>NZ_CP078063.1:0-3048879 GCF_024730625.1 Haloferax larsenii
TCCTTGAACAGGTACTCGTACACTTCGAATCCGGCACCGATAGCGAGGACGATGCCAGCGACGACCACGGGCGCGCGCTGGCGGACGAACGTCTTCGGAAAGACGAGGAACAACACGCCTGCGACGCCGAATCCCGAAAGCGAGTGGGTGAGCAGGTCCCACCACCAGATTTTCGTGTAGATGTTGTACGCGAGCCCACCGAAGTGGAGCGCGCTGACGAACACCGCCCACACGCCGACGAACACCCAAAGCCACGGCTGGCGGGCGAGAGCGACTCGTCGCATTACTGACTCTGACCCGTCTGTGGGAGTGGTGTTCGATGCGGGCGGTGCGCTTTCCATGGTGGAAGTACGCGAGGGGAGGGCATAGTTAGGGACAACTGTATCGTGATACTCGCTTGATAAATGCTTTCTCCCCTATCGCGGCGTGCTGATTAACGAGACAAAAACGGCCAGACCGAACGCGAGTGGATTAGTCTCGCCAGGGGGCGTCGTCCCGGGGCGGTGAGAACACGTCGATGCCGACGACTGGTTCGTCACCGCGGTTCTCCGCGCCGTGTGCTTCACCGCCGGCGAGCGAGTAGGAGTCGCCGGGTCCGACCACGACCTCGTCGCCGTCGCCGAGAACGAACGTCAGTTCGCCGGCCACGATGTAGCCGACCTGTTCGTGTGGGTGCTCGTGAACCGGCACCGTCGCGCCGGGTTCGATGCGGAAGTGCTGGACGTTCATCTTCTCGCCGCCAGCGAGGACAGCTAGGTGAACGTCTTCGACCGCTTCGGTCGGGGACACGTCGTCGATGGAAATTCGGTCCATGATACCATGCCTCGTCCAAAGGGAATAAACCCGCCGTCCGTCCGAAGGTTCAAATCGGAATACGAGGAAGTGACGACTATGTACGCGGTCGTGGGCTGTACGGACTGTGCGAACATGTGGTTGCTTTCGGACCCCGACAGGTCGAAGACGGCGACGTGTTCGCGGTGCGGTCGGCGTCATCAGACGAAGAAGTTGCGGCGGTTCTTCGAGTCCGAAGACCGCGACGCCGCGAGACAAGCGCGGGCGGCGCTCTTGGCGAAGAAACACGGCGACAGCGAGGCGTTCTCGCAGGTCGCGCACGTCTCCGAACTCGACAGGCAGGTCGAAGAGTCGGGTGTCGAGGACCGGGAATACCTCGAAGGGTCCGGTCTCGACGCCGACGAGGTGTTCGACGCGGGGGAGCGTGCCGAACGGGGGCGTGCGTCGTCGTCCGGTTCTCCCGACCGAGTGACCGCGATTAAGAACGCCATCCGAGCGGGAGACCGGCCGACAGAAGACGAAATCGTCGCGGCCGCGACCGAGCACGGTGTCCCGGCGGACAAGGCCCGCAACCTCCTCGAAAAACTTCGCCGGCGAGGCGAGGTTTCGGAGTCCGGCGGTCGATACCGACTTCTCTAACTCGCAGTCGGAGAGTCGCCCGCGACTCAGAGGAAGCCTAAGAGCTTCGTGATAGTGAGTGCGGATGCGACGACACCGAGTGCCAACTTCAGGAGTCGCAACGCCACCGCGACGCGCCGGACCTCGTCGTGGTCGTCGTTCGATTCGGGGTCGAAACTGGCTGGAGGGTCGAACATGGGAAGCGATGGGAGTGTGGACACGCCCGCCGGTGCTCGCCGGTCAGGCGCGTTTGAATCCTACCGGCGAGCAGAGAATAAAATCGAGCCACGGATGCGGAGTGAAAGTGAATCGGCTGTCGAATCACCAGACGCCACGTACGTGACGTGACACACAGCTACCCGCCGCGTTTGGAGTTATCAGGACAAGCGAAAGTGAAACTGAGTCACGTGTTCTTCGAAAAATAGGTGAAGAGGTCTGTTCTCGACAGCCTATCGGCCGAGGTCGGCGTGCGCGCTAGAGAGGTTCCGAGAGGCGAGCGCCGACAGGAGCGAGAGTTCGCCCGCGAGCGAGCCGACGGCGATTGCCTCCGCGAGAGCGTCGGCGTTCGAGCCTGCGGGGTCGCCACCGCCGCGGACGCCGAGGATGTCGAGGCCTTCGGCCTGCGTCGGAAGCTTGGTGCCGCCGCCGACGGTGCCGACTTCCAGTGAGGCAATCGAGACGGAGACGTAGAGGTCCCCATCCTGCACTTCGGCGGTGGTGATGGCGTTCGACCCCTCGACGACCTGCGCTTCGTCCTGCCCGGTCGCGAGGAACATCGCGGCGACGACGTTCGCGACGTGGGCGTTGAACCCGAAGCTGGCAGCTTTCGCCGACCCGATGAGGTTCTTTCGAGTGTTGAGTTCAGCGATGGCCTCCGGCGTCGTGTGAAGACGGTCTTCGACGACGTCTCGCGGGATGCGCACGTCGGCCGTGACGCTCCGACCGCGGCCTTCGACGGCGTTGATAGCGGCGGGCTTTTTGTCGGTACAGAGATTGCCCGAGAGAGCGACGAGGGAAGCCGTCGTCTCGTCTTCGACGACGTCACAGGCCGCTTCGGTTGCGATGGTAACCATGTTCATCCCCATCGCGTCTTTGGTGTCGTAGCGGAAGCGCAGGAAGACCGAGTTGCCGACGACGTAGGGAGTCACGTCCAGCAGTTCGCCGTGGTTCGTCGTCTCCTCGGCGGCGTCTTTGAGCGTCTCGAAGTTGTCGCGGGTCCACGAGACGAGCGCCTCGGCCTCGGCGACGTCGGCGACGCGGAACACGGGGGCGCGGGTCATCCCCGACTTGAGGACGCGAGCAGTCGCACCGCCTGCGCTGTTGATGACCGAACACCCGCGGTTGACCGACGCGAGGAGCGCGCCTTCGGTGGTCGCAAGCGGGAGGTACGTCTCGCTGTCGACGGAGCCACCGTCGATTTCGACGGGACCGGCGACGCCCATCGGCACCTGGATGGCACCGACCATGTTCTCGATTGCCGTCTCGGCGGCTTCGGCGGGGAAGCCGTAGTTACCGACCGAATCGAGCGACGCGCCCGACTGGGATTCGACGAGGAGGCGACGTGCCTCGGCGGCGGTGTCGGCGTCGGCGTGTGCTTCGAGTTCGTGGAGGCGAAGTTCACCCTCCCGAACGCGGTCGGCGAGGGACGCGGCGTCTGTCATGCTCCGACGTTTTCGGTCCCGGCCCAAACGGGTTCCGGTTTTCCCACTCTCGGTGGGGGCGCGAACGCCCGAACGACTTTGCCTTCCCGCCCCGGGGTCACACGTATGACTGCGGCAGCGGACCTCGTCCTCACGAACGCCGAGGTACACACCCTCGAATCGCCCGACGAGACCCACGAGGCGGTGGCTATCCGAGACGGCCGAATCGTCCGCGTGGGTCGCGCGTACGATATCGAACTCCTCGCTGGCGTCGAGACACGTGTCGTCGACTGCGGCGGGAAGGTCGTCCTCCCCGGGTTTATCGACGCCCACACGCACCTCCCGATGGTCGGACGGTCACTCGTCCACGCCGACCTCTCCGAGGCCGATTCAGTCGCTGACGCACTCGACGCGCTCCGCGAGCGGGCGGCCGACGTAGACGACGGCGACTGGGTTCTCGGCTTCGGCTACGACGAGAGCACGTGGGACGAGGTTCGCTATCTCACCCGCGACGACCTCGACGCCGTCTCCGACGCCGCCCCTGTCGTCGCCTTCCGCGAAGACATGCACACCGCCGGCGTCAACTCGGTCGTGCTCGACCGCTTCGGCGACGAGATGCCCGACGACTGCATCCAGACGTCGGGGACCGACGACAGGCCAACCGGCGTCATCGTCGAGGAGGCCATCGACGTGCTCTGGGACGTGACCGAACCCGACCGCGAGGAGATGGCCGAACTCGTCCGTGCCGCACAGGACTACGCGACTGCCCACGGCGTCACCGGCGTTCACGACATGGTTCGCGGGTCGCGCGCGCCGGAGGTCTACCGCGACCTCGACCTCGCGGGCGGGTTGGACCTGCGCGTCCGCATCAACTACTGGTCGGACCATCTCGACGCCCTCCGCGAGGTCGGCCTGCGGTCGAATCACGGTGGGGGCCTCGTCACCACGGGTGCAATCAAGACGTTCACCGACGGGAGTTTCGGCGGACGGACCGCGAAGCTTTCGACCCCGTACACTGACGCACCCGAGGAGACGGGCCAGTGGGTCGTCGAACCCGACGAGATACACGACCTCGTCGCCGACGCGGCCGCGGCAGGGTATCAACTCTCTGCCCACGCAATCGGCGACCTCGCAATCGACACCGTCCTCGACGCCTACGAGGCGACCGACGACCCGCGGGCAGCTCGCCATCGTGTCGAGCACGTCGAACTCGCATCCGACGAGGCAATCGAGCGATTCGCCGACCTCGGTGTCGTCGCCTCGGTGCAACCGAACTTCCTGAAGTGGGCCGACGAAGACGGCCTCTACGCCGACCGATTGGGCGAGCGCCGTCTCCAGACCAACCGCTACCGCGACCTCCTCGACGCCGGTGTCGACCTCGCGTTCGGAAGCGACTGCATGCCACTGGACCCGCTTCTCGGCGTCGACCTCGCGACGAACCACCCCAACCCCGAACAGTCGCTCACCGTCACCGAGGCGCTCCGGGCCTACACGTCCGGGAGTGCCTACGCCGGGTTCGACGAGAACCGACTGGGGACGATTACACCGTGGAAAGAAGCCGACGTGGTCGTTCTCGACGAGTCACCGTGGGAGGCAAAATCGATTCGCGACATCGACGTAGCGATGACCATCGTCGCCGGTCAAGTCGTCTTCGAGCGCGACGCCTGAGACCGCTCCGAACGACAGCACCGACGTACTCTCCGAACGACAGAACCGCCGTACTGCGCCTTCTTCGAACAAAAATCAACCCGAACGCGGTCAGAGGAACGATTCCCCGAGCGTTCGCCGATAGCGAGTATTTCGTCAACAGGTAAGGCGGAAGCATCACCGATTGTCCATGCGTCTGCAGTCAGTAGCAATTTTGCAGTATTGAACCCCCATAACAGAATTTTTCGTCGAAATGAGCGCAATTAGTGGCAACTATTCTCTGGTTGTATCCCGTGAGATAGAGTAATCACACCATCACAGGCGACATTGAAGAAATATATTTTTCAATGATGCGCTCTGACGTGTATCGTATCGAACTATAATCATGGTCACTTTGGAATCGGTCGGCTTCGAGTCCGACCTGAGCCTGTTCAAGTACGACACGTTCGAGCAGCTCCCCGAGAGCCACCGCGAACTCGACGAAGAAGAGCGGTCCCGACGCATCGAGGCTGCTCGCGAGGCCCTCGGCGACGACGTCATCGTCCTGGGCCACAACTACCAGCGCCGAGAAATCGTCGAGCACGCCGACTTCATCGGCGACTCGTACGAGCTCTCGAAGCGCGCGGCCGAGTCTGACGCGGAGTATGTGGTCTTCGCCGGCGTGACGTTCATGGCCGAGAGCGCCGACATCATCACCGACGACGACCAGACGGTCATCCTCCCGTCGATGGAGGCGTCGTGTCCGATGGCCGGGATGGCCGAGGCGGTGCAGGTCGATTCCGCGTGGGAGGACCTCGTCGCCGGAACCGGCGGGAAAGACGTGATTCCCGTGACGTACATGAACTCCTACGCCGACCTGAAGGCCTTCTGTGCCTCTCACGGCGGCCTCATCTGTACCTCCTCGAACGCCGCCGACGCCTTCGAGTGGGCCTTCGAGCGCGGCGACGTGGTGCTTTTCCTCCCCGACAAACACCTCGGCCGCAACACGGCCAACGACCTCGGCATCGACGAGGTCGTCGAGTGGGACCCGTGGGCCGGCGGCGTCGCCGAAGGAGAAGACACCTCGGAACTCGAAGACGCGGAAGTCGTCCTCTGGGACGGCTACTGCCAAGTTCACGAGCGGTTCCGCGTCAGCCACGTCGAGGAAGCACAGGAAGACGGCGCGCAGGTCGTCGTCCACCCCGAGTGCCGCCCGGAAGTCGTCGCGGCCGCCGACGAAGTCGGCTCGACGAGCCACATCTGCGACGTTATCGAGAACGCGGAGCCGGGCGAACACTGGGCCATCGGAACCGAAGTCCACCTCGCGCGCCACCTCGCGCGCTGGCATCCCGAGGTCAACGTCGACCCGCTCTGCGGTGACGCCTGTATGGACTGCAACGCCATGCGGCAAATCGACCCGAACTACCTCACGTGGGTCCTCGAAGAACTGGCCGACGGGCGCGAACCGAACATCGTCTCCGTCGCGCCCGAGGAGAAGGAACTGGCCGAAGTCGCCCTCGAACGGATGTTAGAGCTATGAAGACGGACGTACTCGTCGTCGGGTCAGGAATCGCCGGGTGCGCCGCCGCGCTCACCGCTGCACGCGAGGGTGCCGACGTGCTCGTGGTGACGAAAGCGAGCGAACCCGAGGACGCGAACACCGACTGGGCGCAGGGCGGCATCGCCGTCACGCAGTCCGACCCCGAGTCGTTCGCGGCCGACGTGCGCCGCGCCAGCGACGACACCGCCGACCCCGACGCGGTCGACGTACTCGTCTCCGAGGCCGCGGACGTTGTGGACGACATCCTCGTGGACACCCTCGAAGTAGACTTCGACAGAGCAGGCACATCGAGTTCCGAGGGCGACGACTTCGCGCTCGCCCGCGAGGCGGGTCACTCCGAACGCCGCATCCTCCACGTGGACGCCAGCACGGGCGAACACATCCTCCGGCCGTTCCTCGCGTACCTCTCGGACCACGAGGGCGTCACCATCCGCGACGACACCGCCGCGCTCTCACTCCTGACCGAAGAGGGCGTCGTCCGCGGGGCAGTCACGCTCCGCGACGGCGAGGTCGAACCGGTCTTCGCCGGAACGACGATTCTCGCGACGGGCGGCATCGGTGCCTGTTACGCGACATCGACGAACCCACCGGGCGCGACCGGCGACGGCATCGCGATGGCCGCGCTCGCCGGAGCAGACGTCTCGGACATGCAGTACGTGCAGTTCCATCCGACCGCCTACGACCCGCGCTCGGACCCGAACGTCGCCGACGCCGACGCTGACGACGCGCCGGAACCCTTCCTCGTGAGCGAGGCGGTCCGCGGCGAAGGTGCCGTCCTCAGAAACGGTGAGGGCGAGCGATTCATGCCCGCCGTCCACGAGGACGCCGAACTCGCACCCCGCGACGTGGTCGCCCGCGCTGTCGCCCGCGAGCGAGACGCAACCGGGCGTGTCGTACTCGACGTGTCGCCCCTCGATTTCCGCGACGAGTTCCCCGACCTCGCCGAACTCTGCGACGACCGGGGTGTGGACCCCGACGAGGGGATTCCTGTCGCACCCAGCGAGCACTTCCTCTGCGGCGGCGTCGACGTAGACGACCGCGGACGAACCACGCTGGACCGTCTCTTCGCGGTCGGCGAGTGCGCCCGAACCGGCGTCCACGGAGCCAACCGCCTCGCCTCGACGAGCCTCCTCGAAGGACTGGTTTGGGGGACTCGCGCTGGCGAGACGGCCGCCGAACAGGGCCGGAATGCAGCGCAGGAAATCGAATACGTCGCGCCCGACGACCGCGACCCCGCGCTTCCGAAGGCGTTCACCGAAAAGAAGTTCGACCGCCTCGGCGAGACGATGGACCAGTACGTGGGCGTCGAACGAACCCCGGACGGCCTGCGTTCCGCCCGAGCGCGCATCCGCCGACTGAAGGGCGAAGCCGACGCCTACGCCCGAACGCGGGTGTCGCGGTCGCTGTTCGAACTCCGAAACGCGTGCATCTGCTCGCTCCTCGTCGCCCGTGCCGCCGCCGAGTCGCCGTCCGCCGGATGCCACCGCCTGACCCAGTCTGAAGAGGCCATCCATGCTGACGACTGAGACGATAGAACGCTGGCTCGAAGAGGACGTGGGGCACCACGACGTGACGAACCACGTTCCCGGCGAGACGACCGGGCGACTCGTCGCCCGCGAGTCTGGCGTCGCTGCCGGTCTCGACGCCGCTGTCGCCGTCTTCGACTACCTCGACGTGACGGCGGAGGCGACGGTCGAAGAGGGCGCTCGGGTCGAGCCTGACGACGTGGTGCTCCGCGTCGAGGGACCCGCACAGGACGTGCTTCGCGGCGAGCGCGTCGCGGTGAACGTGGCCGGCCACGCTTCGGGCATCGCCACGGTGACGCGTGATGCGGTCGACCGCGCCCGCGCCGTCGACGACTCGGTTCGAGTTGCAGCGACGCGAAAGACCACGCCCGGGCTTCGGGGGGTCGAAAAGCGCGCAGTCGTCGCTGGCGGCGGCGACACCCACCGACTCACCCTCTCGGGGATGGTGATGGTCAAGGACAACCACATCGCCGAACTCGGCATCGAGGACGCCGTCTCTCGCTTCAGGGAACGCGCCTCGTTCGCGACGAAGATAGAAGTCGAAGCCGAGTCGCCCGAGATGGGCGCACGCGCTGCCGAGGCCGGTGCCGACATCGTCATGTTCGACAACCTTCCGCCGGAGCGTGTGGCCGAAGGCGTCGAACTCCTCCCCGAAGGAACCCTCTCGGAAGCCAGCGGCGGCATCACGCTCGAAACGCTTCCCGACTACGCCGCGACCGGCGTCGATGTGGTCTCGATGGGATGGCTGACGCACAGCGCGCCGAGTCTGGACTTCTCCTTCCGGACAGGGTGAGCAGTAGACCGACTGGGTGAGCGAGGCACGCGCGGAAACGGCCCCCGATTGCCCGCCGCGGTCACACGCTGTCGCTTACCCGCCGCAGTCCGGCAGTTTCATTCCTTCGGCGGGCGCGGTGAAGGCAATGGACGTGCTCCGGCGAGGACGGCTTGCGACACCAATCGCGAAATACTACGCCTACAAATCGACCGAGTATGTCTCTTTTACCGCCGCTATCTGGATTCTGTTCGTTCGCTCGAACGGACTCTCGTTCGCCGAAGTCGGCGCGCTCAACAGTATCTGGTGGCTCGCCCTCGTCGGCGGCGAGATTCCGACGGGGTATCTCGGCGATAGGCTCGGCCGCCGGAACGCGATGGCACTCGGCACGGGGATTATCGCCGTTTCGACGGTCGCGATGGGCCTCTCGGAGACGTTCTTCCAGTTCGCTACCGTCTACGCCGCGTGGGCGGTCGGCCAGACGTTTCGCTCCGGGAGTGGCGACGCCTGGCTCTACGACCTGCTCGACGAGACGCAGGAAACGCACGAGTTCGCAAACGTGCGTGGCCGTGCGACCGGTATCGGCCTCGCAATCGGGGCCGTGACGACCCTCGCGGGAGGCGTCGTCGCCGACGCGACGAACTACTCGGTTCCGTTCTTCGCCACCGCGGCGGTGACGGCACTCGGGATTCCGATTCTCCTCTCGGTCCCGGAATCGGGCGACAGCGACGATGGGTTCACCCCCCGGACGGCGCTCCGCGTCATCCGAGAGAAACTGACCCGCCCGCCACTTCGGGGCTTCGTGGTCTACTTCGCACTCCTGTTCGGCGTCGTCAACATGGTCTACATCTTCGACCAGCCGATTCTCCGCGACGTGGCGCTCGACCTTGGTGTCCCGTCCTCGGCGACGAACACCGCCGTCAGCGCCTCCTACGCCGTCTTCGCGCTCGTCGCGGCCGCGGCGACCTACCGCGCTGGTTGGATTGGCGACCGACTCGGCGTCCGTCGGTGGTTCCTCCTTGCACCGGTCGTCGTGGCTGTCTCGTACGCCGCATTGCCGGTTTTCGGCCCGCTCGCGTTCCCCGCGTTCGCACTCGCTCGCGGCGTGACCAACGTCTCCGGTGTCCTCGGGAATCAATACGTGAACGACCGCGTCGATTCGGTCGGCCGGGCGACCGTCCTCTCGGCGGCCGGGATGCTCTACTCGCTCGCGGTCGTTCCCTTCGAACTCGCGGGCGGCGTCGTCGCCGACATCGTCTCGCCGACCGGCGCGCTCGCAGCCTTCGGCGGGGTGCTGGTCGTCGGTGCGGGGATTCTGTGGGTCGTGGACCGGCCAGTCTGAGCGACCCGCCCCATTGCCGACCTCGAAGGGAAAACCCCTTACTCCCCGTCGTCGCACTCGGTTTCAATGGGCTTCTTCGACGACCTTCGGTCCCGAATCGAGCAGGTAGACAGCGTCGTCTCCGTCGGCCTCGACGCCGACATCGACCGCATCCCCGAACACCTCCTGGACAAGGACCTCCCGCGGTGGGCGTTCAACCGCCGCATCATCGACGCGACGCACGAACACGCGGCGGCGTACAAGCCGAACGCGGCGTTCTACGAGGACGCCGACGGCTGGCGCGCCCTCCGAGAGACGATTGCCTACGCACACGGCAAGGGCGTGCCCGTCCTCCTCGACGCCAAGCGCGCCGACATCGGCAATACCACGCGCAAGTACGCGAACCTGCTGGACGAGGCGGACGCCATCACCGTCAACCCCTACATGGGCCGCGACTCGATTCAGCCGTTCCTCGCCCGCGAGGACAAGGGCGTGTTCGTCCTCTGTCGCACCTCGAACCCCGGCGGCGCGGACCTCCAATCGCTCGAACTCGAATCCGGCGAACCCCTCTACGAGCGCGTCGCCGCGCTCTGTGACCTCTGGAACGAGAACGGAAACGTCGGCCTCGTCGTCGGTGCGACCGGCCCCGACGAACTCGAACACATCCGCGAGCAGGTTCCCGACCTCCCGTTCCTCGTCCCCGGCGTGGGTGCACAGGGCGGCGACGCCGAGGCAGCCGTCGAATTCGGTCTGGCCGACGGCGTCGGTCTGGTCAACTCCTCGCGCGGTATCATCTTCGCCGGTGAAGACCAGGGCGAGGACTTCGACAAAGCCGCCGGACAGGCGGCGAAGCGTCTCAAGGACCGACTGAACCAGTACCGATAAACTGACGTCTCGGCCGACGCCGACGTCGTTGGTCGCGTGGCTGTCGCCGAACCGCTGCCGACACTGACCTCGTCAGTCGACCAGTCCCTCCGACCGGAGGTGCGCCTCTCGTTCTGCGGCCGTCTCGAACGCCCGCCCGCACACGTCACAGACGAATTCGTCGTCTGTGTCGGATTCGACCTTGCTCATAGTTCACACACGAGGGCGAGCCCTATGACTGTACCCCGAACTCATCCCATCCCGGCGAGACGTTTACCAGCGTGCGCCACCAACTGCGGTCGTGGACCGGGAACGACTCGTCTTGGGCCTCGCGGCGGTGTTCGCGGGCCTCACGATGCTGCTCGTGGTGTTGGCCTTCGTCTACCAACCGGTCTTGCTCCTCGTCGCCCTCCCGTTCGGCGCGACGACGTACTTCATGTACTCACACGCAAGCGGCCGCCTCAAAGAGCGCTACCGCGGGAAGCGCGTCCGCGCCGACGCCGCCGGGTTCGGGTTCCGCTCCGCGAGCGGACGACAGCAGCGAGCGACGGGGGGGTTCGGCGCTGGACCCCGTGGCGACCCGCAGGAGGGCCCCCGAGCAGGTCGATTCAGTGGGGCTG
The DNA here is from genome assembly GCF_024730625.1 of Haloferax larsenii. Lineage (NCBI taxonomy): Archaea > Methanobacteriati > Methanobacteriota > Halobacteria > Halobacteriales > Haloferacaceae > Haloferax > Haloferax larsenii. The sequence continues at coordinate 11,341 of NZ_CP078063.1, forward strand.
ACGGGAGACGAAACGGGAGACAGGGAGGCCCGCGCGTTCGGCCACCTCGGTCGGGACTGAGCCGAAGCGAGGCACTTCGAACGCTCGGTCTCGACGAAGACGCCTCACAGGCCGAGGTCAAGGAGGCGTATCGAGAGCGCGTAAAGGAGACACATCCAGACGCAAAATCGGGAGACGAGAAGGCGTTCAAGCGCGTCACACGAGCATACGAACGACTCTCCGAGTGATGTCACTGGTCGATGTCAAACCGCTGGCCGGAGCTTCGAAAATCAATAGACCACTTGGTTGCTAAATTGTCTCACGGTAAGTGATACCGCGGAAAGGGTTTTCACGGTCGGTTTCCTACGGCTCTCCATGAGCGCGGATCGGGCCCCCCTCGAAGCGGCCCTCGAACGCGGTGAGGAAGAAGGCGGAAACGTCGAATTCAAAGAACGCCTCACTCGCGCCGTTCACCTGTCTGATGGTCGGATGGAGTCGCTTGCTGCCCAGCTCCGTCACAGAGTGCTCTCCGGCGATGGCGTCGCCACCTACGTCGTTGGAGTCACCGACGACGGCGGTATCGCCGGCATCTCGCCGGACGACTTCTCCGAAACGATGGACGTGCTCTCCCTTCTCGCCGAAGAGGCGGGTGCGCACATCGAAGACGTGGAGACGTGGGGCGTCGGCGAGAACGCCGAGCGCGGCCTCGTCGGCGTCGCCACCATCCGCGAAGGCGCGATGCTCGACGTGGACGACGACCACATCGTCGTCGGCACCGCCGGCCACGTCGACCACGGGAAGTCGACGCTCGTCGGCTCGCTCGTCACCGGCCAGTCCGACGACGGCGACGGCGGGACGCGTTCGTTCCTCGACGTGCAACCGCACGAGGTCGAACGCGGCCTCTCGGCGGACCTCTCGTACGCCGTCTACGGCTTCTCCGACGACGGCCCGGTCCACATGCGAAACCCCCACCGGAAGTCCGACCGCGCGCAGGTCGTCCAAGAGGCCGACAGACTCGTCTCTTTCGTCGACACCGTCGGACACGAGCCGTGGCTTCGCACGACGATTCGCGGTCTCGTCGGCCAGCGACTCGACTACGGCCTGCTCGTCGTCGCCGCCGACGACGGCCCGACCCGAACGACTCGCGAACACCTCGGCATCCTCCTCGCGATGGAACTGCCGACCGTCGTCGCCATCACCAAGGTCGACGCAGTCTCAGACGCCCGAAGCGCAGAAGTCGAACGCGAGGTCGAACGGCTGCTTCGGGACGTCGGTCGAACCCCACTCCGGGTCGAGCGCCACGGTGTCGACGCCGCCGTCGACGAAATCAGCGAGTCTGTCGTCCCCATCGTGATGACGAGTGCAGTGACGATGGACGGACTCGACAAACTCGACCACCTCTTCGAGTCGTTGCCGAAGCGAAGCGCCGCCGAAGGTGACTTCCGGATGTACATCGACCGTACCTACTCGGTGACGGGCGTCGGAGCAGTCGCGTCGGGGACTGTCAACTCCGGCGCGGTCGAGGCTGGCGACGAACTCCTCCTCGGGCCGATGTCGGACGGGTCGTTCCGCGAGGTCGAAGTCCGGTCTATCGAGATGCACTACCACCGCGTCGACAGGGCGAACGCCGGCCGAATCGTCGGCATCGCGCTCAAAGGCGTCGACGAATCCGAAATCAAGCGCGGGATGGTCCTCCTGCCCATCCATTCGGACCCCACCGCTGTCCGCGAGTTCGAAGCCGAGGTGATGGTCCTCAATCACCCGACGCGAATCCAAGACGGCTACGAACCCGTCGTCCACCTCGAAACCGCCTCCGAGGCGGCTATCTTCCACCCCGAAGGCGGCCGACTCCTGCCGGGCGACACGGGGACGACTCGCGTCGAGTTCAAATTCCGGCCGTACTTCGTCGAGGAGGGCCAGCGGTTCGTCTTCCGCGAAGGGCGGTCGAAAGGCGTCGGGACCGTGACCAAGGTCGGATAATCAGGTCTCGACCGCGACGTACCTGTCTTCTTCCCGCGCTGCTGCTCCGAACAGCACCGCCCAGTCGAGCAGGCGCTCGACGCGAGTCTGCCAGCGCGACTCCCACCCTTCGGGGTCGCGGTGGCGCTCCCAGTTCGGAACGGTCGGTTCGAAGGCGTCGAAGACGGCTGTTGGAGACTGCGGGTCGTCGCCGAGGGCGTCGAGCACTTCTCGCGCGCCGAAGACGTGGTCGACGAATTCGTCTCTGAGTTCGCCTGTGGTCCAGTCACCGCGGATGCGCTCGAAGCCGCGACTCGTCTCGCGGGCGAGGCCGAGCGACTGACAGAACACCAGCCAGTCGCGTCCCTCGTCGGGTGTCACGTCCAGCCGTTTGGCGAGGCGACCGCAGCAGTCGTCTTCCGACCCCGGAATCAGCGGGACGGCGCGGTGGGCCTCCCACAGTCGGTCGAGCGAGTCCGGGGCGGGCGGGACCGGCTTTCGCCTCACAGCCCGAACGACTCGGCGAGCACGTCTTCGTCCGTCTCACCCAGCGTGTACGTCGGGCCGTCGACCACGTCGATAGTGACCTGTGCGGGGCCGAAGATGCCCGGGTCGACCTCGTTGAAGTCCCAGCCGGCGTCTTCGAACACCTGCTCGAACGGCACGCCGTACTCCTCGCCGGCGGTCGAGATGACGCTGTCGAAGTCGTCGAAGTCCTCGTGGACGGTCATGTGGACGCGCCCACCGTAGGCGACGGCGTCGTTGGTTCGGCCCATCGCGACGCTCTCGTCGTAGCTGACGGGCGCGAGGGGTGCGCTCCCGGAGACGGAGATGACGTTGTTCGGGTCGTACCCGGCTTCGAAGAGGTTGAACATCGCCAGTTCGGGTGCGCGAGCCGAGCTCGTGACGCTCCCGACGACCGAGCCGGTGGCGTAGGTCGGCAGGAACACGGCGCTTGGTTCGAGGTCGGTCATGTCGGCGACGTGTTCGGCCACCTCGTCTGTCGGCAGTTCGATGCTCTCGACGGCGAGGACCGTCAGGTCGAACTCGTCGTAGTAGCCGAGGTGGTGGAACTCCTCTTCCTCGCCGACGAGGGCGCGGGCGGGACCCGAGCCGAGCCCGTCGAAGTCGTCGAAGACGAGTTCCCAGCCACCTTTCTGCGAGCAGAGAAGGGCGAGTGCGGGGCGGTCCGTCGAGAGTTCGACGTACTGGCGCGGGGTACCGGCGACCTCACCCATGCGCGTCTGCACGGTGGCGAGGCCGGCGGTCTGTATCTCGGTGAGAAGCATTCCCGCCTCGACCCCACCGTCGGCGTCGACGCCGAAGTCGATGACCGTCGTCCCGGAGTCGAGTTCGTAGCCCTCGATGCCGAGTTCACCGGCGAAGTCGAGCGCCTCGTCCACCAGTTCGATGGCCATTCGGTTGATGCTATCCATGGACGCCGATTGTGCGCCTTCCGCTAAAGGGTTTGTCAGTCGAATACCGAATTCGGGCCGCGGGCAGGCCTCGACCGACGCGAAAACTCACTCGCGTTCTTTCTTCGCTTCCCTCCCGAGGTGGTCTTCGACGGCGGCGACTTTGTCCGCGGCGCGCTGGTCGGAGGTGCGTTTGTCGTCTATCTTGAGGAACGTACTGATTCGGTCGCCGTCGACCGCTTTGTGGGCCGCGCCGACCGCCGCGAGCAGTTCGTCGATGTCGTCGGCCTCGATGACGGTGCCCATCGGATTCGTCTCGTAGGAGACGTCGAAGTCGTCGAGGGCGGCGACCGCCTTCGCGACCTCTCCGGACATGCTCTCTTCGATTACCGGTGCGACGCTCAGCATTGCGATGACTGTCATATCGGATGTCTCGTCGTACTGAACTGTAAAAACGGGTGTGCCACGCCACTGCACGACGATTTCGAACCGACGAGGCTATGCTGCAGAATGGCCTCCGACTTCGATATGGTTCGCTCCGGGCACACTCGTCGGCTTGCGGTTTTCGCTGTGAGCGTCGTCGTCTGCGTCGCCCTCGGTGCCGCTATCGGTTCCGTCGTGGGCTATGCGACCGAATGGACCGCAACGGGCGCCATCTTCGGCATCGCGCTTTCGCTGTTTTCTGACCAGCACTGACACTCGGCTGCGGCGTGCTTTTTCTCCTCTGCCGACGTATCGGATGGCATGAATTCACGCGTCGAGCGAGCGCTCACGCTCGGACGAGCAATCGTCTACGAGGTGCGCACAGAACGTCTCACGTTCATGGCTGGAAGCATCGCCTACGGAGCGTTCGTCTCGCTTCTTCCGTTGTTTCTGCTCGTCCTCGCTGCGGTCTCCGCGACTGGGAACCAGAACCTCCGCGAGAGCGTCTTCGCAGTCATCGAATCCGTACTCACTCCCGGCGCGAGCGGCGTCATCGTCGCCGAATTAGAGGCGTCGAGCCAACTTGCCAGCCTGTCTCTCATTGGGGTGCTCGTCCTCGTTTGGGGGACACTCCGAATCTTCCGCAGTCTCGACACAGCCTTCTCGGACATCTACGAGTCGGAGGCCGCCAACACGTTCGCCGACCAGCTCTCGGACGGTATCGTCGTCTTCGCTACCGTGGCGCTCGCCGTGGTCGTCGGGGCGCTCATCGAGACTGTGCTCCCGCCACTCGACGGGACGCTCGGGTGGGTCATCTACCGCGTCCTCCTCGTCGTCGTCCTGTTCGCGACGTTCTTCCCGATGTACTACATCTTCCCGGACGAGGACCTCGTCGCCCTCGAAGTCGTCCCCGGGACGCTCGTGGCGGCGGTCGGACTGACGACGTTCGAATCGCTCTTTCGGCTCTACGTCCAGTTCAGCAGTCGCTCTCCCGATTCCAGCGTCGTCGCCGGGATTTTGGTTCTCTTGACGTGGCTCTACTTCAGCGGCCTCGTGATTCTGCTCGGTGCTGCGGTGAACGCCGTCCTCTCGAACCGCTCTCGCGACGTGAACGTCCGACCGCTCTTCGGCGGCGTCCCGCTCGATTCACAGTCCGGTGGGACGAACCGGCGTGAAGTCGTCGCTGCGCTCGAGCAGTTCGACCACCTGTTTGCGAACGCCTCCGACGACGTCGAGGTTCGCATCGGCGACGAGCGCGTCGTGATTCCCCGTCCAGAGAAAGTGGTTCTGGATACCGACACCAGTCGGTTCCTCCCTGAGGGGCCGGTCCGGTTCGAACTTAGATGGTCGTCGTGGCCGGACACTCTCGACGACTGACGACGAGCATTATGGTGTCCGCGAACCAATGTATGCGTATGGCTACCAAATCAACCAAGACACCTGCACAACCGGCGCGGCCGTTCGAGGGCGACCCCGCGATGTGGGAGACGATTGAACGACGTTCGACGACCGAGTCTCGGGCCGTGAACCCGCCGTCCGTCGTCGAAAACCGGTCGCTCGCACACAAGAACTTCGGCGAAGCGCACCTCGTCTGGCAGTGTGACGACTGTGGCGCAGTAGGGTCGCTCACAGCGTTCCCCTCGGTGTGCCCAGACTGCAATGCCGCGCGCGAAGCGCTGTACTACTACACCGAAGATTGAGGCTTCAACGCCCGGGCCAACTGCCCAGACGGGGCCGCCGCGGTCGACCGCGACTGTTTTTTCTCGGCACTACGGAGCAGTAGCCATGTATCTCTCTCACCCCGTTCGGCGGATGCGTGACGACCCCTTCGACGACGAACTGGCCGAACTCCGAATCGAACCCACGGACGACGAGGCCCGCACCAAACTCGACGAACGCGTCTCCGACCTCGGTGGGACGGTCGAACGGGAACTCCAGTTCGGTGGTGTGGTCGTCTCGATTCCGGAACCTGACGTCGCGTCCCTCTGCGAACTCGACGGTATCGAGCGAATCGAGACGGTGGACACGCTCGGGTATTAACTCTCGGTCGAATACAATTATCTCTTCTTCGCTTGCGCACGCGGGAGTGTGCGGCGCACGCGGGCAGAGATGTGGTGCACCCGACGGCTGAGATGTCAATTACTTAGTATCGGACGTTCAGACGTGGAGTATGGTCTCCGATTCCTCCCTCGGTGGGCGACTCGCCGGTGTCGTTGCCGCCATTATCGGCCTCTCTGTCGCCCTCTCTACCGGACAGTTCGATATCGGTGTCTCTCAGAGCGCCGGGCCAATCGACTTTCTCACGTCGGTGGCGTCCACGTCGCCACTCGTCTTCGTCGCCATCGTCGCAACCGTCGCGGGACTCGTCGTCGCAGTCGGTCCGTGGGACTGGTCATGATTCCCGAAATCGTCGATGAGTGGTTGCTCGTCGCGTACGCGACGCTTCTCGTATTTACGCTCGTCCAGTACTTCCGCGACGAGATGGCCTTCGAACGGACCGTGCTTCTCGTGTCGATGTGTCTCACGTGGCTCTCGTACGAACTGCTCCAGGTCTCGGACGGAATCGCTGCGAACGGGGCTCCGCTACACTACGCGCTCGAAGGGTTCGCACTGGTGTTACTCGCCGGCGGCCTGTACGGACTGTACTGGTACTGGCGTCACGGAAAAGACGGTCGCGACTCGGGTGTGGCACTCTCGGGAGAGTAACCGTGCGCCCCCTCCTGCGCTTGTGCGCTACTGTCTCCCAGCAGAGTCGGCTTTTGGTCGGGTGCGGTCCAAGTATGAAGAATGGACCGCCGGGACTACCTCGCCAGACTCGCCGGAGTTGCGGGCGTTGGACTCGCTGGGTGCGTCACCCTTCCGGGGAGTCGCGTCACCGGCGACGACCTGCCCTCCGTGAGAAACGCGACGACTTCCAACACGTCGTCCCCGCGACCCGATGGTCGCCTTCCACGGCGTGGCGAGGTCACGCTTCCAGTCTCCCGGCGCGAGATGCGTTCTCCCCTAACGCGCGACCATATCCCGGCGATTGTCGACCCAGTATTCGGGGACGACTGGGACGGCCTTTCCCTCCCAGATGACTCGCGTGCAGAATCGACCACGCTCCCGGGCGACGCACCCGTTATCGGCCTCACAGACGGGGACAGAGCGCGGGCGTACCCACTTCGAATACTCGATTGGCACGAGATTGTCAACGACACATTCGGTGGTCCAATCGCCGTCACCTACTGTGTACTCTGTGGGAGCAGTGTCGTCGTCGACCGGGTCGTCGGTGGGTCTACGACCACTTTCGGCGTCTCGGGCTATCTCTGGCGCTCGGACCTCGTTCTCTACGACCGGGCAACAGAGAGCCTGTGGTCGCAGTTGCTCGCGACAGCAATCAACGGCCCGCTAACTGGCACCGAACTCACGATTCGACCCTCGTCGCTCACGACGTGGGGAGCGTGGAGTGCTGAACATCCAGAAACGGACGTTCTCTTGCCACCACCGCAGTCGAACACCATCCGCGGACGTGAGGCGACGTTCGACTACTTCATCCCGAAGTATCGTCGAGACTCACCGTCAGTCATCGGATTCGGCACGGATTCGAATGGCCTGCACCCTCGGTCGTTGGTACTCGGAGTCGCTCACGGCGACGCTGCTCGTGCCTATCCGTTCGAAACTATTCGGCGTGAGGGTGTCGTCGACGACGACGTGGGCGGGCTTCCGGTCGTCGTCACCGTGGCACCGGGGAATACGCTCGTCGCCTACGAGCGCCGGGTTGAGAGGCAGACGTTGCACTTCTCTGCAGACGGACCGAGTCGACTCTCGGCGGGTGCAACGAGGTGGCAGCGGTCGACCGGTGCGGGAGTCTCTGGTCCGCAGGCGACCCATGATTTGACCCGGGCGAACGACCACCCACCGATGTTCTGGCTCGGCTGGTCCGGGTTCTATCCTGAAACGAGTGTGTATGGGGAGGATGCGAACTGACGTACTCGTCGGCTGGGATTGTGAACCTCAGTCGCTCTGCTCACTTCGTTCGCGTCGCTCCCTGATTCAAATCCCAGTTCTCGCATTCGCGACTCACAGTCCGAGCGACACGCACAGCGGTCGCTCGGAAGGTAGGCTCGTTGTAGAAGTGCGTCGGCTGGGATTGTGAACTTCACTCGCTCACTAGCGTTCGCTCGCTAGTTCAAATCCCACCAGGCCGCATTTATCCTCACAGAACCAAGAGACACGGAGGTCTCTCGGAGGTTTGTGTTCCGAAGAAGTGCGTCGGCTGGGATTTGAACCCAGGTTGTGACCATGGCAAGGTCACGTGATACCACTACACTACCGACGCATGTGGTGGAAGTGCGCTGGCTGGGATTTGAACCCAGGTTGTGACCATGGCAAGGTCACGTGATACCACTACACTACCAGCGCATTCCGCGGGTATCGTTGCGTTCTGCTGCGTTTCTGGATAATGCCGGGTTCATAAATAAGACTTGCGAAACGGGGGAGAAATCGGGCGACAGCGCGGTACCTGCTACCACGTGAAATTCAGTGAAACGGACCTATCTGACACCGCGTGATTCAGTACCACGAGTCATTCGCCAATCCGCCACAAACGAAGGCGTGGGACGCCATATCACCCGAGAATGGATTCGCTACTCTTTTAGGTAACCCCCCGGTAGAAACGCCACAGTCTAGACGAGACGAGGATGAATCCGGCATGACACTCAGCGTACTCGTGCCGTCCTCACTCGTCCGGGAAGCCGAAGATCAACGCGAGGCAACTCGCAAACTCGGCTACGTCGCCCGCGCGGCGGCGGTCTTCCGGGCGGACGAACTCGTCATCTTCCCCGACGAAGATGGCGAGAACAAGTGGGGCGGCGAGTTCGTCGAAACCGTACTTCGGTACGCTGCGACGCCCCCATACCTTCGCAAAGAGGTCTGGGGCAAGCGTGACGAACTCCGGTACGCTGGTATCCTGCCGCCCGTTCTCGTCTCGTCTACGACCGCGGACGACTCTGACGAGTTGCCCGCGTTGCGAGAAGGAATCGTGACCGAGGTCGGACCTGACGACCGCGTTCGGGTCAATTGCGGAATGCAACACCCGATCTCCCTGTTCGTCCCTCCCGGGATGGACGCCACAGAGGGAGAGCGCGTCGCTGTCAGGATCTCTTCGCGAGAACCGGTCCGTGCGAGGATCGTCGACGAGCCCCTTCCGGGGTTCGACGTATCCCGCATGGACCTCACGGAAGCTCTCGGCAGACCGGATGCGGGCGTGCGAATCGCCACGTCTCGCTATGGTGAGCCGCTTTCGGTCCCCCGACTGGGGGAACTGACAGCCCGTATCGCCGACGCCGACGGTATGACCGTCGTGTTCGGTTCGCCGGGCCGTGGGCTTCCGGACATGCTGGGGATGACTCCCGAGGATGTCGCAGACGTCGAACCCTCCGTTGGTCCGGGGTTCGACCTCTGGCTCAATACGATTCCGCGACAGGGGAGCGACGTGGTGCGAACTGAAGAAGCGATGTTCGCCTCACTCGCCTCCCTGACACTCACGGAGTGAACATATGCCACAACCAAGCAGACCACGAAAAGGCTCGATGGGCTTCAGCCCGCGCAAGCGTGCGACCAAAGAGGTCCCACGCATCAAGTCGTGGCCAAGTGACGATGGGTCCCCTGCACTGCAGGGCTTCGCTGGCTACAAGGCCGGCATGACGCACGTCATGATGGTCAACGACGAGGCCGACTCCCCCCGAGAAGGGATGGAGGAAGCCGTTCCGGTGACCGTCGTCGAGACGCCACCGATGCGCGCTGTCGCCGTTCGAGCCTACGAACAGACGTCGTACGGTATGAAGCCGAAGACCGAGGTCTGGGCGAGTGAGTTCCACGACGAACTCGACCGCGTCCTCGACCTTCCGGCAGAAGACACGTTCGAGGAGGACGCCGAAGCCCTTCGCGAGGCCGTCGAGGCCGGCGAAGTCGACGACCTTCGCGTCATCACGCACACGGTCCCGGCTGGACTCAAGAACGTGCCGAAGAAGAAGCCCGACGTGATGGAGACGCGCGTCGGTGGCGGCTCCCTCGTGGAGCGCGCCGATTTCGCCCTCGAACTCGTTGGCGAGGGTGGCGAACACGAGATGTCCGACGTGTTCCGTGCTGGTGAGTACCTCGACGCAGCCGGCGTCACGAAAGGGAAAGGTACGCAAGGTCCCGTCAAGCGATGGGGCGTCCAGAAGCGGAAGGGCAAGCACGCCCGTCAGGGCTGGCGTCGCCGTATTGGCAACCTCGGCCCGTGGAACCCATCGCGCGTTCGCTCGACGGTTCCGCAGCTCGGTCAGACCGGCTACCACCAGCGCACCGAACTCAACAAGCGCCTCATCGACCTCGGTGAGGGTGACGAGCCGACCGTCGACGGCGGCTTCGTCAACTACGGTGAGGTCGACGGGCACTACGCGCTCGTCAAGGGCTCGCTTCCGGGCCCCAACAAGCGTCTTCTGCGGTTCCGCCCGGCCGTCCGGCCGAACGACCAGCCGCGCCTCGACCCCGAGGTGCGCTACGTCTCTACCGCATCGAACCAGGGATAAACCATGCAGGCAACTATCCGAAACCTGAACGGCGAGGACGCAGGCAGCGTCGAGCTGCCGGAGGTCTTCGAGACGGACTACCGTCCGGACCTCATCAAGCGTGCTGTCGTCGCCGCGCAGGCTAACCGAAAACAGCCGTACGGTTCCGACCCTTACGCCGGCATGCGAACGCCGGCAGAGTCCATGGGCAGCGGTCGCGGCATGTCCCACGACCCACGCCAGAACGGTGTGGCCCGACGTGTCCCGCACGCCGTCTCCGGTCGCCGCGCACACCCGCCGAAGGCCGAGAAGGACCAGGGCAAGGAAATCAACACAAAGGAGCGTAAGCTCGCCGTTCGCTCGGCACTCGCCGCCACGACGAACCCCGAACTCGTTCGTGAGCGCGGGCACGAGTTCGAGGACGACCTCGAACTCCCGCTCGTCGTCTCCGACGACTTCGACGACCTCGTCAAGACGAAGGAGGTCGTCGACCTCCTGCAGTCGCTTGGCGTCTACGGCGACATCGAGCGCTCCGAAGAGAACAAGAAGGTGAAGAGTGGCCAGGGTAAGCTCCGTGGCCGCAAGTACACGCGTCCGAAGTCCATTCTCTTCGTGACGGCCGAGGAGCCCTCGAAGGCTGCTCGCAACCTCGCCGGTGTCGACGTCGCCACCGCGGCGAACGTCTCCGCCGAGGACCTCGCGCCCGGTACGCACGCCGGTCGCCTCACCATCTTCACCGAGAGCGCACTCGAGGAGGTCGCAGAACGATGAGCATCATCGAACACCCGCTGGTCACAGAGAAGGCGATGAACGCGATGGACTTCGACAACAAGCTCCAGTTCATCGTCCACGTCGATGCGACCAAGTCTGACATCAAGGACGAAATCGAGTCGCGTTACGACGTGACCATCGACAAAGTCAACACGCAGGTTACGATGAAAGGAAAGAAGAAAGCAACCGTTCGTCTCACCGAAGACGACGACGCGCAGGAAGTCGCGTCGCGAATTGGGGTGTTCTAACCATGGGACGCCGCATTCAGGGCCAGCGTCGTGGTCGCGGTACGTCCACCTTCCGGGCGCCGTCGCACCGCTACAAGGCCGAACTCTCGCACAAGAAGTCCGAGGACGACGGCACCATCTCGGGCACGGTCGTCAGCATCGAGCACGACCCCGCCCGCAGTGCGCCTATCGCCCTCGTCGAGTTCGAGGACGAACAGCGCATGATTCTCGTCCCCGAGGGCGTCGCCGTCGGCGAAGAGCTTCAGATCGGCATCTCCGCCGAGATCAAGCCCGGCAACACGCTGCCACTCGCCGAGATTCCCGAGGGTGTTCCCGTCTGTAACGTCGAGCGTCAGCCCGGCGACGGTGGGAAGTTCGCCCGCGCATCCGGTGTCAGCGCGCAGCTTCTCTCGCACGACCGCGAGGTCGCTGTCGTGAAGCTGCCGTCGGGTGAGGTCAAGCGCCTCAACCCCACCTGCCGAGCCACCATCGGCGTCGTCGCCGGTGGCGGCCGCACGGAGAAGCCGTTCGTCAAGGCAGGGAAGAAGTACCACAAGATGAAAGCGCGCGGTATCAAGTGGCCGCGTGTCCGTGGTGTTGCCATGAACGCCGTCGACCACCCGTTCGGTGGCGGTGGCCGACAGCACCCAGGTCAGCCGAAGTCCGTCTCGCGGAACGCTCCGCCGGGCCGGAAGGTCGGTGACATCGCCTCCAAGCGCACCGGTCGCGGTGGAAAGGGAGGTAACTGAACATGAGCACGCAATACCGTACCGGCCGCGAAGGTGAGTTCACCTACCGTGGCTACACGCTCGAAGAGCTGCAGGATATGGAGCTCGAAGAAGTTGCGGAACTGCTCCCCGCTCGTCAGCGGCGAACCATCACCCGTGGCCTCTCGACCGAACAGCAGAAGCTGCTCGAGAAGGTCCGAGACAAGACGGAAGAGGAGACGGCAAACGCGCCTATCCGCACGCATCTGCGTGACATGCCGATTCTTCCTTCCTTCGTCGAGCTCACCTTCGCCGTCTACGACGGGAAAGAGTTCGAGCGCGTCAAGATTCAGCCCGAGATGATCGGACACTACCTTGGCGAGTTCCAGCTCACCCGCACGTCGGTCGAGCACGGTCAGGCCGGTATCGGCGCGACCCGGTCTTCGAAGTTCGTGCCGCTCAAATAAACCATGGGAATCAACTACAGCGTCGAGGCCGACCCGGAAACCACGGCCAAAGGTATGCTCCGGGACCGGCCCATCAGCATCAAGCACAGTAAGGCCATCTCCCGCGCCATCAAGGGGATGACCGTCGCCGACGCAGAGGAGTACCTCGAAGCCGTCATCGACGGCGAGCGGTCGGTTCCGTTCAAGCAGCACAACTCCGGTGTGGGTCACCGGAGCGACATCGAGGGCTGGGACGCAGGACGATACCCTGAGAAGGCGTCCAAGGCGTTCCTCGAGCTCCTGGAGAACGTTCGCAACAACGCGACCGAACAGGGCTTCGACGGACCTGCGATGGAGATCAAGCACGTCGCCGCCCACAAGGTCGGCGAACGTCCGGGTCGGAAGCCCCGCGCATTCGGCCGGGCAGACCCGTGGAACACCCCAATCTGTGACGTCGAACTCATCATCGAGGAGGTCGAGGAATAATGGCTGACGAACACCAATTCATCGAAGACGGACTGCAGAAGTCCCAAATCGACGAGTTCTTCGCAGAGGAACTCGGCCGCGCCGGCTACGGCGGCATGGACGTCGCCAAGACGCCGATGGGCACTCAGATCGTGCTCAAGGCCGAAAAGCCCGGGATGGTCATCGGGAAAGGCGGGAAGAACATCCGTAAGGTAACCCGCGAACTCGAAGAGCGATTCAACCTCGACGACCCCCAGATCGACGTGCAGGAAGTCGACGAGCCGGACCTCAACGCCCGAATCGTCGCCGACCGCCTCGCCAACGCACTCGAGCGTGGCTGGTACTTCCGCAAAGCGGGTCACACGACCATCGACCGCATCATGGACGCCGGCGCCCTCGGTGCCGAAATCGTCCTGTCCGGAAAGGTCACTGGTGCTCGCTCGCGCGTGGAGAAGTTCAACCGCGGCTACATCAAGCACAACGGCGAACCTGCTCAGGAGATCGTCGACGAAGGCCAGGGTGTCGCAGTCATGAAGCTCGGCACCATTGGCGTCACCGTCAAGATCATCCCGCCGGGAGCGCGCCTCCCCGACGACTTCGAAGTCGAGGAAGACGCAGACCCCGAAGCGGTCGAGCAGTTCGAAGAGCCCGAGAGCGTCGAGGACCTCCTCGAAGAGGAGCCGGAAGAAGTTCCGGACGTCTCCGAGGAAGCCGAACCCGAGACGGACGCCGTCGACGAAGAAGTCGTCGAGGAAGCCGTCGAGGAAGTTGTTGACGACGACGAGGAAGTCGTCGAAGACGACGCCGACGCCGACGACGAGGAAGCCGTCGAGGAAGAACTCGACGAAGACGTCGCCGAAGAGGCGGCCGACCTCGTCGCCGAGATGGAAGACGAAGACGAAACGGAGGAGGAATAAATGGCGATCCTCTACACTGACGAAATCCGCGACATGACGGCTGCAGAGCGCGAAGCCGAGCTCGAAGAGCTCGAGACCGAGCTGCTCAACACCAAGGCCGTGCAGGCCGCGGGTGGCGCACCGGACAACCCCGGTCGCGTTGCCGAACTGAAGCGCACTGTCGCGCGGATCAAGACGATCCAGCGCGAAGAAGGCGACTTCGACGAAGAATAACGATGCCACTCACACCCGAGACACTCACACGACACGAACTCAACGGCCTCGACGTCGAGGTCGTCGACGCAGCGAACCCCGACTTGGTCGGGATAGCTGGGCGTGTCGTCGTCGAGACCATGCAAACCATCATGGTCGACGACGGGTCTCGGGTGCGGCAGGTGCCAAAGCAAGGCGCAACATTCCAGTTCGAAATTCCGCGTACAGATGAAGCCGCCGACGCCGCGAAGGTGTCGGGGACCACGTCCAAACTTCGGTCGGAAACTGCTGGTAGATTTGAAACCAGTCAGTCTTACCGGCGTTCCGAGACACACTCGGACGCTTCTCGGAGTTCCTCCGAGAATTGCGAGGGCGTGGCCTACGTTACGGTGGATGGCGCACGACTGCTCTCACGACCCGCCCTGCGCACCGAAACTACAGGTGACTCGAAATGGCGATAGGACTAGACGTTCCAATGCCTCCGGAGCCAGAAGACTCCGAGGCGTACGACTATGAGAAGTGTCCGTTCTACGGCTCGCTCTCCGTCCGGGGTCAGACCCTGGAGGGGACGGTCGTCTCGACGGACATGGAAAAGACCGTCATCGTCGAGCGGGAGTACGACGTATTCGTTCCGAAGTACGACCGCTACATGAAGCGACGTTCCCGCATCCCGGCACACGTGCCGGGCGTGCTCGACGACGTCGCTGTCGGTGACGAAGTAACAATTGCGGAGACCCGACCTCTCTCGAAGACGAAATCCCACGTCGTCGTCGAGATTATGGGAGGTGACGAGTGATGGAAGCGCTCAAAGCAGACATCACCAAGGGAATCGCTCGCGGTTCGCTGGTCACATGTGCCGACAACACTGGCGCACGTGAACTCAAGATTATCAGCGTCGCGGGTTACTCCGGCACGAAGAACCGCCACCCCAAGGCAGGCATCGGGGACAAGGTGACCGTCTCGGTCACCAAGGGTACCCCCGAGATGCGCCGCCAGGTGCTCGAAGCCGTTGTCGTCCGCCAGCGGAAATCTATCCGCCGGCCGGACGGAACGCGCGTGAAGTTCGAGGACAACGCCGCCGTCATCATCGACGAGATGGAAGAGCCTCGCGGGACCGAAATCAAGGGTCCCATCGCGCGTGAAGTGGCCGAGCGCTTCGGGAGTATCGCATCGACGGCTACGATGATTGTATAGTATGACTCGACAACCGCGCAAACAGCGAATTCAGTCTCGCGACGCCCCGCTCCACGAGCGGCAAAAGCAGGTCCGCGCAACCCTGACGACCGACCTCCGCGAGGAGTACGGTCAGCGAAACGTCCGCGTCAACGCGGGCGACACCGTCGAGGTTCTCCGCGGCGACTTCGCCGGCGAAGAAGGCGAAGTCACCGAGGTCGACCTCACCGACGCCGTCATCTACGTCGACGGCGTCACCGTGGCCAAGGCCGACGGTGAAGAGGTTCCGCGTCCGCTTCAGGCCAGCAACGTCCGTGTGACCGAGCTGGACCTCGAAGACGACGTCCGCGAGGCCCGACTCAAGGAGGATAACGAATGACTCGACACCAGAAGCGACTGTCCGTACCGAAGTCCTGGCCGGTCGAGCGCAAGGAAGGCACGTTCACGGTCAAGGCCGGTGCAGGTCCGCACGGCGAAGCGGGGGTTCCCCTGCTCATCGTCCTGCGCGACGTGCTCGGCTACGTGGACTCGAAGAAGGAGGCGCAGTACGCCCTCAACCAGCAGAGTGTGCTGGTCAACGGCGACGCCGTCTCCGACGTTCGACGCCCCATCGGGATGTTCGACATCCTGGCGTTCACCGAGCGTGAGGAGTACTACCGCGTCTTCCCCGACGAGGGTGGCCGTCTGTCGCTCACTCTCATCGACGCCGACTCGGCGTCGAGCCGTCTCGGGAAGATTGTCCGCAAGTCGCAGGTCACTGGCGGCGACTTCCAGCTGACCCTGCACGACGGTTCCAACATCGTTGTCGAAGACGCCTCGGAGTACACCAACAAGGACTCCATCGTCGTCGACAACGAGTCGAAGGAAATCGTCGCGCACTTCCCCTACGAGGAAAGTGCGCTCGTGACTGCCGTCGCCGGTTCCCACGCTGGCGACATCGGCGAGATCGACGAGATTATCGTCACGCCGGGCAGCGGAAACAACTCCGTTATCGTCGAGAACGAAGACGGCGGGTTCGAGACCATCGAACAGTACGTCGTCGTCATCGACGAGAACTTCACGGGTGATGACGAATGAGCGAGGCAGAATTCCACGAGATGCGCGAGCCGCGCATCGAGAAGGTCGTCGTCCACATGGGCGTCGGCGAAGGTGGTCGCGAACTCGCAAACGCCGAGGACATCCTCGAGGAGATTACGGGCCAAGAGAGCGTCCAGACGCTCTCGGGCCGTGCCTCGCAGGACTTCGGCGTCCGCCGCGGTGAGCCCGTCGGCGCGAAGGTCACCCTCCGCGGTGACAACGCCGTCGAGTTCCTCGAAACCGCACTCCCGATTTCGGACCTCGCCCGCTCGTCGTTCGACGAGACGGGGAACTTCGGCTTCGGCGTCGAAGAGCACACCGAGTTCCCGAGCCAGGAGTACGACCCGCAGATCGGTATCTACGGACTGGACGTGACGGTCAACCTCGTCCGCCCCGGCTACCGTGTGAAGAAGCGCGACAAGCGTTCTCGTCAGATTCCGTCGTCCCACCGGATGACCATCGACGACGCTGTCGCGTTCATCGAATCCACGTTCGACGTGGAGGTTGAAGAATGAGCGACAGCGAAACAGAACAGACGGGCGAGCACGCAAGCCGCCGCACCGGCCAGGAGAACGAGTGCCGGCGCTGCGGTCGTAAGCAGGGACTTGTCGGCAAGTACGACATCAACCTGTGCCGCCAGTGCTTCCGAGAGATCGCCCGCGAGATGGGATTCAAGAAGTACCGATAAGCCATGGCTGACAACGATCCACTCAGTAGCGCACTCTCCGGTGTGAACAACGCCGAAAGTGTCGGACACCTGTCCCACGAGATCCAGCCCGCCTCCAACATCATCGGCTCCGTCCTCGAGGTCTTCTACGACCGCGGGTACGTCGACGGCTTCGAGTTCGTCGACGACGGCAAGGCCGGTAAGTTCGAGGTTGAACTGAAAGGCGCCATCAACAAGTGTGGCGTCGTCAAGCCGCGATACTCCGCGGGCGCCGACGACTTCGAGAAGTGGGAGAAGCGATTCCTCCCCGCTCGTGACTACGGCGCGCTCATCGTCACGACGAGCCACGGCGTCATGAGCCACTACGAGGCCCGCGAACAGGGTATCGGTGGCCAGATAATCGCCTACGTCTACTAGAATCATGAGTCGAGTAGAAATCCAAATTCCAGACGACGTGTCCGCCGAGGTCGACAACCTCGAACTCACCGTCGAGGGTCCCGAAGGGAGCGTCACGCGACGCCTTTGGTACCCGAACGTCTCGGTCACCGTCGAAGACGGTGCCGTGGTCATCGAGACCGACGTCACGAACGCGAAGACGAACGCGACGGTCGGTACCTTCGAGAGCCACGTGAACAACATGATTCACGGCGTCACCGACGGCTGGGAGTACAAGATGGAAGTCCACTACGCTCACTTCCCGATGCAAGTGAACGTCGAAGGTGACGACGTCGTCATCAAGAACTTCCTTGGTGAGAAATCTCCCCGACGGACGACGGTCCGCGGCGACACCAACGTACAGGTCGACGGCGAAGAAGTCACCCTGACGGGTCCCTCCAAGGAGGACGTCGGGCAGACTGCCGCCGACATCGAACAGCTCACTCGCGTCAAGGACAAGGACACTCGCGTGTTCTCCGACGGCGTGTACATCACGCAGAAACCGAAGACTGGTGATGCCTAATGTCGGAAGAAATCACAGCACTCGAAGACATCAGCGGTGTCGGCCCGTCGAAGGCCGACGCGCTCCGCGAAGCTGGCTTCGAATCTGTCGACGACGTACAGGCCGCAAGCCAGTCTGAGCTGGCCGAAGTCGACGGCATCGGCAACGCGCTCGCCGCGCGTATCAAAGCCGACGTCGGTGGTCTCGAAGTCTCCGAAGAGGCCGAGGCCGAAGTCGAAGACGAGTCCGAAGCCGAAGAGGAAGAGCCAGAAGAAGACGTCGAGACGGAGCTTCAGCCCCGCGGTCACGCGGACAAGAAGCCCCAGCTCGACGACGAGACGGCTCGCGCGCTGGCGCAGAAGCGCCGCGAAGGCAAGCCGCAGTTCAACCGACAGGACTACCACAAGAAGAAGCGCACGCCCAAATCGTGGCGTCGCCCCCGTGGTACCCTGTCCAAGCAGCGTATCGGCATCAAGGGCAAGGGCCCGAAGGTGGAAGCGGGTTACCGCACGCCGAAGGCCGCCCGCGGACTGCACCCGTCCGGCTTCGAGGAAGTTCGCGTCCACAACGTGGACGACCTCGAAGGCATCGACGGCGACACGCAGGCCGTACGAATCGCCTCCTCGGTCGGCGCGCGCAAGCGCGAGCGCATCGAGGAAGTGTGTGAGGACCGCGAGATTCGCGTCCTCAACCCCACCTACATCGAAGTCGAGGTGGATAACTGATGACGGACCTGAAAGCACAGAAGCGAATGGCTGCCGACGTCCTCGACGTTGGCAAGGGTCGCGTTTGGTTCGACCCTGACGCACAGGCCGACATCGCGGAGGCCATCACGCGCGAAGACATCCGTGAACTCGTCGACGAGGGCACGATTCGCGCCAAGGACGCCAAGGGTAACTCCAAGGGTCGCGCACGCGAGCGCGCCGACAAGCGTTCCTACGGCCACCGCAAGGGTGCCGGGTCCCGCAAGGGCCGCTCCGGTGCTCGTCAGAACACGAAAGACGCATGGGTCAGCCGAATCCGCGCTCAGCGCCGTCGCCTCAAGGAGCTTCGCGACGAGGGAACGCTCGACAGTTCCCAGTACCGCGAAGTCTACAACAAGGCGTCCGGCGGTGAATTCGATAGCGTCGACCGGCTCGAAGCATACATCCAGAACAACTACCAGGTGGAGATTCAATAATGGCGACCGGACCACGATACAAGGTTCCGATGCGACGTCGCCGTGAAGTCCGGACGGACTACCATCAAAGGTTGCGCCTGCTGAAATCGGGTAAGCCCCGCCTCGTTGCTCGCGTGAGCAACAAGCACGTCAGGGCGCAGCTGGTCACTCCGGGCCCGAACGGTGACAACACCCACGCTGCAGCGACCTCTGCGGACCTCGCCGAGTACGGCTGGGAAGCCCCCACGGGCAACCTCCCGAGCGCGTACCTCACGGGGTACCTCGCAGGAAAGCGAGCGCTGGCCGCCGGTCTCGAGGAAGCGGTCCTCGACATCGGCCTCAACACGGCCACGCCCGGCAACAAGGTCTTCGCAGTGCAAGAGGGTGCGATAGACGCTGGCCTCGAAATCCCCCACAACGACGACGTACTCGCTGACTGGGACCGCAACCGCGGTGTCCACATCGCCGAGTACGCAGAGCAGCTCGACGAGCCGCTCTACAGTGGAGACTTCGACGCCACGAACCTCCCCGACCACTTCGACGAAGTGCTCGGGAACCTTCAGGAGGACGAATGAGCAGAGATAACAACGGCTGGGAGCCGCGAACGCGGCTCGGCCGCATGGTGCAGAACGGCGACGTCACGTCGATGGACCACGCGCTCGAGACCGGGCTTCCGCTCAAGGAGCCCCAGATCGTCGACCAACTCCTTCCCGGACTGGACGACGAAGTGCTCGACATCAACATGGTCCAGCGCATGACCGACTCCGGCCGCCGGGTGAAGTTCCGGTGTGTCGTCGCAGTCGGGAACCGTGACGGCTACCTCGGCTACGCTGAAGCCCGCGACGACCAGGTCGGCGGCGCAATCCAGAAAGCCATCGAGGTGGCGAAACTGAACATTATCAAGGTTGACCGCGGCTCCGGTTCGTGGGAAGACCGCGCAGGCGGTCTGAACTCCCTCTCCCGCAAGGCAGAGGGCAAGGCCGGTTCCGTGACGGTCAAGGTCATCCCGGCACCGCAGGGCCTCGGCCTCGCGGCTGCTGAGACCGTCCGCAACATCCTCGAACTCGCAGGCGTCCAGGACGCTTGGACCAAGAGTGACGGGAACACGCGGACGACCGTCAACCTCGCCAAGGCAACGTACAACGCGCTGATGAACGCCTCGCAGTCCCGCACGCCCCGTCGTGCTCGCGAGATTCGACAGGAGGTACGCGAATAATGCAAGCCATCGTTCAGCTTCGCGGTGAAGTCAACATGGCACAGGACGTCCGTGACACGCTTACGATGCTCAACATCGGCAGCGTGAACCACGCGACGTTCGTCCCCGAGTCGGACACCTACCGTGGCATGATCACGAAGGTCAACGACTACGTCGCGCACGGCACGCCGAGCGCCGACGTCGTCGAGACGCTCGTCCGCACGCGCGCCGAGCCCGAAGAGGGCAGCGACGAGATTACCGACGAGTGGGTTTCCGAGAACACCGACTACGACGACGTCGCCGACCTCGCGTCGGCCGTCGTCGACGAGGAGACGACGCTGCGCGAGCAGGGTCTGTCTCCCGTGCTCCGACTGCACCCGCCGCGTGGCGGACACCGCGGTCAGAAGCACGTCACCAAGGAGGGTGGCCAACTCGGAAAGCATACCACCGAGGAGATTGACGAGCTTCTGGAGGCAATGCGATGACGTCCAAGAAGCGACGCCAACGTGGTTCCCGGACACACAGCGGCGGTACCCACAAGAACCGGCGTGGTGCCGGTCACCGTGGCGGCCGCGGCCGTGCCGGGCGCGACAAACACGAGTATCACAACTACGAACCGCTCGGCAAGCACGGCTTCAAGCGACCGGACGTCCTGCAGGACGACGTCGCCGAAGTCAAGGTCCAGAAGCTCGACGAGGACGCCGCGCTCCTCGCCGCCGACGGACTCGCCGAGAAAGACGGTGACGCGTACACCATCGACGCCCGCGACGTAGCCGAGGATGGCTGGGACGCGGACGTCGTGAAGGTGCTCGGTGGCGGGCAGGTCCGCAACGAACTGCACGTCGTCGCCGACGCGTTCACCGCCGGTGCCGTCGAACTCATCGAAGAGAGCGGTGGCAGCACCGAACTCTCCGAGCGCGCAGAGGAAGCAGCCGAGGAAGCCGAGGCTGCTGCCGACGACGAAGACGACGAGGAATAAATCATGGGATGGAAGGACACCGCCGAACCAGTGCTGGCGCGGATGCCCGCAGTCGCCCGACCGGAGGGACACGTACCGTTCCGCCGGAAGCTCGGGTGGACGGGTGGCATCCTCGTCTTGTACTTCTTCCTGACGAACGTGACGCTGTTCGGCGTCGACGCTGGGGCCGCGAACGACCTCTTCGGTCAGTTCCGGTCCATCTTGGCCGGCCAGCAGGGCTCGGTGCTCCAACTGGGTATCGGTCCAATCGTCACGGCGAGCATCGTCTTGCAACTGCTTGGCGGTGCTGACCTGCTCGGGCTCGACACCAACAACAACCCACGCGACCAGATTCTCTATCAGGGTCTGCAGAAGTTGCTCGTCGGTGTCATGATCGTCCTGACGGGCCTTCCGATGGTGTTCGCAGGCGGCTTCCTGCCTGCCGACCCTGCCGTTGCTCAGTCGCTGGGCATCGGTACGGGTGGCGTGAAGGCGCTCATCTTCGCGCAGATCGCCGTCGGTGGTGTCCTCATCCTGTTCATGGACGAAATCGTGAGCAAGTGGGGCGTCGGCTCCGGTGTCGGCCTGTTCATTATTGCCGGTGTCAGCCAGCAGCTCGTCGGTGGGCTGTTCAGCTGGCAGGGTCTCGGTGGCACGTCGGGCTTCTTCCCGACGTGGTTCGGGATTCTCACTGGTGCGGTCGACCTACCGACGTCGCCGACTGACTTGCTCTCGACCATCTTCCTGGGTCAGGGGCAACTGCTCGCGCTCGTCACGACGCTGCTCATCTTCGGCATCGTCGTGTACGCCGAGAGCGTCCGCGTCGAGATTCCCCTCTCGCACGCCCGTGTGAAGGGTGCCCGCGGTCGCTTCCCGGTGAAGCTCATCTACGCGAGCGTTCTGCCGATGATCCTCGTCCGCGCCCTGCAGGCGAACATCCAGTTCCTGGGGCGCATCCTGGACAGCCAGTGGGCGAGTATGCCCGCGTGGCTCGGCCAGTACACGAGCGGGCAGGTCACCGGTGGCCTGTTCTACTATCTCGCACCGGTCCAGTCGCGCTCCGACTGGATGTGGTTCCTCGGCCTCACGTCGGCCGACCCACTCGATATCGCGATTCGCGTCCTCATCGACCTCACGTTCATGATTGTCGGTGGCGCGGTGTTCGCTATCTTCTGGGTCGAGACGACGGGCATGGGCCCGGAATCCACCGCGCAACAGATTCAGAACTCCGGGATGCAGATTCCCGGTTTCCGCCGGAACCCACAGGTCATCGAGAAGGTCATGGAACGGTACATCCCGCAGGTGACCGTCATCGGTGGCGCACTCGTGGGTCTGCTCGCCGTCATGGCGAACATGCTGGGCACCATCGGTGCCGTCTCCGGGACGGGGCTGCTGCTTACGGTCTCCATCACGTACAAGCTGTACGAGGAGATCGCAGAAGAGCAGCTCATGGAGATGCACCCGATGATGCGCCAGATGTTCGGTTCGGAATAGCGGACACCTGAGGCTTCGCGCCTGAGGCCCGGCCGAACGTCGTCTTTTTCGAAACGCTCACACAACCAGAAAGCGGCAGCACTGTTCTCGCGGACACTGTACTGTATTCGCTACCAGTCAGTCTCAAAACGGAGGGCTGTCGCACCTGAGGCCTGGTGGGAGCGACGTGTAACCGGCAAAAAGTGGTGGTGTGGTGGGAGTGCCAGTGGGTTTCGTGACGGTATTGCCATGGCAGGCACCGCCATCGAGTGAGGCCTCACACCGTTACATGCACACAATCACCAATAGGATGATTAAATCGGAAACAATTGTCTCGGGGGAAAGTTGTGATATTCTCTGACGTCACCGAGACTGGTTGAAGTATTCTGTGAGGAATTATCTCACCGTTCATCGGTGTACTCACACCTTTGGAGAGAGGGCGACTCGTCCACTGTGTGAGTCACTCGGCGTGGCCGAGGGTGCAGGGCGCTCGTTTCCGGTCATTTTTCACAGCCCGCGGCGACCACCGAAGTATGAACGACGCCCGACTCGCACTCGATATCGAGACGGCGTGTCCCGACGGGCCGCCGAGTGACTTCCGAAACACAGACGAGTTCGAGTTGGTCGCCGTCGGACTCGGCGCGTCCCAGAACGACGAGACGGAAGTGACCGTGGCCCTTCGAGAGGGTGACTGGAGTGTCGAACACACCGCGGCCCTCCTCCGAGACGTCGTCGAGTGGTGCGAGACGCGCGGTGGAACAGTCCTCACGTACAACGGGCGGAACTTCGACGAACACCATCTCCGGGTGTGGGCCGAGCAGGTCGCCGACGCAGGCATGTGGGCCGACGCTCCGGAGCGAATCGAGTCTCTCTTTTCGAACCACGTGGACCTCGCCCCACTCGCCGCAGAGGCGTTCCCGCACGCCGTTCGGCAGAATCGAGAGATTCCAGCGCTCTGGAAGGCCTGCGAGGAGGCGGACGTCGACCAGCCGAGCGTCTGGTACGACGACTATGGTCTCTCGCGTGCGTATCTGGACGGTCTCGGAATCGACGACCCACACGTAACGGGAATGCACGTCGGCGAGGGCCTCGGCGCTGCCTACGTCGAAGGGGTCGCCGCCGGGCTCGACGAGACACGGACGCACGCGGAACTCGAACGTCTCCTCGTCGACTACGCCGCCGGCGACATCGAACCACTGTTTTCGCTCCACGATTCGCTCCGTCGAGTGCTCGCCGAAGCCTGAGAGCAGATTCGCTCTCGAACACCTGAGAGCAGGCTGGCTCTCCGAACCTGCGAATCGCTTCACGGACGTGTCTCGCGGCAAACGTTTAGGCTGGCGGGTGGCGTATCGCATGCCATGAACGACCTCGAATCGGTGGCCACAGTCGAGGAAGCCCTCCGTGGCAACGGTATCAGCGTCGAGTCGCTTTCGTCCGGCCCGCCGCTATCGCTGACGTATCTCACGGCGTTTCCGGGCGTCGAGCCGAACCGTGGCGAGGTAGGTCGTGCCGTCACCGCGTTCCTCGAACTCGCACGGGACGGCGAGTGGGAACCGACGAGCGTGGACGCGACGATACTCCGAAGCGACGACGACGTACAGGCGACGTGGCGACTCGAAGCCGACTGGGTTCGAGCGTACAACCGGTACGAACTGGACGACGTCGAGTTGTCGGAGCGTGTCCTCGACAGTCTCGACAGGGAGGAAGAGCCATGAGCACGTGGCGTCACCGCGGCGACCCACCGAAGCCGCGTGGTCCACGGCGACCTTCACACTACGACTACTCGCGCGTCTCGTTGTCGTTCGAGAGCGAAGGGACGACGTGTGCAGGATGGCTCTACCGGCCGGACGACGTCGACTCCCCATCGGTCGTCGTCATGGCCGGAGAACTCGCCGCAGAGCGTCGATTCGGACTGCGGCGCTACGCCGAGCGACTGGCGGAAGCGGGATACGCCGCCTTCCTCTTCGACTATCGAAACACGGGTGACTCCGACGGCGAACCGCGGAACCTCGTCGACCCCGAGAGACAGGTCGCAGACTGGCACGCCGCTATCGCCGGGCTTCGAGAGCGACCCGAAGTTGACACCGGCGGAATCGTCCTCTGGGGGACCGGCCTCTCCGGCGGGTATGCACTCCGAGCGGCCGCCGAAGACGGTCGTGTCGTGGCCGTCGTTGCACAGAACCCGATGCTCGATGGGTCGGCCGTGACTGGTGGGCGAGGGGTGACTGGAACGCTCTCGGCACTTGCGGCGGGCGTTCGAGACAAACTCCAGTCGCGCCTTCTCGGCCCGTATCGCGTGCCCGTACTCGGTGATGGGAGCACCCGTTCTGTCTTCGACGACCCGGCGGTTCGAACCGCCTATCGGGACCTCCTCCCGCCAGGGAGCGCGTGGCGCGACGAGACTCCGGCACGACTCTTCCTCTCACTGTTCCGGTACACTGCCCTTTCGGACCCCGAATCACTCAGATGTCCGGCACTGCTCGTCTCCGGGACGCGCGACGACGTCGCACCGGCGGAGTCCGTCGCTGCACTCGCAGACGAGATTCCGAACGCGACGCTCGTCGAACTCCCCGCGGACCACTTCGACCACTACGACCGGACGTTCGAACAGACGTTCGGCCACCTGCGGTCGTTCCTGCAGGCCGTCCGTCCAGTCGAGTAATCACCGCGTCGGCAAAGTGAACTCTCGCGGGAACCGTTATGTTGTCTGCCAACGTATCTCGTTCATCATGTCACTATCCTTCAGACGCTTCCTCGCCGTGATTCTCGTCGTCGCGCTCACCATCCCAACCGGGAGCGTCGTCGCACAGGAATCCGAGACGCCGAGCGACGAGGAAGTTCTCAGGCTCCTCGAAAACGGTGTCGACCTCTACAACCAGAACGTCGACCAGTTCGACGTGATGTTCGCTCGCGACCTCATCGGTGGGAAGACGGTGAACGTCTACGTCGAAGACGAGTCCGAGACGCACGTCTACTCGGCTGTCGTCGCCGACGACATGCGAATCGAGGAGGTCGCACTCGGGCCGAACCCCGACGCTTCGACCCGAATCACGACAGAACGCGCAGTTCTCGAAGAGATTGCCGACTCGCCCGACCCGCTCGGAGAAGTTCGCCAAGCGCTCCGTGACGGCCGCATCAGGGTCGATGGCGAGAAGGGCCATCCCGTCGACCAGGCGGTCTGGACCGTCGCAAACCTGTTTAAGGAGTTCGTCCTCTGAGCTGACGACGGGGGGTTCGGCCGCCGCCTGAAACTCGTAAAAATGTGTCTCCCCGTAACCCATTTTACCCCCTCGGCCAATTCTCCCTCAATGACGAGCACGCGGACCGTTGAACTCGAAGGGCACATCATCGACTCGGGCATGATGCAGCAGGCGATGGGCATCGTGATGGACCTCGGTGGTGATTTCGATATCGAAGAGTTCGACGTCGGGCGACAGAAACACGACACGTCGTACTGTCGGATGACAGTCTCGGCCGACGACGACGATATCCAAGAGATTCTCCACGAACTCAACCAAATCGGTGCGAACCTCACGTCGACTGCCGACGCGCACGTCGAACGCGCGCCCGCAGACCAGGTCGTTCCGGTCGGATTCTACTCGACGACGAACCACCCAACAGACGTTCGATACGACGGCGAGTGGATTCCCGTCGAGGATATCGAGATGGACTGCGCAATCGTCGTCGAAGAGACCGACGACGGTGCGCGCGCCTACACGAAGGTCCTCAACTCAATCGACGAGGGCGACCTCGTCGTCACCGACGACACGGGAATCCGTGTCAAGCCGCCGGAACGCCCGCGGGACGCTTCCGGTCCCTTCGGCTTCATGCAGGGCGGTATCTCCTCTGAGCGCCCGTCCGAGTCGCTCATCGGCGACATCGCCGACGCCCTCAAAGAGACCAAAAAGGAAGGCGGAAACGTCCTCGTCGTCGCCGGTCCCGCGCTCATTCACTCCGGCGGTGGCGACGCCCTCGCCCGTCTCGTTCGCGAGGGCTACGTCGACATGATTTCCGCCGGGAACGGGTTTGCGACCCACGACATCGAACGCGGCCTCTACGGCACGTCGCTCGGGATGGACATGGAGACGATGGAACACCCGCGAAAGGGACACAAACACCACATCTACACCATCAGCGAAGTCATCCGCGCCGGTGGTATCGAGGAGGCCGTCGAAGAGGGCCTCATCACGGAGGGAATCATGTACGAGTGTGTCAAAAACGACGCGTCGTACGTCCTCGCGGGGTCGATTCGGGACGACGGCCCGCTTCCCGACACCATCACCGACGCCATCGAAGCCCAGAACGCCATCCGTGAGCAGGCGCATCGAGCCGACATGGTGCTCATGCTCTCGACGCTCCTGCACTCTGTCGCCGTCGGGAACTGCCTGTCGTCGACCACGAAGACCGTCTGTGTCGATATCAACCCGGCGACCGTCACGCAACTACTCGACCGCGGTTCGTCGCAGGCCATCGGGATGGTGACTGACATCGGCACGTTTGTGCCGACGCTCGCCGAGAAGGTGCTCGACGAACCTGACGAGTAGTGTTTCACTCCAACAATTTGTTCTGAATGATGTGACACTCAGTGTGACAACGAAGTTATTCCGGTCGCAGTCGTTCGACCGCATATGAGACAGTACACGCACGTCCTCGTAGTCGCGCTTCTCGTCCTCTTGGCAGGGTGTTCAGGCGGCCTCGGCGGTGACGGTGCGACGGCGACCGAAACGACGACAGACACCACCGACAGCGAGCGCGACACCTCGGCCACGCCCGCGACTGACGCCTCGGGAACGCCCACGACTGGCGACGAGAGTGCGAAGCTGACGACTGAGTTCGAGTTCAACGGCTCGTGGGACCAGCAGTACCGACCGGGACAGTACTACCGCTACGAGGTCGAGTCTCCGAACCTCGACGGCACGGCGACCTACGAGTGGGAAGTCGTCTCTGCGACAGAACAGAACGTCACGATTCGGGCAAAACTCGTCTCGGCCGAGACGACGACAGAGCAAACAGTGACCGCACCGGCCGACGAACTGTACGGTGAACTCTCCGGGAGCCCCACCGGGTCTGTCGCCACGCTCGGCTTCAACTCCCCGTACTACAGCGGCCTCGACGAGAAGTCGCTCGAAGTCGGAGACGGCTGGGAGACGTCCGGAACGAACGGGAACGTGAGCTTCAAGGTCGAGAGTACGTCCACGTACGCCGGGCTTCAGTGTGCAGACTTCGTGGTTCGGACGAACGGGAGCGTCTTCTGGGAGAGTTGCGTCGCTCCTGACAGTCCGCTTCCGGGATACATGGCCTTCTACGAAGACGAGGGTGACGAAGAACCCGCGTTCGAGATGACCCTCGTGGAGTACAGACCCGGAGCCTAACCGACAGGCTCGCTCAGGGAATCTTCTCTAACGGAACGACCGCCATCGGGATGTTCGACGTCAACAGCACGTCCTGTGCCGTGCTCCCGAAGACGATTTTCGAGGTAGGGTTCCGCTTTCTGACGCCGATGACGATTTCGTCGGCGTTCTGTTCTTCGGCACACTTGATGATGTCCTCGGCAGCCTCGTTGCCCCGGATGTACTGGTGTGTCTCGACGGCGACGTGGTCACCGAGTCGCGACTCGACCACGTTCATCGCGTCGTTTCCGTCCCGTGCGTCGTCGCTGTCTGTTCGTTCACCGCCGGGATGGGAGTTCACGACGTGGACGACGTCGCCGGTGTCGACCCGCTTCGAGAGGTAGTCACAGAGTGCAGCACTAGTGTGTACTGAGTTCGTCCCCATTACGTACGTTGCCATGGCACATATCGCTACGCGGGCGTATAAAAATCCACGCCCCACCAGTGTCGGTCAGGCCTCTTTCAGCATGCCGCGTACGTCTTTCACTGTCATTGCCTTGCCGTGTTTCCCGTCGGCGTGATTCTGAATGATTTCGACGATTTCGGTTTCGTCGTCCGAGACCACGCTGAATCCACACGAACACGTCGCTTGCTTCATCTCGCTCGACATAGCGCTCCTAGTAGGCGCGCTGAGCGCAAAAGACGTATTCACGGTCGGCCGGACACTCTTTGGTCTCGAACCATCTGGGACAAAACATTTACCGGCAGCTAGTTGTCAAACAACCATGGAAAAGAACGCCCTCCTCGCAGGCGGGGCCGTGGTCGTGGTCGTCGCGGCCGTCGCCACGGCACTCCTCGTCCCTGGGGTCCTCGCCGACCCGACGGACGAGGGACCGGTCCGACCCGGTCCCGTCGACGTGGCCGACGTCTCCATCGCGGCCGGGCCCGCGACAGGTGAGACGGTCACGCTGGCAGTCGAAACACGCATCGACCACCGAGGGAACCCGACGAACAACGTGAGCGTGCTCGTTCGCGCCGTGGACGCCGAGTCGGGACTCCTCACGACGACGGAGCGTATCCCGGTCGGCAACGTCTCGCGTGACGGCGAAGTCACCGCCGGGACGAACGTTACGGTCCCGCGTGAGGGCGGCTACGACGTCGAAGTCGTTCTCTACCGCGACGCAGAGCGTGTCGACGAGCGGCACAAGAGCGTCCGCGGTGTCTCGGCTATCAAACCGCCGTACCTGCAATCGACGACATCGTTCACCGAGAGCGAAGCGCTCCCGCCGGTGTCGTTCTCCATCACCGATGCCGGAGAAGACCGGACGACGATGAACCTGATGGCGACGCTCACGAACACCGGTGACGACCCGGCGGAGAACCTCGAAGTGACGTTCGTGCTTCGGCAGGCGGAGTCGAACATCGTCGCCTCTCGGACCACGGTCGACGCCGGGGCGATTCAGGCCGGGCGAACGGAGACGGTCGAGGCCTCGGCGACGGTACCGAACGAATACAACTACTACATCGACGCCGTGTTGCTCCGGGATGGTGTCGTCATCGACACCGCCCGCGGCGCGGCGAACCTGAACCCAACGAGGACGATTAGCGTGAATCAGACCACAGAAGACGTCGAACTGCGCGTAGAGGACTTCGAAGACGACGATGACGGGGTGAGACCGACAAACCAACCCGAGGCGACGTACACTGAGACGTCCCAACCCGGCTTCGGTGCACTCGCCGCGCTCGTGGCACTCGTGGCGAGTGCCCTCGTCGCTCGGGGGTGGACGAAATGAGCGACGAGACGGCGTCGGCATCGGCGACGAAGCAGGCCAACGAGCAGCCTGCACCCGACCCGGGCGCCGACCTCGACTCGGCCGACCAAGAAAACGAGGAGTTCGCAGAGCGGATGCGGCGCTACCTCGACTACGCCGTGCTCGCCGGACTGCTACTCCTCGCGCTCATCGCGGCGCTGCAGTTCTACCTGAACACCACGCGCGCGATTTCGACGTGGGTGAACCCCGAATACCGTGCGCCCTTCCAAGCCGCGTTCAACCTCGTGTTGCTCCTCGGGGCGGCGTTCGGGATTACGGTTCAGCTTCGGCGGCTGACGCGGGACTGACGACCGACCTCCGCCGTTTCTGTTTCCGTTTCACGACGCGAGATACGGACCGACAGCGTAGTACAGTCCCAGAGCGACGAAGAACAGTCCAAACAATTTCGTCAGCAACACGTTCCAGTCTGTCGGCTCGACCTCGTGCCAGCGAGTCTGACTCCCGATGGAGTCGAACTGTTCGCCGAGCTTCGTTAGCCGGTAGGCATACCGGTACGAGAGGAGTCCACCACTCACCGAGAGCACGCCGAAAAGCACCGATTGACCGTCCATTCTTGTCCAGATACTGTCGGAGGCGCGTAATGACGATTTTGGATACCAGCAGTTCGACGGCACACCCAAGAACGAAGCTGACTACCCGAGCAACAGCCACGCGGCGAAGACGCCGCCGCCACCGACAATCGTACTCCCGGCGGCGTGCAGACGCAGGCGGTCCAAAATCGCGTGGGCGTGTTCGTCTTCGACCGACAGCAGGTCGTGAATCTCGCTCCCGATTTCACAGCGCGGCAGGAAGTCCATGGCGACGTGGAGGAAGACACCCGACGCGAACCCGAAGACGATACCGCGGAACGCGCCGGTGGCGGGCAGCGAGACGGCGCTGGAGATGATAGCCGCGATTCCGAGCCCCGCTGCGGGGAGCAACAGCGGGACGGAAGACTGGTTTCGCGACGAGAGGCGGCGAGCGGCCGCATATCCGGCGGGACCCTTGTGCGAGACGATGGCCAGTCCGAGACCGACACCGACGTCGATGTTCCCGTAGACGATGCCGATAATCGCACCGGCCGAGAGGGCGTGCGCCGAGAGTTCGGTCACGGTCCGGTCCACGGGAAGGTCCATATGGGCGAAGCGGTGGCCGACGGTGTGCGACGTAAAGCCTGCGAGGATACCGAACGCGATGCCGAAGCCGCCGAACTTCGGATGGTGGTTGATTGCCTGCGGGACGAGAAACACGGCCGCGCTGGTGACCATCGCACCGCTGGCGAGTCCGTATCCCCAGACGAGTCCCTCGGCGTGTTCGGTGCGCGCGCGGGCACCGAACGGTGCTGCCAGCGCCATCGACCCGAACGCCGCCCACGAGACGACGAGGAGTTTCCACGCCTGCGCGGTCACGGCGTAGCCCGAGAGTACAACGAGCGCCATGACGCTCCCGACGCCGATGGCTGTGGAACGATTCATGTTGTGAACAAAATTTCTCCGGTTAATAAGGGGACCGGTTCGAAAAGTGTGGGCGCGGCAGTGCCGCGCCGACTTGCGGCGTTGATCTGCTACGTTGACCTACTGCGCTGACCTGCTGCGTTGACCTGCTACGTTGACCTACTGCGCCGCGCTGACCCACCGTGTTGACCTCCCGTGATGAGAGACGGCGACGCTCAGCGAGTCGCCTGTTTCCACGCCTTCAGTTCGACGACGCCGCCGTCGAGTGAGTCGCTGTCGGTCTCGGTGGCCGCCCAGAGGAACAACTGAGCGACGTCTGCCGGGTCGCGACCCTGGCCACCCGTGAGGTCGGTATCGACGAGTCCGGGGTCGACTACGCCGACAGTCTGCGGGCAGTCGGCGGCGAACTGTCGGGTGAGGCCCTCCGCGGCCGCTTTCGAGACGGCGTACGCGCCCATTCCGGGCTTGGCGTCGCGGGCGATGCTTCCGGAGGGAACGAGCACGCGAGCGTCGTCCGACATGTGCGGCAGCGCCTCTTTGACGGCCGTGAAGACGCCGCGGACGTTCGTCCGAAGCGTGTCGTCGAAGGCGCTGTACGCCTCGTCCGTAATCGGCATCTCGCCCGGCGTTCCGTGGGAGATGGCGGCGTTGGCGACGAGAACGTCGATTTCCCCGCCGTTTCGGGCGGCGGTCTCCATCAGACGCTCCATGTCGAACTCGTCGCGCACGTCGGCTCGAAGGCCGGTCGCGTTTCCACCGGCGGCTTCGATGTCCGAGACAACCTCGTCGAGTGCGTCTCGGTCGCGTGCGCAGGCGACAACGGTCGCACCCGCCTCACCGAAGGCGCGGGCGACGGCCGCGCCGATACCCGTACTCGCGCCAGTGACCACCACTGTGGTGTCGTCCATGGGTGCCGTAAGGAGAGCGCCACCCTAAAGCTACCTGCCGGTTTTGCCCGATTTGGTCAGTCGATTTATGGTCTCAACGTTCCTAGGTCCGTGCATGAATTCTGTCTCGGACCTCGACTCTCTGGCCGGTGAGTCAATCGTCGTCATCGGCGGCGGCTTCGGCGGACTCTCGACGGCGTGCTATCTCGCCGACGCGGGTGCCGACGTCACTCTGTTGGAGAAAAACGAACAACTCGGAGGCCGAGCCAGCACCCTCGAACGCGACGGGTTCCGGTTCGATATGGGGCCCTCGTGGTACCTGATGCCCGACGTGTTCGAGCAGTTCTTCGCGTACTTCGGCAAGCGCCCCGACGAGTACTACGGCCTGACTCGACTCGACCCGCACTATCGCATCTTCTTCAAAGACGGCGACCGGGTCGATATGGTCCCGGACCTCCAAGCGAACAAGGAGGTGTTCGAGTCGTACGAACCCGGCGCGGGCGACAAACTCGACGACTACCTCCGCAAGTCCGAGCGCAACTACCGCATCGGGATGGAACACTTCGTCTACACCGACCGGACGAAACTGACCGACTTCATCGACCCCGTCGTCTTCAAGAACGCGTGGGGGCTGTCGCTCGTCGGGTCGATGCAAGACCACGTCGAGAAGTACTTCGACCACCCCAAACTCCAGCAAATCATGCAGTACACGCTGGTGTTCCTCGGCGGCGCGCCGAACAACACGCCGGCGCTCTACAACCTCATGAGCCACGTCGATTTCAACATGGGCGTGTACTACCCCGACGGCGGCCTCGCGGGCGTCGTCGACGGCATCGTCGAACTCGCCGACGAACTCGGCGTGGAGTTCCACACCGACTCCCCGGTCGCCGAAATCGCGGGTCGCCGCGGCGGCTTCGCGGTCCGAACCGAAGACGGACGCGAGTTCCTCTGTGACCAGGTCGTCAGCGACGCCGACTACGCCCACACCGAGCAGGAACTGCTGCCCTCCGAGAAGCGCCAGTACGACGCCGACTACTGGGAGTCGCGGACGTACGCGCCCTCCGCGTTCCTCCTGTATCTCGGCGTCGAAGGCGACGTGGACGAACTCGCCCACCACACGCTGGTCTTGCCGACCGAGTGGGACGACCACTTCGAGACCATCTTCGAGAACCCCGCGTGGCCCGACGACCCGGCGTACTACCTCTGTGTTCCCTCGAAGACCGACGACACGGTCGCCCCCGAGGGCCACAGCAACCTCTTCGCGCTCGTCCCCATCGCGGCCGGACTCGACGACACGCCCGAACAGCGGCGGCAGTACCGCGACCTCGTCCTCGACGACATCGCCGAACACACCGGCGTGGACCTCCGCGACCGCATCGTCGTCGAAGAGACCTTCTGCGTGAGCGACTTCGCCGAACGCTACAACAGCACGGAAGGCACTGCGCTCGGCCTCGCGCACACGCTCACACAGACCGCGCTCCTGCGCCCGCCGCACGCCTCGGAGAAGGTCGATGGGCTGTACTTCACCGGGTCGTTCACCACACCCGGTATCGGCGTGCCGATGTGTCTCATCAGTGGGCAACTCACCGCAGAAGAGATGGCCGACGACGCCGCGTGAAATCTGCCATGGCGACAAGCACCGCGGGACGCGGCGACGTGTGGGACCGACTCGCCTACCTGCTTGTCCTCTCGCGCCCCCGTTTTTGGCTCTATCTCGCCGGGCCGGTTCTCGTCGGGGCGGCAGCGGCCGCGACGACACTCAGCGACCTCTACGACCCCGCCGTCGTCGTCCTGTTCGCGTACTTCCTCGTCCCGGCGAACGTCTTCCTGTACGGCGTCAACGACATCTTCGACGCGGATATCGACGAGGCAAACCCGAAGAAAGACGACCGCGAGGCACGCTGGCGCGACGACCCCGTCAACACCGCCGTCGTCATCGGTAGTGGCGTCCTCGGTGCGGTCGTCATCACACTCGTGCCCGCACTGGCGTGGCCGTGGATTGCCGCACACTTCTTCCTCGCCGTCGAGTACAGTGCGCCACCGTTTCGGTTCAAGACGACGCCGTTTCTCGACTCGGTGTCGAACGGCCTGTACATCCTCCCCGGTGTCGCCGCCTACGCCGCCGTCGCCGGTGTGAACCCACCGGCGCTCGCAGTCGCGGGGGCGTGGCTCTGGACGATGGCGATGCACACGTTCTCCGCGATTCCCGATATCGCCCCCGACCGCGAGGCGGGGATTCGAACGACTGCGACCGTCCTCGGCGAAGGACGAACCTACGCGTACTGCGCGGTCGTCTGGGCACTCGCAGCCGTCTCGTTCGCCACTGTCGACGTTCGACTCGGCTGTCTGCTCGCCATCTATCCGGTGTTCGTCATCGGCGTCGCGGCCTCGAACGTGGACGTGGCGCGAGCCTACTGGTGGTTCCCGATTCTCAACACCGTCGTCGGCATGCTCATCACCGTCGGGGCACTTTGGAGTACTATCTATGGGTGAGTATCGGTCGCGACTCCCCCGAACGCGCCGCGAGGTCGAACACGCGCTCGACCGTCTCGTTCGGGAGAATCGCTTTACTATCTCGGTGTTCTTCCCGCTGAACGGCGCGGTACTGCTGGTCGCCAGCGCGATGGGCTGGCTTCCCGAGCCGCTGGCGTTCAACGCATTTCTCATCCTCCTCGGAACGCTCGTGATGCGCTCGCCGCTCATCGTCGGCGTCCTCCCGCTCGTGACACGCCGGGCCGCGCTGGGTGTCGGCGCGCTCACCGCCTACGCCTACGCAATCGAGTACACCGGCATCACGACCGGGTGGCCCTACGGCTGGTTCGAATACGGCGTCGAGTTGGGGCCGACCGTCGCGGGCGTCCCCATCGGTCTCCCCGTGTTCTTCATCCCGCTCGTGATGAACGCGTATCTCCTGTGTCTGCTCCTCCTCGGCGACCGAGCCAGACACACGGCGACCCGTCTCGGCGTCGTTATCGCGACCGTCCTCGCGATGGACGTCGTTCTCGACCCGGGCGCTGTCGCACTCGGGTTCTGGGAGTACTACCGAATCGGACCCGACGCGCTCCTGTTTTACGGCGTCCCGCTGTCGAACTACGCCGGGTGGGTCGTCAGCGCCACGATTGCCGTGGTCCTCCTCGACTGGGGGTTCGACCGCGACGCACTCCTCGCCCGACTCGACCGCACCGAGTTCATGCTCGACGACCTGGTGAGCTTCGTCATCCTCTGGGGTGGTATCAACCTCTGGTTCGGAAACGGCGTCCCGGTGCTCGTCGCCGGACTCTTCGGTATCGGCTTACTCCGGACCGAGCGATTCGACTCGCAGTTGTTCAAGCTTCCGCGGTCGCTCCCGTGGCAGTCGTAGTCGGAGCGACGGAGCATACGACGACAAACGAGAGAAAACAGACCCCGCTCAGTCCGAGCCCCAGAGGGGAAGCGACCGAAGCCATCCCGAGAGGCGTCCCCGGGTTTGTGCCTTCGTCGTGGGAGTCGACCCGGGGCCGAAGTCGGCCTCCAGTTCGTCCTCGTCGTGGTACGGGACGACGCTCACGGCTTTGAACACCGCGACCGGGTCGCGCCAGACGGCCCAGTACGCCGCCGTCTTCACCAAGAGTGCGACCTTGCGGGCGGTCCCTAACTCGGGCGTCGTCGAGAGCGTGTCGTAGTCGAGGTTCCGAATCGACCGGTGGTGGTCGGCGTAGAGAACCGCCGAGAGGAGGACGGGGAACTGGCAGTCCTCGGGGAGGTACTCGATACCGGCGACACCGTCGCGGTAGAGCGCTTCCGTCCGGCGAAGTTCGTCTTGCATCGCCGCAGCGACGTGCTCGTCGAACTCGCGGTTCAGAATCTGTTCGGTCTCGACGCCGTGGCGAGCCAGCGTCTCTTCGGGGAGATAGACGCGGTCGCGTTCGACGACGTCCTCGCCGACGTCGCGCAGGAAGTTCGACATCTGGAACGCCTGCCCGAGTGCCGTCGCGTGCGGAAGCGCCGCCGCCGGGTCGTCGGGCTGCATCACGGCGGTCATCATCCGTCCGACGGCGGACGCCGACCCGTCCATGTACGTCTCTAACTCCTCGTAGGTCCTGTAGCGGTCCTTTTCGATGTCCGACTCCATCGCATCGATGAAGACGTTCACGTCCTCAGGGTCGATATCGTACCGGCTGCGGAGCTCCGCGAACGCCGACAACACCGGGTCGTCGGTCTCTCGTTCACCGAGTGCTTCCGCTCGGAGTTGTTCCAGACGCTCGCGTTGCTGTGCGGGCGGGGCTGTCACCTCCGCGTCGACGACTTCGTCGGCAACGCGGAAGAACGCGTACAGGACGTACGTCGCGTGGCGGACTCGCTGCGGGAGGAGTCGCGTCGCGAAGTAGAACGTCTTCCCCGTCCGTTGTTGGATTTCCTTTCCGGCTTCGACCTGTGATTCGTTTAGCATCGTTTCGTATACCGCGTGACCGAGTAAGCGGGACGTCGTGGTCGCGGGTGGTCTCGCTCGGTTATTGGCGTGGTACCAGCATAACACTTCGTGCTGCAGTGATGTTCTCCGCCGAAGTCAGCGACGAGGAAGGTATCATCCGGTGTTTCTTCCCTGTCAGCTCACGTCACCAGAACGTATCGCTGCAGTCGTAGACGACGCCGTGTTCCGGACAGACGTACTTGCAGTGGCGGTGACTCATCGACGCCCCGCAGAAGGGACACGGTCTACCCTTCGGAGCGTCGAGCGTACACGCGTCTCGACCGGACTCGTCGTTCATACGAAGTTTTCGTAGGACTGTACAGACATATGGTTTACTGCCATTTGGGTGGTCTATCCCGAACACCCGGGATAACTCCCCCCGAATTTGGTACTGATGTGGAACAATCCTCATGTAGTTCCCACCCGGACCCTCTCCTGTAAAGCGCCGGACGCACTCGTGTACCGTGTCTGACCGTACCCGTGGGAATATTACGTCCCCCAACGAATCAGTAAAGCGAACAGTCGATGGAGAAGGCGCTTTGGTACCTACTGACGGCGACGCGTGGTGGTGAGAACCGCGTCCGAATCATCCGCGCGCTGTCCGACCAGCCGATGAACGCAAACCGCCTCGCCGACGAACTCGACGTCGGCTACAAGACGATTAGACACCACCTCGACATGCTCGAATCACACGGCGTCGTCGAGGGCGGCGACAACAAGTACGGGCGACTGTACTTCCTGACTGACCAGTTCGAGCACAACCGCGACACGTTCGAGCAAATCACGGAGCATATGGACTGAAATCATGGCTATGGGCACACAAATCGTTGCAGCGAGCGCCCTCTCGGGCGTGAACATCGTCTTCCTCGCGGCGTTGACAGTCGTGTGGGTTCGCAACTACCGGACGTTCCGGACGTCTCTCGTCTTGGGTCTCATCGCGTTCGCCGTCGTGATGCTCGTCGAGAACGCCTTCGCGCTGTATTTCTTCTTTACGATGCAGAGTCTCTACTCCGGCGACCCGCACGTCCAACAGGCGGTGTTGATTCTGCGCGGCCTCCAACTCGTCGCGCTCGCGTTCCTGACGTACGTCACGATGCGCTAGGAGGTCCGGGTGAGAGTCCCTCGAATTTGGTACTGATTCGACCCCAACTCGACACAGACTCGGTTCGAATCTCGAAAAATCGCCTTTAGCTCGTCTGTCGTCTCTCAGCCTGTGGTTTCTGACCACAGTGGAGTGCCCATGACCGATACGACACCGCGGACGACACGACGAACCGTACTAGGACTGACCGGCGCTGGCATCGCAACCGCGCTCGCCGGCTGCCTCGGCGAGACGGCGATTCCCGCACAGAGCAGCAATGGCAACGGCAACGGCGGCCAATCCGCACGCACCTACCGCGTCACCGTCGCGAACCTCACTCGCGGGCAACCGTTCACTCCGCCAGCCGTCGTCGCACACAAGGCCAGCATCGAACTGTTCGCCGTCGGCGACCCCGCCAGCGACGAAATCCGCGAAGTCGCCGAGAACGGAAACCTCGAACCACTGGGTGAACTCGCCGAAAGCGCGACCGACGTGCGCGGTGTCGCCATCGGTTCGACACCGCTCGTTCCGACCGAACTCTCCGCCAGTGAGATGTTCCCCGACTCGACCACGCTCGAACTGGAGACGGACGCGAGTGGCGCGTTCCTCTCCTTTGTCAGCATGCTCATCGGGACGAACGACGGCTTCACCGGTCTCGACACCGTGCCCCTCCCGGACCAGGTCAACGAGTCGCGGTCGTACTTCGCATCGAGCTTCGACGCCGGCACGGAGACGAACACCGAGATGTACGAAGACATGGTTCCCCCTGCGCAGGCCCTCTACGGAATCGACGGGGGAGTCGATGGAACCGGGATGAGTAACCCCGACCTCGCGGAAGACGGCGTCATCACGCCTCACAGCGGCATCGTCGGCGATGGCGACCTCGACCCGGCTATCTACGGCTGGGACGACCCCGCGGCGCTCGTCCAGGTCGAACGAATCGCGTAGGCACGCCTCGTCGCCTCCACGGTTCAACCTCGAAAGAAAACGAACGGCACGTCGGCCCGGCGGTCGGGCCGACCGAATCACTCAGTTTTCGTGCGTCGTACTGTCTGGCGCGCTTAGCACTCGGACCAGCCGCAGTTCTGGCAGGTCTTACAGCCCTCGGAGTAGTAGAGACTCATCTCTCCACACTCGGGACACTCGGGGCTCTCGCCCGCTGCCAGCAGGTCGGCGGTGGCGTCGGACTGCACGTCCGCGCCGTCTGCGTCGCCCGCGTCGATTGCGACGCCGCCGTCGGTGTTCCCCGACTCGGCGGCCTCGGCTTCGACTTCGGTCAGGTTCTTCTGCTGTGGGTAGCCCTTGTCGATGTCGCCGTCGAGGTAGCGGCGCATCGCGGTGCCGATGGCGTCCGGGATGGAGTTGATCTGCTCGCCTTTGTCCCAGGCGACCTTCGGGCTGCGGATGCCCTTCAGTTCGTTCGCAATCTCCTCGGGGTCGACGCCCGAACGGAGCGCGGTGGAGACGGTCTTTGCGAGCGCCTCCGTGAAGGAGGCGGTGAAGCCACCGGAGTTTCCGATGTTGGCGAACAGTTCGAACGGGTTGCCGTCTTCGTCTTCGTTGATGTTGACGTAGAGCTTCCCGTAGCCGGTGTCGATGCGCTGGGTGACGCCGTAGAGCACGTCCGGACGCGGACGCTTCTTGCCGACTTCGCTGGGCGAGTCGGCGAAGGCGAGTTCGAGTTCGTCGCCCACGAGGTCGGACACTTCCTCGGATTCGAGGAAGGCGTCCACGTCGCCGAAGACGTCGCGAATCTGCGAGACGATGGCCTCTGCGGCCTCTTCGTCGTCGGAGAACTCGGTGTTCTTCGCACGCGTGGTGAGGACCTGCTTCGAGCGCGTGCCGTCGCGGTAGACGGTGACGCCCTTGCCGCCGTGGTTGTAGATGTAGCGGTAGACCTCGTCCATGTCCTCCTTCGAGGCGGAGTTCGGGAAGTTACAGGTCTTGGAGATGGCGGAGTCGACGCCCTTCTGGAGAGCGCACTGGACGCCTGCGTGTTCGAGACCGGTGAGGTCGGACGTGACGACGAACAGTTCGCCGATGGCGTCCGGCACCGTCGAGAGACCTTCGACGCCGTCGAACTCGTTTGCGGCCATCTGCTCTTGGGCTTCGAGTTTGACTTCCTCGACGTCGACGTCGTTGGCCTCCAGCACGCGGAGGAAGTAGTCGTCGAACTCGACGAGCATCTCGTCGCCCTGCACGTCGTCGGAGACGTTCTTGTAGTAGGCGACGTTGTAAATCGGCTCACAGCCGCCGGTGGTGTTCGACACCATCGAGGTAGTGCCCGTCGGCGCGATGGTCGTCGTGTTGTGGTTGCGGATGGGGAAGCCGTCTTCCCAGTCGTCGGCGGACTCGCCGGTGTGGTGTTCGAACCACTCGCGGTACTCGGTCGGGTTCGCGTACTTGGAGTCGTCCCACGCCTCGAACGAACCGCGCTCTTCGGCGAGTTCGTGGGAGGCCCACTTGGACTGGTGGTTGATGTGGGTCATGAGCTGGCGCGCCATCTCGTTGCCCTCGTCGGAGCCGTAGCGGACGCCGAGTTGGATGTAGAGCTGCGCGAGGCCCATGATGCCGAGGCCAATCTTGCGGAGTTCGCGGACCTTCTGTTCGATTTTCTCGACCGGGAAGTCCGACATCGTGACGACGTTTTCGAGGAAGCGCGTGCCGTACTCGATGCGGTGGTCGAACTCCTCCCAGTCGATGGCGTCTTCGAGGAAGGCGTCGATTGCGTCCGAGACGTCGTCGAACTCGTCGCCGTGGGCGTCGTACCAGACACGCCAGTCGGGCGCGTCCATGTCGACGAGCGTCGAGAGGTTGATGTGGCCGAGGTTACACGCCTCGTACTCTTCGAGCGGCTGTTCGCCGCACGGGTTCGTCGCGAGGATGCGGTGGTCGGGGTGCTTCTCGACGTCGAACGAGTGCTGCTTGTTCGCGCGTTCGAGGTAGACGACGCCGGGTTCGCCGTTCTCCCAGGCACCGTCGATAATCTGTTCCCAGAGTTCGGCCGC
Source organism: Haloferax larsenii (assembly GCF_024730625.1). Taxonomy (NCBI): domain Archaea; kingdom Methanobacteriati; phylum Methanobacteriota; class Halobacteria; order Halobacteriales; family Haloferacaceae; genus Haloferax; species Haloferax larsenii. The sequence goes on from NZ_CP078063.1 coordinate 52,038, forward strand.
CGGAATCGAGAGGACCTCGCCGACTTCGACGTGGTGGCCGAGGTCGAACATCTCGTAGATTTCCTTGGTCTGCGGCGTCGCGACGTGGGGTTCCTCCGTGCGCGGGTTGGTGAAGACGAACTCCTCGTCGTTGTACAGCGCCTCCATGAAGTCGTCAGTGACGCCGACGGAGATGTTGAAGTTCGAGAGGTGGCCTTCGACGGCGTTGCGGAGGTGCTTGGGGACGCGACCGTCCTCGTCGATGAGTTCGCGCGCCTCTTCGAGGGCGTCGGCGAACTTGGTGTGGGTGAAGTCGTCGGGGTCGTTCAGGCGGAGCGTGTGCGCGAGCGAGACGTCCTTGTTCTTCGCGTGGAGGAACTGGATGACGTCGGGGTGGCTGACGCGCATGACGCCCATCTGGGCACCGCGGCGGGCACCACCCTGCGCGATGGTCTCACACATCTGGTCGAACGTCCGCATGAAGGTGATGGGGCCGGAGGCGATACCGCCGGTCGAACCGACCGCGTCACCGTAGGGGCGGAGCTTCCAGAAGGCGTAGCCCATGCCACCGCCGGACTGGAAGACCTCTGCGGCCTCCTTCGCGGTCTGGTGGATGTCCGTGATGTCGTCGCCGGGCGAGTCGACGAAACACGCCGAAAGCTGCTGGAGTTCGTCGCCAGCGTTCATCAGCGTCGGCGAGTTCGGCATAAAGGAGAGCTGTTCCATCATGTCCTGGAACGTCTCGCGCTTGTCCACGACGGCCTCGCGAATCTCCTCAGGAAGTTCGGGGACGAGGGTGTCGTAGGAGAACTTGTTGACGTTGTAGACAGAAAGCGTCGTCTCGGCGTCCGTGTCGTCGGCGGAGACGCCTTTACCGAAGACTTCCGCGGCGAGTTCGTCGCGGCGCGGGTGGTCGGGCTTCAGCAGGTCCGGCGTGACGGTAATCTCGATGTCGCGCTGTTCGGCCTCAAAGACGGCCTCGGCGAGGGCGATGTTCTTCGCGACGCGTGGGAAGAGGTCTTCCTGCGTCTCAGTGAGGTCGCCGTCGGCGTTCTTTCGCAGATAGCGAGCGGGGAGAATATTGTCGTAGGCGTTGCCCGTCATCCGCTCGGCGAGCGTGTCACCTTCGGTCCGCTTGACCGGCAAGACGAGTTCGTCCGCAGAGAGTTCGGCGTTGCTCATCTACTGTCCCTCCCACCCGAAGCGTGTCCGGGTGTTTCGTCGTACGTGTGGAATAGTTCCGCGCATGGGTAACGATGTTGGTCTGTGTGATGTGGTCGGTTAAGGCTTCGGACTTTCTCCCCCGAACTATCATATTTAGTTCAATTGTGTCTCGGGGGAACGATGCGGTCCGAAGTGCACATTGTAGTTGGAGGACGGCTGACCACATAACGGTAGCCAGAGCGGAGTGGAAGTGAAATATCGAACCGAAAAATCGACAGACTTAGCCGAGATATCCAGTAGAATGCGAGGGGGGAGCGACCGCCTCTGAAGATGTAACATGGTGGGATGTCCCGCATCAACGAGGTGGATATAAAGGAACCGACGACAGACGACAGTCCAAGAAGTATCAGATTTTGTATGTTGAATCGAGTCGGGGTGATTCGGGCGGTGTACGCGGTGATTTCGCGGTGGCGGCACACGCAGAATCGGCCCACCGCATCCCCCCACAAGCTTATCCTCGCTTCGGGTGTCATGTTCAGGTATGGTAGTCGAATCTCTTACCGCGGTGCCGCTCCAGCTTGGTGGCCTCCTCGGCAGTCAGCTCGGACAACTGCTCCTCGTGCTCGTGGCTATCGCGGTTGTCATCCTCGTGGGGCGACTGGTGCTGAAAATCGCGTGGCGACTCGTCACCATCGCGGCCGTCATTATCGGCGCGCTGCTGTTGCTGTCGTTCTTCGGCCTTAGCCCCTTCTAACCATCCGAGGTCGCGGACGAGGAATCAAAGCACGCGGCCGGGATTGTGTGCCGGACAGAGCGCGTGCCGCTATGCGACCTCGAAGCCAGCGACCGCCGACAAGAAGTTTCTGACGACGCCGTGTCCAGAGCCCGTGAGCACGCTCTCCGGGTGGAACTGGACGCACTCGATTGGGTACTCGGTGTGTCTGACGCCCATCACCAGCGACTCGCCGTCGTGGTCGGTCGTCGCCGTCACCTCGAAGCAGTCCGGCACTTCGGTCGCGACGAGAGAATGGTAGCGTCCTGCGGGGAACCCGTCGTTCAGCGCGGTGAACACGCCCGCGCCATCGTGGTCGATTGGATAAGCCTTCCCGTGAATCGGTTCGGGCGCGTGGCCGATGGTTCCACCGTAAGCGTAGACCGCGGCTTCGAGACCGAGGCAGACACCGAGTGTCGGAATCTCGGTCGAAAGCTCGTGCAGTACCTCGGTCGTCACGCCCACGTCGCGGTCGTTCTTCGGGTGACCCGGTCCCGGCGAGATGACGAGGGCGTCGGGGTCGAGGTTCCGAATCTCGTCCAATGAGGCAGTGTTCTTCCGCACCTCGATATCGAGCGGTTCGCCGTCGACCGTCTGCTCGGAGAAGTACTCCACGAGGTTGTAGGTGAACGAGTCGAAGTTGTCCACGATGACGACGCGTCTCATCGTGACACCTCCGGTGCGTTGTACTTCTCGGTGGTGTCGTACTCGATGTTCCGAAGCGCGTCGAGGACGCCGCCCATCTTCTGTTCGGTCTCGTCGTACTCCGACGCGGGGTCGGAGTCGGCGACGATACCCGCACCGGCGCGGACTGTCACCACGTCTTCGCTGCCGTCAGATTCGACCGTCGCAGTGCGAATGACGATTGCCATGTCGGCATCGCCAGTCCACGAGTAGTAGCCGACGCCGCCGCCGTAGACGCCGCGTGGGTCGGCCTCCAACTCGTCGATAATCTCCATCGCGCGAACCTTCGGCGCACCGGTCAGCGTCCCGGCGGGGAAGGTCGCGCGTGTCGCGTCGAACGCGTCTGATTCGGTATCGAGCGTCCCCGAGACCGTCGATTCGATGTGCTGGACGTGACTGTACTTCACGACGCTCATGAACTCCTCGACGCGGACGCTCCCGGGTTGGGAGACCCGGCGCACGTCGTTGCGACCGAGGTCGACGAGCATCGTGTGTTCTGCCCGTTCCTTGTCGTCCGCGAGGAGTTCGCCCGCGAGGCGGCGGTCTTCGACGGGACCGGAGCCACGCGGACACGTCCCCGCGATGGGGTTGACGACGACGCGGTCGCCGCGAACCGAAACGAGTGTCTCCGGACTCGCGCCGACGACGCGCCGCTCACCGTGGCGGAGGAGGTACATGTACGGCGACGGGTTCACGTCTCGAAGCGAGGCGTACAGACCGACTGGGTCGACCTGCCCGTAGAGTCGCCGCGTGCGCGAGATGACTCCCTGATAGATGTCGCCGTCGCGGACGTGCTGTTTCGTCTCGTGGACGGCCGCTTCGTAGGACTCGCGAGATTCGGTCTCGTCGCCCGTGCGTTCGAATCCACCGGGGTTCGGGTCGGTGGCCGACGCGAGTTTGTCGGCGACGCGCTCGGCCTCGGCGACGACCGACTCGTACACGTCTTCGGGGTCGTCATCGGGCGTCACGACCGGCGTGCAGACGAGTTTCACCGTGTCTTCGACGTGGTCGAACGCGAGCGTCCGCGTGGTCAACACGAACTCCGCGTCGGGGTCGTCGGTTTCGGGGCGCTCGCGACCGACTTCGTCCAGCCAAAGGTCGTAAACGGCCTCGTAGGCGAGGAAGCCGACCAGTCCGCCAGTGAGCGTCTGGCGCTCGGTGTCGGGGAAGTTGACGCGCGGGAGGTCCGGAAGCGCGCCGCGAAGCGAGTCCAGTACGTCGCCGTCGGTCTCGCGGACGAATGCCGCGGCGGGGCCGCCAAGGTCGGTCACGTCGACGCCATCGGGTCCGACCGTCACGACCGCTTCGGGGTCGTAGCCGACGAACGAGTAGCGAGCGTGGGAGTCCGCGGTCGTCGCGGGCGACGAAAACGCGCCCTGCGGGTTACTCGATGCGACCTTCTCGGCGCTTTCGAGGAGGAATCCGTACTCGCTTCGCTCCGCGAGCGCCGTGTACGCGGCCAGTGGGTCTACGTCCACGTCGAGGTCGGTGACGAGGTGCGTGACGACCGGTTCGTCGTGGTCGGCGAGGCGGTCGGCAAACGTCTCGCGGTCGGTCTGCGGACGACTCACGCCGAAACCTCCTGACGATTCCGCGTCGCTTCCGCGACGAACGTGCGAACTGCATCGTGGTCCTTCACGCCGCCCGAGGCTTCGACGCCGCTTGCGACATCGACGCCGTCGGGCTGGACCGTCTGGACGGCTTCGGCGACGTTCGCGGGGGTCAGACCCCCAGCGAGAATCACCGGCGCGTCCACGGCTTCGACGAGGTTACGCGAGGTGTCCCAGTCGTGTGTTTCGCCGGTTCCGCCACCGCCAGATTCGGACGGCGTATCGACGAGAATCGCGTCCGCGGCTTGGGCGACAGTCTGCGCTCGTTCGAGGTCGGTCGCTTCGACCACCGGAACGACGCGGACGCCCTCCTCACGGAGGGATGCGAGTTCTTCTGGAGAGAAATCCGCGTGCAGTTGTAGCACGTCGGGACGGACCTCGCGGACGAGGTCGCGTGCGCGAGTGACGGACTCGGGCATCGTCACGAGCGTCGTGGTGAGAAACGGCGGTGCCGAGGCGACGAGGTCGCGTGCACGGGCGACGCTAACCTCACGAGGGGTGTCGACGGAGACGTCGGCGATGACACCGACCGCGTCCGCGCCCGCCGATTCGACTGCTTCGAGGTCGGCGTCGCGGGTGACGCCACAGACTTTCACGCGGACCATCTACGCCTCCCGGAGGGCGTCGAGTTTGGCTTCCGCCGCGCCGGTGTCGATGGCTTCGCGGGCGGTTTCGACGCCTGCTTCGAGAGAGTCCGCGAGGTCGGCGACGTAGATGGCCGCGCCCGCGTTGGCGAGGATGAGGTCGCGCTTGGGGCCGGTCACGTCGCCCGTCAGAATGCCTTCGAGGTCGCGGGCGTTCTCCTGCGGTGTTCCGCCCGCAACGTCCTCGATAGGAGCCTGTTCGAGTCCGAGGTCGCCCGGCGTGAGCGTGTACTCGGTGACTTCGTCGCCATCGACTTCGGCGACCGTCGTCGCGTCGTGGAGTGCGATTTCGTCCATTCCAGAGCCGTGGACGACGAGCGCACGTTCGACGGGCATGTGCGCGAGTGCACGAGCGACCATCGGCACGAGGTCGGGGTCGTAGACGCCGAGGACCTGCGCGTCGGCTCCAGCGGGGTTCGTCAGCGGGCCGAGGACGTTGAAGATAGTCCGCATGCCGAGTTCCTTCCGCGGACCGATGACGGCCTTCATCGCCGGGTGGAACACGGGTGCGAGCATGAAGCCGACGCCGTTGTCTTCGATGCACTTCTCGACCGACGACGGTTCGGCTTCGACGTTCACGCCCGCGACTTCCAACACGTCGGCACTCCCCGAAGAAGAAGAGACGGAGTAGTTGCCGTGCTTGGCGACCGCGGCACCCGCGCCCGCGGCGACGAGCGCGCTGGTCGTCGAGACGTTGATGGTGTCGTAGTCGTCGCCGCCGGTCCCGCACGTGTCCACGAGCGGTCCACGGTCGGGGTCGATGGTCAGCGCCGCATCGCGCATTCCCTGTGCGAACCCGGCTACCTCGGCTTCTGTCTCGCCTTTCGCCCGGAGTGCGGAGAGCAGCGCGCCGATTTGTGCCTCAGTTGCATCCTCGAAGACCGCGCTCGCGGCCTCGCGTGCCTCCTCGACCGTGAGGTCCGACCCTTCTGTAACGCGCCGAATATAGTCCTGCATTTGTAATCACCAGTGTACGTGTTCGGGTTACGATGTACAAATTCGTACACTCTCTTAAGCGTGTCGGGCTGGCGAGATTCGCCGCAACCGGCGGTCGAAGGGTGCATTTCGCCACGCCGGGACTGCAGTATACTACGGTGTGGACCGGCTCACCGGGCGAATCGCCCTACGTGGTTCGATTCGAAAGCTTAAATTGTAACCCCGGACAACGGAGAGATGCGTCCAAGCGGGCGTAGGAAGCACCGTAACCGGGTTGGTGGTCTAGTCTGGTTATGACACCTCCTTGACATGGAGGAGGCCGGCAGTTCAAATCTGCCCCAACCCACTACCTTCCTGCGCTTTGGTCTCTGGACGATGTTCGCAACACCAGGGTTGGTGGTCTAGTCTGGTTATGACACCTCCTTGACATGGAGGAGGCCGGCAGTTCAAATCTGCCCCAACCCATTTCTCTTCGACACTACCGACGAGCGAAGCGAGGAGCGTATGTCGAAGTGTATGGTTGCAAAAGATTTGAACCAGCGAGCACCGCGAAGCGGTGCGAGTGAGGTTCACGCGAGCAAAGCGAGCGTGAGTACGTGAGACAGCCGTCTCACGAAGTTCAAATCTGCCCCAACCCATTTCGCTTCTTCGAGAACCCGACGAACACCGAGGCGAAGCCTCGTGTCGAACAACGGTTTCAGGGCGTTCACCGACTGCAGCCTGCTCGTCCGCGGGAATCACCGTCGTCAACGATGACAACGACGCGGTGTTCGTGTACCGAACGACCACAGGGGTCGGACAACGTGACGTGGGGAGACGAGTTCAAGACGTACACCAATTGACACCCCGACGGCGACCTTACGAACGACGTTTCGATGTTCTATTGTCCGTTTACGACCGCTTGACCGCATATTTTATCCAGATAGTAAGTTGACTAGATCAATGTTGATGGTCCAGTGGCGAACCCTCCAAAACAGTCTAACGCGTGCCAACCTGACATTTCTGGTCGCCATCTTCCTTCCGGCAGCGGGCCTGACCATATTAGACTGGTCAGTCGTCACTCTCGGGACGTTCTTTTGGGCCGAGGGAGGTCTGGTCCTCGCGTGGTCCTCGGCAAAAAGTCTGTGTGCGTATCCCGTCTCGGACTTCCAGTTCCGCGGGTACGGTCAGTTTACTTTCACTGGGTTCACCGAAAAGAAGGGTGGTATCCACGTCGTAAGCGGGGCCCCACCAGTGTACCCTCGAAATCTCCCGAATATATTCGTGTACCTCTTCCTCGGTGCTGGATGGCTCCTATTTGCCGTCTTGTTCGTTATCGACTCACCGTTCGCACTCGTTGCGAACACGCAGCCACCGACTGATTCGGCGCTTGTCTGGCTCCTCGCGTTTTCGGCGGTCGCCTGTGTTCGGCACGTATTCGAGAGTACTGACGTGTACACCAGAAACGAACAGTACAAGACGTACACGAGCTACGCCCTGAATCACCGCGCCATCGAGTACTGCATCGTCCTCGCGCCGCTGGTGTTCTTAACCCGTGCTGAGATACCGACGACCGAGACGCTGGCTTGGAGTCTGTTCGGCATGAAAGCCGGATACGAACTCCTGCGGCACCGTCCCGGGCAACTGGACCACTGGAACAACAGTGTGACACAGAGACTGGGTCTCGCACCGACCGAGACGCACCCAACCCACCTCGATGCAATAGATAGACAGCCCGAAATGAGTGTACTGACGGATCCCCGTGCGACACTCTCGGCAGCGTGGCCGTTCGCGTTGACGAGCGGGCTGATACTCCCATATTGGTTATTCACTGGACTCTGTTTGCTCCCACTCGTAGTCACCGGCGGCGCACAACGACTCGTCCGGGTGTTCATCCCGGTTTGGCTTTTTGCCACCGCTATCGTCGCGATGCTGTTTCTTCCCCTCAAAATCGGAGAGTACGTCTTCCATTACCACTGGATGGAGTACTGCCTCGTAGACACCGAGATTGTTGGCTACGACAGACTTCTGGAACAGGTTCAATGGCGAATCGACCGTAGCGAAATCACCGAGGTCACAGAGGTATCATCACTCGCACACTACACTGACGAGGTTCACGACACACAGACCGTCCGCATCACGACCGACGATACGTCAGTCGTCCTCGCTCACCTGCCCACGGATGCCGATATTGATGAGTTATTGTCGACCGGTGCTTCCGAGACCTCGTCTAAAGACGACTACCCAGTAACCTCTCCTCGGACCTGAAACTTGACGATTCGTTTGACTCTCTGAAAATAGCTACCGAGTCACAAATGCCACTTTCTCTTACTAGAGGCGTACTAAGAGAGGCACGTCTTGGCGCAGGGTACCATAGAAGGGTATTGGACTCCATGCTTGCTACCAGTCACTCGACTGCAGCCACGCAGAAGACATCGTAATCATCGGTCGTACACTCATTTTGACCGAATCACGCGAGGTTCCACGAGCGATTCAGACGACATCACGCTAGAAACCAACACACAGTTGTTACTTTACTATTACTTCCACCTAGTTGACAACAACTATTGTCAAATATACGGATATTAAACATGGTGTCCCTCGCGAAGGGGAGGTGAAACGAGCCGAGGAGACGGAACGGGAACACCACAGAAACGGAGGAAGGAAACCCAGCAATGAATCCGAACACGAGAGACGCAGAAGCGGTTCGAGGAAAGCCGGAACTAGTCATGGTCGCCAAGTCGGACGTCGAGTTACGGGCACGACCCGACGGGCTGACTTCGGCAGCGAACGCCGACCTCAGTCCATTGTCGGACGTTCTCGACGACGAAGGTGCGACTATCGAACCACTCTTTGGAACCACTGAAGAGCGCTTGCGCGCCGACGTCGAAGCCGTCGCTTCCGAGTCGGACATGGACGTCCCGGACCTGTCGCTGTATTACACCGTCGACGCGGACGAAGACCGGATGGAAGCGGTCGCCAAACGGTTGAACGAACTCGATGCAGTCGAAGCCGCGTACGTGAAACCACCGGCAGAACCAGCGGAGGCGGTCGGAGAGGCCGAAGTCGAGGCCCTCAACGACATGACTCCAGCCATAGAGTCGCCGCCGGTGAACACGCCGGACTTCACACCTCGTCAGGGATACCTCGATTCCGCACCCGACGGTATCGACGCCCGCTACGCGTGGCAATTCCCCGGCGGCAGAGGACAGGGGGTCGATGTGATCGACCTCGAATGGGGCTGGAACTTCAGCCACGAAGACCACCAGAACAACCAAGGTGGCGTTGTCGGAGGCAGCAACTCGCCGTACGACAACCACGGGACTGCCGTCATCGGTGAAATCGGTGGCGACCAGAACGGACTCGGAGTCACCGGTATCGCATCCGAGGCCAACGTCAGCGCGGTCGCCTTCTCGATGGCGACGGCACGAGCGATTCGACTCGCCGCGAATCGGTTACACCGCGGCGACATCATGCTGCTCGAAATTCACCGACCGGGCCCGCGAAACAACTTCCAGCAACGCGGTGACCAAGACGGGTACATCGCCATCGAATGGTGGCCCGACGATTGGGCGGCCATCCGATACGCCGTCGCGAAGGGAGTCATCGTCGTCGAAGCCGCGGGGAACGGTGACGAGAACCTCGACGACGCGATTTACGACAACAGGCCCTCGTGGTTCCCCTCCGACTGGAGTAATCCGTTCCGGCGGGGCGACCGCGACTCGGGTGCCATTGTCGTCGGTGCCGGTGCGCCACCGTCGGGCACTCACGGGAACGACTGGGGCCCCGACCGGTCGCGTCTCGGCTTCTCCAATTACGGGAGCATACTCGATGCGCAGGGGTGGGGCCGAGAAGTCACCACCACCGGATACGGCGACCTCCAGGGCGGGTCGAACAAAAACGAGTGGTACACTGACCAGTTCAGCGGGACGTCGAGTGCGTCACCCATCGTCGTCGGCGCGTTGGCCTGCGTACAGGGAATCTTGCGGCGGGACAGCCAAGCCCAACTTAGCCCACTGCGAGCGCGTGAGCTACTTCGCTCGACAGGAACGCCCCAGCAGGACGCGCCCGGTCGTCCCAGTTCACAGCGAATCGGGAACCGACCGGACCTCCGGGAACTCATCCCCAATGCGTTGCAGACCAGTGACTGGACCGGCGTCCAGTTCCGCGGGACCGTCCCGGCAAACAGTACGCGACGCTGGTTCACGTGGGGCTGGCCAGCACAGTGGCACGTCTTGTGGACTGTCGTCCCGACGTCGCCCGACCCCGGTGGACCCCAGATTAGCTGGAACGTCGAGGTCGAACGAGCCACCCACGAGAACATCACGTACTGGATTAGCATCACGAACAAGACCGGTTCGTCGGTGGACGTGGAGGCCCGCTACGCCGTCCTCGGGGAGACATAAGATGACCCGACTCACGAACGCGAGCAGCCGACACGACCGAACACACACGGAGACACGAAGATGAACACAGGAGTCCAATTCCGCGGCACCGTCCCGGCAAACAGCAGCCGACGCTGGTTCACGTGGGGCTGGCCCGAAAACTGGCACGTCACGTGGTACGTCGTCCCCACGTCGCCCGAGAAAGGCGGCCCACAAATCGACTGGGACGTAGAGGTAGAGCGCGCATCGAGCAACGACATCACGTACTGGATATCGATTCAGAACAACACGGGCGACAGCGTCCAGGTCGAAGCCAGATACGCGATACTGAACTAGAGGAACACAGCCATGCGCATCATCATCGAGACGGACGAAGAAACGGACGCTGAGACGATTCAGACCGCTGTTCGAGAGCAACTCGACGCTGCGAAGAAAGCACCCGAAGAAGCCACCGACGCAGGAAGAGCACCCAGTATTGGTTCCACTACCAGTCCGACACAGCCCGAAAGCACGCCGAAGTCGAATCCAACACCGAAACGAACACGGGGCGATTCGGAACAGACCGTCGATGGCGGTGCTGCGCCGCGCTCGCTAGACGCGTCCACGTCCAGAGATGGAAGATCCGGGTACACCACGGGGCAAGCGACCGACGCAGGAAAAGCACCCCAAACAGATCCAAGCCCAAGCCCGAGGCGAGAGCCGTCGAGGCAGGAAGGGAATCCACATGCTGGTCGGTCTCCCAGACAGGCCGCTGGGTCCACGTTCGAGGAAAAGGCCGACGCTGGCCGTCCTTCAGTCCCGACTAATGGGAGTCCGACAGCCGCCCCCGTCGAGCAAACAGCGATGGATTACGAGGCCATCGTTTCGGGGACCGTAGCGGAGGTCAAAGACCGTGTCAGAGGCGGCCATCTGGACATCACGAGGCTCATCGAAGCAGAGCGAGCCGGAGAGGCACGAAACACGCTCATCGACTGGTTAGAGAGGAAGCAATCGTAGCTGTCGCACGCTGAGAAACGCTCACCGAAGCGACAAGCCAACATCTGGTGACAACTCTGCCACCACCATTTTCTCCACGAGTGACCCACTCCACCGAGACTCACTAATCGTCCGCGGGGGCGACATCCGGCACGGCAAACTCCCGGCGGCGGTGAAGTTGCACCAGTGACAACACCGTGACGTACCCGAGTGCGGCCAGCACCACAGCCAGAAGCCCGTTCCCGAGCAGTTGCCGAAGCACGATGTCGAATCCGGCGTCGAGAGACACGTCCGAAACTGACGCGCCGGGAACCGGGCCGAGGAGGAATGACCCGAGCCAGAAACTCGCACCGTAGACGGCCCACTTCACGGGGGGGTTGAAGACGACGAGCGACGCGACCAACGCGAGTTTGTTCGCCCGGTCGACGAAGTAGGCGACGAGTGCGAAGATGACAAATGCAGTGCCAGCGGTTGGCAGTGCCGTCACGAGAACGCCGAAGGCGAAGCTCAGGGCGATTTCGTGGGGAGTGTGGTCCTCCGCAATCGCTCGCTGGATACCCGACTGGACGCGCGTCGGCAGCGCCGTGATATTCGCTCGGACTGCCGCGACTCTCTCGCGCACTGTTGTGGGCTAGATGCGCGTGTTCGATATCAATTCTTCGTCGGCGACGGAGTGCGCACTACCGCCAATGGGTGCTACCTGAACCGTCGGTCGGACTCCCACTTCCGTTTGAGTCCCATCGACTCGGTCACGTTGCGGGCGATATCCGAGACGTGGTGTCCGATATCGCTCACGGTCACGATACCCACCATCTCCGACCCGTCGAGGACGACGAGCTTCTTGATTTCCTCGTCTTGCATCTTCTTCGCGGCGGCACGCAGTGTCGCAGTCGGGCGAATCCACGTAATCGGATGGGACATGACCTTCCGAACTGGAATCCCCGACAGACAATCGTCTATCGAGACGCCAGCCCACAGGATGTCCGACTCGGTGATGATTCCGGCTGGCTCGTCGTCGACGGTGACGATGGCGCTTCCCGTCCCGTTCGTGAGCATGGTCCGCGCGCAGTCGGAGACCGTCGAGTGCTCGTCAACTGTCACAACGTCTTCGGTCATTATTTCGTCAACTTGCATGGGTACTGGTCCGCAGAGACTGGTTCAGTGAGCGATGCCATTCTGATGAGAAACTCGATGTATTCACTTGAGTGTTATTCACACGCATGATTCTGCGGTAGTGCGAGTCCGGGGATTTCAGCGGACGAGACGGGTGTCGCGGCCTCGGACCACCTCGTCAGTCGTCGCTCGGCGTCGGTGCGTCAGCCGGGTTCGAAGTCGAGGAGTGACTGTCCTCAGTCGGTGGGTCCGCGGGGTCGGGAGCGTGGTCGGAAGCCGATTCTTCGTGGCCGTCAGTACCGCTGGCGGCGTTGCCGTCGTGGGTGCCGCCCGACACAGCTCCGTCACCTGCAGAGACCTCGAACGCATCGAGCAGTTCGTCGAGGTGAGCGACGTGGGTCGAAAGCTCGCGGATGTCTTGGTTGACGTCCGTGAGCGCCGCGGTCTGCTGTTGGGCGGCCGCCGAGACGGTCTCCGCCTCTGCGGTCGTCTCTTCGGAGATACCCGCGATTTCGTCCGTCATGGCGAGAACCTCCTGCGAGGAGTTGGCTTGACTGCTCGTGGCGTCCGAAATCTCTCGAACGCTGTCGGTCGTCTCTTCGACGCGCTCGACGATACCGCCGAAGGAGGCGAGTGCATCGTCGACCGAGTCTGCACCTTCTTCGACCCGGTCGCGCATGCGCTCGATACGGGAGACGACGGCGTCGCGTTGGGTCTCTATCTCTTCGATGAGGTCCTCGATGTCGGCCGCAGAGGACTTCGTCTCCTGTGCGAGTTGCTTGACCTCGTTGGAGACGACGGCGAACCCTTCGCCGGCCTCGCCCGCCCGTGCGGCTTCGATGTTGGCGTTGAGCGCGAGGATGTCGGTCTGCTCGGCGATTTCGGTGATAACCTCGACGATGTTCCCGACTTCTTCGAGTTTCTCGTCCAGTGCTTGGACCTCCGTGACGGTCGCTTCCGTCTCGTCACGAATCGTGTCGATGTCGTCGAGCGCTTCGCTGGCGGCGGCTTGCCCGTCGAGAGACCGGTTTTCCGCCTCTTCGGTGATTCTGACGAGTTCGTCGGCCGCGGAGGCAATCTGCTGGATGGACGCCGAGAGGTCGTTCACCTCGTCGGAGACGGCCATGAGGTTGTCAGTCTGCTCGGTCGCCCCGTCAGAAATCTGCTGGACGGACTCGGAGACTTCCTCGCTCGCGGTGGAAACCTCGTCCGCCCGCGACGCGACCCGGTTGGCGAGCGTCGCAACCTCGTCGCCGAACGTGACGACGGTTCCGAGCGTCTGTTCGATGTCGTCCATCATCTCGTTGTACGACTCGGCGACGAGGCGCATGTCTTGGCTCTGCGAGTCGGTCGGGAGCCGGACGGTCAGGTCGCCGTCGGCGGCCTTCCCCATGGACTCGCTGTAGCGTCGGGCGTCAGCTCGCTGGTCGCGCAAGTCGTCGCGGAGGTTGTCGATACCGCGGACGACCTGTCCGAACTCGTCGTCGCGGTCTGTCTCCAGTTCCACGTCGAGGTCGCCGCTGCGGAGCGTCGAGACGGTGTCCGCGAGTTCGACGAGCGGTTTGGCGGTGTTCCCGCGGATGATGAGTGCGAACCCGACGAACCCGAGGATGCTCATGAGCAGGAGTACCCCGAACTGGATGCCAATCGCCCGCGATTGTGCGAAGACGGCGCTGGTGGGTGCGTGCAAGAGGAGCACGCTGCCGCCGTGAATCGGAACGTGTGCGACCAGATGCGGCGAGGAGACGAACCCTTCGACCGGTGGGAGGCGGGACACGCCTGCTTTCCCGGCGAACGCCGCATCGAGTGCCGCGGCGTCGGCGGCGGGGTATGCAACACCGGCTTGGCCACCGCCACCGTCGTAGACGATAGTTCCGTCTTGCGTGACGAGTTGAGTGAAGCTTCCTTTGGTACCACCGTCAAATGCAGCCCCGAGCGACGAGGCTTCGGCCACCAGAACGATAGCCTGCGGTTCGATAGAGGGCAGCGGCGCGACGAACGCCATGTAGGCGACGCCGTCTTTGACGTACACCGTCGTTCGCTCCACGCCGTCGTCAGAGAGGTCGGCGCTCTCGGGAAGCGGTATCTGCCCGTCTTCGTAGAGTTTCGTCCCGGCGACGCCGTCCTCAGACGAGCCGAGAACCTCCGTCGTCTCGGTGTTGACGAAGTGGAGCGCAGCCACGTCTTGCGGCATATCCTCTTTCGCCTGCGAGAGTGCTTGCGAAGACCGGTCTTCGGTCGTACTCCCCGCCGATGGGTCGGCAGCGACGATGCTGACGAGTCTCGACCGCTCTTCGATCCACGAGTTCACTTGCAGGCCCTCGCGTTCGGCCTCGGTGAGCAAGTTGGCGCGGGCGTCTTCGTTGATGCTTGCCGACGTCTGTTGGAACTGAATCACACCAACACCAGCAACGAGAACAGAGACAAGGAGCATCGCAGAGACGAGCCGTCGCACGTAGCTCTTCGTAATCGCATCAGGAAGCCGGGATTCGGCTTCCTCGACGATGTTTCCAGCCATTACCCAACACGAATAGAATTTCCCCGATAAATCCGCGCTCCTGAATATCAACATCGATAACCTTCTTGTGTGTTCGTTGGAAATATTGGATTCCACTAATCAAGCGTCACAGATAGGGCTGTTCAGTGCTATCGTCACCCATGGAAGCTGTCGTTCCCCTCCTCGTGGCGGGCTTTTGCATCGTGGCCCCGTCGCTCCTCTTCGTCGGGTTCGTCCGCCTCCTCGATAGCATGCGGGACGACGCGCTCGTCGAACGGGTCGTCGACCGACTCGACGAGGGTGTCGAAGGTGAGGGAACGACTGTCGACCCGACGCTGTTCCTCCAGACGGCACAGGAAAAGTCGCGCGAGCGAATGGTCGTCTGTCGGGAGTGCGGCGCGCCGAACGTGGTCGGAAGCAATCGCTGTGGGATGTGCGGAACGCGGCTAAAACGAAGATAGGTGCGGAAGACTTAGAGGAAGTCTTCGATGTGGTCGGCGACTTCGTTCGGGGTGTCGCCGACGGGGACGCCCGCGTCGTTGAGGGCGTTAATCTTGGACTCTGCGGTGCCCGTACCGGAACCGGAGACGATAGCGCCCGCGTGGCCCATGCGCTTGCCCGGCGGTGCCGTGCGGCCCGCGATGAAGCCAGCGACCGGCGTGTCCATGTTCTCGGCGATGAACTTCGCGGCCTGTTCTTCGTCTTCGCCGCCAATCTCACCGCACATGACGACGGCTTCCGTGTCGGGGTCGTTCTCGAACGCTTCGAGGGCGTCGATGAACGAGGTGCCGATGATGGGGTCGCCGCCGATACCGATGGCGGTGGTCTGGCCGATGCCGCGCTCGGTCAGGTTCGAGACGACCTGGTACGTGAGGGTGCCGGAGCGCGAGACGAGGCCGACGTTACCCTCCTCGAAGATGTTGCCGGGGAGGATGCCGAGTTTGGCCTCGCCGGGCGTGATGATACCCGGGCAGTTGGGGCCGATGAGACGCGTGTCGGTCTCTGACAGACGCTTGTTGACCTTGGCCATGTCCTGCGTCGGGACGCCTTCCGTGATGGCGACGACGAGGTCGAGGTCCGTGTCGAGCGCCTCGAAGATGGCGTCCGCGGCGAACGCCGGCGGGACGAACACGACGGAGGCGTTGGCGTCCTCCTCTTCGACGGCCTCGGAGACGGTGTCGTAGACGGGGATGCCGTCGACGTCCTGTCCACCCTTTCCGGGGGACGTTCCGGCGACGACGTTCGTGCCGTACTCCACCATCTGCCGGGTGTGGAACTTCCCTTCCCCACCAGTGATACCCTGTACAACTACACGCGTGTCGTCGTCGACGAAAATGCTCATTGGGACACCTCCTTGGCGTTCTCGACAGCACGCTGGACGGCGTCTTCCAGCGTCGCTTCGACCTGCACGAGGTCGGTGTTCAGAATCTCCATGCCTTCCTCGGCGTTCGTGCCCGCGAGGCGGACGACGACCGGTTTCGGAATCTCGTCGAACTGCTCCAGCGCCTCGTTGATACCCTTGGCGACCTCGTCACCGCGGGTGATGCCGCCGAAGATGTTGAAGACGACAGAGTCGACGTTCTCGTCGGAGAAGACCATGTCAAGCGCGTTGGCGACGCGTTCTGCCTTCGCACCGCCGCCGATGTCGAGGAAGTTGGCGGGTGTGCCGCCGTAGTAGTCGACGAGGTCGAGCGTCGTCATGACCAGCCCGGCACCGTTGCCGATGATGCCAGTGTTGCCCGACAGACGGACGTAGTCGAAGCCGTACTCGCCAGCCTTGGCTTCGAGTTCGTCCTCGTAGGAGTCTTCTTCCATCGCCGCGAGGTCGTCGTGACGGAAGAGCGCGTCGTCGTCGATGTTCATCACGGCGTCCGCGGCCACCACGTCGCGGTCCGAGGTAATCATCACGGGGTTGATTTCGATGTCAGACGCGTCGTTGGCCTCGTAGAGGTCGTAGAGCGTCGAGAGGAACGAGGCGACGTCGAAGGCGACGTCGCGGGGGATACCAGCCTCGAAGACGACCTTGCGGGCCTGGTACGGGTGCAGACCGAACGCGGGGTCGATGTGCTCGCGTGCGATGGCGTCGGGGTTCTCTTCGGCGACTTCCTCGATGTTGACGCCACCCTCGGTCGAGACCATCGCGACGGGCTTGCCCTCGCTGCGGTCCATCGTGATACCGACGTACAGTTCGTTCTCGAAGTCGACACCAGCCTCGACGAGAACTTTCTCGACGGTGTAGCCCTTCAGGTCCATCCCGAGAATGTCCTCGGCGGCCTGACGAGCTTCGTCTTCGTCCATGGCGATTTTGATACCGCCAGCCTTGCCACGCCCACCGACGTGTACCTGCGCCTTGATGGCAGCAGGGTAGCCGATGTCCTCGACCGCCTCCATAACCTCGTCTACCGACGATGCGAGACGGGACTCGGGCACCGGAATCCCGGCTTCGGCGAAGATGTCCTTCGCCTGATATTCGTGAAGCTTCATGCCATCCGTGGGAGGGGAAGGCACGCGCTTAAATCCCAATCATCTCCTCGTCGGAAGGCGGTGAAATTCGCCGACGGAGATTACTCGCGAACGAAATAATACGCGCCGAAGAGCCCGGATACGAGACCGAGCCCGGCGAGGACCGGACGCAGCAGATAGAGTTGGACGAGCGCACCCACGTCGATGCCGCCGCCTATCTGGTCGGCACGCAGTGAGTACACGTCTCCCTCGTATCTGACCGGGTACAGACCGTGGCCGACGTCGATGTGATCCGTCGCGTAGTGGAGGTCCGGTGCGGTCTGGTTCTCGTCGTCCACCACGTACGTGTTGTTCGACGCGGCTCGCGCCCGGTCGAAGGCACGCTGTGCCGCTGGCGAGAGGTCGTCGTAGGGAACGACGTCTGACTCGCTGTACGAGAGTCCGTCCACGGTCCCGTCGGTCGCGGGATGGACTTCGACGGCGTAGTCGATGTCTCGGGACGTGTCCACGATGGGCATCGCCGCCGCCCCCGCGAAAAAGACGACGGCGACCGCAACAAGCGTGAGAACGCGTCGGGAGGGCATCGGCGAGTGCTTCTCGATGCGCCGGTAAGTGTTTTCGGCCAGCCAATACGTCTTCGTGGGCTCTCCACACCATCTGCTCTCCCCACCAATCTCTCCGGTGACTCCGTTTTTATCAGGGACGGCGACGCACGCAGAGCCATGCGCGCCGTTCGATTCCACACCCACGGCGGACTCGACGTGTTGCAGGTAGACGACATCGACGTGCCCGAGCCACGGCCCGACGAGGTGCTCGTCGAAGTCGCCGCTGCCGGCGTCAACCCCGTCGATACCTACTTCCGAGACGGGTCGTACCAACCCTTCACCATGCCGATGATTCCGGGCGTCGATGTTGCTGGCGAGGTTGCAGCCGTCGGCTCCGGCGTCACCGACTTCGAAGTTGGCGACCCCGTCGTCGGCACCGGCATCGGAAAGGACCACTACGGCGGCTACGCCGAGTTCGCGGCGGTTCCGACCGACCGTCTCGCGGTCCTCCCCGACGACGCGGACCTCGTCGCGGCGGGCGGCGCGGGAGTTGCGGGCGTCACCGCGTGGCGGGCGCTCGTCGACCACGGCGGGATGCAACTCGGCGAGACAGTTCTGATTCACGGCGGCTCAGGCGGCGTCGGCCACGCGGCCGTCCAACTCGCCGACGCAGCAGGGGCACACGTCATCGCCACGGCGGCCCCGACCTACCACGACCGCGTGGCAGAACTCGGCGCTGACGTGGTCCTCGACTACACCCGCGACGACCTCGCCGAGGCAGTGAAAGACGCCGCGAAGGGTGACGGCGTGGACCTGACGCTCGACCACCGCCTCGACGACTACCTCCAGTTCGATGCCGACGTGGCAACCACAGGCGGTCGAGTCGTCGGTATCGGCGAGAACGACCCGCAGGTCGGGTTCGAACTGTCGTCCGCCGCTCGCGGGAAGGACCTCCAGATTACGATGATGAGCATGTTCAACACGCCGAAACTCGCGGCCCCGCTCCGGGAACTCGCCGGACTACTGGGCGCTGGCGACTTCGAAATCGACGTTGCGCGAACCTACGACCTCGAGGAGGCTGCAGACGCACACCGAGCCGTCATGGAAGACAGCGTCCTCGGAAAGCTGGTTATCACGCCCTGAGCGCTCTCCGGATACTGCGGCGTCTCGACTGGCCACCGCACCTTATGTCATTTGAGGGCAATTGTCACATCCATGAGCGTCGATTTCGACTTCGAAGGGACAGTCGCACTCGTCACCGGTGCCAGCGGGGTACTCGGTGGTGCAGTCGCCCGGGCCTTCCACGATGCGGGCGCGTCAGTTGCGGCCGCGGATGTCGTCGAACCGGACGACGAAGACGGCTTCTTCGACTCGGATGGCGTCCGTTTCTACGAGGGTGACTTCACGGACGAAGACGAGGTCGCCCGCGTTGTCGACGCCGTCGCGTCCGACTTCGGCCGCATCGACCACCTTGCGAACATCGCGGGAACGTGGCGCGGCGGGACGCCCATCGACGAAACCGACGCCGAGACGTTCGACTTCCTCTTCGACGTGAACCTCAAGACGATGTTCCTCGCCTCGAAGCACGCGATTCCACACCTTCGTGAGACGGCGGGGACCATCGTGAGCGTCTCTGCTCGGTCGTCGCTCGAAGGCGGCGAAGGCGATGGCATCTACCGGGCGTCGAAAGCCGGTGTTCGACTCCTGACGGAGACGATTGCAGAAGAGAACCTCGGCGACGTGCGTGCGAACGCGGTGATGCCGAGTATCATCGACACGCCGATGAACCGGGAGATGATGCCCGACGCGGACTTCGAAACGTGGGTCACGCCAGCGGAGATTGCACAGACGATTCTGTTCCTCTGTTCGGACGCCTCCTCGGCGACGAGCGGGGCGGCGGTCCCGGTGTACGGCGAAGCGTGAGAAATAATTATTAACTTGACAATACTGAGGGTGATTAGGCGTTACTACCACCGGGTTGCTTTGGGTGCGCGCGAATTTTTGCACCGAGCGCATGACATTCACGAACACGACAAGCGTTAGAAATCAGGGGTGAATAATCGCCAAGATTCGGACGAACGTGCCATCATATATAATCGTTTGGAGAAATGTGTAGGTTTTCCGCCCGATATGCGACGGCATACCGCGTCATTTATCACACCCTCGTCAGCAACACGGTGGTAGAACATGAACGAACGTGAAACCTGGGCGACGAGAGCAGGCTTCATCCTCGCTGCAGTCGGCAGTGCAGTCGGTCTCGGGAACATCTGGCAGTTCCCGTTCAAGACTGCGCAGTTCGGCGGGGCATCCTTCCTCATCGTCTACGTTATCGCCGCGCTCGGCATCGGCCTCCCGGCCATCCTCGCCGAGTTCGTCATCGGTCGGAGAAGCAACCTCAATACCATCAGCGCCTTCGAGAAACTCGGCCACAAGAACTGGCGCTTCGTCGGTGCTCTCGGCTTGTTCACCGGCTTTTGGATTCTGTCGTACTACAGCGTCGTCGGCGGGTGGGTCCTCCGCTACATCGGCGGCAGCCTGACGGGTGCGTACTTCGGTGCGCCCGCAGAGTACTTCGGACAGATTTCGGCCGGTATGGACGCGCTCGCGCTCCACGCCGTCTTCATGGCGCTCGTGGTCGTCATCGTCGCCGCCGGTATCGAAGACGGTATCGAGAAGGCGACGAAGCTGATGGTTCCGAGCATCATCGTCATCCTCGGTGCGCTCGCAATCTTCGCCTTCACGCTCCCCGGAGCGTCCGAGGGCTACGCGTACTTCCTGTCGCCCGACTTCGACGCGCTCTTTGCGAACTTAGGCGACATCGTCCCCTTCGCCGTCGGGCAGGCGTTCTTCTCGCTGTCGCTCGGTATGGGCGCGATGATTACCTACGCCTCTTACATCGACGGCGACCAGAGCCTGTTCGGTGACGGTATCACCATCGTCTTCCTGAACAGTTTCGTCGGCATCCTCGCCGGTCTCGTCGTGCTTCCGCTCCTGTTCGCACAGGGCATCGACCCCAACACGAGCGGTGCCGGTGCGGTGTTCATCAGCGTCGCTGGCGCGTTCGCCAACATCCCCGGCGGACAGGCAATCGGCCTCATCTTCTTCCTCGTGGTTCTCATCGCCGCACTCTCGTCGGCGATTAGCCTCCTCGAAGTCGTCGTTTCGTGGGCTATCGACAACTACGACGTGACGCGCCCGCAGATGGCCATCCTCCTCGGTGGCGTCATCTTCCTGCTCGGCGTCCCCTCGGCACTCGACACGGCGTGGCTCGGCTGGTTCGACACGCTGGCGTACAAGTTCTTCCTGCCGGTGGGCGTCCTCGGTATCCTCATCTTCGTCGCGTGGGTCTACGGCGCACCAGCCCTCGACGAAGTGATGAAGGGCAGCGGCCTCGGCGAAGGCGTCGGCCTGACGTGGCTCTGGCTCGCACGCACGCTCGTCATCGTGGCTGTCGTCGCCACGCTGGTCCTGGGATTCCAGACCCTGTTCCTCGGCGAGAGTCCGGCTATCATCCCGCCTATCTGAGGCGGCGAATCGACACATTTTTGAGTAGTTACGATTCCTCGATAGCGGTGCATTTTCTCCGACAATCCGACGGAGAATTTTGCGTTTGAGGCGGGTAAAACCGTTAAATTTCTGTGGTGACGTATCTTCGGTCCGAAAGTCATTTTAGGGATGGGCTGTCAATGAGTGTCAATGGCACGAGAAACATGGGCGACGCGGCTCGGGTTCATCCTCGCCGCCGTCGGAAGCGCGGTCGGTCTCGGGAATATCTGGCGGTTCCCGTGGCAGACCGCAGAAAACGGTGGGAGCGCGTTCCTCGTCGTCTACCTCGGAATCGTCCTCCTCGTCGGCGTCCCCGGACTCCTCGGGGAGTTCGTCATCGGACGTCGCGCGAACAAATCACCTGTCGGCGCACTTCGGGAACTCTCCGGGCAACGCTCGTGGGGCTTCATCGGCATGTTCTCGGTCATCACCGGCATCTCGCTGTTGTCGTTCTACAGCGTCGTCGGCGGCTGGATTATGCGCTACCTCCTCGAAAGCGGCGTCTCTCTGGTCGGCTCTGACCCCGCGTACTTCACGAACCCCGGACAGTACTTCGGCGGTGTCTCCGCCGGCGCGGATGCTGCGCTCTACCACCTGCTGTTCCTCGGACTGACCGCACTCATCGTCTTCGCCGGCATCCGCAAGGGCATCGAACTCGGCACCAAAATCATGATGCCCGCTGTGCTCGTCCTCCTCGGCGGCCTCGCTGCGTGGGCCGCGACCCAACCGAACGCGGCCGCAGGCTACGCGTTCTTCCTCCGCTTCGACCCCTCGGTCATCTCGGAGAACTTCTTCGCTATCCTCGGTCCCGCCGCCGGACAGGCACTCTTTACGCTCTCTCTCGGCGCAGGGACGATGATTACCTACGCCTCCTACCTCGGCGAAGACCGCTCGCTCCCCTTCGACGGGAGCGCCATCGCCGTACTCAACACGAGCGTCGGCGTCATCACCGGACTCGTGGTCTTCCCGCTTCTGTTCTCGCAGGGTATCAACCCGACCGAGACGGGGACTGGCCCCGGCGCACTCTTCGTCGGCCTCGCGGGCGCGTTCTCGCAACTCCCCGCCGGAACGCTCATCGCAACCGCGTTCTTCGCCGTCGTGACGCTCGCGGCGCTGTCGAGTTCTATCAGCATGCTCGAAATCCCGGTCGCGTTCCTCGTCGACGAATACGATGTCTCCCGAAAGCGCGCAGTCGCCGGAATGGCCGGTCTCGTCGCGGTCACTGGCACCGTCTGCGCGTTCGAACCCTCCATCTTCGGCTTCGTCGCCGGAACGCTCGTCAACATTCTCCTGACTGCCGGACTCGCCGCGTTCCTCCTGTTCGTCGGCTGGGTCATGGGACGCGACGCTATCGAGGAGTTGGCGTCGGGCGCAGGGTCGCTCGGCCGCTCTCTCAGTACGCCGTGGCTCTTCGCCGTCGGCATCGTGCTCCCGCTGTTCCTCGTCTTCACGCTCCTGACGCACTTCGGTGTGGACGGTAGTATCGGCTTCTGGCGGACTGTGGGTATCGCAGTCGTCGCCAGTGCCGTCGCGTTCTTCGGTCTTCGCCGACCCGAATCGGTCGTCTGACGAAGCGAAGACCCGCACACTCCGCTCTTTTTTCGCGTTCGTGTGGTCGCTGTTCGACACCACCCCGTGCAGTCTGTCGATTCGCCACCTCAGTATGTGATGATTGTTACGTGTAGATTTCGACGACTGTCGAAGACTGGGTTGCCGGATTGCGGAACTCCTTTGACCCCGGGATACGCACCGATATTTCAATGAGCGAAGGTGGTCTGGCATGACGATGGAAGACCGGATCGACGAACTGCGGGAGAAGCGCGAGGAAGCGAAGAAAGGCGGCGGTGAGGACCGAATCGAGTCGCAACACGAGAAGGGCAAGATGACTGCGCGCGAGCGCATCGACTACTTCCTCGACGACGGCACGTTCCAGGAGTTCGACCAGTTCCGAACCCACCGTAACCACAAGTTCGGGATGGAGGAGACGAAACTCCCCGGCGACGGCGTCATCACGGGCTACGGAGAGGTAGACGGCCGAACCGTCTTCGTCTTCGCGCACGACTTCACCGTCTTCGGCGGGTCGCTCGGCGAGGTGTTCGCCGAGAAGGTCTGTAAGGTGATGGACAAGGCGATGGAAGTCGGTGCCCCCGTCGTCGGCCTGAACGACTCCGCGGGTGCGCGGATTCAGGAAGGCGTCCAGTCGCTCGGTGGCTTCGGTGAAATCTTCCGCCGCAACACCGAGGCGTCGGGCGTTATCCCCCAGGTTTCCGCGATTATGGGGCCGTGTGCCGGCGGCGCGGTCTACTCCCCCGCCCTGACGGACTTCACGTTCATGGTCCGCGACACCAGCCACATGTTCATCACCGGGCCGGACGTCATCAAGACGGTCACGGGCGAGGAAGTCACCTTCGACGAACTCGGTGGCGCGACGACCCACACCGCGACGAGCGGGGTCGCTCACTTCGCGACCGACACCGAAGAACAGGCACTCGACGACATTCGTCATCTCCTCTCGTATCTCCCGCAGAACAACGTCGAAGACCCGCCACGCGTCGAGCCGTGGGACGACCCGGAGCGCGAGGACGAACACCTCGCCGAAGTCGTCCCCGACCAGCCGAAAAAGCCCTACGACATGCACGACGTCATCGGCGGCGTCCTCGACGAGGACTCCTTCTTCGAGGTCCAGAAGGACTTCGCGAAGAACATCGTCGTCGGCTTCGCGCGACTCGACGGCCACTCGGTCGGTATCGTCGCCAACCAGCCGCGTGTGAACGCCGGAACCCTCGACATCGAGGCCTCGGAGAAGGCCGCCCGGTTCATCCGGATGTGCGACTCGTTCAACGTCCCGATTCTCACGTTCGTGGACGTCCCCGGCTTCCTCCCCGGAACCGACCAGGAACACAACGGCATCATCCGCCACGGCGCGAAGCTGCTGTACGCCTACTCGGAGGCGACCGTGCCGCTCATGACGGTCATCACGCGCAAGGCCTACGGCGGTGCCTACGACGTCATGGCTTCGAAGCACCTCGGCGCGGACGTGAACTACGCGTGGCCGACCGCCGAAATCGCAGTCATGGGTCCGCAGGGCGCAGTCAACATCCTCTACCGGGAGGAACTGGCAGCCGCCGAAAACCCCGACGAGCGTCGTGACGAACTCATCGACGAGTACCGTCAGGAGTTCGCCAACCCGTACACTGCAGCCGACCGCGGCTACGTCGACGACGTTATCGAGCCGGCCGAGACGCGCAAACGACTCGTCTCCGACCTCAAGATGCTGAAGTCCAAGCGGAAGTCGCAACCGGACAAGAAGCACGGCAACATCCCGCTATGAGCGAGGACATCCTGTCGGGGCTGTCGATTCCAGACGACGCGGACCCGGAAGAGGCCGCAGCCATCGCCGCCGCGGTCGGCGCGCACATGCGCGACCAAGCCGCGGCCGCAGCAGCGGCAGCCGCGAACGGTGACGAAGAGACGTGGAACGAAAAGCGCTGGCAGTACGCCGGCCGACTCGAATCGGTCACCGGCTGCGGTCGTCGGGTTCCGTCGGGTGCGCCCACGAACGCGTGGGCCGCTTCGGGGCGCACGGACCGGTTCTAATCTACTCTCCCTGCTTTCAGTCTACTCTACTTTCTCCGCTCTCAGTTCTACTCTCCCCACTCTCAATTCTACTCTCTCCGCTCTCAGTTCATCTGCTCGGCGACGAGTGCCGGGTCGTCCACGATGACACCATCGACGCCCCACTCGCGTAGTCTCTCGACCGTCTCGCGGTCTGGAACCGTCCACGTGTTGACGTCGAACCCAGCGGCCTGTGCCTCCTCCACGCGGGCCGCCGAGAGCAGTTCGTAGTGCGGGTGGATAGCTGCGCAGTCGAGTTCCGCAGCGACAGCGAGCGAGTCGGCCCAGTCGTCGGCGAAGAGGTACGCGACCGAGAGGGTAGACGCCTCCCGAACTTCGCGGAGCGCATCGGCCTCGAACGACGAGACGAGAACCTCGTTCGAAACGTCGGCGACGACGGCTGCGAGGTCGGTGGCGAGTCCCGATTCCTTCAGTTCGGCGTTGACGAACGTCGAATCCGGGAGCGCGTCGAACACCGCCGCGAGCGTCGGAATCGACTCGTCTGAGTCGCCGACGCGAAGTTCCTGAAGCTCCGCGAGTGTCGCGTCGGCGACCGCCCCCGACCCGTCGGTCATGCGGTCTACCGTCTCGTCGTGGAAGACGACGAGTTCGCCACTCCCACAGCGGCGCACGTCGAGTTCGACGCAGGGGAGACGCGGCGTGGCGGCGCGGAATGCAGCGAGCGTGTTCTCGGGCGCGAGTACAGGACAGCCCCGGTGAGCGAAAGCGCGCATGGAGGTGTGTGAGATACCTCGGTTGAAAGCCATTTCTCAATTGACACACAGTGACAAAGGCAAAACATGATGTCTAGATAGACAATCATTATGACACCCAAATCTATTTTCTCTAATTTATTATCTGAAAGAAAGGCTTTTCATCGACGCTTGGTTCCCTCCGAGCGATGCACGGTCTCAACCGACGACGCTTCCTCAAAGGAGCAGGCACGGCAGGCGTTGCTGGACTCACTGGACTCTCCGGTTGTACAGGTAGTCTCGGCGGCGGCGGCACGACGACAATCAAATTCTGGCACGCGATGGGCGGTGACACGGCGAAGTTGCTCGACAACATGGGTTCGGACTTCGAATCCCAGACCGAGGGCATCAAACTCGACGTGGCCTCGAAAGGGAGTTACCGCGAGACGCTGAACGCGACCACCTCCGCGGTGAAAGCCGGGAACCCGCCCGCAGTCGCCCAGATTTTCGAGGTCGGGACGCAACTCGCAATCGACAGTGGCGCGTTCGTCCCCGTCGAGGAAATCATCCCGTCGGACCGCATCGACTACGACCAGTATCTCGATTCGGTGATGAACTACTACCGCCTCGATGGGACGCTCAATTCGATGCCGTTCAACTCCTCGAACCCGGTTCTTTACTACAACAAAGACGCCTTCGAGGCGGCCGGACTCGACCCCGAGTCGCCGCCAAAGACGTTCGAGGAAGTCCGTGCGGCCTCTGAGGCGCTCGTCGCGAACGCGGACGTAGAGAAAGGAATCACGTTCGCCAACCACTCGTGGTTCGTCGAGCAGTGGTTCGCAGAGCAGGACGCGCTGCTCGTCGGGAAGCAGAACGGCCGCGCTGGGACGCCGATGAAGGCGAATCTGACGAGCGACGCCTCGCGGAACATCTTCGAGTGGTGGACCGACATGTACGACGAGGGCTACTACCTCAACCCCGGCGTCGAAGCGTGGAGCGCAGCGGACCAGGCGTTCCTCTCCGGCAAGACCGGCATGCACATCACCTCTACCTCGGGAATCACGTCGCTGACCACCGGTGGCAAGGAAAACGGCTTCGACGTCGGCGTCGATTACCTCCCCGTCCCGAACGGGTCGCGAAACGGTGTGGTCATCGGCGGGGCGTCGCTGTGGGTTCCCTCGGGCCTCACGGACGCCCAGCAGGAGGCCGCCGCCGAGTTCCTCCTGTGGCTGACCCAGCCCGAACAGCAGGTTCGCTGGCACAAGGGCACCGGCTACTTCCCAATCCACTCCGGAGCCGTCGACACCCTCGAAAACGACGGCTGGTTCGACGAGAACCCCAACTACGTCACGGCCTTCGAGCAACTCCAAGAGACGAAAGACAGCCCCGCCACCCGAGGTGCGGTCATGGGGCCGTTCCTGAAGACTCGGACCATCATCGAGGAGGGGTACGTCTCGATGATTCAGGGAACTCCGGTGGACGACGCGCTTTCGAACATGGACTCCAAGGTCGAGTCCGAACTCGAAGCGCACGCCGAGAAGACCAACTGAACGCCTCCACACTCGCATTTCTATGGTACGAGATATTCGCGCGTTCGACGACTCACGAGCGGCGGCGGTGTTTCTGGCACCGACGCTCGCCGTGTTGGTACTATTCCTCTATTACCCATCGTTCGAGACGTTCCGGCTCAGTCTCTACGAGACGCTGCTGCTGGGTCAGCAGACGACGTTCGTCGGCCTCGACAACTTCGTCACGCTCGCCACGTCGCCGGAGTATCACAACAGCCTGTTCGTCTCCTTCGCCTTCGCGGCCGTCGTGGTCGTCGGGTCGCTGACGATTGCGCTGTTCGTCGCCTACCAGCTCTATCGCGTGGACAAGTGGCGGTCCATCTACCTGGTCGCGGCCATCTGGCCGTATGCACTCCCGCCGGCTGTCGCCGCGACGGTGCTTCTGTTCCTCTTGCACCCGAACCTCGGCGTCATCACCCACTACATCGAGCTGATACCCGGCGTCGAGTTCGACTGGTTCACGAACGGCCCACTGGCCTTCGGCGTCCTCGCCGTCGTCGCCATCTGGAAGCAACTCGGCTACAACATCGTCTTCCTGCTCGCCGCGCTCCACAACGTCCCGGAGTCGCTGGCGGAGACCTCTCGTCTCGACGGCGTCGGGTCGCTGACGATGCTCCGCGAGGTGTACGTCCCACTCATCTCGCCAACGCTCGGCTTCCTCGTCGTCATGGACACCATCTACGCGTTCTTCGCGACGTTCCCGCTCGTGGACTTGATGACCAGTGGCGGCCCCAACGGGGCGACGAACCTCCTCATCTTCAAACTCTACCGCGACGCGTTCGAGTTCAACAGCCTCGGTCTCGCCTCGGCGGAGTCCATCGTCCTCTTCGGCATCGTCTCGATACTGATGTTGGCACAACTGAAACTGACGGGCGAATACGCCCACTACGGGGCCTAACATGGCGGTCGAAGATTCCTCCATCACCTCGGAGTCGGCGACCGTCGGCCTCCCGGACACGCTGTGGGTTCACCTCTCGCTCGTCGTCTCCATCGTCCTCATGGGTGCGCCCTTGCTCCTCGCGTTGCTGATGAGCACCCAGTCGACTGCCCAGATTTACGACGTGACGAACCTCGCTCCCGGCGGGTACGCCCTCGAAAACTACCAGAGCGCCCTCTTCGAGTACGACCTCGCGCGGTACATCGTCAACTCGTTCGTGATGTCGATTATCGTCGTCGTCGGGAAGGTGTCGTTGTCGCTTCTGGCGGCGCTAGCTATCGTCTACTACGACTTCCCGTACAAGGACGCCATCTTCGCGTTCGTCCTCTTGACGCTTCTCCTCCCGGTGCCGGTGCGAATCGTCCCGCTTTTCGAACTCATGGCTGACCTCGGCTGGGCGAACTCGATGCTCGCGATCACCGGGCCGTACATCGCCAGCGCGACGGCGGTGTTCCTGTTCCGACAGCACTTCCTGAGTATCCCCTCGTCGCTGGTCGAGACGGCCAGACTCGACGGCGTCGGCCCCATCGAGTTCCTCGTGGACGTGCTCGTGCCGATGTCGCGCGGCATGATTGCCGGCGTCTCGGTCATCACGTTCGTCTACGCGTGGAACCAGTACCTCTGGCCGCTCATCGTCGTCTCCGACCAGCAAAAGCAGGTCGTCCAAGTCGGCATCAGCTACCTCCAGAGTGCCAGTCAGGCCGGCCAGACGCAGTGGGGACTCATCATGGCGGGGTCGATACTCGCGCTCAGCGTCCCGCTCGTCGTCCTCGTCGCCCTGCATCGACCGCTCCTCGAAACATTCGCGCTCCAACAGAAGTGACATGACTGCAATCGAACTCGACTCAGTGACGAAACGATTCGAAGACGTGACCGCCGTCGACGGCATCTCTCTCGCCGTCGAACCCGGCGAGTTCCTCGTGCTCGTTGGCCCGTCCGGCTGTGGGAAATCGACGACGCTCCGAATGATTGCCGGCTTGGAGTCCGTCTCCGACGGCTCTCTCGAAATCGGCGGCGAGCGAGTCAACGGCGTCGAACCGAAGGACCGCGACGTGGCGATGGTCTTCCAGAACTACGCGCTGTTCCCGCATATGACCGCCGAGCGCAACATGACCTTCGGCGCGGACGCCGCCCGCGACATCTCCGAGTCGGAACTCTCGAAACGGGCGGCAGAGGTTGCCGAGATGCTCGGTATCGAAGACCTCTTGGACCGCAAACCGGCGGCCCTCTCCGGCGGCGAGCGCCAGCGCGTCGCTATCGGCCGCGCGCTCGTCCGCGAACCATCGGTCTTCCTGATGGACGAACCGCTGTCGAACCTCGACGCCAAACTCCGCATCCAGATGCGGACGGAACTCGCCTCGCTCCATCGCCGCCTCCAGACGACGACCGTCTACGTCACCCACGACCAGACGGAGGCGATGACCCTCGGCGACCGCGTCGCCGTGATGAACGACGGCCACGCCGAGCAGGTCGCTCCGCCACAGGAACTCTACGACCGCCCCGCGACCCGGTTCGTCGCGGAGTTCATCGGTGAACCCGCGATGAACGTCTTCCCGGTGGAAGTCCACGGCGACTCCGTCGTCCACGACACCGGCCTCGAAGTCCCCGTCTCAGCGGACGAAATGGCCGCGCAGGACGGCATCGACGCCGCAGACCTCGGCGTCCGGCCCGAAGACATCGGTATCGCGCCTCTCGACGATGCGCCAGCAGGCACCTGTACCGCGACTGCCGAAGTGACGGTAACAGAACCCCTCGGCGACAGCCTCCTCGTTCACTGCCGGCTCGGCGACGAGACGGTGCAGGTCTCGACGACCCCGCGGGCGACGTTCGAACCCGGCGAACGGGTGGCGCTCACGGTCGATGCTGACCGCTCACACCTGTTCGACCGCGAGACTGGTGAGGCGGTGTATCACGCCCCGAAAACAGCAGTCGGGTCGTCCGAAGACCGGACGCAGCGCGCCGACGCAGTCGCTCCCGGAGCGGGCGGAGAAGAGATTCAGTAGAGAATCGTCTGTGTCGAGAATTACGCTGCCTGACCGCCCTTCTTGCGGGTGATGTAGCCCGCGATGCGGTTTCGAACGCTCTTCGATTCGACGGTGGTCAGTTGGTCGACGCTGTCCTTGTTGGTCTCGAAGTCCGTGTTGAACGCCTGCGGGTAGCGCTCCAGCAGGATGTTACCCAACTGCTTGACGTATTTGGGCTTGATTGCCATGTCCGAGATTTCCCCGGACGAACACTAAAACGATTCGTTCCGTCTTTCCGCGGCCAACTCTCGCCAGCCGGTGTGTTCGTCGATGCGTTCGAACGCCTCGCGCTCGGCCTGACCGCCGCACGCCTCGACCGTTTCTTCGAAGTACGCGAGCCGAGAGAGCAGTTCGTCGGCGTCGAACGCGGGCACGTCGAGTCGAGAGGCCGCGACCGTCGCGTCGACGACGGCCCCGAACGCCCGGTTGATTGTGAACGGACGAGTCGCTTCGACTGCCGCCTCCGTGGGTCGAAGCTCCCACGTCTCCCAGTGAGTTCCGCCATCGTCGCCTGAATCGACCATCTCCACCTCGACTTCGGCCCACGCGTCCGCCGAGTCGAGGACGGGTGTCTCCCCTTCCCAGATTGTCATCGCGGCGTCCACGAAGTCCCGCGGGTCGCTGACGAACTGGACGACGCCGCCGCCCTGTCGGTGGAAGTTGCGGCGGGTTCGAGTGTTTCCCCACGTAGTTGCGGTGACGACGCCATCGTCTTGGTCTTCGTTGGGCGCGTGAAGCCCGAGTGCAGCGAAGTTCCACAAGTCGTTGGGGCCGAGCGTGGCGACGACCGACTCGGTGACGCCGCGGAGTTCGACCGGCCACTCGACGGTGTCGGCAGAGGTGCTGTCCTCGGTCGCGTTCTCGTCGGTTTTTCGACTCACAGTGGCACCCCCCGCTCCAGCGCGACGAACGTCGCCGCGCAGGCGATATCGGCGGTCGTTCCGGGGTTGATTCCCTCGGCGACGAACTCTTCGGCCAGCATCTCGGCCTCGTCGAGGTCGGAGACGGCCGCCGCGCGGTCCATCACGTCGCGGGCGACGGCCTCGCCGTGGTTCGTCACGACGAGCGTGTCCGGCTCTTCGGTGAGGAGGTCGACGAACGCCCGCGCGACGCGCTCTGTGACCGGCCCCTCGTCAGCAAGAATCGACTCGGCGGCGCGGAACGTCCGGGCGAAGTCGCCGGTCCACTCCCGCGCGTTCGCGTCTCGCTCGGCGCTCAGTTCCATGATATCGGAGAGGGTCAGCCCCGCTGCTCGAAGCGTCGATTCAGCGTTCGACCCGCGCCGAACGTCGAGGTCCGAGGCGTCTTCCGGCGGGTCGCCCACCGCGACGTCCACGTGTTCGAAGGCTCGATAGAACGAGACTGCGTCGTCCACGGTCGTCGCTTCCGCGACGCGCGTCGCCCCCGCGGGAGAGAGGTCGCCTGCGGCCGCGGCCCGCACGAGCGGGACGAGAAGCAGGAGACAGCCGAACTGCGTGTTTCCGCCCCCCTGTTTGCTCATTCCCTCGACCGCGGTCTCGAACGCCTCGCCGACTGGTGCGCCGTCTTCAGCCAGTCGAAGCCCCGCCGCCGACCCGACAGCACCAGTCAGAAAGTGTTCGAAGTGGAGGTCCGAGAGGTCGCGTCGGCGGTCGACGTTCCCCGGTTTGGGCGTCCCGGCGACTTCGAGGAGCAGTGCGAGTTCGGCGTGTCGCGCCGGGGCGAAGCCGCGCTCTGCGACTGGGGTCGGCATCAGACGGTCGCCTCCTGCTCGTCGTCCGAGTCCGGGCGACTGGCCTGTTCCGTGAACCACTCGTCGGTCGCGGCGCGCACGCGCTGGAGCACCTCCGGGTTGTCACTCGGCCGCCCGACGCTCACGGCGTCAGCCCCGTAGTCGAGGTACTCGCGAACCGTCTCGCGGTCGCGGACGCCGTTGTTGGCGATGACGAACAGATCCGGTGCGGCCGCGACCACATCCGCGACGGCCGCCTCGGAGTCCATCGCATCGACGTGAATCCAGTCTGCACCGGCGTCGGCGAGGATTGCAGCGAGGTTCGGGAGAGAGACGCCATCGACTTCAGCGCGGACTTTCACACCAACCGCTGCGCCTGCTTCTCGCGCCGTTTCGACGTACGCCACGAGTCTGTCGGTGTCGCGGAGGAGTGCCTCCCCACAGCCGACCGCACAGAGTTCGTCTTGGCGGCAGTGTGCGTTGATTTCGAGACCTGCATCGTGGTCGGCGCAGACCGCGGCGGCGTCGCCAATCGGGTCGGCCGTCGTCGCCCGGACGTTGACCGCGGCGAAGATGTCGGGGGCGTCTGCGGCGTCCACTTCGGTCAGTTGCTCGTCGAGAAAGCCAATCGGGTCGTCGGTGAGGAACTCCGAGCGGTCGCGGGCGACGAGGGCTTCGGCGGCCTCCTGTGCAGCCTCGTCGATGGCGACGCCGCCGAGGAACGCCGCGCCGACGTGGGTGGCAGCAGCGCGCGCCCACTCGGCGTCAGATTCGCCGCTGAGGCTCGCCACGGCGACGCGAGGGGCGAACATCACGACACCTCTGCGAGCGCATCGCGTACGGCGCGAGCGACGCGAGCAGCGTCTTCGGGCGCGTCGATTCGCGTGTCGGTGCGGACGACTGGCCTGTCGAGGTCGGTCCCGTCCTCGTCGTCGAGGACGAACGCGTCCGCGAAGGGGTACGCCTCGGCGACGCCCGCAGTCGAGGGGTCGTAACCGATTCCAGCCATGAGGTCGGCGGCCGGTCCCGAAAAGACGGTATCCTCGACGAAGGGCGAGACGGCGACGACCGGCGTGTCGGCGAGCGCGTCGGCGAAGTCGTCGAGGGCGAGCATCGGGCCGATGCTCGTGACCGGATTCGAGGGACCGACGACCACGGGGTCCGAGAGCGCGGCGGCGACTTCGGGCGTGATGCTCGCCTCGTCCGCACCGCGGAATTCTACGTCTCGAACCTCGGGTTCGGCGCGGTGGTGAACCCAGTACTCCTGAAAGTGCATGACACCCGACTCCTCGGTGTGGATGAGGGTCGCCACCGGGTCGTCGCTCATGGGCAGGAGCGACACGTCGAGGTCGAAGGCGTCCGCGAGCGTCTGTGTGACCTCGGTCAGCGAGTTGCCCTCGTCGAGGAGCGAGGTTCGCGTGATGTGGACCGCGCGGTCCCGGTCGCCGATTTCCATGAACTCGGCGATGCCGGAGAAGCGTCGCCAGCGAGCGATGTCGCGGCCAGCGGTCTGGGCCTCGGGAGAGAGATATCGCGGGCCGGGTTCGAGGCCCGCCGCGTCGGCGAGGCGATGGAGTTCGTCGTCCGTCTCCGTGGTGTCGCCCGCGATGCCCCACCAGCGGTCGGTGTCGAGGACGCCGCCACCCGAAAAGAGGACGGTGTCGAGGTCGGGACAGACGAGGTGGCCGCCGAGTTCGACGTCGTCGCCGGTGTTCGCGACGACTGTCGTCTCGGCGGGGTCGAATACCTCGGCGGCCCCATCGAGGAGTTTGGGGGTGCCCGTGCCCCCGGCGAGGAACGTTACCATGCTCCGGCGTAGGGTGACCGGCGGTTTGAAAGTTCCTTCACCGGAGACGGCGACTGCCTCACAGACCAGACGTCTGCGGTCGCTCTGGCAACCGTGAATGGTCGGGTATTTGATGCCAGTCACACAACACCCGATATGACCGCCGTCAAGGACAGCGTCCACGACTACATCTCTCTGGACCCCGTGGCCGCCGACCTCGTCGATACTCCCGAGTTCCAACGTCTCCGCCACATCAAGCAACTCTCGACGGTTCGCCTCGTGTACCCCTCGGCGAGCCACACCCGATTCGAACACAGTCTCGGCGTCTATCACCTCGCCTCGCGCGCCCTCTCGCATCTCGGTATCGAAGGCGAGGAAGCCGCCCACGTCCGCGCCGCCGCGCTCCTCCACGACATCGGCCACGGACCGTACGGCCACCAGACCGAGGACCTCATCCGCCGTCGAACTGGCCGCGACCACGACGAGATTCACGGCCTGCTCGACGGCTCTGTCGTCGGTGAGACGCTCGAAGCACACGGCTTGGACCCGATGCACGTCGCCGACATCGTCGACGGCGGCGGTGGCCTCGGCCAGCTGGTCTCGGGCGAACTCGACGTCGACCGCATGGACTACCTCGTCCGCGACGCTCACCACACGGGCGTCCCCTACGGCACCATCGACCACGGTCGGCTCGTCCGACAACTCCGCTACCGAGACGGACAGTTGGTCCTCGCCGAGGGGAACGTCCAGACCGCCGAATCGCTCCTTCTCGCTCGCGCCCTGATGAACGGGACGGTGTACCGCCATCACACGTCACGTATCGCGGGCGCGATGCTCGAACGCGCCTCCGAACGCCTCGTCGACGACGGCCTGCCAATCGAGGAGTTCGTTCGCATGGCCGACCACGACCTGCTCGTCGCACTGGGTGAGCGCGTCCCCGACCTTGGAAACCGCATTGAACGCAGGAACCTCTACAAACGAGCTATCTGGGCACCGCTCAGTACCGTCCCCACAGACGTGGTGGAACTCGACCACGACGAGACACGCGCCGCCGAGCGCGAGATTGCGGAACTCGCCAACATCACTCCCGAGAAAGTCATCATCGACGCGCCGCCGACGCCGCGAATCAAGGAGTCGCGGAGTCGCGTCGTCGTCGACGGCGTGGTTCAGCGACTCGAATCCGCCTCCGAACTCGTCGGCGCGCTCCGGGCGACCGAGCGCGCGCAGTGGCGACTCGGCGTGTACGCTCCCGCGGTCGCCCGCGACGAGGTGGCCGCGGCGGCGGTCGAGGTGCTCGACCTCCCGATGCACGTCGTCTCGCAGTAGACGGGTCATAACCGACGCGAGCAGCTCCGTGCTCCGTCAATCGGTGTATAACTAATCACGTTGCGAGGCAACGTTCCGCCGCGAATCCCGCGCGAGCCCCCGCAATGAACATCTCCCTATCCACGTCGAAACTCTTCGTCGCGAAGGTGGCGAACACCGTCCTGTCGTTCGCCGCCTTCGCGTACTTCGCGCGGAAACTCGGCGCGGGCGTCCTCGGGACGTTCTTCCTGTTTCAAGCCCTCCTCGGCGTCCTCTCTATCGTCGCCGACGCCGGAATCGGCACGGCCGTCGAGCAGCGAATCGGTCGCGGCGAGCGGGTCGGTGAGGTCGTCGCGGCCGCGGCAGCAATCACCGTCGCCGGTGCCGGACTCGTCGGCCTCGGCCTGTTCGTCTTCCGCGGCGACGTGGCGGCCTACGTCGGCGTCGACGCCGCACCGTTCATTCTCGCGGCGCTCGTCCTCTCTCGGGCGACGACGATTGCCGAAAGCGCCCTGCGCGGCGAACTTCGCGTCGGCGAGACGGCCGCACTCCAACTGGTCCAACAACTGGTGTTTATCGGACTCGCAACTGCGCTCGTCGTCGCCGGCGGGGGCGCACTCGAACTCGTGGGTGCCTACCTCGCCGGCCTCGGCGTCCGGTTCGCCTGGGCCGTCTGGAAGCTCCGCCCGTCGATTGCTCGACCTTCTCTCGCCCGCATTCGGTCGCTTCTGGCCTTCGGGAAGTACAACATCATCCCCACAATCGGCCTGCAGGTCCACAGTTGGATGGACGTGCTCATCATCGGGTTCATCCTCACGCAGGACGCCGTCGGAACCTACGAAATCGCGTGGCGCGTTGCGGGCGTCACGCTCCTTCTCACTCACGCGATTGGGCCGTCTATCCTCCCGCAGACCAGCGCGTGGGCCGAGGCGAACGCCGACCGCATCGGCCGCCTTCTCACTCGGGCGACGACGCCCGCCCTCGCGCTCATCATTCCCGCCGCAGTCGGTGCGTTTCTCATCGGCTCCGACCTCCTCGAAGCGGTCTTCGGCCCGCCGTTCGCCGGCGCGTGGCTCGTCCTCGTCGTCCTCATCCTGGGCAAAATCCCCGAAGCGATTCAGATACTCGTCGGCCGGTGTCTGCTCGGCCTCGACCGCCCGGATTTGGTCGCTCGCGCGACGGTCGTCGGCATCTCGCTCAACCTCGTGTTGAACGTGGTGCTCATCTTCCAGTTCGGTCTCATCGGGGCGGCCGTGGCGACGACACTCGCGTACACTGCCGGGATGGTGATTCGGGTCGTGTACCTCTCTCGGCTCGTCACCTACCGGCTTCCCGTTGCCAACCTGCTTCGACTCACCGCCGCGGCCGCCGTGATGGGAGTCGCCGTCGCGGGACTGCTGCAGGTCGCCCCGCCGAGCGGCCTCGTCGCCGTCCTCGCGTACGTCGGCTTCGGCGGCGTCGTCTACGCCGTCTCGGCGCTCTGCTTCGAGTCGATTCGGTCGCTCGTGTTCGACTTCGCGCGAGCGGTCACCTCGGGCGGATAAGCGTGGACTCGAAGAGACGGCTGCGTGACGTTATCGCCTTCGTAACAGTAGTTCTCGAGAGACGTTACGACCGTTCTAACAGTCACTGGTTCGTGACTAACTAACCGCGTTTCTCGCCTCCTGTCAGGCATGGCAGGGTTATGTGGCATCGTCGGTCCGAGAGACTGTCCACTCGGACCACTTCTGACGGAACACACGAGGACCGGAGAGACACCCCAGTCGTACGACGGCGGCGACGTTCGCGTCGGCGTTTCGACGATGACAGACGCCAACCAACCGGTTTCGGCGACGCCGGACGTCCGCCTCTGGGTCTGGGGCGATGTCCACGGGGTACAGACGGCAGACGGCTACGAGAGTCGATACGCGGCGGACGACGTTCCATCGACACCCGCGTACTGCCGCGGCCTCTACGACCGCTTCGGTCTCGACTTCCTCTCGCGAGTGAACGGGACGTTCGCAGTCGCACTCTACGACCGACAGCGCGAGCGGTTTCACGTTGCGACCGACCGCCTCGGGACACACCCAATCTACCTCGCCGAGACTGCGGGCGGCGCGTTCGTCTTCGGCACGGACCTGCAGGCGCTCGCCGTCTATCCAGCTATCGACGCTCGCTTCGACGCCGACGCGCTCAGCGCGTTTTTCGCCACTGCGGCGGTCCCGGGGACGCAGACCGTCTTCGAGAACGTCACCGAACTCGACCCCGGGACGACGCTCTCGTACGACCTCACGGCGGGAGAGACGACCCGCGAGCAGTACTGGACGCTCTCGTACCGCCCGGTCGACCGACCGTTCGACGAGGTCGCCGACGAGTTCACCGAGACGGTTCGGACGGTAGTCAACGACCGTCTGAGAACCGACGAGCGGGCTGGCGTCCTCCTGAGCGGCGGCAGCGACTCGCGACTCGTTCTCGCCGCCGCGGACGACTCCTCAGTCGTCACCTACCACATGAACGACTGGATGAACCGCGAGGCTCGCGTCGCGGAGCGTACCGCAGAGGCCGCCAACGTTCCGTTCTCTCTCCTTCAGCGAGACGACCGCTACCCGGCGCGAATCCTCGACGACAACGCGGCAGTGATGAACTTCTACGGCGACTTCAATCAGGGCCACGTCACGGGTTTTCTCGACGACATCCACGACGAGGTGGACCTGTTGGTCACCGGGCTCTACAGCGATTGGCTGTTCAAGGGCCTCTCGATACGTCGGTGGACGATTCCACTCGGTCCGCTGGGGACGTTCCAACTCCCGTGGGAAGACGCGCCGGCAGACGCCGACGAGTACGTCCAGCGCTGTTCGACCGAGTTGCCCCCGTATCTCTCGGCATCGGCCTCGAAGTCACTCGACGGGATACTCGCCGACGGTGTCGAAGCGGGACGAGACGGGCTCGAATACCACGGCGTCACGTACCCGTCGCTCCGCGAACTCGTCTCCTACGGCGAGTGCTACCCGATGTCCAACGACGCCGACCTCTTTTACTACGGGCTGACACAGACGAAGCGACACTGGACGCCGTTCCTCGACAACCGCCTCGTGGACCTCGCGCTGACCGTCCCCGTCAAGCACCTCATCGGCCCGAACCTCGTGAACGCCGCCGTGGCGAGACTCGACGCCGACCTCGCCGCGATTCCCCACGCGTCGACGGGAGTCCCGCTGTCGCGACGGTATCCACTGGACTTCCTCCAGACGAAAGTGAACGCGTTCGACCACCTGTTCGTCCGCCCCGAACACGGAGAGAAGTCGTACCACGTCTCCGGCCCGTGGATGGAAGACGGCGAGTACATCAGAGACACTTCGTTCGTCCTCGACACGCTCGTCGAGAGTCGCGCGGTCATCGACGCGCTTCCCTTCCTCGACTGGGACGGCGTGGTCCGAACCTATCACGCGCACCTCGCCGGGGCGGACTACAGCCGCCAACTCTACACCCTCCTGTCGTTCGTCAGGATGCCCGCCGTGCGGCACCTCGCTGGTGTCGAGGCCGTTGTCGATGAGGTAGAGACGGTCACCGAGGTGGGCGCAGTCGGCGAAGCGGGCATTGTCGACGAGGCGGACATGTCAGCCAGTCAATTCCAATCGACACCTGCCGGGACGAACGGCGAGTTGTACGAACACGGCACAGACGGCACGCACTCTATTGCCCGGTCCGACGGAGGTGACGACCGATGAGCGCCGACCGCCGAGTCCTCCTGGTCGGCCTCGACGCGGGGTGTCTTGACGTGATGCAGCCGATGTTCGACGACGGACTCCTGCCGAATCTTCAGGACATCTTCGACCGTGGGGCGTCGGCCCCGCTCGAATCGCAGGTCCCCCAGTGGACGCCGAGCGCGTGGCCCTCGCTGTACACTGGCGTCAACCCCGCCAAACACGGCGTGTTCGGGTTCCTCACGTACGACGGCTACGACTGGCGCATCTCCGACGCGACGGACATCGCGGAATCGACGCTCTGGGAACTCCTCTCGGAGCGCGGACTGCGAAGCGTCGTCGTGAACGCCCCGGTGACACATCCGCCACGCGAGTTCGACGGCGCGTTGATACCGGGCTACATCGGTCCCGAAGACCCGGCGACACACCCGCCGGGACTCTTGGCAGACGTTCGCGAGGCAATCGGCGAGTACCGCGTCTACGGCGAAGACGAGTTCAATCGGACCACGTCGGACGCAGAGCGCGTGCCGGCCTCGGTCCGCGCCGACGAGTACAAACGTCTGATTCGCTCGCGCGGCGAGGCGTTCGTCTACCTGACAGAGCGGTTCGACCCCGACTTCGGCTTCGTCGAGTTCCAGCGGACCGACACCGCAGTCCACGACTTCCCCGGCGACCTCGACCTCTTGCGTGAAGTCTACCGCGCCACCGACGAACAGGTCGGCCACGCCATCGAGGCGTTCGACCCGGACGTCGTGCTCGTCGCCAGCGACCACGGCATCGGTCCCTACGAAGACGTGGAGTTCCGCGTCAACGAGTTCCTCAGCCGAGAAGGATACGTCGAGACAGTGCGCGACAAAGAGGGAAGTCCGTCGTGGATTCCACTCTGGAAACAAGACCTGAAGGCCCCCGGCGAGTCTGCGTCTGCCCCCGGGGACGAGCCCTCCGTGGTGGACCGGGTTCGGGACCGAACACTCACGACCGCGGCGAACACCGTCGAGAGACTCGGCTTGACCAGCGTCGTCAAGCGTCTCGTCCCGCAGCGGACTCTCAGAGCCGCCGACGTGCCCGCCCGTGTCGACTTCGAGAACTCCCGAGCCTACATGCGAACGTCGAACGAACTGGGTATCCGAATCAACCTCGCTGGCCGCGAACCGGCGGGCGTCGTCTCTCCCGACGAGTACGAGTCGCTTCGGCTGGAACTCATCGAGAAGCTCTCGACCGTTCGCACCCCGGACGGAGACCCTGTGTTCGACGCCGTCGTCCCGCGCGAAGCGGTGTTCGAGGGACCGTTTATCGAAGCCGCACCAGATATCATGCTCCTCCCGCGCGACTTCGAGACGTTCCCGGAAGCCGAACTTCGCGGCGACCTGTTCGGGCCGATGTACGAACCGTGGAATCACAAGCCGTACGGCGTCGTCGCTATCGCGGGCGACGGATTCGACCCCACTGCATCGCTCGGCACGCCGCACCTCCTCGACATCGCTCCGACAGTCCTCTCGCTGCTCGGCCTGCCGCGAAGCGACCGGATGGAAGGGGCTGTCCTCCCCGGCGTCACGTCCACAGCGGAAGCCACCTACGAACGCCCCGTCGACCGCGACTCGGCCCGCGACGTCGGTGACGACGTCGAATCGCGGCTGCAAGGACTCGGCTACCTCTGACCATGGGACTCGAATTCGTCGACCTGACGGCCGACCCCGACGCGTGGAACCGATACGTGGACCACGACCACGTCACTGGCGCAACCCCCTTTCACCGGGGTGAGGCACTTCGCGTCCTCGAAGCGCACTCGAAGGGGACGCTCCACTGCCTCGTTGGACTTCACGGCGACGAACCGGTCGGTCTCCTTCCGGTCTTCGAGACGACCCGGTACGGGCGACCGGCGGTCGTCTCGCCCCCGCACATACTGGAGAGCTTTTCGCTCGGTCCCGTACTGAACACGGCCAACACCGGAAAGCGACGGCGACGCGAACAGACGCTCGACGAGTTCGTCTCCGGGTCGGTCCAGTGGCTTCACGACGCGTTCGACCCGGACTTTATTCACCTCCGCGGGACGACCGACCTCACCGACGTGCGGTGCTATCGCTGGGCAGATTTCGATGCGACGCCGGACTACACCTACCACGTCGACCTGACGGCCGACGAGGAGACCATCAAATCGCGCTTCAGTCGGAACATCCGGCGGAACATCAAAGACCTCGACGACCACCGTCTCACGTTCGAACTGGGCGACCGCGACGACATCGACATGGTGCTCGACCTCGTCCGCGACCGGCACGAACAACAGGACAAGTCCTACCGCGTCACGCCCGCGTTCGTCACGGACCTCGCCGACGCACTCCCGGACGGGACGGTCCGAACCCACGTCGCGGTCGTCGACGGTGACCCCGAGACGGGCATCATCGCCATCCACGACGACGACCGAGTGTACCGCTGGCAGGGCGCTGTCGACCCCGGCGTCGGCTTCCCGGTCGTCAGCCTCCTCGATTGGCACATCATGCAGACGGCGAAAGCCGAGGGTGCGAGCGTCTACGACCTCGGCGGAGCGAACATGAAGCGGCTCACCGGATTCAAAGCCAAACTCGGCCCCGAACTCGCGGTGTACTACAATCTCCGCTGGCGGAGTACTCCCATGGCGCTCCGACAGATGGCTGCCGCCACCGTCGCACCCGCCGTACCGTTTTCGCTCCCCGGCCCGCTCGGCGGGTTCCTCACGGAGCGGTGACTTCGCGTCGCCGTCCTGCCGGTGACTTCGCGTTACCGTTCTCCCGGCGACTCCGCGTCGCCATCCTCCCGGCGGTTCTGCCTCGTCGTCCTGCGATTCCCTCGCGTCCGACCCTTTTTACCCGATGACGGCCGAAGCCTCACCATGACGACCATCAAGGACAGCGTCCACGACCACATCGAGGTCACGGGCGTCGCCGAAGCCCTTCTCGACACGCCGGAGATGCAGCGTCTCCGCCGTATCAAGCAGTTGGGGACGGTCCA
The DNA here is from genome assembly GCF_024730625.1 of Haloferax larsenii. Classification (NCBI taxonomy): domain Archaea; kingdom Methanobacteriati; phylum Methanobacteriota; class Halobacteria; order Halobacteriales; family Haloferacaceae; genus Haloferax; species Haloferax larsenii. Next base: position 93,633 of record NZ_CP078063.1, read on the forward strand.
ACTGGTCTACCCCTCCGCGAATCACACCCGATTCGAACACAGCCTCGGCGTCTATCACCTCGCCTCGCGCGCCCTCTCTCACCTCGGCATCGAGGGCGACGCCGCCTCCCACGTCGAGGCCGCCGCGCTCCTCCACGACGTCGGTCACGGCCCCTACAGCCACAACGTCGAGGAGGTGACCCACCGCCACACCGGAAAGTACCACGACGACGTCGAGGAACTCGTCACGCGCGGGACCGTCGGGTCGGCCCTCGACGACCACGGACTCGACCCAAAGCGGGTCGCGCGACTCGTCTCCGGGGACGCGAAGTTCGGCCAACTCGTCTCGGGCGAACTCGACGTCGACCGGATGGACTACCTCGTCCGCGACGCCCACCACACGGGCGTCCCCTACGGCACTATCGACCACGAGCGCCTGATTCGGGAACTCACCTTCGTCGACGGCGAACTCGTCCTCGCAGAGGGGAACGTCCAGACCGCCGAATCGCTCCTCCTCGCTCGCGCCCTGATGAACCCCACCGTCTACGCCCACCACGTCGCCCGCATCTCGAAGGCGATGTTGCGCCGGGCGTCGGAACAGTTGCTCTCTGAACCCGACATCGACGCCCACGAACTCCGACGGATGGACGACTACGACCTCTTGGTCGGTCTCCGTCTCAACCCCACGACCGCCGACTTCGCCGAGCGATTGGCAACCCGTGACCTGTACAAACGGGCCGTCTGGGCCGAACTCTCCGACGTTCCCGGGTCGCTTCTCGACGCCGACCACGAGACTATCGCCGGCTTCGAACGCGACATCGCCGACGCCGCGGACGTGTCTTCCGAGTCGGTCATCGTCGATATTCCGTCGCGCCCGTCGATGACAGAATCGTCGTCGCGGGTGATGGTCAACGGCGAGATTCGGCAGTTGGAACGCGAGTCCCCGCTCGTGCAGGCGCTTCGAACCGCCCAAGAACAGCAGTGGCGACTCGGCGTGTACGCCCCAGCGGACGTGACCGAAACGGTGGGCCGCGCCGCCGCTGACGTCCTCGGGTTAGACGTGAGCGGTGCGCTCGTCAACGAGGTTCGAGGCGGTCTGAACACGACGCTCGACGAGTTCGAGTGACGGCTCAAAAAGAGGCGAGGAGAGCCACGCCCACACCCACCTCGATGCGGGAGGTTCAAGCGGTGCGACGACCGAGTCGTGAGCGATGCAACTCGAGGGGACCGTACTTCGTGGCCGGGCGTTCGAACCGGTCGAAGGCCGGGTCGTCGTCGAAGACGGAACGATAACCGCCGTCGAGGAGACGACCACCGATTCGACCGATATCATCCTTCCCGCGTTCGTCAACGCGCACACCCACCTCGGCGATTCAATCGCGAAAGAGGCGGGTGGCGGACTCTCGCTCGACGAACTCGTCGCACCGCCGGACGGACTGAAACACCGCCTCCTCCGGGCGGCCAGCACCGACGAGAAGGCGGCCGCGATGGCTCGCTCGCTCCGAATGATGGAACGAGGCGGGACCGCGGCGTGTCTCGAATTCCGTGAGGGTGGCGTCGAAGGTGTCGACGTCATCCGCCAGGCGCTCGACGGCCGCGACATCGAGGCAGTCGTCCTCGGCCGCGAGACGGCGGATGCGATGCGAGAAGCGGACGGGTTCGGTGCGTCGGGGGCTCGAGACGCGGAGTTCGGGGAACTCAGAGCCGAAACCGCAGACGCCGGAAAACTGTTCGGCATTCACGCGGGCGAGCGCGACTCACACGACATCACGCCCGCGTTGGACCTCGACCCCGACTTTCTCGTCCACATGGTCTACCCCGAACCCGCGCACCTCCAGCGAGTCGAAGACGAGGAGATTCCAATCGCCGTCTGTCCGCGGTCGAACCTCGTCACGGGCGTCGGCGTCCCACCGATTCGCGACCTCGTCGAGCGAACGACGGTCGCACTCGGTACGGACAACGTCATGCTGAACAGTCCCTCGATGTTCCGCGAGATGGAGTTCACGTCGAAACTGGCCGACGTGCCCGCAGTCGAGATTCTCCGCATGGCGACCATCAATGGTGCGGACATCGCCGGTCTGAACTACGGTCTCGTCGAGAAGGGACGCGACGCGAAACTCCTCGTCCTCGACGGCGACTCGGACAACTTAGCCGGCGTGCAGGACGTGGTTCGCGCCGTCGTCCGCCGCGCCGGAATGGCGGACGTGAAAGACGTGTCTCTCTGAGCGTCCGAGAGTACGTTAGGCTGACTCCGCGTCAGCGTCGAGTTCCGCTGTCGCGTCGGAGTCGTCGCCCCCACTTTTGTGCGAGCGAATCGCGGACAGGAGGACTAGACCGCCGAACGACCGAGCGACCGCGATAAAGCGGCTGTTCCACTCGACAGTTTCCGACGATTGGTAGCTAAGCCAGCCACCGACGCCGAGATACTGCTTCGGTGCGGCGAGTGCGACAGCCCCGACAGCGCCGCTGAAGTCGAGCAGTCGTTGGTACGTCTTGCCTCCGAGCAGGCTAGCGACGAGGAAGACGACGCCCTCGACTCGAACGGCGGGGACGACCCACGACCGGCGCGTGCACTCGTCTCGATTCTCGATGGCGAGCCATTCGTACACCGTGAGCGTTTGCTTGGGGAACACTGCGACGACGGCACCGAGGATAGCGAACACAATTCGTGACATATGTGAACAAACGAATTCGAGACCAATTAGTTGAGTGGTGATTACAGTTCCGTGGGAACGCCGGGAGGAGAGATGTCGAGCTTGGCCGTTATTTTGCCTCTATTTGCCACTCGCAGAAGGAGAGCCGACGCCACAGCCACCACACATATTCTCGCAGTACTCCTGCCGTAGCAAAGCGTTATTACCGAACTCGATAATATGTTACCACGTGTCATAGAAATGTACGACCGAATCATCGTCCCAATCGACGGCTCAGACGGCTCAGACCGCGTCGCAGCCCATGCCGCCGCCCTCGCATCAGTTCACGGTGCAGAACTCCACGGCGTGTACGTAGTCAACGCCGGGAGTTTTGCGGGGTTGCCGATGGAGTCCTCGTGGGAGGGGCTCGACGACCTGTTGCGGGAAGACGCCGAGGCAGCGGTCGAACTCGTCGAGCGCGCTGCGAGCGTGCGGGACATTCCGGTCGAGACGCACATCCTCGAAGGGACGCCGAGTCGCGAAATCGTCGAGTTCGCCGAGCGCGGCGAGTGCGACCTCATCGTGATGGGAACACACGGTCGCGGCGGTATCGACCGCCTGCTCCTCGGGTCGGTCGCGGAGAAGGTCGTCCGCGCGTCGAGCGTCCCCGTACTGACGGTCAGAATCGAGGGCGGACAGGAGTCTGACCCGCTGATAGATGTCACGTCTGCCGAATCAGAGGCGGGCGCGTCGGCCGATTCGGGGACCGACGCCGCGGCGACCGCCGACGAGTAACCTACGTTTCCGCCACTGGACGGAGGTGTTCGCAGTCGCCGGCGTGGACTCGCGTTTCGCCGTCGTCGGTTCGGACGACCAGCGTCCCGGGGTGTTCGATGTCGATAGCTTCGCCTTCGACGACGCCGTTCGCCGTGTGAACGCGCACCCGTCGCCCGAGCGTGTCTGCTCGCTCGCGCCACGCCGGAAGCACACTGTCGAGGTCGGCACGGAGTTCGTCGAAGCGTTCGAGCACTCGCTGGACGAAGATGCGGCGTTCGACCGGGGCCGCCTCTGCGGAGACGCTGGTCGCTTCCTCGGGGAGTTTTTCGAGGTCGATGTTGGCGTTGATGCCCGCCCCGATAACTAACCACGAGACGCGGTCGGCCTCGCCCTCCATCTCGGTCAGGATGCCGCAGAGCTTTCGGTAGTCGTGGTCGGAGGCTTCTGTATCCGGCGAGTCATCGCTTGATTCGCTCACAATCACACCATCTGACTCGCCCGAGTCAGATGAGCCATCGCTCGTCGCCCGCTTCGGCGGGCGACTCACGATGACATCGTTCGGCCACTTGATACTCGCGTCCACACCCGCTTCACGCGCTGCATCACAGACGGCGACGGCCATCGCCAAGGTGTACAGCGGGGCGAACGCGGGCGGCTCGTCGGGGCGAATGAGCACACTCATCCAGACGCCGCCGTCGGGGGCGGTCCACGCGCGCTCTTTTCGGCCCTTGCTGGCTGACTGCTCGCGGGCGACGACCACGACGTCGCTCTCGCCCTCGGCGGCGAGTTCGCGGGCGGTGTCGTTCGTCGACCCCAGGACGTCGTGAAACGCCACGTCGTAGTCGGCTTCGAGTCCGTATTCGATTGCCGGGCCGCCGTACTCCGGGACCTCGGTGACGACGTAGCCGTCGCTCTCGCTCTCGACGACGAATCCCTCGTCGCGGAGCGACTCGACGTGCTTCCAGACGGCAGCGCGGGAGATGTCGAGACGGTCGGCGAGTTCGGGACCAGAGACGGGTCCGTCGGCGAGGGCGGACAAGAGGGCGCGTCGCGTGTCGCTCATGCGGGCGGCTACGACGGCGCGAAGAAAGAGGTTCGTGGTTCGGGTCTGGAAATCGCAGCGAGTCGTCTATTCGAGGACGAGAAGCACGTCGCCCATATCGACGCTGTCGCCCTCGCCGACGAGGACCTGCGAGACGGTGCCGCCGCGCTCGGCGACCACGTCGTTTTCCATCTTCATCGCTTCGAGGACACAGACGGTGTCTCCGGGTTCGACCTCGTCGCCTTCGCCGACGTCGACAGAGAGAATCGTCCCCTGCATCTCGGCGGTGATGGACTCGCCGTCGCCCTCGATAATCTGCTGTTGGTCGCCACCGCTGTCCTCGCGGCGCTTGCGCGGGCCGGAAGACTGCGAGGCGCTGCCACCGCTGACGTCGCCAAGCGGGATGGCGGGTGCGCCGCGCTCTTCGAGGCTGACCTCGAAGCGCTTGCCGTTGACCTCGACGGTGAAGGTGCGCTCGGTCACGTCTTCCTCGTCGTTGTCGTTAGAGACAGCGTCGGGTGCCCAGCGCTCGACTGCCGCCTCGATACGGTCGGGGTCGAGGACGTTGTCGAGGTACTTCGTGGTGTGGCGTCCCTCGCGGAACGTCTCGTCGGTGAGCATCAGCCGGTGGAACGGGATGACCGTTCGAAGACCTTCGATTTCGAACTCGGCGAGCGCGCGCTCGGCGCGGGCGAGGACTTCCTCGCGGGTCGAGGCGGTGACGATGAGCTTCGCAATCATCGAGTCGTAGTCGCCGCCGATTTCGTCGCCCTGACGGACGGCGTCGTCCATGCGGACGCCGATGCCGCCCGGCGGGTCGTAGGTCGTGAGTTCGCCGGTCGCAGGCGCGAAGTCCTTCTCGGGAGCCTCCGCGTTGATACGGAACTCCATGGAGTGGCCTTCGATTTCCACGTCCTCCTGCGAGAAGTCGAGTTCCTCGCCGGCGGCGACGCGAATCTGCCACTTCACCACGTCGAGACCCGTCACTTCCTCGGTGACGGTGTGTTCGACCTGAATCCGCGTGTTGACTTCCATGAAGTAGAACTCGCCGTCTTCGACGAGGAACTCGACCGTCCCGGCGTTGGTGTAGCCCGCTTCCCGGACTCCGCGACGTGCGGCTTCACCGATGCGCTCGCGCAGGTCGTCCGAGAGCGCCGGCGATGGAGCCTCCTCGATGACCTTCTGGTGGCGGCGCTGGAGCGAACAGTCGCGCTCGCCGAGGTGCCGAACGTTGCCGTGTTCGTCGGCGAGAATCTGCACCTCGATGTGGCGCGGCGCTTCGAGGTACTTCTCGACGTAGACGGAGGCGTTGTCGAAGTACGCCTCGCCCTCGCGCTGTGCCGTCTCGAACTGGTCGTCGACTTCTTCTTCGGTGCGGACGACCTTCAGGCCGCGACCGCCACCGCCACCTTCGGCCTTGATGGCGACCGGATAGCCGTAGTCCTCGGCGACAGCCTTCACGTCCTCGGCGGACTCGGCGGGTTCGGTCGTGCCGGGGACGACGGGCACGTCGGCGTCCTGCATGAGCGAGCGCGCCTTCGTCTTCTCACCGAGTCGCTCCATCGCGTCGGCCGACGGGCCAATCCACTTGAACTCGGACGCTTCGACCTTGCGGGCGAACTCCGCGTTCTCCGCGAGGAACCCGTATCCGGGGTGGATAGCGTCGGCGTCGGCCTTCCGGGCGGCCTCGATGACCGACTCGTGGTCCAGATACGAATCTGCCGCGCGGGCGGGCCCGATGTTGTACGCTTCGTCCGCGTAGCGCACGTGACCACCGTGCTTGTCGGCCTCGCTGTAGACCGCGACGGTTCGGACACCCAGCTCTTCGCAGGCGCGCATGACGCGTACTGCGATTTCACCTCGGTTGGCGACGAGAACCTTGCTGAACATTTGCGGTAATCTTTCAGGGAACCACACGTTATTCTATCGGTTTCTCCAACGCACGTCGGTTCGTCCTTCGACAGACGACGATTTACCTGTTCGACCGTGAAGGAAATGCCCGAGAACGTGACGTACAAGCGGACTACCGCGAAAATCGGCCCAAATCCAAACGACCTTATGCGTGTGCCACGCTACGACACGGGTAATGGCAGTACAAGTCGGAATCCTCGGTGCAACCGGTGCGGTCGGACAGCGATTCATCCAACTCCTCGAAGACCACCCGACCTTCGAACTGGCGGCCGTGACCGCCAGCGAGTCGAGCGCGGGCAAGACCTACGGTGAGGCCGCCAAGTGGCGGGTCAATACCCCGATTCCGGACGACGTGGCGTCGATGGAAGTCACTCGAACCACGCCAGAGGCCGTGTCTGACGACGTCGACCTCCTATTTTCGTCTCTCCCCTCGTCTGTCGCCGCGGAGGTCGAACCCGACTTCCTCGATGCGGGCTACGTCGTCTCGTCGAACTCCTCGAACGACCGGATGGCTCCCGACGTGCCGCTTACCATCCCCGAAATCAACCCCGGCCACCTCGACCTCATCGAGGTCCAGCGCGACGAGCGCGGCTGGGACGGCGCGCTCGTGAAGAACCCAAATTGCTCGACTATCACGATGGTTCCGACGCTCGCCGCGCTCGACCAGTTCGGCCTCGACCGCGTCCACGTCACGACCCTCCAGGCGGTCTCCGGCGCGGGCTACGACGGCGTCACCTCGATGGAGATTATCGACAACGCCATCCCGCACATCGGCGGCGAAGAAGAGAAGATGGAGACCGAATCGCGCAAGCTGCTCGGCAGCTTCGACGGCGCAGAAGTCGCACTCCACGACGCCGAGGTCAACGCCTCCTGCAACCGGATTCCGACGCTCGACGGCCACCTCGAAAGCGTCTTCGCCGACCTCGAAGACGACGCCTCGCCCGAGGATGTCGCGGCCGCGATGCGCGAGTACCCCGGCGTCGACCTCCCGAGCGCTCCCGAGCAACTCATCCACGTCTTCGAGGATAACTACCGTCCGCAGCCTCGTCTCGACCGCGACCGCGGCGACGGCATGCAAATCTCTGCCGGCGCGATTCAGGCGACCGAAGGCGGCGTGAAGTACAACTGCCTCGCCCACAACACGATTCGCGGCGCGGCCGGGGCGTCGGTCCTCAACGGCGAACTCCTCGTCGAAGAAGGCTGGATTTAAACTAAATCCAACTGTCGCGGTCGGTCTCGCGACCGGATTCATCCGCTGTGTGCTGCCACTCGTGAGCTAACAGCCCGTACCGGAGCACGTCCACGTGCTCACCGCCGACGAACCCCCGGTCGCGGTGGACGCCCTCCTTTTCGAACCCGACGTTCTCTAAGACACGACACGACGCCGGGTTGGTCTCGTAGGCGTTCGCGTACACTTTGTGCAGTCGGCGCTCTTCGAAGGCGTAGCCGCAAATCGTTCGCAGCGCGTCGGTCGCGTACCCGTTGTCCCAGTCGTCGGGTGCGACGATGTACCCGACTTCGGATGCGCCGGTCGTGATGTTCGGCGGCTTGAGCCCGATGGTTCCGACCGGGTCGCCATCGTCGCAGATGACGAAGTCGATGTCATCGCCGTCGACCCGCGAATCGACCCACTCGCGCTCTTGGGCGTGTGTCACCGGGTCGACGGCGGCGATACCGCGTCGAACCCGCGGGTCGTTGACCAGTTGGTGGAGAAACTCCACGTCGGACTCGTCGACGGTTCGGAGTTCGACGAGGTCGCCTTCGAGAAAGACTGCACCGGGCATGTGCGTGTTGTTGCTATGTCAACACTTGAATCCGTCCGTCGCCGAGGGCTGGCTCGCGTCGCGACTCCAGTCAGACACTGTTTTCAGGGAGCACCTGCCGAGCTACCGGTATGAAACGCCGCGGACTCGAAACGGGGCTCACCGCCGGTCTGCTCTTTGCCACGCTCGGCGTCGTCGCGTGGGGGACCGGGTCGGCGTTTATCTTTCCGAGTCTCGGTCCGTCGGCGTTCGTTCTCGCCTTTGCGGCCGAATCCGAGCGACCGCGGGGCAAGCGCGTCGTCGGAGGGCACGCTATCGGCGCGGTCGCGGGGTTCTTCGCCTACACGCTCCTCGGGTCGGGTGCGACGCTCACGGCTGCTCCACCGGCGTTCTCGCTCGCCGGACTCGGACTCGTCGCCAGCGGTCTCTCGTCTGTCGTCGCGACGAGTTGGGGAATGGTCGCCACCGACACCGTTCACGCACCCGCCTGCGCGACGACGCTCATCGTCTCGCTCGGCTTGCTCTCGACGCCGAACGAGGTCGGCATCATCGTCGTGAGCGTCGTGCTCCTCGTTGCGGCGGACGCCGTCGTCAGGAAGGCAGCGACGTCGTCGGTGTTCGACTCAGAACCGACCGTACAGTGAGTACGCGATTGCGACCAGTCCGGCGAGTTCGGTCAGGTTCGTGACGATTACGACGGCCGAACCAGGAAGGGACGTAAACGTCGAGAGTCCGAACGAGAACACCGCCGGGACGGCGGTCAGAAGGACGATACCGATGGCGAGAAAGAGCATCGGTGAACTCTCGTTTCGGCGATAGCCCTGGTAGGCCTTTCGCGCGATAAACAGTCCGAGCAGTGCTGAGGCGACGAAACTGGCGAAGACGAGGGCGACCTGCGTGTCCGACCCCGTCTCGGTTACTTGAAGGGCAATCTGAAGGGCAGGGGCATGTGGTGGGCTCATCGTAGGTCCTCGTAGAGGCGGGTAAAGCGGTCAGCAGGGGATTCCGGTTCGGACTCGCGGGCGACGTCGAGCGTCATCTCTCCGTCCTCGATAGTGACCGTGAACTGGCCGACGTTCGCGCTGTAGACCGCGAAATGGTGGCCGTCCTCGGCGTACTGTGTCTGTTCGGAGAGGAGGTCACACGCTTTCAGTGACTCCACGCGGCGATAGACGGTCGGTGGAGACATGTCGTAGGTCTCTGCGAGTTCGGTCGCGGACATGGGTTTCTCGCTGGTTGCGGTGAGAATGGTCCGAGCGTACTCGTCGTCGAGGAGGCTCAGTACCTTCGCGTCGTCGCAATCCTCACTCACGTTCTTCGATGCCACGAGGAGAGTATATAAGATAGTGCCGAGTTTCCACCCCGGAAAGTCGGAGGCAAGCTATTATTTCCTCTTGGCAGATTGACTATACGATGACGCAAACGGAGTCCCGTTCGTTCGATGTCCCCGCCATGCTCACGCAGGCTGTGGGCGCGCCGTTCCACGCACAGACGTACAAGAACCTCCTGTATCTCGTGGCCGCATTCCCGCTTGGTCTCGTGTACTTCATGACGCTCATCACGACGGGGAGCATCGGCGGCGCGGGTATCCTCCTCCTGTTCGGTGCCCCGCTCCTCGTACTGACACTTCTTCTCGGCACCGCGTTCATGCGCATCGAGACGGAGAGCGCCCGCCGACTCCTCGGGTTCGAACTGACTCACCGAACAGGTGAAGCGACGCTCGACGACGGAATCGTTCCGTACGTTAAAGACCTCGCGACCGACTACGGCACGTACGTCAGTCTCGTCTTCACCTCTGCAAAGCTCTGGGTCGGTATCGGACTGTTCGCCGCGCTCACCACGTGGGTGTCGCTCACGGCCGCGTTCATCCTCCTCCCGGTGTACTACGACATGCCTGGCGTCACGTTCGGTATCACCGCCGACAACGTGCAGGTCCTTCCGGCAATCCAGTTCACCCAAGACCTCTGGACGTTCACCATCGCCGAGCCGATTCACCTCGTCAACGGTGAGGTGACGTCCTTCCAAGGCGCACTTTTGGTTTCCGTCGTCGGTGTTGTCCTCCTGTTCGTCGGCCTCAATCTAGTGAATGCGACGGCGTGGCTGCTCGGCTACGTGACGAAACAGGTCGCACCCCACGCGCGGGTTCTCGTCCGCGACTGAGGGCCTTCCCAAAACAGGTCTCCTGAGTTATGCCTAGGAGACCTCAGACGTCGAACGTCTCGAACGCCCGTCCCGGTGGCCGGGGTTTCGCGTTCAACTCCCATTCGAGGCCGTATCTATCGGTGAACAGCCGATGGTGTGGCGCGGTGTGTTCGACCTCCACTCCGGCTGCCTCGGCGCGCTCGGAGATTGCCTCGAAGGAGTCGTCGTCGACGGCCAGCGCGACGTGGTCGACTCTCCCGTCTGCGAACGCCGCTGTCTCGGCTGCGACGGCGAGGGTGAAGTCGTCGCGACCGAGAAACGACATCGTCGGGGTGATGCCCGCTTCGCGAGCCTCGTCCCAATCCATATCTTCGGGGAGCGTCCCCGGCTTGTCCCCTCGGACTCCTTCGCGGAAGAGCACCTCCATGCCGAAGAGTTCCCGGTAGTACGCCTCGCCGTCCGGGAGGTCGTCGACGAGGAGCACGAGGTGGTGGAGTCCGTGGATGGTCATACTACCTGTCGTTCGGCGAGGGTAATGAGAGTAGGTGACGATTCCGGGCGGTGGTTTGGGTGATGCAACTCGGACTCACGAATCGAACGCCTCAATGGTAATCCTCCCGTTCGCCTGGAGACCGAACCAGAATGCAGTGAGGACTGTCGCAATCGAGGTTTATCAATCGAACTACGGGGGTACGGACCGCGAAAAATAACCAAACTACCGGTCGGATTACTCAGTCTCGGAGATGACGAGGACTTCGACGTTGCCACCATAGGGGTCGTCGATGTGCCCACTGGCGTCGCGGAAGAGCGCGTGCAGACTCACGTTGACCGTGTCGCCGTGCACGTCGGCGTCGGTCTGAATCTTCTCGGTCATGACGTGGTGGTCTTCGCCGTCGTAGCCGATGTCGAAGCTCTTGATGGCTGTCTCGGCGGAGATAATCCGTCCACGAACGCCGACGTCTTTCGAGGCAGTGTACTCGTGTCCCGTGACGTCCGAGAACGAGAACTGGACTGTTTCTAATTCAGTTGGCATTGTGTAACACCGACTAGCAAATGTTTCTGAGACTACAAATACATTATTATATTCTAACTAATTGGTATTGGAATTTGGTTTGTTGGCGGTGAGTCTTGCGGTTTTGGGTTGTTGGGTCGGTGGTTTGGGATTTCGGGTTGGTGGGTGGTTGGGTGGGTGGGTTGTGGATTTGAGGTAGAGAATTAGGATATGGGGGTCGTTGATTCGGTGTTTTCGGGATTGGGTTTGGGACGAATTGGCGATTGATTCTGCTTGGTGCTATACCAAATCAGGGTTCCATCATCACTTTTTGGTATCTGACACTTTCTGAATCTGAGTCTGATATACGAACTTCAAAACTCAACTCAGTTCTATATCATGTGAATACTTCTGAGGCGTTATATGCCCCCTCGTGTTCAATTGAAAATTCCATCACTGTCTCTCGATTAGCTTGGCGTGTAATTCACTTCCACTCCGCTCTGGCTACCGTTATGTGTCTCCCAGCCCACTATGCTAGTACCCTTTGGGAACACAGGGTAAATGGCTAATTCAGAATCCTGACGGTTCTGCCAAATTGGGTGCAAAGTCCGAAGCCTTTCCCGTTAATCTCCCAAGGGGTATATTAGCACGTCAACAGGACGTTGCTGACGCCATATGAGGCGTCTAAAACAAGTATCTAGGAGGTGAACACAATCTCCGAAAAGCGACTAATCGTAGTCGCAATCTGTGGGACAATCCTCGTCTTGGCTGGCCGGCCAGAAGGATTTGTCCTAGTCTCGATTGCGGCTACGATGACGACTGAATAGCCTACTGAGCAACTTTTTTTTGCTACTTAGCGGCTTTCAGTGGACACGGTGCGGGATGATAGGGTGTCCGACTGAAGGTATGACTGTGTGACTAATGTAACTTTCTAAAGACCAATTGCACTTTCTGAAACTAAATTTGTATACCACTCTGGACACTCCCGGTGCGACCACTTAGGATTAATCGACACCCTTCATGCAGTAGGTCGCCAGAGACAAACCTGGCCCAGAAAGATATTTGAACGTCGGAAGACGGTCCTCCTCGCGTCGCTCGTCGGCTGCGACTTCCGGGCTCGACGCTCAGCTCTGTGCATAATTCACCCGACGCAAGGAGTTCTCGCCGGAGTCCTGACTGACTCACGGCTCGAAAGATAGCGTCGGGAAAAGTATGGGACCGCTGAGAGTCGAACTCAGGTCCTACCGACCCCATCGGCAGAGGATACCACTACCCCACGGTCCCAGGGTGCATTCAAAGCGATGCGTGTCTCGCGGTTAAGCCCTTCGTTTCGTCGTCGGGGAGCGAGTGTCTGTCGTGCGAATACATCGCAGTCATCGACCCGAATCGGGGGATACGACTTTACGCTCGCGCCGACCACTGACAACACAATGCCAAGTATCCTGGATGCGATTCCGTTCGACCTCCTCTACTTGGGTACGGCAGCCCTCCTCGTCGTCGCCTTCACGGTTGGCGGCCTGCGGTGGTGGTCCCTCCGACGCGACGAGGACGCACACCCACCGGAGCGACAGCCCGAGGACACCCACGGCTACCCACTGGCGTCGTGGCGATACGTCTACGACCTCGACAAGCCGGATGCGAAGCGGGCGGTCGATTCCGTCAACGACCAAGCCGAAACGCTCGCCGAGGCAGAGAAGAAGCGCCGATAGAACCACTGACGCAGGGGCGACCCCCGCGAAAACTCAGACTAGAACGCTCTCTAAGGAGACGACAGTTCCCGATTCCGCGTCGGCGTCGCCGGTGAGTTCGCCCAGACAGACGGCCGAGCCGTTTTCGGTGTAGCACGCCACCAAATCACCGCGAGAGGCATCGTTGTCCACGGCCAGCACGCCGGGGGCGTACACGGGCGCGCCGTTTGCAACCTCCCGGGCGGCGTTGTCGGCGATGGTGACAGACGGGAGGTGCGTCAGGGCGCGCTCGGCGGGCGAGACAACGTCGCGAATCCACGATTCGTCGCCCTCCTCGGCGAACGCGAGCGCGTCTTTCAGGTCGTGAATATCCACGAGCGTCGTGTCGTCGAAGGGGTCGGTCGCGGTGCGGCGCAGGTGACCCATGTGGCCGCCGGTGCCGAGCGCGAGCCCGATGTCGTGACACAGCTTGCGGATGTACGTCCCCGATTCACACCGGATACGGAGGAGCGCCTGTCGGTCTTTGACTTCGAGGAGGTCGAGGTCGTAGATTTCGCGGACGCGCAGGCGACGCGAGACGGCCGATTTGCGCGGCGGTTTCTGGTAGAGTTTAGACTCGAACTCCGCGACGGTCGATTCGATGTCGGCGGGCGCAGGGCCGTGCAGCTCCAGCACAGAGACGTACTCCTTCGAGCCTTCGAGGAACACCTGCGCCATCCGGGTGGCGTCGCCGAGAAGAATGGGGAGACAGCCGGTGACTTTGGGGTCGAGCGTCCCCGAGTGGGCCGCTCGGTCGAGGTCGGCCATATCGCGGACCCACCCGGTCACTTGGTGGGCCGACGGCCCCGGCGGCTTGTCGAGATTGACGACGCCAAACGAGAGCAGCGCGTCGAGACTTCGGTTTTCGGGCGGGTCGCGGAGCATAGTCAGAAGTCGTAGCGGACGCCTTCGACGGGGTACTTGCCTTCGTCGTCTTCGGGGTCGTACGCTTCGACGGCCGAAGTGATGATTTCAGAGACCTCGTTTTCTCCCCACCGGGCGGTGTTCAGCGAGATATCGTAGATAGAGAGGTCGGAGTAGTCGATGTTGTAGTACTCCATATAGCGTTTTGCCTCGCTGGCCTCGCGAGTAACAGTCTCTTCGCGCGCGACGTCCACGGGTTTGTCCTCGCGGTCGGCGATGCGCTCGGCGCGAACGTCAACAGGGGCGTCGAGCCAGAATCGAAGGTCGGCAGCGTCGCCAGCTAACCAGCCTGCGAGACGCGATTCGAGCAACACGTCGTCGCGTTCGAGTGCGATGTCGCGGAGGCGACGGTCGAGGTCGCGGTCGATTTGGTCGTCTTCTTCCGCGAGTTTGTTGAACTCGACGGCCGACATGTCGTGTTCGGCGGCGAGTTCGCGAAAGATGTCTCCACCGCTGATGTGTTCGAGGTCGAACGCCTCGGCGAGTGCGGCGGCGGTCGTACTCTTTCCGCTGCCCGGTGGACCGGAGACGGTCAGTAACATATCCATGCTCGGGTGGGTCGCCTAAAAGAGGTTATCGTTGGCGACGGCCCCTGTGGGGGCTTCTCACGCCCGAGTGGACAGTGGGCGAGAAGACGTGGTCCTCAGGCGGACGACGGCGTCATGTCGATGTTGAGCGCCTTGCGGATAATCTGGGTGAAGCCCATCGAACACAGGAAGTACCAGACAATCCACGCCTGCATGGGACCGAGGACGCCCGCGGTCCAACTGACGGAGCCGACGAGGGGGAGCACGATGTTCTCGGTGATGATGTGTGGGTCTGCGTTTCCGCCGACGCCGATGGCCCAGTACATCCAGAGGAACACCGGGATGGTGAGGAACATAATCCAGACCATCGGGCGGAACTGCTCTTTGAACATCCCCATCTGGTCGCCCATGGCTTCCATCTGCTCTTCCTGGATTTTCTCCAGTGCGGCGTCGTCACCGCGTTCCTTGGCGTCCTTCTGTCGCTTTTGGATGTCCTTCATCCGCTCTTGGTACTTGCCCATCTTCTCCATGTCCATCAGGTTCGCCTGCAGGAGCGTGGAGTAGAGGCCAGTCGCGAGCGCGAGCACCATCACGACGGCGTAGAACGGGAGCATCTCGGCCAGCGGGCCGAGCGCGACGTCCATGACGCCACCGATGATGTTTCGGACTTCGGAGACCGAGTAGCCGAGGAACAGGCCGACGGTCACGACGGCCGCACCCTTATCGTACTTCGACCACGAGGAGTCGCCGGTGTCGATAGACGGCGTCGACGTCGACGACGACGAACTCGTCGCAGACGTGTTCTCTTCGAGACCGGCGCGTGCACCCTCGGGGTCAGCGAGTCGGAAGCCCTCCTCGCCGTCGACGAGGATTCCCTTCTCGATGAGACGACCCCACTGACCACTCGTGAGTTCGTCGCGGACGTCTGCCCACTCGACTTCGCCGCCGTCCGCCCGTTCGAGGACGACTTCGACGGCGGTGCGCATGTCGGCGTCTGTGCCGACGAGGTCGCGCACCTTCGATTCGATTCGTGCCATTACGGATTCGTTGGCAATCGGCCGTTATCAAGCTTTTACTCTGTGGGCGTGAGCGCGCACAAGTGAGACCCGCCGCTAGACGGGCGATAGCGCCGAAAAAGACGAAATGGAGGCTTACGCGTCGTCGACGACGTCGGCGACGTCCTCGAAGACCTCGTCCGGCGTCTGCTCGCCGTCGACCTCGACGAGGACGCCCTCGTCGCGGTAGTGTTCGATGACGGGTGCCGTGTTCTCGTCGAAGACCGACAGTCGCTCGCGGACGGTCTCTTCGGTGTCGTCGTCGCGCTGGATGAGTTCGCCGCCGCACTCGTCGCAGACGCCCGCTTCTTCGGGCTGGTTGAACTTCACGTGGAAGTTGGTGCCGCACTCCGAACAGACGCGGCGACCGGTGAGGCGCTCGACGAGTTCGTCTTCGGCGACGTTCAGGTAGATGACGGCGTCGAGGTTCGTAATCTCGGTGAGGTACTCCGCCTGCGAGAGGTTTCGCGGGTAGCCGTCGAGCACGTAGCCGTCGGCGTCCTCCAGAGCGGCCTTCACGATTTCGTTGACGACGGCGTCGGGGACGAGTTCACCCTTCTCCATGAACGACCGCGGCGTCCCGTACTCCGTCTCCATGTCCTTGTTCGCGCGGAGCGCGTCACCCGTGGTGACGTGTTCGACGTCGTACTCCTCGGCGAGTCGCTTCGACTGCGTGCCCTTCCCGGCGCCGGGGGCACCGAGCAGGAGGATGCGCTTTCCCATATCGTCCACCACCCGGCGAGAGCATATAGTGTTGAAGATACGCGCCCAGTTCTGCGACGAATCCCCCGTGGTACCGCTTTCGCACCCTCTCTATCCAGGGGGCCGCGACGGGCGAGCACCAGACGACACAGATACAAGACTATTTTGCTGGTTCCTCTGACGTAGAGCGACACGTTCAACGGGAACGACCACGTTGCCACGACTGATGCGTGGCTTACTGTCCAACACTGGTCCCTTCGCGCGTCTGATTGGCTGGTGGCACTCGCTCGACCGTGGGTGGCAGGCGACCACACTCGGTGTCGTGCTGGTGAGCGCCCTCTCCGTTGTCGGGCCGTGAGCGAGGGTTCTCGGAGACCGCTCGACGCTGTCAGTCGCCTCCTACCCGGCTTCGGACTGCTCGTCATCATCGCCACCGCTGCCGTCCTCGTCGCGGACGCAGTTCCGGGTGTGAACGCCCTCCTCCTCGGCGTCGCACTCGGTGCGCTTGTTGCAAATACTGCTGGTGTCCCGGACATCGCACAGCCGGGAATCCGAACACGGAAGCTCCTCCTAGAGACCGGAATCGTCCTCCTCGGTGCGCGAATCGCCATCGACGAACTCGTTGCGTCGGGGCCGATGCTCGTCGGCGCTGTCGTCGCAACCGTCGTCGCGAGCGTCGCGTTCGTCGAACTCATCTCTCGGCACGTGTTCGGACTCGCCGACGAGATGGGGTCGCTTCTCGCAGCGGGAGCGAGTGTCTGCGGCGTCTCCGCGGCGACGACCATCGCGGGGACCATCGACGCGGACGGCGAGTCGCTGACGCACGTCGTCGCGGCCGTCCTCCTGTTCGACGCACTCACGCTCGCTATATTTCCCGTCCTCGGTGGTCTCCTTCCGCTGTCTGGGCAGCAGTTCGGTATCTGGGCTGGCCTGAGCATGTTCAGCACCGGCCCCGTCACTGCCGCCGGGTTTGCCCATTCAGACGTCGCCGGGCAGTGGGCGACCGTGACGAAACTGGCGCGCAACTCGATGCTCGGCGTCGTCGCGCTCTGGTACGCAGTGCACTACGCGGGCGGGCGCACGGACAGTCTCGCGTCGGCGGCAGAAGGCGTCCCACGGTTTCTCGTCGGATTCGGTCTCGTCGCTGCGGCCGCGAATCTCGGCCTCTTCGACCCGGAGACACTGTCGATAATCGATTCCGCGAGCGACGCGCTGTTCGCCCTCGCGTTCGTCGGGTTGGGGCTCGGCGTTCGGCTCGATTCGATGCGCCAGACCGGCGTGGCACCAGTCGTCGTCCTCGCGGCGCATCTCGTTGCGGTGAGCGTCGTCTCGTTGGGGCTGGTCCTCGCCATCTTTTGAAGCGTTGGTACGGCGCGCTAATCACTCCGGAATCGACACGACGCGGGCGGTTTTTGTACCGAGAGAGTAAACGACCGCCCATGACCCGATTCGAGGCCGACACGTCCCGCGAGCGCCGGAAACTCTTCGCTGACGCGGTCGTGGCGCACCGAAACCGCGGCAGCGCCTTCCTGACTATCGAAGCGGACCGCGACCCCGACCTCGACGGTGAGGACGCCCCCTGCCCGTGGGTACAGTTCTCCGATAAGACGTTCAACATGGACGTGACCGACGAGGAACTCGACCGGCTGAAAGACCTGCTCTCGTCGTTTCCCGAGTTCCGCATCGACCAGTTAGAGAGTCCCGAGGAAGCCGAGGGAACAAACGTCCGTATTACCGCCCGTTCTGACGCGAACCGACTCGCCGGATTCGTCGACGAGGTGTTTCAGGCGGTCTACGGCCGTGCGGACGACTATCGTGCGTGGGTCGTCGCTATTTGAGGGCCGAACTAAACGAACGTGATATTTCTGCGGCGAATATCACCTATTTCCGGACATGATTTGGGAACTTCTAAACCAGTTGGCTCCCAAGCAAGCGGTATGACTTCCCGACGGTCACGTTGTGGACCGGGACGTAGTGTCCCGACGCAACTCCGCTCCGCCGGGTCGAATCGACTACTGTACACCCCGTATCAATGTGCACGAAACCATGACTGACGAGGTCGAGTCCCTGTTCTCACGTCCGCTTCTCCCGCTCGCGAACGAGGCGGACGCTGAGGCGAGTTGTGCCGCCGCGGCCCCCCGTATCGTGGCCGAAGACGGTCACGCGTACGTCGTCCACGTCATCGAGAAGGCTGGCGGTGCCCCCGACAAGGCCAGCGTCGAGCAGCGCGAAACGGTCGCGGAGGACATCTTCTCGCTCGCCCGCGGCGTCGCCACCGAGGCTGGCATCGAACTCGACACCGACCTCCGGTTCGGAACCGACGTCGGCGACGCGATTCTCGATGCCGCCGAGGATATCGACGCGACGGCCATCGTGTTTACGCCCCGCGGCGGCCGGTCGTGGTGGGACCTGTTTTCCGGTGACGTTCGGGACCGACTCGTCCGCGACAGCGACCGCCCAGTTGTCGTGTTGCCAGCACAGCACGCCGACCACTCCGAGACGACAGACGGTGAAACATGACTGACGAAGAACTCGCAAAAGACCTTGGCCCGCTCGCAGCGCTGACGATTGGTATCGGGACGATGATTGGTGCCGGTATCTTCGTTCTCCCCGGTGCCGCGGTCAAAGATGCGGGGCCGCTCGCTGCCGGTGCGTTCGTCCTCGGTGGCATCATTGCCATCTTCACCGCTGCCTCCGCCAGTGAACTGGGGACTGCGATGCCGAAATCCGGTGGTGCGTACTACTACATCAACCACGCACTCGGCCCACTGTTCGGCAGCGTCGCTGGCTGGGGCAACTGGATGGGTCTCGCGTTCGCGTCCGCGTTCTACATGACTGGCTTCGGGCAGTACGTCGTCACGTTCCTTCCCGTCCCGAGCCTGTCTATCGCTGGGATAACCATCTCCGGCGTCAAGCTCGTCGCCCTCGCTGGCGGTGCACTGTTCGTGTTCATCAACTACGTCGGTGCGAAAGAGACCGGGAAACTACAGAACGCAATCGTTCTGATTCTCCTCGCAATCTTGGCCGTCTTTACGGTGTTCGGCCTCCTGAACGCCGACCTCGCCAAGCTTCGACCGTTCGTCCCGCCAGACAAGGGAATCAGCCCGCTGCTTCCCGTCACGGGCCTCGTCTTCGTCTCCTACCTCGGGTTCGTCCAGATTACCTCGGTCGCCGAGGAAATCAAAGACCCCGGCAAGAACCTGCCGCGTGCCGTGCTCGGGAGCGTCATCATCGTCACCGCGGTGTACGCACTCGTCCTCGTGACGGTGCTCGCCGCCGTCGATAACAGCCTCGTGGCCGGAAACGAGACCGCAGTCGTCGACGTGGCTCGACACCTCATCGGCCCGGTTGGTGCGGGGGCGATGCTCTTCGGCGGACTTCTCGCTACGGCGTCGTCCGCGAACGCCTCTATCCTCGCGTCCTCGCGCATCAACTTCGCGATGGGACGCGACCAAATCGTCTCGTCGGAACTCAACGAGATTCACCCACGGTTCGGAACGCCGTACCGGTCGATTGGAATCACTGGCGGGTTCATCCTGCTTTTCATCCTCTTGGCCGACGTGGGAACGCTCGCGAACGCCGGGAGCGTGCTCCACCTGATTATCTACGGCCTGCTCAACGTCGCGCTCATCGTGATGCGCGTGTCCGACCCCGAAGATTACCAACCGGACTACCGGGTGCCGCTGTATCCGTTTACGCCAATCATTGGGGCGATTACGTCGTTCGCGCTCATCGCGTTCTTCGCCAACACAATCGTCCTGCTCGCGGTTGGGTTCGTCGTGTTTGCGATGATTTGGTACGCGGTCTACGCCCGCGGCAAGGCGACGAAGCAGGGCATCCTCGGGAAGTACATCCTCTCGCGGTCGGAGCAGATGCCCGACGCTGCCGTCTCGGCGACCACCTCGTTCCAACCTGACGGTGGCTACCGCGTCATGGTCCCGCTGGCCAATCCCGAGAGCGAGGCCGACCTCATCAAACTCGCCGGGTCGGTCGCGAAAGCGCGGAACGGAACGCTCGTGGGCGTCCACATCGAACAAGTGCCCGACCAGACGGCACTCGAATCTGCCCGCGAGGAGTTCGACTTCGCAGAGGCGGACGAGTTGCTCGAACAGGCCCGTATCGACGCCGACAAACTCGGCGTCCCAATCGAGACCCACACCGTTCTCTCACACCGGTCGTTCGAAGAGGTGTTCGACGCCGCAGAGACCTACAACGCCGACCTCATGGTGATGGGCTGGGGTCCCGACAGTCACGGTGCCCCCGGCCGCGCAGAGAGTGCCATCGAAGAGATGACCCACTCGCTGTCCTACGACGTGTTGGTCCTGAAAGACCGCGGCTTCGACCCATCTCGCGTGCTCGTCCCGACCGCCGGTGGTCCAGACTCCGACCTCTCGGCGTCCGTCGCCACCGTCATGCAGGAGTTCTACGACTCTGACGTGACGCTCTTGCACGTCGCCGACGACAAACAGGAGGGTGAAGCCTTCCTTCGCGAGTGGGCCGAAGAGCGGGACCTCGGCGATGCCAAACTGGTCGTCGAGACCGGCGACGTCGAGCGGGCAATCGAGTCGCACGCGGCCGATTGTTCGCTCTTGTTCATCGGTGCGACCGAACGCGGCCTGCTCTCACGACTCGTCAGAGGTGCGCTGGTGCTGAACGTCGTCGACGACGTCGAGTGTTCGGTTCTCCTCACCGAACAATCCAGACAGCGGAGCCTCCGCGAGCGACTCTTCGGGTCGGACTGAGACGCACAACCGCTCCCGCGAATCGGAGTTCTGTGTTCCACGATTGGCCGTTTTCGACGCGTCCTCAACGCGACGAATCTCCAACGCAATTTAACTTGTGATAAGTTCACACCCATCACGATATCTATAATCTCCCCTCTCCTACCGGACGGTATGTCGAGTACATCGGGCCTGTCGTTCGATGCGGTAGACACTCCGGTCGAGGCTGAGGGGAAGTACGTCGACGTCGGCGACGTGACCCTCTATACCGTCGAAGCAGGGCCTGAAGACGGGGACTTGGTCGTCCTCCTCCACGGTTTCCCGGAGTGTTGGTACGCGTGGACCGACTACCTCCGCCCGTTGACGCAGGCCGGATACCGGGTCGTCGTCCCCGACCAACGGGGGTACAATCTGAGCGACCACCCGGAAACCGTCGATGCCTATCACATCGACGAACTCGCAAGCGACGTCGTCGGCCTCATTCGGGCGCTCGGCAAGGAACGCGCCCACGTCGTCGGCCACGACTGGGGCGGTGCCGTCGCGTGGTGGACCGCGCTTCACCACCCGGACCGAGTCCACTCGCTCACCGCGATGAACCTCCCGCATCCAACGGTCTTCGCACGACATCTGCGACGCGACCCGGCACAACAGCTCAAGAGTTGGTACGTGCTGTTCTTCCAACTCCCGAAGGTTCCAGAACTACTCGCACCGCTCGGTGACTACGCCCTCCTCGAACGGACACTTCGGGACTCGGCGCTCCCGGGGACGTTCTCGCCGACGGACCTCGAACGCTACCGGAAGGCGTGGGCTGTCCCCGACGCCTACGGGTCGATGGTCAACTGGTATCGTGCTGTCGTGCGCAGTCGGCCAGAACCACGAGAGACACAGGTCGATGCGCCCACGCTCGTCGTCTGGGGGAAGCGCGACCGGTTCCTTCGCCAGAAGATGGCCAGAGAGAGCCTCACGTACTGCGCCGACAGCCACCTTCGGACGTTCGACGATGCGACACACTGGGTTCACCACGAAGAACCGGTGGCAGTCGCCCGGGCGCTGGTCGACCACTTCGACGACGCGTGGCGGACGCCGAACAACACGCCCGACGAAGCTGGCCACCGACCAATCTAAGTCAGCCACTGACCAATCTAAGCCGGTCACCGTCCCGGTTCCCTGGGTGTACTGCGAAGCGGTTCGCGCGTGAACGATATCGAAACCGTCAGGCAAAAGTAGGGGCTGTTTGGGTGTTCCTTGATTCCCCTATATAGGTCCACCGAGGGAACTTAGCGAGGTTCTTGTATCACCGGCCAAGAGACAGCAATGACGCGGGAGCAGTCCGGTGGTGGGAGTTTTCTATCCCTTCGTACCGCGCCGCGTCCTTCTTCATGAGCAGGGACGGGGGACCGTCCCACTTTCCTACCACCCAGAGACGGGATGAGTACGTTCTTACTCACGCGCCGCCGAGCGCGATTATGACCGACCTCGGAAAGGTCGACCGCGACTTCTTCACCGAGTACATCTACCCCCATCTCGGTGCCTCCCGAGACGACGTGACGCTCGGCCCGACACACGGCGTCGACTTCGGAGTGCTCGATATCGACGGCACCGCCGTCGCGCTCGCGACCGACCCACTCTCCGTCCTTCCGGAACTCGGCTTCGACCGCGCGGGTCGATTCGCACTCGACATCGTCCTGTCGGACGTCGCCGTCTCCGGCCTCGACCCATCACATCTCGCCATCTCCTTTACGCTCCCACCGGAGATGACAGACGACCAGTTCGCCGAACTCTGGACCGCGATGCACGACGAGGCCGACGACCTCGGTGTGAGCATCGCCACCGGTCACACCGCCCGGTATTCGGGCTGTTCGTATCCGTGGGTTGGCGGTGCGACCGCCCTCGCAGTCGGCGACCACGACGACCTGATTCGCCCGGACGGTGCCCGACCCGGCGACGACGTGCTCGTCACCAAAGGCCCGGGTGTCGAGACCACCGGCCTCTTGACGACGCTCTTTCCAGAAGGGTTCGCCGACCTCGACCCGACGGTCCTCGCCACCGCACAGGACAGGCTAGACGAGACTGACGCCGTCCGCGACGCCATGACCGTCTCGGCCGCTGGTGGTCGCAACGTCCACGCCATGCACGACGCGACCGAAGGCGGTCTCTACGGCGCACTCAACGAGGTTGCGAACAGTGCCGGCGTGCAACTGGAGATAGACACGTCGAGCATTCCATTCAGACCCGGCGTCCGGGAAGTCTGTGACTTCCTCGACATCGACCCGTGGCACTCGACGACCGCCGGAACGCTCGTCGTCGCAACCGACCCGACTGTCACCGACGACGTGCTCGCCGCACTCAGTTCGCGCGGGACGCCAGTCGGTGTCGCGGGAACTGTCGTCGACGGCGATGGTGTCGTCGTCGACGGCGAGCGCGTCGAACACCCAGACGTCGACCCGGCGTGGGACGCCTACGACCGACTGGCTGGCGGGGCCGTCGAATAAGTCTCACCCCACGACGCTTGGACTATCCACCCCGAGGAGTATGCCTTGCCGTATGGCCTGCGAACCTACTTCGCATGAAACGCCGTAGCAATGGGTATGAGTGACGGCGATTCAATCACCATCGCAGACGCACGGAAGATGGACACGGCGGACCCGCTTTCGGACCTTCGCGACCGTTTCTACATCCCCGATGGCGACCTGTACATGGACGGTAACTCGCTCGGCTTGCTCTCGAAAGACGCCGAAGCGGCCCTCGAACACGTCGTTGAGGAGTGGCGCGAACTCGCCATTCGCGGATGGACCGACGCCGACCCCGACTGGCACACCTACGGCGAGCGACTCGGCGCGCGTCTCGCCCCGCTCGTCGGCGCGAACCCTGAAGAGGTCGTCGTCGCTAACTCCACGACCGTCAACATCCACACGCTCGTCGGTACCTTCTACGACCCCGACCGCGGCGAGAAAATCGTCGTCGACGACCTCGACTTCCCGACCGACCACTACGCGATTCGGGCGCAACTCCGCCAGCACGGCCGCGACCCCGACGAAGCACTACGCGTGGTCGAAAGCCGCGACGGCCGAACTATCGCCACCGAAGACGTGCTCGACGCCATCGACGACGACGTGGGAATGGTGTTTCTCCCTTCGGTCCTCTACCGGAGCGGCCAACTGTTCGACATCGAGACCATCACCGAGGCAGCCCACGACGCGGGCGCGCTGGCCGGGTTCGACCTCGCGCACTCGATTGGCGCGGTCCCCCACGACCTCTCCGACATCGGTGTCGATTTCGCCGTCTGGTGCAACTACAAGTACCTCAACGCTGGCCCCGGTGCGATTGCGGGCCTCTACGTCAACGAACGCCACTTCGGTGTGACGCCCGCGCTCGCCGGGTGGTGGGGCAACGACAAGGAGACGCAGTTCGACATGGCGCTGACCTACGACCCCGAACACTCCGCCGCCGCGTTCCAGACCGGGACGATTCCCATCCTCTCGACTGCGCCCCTCGACGGCGCACTGGATATCGTCGAAGACGCCGGTGGCGTGGCCGCGCTCCGCGAAAAATCACTCGCGCTCACCGACTTCCTCATCGACCTCGTCGACGAGAAACTGCCCGACTGCGAGGTCGGCACCCCACGCGACCCTGCTTCCCGCGGCGGCCACGTCGCGGTCGAGCACCCCGAAGCGTACCGCATCAGCCTCGCGCTCAAGGAGCGCGGCGTCGTCGTGGACTTCCGCCAACCGAACGTCATTCGCATCGCGCCCATCCCGTCCTACGTCGGCTTCGAGGACGTGTTTCGGGCGGTTTCGAACCTGCGTGAGGTTCTGGACGAGAATGAGTACGAGGAGTTTGTGAAGCAAAGCGGCGGGGTGACGTAATTCGATGCAGTCAGAAATATAACAAGTTAGCAGAACACGTTCGTATGGACCCCGAGACGCAACTCCTGTCGATACAGCGGTGGCTCATGTTCATCTCGCTGCTTCTCATCGTTCAGACCTACTACATGGCGTCGAATAACTATTCGACTCTGCCCGGTGTGATGCCGCTTCTCGGCATGCTCGGTTTCTTCGTCGTCGTCTGGTTCGGGCTGACGTTCGACGAGTAGCTATCGTCGAGAGCAAGAGGAGAGCAGCGTTCCGGGTCTTGGACTCGCCCGTTTACCAGTCGAGAACTTCCTTGTCGCGCCAGAATTTTCCCGACGGACTGCCCGCTTCGAATCTCGCAAGCCACGTCGGTGTCTCGGCACCCTTCTCTACGGGGCGGTCGGCTTCCTCGCCGCCCATGTCGGTTCGGACCCACCCGGGACAGACCGAGTTGGCGATGAGTCCGTCGTCACCGTACTGGCCGTCGAGGTAGACTGTGAGGCCGTTGAGACCGGTCTTCGAAATTCGATACGAGGGAAACCCACCGGATTGGCCTTCTTCGAGCGCACCCATCCCGGAGGAGACGTTGACGACGCGGCCGGCGTCGCTCTGGAGGAGAAGCGGCACGGCGTGTTTGCACATGAGCATCGGCCCGCGGAGGTTGACACCGAGGGTGCGGTCGATTTTGTCGGTCGGTTCGGCGACGATATCCTCGCCATCTCCGCCGATACCGGCGTTGTTGACGAGGATGTCGAGTTTCCCCTGGTCGGCGAAGAGACCATCGACGACGTCCTCGATGTCGCCTTCTTGGGTCACGTCGAGGAGGACGCGCTCTGTCCCCTCGGGCGTCTCGTTCGTGACGCTTCGGGACCCGGCGTAGACTGTCGCGCCGAGGTCGCGGAGGTTTTCGGCGATTTGGCGGCCGATTCCCCGATTCGCGCCCGTGACGAGGGCGACCTGTCCGTCGAGGTCGTCGTAGATGTCGGGTTCCATGCGAGTCCGTGAGCACTCGCCCGGGTTATTCTCACCGAAAACGGCCGAACCGGAGGGCCGGAGTCACTCGATGGCGATATCGAGTTCGCGGAACTCGTCGCCGGTCCACTCGTGGGCGGTGAGTCGCCCGTCAGGAGTGCAGATGAGATAGACGTACCCCGGCCACGACGCCTGCTCGCGGTCGGCGGCGCTGGGAATCGGCGCTGACTCGGGGTGTGAGTGATAGAACCCGACGACTTCGTCGCCCGCAGCCTTGACCTCGTCGAAGGCACCGACTGTCTCCGCAGGGTCGAGTTCGTAGGCGACGCGTGGCTCGTCGGCCACGTTCGAAACGGGGAGTGAGTCGGAGATGGTAGTGGTGGTTCGGTCGCCGACGAGGACGCCACAGACTTCTGCTGGAGGGTCGCGGGCGGCCCCGTCGCGTGCGTGCGAACGAATCTCGTCGCGGACTGCGGCGGCGAGCGTGAGCTTACTCGAAGTCACGGCGCATCGCAATCTCGAACCACGGGCAGAGACGCAGTTGACGGTACCACTTGGGGTGGTCGTTGAGGTGCTCGTAGTCCACCCAGAGCATACCGGCAATCTCGTCTTCGTCGGGGTCGAGCGAGGTGTCTTCGAGGGTGACCTTGAGTACGGCGCAGACCTCCCATTCGAGACCGGAGTTGCCGTAGTAGCGCTTGTACTCGAACTTGTCCGTCACGCGCAGGTCGGAGTACTGGTCGGGCGTGATGCCGAGTTCCTCTTCGAGGCGCTCTTCGGTTGCTTCCTCCTGCGTCTGTCCCTCGACGGGGTGGGAGGCGACGGTGCCGTCCCAGTGGGTGTCCCAGAGACGCTTGTTCGGTGCGCGCTGGGCGAGAAGCAGTTGTCCCTCTTCGTTGAACACGAGACACGTGAAGGCCCGGTGGCGGATGCCATCGCCCGTGTGGGCGTCGAGGCGGTTGACCGTTCCCTCGGCGTTGTCGTCGGAGTCGACGGCGATGACGTCCTGTTCGGCGTTCTTGTGGAGTTCAGTCGCTTGAGAGGCCTGTGTGTCGCTCATGTCACGTTCGTCGAAGTCGGGGGACAACTAAGCTTCGATGCGACGCGGTGAGGTCGGCGGGTGGAGTGCGGTCTTCAGCCCAACCGTTCGTCGAGAATGAGACGCGTCTTCGTGCTCTTCACGTCGTCGTGCTCGCGCGCTCGCGTGATGAGTTCGTTCACGGCGCGCGTGTCGGCGGCGTCGACGACGAGGACGATATCCTCCTCGCCGGAGACCTGCCAGACGAAGTCGACGTCCTTCCAGTCGGCCATCCGCTCGGAGACGCTGTGCGTGTCGACGTCCACCGCGACGGTCACCTCTATCATCGCCTTCAGGTTCCCCGTCCGGGTCGAGATAGTGAATCGCTCGATGACGCCTTCGTCGACGAGTCGCTCGACGCGGTTTCGGACCGTCCCTTCGGACGTTCCGACTTCGGCCGCAATCTCCGTGTTCGGGGTTCGTGCGTCCCGTCGGAGGATGTCGAGGATTCGCCTATCCAACTCGTCCATATCCCTCCTGACCACCCCAGCGACTTACCGATTACGAATTTCGTAACTCGGCTTCGAAAGCAACACTTATGCACCCGTGTTCCGTTCGTTTCTCGTAATGTCGGACGCCTATCTGGCCCTTGAAGATGGCCGCGTGGTCGAAGCGCGTGGTCGTGTTCCGGGACGTACACGTGGTGAACTGGTGTTCACGACTGCATACACCGGGTACGAAGAGAGCTTGACTGACCCATCCTACGAAGAACAGGTCCTCACCTTCTCGTACCCTCTCATCGGGAACTACGGCGTCCGAGCGGAGCGATTCGAATCCGACCGGATTCACCCGCGCGCCGCCGTCGCCCGTGAGTTCACCGAAGAAGTCGTCGAGTGGCTCGCCGAGGAAGACGTCCCGGCAGTCGACCACCTCGACACGCGCGACCTCGTCACCTCGATTCGCGAGGAGGGCGCGATGAAAGTCGGTATCGCGGTCGGCGACGACGCGACGCCCGAAGCCGCAAAAGCGGAACTGGCCAAGTGCAAGGGCATGAGCGAGCACACCGAAATCGGCGCACAGGTCACGACGCCCGAGCCGACCACCTACGAGGGCGACGGCGACACCACCGTCACGCTCGTCGACTGCGGTGCCAAGCAGTCCATCGTGGACTCGCTCGTCCAGCGCGGCGCCACGGTTCACGTCCTTCCGTACGACGCGTCGCCCGAGGACGTCGAAGCGCTCGACACCGACATCCTGTTTATCTCCAACGGCCCCGGCGACCCCGAAAACTACGAGCCGACCCACGAACTCGTCGATTACTTCGCAGGCGACGTTCCGATGGCGGGCATCTGCCTCGGCCAGCAGATTATCGCCAGCGCGCTCGGCGGTACCACCGAGAAGATGGCGTTCGGACACCGCGGCGTGAACCAGCCCGTTCGCGACATCGAGACGGGTCGCGTCGTCATGACCACCCAGAACCACGGGTACACCGTCGCTGACCCCGGTGAACACCTCGACGTTACCCAAATCAACGTCAACGACGACACCGCAGAGGGCCTCGCGAGCGAGGAACTGGACGTCATCACGCGCCAGTACCACCCCGAAGCCCACCCCGGCCCGAACGACACGCTCGACTTCTTCGACGACGTCCTCGCGATGACGGAGTCAGAGGGAAACGGGCGTAAGCGGCGCGTCGTCGCCTCGGACTGACCGAACAGCCGCACGGTTTCGCTTTCTCGACACGGATAGCTGTAGGCTCCTCTCATCTTCTCGACGCAGGTAGCTGTGCGTCTCTTCCGAGTGTTCTCGAACGAGAGACCGTCAGCCCACAGAAAGGTCAAAGCCGTTTGGGTGTCATTAGTAGCCATGGAAGGAGAGGTGTCGTTTCTCGAACTGGCCTTCGACGAACTACCGACGGAAGTCGCGATACTCGATAGTCACGGCGACATCGTCTACACGAACCGAGCCTGGCGAACGTTCGCCAGCGCGAACGGCTACGTCGGCTCGCCGGACTCGCTGGGAGTCAATTATCTAGACACGTGCGATGCTGCCCGCGACGACGAGGAGGTCGCGGGCGTCGTCGCCGACGGGATTCGGGACCTCTTGCAGGGAACACAGGACCTCTTTTCGGTCGAGTACCCGTGTCACTCATCGTCGGAGTTTCGGTGGTTCACGATGCAGGCGGTACCGTTCGACACACCCAGACATGGCCGATTCGTCCTCGTCGTCCACCAGAACATCACCGAGCGCCGCCTCGCGGAGTTGCAGGTGAGTGGAAAGAATCGCCAACTCGCGATGCTCGTCGGGTTTCTCTCGGCGGAGCTTCGAGAACCGCTCTCGTCGGCGATGGAGACCGCCAGCCGACTGGTCGCCGCAGATGGAGCAGACGCCGCGGTGCTCGCCGAGGCCCTCGAGCGTATGGACAGCGTCGTCGAGCAGAGCATCGCGCTGTCGAACCAGCGCCCACGGGTCGACACGCAACCGGTCGACTTCCGGTCGGCAATCGAAGTCGCGTGGGAGGACATCGACCACGCCGGTGTCTCGCTTCGAATCGTCGGGCACGGGCATCTCATGGCCGACGCTCACCTCTTCGGGTTGTTCTGTAAGTTGCTTCTGAACCACAGCAGCCATCGGGACGCGACCGCCGCGTCCCTCTCGCGAATCATCGTCGGCACGACAGCCGACGGGTTCTTCATCGACGACGACGGCCCGCAAATGCCGGCTGAAGAGCGCGCTCAATTCTCCGACGACGAGCTTCTCGGTGCCGACTACGAGATGGTCGACACCGCAATCGTCTCCCGCATTGCCGACCTCCACGGCTGGCGACTCGAAGTCACTGACTCCGAACTCGGCGGTTCGAGATACGAAGTCGGCGGAGTGACGTGGACCTGAGCGTGCCGACGCTGCGGTCTACGTGAGGTCCGCTTCCATCACGAACGTCGGCTCTTCTGCGAGGTCGCTTCGGGCGAGTGCGACATCGGAGAGCCACCCGAGTGCTTCCGGAACGAGCACTCGCGTCCTGTCGGCACCGACCGCCGCGGCGTCGCGGCGAATCGCATCCATGAGTGCTCGGCAGGCGTCTGCGTCGGTCCACGCGGCGACTGCGTACTCCGCCCACGTTACTTCTCCTTCGTCTTCGGGTTCGCGAGTGTAGGTCCGAACCCGGTGGGTAAAGCCCGCCACTCGCTCGTCGGCGACGACGAAGAGTCGGTCGTCGGCCGCAGCGTCGTGGAGTCGCTGACGGGTCAACTCCGAGAGCGCCCACGACTCGTCGGGGTCGAGCGCGAGCCCCGAGAGTTTGGTTCGCATCTCGCTGCCGGTCCAGAGCGCCCACGCCGCGTCCGCATCGTCGCCGACGCGGTAGTCCGACTCGCTGTCGCGTCCAGCGTCAGCGTCCGGTTCCGGCATGGCCCACCGGAACTCCACGCCGGGTTCGAACCCGACGTGCCGGGCGTTCGCGAGGCTCGGCATGTTCCACGAGTGAATCATGTTCCGAGCGCGACGTGCGCCCTGCTCGCGCGCCCAGTCGAACAGCGCGTGGGTGAGCGTCGTCGCAATCCCCTGCTCGCGGTAGGCGGGGGCGACGCGCATCCCTTGCGCCCACGCCTCGTACTCCGAGAGCATGACCATCTGCGCGATGGCGGCGATATCGTCTGAGGGCGTCTCGTCGCCCATATCGACGAGGAGGGTCGCCTGTGTGGGGTCGTCAGGGGCAATCCAGTCGTGGTAGATGTCGGGGATGTAGTCCGAGCCGTCGCGGTCGGCCCACGTATCGCGGGTGAACGCTGCGACCGCGTCGTAATCCTCGGGTCGAGCGGGGCGTATCTCCATCAGGTCACTCCCACGGCACGGAGCGCTCTGTCAACTCCCCGGCGATGTCTCGGCCCATCGCTTCCGCCGGGTCCGAGAGGTTCGCAAGCACCCACATGAGCTTCACTTTCGCCGTTCCCGGCAGGGTGTCTCCGGCTTCGACGACGCCCGCGTCGAGCAGGTCGCGACCCGTGTCGTAAACCCGGTCGCAGACGCGGCCTTCGAGACACTGCGAGGTCATCGCGACGACGGTGCCGTCGTCGACGAGTTCCTCGATACGCGGGATGAAGTCGGTGTGGACGTGTCCGAGACCCGTCCCCTCGATGATGAGGCCGGACTTCCCGTCGAGGTAGTCCAGCGCCGCGGGGTCCATCCCGGGCGTGAACTTCACGAGTTCGACCTCGTCGTCGAGGTCGGCGTGGAGCGCGAGGTCGGCCTCGCCTCGCGGCGTGTAGTCGCGGCGGAACGTGATTTCCTCGTTCTCGTAGTCCACCTCACCGAGTGGCTTCGCGCCGATGGTCCGGAAGGCGTCGCGGCGCGAGGTGTGGTTCTTGCGGACGCGCGTCCCCTCGTGGAGCGCGCAGGCGTCGTCGGACTCGGAGGCGTGCATGCAAATCATGACCTCCGCGGCGTCGCCCTTCGCGGCCTCGACGGCGCAGACGGCGTTCATCACGTTGTCCGACGAGGGGCGGTCCGCCGAGCGCTGGCTGCCCGTGAACACGATTGGAACGGGCGTATCGAGCATGAACGCCAGCGCCGACGCGGAGAACTGCATCGTGTCGGTCCCGTGCATGATGACGACACCGTCGGCACCGGCTTCGATTTCCTCGACGACGGCCTCTGCGAGGTCGACCCACACGTCGGTCGTCATGTTCTCCGAGAGGATGTTGGCGACGACGCGGCCGCGGTAGTTCGCCCGCCCTGCGAGGTCAGGGACGGCCCGAAGCACGTCTTCGGCGTCGAACTGCGCAGTCACCGCACCCGTGCGGTAGTCCACGGTCGAGGCGATGGTCCCGCCGGTAGAGATAAGCGAGATGGTCGGCAGGTCCTCGTCGAACTCGATTTCGGAGGTCCCGTCGCTGTCGGTCTGTGCGTCTTCGATGTCGTACACGTCGGTTTCGAGTACGTCGACGTCTGCGTCCTCGCGCGCGATGCCGATGTTGTACCCGCCGTCGAGCTTGACGACGAGGTACTCCTCTGTCGAAGAGGGCATCAGGACGCCTTCGTTCGTGACGCCCGCGCGGGTGACGCGGACGAGGTCCCCTGCGTTCATATCGCGGGATACCGCGGGGTCAGACTTCAAACCCACCTTTTTACCGGAGGGGTGGCTCTGCCACCCCTCCGACAAAAACCTGGAGGGAAAAAGGCCGAGAGACTCGCTACCGCTCGTCTCTCGGTGCAACGCAGGCAGGATTCGACCGCACGGCATCCAAGTACTCTCCAGAGTTTGAAAGAATCGGCGTGCTGAATATAGAGGCTGAGTTCAGTAAGACTTCGATGTTCGTTTCACGCGACCAGTGACGAAACAGCCGCTAGATAGGTGTGCTTCGTGACCAGTATCTGTTTATCGACGGCTGTGAAACAGTGCAAGCAATGGTCTTTCAGTACCTCCTGCCAGCCCTGATTGGATTCGTGTTCGTGATGGGTGCTGCCTATGCCGGCACGCTTCGGGCGTTAGAAGTTTACTTCGACCCGGACCGACAGAGCATCTTCCTCTCAGACGACTACGAACCTCCGAACGGCCAGTAGTGCTACTGTATTCAGCACACCATCGACAAACCATCACTGATTGGAGGTATCGAGCGGTCACCACCGCGGCACAAGAGCCATCACCCTCCCGAACCACCTGTCACCCATGCAACGGTCAGACCAACGCGAGTCTGAGCGGTCCGCCGAGGACATCCTCTCGGACCTCGACCTCGGCGAAGACGAGTCGCCGCCGACACAGTCGAGCGGCGGCAAGACGGGACGCTTCGACGGCCTGTTTTCTGCCCGGACGTTCCTGCTCGCGCTCGCGCTCTCCATCGGCGGCCTCGTCGTCGGCGGTGCCGTCCCCATCGTCGGCTTTATCGGCCGCTTTGTCGGTATCGCCGCCGCCGGGTTCCTGCTCGGACTCGTCAGCTCGAAACGCCGGTACGTCGAAATCGGACTGGCCGGTGCCATCGCCGCAGGACTCGCGTTCGTCCTCTCGACGCTGGCTTCAGTCTTCGCGCCGTTTGCGGTGCAGTTGCTCGCGGACTACGGTCTCGCCATCGCGGGCGTCGGCGCGCTCAGCGGAGGGCTCGCAGGACTCGTCGGGCACTACTTCGGGCGCGACCTGCGTGACGGGCTGACCCGCGACGTCTGAAAAAAGCTGTCGTCAGTGGTCGACCGTCGACGACGCGATATCCCACCTGTCGCCGTCGTAGGTGACGAGACCGTTGTCGGCGAGGTGACGGAGTGCGGCGTCGACCGCCTCGGGGTCGGCGTTGACGTCCCGCGCGACGCTTTCGGTCGCGCTCGACCCGTTCGCCAGTGCTGCGAGAATCTCCGCGTAGAAGCGGCTGTCCGCGTCGACGCCGAGGCGGTCGTTGATGCGGTCTAACACCTCCGTTTGTTTGCCTTGCACCCAGCGCTGTGCGAGCGAGAGTTCGTTGTCGAGGTCCTCTAACTTCCCGAGTTCGCGTGCGAGTTCGGCGATGTCGTCCGTGTCGTTACTGTCGAGTTCGAGCGAGACGTGGGGGCACCGACCGGCCATGTCGAGGCTCGGACTCGGCGGGTAGGCGCTCTTGGCACCGAATCCGTAGCGCGAGACGTTGACCTCCAGTCGGAGGTTCCGAGAGATGTGAAAGTATTTGCGGCGCTGGTCGTCGGTCCGGGACTCGATGAGTCCCGCGTCTTCCAGCTTTCGAAGGTGGTCGATGACCGCCTTCGGGCTGACGCCGAGGTACTCGCTGATCTCGGTGACGTAGCACGGTTTGTGCGAGAGCAACCGGAGGATTCGTCGCCGGTTTTCGTTCCCGAGTAAGTCGAGCAGTACCGCGGAGTCCATTATCCGACCATAGTCCGTGGGCGGGCAAAAGCCCTTCTCATGGACAATCGACCGCAGTCGTGCGGTTACTGTTTCCGTGGGTCAGAGTAGTCGTCCCCTGTCAGGTTGAGGCGGTCGAACGCGCGGGCGGCGAGCGCCACCGCAACAAACGACAGTGCAACGGTGATTCCGGCCAGTAAGAGACCGGCGTCGTACTTCAGCGGCGGGTAGTAGCCGAACCCGTAGTCGAACACGTCGTTGACGAGCGCGAGCGCGAGCGCGAAGGCGAGCGCGCCCCGTGTCGTTGCGCCGTATCGCGGGACGAGATACGCGCCGACGAGGAACCCGAGGTGCGTCAGCATGATGCCCCAGTAGTCCCAGAGCGCAGCCCCGGAGAAGCCCACGTAGAGGTCCGGGCGAAGGTTGAGGGCGACGAACGTCCAGATGCCGTACTTCACGAGCCAGACGAACGCGAGCGTGTGGAGATACGCGAGTGGGCGGTTGACCGGCGCGTCCGAAACCGGTCGCCCGAGGTTCGGAAGCAACGTCGCAGCCGAGAGCGTCAGCAACGCGAGCGCGGTCGGCGAGTCACCGAAAAGCGGGTAGAGAAACGTCGGGAGGTCCGAAAGCGACGGGTCCGAGTGGACGTAGAAGCTCACGCCGACGAGAAACGCCGAGCCGGTGAGGACGAGAAAGACGACGAGACTGGGGCCGTTTCCGAGGTAGTACTCGACCCACTCGTCGACCCGTTCGTCGAAATCGAAGTCACGGCGACGCATCGGCGAAATCGAGGAGGCGGCAGGAGAAAAGACCGTCGGGCTTGCGTTCAACACACTTCCCACACACCACTGTTCGTGACTGCCGAGAGCGAAGGACAATTAGCCGGGCACACTGAATGGCCGATAATGAAAGCAGCCCTCGTCATCCTCGACGGTTGGGGTCTCGGCGACCACGACCGCCGAGACGCCGTCAAGGCAGCGAACACGCCAAACTTCGACCGCTACCGCGACACGGGAGCCTTCGGCACGCTCGTCACCGACGGTCGCCGCGTCGGCCTCCCGGACGGGCAGATGGGCAACAGCGAAGTCGGCCACCTCAACATCGGTGCCGGTCGCGTCGTCAAACAGGCCTACACGCGCATCGGCGACAGCATCGACGATGGCTCGTTCTTCGAGAACGACGCGCTCACGGGCGCGTTCGACTACGCCGAGGAGAACGACGGCCGCATCCACTTCATGGGGCTCGTCTCCGACGGGGGCGTCCACTCCGACCAGGAACACCTCTACGCGCTCATCGAACTCGCCGCAGACCGCGGCATCGAGGCCGTCACCCACGCCTTCACCGACGGCCGCGACACCAGCCCACACGGCGGCGAGGAGTACCTCTCATCCCTCGAATCCGTCGCGGCCGAACACGGTACCGGGCAGGTCGCGACCGTCAGCGGGCGCTACTACGCGATGGATCGCGACGAGAACTGGGAGCGCACTAAGCGCGCGTACGACGCCATCGTCGAGCGCGAGGCCGAGTGGACCGCCGAAACGGCCGTCGATGCGGTCACGGACTCGTACGACCGCGGCGACACCGACGAGTTCGTCGAACCGACGCTCGTCGACGACGCGCCCGCACTCGACGACGGCGACGCAGTCATCTTCTTCAACTTCCGCGCGGACCGTGCTCGCCAACTCGTCCGGATGCTCGCCGATATCGAACCCGAGTGGGCCGTCGAGACGACGCCGCCGGAGATTCTGCTGACGACGATGACGCAGTACGACAAGACGTTCGACCTTCCGGTCGCGTTCCCGCCGGAACAGCCCGAAGACACCATCGGCGACGTGCTCTCCGAAGACGGGATGACGCAACTCCGCCTCGCCGAATCCGAGAAGTACCCTCACGTCACCTACTTCCTCAACGGCGGGCGCGAAATCGAGTTCGAGGGTGAGATTCGACGCATCGTCGAGAGTCCGGACGTTCCGACCTACGACCTCCAGCCGGAGATGTCCGCACCCGAACTCACCGACACAGCAATCGACCTCGTCGAGACCGAAGACCCCGATGTGATGGTGCTCAACTACGCGAATCCGGACATGGTCGGCCACACGGGGGACTACGAGGCGGCTATCGAAGCGGTCGAAGCGGTGGACGAGCAACTCGGACGACTCGTCGAGACGGTTCGCAGCCACGGCGGCCACGTCTGTCTCACGGCCGACCACGGGAACGCCGACGACATGGGGACCGAAGACGACCCGCACACGGCGCACACCTTCAATCCGGTCCCGTTCGTCTACTTGGTTCCCGAAGCGGACGACGAAGAGGAAGTGCCGCCTCACCCTGACGAAAACGGCGGGAACGACAGGAACGACGAGAACAACCCGGACCGTCCGCTTTCCGGCGGTCGAACGGTTCGAAAAGACGGGTCGCTGTGTGATATCGCGCCGACGCTGCTCGAACTGGTCGGTCTCGACCAGCCATCCGCGATGACAGGCGAGTCGCTGCTCGACTAAGCGACTTATCCTCCGTCGACGCCAACTCCGCTACGATAACGACGGTATGCCGGCGGGACGAGAAGCGACACCCCCGCCAGCGCAGCGAGGGCAGCGAACTCGGGCTGAATCACCGCCTGTAGCGACTCGGTCGTGAGCGTCTCGACGGACGCGCCCGCGACGACGCCCGCGACAGCCCACGGGAGTTCTCCAACCGCAGTCCCGATGACGAACGCACCGAGCGAGACGTTCGACACGCCCGCGGCCACCGAGACGACGTCCGAAGGAATCGGAAGGAGTCGGCTCGCGGTCACGCCGCGAACCGAGCCAGTCACCGCGACGGTCTGCTCGCCGACGTCTGCGAGCCTGCCCGCGCCACCGACGTGCCGGGCGAACAAGAACGGTGGGACACTCGTCAGGACGATGAGTACGAGCGCGAGCGGAATCGCCGTGGGACCGAGTCCGAACCCAGCCACGAGTGCGAGGAGTGTCGTCGGCCACGCGACGAGAGGTCTGACGAGTGCGAGTGCACTCACCGCGACGACGAGCCGAACTGGGTCGGCAGCCAACCACGCGATGTGGCCGAAAACCGTCTCTGGAGAGACGGCGAGTGCGCCCGCGAGGACGAACAGGAAGGCGAGTCCAGCAACGAGGCGGGTACGGGGCACGGGGTCTCGACCGTGGATGTGCTCGCGGCGACCAAACGCTTTGTGCTTCGGTGGGCTTTAGCCCGCACCGCTCCGAGACAGAGTCGAATCGTGACTGGTCCGACACGCGACGAGCGCGTGGAACTCGCGCTCGAACTCCTCGCCCACCTCGAAGCCGAAGAACTCTCGCTCGCCGAGGTCGTCGACCGCATCGAGACGGTGACGACCGACCCGACGCTCACACGCGACATCCTCGATACGGCCGAGGTGCGCGGTATCATCGACCGCGAAGGCGGTCGAATCCGTCACAATCGCGGTGGGACGTTCGTCCGCTTCGAGAGCCAAGTGGTCCAAAAAGAAGGCGAGTTCGACTGTCGGCGCTGCGGTGCGTCGATAACGACGGGTCACTTCGTCAAGTTCGAATCGGGCGAACTCGGTCCCTTCGGGTCGTCGTGTATCAGAAAAGTACTCGGAAGAGAATAGAACCGCGGAGACTCGCTCGCGGTCTTTATCAAAAGTCAAGGCGAATACCCCGAGGCTTGACCTCGGGGATGAAGCCGACAACTCGTGATACAAACCATTAAGGAAACATTGCTAATCAAGAGACAGCGATGGAATACAGTCACCGCTACCACGCTTACCCAACACAAGAGGTAGCGGCTGAACTGGAATACCATCTGAACGTTCATCGCCAACTCTACAACCACGTCCGCTGGGACTACGAGAACAGTCCTGAAGACGATAAGCCGAGTGAGTACGACCAGAACAACAGACTCCCCGAATGGAAGCGGAAGTGGTCGGTATTCAGCGAGCTACACTCGAAAGCCGCCCAAGAGACCGTCGCACGCTTCCATCGCAACCTCTCAAACCTTCGCAAAAAGAAAGAGAAGGGGTACAACGTTGGTCG
This sequence comes from Haloferax larsenii, assembly GCF_024730625.1. Classification (NCBI taxonomy): domain Archaea; kingdom Methanobacteriati; phylum Methanobacteriota; class Halobacteria; order Halobacteriales; family Haloferacaceae; genus Haloferax; species Haloferax larsenii. The sequence goes on from NZ_CP078063.1 coordinate 131,222, forward strand.
TCTCAAGCGGCAAGCACCCGCCGAGTACCGAAGTGTGACGTACAACCAGTCTGGTTTCGACCTCGATGAAAAGAGGGGCCGCGACAAGTATGCGTACGTCCGCTTCAGCAAAATTGGCTGGGTCAAAATCCGTTATCACCGCCTGATTCCCGACCACGCCACCATCAAAGAAGTCACCTTCAAAAAGGAGACGACCGGCGAATGGTTCGTCTCCTTCGGGTTAGAGACAGACGAGAGTGACCTGCCCGAGAAACCCGATGAAGATTCGCTCAACGCGAGTAACAGCGTTGGGATTGACCTCGGTATCCTGAACTACATCCACACCAGCGATGGAAAGACTGTGGATTGGCTCAACCTCGAAGACGACTACGAGCGACTCCAACGCGAACAGCGTAAGTTGTCTCGCAAGGAGAAAGGATCGAACAACTACGAGAAACAACGAGTCAAAGTAGCCAAAGTCAAACGTCGGATTCGACGGAAAGTGCTGGACTACCAGCACAAAATCACGACGTGGCTCGTCAAAGAGTACGACGCCGTATTCGTTGAAGACCTGAACGTCCAGAGTATGCTTCAGGGAGACGGGAACGCTCGGAACAAGCAGGACGTTGCGTGGCGACAGTTCATCACACTCCTCGAATACAAAGCAGACCTGTACGGCACACACGTCGTTCAAGTCGAGGCCCGTGGCACGACGAAAGAGTGTGCATCGTGTGGTGTGGAGACGGCGAAACCCATCTGGGTACGAGAACACTCCTGCCCGAGTTGCGGGTTTAAGACAGATAGGGATGCGAATGCGGCGATGAACGTTCTAAAGAGAGGCTTTTCTGAATTAGGGCTGGGATGGCCCGAAGACACGCCCGTGGAGACTGCGCTCCCTACGGATACCACTTCGGTATCTGCAAAGCGCGTCGTGGAAACGGGAAGCCTCGGGGCTTGACCCCGAGGCGATTCACCGGCCGCGTCGCAATTCCTCGATGAGCTGTTCGATGAGTTCCTGCTGGTAGCGAATCTGCTCGCCCTGTGCCTCGACGACTTCGCGGAGCGACTGAATCTCAGCGACGATATCTTCCTCCGACGACACCGCCTCGTCGGCGGGTTCGAAGCCGGACCCCTCGAATCCGAGGTCCCCGGCGTCTGCGACCGTACTGTTCGCCGACTCGACAGGCTCCGTCTCTGTCTCCGTCTCTGTTTGCCCACTCGCCGTCGGTGTTGCCTCGACTGGCTGTCGTTCGACGCTCTCGGCGTGCTCTTCTTCACGTGTCGAGTTCGTCGGTTCCTCGGAGAGTTCCGCCGGGTTGGCGCTCAGTGGGTCGGGCCCCTCTCCGAAGTTGGTGTTGTCACGCTCGGGCTCTGCTTCCGCCTGCTGTTGCGCTTCGGCCATCTTGACCCGGAACTCTTCGAGGCTCCCGACGCCGTGGTGGTCACAGATTGCCTTCGAAAGCTTCTCGCGGACGAGGCGTGCGTCCTCGTTCGGCGTCTTGAACCGCTCTTGGCGGCCGTCGACCGTGAGAACGACCGTCGTGGCGACGCTCCCCGACTCGAACGTCAGGTCCGTGACGTCGTCGTAGTGGTACGTCTCGTAGTCTTCGTCCCACACCGCGCTTCCGATGTGTCGGACCACGCGCTTTTCGGTGACGACGAACGTGAGTTCGCTGAATCGGAACGCCTCGACGAGGCGCTCGTCGTCGTCGACGACGCCCGCGCTCGTGAGAACGCCTTCGAGGATGGGTTGCAGTGCTTCGTCGAGACGCTTCGCCGACAGGCCGAACGTTTCGGACCCGTCGAGGCCGTAGTCGAGCGATATCTTTGCTTTTCGTCGTCCCTCTTTTACCGACACCCGCTCGGCGGCGTGCGAAAATTCGTCGACGGACTCGTCCGAGAGCAGGCCCTCTGCGCGGTAGACGAGGGTCCGGTTCGGAGTCACAAACAGTTCGTCCTCGCCCCCGAGGTGGACGCGAGACACCACGGTCTCCTCGTCGAGGATGGACTGGACGATCTCCGGTTGGCTCATGGGTTGAGTCACCCAGTGTTAGGGCATAAATCCGTGGGTGATGCGGCCAATCGAGTCCCGTGGTGACTCCTCTCGAAGCCGTCGGAGATGAGAAGCTTAAATACAACCAGCACACAACGGGAAGTTGAGCCCGGGTGGCTTAGCTGGACATAGCGCCGCACTCATAGGGTTTCACAATCGGTGCGGAACGCCTTGGAAGCCTCCGCCCCTCGCGAGGTCATGCCGGCCTCGCACCTGGGACATGCGGAGATCGTGGGTTCGGAGCCCACCCCGGGCATTACTTCAATTTCAACACACTAACCGAACAGAGAGTGGCTACGCGACTGCTGCTTTTCTGGAAGCGGAAGCGGAAACTCACAACGCTGAATCACCCGGATACACGACTTCCATCGGAACGCCGAGAACTGGGGTCTTCTCGTGGGTTTTTGGGAGTGCCGGATACTCGGCGTCGTGACTCCGTGGTTGGAGGTCGATTTTCTCGGCCGTCACTGCGAGGATGGCGGCGTCGAGGATGTCGTCTCGCTTTCCGTGTTCGTGCCAGACGTTGTAGATTGACGGCTCCGTGGTCACGTTCGGCTTGTCGCCGGCTTCGACGACAACCCAACAGCCACCGGCCCAGTCGACGCCGAGGTACGAGGTCATGGTAGATACTCGACTAGCAGTGACGCCGAACAGACACCAAAGTACTCGCAATTGTGGTACAGCCAGGCTTCACGTCCGCTAGCGAGTACTCGTCGAGAGGTATCTCCCGCGTTGACTCAGCAGGATACTGAAACGGAAGCAGCAACCTCGCGCCGACGAGTGCTGCGGCTCTCGGTGTAGCGTCGAAAGAAAAGATAGAGCCGGGAAAATCCCGGTGGTTAGCTATCCGAGTTAGTCGCGACGGACTGCGAGGAGCGCCGCAGCGACGAGCGCGACGAGAGCAACGGCGATGCCGAAGCCGGGCGTTCCGGTCGACGTGGTCGTCTCTTCCGTCGTCTCCGTCGTTGGCTCAGGAGTCTCCGTCGTTGGCTCAGGAGTCTCCGTCGTCGGTTCCGGCGTCTCGGTCGTCTCTTCCGGCGTCTCGGTCGTCTCTTCCGGCGTCTCGGTCGTCTCGACAGATTCGACGACGTTACCGTCGACCTCTTCGTCAGAGGCGACATCGCCAGCACCGGATGCAGTCACGGTGAAGGTGTCACCGACGTTCTGCTCGGAGAAGTCGAACGTGGCGGAGAACGTGTTGTTCTCGGTCACGTAGGCGGTCGCCGTCTTGAGGAAGCGCGGCTGCGTGTCGCCGTCGGACTTCACGCGGATGGTGAGTTCCGTACCGGGTGCGACGTCAGTCGTACCCGTGACGGTCTGACCGTCCGCGTTCGTGACGTTGACCGGGTCCATGTCGAACGTGTGCTCTGCTTCGATGTTCTCGAAGGAGGTCGTCATGGAGGTGTCTTCGTCGACAAGACCGATGCCGGACGAGGAGACGTCCTCGTCAGCGATCATCTTGAATTCGACGTTGAACGCGTCGTCGTCTTCGAGGTCGACGTCGGTGGTTTCACCGTTGTCGATGACACCGTTGTCGTTTTCGTCACGGACCGCTTCGATTTCTTCCGTGTTGAACACGACGAAGTACGTGTCGTTGTCACCGTCAGCGATGACCGACGCGTTGCTGACGTTGATGATCTTCGGGTCACGGTTTGGACCAGGGTTGCTCTGGTTGACCGTGAGGCGGTAGGAGTCGTTGTAGTCGCCGCTGAAGAAGTTCGGCGTCTCGTCGTCCTGAGCGCCGACCGAGCCTTCGAGGCCGGGTGCGACGATCTGGACGACAGCCTTGTCGCCGAAGGCGATCTTGCTGTCCTGCGTGATGTTACCGTTTTCGAGTGCTTCGTTGACGTCGTCGAGGTCGCTGAAGGACTCAGCGTCGGGCGCGGTCCACATTGCGACCGTGTCGACAGACGCATCTTCGAGGACGAGGGTGCCGACGTTGTCGGCGTCCTTCGCGTCGTCCGTACCGGTGCGGACTTCGAGGTCGTAGTCACCGGAGTCGATGAGATCGCTGGTAGGCTGGCTGACGTCAGTATCGCCATCGTTAGGAGTCAGAACCTCGTCGTCGCCGTCTTCGACGTCGAAGACATCAGCGAGGGTCGTGGATTCGGACTCAGAGCTGTCCCAGAGGATGACGACTTCGCCGTCTTCGTCGCCGTCTTCGACGGTGACGTTAGCTTCGTAACCCTGACTTTCGGTACCGATCGTGACGGTAGCCTGGTCAGTGTTCGAGAGCGTAACGGGGATTGCAACGACGTCACCACGCTGGTCGGTGACGACGCTCTGAGCGAAGTTCGCCTTACCTTCTCCAGCCTCGGTGACCGTGATCGTGTCGGATTCAACCGTCACGCCGGAGGCTTTGTCGAAGACTTCGACCGTGTAGTCGCCCGTGTCGATGTCCTCGGAGGAGGCGTTGAATTCGAATTCGTAGTCACCCTGACCGTCCGTGGTCGCGGAGATGGTGACTTCTTCGACTTCGTCTCCGTCGTCGTCGAGGAGACGAATCTCGATGTTACGCTGGTGGGCGCGAGCGCTGACATCGCCTTCGATGAGGTCCTCGTCGGTGACGTTGAGGTCGTCGATGGTGACGTTGAGGCCGAGGTCACGGATCTGGACCTTCTCGTCCATCGTCGAGCCGATGGTGATGTTGTAGCGCTCGGTGTTGCGGTCAGACGTGTCGAAGACGAAGACTTCGGAGTTCGAGCCGGTACTACCGTCGCGGAAGAAGCCTTCGTTGTCGTCCTGACTCTCGTCGGACTCGATCGAGACGTCCTGTGCGGCGCTACCGCCGGTCAGAGCGACGACTTCGCCCTTGTAGGCACTGGTGGTGGAAACAGAGTTGTCGTCTGTAACCGTAACCGTCGCGACCGTAACGGACGCGTTGTTGTCATCGTCAAGCTCGTCAACGTTGTTACCATCGAGGTCAGTGACGTCGTCGCCAATCGTGACCTCGATGTCGCCGGTGTAGACTTCGTCAGTCGTCAGAAGAAGCTGACCGGGGTTCTTCTGAGTGACGTCCGTGATGGCACCGGTCTGTTCGTCGTCGTCCTGGTGGAGCGCGAAGTCGCCCGTATCGACATTGCTCATGTCGATTTCCTCGCTGAATGCGAGTTCGACGACGTTCGTGCTCGTGTCGTTCACGAAGTGAACGGCGGAATCGAGTTCAGGAGCGCTGTTGTCCGAGACCGAGAACGTGTCGGTGTCGTCCGCGGCCGTGCCGTCGGACGTCGGGGTACCAGCAGCGATTGCGCCAGCCGTGTAGGACTGACCCTCATCGAGACTCGAAATGTCGATAGTCTCGGAGAAGGTCGTACCAGAGCCAGCAGAGGTGTTGTTCGTGTGCGGTTCGCTTGCCTGGAAGTCGCCGTCACCGTTCTCGTCGACGAAAACAGTGACGTTCGTGTCTCCAGACGCCTTGTCGCCGCTTACCGTCAGCGTATCGCCGCTCACAGATGCGGAGACGTTAGACGCAGCCGCAGCAGCACTACCCGAGAACGCGATGGACCCAGCGAAAACCGAGAAGACCATCAGCGCAGCGAGAAGCACTGCACGGATCTGTTTGTTACGTGTCATTGTTGTTGATGGGTGTTGCAGTCGGGGACACCGTTTTCGTCGATCCTCGGATTGAGTCGAACCGGGCAGAACCCGGACCGAGGTGGGGTACTCACAGGTGTCTCCATGGGCAGGGGTACGGTTGGACCTGTTGGGCGTTCACGGTAAATACTTTGTGTGATTGACCTAATCTGAAACGTTAACAATCATGCAGTAGAGGCCCGAATGAGCCAATGTACCCCACAAAACATATGTAGCCAGAAAGTGTACCTGTTCAACGCGTGCGCACGCCACCTTGGGTAGGAACGATGTCCCCGGTTCGCCGGGGACTTCTTCGTTCTCGACGAAACAAACTGTAGAGCGGACGCGCCTCCTTCGACAACTGATTCTGAGTCGTCCCTTCGTCGGATTCGACTGAACTGTAGTCAACCAAGTTGTTCTCTCGCGCGAGCGCGCTCTAACAAGATATAAATTCTCAAAAATACGCTCCCGAAATCTATTTTTTCGGCAGGGACTTTTCTGTCGGCCCCTTCTGGGAGTTCGTCACCCTTGCCTCCCGACCACACGTGTACAGCAGAGATTGACAACTCCCCAAGCGTGTGCAACTCTCCCAAACGTGTCAATGGTTCCTATTGAACAGCCGATTTCGGGTGCCATTCCGAGAATAAACCCCATATAAACCCTATATTAAGAGAGAATTTATCGGTCCTAACATACCATTAATTTGGCACCCAGTTTTAAGTCACCCCACGATAACCATCGGTTGGACACACTAGGACGGCCACCGGGCAGAGGGGGAGTGCAACCCACCCCTTTAGTACATCTGTAACGGGGTGTACTCAGGCCGTCTCGGTGTGGGACACAACGCAACACATGAAGCTTAAGAACCTCTTCACAGAAGACCGCGCAGTTTCGCCAGTCATCGGGGTTATCCTGATGGTGGCCATCACCGTGATTCTCGCAGCCGTTATCGGGACGTTCGTCCTCGGGCTTGGCGACCAAGTGCAGGAGACGGCACCACAGGCGAGTTTCGCGTTCGACTACAACGGGACGCATCTGGTTGTCACCCACGAAAGTGGTGAGTCAGTCACCGCAGGAAATGTTGAATTAGTGAACTCATCGTCTACAACGGCGTGGGATGACAACGTCAACAACAACGACGGGAAAATTACTGCTGGAGAAAGTAATACACTAAACATCGGCACTGCATCTGACGGCGACACCGTCCGTATCGTTTGGACCTCCGAAAGTGGCAGTACTTCGTCCACCCTCCAGAAGTGGACTTACAACGGGTAAATGAACGTCAAAGAACTCCTCGCTGACGACGGCGCGGTATCGCCCGTCATCGGCGTCATCCTGATGGTGGCAATTACCGTCATCCTCGCCGCGGTTATCGGGACGTTCGTCCTTGGTCTGGGGGACCAAGTGAGCGAAACAGCACCGCAAGCGAGTTTCAGCTTCGATTACGTCGATAACGCAGGTAACGACACCCTCACCGTCACTCACGACAGCGGTGAAGCAATCACAGCGGACAGCGTGAACCTCTCGTCGGGTGTGACCTTCCAAGAGTACACTACTGCCGATGGACTCGTTGACAGTGCGTCGACCTCGAAGACGTTCGCTTCGATGAACGTCTCGGGTGACGTCACCGCTGGCAACTCAGTCAACGTCGCAGGAAACGACTTCGATAGCGCGACCTTCCGCGTCGTGTGGACCGCAGAATCCGGCTCCACGTCTGCAACCCTGCAGAAGTGGTCTGGACCGGACGCCTAATCGGCACCAACCTTCAGTCATCCGTTCTTCTTCAGATGTGATAACTACCCGATAGCCTTAGGTGTGGCAATTCGAATAGTCATCTACACACACAGTCACGACCTATGAAACTCCAAAAATTCCTTACAGACGACAACGCAGTCTCCCCGGTTATCGGTGTCATCCTGATGGTGGCTATTACCGTCATCCTCGCCGCAGTCATCGGGACGTTCGTTCTCGGCCTCGGTGAGCAAACAGAGACGGCTCCACAAGCCAGCTTCAGCTTCGACTACAACGAGAGCGGTGGTACCAACGGTCTATTGACTATCACGCACGAGAGCGGTGAAGCGATTGCAAACGAGTCGGTGACTGTCGTTCCGCCGAACGGAACCTCACAGAACTGGCTCGACTCAGACGATAACAAGATCACCGCTGGAGACAACCACCAAGTGGACTTCACAAACCAGATTAACGACAGTGAGTCTGTGCGTATCGTCTGGACATCTGAGAGTGGCGGCACTTCGTCGACACTCCAGAAGTGGACCTACGACGCCTAACAGAGCACCGAATACCTTCTGCTGCTTTCTTTGACTCTCAAATCCCCGATAGCCTTAGGTGAAATCAACTAGAACAGTCAATCGTTAACACATTCAGGAACTATGAAACTCCACGAACTCATCACAGACGACGACGCAGTATCGCCCGTCATCGGGGTGATTCTGATGGTGGCTATCACCGTCATCCTCGCCGCAGTTATCGGGACGTTCGTCCTCGGCCTCGGTGAGCAGACGGAGACCGCTCCACAAGCCAGCTTCAGTTTCCAATACAACCAGAGCGCTGACGACTACTTGAACATCACCCACGAAAGCGGTGAAGCGATTAACTCGGACCGGCTGAGTGTGAGTACTGGTGTAGAGATCAATTCCACAGCAAACACGAGCAACCAGAACTCGAACAGTGTATCGTGGACGTTCCTCAACAATGGTCCAGAGGATGTGAAGGCAGGGTCAGGTGTGACCATCTACCCCGAGCCTAGTTCCACTCTCGCCGACCAAACCGTCCGCGTCGTCTGGAACTCCGAGTCCGGCTCCTCGTCTGCGACGCTCCAGAAGTGGACTGGACCGAACGCGTAACCGCGGAGAAGACTCTTTTTTCGAACGCCGATTCCTCGTCGAGTAACCGCGTTTAGACCGGGCGGCCGCCTTCAGACGTCCCGACGAGCCACGTCCCGAGGGTGAGTGCGGCCGCGGCGGGGACGAGTGCGTAGGTCATCGTCTGTGCGGAACCGGGGAGCGCACCCGGGATGATTCCGAGAGTACCGACGACCATCAGAACGAGTCCGATGAGCGCTTTGCGCGAGGTGAGTAGTCCCATGTCGTGTCTCTGCGGAAGGGGGCGATATGGAACTTGCGCTTTTGGGCGAGGAACTACGCTGACTCGTACTTCTTCTCGCCCGCGGGCACGACCACGTCGAGCCAGTTCTCTTCCGGGGGCAACGGACAGTCGAACGTGTCGGTGAACGCGCAGAAGGGGTTGTACGCGAGGTTGAAATCGACCACGACCTCGTCGAGTTCGTCGAGCGGGGCGTCCGGCGTGAGTTCCATGTACCGCCCGCCGTCGTAGGTCTGCTGCCCGGTCGTCTTGTCGCGGAAGGGGACGAAGAGCGTCTGGGAATCGTCGTGTTCCTGTCGGTACGCTCCGAGTTCGAGGTCGGTGTCACGGAGTTCGAAGTGGAACGTCGCGACGCGCAGGTACCGAACCTCCCGACCGGCAGAGGTGTCCATCACGACCGGTTCGGGGTCGGCGTGTGTCTCGACGGTCGCCGTCACGCGAAATTCGGGGTCGGGGTCGAAGAAATCCAGTCCGTCGAAGTCGTCGCGGTCTGCGGGCGGAATTGGGGACTGTGGGTGGCTGTCGAAGAACTCGTCTTTCTCGCGGCGCTTCGCCCGGAGCGACGTCGCGTAGGCCTCGGGGTCGAACGCGTCAGCGTCGGTCATGGCCGGGGATACCCACCGGCCACACCTACACCTGACGGTTCAGCACGGACTGGCGAGGCGTTCTCGCCTCAGACGGAGTGGTCTCGTTTGGCGGCCGAAAGCCGGGTGAACTGCTCGGACGAGAGGTCGATAGTCGCAGCGGCGAGGTCCTCCCGAAGTTGGTTGACAGTCCGGGCACCGATGATGGGTGCCGTGACCTGCGGGTGGTTGACGAGCCATGCGAGGCTGACTTGCGCGGGCGTGGCGTCGACTTCCTCGGCGACGGCCTCGACCGCGTCCAGTACGTCGAAGTTCGCCGACGTGAGATACGAGTCGGCGAATCGCTGGTCGGTCGCGGCCCGGGAATTCGGCGGCGGTGACTCGCCACGGGTGTATTTCCCGGTCAGGAACCCACCGGCAAGCGGCGACCATGGGACGACACCGATGTCGTAGTCGTCACACATATCGAGGTAGTTCCCTTCGACTTCGCGGTTGACGACGTTGTATCGGGGTTGAGCGATGCGGAACGGTTCGTAGCCGCGTTTGTCCGCGAGTTCGTTCGCCTTCACGACCTTCCACGCGTTGGGTTCGAGCGTCGAGGTGCCGAGGTAGTTGACCTTCCCGTCGCGGACGAACTGGTCGAGCGTCCGCATGAACTCCTCGACCGGCGTGTCGTCGTCCCAGCGGTGGATGTACAGGAGGTCGACGTAGTCGGTTCCGAGGCGGTCGAGGATGCGGTCGATTTGCCGTCGGAGGTGCTTTCTGCTCAGTCCGCGCCCGTTCGGGTCGTCTCTCGTCGGCCAGAAAATCTTCGAGGCGATGACGAAGTCTTCGCGGTCTCGCGTCGAGAGCCACTCGCCGATGTAGGTCTCGCTCGCGCCCTCGCCGTACATATCGGCGGTGTCGATGAAGTTCCCGCCGGCCGCGGCGTACGCGTCGAGAAGTTCGTGCGCCTGGTCGGCGTCGACTTCGACCTCGTCGGCGTCGTTACGGCGACCGAACCGCCACGTCCCGAAGGCAATCTCAGATACCTTCGTCCCGGTCCGTCCCAGTGGAACCGTCTCGAGCGACATACGAAGACCGAAGGAAGGCTGGTGGTAAAGGTCCACGATTTTTTGTCGAACTGTTCGACGGCTGTTTCACTCGCGAGCGTGACAGCCAACAATCGAAAACGGAGCGGGGAGGGACGGGAGCGTTCGTTACCGGCCGTAGTTGTGCCCGACGACGAGCGCGACGGCGTTTACGGCGACGAGCGCGACGAACACCGAGAGTTCGTTCGACTCGAGACCACCGTGGAGGAGGGGCAGGTACAGGAAGGGAAGGGCAACAGCGGTCCAGAAGCCGACGAATCTGAGCGGGGCGGCGACGAGTTTGACGCCGGTGTTGTTGTGCTGTACGTTCGCGAGAACGTCCCATACTTGGGCGAGGCGTTCTCGGGGGACCGTCGATGAGGAGTTTGACATAGTGGAGGGCTCACCTACAGTCTGTATATCGACGTGAGGGGTCATAATTCCGCGCGAGAATTCGGCTCGTTTTATGGTCGTTTAGGCAGTATATTCTTATAAATGTGAAATTTTATCGCTCTCTCAAAATCGATTTAACGATTCATAACGTTCGCTAACTCTTTTATTCGGATATTCACTCTCACTTATTGTACAGTCGCAACTGGTTGAATATCTATCCAAACGTCCACAGAAAATACGAGCGTCTCGAATACTGGAGAGTAAGCGCAAGTATCGGGTTAATCGGTCTATTCGAGCACGCTGATACCGCCGTTCGCGACGAGATTCCCGCACCGATTTATTCAACCGGAACGAGAGACGAGGCATGGCCGACCTCAATCGCGTCGCAAAGCGCATGTACAACATCCATCCGAAGCCGATGCGTCTCGTCGTCGGCGAGGACATCGAGGGGACGTTCACCCTCGACAGTGCAGAGTTCTTCCAGACTGATTTTCAGGCCGAAGGAAGCCTCGAAGGCGACGACGCGGTCTATCGGTTTACGACGACCGAAGACAACGACGCAGTCATCGTCGGCCGACAGGACCCCGACGGCGACGGCTGGCAGATGGTCGGAAACGTCGCGTCTGTCGAACGAGTCGACTTGTAGGGTCGCTTAATCTGCTGCGTCGAGGCCGCTGTCCCCGAATCGATGCCGGAGTTCGCGGCGAATCGCGGCGCGTTTCAGCAGCACGAATCCGACGAAGATGAGTCCGAATCCGCCAGCAGTCGCTGTGTTCGGAACCTCGCTCAGGAACGCCCACCCCGCGAGTGCGGCGAACAGCGGGGCCACGTAGGAGACGAGGTTGATTTCGATGGGGCCGAGCCGTTCCAAGAGGTCGAAGTAGATGAGAAAGCCGAGTGCACTCGCTGCAATCGAGAGGTAACCGAGCGCGAGCATCGACTGCAAGTTGACCTCGACGGTGGCGAACGATTCACCGAGACCGAGTGAGACGACGTGCATCAACAGCGCGCCGCCGAGCATCGACCACGCTTCCATCGTCTCGATGGGGAGGTCCGAGTCGACCCGCCGGGTGAGGACTGCGCCGAGGGCGAACGCGGCCGCCGCCCCGAAGATGAGCAGTTTAGCGACGGTGCCACCCGCAAGGAGGTTCGCCGGGTCGAGTTCCGACAGCACGGCGACGCCGACGAGGCCGAGCAGCATTCCGACGATGCCGAGTGCAGTCAGTCGCTCACTCGGGAGGAGTGCGCGCGCGAACCCGGTCGTGAGAATCGGGCTGAGACTCACGATGACGGCCGCAGCGGCGCTCGTCACCGTGGGGTCGTTTTGCCCGATGAACAACAACACGTGGTAGGCGGCGATGAGGAAGATGGCTCCAATCGCCACTTCTGTCCACTCTGCGCGACCTCGCGGAAGCGGTGTGTCGGTCGCATAAAACGCATACCCCAGCATCACGACGCCGGCCACGTCGTAGCGGAGCGCGGCGAAGAGCACCGGCGGGAAGTACGCCAATCCGGCTTTGATAGCCATGAACGCAGAGCCCCATACGGCTGCGAGAACGACGAAGAGTCCGAGGTTGCGGTACCGTGTCACACAGGTGATGTGCTATGCGAGTGCCTGAACGTTTCGTTCTGGGGTGGTTTCGCCGGAAGATGGACGGGAATATCGACGGGGACCCGTCCACCGGAACGCTCAGTCGTCGGCTGAGACGGGCGCGTCTGCCGTCGTCTCGATGACTTCGACCTCGTCTGAGCCTTCGTAGAGGTGGCACGCCGCGGGGTGAGTCGTATCACCGACGCCGGGGCGGCGCGTCTCACAGGGACTTTCGAACGTCTCGCGAAGCACCGTCTGTGTCTGCTCGACGTCGCCGTCGACGAGGTGGCCGAGTGCGGTGTCTACCACGCTGGCGACGTCGCCTCTGAGTTCGGCGTCGACGTGTCGAGCACGGGCTTCTTCGATGAACGCCTCTTCGTCGACGCGCTCGGGGTCGGCCGTCTCCCAGATGTGGTCTGGGTTCACGTCGCCGACGACCAACGCGTCGCGGAGGTCCATCACGGCCCGGTACGCCTCTTGGTCGATGTCGAGGTCGTCCGGCGGGATGACCTTCGGACAGCGCGTCCGGAAGCGACACCCGGACGGCGGATTCCGCGGCGATGGAACGTCGCCCGAAAGCGCGTCCACGCGGCGACCCTGCTCACGCGTCGACGGCCGCGGGACGCTCTCCAACAGCGCCTCCGTGTAGGGATGTTTCGGCGATTCGAACAGTTCGTCCGTCGGTCCGAGTTCGACGATGTTCCCGAGGTACATCACGGCGACGCGGTCGCAGATGTGCCGGACGACAGAGAGGTCGTGGGCGATAAACAGGTACGTCAGGCCGAGTTCCGTCTGGAGGTCGTCGAGGAGGTTCAGGACTTGGGCCTGCACGCTCACGTCCAGTGCGGACACTGGCTCGTCGAGGACGATGAACTCGGGTTCGAGCGCCAGTGCGCGGGCGACACCGATACGCTGGCGCTGCCCGCCGGAGAACTCGTGCGGATAGCGGTCGAGTTGGGTCGCCGAAAGGCCGACGCGCTCTAATAGTTCACTCGCCTTGTCGCGTCGCCACTCCCGTTTCGACTTGTCGCCCGGGTCGGTGGGCATATCGTGTATCCGAAGCGGTTCGGCGATGATGTCGCCAATAGTCATCCGCGGGTCGAGACTCGAAAACGGGTCCTGAAAGACGATTTGGGCGTCCTTTCGGAACGCTTTGAGTTCGTCCGAGCCCATCTCGAAGACGTTCTCGCCGTCGAACTCGACTGCCCCGCCGGTCGCCTCACGGAGTCGGAGCAGCGTCTCACCAGTCGTCGATTTCCCGCATCCGGACTCGCCGACGAGTCCCAGTGTCTCGCCCGGTTCGATGTCGAAGGAGATGCCGTCGACTGCCTTGACACTCTGTCGCTCTCGGCCGAGCAGGGTATCGACGAACGTGTCCTGCTCGTAGTAGTACTTCTGGAGGTCGCGGACGGACAGGAGTGGCTCAGTCATCGGCCATCACCTCCTGTTCCAGTGCGTCTGCTTCGTCGTACTCGCGTTCGGCAAGGACACAGCGAACGCTGTGACGGCCGTCGAGGTCGTACTCTGGGATGCGCGTCATGCAGTCTGTCATCGCTTTCGGGCAGCGGTCCGCGAAGTAGCACGCGTCGGGCATCTCCGATTCGAGGAGGCTCGGGACGTTGCCCGTGATGGGTTCGAGGCGGTCCGAGGGGTCGTCGATGTCCGGTACCGACCCCAGTAGCCCCTGCGTGTACGGGTGAACCGGGTTCTCGAAGATGTCGCCGAGTGGCCCGCGCTCGACGATTTCGCCGGCGTACATGACGCCGACGCGGTCGCACATCCGGGCGATGACGCCCAAGTTGTGCGTAATCATCAGGATGCTCATGCCCTCCTGTTCTTGCAGGTCGCGCAGGAGGTTGAGAATCTGCGCTTGAATCGTCACGTCGAGCGCCGTAGTCGGTTCGTCGGCGACCAGAATGTCCGGTTCGCCCGCGAGCGCCTGTGCAATCATCGCCCGCTGGAGCATTCCGCCAGAGAACTGGTGTGGGTACTCCTCGGCACGGTCTTCGGGGTCCGGAATCCCGACTTGGTCGAGCAACTCGACCGCACGGTCCATGCTCTCGTTCGAGACGTAGTCTCGGTTGGGCAGGAACGTATCGAGGATGGCAGACCCGAGTCCGTAGCCTTGTGTCCGCGAGCGCGTGCGTCGCGGGTTAGCGCGGGCGCGACGCTGTACCTCGACGGCCTCGGCGATTTGCTCGCCGACGGTAATCGAGGGGTTGAAACTGCTCATGGCGTCCTGGAAAATCATGCTGAACGACGGCCCGCGAAGCGACCGACGGACACCCTTGGGGAGACGGCGCACGTCGACGAAGTCGCCGTCGACCGTTTCAGGCCTCGACCCGCGGAACTCCTCGGCGAGGTCGGCGTTTCGGTACCAGACCTCGCCGCCGGTCACGCGACCGGGTGAGTCGATGAGGTCGATGACAGACAGCGCAGTCACCGACTTCCCCGACCCGGACTCGCCGACGATGCCGAATATCTCACCGTCTTCGACGTCGAACGTGACCGAATCGACCGCGTTGACTTTCCCCTCTTCGGTGAAGAAGCTAGTCGAGAGGTCGCGAATCTTGAGGATGGGGTCGGCCATCTCAGACACCCCCCTCACCTTCGATGCCGGGGTCGAGCGCGTCGCGGAGCCAGTCGCCGACGAGGTTGAGGCCGACGACGGTAATCACGATTGCAAGCCCCGGTATCGTCGAAATCCACCACGCAGTGGACTGGTACTGGCGACCGAGCGCGATGTCGAAGCCCCACGACACGTCGGCCCCGGAGAATCCGAGGAACGACAGTGCGGATTCGAGCAGGATGATAGCCGCCACCTGAATCGTCGCGAGGACGAGAATTGGCGTGATGGCGTTCGGGAGGACGTGCCGAAGCACGGTCCACCCGTCGCTCGCGCCGAGTGCGCGCGCGGCCTTCACGTACTCTTCTTCGCGTATCGAGAGCGCTTCGCCGCGCGCGACGCGGGCGAACCACACCCAGTTGACGAGCGCGACGACGACGATGACGGTCCCCGGTAAGACCACCGTGTCCGGCATCCCCGTCGTGAACCCGAGCGCCGACCGGAACGCGGGTGCGAGCCCGGTCACGACGAACGGGTCGGGGATGGGTGCTTGCGCTTGGCCCCAGACGCCCACGAGGGCGATAGCGAGGACGAGCGACGGGAACGCCAACATGATGTCGGCGCTCCGCATCAACACGTCGTCGACGCGGCCGCGGTAGTACCCCGCTGTCAGCCCGACGAGGACGCCGATGAGAGCGGCCAACGAGGTTCCGAAGATACCGACGAGAATGGACGTTCGCGCGCCGTAGATGACGCGTGAGAGGATGTCTCTCCCGTTCCCGTCGGTGCCGAGCGGATGGGCCGCGGTCGCGTTCGTGTAGACGGTTCGCTCTTCGGTGACGACCTCACCGCCTTCGATGACGACGCTCCCGTTTTCCATCTTTGTCACCTCCTTTGTCTCGGCAGTGCTGAAGCCGAGTGGGGGGAGACGCGCTTCGTCGAGGTTCTGTTTGCCCGGGCTATACGGCGAGATGAACGGCGCGAAGACTGCCATCAAGAGGATGAAGACGACGACGGCGATGCCAATCTTCGCGAGAAGGCTCCGCCTGAGTTCGCGGCGGAGATTCCTGAGTGTGCGTTCCGATATCATCGATAGACGACGTGGTTCAATCGTATGCCACCTGTGGGTTGACGTACGCGTAGAGCGCGTCAACGAGGATGTTCACGAGGACGAAGCCGACAGCCACGACGATGAGCGAGCCCTGAAGGACCGGCCAATCGCGCGCGTTGATGCTGTTGATAATCAACGTCCCCAATCCCGGCCACGCGAAGACGGCCTCCGTGATGACGGCCCCGCCGATGAGGGTGCCGAGTTGGAGGCCGATGACGGTGATGACCGGGATGAGTGTGTTCCGAAGTGCGTGTTTGTACCGCACGAGCGTCTCGGGAAGCCCCTTCGCGCGCGACGCCCGGACGTAGGTTTGCCCGAGTTGGTCGAGCATCCCACTGCGGGTGAGTCGCGTGATGAGCGCCGTGAAGTACGTCCCGAGCGTGATTGCGGGCAACGTGATGTGCCACAGCCACGTCGTCAGCCCATCGACGGCCTCGCCGAGACTCCCGCTCACGAAGAGCAGCACAATCCCGTCGACACCGATAGGTCGCTGACTCGTCGGGAACAGGTCGAACTGCACCGCGAGGACGATGATGAGCATCACACCCAGCCAGAAGTTCGGCGTGCTAATGCCGACAAGTGAGAACACCGTCGCCCCGTAATCGGCGGGCTGGTGTCGGCGCGTCGCCGAGATGACACCGAGCGGGATGGCGATGACGATTGCGACGATGGTCGCCGCGATGGCGAGTTCGAGCGTGGCCGGTAGCTTTGCCAGTACACGCGCTGCGACGGGGGTTCGCGTCACGAGCGAGAAGCCGAGGTCGCCGAGTGGGATGCCCGAGATGAAGTCCCAGTACTGGACGTAGAGGGGTTCGTTCAACCCGAGTTCGGCGATGACCTCCGCTCTGACCTCCGGGTCGACGT
Organism: Haloferax larsenii; assembly: GCF_024730625.1. NCBI lineage: Archaea > Methanobacteriati > Methanobacteriota > Halobacteria > Halobacteriales > Haloferacaceae > Haloferax > Haloferax larsenii. The sequence goes on from NZ_CP078063.1 coordinate 148,129, forward strand.
CCGGCGGTAACAGGACGTTCGCCGGGTCGCCGGGGGAGATAAACCGCAGTCCGAAGACCACGGTGATGACCCCCCAGATGACGAACAGCCCTTGCAGCGAGCGCTTGACGAGGAACCTCGACAGCGACATTGACTACTTCAGGCTCATCGCGTAGGCGTCGATGCGCTCGTCGGAGCGGGCTTCCCAGGCGATGGCGTCGTTGACGCCGTAGACGCTGAACTGCTGGTTCAGGAATATCCACGGGCACTGTTCGTGCGCCATCGCGTTGGCCTCCTGAAGCGTGGCGTCGCGGGCGTCTCCGGTCTGTGTCCCGGCTTCTTCGAGGAGTGCGTCGAACTCCTCGTTTTGCCACGTGGTGAGCGTCCCGTCCGAGGCGAGCAGCGCCTGCATGACGAGGCCACCGTCGAAGGTCGCTTCACCCCAACCGATGAGGAACCAGGGCGGTCGCGCCTCGATGGACCCGGCGAGGAGTTCGTCGACGAGCGACCCGAAGTCGCGCTGGCGAACCGTGGCTGTGACGTTCGGCAGTTCGTCGATGTAGCCCGCGACCGCCTGCGCGATTTCGAGGTCCTTCAGATACCGGCCGACCGGCGTGTGAAGCTCGATTTCGGCACCGGCGAACCCGGAGTCTTCGACCAGTTGTTCGGCTTGGTCGGGGTCGTAGGGGTACGGGTCGAGGTCGGCGTTGTGGCCGACGAACTCGGGGAGCGTCGGCTGACTCGTCTGCGCACCAAAGCCGCCGAGGACGTTCTGGACGATGCTTTCGAGGTCGATTGCGTAGTTCATCGCCTGCCGGAATTCGACCGACGTGAACGGTTCCACGTCGAAGCGCATCGCGTTGTAGATAATGCGTGTGGACGGTGCGGCGGCAACCCGAGCGTTCTCGGAGTTGTTGACACGCGAGACTTCCTGCGGCGGGACGTTGACGATAACGTCCGTCTCGCCCTGGAGAAGCTGATTGACGCGGGTACTCGCTTCCGAGGCGGCGCGGAAGGTGAGCGTGTCGACGGCAGCGGGGTCCTGCCAGTAGTCTTCGTACGCCGTGAGGACGACTTCCTCGTCTTCGGTGTACGAACTGAGTTGGAACGGTCCAGTCCCGTTCATCTGCTGGCCGACTTCGGCCTTGCTGCGCTCTTCGACCCACGACTGCTGCATCACGTCGAGGTAGGTCGCGAACTCGGAGAACACGATGGGGTTCAGCCCGTCGTTGTTCACCTTGACCGCCATCTCGCCTTCGATAGCCTCCGCGCCGGTGACGCCAGCAAGCTGGTCACTCTGCGGGCTCGCGAAGCCGACTTCCTCGTCGACGACGCGGTTGATACTGTACGCGACGTCCTCGGGCGTGAGTTCGTCGCCGTTGTGGAACGTGACACCCTCACGGAGGTCGAACCGGACCGCGTTCTCGCCATCGATGCGCTCGTAGTTCGTCGCGAGCGCTTCTTGCATCGCACCGGCCGCATCACGGGTGAGCACGCCCTCGTAGGCGTGGAGGACCACGATGTCGGTCGGCGTCTCACGGTGGTCGTGCGGGTCGAGACCCGACGGCATCTGTCCCTGCGTAATCGTCACATCGAACGACTCCTGCGGCGTGGCGGTCGTCTCGTCGCCGCCTTCCGTGGTTGTCATCTCCCCGTCGTCTTCCGTGGTGGTCGTCGTCTCCTCGCCGCCACCGCCGGCGCACCCAGCGATTGCGGCAGAAGCTGCCGCGCCACCAGCCAGTGTGAGGTATTTGCGTCTGCCAATGTGTGGGTTGTTATCAGTCATCGAAGGAAAAATGACGCCGTCGTTCTTATAACCATTGCCTGTTTTGGCCCCATCCAGTACAGCTGCTCTATATATTGCCACGTTATAACATAGAGTTAGACCGACACAAACCCGGGGTACGCTTATTATCCTCCATAGCAGAAGATTCGGTATGGCCGTGACCGGCCGTCCCACACTCAGGGACTTGTTCGACGAGTCGCCCACGCCTCACATCGCGCACCCGCCGTGGACGCATCGGCGTCACTTCTACGTCGCGACGGACGGGTCGTACCGCCCGAACTCCGGTGGACTCGGTGTGGTAATCGAAACCCGCGATGGCGAACGAGTGACCCGACTCTCGCTTCCCGACGTGGCTCCGGACAACAACGTCTCGGAGTATCGCGCACTTCACCTCGGACTCGACGTGCTCGCCCATAGAGCGCCGCCCGGGGCCCGCGTTGGCGTCCTCGTCGACCTCGACGACCTGGCTGCAAACGTGAACAACGCCGTACTCGCGTCGGACCACCCCGACTGGAAACCGCCGAAACCAATCAGCGTCCCCGCCGGAAGCGAATACCACTGGCGCGGGATTCGAGCCCGCATCGCGGGCTTCGAAGAGGTTCGCGCCGCAAGTATCGACGGGAGAGAGAACCCGGCCCATCCGTTGGCAAACTCACCGAACGAGTACAAACACGTCAACGAGCAACCGGACCGGTGTGTCCTCCCGGACCCCCTCGGCTTCGAATCGGAGCAGGATGCGAGCTATCTCCCTCCCTCTCGATTCGAAGGGCAGGCAGGCGACTAAGTCCCGAACGAACGCCCCTCGACTCCCGGTGCGGGTGACCCTCACCCGCACTCCCGCTATGGGTCAGTCTCGCGCTCGCGGGACGTACTGAGGGCCCACCCTCGCTCTCAGAGCCCAATCCCACGAGTCGTCAACCGGAGTCCGATGAGCGCGAGCAGGCCCATCGTCGCGGCCTGCTGGGACGACTGCGGAATCTTCGGTCGCACCCATTTTCCCGCCTCCACTCCGACCAATCCCGGCAGTGAAGCGACCGCAGACAGTGCCAACAGGTCGGTCCCGCCGAACAACCCGAGCCACGCCGCCAACGCCACGCGAACCGTCGAGATACCGAGGAATATCAGCGCGACGACGCCGACGAACGTCGAGCGGTCGAGTCGGAGGCTCTGAAGGTACGCGACGACCTGTACGCCCACGTTGCTCGCGCCGAAGACGACCCCCGAGACGAGACCGAGCGCCGCTTTCATGCCTGGCCCCTCAGTGAAGCAGACCGCTCGGAACCGGCCCTCACCCGGAATCGACATCCACGGTTGCGAGATAGCGACGTAGACGAGGACGAACACGCCGAGCGCGAGAGTCAGCGGTCCGGTCGGAATCGCCGACAGGAGCACCATCCCGACGACGGTTCCGACCGCCGCCGCAGCGACGTATGGCCAAAAGCGGCGCACACACGACCGCAGGCTCGACCGGTCGAGTTCGCGCACGAGCGAGACGTTACCGGCGAGTATCGGGAGAATCATCACGACGACCGCCAGTTGCGGGCCAATCGTCGCTGCGAGCAGTGCCGTGCCGACGACGGCGAATCCGAATCCGTTGACACCGGTGACGAAGCCACCGAACGCGACGATGCCGAAGACGAGCGCTGCGGTGGTCAGTGTGACCTCCATAGGACGACTCTCGGAAGAGACGGGTATGAATCTGCGTCCCGAGTGCGCCCGCTGTACAGGGGCGATACTCCCGCCGCGAACGGGAGGCCGCAGAGAAGCAACAGGCAGCAAGCCCTCGGCACAAAGTTGACAACGAAGTATGACGACGGGCGCTCATGGACGCGACGGAAACCGGTGAGTCGTTCGACCCGCGCGGCCGCGGGTTGTCCCCGCTTGCCGCGACGCTCAGATGTCGAGCACTGAACGTCGCCGTCAGTAGCCTCGTCGCATCGGCGGTCGTCTTCGCGCTCGTGTCCGACTCGGGACACCTCTCACCAACTGCGGAACTCGGACGCCAGGTACTGGGTACGTCTTCGGACCTCCTCGTTCGCGGAGAACTGGCCGCCCTCGTGGGCGTCTTCGCGGGCGGCACGCACCTCGTCTCGCTGACCGGCCGCGACTCCAGCGTCTCCCTTCGAACTGCTGTGCCCCATTTCGTCGCCGCCGCGGTCTTGTTCGTCGTCAGTACCGGACTCGCGTGGCTCACCACGCCGACGCTCCTCGATATCCTCGCCGGAGCGGACCGGCTCACGCTCTCGGCCCGACAAGCGGTGCTCGAACTCGAACTCTTCTTTCCCGTCGCTGTCGGAGTCGGTGCGGCCACTCCGCCGCTTTTGGTCGGGTTAGTCCGGGCGAATGCGCTCTGGTCTCGACTCGGTGGTCGACCCAGTGGCGTGGCGCTGCTTTTCATCGTCGCCTTCGCCGCGTTCTTCTCGCCGCCGGACCCGACGACGTTCGCGCTCTATGCGGCCCCGCCGCTCGCTGGCGTCGGCGTCGCTGTCGCGTGGGTCGATTTTCGATAGAAGTTAGAAAACGGGTACGCCGCTCGGGGGCGACTACTCGTTCTGTGCGTCGACAACCACCTTTTTCTGCGTCGGGTCGCCTCCGGCGACCACTCCTTGAAAAATCTGGACCAAAAATCCCCCTCGCTCCGCTCGGGGGCGACTACTCGTTCTGTGCGTCGACCACAGCGGTCGCAGCCAGATTGACGATGTCCTTCACTTCGTCGCCGCGCTGAAGGACGTGCACGGGCTTGCCCATACCGACGAGCATCGGGCCGATAGCCTCCGCGCCACCGAGGCGCTGGAGGAGTTTGTAGCCGATGTTCCCTGCTTCGAGGTTCGGGAAGATGAGCAGGTTCGCGGGTTCGTCGAGGTCTGCGAACTCGTAGGTGCCCGTGAGGATGTCCTCGACGAGCGCCGTGTCGGCCTGCATCTCACCGTCCACCGGGAAGTCCACGTCCGGGTCGTCCTGCAGCAACCGCGCGGCGTTCCGTGGCTTGGCCGTGCCTTCGTTGTCGACACTGCCGAAGTTCGAGTATGACAGCAGGGCTGCTCGGGGTTCGACGTTGAACCGCCGGGCGAGTTCCGCCGTGTGCTTCGTAATCTCCGCGAGAACTTCCTCGTCGGGGTCGAGGTTGACCGTCGCGTCGGCGCAGAAGACGACGCGGTTCTTGAACGTCATCATGTAGACACCGGCCGCGTAGTCGGCGTCTTCGGCCGTGCCGACAACCTGCAGCGGCGGGCGAAGGCCACCGGGGTAGTGGTGGGTGAGGCCCGTCAGCATCGCGTCGGCGTCGCCCGTCTCGACCATCACGCTGGCGAAGTAGTTGGAGTCGCGGCGGACGAGTTCGCTCGCCTCGGACTTCGTGAGTCCCTTGCGCTTGCGAAGTTCGTACAGACGGTCGGCGTAGTGGTCCCACTCGCCGTCACGTGGGTTAGCGATTGTGGGGTCGAAGTCGAGGCCGAGTTCCTCCGCCTTCCGCAGGATACGTTTGGTGTTGCCGATGAGGATGGGCTGTGCAATGCCTTCCTCCTGCATCTGGTAGGCTGCGCGGATGATTTTATCGTTGGTCCCCTCGGCGAGAGCGACGCGCTTGGGGTCGGACTTCGCCTTGTTGAGGACGACGCGCATCATCTCGCGGGACTTCCCGAGGCGGGCTTCGAGGCGCTCGCGGTACTCGTTGAGGTCCACGCGCTTGCGGGCCGCACCGGAGTTCACCGCCGCCTGTGCCACCGCGGGCGCGACTTCGAACAGGACGCGCGGGTCGAGTGGCTTCGGGATGAGGTAGTCGGGACCGAACTGAAGCGGGTGGTCGCCGTAGGCCTTAACGACCGCGTCGGGAACGTCCTGCCGAGCGAGTTCGGCGAGCGCTTCGGCGGCCGCGCGCTTCATCGACTCGTTGATTTCGGTGGCGCGCACGTCGAGCGCGCCGCGGAAGATGAAGGGGAATCCGAGGACGTTGTTCACCTGATTCGGATAGTCGGAGCGCCCCGTCGCCATGATGACCATGTCGTCGCGGGCGTTCTTGGCGTCCTCGTAGGTGATTTCTGGGTCCGGATTCGCCATCGCGAAGATGATGGGGTCGTTCGCCATCGACCGAACCATCTCCTGCGAGACGATGCCGCCGACCGAGAGACCGGCGAACACGTCTGCGCCCCGCATCGCGTCCGCGAGGTCGCCTTCTTCGACTGGCTGAGCGAACTCGGCTTTGTACTTGTTGACGTCGCCCGCCTCGACGCGCGCCTCCGTGATGATACCCGAGGAGTCGCACATCGTGATGTTCTCTTTCTTCGCGCCGAGAGAGACGTAGAACCGAGCAGTGGCGAGAGCCGACGCACCGGCACCGGAGAAGACGATATCGAGTTCGTCGAGTTCCTTGTCGACGACGTCCGCAGCGTTCAACAGCGCCGCACCGGAGATGATGGCCGTCCCGTGCTGGTCGTCGTGGAAGACCGGGATGTCCATCGACTCGCGGAGTTGTTGCTCGATTTCGAAGCACTCCGGCGCTTTGATGTCTTCGAGGTTGATGCCGCCGAACGTCGGTTCCATGGCCTTCGTCGCCGCGACGAAGTCGTCGACTTCGGTGATGTCGAGTTCGACGTCGAACACGTCGATGTCGGCGAAGCGTTTGAACAGGACGCCTTTGCCCTCCATGACGGGCTTGGACGCCGACGCGCCGATGTCACCGAGGCCGAGGACGGCCGTCCCGTTGGAGACGACGCCCACGAGGTTCCCCTTCGCGGTGTACTCGTATGCGGCGTCTTCGTCTTCGTCGATATCGCGACACGGTGCCGCGACACCCGGCGAGTACGCGAGCGAGAGGTCACGCTGCGTGTTCGTCGGTTTTGTCGTCGCAATCTCTATCTTTCCGGGCGGGTCCCGTCGGTGGTATTCCCGTGAGTCGTCGTCCAGTCCCATGACTCAGTGGTCCTCAGTCCGGAGGCAAAAAACTATCCAAGGGCGTCGAATATTGAGTTCGACGGCTGTCGAATCGTCGCCAGACGGAAGTTCGATGAACGCGACGCTTCGACGCCGGGCGCGAACAAAAATTACTCCAAATCGATGTGAAGAATTTCGTGGCGTTCGAGTTCGAAGGTGCCAGTCTCGTCGGTGACGGTTCGAGTCGGCCACGAACCGGTCGTCGTCAGCACTTCGGCGTCGTCCTCGGTGACGAGCACCGTGTCTTCGCTCTTTGCGCCCTCGATAGTCGGGTTGTACGCGTAGCCCATCGGGACGCGAACCTCGTCGTCGGCGTCGGGGCGCGCGAACCACTCACGTCCGGCGAACCCGGCAGCGCCGCCCTGATGGTGGTTCAGCCACTCGTCGGGCGCGCCGACCTCGTCGTAGGTGTCGCGGATGGTATCGAACACGTCGGCAGCGGTTCCTCCCTCGGCGGCGACGCGCTGTGTCGCCCCGAGCGCGTTCACTTCGACGCGCGTCGTCTTCTCGTGGCGTTCTTCGAGCCACTCGGGGGCGTCGAATGCGACAGTTCTCGTGCAACTCGCGTAAAGCCCGTCTCGCTGGGCCGTCACCGACACCAACGCGTAGTCGCCGAGTCGCTCTTTAGTCGGCGTGTAGTGCCGGTATTTCTGCGCCCGGCGCGCGCCACCCACGAGGGCCACTGGCGTCTCGATACCCATCGCGTGGAGCGTCACACGCAGGCCGGACGCGACTTCGTGTTCGGTGTCGTCGGGATGGAGTTCGCGACAGACGCGCTCGACGGCGTCGGCCACGTCGCGGCTGAGGGCGCGGTAGGACTCGATATCGTCTTCGCTGAGTGGCTGTCGAAGGGTTCCGGCATCGACCTCACTGAAGCCCGGGACGTCGAAGTCGGCGGCTGCGGGCGTCGGCGACACAGTCGCGACGGCGGACGCGAGAGAACCCTCGTACCATTGGTACTGATGGATTTGCACGTCTTCGTGGGGAACTTCTTCGTGGAGGAGTCGGGTCGCTTCGATGTTGTCGGTCACGACGTGGAACTCGTCGCCGTCGTATCCGGCGGCCGCGACCCCAATATCGGAGTCGCGGTCGACGACGTTGTCGCCACCGAGGAGCCACGCAAAGGAGTTCGGGCGGGCGAACCAGACCGCCTCGGCGTCCTGCTCGGCGAGGTACGCGTCGAGACGCTCGGCCCGTGATGCGAGTCGCTCGTTCATATCTCGGGCGTCCAACCGAATCGACTTGAATGGGACGGCTCGTGGTCGGTGTCGGACCGAGACGACTTACAGGAGACGCGGTCTTCGACGACCATACCTGCGAGATATAAGTTTACGCGGACCTGACCCCCGCGTATGACACCTCGGCTTCGTCGCCTCCTCGCCGGTGGTGCCGTGATGACCGGCGTTCTGATGGTCCTCGGCGTCTACACCGCCGCGTCGGGCGCTGGACTCACCTGTGCCGGCCGCTGGCCGTTCTGTGACGGCTTTCTCGGTCTCTTTCCGGCCAACTGGGGCAGTTTCATCGAGTGGTTCCACCGCCTCGTCGCGATGCTCACCGGCTTCGTCATCCTCGGCACGACGGTGAAAGCGTGGCGCGAGGGCGTCGCCGCCCGCGTTCGCTACGCGCTCGTCGTCGCGACGGTCATCCTCCCGTTCCAAATCGTCCTCGGCGCGCTCACCGTCACCGAGTACGAGTGGGTCATCCTGACCGCCCACTACGTCGTCGCGACGTCCATCTTCACTGCCGTCGTCGCCGCCGCTGCGTGGGGGCTCGCCGACCGCGGTATCGGACGCACCGCTGACGCAGTCCGACTGGCACTCCTCGGGATGCCGATCATGCTCGTCCTCACACCGCACAGCTTCGTCGCCTTCGGCCCGACGACGCAGGCAACCTACTACGTCGTCGGCCTCGCCACCTACGCCGCACTCATCTGTGCGACTCTCTGGGCCTCTGCAGCGCACGGCGCGCAGAAGGATGCATACGGCAAACTACGGCTACTTGTCGCGCCCGCGAGCGTGATTGTCGTCGCGCTCCTCATCGTCGGCCGGCAGGTGTATGGGCCGACGCTCCAACTCGCCCACCTTGGCGGCACTGTCGTCGCGCTCGTCCTCGTCGTAGCTGCGTTCTCCGTTGTCCGTGGTGGCCTCCCCGCACCTCGGGCCGCTGTCACCAACGACGCAGACTAGCTTCTCGCCCTGATTTTCACGACGAGCATAGTTTGGCGAATCGAAACATCCTTGCTATGTTGTATCATTGACCAACATTCTTAACTTAGATTGTTAGATTTCCTATGATATGCTGATTTCTTATTCATTCTACCGTTTTTCTGGCAAATTTCACCAAAACAAACGTGAATCGGGAGACGGACCGAAGAAGTGTTATAGGCGGATGTGCTACCTGTGCCTTGTTATGCAACGTCGTACCTATCTGAAGGGTGCCGCAGGGGCTGCAGCCACGTTCACGATGGCCGGCTGTCTCGGCGGCGGTGGCGGTGATACGATTACTATCGGGTCGGACATCCCGTACCGCCCGTTCGAATACGAGACGACCGAGGGCGAACTCGTCGGATTCGACGTTGACATCGCCGAGGCCGTCTTCGGCGAGCAACTCGGCTACGACTACGAGTTCCAGAAGACGAGCTTCGACGGCATCATCCCGGCGCTGAACAACGGTAACTTCCGCGTCATCATGTCCGCGATGACCATTACCGAAGACCGTGCCGAGAAGATTGACTTCTCCGACCCGTACTTCACGGCCTACCAGACGGTCGTCATCCTGAACGACAGCGACATCGCAGCGAAAGAAGACCTCAAGGGGACAACGATTGGTGTCCAGAAGGGGACGACCGGTGCATCAGCCGCCGACGGACTCAAAGAGGAGTTCGGCGGCGACCTGACCATCCAGCGCTACGACCAGATTACCGGTGCGTTCGACGCACTCAGAAACAACCAGGTCGACGCAGTCGTCAACGACAATACTGTCAACGCGGAGTTCGTCAACCAGAGTGACAACGTCAAATTCCTCGAAGGGTCTGGTGCTGCCGAAGAGCAGGGCAAAGAGGCACCGCCGTACCTGACGCTCACCGTCGAAGAGTACGGTATCGGATTCCGCAAGGACGACGATGACCTCCGTGAAGAAGTCAACGGGGCTATCGCGACCATCAAAGAAAACGGGACGTACGACGAGATTTACTCGGAGTACTTCTCGGGCTAACTCGCGCACCGCGTTTTTATACTAACTCTGTGAGAACCATTACCAATGGCAGAATCATACTCTGAGGGGCAGAGCACGGACGACGAGTTCCAAGAGCAGTTTCTGAACGACAAGACGCTGAAGTTCGCAGGTGCAGCCGTTGCGTCAGTGTTCACACTGGTGGTTGGGCTGTTCATCGGGTCGATTATCTTCACGCAGGTCGATTTCGACCTCTTCGTGGAGATAATCTACCCGCAGTTCGTCAACGCGTACCTGCTGGTGTTGGGCATCTTCCTCGCTGGGAGTGTCCTGTCTATTATCTCCGGCATCTTTGTGGGACTCGGCCGCGTCTCGAAGACTCGAATCACCAACACGGTTGCGACCGGCTACGTCGAGTTCTTCCGCGGAACGCCACTTCTGTTCCAGCTCATCGTCATTTTCTTCGGGATTCCGGCATTCTGGCCTCCGGGGCAGTTCCCCATCCGCAACTGGGCGATTCCGGCCGCCATCATCGGCCTGACGCTCAACCACGCTGCATACGTCGGTGAGGCAGTCCGCGGTGGTATCAGCGCCGTCCCCGAAGGACAGATGGAAGCGGCCCGTTCGCTCGGGATGTCCTACGTGCAGGCGATGCGCGAGGTTGTCCTCCCGCAGGCATGGCGCAATGCGCTTGCTGCAATCGGCAACGACCAAGTCATTCTGGTGAAAGACACCTCGCTCCTGACGGTCATCGCTGTCCCCGAACTCATCAGCGCGTTCCGGCAAGTCAACTCCACGACGTTCGACCCGTGGACGCCCATTCTCCTCGTGGCTATCGCGTACCTCGGTATCACGATGCCACTCGGAAAGGTGGTCAGATACCTCGAAAACCGCTCGGACTGGGGAGGTGACCGTCGATGAGTCTCCTCGAATTCGACAAGGTTGACAAATACTTCGGCGAGACGCACGTCCTCAAAGACGTCGACCTCGAAGTCGAAGAGGGCGAAGTGTGCGTCATCATCGGGCCATCTGGCTCGGGGAAGTCCACGCTCCTTCGCTGTGCGAACCGTCTCGAAGAGATTCAGGACGGAGAGATTCGACTCGACGGTACCTCGATATCCGACCCTGACGCGGACATCAACCACCTTCGGCAGCGCATCGGGATGGTGTTCCAGAGCTTCAATCTCTTCCCGCACAAGACGGCGCTGGAGAACGTGACGCTCGCCCCGAAGAAGGTAAAGGACCTCGACGAAGAGGTCGCCGTCCGGCGGGCAGAAGAGTTACTCGACCGGGTCGGTCTTGCCGACCAGGATAACTCCTACCCGAACCAACTCTCCGGCGGCCAGCAACAACGCGTCGCCATCGCCCGCGCACTCGCGATGGACCCACGTGTCATGCTCTTCGACGAGGTCACGAGCGCACTCGACCCCGAACTCGTCGGGGAAGTGCTCGACGTCATGCACGGCCTCGCCGACGAGGGCATGACGATGCTCGTCGTCACCCACGAGATGGGCTTCGCTCGGGAAGTCGGCGACCGTATCGTCCTCATGGCCGACGGTCGCGTCGTCGAGGACTCACCGCCGGAACAGTTCTTCGAGAACCCCAAGACCGACCGCGGGAAGCAGTTCCTCTCGAAGCTGTTCTGAGCTACTCGGGAACACACCTCCCAACAGTCTTATTGCCGGAAATCACGGTTGTGGCGGCATGAGCGACACACCCTGCGAATTCAGTACCGACCCCCCCGATTTCGACCGCCGCAAGGCGATACTGTTCTGTCAGACGTGCGGCCGCGCGGCGGCGCTCGGTGACTGGCCCACACACGAAGTAGACGGCCAACTCCAGCGTATCGACTGTCCAGACTGCGGAGCGACCGTGTGGCGTGGGTTTACCGCTGACGACGACAGGTCGGGCCGTACCGTGTCGGCACCGATTCCCTGAGCTCGAGACGCCACGCACCGGCACACCGTTTCGGAACCGAACTGACCGAGACTGTTTTTATCGAGACCGACAGCAGAGGGTGTCCAGCCTGTCGCGCTGGCAGTCCCAAAATAGTCGAATTTCAATCACAGCTGTGAACGTCGACTCGTCAGCAGATTTCGACGAACCCGATTAATACACCAATAATCAGACATACCGGTAGTATCTCGTATAGACATATACCGTCTCCTGTGTTCCCTTCTTTATATCTCATTTTTATCGGGTTTTTATATACCCCTCTCGTGTCTATTGTCAATAGATAGAATAATTGACCATCAGGTAGGCGAACAATTGAATAGTACCCTCCAGAATTGCACACGTGCGAATGGAAAGTTGGCTCACTCCCGAAATTGCTATCGCTTTAATGTATCTTGGAGTGATTCCATCGATAGCTAACAGTTACGTCCTCTGGGGAGACCGACGCAAGCCCGGTGTGATATGGTTCATCCTGTCGATGGCGACCGGTGGTGTGTGGGCATTCCTCTTTGCGACGTTTACACTCGTCTCCGACCCCGGTCTCACACTCGCCCTTGCAAACTTCTTCTGGGTGATGATACCGACCGCAGCGGTCACGATGTTCCTGCTCGCCTACGAATTCGTCTTCAAGCACAACGTTTCACGACGGGTCGCCGTCGCTTCGTTCCTCCCGATACTCGTGTTGTTCGTCTTGTCGTGGTTCAACCCCGACAACTTAGTGTACACACCCGAATACCACGTCGGACCAAACGGCTACTTGCATGCCCCTGATTTGGGCGGGCCGCTCAAAATCTTCGTCACGAAGATATACGGATACTTGCTGGTGTTCTTAGCCGCAGGGATGTTCGTCGGTGAGGCGCTCCGGACGAATGGCACCCATCGCCGGCAGACGCTCTATCTCTTGGTCATCTTCTCGATGCTCGTTCTCTCGACGGTGGTCAAGGTCGCGGAGTTGGTGCCGGTGTACTTCGACCTGACTTCCGTGGTCTACTCGTTTTCCGGCGTGTTTTTCGCATTCTCCATCAGCAAAAACGGATTCATGAAGTTCGTCCCCGTGGCCCGAGAACAGACGTTCCAGGAGGTCTCTGATGCGATATTTGTCATCAATCCCGAGGGGAATGTCGTCGACGTGAACGACGCGGCCGGACAGTTGTTCGGGGCCGGAATCATCGGACAACAAATCGACGTCGTCCTCTCTGAGCACGTGACCTCGACTGAAGGGGCGGCTGAGACCCTCGAATTCCGGCGTAACGACGAGACACGGTTCTTCTCGGTCCAGACCTCTACGATTGCGTACGGGAGGGGCCTCGAAGGTGAAATAATGGTATTGAGCGACATCACTGCGCTCAAGAAACGCGAAAACGAGTTGGACCTCCTCAAACAGATTCTCTCTCGCGTCTTCCGGCACAACATCCGCAACGACCTCAACGTCATCTCTGGGTACGCACAAATCATCGAAGACGCGTCCAGCGGAGACGTCGCCGAGTGGGCGGAGAGAATCAACGACCGGTCGACGAAAATCGTCAAGCAAGCCGAGAAGGCGGGGAAAATCGAGTCGGTGTTTTCGTACGACGAGACGGTCCAGCGGTCACTCAGAGAAGACATCGAGAAAGCCCGAGAAGAATATCAGGTCACACCCCCCGCAACCGTCTCGTTCGACATCGACGACGTGGAAGTCGAGGTCCACCCACGATTCGACCTCGCCGTATTGGAACTCATCGACAACGCCCTTACACACCACCACGGCTCAGAACCGGCTGACATCGTCGTCTCCACCGAGCTGACCGACACGAGTGTGACCCTCGTCGTCGAAGACAACGGCCCAGGACTCCCCTCGGTCGAAGTCAGCGTGCTGAAGGCGCAAGAAGAGACCGACCTGCAACACGGCTCCGGAATCGGCCTGTGGTTAGTCCACTGGATCGTCGCCCGGTCGAACGGAGAACTGACGACGGAAGTGACCGATTCGGGTACCAAAATCGAAATCACCCTTCCACGCCTGCCACAGAACCAAACGACGTCAGAGGCCGAAAGCGTCGCAGCCCAGTAACACCATCAGAATGACGACTGTAACCGAAGAACTGACCCGATTTGGCCGACAGCACTGGCAACAAGCGTAACAACCAACGACTGACTAATTCACATGTCCCTCCACGAAATACGGTTTCTGTTTTTAAAACTGAATATCTGGTTGTGTCTGGCGTCGTCGCTGATGGTCGCAATCTCTGCGACGGCACTCTCGATTCCGCTTTCGTCCGTCGGCGTCGGGTTGGTTCTTCCCCCGTTGTTGTTCTATTTCATCTACGTCGAAGACAGACGGCGAGTCGCTCCAGAAGACGAGGTGAACCAACCGTACCGAACCGAATTGGTGCGACGGCATCAGTTTGCCCTCCTCGTGACGGAACTGCTCGCTTTGCTCGGATACGTCGCCCTCTTGGTGATGCTCGTTCTCGAACGCCCGGACCTCGGCGTCGAGTACCTCGCTCTCGGGCACCTTCCGCTGCTCGTCTTGCTCGTCTACGGTCACCTCAAGCAACACCCGACGTTCGACTCGCTGGCTGTCGGGGCGACGTGGGCGTTCGTCGTCGTCTTCTCACTGCTGGTTTCGACGACCGTCACGATTGGATGGGAACTCGGCGGCGTCTTCGTCGGCTGGTTTTTGATTGCGTTCGCCGGCGTCGAATCGCGGAACATCCAAGATATCGACGGTGATTCGAAGTCGAACAAGACCACGCTAGCAGGCTATCTCGGTCGTAAGCCAACCATCGCGCTGGTCGGAGTCGTGAAATCGCTCGGTGTGATTACCTTCTGGGTCGTTTCGGGCCGCGTCGTCGCCGGGTTGGCACTCTGTTATCTCGTCGTCCTCCGGCTCTTTCGGGCGTTGACTCGGTGGGAGACGCCCCACGTCGGAGAGTGACCAGCTATCGATAGCTGACGCCGCTCGAACTCAGAAGAAGTCGGACAGCCCGGCCTGTCCGTCGTCCGTCGCAGACGCGTCGTCCGTCTCGGCAGTCTCGTCGGCGTCCCTATCGAGGACGTCGTCGGAGCCGGTGTCGGTGTCGCCATCGACTCGTTCGCCGTCACCCGGACCGCCGGTTTCGAGGTCGTCCATCCCGGCGAAGGCACCGCCGGCGTGTTCTTCGACTAATTCCTCGCGCAGTTCCTCGGCGTCTTCGACGATGGACTGGACCTTGTTCGTCGTCTCGCCGCTTCCGGTGACGAACGAGACGTGCGAGGTGTCGAAGTCGTAGTACGCCGTCATCGCCACGGTCAACTCACGCGGTTTGCAGTGGTGCGTGATAGCCGAGAGGAACGGCAGCACTTCACGCCGTGCGGTGGCCATGCTGAACCCCCCGTGTTCGGCAATCTTCCGCACGACGGTGTCGCGCGTCTTGTCTCGCGTCGAGCGATACGGTGCGCCACCGTATCGGGTCCATCCACCGCGGGTGCGGTCTCGCGATGCGGCGACGCCAGCGGCGAGGTTGTCTGTCGCATAGCGCCAATAGGAGTAGTTCTGCGTGGCGCGGACGCGACCCAGCCAGCGGTCCGCGTTGGCGAGGAACTCGTACGCCCGCGCGAGTTCGTCCGGTTCGTAGACGAGAGACACCTTGTCCTCTATCCACTTCGTGAGGTCGTCCGGCGTCTCGTCCACGTCGTAGGCGGTGTACAGCGCCTCCTGTGCGGGCTTTTCTTTGAGGACGGCGTCGAGGAATTCGAAGAGCCCCACCGAGCGGTCCCGGTCGCCCATCACGACGTTCTCTTCGGTGATTTGGTCGCGGCCTTCGGCGATTGCCTGGAGGTCGTTGACCGCCGAGCGGAGGTCGCCGCTGTTCATGTCCGCGATGCGTTCGAGGGCCGCCGACTCGAACTCGACGCCCTCTTTTCGACAGATGTCGCGGAGGACGGGGACGATAGAGCGCGCCGACACGTCTCGGAACTCGATTTCGCGGCAGGCGTTCCGCAGGCCGCGGCTCATGTCGTAGAACTCGTTGGCGATGAGAACGATAGGCTGGCTCGACGACTTGACGAGTTTCGTGATGGCGCTGGCACCGCCGCGGTCGTAGTTGCCGTGGATGTTGTCCGCCTCGTCGAGGATGACTAACTGCCGAGTGGACGTGCCCGACGACGACCCGGCGAGCGTGGCGTTCTTCGCGGCGCGACCGGCGAAGCGCTCGATGACGTCGGCGGTCCGCTGGTCCGAGGCGTTCAACTCGACTGTCTCCCACCCCATATCGGCCGCGAGCGCGTGGGCGGCGGAGGTCTTCCCGATACCCGGACTGCCGTGGACGATGGCCGCCTCTCGGTGGTCATCCCACGATTTGCCCCACTCGGCGAGTGCGTCCCGGGCCTTGTTGTTCCCGCGCACCTCCGAGAGCGTCGATGGGCGGTACTTCTCCGTCCAATCTACCATTACCGGAGGAAGGACCGAGGCGCGTTTAGTGGTTGCGGAGCGCTGTTCGACGGCCACCGACGTCGGAGTAAACGGCCGAGAACGGTCGCCGATAGTGTCACCGCTAGATTACTTTATGACTCGGACTGTATGTACGGTACTATGCGGAAGAAAACGTGCGTGGTCACGGGGTCGTCGCGTGGAATCGGTCGCGGAATCGCAGAGCGGTTCGGGAACGAAGGCTGTGAGGTCGTAGTCAACTACCGGTCCTCTCCGGAAGAGGCCGAGGCGGTCGTCGACGCAATCGAGTCGTCAGGTGGGTCGGCTATCGCGGTGCAGGCTGACGTGACCGACGTCGACCAAGTCGAGCAGATGCGCGCAGAGGTCCACGAGACCTTTGGACCGGTCGACGTGCTGGTGAACAATGCGGGTATCAATCAGGACATCCTGTTCAAGGAGATGTCCCACGAAGACTGGGACGTCGTTCTCGACGTGCACCTCGACGGGACGTTCCACTGCACGCAGACGTTCTACGACGATTTGGTCGCCGCCGAAGAGGGCCGCCTCATCAACATCTCCAGTATCGTGGGCAAGGGAGGCAACTTCGGGCAGGCGAACTACGCGACTGCGAAGGCCGGAATCTTCGGCTTCACCCGGACGCTCGCGCTCGAACTCGCTCGTGAAGGTACGACTGCCAACTGCGTCGCACCGGGGTTCATCTCGACACAGATGGTCGAGGAACTTCCCGAGAAAATAAAAGACCGTATCCGGGAGGACACGCCACTCGGCCGACTTGGCACCGTCGAAGAAGTCGCCGAGGTCGTCGCGTTCCTCGCGAGCGACCGCTCGTCGTTCATCACGGGCGAAGTCATCGACGTCAACGGTGGGAAAGACCTCTGATAACTCCGCCCTTCGAGACAGTTCTCGATAGCCGTTCGAAGAACACACAGAGACCGAGAGTCCAGTCGACGCGACGACACAGCCAACCAACTTTTCTCTCGTACTCTCCAATACACAATATAGTGGAAAACACACACTATTAATGGGGCCATCCCCGACGACGTACACGGAGATGACAGGGTACACGCAGGGGATTCGCCAGAACTGGCGGCAGTTCGTCCTCCAACTACTGACGGTGTTCGCGGTGGGGTTGACAATCGGGTCGGAGCGGAACGTCGTCCCCATTCTCGGAAGAGACGTGCTGGGCGTCGAATCGGTCCTCGTCATCGGGTCGTTCGTCGTCAGCTTCGGGTTCGTCAAGGCGCTTCTCAACCTCTACGGCGGGAAGTGGGCCGAAACGTACGGTCGAAAACCGATTCTCGTCGCGGGGTGGGTCGTCGCCCTGCCGATTCCCGCCATCCTCATCTTCGCACCGAGTTGGTGGTGGGTCACGGTCGGAAACGTCCTCCTCGGCGTCAATCAGGGGCTTGCGTGGAGTATGAGCGTCAACGCGAAAATCGACCTCGCCGGGAGCGAACGCCGCGGGTTCGCGGTCGGCTTGGACGAAGCGTTCGGCTACGGTGGCGTCGCCGTCGGCTCGTGGGTGACGGGCGTCCTCGCCGGACAGTATGGACTCCGGCCCGCCCCGTTCGTCTTCCTCGCCGGCGTCGTCGTCCTCGGTCTTCTCGTTGCGGTGTTCTTCGTCGAGGAGACACTTCCGTACGCGAAGGCCGAAGCCGAGGCCGAGGCAGAAGCAGAGACACCAGGCGAAGGTACCGACTCGGGTGCAAACCTCCCCTTTTCGACGATTCTCAAGCGGGCGACGTGGGGTGACAAGACGCTGTTCGCCGCCGCACAGGCTGGGAGCGTCGAGAAATTCGTCGACGCGCTGGTGTGGATTGCGTACCCGCTGTATCTCACCTCGGCAGGGCAGTCCGTCGTCGATGTCGGCGTCGTGGTCGGCGTCTACGGTGGCGTGTGGGGTCTCCTCCAGTTGTACACCGGGAAACTCGCCGACGACATCGGGCGTCGGCCCCCTGTCGTCGCGGGGATGTTCGTCGCTGGCGGCGGCGTTCTGGCGACGACGTTCGTCTCGGGACTCGTCCCGTGGACGATTACCGCCGGCATCACCGGTTTCGGGATGGCACTCTTGTATCCAAATCTCATTACTGTCGTCGGCGACGCGGCCCATCCGACGTGGCGCGCGACCGGCCTCGGCGTGTATCGAATGTGGCGCGACGCCGGCTATGGCTTCGGTGCAATACTCATCGGCCTCGCGGCCGATCTCGTCTCGGTCCAGATGGCGTTCTACGCGACCGCCGCTGCGATGTTTCTCTCCGGTAGCATCGCCTTCGTGTGGATGCGCGAGACACACCCCGAATTTGGCGATTATCACACGTCGGCAGGGGTGGCCACCGAGGGTGTTGGAGACGACTAACCGACCGACGGCCCAAGGTAGATACCTGTACACTGTCCAATGTTCTCGGGTGTCAATACACGGAAAATTTATTACTCCCCTCCGAGTGCGCTCTGGTCCATGTTTCCCGACGAAATTGTCACCCCGCGACTCAGGCTTCGCGCCTTGTCGCGGGAGGTTGTCGACCCTGTAGACGTATACGACTACTTCGCGGCGTCGCGGTCGGACACCATCGAAGAAGAGACCGAGTACGTCACGTGGAACCCCTACCAGACTCCCAAAGAGGGATTCGACTTCCTGAAACAGGCCGAGAAGGGCCACCGCGAGGCCGAAAACGCCATCTACGGCATCTTCCCCCGCGGGGGCGAAGACGGCGCTGGCGAATTTGCTGGCACGACTGGCTTCAACCCCGAGTGGGACACGCAGCGCGCCGTCTTCGGCATGTGGCTTCGAAAGAAGTTCTGGGGCCGGGGCTACTCGGGCGAGCGCGCCGCCGCGCTCTTCGCCACCGTCTTCGACGTGCTCGACCTCGACCTCGCCTACGTGCAGGTCGTCCCGGAAAACGAGCAGTCGATTCGGGCCGTCGAGAAGTACATCGACCGCTTCGGCGGGCAGCACGACGGTCTGTTCCGCAACGTGTCGGTCGATATGGACGGGACTCCCCACGACGTTCACACCTACTCGGTGACGCGCGAGCAGTGGAAAGACACGACAGGCGGCGACTACGACGCCGAGTTCCACTGGGAGGACCGCCAATGAGTCACCTCTATCCCGATGTCGTCGAGACCGAGCGTCTGCGACTCGTGGCCGCCCGCCCCGAGAACGTCCACCCGCTCGACGTGTACGAGGCTTGTTCGCAACCGGAGATGGACGAGGTGACGACGTACATGCCGTGGTCGCGCCACGAGACACCGAAGGTCTCGAAAGACTTCCTCGACGACTGCGCGTCGAAGTGGGACGACGCCGAGAGCGCCCAGTACGCGGTCTACCCGCGGGACGGAGAGGATGGGGCAGGCGAACTCGCTGGGTTCGGTGGTATCCACACCGAGTGGCCCCGTCGGGTTGGCACGCTCGGCTTCTGGCTCCGCCCGCAATTCTGGGGCCGGGGCTACTCGGGCGAGCGCGCCGACGCCCTCACCGCACTGGCGTTCGACGTACTCGACCTCGAAGTCGTCGAGGTCAAACACGCCGTCGAGAACGAAAAGTCCCAACGCGCCATCGAGAAGTACATGGGCTCACTCGGCGGTGGCCGCGACGGACGGGACCGAAACAGTCTGCCGGTCGAAGACGGCGTCGCCGACCAGTTCGTCTACAGCGTCTCACAGGACGAGTGGCTGGATGCGACCGGCGGCGACTACGACGCCGAGTTCGCTTGGGATGGCGCTGCCGACGCCAGCGTCGCAATCGGCACCGCTGCAGACGACGATGCCGCCGCAGACGACGACGCCACCGCCAACGCTGACACCAACACCGACAACTGAACCGTCTCGCTGCGGCGTGATTCGGTGTCGCACGCTTCACGAACACGCCTCACACGACGGCCACGAGACATATACCGGAGACGCACAATCGCATCCGACACAATGTCAGTGACAACCGGGTCAGCCAGCGATTCGGCGCAATCGACGGCGAAAACGGTCGGTATCGGTGCGGTGGCCGGGCTGGGTGCGGCCCTCCTCGGGTACCTCGCCACCTACGTCGCAACCTCGTCGACCATCGAGAATTCGACCGCGAGCCAAGTACTCGAAGCACTCGGGTCGGACATCTCCACGTGGAAGGTCGTGGGGTGGGTGTTCATGAACGCCCACGGTGTGACGACGAATTTCCCCGGCCTGTTCGGAACGACATCGTCAACAAACCTCATCGAGGGCGTCGAAGCGTTCTCGGCCGTGCTGTACGCCGTCCCCGCGGTGGCACTCCTCGCGGCAGGCGTCGTCTCGGCCGTCGCCTGCGGCGCATCGTCGGCGAAGTCGGGTGCGATGGCTGGTGGCTCGACCGTGCTGGGCTATCTCCCTGTCGCGCTCGCCGGACTCGCGCTGTTCGCTATCACCATCGGCGACGCTGTCGCCCGACCCGACCCGGTGACGTCGGTGCTCCTCGCCGGTATCGTCTATCCCGCCGTCCTCGGCATCGTGGGCGGTGTGGCAGCCTCCGCGATTCGGTAATTCTCCCTGCTGTTTGCAGACCGCCTCAGAGGTCGCGTGCCACGAGTTCGCCCCAGTGGTCGAACCCGTAGCGGTCGTAGAAGGCCCGCGCCCGGTCGTTCGCCTCGTCGACGTCGAGGACCATCCGGTCTAACGGGAGGTCCTGCGAGCGCGCGTGGTCGAGGACGGCCTGCATGAGCGCGTCGGCGACACCCGTCCCGCGGAACTCGGGCGCGACGAATATCTCGTTGAGCACCGCCGCGTCCCAGATGAACGTCATCTCCTCGGGGAGTGCGAAGGCGTAGCCAGCGAGAGACGGCTCCGTGTCGTCTTCACCCTTCTCTGCCTCGGCGACGACGACACATCCAGGGTCGTCGGTCGTACAGCGCGCCACCCACGAGAGGTATCGCTCGCGGTAGTCGTCGGTGAGTTTCGCCTCGTACGTGTCGAGTTTGTCGTCGCCGCCGGTCCCCTCGCCGATTCCGAGTTCGAACCCGCGTTTGAGTTCCCAGAATGCGTCGGCGTCGGTCGGTTCGTACGGGCGTACCGCGACACCCTCGGGTAGGTCGCTCATAGAAAGCGGTGGGTCGGCATCCGTTATGAACTCTCGGAGACCGGCCGCGCTTACTCCGCCGACCGCCGCCATCGCTCCGAGAGAAGTCGTCCCCCGACGACACCGCCCCCGAGTAAAACCAGCATGAGTTCGAGCCCCGAGGAGGCAAGTGGGGCGATTCGCTCGACGTTCTCGGGGTCGGCTCCCGGCGTCGGGTCGACAGCGGTGCTGTAGTGGAAGTTCTCCGTCGTCGGCGGAGCCGAGTCGGTCTGGAGTTCGAAGAACGTCTGGACGAATCCCCGCGTACTCGACAACTCGGCTTTCCCAGTCACCGAGTAAAACGCGTCGTGGACGGGGTAAAAGGCGTTGACGCCGTTGGTAAACAGGTCGGGGAAGATGCCGCCACCGAGGAGTGCGGCGATGGCGACCCACGCGACGACGACGCCGCGGAATCCCCACCGACCTCGAATCTGTGACTTCTCGCGTATTCTGGTGTCGTACAGCACGACCGCGCCGAGTACGAGCGGGAGCAACAGTGTGTGCAGGAGGGCTCGATGACTGCCGGGGAGGAGGGTACTGGTAAACGAGTCGAGGTCCGGAACCGCAGCTGCGACCAAGACGACGGCGATGCTCCGCGAGTCGAACCAGCGACCGAGCAGCGCCGCCCCGACGAGTCCGCCCACCGCGACGTGGACGAGTGTCGATGGCATACCCTCTCGTGGGACGCGATAGACTTGAAGCGTTCCCCGAGAGATTCGTCAGGCGACGATGTCCCCTTTCGACACGCTTTTGCGGGACACTCTCGCACTGTCTCGCATGTCCGACCTCCCCGTCGTACGGAGGTGCGCCCGGTGACCGCAGCACCTCGCGACGACCTCGCCCGCCGAATCGCGGGCGAGATTACGCTCTCTAACGACCCCGGCGCGACCCTCCGCAAGTGGCGCACGGACTTCGACATCTCACAGACTGCCCTCGCCGAGCAACTCGACGTCTCCTCGTCGGTCGTCTCGGACTACGAAAGCGGCCGCCGCGAAAGCCCCGGAATCGGCGTCATTCGCCGGATGGTCGAAGCGCTCCTCGACATCGACGAAGCCCGCGGCGGCAGTCGCATCCGACAGTACGCGCGCGTCCTCTCGGCCGGCTTCGAAAGCGACATCGTCCAAGACCTGCGGGAGTATCCGACGTCGATTCCGCTGGACAGCTTCTACGACGCCATCGGTGCGACCGAAATCGTCAGCGGCGACGAAGACCGAATCAGTGGCCACACCGTCATCAACAGCATCCAGGCGATTACGCGCCTCTCCTCCGAGGAGTTCTACCGCCTCTACGGCCAATCGACGAGTCGCTCGCTCGTCTTCACCGACGTCACCCGCGGTGAGTCGCCGCTCGTCGCCATGCGAGTCGTCACCCCCACGCCGAACGCGGTCGTCCTCCACGGACTCACCGAAGACGACCTCTGGGAACACGCACCGTCGCTCGCGACCATCGACGGCTTCGGTCTCGCCGTGACGAACCGCGACCTCGACGAGATGCTCGAAGCGCTGCGGAAACTCCCGTAACGGCTCGAATTGCGCGTTCTTCGGTCGTTCGACCGACCTCTCCCCGTCGCGTTAGGATAGTCCAACTCTCTCTGTCTTTCCTGACTGTCACCGCGAAGGCAAAAAACACCGAAACGTCGCGACCGACAACGGTTGTTCATGAATCTTCACGAACTCGCTTCGTTCGTCGAACGGGAGTTCACGTACCCAGTCACCACCGACCACGTCGTCGAGCAGGCGGGCCACGTCGCCGTCGACGCGCCGGACCACGAAGACTCCGAGACAATCGAGTCGATTCTGGCTCGACTGGGCTCGGAGACCTACGTCTCGGGCGACGAACTGTTCACGACGATTATCGGAAGCGTGACCGACGACTACATCGGTCGCAAGTTCTACGACGACCGCGGCGGTGACCCGGCGGAGTCGTGGGGTGTCGTAAGCGAGAAAAACAGGTCGTTCTGACGGCCCCCGCTACTCGACGTATTCGTACTTCCGAAGCGCCAGTGGGCGCTTCGTCTCCGCACTCACTTCGTTCGTGCGGACGGTCCCCGCTACTCGACGTACTCGTATTTCCGAAGCGCCAGCGGGCGCTTCGTCTCCGCACTCACTTCGTTCGTGCGGACGGTTCCCGCTACTCCACGTACTCGTAGCGGCGCTCGTTCATCCGGCCCCACCCGGTGAAGACGAACTCGTCTTCGGGCTGGGTGAGTTCCTCGACTTCGACTTCCTTTTCGTGGTTGTGTACGTCGTGGATGAGTTCGTACTCGTCGAAGGTAATCTCCTTGCGCGCGGCGAGTTGCTCGTCCACGTTGAGCGCTTCGATTTCGTCGAGCCACGTCTCTTGGACGGTCTCGGCGTGAATCTCGGCCTGTGCGCCGGAGCCGTAGGAGCCGACGAGGAGCTTCTTGCCGACCATGTCCTTGCCCGCTTCGGCGGCGGCTTTCAGCGCCGACGCGCGGGCGATGTGGACCGAGCCAGTGTACCAGTTGCCGACGCGACTGGAGATGTCGAGCGTCGGCTCGATGACGCGACCGTACCAGTCGCGGTACTCCTCGGTCGTTTTCAGCTTGTCCATGTACGCGCGGATGGCCTCCTCGTAGTCGTCCCACGTCTCGAAGTCAGCCTCGCGCGGCTGGCGACCGATTTCCGATTCGAGGTCGTCCTCGATGTCGGTGTCGCGGGTCATGTGACGGAACCCGAGGAGTGCGGCCTTGCGCACCATGCCCGGGAAGGGCGTGTGGAACGGAATGTACTCGAAGAGGTCGGGGTGCGTGCGGCCCGCGACGCTCTCGTAATCTTCGAGCGCCTCGCGCATGCGTGCGAGGTACACCTGCATGGAGCGCTTGCCGTCGACCGAGGGGAACTGCTGGTTGGGCTTCAGGAAGTCCGTCTCGTCCATGCTGCCGTAGCCCTGCTCGGTCGAGAGTTCGACGAGGTCCGGGTCCTCGTCGATGAGCATCGCGACCGCACCGGCACCCTGCGTCGCCTCACCCGGGTCACCGCGCTCGTAGAGGGCGGTGTCGGTAGCGATGACGAGTGCCGCGCGCCCGCGGTTGCGACCGGCCTTAATCCAGTTGTACGCGTCGTCGAGACTCTGCGTCCCGGCGATGCAAGCGAACTTCCGCTCGCCTTTGTTGGCGTGGCGGAAGTCGCCCTCGAACACCTGTTCGAGACAGCCGGCGATGTACGTCGACACCGGCTTGGAGTTGTCGAACGCCGACTCGGTGGCCACGTCGATGCGGCCGATGTCTTCGGGCGTGAGGCCCTTTCGAACCATCAGGTTCTTCGCGGCGTTCGCACCCATGGTCACGATGTCCTCGTAGACGTCGGGGAACGACGACGTCTCCAGTCCGAGGCCTTTCGTGTACTTTTCCGGGTCTTCGCCCTTCACCGGCGCGAAGGTGTTAGGAAGGTCTAAAACGAGTTTCCCCGTCCAAATCTCGATGGCGTCGATGCCGACGGAAGTCATGGTCGGTGATACAAATCCGGGGGATAAGATTTTGTCGATGAGGAGTTACGTCGAACGTCGAAATTACGGGTCGGTCCCGTCGGCCGTGTCGGCCACGACCTGCTCGTCGACGACGATACCGTCGTTATCGACGACGCGGACGACGATGTCGTACGAATCGTCCTCGACGCCACCCCGTCGGTATCGTAACACGGCGTTCTTCTGCGTACTCGACTCGGTTCGAGTTGCCCACGAGTGGTCGTTGTTCTGGAAGACGACTTCGGTGCGAGAGAACTCGTCGTGGTCGTCGTCGACTTTGACTTTGACCTGATAGTCGCCGTTGTCTCGTTTGGTCTTGTCTTTGACCGAGACGCTCTCTATCGTCGGACTGGTCGGTTTGGTGAGCGTCCCCTTCTGCGACGGGTCGGTGCCGTCCGCAACGTCGACGATGGACTCTTCGGTGAGAAGCGTCCCGTCGGCGCGGTACGCGCGCACCGTGATTTCGTACGTGTCGCCCATGGTCCCGCCGTGGAAATACCACGCCGTTCCTCGGGTACCGGAAGTCCACAAGAGGCTATCAGACCACGTGTTGTCTCGGTTGTCGACAGCAACCTCGACCCAGCCGTTGGGGTCGGCGTTCGAGACGTCGTAGGAGATGTCGTACTCGGCGTTCGAATACTGACTCTGGTCTTCGAGACGAAGTCCGCGGATGGTTGGTTCGTTGTCCGAATCGTCTTCGCCGTCGGTGAAGGTGAACTGCGTTTCGTCGCTCGTCGTGCCGTCAGCCTCGACGTACTCGTACGTGACTCGGACGGTCACGTCTTCGTCGGAGAGGTCGATTTCACGGTTCCCGTTCGCGTCTCTGTATAGCGGGCCAAGTGTGACCGTGGCTTCCTCGTCCGGGTCGAGCGTGCGGTCAGAGACGGCCGAGGAGACGGGGTCCACAGTTGGAACCAACCGTGAGTCTGCGTCGAGTCGGTCGCGCGTCTCAGCGTCGTAGAGGAACTCGAATACACCAGTCAGGCGAGTCCAGTCTCCCGAGAGACTCCCGGCGAGGGCTGCCACGGTTTCGCCCGATGGGTCGTCGAACGGCCACCAGTCCTCTTCGACGTACACGTTGCCCGCACTGGTATCGACGATACTCACGCCGGTGATTCGAACCTCGTCTTCGGCGTCGTTTCGGATATCGAACCGAATGTGGTCTGCCTCTTCGTTGGGTCGACCTTGGGCACCGTTGCTTGCACCTGGGTTATCCTCGTCGTACCCGTCGCAGTCGTTCCCGTGGCCCCTGTTACGGTCGTTCGTCTGGCCGCACGTCGCGACGCCGGTCCCCGTGACGTATCGGAGCGTCCCCGCTCGGACGGTTTTCGTCACTGAATCCGACGCACTGCCGTCAGAGACGGTGACGCTCACGTCGTATTCGTCGCTCTCACCGTAGGTGTGGGTGACAGTCGGCGAGTCCGTCGTCTGTGTCGTTCCGTCGCCGAAGTCCCACTCGTAGCTGAGCGAATCGGACTGTCCGACCCCGAGACCGAGGTCGCCGTCTGAAGACGCACTCGCGTCGAACGCACAGGTGAGTCCCGTACAATCGGCGTCGAGTCGCGCCGTCGGCTGTTCGTTGTTCGCGAGCAGCGTGATGTTCACCGTGTCCGTGTCGCTGAGTCGCTCTTCGGTCGAGGATTCGGTGACGGTGAGTTGCACCGTAATCGTTCGGTTCTCGGCGAGAGACAGTGGTGAGACGGTGAGCGTGGGGGTGACGCTCCCCGAATTTGTCAGCGAGATGTGTTCGAGAATCGGGGCGCTATCGTTTTCGGCGACGGTCCACTCGTAGGAGAGTTCGTCGCCGTCGGGGTCGAAGCTTCCGGACCCATCGAGAGAGAACGTGAGGATGCCGCCGTTCCCAATCGTCGCCTGCACTCGCTGTCCGTCGATACGAGCGAATACGCCATCGTCCCGTGTCGTATCGAAGACTGGGCCTTCGATTCGGTCGGTATCGTCATCTTCGTCTCCGTCGTCTTCATCCCTATCGTCTTCATCCCTATCGTCGTCTTCGTTATCCTCGTCGCCATCGTCCTCGTCACTATCGTCGCCATCGTCACCATCGCCCTCATCGTCAGCACCTCCCTGGTCCTCTCCGGCGTCCGCTTCGGGCGGGCGGTTCAGACGTTCGACGACGAGCGTCGTCTGGTCGGTCGTTGTGTTGCCCTCGTCGTCTTCGACTTCGAGTTCGACAGTGAGTTCGTGGTCTCTATCGGTGATGTTCTGTTTGATCTCGACCACGGGCGTCTTGGACTCCGTCCCGCTGGTGAAGTCGAGTTGTGAGTCGGAGAGGCCGTCCCAGTCGACGATACGCCACTGGTAGGTCACGTCCCCCCCGTCGGGGTCCGTTCCGTCGCCAGAGAACTCAGCGGTCTCACCCTCTATCCCATCTATCGTTACCTGATTCCCGGCGTCGGCAGTCGGGTCTGTCTTCGCACCGGGGTTGCTCCCGCTTTCCTGCCCGACGCCGATTTCGGATTCGAGGTCTTCGTTCTCGTTGTCGATGACCACCTCGGTTCGGAAGACGACGCGGTCTCCGTCGTCATCGACCAGCAGGACCGTCACTACCTCTCCCGGGGGCTGGTTCCACTGTACGGCCGCTGTCTCCCCCGAATGGAACACCGCGTCGTCTCCTGTGAGGTTGGCGGCAGTGAGAGAGAACGTCTGTTCTCGGCTCTCGTTTCTGGCGATAACTCGGAGGTCGTCCGTCGAGAACGGGTCACCGCCGAGATGGTGAAGCTTGAGCGTCGATTGCGACACTGTCGCCCGGAAGTCCGCCGTCGCGACGGCCTCGGCGTTCGCGTCGCCCGCACCACCACTCTGGGTCTGCCCCATGTAGAACACGCCAAACGTACCGACCGAGAGGATGACGATGCCAACGAGTAGAATCGTCCCTATCTGTTCTACTTGTCCCCGCGTGTCGGCGTGCAATCGCATGGGTCCCCTCATGTCTTTTCAGTCCTCTGTGACTATCCCGTAGTAGAGAATGTCGCTACAGTGTGTAGTGGGGACAAGGATATGAACACTCCCCTTCGTTACCAAAGTTGAAAACACGAGTTCACCGGGTTAACCGGCGGTCTCGATCGTTTGGTCAGACCCGGTGTCCGTCCCATCGCCTGCGGTCACGCGAATAACATAGTCTTCGCCGTGTCCGCCATTTTCCCGGAGCGTCGTCGTCCGGGGCTGTCCGTCAGTGTACGAATTCACGGTCGTACTGTCCACGACAGACCCGTCTCGAATCAACTCGATGTCGACGCTCTGAACGCTGCCGTCGGAGTCCGTCGCGCTCCACGTCACGTCGAACTCGGCGTAGTCTTGCCCGTTACAGTTGTTCCCTCTACACTCGCTGTTGTCCGTGACGCTCTCGATGGTCGCACTCGGGGGGTCGTTGCCTCCGGTTCCACCCGACCCACCGGATGCCGACCGAACCGTGACGTCGAACTGCACGTCTTCGACGTTCTCCGGCGAGAACCCGGTGTTCAAGTCGTCGTAAGTTACGTTAATGAGGTCTTGGCCCCCGCTCGTCGTCGCGTTCGGTGCCTCGTAGGTGAAGACGAATCGGTCGTCGGCGTCGACGTACTCCATGCCATCGACGACGCCGTTGTGTTGCGACTCGGCTCTGACCGACGCCGTCGTCGGGTTGTTGAACTTGTCTCGGGCTTCGACCACGAACTGGTATCGCTGTTCTTCGGTCACGTATTCGAGTCGCTCGACATCCGTGAGATACTCCGTACTTGGGCTAGTGGCCCCACTCCCGAGGCCGACTTTCGCCATCCGAAGTTGGTAGGTCGTGTTGGATTCGAACGTCAATTTGACCGTCCCGTCTGGCCCCGGTTGAACGTTGCAGACGTACGCCGTCGCTTTCGTGTCCGTGTCACACGAGGGGTCGTAGTCGCCGGTCGCTTCGAGATTCGATTGCCACTCGGCGGCGCTGAGCCGCGTCGGAATGTCGACTTGAATTGGCTCGTCGCTCGTGTTGTTCGTCACCCGAATCGTCGTGGTGGCGGTGCTGAGTGCCTGTGGTGTGATGACCATGTTGCTCGCCGCCGCTCGGGACAGTTCCCCATCGACGACGACGACGAAGATATTCTTCTGGTCGACCGTCGCCTGATCGACGAGCGAGACGTTTCCGTTGTCGTATTGGTTGACGACCAGTGTGTTTTCGTACACTGTCGTCGGTGCGTCTTCGTATCGGGTGTATCCGGGTTCGTAGACGAGCGCTGACGTCTCGTACTCGTGGTCGGTTTCGCCGTCCCAGAAATCGTCAGTCTCGGGAGTGTCGTCACCGGGTGTCGACCCGACGTCCGCGAGCGCGTTCCGGACGGTGAGGGTTCCGAGTTGTTCGGTCCGTATCGTCCCCGTCGGAGGTGGTGGGTTGACGAACACCGTCCGCGGTTTGTACTGTGTCCCGAGCGAGACGACAGTCGGTGTGTGGGTACCCGACGACGCCGTCCGCAGAATCGACGCCCGGAGCTCTTGCATGTCGCTTTGCACCGCCCGACTGTGTTCGAACTCCGTCGCTCGGTTCTCTTGTGGGACGACCGTCGCCTGATAGACGGACATCGAGATGACGATAAACCCGAGCAAGAGGACAGCGCCGACCTGCGCTGCGACCCCGCGCCGGTCGTCCCAGAAATTCATCGTCCGTGTACGGGTAACAGACAAGTAAAAAGCCTCCCCTCCAGTTCTCACCGATTGAAAGGGAGAAACGAACGAGAGAGGCCGAGTTCAGTCTTCCTCTTCGACGACTTCGGGTTCCGCCAGTCCGCTCTGGAGGCTCTCGATGCCGTCGACCCACTCGGTCACGAGACCGAACTCGATGTCTTCGAGCACGTCGAGGTCGAGTTCCTCACCGGCGATGACGTTCGTGCCGACCTGCACGATGTAGCCGAGTGCAGCGTCGAGGTCGTCTGCTTCTTCGGCGTCCGCGGCGGCGACGATGTACGCCGACATCTCGTCTTCGAGCTCGGACGGACCTGCGACGAGGTACTCTTCGGCCGCGAAGAACGCACACGAGAGACTCGTCTGGACGCTTCCGATGAGAATCTCCGCTTCTTCGTTTTCGGATTCGAACTCGGGTTCCGCCATGACGATGTCGTGGACGGTCGCGAGTTCGTCGAGCGCTTCGTCTTCGTCGAGCGTGTCGTCGTCGTGCGCGGTCAGAATCTTGGCGATAGCGATGGCGGCGTCGTTCTGAATGTTCATCAGAAGCCGACCCGTCTCCTCGCTTTCGAGGTCCAGGTCTTCTTCTTCGACGCGCGTCAACCAGTTCTGCCAGCGTTCCGGGGAGTAGTATCGTTCCTCGGCCTCGGTCATACCTACACCCTCCCGTGCCGGACTCAAATGCCTTTCTTATCCTCTTGGCAACTGTGTGTGATTCGGAAGCGTGTGTTTCCGCGACAGGGGGCCTGAGCCGACTGTGTCTCTCGTTTCCCCGATTCTATGCGTCCGGGTTATCTGTCGAGCGTCGATTCGGTGTCGATGTCGTAGACGAGCGCCGGCGTCTCGACGTGCGCGTTTCGGACCGCGGTGTCGTGGCCCTCGTCGAGGAGCCAATCGACCCGCCGGGGCACCGTCTTCGGTCCCATCACCGCGCCGGGGCGGTTCGGGTCGTCGACGAAGTCGGTCTCCATGAGGAACGGGACGCCACGCTCGGCCGCCTCTTCGAGACGGTCTTTGTCGCTCATGACGCTCGGCGTGCCGCCGGTGAGGTGCCCCTGCGCGTAGTGCTTGACGACGCGCTCACGTGGGACGTCGCGCTCGTCGGCCCACTCGGCAACGTCCGAGAGGTCGGTCGTCGATTCCGTATGGAGTTGGAGCGCGCAGTCGCAGTCGGCGGCGAGGTCGAGTCCGTGTCTGAGAACTGCGTTCGAGGCGTCCCAGACGGCGTCGGTGACGTCGTAGTGCGGCCGACCTGATTTGAGTGCGAGCGCGTCGCCCGCGCGCACGTATTCGGCGGCGACATCCAGACCGGCGCACATGAGGTCGCGCGCGCCGGCCGGGTCGTAGCCGCGGTCGTCGACGAGTTTCGAGACGAGTCCGGGGTGGACACCGAGGACGGGCCACGCTGTGCCGTCGAGAAGTTCTGACGCTTCCCGAACAACGTCGATAGTCGTCTCGAAGACCGGCCGGAAGTCCTCGCCCGTCTCGACATCGTGTCCCAACAGCCACGACGGTTTGTTCACGACCAACAGGTGCGTGCCGCCGCTTCGAGCGAAGTCTTTCACCGCCTCTAACCCGCGACCGTGGTCCGGGTCGAGGTGGAGGTGGTTGTCCACGACCGGCGTATCGAACGTCTGCATGGTCGAGTGGTCGAGTGGAGCAGGAAAAAACGAACCGTTCGCGTGCGACTGCTCGGCGGTCGCGGTCGGTGGTGTGTCGTCGTCGCGGTCGGTGGTGTGTCGTCGTCGCGGTCGGTGGTGTGTCGTCGTCGCGGTCGGCAGTGCTCAGTCGTCGCTGTCGGAGAGTTCGTCGAGCGTCACGGCGTGGTTCGCCGCGTTTTGGAGTGCGTCCGACCGGCCGTAGCTTCCGGGGGCGATAGCGACCGTTCGGAGACCGTACTCGTTTGCGACTTCCAGTGCGGGCTTGAAATCGGTGTCTCGCGAGGCGACGGCGATAACGTCTGCGCGCCCGTCGGCCGCAAAGCGCGTGAGGTCGACCGCGAGTTTCACGTCCACGTCGCCGCTCGTGATGACGACTTCGAAACCGCGTGCCTCGGCCGCCTGAATGAGTCCCGGCGTGGCGTGCTCGTCGAGGTAGAGGCGCATCGCGCTCGTCTGGTCGCCGAGCGACCGCGCAGCGTTCCGAATATCGTCGAGGTCGACGTCGAACTCGTCGCGGAGGACGTTCGGCCCGTCCACGAAGAGGGCGACTCGTCCCGAGGGAAGGCCCTCAGGACCGAACAATCGCCGCAGGAGGTCCATACACAACCTCTCCCAGTTTCCGGTTTATACATTTCGAGCGAGTCTCCGGCAGTCGGGAACACGACACGCCGAACCCAATTGTTCGAATCTGACCAAAATCGTTATAGAATTTATTTAGGTTTATCGAGTTCTTCCAACTTCACCTTGAAGCCAATGGTGAAATCCGAATTTCAGTCAAGCTAACAAATATTGCCCTACCCCACTGAGCATTGTTTGCCCATGGCAGGCACACCGAACTTCGACAGACGAACGTTCCTGAAACTGTCCGCAGCTGCAGGTCTCGCCGGAATGGCTGGCGTGACCTCCGCGACGCCCGGACGCGAGCCCGGGCCGAAGAAAGACGAGATTCTCGTTGGTGTCTCCAAGACTGCCGACAGCCCGCAAGCGGCCGTCGAACAACACGTTCCGGGTAACGCCGAGGTTGTTCACGAAAACAAGTCGCTCAGCTACGCGGCAGTCAAGTTCCCCTCGAAGGCTCCCTCGCACGCTCGGGAGAACTTCATCGAGGCAATCACGAAGAAAGACGAAGTGAAGTACGCCGAAGAGAACGCGACGCTCGAAGCTCTCTATACGGCGAACGACCCCAAGTATGGCAGCCAGTATGCCCCACAGCAGGTCAACGCAGACACCGCGTGGGACACGACGCTCGGTAGCTCCAACGTGACTGTCGCCGTCGTCGACCAGGGCGTCATGTACGACCACCCCGACCTCTCCGCGCGGTTCGGGTCGGACAAAGGCCAAGACTTCGTCGACAACGACAACGACCCGTACCCGGACGTGCTCTCCGACGAGTACCACGGGACGCACGTCGCCGGCATCGCCGCCGGGACGACGGACAACAACGAGGGCGTCGGCGGCATCAGCAACTCGACGCTTCTCTCCGGGCGCGCACTCTCCGAGGGCGGCTCTGGTGCGACGAGTGACATCGCGGACGCCGTCGAGTGGGCCGCAGACCAGGGTGCAGACGTCATCAACCTCTCGCTGGGCGGTGGCGGCTACTCCTCGACGATGAAGAACGCCGTGACCTACGCGACCCAGCAGGGGTCGCTCGTCGTCGCCGCTGCCGGCAACGACGGTCGCCGCAACGTCTCCTACCCGGCCGCCTACAGCGAGTGTCTCGCTGTCTCGGCGCTCGACCCCGACGAGACGCTTGCGCGGTACTCCAACTACGGCGACGAAATCGACCTCGCCGCACCCGGTACCAACGTGCTCTCCTGCTGGACGACCAGCACCGAGTACAAGGAAATCTCCGGCACGTCGATGGCGACGCCCGTCGTCTCCGGCGTGGCCGGACTCGCACTCGACGTCTACGACCTCTCGCCGTCCGACCTTCGGAACCACCTGAAGAACACGGCGGTCGACGTCGGACTGAGCACCGCGAAGCAGGGTTCAGGCCGCGTCGACGCTGCCAACGCTGTCACCACTGACCCAGGAAGTGGCGGCGGCGGTGGTGGCGGTGGCGGCGGTGGGTCGACCACCACGACCATCGACGACTCGCTCTCGTCGAACGCCGATTCCGACTGCTGGTCCTACACGTGGGAGTACAGCTCCCCGTCCCAGGTCGTCGTCGAACTCAGTGGCCCGACCAACGCCGACTTCGACCTCTACGTCAACGAGGGCTCCGGCACGTGCCCCTCGACGAGCACCTACGACTACCGCTCGTGGACCACCGACAGCAACGAGCAGATTACCATCGACAACCCCGACACGTCGGCCGACCTCGCCATGATGGTCGACAGCTACTCGGGAAGTGGCAGCTACACGGTGACTATCACCGAGAAGGAGTAAGCACCACTCCAGCGGAGACGGCAGGCTGACGTCAGTCCCGCCGTCTCCGATTCCCGGCGAGCAGGTACCAGAATCACCACGTGGGAGCGTGGTGCTAGTGTCCATGACTGTGACATCTTCATGAGCACGGTGGGCCCGAATTCCCGCGCGCCATCACAGGCGAAAGCCCGTCGCTCGGGCTGACGCCTCTTGCGGACGAACGTCTCCCATCACAGGGCCCGACGTGCTGATACACCTTCGTCGCCTACGTCTCGTATGTCTGGGGACTCGGCGACAGTGACGGTTGGAATCCTGTCGTTTCACAATAGCCGCGAGACGAAGGCGATTAGCAACGCGGTTGCAGCAGTCGGCCACGACGCCGTCTGGCTCCACGAGGAGGCAATCGGCATCGACGTCTCGGAGACGGGTGTTGCATTCGAACCGGACGTAGACGTCGTCGTCAATCGACTCCTCCTTTCGAAGTCGTCGACACCGCTCGAAGACCTCTCTATCGCCAGTTGTTACGCCGCCGCGCGCCCCGTTCTCAACGACCCGCGAAACGTCCTCTTTTCAATCCACAAACACGCGACCGCGACACGCCTCGCGGCGGCTGACGTCCCGGTCCCGCACAGTTACCTCGCGACCGACGAAGCACATCTGAACGACGCGCGCTCGGCGTTCGAACTCCCGTTCGTCTACAAGACCGCCATCGGAACCAACGGCGGCGGAACCTGGTTAGTCGACCACGACAAGACGATTTCGCCGACGGTGGATGGTCGGCGTGCGTTCATCCAGACGTATCTCGACCCCGAAGACGGCGACCACCGCGACCTGCGCGTCTACATCGTGGGCGACGAAATCATCGGGGCTATGTATCGGTACGCTCCGGCAGGCGATTGGCGGACGAACGTCGCCCTCGGCGGGACAGTCGAAGACGCCACCGACGACCTGTCCCAACAGGCTGCTGGAATCGCACTCCGTGCAGTTCGAGCGCTCGGCCTCGACTACGCGGGCGTCGACCTCATCGAAGGACCAAACGGGTGGCTGGTCTTGGAGGTCAATCCGACGGCCGGGTTCCGCGGGCTCTTCCGAGCGACCGGGCGCTCTCCGGCGGTGTACATCGCCCGCCTCGCGCTCGAACGAGTTGGCCACACCATCGATGACGAGACAGTCGAGCGCCTGTCCCACGTCCTCGACGGGTCGCCCCCGGAAGACGCCCCGTCGTCAGTCCACGACGACCGTGTTCCAGTCGTCGGCTACGCAGAGCGCGTCACCGTCACGGGAATCAGTGGCTCGAAGGAAGTGCTGGCCCGCATCGACACGGGCGCGGCCAAGACGCGTATCGACGCGGCGCTCGCGACCGAAGTCGGCGCCGAACCACCGTCAGTCCTCGACGACGAGGACGCCCAACCGCAGGTCGACGTCGTCGTCGAACTCGCGGACCAGCGCCAGACCGTGACGGCTGTCCTCGTCGAAGACCCAGACGACCCACTCCACATCGGCCGCGACGTCCTGCGGAATTTCTACGTCGACGTTCGTCGCCGCGTCAAAGACGACTCGGACACCTAAACCGACCTTGCCATATCAAGCCTGTTCGTTATCCTTCGTTCCTTCATACATCCTTCCGAGCCCGGCCCTCCGTTGCTGACAGACCGTACTCGTGTGGCGTGTCGACTCCCACGACACCACCATTCTTCTGGATGGTGTCCACCCCGCGAGATGTCCCACTCCACCCATCCCACAATCGGTCGGAGAGCGGTATTCGTTCACGGAGCGGTTTCGGGTTCGACCCTTTCTGTCGGCCGTCGCACGTCCGCCACCACTCTGCAATTACAAATATGGGTATTCAGCACACAGAAAGACAACAATCGTCTCGTTTATTGGTTTTTGAGGCAGATTTATTGGCAATGTACCCGTGATTAACGACTATGTCCCAGACAATGGTGGTGGGGGAGCCGGAAGTGTACACGGTCGTTCGAGAAGTGAACGACCACGGAACAGCGACAGTCCGAGGGGACAACGGGTCGACCTATCACGTCGCGGCGTACGCCGACGAGATGCTTCGTTCGTACCTCGCAGACCACCGGCCCGGTGACAGGGTTCGAATGGACCTCGTGAGAGCAGGTGTCAGAGCGAACGTCTGGAAGGTGTCGGCACTCTACTCGGGAGAGCACGTCGCCGAGAGCAATCGCTAACTGCCCTGTGAGTGCGAGAAAATGGCTGAGTGAAGCGAGGCCGGCGATAGGCTCACTCGTTGACTTCGAGGACTTTGCCGGCCGCGATGGTTTGGCCCATGTCGCGGATGGCGAAGCTTCCGAGTTCGGCGATTTCTGACGACGGTTCGATGCTGAGTGGCTTCTGCGGCCGGAGCGTCACGATTGCGGCGTCGCCAGCCTTGATGAAGTCCGGATTCTCCTCTGCAACTTCGCCGGACGCCGGGTCGAGCTTCTGGTCGATTGATTCGAACGTACACGCGACCTGTGCCGTGTGGGCGTGGATGACCGGCGTGTACCCGGCGGTGATGACCGAGGGGTGCTGCATGACGACGATTTGCGCTTGGAAGGTCTTGGCGACCGACGGCGGGTCCTCGGCCGGGCCACAGACGTCCCCGCGGCGGATGTCGTCTTTGCCGACACCGCGAACGTTGAACCCCACGTTGTCACCGGGGCCTGCCTCCGGGACTTCCTCGTGGTGCATCTCGATGGTCTTGACCTCGCCGCCCGCATCCGAGGGCATGAACCGAACGTTGTCACCGGTTTTGAGCACTCCCGTCTCGACGCGGCCGACGGGAACTGTCCCAATACCGGAAATCGTGTACACGTCCTGAATCGGGACGCGAAGCGGTGCGTCGGTCGGCGGCGACGGTTCCGGAAGGTTGTTTAGCGACTCTAACACCGTCGGTCCATCGAACCACGACATGTTCTCCGAGTGCTCGGATATGTTGTCCCCCTCGAACGCGGAGATGGGGATGAAGTGGGCGTCGTCCGAGTCGAACCGGACCTGCTGGAGGAGTTGCTGAACCTCCTCTTTGACCTGTTTGTAGGTGTTTTCGCTGTAGTCGACGACGTCCATCTTGTTGACCCCGACGATGAGCGTCTCGATGCCCAGCGTCCGGGCGAGGAAGACGTGCTCGCGGGTCTGCGGCGCGACACCGTCGTCGGCGGCGACGACGAGAAGCGCGTGGTCCGCCTGCGACGCGCCCGTAATCATGTTCTTGACGAAGTCGCGGTGTCCGGGCGTGTCGACGATGGTGAAGTAGTACTTGTCCGTGTCGAACCGCTGGTGAGCGATGTCGATGGTGACGCCGCGCTCGCGCTCTTCGGCGAGGTTGTCCATCACGTACGCGAACTCGAATCCGGACTTCCCCTTTTCTTCAGCCTCTTCTCGATGCTGCTCGATGATGTGCTCGGGTATACTGCCTGTCTCGAACAGGAGTCGGCCGACGAGGGTCGATTTCCCGTGGTCGACGTGCCCGATGATGGCCAGGTTTTGGTGTGGTTTGTCTGCCATAGTAT
This sequence comes from Haloferax larsenii, assembly GCF_024730625.1. Classification (NCBI taxonomy): domain Archaea; kingdom Methanobacteriati; phylum Methanobacteriota; class Halobacteria; order Halobacteriales; family Haloferacaceae; genus Haloferax; species Haloferax larsenii. Next base: position 185,117 of record NZ_CP078063.1, read on the forward strand.
CCAGGGCGCTGTCGCCCGTTCTAGTTGAATATGACATCCAAGAGTATATCCGTTGTCCCGAAATGTACGCTGTGAGAACCTGAAATTCGGCGGTTTAGGTATATCAATTGAACTGATATTTCTTACAGAACATATGTTACTAGACACGATGTGTTAGAATTCCGACGTGCGATTGTCGGAGCAAGTACCAAGTGAGGTGTAACTGTCAGAAGTGACTGTTAGGGGTGGCCCTCACGTGAAACTGCCGAGCGTGACTGTCAGGGACTAATGGTCAAAGGACCGAAAACGAGTGCGCAAATTCACGCAATCAGATGCTTCGCATCGTTTCGGCCATCTCGGAGAAGGTGGCCGTGCGGCGGACTGCTGTCTGGCGAGCGGTGGTGTCGAGTTCGGAATTCTTTACAACTATCATAGTAACTAAGTCGCACTCTGGGTTGATAAATCTATCTGCGGTTGGCGGAACTGTTCGAGAACCCGAGATGACCAGGAGCACCACACCCGACTTCGACAGTAGTGTCACGGGGATTTAATAACAGGAACCGAGTCGTTCCGGTCGCATGACTCGAAGCAACCGAACCTGCATTCGAAGCCGTGAGTCGGACGTGGCTCACGGCTGGGTTCCGCGATAGTCGTATCGACGCTGTTTCTCCCCGAGTACTGACGAGCAGTTCACTGTCATCCGTCAAGTTCCACAGCACCCGCTACGCCCGAGGTGAGCGCAATGCGGCGTAGCGACGCGACCCTGTTCACCAGCCGCGAGACCGAAGGCTGGGAGAACGACGCTGTCGAACTCGCGGTACGTGCCGGACTCGTCAGACAGTTCGGAAGCGGCCTGTTCGGGTTCACACCCACGGGCGAGCGTGTCCGACAGAAGCTCATCACCCGAATCAGAACTGAGATGGACGCCATCGGTGGACAGGCCGTCAGCCTCCCCAGCCTCCAGTACAGCGACGTCTGGAGACAGAGCGGTCGCTGGGGGAGTTTCGAAGGTGAGATGTTCACCTTCGAAAACCGCGACGGGCAGGCGATGTGTCTCGCGCCCTCGCACGAGGAAGGAATCGTCCACCTCGTCGAGGGCACCGTTCGGTCCTACGAGGACGCTCCCCTCCTCCTGTATCAGGTCGAACGGAAACACCGCGACGACCATCCCCGAAACGGACTGCTCCGAACGAAGGAGTTCACGATGAAAGACGCCTACAGCCTCCACGCGACCGAAGCGTCGCTGGACGAGTGGTACGCTCGCGTCCGGGACGCCTACTGTCGCATCTTCGACGCGGTCGGGCTCGACTTCGTCGTCGTCGACGCGTCGAACAGCGTGATGGGTGGCTCGACTTCCGAGGAGTTCGTCGCCCCCGTCGAAACCGGGTCCGAGGAACTCGTCTACTGCCAGACTGACGGGTGTCGCGTCGGCGTCACCGACGAATCGCCCGGCACCACCCTCGGCGAAGGCGACACCTGCCCCGACTGCGGGGAGACCCTCGTCGCAGGCGAGGGCATCGAAGTCGGACACGTGTTCAAACTCGGGACGCGATACTCCAAGCCCGCCGACCTCACGCTCGACACGGTCGACGGCTCGAAGCGACTCGTCCAGATGGGAAGCTACGGAATCGGCGTCGAGCGCCTCCTCCACACGCTCGTCGAACAACACGGCGACGACGAGGGGCTTCGGTGGCCCGGCACCGACCACGGAAGCGTGGCTCCCTACGAGGTTTCGATTATCCCCCTCGAATACGAGGGTGACCTCGCGGACGCGGCCGACCGCATCTACGACGCGTGCGGTCGCGACGAGGTGCTTCTGTTCGACGACGATGCCCAGACTATCGGTGAGCGATTCGCCGAGAGCGACCTCCTCGGGATTCCCCGAAAGGTCGTCCTCGGGAACCGCTTCCGTGAGACGGGCGACGTCGAACTCGAAACGCGAGACGGCGAGACCCGATTCGTCGCGCCCGAGGTGGTTTCGGACGTGATCACCGGGTAGTCGTACCCTGGGAAACTCTCCCAGTCAGCCGCACCCACCACCTCGAATGACTACCGTAGATGGTGTCGGTATCAGAGGCCTGCTTTCAAGAGCGAGTCCGAGATGACCAGTGCGACCGTCGCTCCACCGAGAATCATCGTGACGACGACGAGAACGTCAGGAGCGCTGACGACGGTCGTAGCGACATCTTCGATCAACATCATTCCGAGGCCAACGAATAACCCAACAATTAGAGCGCTCAGTAGCGGATACTCGAAACCCTGATTAACCACCTCCCAGAAGTCGACTATCTCTTTTTTCATGATATGTTATTGCTTTACTCTGAGTTATTTATTAAACTAGTCTGAGATTTTGTACACATCCCGGTATCCAGTGGAGACTGAGACCCCATTTTCAAGATGAGCTCCTGGGATGTCACGAATCCCACCCACGTCAATACTAAGGAGGTCCTCATCTTCGTCCATGCATAAACCACTCACATATGGTTTGACAACTGGTGCGCAGGCACCAAATGCACATTTATCAATATCTCGGAACACAAACGAAGCGTTTGTTTTGTCTTTGAGCTCCTTAATCGCGAATCCAGCAATTCCACCAACTACCGTGCCGATTCCCGCTCCAACTCCTCCGGATATTGCAGCACCAACAATAGCTCCAAGAGTGCCTGAAACGATGACCTCGGTGAACTCACCAAGACTTTTTTCATAATCAATTGACCCACAGAATTGCCGATGGGGATTTTTGTTCTTTGTCGCGTCACAGTCCGTACCTTCTGGACTTTCAATATAATACACACCCAGCCGGTTAATTGACTCCTTTGTGCCTGCAGCAATCTCCTTCACGACGCTCTCTAGGAGGCCTTCTTCCTGGGTAGTGACTATTTTTGAATTAGAACTAGATTGCTTTGCAACGTCACGGAGGGGACCCCAGATGTCAGACTGTTTTGAATCCGTCTGAGAAATCGTAGTACCCCCGTCATTTGCTCTGCTCCCTTCTTCGTTGAAAACGGATGGTTGAATCTCTGATAGAATGTCATCAGAAATCCCGTACATAGTAAGGTTGTCACTATTTGAATCATCATCCTTTTTTAATCTATCATCTTCGTCAACTGGAACTGGGAGAATCGTTCCATCGATCTCTTTTGTCGTTTTGTTACGAGCAATTGAGACGGCATACTTTGTTCCATTCTCCACAGCCGTATCGATTCTTACCTCAACAGCCTCCTCTTCGTCAGAACCATTTGCAGATGCGAGTCCGGTGAGGGAAGTCAATCCAAGAGTGGTACCACTAACGCGGATGAATCTTCGTCGGTTTATCTTGTCAAACATCCAATTCATTATAGTTAGACAATTGATAAAAAATTGTGGCAGGGTTGTTAACTCCTGACGGAGTGTGGAAGTCGAGAACATGCTCCGTTGAATGACCAGACTATCAGTGAGCGATTCGCCGAGAGCGACCTCCTCGGGATTCCCCGAAAGGTCGTCCTCGGGAACCGCTTCCGTGAGACGGGCGACGTCGAACTCGCCGACAGCTTCGCGACCGACCCACAGAAAAACCGGCGGCGAGCGATCTTCGACCTAGGTAGCTAGCCGCATTCTGCTCTGCACTCACCTAGGTGACTAGGTGTCAGATTCGTGTCGGAGAAGAGCGTTAGTGCGGATACCGTCTGCACGGTGGACCACGAAACAGTGTTGTGGTGGGCACGACTCTGACCCAGTCTTCATGATGGGTGCCTCAGTCGTCTCAGTCTGGTGTGGGTCAGACTGGTCGTGGTGCACCTGTGTGGTCGGTTCGGTTGGGAGAGAAAACCATGAACTTCGACGAAATGCCCGGACAGTTCGGTGTGGGGAGGGCCGGCTCGTAATGAACACCTGTTACTCTGGGTCGGACGGACAGTATTACTCAGACGTCGAAATCTGGGAGCGATTAGAGGACGGAATCTGGCGCGTCTGTTGTTGGAACTCAGAGACGGGTGAAGAGTGGATGGAAACGGACGCCGGAGAACTCGTACACTTGGCTCCGGTTCCCAACGAACGGTCTCGACAGAGTACCCCCTCCGAATCGACATTCAACTGAGTGGGGTACTCAGGAGTTGGTAATTGGCTCTGCTCCGTTTTCAGAACTCGCCGTTGATGATGTCCGCGACGTCCTGGCGGTCGAATAGCTGCTCGCCGGCGGGTATGTCTGGGTACGGACCGCTCTCGTAGGTCGGCCACTCGACGAGTTCGTACACTCGTCCGAATCTTACACTGCCGAAGCGACGATACAACCAGCCGCTTTGCTCCGACTGGCTCGACGAAATCCGATTCTGTATTGCAGCATCTGGTTTATCTCCACATTCGGCAGCGTTTCCAAGACCGGCTCGGACGGCAATTTTTTCGCAGGTGAGTGCGGGATTGTGGTGTTTTCTCCCGAATCCAAGTACCAAATGATGCACTATCGTGCACACACCGAGAGGGAAGATACCAAAGCATTACTTACCGTAGTTCGCAGTGGCCTGTATGGGCCTTCGCAAGCCGCCGTTGTACGATGTCCACGCCGACGCGGGGGCACAGTTCACCGAGTTCGGCGGATGGGACATGCCCGTGGAGTACGACTCCATCAGGGCAGAACACGCGGCCGTTCGCGAGTCCGTGGGTATCTTCGACGTCTCACACATGAGTGAGATAGAAGTCTCCGGGCCGGACGGAACCGCGCTGATGCAACGCCTGACGACGAACGACGTGACGGTCCTCGAACCGGGTGACTCGCAGTACTCGGCCATCGTGGACGACAATGGAATCATCATCGACGACACCGTCGTCTACCGTCTTCCCGACCGGGACGACCCGGTGTATCTCTTCATCCCGAACGCCGGACACGACGAAGAGATGTACGACCGGTGGACCTCGTTCCGCGACGAGTGGGACCTCGATGCGACCGTCGAGGACGTGACCGAAGACTGGGCCATGTTCGCGGTACAAGGCCCCGACGCGCTCGAAACCGTCTCTGCGACGACCGACGAACCAGTCGGCGACCTCTCGAAGTTCCAAGCGCAGTACGCCGACGTGGCTGGCGTCGAGTGCTGGGTCGCCCGAACGGGCTACACCGGCGAGGACGGCTTCGAAGTCCTCTGTCCGTGGGACGACGCCGAGACCGTGTGGTCGGCACTGGACGCCATCCCGTGCGGACTCGGCTCCCGCGACACCCTCCGCATGGAGATGGGATTCCTGCTCTCCGGGCAAGACTTCGACCCCGAGGACGAACCGCGAACGCCGTACGAGGCCGGAATCAGCTTCGTCGTCAAGTTAGACACCGAGTTCGTGGGCCGCGACGCCCTCGAACAGCAGCACGACGCGGGCGTCGACGAGACGTTCGTCGGCCTCACGCTCCTCGACAGAGGTGTTCCCCGACACGGTTACGACATCGCCACCGAGGACGGCGACGTCATCGGAACCGTGACGAGCGGAACGATGAGTCCGACGCTCTCTGAGCCGATTGGACTCGGATACGTCCCCGTCGAGTACGCCGACGACGGAACAGAACTCACCGTCCTCGCTCGCGGCCGTGAGAAACGCGCAGAAATCGTTACACCACCCTTCATCGACAACTAATGTTCGAAATTCCCGACGACCGAAAGTACCTGGAATCGCACGAATGGACGACCACCGACGGCGACACCGTCAAAATCGGCATCTCCGACTTCGCACAGGACGAACTGGGCGACGTCGTGTTCGTCGAACTCCCCGACGAGGGCGACGAAATTACCGCTGGCGACGAATTCGGTGTCGTCGAGAGTATCAAGGCCGTCTCCGACCTCTACGCCCCCGTCTCGGGGACGGTCGTCGCCGTCAACGAGGACCTCTTCGACGCGCCGGAACTCGTCAACGAGGACCCCTACGGCGACGGCTGGATGCTCGAACTCGAACCGTCTTCGTCCGACGAGTTCGACGACCTCCTCTCGCCGGAGGAGTACCGCGAGCAGACGGAGTGAGATGACGGCTGGAAACGGACGCCGGGACGGCAGTCCCTACGCGCCACACACTGACGCGGACGAAGCCGCCATGCTCGACGCCGTCGGGGTCGAGAGCGCCGAATCGCTCTTCGACATCCCCGAAGACGTTCGATTCGACGGCGAGTTTGACATCGACGCCACCGACGAGCGCGACCTTCGCGAGTCTATCGCGAACCTCTTCGCTCGCAACGAAGAGCTGACCGAGTTCCTCGGTCGCGGCCACCACGCCCACTACGTGCCCGCGCTGGTGGACGACCTCTCGCGTCGCTCGGAGTTCCTCACCTCCTACACGCAGTACCAACCGGAAATCGCACAGGGCTTCCTGCAAGCCCTGTTCGAGTACCAGTCGATGCTGGTCGAACTGACCGGCCTACCGGTCGCAAACTGCTCGATGTACGACGCCGCGACGGCCCTCGCAGAGGCCGCGCTGCTCGCAGACCGCCTTCGACGTGGTGCGAGCGGCCACCGCGTCCTCGTTCCCGAACACCTTCAGGAAGGGCGACTGGGCGTCCTCGAAAACTATCTCGACGGTGCCGATATGGAAATCGGCGACTACCCGATGGACGACGGCGCTGTCGACCTCGACGCCCTCTCGGACCTCGTCGGCGACGAGACTGTGATGGTGTACGCCGAGAGTCCGACCGTCCGAGGCGTTATCGAAGAGAACCTGTCCGAAATCGGCGACCTCGCCCACGAGAACGACGCGCTGTTCTGTCTCGGAAGCGACGTGGTCGCGCTGGCGCTCCTCGAAGAACCCGCGAGCGTCGGTGCCGACGTCGTCGTCGGCGAGGCCGACGCCCTCGGGCTTGGCACCTCCTACGGGATGGGCCTCGGAATCTTCGCGACTCGCGAGAAGTTCCTCCGGCAGGTTCCGGGCCGTCTCGTCGGTGCCTCCGAGGACGCCGAAGACATGCGTGCGTTCACGCTGACGCTCCAGACGCGCGAACAGCACATTCGGAAGGAACGCGCCACGTCCAACATCTGTACGAATCAGGCGTGGGTCGCGCTCCGAACCGCAATGCACATCGCGTGGCTCGGCCCGGACCGCCTCGTCGACCTCGCGACCCGCGCAGTCACCGATGCGCGTGACCTCGCAGCGCGACTCGACGACATCTCCGGCCTGCGAGCACCGGTCTACGACCGGCACCACTTCCGGGAGTTCGTCGTCCACACGGACCAGCCAGCACCCGCCATCGCGAACGACCTCGCGGGGCGCGGCTTTGCGGTCCACACGCTCGACGACCACCACCTGCAAGTCTGTATCACCGACGTGAACGCCGATGCCGCCGACAGACTGGTCGCGGCCTTCGAGGAGGTAGCCTGATGAACTTCGACCAAGCACGCTTCAGCCGCGACGACCACTACGAACCGCTCCTCTCGGAGAAGGACAGCACGACGGTCGAAGTGGACGCCGACGGCGTCCTCCCGGACGACCTGACGCGTGACGAACTCACGCTCCCGGGGCTGTCCGAACCGCAACTCGCGCGCCACTACACGCGCCTCTCGCAGATGAACTACAGCGTCGAGTTGGGTCCGTACCCGCTCGGCTCCTGTACGATGAAGTACAACCCCTCGTTCACCGAGGACGTCGCGGCCGACCCGAACGCCGCCGTCCACCCGGACCGCTCGGACCGGACGATTCAGGGGACCCTCGGCCTGCTCCACGGCCTCCAGGAGCAACTCGCCGAAATCGGCGGCATGGACGCCGTGACGCTCCAGCCTCCCGCTGGTGCCGCAGGCGAGTTCACCGGCATTCTCATCGCAAAAGCGTACCACGAGGCCCGAGGCGACGACCGCTCGGAGATTATCATCCCGGCGTCCGCTCACGGGACGAACTTCGCGTCCGCCGCGCTGGCGGGCTACGACGTGGTCGAACTCCCGTCTGACGAGGACGGTCGCGTCGATATCGAGGCGCTCGACGCCGCTATCTCCGAGGAGACGGCCGCGCTCATGCTCACGAATCCGAACACGCTCGGGTTGTTCGAGCGCGACATCCTCGAAATCTCGGAGATGGTCCACGACGCCGGTGGCCTGCTCTACTACGACGGCGCGAACTTCAACGCCCTTCTGGGCCGCGCTCGCCCCGGCGACATGGGCTTCGACATCATGCACTACAACGTCCACAAGACGTTCGCCACGCCCCACGGCGGCGGCGGACCCGGTGCTGGACCGGTCGGTGTCGTCGACGAACTCGCCGACTACCTTCCGAGTCCGATGGTCCGAGAGACGGCCGCGGGCTACGAACTCTTCGAGCCTGAGTCGTCTATCGGCAAGGTCCACGGCTTCGGTGGCAACTGGCTCGTCCTCGTGAAGGCCTACGCCTACATCGCCCGCCTCGGCGATTCGGGCCTGTCGGACGCCAGCGCCAAGGCCGTGTTGAACGCCAACTATCTGGCCTCGCAACTCGACCTCGAAGTCCCGTACGGACCGTTCCACCACGAGTTCGCGGCGACGTCGGGCGACCGCGACGCTGCGGACGTTGCCAAGCGCATGCTGGACTACGGGGTCCACCCGCCGACGACGAAGTGGCCCGAACTCGTCTCGCAGGCGATGCTCACCGAGCCGACGGAAGTCGAAGACAAGGCGTCTTTGGACGACCTCGCGCACGCCTTCAACGCCGCCTACGCGGACTCCGACGAAGCACTCGAAACCGCGCCGACGAAGACGAGCGCCCGCCGCATCGACCAAGTCTCTGCGGCGCGGAACCCACGGCTCTCGTGGCAGGCGCTCGGCGACGACGAATAACGAAAACTCTCTTTTTGCGGCCTTACGCTTCCGCTTCCGCTTTCGCGTACGTCTCGATATCGTCCGTGATGTGGATGTACCCGTAGTCGCACTCGGTGCAACTCCACTTGGTCTTCTTGCCGAGGTGAATCTCCATGCTGGCGGCGAGGTAGAACGTGTCGTTGCCGCACTCGGGGCATTCGCGTTCGATTTCGAGGTCGCTCATGGGGTCGAATCCGTTGTAGTCGTTGTTGAAGATATTGGTTCGTGGGCGCTGTGACAGCTCTTATAAATCAAATAACGCGATATGAAATGGTGGTTAGCCTCGAAAGAAGACGCGTCCGGGCCACTATCTGGCGTAGACGCCAGTCGGTCGACGAACACCGGCGCGCGACCTACGCCCACGTGTCAAAAGATTATCGTCCTCCCAGACGAAACGGTGGCCGTGCTCGCCCTCGTGAACCCAACTGCGCGAACCGTTCGGAGACTCGTGTTCGGCCTACTCACGGTTCTCCTCGGTGCGATGACTATCTGGTCGGTCGCCCGCGGGCAAGCAGCGATTCGCGTCGTGCTTCTCGCCTCGCTGACGGCGTACGCCGGGAGTAATCTGCTCTCGCAGCAGATACCGCACATCAGTCGCATCGCTGCAGTCCCCCTCGGCGTCATCGGCGTGGGTGCGTACATTCTTGGCGCACCGACAGACCTGCCCATCTTGCTCATCCTGCTCGGTATCGGCGGCGTCGTCGACCTCGTTTGGGACCCGACAGGCAACGTCTACGGAAGCGACTCGAAGTGAGAGACTGGATTCAGCGAACGATTCGGTCGAGTTCGCTCGCAATCGCACTCGCCCGCTGTTCGTACAGGTCGCTTTCGGGGTCGTACCAAAACGGAAGCGCCGCCACCGACCGTCCCATAGCGAGCACGCGGTAGAAGTCACGTTGCGGAATATCTGGTCCGAACGGCAATGGGTCGTAGAGTGCCTCGCGAACAGGCTCCGGGTCGTCGATGTAGCGGGTTAGCAGATACTCGGCGTTGACGGCGGCGAACTCCAGCGGGCCGATTTTCGCTCGTTCGAGGTCGATAACGCCCGTGAGCTCCTCGACACTCTCCGGTGGGGTCCCATCTCGACTCATCAGGTTCGCCGGTGAGAAGTCAGTGACGAGAATCGACGGCGAGGGGGATTCTGGGAGTCGGTCGCGGCTCGCTTGGAGGTAGTCGAACACGTCCGGGACGACTGCGTCCAGTCGCTCGTGTGGCGCCGCCGCCTCGTAGAGTTCGGTTCCGTACTCGACGAAGTACGTGCCGAATTTGGCGACGAGTCGGTCGGCGTTCGGTCGTCTTGGGCATCGCCTGTTCTAGTTACTGAACAGCCAGTAGAGCGCGAGCCCCATTACCGCTTCGAGAGGGCCGATAATCACTGTCCCGAGGAGGAACAGCGTGTACACGAGGATGCCACCGATACCGTCATGTGAGTGAGTGCTCATCGTATATCCCCAATTCTGTTGGACTCATGATGTCTTTTTCGGAGACGGAGGCTATCGCGTTCGCTCCCACTCAGTGTCGAGATGCGAGCATGAAGCGAATCGCTGCGGCGTTCAGTGTCTGGCTACGCTTCGGTGGAGTCGATGCTTCCCAATTCAGGGACAGAATCGTCGCTCGCCCGTTCCTGCAGTTTGCCGACGATGACAGAGACGGCGTAGATGGCGACGGCGACGAGGACGATAACGCCCCCGGCGGTCGCACCGCCGTAGTAGGACACACCGATACCGAGGAGGACCGCGAGTTCAGCGAGGACCACAGAGACCAGAAGCGACTGGGTGAAGCTCTTCGAGACCTGCGCCGCGCCCGCGACGGGGACGACGAGCATCGCGGCGACGAGGATGACACCCATAATCTGCATCGCACCGACGACGACCAAGGCGGTCAGCATGACCATCACGCGGTTGTACCACGTGACCGAGATGCCGGAGACCGCGGCCGCGGTTTCGTCGAAGGTGACGTAGAGCAGTTGGTTCCGGGTGAGGCCGACGGTCGCGACGATGATGCCGAAGAGAACGAGCAGGATGGCCGCGTTCTCGGCGGAGACCGTCGAGAGGTTCCCGAAGAGGTACTGATTGATGCCGACCGCGAGACCGCCCGCGTTGAGGCTGATGAGCACCGTCCCCAGCGCGAACCCGGTCGAGAGCACGATTGCCATCGACACGTCGTTGTAGGCGTCGGTCGCCTCGGAGATGAGTTCGATGAGGAGCGCCGCGATGACGGCCACGATGACGGCAGTCAGGTACGGCGAGACGCCGAGGCTGAACACGCCGTTGAGGAACAACCCGACTGCGACACCGGCGAAGGCGGTGTGTGCCAACGCGTCGCCGATGAGTGCGAGTTGCCGGTGGACGAGGAACGTCCCGATGAGGGGTGCCATCACGCCGATACAGAGTCCGACGAGGATGGCACGGTGCATGAACCGGTACTGGAGGAACTCCAGTCCAGTCACGCCCTCGACGAAGAACAGCAGGTCCGACCAAAGCGAGAGGAACCAGTAGAGCGGTGCGAGCGCCGTGTCTAACGGCCCGGCCTGCAACAGGGTGAACAGTTCGACGTGCATCACGTCTCACCCATCACCGTCGCGGCCGTCCCGAACGCCCGCGCGAGTGCGTCGCTCTCGACGAAGTCGTCGGTCGGGCCGTCGAAGTATACTTCGCGGTTGAGACAGATAATGCGCTTTGCGTGGTCGGTGACTGCGCCGAGGTCGTGCTCGATGAGGAGAATCGTGATGCCCTCGTCGTTGAGCGATTCGAGCAGGTCGTAGAACGCGTCGACCGACTCGGCGTCGACACCGACGGTCGGCTCGTCGAGGACGAGCAAGTCGGCTTCGCCCGCGAGCGCGCGAGCGATGAATGCTCGCTGTCGTTGGCCGCCGGAGAGTTGGGTCACTCGTCGGTTGGCGAAGTCCGACATGCCGACTGTCGCGAGTGCTTCGTCGACGATTTCGTGGTCGTCGGCCGAGAGCATCCCGAAGCCGACGTGGGGGAACCGCCCCATCTTCACGACTTCGCGGACAGTGATGGGCATCTCCTTCGAGGCGCTCGCGTGCTGGGCGACGTACCCGATTCGGGCACCGTCGTCGAACGTGTGCGACGGTTCGCCGAAGAGCGATGCAGAGCCCTCGTCGGGGCGGAGCAAGCCGAGGATGAGTTTCATCAGCGTCGACTTGCCCGACCCGTTCGGGCCGACGATGGCGACGTACTCGCCCTGTGCGATACTGAGCGAGATGTTTTCCACGACGGGGGCCGCGGTGTAGCCGAACTCGACGTCCGACAGTTCGATAAGCGGGTCCGCTGGTTCAGCCGGTGACTCGGCGGTCGATTCCGCTTCTGACTGTTCTTCACCGTTTAAGATACTCATTCGAAGTTCCTCCACTCACTGTCCCATCCGTCGTAGCCCGCCTCGGCCGGGGACTTGTTGCCGAGGACGACTTCGAAGGTGGGCATGTTGATTTTGTACGCGATTTCTTCGTAGCCCCAGTTGTTCTCGACCCAATCCTTGCGGACGCCCGCGTACGGGGTCACGGGGTAGTACGCCTCGACTGCAGTCTCAGCGATGAGCTGTTTCGCGGGCTTTCGGGTCTCGAAGACTCCGGCACCGATGTACTTGATGTCGTTGTCGCTGATGACCTGCTTTGCCTCCGTGATGTCGGAGGGCTTCACGTCGCCGCTGGCCGCGAGGTTGACGACGAGTGGGCGCATCTCGACACCGTAGCGGACGCCGATGTACTGGAACGCGTTGTGGGCGGCCAGTTGGACGACGTCCCGCGATGCACGGTCGAAGATGTCCTGATAGTCTTGGTCGATTCGGTCGAGAACGTCGGTCTTGTAGGTCGATGCGTTGTCTCGGAACGTCTCTTCGTGGTCGGGGGCGAGTTCGACGAGCCCTTCCGTGATGTTGTCCACGGAGGTTTTCGCGCGCTGTGGGTCGAGCCAGAAGTGAGGGTCCTTGCCGCGTCCTTCGCCGACACCCTCTTCGTCCCTGTCGAGGCTGGCGGCGAGTTCGACGAGTTCGACGCCCTCGCGGACGTTGATGAGTTGGGTGTCGACGTCGTCGTCTTTCAGCGTCTGAATCGCACGGTCGGCCCACGGTTGGAAGTCCTTGCCGACGTGGATGAACGCGTCCGCTTCGATGATGTCGCGCGTGACGCTTGCGTCGGGTTCCCAGCCGTGGCCGTGAAGCCCAGTCGGAATCAGGTTCTTCACCGTGACCGGGGTGTCTTTTGCGATTTTGCGAGCGAAGTCGTAGAAACTAAAGAAAGACGCGACAGCGACGGGACCATCTTCGGAGTCGGCGTTCTCGCCCGACCCGGAGTTCTCGTCATTGTCTCCGCTTACAGCGCCACCGGTACATCCGGCGAGCCCTGCTGCGGCGAGGCTCGAACCTGCTGCGAGGACACGTCTGCGAGAGAGATACGTTCCGTCTGCGCGGGTTTCGTCTTCCATCATCTCAGTTGTAGTACAGTGACAGTATTTATGATTGCTGTTCTAATCTGATGTTTAGACGAATCTAAAAAGCACCAGAACGCCGCCCAAGGAGCCTGAAAACCATGCCAAGAGAATCTGAACGCGTGGTTTTTCCTGGCCGGGGTGAACGAGAGCGGGAGCCTCCAGTATCTCTTTGGCCGCGGGGACCGAACGCCGGGCTATGGAAACCGTGCTGTACGCGCTCGACGGGTGTCCGTACTGTGAGGCAGTCCACGACGCCCTCCAGACCGCCGACATCGACTACGAGACGAACTGGGTCGAGCCACTCCACTCCGACCGCGACGAGGTCAAGCGAGTGAGTGGCCAGCGCGCCGTCCCCGTCCTCGTCGACGAGGAACGGGGCGTGACGATGGCAGAAAGCGAGAACATCCTGCAGTACATCGACCAGACACTAGCACAATGAAGGTCTACACCGGCCGCGGCGACGAGGGGATGACCGACCTCCGGGACATGACCCGGGTGTCGAAGACGAGCCACCGAATCGAGGCATACGGCACCGTCGACGAGCTTAATGCGCTGCTCGGGACGGTCCGACCGACGGGCTACGACGACGTGGACGAAGTACTCGAACTGGTTCAGAACCACCTCCACATCGTGCAGGCCGACCTCGCGAACCCCGACCCGGACGAGGACGACCCGCAGATTCGAGACGAACACGTCGACGACCTCGAAGACTGGATCGACACCGCGGACGAGGAACTCGACCCACTCACGTCGTTTATCCTCCCCGGCGGAAGCGAGTCGGGAGCGAAGCTTCACCACGCACGGGCGGTGAGCCGCCGCGCGGAACGCCGTGTCGTCGCGCTCGCCGGTGAGGAGTCGGTCAACGAGTCGGTCGTCGCGTATCTCAACCGCCTCTCGGACGCGCTGTTCGTCTACGCTCGACTGGTGAACGCGCGCGATGGCGTGCCCGAAGAATCGCCGACATACTGAGATTCCGAACTGAACCCGTCTATGGTTGGGTACCCTTTCCTATCGAATGCGGTGTGACCGACTGCGTACGATGACACGACAACCGTGCCCAAACTGCGGCGGCGACACCACACTCGTAACCGGAATCGACCGCTGTAGCGAGTGCTCGTGGTGGGAACCACAGGGTGCAGACTAACGCGATGGACCTCGACGCGAGAGTGGTCGAGGTGCTCGAACGTCGCGGACCGCTCCACGCCGCCGAAGTCGCGCTCATGCTGGACTCGCACCTGTTCACCGTCGAGGCCTGTTGCGCGCGGCTAGTCGCGGCGGGCGAGATAACCACGACGAGTTGCGGCGTGTACGACCGGGTGCCGGACGACGAACCGGAGTGAGACGACGCGGCGAGACCGCTGTACGAGGGGTTTAGACGCACTGCTCGGCGAGAGAAGAGAGTCCAGGACGGATGAATCGTGCCCACGGTTCTACCGTCCCGGAGGGACAGACGCATGACGGGGGTGTCGGCAAAGTCGGTGGCCGACTTGCCCGTGTTTTAGGCATGCCTAAGAATTACTAAAGTGTATCGCTCTTTCAGGAGAATATGACACTCGGTACCGAATAGCATAATCGTTTTCTTTTCTCCGAGACTATCTTCAGGTATGAATCGACACTTCAGCGATGCACGGTACTACTTCCGACGCGGGTTCGACCACCTCTACACCGGATTGAAAGAGGAGAGCGAACCGCTGCGTCGGCGCATCATGGAAGCGATGGGACGAGAGATGGACGAAGAGGAGATGGGGCCGCAGTCGCGGCGCGAGCGCGTGGAGTACGGTGCGCGCCGGGCGGCCACTCGCGGGCGGCGGGCCGCCAGAAAGGTTCGCCGTCGCGTCGAGCGGACTGAGTAGTGGCTCGGTCCCCCTAATCGGGCCACAACGTAAGTCTTAATTGACGGCGAAGGGAAGCAGACTTTGTAGCCGGGTTGGTGGTCTAGCCAGGTTATGACGGCTCCTTCACACGGAGCAGGTCGGCAGTTCGAATCTGCCCCAACCCATTTTCTGATTCCTCGCAACTCCGAGCGATAGCGAACGGAGTGAGCAGCGCGAGGAGTCCGTGGAATCGAAAATGGAGACGGCAGATTCGAACCAGCGAGCAACTCGTTGCGAGTGAGGTTCACGCGAGCAAAGCGAGCGTGAGTACGTGAGACAGTCGTCTCACGAAGTCCGAATCTGTCCTATCCATTGCCTCAGTCCTTTAGTGGGGAGTAGGCAACTACGAGATTCTGAGTTGGTAGTATTATGTCTGGATTCTGAGTTGGTAGTATTATGTCTGGATTCAACAAGACAACGGCCAATACTATCAAATTTTCTAGTAGAGTGACCTCAAACAAAGTAGTGTACCTCTCATAGATAGTTCAAGAATGGCCAGATAACAACACATTACCTTTGACTCTTAAACCTGTATTCCGACTCCCCTGGATAATTATCAAGTGTTTCGTGAAGATGTGCCGGGACCCCTTCTAACAATTCCAATATAGGTGATACCTCCCACGATTCAATCCTGAGTTTCACAGTCTCATCTTCTCCGTAGTTCCTGTCACATTCAAAATGTGGATGCCCTTCTTTGAGACGGGTCGTGGTTTTAAGTGCCCCATCTAGATACTCAGTTGGGCCGAACCCATCGGCCCGAATCGAAATCTCTCCTCCGTCAGAATGGAGCCTGACAACTGTTTCCCCATCCAACCTTCGGAAGGTAGGAATGAGTTTTCTGAATTTGTACCGGTAGGTTTTCTTTTCTGAAAACGTCACGCGACCGGCTCGAATGGTGAGCTCCCCTGAAGAGAATTTTTTCCCTTCGACTGCGCGTCTCACACGAGTCCGTCTCTCGTAAGGTGCTTCAGTAACAGTTCCGAGCCAAGTCGCATAGCCTACTGCCAACGGAACAAGCACGCTGAGTACCTTCAGTAGGCCTTCCATGTGGTGACTCCGTGAACTCAGTTATAACTCCGAATATGCTGGACAAGACTTGCAATTTGGTTTTCGCTCTTGTTAGTAACGTCGTATTCGACTTTTAATTTCAACTGCTCCGAGACCTGATCTGCTTTGAGAACTATCTCATCAATATCTGTGGAATCGCCTTTGGCACCTCCTTTAGTTATAGTTGGCTCATCTTCAACCGTTTCTTCTGGTTCTGGTGTTTGGTATTTATCTGCAAGTTTGTTGATGAATTCATCATATTCGTCAGAAATCTCAAGACGTGTTTCGAATCCCTTCCTACCCGTAACAAACTTCCCTAGCCCAGCCGCCTGACACGTCTTGATTAAGAGGTTGATTGCTCGATCTGCATGGCTATCTCCAGTCGATTCCTCTGCCTTCTGTTTAAAAGAACTCTGTTTAATCGCTGGCTTATCCTTGACATCCTCTACCAAGTCTTCTGCGTGAATCCTGAGTAACGTGTCTCGGTACGCGTCATAGGATTCAATGGCTTCCTGAAACACAGTTTGTGAGGACTCGTCTTCGATATTTCTAGCGTAGCTGAGGCCTGATCCTCTTCCCGTGTTCGTGGCAAACCCGTCTTCAACCGTCAAGAATCCTAGTTTGGCACCATAATCTAACGCGGCACGAATCTGGCGCTGGTCAGTCTTCATTTCGTCATAGAGGTTCTGCTTTTTTGAGCCGTCAAATTGCCGGAGGTGGCCACAGACGGCGTGAAGAACCTCTGGTTTGGCTCGGCTAGGAAGTTCGACGGATGTCATTACGTTACAGGTACGACATCTCCCGCCATAAATCTATCGCGCCCGACCGCCATATATGCGCGCCATAGATGTCCAGGATATCTCGGCCATACAAATATTATAAGCACTTTTCAGACACAACCGGGTCTAAAGTACTCAACCTGGTTCTTTTCTCTCCCACCATTCCCAGATCGACTTATATGAATTGGAATATCAGGACACGTGATTCCAGTATGGTGTACGGTAATTGCATAATCTGGATCAAGGCTACTCAAGATAGGGGAGTAAGTTCCAAGGCTTGGGCTCCTGTTCCTTGGTATTCGCCCTACGACGACTCACCAACTTCCTGTGCCCTCCGCAACGTCCGCCCGGCGTAGCCCACGCCAAAGCCCATCCCGCCGAGGAGGACCGCGATGAGCACGCCACTCCCGAGGGGGTAGAGAACCCACACGACCGACTCCATCGCCGAGACGGGGATGAACAAATTGAACGTGAACGCGAGACTCGGGCCGAGCGCGAGTAGCCAACTCTCGATGGCACCGCCGCCCCGGTAGACAAAGTATGCGATGGCAGCGACGAGCAGGAGGAGCACCACGTCGACGACAAGCGACTGGACGGGCGTCGGGGGTGCGGCCTGCCACACCCGCAGCGCGGTCAGTCCCCCGAAGCAGACGGCAAAGGCGAGCGCCGAGAGACCGGCGATGCGTCGGCGGGACGTGTCTTCCATGCCAGTACAGTGTACGAAGGGGGATATGTGCCTTCTGGGGGTCGGAGATTCGACTGACAACCGCAGAAAACGACGGAAGGAACTCATTTACCAGCCCCGGCCAAAGTGAAAATTGAATGCCACGAATTGCCCTCCAGGCTGTCCTTGTGGTGTGTGTCGTGGTTCTCGCAGGCTGTGCCACGACGAGTCCGGCAGGAACACCCTCAGCAACGACCACAACTCCGGGAACACCCACGACAGCGGGAACGACCACGGCGACCGCGACACCCACCCCGACCTCGGCAACGTCGGGATACGCCCACGGCACGCAGTTCGTCTCGATAAGCCAGAACGACCCCGGCAACTGTTCGTCGGAGGCCGTCAACTGTCGCACCTTCGAGAACCTCACGGCCGACCAGCAACAGACGTTCCAGCGAGTCCGAAACCAAGGCCAACTCACCTTCCGGCCGAACGAGACCAATCCGTTCGACTACTACGACGAAGGCCGCCCCGAGTTCGTGAACCACGACGGGACGTGGTACTTCGTCCGCGTGGCAGTCAGGTGAGTACGGCCCGAAACGGGCGCTACCGAATCACCACCTCATCAGTTGGTGGAACGGAACCCCTCACCCACATAATTGACAATAGTTAACATTGCACAAGCCGAAGTGCAAATGGTGCTCACCGGGGGACAGCGTGGGTCGCAGTGAGACCGGTAGGAGGCGAGCGAATCGACCGAGCACCGGAGGGGGAGAAGATGGCAACGACCGAAGCCGAGAAGAAAGACGTAGTCCACCGTCTGCATAGTGAAATCTGGAGCGAGGGGAACCTCGACCTCGTAGACGAAATCGTGGCTGCGGACTACGTCGAGCACAATCCGACAGTCCCGCACGATGCTCGCGGGCCGGCCGACTACAAAGAGAGCGTCGAGATGTTCCGAACGGCGTTTCCCGACCTGACGCTCACCGAAGCGGACACGATTGTCGAGGGGGACAAGGTCGTCAGTCGGGTGACGCTCCAAGGCACCCACGAAGGTGAGTTCATGGGCGTCGAACCGACCGGCGTCGAGGTCGAATCCGAGGGCATCGTCATCAATCGCATCGTAGACAACCAACTCGTCGAATCGTGGCCCCTCGCCGATATGATGGGCGTCATGCAACAACTCGGGGTCGTCGAGTCACCCGCCGACTGAGAATCGCCCCCGCCTTCCGAGGCGGGTTTTTTGCCGTGTACTCATCCGAGAGCCGGTGAGCCGGTGTACTGCGAGACCAAATGCTCGGCCTCTCACACCTCCGGAAACGGGACCCGACGAATCGCCACTCGACCACTCGGAGTGACGAGCACCGTCACCGGCGATTCCTCCCATATCGGAGCCGACTGAAGCTCCCAGTCGAACGTCACCGTTGCTAACCGAAGTCAGTCTCGCCGGAACGACTCTCTCACGAACGACACAGACTCGATGGAATGACAATTAACCGACACAGTCGTGCGTGAAATATCGTGGGCCTCGACAGGTCACGGTTCGGAAACAGATCCATTCCCGAACGGCCATCAAACACGGTCTAACCGCGTATGTCGTCACGTAACGCGACACGTGAGTCGAAAAATCAGTGAAACGGTCGCACTGGTATTTGTCAGTTCGCTCGGTAGCGTGTCTCCGCAGGAACATGAGTGTGAGAATGTACCTCACTGGCGCGCTCGTCGTCGTCGTGGCCGTCACCGTGGCGGCCGCAGCCCCCGGAATCGGGGCCGTCGACGACGGCACACACGCCACTGACCGAGCAGTACAGACAGCCCAGCACGCACAGACACAGACGTGTCCGTTCCCCGCGAACACGTCTTCCGAGTCGTTCGACGTGTCGAATCTCTCGGCACCATCGACCGTCCAACCGGGCGACGAGGTGATGGTGTCGGCGGACGTCACGAATCCGAACGACGTCCCGCTGATTCAGTGCGTCGAGTTCCGGTTCGAAGGTGACGTCGTCGAGCGACGAGGGTGGGCGTTGAACCCGAACGAGACGGAGACAATCACGTTCACGGTGAGTGCCGAGGGTCTCGACGAGGGGACGTACATCCACGGTATCGAAGCGCGAGACACGGGTGAGGTGACGACCCTGACGGTGTCGGAGACGCCACCCCCGACGGCCAGCGTCGTGTTCGACAACCAGACCACCGATGGAACGTCGGTGACCGTCGCGAACGCGACGCTCTCTGACGGCGGGTTCGTCGCAATTCACAACGAGAGCGGCGCAATCGTCGGTGCGTCGGCGCATCTCGCTCCCGGGACCCACACGAACGTGTCGGTGATGCTCGACACTCCAGTGGTCGAAAACACCACCCTGACTGCGATGCCGCACCTCGACACCAACGGTAACGAAACGTTCGACTTCGTGCAGACGAACGGGAGCGAAGACGGCCCCTACACGGACGACGGAGCACCAGTCACCGACGAAGGGCTCGTAACCGTCGTATCGGAGCCGACCACGCCAAACGAGACGACGACTACACCGAACGGAACCGCAACTACGCCGAACGAAACGACGACCTCGCCAAACGAAACCGCAACCACGCCGAACGAAACGACGACTGTCCAGTCCGTCCTCGTCGTGTGAGACGGTAGTTCAAAACGAACTGTGGGGTGACGGGCACAGACGCGCCGTTTGTGCGACCGGACCCCCAAAGCGGCGTGACCTTATTCGGGAATCGGGAGTTTGTCAATCTATGACAGACTTCGACCTCGTCGTCATCGGCGGCGGAACCGGAAACACGGTGGCATCGAACGCGGCCGCCGAAGGGTTGGAGACCGCACTCGTCGAACCCGGACCACTCGGTGGCACCTGCCTCAATCGCGGGTGTAACCCATCGAAGATGCTGATTCAGCACGCGACGCGTCTGAACCAGATTCGGAATGCGCCCCGGTTCCGAATCGAATCGAGCGTCGAATCGGTGGACGTGCCCGGCATCGTCGACGACGTGTTCGGCACGCTCGACCCCATCGCCGAGCGAATGGCGTCGCAGAAAGTCGAACAGGAGAACCTCACGCTGTTCAAACACGAAGCACGGTTCGTCGACGACCACACCGTCGAAATCGACGGGCGGGAGTACACCGCAGACCAGATTCTCATCGCGGCAGGGAGTCGACCGCTGGTTCCGGGTGCAATCGACGGTCTTCGAGAGACCGACTCTCTCACGAGCGCCGAGGCGATCCGACTCCGCGACCTCCCCGACCGACTGGTCATCCTCGGCGGCGGGTACATCGCCGCCGAACTCGGCTACTACTTCCAGTCGCTCGGGACCGACGTAGCGCTCGTCGAGATGATGGACACACTCCTCCCGCGCGAGGACGAAGACGTTGCCGCGGCGTTCACCGACATCGCCGAGACGAGACACGAGGTGTACACCGGCTTCCGCGCGACCAGCGTTTCCTCGGACGGCGAGACAGTCACCGTCCACGCGGAGAACGAGTCGGGCGAGACAGTCGCTGTCTCCGGCGACGACCTCCTCGTGGCGCTCGGTCGGCGACCGAACACCGACCGTCTGAATCTCGATGCAACGGGCGTCGAACTCGAGAGCGTGGATTCGTTCGAACGAACGACCGACTGGAGACGAGCGTCGAGGGCGTCTGGGCGTCGGGTGACATCGCCGGCAACGCGATGTTCAAACACTCGGCCGACTACGAAGTCGAGGTCGTCACGGACAACATCGTCCACGGAAAGGTCCGCGAAGCGAACTTCGATGGGCTCACACACGCGGTGTTCACCGACCCGCAAGTCGCGGGTGTCGGTGCGACAGAACAAGAGCTACGCGAGGACGGCACCGACTACGTGGTCGGCCGAGCGGCGTTCACAGACACGGCGATGTCGCGGGCGCTGAAGCTCGAAGACGGATTCGTCAAGGTCCTCGCGTCACCGGCCGACGGGGAGATTCTCGGCGTCCACGCCATCGGCCACGAGGCATCGATGCTCATCCACGAGGCGACGATTGCGGTCAGACACGGCCTGTCAGTCCACCAACTGGCCGATACCATCCACGTCCATCCGGCGTTGAACAAGGTGATGGCGAACGCGTTCTCGGACGCGAGCGAGCGGGTGGCTCACGAATAGCGGGCGCGAAAAGAGGATGTCGGGTTCGGGTGCGGTCTTCCGGAGCGATGACGCAGGTGTCTGCGCTATCGCTTATCTGCCGCGACCGCGTCCACGTCCGCGACCACGACCACGACCGCGACGGCGTCCGCGCTCTGGACCGGGGCCGTCCGCGGCGTTTTTCACCTTTTTACGGCTGCCACAGGCGGCCGTCCAGATGTTTTCGAGGTCGAATTCGAGGGTTTCGTACGCTCCCTCGACCGCGCTGTGCCACCGCACTGCACAGTTGTTCGGGTTGAGGATGACGCCGTCGGACGTCTTCAGACCCACGATACCGTAGGGTTCTGAGACCTCCTTGTTGACAAGGCCATCACTGTCGGCGGCGACGAACATGGTGTGGAGTTCGCTGCTTCCCTCTTTCTTTAACACGAGGGTGTAGCCGTGTCCGCCGTTTCCGTTTTCGGGGCAGTACGCGCTGACTTGGCTGCAGCCACAGAACCACACGTCGTCCGGGGGCGGGCAGAGCCTCCCGCAGACGTTCTTGCTCTCGCCTTCGATGTCCCCGAGGGTGACTGGGCCGCGTTCTTCGACGTACGTTTCGAGTGGTTCCTCGGCGCACTCGCTCGGGTTGGGATAGTACCGCCACGTGCTGTCGACCATCACCCGGAAAGCGATGAGCGACTGACTAGTCGACGCCTCGTACTCGAAGTAGTACTTCCCGTCCATCGATTTGAAGTCCGACTTGGGGATTTCGACGTACGTGAACCCGCCGTCGTAGACGACGACTTCCAGTTTGTCGAACGCGTCTTTGCGGAACCCAGTTGCTTTGACCGATTCGCAGTTACACCAGTAGATGTCGTCCGGTAAGTCGCCCGCCAGCGCCGTCCCGGCGAATGCACCAGCACTCACACCGAGTGCGGTCGCCGTCCCGGCGGCCTTCAACAGCACCCGCCGCGTCAGTCCGTATGATTCGAGTTGTTCGTCGTGAGTCATTGTTCGAGTCGAGTGGCCAGGACCAACTCGCCACTATACCTGAGAGACGACCCAAGCCGATATTGTTATAAAACAATTGTCAGGAATTCCTGTCGATTCATCCTCACATAACCTGATACGAGTGGGGTTTACTCGGCGAAAACCGAAACAACAGTCACGCTTATGGACCGTTTCCCGCGGCGCTGAGGAGGCCGTCCGGGACGGTCAAAACGCCGTACCAGATGAGCGCGACGACGACGAGCGTGTACCCGACAGAGAGCGCGAGGTCCTTCGCGAGGGCGTGTTTCGAATACGGAACGGGTTCGTCGGACACGACATCGAGTGCGCCCTTGTGCAGGAGCACGAAGCCGACGATGTTCGTCAGCCAGTATCCTGCGACGACGCCCGGCAGAAACCACTCGCGGGCGACGAGTGCGACGAGGAGACCGAACCCGTACGCGAGTGGTAGGTTGACCACGAGGTCGTTCCACCACGAAAGCGGCGAGAGAACGAATCCGATGAGTGCGAAGAGTCCGCCCTTGACTCTACGCGGTTCCATTGCTAGCTATTGTCTGCCAAGAAGAATACTGTTGCTATCATTTTCAGCGTCGTGGCTGTCCCGAGTGGGATGCGGTGGGAGTCGAGTTAGTCCTCCCAGAGCGTCACGAGAATAACGGCGTCTTGGAGGTCGTACGCGCCGCTGTTCTCGTTTCTCGTCCCGAGTTCGAACAGGTAGATAGCCTGGTTGTCGTCCAGTTCCATCGTCTGTCCGTCATCACTGATGTAGGGTTGGACGAACTCCTCTGCGTCGTCTTGGCCGTTGTAACCCTTGATGTCCGGCACCGGGTCACCGTCGCGGAGCACTCTGACCTGGTCGTGGTCTTCCGAGGAGTTTGCCGTGACGTACCCGTCGGCAGCGGCGATGAGGTGGATTTCTTCACCAGCGTTACCGGTCGCGTTGAACGACCGCTCGTTCCCATCGTTGACGTTCTCCCAGTCCGCAGGTGAGTGGGTCTCCCCACCGACGGTGAACGTCACTTCGACTGGAACGTCTCTGTTACCGCTCTTGATGGCGCTTCCGAGGAGTTCAAAGTCACCTCTGAAGTCGACCGAGGGGATGACCGTCCCGTCGTCGATAGTGAAGTCGTTGTCCGGCGTCGGTGTCGGTGTTGGAGTCGGCGTGGGCGTGGGCGTTGGTGTTGGAGTCGGTGTCGGCGTGGGCGTCGGCGTGGGTGTCGGCGTCGCGGCCGCACCGGTGATGTCGTACGTTTCGCCAACACCGCGGACTTCCAGCGGAATCGTCATGGTCTCGCCGGGACCGCTCGCGCCGTCGAGCGTGAGGGTAACGTTGTCGGACTGGATACCGGTGACGTTGCCCGGCGCAGTGTACAAGAGCCGGATTCGCCCCGATTCGTCGGCGACAGCCGTGGTTCCATGAGTTGGGGCGACGGTCCCACCGAGTGGCGTGGGCGACTGGATAGTCACGGTCGCACCGGCTGCGGGCGCGCCGTATCGGTCGAACGCTCGGACCACGAGTGCCGTGGACCCTCCAGCCGGAACTGCGGCGTGCTCACCCTCGACTGGAATCGCGTAGGCAGCGGGGCTCGGCTCTAGCGCTTCGCCGACGCCGAGGCGGGCGATTCGGAAGTCGTACTGAACGCCCGCGTCGAGTTCGATAGTGACGATAGCGTGGTCACCGCTCGGCGTGTACGAGGCCACCTGTGCGTGCGGTTCCTCCGCCATGAGGTCGTTCCACTCCGCCTGTGACAGCGAGGTCGGAACCGAGATGCGAACCGGGTCGGTGGCGTTGTAGACCGAAAGCGATTCGGTGCGAACCGAAACCGGCGAGACCGAGACGGTGTCACCGGCAGTCGTGTGCCCGTCGAGGTCGCCTTCGAAGAAGACGAGCGTGACTGACGTGCCACGGACGAGCGACTGGCGGTTGACGACGGCGTTTCCGTCGTCGTCGAGGTACGAGACGCCGCTTTCGATAATCAACCTGGATTCGTCGCGCTCGGCGTATTCGGGCGCGTAGACGATGGAGCTGGTCGTGTAGGTGTGGCTCGACCCATTCCAGAAGACCGACTCAGGTCCGACGGCCGACACGCCCGTGATAGTGACCGAATCAGTATCGTCGACTCGGAAGGTGCCAGTGCTGTCTGGCGGTGACACCACGAGATACCGCTCGGGGTACGAGACGTCGCTGTCGACTGCGACGCGGCCGCCGGAGTCGAGCCCCGACGCGCGGAAGATTTCAGTGTCGAGCGACGCGAGGTCGTTCGAGACGCGTTCGTTGTGGTCTGCTTCGTCACCGGCCGTCCAGACCGGTGCGCCCGCGAGTTGGACCATCGCGATGACGGAGACGACGAGGCCGAACGCGAAGACGAGTCCGAGGATTTCGGAGGTTCCTCGGCTGGAAGTGGTGAACCGAGACATGGCTTATGTCTCCACCACCGGAGCGTTCAGTTCGGGACTATCCTTGTCCTCTATCGAGGAGTTCGGCAGGGAGATGCGCGTCGCGGCGGTGATGACGACGTCACGCTTCGCGGAGATGGCCGCTTCGCGGCCGCTGACCATCCCGGTGTGGGACGTCATGATGACGTCGCTGTTCGCGCTTCCCTTCGAGGAGGCGATGTTGGAACCGACGACGTAGATGTTGGCCTCGGCGTCGATTTCGGACCCGCCGTCACCGAGGATGACCACGCCGTTGAGGTTGATGCCACCGGATGCGGAGTCGATGTAGATACCTCGGTTGTCCTTGACACCTGAGACTGCGGCACCCGTGAGGTCGACGCCGTTCTCGCCGATGACGCTGACGTCACCGTTTCCGCTGAGGTCGGCGCTTCGGGCGCTGATGACCCCCGATGTCGACTCGACGGTGATGTCACGGTTCGACTCGATAGAGCTGATTCCGGCGTTGTCGAGGTCGAGGTCGTTGGTGGCGGAGACGGTGACGTCACCCTTGCCACCTTGGTTTATCGAGGCCCCAGAGAGGTCGATTTCGTCACCGGCCGTCACCTCGACGTCCTTGCCTTTGACCGAGAGGAGTCCCACGCCGACCGCCTCGACGGACTTGGAGTGCGCGTCGACCGTAATATCGCTGTTCGAACCGGTCGTCACCACGTCGACGTGGAGTGAGACGCCCTCACCTTCGAGTGTCACGTCGCCGTCGGTGGCGATTGTTCCGACGCTCGGGGGCACGACGAGTCGGTCAGAACCGGCGTCGTAGACCACGTCAGAGCCGCTTCCGGTGTCGTTGACGCGGTAGTCGGCTCCGTTGAACTCACCGTTTTCATCCACGTCCGCGTAGGCGAATCCGGGGTCACCGATGGCAGCGACGAGCCCGCGAAGCGGGTCGGTGACGCCGCCTTGTTGCAGTTGCACGTCGAACGTCACGCGGTCGACTTCGGTACCAGAGGAGTTCTCCACGATGACGTCGAACTGGTCGGCGGTGACGCCGTCGATGCTGCTCGTCGCTGTGTAGACGAACGTCGCTCGACCGTCGCTGTCGGTGACAGTCGAGATGGTTCCGTTGTCGCGGGCGGCGACACGGCCGCTTTCGTCGGTCAACCCGGTGTTCACCTTGACAGCCGCGTTCGGCACGGGGTTGTTCTGGGCGTCACGGACCTCGACGACGGCGCGGTGGGTCGCCCCCGGCGGGACGACAGCATCGTCACCCTCGACGTCCACGATGTAGGCCGGTTCTTGGGTCGCACCCGGCGTGTCGATGCCGACTCGCGAGAGTTGGAGGTCGTACGTCTTTCCGGGCGCGAGTTCGACAGTCAGGGTGTTGTAGTCGGTCCCGTTCGTGTACGTGATAGACTGAACGTTCGGCTCCGAGGCCAACATCGACCGCCACGTCGATTCCGAGAGACGGGTCGGCACGGAGATGGTAATCGGCGTGCCGGTGTCGGAGACCGTGATGTAGTCGGTACCCGAACTCAGCGGAACGACGCTGAACGTCTGGGCCTCGCCGGCCGAGGTGTCGATGTTCCCTTCGAGGAAGACGAGCGAAATCTTCGTTCCGTCGATGAGCGACTGGGTCGCACCGACCTCGCTTCCGGCGTAGGCGGTGTACTGCGTGGTTCCTTCGTGAACGAGCGCGGGTTCACTCTGGAGGTAGCGGTAGTCCGGGCGGTAGACGAACTGCTGGGTGTCGAACGTGTGTTCGGAGCCGTCCCAGTAGGTGCCGGCTTCGCCGGTCGCAACCGCACCGTCGATACGGGCTGTCGCAGGGGCAGTCGTCCGGAGGTTTCCGGAGCCGGCTGCGGGCGACAGGAACAGCGCGCGGGTCGGGTAGTCGACGCCGGCGTCGATGGTCGCACGCGTCTGTCGGTTGTCGACCGCTTTCGACACGCTCTCGTCGAACGCGGCGAAGTCGCTTTCGGCCTCGGTGAGGTGTTCGAACTCGGTCTGTTGGTTCCACGCGGGAACCGCCGAGACCTGGACCATCGCGACGACCGAGACGACGAGCGCGAAGGCGAACATCGTCCCGAGGACGGCCGAAGCCGCCCGGTCGTCGGTTCGGAAGCGCGAGCAGCCGCGAACGGCGTTCGCGACGACTCCGCGGAGGCTGTGTCTGCGTGGCGAGTGGTCGTGCCTACGTGACGAGTGGTCGTGCCTGCGAGGCGAATGGTCGTGTCTGTTGGAGGGGGTATTTCGAGTCATTGTCTTACACCAGTGCGAACGCGACGAGCGCCAGCGCAGCGAGACCGAGTGCGTACTTCAGCCCGCTGAGGGCGCTGTTGTCGGCGAGTTTTCCGGCGAGCAGCCCACTGCCAATCGCCTGAATGAGCGCGGAGTGGAGGAACACCATGTGGTAACTGCTGATTGGAATCGACGAGATGCCGATGGGGAGGCTCTGTCCGTTGGCGGCGGACGTCTCGGGGGCAGTCATCTCGGCGAGCGGCGCGAGGTAGCTCGCGCCGAGCATCAGGATGACAAACAGGTACACGAAGTACCCGATGACCACGATGGCGATGTACGAACCCATGGCGCGACGGCGGGACTTCTCCAGTTTGTACCGGTTGCGGGTGTCCTCGGCGGCGACACTGAGGACGCGCGAGAGGTCGCCGCTAGTCCGGCCACCACTGGCGATGAGGCGGATGACCCGCGACAGTTGCGGGACGCCGAGTCGCCGGGCGAAGGACATGAGGGCGGCGTGTGCGTCGTGGTTCCACCGGATGTCGTTGCGGAGTGCGCGGAGTTCGTCCGCGAGGGCTCCGTTCGACCAGCGTGCGACGAGTGCCAGCGACTCGACGAGTGGGATACCCATCTGGTTGGCACTCGAAAGCAGGTTGAGCGTGTCCGGGAACCGCCGTTCGAGGTTTCGCTCGCGGCGGACGCGCATCTCGTGGAACACCATCAGCGGAACCGCGACGATGCCGAAGGGCACCACAGCCAGCCACACGGTGGTGTTGTAGGGATTCGCGAGCATCGCGTCGAGGGTCGGCGTCGCCAATCCGAGCACGAGTACCGCGACCATCGCTGCGAGCGCGAGTGGGACCGTGACGACAGCCGAGAGGTACGGTTGCCGCTTCATCAGGTCGACGGGGTTGCCGACGAGGTCACGGAGCGTGTACAGGACGTTCGAGCGGCGGTACGTGTCGTATCGAACGTCGACGATTCCCCCGTCGGAGGCGACGACGTTGCCGTCACCCCAGCGTTCCGCTCGGGTGCGTTCAATCTCGCGGCGGATAACCGAGGCCGCGTCGCTGATTGCCTCTCGAAGCTCTTCGACGACGGTCACGTCGTGTTGGGTTTCGACCGTGTCCTGCGTGTACGGAGCCGACAGCACGTCCACGAGCAGCAGGAACAACGCCATCCCGAGTGGGAAGATGAGGTAGTTCAGCGCGTACAGTTGGACGAGCGTGTCGCCGCCGAGGAAGCTGATGACCATCAGCGTCACGATGAGCAACAGCGGCGCGGCGACGAACGCCGCGACGAACACTTCCGAGAGCATCGAGAGCGTCTCGATGAACTCCTCTTGCTCGTCGCGGGCCTCTTCGAGGTAGGTCGACGATTCGCGGTCTAAGAACGCGGTGACGTCGCCGCCGGAGTCGAGCACCGACAGCAAGTCGTCGAGGAACTGCTCGAAGTTTATCGAGGGCGTGAGGTTCCGGGAGTTTCGGAGCGCGGTGAACAGGTCGTTGCCGAACAGTTCCATGTCGCGGGCAATCATCTCGAACTCGCGGGAGACCTCGCCGTAGTCGTCTGCCTCGGCGACAGAGCGAATGACTTCGAGGAAGCTCATGCCGCCGTGGCTCAGGGCGTACATGTAGACGATGGCGTGTGGGAGCAGGATGTCGATGCTCCGGCCGCGCATCTCGGCTCGGCTCTTCGGGATGTAGTATCGGGCGTAGTAGGTCCCGCCTCCGAAGATAAGCCCTGCGAGGAGCACGAGCGCCCACGCGAGGATGGCGACTTTGTACTGGAGGAGCGGCGCGATGAGTTCGGACGAGAGACCGAGCCGCAGGGGGCTGGAGACGTTCGCGAGGATGCCCAGCCGGGCCAGTACCACAGCCGCGACGCCCCCGAGAACAGCCCCGACGAGCGTCGTAATGAAGGCCAGTTTGATAGACTGCGTGAGGTAGATGTCGTAGGTCGTCCCCACCCGTGCCTGGTTCAGCCAGCGCTGCAAGTCGCGGTGTCCAGACGGGTGGCGCTTGAAGTACGCCCGGATGTATCCGTATCGGTCGCGGAGCCGACGGACCTCCTCGGGCGACTCGTCGAGGTGTTCCCGTGGGAAGTACTGCTCGACCTCGTAGTCGGGCAGCGGGACCGAAGTCTCGGTATCAGAGCTCATCGGCATCCTCCTCGTCGTCGGCGTCCCCAGTGCCAGCGTCGGCGGGGTCTGGGTCGCCGTTCGCAACCTCGGGGTCCGGCTCACCGAATATCATCTCGGAGTCCGAGTCGTCCGCAGTACCAGAGCCGTCGTCACCGGTGTCGGCCGCGTCGCCGATGTGGAGGTCGAACAGGTCTTCGAGGAGTTCCTCCGTCTCGGCGGAGAGTTCGTCGTCTTCGTCGTACGACTCGCCCGCCGAATCCCCGTCTGCGTCTTCGACCGTCGCGAGCGACGTGTTTTCGTAGACGAGCGAGAGAACACCCTCGCGGTCGCGTTCGAACCGGCGAATCATCGCGGCCACGTCGCGGTAGTCGTCGATACCTTCTGCGGCCAGGTATCGGAGGACGTCGGCGCGGATATCCAGTTCGTATTCGAGGTCGGCCTTGGTCCAGCCACGTTCGGCCGCGATACCGGCGAGCACCTCGGAGTCGGCGACTTTCTCGTGGGTGTCGTTCGTCGGGTTTCGCTGGAACACGTCGTGGAGGTCTATCGACCCCTCGCCGTCTGCGTCGACGATTTCCGTGACGCCGACGTTGCGGCGGGTCCGGTCCCCGTCGAGGTAGATTTGTTTTTGGACCGAGATGATGTCGAGGTCCGACAGCATCTGTTCGGGCACCCCGAGCGGTTCGTTCTGCATCCGGTGGACCACGCCCTCCGCGGAGTCAGCGTGGAACGTCGTGTACGCGGTGTGGCCCGTGGCGATGGCGTGGAAGAAGGTCAGAGCGACGCGCTCTTCGGTCCGAATCTCTCCCACGAGGAGGTATTCGGGACGCTGCCGGAGGGCGGCCTGCAAGAGCGCGTACATCGAGACTTCGCCGCGACCGTCGGCGGTGAAGGTGTCGCGCGTGACCGACTGAATCCAGTTTTCGTGGGGGAGCGTGACTTCACGGGTGTCCTCGATAGAGACTACCTTCGCGTGGCCAGGGACGAAGAACGACACCGCGTTCATCGAGGTAGTCTTGCCCGACCCCGTCCCGCCCGCGAAGATGAGAGAGCGGTTGTTCTCGATGGCGAGCCAGAAGTACGCCATCTGCTCGACGCTGAAGGTGTTCCACCGGACGAGGTCCACCGGCGACAGCGGCACGTCCGAGAACTTCCGGATGGTGAAGTTCGACCCGCGCGTGGCGATGTCGGAGCCGAGGGTCAACTGCACGCGCGACCCGTCGGGGAGGCTGGCGTCGACGAGCGGGTCGGAGACAGTCACCTGCTTGCCCGCGCGTTGCGCGAGGCGAATCGTGAACGACGAGAGGTCGCCGTCGTCGAACACGACGTTCGTCGGCATGTCGCGGTAGACGCCGTGGAAGACGTACACCGGGACCTCGTCGCCGTCACAGGAGATGTCTTCGATGCCCGGGTCGCGCATCACTGGGTCGATACGACCGTAGTAGATGAAGTCGCGGAGGAGGTAGTAAAACAGCTTCCAGAGAGAGCCGTCTTCGACCGTCGCGGCGTGCTCGGAGATGATGTCTCGGGCTTCTTCGTCGAACACTTCCTCACGTTCGCCCTCGTTTTCGAGGTCGCGGTACAGGAGGCTGTTACGGAGAATCTTCGTGAGGTCGTCGCGGACGAAGTTCTCGAACGTGTCGAGTTGCGGTTCGCTCACGTGGTACCGGTGTTCGCGGAGTTCGGGGTCGTAGAGGATGGAGACGAACGCGAAAGGTTTGTTCACCCAGTAGTGTTCGACGTCCTCGGAACCTTCGAGGAACGAGAAGTCGAAGAATCGCGTCTCGATGAACTCCTCGGGAGGCGCTGGCGCGAAGGCGGTCTCGGGGTCGATGCCCGCGAAGTACGCTTTGACTTCCTTCAGCACCGCCTCGCGAAGCGTCTCCGGCCGTTCGATTTCGTCTTCGTGTTTGAACGCTTCGGTGACGTTTTCGGTCGGTCCGTATTCGATTCGGTCAGACGCCGGGATAGGAAGCTCCGAGACGCGCTCGGTCATCTCCTCCGGTCCAGTCGTTGGAACCAGTTCCGTGCCGGAACCGTCGGTTCGGGCCGATTCGGTACCGTCTTCGTTGTTCGTCGGGTTCGTGTCAGGGGCCGTCATTGTCTTGGAGGAGAGAACGGTAGGAATACCTGTAAGTATGGAGCGGCTACGGGTTCGAATTCAGTAGGTTAGGGCACACCTACTGCCCGAATTCGGCCATCTTCGGATTTGTGAATTATATCCGTCCCGACGAGGTGAGCGCGCGCTCGAACACGGGATTCCTGTGGAACGAGAACGAAATTTCTGTCGAACGAGAACGATTGAGTACGCTCCTCGCGCGCACGACATCAACCCTAATCGTCGGCGCGACCCCGGCCGCGTGTCGTCGCTGCCCGGGCCACTGACCGATGATGTACTCGAAAAATCATGTCGTACTATACCATGAGTATGCCAAACACAGTCATTGGCGCGTCTATCGTTCGAATTCGGGGGTTCTACCCCTCCGAGGCCTTGCGATTTCGCTGTTTCTTGTGGGGTAAAAATGGGACGAAGTTTCAAGAGAGGATGGGTTCTATATCAACGTGTATTATGGATATTGCTGATATCGCCACTCCTGATTTCGTCGAGGTCGATGCCAACGAGCGATTAGGCAAGGTCCGCGCAATCTTCGAGCGCGAGAACCCCAAGGGCGTCATCGTTGGCGAGGGCGGCGAATACGCGGGCGTGATTGGTGAGAAGCAACTCATCAACTCGCACGTCGAGGACGACACGAAGGCGTCGGCGCTGATGAAACCCGTCCCGAAACTGGACCGTCACGAGAACGTGCGAGAGGTCGCACGGATGCTCGTCGAGGGCGACACGAAGGTCGCTCCCGTCTACGAGGGTGAAAAGCAGTACGGCATCATCACCCAGAACGCCATCCTCGAAGCGGTCCTCGAAAATCTCGACACGCTGACTGTCGAGCAAATCTTCACGAGCGACGTCGTGACCATCGGCGAGCGCGACCACCTCGGACAGGCCATCAACCTGCTCCGCGAACACGGTATCTCGCGCCTGCCGGTCATCGACCGGGACGAGCGCCTCACCGGCGTTCTGACCACCTACGATCTCGTCGAGTTCATGGTGCGCGACGAGGGGCGACAGGGCAAGCAGGACCGCCGCGGCGACACCGACCGGATGCTCGACCTGCCGGTCTACGACCTGATGACGAGTCCGGCACTCACGGCGACGCCCGACGAGAGCGTCCGTGATGCGGTTGCCCGGATGCTCGAACAGGACATCGCCGGGCTGGTCGTCACGCCCGAAGAGGACGACGGCGAAGTCCTCGGCGTCCTGACCAAGACCGACGTGCTCCGCGCGCTCACCTACACGGAAGAAGAACAGATGGACGTCCAGGTGACGAACATCGACCTGCTGGAGACGCTCCAGCGCGGCGATATCGTCTCGGCCATCACGCAGGTGGCAGACAAATACCAGCGGATGAACGTCCACCACGCCCACGTTCGCTTCCACGAACACAAAGAGAAACTCCGCGGCACGCCACTCATCCAGTGCCAGATTCGGCTCCGCACGAGCCACGGCCAACTGGCAGGAAGCGGCGAAGGCTACGGTGCCGAACACGCGTTCCACGTCGCGCTCGACAAGCTCGAACGCAACGTCCTCGAAGTGAAGGGCTTCGAAGCAGACGAGCGCTACCGCGGCCAACTCCTGCGGAAGCTCAACGAACTGTAACTCGGCGAAAACGCCGTCAGAACGCACCGAACCGCGCTCGAACGCTTTTTTTGAGACCGAATCCAGACAGCGTCGCCTAATTCCAGTTAAAACTCGGTTCCGGCCAGCCCGCGGTCGGTGATTTTGAACGCCGCCTTCTCTCCGGCAGGCTTCGCGCGGTGTTTCTCCAGCGTCGCCCGGCGGTTTCCGCCCCGGAAGCGGTCGAGACGGAGCACCGTTCCCGTCCAGTGTTCGAGGGTGTGGCCGCCGAGTGCCCGCGTGCGGTCGGAGTCGGGGTCGGAGTACACCTGATTCGTGAGGACGACCGCGATGTCGTGTTTGCGCGCAATCGAGAGGAGATGCGTCACCTGTCGCGCGACGCGGCGGAGCGTTTCGCCGCCGTCGCCCTCGCCGGCGCGTTCGAGGCGATAGAACCCCGTCGCGGAGTCGACGACGATGAGGTCGGCCTGTTCGGCGAACTCGCTGGCGTCGCGGACAGCCTGCTCTTGGTCTTCGAAGTCGTACGCCTCGCTTATCATCAGTCGAGATGTCACGGCCTCCACGTCGCCGGGGGCGACCGCTTCGGCGAGTTGTTGGAACCGGTCGACCGACAGTCCCTCGGTGTCGATGTAGACGACGGTTCCACCCTCGGCGGCGACGCGAACGGCTGCCGAGAGGGCGACGTTCGTCTTTCCGGCCGCCGGCGGGCCGTAGACTTGCGTGACCGTCCCGCGCTCGAAGCCGCCGTCGAGCAGGTCGTCGAGGGGTTTACACCCGGTGGAGACTGGCTCTGTCACGACGAAAGGTGTGCGCCACCGACCGAAAAAGTCCTCGGTCCAGCCGGGGTGTGAAATCGCGATACGCTTTATCCGCTCGGTCACGAAGCTCTCAGCGTGATAGTCGTCGCCACCGCGGACTTCGAACTCTACCACGAAGCCGTGGCCGAACTCCGAAGTCGCGGGGTCACCTTCACCACCGTCGAACCGGGTGACCCCCTGCCGGACCGCGCCCGAGTCGTCATCACCAGCCCCGACGACGAGGTCGAAACCGACTGCTCGCGAGTGACCGCGACCGGTGACGACGCTCGCCGCGCGGTCGACGAGGCGCTCGCGACACTCCGCGGCGGCGGCGGACGAATCGTCGTCGGCGTCGACCCGGGAACGAGACCCGGAATCGCCGTCCTCTCGGGTGAGACGGTCGTCGCGGCGTTCCACGTCCCGCTCGCAGACGCCGTCGACGTCATCCGAAGCGAGACGGACGACGCCGTCGACCCGCTAGTCCGAATCGGCGACGGCGCGCGCCTCCAGGGTGCGAAAATCATCAACGACCTCGACGACGTACCGGTCGAACTCGTCGACGAGACCGGTACGACCCCCTATCTCGGCTCCGGTGCGCGCGGGATGGGTGACGTGCTCGCCGCGGTCAACATCGCACGCATAGACGGCGAGCGAATCGACTCCCGCGAGATAGAACCGACCGACGGCGAGCTCCAGCGCATCAAATCCAAGTCTCGCGAGCAGTCCGTGGACAACCGGACGATAGACGACGAACTGGCCCGCCGCGTCGCTGGCGGCGAGTTGAGTGTCGAGGAGGCGCTGGACGAACACCGCGAGCGCGAAGCGTGAGTCGTCGCCGGTGTCACGCCAGCCGTTCAACCACTCGTTTCGTCCCGGATTGTTCCGATTAGTCCGCGTCTAACTCCCGAATTCGCGTGTTCCGGGGTTCGGGCTTATACGGGTTCGGCGCGTATCTCCAGCCTATGACATCCGTCAGCCCGAGCGCGCTCGACGAGTCGCTCTCGTCAATTCACGACGGAACAGAGTGGGTCGATAGACACGCCTATCCGTTCGAATCGAAGTGTCTCGGTCTCTCGGCCGGTGCGGTTCACTACGTCGACGAGGGGCCGGACGATGGCGGGGCGGCGACGCTGCTCATGCTCCACGGGAACCCGACGTGGTCGTTTCTCTACCGACACCTGATTCGCGGCCTGCGCGACCAATACCGGTGTGTCGCACTCGACTACCTCGGGTTCGGGCTGTCGGAACGCCCCGCCGACTTTTCCTACCAGCCCGAATCCCAGGCCGCCGTCGTCGAGGAGTTCATCCACGAACTCGAACTTGAAGACGTCGTCCTCGTCGTCCAAGACTGGGGCGGCCCAATCGGTCTCTCGTACGCCATCGGGCGCCCCGACAACGTCCGCGGGCTGGTCGTGATGAACACGTGGATGTGGCCCGTGAACGACGAGACGCACTTCAGTCGCTTCTCGTCGCTCCTCGGAAGTCGTCTCGGCCGCGAACTCATCGAACGGTTCGACCTCTTTACGCGGGTGGTGATGCCGATGGGATTCGCCGACCGCTCGAAGCTCTCGGCGGCGGCACGCGAGCAGTACCGCATGGCGAACCGCGGCGACAGAACCGCGACAGCGGTGTTTCCGAAGGCGATTCTCGATTCGACCGCGTGGCTCTCGTCGCTGTGGGAACGCCGCGAGCGCATCGCGTTCCTCCCCGCGCGAATCATCTGGGGGATGGAAGACAGGGCGTTCCGCCCGGCGGAACTTCGAACGTTCGAGGGACTGTTCGCGAACTCCTCGTCGGTCCGACTCCACGGGGTCGGCCACTACGTCCAAGAGGAGTTCGGCCCCGACCTCGTACCGCTGGTTCGGGACTTCCTCGAACAGTTGTGAGTTGTGAGCTGAGGGCTGTGAGGTGTGAGCTGAGGGCTGTGAGGTGTGAGCTGAGAGCTGTGAGGTGTGAATCGTTCGCCCGCGCTGTGTTTATCACCACACCGAGCGACCGCTTCTGAATGGACCCGAACATAACGGTCGTGACACTGGGCGTGTCGGACCTCGACGAGTCGATTCGCTTCTACCGCGACGGCCTCGGATTCCCCCTGC
Source organism: Haloferax larsenii (assembly GCF_024730625.1). Taxonomy (NCBI): domain Archaea; kingdom Methanobacteriati; phylum Methanobacteriota; class Halobacteria; order Halobacteriales; family Haloferacaceae; genus Haloferax; species Haloferax larsenii. The sequence continues at coordinate 221,116 of NZ_CP078063.1, forward strand.
GCGACCGCGACACCGACAGTGACATCGCGTTCTTCACGCTCGACGGGACGTGGCTCGCGCTCTATCCGTGGGACGCGCTCGCCGAGGACGCGACCGTCCCGCTGGAAGCCGTCTCCGCTCCAGAAAAACGCGACTTCTCGGGCGTCACGATTGCCCACAACGTCTCCGAGAAGTCGGACGTCGACGCCGCTCTCCAAGAGGCCGAAGCCGCGGGCGGAGACATCGTCAAGCCCGCACAAGAGGTGTTTTGGGGCGGCTATTCAGGGTACTTCGCCGACCCTGACGGCCACCTGTGGGAGGTCGCGTATCCGCAACTCACCGACGATTGAGCAGTCGAGTCGGTGCAGTCAGTCGTTTTCTACGACTGCATCGACCGCTCGGCGCATCACTTCTCGAACTGCGAGACCCGTCTCTTTCGCCACCGCGAGCGCGTCGTCGTACTCGGCGCTGCGGTCGTAGACGTCGCCGTCGACGTCGCTTGCGACCTTGACCGCGACCTCGTAGGTGTCGCCGTCGATGTCCAGCGACGCCGTCTCGAACTCGCGGCGTGCCGTCCAGCGGTGCCCCGCGCCGTGTTCTCTGATTCCGAGCGTTCCCGTCTCGACGGCGAGGCGGTAGGCGACGCGCTCGACGTCGTCGGGTTTGACGATGACCTTCACGAGATGACCGGGTCTGGACTTCTTCATCGTCGTCGGGAGGATAGTCACGTCGCGCGCGCCGGCGTCTTTCAGCGTCTCTTGGAGGCTCCCGAGAACCTCGGGTTCGACGTCGTCGAGGTTGGTCTCCAGGACGGAGATGTCGTCTCGGACGAGTCGTGAGCCACCGTCGCCGACGATTGCCCGGAGGACGTTCGGGTGGTCGGGGAAGTCCCACCCGCCAGCGCCGTAGCCCGACGACTCGACCGAAATCGAGGGGAGCGTCTCCACGCCCTCGGCGACGTGCGCGAGGATGGCGGCCCCGGTCGGGGTGAGCAGTTCGGCCTCGACCGGCCCGCCGCGGATGGACCAGTCGGCCTGTTCGACGACGTTGAGGACCGCGGGCGCGGGAATCGGGTAGGTTCCGTGGCTCATCGTCGTCTCGCCGCCGCCGACCGAGATGGGGCCGGTCACGACGCGCTCGACGTCGAGGTCCGAGAGGAGGAGACACGTTCCGACCACGTCGGCGATGGCGTCGTCCGCACCGACCTCGTGGAAGTGGGTCGCTTCGAGGTCGGTGCCGTGGACCTCGGCTTCGGCCTCGCCGAGGATGCGGAAGATAGCCGTCGCGTCCGCGACGACCGAGTCCGGCAGGTCCATCGACTCGACGAGTTCGACGACCTCGGGATAGGTTCGGTGTGGGCCGTGTCCCTCGGCGTGGGTGTGGTCGTGATGGTGGGAGTGTTCGTGATGGTCGCCGTCGCCGTGGCTGTGAGTGTGGTCGTGGTGGTGGTGACCGTCGTCACCGTGGTGGTGGGAATGCCCGTGAGAGTGCCCGTGACCGTGACTGTGTCCGTCCTCGTGGGAATGACCGTGCCTGTCCTCGTAGGAATGACTGTGCCCGTGGCCGCTCCCTCCGGCCAGACTGCCACGGAGGTGGTGCTCACGGCGTGGGTCGTCGTCGCTGGCGTCGTTAGCGTCGCCGGCGTCGCTGGTGTCGCTGGTGTCGCTGGTGTCGCTGTTAGCATCGTCGTCGACGCCCTCGCTAGCATCGGCGTCTGAATCGTCTTCGTGCCCGTATTCGTCCGCGTCGTGGCCTTCGCCACGCGGGTCGCCACCGTCGGTCTCGGCGAGAAGCACGTCGACTTTGGTCGCCGAGATGCCGTTTTTGTCGACGGTACGGACACGGTAGGAGACGTCGAGGGCATCCTCGACGGGGGAGAGGACGTCCGGGTCGGCACCGGCGGCGACGAGCGCACCGAGGAGCATGTCGCCGCTGGCACCCATCCGGCCGTCGAACGCGAGCAGTCGCATACCAATTCGTTGCTGTCGAAGGGTAAAAACGCCCGGCATCGTCGCGGCCGGGGGGTGTTTAGTCGGTAGGGATTAGTAGCTACCTGCCGTAGGGTCTGGTAGGCTGTCACCTGCGGGAGTACTGTCGCCGAGGTCGACTCGGGGAAGAACTTATCCGAAGGCATCTCACAGGTATCAGCATCCCCGCGAGGATACTATGAACGAAGTCCAACTCGAAGTGGCGAAGGCGTACCCGAACGACTCGGGGCGCGGTATCGCCCGTCTTGACCCGGACACCCTGCTCCATCTCAAGCTCTCACCGGGCGACATCATCGAGATAGAAGGAGGGAAGACGACCGCCGCGAAGGTGTGGCGGGCAGACCGGCAAGACTGGAATACGGATACGGTTCGCATCGACGGATTCACTCGGCAGAACGCCGACGTGAGCATCGGCGAGCGCGTGACCATCCGGAAAGCAGAGGCCAAGAAGGCCGACAAGCTCGTGCTCGCGCCGCCGGAGGAGGCGAGCGTGCAGTTCGGCTCCGACGCGGCCGGGATGGTCAAACGGCAGATTCTCAAGCGGCCCGTGGTCGAACGCGACATCGTCCCGGTGATGTCGAGTACGAACCACCCGTTCATGCGGTCGCCGGGACAGGCCATTCCGCTCATCTCGGTCGAGACGAAGCCCGAAGGCGTCGTCCTCGTCACCGAGGACACCGAGGTCGACCTCCGCGAGGAGCCGATTTCGGGATTCGAGAAGACCGGCGGCGGAATCACCTACGAGGACATCGGTGGCCTGACCAACGAGATTCAGCGCGTCCGCGAGATGGTCGAGTTGCCGATGAAGCACCCGCAAATCTTCCAAAAGCTCGGCATCGAGCCGCCGCAAGGGGTGCTGCTTCACGGCCCGCCCGGGACGGGGAAGACGCTCCTCGCCCGCGCGGTCGCCAACGAGACCTCTGCCAGTTTCTTCTCTATCGCTGGCCCGGAGATTATCTCGAAGTACTACGGCGAGTCCGAACAGCAACTCCGCGAGATATTCGAGGACGCCAAAGAGGAGTCGCCGAGTATCATCTTCATCGACGAACTCGACTCCATCGCGCCGAAGCGCGAGGACGTGACCGGCGAGGTCGAACGCCGCGTCGTCGCCCAACTCTTGACGATGATGGACGGCCTCGAAGCCCGGGGTCAGGTCATCGTCATCGCGGCGACGAACCGCGTCGACTCTGTCGACCCCGCGCTGCGTCGTCCCGGTCGATTCGACCGCGAAATCGAAATCGGCGTGCCCGACGAGGAGGGCCGCAAGGAGATTCTCCAGATTCACACCCGCGGCATGCCGCTTTCGGACGACGTGAACCTCGACACGCTGGCCGACGACACCCATGGCTTCGTCGGTGCCGACATCGAGGCGCTGACCAAGGAGGCGGCGATGAAGGCATTGCGCCGCTACCTGCCGGAAATCGACCTCGACCGCGAGGACATCCCGCCGAGTCTCATCGACCGGATGGTCGTCAAGAACGACGACTTCGGCGGTGCCCTCGGTGAGGTCGAACCCTCGGCGATGCGCGAGGTGCTCGTCGAGATTCCGAAGGTCACGTGGGAGGACGTGGGCGGTCTCGAAGACCCCAAACAGAAGGTCAAAGAGAGCGTCGAGTGGCCGCTCGTCACTCCCGAGAAGTTTGACCGCATGGGCATCGAGGCACCGAAAGGCGTTCTCCTCTACGGCCCACCCGGGACGGGGAAGACCCTCATCGCGAAGGCCGTCGCCAACGAGACGAACGCGAACTTCATCTCGGTGCGCGGGCCGCAACTGCTGTCGAAGTGGGTCGGTGAGTCGGAGAAGGCGATTCGGCAGACCTTCCGCAAGGCGCGGCAGGTGTCGCCGACCATCATCTTCTTCGACGAGTTGGACGCCCTCGCGCCAGCCCGCGGCAACGACATGGGTAACAACGTCTCCGAGCGCGTCGTCAACCAACTCCTGACCGAGTTGGACGGCCTCGAAGACGCCGGCAACGTCATGGTCATCGCGGCGACGAACCGCCCGGACATGATTGACCCCGCGCTCATCCGTTCGGGTCGCTTCGACCGGCTCGTCCTCATCGGCCAGCCCGAGGAGGAAGGCCGCGAGCAGATTCTGGACATCCACACCCAGTCGAGCCCGCTCGCGCCGGACGTGAGCCTCCGCGAAATCGCCGAGATTACCGACGGCTACGTCGGGTCGGACCTCGAATCCATCTGCCGCGAGGCAGCTATCGAGGCACTCCGTGAGAGCGACGACGCCGAGGAAATCGAGATGCGGCACTTCCGCAAGGCGATGGAGTCGGTGCGGCCGACCATCACGGAAGACCTGATGCGCTACTACGAAGAGATTCAAGACCAGTTCAAGGGTGGCTCCCGCGAGGGACTCTCGCCCGACACCCGCGACGGCCGTATCGGCTTCCAGTAAGCCGACGCCTGCGGGGTCTTCGTTTTTTAGCGTATTGGGACGGTAGCGGACGCGCTGTCTGACGATTCGGTTCTGACGAATCCGAGGGGTACGATAGCGATAGCGTCTTGACTAGAGGAAAATCCGGCAGCGGGTCAGTCGGCAGAAGCGACCGTAGTACTCTGTTCTTCAGCGGGTGACGTACTCACCTCTGCTCCGAGTCCAATTCCGGCAACTGCGACACCCATCACGAACAGTATAAGCGGACTTCGAAGCGTTCCAAGTGAAAGGTCCGAGTGAATACCGAACTGCGGGAGTCCCATCACCAAGAGAACGAACAGAATCTGCGGCACAGTGTTCGGGTTCTTCAAAGCGGACCGGTTTCGGGTCACTACCCACCCGGCGATGCCCCACGTGAGTCCGAGAACCAACAGTAATTGTGCGTCCCACGACCCATCGAGATAGTACACCCCAGACGCGAATACGCTAGCGAGGACACCAATCGAGAGGGCTTTGGAGTCAGCCATGCTTTCGAGACAAAACATAGACATAAAAGTGTTGAGTCAGACGTGAGGCGGGTCTGTCAATCCTTAACCTATTGGTTCAGAATCATTTTGTGAGTCTGTTCCGAACAGAAGATAATGGATAGAAAACGACTTGTGCGCTATCTTTCTGTTGGTTACACTCTCGCTGTGTTATTGGTTCAAGCAGCAGGTGGAGGTGACGCCTTTCCAATCATCAACGGAATAAAAACAGTCAACGTCGCCCTCCTCCTCGGTCTGGTTATCTTGCTGCTCGTCAATTACTACGTCCATCACAGCGAGACCAGTCCACGAGTTCACGAGTAGTTTTGGACGGCCCCAACCCGAATTCAGCACGACCGCAGAACACCCATTTGGTCTGTCAGGACTGGTGTAACACAATACAGAGTGTACCCCGTGAGTGAGTCACTGCTGAGAGCACTGACCAGTACATTTTTATCAACACATTAGAATATTTGATGATAGAGCTGACCGATAACCGTTTCTTCCTGCTTCTGAGCTGACTGTCGCCTCCGTCTCCAATCGAGGGTGTCGTCAGCTTCGCGTGCTGCTGTATTGCTCGTTAGCCACCCGCAGCCACAGATACATCATGTCACGACCAACGTTTATCGAATGCGACCGTCTCGAACTCAAGCCCCCTGAAGAAGACGACATCAAGTTCCTCAGAGAGGGAGTGAACCACCCGAAAGTCCGACGATACATCAGTGTGTTCAGAACGCCGTACACCGAAGAGCGCTACCGAGACGAGCTTTGGCCGAGAGAACACGACGAAGACACCGTCTCTCTACTCGCCGTTCCGACCGACGGCGATTTCTCGGGGGAACCAATTGGGTCAGTGCAACTCGCCCCCGTTAACCACACCGATGGATACGCGAACTTTGGCGTGTGGTTCCATCCGAAGGCGTGGGGAGAAGGATACGCCCTCGAAGCTAGCGCACACCTGCTTGCATACGGATTCCAAGAACTCAGATTACACCGTCTCTCTGCGACTGTGATGGCCCCGAACGAGGATTCGAAGTCTCTTTGCGAACGTCTCGGGTTCGTACACGAAGGGACTGCTCGTCAATCACAGTTTGCGAACGGGGACTACGTGGATGTCGAACGGTATGGGTACTAGCTTCGGAATGGGACGGACCGAGCGAGGTGCTGGAGAGTTGACGAGGTGACGAAGTCACCTCTTGCACTCTGTGCACGAGATGCGCCCTCTAACTCGCTCTCGTTGGCAACCCCGACGAAGCAATCGAGGGGCCACTGACAGGAAAGTAGATGAGGGAGTGGAGAGACACGTTGTTGTGCTCCTTTCGAACGCGGTGAATATATTCTCAGGAATCGGTCTCGACACTGCATCCAAAGCTACTGGTTGTAGGCCATGAGTGACCGAATCATCGGCTACGACGTGGCACGGTCGTTCGCCGTCGTCGGAATGGTCATCGTGAATTTCGAGATTGTGATGGGGGCCGATTCGAACGGCCCACACTGGGTGTTGTCTCTCTCACAGTTGTTTCACGGCCGCGCAGCCGCCTTGTTCGTCGTGCTGGCGGGCGTGGGAATAACGCTGTACACGAACAGAGCACGACTGGCGGGAGACGTCGAATCACTCCGAAAAAAGCGGGACACGCTGTTCAGACGTGCGGTGTTCCTCTTCGTGGTTGGGTTACTGTACGTCCCAATCTGGCCGGCAGATATCCTGCACTTCTATGGATTGTATCTCACCATCGGTGCGCTCGCCGTGACCGCATCCAGACGGCGACTGTGGATGCTCACGAGTGGGTTCGTGCTCGGCTTCGTGGTGCTCCTGTTCGCCATCGACTACGAGCGCGGCTGGGATTTCGCGACGCTCACCTACACGAACTTCTGGACCGTCCGTGGAATGGTTCGACACCTACTGTACAACGGCTTCCACCCGGTGTTCCCGTGGGTGGCGTTTCTGCTGTACGGGATGCTCCTCGGCCGGATGAATCTGCAAAACGTCACGCTTCGACGACGGGTGCTGGCCGGTGCACTCGCAGTCGTTGCCGTCGCAGAATCCGCGTCGTGGATGCTCACCGAGACACTTGCCAGTAGCCTCTCATCGGTGCCGCAGTCCGATATCGTGTCCTTGTTCGGGACGCAACCGATGCCACCGATGCCGCTCTACATTCTCGCGGGGGCTGGCACCGCGACTGTCGTTATCACTGGCTGTCTCGAACTCTGCGAGTACGTCTCCAACGAGGACCTGCTGGAGCCATTCGTTTCGACCGGACAGATGGCGTTGAGCCTCTACGTCGCACACGTCTTGCTCGGAATGGGCGCGCTGGAGATGGTTGGTCGTCTCGAAAACCAGTCGCCACCCTTTGCGATGGCCAGCGCGCTCACGTTCTCCGCACTCGGTATCGTCTTCTCGTATCTGTGGCTGCAACGATACTCACGCGGGCCACTCGAACAGGTCATGCGCACGGTGACAGATAGAACACTCTGGCGGTGAAAACGAAGGCGGTGGTGAATCGCTGGCAGACGTTTGCTGTTGCTGTTTCACGGGTCGCACTTTCCGCTTAAGACAGATACAGAAACTCCACCCAAAACCTACTGTACGTCACGAGGGCAACCAGAAACAGCGTGACACAGACAGAGAATCTATCGACTAACTACGACGAAGCCTCCATAGAGCATGAACGATGCTCCGAGGACAAGCCCACCAACGAGCCCCCCGGTTGTTGCGGAAGCAAGCACTCCGAGAGCCACTACTCCGCCACCGACGAGTATCCAACCCAGGCCAATCCAGTGGTTGCTGAGGGTCTCGACCCACGGTGAGACGCGAGGGGCGAGAACCTGCACAAGACCGACGAGAGCGAGAACCAGTCCCGCGACGACGCCACCCATGTTGACAGGGTTTGTCCAGAATACGAAGACGCCGATAGCGAGCACTGCGACTAGCATCGTACTCACGCCAGCCCACACACCGCCGAACGCATCGTCAATGTCAGTCATCGAAAGGGAGAGAATCTGAATAGCAGCGGGCAATCAGTTTTGCTGCAACGCGTATGTGAACAAATACTAGTCAGGTATTTAATACGTTCGCCAGCGACCGACTCGGGTCCTCTATTCAGCATGACCGCAGAAACCTCACTGAACCCTGTCAGAAGTCGCGTGCAACATACAGAGGGTGCGTTCAGCAACCTCCTGCTGTTGTATTCACGTTGGTTCAGCTTACTCACCCAATGTCGAATGTGGAAAATTCACCAATCCACACGTGTTGCCAGTCGCTCGTACCCGCCTCGGTAACTCAGGTAGTACGCAACCGGGAGAGCCACAATCATCACTGGGCCGATGAAGAGCAACTGTGAGAACGGGTCTGGCGGGATGAACAGCCCGTCTATCAATTGTGCAAAGAATAGGACACCCAGAACGGTCGCCACAAAACGAGCAAATGACGATTCAAGCATATTACACATATACAGTTAATCGGATTATCAACGTACCTGCATCGAACCATCCAACAGGTTCGTCTGTAATCAATCTCGCCTGACCGACTCGCGCCCTCTATTCAGCACGGCTCCGACAAAATATCAACAACAGATAATTTCAACAGAGCTGGAAATCTCCGTATCAATCCCACACCAATAGCAGAAAAAATACCAACTCATCCTGTCAATTCAATGTATGGCCCTCCACGCTGACCGCCGGTTCACCGCCGGACTCCTCGCCATCTGTTGTGGCGTCCTCGCTCCGCTCGTCGCAGAAGAGATACTCGCACATCGACTCTCGCTGGAAGGCATGCCCGTCGTCTATGGCTTCTTGGGACTTGCGGCGGTTGCAACCGCCGTTTCCGTCTGGAACGCGTCGACGTACTCGTGGAAGTACGTACTCCTGTATGGAGTGTTGACTGTCGGGAGTGCAGTTTCGACGTTCGGCTATCTGTTCGCCCAGACGCAGGCCTGACCGACTGTCCCGCCTCTGGGGAGTCTGTTTGCACCGAACAAAACGAAACCGCGGGGAACCTTAGAACAGAAGCGAGTCGTCGTTGTCAATCATGTAGAGCGTCCGCGCCGCCACGTTGACCGCGTGGTCGCCGATGCGTTCGAGGTCACGCACCGTAAGCAGGAGGCGGCGAACGTCGACGAGGAACTCTTCGGGGTCGAGTTCGCCGTCGCCTTCGAAGTCGCTTCCAGACATCAGGTCGCGCACGATAGTCTGGGAGGCTTCGTTACACATCGTGTCGATGTTGTCGTCGCGCTCTGCCACGGAGTGACACAGTTCCGTGTCTTCGCTCTCGTAGGCGTCCATAGCCTGGTCGACCATGTCGAGGGCGGCATCGCCGATACGCCGGATATCGACTTCCGTGTACACGTCGTTTTCGGCGTCGATGGCGTACTGTGCGAGGTTAGTCGCGAGGTCACCGATACGTTCGAGGTCGGTGATAATCTTGAACGACGCCGTGATGAACCGAAGGTCGCTCGCGACGGGCTGTTGGAGCGCGAGCAGGTCGATACAGTCCTGTTCGAGGTCGAGGTAGATGCGATTGATTTCGTGGTCGCCTTCGATGACTTCCTCGGCTTTGCGCTCGTCTTTGTCTTCGAGCGCATCGAGTGCGAAGCGGACGCGCTCGGCGACGAGCTCGCTGAGGTATAAGACATCCTCTTCGAGTTCGTTGAGCAGCGTTTGGTAACTGTTGCGGGCCATACGTGGCGTTGCGTTAGGCGTGGTGAAATTCCTTGTGATGCCACTGGTGACGATAGCATGTGACAAGCAAAAACCAGGTGAGAAAAGGGAGAGACCGGAACACCGCACGTGGGCGCAACTGCCCCGTGTGGTCGACTACCCGAACTTCCCGGTAATGTAGTCTTCGACGCGCTGACTCTCGGGGTTTTCGAAGATTTTCTGGGTGTCGTCGAACTCGACGAGTTCACCGCCGGTGAGGAACACGGCGGTCTTGTCGGAGATACGCGCCGCCTGCTGCATGTTGTGCGTGACGATGACGACGGTGTAGTCTTCGGCGAGTTCCTCGACGAGGTCCTCGATTTGCGAGGTTGCGACGGGGTCGAGCGCGGACGCCGGCTCGTCCATCAGGAGGACTTCGGGGTCGGTCGCAATCGCACGAGCGATACAGAGACGCTGTTGTTGCCCGCCGGAGAGGTCGAGACCGGATTCGTGGAGGCGGTCTTTGACCTCGTCCCAGAGGGCGGCGCGCTTCAGCGAATCCTCGACGATTTGGTCGTAGTCGCCGTCGATACCCTGAATCTTCAGGCCGTAGACGACGTTGTCGTAGATGCTCTTCGGGAAGGGGTTCGGCTTCTGGAAGACCATCCCGACGCGCCGGCGGAGTGCAACGGGGTCGACGTCGTCGTCGTAGACGTTCTTGCCGCGAAGCGTCAGGTCCCCCTCGACGCGTGCGACGTCGATGAGGTCGTTCATCCGGTTGATACACCGGAGGAACGTCGATTTCCCACACCCCGATGGGCCAATCATCGCGGTGACGCTGTTCTCCGGAATCTCCATCGAGATATCCGTGAGCGCGTGGTCGTCGCCGTACCAGACGTTGATGTCTTTGGATTCGATGACGGTTTCAGCGTCGTCTGTGACCGAACTCTCGGCCGCCGAGAGACCATCACTCACGTCGGTCTCGACGAGCATCTCGTCGTTCGTCGGGTCGTTTGTCCCGGTCATTGCTGATGATTCAACCTCAGTCTCTTTGTCTCTTTGGCTCATTGGCTGTATTAGGTTTCGCTTTCGTACTTGTTCCGGAGGACGATGGCGATGGAGTTCATCGCGAGGAGCACCGCGAGCAGAACGACGACACCAGCGGGCACGGCCTTGGTGTAGAAGTCCTCACTGGCGAACAGACTCGACCACGCGTACACCTGCAGCGGCATCGCGCTCACCTTCGACGAGAGTTCCGTCGGGAGGTTGAAAACCACGTTCGGAGCACCAATCATGATGAGCGGTGCGGTCTCACCGATTGCGCGGCCGAGCGCGAGGATAGTCCCGGTGAGGATACCCGGGAACGCTTCGGGGAGGACGACGTTCCGAACCGTCTGCCAGCGTGTCGCGCCCATTCCGTACGATGCCTGTCGCATGTCGTTCGGAACGGAGCGAATCGCCTCACGAGAGGAGATGATGACGATTGGCAGGATGAGCAGTGCGAGCGTCGCACCGCCGATGAGAACCGTCCCGGTCGCCTGCCCGAGGTACGTGACGAACACACCTAGGCCAAGCAGTCCGTAGACGACAGAGGGGACGCCAGCGAGGTTCGAGATGTTGACGTCGATAAATCGGGTGAATCGGTTGTCCGGGGCGTACTCTTCGAGATACACCGCGGCACCGACACCGAGTGGGAACGAGAGTGCGGCGACCGTCACCATCAGGAGGATAGAACCACCGATGGCGGGGTAGAGACCCGCGTTCTCGGCGCTCCCGCTGTGCGAACTGGTGAGGAACTGCCAGTCGGTCCACGCCTGCGGTCCGGCGAACCCGAGCGCGTCGACGGCGACAGCACCGACGAGTGCACCGACGATGACGGTGGCCGCGAAGACGAGCCCGGGTTTCAACTCTTCGCGAGTGATGACGGAACCGCCAGCGTACGCCGCAGTGGGAACGAACGAAACTGCGGTCACGACGACGAGCGCGTTGGCATCGATACCGACGAACGGACCGACGATAGCACCGAGAGCCGTGAGAACGAGCGCGCTTGCACCGGCGGCCACTCCGGCTTTGGTGTCTTCGCGGACCCGAGCGATGTACTGACCGACGACGAGTGCAGTGAGACCGCCGAGGACCAGCGTCAGGATAATCCAGTCAGTGGGAACGACCGGGGCCTGCTGGACGAGTTCCGGGATGCTGTGGAAGTAGCCCGGAACACCGAACAGCGAGAGGAAGAACAACAGCCCCGTGGCGGCCACGCGTGCGGTAAAGGGAATCTGCGTTTCGTACTTCGTCAGCAGGACGGTCCCAGCCACGGCGACGGCGAGACCAACAGCGTAGGAGAACCCGGTCAGCGGCGGGATGATATCGACGAAGACGATTGCGACGCCACCGCTGAACAGCAGTGAGACGAGCAGTGCGCCGACGACCATCCCACCGAGTTTGAGCGCTTCGCGGTTCCGGCGATAGAGTGCGCCGCCGACGAGTATCGTCGGAAGGACGAGCGTCAAGAAGAACGTCAGGTGCCATCCGGCGTCGGCCGTGAGGGGCTGAATAGCGTCGTTGGCGACGTAGACGAGAAGCACCGCCAGCGTGACGATACCGAACATCGTCGCGGCCAAGAGCAGGTACCGGAAGACGAGACCGGCAGTCCGGCTGACCTGTCCGAATCCTTGTGCGTAACTGGAGTCTTGCTCGGTTGCCATCTCAGTAGACCTCCCGGTAGCGTCGTGCGACGAAGTCGCTGATGATGTTCATGATGAGCGTGATGACGAACAGGACCAGCCCGATTGCGAACAGACTGCGGTAGGCGAGGCCGCCACCGGTGATGTCACCGGTCAGAAGCTGGACCATCGCGGCCGTCATCGGCAGCGCACCTTCGAGGTACGATGCCGGGTTCAGCGGGTTGAGGAACTTCGCCTGCGCACCGGCGGCGACGGTGACAGCCATCGTCTCGCCGATTGCGCGCGAGAGCGCGAGGATGAACGACGAGAAGATACCGGAGAGCGCGGCGGGGACGACGATGCCCGTCGAAACGTCGAACTTCGTCGCACCCATGCCGTATCCGGCCTGTCGCAGTTCGTCCGGCACGGCCGACATCGCGTCTTCGCTGATGGACGCGACCATCGGGATAATCATGATACCGACGACGATGCTCGCCGAAAGCATGTTGAACGTCCCGATGTTGGGGAAGACGACCCGCAGCGCGGGCGTGATGTAGATGAGCGCGAAGAACCCGTAGACGACGGTCGGAACGCCAGCGAGGATTTCGAGCGCAGGCTTGAGGATGGACCGAGCCTGCGGACTCGCGTACTCGCTCAGGTAGATGGCCGTCGCCACTCCGAGTGGGAGTGCGATGATGGCGGACCCGATAGTCACCATCAGCGTGGCCGAGATGAGGGCCATCACGCCGAACTCTTTGCTATGTATTTGCCAGGTCGTTCCCGTGAGGAAGTCGACGAGGTTCGCCGTCTCTCCTGCGACACCCATCAGCGGTGCGGTGAGGCTGAAGAACTTGGACGCCTCTGTGATGAGGAGTCCAACGATGCTGATGGTTGTGACGACGGAAAGCGCCGCGCACAGGAAGAAGAACGACCGCGTCAGCAACTCACGCGGAGCGTTCTCCGTGTTCCGCGTGAGGTCTGCTTCGAGGTCATCTGTACTCATTGGATTGTATGAATCGTGGTGTATGAAAAAGCGCTTCGTTACCCTATTCTGGCAGTAGACGCTCAGTTAGCCTCTTCGATGGCCGAGTTGAGCTTATCGAGCATCTCCTGTTTCTCGTCTTCACCGAGCGGCACGTAGCCGACTTCGTCGGCGACGATTTCCTTGCTGGTGGAGTTTTCCATCCAGTAGCGGGCGAACTCGGCGACGTGGTCCTTCGCGAGCGACTCCTTGGCGGGATACGTAAACAGCGGGCGCGAAAGCGGCGTGTAGTCGCCGGAGAGCGCCGTGTCGAGGGACGGCTCGACGTAGCCGTCGCCGTTGTCGACAGCGACTGCCTGGACGGCGTCTGTGTTTTCGCTGTAGTACGCGAAGCCCATGTAGCCGATAGCGAACTTCGAACCCTTGACACCCTGAATGATGGTGCGGTCCTGTTCGGTCGCGGAGTAGTCCTGGCGGTGACCCGGTCCTTCCTCGCCGAGGATGGCCTCGATGAAGTAGTCGTAGGTACCGGAGGCGTCGGTGGGACCGAAGATTTCGATTTCTTCCTCGGGCCACTCGGAGTTGACGTCGGACCACATCGTCGGCTTCTCTTCGGCCGAGAAGATGGTCTTGAGCTGCTCGACGGTGAGGCCCTCGCCGATGAAGTCGTTGTCGTTGTTGACGATGACCGTCAGCGCGTCGGTTGCGACCTTGAGTTCGACAGGGTTGATGTCGTTGTTAGAACACTGGTCCTGCTCTTCGCCCTTGATGGGGCGCGAGGCGTTGTTGAAGTCCGTCTGTCCGGTACAGAAGTAGTTGGCGAAGCCGCCACCGGAGCCAGTGGACTGGATGTTGACGTTGACTTCCGAGTGTTCCTTCTGGAAGCGCTCGGCCATCGCGGTGGCGAGCGGGAAGACGGTCGAAGAGCCGGCGACGTTGATGTCACCCGAGAGTCCTTCGGACTCAGACCCCGAACCGGAGTCCTCAGAGTCGCCCGAGCCACCGGACGCTTCGGTGGGTTCGGATTCGGAGTTACTGTTGTTTTCCGTACAGCCAGCGAGCCCGGTGAGTCCAGCCGCGCCAGAGGCAATCAGGAATTTGCGTCGCGACAGGATGTCGTCCGTCTTGCGCGTCATTATCGCTATGAATCGGATTTGTGGGTAAATACGCTGCTATGACAAATATATAGAGGTACGTTCTGGTATGTGGGTCATGGGGACTGACAGAACGCTCGATGCGAATCGCCGGGGCAGTGAGCCGTCCTTCGGATAGCAGTGAGGCGTGTGAATATCTCCCGAAGCGCTCAACTACCCGGCACTCCCGAATGGTGGTTGTAGTCTGACATTACTTACCACCAAGAGATGGATATTGGCACCCGTACCATCCCCAACCGACCCGAGATTCCTCCCAGCAGGGTAATTTCACCAATCATTATATAGAGATAGACAGTTTTATTGTGCGTAAACGACCATGCTCGCGTATGGTCGAAACCCGAAAGGTGCAGGTGACAGGCGGTTCCACCTACACCGTCTCCATCCCCAAAGACTGGGCGACGGAAAACGGCGTCTCCGCCGGAAGCGAAGTCGAATTCTACCCCGAAGGCGACTCCTTATTCTTGACTCCGCGCTCCGAAGAGGAGCGAACCGAGGGTACTCTCGACATCACGAACCTCGAAGGCGACGAACTCACGCGTGCGGTCATGACGATGTACGTGAGCGGGTTCGACATCATCGCGCTGGAGAGTTCGCGCATCACGACCGACCAGCGGCGGACCATCCGCGAAGCGACCCAGAGCCTCGTCGGACTGGAAGTGCTCGAAGAGACGCGCGACCGCGTGGTTATCCGCGACTTGCTGGACTCGTCCGAGCTCTCGATTCACAACGCGGTCACGCGCATGCGACTCATCTCGCTGTCGATGCTCGAAGACGCCATCGCGGCCCTCGCCGAACTGGACACGGACATGGCCCGCGACGTCATCCAGCGCGACGACGACGTCGACCGTCTCTGGATGGTCGTCTCCCGAATCTTCCGCGCCACCCTCCGTACTCCGAAGGCAGCCGAGGAACTCGGCCTGCCCCGTGAGGCGTGTTTCGACTACCAATCCGCTGCACGGCAGCTCGAACGCATCGGCGACCACGCGACCAAGATTGCCCACCTGACGCTGAACTTCGAAGAGCCCGTCGACGAGGAAATCGTCGTCGCCATCGAGGACCTCTTCGAAGAGGCGAAGAAGGTCGTCAACGGCGGGATGGACGCCCTGTTCGCCGAAGACAGCAACGAGGCGACGCGGCTGGCAAACGAGTCGCGTGAGGCCGTCCAGGCCATCGACGAGCGAGCCCGGAAAATCGACGAACTCCTCCGCGGTCTCGACCCGGCCCGTGCGCAACTGCTCGGCCTCATCGTCGACTCCGTCTCCCGGAGTGCCGACTACGGCGGCAACATCGCCGAGACGGCGCTTCAGAAGGCCGCACCGACGCCCTAACTGCTCTCTTTCGACCACCAGAGAGCCGGAGGCGTCTCTTCCAAATCTATTTAGTTTATTTTAGTTTACTGTGGCGGTTCGAGCCACGGTGTCACCGCTCGGTGAGACGAATGCCATGGCTCTGGCTCTCAGCGAAAAGACAGTCGGTGCCGCGTCAGGAACGACGCGGCAGAGAGAACGTTATTCCTCGTCGACGACGACGGCGTTGACCTGACCGTCCTGACCGGGGCGGGAGGTAACGCGGGCGCGACCGGCGCTCGTGTCGATGATAGAGCCCTTCGTGATGATGTTACGGCGGGCGTAGTTGACGTTCGACGGGTTGTCGATGACGCCTTCGATGTCGGCCTGCGTGACCTCTGCACCGTCGGCGACCTGCGCGACGTTCGTCGAGAGCGTGCGGAGCTTCTCGTTGTTACCGCGGGAGTCGATAGTCTGGAATCGGGGCTCGCCGACCGTCGTGGCGGCGGGTTCGCGACCCAGCTGGTAGCGCTTCTTGTTCGAAGACGGCTTGAGCCGCCCACCGGTTCGCTTCCGCTTGGAGCGTCCTTGGTCCTTCATACGGGGTAAAAACCTCGGTGACTACTTGAATCGCTCGAATCGGCTCTTGTGAGGCGTTCGCATATGTGTGGCGAGGTACCCGGCGTGTGGAGGGACGCACCGAGGCGAACACAAACCATTTTGGTCGCCCACCGCCGCCTCCGAACCAATGAGTCTCGACGTCACCGTCGCCGTCCCGTTCCGTCAGCACGGGTCGACCCGCCTCGGCGAGGGCGAGTTCGTCGTCGCCCTGTCTCTCGACCGCGACTGGTTCTCCCCCGACCAGGCAAAGCGCCTCATCGACCTCGCCGCAGGTCGCGGACTCGTCGAGCGCGACGGCACCGAAATCGTCGCGACGTTCGACCCCGCCGACGTGCAGGTTCCCGAGGAGTTCGAACCAGACGCATCGGTCCTCCGCGAGCAGTCCGCGTTCGAACAGATTCTCGACGCCTGCGTCGCTGCTGGTATCGAGAAACAGGCCGCCGTCGCCGGTATCAACGAGCGACAGTCGAAACTTGGCGTGACCGCCGAGGCCGCCGCCGTGCTCTTCGCCCGCTCGAATGGTGTCGAGGTAGGTGACGCGGCTGCGAAGGCCAAATCGGGGTTAGCGGAGTAGCGCCCGGCTTGACACGGTGCGACGCCGAAGCGACACCCCAAAACCGTCGCCCCGCGAACGTCGGGTATGGTCGTCGATAGACTCTCGGACGGGAAGCGCATCGCACAGCTTCTCGCGTCCGAACTGACCGGGCACGAAGACACGTTCTCGATTCTCTCCATCGTCGATTCCGACGCCGACGTCGAGCCGACCGACGACGGGGCGCTCGCCTACGCCGTCGCGGCCGACGACGAACGCGTCGCCGAAGTGTACGTCCAGCCCGACCGAACCAGAATCGAATTCATCGCCCACCCCGACGTAACCGCCGAGGCGGCAGACGAAGAGGGGCTTCGAGTTCGCCCAAAGGCAGTCCGGCCGCCGCGGACGCTGGTGTTCGTCGAAGACGGTGCGCAGGTGAAGTGGACGCTTCCGGCGTTCCGCGCACTGGTCGCAGCGCTCGAAGCTGACGCGGACGAATCGAACTGAGAGTGGACGCGAGGATATAATCAGAGGTCGGCGAGCAGTCTCAGAGGTCCGCCAGCAGTTCGGGGAGTCGCGTCGGAAGTTCGGCGCGGGGGATGTGTGCGATGGCCCGTGGGTCCGGGTCGTCACAGCCCTCGCCGAGAACCTGAACGGGCCGAATACCGACGTCGTGCGCACCGGCGATATCGTGGTGGACGCTGTCGCCGACGTAGACTAGTTCGTCGGGCTCGACGTCGAGCGCGTCGAGGAGCGCGTCGAACGCCCGCCCGTCCGGTTTGCCGGCCGGGAGCGCGCCGGTTACGAGGGCGGCGTCGAAGTAGTCGTTCCAGTCCAGTTTGTCGAGTTTCGCCTCCTGTGCGACGACCGGGCCGTTGGTGAGGAGGCCGACGCGGTACGTCGTTCTGAGCCCCGCCAACATCGCCGCGACGCCCTCGACGGGGACGACGGCCTCGGTGATGCGCTCGCGGTAGGCCGTCGCCACGTGCTTCGGGTCCACCGCCGAGTCGTGCTCGTCGAGCAGCGACTCGAAAATCGGCGTCCGAGTGCGGTTCGTGAGGTTTTGTTGGTGTGCCTCCAGATACGCCTCTCGCGACAGTTGCGGTGCGCCCGCCGCAGCCGCAGCTTCTTCGAGGATAGTCTCGCGGTCCCGCGTCGGGACGGCGAGCGTGTAGTCGAGGTCGAACCCGACTGCGGTGACAGACATCGTCGTCGGAGCCTTGGACAGCAAGTGATATGAGCGTGCCGGGAACCGGCAGTGTATCAACTGCCGTTTGGGCGCGGGAGCCGCCTCCGATGGAGAGGCGGGTTTTTTACTGTCCGCGACGACGCCGAGGTATGACGCTCGACCCCGTCCACGTCGACGACATCGCGTCGATGGCGGGCGCTATCGCCACGTCGGTCGACGACGCCGACCACGACGACATCGCGCGGACGGTGTGGGAACAGTGGCTCGACCCGCTTCGCTCAACCGATGGCGGCTTGCCCGTCGTCGAGGCGCTGGGCGACCAACAGCTGTACGCGGCCGCAATCGACGACGTCGCGCTCGCGGACTCGCCGTTTCCGACCGTCCACGGCCTCGACTCGGGGACGATTAACCCGACGACGTTCAAGAACGGCCTCGTTCTCGACGTCGCACACGCGGCGATGGCGTCGGACCCCTCGAACCTCGACCTCCACCGCCACCGCAGCATCGTCATGACGGTTCACACGCGCGACCGAACTGCCCACTTCGACGACGAGTGGTACCGGTCTGACGAGGGATACGGTCGTCGCCGGGTCCTCCGCGCGCCGCGGGTCAGTAAGTACGCAGAGGGCGTCGTTCACGCGCTCTCACTCTACCTCGCAGAGAGTTCGCACGCGCTCGAACACGCCGAGAAGGTCGACGACCTGCTCCTTCTCGACGGCCCGCTGTACCCCAAGGAACTGCTGAGTTGGCAGGACCGCGACGCCGAACTCCGCGACCTCGCGCGAGAGGCCAAGCCGAAACAGGTCGTCGAGAACTACGTCCGTCTCGTCGAGCACTTCGTCGAGCGAGACGTGCCACTGGCCGGGTTCGTCAAGAATCCCGCCGCGAAGAACGTCGTCAAGACTGTCCAGAAGCACTTCCGGGAGACCGGCGGCGGCGACGTACCGTGGATCGACGACACCTCGTTTTTCGTCCACCTGCTCGAACGCGGCGACGGAGTCGACCACGAGGGCAGAGAGACGAACGCGCTCACGTTCACGAACTGGTTCGTCTCGCGCGGCGGGGCCGACCGCCAACTGAGTGCCGACGGCGACGCCTTCGGTATCGACCGAGAACTCGACCCGGAGGCGTACACAGTCACGTTCTTCGTCCTGTACGACCCGCGGACCGACGTCTGCTACCGAGTCGAAGCGCCCTACGCGTTCACGAAGGACCCCGACGTCCGGGAGAACCTGATGCACCACCTCGTTCGGGACGTGGCGGCCGAGCGCGGTCCACCGAAGGCAATCGCGAAAGCCGACGAACTCGCGCGGGTGAGCGGCGTCGAAAAAGCCGCGCTTCGCCGGAAGCTAGAAGAGACGTTGTCGTCGGGGTCGATGCGCACCTACGACGACGTGCGGTGGCACGAAGGCGAAGGCGAGTAGTCAGGCCGCAGCGTCGCCTTCGTCTTCCGGCCTGATGACTTCGATTCGAACGTCGGTGCTGGCGACGCCGACGCGCGCGAACTGCGTCCGAATGTGTTCTTTTGCCGCCGTAATCGCTTGCTCGCGAGTGTCGAAGCCACGGGGAAGCGGCGTGTCGAACGCGACCCGAATCTTCTGCCCGTCGATGGTCGTTTCGGTGCCGCCGCTTTCGACTTCGTAAAACTCGTCGCAAACCCAGACGTAGGGCGCATCCTCGTCGGGCGCACCCCGGTAGCTGGGCGCTTCTTCACCCCGTTCGAAGATGGTGCCAGTGAGGGCCGTTCCGCCGCCGTGACCGCGGACCAAGAGCATAGCTATCCTAAGGTGGCGACACTGAAAAGGCGTGCGAGAACGAGAGCGGCCGAGAGATTCGATTCGGTGGCCGCGAGCGTCCCCACCACGGCCGGTGGTGAGACTTTTTACTCGTCGCCCGAGAGCCTTCGGACATGACTGACCTGGGGGACTTCAACGACTTCGTCGGCGACGAGGACGACGACACGGCCGCCGAGTCTGAGTCCGTATCCGAGTCCGCGTCCGAACGTGAGTCTACGTCCGAACCACGCGACCAGTCGGGCGACAGCGAGGCTGAAGACGCCGTCACAGGACACGACTCTGACGGCGGCGAGACTGGTGTCGAGCGCGCCGACGTTGCGGCGGAGACGACAGCAGACGACAGCGTCTCTTTCGAACGGTACGATGCGGACCCCATCGGCACTGAACAGGGTATCGGTGCGCTCTCTGTCTCGCAGGGGCTTCGCGTCTCTGAGGACCAAGACCGAACGACGCTGCGGGCGTTCGTCACCGCGGGCAACCGCGAGCACGTCCGTCTCGGAAAGTATCTCATCGTCCCCTATCCGGGCGACGAGCTGCTGTTCTGCCGCATCGTCGGCCTGGAGTACGCCCAGGAGTTCCAGGCCGACGACGCGACCGAGATTCACGCCCGCCGGGCGATGCGCCGGTCGGCCGAGGAGTTCGCCGAGCGCGACTACAAGTTCGTCGCCGAACTCGACCCCATCGCGGTGCTGTTTTCGGACCGCGGCGACCTGAAGCGTCGGATGGTCGACCGCGTTCCCAAGCCGGGGGCGACAGTCGGCGAGGCCGACGACGCGACGCAAATCAAGACCGGAATGAAGATTCCCGAGGAGGGCGTCTTCCTCGGCCATCTCTCGGTCGGCGGCGAGAAGGTCCGAACCGCGGCGCAACCGCCGACCATCGACTATCGACTGAAAGACGACTACACTGACGGCGACCCGCTTGTCTTCCGGCACACCCTCGTCGCGGGCGGGACCGGGTCAGGTAAGACCCACGGGTCGAAGAACATCCTCCGGCAGTACCTCTCTCCCGAGCGAACCTACGAGATGGACGACGGTCGGGACGTACAGACCGCAGTCGTCCAGTTCGACCCGCAGGACGAGTACGCCCAGATGCACGACGACAACCCGGATATGGACGCCGAGACCGCCCAGCGGTACGAGCGTGAGGGTATCGCGTACGGCGGCCACGACGACACCGTCGCACTCGTCCCCAAGATGGCCGGGTCGTCGTATCCGGGGTCGAACCACCGCGCCGAGCAGTTGGAGTTCACCATCCCCTTCTCGATGGCGCGGGACCTCCCGTGGCTGGTCGCCGGTAGCAACCTCAACGACAACCAGTATCCGGCGCTCCTCGAACTGTTGAATCGGTTCTTCCGCAACTACGGCGACCAAGGGACCTACGACGAGTTCCTGACGTTCCTCGACGACCCGGCGCTCAAAGAGGAACTCCACGAGTCCGGGCGCGTCCACGAAGCGACGTTCGACGCGGTCAAGCGCCGGGTGCGAGGCGTTCCGAGCGGCGTGTTCGACCAAGATGCGCGGCCAATCACGGACCTCGACCACGAACTCGTCCGACCTGGTGGGCTGACCGTCGTTCCGACCTATCACTTGCCGTCGAGTCGCGCCAAAGAGCTGTTCGTCCTCGCCGTCTCGTCGCTCCTCATCGACGACAAACTCTCGAACGACCCCGACAGCGAGCGCATCAAAGAGACACCGCTGGTGCTGGGGATGGACGAGGCGCACAACTTCCTGACCGACGCCGACACCGTGCAGGCACAAAAGGTCATCCAGAAGTTCACCGAGGCGGCCAAGCAGGGTCGCAAAGAGCGACTCGGCCTGTTCCTCATCACGCAGGACCCACAGGATATCGCCGACCCGGTGTTCAAACAGGTGAACACGAAAGTCGTCCTCAACCTCGGCGACGAGGACGCTATCAAGAGCGTCAACATCCCGCCGAACCTCGAAGACAAGGTCCCGTACATGGAGAAAGGCCAGATGGTCGTCTACTCGCCGGACAACTCCGAACCGGTCGAACTGAAAGGCCTCTCGACGTGTGTGACGCGCCACGGCGACTGACTGGAGTCGCCACCGGCTGAATCACTGCACCACCCCCGCTCTCGTCGCCCGGATTTTTGTCCTCGCACCGATTAGGGCGTTGCATGGCCGAACACGTACTCGTTCCTGTCGACGGGTCGCCGCAGTCCATCGCTGCGCTCCGGTTTGCCACTTCGGAGTGGCCCGACGCGCGCCTGACGCTGCTTCACATCATCAACCCCTCCAACGCCGACTACAGAGAACGGGCGCTCAGCGGAACCCAAGAGTGGTACCAAGAAGAAAAACGCGAGGCACGAGAGACGTTCGCGGAGGCGAAAGCCGAGGTCGGACTGGTCGACGACGAGCGCGAGGTCGACGAGCAAATCGCGGTCGGGAGCCCTGCCGGAACCATCGTGGACGTACTGGAAGCCGACGACGCGGACTTCGACCACGTCGTGATGGGCAGCCACGGCCGCACGGGTGTCTCGCGCATCGTCCTCGGGAGCGTCGCGGAAGCGGTCGTTCGACACGCGCCCGTTCCTGTGACTATCGTCAGGTAGGGCGCGTTAGTGACGTGCGACGGGTCACACCTCCAAATCGAGTGTTCGGCGCAGCGTGTCGTCCTCTCGTTCGCCGATTTCGCGGAGCGTCTCGAAGGTTCGGTCGATGTCGTCGGGCGTCGTGCGGTGGCTACAGATGGAGAGTCGTAGGACGGTTCGGTCGTGAACCGCGGTCGTCATGACGAACGCGACGCCGGTGAGTTGAATCTCGTCTGCGATTCGCTGGTTCAGTTCGTCGAGGTACTCGTCGATTGCATCGGGGTCTTTTCTCCCCTCGGTTGCCGCCGCCCGGAGGTCTGGCGGCGCGTACTGGAACGAGTAAATGTAGAGGTTCGGTTCGTGGAGGGAGACGAAGTCGTCAGCGTCGCGGACGCGCGAATCGAGGTGTTCCGCACACCGGACGTTCTGTGAGAGGAGCGTTCGGTAGCCCTCCACGCCGATGTGTTTCAGGTTCATCCAGACTTTCAGCGCCCGGAACCGCCGCGACATCTGCGGGCCGATTTCGTAGTAATCTGGGCCTTCGTAGGGGGTTCGTCTCGTCCCCTCCAGATAGGAGGCGTGCATCGCGAACGACTCGGCCATCTGAGACACGTCCTCGACGAGAATACACCCACACTCGTAGGGGATATACAGCCACTTGTGCGGGTCTAAGGTGACCGAATCAGCCCGTTCGAGTCCAGCGTACTGCGGTCGTTTCTCCGGGAGAATCGCCCCAACAGCGCCGCAGGCACCATCGGCGTGGAACCAGACGTCGTGGTCCGCACAGACATCCGCGATGTCCGCAAGCGGGTCGATAGCGCCAGCGTTGATAGAGCCGACTTGCGCGACGACACAGAACGGGACGTCACCGTCGGCCTCGTCTCGGTCGAGTCGCGCTTCGAGGGCGTCGACGTCCATGGTGAAGTCGTCGTTGCTGGGGACGAGTCGAACCGCGTCGCTACCGAGTCCGAGGAGTTCTGCGACGCGATAGACCGACGAGTGGCCCTCGTGGTCGGCCATGTAGAGCCTGAACTGTCCGGGGCGCTCGGGTGACTGGAGGCCGCGGGATTTCGTGTCGTACTCGGCGTTGGCTCGAAGCGCGGTGAGGATGCCCGTGAAGTTCGCCATCGTCCCGCCGCTGGTGAAGAGACCACCGCAGTCGGTTGGGTAGCCAATCATCTCGGCAAGCCACTCGATAGTCTGTCGCTCGATTTCGGTCGCGGCCGGTGCAGCCTTCCACCCGCCAGCGTTCATATTGACCGACGCCGCCAGCGCCTCGGCGAAGACGCTCATCGGCGTTCCAGACCCCATCACGAACCCGAAGTACCGCGGCGACCCCACGGCAGTCGCGTTGGGCAGCACTCGGTCGGGCCACTCGTCGAGGACGGCAGCGGGGTCCTGTCCAGTCTCGGGGAGTGGGTCGTCGAAAACCGCCTCGACTTCGGTCTGTGGTTTTCCGGGGAAGACCGGACGGTTGTCTATGTCTTCCAGATACGATGCAATCATATCGACTGTCCGATACCCCAACTCCCGAAAGTCGTCCGGGGCGGGGTCGAACGTGTCGAACTCGTCCGACGAAGCCATAGTAAACGTATGCTAGCATGCACCATAGAACTCACAATTCACACGAAGTCTGACAACTCACGGGCGAGCGACGAGACAGTCAACAACCACGGGTCGGGTGACCCGTGGAATCCTGCCTCGAATCTTTGAAACACGAGTAGCCCTGAAACCATCACTAGGGTGTCAATCGTAGTTACACGAATGTTATTAGGTGGTAACCGGACAACGAGTGGTGCGAGCACACCGAAATCGGTGGTTTAGGCCGCATCCCTACGCCCTATTATGACGGGGTCCATTTCGGCATATGATGGATTTCGAAGAGGTCGCCACGACCCGCCGTTCGCTCCACGAGTACGCCGACGAACCGCTCGACGACGAGACGCTCGAAACGATATTCGAGAACGCGACTCAGGCACCGTCGAGCTACAACCTCCAGCCGTGGGAGTTCGTCGTCCTGCGCGAAGACGAAACGCAGGAAGCCCTCCGTGAAGCCGCCTACGACCAAGAGCACGTCACTGGTGCCGCCGCCTCGGTCGTCATCCTCGGCAACAAGGACCCCGAAGCGCACGCCGAGACCGTCGCCGACGACATGCTCGAAAAGGGCTACCTGCCGAACGAGGAGGTTCGCGATGGGATTCTCGAAAACGTCGCTGGCATGGCCGACCTCCCCGAACAGGAACGCCGGGTCTGGACCGTCCGTTCGACCTCGCTCGTCGCGATGTCGCTCATGTACGCCGCGTGGAACGAAGGCGTCGCTACCTGCCCAATCGGCGGCTTTGACCCCGACGCCGTCCTCGATGCGTTCGACGTCGACGGCGACCAGTACGAACCCGTCATGCTGCTGACGATGGGCATCCCCGCCGACGACGCCGGTGAACTGGACGCCGAGCGCAAGTATCGCCGCCCGGTAGACGAAGTCGTCCACTACGAGGAGTTCAACCCGGAGCAGTCTGCCGAACCCGCCCCGGCAGACGACTAACCAGCCGTCCCGAGCGATAATTCATAGCTTTATCACAGATGAGTCGGTACGTGCGAGTATGCCTATCATGTCGAGTGATGACTTCTCGATACATGCCGACGATTGCGAGGACGTCGGCGCCGGAATGTCGATTTCCGACCTTCCCGACGAGGTGACCTCTATCGACGACTTAGAGTGTGAGTGCTGGAGCGGCTTCGACTCGCTCGAAGACATCGAGTGACGCGAATAGACCGATAGAAGGCCGCCCGTTTCTCGCAGTCAGAAGATGTTCGCCTGTCGGTAGACGCTGATACCTTCGTCGGTGAGTTCGTACGGTTTCGTCTCCCGGGAGTGGTTCGCATCGCGAATCTTCTGAATCTCGATTGCCAGTCGCGTCTCTCGGAAGTCGTCGGGACGGACGTACTGGAGGACGAACACGGCGTCGGCGAGATATTCGACGAGGCCGTGACGCGACGTGTGCGGATTGTCCCGGTCCGCTTCGGACGTGAGCATCGTCGTCACGCCGGCGTCCTTGAGCGACCGGGCGAAGTCGAACACCTCGCTGCGGCGCTTCGACGGGTGGTCGTACATCATTTCGAGGAGCGACACCGAGTCGAGGACGAGCCTGTCGGCCCCGAACTCCTCGACGAGACGCGGGAGGTCGTTTCGGATGCTCGTGAGGCTGTTCGCCATCTCCACGGGGTCCATGGCGACGACCGACAGGTGGCCGTCGTCTTCGTACCCCGTGAAGTCCCATCCCTTCTCGTCGGCCGTATCGAGGATGCGTTCGCGACTCTCTTCGAGGGTGATGTAGACCCCGCTGCCACCGTTCTCGAGCGCTTCGTGGAGGAACTGGAGTCCGAACGTCGTCTTCCCGGTCCCGGCGCTCCCGATAGCGACCATGAGCGAACGCTTCGGAACCCCGCCGAGAATCATCTCGTCGAGGCCACTGATTCCGACGTCGATACGGTCGATATCGGATTCGAAGTCCTCGTCGTCGAACGATAGGGGTTCTTGCCCGCCGGGGGCACCGCCGCCACCGCCGAATCCGAACCCAGCACCGGGGTCTCCCGACCCACCCTCACCGGGTGCGCCACCCATGGCGTCCGGGGACGGGGCATTCTCGAACGCGGTCGCGAAGTCGGTCCCGAAGGGGTTGTCGTCAGACTCGTCCGTGGACGTCTCGGGCATCGATGCGTCGCCTTCGGCGTCGAAACCGGCGTCAGAATCTGGTATCGAGATATCGCCTTCGGCGTCGAAACCGGCGTCCAAGTCCGACGCAGATGTCGTGTCGTCGTCTGTCTCGACAGGCGTCTCTGCGTCGGCCGCCGGTGTCGCCTCGTCGTCCGCCGATGCCGGCTCGTCGGCTGAGGACTCTGGTTCCGCGTCGTCGGCTGGGGAATCCGATGCCGTCTCGTCGGCTTGAGACTCCATTTCCGCGTCGCTCCCGGCTTCGTCGTCACCGACTTCTTCGTCGGAGTCAGCTTGTTCGTCGGCCTCCTGGAGGGCCCGTTCGAACCAGTCGTCGTCGCTCACGGGAACCACCAGCGGGAGCCCAACTGGACGACTTCCGTCGCTGCCATCACCACAACGTTGGCAGCGGACGTGATGAACGTTTCCCGTATCTGGCCCGGCTGTGACGGTGGGCTTTTGACCGGGGCCATCGAACCGCGGGCTATGAACGTCGGCATCGTCGCGCAGAAGGGTAACAGTCGAGCCGCGTATCTCGCGGCAGACATGCGCGAGGCACTCGCGGCCGTCGATGCCGAGGCACTGGTCGACGACGCGACGGCCGAACAACTCGGTATCGACGGCCTCCCGGTCGAGGAGTTCGCCGACTGCGACCTCGTGGTGAGTATCGGCGGTGACGGCACGTTCCTCTACGCCGCCCGCGGGGGCGAAGGCGTTCCGATTCTCGGCGTCAACCTCGGCGAAGTCGGCTTTCTCAACGCCGTCTCACCCGACGACGCCATCGACGCCGTCCTCGACGTCGTCGAACAAATCCGCGCCGACGAACCGGCGATTCGCGAAGTCCCGCGCATCGTCGCCCGCGGCGACGACTGGGAACTCGACCCCGCGATGAACGAAGTCGTCGTCCACGGTCCCCGCCGAGGCCACGGCGGTGGCGCAGGCATCGAGGTTCGTGTCGATGGGTCGCTGTACTCCGGCGGGCACGCCGACGGCGTCCTCGTCTCGACGCCCGCAGGGAGTACGGCATACAACCTCAGCGAGAGCGGCCCGCTCGTCCACCCCGGCGTCGAAGGACTCGTCGTCACGGAGATGGCCGCCAGCGAGGGAATGCCCTCGCTCGTCGTCCCACTGGACGCCACAGTGACGGTGACGGTCACAGACGCCGAGGAAGCCGTCGTCGTCGGCGACGGTCGGACCCGACGCACCGTCGAACCCCCAATCGAGGTCACTATCGAGCGGTCAGACTCTCCGGTCCGACTCGCCGGACCGACCTCGGATTTCTTCGAAGCCCTCGGAAAACTCGATTAGGACTCCGTCGTCGTTCGACGGCCACTCACTCATTCACTCTCTTACTCTCTCACTCCCTCACTCTTCGACACCCGCTCACTCGGCTGGTTCTGCTCGCGGAATCTGACCCCACTCGACATCGACAAGTGTGTTCGGTGGGTCGCGGAGTCCGGGCTGTGAGACGATTTCGAACGTTCGGTTCTCCGTCTCCGGCGTAAAGAGCGCGTGAACGAGCACGTTTGCAACGTCGGCGCGGGGGATACTCCCGCGGACCGAGTCACCACCCTCGCCAACGAGCACGTCGCCTGTCGCGGGTGAGTCGGTCAGCGCACCCGGGCGGACGATAGTGTAGTCCATCGAGGTCTCTTTCAGTCGCTCCTCGCTGCGTTCTTTGGCCGAGAGCACCCCGCCAGCGGTGAGAATCGCGCGAATAGAGAGCGGAAGTCCACCCTTGGAGTCGCCGACGCCGATGGAGGACGTGAGAACGAAGCGCTTGACGTCCGCGTCGGCCGCCGCGTCGATGAGGTTGACGAG
This sequence comes from Haloferax larsenii, assembly GCF_024730625.1. Lineage (NCBI taxonomy): Archaea > Methanobacteriati > Methanobacteriota > Halobacteria > Halobacteriales > Haloferacaceae > Haloferax > Haloferax larsenii. The sequence continues at coordinate 248,938 of NZ_CP078063.1, forward strand.
GCCCGCGCCATCAACGAGGTCGCCGCGGATATCTTCGAGGCGAAACGCGGCCCCGGCTGCCGAGACGACCGCATCGACGTCAGCCACTGCACGCGCCGCGTCGTCAGGGTCCAGAAGGTCGCCAACGACGACTTCGTCGACGCCCTGTTCCCGGAGCGAATCCGCCGCGTCCGTATCGCGAGTAACCGCCCGCACGACGAACGGCGTCTCAGACAGCGCCTCGACGACGTGCTGGCCGGTCTTTCCCGTCGCCCCTGCCACGAGCACGCGTCCGTCGGTCCGTGTCATATCCACACGTAGCGGCGAGGGTCAATAACCTTCGTGGACGCGTCAAAAGTCGGGTATCCCAAAAGGGGGGTGGTCGAAAAGCAGTTCGCGGCGTACGAAAGCAGGTCGCAGTGTGCCGTCGAGTGCCCGTCAGCGTGCCTTACTGCCCCCAGTTGGCGACGACGCGCGGACGCTCGGAGACTGGGTGGACGTCGATGTCCTCGTCGGCCGAGGCGCGCGCTTCGACCGCGGCTTTCGCCGAAGCGAGCGTCGAGAAGTAGCTCACGTCTTCTTCGACGCAGTCGATGAGCAGTTCGCGGTTCCGCGAGACGACGAAGTCGAGTTCGCCCTCGCGAAGTGCGGCGAGCATGGCGTCACCCTCGAAGTCGTCGGGCGTGACGACATCGTAGAACTCGGCGAAGTCGTCGAGGAGTTCCTGTCCGGCCTCGCTGTCGGCGTCCGGGAACTCGGAGTCAGAGAGGTCGATGAGGGCAGTACCGGCGTCGGGGACGGCGTCGCCCGCGGCGGCCTGAGCCTTCTCGTAAGCCTTGCCGAACGTGGTCGCGGTGCCCATGACCTCGCCCGTGGACTTCATCTCCGGGCCGAGACGCGGGTCCGAACCCGGCAGGCGGTCGAACGGAAGGACGACTTCCTTGACCGAAACTTGCTCGGGAATCTGCTCGGCCGCGTCGAGTTCGTCGAGCGTCTGGCCCGCCATGACCTTCGCGGCGAGTTTGGCAATCGGAACGCCGGTCGCCTTCGAGACGAACGGGACGGTGCGCGAGGAGCGCGGGTTGGCTTCGAGGACGTACACGTCGTTCGAGCCGTCTTCGTTCTCTTTGACGGCCAGTTGGACGTTCATCAGCCCGACCGTGTCGAGCGCCGTTGCGATGTCCTCTGTGACCTCGCGGACGCGCGCCAGCGTCTCTTCGTCGAGCGAGCGCGGCGGAATCATACACGCGGAGTCGCCGGAGTGGACGCCGGCGGCCTCGACGTGTTCCATCACGCCACCGATGAGGACGTTTTCGCCGTCGGAGACGGCGTCCACGTCGAGTTCGACGCCGTCGGCGAGGAACTCGTCGATGAGGATTGGCTTGTCGGGCGAGACGCGAACTGCTTCCTCGATGTACTCACAGAGTTCGTCGTCGGAGTGGACCACGTCCATCGCGCGGCCGCCGAGGACGTACGACGGGCGGACGAGGACGGGGTAGCCGATGTCGTTTGCGAGTTCGAGCGCCTCTTCCTCGCTCGTCGCGGAGCCACCTTCCGGCTGGAGGATGCCGAGGTCGTCCATCAGGCGGTTGAAGCGGTCGCGGTCCTCGGCGAGGTCCATCGCGTCGACGGTGGTGCCGAGCACTTCACAGTCGAGTCCGCGACGCTGGAGTTCGGATTCGAGCGGGTGGCCGATGTTGACCGAGGTCTGACCGCCGAACTGGACCATGACGCCGTCGGCGTCGATGGCCTCGATAACGTCTGCGACTTCCTCGGCCGTGATGGGTTCGAAGAACAGGCCGTCGGAGGTGTCGTAGTCGGTCGAAACCGTCTCGGGGTTGTTGTTGACGACGTGCGCGTCGATACCCATCTCGCGGAGCGCCTGCACCGCGTGGACCGAACAGTAGTCGAACTCGACACCCTGTCCGATGCGAATCGGGCCGCCGCCGACGACGACGATGCTTTCGAGGTCGCGGTCGACTTGCAGTTCTTCACCGGCGGCCGCGCCCTTGAGCGGGCCACTGAAGAACTCCGGTTTACGCGAGGAGTAGTAGTACGGCGTCTGTGCGGCGAATTCGCCGGCACAGGTGTCGACCTGTTTGTACGAGCGGCCGGGGACTTCCTGTTCGACCTCGTCGACGGTCGCGCCGGTCGTCGCCGCGATGCTGGCGTTCGTGTGGCCGACGGTCGCCGCCTCGGTGAAGTCGCCCTCGGCGGCCGCTTCGACCGCCTCGACGACGCGACTGAAGCGCTCGACGTACCACTCTTTCATGCCGGTCATCTCGACGACGTCCTCGACCGTGTAGCCGCGTTCGAACGCCTCGAAGATAGCGTAGGGGCGGTCGGGCGACGGCTGTTCGAGGAACTCGGCTTCGAGTTCGTCGTCCGGGATTTCGTCCCAGTCGGGCGCGGGTTCGTACTCGGTGGAGCGAAGCGCCTTGAGGAAGGACTCCTCGAAGGTGCGGCCGATTGCCATCGCCTCGCCCGTGGACTTCATCGCCGTCGAGAGCGTGAAGTCGACGTCGCCGAACTTGTCCTTGGGCCACCGCGGAATCTTCGTCACCACGTAGTCGATTGCGGGTTCGAACGCGGCGGTGGTCTCGCCGGTAATCTCGTTGGTAATCTCGTGGAGGCGCTTGCCGAGTGCGACCTTCGCGGTCACGCGGGCGATTGGGTAGCCAGTCGCCTTCGAGGCGAGCGCGGAGGAGCGAGAGACGCGGGGGTTCACCTCGACGACGCGGTACTCGCCGCCGGGGGTGCCGTCGTCGTGCCACGCGAACTGGATGTTACAGCCACCCTGAATCCCGAGTTCGCGAATGACTTCGAGCGCGGCGTCGCGCATCTCTTGGTGTCCCTCGTCGGGGATGACCTGCGACGGTGTGACGACCATCGACTCGCCGGTGTGGATACCCATCGGGTCGATGTTCTCCATGTTACAGATGATGATACAGGAGTCGTCGGCGTCGCGCATCACTTCGTATTCGAGTTCCACCCACCCGGAGATGGATTCGGTGATGAGCACCTCGCTGTTGCGCGAGAGGCGCAGTCCCTTGCGAACGCGGGCGACGAGTTCGTCCATCTCGTGGACGACGCCGGACCCGGAGCCGCCGAGCGTGTAGGTCGTGCGGGCGATGACGGGGAGACCGCCGACTTCGTCGACGGCGTCCTCGACGCGCCCCTCGAGGTCGTCTTCGGTGATGTTCGACACTTTCTCGCCGTCTTCCAGCGAGATGGTGGTCGAACGGGGAACGGGCTGTCCGATTTTCTCCATCCGCTGGCGGAACAGGTCGCGGTCCTCGGTCGCGTAAATCGTGTCCAGCGGCGTCCCCATGATGTCGACGTCGAACTCGTCGAGGACGCCTTCCTCGGCCAACTCTGCGGTGACGTTCAGTCCCGTCTGGCCGCCCAGTCCGGCGATGACGCCGTCGGGGCGTTCCTTCCGAATAATCTCGGCGATGGCGTCGGTCGTGATAGGTTCGATGTAGACCTTGTCCGCCATCTCCGGGTCGGTCATAATCGTCGCCGGGTTGGAGTTGACGAGGACAACTCGTGCACCCTCTTCCTGAAGCGCGCGGCAAGCCTGCGCGCCGGAATAGTCGAATTCCGCCGCCTGTCCGATCTGGATTGGGCCACTTCCGATGAGCAGAATCGTCCGGTCCTCGGTTCCTGTCTGAGTCCCGGCCGGGGTGTCCTCGTCAGTCATCGTCGCAATCCAATCCGCACATCGTAATAAGTCCGGCGAAAAATTACGAGGTCCGAAACTCGATTGCGAATTTCGAAAATCACGCCGAGCGCCGACAGACCGCCCGGGGAAGGCTTTTGAGGAGGTTGCGAGAACACGCTACGCATGCCTAACGTGTTCACGACTCCCCCGCCGCTCGAACCGGGGAGTCGAATCGCCGTCGCCGCCCCCTCGCGTCCAATCGACGAGTCCATGCTGGACCGCGCGTGCGAGCGGTTGCGGGAGACGTTCGACCTCGAACCAGTCGTCTTCGAGTCGGCGCGCAAGGACTGGGAGTGGCTTCGGGACAACCCGCAGGCGCGCGCGGAAGAAATCATGGACGCGTTCGAGGACCCCACGATTCGCGGTGTTATCGCAGCCACCGGCGGCGACGACCAGATTCGCCTGCTGAAGCACCTCGACCCGGACCGACTGACCGCGTCGCCGACACGGTTCTACGGCTACAGCGACAACGACAACCTCCGGCTGTTCCTCTGGAATCACGGTATCGTGAGCTACGGTGCGACACTTCACCCGACGCTCACCGTCGACCCGGCGATTCACCCCTACCTCGAACGGTACCTCCGACGCGCGTTCTTCCAGTCGTCTCTCGGCGTCGTCGAACCGGCCCCCGAGTGGACCGACGAGTGGTTCGACTTCGACTCCGGAGAGCCGCGCGAGTGGCACGAAAACACCGGCCGGACGTGGCACGGTGAAAACCGGGTGACAGGCCGCCTCTGGGGTGGGACGTTCGCCATCGTCGAGTGGCACCTGCAGACGGACCGTTATCTCCCGGCCCCCACGGAGCTCGACGGGACGATTCTCGCGCTCGAAACGTCCGAAGACGTGCCCCTTCCCCGCGAGGTTCGGTACACCTTGCGTACCATGGGTGAGCGCGGCCTTCTCGAACGGTTCGACGGCCTGATGATGGGTCGCCCCCAGACGTTCTCACCGGACTTGGAGTGGGAGCCACCGGCCGACTACGGCGAGCAACTCCGAGAAGAGGTCCTGTCTGTCCTCGACGAGTACAACCCCGATGCGACGGCCGTCTTCGACGTCGAATTCGGGCACGCCGACCCGAACGTCCCGCTCCCACTCGGAGCGAAGGCGACGCTCGACCCCGCCGTCGGGCGAGTTCGGTTCGAGTAGACGTCACCATCGTCACTCGTTTTCTGCGCGCTCTATCGCCAGTATTCAACGAGTCCGAGAGCGAAATCGCAGTGTGACCGCAGCGTATCAGCAGCGTGCCATCAGAAAATCTATTACTTAGTGATATTACTAGGTCATATGGCGCAGACACAGCTCCAACACGCACGCGAGGGTACCATTACCCCGGCGATGGAACGCATCGCCGACCGCGAGAACCGAACGCCGGAGTTCGTTCGCGAGCAGGTCGCATCCGGGCAGGCGGTCATCCCGAGCAACCACAACCACGAGTCGCTGGACCCGATGATTATCGGCCGGGAGTTCTCCACGAAGGTCAACGCGAACATCGGGAACAGCGAAGAGACGAGCAGTCTGGAAGGCGAACTCGAAAAACTCCACACGGCGGTCCACTACGGCGCGGACACGGTGATGGACCTCTCGACCGGGTCGAACCTCGACGAGATTCGCGAGGCGAACGTCGCCCACTCGCCCGTGCCCGTCGGAACTGTCCCGATTTACGAGGCAGTCAAGCAAGCAGCGAGTCCGGAAGACATCACCCGCGACCTCCTCGTGGACGTCATCGAGAAGCAAGCCGAGCAGGGCGTCGATTACATGACGATTCACGCCGGCGTGCTGATGGAACACCTGCCGCTCACGGACGGGCGAAAGACGGGCATCGTCTCGCGCGGCGGGTCGATTCTCGCCCAGTGGATGGAAGAAAACAGCATGCAGAACCCACTGTACGTGGCGTTCGAGGAAATCTGTGAGATATTCGCCGAACACGACGTGACCTTCTCACTCGGTGACGGACTCCGGCCCGGGTGTGTCGCCGACGCGGGCGACGAGGCGCAGTACGCCGAACTAGAGACACTCGGCGAACTCACCCGGACCGCGTGGGACCACGGCGTCCAGGTGATGGTCGAAGGCCCCGGTCACGTCCCGATGGACCAAGTCGCGGAGAACGTCGAGAAACAACAGGAACTCTGTGACGGCGCACCCTTCTACGTCCTCGGCCCGCTCGTCACCGATGTCGCGCCCGGCTACGACCACATCACGAGCGCCATCGGCGCGACCGAGGCGGGACGCGCCGGTGCCGCGATGCTGTGCTACGTCACGCCGAAAGAACACCTCGGCCTGCCCGAGAAAGAAGACGTTCGAGAAGGGTTGGCCGCGTATCGAATCGCCGCCCACGCCGCCGACGTTGCGAACGACCTGCCCGGCGCGCGCGACTGGGACGACGCGCTCTCGGAAGCGCGCTATCAGTTCGACTGGCGACGACAGTTCGACCTCGCGCTCGACCCCGAGCGCGCGCAGAGTTATCACGACCAGACGCTCCCCGGTGACAACTACAAAGAAGCGCGCTTCTGCTCGATGTGCGGTGTCGAGTTCTGTTCGATGCGAATCGACCAAGACGCGCGCGACGCCGACGGCGAGATGTCTGCCATCGAAGACGAGACCGACCTGAGTGAGTCGCTCGCGGCGGAGACGAACCTCCCGCCGGTCGGGACGCACGACACGAGTCGCGTCCCCGAGAAAATCGAAATCGACGGCGTCACCTTCACGCCGGAGTCGCCACACGCGGACGACTAAGCCGGACTCCCCGCTGGCGCTTCGTCGTTAGGCGTACGGGCCCGGGTCGAGGTCGCGCTGGGCGCGGTACTGCTCGACGAACTCGCTCACGTCGAACTGGAGCATCTTCTCTTCGAACTCGGTGATTGCGCTGTCGTCGGACGCGTGGCTCACGGCGTGTTCCATGAGTTCGACGACCAGTTCGACGATGATCTCGTGGAGTCGGCGGGAGTCGAAGTCAGTCACCCAGACGATGCCGGCCCCGACTTCGCCGTCGTCGGACACGTCCTCGGAGACGACCGCCTTGGGGAACTCTTCGAGGACGATGCCCATGAGGTGGGCCGTGCCGAACTCCGGCATGTCCTCGCTCGTCGTTTCGATGGTCCCTTGCAGTACCTCGACGAGGAATTCGGGGAGGAATCGGTCGGCAGGGTGGACGTCCATGACGACGGCGTGGGCGTCGCCACAGGGACAGTCGAACTCTCGCTTCCCGAGGTCGAGTTCCCGGACGCGCTTCTGTTCGCCGCAGGGGAGGTCGAGGACCGCCCCGCGTCCGCCGGGGACGCGCGGTTCAGACATACCGAGGGATTACGGTCCTCGGTGTTTAAAAGTCGCGTTCTGGGGTGTTACCCCAGAGAGAAGAAGTGTGGTCAGCGACGGCCCGAAACGAAGACGATGGGGCCGACGATGAGCAGCGCGATGCCCAGGAACAGGTAGTGGGGCTTGGCGATTGCCACCGGGGTCAACAGGAAGATGAGCCCGAAGACGATGGTGTTGATGCCGAGGATACGCCGGGACTTCAGCGGCAGTGCCCCTACGGTTGACAGGATGAACACGAGCAGCAGCGCCTGCCCAATGTTGTAATTGAGCAGAAAGCTGTCGATGAGCTGAAGGGGAAGCATTCTTGTTTTCTCGGTCGGTTCGATTCGACTATCAAAGTTCCGTTATTGCCGTTCCGTTTAGGGCCTACAGCCCCCCGATATGGTGGGGTGTCGCCTCCGAGTGCTCTCAGTGCTGCTGGTCGCCGGGCCCGTTAATTTCGAGCGGGCGAATCCACCCGTACCAGACGACCAAAATCATCGCGGCGTAGCCGAGGACGAACACGACCATCCCGAGGTCGTTGTATCCCGCTTCCCCGAGTAGTCGGCGCAAGACGCCCGGTACGACGATGCCGGCCGTCACGACCGCGATGAGGAGGAGTCGACCGCGGGTGAACCACGACCCCTGTGTCTCGTTCATGTCTTCGCGTCGGGGGCGCGACGACGTGAATGGCACGGTTCGTCCGACAGCACGGTGAGGTCGTCGAAATCACCCGACTGCGGCACAGGAACCCTATACACGTTACCTAATCCATATATTGGACGCCGACGCATCGGAGCCATCGCTCAGGCGCTCGTTCGGTACGCTTTTTTGTCGTCAGGGTCCGAATGGTCGCCGTGGCATCACTTCCGGTCCTCGTCGTGTTCGCAGTCGTCGGGTCCGCCCTCGCGTGGAAAGGCGGCGACCTGCTCGTCAGAGCGTCTGACCGTCTCGGCGCGTACTACGGCCTCCCAGCTATCGTTCAGGGGGCAGTCATCGCCGCCGTCGGGTCGAGCTTTCCCGAACTGTCGAGCATCATCATCGCGACGCTCCGGTACGGCGCGTTCGACATCGGCATCGGCGCTATCGTCGGCTCGGCGGTCTTCAACATCCTCGTGATTCCGGCGGTGTCGGCGCTGGCGGGGGAGAACCAGCGTCTCGCGTCGAATCGAGACCTCGTGTACAAGGAAGCGCAGTTCTATCTGCTCTCGCTCGCCGTCCTCGTGTTGACGTTCTCGCTGGCGGTTATCTACCGTCCGGCAAACGGCCCCGAGCAGTTGGACGGGGTCGTCACGCCCGCGCTGGCGACGATTCCGCTCGCGTTGTACGGCCTCTATCTCTTCATGCAGTACCACGACACGCTGGACCATCGCGCGATGCTGACGCAGGTGGTAAACGACATCGACCCGCTCCGGCAGTGGGTTGCGCTCGTCGTCTCGCTGGTCGTGATTCTGGTCGGAGCCGAACTACTCGTGCGTGCCGCGGTCGGCTTCGGCGAACTGTTCGGCACCTCGACGTTCCTCTGGGGGTTGACCGTCGTCGCCGCCGGGACGAGCCTTCCGGACACGTTCGTCAGTGTCACGGCCGCCCGACAGGGTAACGCGACCATGAGCCTCGCGAACGTCTTCGGAAGCAACGTCTTCGCGCTCCTCGTTGCACTCCCGGTGGGGATTCTCGTGGCAGGTGGCGCGGTCATCGCCTTCGAAGAAGTCGTGCCCATGATGGGCTTTCTGACCGGCGCGTCCATCGTCTTCTTCGCCGTCCTCCGAACCGAGATGGCACTGACGCGCGGAGAGTCGTTCGTCCTCCTCGGAACCTACGGCGTGTTCCTCGCGTGGCTGGTCGCAGAGAGCTTCGGAGTCATTCGGCTCCTTGGCTGACCAGTCAAGGAACGCAGAGAGCCAGCGACCCACTCACTCACTTACTCAGTCACCCACTTACTCACCTACTCATCCACTCACTCGGTGGCTCAACCCAGACCGGACCCACCCACGCAGACCCGGGGAACTCGCAGTGTCGCGGCACCTGCGTCACGCGAAGGTAGTACACGTCGACCTCGGACCGTCGCTTCTCGTCCCACACCATCCCCTCGACGGGGTCGTCGTCGGTCCACGAGACGTTCGTCGTGTACGTCGAAAGCGGGGCATCGGGGTCGGCTGTGAGCGCCTGTGTTCGCCACACGTCGCCGTTCTTGACGACTTCCGCGCGTTCGAGCGGAGCGGTGCCAGCCACTTCGACGGCGACTTTTCGGGCCTCGTCGCGGGCGTCGAGTCGGACCGTGCTGTCGTTCTCGCCGGGCGAGACCCCCGCGACCGAAATATCGGCGAGGATGCGGTGTGGTTGAGAAGTTCCGTACACTCGGCGCGACCGGAGCGACTCGAAGATTGACGCTCGGGTCAAGTCAGGAGCGCGGAACGCCGTGAGACCGCCGGGGTAGCTACGCTCGTTCCAGATGCGCCAGATGCTCGCCCAACCGACGCCGTCTCTGAGCCACTCGATGGTCGACGGGAGATGCGGGTCGGCGTGGATGAGTGAGTGACCGGGGTGCGGGCCGTGGTAATCTGCTCCGGCAATCATACCGATTCGGTTGCCCATCGCAAGCGCGTCGCGGACGGAGTGCCCCGGGTCGGGAATCTCGCCGCGACCCATCGCCAACGGGAACGGGTTCCCGTCGGCCCCAGGGCGCTCGCCGGACCCCCACTGTGAGTACACTTCGACCAGCGGCGCGAGTTCGTCGTCGTAGTCGACGGCGGAGAAATCGAAGGGATACATCGCCTCGGTCGGGTGGTGAGGTATCGTCACGACGCGCGAGTTGTGCGTCTGTTCGAACTCGCGGAGGCGGTCCCAGAGCTTCTCGTAGGTGTTCGTCGTGCCGGTCCGCGAGTCGAAGAGGACGGCGTCGTCGCTGTCTTCGAAGTAGACGTTGATGTGGCCACCGCAGTTGGGTTGCTTGGTCCACTCGTAGCCGAACAGCGTGACGAACTTACCGGGGTCGTCGAAGCGGTCTGCAACCCGCCGCAGTCGGTCGAAGTACCAGTTGTGCATCAGCGCGCGCTGGAGCGTCGGCGGGATGAAAAATCCCATCGTGTCGTGGTCGGTGTAGGCGACGACGTCGAGCGCCATCACGTCGCGGCCGAACCGATAGCCACGGGTGGGGTTCCCGGTCCCATCCGAGAGGCGCGAGTGGAGGTGGATATCCCCCCAGTAGACGCGTTCGGCTGGCGCTTCGGCCGTCACAGACACCGGATTCGAGACGTACCGCTCGTCGACGCCTGGACGGGAGAACGTGAGATAGTGGATGCCGGGCGTCTCGAAGGAGACTGCGCCGGGGTGCGTGACGTACCCCTCGTCCCGACCCGCGAACGAGACGCGCGATGGATGGTCGGCGTTGTCGTCGGTCGCCGAGACGTGCAGGTCGCCGTCGTACACGTCGTGGAGTCGCTCGTACTCGTCCCACACCTGAACCGTCAAGTCGAGCGATTCGCCCACTACGGCCGTCGAAGGCAAGATGGCGTGCACGCGGTCGAACGACCCGGTTCGACTGGCCCACAGGTCTCGAATCGACGGCCGTCGCTCGGCGAAGATACGGGCAGTCTCCGCAAATTTCGTGAGCGTGTCGTCGAACACGGCGAGAGTTAGGGCTGGAGAAAGTAAGAATCAGGTGGCAAAGACAGCGAGTCAACGTCCAATTCGCGAGCGCAGTCGCTCACCGCGGAAAAAACTAACTCGCCGCGAGAAGGGGACTGTCGCGGCGAGCGAGGTTGATATTGACCGCAAGGGCGGCCGGGGTCGGAGGGTTCCGAACCTGCTTAGTCGCCCGGGGTGTTGCCGCGCTGGTAGCGACCGACCATCTTCCACATCGCTGCGTTCAGGTCTTCGCCGTCGGCAGCGGACTGGAGCTGTCGGTACAGGTGTTCGGAAACGTCAATGGTAGGCATCACCAGTTCATATGTCGTGTATGGTTTTAATACTACTGGGATACAGAACTGAGTAAATTTGGTCAGGTGGTGAGTGTCTGGTATCGAGAAATCGGGCGACTGCTCGGCATTTCTCGCCTGGTTCGGGGGTCCGAAATGGTGACTTTGAGGGTCTGCCATATGTCTGATTTCGTTTATTTTCGCTAGTAATCGCTCGGCCACCTGACGTGGTTATTTTTGCGACCCTCGACAGTTTTCGTCGTCGACGGGTGGGTGCGACACCAACTTTGACTCGATTTTTGACTCGACTATCCCAGCGTGTCGCCAGCCTAATCCTCATATATTATTCGGATATCTATTTCATTCCTTCGGGGGAAGAGCTAACTTGTAATCTGAAAATGATATTATAGACGAATAATCAGTGGAGTTGCGTCCAATCATGTCCATCCCATCCATCCATCAACAGCGCGGGTTTTCCATCGAACAGTGGCTGAAAACCATCTTCCAGTGGGAATTGACGCCGCTTCGAATCTCGTTGCTCTATCTGGTTCTCGGGACGGGGTCTCTCTTTTTCTCGGACGTGCTGTTGGTCCAGTGGGTCGAATCGGCGGCCTTGCTCGCCCAGTTGCAAGCCGCCAAGGGAGGTCTCGAAGTACTTCTCACCGCCGGTTTCATCTACGTCTTGACGAAGCGGAGTCGCCGCTCTCTGCAACAGAAGAACGCGTCACTCCGGAAACTGAAAGAAGAACGCACCGTTCTCCATCGCGTGTTCCGGCACAACCTTCGGAACAGCATGAACATTGTCCAAGGCTCGGCAACTAACCTTGCTCGGGACCTTCCAAACCCGGACACCAACCAGGATATCGACCGTATTCTCCGACAGAGTGACCGCGTGGTCAGGCTGTGCGAACACGCGTCGACGATAGACGAGACGACGATGGTCGACGACGAAAATCACGTCGCCATCGACCTCCCGGAACTCGTCGACACCACCGTCACCGAAATCCGAGCCCAGTACCCCGACGCCGACATCACCACTGACGTTCCCGCCGACGTGACTGTCCGAGGACATCCACAACTCGAAACCGCTCTCGAAGAAGCGATTTCGAACGCTCACCAACACGCTGGGGGCAACTCACCGCAGGTCGAGGTGACAGCCGAGCGAACCCGCGGGAACGTGGTGCTTCACGTCGTCGACGACGGGCCGGGGATTCCGGATATCGAATACGAGGCGTTAGAACCCGGTCCGAAAACGTCGCTCACGCACGGCTCTGGGTTGGGTATGTGGATGATGAACTGGGTGCTTCGGCAATCTGGTGGGGCACTTCGGTTTCAGTCGTCCGGTTCGGGCGGACACGTGGTGTTTGTGCTGCAGGGTGCCGAGGGGTGATGCTAGCCGGCTTCTGGACGGAGTTCTCGAAGGTCGTGTTCGGAATGTCTGACAGACCCTCGGCTATCCCACTCGCCAGACAGCGTCGATACGGCTCGCTACACAGTGTCGACTGCCGTAATCGCTGTTGGTTGCACGACCGCCAGAGAACACTCTCTATCGGGTGTAGGTTTCCGTAGAAGTTGGGTGGCCGGGGAGTTTGAGCCCCTAACTCTCATCGGCAACGAATCGTTACCGATGGGAGTGGGCCAACGCGGTATGCATAATCAGGCCCCTCGATGCCCTCAGACCTCCGAAATCGGTGTTTCCCCTCATCTTCACAGATTGTCGGGGATGAACTCTTGGCGGCGACGCATCCGCTGGCGAGACGAAGCACGGTCGTAGTGCTTCTCCAGAATCTTCTCGCTCACGTCGCCCCGGTCGCTGACCACCTCCCGAGGTGCGCCCGCATCACGAAACGCCGTGATAGAACCAGCGCGAACTGGGTGTGACGAAACCGAGAACGGGCACTTGCTCGCAGCGTTGTGACTCGTCGCCTCGCACTCGTCGAGGTCGCGCCCATCCGGGCAGACCTCGCCAATCGCGCACGGACGAGACCACTTGTAACACCAGAGGCGAATCGTCGTCGGTGACGGCCGGCCCTTCACCGTCGTCACCAGCGGCGAGCGTCCGAACTCGTCAGTCACCCTGTGCCGATGTGGTCCGTCGATGTAGTCCTCGATGACCGCAGCGACCCGCGGCTTCAGAGACACGTCGCGCTCGCCACGCGCCCCGTTCTTCAGACCGGTGTCAGTCTTCGGACGGTGGCGGAAGCACAACGCCCGCTCCTCCCGGTCGAAGTCCGAGACGTCGAGCGCGCGCAGCCCGCCGAGACGGCAGGACGTGCGCCACAAGATGAGAAACGCGACGTGTTCCGAGCTTGCGTACTCCCACTTGTGGAGGTAGTCGAGAATCGCGTTCGCCCGCTCGGAGTCGAGCACGCTTTCGGACACGTCTTCGCCGTGCTGTAGGCGAGGGAGTCGAATCCGGTCTGCCAGCTCCTCTGGGACCGCGTCGATGTCTGCGATGTACTGGAAGAACACGCGGAGCGTCGAGACCTGCCCCTGCATCGTCACCGCGTTGCAGGGTTCGTCACCCTCGAAATTCTCCTCGCGCTTGAACACGCGGTAGGCGTGAACCGTCCGCAGGTCCACGTCGTTCATGTTCAGCACTTCCCCGTCACCGTACTCTGGCGACTGGAGCCAGCGGATGAACGACTCGATTCGATAGCGGTGGGACCGCAGGGTGTCGTCCGAGAGGTCGTACTGGCGAGCGTCGAGGTAGTACGACAGCGCCGACTCGGGCGTAATTGGGTCGAGGTCGTTCGTCATCGAACCACCTCCGAACTCCCATCACTTCCGGTCCATCCGCTACCCTTACAGGTGGGGTTCGCTAATGCAATCATGGCGTCCTTTGGGAGGCCACGGTCCGGTACGGGGGCGCTGGCTCTGGTAGGTTGAGCGCCCTCGAAGGGGACCGTCAGCCGGGTGAGAGGTTCGGCCTGTTCTGATAAAGCACTGAGCCATGAATGCGGAGTGAAAGTGTAGGTTTGAGTGAAAGTAATGTCACTCAGTCTGACTGTACAACCGACCGTTCGTAGGGGTTGAATACCCCAAGCGGTGTAGGTAAACATGCTTCCGTACCTCCGTTACGGGAGCCATTGCGGGCCAGCGTGCCTGCGCTGGGTCCGCTTCTGACGAACTCGAACCGCTCAGAGCCGTCTGTAGCTTCCGTTGGTTGGATAGATACAGCCATTCGACTTAATTCTAACCCAGTGATTCGTGTTCTACCAATCAACATTCGATGTTTGGAAGTGAATCAACCGGTACGAGTTATAGGCCGTAGCGTGACAGAAGAGTATGCGCCCGCGCGTCGAGTGGATGAATCAGACTGACGACCGGGTACTGGAACTTTTAGACGAATCCGACCTGATTCTCAGCCCTGCTGTTGTTGCGATGAATCTCGATTACACTCGGAACTGGGTTTCCAGACGAATAAGTAAACTCAGCAAGGCAGGCTTACTTGAGGAGGTTGAGCGCGGGTACTACCGGATTTCTTCGAACGGTCGCGCCTATCTCTCCGGGGAGATCAACGCCGCCGAGTTAGAGAACAGCGAGTAAGGGAGCACCCACCACCCTTACCCGTAAAGGGGGCGGTGGATGGGTGGGTGTTAATTATCACAGGCTATCTGGAAGACCAGTACTGAAGCTTTGTCTTGTATAATCCTCATCTGCAATTTCAGGATATTGTGAGATGAGTTCTTTCGCATCTGAGAAATCACATGTTGAAGAGTAAACTTGCCGATCACAACACTCAACCTGAATCCGGTTTAACTTCTTGATCTCTGCCGGATTTGTGATCTCTGAACTAGCTAAATAATATTGGTCAGGGTCAAAGAGAGCCAGAACAGAATCTGGCGATAATGGAAAGTAGATCTGTATACCAGGAGAATGTAAACCTAGTGAACCGTACGGGCTCAAATCATATTCATTGGTCTTAGCAACAGGATTATCAGAAGTCCAGAGAGGGATATCTGTGTCATTTTCGAGAATAGCCCAATAGAATTCATCAACCAATACTTGAGCCGAAGAAACTACTGACTTCATCACATTCACATGTGTGTCTCTAAGAGAATCTGTTTCCATGGATCTCTCAAGTTCTTCACGGAAATCGTCAGTCATATTTCCGTCATAGGCATTCAGTATATGTTCTGGAATCTTCTTGAGCGATTTCCGAACAGTAGCAGTCCTTTCATCATGTAAGGCAATGTATTTCGCCATCGCACAGACATCTTCGCGGGTTATCTGTGTATTTGACAGGTCCTTCAGAATCCTGAATTTATTGTATGCGCCGGTCTGACCAACAACGTCGGACTCAATTTTTTGAAGCCAAAGCTCAGTCTCAGGGTCTTCCTCTTTCCCATCGTAGTACCAGTCAGCAACAGCGACATTGGATACAGACGCCTTAAATGTACTCTCAGAAACCTTATCGAACGCATGGACATGGTCAGTATCCTCTGATATACTAAACATCGACAAATGATACGCGTGCACCAGATGTTGGGCAATATATTCCTCTCTCACAGAAGAATACAGTAGGGATTAGACATAATAGCTATCGGCGCCCCGAGACCCAACTGTGTGGTGGTGGGGACCACTACTTAGTCCATCATGACAAGAGTAACTCGTGAAACTCTGCCCAGTCCTCGAACTGCTCCTGAAAGAGGTCACTCGGCAGGTTCCACGCCCACGGCGCGGCGTCGTCCGGGTCGTACTTCTCTAACGTTGGTTCCAAATTAACCAGCGAGCCGCCGAACAACTCGCCATCAGGCGAGTCTGAATCGGCGTCCCAGTCGCGGTAGAACGTCACTTCGTCCTGTTTCTCTTTGTAGAACGACAACGTCGAGAGTCGTTTCTGTTCGGGGTGTACGTCTTTCCCGGTGTGACTCACCACGCCGACGGACTCGACGCCGAGCTTCGAGAATCGCTTAATCGCTGGTGTCCACTGCGAGGCCACTTCGCGCCGGTAGGTCCGGGCGTCGAAGTGCGTCGAGCCTTCGTCGATTGTCACTGTCTTCGGGCGCTCGCGGTGGGTCAGTAGCACGTCCATCAGGTCGTACATCGACCGCACCACGATGTCCGCGCCGTCCCACGTCCCGACGTTCGAGATAACCAGCAGGTCATCGCCCCAGTGGGCGCGGGCGAGGTCGCCATTCAAGAGGAACATCGTGTTCGTCTTGCCCGTATTCGGGTTCCCAGCGCCGGTTATCGTAGTGAGGCCACCGTTGTTTTCGAGTTCGTCGATTAGGCGAAGCGGGAGCGTCAGCGAACTGGCGTCGAGGTCCTGTTGGGTCACTCCGACGAGGTACGAAAGCGCGGTCGCGTGCGACGATTGCACCGCACGGGTTGCGGCTTCCGTCCGCAGCGACGAATCGACGAGCCGACCGAGCGAGGTTTCGGCGAACGTGTCGGCCAGACCGTCGTCGTCTACGAGGTCGAGCGAGTTCAGGAACGACAGGTTCGCGTGGTCGCCCTTCGAGACCGGCAGCCCGGCGTGGTCCAGCAGGCGGTGGTCGCCGTCGATGCGCCCACGCACCTGTTCGTACAGTTTCGCCGCCGTCAGCAACCGTTCGTCAGTCATTCGGACTCACCGCCGTCGAGGTCGTGAGCGCAGTCGCGCCCGTCTCCGTCGCCGTCGGAGCGGTCAGGCCTGAGTTCGTCTGAATTTCCCCACTCGTTTCGGGCCTCACCGTCGTCGAGGTCGTGAGCGCAGTCGCGCCCATCTCCGCCGCCGTCGGAGCGGTCAAGCCTGAGTGTGTCACCTCCACTGTCGAGTTTCATTCTGTCTCTCCGTTTGCTGCCTGCCGTTGTTCTGCGAGCTTTGCCAGTGGGTCCGGCGCGGGTTCGTCCTGCCCCGGAGACCATTCAGTCGGGTCCTCATCGAAGATGGAATCCGATTTGTCGAGGTCGAAATCTTCCAGCACTGCGTCGATTTCCGCGTGAAGCGCCTCGCCATCGTCCGGGAGCGACCCCTTCTCGAACGTTCGAATCACGTGCTTCACGGTACGCACTGCCGCCGCGCGGACGATTGCGAAGGCGTTGATTTCGAGAGCTTCGCCCTTCCGAGCCTTCGGTTCGAGTTGGTTCCGGTTGTAGCGGAGGTATTCGAGCGCCCGCGCCAGCACTGGGTCCGGCGTCGAGCCGACCCACGTCCCGGCGACTTCCCGAGCGTCGAGGTCAACGCCACGACCGAACGCGAGGTTCGGCGTCGCCCACCACAGTTGGCCGTCGACGACTGTCCATTCAGACCAGCGTGGAGTCGGGCAGGCGTACACGCCCGCGCCGTCACGGTCCAGCAGGTCGAGGTCTACGAGCCACATCATTTGGGGGCCGCCCATCAGGTTCACAGCCTGCGAGCCGACCCAGCGGCCAGCAAGGACGGCAGAGAGGCCACCAGTGAGGCCGATGATTTGCACGGAGCGAGGGATGCGAATCTCGAACAGGAGTACGAGGCCGACGAGCAGCAGGCCGCCAGCGACCGCGAGGTGAACGCCGTAGCGCATCACCCACACGAACACCGTGACCAGTCGCCCGGCTTCTGGGTCCGGTGCGACCGTCGTCGAGGCCGCCGACATGTCCGGTTCTTCGGGAGTGTCGCGCTCAGGCGCAGCTCCGCTTTCAGGGGTTTCGTCGGTCATGCGACACGCTCCATGCCTCTGTGGAGGCCGAACCGTCGCCGCACGATTATCAGGAGCGCACCGAAGCCGGTGCCGAGCGCCCCGCCTATCGTCGCGTCTCGCACGTCCTTGCCGGTGAACGGACCGGAGATAAGCGACGACCCGGACGTGAGCCGGATTTCAGTGTACTTCCCGTTCTCGATGGAGTACGACGTGACGAGCGTCACGCGAGGTTCCGGGGAGGCAATTCGAATCGTCGTTCGTCCTGGAGGGATTGAACGAGAGGCGAGGTTCCCCGAGGCGGCACCGACCGAATCGGAGCCTGTCGGGGCCGTCACCGTCACCGTTCTGGGCAGGTCGGATTCGAGTTCGAGTACGACCGTCCCATCCGTGTACTCGGCGGAGACGATTCGAACGGCTGGGTCGCCAGCCACATCCCCGAAGTACGGTGTCTTCGAGGCGTTCGCTGGCGTCGAGGTCGCGGTCGCTGTGGTGTTGTTCGCAGCGACGGCCGTCCCGGTCGCGACGAGCAGCAGGGCGATACAACTGACGAGTGTGAGTGTGCTGTGTTTCATGGGCGCAAAGAAGTGTGTTCAGAAGGTGCTACCAGAGCGAGCCAACGTCGAACAGCCCCGTCCAGTCGGGGATTCCAACGAGGTCGCGGACTGCGTTGGTCGCCATCCCGAGCACGTCGATTCCGGCGAGTTGTAACGCGCCGCCGAGTACGACGAGGCCGACGAGTGTGCCGACCGGGAGGAACCGAAACAGGAGTGGAATCATTTCACTGTCTTCCCTCCCGTTGGATGAGCAGCACGGCGACAGCGCCGACGATAACGGCAGCGCCGACGAGTTGCGTGTTGAGGCCACTTCCAGAGCCACCATCGCCGCCGACAGCCTGCTCTCGTTCTTCGATTTCCATACGAAGTTCGGTGAGCTGCTCTTGCATCTCGAGCAGCTGGCTGGTGTTGGCGGTCTTGTAGACGTAGGTCGTCGTGTTCTGGGTCTGGATGTTGGTGCCGTCTTTCGCCGTCATCTCGGTGACAGTGAACTCATCAGTGAGGTCCACTTTCCGACCGTCTGCGGTCGCTAAGAACACTGGACCGGAGATGTTCGAGGCGTTGTACGTCGTGTTGGCCTGCCACGCGCCACCGGGCGCGCTGCGAGCCAGCACGAGACCCTGATAGGTCGTGTTCTGGTAGGTGACGTTCATCAGACCGGACGAGTTGAGGTCCGGCGTATCGAATCCCATCAGCGCGAGCGCCGCCGTCGACGAGTACAACGAGGACTCATCACCCGTCTGAGTGCCGTACTCGAACATGGCGGTGTTGGCCGAAATTACGTCTGAGGCGTTGATTTGGCCGCTATCGTAGTCCTCCCACGTCGCGTTGACGAAGTTCTCGGCTTCGTCCTGAAGGTTCGAGTTCTTCGACTGGATTACCTGAAGGCGAGTCTTGTACCACTCGTAGTCGAAAACCTCCTGTTGGTCGTAGTTGCTGTTTGGTGCTTTGACCTTCAGCGCCCCTTTCAACGTGGTCTTCTTGTTGTTGTGGGGTTCCAGATTCGACAGGCTCCACGTCTCTTCGTCGCCGGTCGTACCGAACCCTAACTGGTGATTCTTGACCGTCAGCGTCGTGTACGTCGTCGTGTTGCCGTTGACAAGCGTGTACGTCGCATTCGACCGTCCGGTAATCCAGAACTCACCATCGTAGGAACTTCCGTCTGAGTGGTCGCCGTGAGCGTACAGGAACCGCTTAGACACTCCCGACTCGTTGCGGGCGACACTGGCGAGGTACGCCATTTCGCTGGCGTGTTGCGAAGTCGCCTCAAGGACGTTCCTCTGCTTGATAGCGTAGTAGTCAGCAATCGCCTGCCGTGCAGCGACTTGTGCCTCTAACTTCGTTGCACCGTTCTGGTAGGCTTCAGCGATAGCGACCTGTGCTTTCATCCACGCGACCGACTCGGAGTCGTTGAGGTAGTTGTCAACCGGAGCAACCCACGCCTCGTGACCGGCCTTGGAACCGACTGCCCCCGAATAGATATCGACCTCTGTCTGGTTCGCGTCGATTTCTTTCATCTCCTCGATGGTGTTCGTCGTGTGAACCTCGCAGGTCCCGTGGGGGTCATCGACGCCGATGAAGAACCCGATGAAGTCGCGGAGGAATCCCGAGGGAGAACAGTCACCCGAGACTGTCTGTGCAGCCACCGGGGTTGCCGCCGAGGTCGTCACCAACAGCACCACGAACAGCACCGCCAGTCCTCGTCGTGCGAAGCTCATCAGAGGCCTCCCAAGACGATGACCGACGCCACAGCGAAGACCAGCAGCAGGTAGCCTAACGAGGCCGCTGCTTGGAGTCGAGTCATGCCAAAAGTGTGTTTCATGGCTCTGTCACCTCACTGCGACTGCCCATCCTGCGACCGTAATCAGGAACGCGAGTTGTGCGCCGAGTGGGTCGCCCAGACCGAGCAGCAGGTCTGGTATCTCAGTCGTGTACTCCCAGCCGAGGATGACCGCGGGCGTGGCGAGGATGAACCCCATCTCCCAGTACTCGTAGTGTTCGAGGTTCTTCGTCTCGGAACTCATGAACGCGATAGCGTACACTGCGAGGCTTCCGATGACCGCGTGTTGGGTCGTCAGCGTGTAGTTCGATAGCCACGTCAGCGTGATGTCCGAGATGCCGCCGAAGGCGTACAGGCCGGTCGCAACGAATACGACCGACAGCAGCGCCGGAATCGTCCGCAGCATCGCGTAGTCCGACGCGAAGCCAGCCAGTCCCTTCTGGTACCGCGACGCCATCACTTCTCACCCCGAACGTCGAAGACGTGGTACTCGCGTTCTTCCGTCTCGCCGTCGTCGGTTTCGTACTCGTAGGTGCGCGTCTTGTCGGTCTTCTTGACCGCGAGCCAGCTCCCGTTTCCGAGGCCTTTCTGTTCGATAGTGCGCCGAATCTGGCCGTTCGACCAGAACTTCACCCGGTCGGCGAGGTCGCCGCCACGAGCGAGGTGAATCACGTCGTTTTCGTTCGGACCCACGTCGCGGTCGATGTCGACGATGACGCCGACCACCGGCTCGCCCACTTCGAATTTAATTTCCTCTACTCCGTCGTCGTAGTCGTCCTCAACTTCTGTTTCTTCGAAGTCGTCGAACGACATCGGTTCAGATGCCATACAACTGTATGTCAGTCTAGTTGATACTAGCTAGCACGGGCACCCAAGTGAAAGTGAAACAAAAAACTAGTCGGATAAGAACCAATACGTTTATTCGAATCTCTTAATCCTCTGTGAGGGCCTCAAGCAGACTCTCATCGTTTAATCATCTCACCAATCCGGTCGAAAAACCACATACCTAATGGCAAAATAAAAACACTTGCGAGAATTGTAGTTGCAACAATAATATTGTTCACAAGCGGCCCGAACGACGGGTCTGGAGCATTAATAATCATAGCCACGAAGAGACCCGTAAGTAGTGCTTGGTAACCATCTGTGTAGTGTTCTTTTTCTAACTTCATTAGTCACTCCGATTTCATGTGGGGATTGGTATGAATTTAACCATGAATCTGTTTTGCAGGATGCCGCATACACTCGCGGTCCTTCTCAAAGTAGTCCTCAACGTGCAGCACGTGGTCGGCACTCTCCGGTTGGTCGAGACCGTGTATTTCAACCAAATGGCGAGCCATCCATTTTGTCTGGTAACTTCCGACGTTACACTCTGAACAGCGCCACATCTCGCCCTTCTTGAGGTCGTACTGTAGTCGCGTCTCTTGCAGCACCCGTTGAACAGGCATCTTCAGCGGAGCCATATCGACGCCACCACCGCCGGGTAGGTGTTCCTCACCGTCACGGTCGATGATTGCTTCCAGTCGCCACTCCGACTTGAGCGAGGCACGGACGAACGACTCTAGTTGAGATGTATCTTCGCCGTTCAGTATTGACTTAACAAAGTCCCAGTATTTCTTCGGGATTTCGCTGATGTTCCTGCCAACTACCTGCTCAAAAGTGAGGTCCTCATCGCTGTACTTGAGTTCAGCCTCAACACGCTTCCGTATCCGAGTTTTCGTAGTCGATTCACCAAACCTCGCCGCCGAGGTCGCGGTCGGCCAGCGTTCAGCAAGAGACAGTTCTCCAGTCGAGTCGTCGGGGGTGTCCCCTCCATCAGCAAGTGCCTCAGAGAGGACGTTGTCTGAAACTGGCTCGTCGAGGCGCGTTTGGTCGATAGCCCATCCAGAACCGCAGCACTCACAGACAACGTCTGGACCACGGCCGTCATTCCATTCGACCTGTTCACCGTGCGGGTCGGTCTGGGTGGACTGCTCCGATTCGGCACGTTGCTCGCACGCGTCCGCAGCGATTGCTTCTGTGACAATTTTCGAGCGAGAGGTCCGCCGTCGAGCAGCGGACCAGTAGATTGCACCCCACGCGAGGTATTCGACCGGCTTATCCAGCAGTTCCTCGGTGTAGCCGCCCATGTACGCCGCGAGGTACGAACCCATGTTCTCCACACCAGCGTTCAGCGAAATACAGCCGTCCGAGTCGTTGAGGTAATCGGTGTCTCGGTAGTCGTGAGCACTGAAAGAGGCGTATTCACATTCAGCGACGTGTTTGTCTATCACCCGTTCGAACTCGGGGCCGACAGCTTCCAGGTCAAGTTCGAACGCGTCGAAGTAGACGCCCACGTGGAGGTGCGTGTAGCACGCGTTCATCCCGGTACCGTCGCCGCCCATGCCGTGCGGCTCTGCCTGTAGCCAGTAGCCCCACTGGTCAGCGTCGAGGCCGAGATGATATTCCATCGTGTTCCGAAGCGTGTCGCGCACTCCGTCGTACGAAAAGGCGTCGTGGAGCGCATCGGTGTGTTCGACCGGCGGCAGTCGGTCACCGTTCGGCACTGACGACGCGGTGAAGGTGAGCATCGCGGTCGCGGGCGCGTCCCACGCCGCGACTGCCTCACCGCCGGACGGTCGTTCACCGCCGCCCATCTGTCGTTGGAGGCCGAGCGCACGCGCATACTGTTTCTTCGAGTACGTCTCGCCCCACGCGTCGGTCAGCGGTAGCTCGAACTCGTCGCCATCGTCGTTGGCGAACCGGGCGGTCAGGCCTTTGTAGCCCACGTGCGCGGTGAGGAACGCACTCAGTGCGTCAGCCCACGTCGCAGCGTGTCGTTTCTCCAACTCCGTGACGTAGAAGCCCTTTTCCATCGGGTCTTCCGGTTCGACAAACGTGTCTCGCCAATCTGCTTCGGTCACGATGCGCCGGAGCTTCCGCTCGTGCGTCTCGCAGATTGGTGTCTCGGCCAGTTCGGGGTACTTCTCGATGAATTCCAGTACGCGTTCGTGGACCCGTTCCTCGAAATTGTCCTCTGCTGGAGAACCGGCGGTAGACGCCTCTACAGAGTTAGTCTCCTTGGAAGGCCGAGAGTCACCACTCTTGGTTGGCGAGTCGTGAGCGCCGGGTGTCGGGGCACCTGGACTACTCACGTGCGCCCCCGTCAGCAGAGAGAGGTTCGCCCTGGAGGTGGTGGCGACTGTGGGCAACAGGTTCGACAGCGACGAGGTTAGACGGCGTGTTCAGCCACGGGATTGAAATCTCGTGGTGAACGTGCCACCCGACCGGCAGCGCGTCGAGGCCGTGTTCCGCGACGAAGACCAGCCGGTGGATGTAGACCGTGGCGTCGTCGCCACCGCTCCGGCATCTAACGTACTCGTAACCCTCGCCAGTGTGGTGGAGGGTTAGAGCAGCATCATCGGCCACGCTCGCCTCCGTCTGTACAGAGGAAATCGTTCAGACGGCACTGGGCCTTACCGCCACTCGTTTTCGGCCGACGGCCGTCGGCCTCTTGCGGCCCGGCTTCCGGGTCGAGGGACAAGCCCTCGCTTCCAGCAGGACGGTCAGGGCGGTCGCGCGTTAGCACCGCGCGCCCGCCGAGAACCTGCCCGTCCTCTCCGGGCCTTGCGGTGGTTTCTGAAGCAGCAAGATGCGCCCACAGGAGCGAGGTGAGACGGTGGTCCCGTATCTCGTCCTCGATGGCAGGGATGCGCGCGCAGTCCTTGCACTCGCGCATCTTGGCCGCGCGTTCGTCGTGGTCGACGAGACACGAAGCGTTGCAGCTCCGGCAGTGGTACCGGACGTGCCGCCACAGATTCGTCTCTCGACGAGTCTGGGACATTAGAGACCACCTCCGGCTACTAAGACCGATAGATAGCGGTGACCCTCGTTAGGTCGGATTATGGACTGATGTAATACTGGCCGCTCTTGATTTAGCGGAACCGCAGAATCTTGGTGGCTGGGGAGCCATAAGACCCAATTTAGTTCGGACAGAGTCCGACTAAATTTTGGATGGGCCAACGCGGATTTGAACCGCGGGCCTCCCGGTTATCAGCCGAGCGCTCAACCTGACTGAGCTATTGGCCCAGGTAAGCGCATTCACTCGTTGTGCGCTGTTGATTTTAAGACTTTCTTTTCGAACCAGCGTTGGTGCGTGTTAGTGAATGTCGGCGTCGTCGGGCGGTTCCGCGGTTCTGAGCAGTCGCTGTTCACACGGCTAACGGTGTGAAAGCCCCAGAGAACCGCAGGACGAAAGAACGAACGGGAGAATCAGCGCGTTACTCGGAGTCGTCGCCGCCGAACCGGTAGGAGTTGGGGTCGGCGTCGTAGACGCCATCGCCGTTGGAGTCGCCCTGCGGGAAGCCGGCGGTCCACACCGTGCCGGAGACGAACCCGTCGGCGCGCTTGTCGAGGTACGGCTTGACGACGAACCGCTTGAGCACCTCGCGGATGGGATAGCGCGTCACCGGGATGGAGATGAGGAAGCCGATGGTGTCGGTGACGAGGCCGGGCGTCAGGAGGAACGCGCCCGCCGCGATGAGCAGGCCGCCGTCCATGAGTTCGTTCGTGGGCAGGTCACCCGTCGCGAACTTCGATTGGAGATTCCGAAGCGTGTGTCGGCCCTCCGCGCGGACGATGAGCATCCCGACCAAGCCGGTCAGGACCACGAGCGCGACAGTGGGCACGAGGTCGATGTACTGCGCGACGACCACGAGGAGCAAGGCGTCGGAGAGAGGGATGAGGAGCAAGAGCGCCATGAGCGTGCGCGTTCGCATGGTCGCCTCTACCGGGTCGCGGCCCATAGCCCTTTTGTCACCGGAGTGGCGCGGGGGACATCGACACCTCGCCGTGTGCCTTGCCACCTCGAAGCGCTTACCCGCATCCACCGCGCATGAACTGACATGACCGACGAGACGCGCGTCGAGTGGCGAGCGTGGGGTGCTGACGCGTTCGCCGAGGCGCAGTCGGCCGACGAGCCGATTCTGTTGTCGTTGACAGCGACGTGGTGTTCGGACTGCCACGAGATGGACGCCGAAACGTACGCAGAACCGCGCATCGCCGCGAACATCAACGACGACTTCGTCCCGATTCGGGTCGACGTGGACCGACACCCACGGATTCGAGAGCGGTACAACATGGGTGGCTTCCCGTCGACAGTCTTCCTCACACCCGACGGGCGGCCCATGACCGGGACGACGTTCGTCCGTCCGGACGGGATGCGACAAGTCATAGAGCGCGTCCGAGAGGTGTGGGAAAAGAAGGGGTCCGACGCCGGTCGAATGCCTCGCGCGCTCGCTGGCGACCTGCCGCCGGGTGGCGAGCTATCGGACCGAATCGAAGAACACCTCGCGGGGCAACTGGAGGTCACCTTCGACGAGAAACACGGTGGTTGGGGCGACGCCCAGAAGTTCCCGCTCCCGCGCACCATCGAGTTCGCACTCAAGCGCGACCAACAGCGCGCGCTCCGAAGTCTGGATGCGGTTCGAGACGGCCTTTTCGACCCTGTCGAGGGCGGGTTCTTCCGCTACGCCGACGACCGCTCGTGGACGAATCCGCACCGCGAGAAGACGCTCGAATCGAACGCCGCCCTGGTGCGAGCGTTCGCAAACGGGTATCGGTACACCGGCGATAGCGCCTATCGCGACCCGGCAGTCGAGACGGCGCACTTCCTCGTCGAGTCGCTGTGGTCGGGGACCGGATTCGGCGGGAGCATGGGCCCGGCCGCGGGAACCGACTACTACCTCCTCGGTTCCGAGGGGCGCGAGGAGTCGCCCGGCCCGCGAACCGACTTCACCGTCTACGCCGGTGGCAACGCCCTCGCGGTCGACGCACTCCTCGTTCTCGCTGGGCTGACCGACGACGAGACCGCCCGCAAGTACGCCGACCGAGCGCTCCATCGAATCGGTGAAGACCTCGTCGACGACGGGGTCGTGACACACTTCCAGTCGGGCGGCGAGTCGGGCGAATCACTTCTTCTCGAAGACCACGCTCGCGTGGTCGCGGCCGCCTGTCGCGCCCGACAAGTCTTGGGAACCGACGGTGTCGCTGGCGAGTCGTACCTCGACTTCGCGACGTCCGTCGCGGATGCCGCCATCGACGAACTCTTCGACGATGGGTCGTTCCGCGACGGGCCAGCGACTGGCGACGGCCTCCTGTCGCATCCTCTTCGCCCGCTCGATGGAAACGTCGAGATGGCGAACGCGCTCGTCGATCTCGCGATTCTGACCGGCGAGGACCGGTTCCGCGACGTTGCCGAAGAGACCATGGCCGCATTCGCCGGTGCGTGGGACCGAATCGGCGTCCAGGTCGCCGAGTACGGGGCCGTCGCCGCCCGCCTCCTCCGCGACCCGCTCGTGGTCGAAATCGGCGGTGACGTCGGGACGGACCTGCATCGGGCGGCACTCAGAGTCGCCGACCACGAGGCCCTCGTCGTCCCCGACGCGGACGTCGAAGACGGGACTGCACGTGTCAGCCTCGGAGATACAAACCGAGAGGCAACCACTCCAGACGAGTTGATGCGAGCGGTGTCTTCAGTCACACCCGACGCCTAAGTCGGCGATTTTCCAACCGGATGTTGGTGTAAACATCCGGTTTGTTTATAACGAAGAAACGAGACAGACGGAGCATGGCAAGTCTTCGCGATCTCGGATTATCGGAATACGAAGCGCGGGCGTACCGCGCGCTCCTTCGGACGGGAGCAACGACGGCCAAAGAGCTCTCACGGGCGAGTGACGTTCCGATGGGCCGAATCTACGACGTGTTGAACAGCCTCGAACAGTACCACCTCATTCGGAGTCAGGCGGCGAGCCGGCCGAAGAAGTACGTCGCCGTCGAACCTGACACGGCGCTCGACCGACTGCTCGAAAGCAAGCGCCAGGAGTTAGACGAGAAAGCCCAGCAGTACCAAGAAGTCGTCGACGAGTTGACGACCGAACTCGACGCTGCTGAGCCGGTTCACGACCAGTTCTGGACGGCCGCGGTCGGCGACGACGAAACGGTCGACCTGCTCATCGAGCGACTGTCGGCGGCCGACGAGAGCCTCGTGATGGTCGCCGGGACGCCCTCGCCCCAGTTCGACCTCGGAGCTGTCGGCGACCTCGTCGTCGAAGAAATCGAGGCGGCGCTCGAACGCGGCGTCGAGGTGTCGGTCCTCATGTCTCCAGATATGGTCGATTCGCTCCCGGAGAGTGTCGGGCGGCGCTACATGGACCAGCTCTCTGACCACCCGCAGTTCCACGTTCGGACCGCGGAGAATCTGACGGGCGTGTTCAACCTCATCGACGACGTCGAAGTCTGTATCGAGGTGCCGAATCCGCTGGACCCCGGGCAGGCCTTCGCGATGATCGACCTGAAAGACCCGGACTTCGCGGCGGACCTTCGAGAAACGTTCGAGCCGCGGTGGGAGCGGGCGGTCCCACTGGCGCTGTAAGGAGCGTCGGGTTGGGTTAGCGCGCGAGTTCGTCGCGAAGCTGTCCCAGCGTTACTTCTCGCTCTGCGTGGGCGTTGTGCTGGTGAATCGATTCGTCGTTCGACTGCTTCATGTGAATGACGGCGTCGTCTGCGAGGTGGTCGAAGCTCTCGACGGCCATCTCGGCCATCGACCGGACGCAGTCTTCGACGAACTTCGCGTTCGCGTGTGCGTGGTACGTCATGTGGTCTTCGTCCGGGCGCTTCGCGAGGTTGTAGATGCGCGCCGACATCGAATCACGGGCCATGTCGACGAGGTCGATGAGGTCGACATCCGGCGACCCCTCGGTCTCGACGGTGAGCGTGGCGTGACCGCGCTGGGAGTGACCCGGCTGCGGGACTTGGTCGAGGAACTCCTCGATGGTGTCGTCGTCGACCGCGAGGTCCTGGAGGACGTCGCGGGCGCGGGATGCCGACATCCCCTGCGAGCAGGGACAGACGGTCATTCCGACGACTTCGGCACCGATTTCTTCGCGAGTTCCCTCCTCGGTCGCCGTCGCACCGGCGATGATTTTCGCGGTGCTCTGGGTCGCCAATCCGCTTGCGGGGGTGTCTTCCCGCATAACGAGTTCGGCGGTCATCTTGACCTCGGCAGTCGTCGTGTAGTCGTGTTTTGCGAGCAATCGTTCGGCAGCGTCGCCGCACATGTCTTCGACGCGATAGGCGGGTTCGGAGACCGCAGCTTCGAGAACCTCGTCGATAACCTGCATATTACGGCTCATGTCGATACCCTTGCGTCCGCCGGGCAGGTCGACGAATACCTCGAACTCAGCCATCAAGATGAGCGGCCGCTTGTCGTCACGGGCGATCTTGACGAGCTTCTCGACGCCTGTGACGCCGACCTGACTCAATCCGACCGTTACGTCGGGCTGAGAGGCCTGTACGTCAGGCAACTGGTGACTCATCGGGGAAGCAAAAGGACTGTCCGTGATTAGGGCTTTCGGTAGGGGACCCGAATCGATTCGACTCGCAGTGACGTACGGCGACGACTCGTGGAAGGAAAACGGACGATTGTGGTTCGTTCAGCCAATTCGTGTTCGCGCTCGTGGTAGCGGGACAACCTATTTGGACACTGTTGACGTATGGCATACCATGAGTGCCGAAGGCCTCGAACGACAGACGCGGAGTTATCTCAGCAACAACGTCCCGCAGATTCAGGAACACGGCGGGTTCTTCGAGATTCAGGACGTAGATGAGGACGCGGGAGAAGTGACAGTCGCTATCGGTGGAGCGTGTTCCGGTTGTGGTATCGCACCGATGACGATGAAAGCGATACGTCACCGTCTCCCCGAAGAACTCGACGACATCTCGAAAGTGAACGTGGTTCGTGCGGGTGGACCGCGAGCCGCAGTCATGCCGACGAAGACCGAAGAGATGGAAGAGATGGACGAGTACGAAGACTACTCGCCGCCGTTCTGAGCGGTCGGTAGTCCGACGTTTTTCGTTCGAGCGTCTCGACTGTGGGCTGTGTCGCTATCGAGCGGTTGCACCGGCCCGACCCGAGACCCGGACTCGCTGACTACGGCCAGTCGTCGCGGCCGTCGTCGTCTTCGAAGGGGTCTTCGACCGGGTCGTCGTCGCCGGCGAGAGGCCATTCGGCGGCGTCGGCCGCCTCCTCGACGGGGAGGAACTCCCAGCCGGCTTCTTCGGCGATACTGCGGTCGTCGTCGGTCGTGCCGACGAAGACGTGTCTGTCCGTGTCGAACTGACGCATCACGTTTTCGAGGCTCTCTTCGACGCCGCGCGGCCCGGAGAAGAAGTCCTGACGGATTCGCTCCTTCCGGGTGAAGTTGGTCACGACGTAGGTCGGCTTCTCGCTTACCACGCCGACGTACTTCGACCAGCGGCGCGCGTCGCTAAACGCCGCATTGGGGTCGGCGAGGCGCTTGAGCGCCTCCAGTTCGAACGCGAGCGTCATCGTCCCTTGGCCGCCGCCTGCTGCCATGTCCTGCGATAGCGGCGAAGCGTGGAAAACCACTTCGGTCCTCGCCGTCGCTCGGCAGCACGGCTCGTGGGTGACGAGACGCCAGGAAAGTCGTCGTGAGCGAACGATGCAGCGGGACGGCTAGTGGATGCGGACGTACTCGGTAAACACGACGACGTCTCCACGCGAGAGATTCGTGGATTCCGGGTCGATGTCGAGGTGACCCGAGGGGAGCGCAGTCGTGAGAGCCTGTTGCGTCCGGTCGCTCAGTTCGTCGAAGTGTCGAACCCGAGCACCCGGGGGAACGTCCGTGATTGGCACGACGGCAGGAGCAGCTTTGAACGCTGACGCCGATGCCGGCTGTCCATCCTTCGATGACATATGGTAACACATGGCTTTGGATACCATAAGTGTTTGTGACATATCAACGTACCACAATCCATGAATGAGTGACACGGTTACCGGGAGAGTCGGAGAGGGATAGATGAGAGTCGGAGAGGAGGAGATGAGAGTCGGAGAGGAGGAGATGAGAGATGGAGAGGGGGAGATGAGAGAAACTGAACGAACGATAGTATCCAGCGGTCCGTCCAGAAGAACGTCGTGAGACGCGGTCTTACTGCTCGGCGGCCGCGCCTTCGAGGTCTTCGAGTTCGAAGTCCTGCTTGACGAGGGTGTCCTTCTGACCGCTGATGTCGACCTGTTCGCGCATCAGCTTCTTGTACTTCGTCTGCGGCGAGAGGTCGCCGATGAGGACGCCGCCGACGATTTTGCCGTCCTTGATGGCGAGACGCCGCCACTCGGTGTCGGAGTACTTGGCTTCGACGTGGTCGTCGCCGAGGGTCGGGTGACCGAACGAGAGGAACGGGAAGTCGAAGTGCGTGATGGAGTACGACGAGACCCAGCGGAACTCTTCGGTGCCGTAGTCGACCATGTTCTTCGCGGCGATAGTGCCCTGTTCCTTGGCGGAGCCCCACGCGCCGTTCTGGGCGCGCTCGCCGAGGATGAGGTCGTGGAACTCGGTGATGTCACCGGCGGCGAAGATGTCGTCGTGGTTCGTCCGCATGTACTCGTCCACGTAGACGCCGTTGTCGTACTCGATGTCGGTGCCCTGGAGAATCTCGGTGTTGAAGTTGAGACCGATGGCGATGCCGACGAAGTCGGCGTCATAGTGGTCGCCGTTGGGGTCGACAGCCGTCGTGACGCGGTCCTCGTCGTCGACCTCGAAGTGGTCGACGCCGGAGTCGAAGACGGGCTCGACGTTGCGCTCGCGGAGCGCGTTGTGGATAATCTCTGCGCCGTCCTGCGAGAGCGCGTAGCGCCACCACGCCTTGCCGCGCATCAGGTACTTGCCTTCGACGTCCTGGGCGGCGGTGATGGCCGCGAGGTCGATACCGAGGAGGCCCGCACCGATGACGACCGAGTTCTCGGCCTGTTCCATGTGCTCTTTGATGTTGCGAGCGTCCTGGAACGTCCAGAAGTGGTGGATGCCTTCGGCGTCGGAGTTCTCGACGGGGAGTTGCGTCGGCGTCCCACCGATAGCGAGAAGGAGTTTGTCGTATTCGTACTCGGTCCCGTCGTGGGCGGTGACCGTGTGCGCGTCGGGGTCGATGTTCGTGACGAGGGTGTTCAGTTCGAGGTCGACGTCGCGGTCGTCGTACCACGATTCGTCGTGGATAGAGATGGGCGCTTCGGGGAGTTTGCCCTTGGCGAATTCTTTGATCAGAATGCGATTGTACAGTGCTTCACCCTCGTCGGTGAGGATTGTGATGTCGGCCTCGGGGTCCTCCTCGCGGAGCGTCTCCGCGGCGGAGGCACCCGCGATACCGTCGCCGACGATCACGTACGATTGACTCATAACCCGACGTTTGTATTCGGGGTTAATGTGGATTGCTATCTCCCTCATTATTCATGAGGCGGCCGAAAACCGAAGCGAGAGTCGACAATCCCAAAATATGACGGGCTAGTGGCACTCGTTGGCAGTGTCACAGTCGCCGGTCCCGGCGCCGTCGGTGACGACCGGCGATGCACCAGTTCGAACCCGTCGAATTCCGGCGCGAACGCGCCAAAGTGCGCGCCGGATGTCGGCGAGAACACCGCTGTCGACGAGGGCACGTACGCCAGCGCGGAGTACGATGCCAGCGCCGACGAACCCCAGTGGCCAACCGACAAACAACGCGACGAGAGCGACCCCGGCACCGAGTGGTGCGAGAACTGCCGCCAGAAGGGTCGCCGCAGTGATGCCAACGACGGCGACGGTGGCGACAAACAACGTGTCTACGAGCGTTTCGACGCCCTGTGGGGCGCGGTCGAGCGAGTCGGGAAGTCCGCGAGTAGTGTCGTGTCCCATGGTCGTGTTCCTCACGTGGATAGACGGCCCACACGACCAAAAGGGTAAGCAGAATGATAGTTTTGTAAGCTCCCTTACCGTAGCTGTCTTATGCAATTTGCTCGACACGTTCCGTGTGCGAATCGACGCACGTGAGCGTCTCGTCGAGTTCGACGACGAGCGCTTCGTCGCCGTCTTCGACGCGAACGCGGAGTCGCCACGGGTCGGTGTCGACGACGGTGAGTGCCTCGTTGCCGACGACCCACGGGAAGCGCCAGAAGTGGGTCGCACAGAAGTCGGTGTTCCGCGACGAGAGGAAGCCGAGGACGGTCGTCTCGTCGAGAAGCACGAGGCCGACCGGGGAGACGGCTTCGTAGGCGCACTGTCCGCATCGGTGACTCACGACCACGTCGAGGTCGTACAGGTCCGATTCGGGGGTGAGAACCGTCTCGGTCGTCCCGCCGCACTCCGGGCAGACTCCGTCGGCGGCGAGACAGTGGAGATGTCGAACGCGCTGGTCGAACGCGCTGAGGAGCGCCTCTGGCGAGCGCCCGTCGATTCCCCCCGGAGGGAACTCCTCGTGTGCGTGGACGCGCCCGCAGTCTGCGCACGCGATGGTGAGTTTCTCGTCCGCGTAGGTCGCTTCGAGTGCGCCATCACAGTCGACACACGTCCCCGGTGCGGGAAACGCCGGCAACACCGGGTCTTCGTTGAACGTGCCCGCGAGCACGGCACGAACGACTTTTTCGCCGGCGTGCCGGAAGTCGTAGCCATCGTCGGTCTTGCGGACGAACTGCCCGCGGAGCTTGCCGAGATGGTAGTTGAACCGGGCGCTGTCGTCGACGCCGACACGTCGCCGGAGTTCCGAGAACGGAACCGGTCTGTCGGGTGACTCCCAGAGTGCTTCGAGGATGTTCAATCGCGTCTCGTCGGCCACGATGGCGAACGCTTCGGCCGGGGAGATGCAGTCCTCACAGCCGAGGAGCGTGTCCTCGTGTGTGGGGGCGGAATCGCTCATATCGTACTCATCGAGGACGAGCGACAATAAAACAGGTCGTGTAATTTTCTTTTGTCCCCCGCGATACACGTGGTCTTTACGTGCATCCGACCCTTAGCGGGCGACGAAATGAAGATTCGTCAGAACATCCGCCACTTCGCGACGAAGAAGGCGCTCACCATGCCCGTCATCGGCGACATCGCCACCGAGAAGATGGTGGACCTTCACGTTCGCGTCTTCGGCGAGCGCGCGGACCCCGACCACCGAGAGGAGCGCGAACCGCACATGGCGGCGTTCTTCGAGTGCACTTTCGACACCTATCTGGCGGCACTGGACGAGGGATTCCCGGAGGCTGAAGCTCGGGAGATTACGCACATCCAGGCCAACTTCGACTTCTACAACCACGGCTGGACCGAGATGATGGAGTTCCCGGCCGACGAACTCGAAGCCCACTACGAGCGCTACCAGCAGTTCTTCGAGCGCTACGACATCGACATCGCCAACCCGCTGGGCGAGTTCCGCACCATCGACATCCCGGATGCGCCCGCGACGCTGGAGAATCTGGAGAACCCCGAACATCCCCACGCCGAAGGCGGTTTCGCCGACGACGTGTACGTCGAAGACGCCAGCGGTGAGGTCGCCGCCGGCGGTACCGAAGAGCCAGAAGACGTCGACGTGAGCGTCGCACCCGGCATGCAAGAGGTCGACGACGTCGACGAAGAAGCGGCCTAAATCACAGTTCCCCAGTCAGTCGTCGCTCGGAACCGGTGGTCCGGTGTCGACGACGCTTTCTTTCCACGTTCCGCGCGTGAACCACGCCAGCGCGAGAAACGCCGCGGCGACGTTCGAGAAGGCGATACCGTACCAGACTCCCGTCGGCCCCATCGAGAAGAACTCGACGAGGACGAACGACGTCGGAATTCGGAGCACCCACAGCGAGATGAGCGAGAATATCATCGCCGTTCGGGTCGACCCGCTGCCGCGGAAGCCGCCGTTGACGACGTTGAACGCCCCGAGGAAGAGGAACGTCGGGCCGATGATGCGGAGGTAGTCGACGCCGACCGAGATGACCGTCTCCTCGCCGGGGATGAACACCGCGACGATGGGTTCGGCGAAGAAGTACGCTATCGTGGAGACGAACACGAGCGCGCCGAC
Organism: Haloferax larsenii; assembly: GCF_024730625.1. NCBI lineage: Archaea > Methanobacteriati > Methanobacteriota > Halobacteria > Halobacteriales > Haloferacaceae > Haloferax > Haloferax larsenii. Next base: position 282,639 of record NZ_CP078063.1, read on the forward strand.
GATGATGCCGACCGCCCAGAAGACGGCGCGCTCCGCCCGGTCGGGTTGGTCCGCGCCGAGGTTCTGCCCGACGACCGTCGAGGTCCCCTGCGCGAGTCCGATTGCGGGGAGGAACACGAGCGAGTTGAGACGGTTGCCGATACCGAACGCCGCGACCGCGGTTTCGGTGTCGACACCGCCCGCGTTCACTGCGGCGTAGGCCACGAGCGCCGTCAGCGCCGTGACCCCGAGTGCGCGCGTCGATTGCTCGATGCTCGATGGCGCGCCGATACGGACGATTTTCTCGACCGTCTCGCGCTCGGGGACGAGGTCCCGCGGCGAGAGGCTGATACCGACGCGACCGGACAGCAGGAGCCAGAAGCCGACGAGCGCGCCGACACCGCGAGAGAACACCGTCGCGATAGCTGCTCCTTGGACGCCGAACCCGGAGAATCCGGTCGCGACGAAAAGCGACTGGCGCAGGCCGTCGAGACCGAGGGCCGAAAACACCGGATTCGCGTCGAAGCCGAGGATGAGGAAGGGGTCGAGGACGACGTTGAGCACCACGCCAAACGCCATCAGATACATCGGTGTCTTGGTGTCGCCCCACCCGCGCAGCAGGGCCTGAAAGATGAAGAAGCCGAACATGAACGCGACACCGAGGAAGATAGTGCGGGTGTAATCGACAGACAGCTGGTGGACCTCCGTTCCGGGCGTCGTTCCGATAAGCGGCAGCAACACCGGCGTCAGGAGATAGCCGAGTACGGCGAATCCGGCAGACAGCAGGATGACGAAGCCGAGCGTCTGTCCGGCGACGTGGTCGACTTCGTCGTGGTTGCCCGCGCCTTTGTTCTGGGCGACGAGCACCGTCCCGGCGACGGTGAAACCGCCGCCGAACGAAATCATGAGGAAGACGAGCGGCCACGAGAACGACAGCGCAGAGACCGCGTTCGCGCCGACGCGGCCGACCCAGAAGGTGTCCGCGAGGTTGTACGCCACCTGCATCATCTGCGAGAGGACGATGGGGAGCGACAGCACCAACATCGGCTTGACGAGCTCGCCGTCGACGAGGTTGACGTCTTTCGGCTTCGCGCTCACTGCGACCCCTCCTCGCGGAGGAGGTCCGAGACGACGAACGCTTCGAGCGCCGCCCGAACCTCGTGCGGTGCCGCAGTCGCTGGTGTCCGTTCGCTCTCTGCATCCGGTTCCGAGACGGAGACTCGTTGCAGGCGTGCCCCGTCGAGTGCGGCGAACAGCAGTGTGGCCGTCCGGTCAGGGTCGACGTCGCGGAAGACACCCTGCTCGATACCGTCGCGGATGACGTCCGCAAAGCGCCCTCGAATCGCCGCCTCGTTTTGGGCGATTTGCTCGCGGTACGCCTCGACGTAGGGGGCTTGGGTCCGAATTTCGGCGAGGGCGAGACCGAAGCGGTCGTACTCGCCGTCGTCGTCCTCGTCGGGAACCATCTTGTCGAGGAGGAAGCGAAGTCGCTCGTCGGGCGCGTCGCCTTCGGTCTCTTCGACTCGCTGTTCGAAGTGTTCAAGGAGGAAATCGAGGAACGCGACGAGCAGTTCGCGTTTCGTCCCGTAGTGGTAATGGAGGAGGGACTTACTCTTTCCAGCCTCGTCGGCGATTCGCTGCATCGTCAACTCGGCGTACCCGTGGGCGCACAACGCCCGATAGGTCGCCTCCATCAACGTCTCGTGGACCTCGTCGGGGACCGACCGGTCCGAGGTGGCGTCCGTAGTCACTAACTGACTAGTCAGTCAGCGGCGTGAAAAGGGGTTCCGAATCCGAAACAGATTGCCGGTAAGCGTGGCTCGGAGTGTCGTACCGAGTGAGACTGGGGGGTGAAAACGAGCTACAGCCGCTTGTCGATTCTGTCGGCGACTTCGTAGCCCGCGACGATACCGCCGTTCAGGGAGCGCTCGGGATACTGGGCTTCCGAGGCCATCCCCGCGTAGTAGACGCCCTCGGCGACGTCGTCGGCGAGGTCGTACGGGACGACGAGGTCGAGGTAGCCGCGTTCGTAGACCGGGCCAGCACGGGGGTTTCGCGAGACTTTGAACTCCTCGACGGCCGAGCGGTCGAAGTCGGGGAACATGTCCTCGATTTCGTCGAACCACGCGTCTTCGACTTCCTCGTCGGTCATCTGCCAGAGGTCTTCGTGCGGTCCCTGAACGTAGCTTGCGACGTACAGCAGGTGGTCGCCGCCGTACCGCTCGCGGGGGACGAAGTTCGTGTGCTCGATGAGCGAGCCGAAGGGTGCGTCGTGGGCGATGTTGAGCCAGTAGGTGTCCATCAGCGACTCGGACATGGTCGCAAGCCCGCAGACAGCCCCTTGGAAGTCGATTTCGCACTCGAACCCGGTGAGGTCTTCGAGGACGTTGGGCATCGCCGCGACGACCACCGAGTCCACCTCGTGGACCTCGGTCTCGTCTGCCGTTTCGACGGTGATGGTGTCGACTTCGTCGCCCTCGGTGTCGAGTTCGGTCACTCGCGACCCGGTCTGGATGTTCTCGCGGCCGACGGCCTCGATGAGCGCATCGATAAGCGGGGCGAACCCGCCGTCGAAGTAGCCGAGCAGTTCGCCGCGAAGGAGGTCGCGCTCGCCGCGGAAGCGGACGCGGCCGAGGAACCACGCCGCCGACACGTCGTGTTTGCGCTCGCCGAACTTGCCGTCGAGAAGCGGGTCCACGAAGTTGTCGTAGACGCCTCGGGTGGTGTGTTCGACCACGAAGTCCTCGATTGGTGTGTGTTCGTACTCGGCGAGTTCCTCGTAGGCGTCGAAGTCGGGGACGCCACCGCGCACGTCGATGCCGAGCGTGAGCATGCCGAGGCGGAACTTGTCGTAGAGGCTCATGTGCGGGTAGGCGGCGATTTGCCACGCCGTGTCCAGCGGATGGACCACGCCGTCGACGTAGTAGGCGTTCTTGCCGATGCGCCACTCGAGGTCGTCGCCGAGACCGAGTTCGTCGGCGAGTTCGACGATGGTCTCTTCGGACTTCGAGAGGTGGTGGTAGTACCGTTCGATGTCGTCGCCGTTCGTCTCGTACGTCGCTGCGAGTCCGCCGAGCGAATCGCTCGCCTCGAAGACTCGCACGTCGTGACCCCGTTTTCGGAGTCGATACGCCGCGGCGAGACCCGCGATGCCGCCGCCGACGATACCTATCATGCGCCGGAGTTTGCCGGGGGCACGAAAGGCCTTTCTGGTTGACCGCTCCCGTGTGGGAAGTACGAGGGATTTATCCCACCTCAAACAACTCAACGAGCATGAACGGCGTGTCTCACTGGCAGGCTACGCCCTATACGCTCCCGCTCGGGGTTGGTGCAGGAGTCTTCGTAGCACTCGGTGTGTACCTGCTTCGACGCCGTACGGAACAGCGACTCGTCCCGGGGACGGTACTCGGAGCGCTCCTGCTTTTCGCGTCCGGGTTGTGGATGGGGATGTACGCCCTCGAACTCTCTCGGACCGACTTCGCGACGAAGGTGCTTTTGAACCAACTCGGCTACGTCGGTATCGCCCCCATTCCGCTCCTGTGGTTCGCGTACGTGATGCGCCACACCGACATCGCCGACCTCCCGCGGTCGATCTGGGCCGCACTCGGGACCGTTCCGGTCGTCGTCATCGGCCTCGTGTTGACCAACGACTGGCACAATCTCATCTGGCGTCACCTCTGGATATCCATGGACAGCGGGTACGCTATCCTCGTCAACGACCACGGAATCGCGTTCTTGGGGTACATCGTCTACGCGTACGTCCTCATCGCCATCGGTCTCGCGGTCCTCGTCCGCGAACTCGTCCGGGCCGAGGGCATCTACCGAAAACAGACCGCCGGGTTGCTCGTCGGTGGGACGGTCCCCGCAGTCGCGGGTGTCGTCTACGTCCTCGGTGCGAGCCCAGTCACCGGACTCAACCTTCCGACGCTCGCGTTTTCTTTCGCTTCGGGCACCGTCGCGTGGAGCGTCTTCCGACATCGACTGTTCACGCTCGTCCCGGTGGCGTGGGAGTCTGCCGTCGAATCGATGGACGTCGCAGCGTTCGTCCTCGACGCGAACGACACGATACTCGCTGCGAACTCGGCGGGCGAAACGTGCCTTCGGGTCGACCTCGACGACGCCTACGGCCGCCCCGCGTCGGCCGTCCTCCCTGACACGCTCGTTGCGACACTCGGCGACGAAACCGATTCGGAGGTGGCTCTCACCTGCGACGGCGACACGAAAGACGTGCTGGTCGAGACGAATGCGCTCGGCGAGGACGCAGTCGCCGCGGGGAGACTCCTGCTCGTCCGCGACATCACCGACCACAAAGAGCGAGAGCGACAACTCGAACGCCAGAACGAACGCCTCGACGAGTTCGCATCGGTCGTCTCACACGACCTCAGAAACCCGCTCACGGTCGCACGCGGCTACCTCGAATTAGCACACGAGACGGGCGAGGACGCTCACTTCGAGCGTATCGAGGAGTCTCACGACAGAATGGAAGCGATTATCGAGGACCTTCTGACCCTCGCCAGACGGGGCGAGACGCTCTCTGACCTCTCGCCGGTCGATATCGCAACCGTCGCGCGCGAGGCCTGGGACGGTGTGGCCGCGGAGAACGTGACCGTCGACGTGGCAGTCGACCGGACCATCATGGCCGACCGGGGGCGGCTCAGGCAACTGTTCGAGAACCTCTTTCGCAACTCAGCCGAACACGGCGTCACCGACGGGGGGTCGTCAGTCACCGTCGTCGTCGACACGCTCGACGACGGGTTTTACGTCGAAGACGACGGCCCCGGCATTCCCGAAGCAGACCGCGAGCAGGTCTTCGAACGGGGCTATACGACCCACGACGACGGGACCGGACTCGGACTGCCAATCGTCCACTCGGTGGCAGAAGCACACGGCTGGAGCGTCGACCTGACCACGGGTGAGACCGGCGGTGCCCGGTTCGGGTTCCGCGGTGTCGAAGACGTCCAAGACACCGCGACGCCCGAAATCACTACGGATTGAGATATCCGCCGCAGTTGCGACGTTCGCCACATTTTTATCTGCGATACGGCAACAGCGGGGCATGGTTACGGTCCGCGCACCCGCAACGAGCGCAAATCTCGGCAGCGGGTTCGACGTTTTCGGTGTGGCACTCGACCGTCCCGCCGACGTGGTTCACGTCGAGCGAGCGGACCGCACAACAATCGAAGTGACTGGCGTCGGCAGCCAATACATCCCGACCGACCCGAATCGCAACGTCGTTGGCGCTGTCGCCGAGGCGCTCGACGCCCCGGCGCACATCCGCATCGACAAGGGCGTCCGTCCTTCCTCCGGGCTCGGGTCGTCGGCCGCGAGTTCCGCCGCCGCCGCCCTCGCACTGAACGAACTGTACGACCGCGGCCTCTCGCGTGAGGAACTCGTCCCAATCGCCGCCGAGGGCGAGGCGGTCGTCTCCGGCGAAGCACACGCCGACAACGTCGCACCCGCGCTCCTCGGTGGCTTTACCGTCGCGACCGACGAAGGCGTCACCACCATCGATGCGGACATTCCGCTCGTCGCGTGCCTGCCCGAAATCGTCGTCTCGACGCGGGACGCGCGCCGAGTCGTGCCGAAGCAGGCGAGCATCGACGACCTCGTCCACACCGTCGGACGCGCGGCGACGCTCTCTGTGGGAATGTGCCGCCGCGACCCGAGACTCGTCGGTGCCGGAATGGACGACCGAGTCGTCACGCCAGCGCGTGCGGAACTCATCACCGGCTACGACGAAGTCCGGAGCGCCGCACTCGCCGCCGGAGCAGACGGCGTGACTGTGTCCGGCGCAGGCCCGTCGATTCTCGCTGTCTGTGGCGCGAACGACCGAACCCGCGTCGCCGCCGCGATGCTCGAAGCCTTCGACGACGTCGACGTGTCCGCCCAGGCCTACAAGACTCGTGTCGGCAGTGGCGCAGAAATATTCGAATTCTGAGTAGTGTTTAGATAGACGCTCGCTCCGTCTATCGTCCTGTATTCAGCGCTGTGAGCTACTGGAACGAATTGACGTGGGTCTTGCTAGCACGATTCCGAGAAGACTTTTCTCATTAACACGAGACGTTGGAGGTATGAAACGAGCACTCGTCGTCGTCTCGCCGAACGAGCGGTCGAAGCGCATCCTCCGAGAAGCCGGTGAATTCGCCGCCGGCAGTGGAGCAGAACTCGTCGTCCTCACCGTCACACCCAGCGAGGAGTTCGAGCGGACACGCTCGGCACTCGCGGACGTTGGTTCGTCGGACGTCGTCTACGGTATCGACCAAGCGACCGAGTCCGCGCGTCGCCGTGCGGACCGCGTCGCTCGCGAAGCCCTCGAAGGACTCGACGTTGACTACCGCGTCGTTGCCGACATCGGCCCCGAAGTCGACTCCGTGCTGGAGACGGCGCAGTGGGAAGCGTGCGACCATCTGTTCATCTCGGGTCGCCGCCGCTCGCCAGCCGGAAAGCTCATCTCACGCGACCTGACGCAGACGCTGATGCTGCAGTTCGACGGGCCGGTCACCGTCCTCCTTGGCGAAGAAGACGAAGCTGAGACGGAAGAAGACCGCGAGCTGTTCGCCTGAGACGGGCGACTGCGTTCTCTTTTCTCAACCACCTCGGAGCGACTGCTCGATTGCGGGCGGCTTCGCTCTGTGGCGTGTCGAACGAATAGAAAGTGAAGAACTCGGCTTAGACGCCGCGGCCCTGCAGCTTCTTCTCTTCGGGCATGTCGACGTTCGCTTCGCCCTTCATGCCCTTGCCGATGCCGGAGGCGATGTCGGCGAGTTTGTCTGGGTCGTCCCAGTTGTTGACCGCCTCGACGACTGCCTTGCCCATCGTCTCTGGGTCCTCTGCGCCGAAGATACCGGAGCCGACGAAGATACCGTCACACTCGTGGTACATCATGAGCGCGGCGTCGGCGGGCGTCGCGATGCCACCGGCGGCGAAGTTGACGACCGGCAGGCGACCCATCTCGGCCGTCTCGTGGACGAGTTCGGCTGGGGCTTCGTGTTCGCGGGCCCACTTCTCGCGCTCGTCGTGGTTCAGACCCGTCAGCGTGCGAATCTGGTTCTTGATAGTGCGCTGGTGGGTGACAGCCTGGTTCACGTCGCCCGTGCCGGCTTCGCCCTTCGTGCGAATCATCGCAGCACCCTCGTGGATGCGGCGGAGCGCTTCGGGGAGGTTGCGAGCACCGCAGACGAACGGAGCGGTGAACTCGCGCTTGTCGATGTGGTAGTCGTTGTCGGCGGGGGTGAGAACTTCGCTCTCGTCGACCATGTCCACGCCGATGGATTCGAGAATCTGCGCTTCGGTGTAGTGGCCAATTCGGGCCTTCCCCATCACCGGGATGGAGACGGCGTCGATGATTTCTTTGACCTTCTCTGGGTCGGCCATGCGAGAGACGCCGCCGCGTTTGCGGATGTCGGCCGGAACGGCTTCGAGGGCCATGACGGCAACCGCGCCAGCTTCCTCGGCAATCTTCGCCTGTTCAGCGTCGACGACGTCCATGATGACGCCGCCCTTCTGCATCTGGGCGAACCCGCGCTTGACGAGTTCCGTCCCGCGCCGGAGTTCCTCCAGGTCGGTCTCCTCTGCCATGTTTCTGGCTTGCGACTGGGTACACTTAAGGAGTCGCTTCCGGTCGTCAGTCACTCCCACGGGCGGCGGCCGCATGGGGAAGACCGGCACCGCTTTTACTCGGCCACGCTTTCGGCCGGTTATGGACGAGGCGACGCGACTGCGCCGCATACTCGACGACCCGAGACGCCTCTTCGGCGACGACGACCTCCCGCCGAACACGAACTTGCCGTGGTGGCTCGCGCCGCTTCCGAAGTGGCTTGAGAACTTCGGCCTCAACGTCGCGTGGCTGGTCGTCGCCATCAACCTCGTCGGCACCGCGTTCGGCTTTTGGTACTACGGCATCCACCCGTTTTCCGACCCTGTCGTCCAACTCCAGTTCGCCACCGAACCTCTCGTGATGTGGCCGTTCGTCCCCGACAGCCCGGTGGCGACGCTCTTTATCGCCCTCTCGCTCGCGCTCTGGAAACTCGGCCGGTCGAACGAGTACGTAAACGCGCTCGCGTTCTTCGGCTGCTGGAAGCTCGGCCTGTGGACGCCGTTCGTCCTCGCGGCCTTCGCCGACTCGTTCCTCGCAGTTACGTGGTTCCCGATGTACCTGTTTTTGTTCTTCAGCCACCTCGCCATGGTGGTCCAGGCCTTCCTCATCCAGCGCTACTCGGCGTTCCCGATTCGCGCCGTCGCCGTCGCCGTCGCGTGGTACGGCTTCAACGACCTCGTCGATTACTTCGTCCCACTCGTCGGCGACCCGCACCACACGGCGCTCCCGGTCGCCGATTCCGCGGCCGCCTACGGGACGACGGTGCTTCAGGTCGCGGCCGCCGGCGCAGTGTTCCTGACGCTCTTTGCGACGTTCCTCGCGCTCGCAACGCGCGTGAAAAAGCTCGAACTCGGCGGTCTCGCCGGCACTGTCTAGTTAGTGACCTCCTCAACCGGTGTTCGCCCATCGAGCGCTTGATGCGGTCTCTGAAAATTGTAGTATTGCACAAATTGTATGAAGCACTCGCGGACGCTTCCGTGACTGCCCACCCACGAATTATGGAAGCGGTCGACTCGCATTTCGAGGGTGTGAAACCATTTTTCGATGAGGTTTCGCTCGACGTAGTCAAGCCGACCGCTCAATCCTAATCGAGAGAGGGCAGTCTGATAGCCGTAGCCATCAACGAGAAACACAGTGTCTGAGAGATCGTGTTTCTCGGAAAGTCGATGGAGAAACGCAGCAGCCGGGTCGGTACCATGTCGTCCAAACAATTCGACGTCAAGAATCAGCTTTGTCTCGGTGTCTATTGCAGCGTACAGCCAAGACCACTCACCATTGATTTTGACAGCGGTCTCGTCGACCGCAACCCGCTTCGGCTTCGCCTCAGGCGGGTTGTGACCGCTGTCGGCCAGCCGATGTACCCATTGCCAAACCGCTTGGTGGGAGCGTTCAACGCCGAGTAATCGAAGAATTTCTTTTGTCTCTCTAAGTGAACAACCGGTCGCGTGGAGCTGGACGGCGAACGCCCTGACGGGCGTTGCCGTCCGCTCACGCTCCCAAGTTTCTTCTAAATCCGTCGCAAAGCACTCGCTGAGCAGGTCTGCGAGCATCTTGACCAACTAACTCAACGACCTGCTCGTTCCTCAAACTGGCTTAACTAGACAGTGCCGTCTCGCCTAATTCATCTGGGATTCGATACGACCCCGGACTAGCCTTTTGCTCGTCGCGTGCGAACCGCCGCGCGATGACTCTCTTCGACCGAGTGGCCGACCTACCACTCACCATCGAGTCCGTCTCGCGCGAGCAATTCGAGAGCGACACGTCGAGTGGCTTTCACCGCAAGACGACCGTCTTCGAGCTCTCCGGCGAGGGCGAGACCGGGCGAGGCGAAGACGTGACCTACGACGTGGAGGACCACGACGCGCTGGCCAAGACACCCGGGAACGTGTTCGACATCGTGGGGTCGTACGACTCGTTCGTCAACTTCTCGGCCGCACTCGACGGAACTGACCTCTTTCCCACGAAAGTCCCCGAGCGCGAACCGTCGCTCCACTACCGGCGGTGGGCGCTCGAATCGGCCGGGCTCGACCTCTCGCTCCGGCAGAACGACACGGACCTCGCGAGCGCGCTCGACCGCGAACGCGACCCGGTCCGGTTCGTCGTGAGCACGCGCCTCGGCGACCCACCCTCGGCAGACCGCGTCGAGATGCTCCTCGAACGCGACCCCGAGTGTGAGTTCAAACTCGACCCGACGAGCGACTGGAACGCCGACCTCGTGGAGTCGCTCTCGGGGAAGGAGTGCGTCCGTATCCTCGACCTGAAAGGCCAGTACGAAGGCACGGACGTCGACCAAGAACCCGACCCGGAACTGTACGAGCGAGTCGTCACCGGGTTCCCCGAGGCCGTTCTCGAAGACCCGGCCTTTACCGACGAGACGCGTCCGCTGTTCGACGACGACGAAGACCGTGTCTCGTGGGACGCACCGATTACGGGCGTCGAATCGGTCGAAACACTCCCGTTCGAGCCTTCGTGGTTGAACATCAAGCCCTCGCGGTTCGGGACGGTCGAATCGCTCCTCGAAACCATCGAGTACGCCGAAAAGCGGGGGATGTCACTCTACGGCGGCGGTCAGTTCGAACTCGACGTCGGCCGCGACCACATCCAGTTGCTCGCGTCGGTGTTCTATCCCGACGGGCCAAACGACGTTGCACCCCGAGAGTTCAATCTCCCGGAGCCACCGGAAGGGTTGCCACAGAGTCCGCTCTCGCCGAGTAAGGGTCCAGCGGGGCTCGACTTCTGAGGACAAAAAATGAGGCGATGGGGGAAGGTGTACAGGACGGGTGAACGACGTGCGTCGGTGCCGACTTAGAGGACGTTGAGGCCGACGACGCCCCCGAGTACCAGCCCGTACGCGAGGTGGAACGCGAGGAAGCCGACTACCTGTTGCAGCTCCGGCTCCATGCCGAGCACGAGTCGCATCCAGAACACGGCGGCGACGACGAACAGGACGATTGCGTAGGCAAGGCCAGCGATGATGCCCGCAGTGAGCGTCGAGACGCTCAGTACCAGTGGGACGACCAGCACGAAGACGATGCCCGCGACGGTACCGTACAGGAAGTGCAGGACCATGCCCTGCATCATGTACTCCGCCGGGGGGTCGTCGCCGACGTACTTCGACCAGAAGGCCGCAGTCGGCGGCGGAGAATCGTCTCCTATCGTCATCATCAAGGCGGTCATGACTACGGTCGCGAGCAGCCCACCGACGAGGCCTGCGAGTATCGACGCCACGTGTTGTTCACCCGACTAAAAGTGGGGGAGGCGGCCGATTAAGCACGATGCGGCACGGTTTGCCGGATGCACCGCGGCCCTAGATTCATATACTCGATAGTGACCAGAACGCACAGCCCCGTCCCGTCTTGCACATCGGTCCGCCCATGGGTTGGTTCACGCGGCTTACTCGTCGCTGTCGGCGTGGGCGCGCACCCACAACTCGCCGATGCGGGAGAGTCGCGTCCGGTAGGATTTCCCGCGTTCTTGCTGTTCGATGTAGCCCTTGCCACCGGGGCCGAGGCGGTCGACGTTGTAGATGACCTTCGACCGGAAGGAGTCGGTGTACTCCTCGTTCATCTCGCGGGCGAGCGCCTCCGCGAGTTCGGAGACGGACCCGAATTCGCCGTGTTCGCCGAGTTTGAACAGGATGACCTCCTCGAAGGGTTTGACGTTCGAGAAGGACGCGACCGGAAGTTCGACGATGTGTCGGTCGTCGATTTGCTTCGCGCCAATCGTGGTTCCGCGCTCGTCGAACTCCGCCAAGAGGTCCGACGAACTCTCGATTCGCTCGCGGAGTCGCTCGTCGTCTATCTCGCCGGATTCGAGGATGTCTTCGAGGAGGTCACGGCCCGTGCGCAACTCCTCGGCGAGTTCGCTTTCGAGATACTTCTCCGGGGCCGTGTAGTAGGTGTGGATGCGCTCGCGGTCGGCCTGCCGTTCGACCATAATCGAGTGTGCGGCGGTTGCGAAGGCGAACGAGACCGGCCGCGGCATGGCGCTCACGTTGACCCAGACTTCGCCCGGTTCGTCGTCGTCGCCCCGGAGTTCGTCGTCGGCGTCGAGTTCCGCGTTGATGAGGTCGTACGCCTGCTCGAAGGCGGCGTCGTAGTCGTACACGTCGTCGACGACGACCCGGTGGGTCTCCGCGCCGAGGAGGTTCTGGAAGTCCTTTTCGAGCTTTCCAGAGAGGTCCTTCGAGTACTCGACGTTCGCCTCGCTCCCGACGGCTCCTTCGAGGAGGATGACGCGGTCGACGTCCAACTGGTCGCGAATGAGCGGCGCGATGAGTCGGTCGTAGTCGAACCCGACGGGAACGATGTGCGTCTGCATACGTGGTACGTCGGCGTGGGAGTTATAAAAATGGCCAGACTGTCGGGTGGAGAGGTGTGTGCGGTGAGTTCTGTATCCGACGAGTCCATCCCAATTGATAGAATTTCACAATATAACGTAGATTGTCCAGGATGTGCTTATGTGAATTCCCGTGATCATCACCGATCAAATAGATACAAGAAGCAATCATATCAAACTGTCATGGAAAAATAAAGTTGGGAAGATTTATATGCAATTGTGATCAAACACTAGTTACGCGTCCTCGAGAGAAGACGTATTCTCAGTCCCCCACCGGGGATTGATTTGATGAAACAAATCAAATAGTGGCTACTCTAGTTTACTGACGAAGTAGTCTACTGCCCCACTATTTTGTACGAGATCTACTGAGTGGTTTAGTTCTGAGTACCGTTTTAATTCTGGGTCTGCACCCTCCAGTAGAACAATTATATCTCCTTCAGAGATGAAATATTTGTCTTCAGTCTGATCAAAGGCTTTCACACAGCCCCTATTTTCTTGTGCGTATTGACATGCATATTTCATTACATCAAGGGACTCTAACTCCTTTCGTCCGACATTCCCCCTATCAATGTAGATAGTAGGCTTAGGATAGTGTTGTGCCCGGCGGATACCTTCATCTCGGAGTGGTATCATTCGCTCAAATTCGTAATCAGAACCTGCATTAACACTATCCGAATCAATCCAAGCATCCGAATCACTTTGTTCATTATAGTACTCTCTCAAATGCTCATAGATATTCTTCTCAAATAGGGGATATACTTCTTGCTCCAAGTAGCCCATCAATATGTCTGCGGCTGATAGCAATGGATAAGTTTGGTCACCATTTGGAACAATATTCAGATGGTTTGATGCCTCACCAAGTTCTGACCACATACGATTATATTTTCCAGTAAAATCATCTGTCAATATGTTTTTTCTTGTATCCGTTGGCCTACGACCACTCTTATTCACATACTTCCAAATTGATACAAGATTATAGTACGAGGCTAGTTTTCCAGTTAAGAGATCCTGTGCGTTAATCCGTTCATGAGAGTGATCATCATCCTTGTAGATATCAACCCACATCGGCTCGAAATATGTTTCTGTGATTTGGATAGTCTCTACAGATGGAATGTCCAACAATGATGTGGCGATATCAACTCTCGCATCCTCGACCTTCCAGTCGGCAACCCACCGATTAATGTCTTTGTTCTTAACAACTGTTGAGGGTGTTCTAATTCTGTACTTGTCTTTCATATCATCCATAAGTTCGAAATATGAATTGTCAAAATCATCAATATCATCAACTGCAACTGCAACAGATAGTAAGCTCGCACCGCCTGGTCTTTTACTATCAAATCTGACTACGAGAGAATCTGACGCAACCCAGCCATTATCTTCCATAATCAGATTTTCAATTCTGAATATAATTAATTTACGCCAACTGAATAGGTTTTCCAGTTTACTTCTGAGACTCAGCCCCGCTACCGTGAGAGGCTTTCTGTGGCGTTCGTGGTGGGCGCTGGTGAATCCACCTAAACGTCACACCGTGTCCCAGAGGACTGGCTACTGAATCTACAAATCATTATTCAACCACTCCCACACCACCCAAATCCCAACCCCACCAACGAACGCCACCCCCAGATTTGCTACCACGCCAACGACCCCAACAGCGACCACAAACGGGTACGCCCCGCCCCCAACCTCCCGAAGACTCGTCCGACCTAACTGCACGCCGATAATCGCCAGTACGACGCCGAGCATCGAAACGGGATACGCGGCCGCAACGTCCACGGCGAACAGGGCGACGAGCACGTAGCCAATCCCCAGCACCACGTTCGCGCCCGCAGTCCGGGCACCGAAGGCGTATTTTCCGGCAACTCCGCCGCTGCCGTGGCACATCGGGAGGCCGCCAAAGGGGACGGAAACGAGGTTCATCACGCCCATGCTGGAGGCGATTTCGTCGGCCGACACGTCGCGGCCGAAGTAATCCGAGAGGAGGACCGACGTTGCGAGGGCGGCGTTGCCGACGGTCATCGCCAACTGGGCGGCCGCGGCTTCGAACGCCGGGAGGGTGACAGTCGCGGGGGTGAACGTTGCAGGCGCGAACAGCGCGGTGTCGCCGAGCGACGGGATCGTGAGTCCGAGCAGTCCCACGTCGGACGCGGCGATTGCGGCACCGACCGCCAGGACGGCGAGGGCGCTTAGATTCCAGCGCCGGGCGAGGGCCGCGAGAGCCGCGACACCGACCGCGACGCCGGCCAAAAGCGGGTCGCCGATACCCAGTTCGATGCCAGTCCAGAGAAGGACGAGCGCGACGCCGAACTGGACGCCGCGAACGACGGGCGCGCCGATGTATTGGCTCAGTCGGCCGAGTGAGTGCGTCCGACCGATAGCGAGGAGGACGACGCCGAGGAGCACACCAGCGACGAGTGCCTCGCCAGTGGTAATCGTTTCAGCGAGGAGGAGGGCCACGAGCGCCTTCATCGGTTCGACCGAAAGCGGGGCCGCGTAGTACAGCCCCCAGACGATTTGAAAGACGCCGAACCAGATGAGGACGAGCGTCAGCGAGAGATCGGTCAGCCGTGCGACGGCGACCACGATGGGGAGGACCGTAACCGAATCACCGACCGCACCGGTGAACTCGTTCCACGCGAAATCGACGGCGAGTTCGTCACGGTACGGCAGCGAGACGGCCATCCAGGCACAGTACCGTCGATTCCACTAAATATGTTTGCGTAACGATAGGTGTTCGCAGACGGAGTGAATCGAAACTGAATCCGGTTACTCCCACTTCGAGATGTCGAGGTGGACGCCGCCTCGGATGAAGTCGATTCCCATGAAGACCATCAGAGGGACGATTGTGACGATGGTCAGCGCGCCGAAGAAGACGTCCTCGCGCGTTCCGCCGAGCGTCGGCGCAGTGTTTGCGACCATCCCGATACCGAAACAGAGGTATCCGAGACCCGCGGCGACGTGCCAGTCGAGCGATACTGCTCCGACGCCGACCGAGTCGCGTAGCCCGGCGGCAATCAAGAGCAGTCCGGCCATGGCGAACCCGCCCACCCAGACCCACTGGTGGAGGTGTTCAGGTCGTCCAAAGAGTGCTATCGGGAACGCGAGAACGACCATGTCGAACACGCCGAGTCCGAAGAGAAATCGTCGTTTCACACGAGAGACCTCGTCCAAGGACGGTGTAAATCCACCGACAGTAGTCAGAGCGTGTGATTTCGACCTACCGCGCCTGCAACAGTGCTTCCGTCGGTACCACTGCCGCGAACTCGCCGTTCAAATGCGCTAACGCGGTTCGGTGCATCTCGTCGGCCGAGTAGGATTCGCCGTCCGGGCCCTCACGGTCGAACGTCGCGGTCGCGTCGGCCGGGAGATACACCTCGAACCCGAGATTCTCGGCCATCCGAGTCGTCGTCGAGACGCAGTGGTCGGTCGTCAGGCCGCAGAGGACGAGCGTGTCGTAGTCGCGGTCGCGAAGCCATCCCTTGAGGTCGGTGCCGATAAAGCCGCTGTTGACGTGTTTCGTGAACACGGGTTCGTCCTCGACGGGTTCGGCTTCGGGCTTCCAGTCGAATCCGTCGCCGTCGCTTCGGAGTGGCGAGTCCGGTTCTGTGGAGTCGTGGCGGACGTGCACCACGGGTGCGTCCACGTCGCGCCATGCCGCCAGCAGGTCGGCGACGCGGGCTTCCATCTCGGGATTGTTTCTGTCGCCCCAGCCCGGTGCGTCGAAGCCGACCTGCATGTCGATGCAGACGAGCACGGCGTCGGTAGGGAGTTCGAGTCTCGGTGTCGGTGTCGTGTCGTCGTCAGTCATCAGTCGTCCGCCGGTGCCATCGGCACCTTCGGGTGCTCGCGGGTGATGCGAATCGGACACTCGTCGGGGGCCTGCGACTCGTCCGAGGAGAACATGTACTGCGGCCACTCGCGGTCGCCGTCGACACCCCAGTCGCCGAGGTCGGCGTGCGGACAGACGCCGTCGTAGTCCTCGATGCGGTTCTGAATAACCTCACGGGCCTTCTGTCCGGCCTCGGTGTCGGCGGTGATGCCATCGAAGAGCGGTCGGGGCTGGAACGTGATTTCGAGGCCCCACGGACAGTAGCGACTCAGTCGCTCGTCGTAGAAGGGCGCTCGCGTCGTCGGGAAGATAGGCTCGCCGCCGAAGCAGAACTCCCACGTCGGGGTGTCGGGGTCGGTGGGAATGTCTTCGGGCCACGGTTCGGGGTCGTTGACGTGGAGGAACTGCAGGATGTGCCACAGACGCTCGTGATAGTCGGCTTCCGTCAGGTCCTCCTCGGGCGGCTTGAAGAACGTGACGAGCGAGCACGCTTCCGAGTAGTCTCGATACACGTCGAGATATTCGAGCAGGTTGTCGCGAAGCGCCAGCAGGGCGTCTTTGTCCGTCGAGGACTCGACGAACGTGTAGAGCGCGTCGCCATTGCGCTCGGATTCGACGCCGAAGTAACACGGGAATGGTGCACCGTCGCGCTCGCCGAGCATCGTCTCTCGGAACGTCTCGTAATGCTTCACCGCCCACTCGGGGAGGTCGCCATCGTCGATGCGGCGGCGAAGCACGTCCTGTTCCATGAGCACTTGCAGTCCCGACTCGTTCATGCGCGGGAGTTGGCGTGTGACGATTTGAGGGTTCGGGTTTACTACCCGAATCACCCCCTCGAAACGACGGGTGTTTGTCGACGCCGACTCAGAGCTGTCGGTCCATTTTCAGGTAGCGCGTCTCGTAGCCCGCTGCTTCGTAACACGCCTGTGCCGTCTCGTTGCGGGCGTGGACAGACAGCGCCGCGTGTTCGCAGCCACGTCTCTCGCCCCACTCGTGTGCCCGTTCGAGAAGTGCCGTCCCCAGCCCACTGCCGCGAGCGTCCGGTTCGACGTACAACTCTGTCACCTTCGCCGTCGCTCCGCGGGCGAACACTGGCGGCGACTCCGAGTACGAGACAGTCGTGTACCCCGTCTGCGACCCGTCGGCTTCGGCAACGAACGTCTGTACGTCCTTGTCCGCAAGCTGCGCCTGCCGGTACGCGAGGGCATTAACTCGGACGTACTCGTCACCGGCGAGGGCGTCGTGTTCGTCGAGGTTGCCCATCTCGGTGGCGAACGGAAGCCAGAGGTCGTCGACGAACGTGGGGACCTCGTCGGGTCGAAGGGGCCGGACGTCCATTGGTCTTCGACCACTCAGTTGCGTGTCAAAAATCTATTGTTTCTTCCGATAACCGGTGACGGTCCGCTTATTCGATTTCGAGACCGCCGGACTCGCCGCCGTCGCCGCCGTCTTCGTCCCACTCAAGTTCGAACTCGATGCTCAGTTCGCCGGGGCTTCCAACAGGGCCTTCGCGTTCTGCTTTCACCTCGAAGGTCGGCGAAGTGGGCGGGTCGAGCGTCACGGACTGGTCGCCGGCGGTCAGCGTAATCGACTCGCCAGCGTCGAGTTTGTCGGCGACGGTTCGGAGGTACGATGCGATGTCCGCGCGCGACTGCTTGCTCTCGGATTCGAAGAGGACTTCTTCAGGCATAGAACGACAAACGGCGTCCGAGGAGATTAATCCTCGCCCCGCTCTCAATTCGGAGGAACGCGAGGGGGGTTTGGGGTCGCCGACCTCAGTCGGCGCGAAGCCCCTCGGAGAACCGCTGTTGGTTCTCTTCGGGGGCAGCGACGGTGAGCGCGGAGACGCCGACGGTCAAGAGCGCCGAGAGGAGCATGCCCCAGAGGGCGAAGTCCCACGTGAGGTACGTCGCGCCGAAGAGTGTCGCACCGGCAAGGTCCACAGGCGGGACGAACACGTGCGCGAGGTAGAACGCCTGACTCCCGACGATACCGGCGAACATCCCCGAGCGCGTCGTCTTCGGCCAGTAGAGTGCGACGATGACGGGAAGCGCCATCTGTGCGAACCCGCCGAATGCGGTGTCGCCGACTTCGACGAGCGTTCCGGGGCGGAACAGACTGGCGACGAAGGTCAGCGTCGCGAACACGGCGACGCCGATACGGGCGAGCCACGCTTCGCGGGCGTCGCTCGCACTCGGATTCACGAACGGCCGGTAGAGGTCGCGGGTGAAGTACGACGACCCCGAGAGGAGCATCGAATCCGACGAGGACATCATGGCGGCCATCGCGCCGGCGACGACGAGCGCCGCGAACCAGACCGGCGTGTACTCGTTGAGCAGGACCGGCAAGACGTTCGCGCCTTCGGGGACCGAGATACCGAGTCCGGCGGCCCACGTCCCGAGGAGGAACGCCGGCACGAACAGCAAGACGACGAGCACGGGCCAGAGTGCGAACGAGCGCTTGAGAACTTTGCCGGACTTGGCGACGAAGAAGCGCTGGTTTATCTGCGGGAACATCGCCACGCCGAAGGCGATAGTGACGGCGGTGGAGATGATGAACTGCGGCGAGTACAGACCGCCGCCGAGTGCGAGGAACTCGGGTTTGTTGGTCGCGAGCGCGTTCGAGAGCGCGGTTGGCCCGCCCGCCGCGGTTGCGACCCACCCGACAGCGAGCCAGACGACGCCGAGCATGAACAGCCCTTGGAGCGTGTCGGTCCACGCGACGCCGCGGAGTCCCGCGATGACGACGTAAGCAATCATGAACACCGTGATTCCGGCGGCACCCGCCCAGTAGGGAATCGCGCCGTTCGTGAGGCCGACGATAGCCTCACCGGCACCCATCTGCTGGAGCATCACGTACGGGAAGAGCCAAAAGAGACTGATTCCGGCGACGAGCGCGCGGAGGCGCTTGGACCCGAAGCGGTCGCCGAGCATCTCGCCGAGCGTGACGTACCCGTGGGCCTTGCCGACGAGCCACTGCTTGTAGCCGACGACGTACCAGAGGATGGCGAAGAGCACGCCGTCCATGACGCCCATAACCAGAATCCACTCCGGTCCGGCACGGAACGCGAGGTCCGGCCCGCCGAAGAACGTGAAGGCCGACAGGAGCGTCGCAAACGTCGTAAACAGCAGGACGACAGTCCCGATAGAGCGGCCTGCGAGGTAGTAATCCTCGGCGTCGCTGCTGGTCAGTCGGTAGGCGAGCAGTCCGATGGCGAGTGCGACTACCAGGTACACGCCGACGACGCCGAGTTGGATGCCGAGCGCGGACACCATCAGTTGGTCACCTCGCCCATCCCGCGGTCCCACGCCCGGCGCGTGAACAGGTGGAAGACCGCAGCAGTCAGTACCATCCAGCCGATGTGCCACCAGAGCCACAGCGGGAGGCCGGCGAACACCCGGCTGTCGCCCCACAGAAACCACGGGACGGCGAGCGCCACGAGGACCGCGAAGGTCGCAACCCAGAGGTAATCGGTGCGCGTTCTCGTCATTACTGGAAACGATAGTTGATAACCGGACGTAAATGTTACTCTATTCTCCTACGTCGAGAGACTCTGAAGAAGAATTTTCTTCAATAGTCTGCGTCGAATTTCCCTGCTCGCTCAGTGAGGTGGAAACAATTTCCTCGGTGCGCGTCGAGGAACCCGTATGGAATTCGGGATTCAACTCTACTCGCTCCGGAATCTCGGGGAATCGACGGCCGAACTGGTCGAGCGCGCTGCCGACGCCGGGTTCGACGGGGTCGAGTTCGCGGGACTCGACGACACCGGCGCGATTCGAGAGCGTCTTTCTGAGACGGGGCTCGACGCGCCCGCCGCCCACGTCCCAATCGAGGAGTTGGAGTCCGACCTCGACGCGGTGTGCGAACAGTACGGGGCGCTCGGTGTCGAGACGCTCGTCGTCCCGTATCTTCCCCCGGAAGACTTCGCCGACGCCGACTCGGTAGACGAGACGGCGCGCCGCCTCGACGACCTGACTGCCCGATGCGACGACCGGGGAATCAGACTCCTCTATCACAACCACGAGCACGAACTCCGGTCGGTCGACGGCGAACCCGCCTTGGACAGACTGGCCGACAACTCGGGTGTCGGCTTCGAACTCGACCTCGCGTGGATTCTGGCCGCGGGCTACGACCCAGTCAGCTATCTGACGACGTACGCCGACCGAACACCGATTGTCCACCTCAAAGACGTGGTCGTCGATTCCGCGGCCGAACGCGGGGGGCGCCCCGTCTCACTCGGCGCGGGAGACCTGGACATCGACAACTGTCTGGCCGCCGCAGCCGACGCCGAGTTCGTCGAGTGGGTCATCGCGGAACACGACGACCCGGACGACCCAGCAGCGTTCTGTCGGGACGCCGGCGAGGCGTTCGCTACCTACCGATAGAGGCTGTCACGAAGGCAATTGCCGAGCCGACACATCGGCCGCGATAGATATTTCCCTGCAGCACGATTTATATAACGACGTTCGCAGGAGCGACCTGCAACAGCATCATCACCATCATCATCACACCACCCCCTGCAGGGGTGTTTCACCAATGGACGACACCGCAAAATACCTCATTCACGCTTCAATCTCCGCCGATGGAGTTGTCGAACGGAGCGACGTGGTCGGCGCCGTCTTCGGGCAGACCGAAGGGTTGCTCGGCGACGAACTCGACCTCCGCGACCTCCAGCAGTCCTCCAAAGTCGGACGTATAGACGTACAGATAGACTCCGAAAACGGCCACTCGTTCGGCCAGATGACCATCGCGAGCAGTCTCGACAAGGTCGAGACGGCCATCCTCGCAGCCTCGCTGGAGACGCTCACCCGCGTCGGCCCCTGTCAGGCGGCCATCGAGGTCACGAGTATCGAAGACGTTCGCGAGGCGAAACGCCGCAAGGTCGTCGAGCGGGCGAAGGAACTCCTCACCGAATCGTTCGACGACACCGTCATGTCGTCGACCGAGATTCTCGAAGAGGTCAAAGAGAGCGTCCGCGTCGAAGACATCTCCGAGTACCACGGGCTTCCGGCCGGACCACGAGTCACCGACTCCGACGCCATCATCGTGGTCGAAGGCCGTGCCGACGTGCTGACGCTCCTCCGCTTCGGCATCAAGAACGCCGTTGCAGTCGAGGGGACGAACGTCCCCGACGCGGTCGCGTCGCTCACCCAAGACCGGACAGTCACCGCGTTCCTCGATGGCGACCGCGGCGGCGAACTCATCCTTCGGGAACTCGCTCAAGTCGGTGACGTGGACTACGTCGCGTTCGCGCCAGACGGGCAGTCGGTCGAAGACCTCGACCGGAGCGACGTACTCCGGTCCCTCCGGAACAAGATTGCCTTCTCGGCGCTGCCGGACGACGGCGACTTGCGGGCGGCTGTCGCCGCCGCTGGCGACACTTCGGGAGTGCATTCGGACTCCCGCCCGGAGGCACCGGCACCTGACGACACGTCGGCCGCCTCGACTGCCGACGCATCCGCCACCCCAACCGCCGACGCGTCTTCCGAGACGGAGTCGGACAACAGCGGAACGATAACCGTCGAAACGACGAGCGAGCCGCCGAACGCTACAGCGGACGAACCGATTCCGGAACCAGAAGTCCTCGCCGGCGCACCGCCGGAACCGGCCGACACAGCCGACACAGCCGACACAGCCGACCCCGTCGCCGACGAGCAAGCGCCGGAATCGAAGTCGCTCGCCGACCACGTGCGCGAAGTCGTCACCGAAGAGAGTGGCCGTGCCCGCTTCCTCGACGACGAACTCGACCTCCTCGAAGAAGTCGCGGTCGAAACGGTGTACGACGCACTCGAAGACACCGAGTCGGTGCCGTTGCTCGTCGTGGTCGACGGCGAAACGAGTCAGAAGCTCGTCGATATCGCGGCCCAGCGCGGCGTCGAACACGTCGTCGGGCGCTCTATCGGAGAGTTCGTCAAAAAGCCCGTTAGCGTCCGCGTCAGAACGGCTGACCAGCTGCTCGCCTGAGGCGACTCACCGCTGGTCGGACGGGTCGGACACGAGCCGAATCGCGTCGGCGTCCTCGAACGCGTCGGCGACGCGTCCATCGCGGCGGAATCCGAGAGCCTCGTAACACGCTCGGGCAGCCTCGTTGTCGGGATGCACCAACACGGTGAGCGACGCGTCCCCTCGACGGGCGCGAAGTGCATCGACCAGTGCGGTGGCACGCCCCTCGCGCCGTGCCTCGGGCGAGACTGCGAGTTCGGCAACGTGGTCGCCGGTGGCGAGAAGATACCCGACCGGACGGTCAGCAGTATCGACGGAGACGAGAAGCGTCCCGACCGCTGGCCACGCGTCGAGAAGTTCGGGCGACGGCTCTGAGATGAGTTGCTGGAGCGACGAGACAGCCGCGCGGTCGCCCGGACGAGCAGGTCTCACAGACACAGTTACAGCGGAAGCCACGCAACGACGGCTGCCAGCGCGCCGGCGAGCGTCGCGAGGAAGTTGACCGCCTGATTGCCGAGACCGGAACCTTCGACGGTTGCGCCGAGGAGGCTATCGACTGTCATTCCCGCAACGCCGCCGACGAGCACCGCGAGCGCAGCAGCCTCGGTCGAAAGCGGCAGCAGGACGTACGCGAGCGCGGCGACGAGCGCAGAGCCGACGATACCGGCGACTTCGCCCTGCCACGTGACGCCGCCGTCGGTTCCCGGTGGCACAGGCTTGAACGTCGTGATGAGCCGCGGGTTGTCGAACAGGCCGCCGATTTCGCTGGAGAGCGTGTCACTCATCGCGGCGGCGACGGAGCCGCCGAACGCGAGGATGAAGAGGTCGCTCCCGAGACTGTGGCCGATGGTCTGTGTGGCGGCGTAGCCGACGACCGCGACGAGCGACACCGCGGAGTTGCCGAGGACGTTGCCCGTCCCGCGAGCACCCTCGTTTTTCTCTGCGACGCCGCGTTCCGCCTTGTGGTCGTAGCGGAACTTGGTGGCGAGGCCGCCGATAGAGAAGAACGAAACGAGGACGATAGCCCAGCCGAACCCGCCGAGGCCGATGGCGACAAAGAGGAGGAGGACGCCCGTGAGCATCCCGGCGAGCGACGCGGTTCCGAGCGCGTAGGCGGCGTAGCCGAGTGCGACCGTCAGCGCGATGGAGATACCAGTCTGGGTGGGTGAGACGGGGCCTGCAAGGACTTCGACTCCCCACAGGACGAACCCGACGGTAATCATGACAAGGGGGTCGTCGCGCTCGTAGAAGGCCGTCCGGAGGAGTGCGGCGACGAGCGCGCCCAGTGCTGCGACGAACGTAAACCGAGCGAGCGGCGCTGGTGCTCCCGTCACGTTGGCGACGGCCACTTGGCCGACAGTCGCGGCCGCGAGTCCCGTACCGACGAATCCGGCGGTCTGCAAGAACTCGTCGTCGAGGCGGGCGTCAGCCAGTCGCCCTCCGAGGTTCCCGTAGGCGAGTACCAACACGGCAGCGACGAACGCCGTGAGTGGCATCTTGACCCGGGGGACCGTCGCGAGAAGTGCCAGCCCGGTCGCGGCCAGTGCGAAGCCAGCCAGTCCGTTGAGACGGCCGTCCTCGCGGTCTCCCGGTCGCGCGAACAGCTCGAACAGCGGCCCGTCGTCGATGACGAAAGCCGCCAAGAGCGCGACTGCGGCGAACGGTGCAAACGCGGCCGAGCCGAGACTGGGGGCCGCGAGGGCCAACGTCCCGACAACCGCGAATCCACCCGCTCGCCGTAGTGTGGAAGTCACATCGTTCGGTTTCCCCGACGCGCACTTAACCCTCCCGACATCGGTGACTTCGGGGACGGCACCCACGGCGAACCCGAAGCGTTAGGGGCGTCCGCGGCGCGACGACATCGTGTGGGACTGTACGACTACTACCTCGCCCTCCGGTTTCGATTCGACAGTGCCGACACCCCGGACCACGTCGCGGTCGTCATCACCGAACGCGACCTGTTAGAACAGGGTGCCTACGACACGCTCGCCAACTTCCTCGACTGGGCGTTCGAGCACGGCACCGAGCGCGTCACCGTCTCCGTGAGCGTCCTCGACGAAGCAGTGATTCCGACCCTCTCGCGCGAACTCCGCGACATCGAGAGTCCCTACCCCATCGCCGTCCGCGAACCCGGCGACACCGAACCCGTCGACGAACCCGTACAGGTGAACATCGGTCTCGGCGGCAAACGCGAGTTCGCAAACGTCGTTCGGTCGTTGGCCGAGGAAGTCGATTCCGGCGAGTTGGACCCCGACGACATCGACGCCGACGAGGTCGAAGAGCGTCTGGTGTTCCCCGACGAACCCGATTTGGTCGTCAAGACCGGCGCAGAGCGTCTCTCGGATTTCATGATTTGGCAGTCGGTGTACGCGGAACTGTACTTCACCGACGTGAACTGGCGGGACTTCCGGAAGCGAGACTACCTGCGGGCGTTGCGGGATTATCAGGACAGACAGCGGAGATTCGGGCGGTAGGCCGAATGTCGTTGCGAGCAGCGTGAGCGACGGGAATTCGGGCGGTAGGCCGAATGACGCGTCAACTCTGTTGACGAGGTAGTTTGGGCGGTCTGCGGAAGCGTGCCATCCAAACGCCTTCGTAAGTAAACCGAGAGACTCACCTATTTGTTACTTAGTTGATTGTTGTCGGTATGGATGCCCTCCAAACTGAGCACCCAACCGAGTGGGCGGAAGGCAGCACCGGCCTGTTTTCACTCGCGCTCCTCTTCACACTCTGGCGCGATAGCCCACTAGAACCGATACAGTGGGGGTGGGTCGTTGTCGGTGCAATTCTCGTGCTTCCGTGGCTGTACGCCGAATTCCAATTCGATGACTGGCGGTCGTGGCTCCCATCTGTGGTTTTTTGTGCGACGATACTCTTGTTCGGCCAGCAATACGAGCGCGTCGTTATTTCCCTAGTCGGAGGAGTGAGCGTCGGGATGCTTGGCATGTCCGGCTGGAGAACCTACAGACGGCGTATTCGCTCCACGCAGACACAGCGAGACCATCCTCGATAGTCTGCAATCGAATCCTCAAACGTCTGCAACTGGATAACACAAACGCCTATCTGAGTTTACAGAAAGCACATCGTTAGGTAGCTGACAGTTGTACTATGAATCGGCGCAAACTCCTCGCGCTCTCGGGAGCCCTCGCCGCCGCGACCCTGTCGGGATGTACCGGCAGTGGGCAGGCGGACCCGACGACGCAGACCGACACGGAAACCACGACAGCGACGCCGACAGAGATGACCGAAACACCGACCGAAGAACCACCAAACGGCGAGCCAAGCGTGGACGACGATCGATTAGCCGCACTCGCGTCCGGGAACGCCGAATTCGCCCTCGATTTACACGCGCACCTCGCCAGCGAGCAGGGTGGGAACCAGTTCCTGTCACCCTACAGCATCTCAGTTGCACTGGCGATGACCTACGCTGGCGCTCGGGGGGACACGCGCGAGCAGATGGAAGACGTGCTCCACTACACGCTGGGAGAAGACATCCACCCCGCCTTCTCCGACCTCCAGCGTTCCCTCGGAAAACGAGAGACAGCCACCGACCCCGTCGATGGGTCCGAAGTGGACGCTTTCCAACTGGCCGTGGCGAACACGCTGTGGGGTCGAGAGGGCTACCCCTTCTCCGAGGAGTATCTCGCCCGACTGGAGGAGCACTACGGTGCAGGACTCCGCCGGGCAGACTTCACCGGCGACCCAGAAGGTGAACGAACGCGCATCAACGACTGGGTCGCCGACCAGACCGAAGACCGGATTCAGGACCTTCTGCCACGGGATTCCATCTCGCCGCAGACGGTGCTCGTGTTGACCAACGCTATCTACTTCATGGCGGGGTGGTTCCACGAGTTCGACCCCGAGAAGACCGCCGATGGGACGTTCACCGCGCTGGATGGCTCCGAATCGACTGTCCCCCTGATGCGACAGGAGTTGAAGACCCAGTACGCGGACCTCCCCGGTGCGCAGGCCGTCGAGTTGCCCTACGTCGGCGAGGAGGTGTCGATGGTTCTCATCCTCCCCGACGAAGGAACCTTCGAGGAGTACGAGCAGAACCTCGACGCGAGTCGGCTGTTCGGCGTCTTCGAGGAACTACGCACCAGCATCGGAGACCTCGTCTTCCCCAAATTCGAGTTCGAGACCGAGGTGCAACTCTCGAAGGCGCTTTCGGACCTCGGGATGCCCGCTCCGTTCGGCGCAGGCGCGGACTTCAGCGGTATGGTCGCGGGAGGCGACGGCGGACTCCACATCGACGAGGTGTTCCACAAGTCGTTCGTGTCGGTGGACGAAGAAGGGACCGAGGCCGCCGCCGCGACTGGCGTGCTCGTCGAGGAGTCGCTGCCGCCGTCGTGGGGCGAACTCCGATTCGACCGGCCGTTCCTCTTCGCGATTCGCGACCGACCGACAGACGCGGTGCTCTTTCTCGGTCGAGTCGTCGACGCCGGGGAGGCGCAGGGAAGCGAGTAAGCTGTCAGTCAGCAGACTGCTCGGTTCGAGATTCTTGTGTCCGCCGCTCCAATTCGGCGGAGACCTCGTCTGCCCCCGAGGAAGGGAGTTGCCCGCGCAGTCGCCCGGAGACGGCACGCGCGTCTGCTAACTCCACTTCGGCGACGGCGCGGACCAGCGCCACGGCGCGTTCGGTCCGGGTTCGCTGCCACGACTTCTCCCGCGACTCGTAGGTTCGAATCCCGCGGAGGAAGTCGATTTTCGAGAACTCCGGCCAGAAGGGCGCACAGAAGTAGACGGCCGCTTCGTTCCCGTTGGCGTGCCACGGCAGGAAGTTCGAGGTTCGTTCGTCGCCGCCGGTGCGGATGATGAGGTCCACGTCGCGGACGGGTTTGCGCGAGAGGCGTTCGTCGACTGCCTCCACATCCACGTCACTTGGGTCGAGGGTTCCGGATTCGACCGCGCGACACACGTCTCGCGCCGCGCTGAGGAGTTCGGCCCGGCCGCCGTAGGCGAGCGCGATGTTAAGCGTGAAGCCGTCGTAGGCGGCAGTTCGCGACTCGGCGTACTCAACGGCCTCGCGGACGCGGTCGGGGAGCATGTGAACCTCGCCAATCGCGCGGACCGAGACTTCCCGCTCGTGAACGCGGTCCGCGTCGGCGAAGTCGTACAACTTCTGTTCGATGAGGTCGAAGAGCGCTTCCTGTTGTTCGGGCGGGCGGTCGAAGTTCTCGGTCGAAAACGTGTAGAGCGTGAGTTCTTCGATACCGAGTTCTTCACACCATTCGAGCACCTGCTCTGTCGTCTCGGCACCCGCCCGATGGCCATCTGAAGCGTCGTCGCCGTGCTTTCTGGCGTAGCGACGATTGCCGTCCTGAATTATCGCGACGTGGGTTGGTCCGTCTCCGATTTCACGCCGGAGAACGCGCTCGTACGCGCGCTGAAAACCACGTCGAACCCACCCGAGCATATTCGATGAGTAACCTGCGTGACGTATGTTTCTTGTGGGTTCGAACGCACTCAGTGTGCTGCCCGACAGATTCTTGTCCAAATTCGTGAATATACAAACGTTATGGCGGACTCCACGCTCGCCCAGTTCGAGGCGACAGTGGCGGGCCCATCGCTTGAGCGTGCACAATCCGCGGTCGTCACGCTCACGCCCGATGCGCTCGTCGTGAGGGCACCCGACGGGCAGAGCGTGTCGATTCCGCTGTCGGTCGTCTTCGACTTCGTCGTTCGCATCCCCGACGAGGGCGAGACGGAGCGTGAACTCGTCGTCGGAACGACCCAGGACGACCAGCAGAAAATCGTCTCAATCGGCGGTGACGAGGACACTATCGACCGGTTCCGAGTGCTCTTCGCGAAGGCTCTGCTCGCGGATGCCTCCTGTGTCGTCACGGTCGGCGAGACCTGCAAGTCTGGGTCGCTGGCGGTTACGCGAGAGGGGGTCGCGGTCGACTGCGATGGTCGGACTGTCCGCCTCCGGTACGAGAGTATCACCCGGATTAGCCGCGACGAGCAGGCGGTCGTGCTCGGTGCTGACTCGGGGTCGATAGCGGTCGCGTTCGAGCAGACCCGACACCGAAATCTGTTCGTCAGGCACCTGCAGACGACGCCGTCTGTGGAACTCGAATCGACGCACAGACCGACTGTCGTCGTCGTCGACGACGAACCGAACCTCGCGGAGTTGGTCTGCCATCGTCTCTCGGCGCTCGCCGACGGATACGACTACGTCGCGTACGACGACCCGACAAAGGCGCTCGAAGCGACCCAGCACAACGACGTGGACTGCTTCGTCAGCGACTACTCGATGCCCGAAATGAACGGGTTAGAGTTGCTTCGCCGCGTTCGCGACCGCGATGCCAGCCTGCCGTTTATCCTCTACACCGGCCGTGGGAGCGAGACCATCGCGGCCGACGCTATCGGAGCGGGCGTGACAGATTACGTCCCCAAGTCGATGGGCGACGAAGGCTACGCACGCCTCGCACGGCGAATCGAGACAGTCGTCTAAATCGGGGCGAATCGCCACCCGTTTGTACCTCCCCGAGAAGAGACAATCATGAGTGAGACCATCGACGAGGACCTCTACAAGCGCACGCTTGCACTCCTCGAACCGGGCGACATCGAACTTGTGGGCGCTATCATCCACACCGACCTCGCTGGACAGGAGGACCTCGAAATGCAGGAGTTGACCGTCTCCATCAACGAGGTCATCTCCGGACACGCTGACAAAGGCGAGGCGTGGATTTACGCCGGAAACGACGACACGGACTTCTCGTCGAACCAGTTTCAGGGCCTCTCGGTCGACGACGACGAGTTCGTCTGGGAGTGCCAGCAACTCCTCCGCAACGGGACTTTCGACCTCGTGTTCTACTACGAGGCGACTGCCGACCACGACGCCATCGTCGAGGACCTCGCCGACCTCGACCACGTCGACCGCGTCACACCCGTTCCCTGAGCCGGTTTTTCGGGACTGTCCGACTCTCGCGGCGGTCTCTCCATTCTGAGAACAAGCGAGGCGTTTATTCCCCTCGCATCCCGAGACATCTCTATGAAACAGGCGGACGCGGAACTTTCTCCTCTCGACCGCGCCATCGTCAACGCCTTCCAGGGTGGCTTCCCCGTCGTCGAACGCCCCTTCGAACCCGCCGCCGCAGCGCTTCGCGAGCGGGGAGTTGACGTGAGTGCAACGGACCTCTGTGAGCGCGTTCGAACACTCGACGAAGACGGCGTCCTCTCGCGGTTCGGCGCACTCGTCAACGCCGAGGAAATCGGCGGGACGGCGACCCTCGTCGCCATGCACGCGCCGCCGGAGCGATTCGACGAGGTGGCCGAACAGGTAAACGCACACCGCGAAGTCGCACACAACTACGAGCGCGAGCACCCACATCTGAACATGTGGTTCGTCGTCTCCGTCGCCGACGAAGCCCGCGTCGACGAGGTACTCGGCGAGATAGAAGACGAGACCGGGCAAACGACCTACAACATGCCGAAGCGCCACGAGTTCCACGTCGGCGCGAAGTTCCTCCTCGACGGTCCCGTCTCCGACGGCGACCTCGACCTCTCGCACCTCGGTCCCGACGTCGAACCGACCGACGAGCGAACCATCACGCCCGACGAGCGCGACCTCGTCTTAGAGATTCAGGGTGGTCTCCCGATTACGGAGACGCCGTACGCCGACGTCGCCGACGCGCTCGGGCAGGACACCGAGTGGGTCGTCGAGACTATCAAGCGCTTCAATCTGGAGGGGAAGGTGCGCCGCGTCGGCGTCATTCCGAACCACTACGCGCTTGGATACTCGGAAAACGGCATGACCGTCTGGAACGTCCCGGACGACCTCGTGATGGAAGTCGGCCCCGAAATCGCCGCGCTCGACTTCGTCACTCACTGTTACCGCCGCCCCCGCCATGAGGGCGTCTGGCCGTACAACTTCTTCGCGATGACCCACGGCCGGTCCGAAGCAGAAAGCGAAGAGCGAATCGAACGCGTTCGTGAGGTCATGGGGGAGTACTGGGAGGTTGGAGACGACGACTGGGACACCCTCTTTTCGACGCGAATCCTCAAGAAGACCGGAATCAGACTGGACGAAAGAGCAGCAGCGAACACGGAGTGAGATGATTCCACTGGTGCACGACTTCGGCGGTGAGACCATCCTCGTGTTTGGCGGCGGTCCGGTCGGTGCCCGCAAGGCCCGCCGGTTCGCCCGCGAGACGCGAACTGTCGTCGTCAGTCCCGACTTCGCCGACCGCGACTTCGGCGACGCAGAACTCGTCCGAGCGGCACCAGACCCGGACGACGTGACTGAGTGGGTCGCCCGTTTCGAACCCGCACTGGTCGTCGCTGCGACGAGCGACACCGACGTAAACGACGCTATCGTCGCCGCCGCCCGTGACGCTGGAGCACTTGTCAACCGTGCCGACCGGAGCGGTGAGCGGGATGCTGGAAGCGTCGTCGTACCCGCCACAGTCGACGATGGCGACGTGTCGGTGGCGATTACGACGGGCGGGGCGAGTCCGGCGTTGTCGAAGCACCTCCGGGAACGCATCGAAGCAGAACTCGACGGTGCAGGCGCGATGGCCGAGTTGACTGCCGAGATTCGGGCCGACCTCAAGTCGTCCGACATATCCCCGACAGAGCGCCGTGATGCGGTTCGCGCCGTGGTTCGGGACCCGTCGGTTTGGAAGGCTTTACGTAGTGGGGATGCAAATCCCCGGCGAGAGGCAGCGCGCGTGATTAGGGATACACAGCGAGGTGAGTTATGAGGAGCGCAGGTGTCATCTCCGGCGTCAGCGTCGCCCACGACCGGGCGAGCGTCCAAGAGATAGAGTGCGCTTCCGAAGACGACGTACAGACCGTCGTCGATTACCTCCTCGCGCAGGAGGGCGTCACCGAGGCGTTTTCGCTGCAGACGTGTAACCGCGCCGAGGCGTACGTCGTCACCGAGGACGCCGCCGACGGCCGCCGCGCGCTGGACGATTTCGCCCCCGAGGTTCGCGATGGGGGCGTCAGACACATGGACCACGAAGAGAGCCTTCGCCACCTCATGCGCGTCTCGGCGGGGCTCGAATCGTTGGTCCTCGGCGAAGACCAGATTATCGGGCAGGTGAAAGCCGCCATCGAGGCGTCTCGCGATGTCGGCGGTATCGGTCCGATGCTCGAAGACGCGCTGTTGAAAGCGGTCCACGTCGGCGAGCGCGCACGCAGTGAGACGGCAATCAACGAAGGAGCAGTCTCGCTCGGCAGCGCGGCCGTCCGACTTGCACGCTCGGAACTCGACGACCCGATAGAGACGGCCCAGACCCTCGTCGTCGGGGCGGGCGAGATGGGCACCCTCGCGGCGCAGGCTCTCTCGTCCGCGGACGTGGCCGAGTTGGTCGTCGCAAACCGCACGGTCGGCCGCGCCGAAAGTCTCGTCGAAGACCTTTCGGGGGCGACCGAGGCGACGGGCCTCGATAGCATCGAGTCGGCTATCGCCGCGGCCGACCTCGTCATCACCGCGACCAGCAGCCCCGACTACGTCGTCGAGGCGGCGACGCTCGCCGACGCGGGCGAGACGATGCTCATCGACATCGCCCAACCGCGGGACGTCGACCCGGCAGTCGGCGACCTCACGGACGTAGTCGTCCACGACATCGACGACCTCGAAACCGTGACCGACCAGACCGAGGTCCAGCGCGAACGCGCCGCACAGCAGGTCGAAGTCATGATAGACGAGGAGTTCGACCGGCTCTTGGCCGCCTACAAGCGAAAGCGGGCCGACGAGGCCATCAGTTCGATGTACGAGGCGGCCGAGTACGTCAAGCGTCGCGAGGTTTCGACCGCGCTCTCGAAGTTAGAAGCGCAAGGCGACCTCAACGACGAGCAACGCGAGACCGTGGAGTCGCTCGCGGACGCGCTCGTCGGCCAGATTCTCGCCGCCCCGACCAAGAGCCTCCGCGACGCCGCGGGCGACGACGACTGGACGACCATCCAGACCGCGATGCGCCTGTTCGACCCCGGATTCGACGACATTCCGACGCGAAGACCCGACGAACAGGCCGAATCGAAGCGTCCCTCGTTCGGCGCATCGGGGTCGCGCCCCGACCGGAACAGCGACCGGGCGGAGTCGGACGACGAACTGCCGCGACGCGTCCTCGAACAGCTCTCTGACGACTGAGACGCGAGCGCCGCAGTCGCGGTGGGTGGGGCTGCGAACCTTTTTATCCGAATCCGAGTCCAGACCGTCTCGATGTTCGTTTCGCCCACAGACAGGTCGCCTTTCCAGTCTTCTTCGAGTGCTCGTCGCCACCGGTTCGGCCGCAGAATCGCTGCCCGCGTTCGTGCGTGGCGGCGTCGCCGACTCGTCGCCTCGGCACCGCGGCGACGCGTGGCCGACCTCGACGACGTCGCCCGAGCGACGGTCGTCGGGACAGTTGCGGAGGTCGTGGGCGTTGGCCCGGCACTCGAAGCGTGGACGACCGACGCGAACGCCGGACCCGCCGGAGTAGCCAGTGGCCGAGCCACCCGTCCGTTCGTCCTCGAAGACCCCACTGGGGCGGTTCACGTTCGAATCCCGCCCGCCGGTGCCGTCGTAGGCGAACGCGGTGCGTCAGCGGAGACGACCGTCGAATGCGGCGACCGACTCTCTGTCACCGGACAGGTCGTCCGGCGTCGCGACGGTCGGTGGACACTGACTGGCCCGGGATTCGTCCTGCGAAAGCGGTGAACCCGCAGGCGTCGCCAGCGAATCAACACCCACGTCCGCCGAGTCGGCAGAATCCTTATCGGTCTGCCACGCGACATATCCGCTATGGCTGAGGTTCTCTCTCCAGACGAAGTCGACCGCCAACTCGGGGCAGACTGGGAACGCGACGGCGACGAAATCGTGCGCGTCTACGAGTTCGACGACTACCTCGACGGAGTCGCGTTTGCCGCCAGCGTCGGGGAAGTCGCCGAAGAAGAGTTCCATCACCCCGAGATTACGATTCGGTACGAAGCGGTCGAAGTCCGACTCACGAGCCACGAAGAAGGAGGTATCACCGAGAAAGACCTCCGACTCGCCGACCTGTTCGACGACGAGTTCTGACACGCGGGTGATGACACTCACGTACGTGTTTCGGGTGACGTTCCGCCTCGAAACGATGCCGACAGTCGAGACGGAGCCGGCGTCGTTCGAGACGACAGTCCGTGTGACTCCGCCACCGCCCGGTGAGGAAGGCTGGATGCTGTTCCGCGACGTACTCTGGCGCGGCGAGGTCAACGACCCCGTCTACGCCCGGAAACTCGCCTCGTCGTGGGTCGACGCCCCCGTCGAGTCCTGTACCTTCGCGGAGTTGCGAACCGACGAAGCGTCGTTGGACGAACTCAGGGCTGCCGTCGGCGAGCACCTCGACGAGTTCAACGCCGACTCGGTGCGCGACGCGCTGCACAAGTACTTCGGGAGCGCGATTCACGTCGAAGCAGACGACTGAGAGACTCAATCGAGGGGGACAGGGGTGATGTTCAGCGGCGGAATACCTTTATTTGGACGTGACCTAACTCGTAGTCCGAATGAGCCCCTCCACCTACGACTTTTGGCTGTTCGACCTCGACGGCACGCTCGTGGATGCCGATTGGGCGTACACGCGCGACGTGTTCGACCGCGTCGGCGACCGCCTCGGCTACGAGTTCACCGACCGACAAGCGGAAGTTATCTGGCACGGCCTCGGCGGTGCGCGAGACCCGACGCTCCGCGAGTGGGGTATCGACCCCAAGGAGTTCTGGCCGGCGTTTCACCGCGAAGAAGACCCGATGAAGCGGGCCGAAGCCACGTATCTCCACGAGGACGCCGCCCGAATCATCGACGACATCCACGACGCGGGCCGTCCCGTGGGAATCGTCACACACTGCCAGCAGTTCCTCACCGACCCCGTCTTGGACCACCTCGACATCCGCGATTGGTTCGATACGGTGGTTTGCTGTACCGAAGAAACCGGCTGGAAACCGGATGCAGCCCCGGTGAAACAGGCCGTCTCGCAACTCGGAGTCGACGACGGTCTCCGGACCGACGGCGGGACTACGGGCGTCCTCGCCGGCGACGGTGAAAGCGACATCGGCGCGGCGTGGAACGCCTCGTTAGATGGGATTCACATCGAACGCCACGGTCCCGACTTCCGCGGGCGCTGTGTGCTCGGCGACTACCGGGTGGAGACGTTCGACGAACTCGCGCGGTCCTGGTGAGAAACCGGTACCGAAGAGCGGTGTGACCGGCCGTCTGCGTCGTGTTTGGTCGCGACAGCCACGAACAACGTCCCGGCGTTCGCGTCCGTGAACCGAACCGAGTCGAACCGAGCGTCGAGCAGCGAACAGAGGTCGTGTTCTGGATGCCAGTTCGTCGCCGCTTTCGAGAGCGGGTTGAAAAGCGGATTGAGGAGTGAAAGCGGGAGTCGCGGGAACGGGCGCGCGTCGAAGACGACGAACCGACCACCGGGAGCGAGCGCGCCGTAGACACTGTCGATAACCTGCTTTGGATTCGCCATCGCACTCAACGAGAGCGTCGCGTAAGCGGCGTCGAACGACGTACACAACGGAAGCCGAGCGGCGTCAGCGCGGGCGACGTGGACGTTCGCCCAGTCGTCGCGCTCGATTCGCTCTCGTGCGGCGACTGTCATCCCGTCGCTGTAATCGAGGCCGAGAACCGTCCCTTCGTCCCCGACAGCAGCACGCAGCGCGTCGAAGTTGACGCCGGGGCCACAGCCGACATCGAGGACGACGTCTCCCGAATCTAGGTCGAGGGCTGCACGTGCTCGCTCACGAAGGTGTGTTTGTCCCGGGAGAAAGAGTCGAGAGAAGAATCGAAACACGCCCTGGTGGCGACTCCACCAGTCGTAAAGCCTGCGGCCACGGTCGGCGTCAGTCACTGTTCGTTGGTCCGTCTCCACCGTCGTCTATCTTCCTGCCCCTGTCCCGGAGGACGGTGCGGGCGTCACGTCGCGTCGTCGAGCGGGCGTGCGAGAATGTCGCCGGAACTCGTCACTGCGAGTTGAAATTCTCCGTAGGGGAAGCGCACTTCGATACCCGGGCGCTCCGTGTTCTCGACGAGCGGGCGAATCAGCGATTCGAGCGCGTCGGTGTCGATAGACTCGAAAAGCGGGTCTTTGATAGCCGACAGGCCGGCGTACGACTCCACTGCCTCGACGATGACCAAACCGAGTTCTTCGTCTCCGAGCCACTGCCCGATGAGTTCCCAGTCCTCTGCGAGGCTGAGTGTCGCGGTCGAAGCGGCAGTCTCGTGTTCCGTCAGGGCGGCACCGACGGCCGAAGAGCCCATGTCGAGTGCTGAATCGACGTCCTCGTCGTCCGTTTCGACGATACTTCGCACCCGCTGGAGAACCGTCGAGAGGTCGCCCGGTCCCGCTTTCTGAACGTACTCTGTGACGCCCGCAGCGGTCGCGACCTGTTCGACTTCGCCCCAGTCCTTCGCGGTGAACAGGAAGATAGGCATCTCCTCGTTCTCCTCGCGAACTGCTTCGACGAGTGAGACGCCGTTCGGTAAGACGAGTGAGTCGCTCACGACGCAATCGACCGGTGTCGACGGAGACGAGACGATATCGATGGCCTCAGACGCGGATTCGGCGGTGAGTAGGGTGACGGTCTCGACTTCCCGAAACGCCGCCCTCGAGAGGGCGAGCATCCCCGGGTCGTCGTCTGCGTGGAGGACCGTCAACTGAGATTGCATGGTAGTCAATACCATCCAGAAGGATAAAAACGTTACACATTTTTTATATTTCACAGATGGTAGAATTATTCAGTTGCCGAGAATTATACTATTTCTTATAATTATATACCCGATAACTCGTATCCGTCGAGCGAATCGATTACGTCGCTTCCGCTCTTAATGGCCCGTTTGAGGAGTTGTACGCTCGGCTTTTTTACACGGGAGCTGTCGGCGAGGACGCGAACCGGTTGGACGCCGAGCGAGACGAAGCCCATCCCGAGCGAGTCGGCGGTCGCCGCGAGTCCGAGACCAACGTCCGCACGACCCGCCCGGACGGCCCGAGCGGGGCTCTCGAACGCTTTCGTCGCTCGGTCGAATCCCGCGATGGCCTCGACGAGTTCGTGGCGGGTCGTACCACGTTCGTCTGCGAGGTCAGCCACGGCGTTCCCCAGCGCGGTGCGCAGTCCGGAGTTCGTATCGCGGTTGACGAACCGAAGGTCCGAATCGACGAGGTCACCGAGGCCGGACACGTCCGCGGGGTTCCCCGCGGGGACGACGAGGCCCCACTCGCGCGTCCACGACCCGAGTTCGACGGCATCGATCTCACGGTCCATGTCGCCAGCGACGACCGCCACATCGGGGACACCGTCTCGGAGTCGCCGCAGGCCTTCTCGGGTCCCGACAGCGAGGTAGCGCGGCGATGGGACCCGGTCGAGGAGGCGCGAGAGCGCGGGGTCGTCCTCGCCGACACCGAGGAGTTCCGGGGGGCGAACATCCGGCGAGAAGAGTTGGACGTCGACCGACTCGCCCGCGGCGAGGTACTCCACGTCCGGTGGGACTTCGACGACGCCGTCGGCTTCGACGAGGC
The DNA here is from genome assembly GCF_024730625.1 of Haloferax larsenii. Taxonomy (NCBI): domain Archaea; kingdom Methanobacteriati; phylum Methanobacteriota; class Halobacteria; order Halobacteriales; family Haloferacaceae; genus Haloferax; species Haloferax larsenii. The sequence continues at coordinate 318,811 of NZ_CP078063.1, forward strand.
TCGTCGTCGCCCCGGAGCCTTTGTCCACCGGGTAGACGAGGGTCTCGCCGTCGCCATCGGTCACGAGGCCGACGGGCATGAGTCGCATCCGGCCTTCGGCGTAGCGCTCGCGGACGGCCATCGACCCCTCGATAGTCGCAGTCCGCGGTTCCGGGAGTCCGGCAGCGTCGCGGATGGCGGGCGCGACGAACGTCCGGAAGATAGTGAGCGCGGAGACGGGGTACCCCGGAAGGCCGATGTAGGCGCTTCCCTCACCGAGCGTGCCGACGAGCATTGGTTTGCCGGGCTTGACCGCGACACCGTGGAGGAGCAAGTCGCCGCGTTCCTCGACGACCCGGTAGATAACGTCTACGGCGCTCGCCGAGGTCGAACCCGACGAGAGGACGAGGTCGCACTCCTCGGCGGCCTGTCGGAGTAGGCGCTCCATCTCCTCGTAGTCGTCGCCAGCGTGGGGGTAGAACTTCGGGACGCCACCGGCTTCCTCGACGCCCGCGGCGATAGTGTAGGAGTTCACGTCGTAGATTTCGCCCCGCTCGGAGTGGAGTTCGTCGCCCGGACGGACGAGTTCGTCACCGGTCGAGATGATGCCGACGACCGGTTTGCCGCGAACCGGAATCTCGTCCAGTCCGAGCGCCGAAAGGAGGCCGATTTCGCGGGGCGTGATACGCGTCCCGGGGCCGAGTGCGCGAGCACCGGCGGCGATGTCAGTCCCGGCGGGCATCACACTATCCCCGGGCGCGACGGCGGTGTAGGTCACGAGCGTGTCGTCTCGTTCCTCGGTTCGCTCGACGATGACGACGGCGTCGGCTCCGGGGGGCATCACCGCCCCGGTCGAAATCTCGACCGCGGTCCCGGGTTCGACCTCCACGTCGGGTTCGGTTCCCGCGTGGACCTCCCCGGTGAGTTCGAGTTCGACTGGGTCTGCCTCGTCCGCGCCGAAGGTGTCGCGAGCGCGGACGGCGTACCCGTCCATGCTCGCGCGGTCGAATCCGGGAACGTCCATCCCGGCGTCGATTCGCTCGGCGAGGACGCGCCCGCGAGCCTCCGCCAGTGGAACGGTCTCCGCGTCGGGCGTCAGTTCGAGCGACGCGATGGTCTCGCGCGCTTCCTCCGGCGCGGCGAGGTCGCGGAACTGCTTTCTCATGCGGACCACTCCCATCCCTCGACAGTTACGGTTTCGCCTTCGTCGTATCCCTCCAAGCCCTCGGGGACGACGACCCATCCATCAGAGCGCGCGACGCTGGAGAGGATTCCCGACCCGCTCGTTCGGGTCGGCTCCGCAGTGTGCGTGTCGCCGGCCGCAGCGTCGTCATCGCCTCGGGTGTCGTCATCGCCTCGGGAATCGCCACCGCTTCGAGAACCACCACCGCCTGCGTGGTCGAGTCGGACCCGTGCGAACGTCCGCGTGCCGGGTGAACTCGGTATCTTCCGGGTGAGCGTGGCTTCGACGGTCGGCACGGGGTGGTCGGTGAGCCCGCCGACGTGTTTCAGCACCGGGCGAAGGAACTGGAAGGCGTTGACGATGCAGGCGACCGGATAGCCCGGAAGCATCACGACGGGCGTGTCCTCGACGACCCCGAGTGCGACGGGGTGGCCGGGTTTGAGGGCGACGCCGTGGACCAGTACCTCGCCGAGTTCGGCGACCACGTCGGGGACGAGGTCACGCTCGCCGACAGACGACCCGCCGGTCGTGACGACCACATCGTGGTCGAGGTCCGACTGGATGGCCTCGCGCAGGCGGTCGGCGTCGTCGACGACGATATCTCGATAGCTCGCGTCGCCGCCCCAGCGTTCGACCAGTCGCGAGACGGTCAGCCCGTTCGTCTCGATGACTTCACCCGGCGCGGGGTCGGATTCGACGAGTTCCTCACCGGTCGGGATGACCGAGACGCGCGGGCGTTCGTAGACGGCGGCGTCCTCGACGCCGACAGACCGAAGCAACCCGAGGTCGGAGGGGCGCAGTTCGTGTCCGGCGTCGAAGAGCGTCTCACCTTCGCGGACGTCCTCGCCGCGCTCGCCGACGTTCTTCCCCTCGGCCAGTGCCCGAAAGACCTCCAGTTCGTCGCCGACGCGTTCGGTGTCTTCGACCTTGACGACGGCGTCGGCACCGTCTGGAACGTCGCTTCCGGTGTGGACTCGAACGGCTGTTCCCGGGTCGACTGCCCCCTCGACGACGTGGAGAATCTCCGGACTGCGGCCGCTGGCTCCGTAGGTGTCACTGGCGCGGACGGCGTATCCGTCCATGGCAGCGCGGTCGTATCCGGGGACGTCGGCGGGGGCGACGGCCGGTTCCGCGAGTGCGCGACCGTCGGCATCGACCAGTTCGACGCGTTCTGTCCGCTCGTGTGGCGTGACCGCCGCGAGGAGCGCCTCGCGAGCGTCTGCGAGCCGCGTTCGCTCCTTGAACCCGGCCGTGCGCCGGTCGTCGTGAACCATGGCTCTCCTTCGGTGCCGGAGACAAAAAGCACCGGCCTCGCCCGGACAGTGGCGGTCGGTTTTGCCGCATCATTCCCCCGCGAGCATGTGGGGGACCGTCGGGTTTTTCGACCCTCCCTCCTAAGGACCGTTCATGTCAACACTGCGCGACGCGCTGTCCGAACTGCCGGACGCGGTGTTCGCCGACCTGTTGGAGTCCGAAACAGCGTACCTGTTGGTCCTCGACCTCCCCGGAGTGACCGCAGAGACCGCGGAACTCCGCGTAGAGAAGGGACGACTGGTCGTCGAAGCGCGACGCGACAAGCATCTCCCGGCGGAGTTCGACTACGTCCGCGAGGAGCGCCCGCTGTTCCTCGACGCCGAACTCCCGCTGCCGCCGGATGCGGTCGGTGACGACGCCGAGGCGACGATGGAACGCGGCGTCCTCGAAGTTCGCCTCCCGAAGCGGGCGGCCGCTCCCGAGCGAACGATTCCGATTACCGCCGGCGACGAGTCCTGACGAGGCGGGTGGTCACGCTGGTCAATCTCCGCGCCTATTGGCGGTTCCTCGTCGTCATCTACCAGTTCTTCCCCCTCATCGTCGCGTACACCCGCGACAGGCGGAAGTACGTGTTCTTCGGCGGTCGCAGACGCGTCTCTTCGGAGACGCGAAGCGAACGCGCCGAGATACTGCTCGAGTCGTTGCTGACGCTCGGGCCGACGTTCATCAAACTCGGGCAACTCCTGTCGACGCGCCCCGACATCTTGCCTCCGGAGTACATCGACGTTCTCGGGAGTCTGCAAGACGACGTCCCACCGGCACCGTGGTCCGAATCGAAGGTCGTCCTCGAAGAGGAACTCGGCCCGGTCGACGAGGCGTTCGACTCGTTCGACACCGACCCGATTAGCGGGGCGAGCCTCGGACAGGTCTACGTCGCCGAGTACGGCGGCGAGAAGGTCGCCGTGAAGATTCGCCGCCCCGGTATCGAAGCGTTGGTCGAAGCCGACCTCCGCGCGATTCGGTGGTTGCTTCCGCTGCTCATGCGCTTTATCGGGCAGTCTCGCGCGTTCTCGCTGGAGAACCTCGCCGACGAGTTCGCGAAGACCATCCGCGAAGAGATGGACTACGACGAGGAGGCACAGACGCTCCGTGAGATTCAACAGAACTTCGAAGACGACGACGCAATCGTCATCCCCGAGCCGGTACCCGAGCGCTCCGACGACCGCGTCCTGACGATGGAGTACCTCCCGGGAACGAAGATAAACGACGTCGCCGCCCTCGACGAACTCGGTATCGACCGAACCGAGTTGGCGACGAACCTCCAGCGGACCTACCTCCAGATGATTGTCGAAGACGGCGTCTTCCACGCCGACCCGCACCCGGGGAACCTCTCGGTGATGGACGACGGTCGCATCATCTTCTACGACTTCGGGATGCACGGCGAGGTCGACCCGTTCATCCAGGAGAAAATCGTCGAGTTCTACATCGCCGTCGCCAACCAGGACGTCGACGACATCCTCGACACGCTCATCGAGATGGGGACGCTCAGCCCCAACGTCGACCGGCAGGTGATGGGCGACGTGATGGAACTGGCCATCGCCGACGCCCGCGGCGACGACATCGAGCAGTACCGGGTGAACCAAATCCTCGAACAGGTCGAATCGACCATCTACGAGTTCCCGCTTCGACTCCCTCGAAACCTCGCGCTCGTACTTCGCGTGGCCGGAGTCGTCGAAGGCGTCTGTGTCACCCTCGACCCCAACTTCGACTTCATCTCGGTCGCGACGGACTACCTCACAGAACAGGGGTACCGCGAGGAGAGCGTCCAGAAAATCATCGAAAACGCCGGCCAGCAGGGACAGCAAACGGTCAAGTCGTTGATTCGCGTCCCGCCGAAACTCGAACGCGTCCTCGACAGGGCCGACCGCGACAATCTGACTGTGAACGTCCGGCTCGAAGACAGTCGGGGCGTTCTCGACAAGCTCGCAAAACGGCTCGTCTACGGTATCTTCCTGTCGTTCGGCTTCGTTTCCACGATTATCGTCTACACGCTAGAACCACAGAACTTCGTCGCGGTCGGGGCTGCTGGCCTCCCGACAGCCGCCGTTGCAATCCTCCTGTGGCGGTCCTTCCGTACTCGTTCGGGAATCAAGGCGAAGCCGCAGTTCACCCGACAAAACCTCAGAGAGCGCCGCGAAGAGTAATCAGCGATGAGAATCAGACGCGTAAATTTATGCGCATCGAGCTAATTACTGACTGCCATGACGGAGTGGCGACCGGTACTCGGAGGCGTCTGTCTCGCCGCGAGTACCGAGGCCCTCGTCTACGCGATGACGGGGCAGTTTACGCTCGTCGGCGGTATCACGGGGAGTGCACTCGCCGGCTATCTCATCGGTTGTGACCCCGCAGACGGTGCCTGGCACGGGATGATGGCGGGCGTCGTCTGGGGGTCGATTCTCATGCCCCTCTCGATTCTCCTCACGTTCCTCAATCAGACGCCGATTCTCTTTCCCTTCCAGTACATCATGCCGTTCTTGGAGACGCCCGGTGAGCTTACGACCGCGATTATGCTCGCACTCGCCATGCCGAACGTCGTGTCGGGGTCGCTCGGGAGTCTCGCCCGACGCGACGCGAAAGGAACGTGGTTCGACCCGGCGATGGCGGAAGTCGAAGCGGTCGAAGACGCACAGTAGTGGCGGTGCGGCCGAGGCGTGCAATTCACGCTGCGCTCCCGCCTGTAATCTGACCCGTCGGCGCGTCTGACTGGCTACGAGAAGGCTTCCCGAGGGAGCGCCGTTCCAAACCGTTTATAGCCTCCTTCCGATAACGGGAGGACATGGCGAAAGAGCAGAAGCAGGTGCGCGAGCTCCAAGAAGGAAGCTACGTGATGATGGAAGAAAAGCCGTGCAAAATCTACGCCTACAGTACCGCAAAGCCCGGGAAGCACGGCAGCGCGAAGGCACGCGTCGAAGCCCGCGGCGTCTTCGACAACAAGAAGCGCTCGCTCTCCCAGCCCGTCGACGCGAAGGTTTGGGTTCCCATCATCGAGCGAAAGCAGGGTCAGGTCGTCTCCGTCACCGGTGAGGACGCCCAGATTATGGACCTCGAAACCTACGAGACGTTCACGATGCGCATCCCCGAAGACGAGGACCTCAACCCCGAAGACGAGATCGAGTACCTCGAATACGAAGGCCAGCGCAAGGTCGTCTAAACGGAGGACAGAGAGATGTTCCCCGGGGCGATAGCCGACCGCGACGACGCAGACTACGTCGTGCTCGGCGCTCCGCTCGACATCTCCACTTCGTTCCAACCAGGGACCCGTTTCGGACCGAATCGAATCCGTCGGTTCGCCGAGTCGTTCGACGACTACGACCGGCGCACCGACCACTTTTTCACCGACCTGAACGTCCACGACGCGGACGACGTCCGTGCGTGGGACGACGCACCCGAGTACGTCGAGTGGCTCACCGGGAGCGTCCGCGATATCGTCTGGGACGACGCCGTTCCCCTCCTCCTCGGCGGCGAACACACCATCACCGCCGCTGGCGTCGGCGGCGTCGAACCCGACGTGTTCGTCTGTCTCGACGCCCATCTCGACCTCCGCCGCGAGTACGACGGCAACGAGTGGAGTCACGCAACCATCACCCGTCGCGTCCTCGACGAACTCGACGTAGACGAGGCTATCATCCTCGGCGCTCGCACCGGGTCGCCCGAGGAGTGGGAGCGCGCCGAGGCCGACGACGTGACCGTCGTCGCACCCGAGGACGTTCCCGACTGGGAACCGGAGTTCGGCGACGACGACACTGTCTATCTGAGCGTCGATATCGACGCCGCAGACCCGGCGTTCGCCCCCGGAACCGGGACGAAAGAGCCGTTTGGCCTCACCTCGCGCGAGATGCGCGACGTGGTCCGCAGTGTTGCACCCGCCGCAGACGGCTTCGACGTGGTCGAAGTCAACGACCGAGACGACGGGCAATCGGCGTCGTTGGCGGCGAAGTTGCTCCGCGAATTTGTCTTCTCGCACGCGGCCGCCGACGCGCAGGACTAATCGAAGGTTCGTTCCGAGCCTGACCCAGAAGATTCGTTCCGAGCCTGAACTACTTTCACAGGCTTACAAGTCGCCGGACGCCGACTGGCGAGTATGCACCTCTCCGACATCGTCGCCCGCTTCGACGAGACGCTCGCCACGGACGAGTTCGCGGACGTGGACGCCAGCGCGAACGGTCTCCAAGTCGGCCCCGACGACGCGGACGTCGAGAAGGCGGTCTTCGCCGTCGACGCCGCCGAGGCGACTATCGACGCCGCAATCGACGCCGACGCGGACCTGCTCGTTACCCACCACGGCCTCGTCTGGGGTGGCTTCGACCGCCTGACCGGCCGCAACTTCGACCGCGTCGAACCCCTGATTCGCGAGGATATCGCGCTCTACGTCTCGCACCTCCCGCTCGACGGCCACCAGAAACTCGGCAACGCCGCCGGGGTGGCGGACCATCTCGACCTCCGAGTTCGGGAGCCGTTCGGCTCCATGGGTCCGGTCCACATCGGTCAGCGCGGCGTGTTCGACGCGCCCAAGACGACCGGGGAAGTCCGCGAGGCGCTCGACGAACTCGACGGAAGCGCAGGGACGCAGGTCATCGACTTCGGTCCCGACGAGATTTCGGACGTCGCCATCGTCACCGGCTCTGGAGTGGACTGGCTGGACGAGGCAGTCGAGACCGGTGTCGACGCGCTCGTCACCGGTGAAGGCAAACAGAAGGTGTACCACGAAGCGCGCGAGGCCGGTCTCACGGTGTTCCTCGCTGGCCACTACGCCACCGAGACGTTCGGCGTCCGGAGCCTCGCCGCGTTGGCCGACGAAATGGGTGTCGAGACCGAGTACATCAGCCATCCGACCGGGCTGTAACTCCGCTCGTTCTGGTTTCGGTTCGCCTGCCAACTCCCCGCACGGCTTCTCCGGACCGGGGCGTTCAAACGCTCGGCCGTCGCAGTGGCTTCCATGAGCGACCACGACGACGCCCACGACGGGGGTCACGAGGACGCCGGCCACGCGGACGACGACCACGAGGCTGACGCCCACGACCACGACGGCGGCTACGAGATGCCCGAGCGCGAGGAGTTCGAACACAACCCACTCGGCCACGCCGAGGTCAGCGCGGGCATGACCGTCGGCGAACTCGTCGAGCAGTACGGCCACGCCGGTATCGGCGCGGCCGACGTTCACGAGGCCGCCGACATCTACGCCGAGATGCTGGCCGACGAGGACTGCACAGTTTTCATGTCACTGGCGGGTGCGATGGTCCCGACCGGAATGCGGAAAATCGTCTCAGACCTCATCCGCGACGGCCACGTGGACGCGCTCGTGACGACCGGCGCGAACCTGACCCACGACGCCATCGAGGCCATCGGCGGCAAGCATCACCACGGCAGTGAGCATCACTGCGGGAAGACGCCCCGCGAACACGACGAGACGCTCCGCGACGAGGAAGTCGACCGCATCTACAACGTCTATCTCCCCCAAGAGCACTTCGCGCTCTTCGAGTCGCACCTCCGCGACGAGGTGTTCCCAGCGCTCGAAGAAGAAGGCGCAGTCAGTATCGAGCGACTCTGCCGCGAACTCGGCCGGGCGAACAGCGAGGTCAACGAGCGCGAGGGCGTCGACGAGGACGCAGGTGTCGCTGCGGCGGCCTACGAGTCCGACGTGCCCATCTACTGCCCCGCCGTGCAGGACTCCGTGCTCGGCCTGCAAGCGTGGATGTACTCCCAGACTTCGGCGTTCACGCTGGACGCACTGGCGGACATGACGCCGCTGACGGACCTCGCGTACGACGCCGAGACGGCAGGCTGCCTGCTCGTCGGCGGCGGCGTCCCGAAGAACTTCACCCTCCAGACGATGCTCGTCACACCGGGAGCGTACGATTACGGCGTCCAGATTACGATGGACCCCGAGGCGACCGGTGGGCTGTCGGGCGCGACGCTCGACGAGGCGCGTTCGTGGGGCAAACTCGAAAAAGACGCCCGCAACGCGACGGTTCTCGGCGACGCGACTATCATGCTCCCGCTGCTCGTCGCGTCGGCCCGCGAGCGACTGGCATAATCAATTCGGCGAACAGCCCGGTCCGTTCGAATCGGTCACAGCATACGGTCGCTTCCGGTGTCGGGAATCCATTCTCGTTTTCGAAAATCGGGCGCAAACATCTAACCGCCGCGCCGAGACAGTGCGAACGGAATGAGAGAGCCGTCGCTCGTGTCGGTCGTCAACGAGCGCTCCGACGTGGAACTCGCCGCTGTCTTCGAGCGCATCTGGGAAGCCAGAGGCTACGAGACGCGCGTCCGGTTCAGCGGTCCCGACGTCCACGTCGAAGCCGAGGGCGAGACGCCCGAGGGCGCACACCGCGAGGTTCGAATCTGGATTACGACGAGCAGGACAATCACCGCCGACATGACGAGCGCGTTCGTCCGCAAGTGCGACCGGTCGGACGTCGAACCGTACATCGCTCCAATCGGGCGTGGGAAAATGAACCCCGACGCGCACCGAACCGGTCTCGTCGAACTCGACGCGTCGAGTATCGCCGTCGAGATTCGAGAGGCCGATATCGAACCGTTCGTCCGCGACCTCGCGGAGAGTGACGAAACCCACGTCAAAACGAATTGGCTGGGTGAGCGAGTCGACGAAGAAGATAGAGAAGGCGACGGCGACGGCGACGGCGACGGTGACGATGACGACGAACCCGAGGCGATTTCCCGCCGGGAAGCGCTGAAGAAAGTCGGCGGGTACGTCACCGGCGGGCTCGTGACGTATCTCGTCGTCGAGCGAATCTCCGATATGATTCAGAACTCGCCGAAACTCCGGGCTGCCATCGCCGAGCGCGTCGCGTGGGTCGGGTCGTTCCTCCCGGACGTGTCGCTGCCGACGGTCGAGTGGTCGGTTCCCTCGCCGCAACCCATTCGGGACGACCCATCGATGCCCGACACGAACGCCTCGGCGCAGACGACCCCCACCAACGCGACGGCCGTCCCGTACGACGACCTCCGAGACGACCCCGAGGGATACGAGGGAACGGCAGTAACCTACTCCGGAACGATTGACGAGACTACCGAACGCGACGACGAGCGCTTCGCCGTCATCGCCGTCGAGGGCGCAAACGGACTGCCCAAAGGCGACATCGTCGGTCGCTGGCCGTCCGGGCAGTTCTTCGACGACGATATCGGCTTTCGGTTGTTGGGCGACGAGCGCGTCACGGTGTGGGGGCGTGTCGCTGGCACCTCTTCGATGTTCTTCGGGCGTCCGCTTCCGCTGGTGGACTTGGTGGCGCTCCAGAAGGCGTGAGGTGGAATCCCTGCCGGTTTTTATCCCGCGTGTGTAGAGGCGAGTGGCCGATGACGATGGCACCGCTCTGAGTCGGACTCGGCACCCGACGATGAGGAACCCTATGAGTGCCGAGGCCGAACTATCACCGAGTATTTGATTAATTAACTAACTCTTTGCACGCTTTCGAAATTAGCTAAGAAACATCACAGCCCAGCCACCCCCGCTAGAGATAGTTGATTTACCTAGACTATATGTTGGACCAAAAAATGTGTCCAATACTTAACTCGACACACACGAGATCACAACTGCCTCGGATGAGATTGCTGTTCGTGAGTACCTCTAAACCAACGTGAAGCCACATCCAAGGGTAACTCAGGTGAGTTACCCGAGACAACGAGATGATTTTATGAGATCTGGCGGTTCCAAGTGTTGACAATTCGGGGAGTACGTGCGTTCATTCAATTTCTAGAGACCATGATTGCAATTCCCGCGAATACGATAACTACCCCCAATATCTTTAGAATATTTAGACTAGTGCTCCCAGTATAATTCATCGACGGTAAAATGTAGCTTGCAATCACAAATATGCCTACTCCAAAGAAGATTACTAACCCTGATGGGCTTAATAACGTTTGCCGCATAATGTCATCCATGCAACTACTCCACGATACTCGGAAGTATTAAATTTTCTGGAAATCAAGATATAATATTTTATCTATTATCATGATTTCGCTGACACTCTTTAGAGAGGACAGTCGTAATAAACAGGCGAATAGAGTACACTCTGAGGCGCCACATAGGCCCCAGTCACTATTTTACGAGTGACAATCCCTAGTTGAATTCCTTCACGTCTGTCCCAACCCTGTGTTTCAGCTGGGCCAACGAAGGAGACCACCAACGTCAACGCGTACGAAAGAGGTCCGGAACTCATCGAAACCGTCGGTATCACGGGAGCGATGTTTATGATTCTCAGCGGCGTCGTTCCCGTTCTCGCGGTGGTCGCAAGTAGTGATGCCGTCGCTCGAAAGCGGAGTCGTGGGACGCTTCGCGTGATGCTCGGACTGCCGTACAACCGCCTCGATATCGTCGCCGGGACCTTCGTCGGTCGCTATGTGGTCGTTGCGACCGCTGTCGCGCTGTACGTGTCTGTGGTCGCACTCACGTCAGTCGTGATTGGCGGTCCCCTCGGAGTCGAGCGACTGGCGGCGTTCTTCGCCATCACGCTGCTGTTGGCGATGGTGGTTACTGGTCTCGCAGTCTGTCTCTCGCTGCAGACTCGGTCGGTGACTCGCGCCTTTGCGGGCTCGTTGGTAGTTCTCGCGGTGTTTCTCTTCCGGCTCTGGGGGTTCGTTCCGACGGTCGTCGAACTGGTCCGAAACGGGATGGTTGCCCCGGAGACGATGCCCGAGTGGGGAGTGGTCTTCCAACAACTCAATCCTATTCGGGCCTTCACGTCTGCGCTAATCGGTCTCTATCCCGAATTGGCGTCCGCGCATTTCCTCGGTGAGGTCGTCGAACCGCCGGTCCCGTACTATCATCAGCCGTCGTTTGCACTCGCCGTGCTCGCCGGTTGGGTACTCGTCCCGCTGGTAGTCGCGTACCTCCGCTTTCGGACAGCAGATGTCTGACGCGGCTGTCCATGGGTGCGACGTGGACCACTGGGTCGGGATACAGTTGTAATTGGCCCGAACTGCTGAGACTCATCCGACAGAACAGTTATCGCACGCGACGAAGACGTCTGTCTGTTCATGAACCGACGAGCGTTCTTGGCAGCATCGGGACTCGGGCTTCTCGGAGGGTGTGCGTCCAGTGAGAGCGACACAGGCGGCACCGAGACCACAGCAGCGACGGCCGAGCAGACGGCTGCCACGACTGACGAGTCGGCGACTGTCGCAACCGACGAACCGACGGCAGCCGAGACGGAAGGCGAGACACCGCTCCGCGGCGTCTCACTGTCACCACGAAGCTATTCGGGCGACGAGTTACGGCGTTCTTCGAACACATTCGAGAAACCGACCTCGCGGTTCGCTGGGCTGGAGACTGGCAAGACCTCGCTTCCGACGAGGGTGCACCAGCCGTCGTCTGTACGCTCGCAGAGCAGTACGGATACCAGCCAGTTATCGAAACGGGCGTCTACTCCGTCGACGACGGCGAGCTATTTCGGCCACTGGACGAAGCGGGACAGACCGCGTTCGTCGAGACAGTCAGCGACTTTGCCGCGGAGTGGAAGCCACCCTATTTCGGCATCGGCGTCGAGGTGAATCTCCATGCTGAGGACGAACCGGAGCAGTTCGAGACGTTCGTCTCGCTCTTCGCCGACGCCTACGACGCAATCAAGGACGTCTCGCCGTCCACGCAGGTGTACACAGGGTTCCAACTCGAATGGATGCGCGGACTTCGGGGCGGTGTGTTCGGTGGCGAAAACGATGCCAGTCAGACGCAGTGGGACCTTCTCGACCGCTTCCCGAAGAGCGACCTCGTCGCGTTCACGAGCTATCCCGACCTCGTCTTCGAGCGACCGGCGGACATCCCAGACGAGTACTACGTCGAGGCGGCAGACCGCGTCGAAAAGCCGATTGCGATTACTGAAACCGGCTGGACAGCAACGTCGAGAGACATCGGCTGGGAGCGGACGGAGGCCCAACAGGTCGCGTTCGTCGAACGTCTGTCCGACCTCACGAACCCAATCGACGTCGCGATGCTCGTCTGGCTATGGATGTACGACCAAGGCGGTGACACGGCCGCTTTCGACGACATGACCTTGCGACGCCCCGATGGGTCTGCCCGCCCCGTCTGGGACGCGTGGACGACAGACGCGTGACAACCTACCGAGCTGGTCTTTACTGGCTTACCACACGTGAGTCGCACGCGAAGAAAAATGGACGAACCGAACACGGGAACGCCACTGTCGGACCTCACACGTAGCGACACACCCGGGTTTCCGTAGAACGTTGTTTCACTAGAAAATCGTTCTCAACGTTCGATACGGCTAGAAATACTCACTGAGCGAGTCTCAACACCAACGAATTAATTTTGGTCCCCTACAAACCGATGGTGTATATGAGCGAGCAACGGGGTGAGAGACACCGAAGTCGGTTCAATGGGGATACACGCGTTCTCTATCGGCAGGCGGTCCGGACGCCATTACCGGATATCGACGCCGAGCGGATGTTCTACGAGAACATGATGAACGTCGCAGACGCCCAAGAGCAGAAGGCAGACATGCTCGAAGACCCCAATATCACGCTGCTCGAAGCCTACGAGCGACAACTCGAAGGAATCTCCGAGAGCTACAAACGGCGGCTGGAGAGCATCGCCGGCGATGACTACGAATCGGTCGCGCTCGCTCACTTCAACGGGGACCGAGACGACCGCGTGAGTCGGCTGGCGGCGTACTACTACGAGGGGCTGTGGCGGATGCAACAGCGCATCACCGTCGCGGACATGATGTTCTTCCCCATCATCATCCGCTACCCCGACAGCTTCACCGTGAACATCCGCTTTGCGAGCGGCTACGCGACGACCAAGTCCGTCGTGTACGAGTCGCCCGAACACTCCGAAGAGGACGTCGAAGACGAGTACTTCGACCGGTACTACAACGAGAGCCTGTTCGAGCAAAAGGAGGCAGCAGCGAAGATTAGAGCCTGGGCGGACGTCATCCGCGAGGAGTTCCCCGACCCCGACGAAGCGTCCTTCGACGAACGGAAGTTCGGCGGTATCGTCTCGGGCGGCGGCCGAAAGGGGTCGCTCTTCTCGTCGGTCCTCGAACGCGTCGAGCCAGACCCAGACCGGTTCGACGAACCAGTAGAGGAACCAGTGCTGGTTCCGGAAGGAAAAGAAGCAAAACGAACCGAGCGCGAGTTGCTCCCCGAGGGCTCGCTCGTTATCTAAATCCGGACGACTCGCGACGACAGAGTCTGTAGACGGTGTTACGTATCGGAGTCGACGCCACCATCGCCACCGTCAGGTTTAGCGAGTGGTTCTGGCCGTGCCGGGGAGCCGCCTTGCTCAGTCTGTGCTGGCGTATCCCCCGACTGTGAGTCAGTTGCGTCTGTAGCGTGCTCGTGGCCCTTTAGCGACGGCTCTATCTCGTCGGCCGGGACGAGCGAGTGGGCGTCGGTGGCCTGTGCGTCGCCGCCTGTCGCCACGTCGAACCGGTCGAGTGCGGACCGAAGGTCGCTGGCACGCGACGACAGGTCGTCGACGCGTTCGGACACCGCGTCGAGCGAGGCCGTCTGGGCTTCGGTCGCGGCCGTCACGTCCTGTGCGCTCTCGCTCGTTCGCTCGCTGATTTCGGAGACGTCTTCGACCATCGAGACGACCTCGGTGGTCGCGTGTGCCTGGCGCTCGGTGGCACGGCGAATCTCCTGAATCCCGTCGGCCGTCTCCTCCACGTCGTCGACGATGGTGTCGATTGCCTCCATCGCCGCTTCGATGGTCTCAGAGCCCTCGCCGACGCGAGTTCGCGTCTGGCGGATGTCTGTGGCAGTCTCGTCGGTCTGCTCGCGAACGCGGTCGATAGCCGAGTCAATCTCACCGGTCGCCTCCTGTGTCTCCTCGGCGAGGTCTTTCACTTCGTCCGCGACGACCGCGAAGCCCTCGCCCGCCTCGCCAGCGCGAGCCGCCTCGATAGAGGCGTTGAGCGCGAGGATGTGCGTCTGGCTGGCAATCTGGTCGATGAAGCCGACGACAGATTCGATTTCCTCGATGACCGATTCAAGTTCCTCGACTTGCTCGACTGTGTTCTCGGTTGCCGACTCGATGGCGCGGAGTTCGGCGATTGCATCGGATGCGGCGTCGCGGCTGTACTCACCGCGCTCGGATGCCGCCGCTGCGCGGTCGGCGACTTCGGACGCAGACGCGGTCACCTCCTGAATAGTCGCCGAGAAGTCGTTCATGCGTTCGGTCACGTCGTCGAGGTGGTCGTCCTGTTCGACGATGTCGTCGAGAATCGTCGCCATCGACTCGGAGACGGTTTCGCTGGTTTCGGTGACGTCGGCGACGCTAGCACTCGTCTCCGCGCTGGCTTCGGCGACGGAGTCGCTGAACGCCTGTGCATCCGCGATGACGCCCCCGAGTTCGTCCATCGTTTCGTTGTACGTCCGCGCGATGTCGGCCATCGCCTCGCTCTCGGAGTCGGGGTCCATCCGGCAGACGATGTCGCCCGCGGCGCACTGCTCCATGACGCGGCGGTACTCCTCGGCTTTCGTTTCGAGGTGCGTGTTCAGCGCCTCGGTCTCGTCGAGCGTCTGCTTCAACGAACCTCGCATTTCGTCGAACGAGTCGTAGAGCGTCCCGAACTCGTCGATAGACTCCGTTTCGAGGTCGACATCGAGGTTCCCGTCGGACATCTCCTCTGCACGCCGTGTCAATTCGCTGAGTCGATGTGTCGTACGACGGCCGACGAACACGGCGACGGCACCGAGCGAGCCAATCGCAGCGAGAATCGTCAGCAGTAACCCGCCGCCGACGCTGTCGCGGACGCTGTACGCGGTCGCCGCCGGGACGGCGGTCGAGAGCGTCCACTCGACGCCTTCGACCGGCGTGTACGCAACGACGTGGTCGCCCGGTTTGTCGAGAACCGTACCGTTCGTAACCGACTCGGTCGGTACGGCGATGGTTCCGTTCTCAGCGGTCGAGACGACAGGCGACCCGCTTGCTCCGTAGAGCGTCGTCTGGCTCCCGGCCATCGTCTGCTCTGTCGCAGCGATTCGGTCGGGGAGGCTCACCGTGACGAGGACCGCCGCTTCGGCGTTTTCGGGCGGTTTGCTCGCGAGGACGAACGACGCCTCGTCGTCGATGGGAGATGCGAACGTCTTCGACGAGACGTAGACTCTGTCCGGTTCTGGGTTGATGTTCTCCGAGAGGTCACCCCACGGCAACCCAACCTCGGAGACGGTCTTACCCTCTAACGAACTCGCCGTACTCTCTCGAATCTCGCCGGTACTGTAATCGACGTAGTGGATGGCGGTGATATCTTGCTGGCCGAGCGCCGAACTGCGTTGGAAGAGGAAGCTACTGGCAGCCTGCTCGTTTCCGGGTTGGAACTGCCACGCGGAGGAGATAGATTTCGTCTCGGTGCGTTTGCTCTCGACCCACGCCTCGATTCCGTCGGCCTGCAGTTCCGCGGTCGAGGTGAGTTGCTGTTCGACCTGGTCGTCGAGGGTCCCCTGCACCTGTGTGTAGGTGGCGAAGCCAACGCCAGCCATGACGACCATGGCGACGAGCACCGCGGCGAAGAACTTGCGTGCGTACGTCCGGCGGATGACACGCGGTACAACCGACGATGGAGCTGCCTGTCTAATCCTCTCGCCGACTGCTCGGATAGCGTCGGGCATCGGCTCACTCCAGAGACTCGACCAGCGTTCTCGCATTGAATCGATATTTTGATTTCACCTGTGATAAATTGGCTTACTATATAGTGGTTAGAATGCTATGAACACATGGTGAGAGACTACTGAAATACACCTTTGAAACTGGCGAGTAACACCGGTGAATTTGGCCAAATAGGGCCAATTTTTGCCGAGTGTGGCCTTCGTATCCAACCCGAGACAATCAGTTCTGCGAGGAAAATATCGGACACGCTAAGCTCTAAAAATTGTAATCTATATATCTATCAATACCAATATCGAATCGGGGAAACGGAGCCACAGCTTGACGCGAACACGGCGACGCTATAAGTGCGCAAGCGGCCAACGACCAGTATGGAAAGCCACGTTCCGTCCCGCCGCGGGGACACCCTCCGGGACGTGATTCGGTTTTATCTCCTGGACCACCAGACGGTCGTCGGGAAGGCCATCGACATCGGACTTCTCGGCCTTAACCTCGTGTTCGTGGCGGTGTTCGTACTCGAAACGTACCCGCTGTCGTCGGCCGTCCAAGAAGCGCTCTGGCGATTCGAAGTCGTGATTGCACTCGTCTTCCTCCTCGAATACGTCCTCAGAGTGTATGGCGCGCGGAGTCGCGTCGGCGAACTGACCGACCCGTACACGCTCGTCGACCTGATAGCAATCGTTCCGACGCTCTCGGTGTGGCTGCTTCCGGTCCCAGCGCTCGCAGCGAAATCGGCTTTCTTCGTGTGATTCGGGTGGTTCGCGTCCTCCGATTCTACCGCTTCACCCGCGACGAGGAGTTCTTCTTCGGCACCGTCTCCGTGGGGACGCTTCGCGTGATGAAGTTGCTGTTGACCGTGCTGACGATTTTCTTCGTCGCCGCGGGGATGTTCTACTCGTTCGAACACGAGATGAACCCGCAAGTATCGACGTTCGCCGACGCGTTCTACTTCGTCGTCGTCGCACTCACGACCGTCGGATTCGGTGATATCATCCCCGTCACGCAGGCGGGGCGAGCAGTCACCGTCGCCGCGATTCTCGCGGGTATCATCCTCATCCCGTGGCAGGCGAGTAAAATCGTCAAAGAGTGGGCCCACAGAGACCAGGTCAACGTCGTTTGCGAGAACTGCGGACTCGCGTACCACGACCGCGACGCCTCCCACTGCAAGTCCTGCGGGCACGTCATCTACCAGGAGTACGATTCACGGGAGTGAAACGTCGGCCATTGACCTTCTCCCGCGGCTAAAATCGAGGGAATCAGACAGTCCGGACGTATACAACATGAACATTTATTATAGATTGGTCAGAAGAGCGGAGTACACAATGTCGGTCGTACACGTACAGCAGTAACTCCCTCGACGCCCAGTATCGCTGTCCGACCGACCCACAACCGAACCCCAACCGTGAGCACAAACACACGCCCGACATACGAACCGCAACTGCGAACAACCCGACGCTCGTCGCGCTCGACTTCAGACGCCGACACCGCCGCCAACGACACTGCCGACGCCGACTCGTGGATAGCACAGTGTCAACGTCAGTTCGAGTCGAACCGAACCGAGCGACTCCACAACCTCGTCGACCGGAAGAATCAGTCGCTACCGCGGATGGACTGAGTCAACCACCCATCACCACAGTTCGGTTCTGTCTCCACACCCGTTCTCGCTCAAGTACCCGCCTTGCGGCGACACATCGCTTCAAGTGACTGGCGCGCCCAGTGGCGGGCGATGCGATTGGCACGGATTCGAACCGACGACGGTGTTGCGACGGGGCACTATCAGGATGGTCTCGTGACAGTCGATGGCGACGAGTTCGAAGTCGGCGTCGACGCCGACCTTCTCGCACCCTGTGACCCATCGGCGGTCTACTGCGTGGGGCGGAACTATGCGGCCACGGTCGACCAGATGGACTACGAGATTCCCGACCAGCCGGACTGGTTCATCAAGCCACCGGCGTCGGTTCTGAACCCCGGTGCATCCATCGTGTATCCCTCGTGGACAGACGAACTGACCTACGCAGGCGAGTTGGCGGCCGTCATCGACCGCGAGTGCCACGATATCTCAGAAGCCGAGGTTGCCGACGTGGTTCGCGGCTACACGATCCTCAACGACCTCGACGCACTCGACCAACCCGGCCGAACTGCTCGGAAGGCCTTCGACGGGTCCGGCCCGCTCGGGCCGTGGATAGAGACCGACGTCGACCCGTCCGACATGGACATGACGACCCACGTCAGCGGCGAGTTGCGACAGGAGGCGAACACCGACCAGATGCTCTTTTCGCCCGCCGAAGTCGTCTCGTTCCTCTCGGAGCGCTACACGTTCCGCCCCGGCGACGTGGTCTCCTTCGGAAGCCCGGCAAACCCGGGGCTCCTCGAACCCGGCGACGACGTAGAAATCTGGTACGAGGGCGTTGGTACGCTGACGAATACGGTCGTTGCATCGGAGAAGTAGCGAATTCGACTGCACAGAGGTGTGGCGAATTCGACTGCGCCAGAGAATAGCGGCGAAACGAGCGTCAGTTGAGCGTCTCGACCTCGTCTGTGAGGTCTGCCGGTTCGTCGACGGGGCCGTTGATAAACAGGCCGTGGCCCATCAACACGGCGGCGATGGAACTAAACCCGACGATGCTCGCCGTTGGGGAAAACGACGTGAACTGGCCGATTACTACGCCAGCGACGAGGCTCACGAAGATTCCGACGAGGACGAGGTCGTAGTACTGCCACGTATAGTCCATGTGAATACGAACGAGAGCCAGCACTGAAGGAGTACTGGCTAGTTTCGGTCCGACTGAGGGCGAACCAAACACCGTCTGGCACGGCATGGGCAGAGCAGTCACGGAACGTCTATACGTCGCCAGTCACTCCACACCCTATGGAATACCAGACTGCGCTCGACCGAGCGCTCGACATCCTTCCGGAGCGGAACGTGGAACAGGAACGCCTGACGATACCGGACCCGTCGGGCGAAACGGACGGTGCATTCACGCGCCTCACCAACCTCGGCGAGATTGCCGACGCACTCTCGCGGACGCCGACCCACCTCCACAGCGCCATCCAGCGTACCTTCGGTACGAGCGGCCAACTCGAAGGCGACCGCGCCCGTTACAGCGGGTCGTTCTCCATCAACGACTTCGAAGAGGCCATCGACGAATACGTCGAAGAGTACGTCATCTGCTCGGAGTGTGGCCTGCCGGACACGCGTCTCGTGACCGAAGACGGCGTCGATATGCTCCGCTGTGAGGCCTGTGGTGCCTTCCGTCCCGTCCAGAAGCGCACCAGTACGAGCAAGAAGCGCCAGCGCGAGACCGTGGAAGAAGGCCGCACCTACGAGGTCGAAATCACCGGAACCGGCCGCAAAGGCGACGGCGTCGCAAAGCGCGGTGACTACACCATCTTCGTTCCCGGCGCGAAGGAAGGCCAGACGGTCCGCGTCTACATCAAGAACACGAGTGGGTCGCTCGCGTTCGCGCGACTCGCCTAACGCGACTCGGTCGGCGACAGAAATATCAATATATTATCAATTTCCCGAATGCCTATCAAATAGAGTGCCATACCGGGCTACATGAGTCGAGGGGAAGGGGCAGGGACCGCGCACGCGATTACGACCGGTCAGCGCGAGAACCCGATTCGCGTCCTCCACGTCGACGACGACGCTTCATTTGCCGAGCTTACGTCGACGCTGTTGGAACGGGAATCGACTGCCGAACCGCCGCTCGAAGTCCAAACCGAGACGGACCCGACTGCTGCCAAGACGCACCTCGACGAAGTCGACTGCGTCGTCAGCGACTACGATATGCCGGCCGTCGACGGCCTCGAACTGTTAGACGAGGTTCGGCAGCGCTACCCCGACCTTCCCTTTATTCTCTTTACCGGGCGAGGGTCAGAGGAAATCGCGAGTAAGGCAATCTCCGCCGGCGTCACGGACTATCTCCGAAAAGGCGGGCGGAGCGACCGGTTCGGTGTCCTCGCGAACCGAATCCGAAACGTCGTCGCCAAGCGCCGAGCAGAGCGGTCCGCACACCAGAGCACTCGTCTGCTTCGGAACGTCATCGACCACCTCCCGCAGTGCGTGTTCGTCAAGGACATCGAGGGTCGGTATCTCCTCATCAACGAAAACGGGGCCGAAACGTACGGTGGTTCGCCCGAAGACATCGAAGGCAAGACGGAGTCCGACGTGAACGACCCCGAGACCGCCGCCAAGTTCCGGGAAGAAGACCGGCAGGTCATCGAACAGGGCGTGGCGAGGTACATCAGCGACCAACACGTGGTCGACGAAGACGGGGACGAGCGCGTCGAGCGAGTGGTGAAGTTCCCGTTCGATATCGAGTCGGCTTCGACCCCGGCGGTACTCGGTATCGCCGAGGACGTGACGGCGGAGCGGCGGAAGACCGCCCAACTCGACGCGACCGCGACGCTCGTCGAACGCCTCCGTTCGCACCTCGACTCGGTCGGGGGCCGTCACAACGAGAGCGACGGGGCAACAGAGGACGCGGCCGATGAAAAACTCACAGCACTCGTCGACGAACTCGAAACCGTGATTACCGACCCGCAATCGGTCGACGTGCAGTCGGTCCTGCGGGACGACGACTTGGACTGAGAGAACGTTCTGGGTACGACTGACTACGTCTCCAGCGACGAGACGGCGTAGTCCATCTCGTTCGTTGACGTGAGTTTGTTCCCATCGGACGGGAACCGATGGACAGGGTGATATCACCACCGGTCTAACCACCCCGTGATGTACGACACCATCCTCGTGCCAGTCGACGGGAGCGACTCGATGGCACCAATCGTCGAAGACGCCGCGACCCTCGCCGCAGAGCGAGACGCGACCGTCCATCTGCTGTACGTCGTAGACAAACGCGCCTTCTTGACGCTCGCAGACGACCGACGCGACGAAGTTATCGAGGAACTCGAAGCACAGGGGTCGGCCGCCCTCGAAGTCGCCAGCGCGACCATGAAAGACCACGAGGTAGCCGTCGAAACGCATCTGCACCACGGCGACCCGGCAGACGAAATCCTCGACCTCGCCACCGAACTCGAGGTCGACCTCATCGCGATGGGGACTCACGCCCGGTTCGAAGACAACATTCTCGGGTCTGTCTCGCGGACCGTCGTCGTCGAAGCCGACGTCCCGGTTCTCGCAACCCCGCTCACCGAGCCCTAAGCCTTCTCCCTGCCGTTCTCACGCCACCCGCAACAGCAACAGCGCAACTCCGAACAGCGTCGACATCGCGCTGATGAGCAAGAGACCGCCGCTGACGACGAGCAGGCGACCGTCGAGGACAATCATCTCCCCCGCCGCGATGTTCGTGATGGACAGTCCGGACGAGACATCGACGATGGGTCCTAAGAGTGCGATACAGAAGGTGACGAGCCCCGCAACGACCAGAACGTACGGTGTGAGTGAACTCGTGTGGCGGGGTGAACTGTGAGTCGAGTAGCCGCGAGACATACCTCACGGTACGACGTGTTTCCATTTTGGTACGAATCGGCTACTACGGCAGTTCGTTCGTTAGAGACGTCCTACTCGGGCGAATCTGGCTATTCGGCTAAGGGGTGAAACGCGGCCAGAAATCCAGCTCCACATCCACTGTCTCACGGTAGCACTCCGCATTCGAGGGGCTAGCTAGACGTTCCGAACAGACTCGCATCCGGCACCGAGAGGCGTTAGTAGCCGATTACTCCTCGGCGTCGTCGTCCGATTCGGGGTCGAAGTCGAGTGCGACCGAGTTGATACAGTACCGTTCTCCAGTCGGGTCCGGGCCGTCGTCGAACACGTGTCCGAGGTGGCCGTCACAGGTGGCACACACTACTTCGGTCCGGTCCATCCCGTGGCTCGTGTCGCGGCGAAGTTCGATGTTCGACTCCTCGGCGGCGTAGAAGCTCGGCCACCCACAGCCGGAGTGGTACTTCGTCTCCGAGGTGAACAACTCGGTGCCACAGCCGGCACAGCGATAGACGCCGTCCGCTGTCCGGTCGACGTGCTCGCCGGAGAACCGGGGTTCGGTCCCCTGTTTTCGGAGTACCCGATACGCTTCGGACGACAGGCGCTCTCGCCACTCCGCGTCTGAAAGAGTAAACTCTCCGTCACTCATACGAGACCCAAGGGACGCCAAGAAGAAAGCGGCGTCGCCTACTCCCGTCGGAGGAACTCGGGAAGGCGGAGCCCGGCGAAGTCGTCGGACGTCCCGTCGAGGACGCCCGCCCGCCCCACTGCTTCGGGGACGCCCTGTTTGTCGGTGGGCTTGCGCATCGTCACGTCGGCACGCCCCGTCGTCGAGAGCGTCGTCTCCTCGTCGACGAGCGCTTCCCACACGTCCTGTTTCGTCTCGTACTCGCTTTCGTTGCGCGCGACGCGCTGTTTTCCTTCCTCGAACGCGAGTTGCAAGACGCTCCGTCCGTAGGCGGTGCTCGCCTGCCGCCGGAGGCGCTCGAATTCGCCGCGATTTGGATGTCCAAGCGCGGTCGACACGCCCAGCGCGTACATGCGTCTGACCGCCTCTTCGTCCGTGATTGTCCGCCAATCCGTACCGAATACCCGTTCGTACATGATGCCTCAGATATCGACCTTCGACCGGGGGTCGACGACGAGTCCGTCGTCGGTGAAGGTCAAAGACCGAATATCGCAGTCGATGTTCGTCCCACGCATCTTGATGACCTGAATACCGCGTGTCATCCCTGTCGCTTCGAGGTAGTTGTGGAAGAAGACGACACCGTGCGCGAGGAAGTGCTCGTCAGAGTACGACGACGGGTCGGTCATCTCGGAGATGAGAAGGGTCGTCGCGTCACCCTGCTTGAGCGCCGTCAGGAAGCGCGTCATCTCCTCGGACCCGTTCGCGAAGAACAGCCGAAGGAGCATCGTCGAGTCGATGACGAGTCGGTCTACCTGCCGAGAGTTGACGAACGCGACGATTTTGTCGGTGAGACTCTGGACGCTCGACGTGCTTCCGCCCTTCGAGAACTGGTTCAGCATGTGCTTGCCCTTCGGACTGACCAGGTTGATAAAGCGGAAGCCGTCGGAGTTCGCGAGCGTCTCGAACCCGAAGTCGAAACTCGACATGTCGTTGATGAGTTCCTCTTCGGTCTCGTGCATGGTGATGTACATACACTGCTCGCCGTTTCGAAGCCCTTCGGCCATGAACTGTGCCGTGAATGTCGTCTTGCCGCTCCCCGGCGGGCCGCTCAAGACGTACAGCCGCCGAGGAAGAAAGCCTCCTTGGATGAGTTGGTCGAACCCGCTTACCCCACTAGGAATCCGCATGTTGGGACACACCGCCCGTCTAATTATAATCGTTCCGGGACAAGTGACGGAATTGAGACGTTGTGGCGTGTCAGCGGCCCGTGGCGTTCATTCGGGGTACAGTTCGACCTCTCTCTCGACACTGTCGATGGCGACGACATCCTCGGCGTCGAGTTCGAGGTCGGCAGCACGCAGGTTCGCACGGAGGTGGGTTTCACTCGACGCCTTCGGAATGACGCACACTCCTTTTGCAACGAGCCACGCGATACTCACCGACTCCGGTGTCGTGTCGTGTTTTTCGGCGACATCGACCACTTCGTCCACCTCGCGAACTCGACCACCGGCCAGCGGCGAGTACGCGACCACATCGTAGCCGTGTTCGTCGGCGTGGTCGAGGAGGGCGGGGCGCTGGAACAGCGGGTGATACTCGGTTTGGTGTGCAACGAGCGGTGCATCCAGCAGGTCCAGCGCGTCGTCGAGTTCGGGAACGGTGAAATTGCTCACGCCGACACCACGGGCGAGACCGTCGTCGACGAGGTCGTCGAACGCCCGGAGCGTCTCTGGCGGGTCGTAGGTCTCTCTCGGTCGGTGGACGTACAGCAGGTCGACGAAGTCAGTTCCGAGACGGTCGAGACTCTCGCGCGTGGTTCGAATCGCGTCGTCGTATCCGAGGCTGTCGGCCCAGACTTTGGTGGCGAGAAACACCTCGTCCCGGGCGACGTCGGCGGCGGCGACGGCGTCCCCGACGACCGCTTCGTTCTCGTAAATCTGTGCGGTGTCGACGTGGCGGTAGCCCATCTCCAGCGCAGTCGTAACCGCGCTCGCCTCCGCAGGGGTGTCGAGCCCCATCGTCCCGAGTCCGACGCGAGGGACGGTCGTCATTCGGACGCCCCGCCGTCTCGGGCAGTGGTGTGGTCGTCTTCGACAGTGTTGAAGTCGTCTGCGACCGGAACACCGTCGAGCGAGAGCAAGTCGTCGAGCCCCGAAATTTCGTGTGTCGGGTCGGGCGACGGCGTGTGGTCCGTGCGGTGCGGGCGACGGATGAACGCCGAATCGACGCCAGCAGACTCCGCAGCCGCCATATCGCTGTCACTGTCGCCGACGAACAGCGGCGAGTCGACGCCGAGGTCGGCCATCGCCTGTTCGAGATAGTAGGTCGCCGGTTTCTTTCGGTGAAGACTCCGAATAGCTGGTTCGCGGCCGTAGGCGGTGCCGAAGAGGTGTCCCGCGTCGAGATGTTCGAGGACGTAGTCTATCGTCGCCTGTTGGTTCGACGAGACGATTCCCATGGGCGCGTCGATGTGCCGAATCGCGTCAAAGTCGTCGTAGGGGACCTTTCGGCCGTCGACGACGGCGTCGCGCTGTAGCGACGAGGCGATTTCGTCGCGGGTTCGAAACAGTGTCTCGGGGTCGAGGTCGTAGGCTCCGGCGACGGTGTGTACGTCGTCCGGTTGCACGTGGATGACCATCCGCTCGACGTGGTCCGGGTCGGGGTCGGACACGCCGAGTTCGGCGAAGGTCTCCCACACGGCGTCTTGGAGAACCGAGAGGTCGACCAGTGTGGTGAGGACACCGTCGTGGTCGAAGATGACCGAGTCGTACATATCTGATGAGAGGGGCCGAAGGGTGAATTGTTTTCCCATCCTGTAGTAAACACCTCGCTCGCCGCGGTACGAGTCTTTTAGCCCCTCGACACCACAGATGTATTCGATGTTGGCTGGACTCACACGTGGGGGCGAACCATGACCCGCGACGTGTGTATCGTCGGCGCAGGTGCCGCCGGGGCTGGTGCCGCATATGCGCTCCGTGACTCGAACGCGACCGTGACTATTCTCGAAAAGAGCAGAGGGGTGTGCGGACGCGCAGCGACCCGGCGAAAGAACGGGTGTCTGTACGACCACGGGGCGAACTACGTGAAAGAGTACGACCACCGAACAGAGCGATTGATTCGAAGTCTCGGTGAGGACGGGCTAGTCGACATCGACGAACCCATCTGGACGTTCGACGCCGACGGTGTCGTCTCCGCGGGCGACGACCGAGACCAATACAAGTGGACGTGGACCGAGGGAATCACCCAACTCGCAAAGCGACTCCTCGACGAGACCGACGCCACCGTCGAGCGCCAGACAAAGGTGTCCGCAATCGACCACAACCCCGATACCAAATACTGGTCCGTCGTCGACAGTGAGGGTGCCCGACACGGCCCCTACGACGACGTCGTCTTGACGCCGCCAGCACCGCAGACGGCGTCGCTCCTCACCGAGATGGGATGGGGCGACCACTGCATGATGTCCCTCCGAGAGGCCATCGGAAGCGTCGAATACCGGACGATTCGGTCGGTGATGCTCCACTACCCATTCGAACTCGACACCCCGTGGTACGCGCTCGTCAACACCGACAAGGAACACGACGTGGGCTGGCTCGCCCGCGAGGAGTGCAAAGACGGCCACGTCCCGGACGGCGAGAGCCTGCTCGTCGTCCAACTGAGTCCCGAGTGGTCGGCCGCCCACTACGACGACCCACTGGACGAAGTCGCAGACGTGGTCGCCGACAAAGTCGCAACACTGGTCGACGACGAGCGACTTCGAGACCCCGACTGGGTAGACGACCAAGGGTGGCGCTACGCGCTTCCAGATGGCGTCGCCAACCGAGAGGTCATCCGGCGCGGAGAGCCGGACGGACTGTACTTCGCCGGCGACTGGACGGTCGGCGAAGGGCGCGTTCACGCGGCGCTGTGGAGCGGTATCGAGGCCGGCGAGCGCATCTGTAGTCGGTAACGCTCGCGTCTCTCCCATTCACTGGTGTCGTGACGCTCGCAGCCCACCGACTCACTGGTGTATCTTTTCGCCGCGCCGGAGACGGGCGGCGATGGTGTACGTCTGTTCGCGCTCGCGGCGGGTGGGCGCGTGTGCAGCGAGGTAGCGCGCGACCGCGACAGAGAGTGTTCGCGCCTCTTCCGGCGGCCGGTGTTCTGCCTGCGCGAATCCTGCTTCGAGCGCCTGATACGTGTGGAATCCAGCATCCTCGCGGAGAAGTGCGGAACCGAGTTCTCGCCTGAGCCGCTCTGGGTCGCCGCCCCCGTCGAGGAAGTGCGCCGCAGCGCGGCCAGCGTCGTTCACGCGACCTTCTGCGTCCATCGTCTCCGAGAGCGTGTCGAGTTCGACGTCCGGGTTCGCGTCGGCGTTCGTCTCGGGGAGGGGCGCAGGCGGAGTGTTCAGGAAACGGTCGAGATAGACGTTGACGGCCGCGTCGAACACGCCGCGATAGAATTCCGTCGCGTCGGTTCGCTCGGTCAGTCGATGGACTGCGTTGGCGTAGGTGAAGGTGTGGTGGACCGTGTTCCAGTCGTTGAACTCGTTCGCGGTCGAGAACTGGGCGACGCGCGTCCCCGCCGCGAGCGCGACGCTGTCGGCGAGTTCCTCGGGCGTCGCACCGGCTCGAATCGCCTCGACCAGCGTCTCCACGATTTGGTGTGGGTCGTCCGAGAGGAGCGTCTCGACCATCCCTTCGGGCCGCGTCCACGATTTTCCGGTACCCGCCTCGACGTGCTGGTCGAGGTCGTCGAACGTGTCGTCGAGGAGGCCTGCGAGGTCGATTGGCCGCCGCCACGACGAGGTCTCTTCGCTTCGCTCGGCGGTCGTGAGGCCGCGAACCAGACTCGGGAGGACGGTGTCGGCGTGGTCCCAGCCGACGTGGTCCAGTGCCTCGAACGCCTTGTTGACGTAGTCGAGGACGTGCCCCGTCTGGATGTAGCGGTGGTCGGTCGCTGCTGTGGCGAGCATCCGCGCGAGGTCAGCGTCGTCGTGCCCGGCTTCGATAGCGGTTCGGAGGACGCGTTCGGCCCCGTTGGGGTCGCGGACTTCGACGTTCTCGCGGAACCACGAGAGCAAGCGGTCGAAGTCGGTCTCCGTCGCGCCGAGCGTCTGCTGTTCGAACTGCGGCGGTTCGCCCGAAACGTCGCTTCCGACCTGCACCAGTCCCTGATAGAGCGCGCGCTTTCGGTCTTCGGGGCCGAGGTCCGGAACCACGTTCGCCATCGCCGTCAGGATAGTGAGACCGGGCCCCCACCCGTCGCGTCGGTACCGACACCCGAACTCGATGCCCGTTTCGAGCGGCGTCGTCACGTCCACGTCGGCATCCACGAGGCCGATGACGGACTTGGCGACGACGAGACGAAGGTTCTGTTCGAGGCCGTCTTCGAGCCGGGTCGCCCAGTGGACCTCCGGCGGCTCGTCCGGTTCGGGATGTGGGTCGACGTAGACGGTCCCGTCGCGGACTTCGACGGGATACGTGAGCACGTCGTCGGCCCACGGGTCGAACGTGTCGCCGCATTCGAGTTCGAACCGAGCGTGGTGCCAGTGACACGTCAGGACGCCCTCGTCGACGGTCCCCTCGATGAGCGGAAACCCCATGTGGGGACACGCATTATCGACGGCGCGAACGGTTCCTTCGTGGTCGAAGAGGGCGACTGCTCGCCCGTCGACCGAGACGAGTTTTCGGCCCGTCTCGCGGAGGTCGTCGCGCTCGACGGCCGGGACGAAGCGGTCTTGCGAAGACATATGCTAGCGAACGGCATGGGATTTCCTAAAGCTTCGCTGAACGGAATTACCGTAATTTGGCTGTCAATTATCGGAGAGCACCGTATTTGCGCGTCTCGCGGGCGCAGTCCCCAAAATCCCGTTCGAAAACATATAGCTAAACGCTAGCACGAGTCGGGCATGCATTTTTCGTCCCGTACTTCATAGCAACAGGTGTGTCTTCGCTGACCGTCCGAATTGACCCCCACGTCCACTCAGAAGGTTCCTACGACGCCGAGGACCCGGTGGAACTCATCTTGGAGCAGGCCGCGGAAATCGGCCTCGACGCCGTCGTCATCACCGACCACGACGTCATCCACGAGTCCATCCGGGCGGCGCAACTCGCGCCGATGTACGGCCTCGTCGGTATCCCCGGCGTCGAGGTATCGACAGCCGACGGCCACCTCCTGGCCCTGGGTGTCGAAGAGCTTCCGCCACGCCGACAACCCCTCGACGAGACTGCGCAGTGGATTCGCGACCGCGGCGGCGTCGCCATCGTCCCGCACCCCTTCCAGCGAAGTCGTCACGGCGTCCGTCGCAAGCGACTCGCGCGCTACGACGAGACCGCCGACGGCGACGCGTTCGACGCCATCGAGACCTACAACTCGTGGCTCTTTACGGGGTACAAGAACCGCCGCGGCCGACGGTTCGCGCGCGAGCGCAACTATCCGGGTGTCGCCGGGAGCGACGCCCACAAGGTCGGGTACGTCGGCCGCGCGTACACCGAGATAGAGATTCCGGACGTGTCGCGCGCGTCGCTCACGGCCGACCACATCCTCGACGCGATTCGCAACGGTTCGACGGCGGTGCAGGGCCGACGAACGCCGATTCCGACGAGTACGAAACACTACGTCGGCGCGGCGGGCCGGAAGTCGGCGTACTACGCGAAACAGGGGGCGCTCGTCAGTGCGATTCTCGCGAAGAAGGGAGCCTTCAAATCGGGCTACTACGCCAAGATTGGCGCACTCAAGAGCGGCTATCTCGCCAAGCGCGGCGCGCTCGCTGGCATCCAGTTATTGTCGCGGTTCTCGTCGCGGTAGCCCGGGCAATCGCAGTGGGGCCTGTTTCGGAGGGACTTCTTCAGTCGTCCGAACTCACGAGAGCTTCGTACTGTGCGCCGGTTTGTTTCAGCGTCTCCGTCGAGTAGAGTCGCTCGTGGTCGAACGGCAGGTAGTCGGCGGCGAGTTCGTCGATTTTCGCGTCCACGGCGTCGGCCTCACGGCCGTGAATCATGGTAAAGAGGTTGTACGGCCAGTCCTGCTCGGGTCGTCGCGGGCGGTGATAACAGAGCGTAACGTACGGGAGGCTTCCGACCTCCTCACCGCGGGCGTCGAGTTCGTCGTCCGGCACGTCCCAGACGACCATGCAGTTGTTTCTGAACCCGGTGACGACGTGGTTGACGATACAGCCGATGCGCTTGATACAGCCGTCGTCGACGAGGCGTTCGATGGCCGCGACGACCTCGTCGGTGTCGGCGTCGATGCGCTCGGCGACGTCTGCGTAGGGCGTCTCCGACAGCGGGAAGCCGTCTTGAATCTCCACGAGGAGGCGAGCGTCGAGGTCCGAGAGGTCGCCCGTCGCGTTCTCGGAGATGCGAGTCGCGCTCACGGCCGTCTGTTCGAGGCTCTCGCGGGCGAATCGGTCCTCGTTCATCACGGGGAATTCGAGGTCGATGTAGTAGTCCGTGAGCATCGGGAGGGTGAGAACCTCACAGCCGGTTCGTTCCTCGATTTCCGAGAGGATGCGGTCGCGGGTCTCCCGCGACCCGGCGGTGACGACGAACCACATGTTCCACTCGTGGTCGCGGCGGTAGTTGTGGTTCACTTGCCGGTAGCCGTTGATGACCTCGGCGACCTCGTCGAATCTGTCTTCGGGTGCCGAGACGGCAGCGAGAGTCGAACTCCCGATGACTGGTGGGTTGAGGACGGCACCGAATCGCCGGAAGATACCCTGTTCGCGGAGGCGACGGACGCGGTCGAGGGCGTCGGCTTCGTCGATGCCGAGGTCCGCGGCGACAGCGCGGAACGGGTTCGCTTCGACCGGGAAGCCACTCTGGTAGTCGTCGATGAGTGCGGCGTCGACCTCGTCGAGGTCCGCTCGCCAGTCGTCCGAGAGGGCGCTCATTGCCCGGGCTTAGGAGTCGGGGGGCGTATCGCTTTCGGACGGACGCGACACATCGGGACGACCGGAAAGATGCTCCTCGAATCGCGGGACCGAACAGGACGTTTTTTGCGCGTTCGGCCGAACTCTCGACTATGGCAGCAGCCGACACCGAGTTCGGAGAGTGGCCGCTGAAACGTCTGATGACCGAAGTCGTCGGCACCGGGACCAAATCCGCCGAGGACATGACGCGGGCGCAGGCGATGGAGGCGATGCGCCGCATCCTCGCCGACGAACCCGACCACACGACGCTCGGTGCGTTCTGGCTCGCGAACCGCTGGAAACACAACAACGCCGAGGAACTCGCCGCCTACACGGACGTGATGGCCGAGCACGTCCAGTACGCCGAACCGAAGGTCGACCCCGTCGACTGCGGCGCGAACTACGACGGCAAGGGCAAGACGGCAATTCTCGGTGTCGCAGCCGGTGTCACCGCCGCTGCGGCCGGAACGCCGGTCGTCGTCCACTCCGGCGACCGCGTCCCGACGCAGAAGCAGGACGCCTACAAGCACGTCCTCGACGAACTCGGCGTCCGCACGGAACTCGACCCCGACGAATCCGCCGACATGGTGGACGACACCGGCTTCGGCTTCTACTACCAGCCAGCGTTCAACCCCGCCATCCACGACCTGTGGGAGCGCCGCGACAACATGGGTGTCCGCACCTTCGTCAACACCATCGAGACCATCGCCAACCCGGCGAACGCCTCGACGCACCTCGGGTCGTTCTACCACCTCGCGTTCGCGAAGAAGATGGTGAACACCTTCGAGGCGAGCGAGCACCACGACCTCCAGCGCGTCGTCATGTTCCAGGGCATGGAAGGCTACGACGACATCCGCCCCGGATACACGAAGGTCGCAGAGTGGACCGACGGCGAGTTCGACGACTTCGAAATCGAGACGGCCGAGTACGGCATGGACTTCGAGTACGACGACCTCGGAGTAGACGAAGACGACGTTGCGGGCGACTCCGCTGAGATTACGGAATCCGTCCTCTCCGGCGAGCGCGAGGACCGCTTTGCCGACGCCGTCGCCCTCAACGCCGCACTGCGCATCTACGCCCGCGAAGACGCCGACTCCATCGACGAGGGTCTGGAGATGGCCCGCGAGGCAATCGACACCGGCGCTGCGGCCGACGTGCTCGAAGACCTGCGCGCGTTCTGAAGTTCGACCCTACGACCGCTTTTTCTGCAGCACGTCCGAGCAGACCACCCCACCTCCGCGAGCAGTGGTACGTCAGTGCACCAAACCAGCGGCGAATGCGTCACCCACTAAGTCTCACTGCGGTTCGACCACGTCGAACAGCGCACCGAGCGACCGCTCACCGGCTTCCGGGACGGGAACACCCACGAGTTCGAAGCAGTAGCGACCGGGAGAAAACTCGGTCTCCGTGGCAACCCAGTCAGTATCAGAGTCTTCTGTCGGCACTGAGTCGTCTGCTGTGACGGGGACCGTCCACTCGGCGGTCCCGTACGGCGGAACCGACTGCCCGACATCGACAAACGGGTCCCGAGGAATCGTGACCCAGTCATCGTCCTCCTTTTTTCGGAGTCGCCAGTGGTCCGGGCCGATGAGAAGCGACGACGACTGACGGTTTACGAGAACGAACCCTGCAGACCCACCCATCTCGACACGCTCGCGTTTCGGGGCCAGAAATACCGCCTCGTCGCCGACCTCGTGATAGCACAAGGCGACGCCAGCGGGACAGTCTGCGTCGGAATCGAACCGACTCCGGGGAACTGCATACGGGGCAGCGCAGCCAGCGAGTGACCCAACTGTTCCTAATCCAACCGCAGCGAGAAACGAACGCCGTTGCATGGGACGACTCGTCCCACGCCCAATAAATGTTTTCTGACTCACATTTTGGAGTGGCGAGTCACGGCAACCTACGGGCCGGTCGATAGACGAACGCTCAGTCGCTCGTCGCCCCCGCCGCCCCGTCGATATTCGTGACTTCGAGGCCGCCCGAGAGTTCGGTGTTGGGGTACGGCATGTCGATTCCCTCGGCGTCGAACCGCTCTTTGACCGCCTCGACGAATTTCGCGCGCACCGCGCCGTAACTGCTCGCGTTCGGGTCAATCCAGATTCGGCCCGAGAGGACGACCGCCGAGTCACCCAGTTCCGTGACGGGGGCCGTCGGTTCGGGGTCGTCGAGGACGCCCTCGATTTGCGACCCGACGTCGACGATGGCGTCGCGCGCCTGCCCGATATCGTCGTCGTATCCGATTCCGAAGCCGACCGACACCCGGCGCTGGTCGTTCGCCACGTTGTTGACCACTGCCGCGTTCGCGAGGTCGCTGTTCGGGACGGTCACCAGTTCGTTGTCGAAGGTGTCCAACTTCGTCACCCGCAGTTGAATCTCACGAACCACTCCACTGTTTCCGTCCCACTCGATCCAGTCGCCGACGGTGAACGGCTCGTCTTGGATGATGAACACCCCGGCGACGAAGTTCGCGATGAGGTCCTGTGCGGCGAAGCCGACCGCGAGGGCGAGGGCACCACCCAACGTCGCGAACGCCGCGAGCACGACGCCGAAGCCAGCGACTGTCGCGGCCAGCGCGACTGCGACGACAGCGGTGACGACCACCGTGGTACTCACCGCGAGTCCGATAATCGTCTCGTCGAAGCCGCGGCGTCTGAGGCCCTCTTCGACCGCCCGGGTCATGAAGGACTTCCCGAGGAGGTAGATGACGGCGAACACGACGACGAACAACAGGACCGCCGTGGCTGCACTGACGAGTTGCGGGACGTACTGCTGGGGGTCGAGCGAGACGCCCAGTTGAAGTGGTAACATAAGACATTGTTAAATGTAGGCGGAGATAGTAATTATTTACTACGGATTGGCAGGAGAGACGAACCGCCGACCGGGAGAGAACGTGGGAAATCCACCGCGAGAAGTGGGCGAATCTATATTTCGAACGCGTCGTCGCTGTCTTCGAAGGGGTCGTCTTCGTCGAGACCGTCGTCAAGCGGGAGCGCGACGCCGACGAGTGTCTTTCCGGCCGTCACGGTCGCTTCGCGGGTGATAGAGTAGACGACACCGGCACGCTCGGCTTCGACTTCCTGGAGCACGTTGTACGTCGTCGGGTCGTACACCCAGCCGAGGTGGTCGCCGGGGCGGACCTCGCGGCCCAGTTGGAGGTCTTCGCGCGCGACGAACAGCCCGGAGGTTTCGGCGGTGACACGACCGAGGTGATTCCGGTAGGTCTGGCCGTCCCACGGTTCGACCGCGCCGCCGAGGATGCCCATGTCTCGGGCGACGTTGAGTACGCCCTCGACGCCCGCGACGATAGCGGGTTCGACGAGTTGCTTGTTGTGGGCGAGTTCCGGCGTGATAGAGGGGATTCCGGCGTCGGTCGCCGCGACGCGGAGTTTCCCGCCGAAGTTGCGTTCGGACCACTCCTCTTCGGCGTCTTCGCCCGCAGCCTCCGCGAGCAGGAGGTCGACACCGAAGGCCTCGGCGAGTTCTCGTGACTGGTCGTCGTGCTTGCGGTAGACCGTGTGCGTGAGCATGTCCGGGCTTCCGGTGTGAAGGTCGACGATAGCGTCGGCGCTCCCGGCGAACTCCCAGAGTTTGGCTGCCATGCGTTCGTGGAGCGTGCCGTCGGCGTCACCGGGCCAGACGCGGTTCATGTTCGAGTTGACGGAATCGAGTGCTTCCGGCGTCGCGTACGAGACGCGGTCGAACGTGAGCGGGTCGGCGACCGGGACTGCGACGATGCGACCCGTGAGGTCGGCGCGTTCGAGTTGGCTGTGCAGTCGTCGAAGGACCTCGGTGCCGTTTATCTCGCGGCCGTGCTGGGCGGCTTGCACGTACAGCGTCGGCCCGTCCGCGCCGTCGGCTGGCTCGTAAGTGTGAACCGTCGTCTGTACCGGGACGCCGGAGGGGAGCCGGGCGAGCGTCACGGTCTCCGCAGAGTGCATGTTCGAGGCATCGCAGTGTGTCGTCTTGTAGTTAGGGGGCGACAGAATGGGGAAGGACGTGGCCGAGAACCGCTGTCGGATATCGGTCGAGAGTGACTGCCCGATATCGGTCGGGAACCGCTTCGGAATATCAGTCGTCAGCAGGCGTGGCACCGACAGCAGCGCTCTCGCTGCGGGAGAAGTAACTCGCTAAGAGCGGCCCGGTGACGTTGTGCCAGACGCTGAAGAGCGCGGGCGGAAGCGCCGCGGCCGGTGAGAAAAACGACAGCGCGAGTGCGGCCGCCAGCCCGCTGTTCTGCAGGCCGACTTCGAACGTCGTCGTCCGAACGCGGTCGGGGGACATCCCGGCGAGCCGCCCCGTTCCGTACCCCGTTCCGAGACCGATGGCATTGTGCAGGACGACGGCTGAGATGGCTGCGACGCCCGCGCCGAGGATGGTGTCCACGTTGAGGCCGACAACCGCCGCGACGATGGCGACGATAGTCACGACCGAGACGAGCGGGAACACGTCGAGGCCGACCTCGGCAACCGAGGGCGCGAACCTATCGAGCGCGAGGCGGAGGCCGAAGCCGAACACGACGGGGATGAAGACGATTTGGAGGATGTTGACGAACAGGTCCATAAATCCGACCTGTAGCTGTTCTCCGGCGAGCACGACGACCCACGCAGGCATGACGAGCGGCGCGGCCAGCGTCGTCACAGTCGTAGTGACATCCTCCCCGCCGTGAACGGCGTTCACAAGACGCAGAGCGTCTTGTGCAGCCCATCAGAACGGCACAGCCGTTCTGAGGACGGGGCTTCCCGTACCGCGTTGGGATATTTACGGTTCGCAGATGCTCGCTTGTTCAGCGAACGTCCCCTGTCCACAACTCGGGTCGTGTTCTCCACGACGGAACAGGTTGACTACTGGACGTGCCACACGCCCGCTACTCCTATCCTCGGAAGACCGAGGACTCAGAGTTACCTTTTCTGCTTGGTCTAACCGACACCGAATGTTCTCTGCACCATTCGAGTCAGCGTTCATCACGGCGTTACACCCACGACAGACGTACAAGCCACGTTCTACACGATTGGCATCTCGTTTCTGTCCACAGCACGAACACGTCTTCGAGGTGTCGCGCTCACTCACCACAACGACGGCGATGCCTTCGGCTTTCGCCTTGTACGTGAGCAGGTTCGTGAAGCGGTCGAACGCCCACCTGTGTAGGCCTTCGTTGCCACGGTCGCCCCAGTTCCGAACCTCGCCCGTTTCGTCATCTTCACGGATGCCTTCGAGGTTCCCGACAGCAATCGTTCCAACCCCGCGCTCAACGCACTCTTCGACGATGTGTCTGGTGACGGCGTGCAGGTAGTGCGACCGACGCTCGGAACGCTTCCTGCGAAGCCAGAGTGCCTTATTCGACCGAGATGAGTTGCACTTCGCTATCTCCTTGGCGAAGTAGCGTTCGTCGGTCTTGAGGGCGTTCCCCGGATACAACTCGTGGTCTCCTGTGGAGTATGAGACGGCGGCTAAGTTCTTGATACCGAGGTCGATGCCAGCGGTTTCGTTGCCGGGAGACTCGGCCTCGATTTCACAGAGAATGAAGTCCGACCAGTGTTCTTTCAGGTTTCGACCTTTGGAGAGCCGAATCCGGTTGTTCTTTGAGTCGTGTTTGAAGCCGTCTTCTTTGAATGTAACCGTTGAACGCGGGTGGTCGCCGTTGTGTTTTCTGTACTTCGGTGGGTTTGCGCGGTCGTCCCCGTTTCGGCGCTTGGCGTACCACCCTTTGAACGCTTCAGCGAGTTCTTCGATGACTCGCTGACTCGACTGAGAATTGAGGTCGGCGTAGCGTTCGTGGGTCTTCAGGTATGCCTTAAGCGGGCCATCCTCGGGGATTGTCCCTGTTTCGCTCCAGATACGGTCGCACGTCCAACGTGCGATGTTCCAGAGTTTCGAGGCGGCGAACCCGAGCGAGTCCAAGTCACTCTTGACCTGTTGCTGGTTCCGAATGGAAGCAACGTAGGTGCGAGTGACTTGAATCGCCATACATAGACTATGTAGAAAATCCTACTTAATGGTGCGGATTAGCGTTGAATATCCGGTCTGCAATCGACGGTGGACTGAAGAGGACTTGTCGGATTCACTCCCGCCCTAAAGGGCGGGATTCTTTCCTCAAAAGGAGATAGCCACCGAGAGCGCAACGTCACCTTTCCCGAGATACGCCATGACGTTCGATGCGGTTCCACCGGGGGCCGCACCGACGAGCACGAGGCCGACGAAGTAGGTGTTTGCGAGCTCCGAGAGTCGCCGGAGCGCAGACAGCATCGCGCTGCCGAAAGAAATCACAATTAGTTGATAACTCCTCCCGTGATAGTCGTTGTCGAATGACAATTAGTTCTATCGGTCGTCCCACCAGAGTGTGAGGCGGCACGGTTTTCACCCGTCCGCCCGACGGTGGAACCATGAGCGACAACCCAACCGCCACGCTCCACACGAACAAGGGCGATATCACGGTCGAACTGTTCGAAGACAAGGTTCCGAACACGGTCGAGAACTTCGTCGGCCTCGCCACAGGCGAGAAGACGTGGGTCCACCCCGAGACCGACGAGACGAAAGAGGGCGAGCCGCTCTACGAGGACATCCTCTTCCACCGAATCATCGACAACTTCATGATTCAGGGTGGGGACCCGACCGGAACCGGCCGCGGCGGCCCCGGCTACACGTTCGACGACGAGTTCCACTCTGACCTCAGCCACGACGGCCCCGGTGTCCTGTCGATGGCGAACCGCGGCCCCAACACGAACGGCTCGCAGTTCTTCATCACGCTCGACGCTCAGCCGCACCTCGACGGCAAACACGCCGTCTTCGGAAAGGTCACAGACGGGATGGACGTCGTCGAAGACATCGGTTCGGTTCCGACCGACAGCAACGACAAGCCGGTGTCCGACGTCGTCCTCGAATCAGTCGACATCGAACAGTAACGCGACTGTCGCGGGCGTCGACCGACCGATTGGAGACACCCACGGCGGTGTCTCGATTCTCGTCTCGTCGACGTCGTCGTACTCGAACCAGACGGTGATTCCGAGACCATCGCGCGTCTCGTAGGTCACTGTCAGCGACCGAACGAACCCGTCTTCTTCGACCAACGCGACGACCTCGTACTGCCGAGAGCGAGGGAAGTCGGTGCCACGACCGACGACGCGATAGACTCGCATCCCACCGTCGGTCGTCGTGTTCACGACGCGAGAGTCGCCAGTCGAGAGATACCACTCGACGTACCGTTCTGCCCGCGTCGCCTGTCGCCCCGGACCATCCAGAACGTCGGGGTCGATGACGCGAACCGCGAACCCGTCGGGCTCCATCGGTCGCCGACTGTAGCGGTACGTCCCGTCGGCGAAGCTATCTTCGGCCGAGGTCGGGCGTGGATACGCCCGAAGTCGCCCGGCACGCTGGGTTTCGACGGAGTACACGTGCGGACGCTCGACGCGAACGACTTCGACTTCGCGGCCGGTCTCGTCACCCGCAATCGACTCTCGATAGCCGAGTGTCCACTCGTAGGAGTGATTCGTCACCGCGTCGCGGTGTGCTGCCGCGAGAACCGAGGCGTTCTGAATGCCTGCCGAGGTCACACCGGGGGCGACCACCCGCGGTTCCGGCGTGGGTGTCGCTTCAGGAGTCCCCGCCGCTGTAGGCGACTGTCGCGTCTCGCCTGTTTGGGCATCGAGCGCCAGCGGCGACCCAGGAAGGCCGACGACGGCGAGCAGGACTGCGAGTGCGACGACGAGACCGAGCGCCGTCGCCGTCGATGAGGGCGTGCGCTGGGTTCGAGGGAGTTCTGGTGCGGGGTCGTCGAGGGCATCGCCGAAGTGAGTCTGAAAGAGGTCGTTGCTGTCCGCTTCGGGAATGCCGTATCGGGCAATCTCGTACAGGTCGCCGGGTGAGATGCAACGAGCGGCTGTGGATTCGGCGTCGTCGAGCGTGACGACCACGTCGGCGGTTTGGGGTGGGCCAGAGAGAGGGGAAAAACGTGAAAGGCGGCGAAGTCGAGGGAGGCGGGAGGGGTGTGAAAGTCGGAGGAAACGTGAGAGCCGTGAGAGCCGTGAGAGCTGAGAGGGCAGAGAAACACCGAATGGACCGCTCTCGGCCGCAATCCGCACCGTCTCGTTGCCCCGGCGAGCGACGACGAGGTCGGCTTCGATAGTCGTCTCCCAACCGCGAGCGTCCCAGAGGTCGGCGACGAACTGTCTCCGTTCGCTCGCGGAGGCGGCGCGAAAGCGGTCACAGAAGCGCGAGCGGTGGGGCTGGCCCATCATCGAACGTAGGGCCGCAACGCGGATAGAAGCACCGGGGAACGCGACCAAAAGCGAGTCGGCGACGAGTTCAGTGTTCGCTCGACGACTCGTACTCCCGAAGCCGAGTCGTTATCTGGTCGTCCATCGCCTCGAGGACAGCGTCGAGGTCGCGACCGTCGAACAGTTCTGAGAGACCTTCGGAGACGATGGTTCGAACTGTCGTGAACGGCCCGATACGAGCGCCGCGAGTCGCCGGCGTATCTTCGCTCTCGGCCAGTTGTTCGAACGCGACTTCGAATCCGGGTCGCTCGTCGAACCAGCCAGCGTCCTGAAGACGCTGTTCCGTCTGGCGGTGAACCGGGAAGTAGCCGGTGTGTTGGTGCCACTGCTGTTGTTGCTCGGGCTGGGTCAACCACGTGATGAACTCGCCTGCGGCAGCCTGCTGTTGGTCTGTGGCTTCGTCTGCGACCCACAGCGAGGCACCACCGACGACGACGCCCGCACGCGAGTCGGGCGCGGGGAACTTTCCGACCTTGGTCGTAAAGCCCCGCTCTTCGGCCCCCTGAACGATAGACATGGCGCTCGAACTGGAGTCGACGAGCATCGCAGCACGGCCGTCGAGGAACGCTTCTCTCGCGGCACCCCTGGCTTCGACGCCGGGATTGTACAGGAGGTCGTTCTGTTCGAGGTCGCGCCACCATCCGAACACGCTTCTCGCGACCTCGCCGTCGAGATGGGGCGTGCGCGCCGTCCCGTTTCGGCCGTTGTCGGCGTCGAAGAGACACGCGCCCGCCGCAGCGAACCACTGTTCGACGAACCAACTGTAGTTCGCCCACGTCGCGCCGTACTCGGCGTTCGTGTTCGTCTTCACTGTCGCCGCCGCCTTCGTCACCGAATCGAACGTCTCTGGTGGGTCGTCCGGGTCGAGACCGGCGCGGTCGAACGCATCCGCGTTGTAGTAGAGGACGGGATTCGAGGAATTGAACGGCATCGACCAGAGCGTCCCGTCCTGTCGGTAGTAGTTCGCGAGTTCGGGGACGAGAGACGACACCAACGAGGTGTCGGGAAGCACTGACTCGACGGGCGTAAACGCCTCACTGTCGAGCGCCCGCTGTGTGCCGACCTCGTAGAGTTGGGCGATTGTCGGAGGCGTTCCCGACTGCGCGGCAGCCATCGTCGCGTCGAACGTCCCGCGATAGCTCCCCTTCGCCGCGGTTTCGACGCGGACACCGTCGTGAGTCGCGTTGAACTCGTCGACGAGCGACTCCAGAACCAGCGCCGTGTCGCCGGTCATCCCGTGCCAGAACTGGACGACAGTTTGTCCCGACTCGGTCGCCGAGTGGAGTCGGTAGTCGTCGATTGACGCTTGCAGGTCGTCTGCCTGCTCCGAGAGCGTGTTTATCTTCGTCATCGCCTCGGACAGCGACACCGTCTGTCGGCGAGCCGAGCCGGCCACGTCAGACGCCAGTGTCGCGGTCTCGTCGCTGATGCTCCCGACCTCGTCGGCCTGGCTCACGACCTCCTGTGACGTCGCCGCCTGCGAGTCGGTCGCATCGCTAATTTCGTGGAGGCTGGTGTTCGTCTCTTCGAGGTCTTCGACGACACCGTCGAGAGCCGAGAGCGCGTCTTGAATGGTCTCGCTTCCCTCTTCGAGTCGGTCGTTCGTGTCGGTGATGTCGTCGACCGTCTCGTCGGACTGCGCTCGAACCGCCTCGATGGTCGTTTCGATATCCTCGGTCGCGGCCTGCGTCTCCTCCGCGAGCGACTTGACCTCCTCGGCGACGACCGCGAAGCCCTCGCCCGCCTCACCGGCGCGTGCGGCCTCGATGGAGGCGTTGAGTGCGAGGATGTTGGTCTGTTCCGCGATGTCCGATATCTTCGCCGCGATACCGGTTATCTCGTCGATTCGCTCGTCGAGTTCTCGGACGCGGGAGACCGTCGCGCTGGTCTGGTCACTGATAACGTCGAGTTCGCGGATTGCCTCCTCGGCGGCGCGTTTTCCCTCGCTGCCGCGTGCGACAGCTTCGTCGGTCGACTGCCTGATTTCGTCTGCCGACGCCGCGACCTCTTCGATTGTCGCCGAGAGGTTCCGCATCTCGTCGGCGACCTCTTCGACGCTCTCGCTTTGCCGCGTCGCACCGTCGGCGATATCGTCGACAGACTCCGCGACGGCGCGACTCTCTCCGCGGCTGTCGCCGACAGCGTTCGAGACAATCGCTGTCGACGAGGCGACCTGGTCCGCGAAGGCGTCGACGTTCCGCATCGACGTTTGCCACTCGTCGAACAGTTGATTGAGGAGTTGCGCGTGCCGTGCGAGTTCCGGGTCGTCCGGCACGTCGACGCGGACTGTGAGGTCGCCCTCGATGCACTGCTCGATGGCATCTGAGAAATCGTCGAGATGCGACAACGAGGCGTCGCGGTCGGGACGCTGTCTGGCTTCGGGAGACTCGACCGTCCCGCCGTCGTGGCGAGGTTTTCGGGATGAATCACCCCGAGCGGATTCTTCTGTACTCTGTTCGGAATCACCCCGAGCGGGGTCTTCTGTACTCTGTTCGTCGTCAGTCGCGTGTGCGCCGAGCACGGCCCGCACGGTCGCACGAATCGACGACACCCGTCTGTGGAGATACCTGTCGTCGGTCATTGGTGGACGAGATTATCGGAATGTGATAAGTTCATCTCTCTGAATATCAGAATTGAAGTTTGAATTTGTTACGCGGAGTTCGTTCATCAGAAATCAACCTGCCGATTCAGTCGCTTGTGGAGACACTCTGTTGGACTCGAATACGATACGCTCGGTCGTTCGAGGCAGTTCGAAATTCGGCGTTTCGTTCAGCCACCAAAACGTTCCATATCGGTGAGTGTTCGCCCACCGACCGAGGCGTGCGGTCACCGGGCGACCGACAGCGCAAAGTTCACTGGGTCGTAATCACCGCCGATGAGCGAGGAGTCCCAGCAACCCAAGCCGAGCGACTTCGGAACCGACGAAAACGCCCCACCGGTCGACGAGAAGCCGTATAAAATCATCTTCGAGGCAAACAAATGCTTCGGAGCAGGGCGGTGTGCGGAAGTCGCCGACAACTGGGAGATGGACCTCGAAACCGGACTCGCCCGTGCGAAGTCGTACTTCGTCGGCGAGGACGAACTCGACGAGAACATCCGCGCAGCGGAGGTCTGTCCGGCGAAGAAGGGTCGTGGTGTCATCCACGTCGTCGACCGCAGGACGGACGAGGAGATTTCCCCGGACCCCGACGGCGACGGGACGCTGTCGGTCGACTGGTAAACGAAAGCACTTTTCTGTCCCTCCGAGAACGATAGCCTGAGCGGGGGTGGCTGAGCCAGGCCAAAAGCGGCGGACTTAAGATCCGCTCCCGTAGGGGTTCGCGAGTTCAAATCTCGTCCCCCGCACTTGTACCGGCGAACGACAGTGAGGAGTGTCAAGTGCGGCCAGAGAGATTTGAACCAAGGAGCGACGCGAGCGAAGCGAGCAGCGCGACCGTGGTTCAAATCTCGTCCCTCGCACCCAACACCCTGAAAAAATCCCCGACCGCAGCCACCCCCTCGACACTCAAACCGGCAGTTCGACCCCGAGTTGCTCGAATAGTGTCGTCATGCTCGCTGCGTCCTTGGACTCGGCGATACGGCCGCCGTCGAAGCGGCGGTAGCTGAATCCTTCCACGTCGATTTGGTTGCCGGTCGGTTCGATGCCGCGGAACGTCCCGTCGTGCGTGCCGTGGATGGACCACCACACCATCACGGCGTCGTCTTCGGCGACCACCGCGTGCAGTTCGGTCGTCGCGTCGGGGAACGCGTCGTCCCACTCGCTGTACAGTTCCTTGAGGTCGTCCCGGGAGACGAGTGTGTCGTCGGACCCGGTTCGGACCGTCGCGATGCGAACGTCTGCCGCGTACAGGTCGTCGAGCGCCGAGAGGTCGTTGCCGTTCCACGCCTCCTCGAACTCCCGAAGGACTTGCTGTTTGGTCTCTGTCGTCGTTTCTGTTGCCATGGGTACCCACCAGCGCCCGTGTCCACCACCGCGCGTTACTGGCGAACAGACGCTATATTGAGATACGACGAGATAAGACATAGTCATTTGCTAACAGTCATCACTTAAGCGACGACGGCGAAGGACCGAAGTGCAGAACCGAGACGGCGAGTCTCGGTTACCTGTACAGCTTCGATCCTCGCTCGTCGAGGTCCGGGTCATCAGGCGTGCGGACACGGTCGACGAGGGTGGTGAGTAGCCCGAGTGCCCATCCCGTCGGAATGGCGAGAACGAACCACATACCGACGTACGCGAATCCCTGCAGTTCGAACGTGTTGCGGATGAACGCGGCGATACCGGCGACGTCGAGCACGTTGTCCAACAGCCAAATCGCCAGCGACGTCGAACTCGGGAACACGACCGACGCCAGCGTCGGTGAGTAGAGCGATGCGACGACCGGGGGGAGAAACAGCGCGGTGACACCCAATGGATAGGCAAGCCCGACTGTGGTCTTTCGCCCGCCTCGCTGGGTGAAAAGCAGTGCGAGCACGGCCGCGACAGTCGCGACGACGCCCGCGGCACCGACTGCGACGAACCCCTCGAAGGCGATAGACGAGACGTACGTCGCGGCGGTGAGCACACCCCAGACGAGCGCCGAGAGGAGTGCAACGCCCACGAATCCGAGTCCCGCCGTCAGACGGTCGATACGGTGGGCGTAAAATCTGGTCGCGAGACCCACGACGAAAAGCGGGTACACCACGGCGAGGAGCAGTGCGCCGAGTACTGCCCACAGGCGGTACCCCCAGCGTTTTCGACTGGACTGTGCGTTCCAGTTTTCGACCACCGAGTGGTTTCCGTCTCGGTCCCGAGCGAACGCCACTTCCATCCAGTTCGCGTGCAACCAGTGCAGGTCGACACGCATGGCTCGGACGGTGGTGGCGACGCGGGATGGAACCCACGCAGGCGTCTGTTGCCAGTCGTCGTCGACAGGGGTGTTCATTCGGAGCGTGCCGTACCGTACTGTTTCCCGTCGGTACGCAGGGATTGTTGGTGCTCGACCGCTGTCTCCTGAATCTCCGCGATTCGGTCGACGTCGGTCACGTTCGACAGCAGAACCACGGCCGTGAGCGCCGTCGCTCGTTCGTTCAGTTCGTCTCCGGCCATCACGTCGACGATGTCCGCCTCTTTTTCGAGCCAGTAGCGGCCGCCTTCGAACCCCTGTCTGGAGAGTGTCTTCGAGGGCCCCGAGAGGACGACAAGCGCCCGCTCGGCGCTCGATATCTCACACGGAAGCGTGAGCTTCGACCGGGCGGCCTCGCGGACGAGTCTGTTGATTTTCGCCGCGTCAGTTGGGGTGTCCTCGTCGCTGTGAGGCGGAGCAGACACCCAACTGGGTTCGGGAATCCACGCGAAGCGGTCGGTCAGCGCGCGGACCCACGAGCGAATTCCGCCCGGTTGTGGGAGGTCGAACGAGGCGTACCCAATCGTCGAGACACCACCCGTATCGAGCGCTCGAATGATGTCGCTCGGGTCCATTCGGTATTCGTCCGCCGACGGGTCGCGGAACTCGCCAGCGGCGAACAGCGCGACGAGTCGCTCGGCCAGCGCGGCGTTGACGGTTGCATAGCCACTGCCGTCAGACTCCGGTCGCGAGGGAGACGCTTCGTCGTCGGCTGTGTCGTCGTCTTCGGAACTGGCGTCGTTGCCTTCAGAACCGGCTTCGTCGTCTCCGAGACGGTTGTCCGGCGCGCTACCTGTTGGTCGCTCACCATCGAGCCACGCGTCGTTGTCGAAGGCGATGACGTTGTCAGCCTTCGAGACGAACGACTGGAGCGACCGCGCAGCAGTCAGTGCTTCTTGCTCGCCTTCCGAATCCGCGGGAAGCACG
This sequence comes from Haloferax larsenii, assembly GCF_024730625.1. NCBI lineage: Archaea > Methanobacteriati > Methanobacteriota > Halobacteria > Halobacteriales > Haloferacaceae > Haloferax > Haloferax larsenii. Next base: position 362,908 of record NZ_CP078063.1, read on the forward strand.
CCGACTGCGTAGACTGGCTCGTCGCAGATTGCCTTCAGGTGGTCGATGACGACCGCACCGGCACCGCCGCCGGTTCCCCGGCCGAGCCCGGCAATCACCAAGATTCCATCGACCTCGTGGAACTCGATGTGGTCGAACGCGCGGATGATGTCGTTTTTCTCCTCGCGTGCGATTTCGGCCGCGAGGTCGGGGTCGCCGTCGATGTCCGCGCCGTCGGCTTCCCAGTAGACATCCCCAATCGTCAGTCGCCGCGCTTCGGGGACGTGTGCTGTCGTGTCGAACGTCGGCTCCGTCGAGTTGATGAGCAACGTGTTGCCGTTACAGAGGTCTCGACCCGTCGTCTGCTCGGTTTCGAGGATTTGATTCGCGAGGCGACACCCCGCGTTCCCGACGCCGACGACTGCCAGTTTCACAGCCTCACCTCCCGAGAGGTGGACACCAGGCTCCGCGTGGCGGTTGTCCGCGTGGCTGAAGCCGCAGTCGTCGTGCTCCACGTGACGGGAGCCATGGTCAGATGACCGGGTCGATTTTCCCGTCCGAGTCGGTTATCAGGTCGGCAATCTCCTCCTCGCGGACGGCCTCCTGTTCGGCGATTTTCTCCTGTGCCTCGACCGCTTGGTCCTGAATCGACTCGATTCGAGGCGTCTCCGTGACGTTCGACAGAAGCACCACCGCCGAAAGTGCCGTGGCGTTCTCTCGGGGGTCGTCGCCAGCCAACACTTCGACCGTGTCGACCTCGTTTTCGATCCACTCGCGGGCGCTCTCCAGTCCCTTCCGCGAGAGTTCAGACGGCGGTCCGGACAGGACGATGAGCGCTCGGTCGGCACTCGAAACCTCACACGGGAGCGTGAGCCGAGAGTTGACCGCGCGGCGGACGAGGCCGTTTATCTTCGCTGCGGCGTTCGAGCCGTCTTCTATCTCGTGGTCTTCGCGGAAGCGCTTGAGCAGGCCTTCGCCGTTCGTCTTGTCTACCGAAGTCGACGCGTATCCAATCGAAGAGATACCGCTCGTATCGAGCGTTCGGATGATGTCGCTGGAGTCCATCGCGTTCTCGGCGACGGTCGGTTCGTCGTACTCGCCAGCACCGAGGAGCGTGACGAGGCGCGTCGCCAGTTCGCGGTTCATTCCCTCGTAGCCCTCGCCGACCGTCTGGTCCTTCGAGCGCCACGCGTCGTTGTCGAAGGCGATGAAGTTGTCCGTGTTGTTGACGAACGACTGGAGCGACCGGGCGGCGTTCAGCGCCGGGCGACCGCCTTCGTACTTTCCGGGGAGGACGCCCAGTCCGTACACCGGCTCGTCGTACATCTTCTGCAACTCGTTGATGACGACCGGACCCGCGCCACTCCCGGTGCCACCGCCAAGCGACGCACAGACCAAGATGGCGTCGACCTCGTGGATGTCGACGTCGTCGAACGCGCGCCGAATCTCGTCGATGTCGTTTTGGGCGACTTCGGCACCGACTTCGACGTCGCCGCCGACGCCGTGGCCTTTGGCTTTCTGGTGCGTGTCGCCGATTAAAATCCGCTGGCTGTCGGGGATGTGGTCTGGTTTCGAAAGGTCGGTCCGTGCGGTGTTTATCACCATCACGTGGCGGCAGAGTTTTCGGTCCGTAAGCGATTCGAACTCGACCATCTTGTCGACAATCTTGCTACCGGCATTGCCGACGCCGATTATTCCTAATTTCATGGTTGGGTTGCGTGACTAGGAGTGTCCGTGAGAAGGGAACTGAATGCGCGAATGAGGCCCTGAAGTGCCCGGACAGGACCGACCGAAATATTCGGCTCGTTGCATCCACCCGTTTGGTGGAACCCCCCAGTCAAGTGGCCATCCTCACTACCAATAAATAAACAATGTGGCCAAGTGACACACCGATTACTGGACGAACGAGTGGGCCCGGGAAACACACAGCAACTGAGCCGGGGCCCGGCATCGTCTCCTGAGCACCGACGACGACGCTATCTCGTCCGCGCGCCAATCTCTCTGGATGACTTCGACGCGCAATCACCGGTTTTCTGAGGGTCGCGGTTTCGGCAATCCGTACGCGGGGTTCGACTTCGACCCGGTCGAACTCCGACTGAACGGCCGCCTGGTCGACCCAGCCGACGACCACGTTCTCAGCGAGTTCGTCGACGAATCGCAGGTCGTCCCCGAAGACGTCGACGTCGCGGCGCTCGTCGGCATTGGACTCACCTACGTCGCTATCGAGGAGTACGAACAGGCTATCGACAGTTTCGCGCGTGCAATCGCCTACGCGGACGAAGACGCACCGGAAACACAGGAGGCGTGGGTGAACAAGGGCGTCGCACACGCTCAACTGGAGGAGTACGACGAGGCAATCGGCGCGTACCGCGAGGCGCTCCGCATCGACGACGACAGCGAGTTCGCTGCGACGGCGGAGTCGAACCTGGCGTATGCGCTGTGGGAATCCGGCGACGCGTCGTCGCCGCTCGACCACGCCGAACGAGCGACTGAACTCGACCCGCGATTGCCGCACGCGTGGTACAACCGTGGGTTCCTACTCGCCGAACGGGGCCTCTACGAGGACGCGATTCGCTGTTTCGACAGCGCCATCGCACTCGGCATGCGGGACGAATCTGTGTACGGTGAGCGTGAGCGAGCAGTGGAGAAAATCGGCGATATCGAGGCGGCGACAGCCGACTACGAGCAGGTCACGGAACGCGGACGCGACGACGACACGCTCCAAGAGCCCGGCGAGTAGTCCCGCCACCCCAACACACTTTGCGGATACTGTAATAACATGTAATTAGGCCGTGCTGCCCGCCAACGCCCCCTCCCGATTCGACGTCGCCCTCGCCGGAATGGCGGTCTGTTTAGTCCTCGGTGGCGTCGTCGGTCTCGTTTCTGGGATTCCGACCCACCTTGCGACGAGCGGTGGTGCAACGGGTGCAGCGGCGCTTGCAGTAGGTGCAACCGCCGACGGACTCTGACGAAGTTACCAACCCACGACATTCGTTATCACCACTGATATCTGGTGGGTCAACACTTTACGTTCGATTAGCTTGCGAACGAGTAGCATGAGAATCGCACGGTTCGTTCCAGAGGTCCTCAGACGGAGTTACCTCCGGAAGTTCTTGCTCGTCCTCGTGGTCGTCGCCGGGGTGATGGGCGGGTTGGGCTTCTACATCTCGGGGATGGTTACCGAGGAGGTCCGGGCCGACGCCCACTCCGAACTGGAGATGGTCGCGTCGCTCGAAGCCGAAGAATTGTCGAGTTGGCTGGAGGGATACACGCGGACGGCCCGGATGTTCTCGGAGTACGATGCAATCCGCTCCGGGAACCCCGACGCAATCGACACAGCCCTCGAAAGAGAGAAAGACCAACTCCCATCAGAGGTGCTCGCAGTCCACTACGTCAAGCCGTCGAACGGTGACATCGTCCACAGTACCGACGCCGTGCTGGAGACGAAGACCATCGCCGACCTCGAAGTGTCGTGGACGACCGGGTCGCTGACGATGAACGACGGCGTTGCCATCTCCGAGGTGTACCGCTACGCCGGGGGGCAGCGCCTCGCGTTCCTCAGCCCCGTCGCGGGCCGAGACGCTGCGGTCATGATTGTCGTCGATGCGTCGCGTCACGCCCAGACCATCAGTGAACCAATCGAAGGGTCGCACACGCAGGTCGTCACCGCCGACGGCGTCGTCGCCTTCGACAAGTACCACAGTAACGTCCTCCAACAGTACCGTGGCGATTCCTCGACGCCCGCGCTCGACGCGGCAGTCTCGGGAGAAACCGGCGTCATCGAACGCGATGGGAAAGTCGTCGGTCACGCTCCCGTCGAGGGGACTGACTGGGCCGTGCTCATCCAAGCACCACCCGAGAGCACCTACGCGCTTGCGACGTTGGTCGAGCGAGATATCACTATCCTCATCGGCGTCGCGCTGGGCGGTCTCGGACTTGTCGGCCTCGTCATCGGCCGCGGGACGGTCGTCTCGCTCCGGCGACTCCGTGGTCGCGCCGAGACACTCGCGAGCGGCGACCTCGACGTGGACCTCTCGACCTCGCGTGTCGACGAGTTCGGTGCACTGACCAACTCGTTCGCCGAGATGCGCGACAACCTCAAGGACCGAATCGAAGCGGCCGAAGAGGCCCAAGAAGACTTGGCTGCAGCCGCGGCCGACTACCAAGCGACGATGGACCGCGTGGCGACGGGCGACCTGACGGTTCGGACCTCGGTCGAACCGGACGACGACGCGATGGCCGCTGTCGGCGACGGCATCGACTCGATGGTCGACGAACTCGAAGACACCATCGGGCAGGTCGCGACGTTCGCGGCGACCGTCGATACTGCCGGAGAGCGCGTCACCGCAGGGACCGAAGAGGTCACTTCGGCCTCCGAACGCGTCGAGCAGGCGACCGCCGACATCTCCGATGGGGCGTCCACGCAGGCGACGCTCCTCGACGAAGTCTCGACCGAGATGCAGGACCTCTCGGCGACCGTCCAAGAGGTCGCCGCCTCCGCCGACGAACTCGCCAGCCTCGCCACCGAAGCCAGCGAACGCGGACAAGACGGTCGCGACGCGAGCGCCGCCGTCCACGAAGAGATGGCGGCTATCGACGACCGAGTCGCCGCGGCGGCAGACGGCGTCGAAGCGCTCCGCGACGAAGTGGCGGAGATTGGCGAAGTCGTCGACCTCATCGAGGACATCGCCGACCAGACGAACTTGCTCGCGCTCAACGCCTCCATCGAGGCCGCCCGCGCCGGCGAAGCAGGAAAGGGCTTCGCCGTCGTCGCCGACAGCGTCAAACAACTCGCCACCGAGACGGCCGAAGCGACGACCGAAATCGCCTCCTCGATAGACGAGGTCGAAACGGCAGCCGACGAGACCGTCTCAGAAGTCAACGCAGCCAGAGAGCGCGTGTCCAACGGGGCGGAGACGGTCGCAGACAGCGTCCAGGCAATCGACGAAGCGGTCGACCGACTCGACGAGGTCGACGACGGGGTGGCCGCTATCGACGCCGCGACCGCTTCGCAGGCCGAAGCGGCGCAGTCGGTTGCACTCCGCGCCGACGAAGCGGTCGAAATCGCCAGCGAGACGCAAAGCGAGGCGGCCGATGTCGCTGCCGCAGCTCGCGAACAGAACGACGCGATGATGGGCGTTGCCGGGCAGATACAGGAACTCTCCGGAACGACCGAAGAACTCCGGGCGCTCGCCGACCGCTTCGAGGTACGAACCGACGAAGTCGAGACCCTCGACGGCGAGAACCACGCCATCGAAGCCGAGGCGACCGACGAGCCGACCCCCTTACCGGAAGGCGCCGAGCCGAATGTCGCAGCCGAACCCAGTGGGGAGCCTGACGGAGGACACAGCAGCGATGGCGCTGACGACGCGCACATCGACGGCAACTCCGAACCGGAAACTCCCGACGACACTCCTGAGTCGGGGGCTCCTGAGGACATAGACGTCGTCCCGGAGCCCGACGTCGACGACGACGTACTCTCGTCGCCGACGCTCTCGGAGCTCGCGGCCGACGGCACCGGAGACGACGAGTAGCACTCTCCCGCGCAGAACGGCCAAGTGCGATTCCCGCGCGAACACTCTTCTCCAACGAACCGTCGCGAACGCTGTCAGTACCACGAGACGACCACAGCGTCGCCACTCGATGCGGATACAGCCGGTAAAATCGATAGACTGGCGGCTCGATGGTCGAGTTCTTCAGAAAGGGATAGGCAGCCGCACGGGAGCGGCCCGTGCGGCGAATGCCGCCCTAGATTGGTCCCCGCTGACGCTTCGGCCCTCCAAAGCGAAGCGTCACCTAAACGGAGTGCGGCGAGATACTTAAACATGCCGCCATTCTGCCGATTCCGGCGGAATCGGGCGATTCGGGGACCGAACACGAACCGACCGAGACGCAACGGCCTTTTCTCCCATCAGTTCCTTCCTCTCGCCATGAGTGAACAGCAGGAGCTTCCCGGTCGGGTCCGCCGGGCGTTCGGCGACCACGGTTCGTTCGAGCACGAGGGCGACCGAACGTTCGTCTCGACGACGACGCACTTCGATGGCCGCGTCACCGTCACACAGCGGGATGACGGGAAAATCGAGTTCGAGGTGTCGGTTCGCGTCCCGATGCTGTCGGCCGTCACCGAAGACGGAGTCGCCGACATCGTCGAAGACGGCTGGTTCGAGACGTTCGAACTTCGGATGGACGACGCCGGCGGCGTAACCGCAGGCGACCACCAGCTCGAACCGACCGTAGAGCGCCAGGACGACGAGGCACTCGTCGAAACGTCGTTCGCGGACATCAACGAGCGTCGCGGCGTCGACGACGCGGGCGCAGTCATCGACTACGTCGAGGGGACGTTCGTCCAAGGAATCATCCCCGGGTACGACTACACCGAACCGGTGACGAGTATCCTGAGTCGAGCACAGGAGAACGCCGGAACGGGATTCTGAAACTGACGGTACGAGCGGCGGACGAAGCACGTCTGACGGCCGACTCAGTCCATCGCGATGTACGTCTGTGTGCCTTCGATTCCCTCGACCTGTTGGATGCCGTTTGCGACTTCCTTGACGTCGGCCGGCGAGTCGACGTCGACTTTCACGATGAAATCGACGTCGCCCGCGACGATGTGGACGCTCTCGATACCGTGGTCGACGTCGACGAGTTCTTCTCTCAGTTGGTCGATACCATTCGCGACGGTTGCGGCTTTCACCATGATGTATGCATGAACCATCTCAAGCACCTCCTGCAGCAGTGACGACTTCGTCGCCGACGAGGAGTTGACGCACGTCGTCGAGGACGTCGAAGTCGGCGAGAACGGCGACGCGGTCGCCGGTTTCGAGTGAGTCATCCGACAGCGGGAGACTCATCGGACTGTCTTTCTTCCCGAACGCGAGGATGCGCGCGTGGGCCGGAAGCGCAACCTCTTCGATACTGTACCCGTTCATGGGCGAACTCTCCGTGACCGTCACGAGGATGACCTGTAGGTTCTGGGCGATATCCGCGATAGCGCGAATCGACCCGCCGAGAAGGGCGTTCTTCGCACCAATCGCTCCCAGTCGCTCGGGGTAGACGATTTCGTCGACTTCCCTGGCGTACTTCTGGTACACTTCTTCGCGGTAGTCCTCGTCGACGCGGAGCACCGTCCGACAGCCGAAGTGTTTGGCAATCATGCACGCCGCGAAGTTGACGTTGAGGTCGGCTGTGAGCGCGCCGAGGGCGTCCGCCTCGTCGATGCCGGCCTCCAGCAACACCTCCTCGCGGGAGCCATCACCTTCCACCACCTCGAAGTCCCTCTCACGGGCCCGGTTCACCCGGTCGCGGTCTAACTCGATGAGGACGATGTCGTGACCCTCCTCTCGAAGGACCCGGGCTGTCCGTAGCCCCACCCGTCCAGAACCAATGATAACGAACCGCATGGAAGTACGGTATGTCGGCGAAGGCAAATAACCTTACCCCGGTTTCGGTCGAACCACCGGACATCGAACGGAGCAAGGCTTTTGCATCGTGTGATAGAATATCCCACACATGGTTCACGCCTTCATCATGGTGAAGACCGGTGCCGGGGAATCAGAACAGTTGCTCGGTCCGATTCGCGACTTCGAGACGGTTGCAGAGGCCCACATCGTCGCCGGGGCGTACGACATCATCGCGGAGGTCGACACCGAAGCGGTGTACGAAGTCCTGAAGACGGCATCGACGCGCATTCAGGGGTTACAGGGCGTCTCCGAGACGAAGACGTACATTTCACTCGACGACTGAGTCGCCGACGCCGTCACCGACAGGTCGGCTGCGGCGTCAGCGCTCGATGTGGAACGGTCCGTGTTCGTCGACGTGCGCCATGTGCTCGGCCCGCTGTTCGGCGAGTTCCGGCGTGAGGTCTTCGTACACGTAGTCGAACAACTCGTCCGGACCGGGCTCCGGCGTCTCTTCTGCCGTCTCCTTGGCCTCGCGGAGTTCCTCGTTCGCGTCCTCGTACATCGCGTCGAGTTCGTCCTCGTCGACGATGCCCGCGTCGAGACAGAACTCCTCGAACCGTTCGAGGGGGTCGGCAGTCCGCCACTCGGGGAGGTCGGGGTCGTCGTCTCGGTAGCGCGTCGGGTCGTCTGCGGTGGTGTGTGCGCCCTGTCGGTACGTCAGGCTCTCGACGAGCACCGGCTTGCCCTGTCGGGCCTTTTCGAGCGCGTCGCTGACGACTTCCCGAACGGCGAGCGGGTCGTTCCCGTCGACTTGCACGCCTTCGATGCCGTAGGCCTCGGCCTTCACCGCGATAGAGTCACTCGCAGTCTGGCGGTCGCGGGGGAGCGAGATGGCCCAACCGTTGTTCTCACAGAAGAAGACGACTGGTGCGTCGAAGACGCCCGCGAAGTTGAGTCCCTCGTGGAAGTCGCCCTCGGAAGTCGCGCCGTCGCCGAAGCAGACGAGCGCTGCGTAGTCGTCGCCGCGGTAGGTGCTGGCCATGCCAACCCCGGCAGCGTGGGGAATCTGGCTGGCAATCGGGACGGCCTGCGGGAACACCGGAACGTCGTGGTCGGACTCGTATTCGGCGTAGCCGCGGCGGAAGAGAAAGAGGTCGCTCGGCGGCACGCCGCGAGCAATCTGCAGCGCGTTCGACCGATACGTCGGGAGGAGCACGTCGTCTTCGCGCATCGCGTGCGCGGCACCGATTTGTGACGCTTCCTGTCCCTTGAACGGCGGGTAGCCACTCATCCACCCGCGTCGCTGGAGGGCGAGTGCACGTTCGTCGAACCGGCGCGCTCGAATCATGTCGCGGAGGGCGGCACGGGCGTCGTCTTCGGTGAAGTCCGTGTCGTCCAACCCGTGCTCGGCGATGAGTCGATGCATGCGCGGAGGGTCACGGTCCTTCGTGATAAACGTCCCCGGTTTGGACCCTGGTGTCACTCGACTGACTCCGGTTGGGTCGGTCAATTCGCGTCGCCACGCGGCCTGGCGACTCGCGCGTAACGTGCTTCAAAAATAATCTATTAATGCGACGTAGCGACTGGATAGCAATTCACCTCCTCTGTCTCGACTGGGCTATGTATCCACGTCTGCAGGAGAGCGCGAAGGCTATCGCCGCGACGGCGCTCGGGGCGGTCGTCATGCTCGCCGCCCTCGGCGGTGCTGGCTTCGGTGGTCCTCTCGTGCCCGCGACCGACACCGAGTCGGGCGCTGGCTCGACTGGTTCACTCGACGATTCGGAGAGCGTCGGTGCCATCGGAGACAACGAGACGACGACTACCGAGACAGACGAGACGGACGAGACGAACACCTCGACCGAGACAGACGGGACGGACGAGACGAACACCTCGACCGAGACAGACGGGACGGACGAGACGAACACCTCGACCGAGACAGACGGGACGGACGAGACGAACACCTCGACCGAGACAGAAGTGAACTCGACAGATGAATCGACGGAGGACGGTGAGAATACGACCGTCGAATCGACGGGGAGTACAGACGGGGCGACGAGTGGAGACGAAGCAGGTGAGTCGGACGATTCGGATGATACGGACGACGCGGACACGGACGACACGGACGACGCAGTTGCTTCGGGCGGTGACGACAGCGACGAGACTGACGACGCGGACCAGGGAGACGAAACGACGGCTGACGATTCGACAGCCACCGACGAGACAGCAGACGCCACGCCCGCGGAGGACTCTGAAACGGTCGAGTCGGCAGGACCGACGGACACAGACAGCGACGGTATCCCTGACAGCGACGAGCGCGCGGGTGACCTCGACGGCGACGGCGTCCCCAACGTGGAGGACTGGGACGACGACGGCGACGGCATCTCGACGGCCCGCGAGCGATTCGATACCTGGCCGTCAGACGTGGACAACGACGGCGCGCCCGCGTGGTACGACACCGACACCGATGGCGACGGCATCCCCGACAGTCGGGAAGGGACGGCCGATACGGACGGCGACGGACTGCCGAACTACAACGACCGCGACAGCGACCGTGACAAGGTGGGCGACGCCCTCGAACGGACTGCGCCGACGGACCCGTACAATCCCGACACCGACGGCGACGGGAGCAGCGACCTCGCCGAGTGGAACAGTCTCGGCGGCGACCCGGTCGATGGTGACGTGAGCATCCAACAGTCAGACACCGACGGCGATGGCCTCGAAGACGACAGCGAGCAGCAAGGCGGGCTCAACCCCGCCGACCCCGATTACGACGGTGACGGCTACCTCGACGGCGACGAGGTGTACGAACGCTACACGACCGACCCGAAGGACCCCGACACCGACGGTGGCGGGGCGTACGACGGCGTCGAAATCGAGGCCGGAACGGACCCGACTGACGCCAGCGACGACGCGCAAATCGACGATTGGGACGGTGACGGACTCGCCAACGACTACGAGCAGGCTATCGGCCTGGACGCGAGCGACCACGACACCGACGGCGACGGGCTGAGTGACCGCGTCGAACTCGAAGCGGGTCTCGACCCGACCGACCCCGAAAATCGCGTCGTGGACGACGACTTCGACGACGACGGTGTCTCGAACACCGACGAACTCGACGCGGGAACCAACCCCTTCCGCGCCGAATAGCCCCGCCGGGAGCGACAGGGAAAAGACGCCCCGATACTAACCCCCGGTATGGTCTCGGTGGTCAACCTCGCGCTGATGGGCGTCGTACTCGTGCTTCACACCCTCATCGCGGCGGTCATGACGCGCTTCTTCCGCCTCCGATTGAAGACGCAGTGGGGGTACATCCTCTACGCCCTGTTCCTCATCCCGCTGGTACTGTTCGTGTCCACGCTCGTCTTCTCGGGCGTGTTGGGTATCGGCGTGGACCTCGGGAGTACCGCAGCAGCGTTCGGCGTGATGATTGGGATGCCGCTAGTCCTCGGATTCACCATCGACACGCTGTACGTCCCTCCCCCAGAAGAGTTCGAGAACCTGCCCGAGTCGCGGTAGCGGAGCACGGCCTGTCGGACGTATCGACTGCGATTGAAGGCCCTACGCGTCGGCGAGAATGTCGTCCAGGGCCGCTTCGACTTCGTCGAGAACCTCTTCGGGTGACTGTGTGGCGTCGATTCTGACGAACCGGTCCGGCTCCGCCTCGATGAGTCGCTCGTAGTTCGCGCGCACCTCGGCGAGGTACGCCGCCTGTTCGAACTTGTTCGTCGACCCACTCCGAGCGGCGGCCGTCTCGGGGTCTACGTCGAGGTAGATGGTCTTGTCCGGCGGGCGAGTGAACGCCGAGTGAATTCCCCTGATGTACTCCATCGGGCGCTTCAGGTCGCTGTCGCGGAGCGAGGCACCCTGATAGGCGTACCGAGAGTCGGAGTACCGGTCAGAGATAACGAGTTCACCCGCGTCGAGGGCGGGTCGAACGACGCGCGAGAGATGGTCGGCGTGGTCGGCGGTGAACAGAAACAGCGTCGCGAGCGGGTCGGCGTCGTCGTCGCCGATAGCGCGGTTGACCGCCTCACCGTACCACGAATCGTCGGTTGGTTCTCGTGTGAAGACCGCGTCCGAATACGTGTCACGGAGCGCCTCCCAGACGGTGGTCTTCCCACTTCCGTCGAGTCCCTCGAGGGTGACGAGCATACGTCCCCCGAGTCGCCCCTGCGAAAAAAGCGCCCCGAACTGGCGCAGCGATACTCACCCCGAACTGCCGGGGCGACACGCGCCACAAACTGCCGTAACGATAATGTCAACCCAACACGATGACCACATGTGTTGTTCCGTGAGTAACCGATGGGATGCACTCCTCCCAGTGTCGTTACCGTACAGTGTCGTCTGGTACGACGAGACGGTGCCACTGGGAGACGAAGGCTTCGCAACCAAGCTTCGAGAGGTTGCAACACCGTGTGAGGCCCCCGACGAATGGCACTACGAACACGAGGAAGTCGTCGTCTACGACGAAGGCGGGAAGATGATTAAGCGGACAGATGGTCCGCTTATGCCACCGATATTGGCGTGACAGACACACCGCCGAACTGACTCGAATCCTCGGTCTACCGAACACTCTTGTCGTCGGCAACTACTCCGGCGAAATCCACCTCGAACTCCCGTTAGCTTTAGGCTCGCTCCGCCGAATAATTCGCTATGAAAGTCCTTGTTGTCGGCGGAAGCGGATTCGTCGGTAGTAACCTCTGCCGAGAGCTGAAGTCGCGCGGGCACAGCGTGACTGCGATGTCACGCAACCCCACTAGCGAGGACCTCCCGGAGGGCGTCGAGACGGCCGTCGGCGACGTCACGGATTACGACTCCATCACCGACGCGTTCGAGGGGAAAGACGCCGTCGTGAACCTCGTCGCCCTCTCGCCGCTGTTCAAGCCGGACGGCGGCTACCGGATGCACGACATCGTCAACTGGCAGGGCACCGAGAACGTCGTGAAAGCCGCCGAGGCACACGACGTGCCCCGCCTAGTGCAGATGAGTGCGCTCGGCGCGGACCCGGACGCAGACACGGCGTACATCCGGTCGAAAGGAAAAGCCGAAAACGCGGTGAAGTCGTCCGGCCTCGACTGGACCATCTTCCGGCCGTCGATTATCTTCGGCGAGGGCGCGGAGATAATCGACTTCACGAAGAAGCTCAAGGGGATGTTCGCGCCCGGCGTCCCCCTGTACCCGCTGCCCGGGAACGGCCGGACGCGGTTCCAGCCAATCTGGATCGACGACCTCACGCCCATGTTCGGCGAAGCCATCGAAGACGACGCGCACGTGGGTAAGACCTACGAAATCGGCGGCCCGGAGATACTCACGCTCCGGGACGTGACAGAGATGATATACGAGTCTGAAGGGAAGTCCATCACCATCGTGCCGCTGCCGATGCCGCTGGCTCGGGTCGGTCTCACGACGCTCGGGTTCGTCCCCGGCTTCCCGATGGGTGCCGACCAGTACCGGTCACTCAAAATCGACAACGCGGTCGCAAACAACGACATCGGTTCCTTCGGCGTCGACAAATCGTCGCTGAAGACGTTCGAGGAGTTCCTCTCGAAACGGAACTGAGAACACGCCGTGCGGCCGACCCGACCGAACTGAACAATCGGGTCGTTTCTCGGGTCCAAACACCGAGAAACCCTGTTAATCATATATAAATCACGAATATTGATAATGTCACGCGTCCGTCAGCCAGAATAATGATTGCTTAAAATTCCGCCTCCGTCCGCCGTTTTTTCCAGCCAATCTGTTCCTGGGTTGACACCTGGCCATCACAACGCTTATGTCTGCGTTCGTACTGGCTTTCACGCAATGGCGAGGGGACCGAACCTATGAAGCTCGCAATGATCGGATTCGGGCAAGCCGGGGGAAAGATCGTCGACAAATTCGTCGAGTACGACCGGCAACGCAACTCGGACATCGTCCGTGCAGCAGTTGCAGTCAACTCGGCGAAAGCCGACTTGCTCGGACTCGAAAACATCCCGAAGGACCAGCGCGTCCTCATCGGCCAGTCCCGCGTGAAGGGGCATGGCGTCGGTGCGGACAACGAACTAGGCGCGGAAATCGCCGAAGAAGACATCGACGAAGTGCAGGGTGCAATCGATAGCATCCCAGTTCACGAAGTCGATGCCTTCCTCGTGGTCTCTGGACTCGGTGGCGGTACCGGGTCCGGCGGCGCGCCGGTCCTCGCGAAACACCTCAAACGCATCTACACTGAGCCTGTCTACGGCCTCGGCATCCTGCCGGGGTCCGACGAGGGTGGTATCTACACTCTCAACGCCGCACGCTCGTTCCAGACGTTCGTCCGCGAGGTCGACAACCTCCTCGTGTTCGACAACGACGCGTGGCGAAAGACCGGCGAATCGGTGCAGGGCGGCTACGACGAGATTAACCAGGAAATCGTCAACCGCTTCGGCGTCCTCTTCGGCGCCGGCGAGGTCAAGGACGGACAGGAAGTCGCAGAATCTGTCGTCGACTCCTCGGAGATTATCAACACACTGGCTGGCGGCGGCGTCTCGACCGTCGGCTACGCCTCCGAGGGTGTCGAACCGCGAGAGAACAAGAGTAGCGGCCTCCTGTCGCGACTCACTGGCGGTGACGAACCCGACGACAACCTCGACACCGCCCACACGACGAACCGCATCACCAGCCTCGTACGCAAGGCTGCACTCGGCCGCCTCACACTCCCGTGTGAGATCGAAGGTGCCGAGCGCGCGCTGCTCGTACTCGCTGGCCCGCCGGAGCATCTGAACCGGAAAGGCATAGAGCGCGGGCGGAAATGGATCGAGGAGCAGACCGGGTCCATGGAAGTTCGCGGCGGCGACTACCCGATTCCGGGCGCCGGAAAAGTCGCCAGTGTCATCCTCCTTTCGGGCGTGACCAACGTGCCACGCATCAAGGAGCTCCAGCAGGTCGCCATCGAGGCGCAAGACAACATCGAAGAGATCCGTCAGGAGAGCGATTCGAACTTGGAGAACCTCATAAACGATGACGAAGACGAGCTGGAGTCGCTCTTCTAAGCTGGCGCTCGCGCTCGTCGTGCTGCTGTCGGCCCTCGTGGCCCCGGCAGGAGCCGTGAGCGTCGCGTCCGACGACGTCCCGAGCGAAGCACAGGCCGACTCGAAAGTGACCGCGTCGGTCACGCTCGACGAACTGTACAAGAACCCACAACTCGAATCGTGGTCGCTCGCCGGAAGCACTGAGCTCGAAGACGTGACGTGGACCGTCACGTACTACGACCAGACGGGCGCAAAAGTCGACCAGCAGTCCTTCGACGGGCAGAACTTCAGTGGCGCACAGGTCGTCGCTGACGACGGGACGAGCGAAGTCGAAGTCAAGGTGACCGGAACGGTGCCGGCGGTCGAGGAGTACTCCTACGACCCCGCACAGACGTTCACCGCCGTCTCGCTCAACCAGACCCGCGAAGGTGGCTCTAGCAACCACATCCAGACGTGGGACGTGAACCACTACACCGAAGACAGTGCCGCCGCGCGCGCCAAACTCGACAGCGCACAGGCGACCATCAGTTCGGTGAGTGGCGCGAACACGAAGGAGGCACAGCAGTCGTTCGACAACGCAGTTGACGCCTACAACAGCGGCAACTTCGACCTCGCGACGACGCTGGCCGAAGAAGCGGAGACCCGCGCGAACAAAGCGAAGCAGTCGAGCCAGACGACCCAACTGCTCATCTACGCAGCAGGTGGGCTCGTCGTCGTCGCACTGCTCGCCGGTGGCTTCCTCTACTGGAAGTCCCAGCAGCAGACCTACGACAAACTGGGCTGATTCTCCGTGCGAGTGGTCGTTCCCTTCGGGGCACAGTCCCCGAAGACGCGACTCGCTCCACTACTCGACGGCGCCGAGCGACGCGACTTCGCAGTCGCGATGCTTCGAGACGTCCTCGATGCGGTGTGTGACGCCGGCGGGACACCACTCGTTCTCGCAGATGCTCCCCTCGACGCACCCATCGACGCGCCCGTCGCAGTCGACGACCGCCCGCTCACGGACGCGGTGAACAACCAACTCGCGGCGGGCACGCCTGTCGCCGTCGTGATGGCGGATTTGGCGCTCGCGACACCCGAAGCGCTCACGCGGCTCTTCGAGACAGCGGGAGATGTAGTCGCTGCGCCCGGACTCGGTGGCGGCACGAACGCGCTCGTCGTCCGCCACCCGGACTTTTCGGTCGATTACCACGGTGCGTCCATCGCCGACCACCGACGCCTCGCCGACGAGGCGGGGGCGACGTTCGTCGAAGTCGATTCACTGCGCCTCGCCGTCGACGTGGACGAACCCGCCGATTTCGTCGACGTGCTCCTTCACGGGGAGGGGCGCGCTCACGAGTGGGTCGTCGACGCTGGAATCCGCCTCCAACGTGGCGACGGCCGGGTCGGCGTAGTTCGCGCGCGCCGATAGGACCATAATGTTCCACGGTAAACAGTAGCTTGGCGCGGTGTGTCTGTGCGCCGGCGGGAACTGAGGCCACGTGCGCCGCGCCCTTCCGAGCCGTCTGTCGGCGGTGCGGGAGGCAGTGAAACTCCGGCCGCCACGCTACGACCTGACCGACGCTTACAAAGAGTCTCTCAGGTGTGTGGCGGGTTTACGGAGGAGTCGGAGTAGTGTCTGGCACCAACACTCCGACTTCGTTCTCGCCAATCGGTTCCGACCAGTGAGCCCCGCGACTGACACGTTTTTTGTCCTCCACCACAGACCGAGTGGTATGTTCCCCGGAGCCGACGAGTACGGAGTCGAAGTCGACGTGGACGCCGACGAAGTCGACCGACTCCTCTCGGTCGGCCCCGACGACGTCGAGAAGCCACAGTCCGTGTCGTTCTCGCGGAACGTGTTCGTGCCGTTGACGACCGCGTGCCGGTACACCTGTACCTACTGCACGTACTACGACGTCCCCGGGCAGGCGACGCTCATGTCGCTCGACGAGGTTCGCGACGTGGTTCGCATGGGTGCTGACGCCGGATGCACGGAGGCGCTGTTTACCTTCGGCGACGAACCCGACGACCGGTACACCGAGATTCATCGCCAACTCGACGAGTGGGGATACGACGACATCCTCGACTACCTCGCGGCCGCGTGCGAGGTCGCACTCGACGAAGGCCTCCTCCCGCATTCGAACCCCGGCGACCTTACGCGCGAGCAGCTGGCCGACCTCGCGCCACTGAACGCGAGTATGGGCGTGATGCTGGAGACCACCGCCGACGTGGACGCACACGCCGGAAACCGTCGAAAGACGCCGGGGCAGCGACTCAACACCATCCGCGCCGCGGGCGAGGTTGGCATGCCATTCACCACGGGCATCCTCGTCGGTATCGGCGAGTCGTGGCGCGACCGCGCGGAGAGCCTGCTCGCCATCCGCGACCTGCACGAGCGTTACGGGCACGTCCAAGAAGTCATCGTTCAGAACGTCGTGCCGAACGAGCGGTCTGACTTCGAGCGCCCGTCTATCGAGACGATGCGCCGCGTCGTCTCGATGGCGCGCGCGGCGCTTCCAGCGGAGGTGTCGGTGCAGGTTCCGCCGAATCTCTCGGAAGCCGCGTCGCTCGTGGACTGTGGCGTCGACGACCTCGGCGGCGTCTCGCCCGTCACGGACGACTACGTCAACCCCGACTACGCGTGGCCGGCGCTGCAAGAACTCGCCGATATCGCCGACGAAGCGGGCGTTTCGCTTCACGAGCGGCTGCCAGTCTACGAGCGGTTCTTGCCGAGCGAAGACAGCGCGGTCGGAACGGGAGACGAGTGTGAGTGGCTTCGAGGCCCCATCGTCGAGCGACTTCGCACGGACGACGTTCACGGAGAACGGCTTCGGAGCGTTGCACGCGGTGACGGGCCGCTGTCGGTGCCGGACCAAGCGAATCGTACTCAGTCGTAAAACGACCCGGCAATCGAGACGACGCGGTTCCGGGGGAGCACGCGCGTCGCTTGCGCGAGCGCCTTCATCCGCATCGACGGGACGATGATGCGTTTCCCATTTTTCAGCCCGCGATAGCCGGCTCGGGCGACCGATTCGGGGTCGTTGAGACGCTGGTCGGCGGCACCGGAGCCGTCCATCCCGTCGAGCGACACGAGTTCGGTGTCGACGGGGCCGGGACACAGCGCGCTGACGGTGACACCGGCGGCTTCGAGTTCGTCCGCGATGGCCTCGGTGAACGAGAGGACGTAGGACTTCGTGGCCGCGTAAACCGCCAGCTTCGGCGTCGGAGCCATCGCAGCCATCGACGCCGTGTTGAGTATCTCGCCGTGTCCACGCTCGACCATGGGCTTCGCAAAGCGCTTTGTCAGCTCAGTCAGCGCGACGAGGTTGACCTGAATCATGTCGAGGTCGGTCGACAGGGACGTCTGGTCGAATCGACCGTGCGACGAAAAACCGGCGTTGTTCACGAGCGCGTCGATTTCGATTTCGGCGTCCGCCAGTTCGTCGGCGAGCGCCGCCGGTGCGTCGGGGTCGGCGAGGTCGGCCGTATAGACCGACGCCGAGACACCGTGAGTCGATTCGAGGTCTTCGGCGAGCGTTTCGAGCCGCGCGCGACGTCTGGCCGTCAACACGACGTCGTACCCATCGGTGGCGAACTGCCGTGCTAACTGTGCGCCGATACCGCTCGATGCACCCGTGACGAGCGCCGTCTGCGTGTCGGAGTGGGTCATTGTGGCTATCGCTTTGGAATGTGGAGTGAAAAGCTGTCGAGTAGCGAGTATTGGAGTAACTCCCAATATTCGGAGTGGTTGCCAATAGTACAGATGTTAAAGTATTATACTACCGGCCACAACCATCGGACCATGAGTACGCCACGCGGGATGGACAAAGACAGCGAGGAACCGGAAGACTGTGGTCAGCTAGCCGAACTCGACGCCAGCAGCGAAATCAGCGACGTGCTCTCGCTTTTCGGCAAGAAGCACACGCTCGCAATCATGCACGAGTTCGCGTTCAGCGACTCGGGACTTCGGTTCAAAGACCTCGAAGAACGACTCGGCATCTCGTCGACGACCCTCTCGAACCGACTCGCCGAACTTACGGACGCGGGATTCATCGAACGCTACTCGTACGACGAGATTCCGCCACGTGTAGAGTACGTCGCCACCGAGAAGACGCACTCGCTCACGCCGATTTTCGAGGACCTCTACCAGTGGATCGTAGAATACGAAGTCGAGAGTGCGGCTGCCGAGTTAGACGGTGACTGAGTCACAGCCAGCGGAGAATCAATAATCGAGGTACTCGGGCTGTGACGGTGACAGTCCGTCATCGGCGTCGCACCAACACCGAAAACAGTGCGACGAGCGCCGCGTACATCGCGGGCGTCCGCCCGGAGAGTTGCGGGACGCGTTTTCGAACGGTCGTATACCCGATAGCCACAATGAGACTCCCGACGAGGACGAGATGCACGTCGCCACCGAAGACGAGAAACCCCGGAATCGACAGCACCGCGGCGAATGCGAGGTCGCCGGGCGACCCGTCATAGGCGGCCCAGCGACGTGGTGCGACCCAACCACCCGCAGACCGAACATAGACGCCGCGGTCGGTAGCCGCCTCCCACGGGTTCGGTTCGCTGCTCCCGCCCGCGAGGTCGGCGAGGCAGTGCAGCGCCGCAGCGGCGAATCCGGTCGCCGCGAGCACCGGCGTCACGTCGCCCGTCGCGACCGCGACGACACCGGCGACGACTGCGCCGCCGACAAACGCTTCGAGTTGGTGGAGCGTCTTGCGGTGGACGCCGACGACCATGTCGAGGTCGGGCGCGAGTCCGCCGACCAGCGCAGCAGCGACGACGAGCGGCGTCGCTTCGGGGACGACGGCCGCGACGACGGCAGCAAACGCGATGCTCATGGCGGCATGCGTGGGTGCCATCATCGGGTCGTCACCTCCCACTGCGTCGGCGAAGTTGACATCCTTCGCTACTCTCCGTCGCGGAGACGCTTCAGTGCCGTGGTCCGTCTGGTACATAGATACGGTGACAAGTGTTGAGACGGGCGTCTGGCTATGGTGGTGGTGAGGTGACGGTCAGGGGGAGATGGTGAGGTGACGGTCAGGGGGAGATGGTGAGGTGACGGTCAGGGGGTAGCGCTGACTCAGATATTGAACCACTCCGGCATCCGCTTTCGAAAGCCGGTGTAGAAGACGGCGACAGCGACACCGACGAGGACGACAAGTCGAAGTCCGCCATCGAACGCGAGGTAGCCCGGAATCGAAAACAGGAGCGTCAACACGAGGTCTTCCGGCGCGCCGTCGTAGCGGACGACGTAGCGAGGGCGAAGCCAGCGCTTGGCCGGGTGCACGTACACGGCGCGGTCGGAGGTCCGATGCCACGGCCGGAGTTCGTCGCCCGCGCCGAACCAATCCGAGATGGAGTGGACACCTGCCGAGAGGAGGAAAAACGCGATAGCGACGACCACCGCACTGGGTGCGACGACCGCGACGAGGCCAACCAACACGGCCGCGAGCGTGTAGTAGACGGGGAAGTGCAGGCTCTTGCGATGGGTGCCGACGAAGAGGTCCACGTCGGGGACGACGCCGCCGACGAGCGCGCCGACGGCAGCGACTGGTGCGAGTTCGGGTGCAATCCACACGAGCGGCGCGGCGAGTGCCAGTCCCACCGCCGCGTGGGTGGTCGCCATCATCTCAGTCGTCTGCGAGCGCGGGGTCGCGACTGCGCTCCAACAGCGGTGTCCCGTCCGCATGCGGCCCGAGCATCGGACCGTGTGTGTCGGCGTCGATATCCAGCGGGCGGCGAGTCCGGTAGTCCGTCGAGCGTTCGACCGGCTGGCGGCCGATTGCGGTAATCATATCGACGTACTCGTCGAACGAGCGGAACTCGCCGAACTCGCCGCCGGCGCGCTTCGTAATCTCCTCGGAGAGAATCGTCCCCATCAGGTCGTCGGCCCCGCAGTTGAGCAGTTTGAGCGCCTTCGCGTTGCCGAACTTCACCCACGACGACTGGATGTGGTCGACGTTGTCGAGATAGAGCCGCGCGACGGCGACCATCAGTTCGTCTTCGTCGTCTGTCGCGCCGCCGGTGACGAGGCCGCGGTCGTACAGCGGCGTGTTCTGGTGGACGAACGACAGCGGGACAAACTCGGTGATGCCGCCGTATCGGTCCTGCAAGTCGCGGACGACGTCGAGGTGCATCACGCGATGCATCTCGTTTTCGACGTGGCCGTACATGATGGTCGCCGTCACGTCGAGGCCCGCTTGCATCGCGCCTTCCATCCCAGCGACCCACTCGTCGGTGCCGATTTTTCCGGGGCAGATAACGTCGCGGACTTCCGGGACGAGAATCTCCGCCGCAGTGCCGGGTGCGCTGTCGAGACCGGCCGCGTCGAGGCGGCGGTAGACTTCCTCGTAGGTCCAGTCAGTGCCGCGCTTGGCGTGGTGAGCCTCTTCGGGTGTCATCGAGTGGACGTGGACGCCGTCGACCGACATCGCCGCGAGTTGCTCGGCGTACGTGCCGGGGTCGGCGTCGTAGACCTCGGGTGGCTTGTAGTTCACCTCGGCGGCGGGATTGTCGTACGACTGGAGAATCTCGCGGTGTTCCTCGTCGAGGACGAGCGCCGGGTGGAGGCCAGAGACGGAGGTGACTTCGTAGATACCCATCTCGACGGCGTCGGCGACGATATCGCGGGATTCGGCGGGCGTCTTCGTGAATCCCTGGTGGTCGACATCGGAGTCCGACTCGAACAGGTGGGCAGTGTTCTTGAAGTTACAAAAGAGACAGCCGGTGGTACAGGCCGTCGTCACGTTGTTGTTGAGGTTGGCGACGAACGTCACCTCGTCGCCGACCATCTCGGCGCGGCGGCGGTCGGCCGCTTCGAGGACGAGTTCCTTTCGCCGGGCGTCGATTCCGGCACTGTCGGTACCGGTCGTCATTAGTTCGACGCCGTTGGCGACGCTGAGGCGCTCGCCCGCTCGTGCCTTCTGTAAGGCCTCTTCGAACGACTGGTCGGTCTCCGGGACGTGGTCGAACCCGAAGTCGTCGCGGGCGGCACCGGTCATGGTCGTGGAGAACGCGCTACGGCGGTAAAAAACGGGGCGGTAGCGGAAGTAGAATCGAAGCCCGTTGGAACCGGAGAAAGGATTACCCGCTCAGACAGTCTCGTTCCCAGTATGGAACACCCCTCGTCGGGAGACACTGACCCCGAATCAGCCACCGACAGGACGTCCTCGGGAGACAGCGTTTCGGCATCCTCAGGAGACGGCGTCGTGGAGTCGGCGAAGTCGGGACTGGACGACGACGGTGAGAGCGTCCTCTTTTCGGCGCTCGTCGGCGCGGTCGTCAGCATCGTTCTCTCGCCACTGCCCGGGTCGACCGTTCTCGGCGGCGCGCTGGCAGGCTATCTCACCGGTACCGACCGCAACGTGGGTGTCAAAGCGGGAGCGCTTTCGGGCGTCTTCGTGAGCCTCGTCGTTGTTCTCTTCGCACTCGTCGGATTCGGCTTCGTCAGCGTGTTCGCCCTCGTCGGTGCGCCGCGTTTGGGCGTCGGGCTCGGCATCCTCGGAATCGGTCTCGTCGTCCTGTTCGGTCTGGTCGTCGCCCTCGCGTACACTGTCGGGCTCGGCGCGCTCGGTGGCTACCTCGGTCCGTATCTCCGCGAAGAGTTCCAGTAGTCGCCTGCGCCTCCGCTCGCGGCGTCACTCGGCTACGCCATTGACATCCTCCCCGCGATAAAGCGTAAACTCGAATCGCGCCCCGCCAGCGTCGCCCTCGCAGATTTCGACGTTCCATTCGTGTGCCTCGGCGACGCTTGCGACGATAGTCAGCCCGAATCCGCTACCCATCTCCGCCGTGGAAAAGCCTGCGTCAAAGACCTCTGTTCGAATCTCCGCCGGGATGCCTGGACCGTCGTCCTCGACGAAGAACCCCGTCCCTGTGTCGAGCGTACCGACCGTGATTGTCACGTCGTCTGCGGCGTGTTCGACCGAGTTTCGGAACAGGTTTTCGAAGAGTTGCTGGAGTCGTCCCTCGTCGGCGTCGATAGTCAGGTCGGCGTCGACGTCGAGTGTCGCCTCGGCCGTATCGACGTGCTCCCACGAGCGGTGTGCGACCGTTTCGAGGTTCGTCGGCTCCGGGTCGAGTGCTGCGGCCCCCTCGCGGGCGAACTCCAGCAGTTCGTCCGTCAGGTCTGCCATTCGGTCCAGCGAGCGGGAGACTGCTTGGAGGTGTTCGTTGTCGGTCTCTTCGCGAGCGAGGTCGAGGCGACCTTGAGCGACGTTCAGCGGGTTGCGCAGGTCGTGAGAGATGACGCTGACGAACTCTTCGAGCCGTTCGTTCTGTGCTTCGACACCGCGTTGGAGGTCTCTGCGCTCTGTGATGTCGGTATACACCGCGTACATCGCGTCGTCGCTGAGTGGCACCGACCGAAGGAGAAAGTCCTTCTCGCCGTCGTTGGTCTGTCGTCTGACTTCGGTCTGGACGTAATCTCCGGCACGGACCTGCCTTGTCAACTGCACTGCCTCCTCGTGACGCTCGTCCGGCGCGACGATATCGTCGATAGGGACGCCAACGACTTCGGACTCGTCGTAGCCGAACGTCTCCTCGAATGCCGGATTGACCGCCTGAACGATTGGCTCGCCGTCGTCGAACGTCGCTTCGACGATACAGTCGGTGCTGTTGTCGAAGAGAGCAGCGAACTGGTCGCGCTCGACGCGAAGTTGTTGTTGGTACTCCAGTCGTTGCAGGGCGGCGGTCGTGTGTGCGACGAGGAGTTCCGTGAGTTCGAGGTCGATTTCGTCGAACGCGCCGGTTTGTTTCGAGACCGCTTGAAACACGCCGAAAGAGCCGATAGCGACGCTGAGCCCCGAACGGTACTCACCGAACTCGGGTTCGGCCAGCGCGTGGAGGTCCATGTCGACGGCGCGGTGGGAGTCGCCGGTTCGATACGTCTCGCCCATCACGCCCGCGTCGAGGGGAACCGGTTCGAGAGCGCGGTCGGTTGGCGTCGAAGACTTCGCCCGCGGGACGAATCGGTCGGCTTCGGCTTCGAACGCGAAACAGATGTCGAGGTCGAGAATCTGTTCGGCCGCGTCGACCGTCTGTTCGTAGATGTCGTCGACTGTGGACGCGGAACTGAGTTCCATCGCGACGCCGTGGAGCGACGTAATCTTTCGTTCGGTCCGCTGAATGCGGTGTTCGAGGCGCGAGACGATGTCGCGTTCGGACTGCTGGGCGCGCGAGGAGTGGTATTTCGCAACGGCGGCTCGAATTCGGTCGGCGAGACGACCGTACGAGACGGAGTCGACGTCGGCGAGAACGTAGTCGGCACCGTCGGCCTCCTCCAGTTCGGCGACGCGGTCCTCGTCAGCCTCGGAGACGAGGAGGACGAGCGGAACCGCTATGTTTCGTTCACGAACTATCTCGACGAGTTCCGTGGCTGTCAGTCCGGCAATCGGCGTCGGTGCGACGAGGCAGTCGGCGTCCTGTTCGCGGAGCCGTTCTATCGTCACGCCGAGGTCGTATTCGACGGAGACGGCCACCCCCTGTCGTTCGAGTGCCGCGCTCGCTGCCTCAGCGAGTGACGGGCTGGGAGCGACGAAGAGAACGGTCGGTTCTACCCCGTCGGGCTCACCCGTCCGACCAGTGCGTGCCATGTTTATCCATGACACAGTTGCAGTATTTAATGGTCCGTCCGGTAGAATTCATGTCTCTCGTTCCCGATAGTTATTATGAGCTGTCAGGTGTCGTCAAACGCGTTTTTCGACCGCCGGAAGAAACTCGGTGAGGTCGGCGCGGACGACCACGTCTGCGCTCCTATCGTACTCCGTCTCGTCGAAGTTGACCACGACGAGCGAGCCGTTTTCGGCCGTCCGGCCCGCGAGCCCGGCTGCGGGGTGGACCGTCAGCGACGACCCGAGTGCGAGCATAATGTCGGCGTCGTCGGCGAGCGTCGTCGCCTCGGCGTAGGCTGCACGCGGGAGTTGCTCACCGAAGAGGACGACGTCAGGTTTCAGGACGCCGTCGCAGGTTCGGCAGGTCGCAGGGACGGCGTCGTCTCGCACCTGTTCGAACGCCAACTCGGCATCGAACCTGCACCCGCAGGACTCACAGACCACGTCGGCGGCGTTGCCGTGGAGTTCGACCACGCGTTCTGACCCGGCGGCGCGATGGAGTCCGTCCGTGTTCTGGGTGATGACGGCGTCGAGAACGTCCCGTGATTTGAGGGTAGCGAGCGCGTCGTGGCCGGCGTTCGGGCCGACCTCGTCGGGAAACATCCGTTCGTGCAGGCGAAGACGGTCACGCCAGAAGCCCGCGGGGTCGTTGAGGAATCGGTCGCGGTGGAACGACGCGGGGTCGAACTCGGTGTTCCAGATGCCGTCGTCGCCGCGGAAGTCCGGGATTCCCGAAGCGGTGCTCATCCCAGCGCCAGTCAACGCGACCGCAACGTCCGCATCGCGGAGACGGCTGGCAACCCAGTCGGCGTCGGTGTCGAAATCCGCGTCCATGTCCAAACTGACGTGGTGGGGGCGAAAAAGCGCCGTGGTCGCCACAGATACGCAAAATCGTGCATATCTGTGAGGGTATTCTACCCAATATGCGCACACAAGTGGAAGGTTCTTAGTGGGAGGGGCGCAGACGTGGGAGCATGACCAGCGTGAAGGACTTCCGTGTCGAGGAGGACGCGACGGCGACCGACCTCGGCCGGGGCCGCTTCGTCTTCTCCGACCGCTACTCTGTGTTCGACTGGGGCGAGATGCCCGACCACATCCCGGGTAAGGGCGCGAGCCTCTGTCTGATGGGCGCGTACAACTTCGAACTCTTGGACGTGAACCACATCCCGACCCACTACCGCGGCGTCGTCGTCGAAGACGGCGAGGTCAAAGACCTCGGCGAGTGCGAGTCGCCGCCGACGGAGATGGCTATCGACCTGACGCAGGTGCCCGACCTGCCCCACGAAGACGGCGAGTACGACTACGAGGCCTACCACGACGCCGCGGGCGAGAACTACCTCATCCCGCTCGAAATCGTCTTCCGAAACACCGTCCCGGTGGGGTCGAGCCTCCGCAAGCGCGGTGAGCCCGCCGACTACGGACTCGACCTCGACGAGTGGCCGGACGAACCGCT
This sequence comes from Haloferax larsenii, assembly GCF_024730625.1. Classification (NCBI taxonomy): domain Archaea; kingdom Methanobacteriati; phylum Methanobacteriota; class Halobacteria; order Halobacteriales; family Haloferacaceae; genus Haloferax; species Haloferax larsenii. The sequence continues at coordinate 388,328 of NZ_CP078063.1, forward strand.
CGACCTGTCGGAGCCAGTGGTCGAGTTCTCCACGAAGTACGAAGAACAGGACCGCTATCTCGACCGCGAGGAGGCCGACTACGTCGCGGGCGCGGTCGACCTCGACCGCCTCGAAGAACTCGCGCTCGCCGTCAACCACGTCCTCAACCAACAGGCCGCAGACGCCGGATTTACCCACGAAGACGGGAAAATCGAGTGTCTGTACCACGACGGGACCGTGAAGGTCGCAGACGTAGTCGGCACGTTCGACGAGAACCGCTTTTCGTACGACGGCCAGCAGGTCTCGAAAGAGGTCGTCCGCCAGTACTACAAGCGCGTCCAGCCCGAGTGGGTCGACGCCGTCTCCGACGCGAAGCAGGAAGCCATCGAGACGGGCGAACCCAACTGGCGCGAGAAGTGCGAGGTTGCACCCGAACACCTGCCCGAGGAAATCGTCGCGGCGCTGTCGGACCTCTACCGCGCCGGGGCGAACGCCTACGTCGGCCACGACTGGTTCGACGCGCCGGACATCGAGGACGCCGTCGAGCGCGTGCAGGACCTGTAAGCGGTCAACAGCAACTGTAAGCGGTTAACAGCAACATCGGTAGCAACACGACGACGACCTCAGTGTCGTCTCGGTTGTCCTACTCGTTCGTTTCGTACTGCTCGTTTTTCCCCGCGCCCTTCGGGTCGCGGCAGACCAACTCGACGCGGTTGCCCTCGGGGTCGGCGAAGTACAGCGAGCGCCACTCGACCCACTCGTGGTACGCGAAGTCGAGTTCGAGGTCGTGCCCGCGCAGGCGCTCGACTTCGGCGTCGAAGTCGTCGGGCGAGATGGAAAACGCGAGGTGGTCCAGCGTCGTGAACGTCTGGTCGAGGCCTTCGTAGTCCGCCTCGTCAGTGCGGTCGAAGAGTGCGAAGACAGCCTCGTGACCGGCGTGGCTCTCGCCGAGGCTGAAGAACGTCGCAAAGCCGAAGTCACCGATTGGCTCGCCGAGTCCGACCACATCGCGGTAGAACTCACGCATCGTCTCGAAGTCTTCGACGCGCAGGGCGAACTCTCCGAGGGCGCGGGCGGCGCCGGGGCTGTCGGGTCGGTCAGGGATACCGGGAGCAGAAGAATCTGTCATCACTCCGTGGAGGCGGAGTGAGTATATATCAGTCGTCGTCCGACTGCGGGGGGACGGCCGACTCCGTCTCGCCGAGCGCATCGACGATGCCGTCGACCGGGCGGTCGGGGTTGGCAGTCTGCGCTTCGCGCGTCAGACCGAGTTGGTAGTCGTCGGCGTCGGCGTTCTCACGAAGGCTGGTACGCCCGCGGTGGACCGAGATGGCGTCGTCGAGGTGCAGATTGACGGCTTCGAGGAGCGCGTCGGCCTCGACGGGCTGGCCGCGGGCTTTGATTTCGTCGATGCTCGCGTCGTCGGGGACGTCGAACGCCCGCTGGGTGATAATCGGTCCTTGGTCGAGGTCCGTCGTCACGTAGTGGGCGGTGACGCCCGCGATGCGGACGCCGCCTTCCTTGGCCTGTCGGTAGGCGGCCGCGCCGGGGAAGGCGGGTAGGAGCGACGGGTGGATGTTGATGATGCGGTCCTCGTAGCGGAAGACCACGTTGGGGCCGAGGATGCGCATGTAGCGCGCGAGGACGATGAGGTCTACGTCGTACTCTTCGAGCAGGTCGAGGAGTTCGTCCTCGTCGGGGGTCCCCTTCTCGTCGCCGATGTCGTAGAACGGAACGTCGTAGTGGCTCGCCAGCGGTTCGAGCGTGTCGTGATTGCCGATGACGACCGAGATTTCAGCGCCGAGTTCGTCGTTGGCCCACGCCTCGAACAGCGCTTCGAGACAGTGGGATTCTTTCGTGACGAGAACGGCAATCTCGCGGGTCTCGCGGTCCGACGGGAAGCGAACCTGCACGTCGACGCCGAGGTCGTCACCGAGGTCGGAAAGCGCCTCGCGGAGTTCGTCGCGGGTGCAGGTCATCTCCGCGGTGTCCGCGTGGAGCGTCATTCGGAAGATTCCCTCGCGGACCGCCTGGTCGAGGTCCTCGACGTTGATTCCGCGCTCGAACAGCAGGGTGGTCACGTTCGCGATGAGTCCGGTCTTGTCTCCTCCGATGACCGTGATTTCGGTTAGTTCTCGCGTCATACCGTCACCTCCAGCTGTTCGAGGCTGAACATACACCGCCCTGCGTGGTCGAACGGTAAACCCCTGTCGTTCTCCGCAACAAATTATGGCGAAAGACCGTGTCGAAGCGCCGGTTCCGGCCAGTTCTGTTCCCTCGCGAATGTATTATACTCGACAGCTACGTAGCACGGCCCATGTCGAACGATTCCTCGTCGGCGGTCGAATCGAACGCCGAATCGGCGTTCTCGCTGCTCGCCGACGAGACACGACTCGCTATCGTTCGCGCGCTCGCGAACGCGACGGACACGCCGCTTACGTTCTCGGAACTCCGCGAGCGCGTCGGCACCATCGACAGTGGCCGGTTCAACTATCACCTCGGCAAACTCACCGGGCGGTTCGTCGAGAAGACGGACGACGGCTACGAACTACGACTCGCGGGGCAACTCGTCTTTGGGGCTATTCTTGCGGGGTCGTACAGCCGTGGCGACGACGTTGGCCCGATTCCGCTCGACCCGCCGTGTCCCATGTGTGGCGGCGACATCGAAGCGACCTACGCAGACGAACGAATCACCGTCCAGTGTACCGAGTGCGACAAGCCGTTGGTGGACGTCGGCATCCCGCCGGGTGTATTCGAGGGGTACGATATCGAAGAACTGCCAGCGGTCGCCGACCGATACACTCGAACACTGTTCTCGCAAGCCCGTGCCGGATTCTGTATCACCTGTCGCGGCACGTTCGAGGGGCGACTGGTGAGGAGTGGCGACGACAGTCGCAACGACGTTATTTTCGACGATGTCCACGCGGCCTACAGCTGTGACCGGTGTAACGACGAACTCGTCACAGGTGTCGGGATGGTCTATCTCGACCACCCCGCTGTCGTCTCCTTTTACTACGACCACGACATCGACCTGTCACAGCCTCATCTGTGGGGGACCGCATGGCGCACAATGCCAGACATCGAAACCGTCTCCGACGACCCGCTTCGCGCCGAAGTGACATTCGAAGTCGACGACGACACCCTCACACTCCGCATCGACGAGGACCTGAACGTCCTCGACGTGGCACGGTCTCCGGCCGAATAGGAGGCCGCTCGCCGACCATACACACATTCGTGTATATCAAACACGACCCAAAACCGTTTTTGCACATCACTACGCATCACCACTCGATGACCACCTACACCGCGACGGTGACGGTACGCCTCAAGCAGGGCGTCCTCGACCCGGAGGCGGAGACGACGAAGCGCGCGCTGGAACGACTCGGGTTCGAACTCGACGCGCTGCGCTTTACCGAACGGTACGAAGTCGACCTCGACGCCGCCGACGCCGACGAGGCGGCCGACCGCGCCGACGACATGGCCGAACGTCTGCTGGCGAACCCGACCATCCACGACTACGAGGTCGAGGTCGCCGAGGCCTAAGATGATTGCAGTCGTGCAGTTCGGCGGGTCGAACTGCGACCGAGACGCCGTCCGCGCGCTCGAAGACCTCGGCTTCGAGGCCGAACGCGTCTGGCACGAAGACTCGCTTCCGGAGGACACGACGGGTATCATGCTCCCCGGTGGATTCTCCTACGGCGACTACCTTCGCGGCGGTGCGATGGCCGCGCGCTCGCCCATCATGGAGTCCGTACGCGAGGAAATCAAAGCGGGAACGCCCGTGCTCGGCGTCTGCAACGGAGCACAAGTCGGCTGTGAGTCCGGTCTCACCCCCGGCGCGTTCACGACGAACGCGAGTGCCCGTTTCCAGTGTGAACACGCCTACCTCCGCGTCGAGAACGCGGACACGCCGTGGACGCAGGCGTACGAGGAAGGCGACGTTATCGAACTCCCCATCGCCCACGGCGAGGGGCGCTTCGAAATCGACGACGAGGGCTACGAGAAACTGGAGTCCGAGGACCGCATCCTCTTTCGCTACTGCGACGAAGACGGCAACGTCACCGAGGAGGCGAATCCCAACGGGTCACGTGGAAACGTGGCAGGTATCCTCGGCGAGTCGGCGTCAGTGGCCGTGTTGATGCCCCACCCTGAGCGGGCGGCGCTTCCGACGCTCGGCAACACCGACGGTCGCGGTGTGCTGGCCGGCTTCGAGGGGTACTAAATAACAAGACCGTCCGCTGCGATGGCGGGCGGTACAGGGTCGATGCGAGTGGCGACGTGGCATGAGCGATGGTTGGAGGTTTTCCGACCCGCATACCGCGTTCTATGAGACGAGAGCGTGTGGGGAGTCCGTGGCAATCCACGCCTCGGTGTTCTCCTCTTCACGAATCTCGAACCACCCATCCGCGTAGTAGACGGTCTTGTACGTGTGTGTCGTCATGATGGCAGGCAGTTCGAGCGAACCCGTCCGAACTACCAAATGTGTCAACGTGTGCCATCCTATTTGATACGAGTATCCTATCAATTCGGTTAGGTTCCAATTACCACCCTATATGACACATTAACCCTGTGTGTGCGTGAAGAAACAGGACCGATTGTGATGAACTAGCAGACAAATGTCCACTTCTAATTGCAGGTTTCACCCCGTTCAGCGTGGGCGATGAGTCGCGTGCGCTACTTGACCAGCGGCATGTTGTAGCTCGTCTCCGCGTCGAGGACGTACTCCCACGTGGCCTCGCACTCACAGGACACCTGGTCGAAGACGCTCGGGTCCTGCCGCAGGTCGAAGTCCTTGATGGCCTTGAACACGAGTTCGTCGCACTCGCCGCAGTTGTGCGCGCCGCGTTCTTGGCCGCCGCCGACGGGGTCGGAGACGACGATGGCGTCGACGTCGGCGGTGTCACGAAGTGCTTCGGCGACCGACCAGAGCCACGGCGGGCGGTAGCCGCCCGCGAAGTGGAGTTCGTCGACCATCGTGTACCGCTGGACGTTCGTCGGGTTCATCGAGACGGTGTGGCAGTTGTCGACCGCGGCACACCGGCGAATGGACGACTTCATGTCTTCGAGCGCCTCGGGCTCCGAGAGGAACGGCGGCTTCATGAGGAGATAGGCCTTCACGCCACCGCCCGCCTCGGCGGCCTCGTCGCAGGCGTCTTCGAAGTCGGCGAAGTCGAAGTACTTGTTCACGCAGTCGTGTCGGACGCGGTCGGTCGCGGTTTCGAGGCCGATAGCGACGTCCGTCTCGATGCCGCGGTCGGTGAAGTCTTCGAGTTTCTCGCGCGTGACGAAGTCCGGCAGCGACTCGACGACCATGCGGTCGCGGTCGGCGAACGTCTCGGCGATGGCGTCGCGCGTCTCGGCGGGCACTTCGCGCTCGTCGAGGAACGACCCGGAGGTGTAGATTTTGATGAGTCCGGCTTTCTCGCCGTCGTCCATGTGCTCGGTCTCGTGGTCGAGACAGACCTGAATCTGGTCCATCAGCGCCTCGTGAGAGACGCTGCCGCCTTCGACGGACTCGGCGACGTAGCCACACATCGTACACCCACCGGCGCGCGCCCAGCGGCAGCCACCGGTGTTGAGGATAATCGTGAGCGAGTCGTAGACGCCGTCGGGGGTGTTGTCCTCGTCTATCCACACCCGCGTCGGCTCGTGGGGGTCGTAGGTCTTCTGCTTTTGCGAACGGATGTCGCGCATCACCTTGTTGTGCGCGTCCATCCCGCGTCCCCGTTCGTAGACCTCGGGGCTCGGCTTACTCATTGAACTCTCCTATCGGATGGTGGCGTAAAGCCGCTTCGTCTAGCGTGCGCGTGCCGCTGGTTCGCACGCATCCTATATGCTCCGCGTCCGTAGGTCGTGCCATGGACCGCCGAACCCTCCTCTCGGTCGTCGCGGGCGGCATCGCCGGTCTCGCCGGGTGTAGCACTCCGGACAACGAGGTCGGTACCGCAACCGCGACCGCGACTCCCGAGGAGAGGTCCCCCCAAGCGACGACCACAGCTGCAGCGGCGCGGCTCGGCCAGCGCCTCACGGTCTGGAACCCGACGCCAGACCCGGTGTTCGCGACGGTCGTCGGGATGCGTGGCGGGCGCGACGTGTTCTTCCGCAACGTGGACCTGCTGCCCGGCGAGCGAACGAGCAGTCGCATCGAGGTTCCGCGTGCCGACCTCGCTGTCGTCGTCGAAACCGACACCGGCATCCGAGAGGAGACGACGTGGCGCGTCACAGAACCGCTCGATGGGCTCGAAGTCGTGTTGAACAGGTCGAACGCGGTGTTCTGGCGCGCCAGCACGTGTTCCGGAGACGGTGAGTGCGGTCTCGCGACCGGAGGCGACGAGGCCGACCTCCCGCTGGTCGGGGACGGCCTGTCGCGGTGGTACGCTCCGGCGGCACTCGTCGTCGAAAACCCCGGGGGAGAGACCGAGGCCAGTATCCGCGTCGACCTCCGAGATGCGACGCTCATCGACCGACGGTTCCGGCTTCCGGCGGGAACGAGACTGTCGGTTCCCGTCACGTATCGAACCGGGGACTACCAGGTGAGCGTCGAGACGGCGGACCGGGACATCGACGTGACGTGGCAGGTGCCCAACGAGCCGGCGAAGTACGTGGACGTGACGAGCGGAACGACGGGGTGCGGTCCGGCGAACACCACACTGACGGTAGCCAACCGAGACGACGTCGCACACAGACTCTCACTGCGCATCGAGACCGTATCCGGTGTGTTCGACCGCGACATCGACCTTGCGGCAGGAGCGGTCCGTACGCTCGTCCCCGTCGTCGAGTCCGGCCCGCACCGCGTCGATGCGAGTCTCGAAACCGGGACGTCAGTGTCTGGAACGTGGTGGTCGTGTCCGCCGCGAGGACCTGCGACACTCGCCGTGGATGCCACCGGTAGCCTCTCGTTAACGGCCGCAGGACCGCAACCAGGATGATTCGCCCCGCGTTGTCGGATTCCGGGACGCGAAAGAGCCCCGTGACGAGGACGTAACCGAATCTAGTTACCATCGTGTGAGAATCACTAACCCTATTCCGACCGTATATAATCAACGACGATTACAATGACTGAACTCGGCGGGTATCACGACAGAGTTGCACGGGTTGACCTTTCGGCGGAGGAGGTGCAGTACGAGGGCATCGACGACGAGGACGCAAAGAAGTACATCGGCGCACGCGGACTCGGCGTCAAGTACGTGTTCGAGCAGGGTCCGGACGTGGACCCGCTCGGACCAGACAACTTGCTCGCGTTCATGACCGGACCGCTAACGGGCACACAGACAGTGATGAGCGGCCGTATCGCGGTCGTGACGAAGTCTCCCCTCACGGGCACCGTCACGGACTCCCACCACGGGGGGTGGAGTGGCGCTCGACTCAAGTGGTCCGGCATGGACGGCCTGCTGTTTACTGGCAAATCCGAACATCCGGTCTACGCCGTCGTCGAAGACGGCGAAGTCGAACTCCGCGACGCCAGCCACATCTGGGGCTGGGGCATCCACGACACCATCGACGAACTCGAAAACGAGGTCGACGGCCAACTCGGCAAGAACCTCTCGGTGATGGCTATCGGCCCGGGTGGGGAGAACGAAGTCCGCTTCGGCTGCATCGTCAACGAAGACGACCGCGCGTCCGGTCGCGGCGGCACAGGCGCGGTCATGGGGTCGAAGAACCTCAAGGCGGTCGTCGTCAAATCCGGCACTCGGATGCCCAAGCCCGCCGAACCCGAGACGTTCAAGCAGGGCTACCAGCAGGCGATGGAACTCATCCGCGAATCGGAAGTCACTGCCCCAAACGAGGGCGGCCTCTCACTGTACGGGACGAACGTCCTGATGAACGCGGGCGAGGAACTCGACGGTCTCCCGACGAAGAACGGGAAGTACACCTCGACGGGTGCGATGCGCGACGCCGAGGGTGGAAGCATCGACGCCGAAGAAGTCTCCGGTGAGAACGTTCGCGAGAACATCCTCGTCGACGAACCGACCTGTCACTCCTGTCCGGTCGCCTGTAAGAAGGAAGTCGAGGTGTCGATAATGCACAAGGGTGAGGAGATGAACGTCCGCGGCGAGTCCTACGAGTACGAGTCCGCCTACGCGCTGGGTCCGAACTCGGGACACACCGAACGCGACGAAATCGCCGTCATGATCGACCGCTGTAACGACATGGGTGTCGACACCATCGAGATGGGGAACATGATGGCGATGGCGATGGAGATGTCCGAGGAGGGCAAACTCGACAGCCTCGACGAACAACTGGACTGGGGCGACACCGAGCGCATGATAGACCTCATCGACGAGGTTGCCAACCGCGAGGGAGAACTCGCCGACGCCCTCGCCGAGGGTGCCAACGGCCTCGCCGAACGCTTCGACGCCCACGAGAACTCGCTGGCCGTCAAGGGACAGACCATCCCGGCGTACGACCCGCGCTGCATGAAGGGTATGGGCATCGGCTACGCCACCTCGAACCGCGGTGCGTGCCACCTGCGGGCCTACACGCCGTCGGCCGAGATTCTGGGCATCCCGGAGAAACACGACCCCTACCAGTGGGAAGGAAAGGGCGAACTCGCGGCCCTCTTTCAGGACATGCACGCTATCTCGGACTCCTTCGACATCTGCAAGTTCAACGCCTTCGCGGAGGGCATCGAGGAGTACGTCCTGCAGTACAACGGCATGACCGGCCTCGACGTCACCGAAGACGAACTGCTGGAGACCGGCGACCGCATCTACACGCTGGAGCGGTACTACAACAACCTCGCAGGATTCGACGGGAGCGACGACTCGCTACCGGGGCGCTTCGTCGAAGGCGACGAGGCAGTGCCCGGACAGGGCGCGTCCGAAGGCCAACTCTGCGAACTCGACGAGATGAAAGAAGAGTACTACGCGCGGCGCAAGTGGGTCGACGGCGTCGTCCCCGACGAGCGTCTCGACGAACTCGGTATCGACCTCGGCCCCGGTACGGGCGTCTCCCGCGGCGACTCCGCGGCACCGGCAGACGACTGAGCAGTTAGGGTGGAGTCGCCCTGCGCGACACGCAACCGACCTTCTTTTTCGACGCTCGCTCCGTGAGCGACGCGTCGAGGTAGTCTCTGATGATTCAGCTACGGAGCGACGCTGCGGCCCCACCGAGTCCACCGAAGACGAGGCCGAACACCAGCCCAGAAACGACCCCCTACAGTGGGATTCCGACCGAATCGCCGTCGAGGTCGGATGGCGGGAATCCCGTCGCCCCGATGCGGACGACTCCCTCGGAGGTCGGCGGGATGTCACCGAGTCCGAAACGAGCGACGAGCGCGACGGCGGCCACCGCAGCGGCGAACCCGAGCGCAACCGACGCTCCCGTGGCGAAGCCCTCCGCAGGGCGCCGGTTCCACGCCGTGAGACGGGCCGTGGCGGCCCCCGCGAGAACGAGGCACGCAGGCGGAATCGCACCCATCCAGACCCACGCGTCGCCAGCGCCGTCGAACACGTCGACGAGGTTTCGTGAGACAATCGCGCGTCCGTGACCGGTCGTTTCGACGAGTTGGACTGGGAGACCCATCGCGCCGCAGAACGTCCAGATGGGGGTGAAAACCGTCGGAACGGGTTCGCCAGCGGTCATCGTGGTTACGGCGTCGAGCGTCGAAAACGGGCCGTCGGTCGCGAGCGCGAGCCATCCGGCGACGGCGACGGTGCCAGCGACGAACGCGGCGACGCCCGCAACGAACCCGGTCGTGAGGAGGGCACGACCCGCGTCGTCACGGGGACGCGAGTAGAGGTACGGGGGCGAGGAAGGCATGTGTTGGCGTGTGGTCACCGACGAAACGAGTATTTTGGGGGGTCGCTCAGACGACGAACCGCAGGAACCAGAGCGCACCCATACCCACGGCGATAGTGACGAAGACGCGCTCTGTGTACCACGCCGCGAGCGCCGCGAGAACGCCTGCAACGAGACGTTCGTTCCCGAGCGAGAGCGCGACGTCCCCGGCGGGAGCGACGACGGCGGGAAAGACGAGCGCGGCGAAGACGGCCGCCGGGACGTATTCGAGTGCCGATTTGACTCGCGGCGGGACCGTGTCGATGTGCCCGAAGAGGTAGATGAACGACGCCCGGATGCCAAAGGTGAGGACGCCGGCGACGACGATAACGCCCCAGACAGTGAGCGGGTCGTAACTCGTCGCCACCTACGCGTCACCTCCGAAAGACTCCACCGCGAGACCGGCGGCGACCCCCGCGACGGCGGCGACGATGATGTCGAGGTGGAACGGGATTCCCGCCGCGACGACGGCGACGGCGACGATACCGCCAATGACTCCCGACGCCGCCGACGCTCGGTCTTTCAGCGCCGGGACGAGAAGCGCGAGAAAGACTAGCGGCGCGGCGAATCCGAGACCCCACTCCGGCGGGAGACCCGTCCCGAGTACCGCGCCGGCGACGGTGGCAACCTGCCAGACGGCCCACAGCGAGACGGCGACGCCGATGTAGTACGCGAAGCGGTCGGTCCCCGTCTCGCGGTTGTATCGAGCGAGCGAGAGCGCGAATGCCTGGTCGGTCAAGAGGTACGAGGCGATGGTCTTCGAGCGGGCCGCGAAGTCACGGAAGTACGGCGCAATCGAGGCCGAGTACATCAGCATCCGGAGGTTGACGACGACGGCCGTGCCGACGACGATGGCGAGTGGCGCGTCCGAGCCGAGCAGTTCTATCATCGCCAGTTGCGAGGCACCGGCGAAGACCACGGTCGAAAAGCCGATTGCGTGGAAAATCGACAGTCCCTGCTCGACGGCGGCGACGCCCGCGACGAGACCGAACGGCACGATGCCGAGGTGCAGCGGGGCCGCATCGCGGACACCGTCGACGAAGTCGGATGGGAGCGTAGGCATCTGTCAGATGCAGGGCGTCGCGCCCGAAATAGGCGTCTATCCGTGCGCTGGTTGCCGGCTCTCGCTGCGATTGACGACCGCAACCTCCCGGATTTCGAGCGCCGTCTCGAACTCGTCGCGGCGGTCGGACTTCGTCCCGACGCGGCGGAGATGCTCGGTGTGCGCCCGCCGGACGGCGTCGAGTTCGCGGTGTGAGAAGCCGATTTCGAGGCCTTTCGTGTCCCAGTGGCCGAGCGGGACGAAGTAGACGGCCGTCTCGTCGTCTTCGTAGACGCACTCGAACTCGCGGTCGTACTCGTCGGCGTGGGTGTCGAGGTACAACTGCGCGCGGTCGAGAAGCAGGGGGACCTGGTCTGCCGGGACGCTCGCCTTCGCCGCGGCGAGCATGATTGCCGTTCCGTCGACTGCGCCACCCTGCGGGTCGTCACTCGTCGCGTCCGGGACGAGGTGGTCGCGGAGTCGTTCGTGGTCGTCGTTCTGCTCGTCGCTCGGGCCGTCGTTCGGGTCGTCGTTCGAGTTGTCGTTGTGGTCTGCACCCATCGTCATCCACCGGCGCGCATGGCCTTCTGTGCGAACTGCTCGACGAGGTCGTCGAGCGTCTCTTCGGAGCCCTCGAAGGTGAGTTGGACCTCGGTGAGTTCGATACTGCTCGTGATGGAGACCGCCTCGGTTTCGATGTCGACTGTCCAATCGGGGCCGACCACGCGCGTGTCGCTCTCTACGTCCCCGCCGAGGTTCGTCAAGTAGTGTCTCACGAGTCGCGGCGAGATTCCGCGAAACGCACGCTCCCGGCGAGCCATCTCATCCACCCGCCACCGGTGGGAAGACACTGACCGTGTCTCCCTCGTCGAGTGCGGTTTCGAGACCGTCGAGGTGGACCACCTCGCGCCCGTTTTTCAGGATGTTCACGTGCGGTCGTATCTCGCCTCCTTCGAGGAGGCTGCCGGTGAGTCCCTCGTACTCGGATTCGAGCGCGTGGAGTACGTCACCCACCGTCGCGCCGTCTTCGACCTGCCAGTGAAGCGTCTTCTGTCCAACTGCCTCACGGAAGGTCGCAAAGAAGCGCAGTTCCAATTCCATATACCACTTCGGCGGCGGTGAAACAAAAAGGTACGTCGCGGTGACGCACACCCACGGGAGCGCCGTGGCGATTCGTCGCTGTGAGGAGAGGTGTGTTGCGGCCGACTCCCGACATTCTGTAGATGCTGAAATTGCGCCGTAGAAGACCATTCTATGCGATATTCCTTGTCTAATTGAAGTTAATAAACTCGTTACAATGTCTGTATGAAACATAGATATAGCCGATAGGATATGGTCTCGCTCAGAATAGCCGCAGTACTCGCCATCACGGTGGTCGTACTGGCGGCGCCGATGGTCTCCGCTGTCTCCACGCAGTCCGTCGACGACGTGTTCAGGGACACGTCCTCCAACACGGACGCGACAGCCTCCACAGACGGGGCCACGGCAAACCAACCCTCCCAGAGAAACACCCCTGAATCGGCACCTTCCAACGGCTCGGCATCGACCCCGACGCCTCCACAGAACGAACCGGCTTCGAAGAACGGGAGCGCGAAGGACGAGAACGCGAAGAACGGAAACGCACCTGCGAACGAGAAGGCGAAAAACGAGAAAGATACCAGTAACGGAACTGAGACCGCGAACGGCACCACCCCCACCCCTGAACCGGCGAACGACGATGCGTCTCCCGTAAACGAGAGCCAAACAGGAACGGAAGGGAACGAAGGTACTTCCGGTAACGAGTCCGGCGAGACGACGCCAGCGACCGAGAGCCAACAGAACGAAAGCGCCACTGCAAGTGAGCACACCCCCAACGAGACATCCGAAAGCACCGACAAAGCACCTCCAAACACCGACAAGAAATCTGCAAACACCGGCGAGACACCAGCGAAGCAACCACCTAACCAGACATCTACGAGCGAAGACACACCGAAGAACGACAACACCCCGGCCGAAAACAGTGCCAAGAACGACGCGCCCCCGGCGAACGCTGGTGGGTCAGCGACCGACGACACTCCAGCGAGTGACGTCGCTCAAAACGACGATACTCCTGCAACCGACCACGCTCGAAACGGCAGTGACCACGCTCGAACCGACAAGCGTCCAGCCGACATCTGCAAGCCACCGAAGGCGACGGTCGGACAGCAGGTCTCGGCGTTCGTCGGCAGTCTCCTCGGTAACGACCGTGCCAAAACTACGCCCGCAGACTGTGAGGAGGTCTCCGAGTGCACGCTTCCGCCGGAAGACGGAGATTCGGCTGGGACTATCGGCGAGCAGGTCTCCGCCTACGTCGCAAAGCTCCTCGACGAATCCCACAACTCGGGAGCCACTGACTCGAACGACTGCTCCGACGACGGCGGGGCCGGTGACGATGGGAGCGACGGAAGCGACGGCAGTGATGGCACCGGCGACGGTGATGGTTCCGATGGCACTGATGGAACCGACTCCGGTGGTTCCGATAGCACCGATGGCACCGATGGTGATGCTGGCGACACTGACGGCGTAGACGGGACTGACGGCAACGATGGAACCGACACCGGCAGCTCAGACGACAGCGATAGCACCACTGGTTCCGACAGCAGCGATACCACCACTGGCTCCGACAACACTGGTGACACGAGCGGTACTGACGACGCCGAAAATACTGACGGAAGTGCTGGCGACACCACCGACAGCAGTACTGACGGCACCACCGACAGCAGTACTGACGGCACCGACGCGAGCAACGACGACTCTGCTGACGGTGGCGACAACGGGTCCGACGACAGCACTGCAACTGGGCCCTCGCAAGACGACACGACAGCAGACACCGGCGATGAGACTTCGTCGTCCGACGACAGCACATCGTCGAATGATGGGACTTCAGGAGCCAGCGCAGGCGAGTCGAACAAAGGAAGCGGAGGTGGCGGTTCGAGTTCGGCTTCCGCGTCCGCCCAGTCACCCCCGTCGGCTCCCACTGCTCCCGATTCGCGCGAGTCACTTTCGGGGGGCGGAATCATCAGCACCGACACTGGGAGTGACGACGCCAGCGGGTCGGCCGACCAATCAGTGACCACCGCAGCGGAGCCACCTGCCTCGACCAACCCCGATATCGGAGATATACTCGCACCATCGGGGAGCAACCTCCAAGAGACCGTCAGCACGCAAGCCAACAACCCGGTTGCGTACCTGTTGGTACTCCTGTGGCTGCTGATTGTGGCTACCATCTACCGGTACTACAAACGTGAACTCCCGGTGCAACCGGACGGCGTGTAGTCCCCCACCCGATTCGGCCTGATTTTCCGTCTATCCCCTGACCAACTGCGTCACTCCGGCGCTTTCGGCGATAGCCCAGACGACGAACACGAAATAGGCGACGAGGAGCACGTACGCTTCCGGGCGGGTGAGCGAGAGTTCCGTCCGAAGGAGCGTAAACAGAAGGACGGTCGCGAGCGTGAGCACGCCCATCATCGGAACGGCGACCGCGAAGTCGATAGGGACGCTACCGACGATGAGGACGCCGACGGGAATCGCGACCAGTAGGTCGAACGTGTTCGACCCGAGGACGTTGCCGAGACTCGTCGCACTGTTTCCGTTCTGTGCCGACCGAACACTGACGAGCAGGTCGGGGAGGCTCGTCGCCGCGGCGATAATCGTCACACCCGCGAGGAACGTCGGGATGCCGAACGTCGCACCGAGCGATTCGACGCTTCCGACCAACTGCTCGACGGCGACGAGGATGAGAACCAAGCCGAGCGCCAGACGGCCCCACTCCCGAGCGACCGCGATGTCGTCGTCGGAAGACGTGTCGCCGTCGTAATCGTCTACGTCCTGCCATTGAATGAAGAGGTACAAGCCGTACAAGAGGAGTGGAATCGCGGCGAGGGGGCGGGTGATGAGACCGGTCAACGGCGGGGCGTCAGCCACGGGGATGTAGATGACCGCGAGTGCGAACGTGACCACGAGAGTCGCGACCGCGACCATGTAGAACTGCGCTTCCTTGTAGACGATGACGCGACTCGTTTCGAGGTCGCCTTCGGTAGACAACCCCGAGAGAGCGGGGATGACGAGGATGTTGAAGATGGCCGAACCTACGATTGCGCCGACGCCCATGTCGAACACGCCGGCGAGGGAGGCGAACAGGACACTCGTGAACTCCGGGAAACTCGACCCGAGCGCGACGATGACAGACCCCTGGACGACCGCCGGGAGTCCGTAGTAGGCTGCGAGACGGTCTGCCGCGTGTTCGAGCCACCCACTACCGAGCCAGATGACCCCCGTCGCGACGAGGACGAGGAGCACGTTCGTGGCGGGTGTACTCGGGAGTAATCCACCGAGGACCATGATAGTCTGCACGTTCATCGAATCGGTAAGTGAAGCCACCGATACTCGTCCGGCGAGGGTCCCACCTAGCACCAAACAGCCGTCCGAACCCGCACTCACTCGGCGTCGCGAATCTCGACCGTGCCGACCGTGTCGACGTCGACGACGAGGTCTCCGTAGTCGAATTCGAGCGTGCCACGGGAGAGTGCTGGCGACATCGGCGAGTCCTCGCCGAACAGCACGTTCAGCGCGTCGATATCGACGTACTCGCTGAGTGGGGGGAGTTCCGTCGGGTCACAATCTCTGTGCTCCGCCGCAGCGAACAGTATCGCCTCGGAAATCGTCTCAGACCGGTCGCAGTCGTACCAAACCCGAGTCTGCTCTGTCTCGTCTCGTCGGTGAGTGGTGAGTGTGCTGATAGTGTATCCCCCCAGACTGTATAGAGTACAGTACTGCCACTACCTGTTATATTTCTTGCGTACCAGCAGTATACGCCGACAGAATGTTCGATGTGAGATATCAATGAGACTACATAATCTCGACAGTGCAAACGGAACGGGACTGCACCACGGCAAAAACAGTACCCTGACCCCCCTCGTGTGGTGCGCCAATAGTCAAGTCAGGTCAATAGTCGAGGGGCTAGCCGAAGTAAGTCAATAGTCGACGCAGGTCGCCGGGTTACTCGTCGCCCCACTCGACGCGGTCGTACGAGTCGTCGAGCGCCTGTGCGTCCTCGGGGAGCAACGCGACCACGAGGAACTGCGGAAATGCCTCGAAGTGGTCGACCAGGGCGGCGATTCGGTCCGAGTCGATGGCCTCCACCGAATCGAGAAGCATGAACGGAACGTCCTCGTGGACGTCGTGGACGAGGTAGCCCGCGAGGGCGAACACGAGGCCGATGACCTCCCGTTCGCTCTCGCTGAGGTGGTCGATGGTGTCTTCGTACACCGCGCCGCTGTCGGCCGTTCTGACGATGTGCAGTTCGAACTGCGTTTGCATCACCTTCTGCCGTCCCTCGCGAACGCGGCGCTCGACGCGCTCTAACCACACGCGCTCGATGTTCTCGTATTCGAGGAGGTCGAGAACCGTCTCCATCTCCTCGTTGAACGCCTCGACGGCCGACGAGGTGAGCGATTGGATTCGCGTGCGGGCCGCTTCGAGGTCGGCCGTCAGTTGCTCGCGTTGGGCTTCGAGTTCCTCACGGCGGTCGAACTGTTCGTCGAGAGCGTCGAGTTCGTCGTTGACGTCGGCCAGTTCGTCGCGGGTGCGGTCGAGCGAGAATTCGACCTCGTTGCGGTCCTTGTGGAGTTCGATGAGCGTCTCGTTCGCTTGCCCCCGCTTGTCTTCGGCCTCGCGTTCCAACTGCTCGACGCGGGCGGCGAGTTCGTCGCGCTCCTCGGTCAGCGAGTCGATTTGCTCCGTGCGGTTGTCGAGTTCGCCTTCCAATCGGTCGAGTTTTCGCCGGAGTGACTGCCGTTTGGACTGCGTCTCGTCGGCCGACCGGAGGTCGCGTTCGAGTTCGTCGAGTTCCCGTCGGAGTTCCGTGCGTCGCTCGCGTCGCTCGTCGCGAACGCCACGGAGTCGGGTCGTCGTCTCCTCGATTTGACTCTCTTCGACCTCCGTGCCACAGGTCCAGCAGGTAATCGTCTCCGAGGAGACGAGTTGGTCCGTCACCGACCCGCTGCTGGTCGATTCGACGAGCGTGTCCTCGATGAGGTCCGTCTTCCCGTCCAAGACGTCTTCGGTGTACTGGATAACCGTCTGGAGGTCCGCAATCGTGGTGTTGAGCGATTCGATTTCTCCTCGAATCTGCTCGACGCGGGCCGTCACTTCGTCGCGGTCGATGTCGGCGGCCTCGGCGGACTCCAGTTCGGATTCGAGTTCGGCGCGTTCGGTTCTGAGCGACTCGACGCTCTCGCGTTGGCTCTGTAGTCTGAACCGAACCGTCTCCAACTCCGACCGCGCATCCTGCAGTTCGCGCAGCGTCTCGTCCAGTTCGTCGCGCTGTGCGTGCTGAGTCTCGACAGTCTGGTCTTCGGCGTCGATTCGTTCTGCGAGGCGGTCTCGTTCAGATTCGAGTTCGGAAATTTCGGCTTCCAGTTCGGAGCGCCGCGATTCGAGTCGTCGCTGCTCCGATTCGAGCGATTCTAACTTGGAAAGCTCCTGTTCTGTCTGCTTTCGCTCGCGCTGTAGCGTTCGAATTTCGGCATTGATGGCCTCCGTATCGACCGGGGCCATGATGACGTCGTGGAGGTCACGGCTCGTGACGACCGACTGCCGCGCCTCGTTCGACCCGAGAAGGAACGCGAACAACTCCGCGGTCGATGCGTCCTGCAAGTAGGGGGTGCCGTCGAATACGACGCGGCCGTTTTTCCGAGAGAGATGACGCGTGTACGTCCGACCGTCCAGTTCGAGTTCGACCAGTCCCTCGTCTGCGTCGCTCTTGAGACTCACCGCGTCGCTGCCGCAGACGCCCATGAGTCCCCGCAGGAACGAGGTTCGGTTCGTTGCATTCCGACCGGTAAGCACCGTCACACCCGGAGAGAGTGTCACGTCTCGCGTGTCGATGCCACCGATATGCTGTAGTCTGACAGTTGCGTCCGTGGGTGCCTCTGAGTTCGTCATAGTGTGTCTGAGAGAGTGTGCTGTGCCTCGCCGCCGCTACTCATCTGCTGTGTGCTCACAGCGACAGTGCCCGGTGGTGAGTAGCTCTGTCGGCGTCAGGCGCGTTTCGCAGTCTGTACACGTGATTCGGATATCGACGTCGACCTCGAACGGGCCGATGAACACCGCCCCCGAATCGACAAGTCGGTCGACCACGTCGGTCGTGACGACCCGAAGACGCGCCCGCAACTTTCGAATCGTATCCAGCCCGGATTTCGTCGCGGTTTCGTCGTCTTCCTCGGTCGATTCGCGTTCGACGTTTCTGTGTCGCTTGAGATAGTTGTAGACGGATTGGTAGGATATGATGTCCGCTTCCAACTGCTCGACGTCGACACCGTTCTCCCGGAGGGAGTTCCGCGCCGCGGTCCGACTGCCGGCGCTCACGTCGTCGTCGGTCAAGAGTCGATAGAAGTTGTCGACTTCACCGTCGAGGACGTGCGCGCCAGCCTCGTCGAGTGCTGCCCGGATGAGTCGCTTGTTGACGTCGGTTTCGAGTTCGCGGAGGCTCCGCTGCTCGCGTCCCTCGCCCAGCCAGGCAGCGACGAGTTCGTCGCCGAGTCCGGACAGCCCGTAGCGCTCGGCGACGCGCTCGATTTTTGGTCCGGTGCCTCCCCGACGGGAGACGGTGTCGCCTGAATTTGGCATTGCTGTCTGTACAGTCCACTCTCAGTGCCCCAGTTGTAAATATTACCTCATTACATCGACAGGAAGATGCAACGACAACCCCTAACGCGGTACGGTGATTACGAGGCTCAGAAACTAGATATTTTGATGGATTTGCGAACAACCATATTGAATAGGGATTCCTATTATATTTTTATCTCCTTGTCTTCACACGATCAGGGTGAAAATGGACTATTCAATATTTGAATCTCAATTCAGAGCTCGGAAAATACTTGCTGTCAAATTTGGTTGTGTTCTATATTTGAATTACTGCCCGTCGCGTCGAGTCCAGACGGCGAGAGCCGTCCCCAGCAGAAGCACACCGAGGGCTGGAAGCCACGGGCCGGGGAGTGACGTGGAAGTCTGTTCGGGCGTCGCTGACTCCGTGTTCGGAGTGAGGACGCCATCGTCAGTCGTCGTCTGCGGTGTTTGTGTCGACGTGGGTGCAGTCGTCGTGGTGGTTTCAGTCGTCGATGGAGACGATGTCGTGGGCGACGTAGTCGTGTTCGTCGGCGACTGAGTCGTCTCTGCGGGAGTCTGCGTCGTGGTGGTCGTGTCGGGTGTCGACGTCTCCGAGTCCGACCCACCACCACCGGGGGCAGATGTCTCCGAGTCCGACTCCTCGACAGTGAGTGACTGCGTGTTGCTTATGCCGACGAGTTCGTGTTTCCCTTCGACAGTCGTCTCGTTGCGGACGACTGCGTAGACATCGTAGGTCCCTGCCTCAAGGTCAGACGAGAGCGTCGCTTCGTACGAGAGTGAGTCAGTTTCGCTTGCGTCCACGCGAGACACGAGAGAGTCGTTCTGCGAGACGACGACTTCGACCGAGTGCGGGTCGGGTATCTCCGTGACTTTCGACAGCGACACGTCGACGGTCACGTCCTCGCCGACCGTAGTTTGCTCGGGCAGGTCGGCAGAGACACGGTACGCGGAGACGACGACTGGTTGGATTCGCTCGATGTTCCCATCGACGTAGAGAGCAGCGACGTAGGAACCGGGATTCCCGAAGTAGGTCGTATCGAAGGTTTCGGAGTCGTCCCCCTCTACGGCGGCCGTATCGACGATGTCGCGGTCGCCGTTGTAGATGTAGATATCGTATTCGGTGCCAGACGGTGCTTCGGTGTTGACGGTGAGCGTGTCGTTTTTCTCGACTTGACCGACCGACGAGACCTCGTATTCGTCGCCCTCTATCGTCACGGTTCGATTGGGCGTGTCGATATCGTTCGCCGTCGATATCGAGTAGTCAGCCGCGCCAAGTGCAGACGGCGCAACGCCGCCGCAGAGGAGGGCAACGACGAGGATACCGGAAACGAGAGACCGAAGAGACATACAAGCATATGCTCGATAAGCCGACAAATGCTTTGTCGTTCGGTCAGGGACTATCGAGAAACAGGTGACCGAAAAACTGACAGCAGAATTACCATTTCTGTTTTATCTTCGTACATTTCTCGGGTTTAGTTTCGCTAGACGAAAATACTATTATCTGAGACATGAAATGCGAACTTAATGCCCGACACAATTAGAGATATCGGCCGGATAGGCCTCCTGTTACTACTTGTAGTATCGGTATATACTGGGAGTGTCGCAGGATACGTGGGAGTCACCGGGGACGTGGCTGCCGGGGTCTCCGATAATCAGTTACTCGAAGCAAGTGACGACGTCAAGGTCTGGGAACGCGCAGGGCTGCCGTTCCGAGCAGACACGTCGAACGCTGCAACGACCGTCGACAACACGAACGTGTTCGTGAACGTCGCGGACCAAAGCACTGGCGACGTCTCTGCGAACAAAGACGAGTTGGCGGTGTACGACAGCGACGACACGGTCACACTCGAATTTGAGGAGACCACTGGTGCTGGTGTCTCGAACTTCGCAACTGAGGACGTCCAACTGCTCGTCGCCAAGCTCGACGCCGACCACTCGATTCTCGACGAGGACTACACGGGACTGACCGTGTCCGAGGCTATCGACCTCGTGACGGTCCCGAACGCGAACAACAACGCCACGTTCGAGATGATCGACGCCGGGTCGCTCGATGGCTCCGGTGAGACGTCGATCGACTACGACCTCTCTGCGTCGGGGACGAACAACGCAATGCAGCGCGGCTCCGGCCAGTACATGTTCTTCCTCGTTCAGAACAACACTAGTGCCAGCAACGACGCGAACGACGGCTTCGAAGTCGATTCCAACGGCCAGCTCTCGGTAACTGGTCAGACGCAGGTTATCGGGATGGACGCAGTCGCCGTGCAGTCGACGTCTGCGACGGCGTCCGCGAACGATGCCGAACAGGGCGAGACGGTCACTATCGACGTCGATGCGTCCGGCCTCTCGGACAGCACGCCGAACCACACGCTCGTGGTGTACCACGAAGAGACGTTCGAGAACGCCCGAACCGAAATCAACTCGCCGAACATCTCCCGCGACCTCGAAGCCGACGACATCGAAATCGAACACGAGATTTCGAAGCTCAACGGCCCGGTCGAGAACGCCCAAGAGGT
Organism: Haloferax larsenii; assembly: GCF_024730625.1. NCBI lineage: Archaea > Methanobacteriati > Methanobacteriota > Halobacteria > Halobacteriales > Haloferacaceae > Haloferax > Haloferax larsenii. Next base: position 409,293 of record NZ_CP078063.1, read on the forward strand.
CACGGTTGGCGGTGCGACCATCGGGGCAGGCTCCGATAGCGGTCCCGTCTCGGTGAGCACGGCAATCGACTACCTCGTCGACTCGGCTGGAACCGAGCGACCGCAGAACAGCCTGCTCCCGAACCCGACCGAACTCGACGGCGCGGTCTACACCTACGCGGGCCAGAGCCTAAACAGCGTCACGGTCGACACCCAGGACGACTGGGAGACCGGTGACTACCGCTACATCTACATCGCCGGTGGGTCGGACTCGACCGAACTCGCCACGGTGTCTGGAACGTTCGAACTCGAATCTGATTCGCCGACCGGTCCGCCAAGCGGTGGCGGCGGTGGTGGCGGCGGTGGTGGCGGTGACGACGACGATGACGACGATGACGACGATAGCGACACGACTCCGCCGGTCGACAGACCTGACGTGACGAAGGACGTCGACCCGAAGAACGGTTCCATCAAGGTCTCCATCAAGAACCCCGGCGTCAACAAGGAGTTCGAGATTGACCTCAGAACCGACGACGAAGAAGGGGACGAGGCCGAAGCCAACGACACTGGTGCGAAAGTCACCAAGCTCGGTCTCAACCTCTCGAAGAGCGCGGAGAATGTCAACGTGAGCGTCAAGAACCTGGACAAGCGCCCAGACAACATCCCGGAAGGCCCGAGTGACAAGACAGTCGGCTACGTGCAAGTCGACGTCGAGGGTGTCGACGATGACGACGACGTCAACAGTGCGCGCTTTACGTTCTCGGTCAGCCAAGAGCGCCTCGACGAAATCGAGGCAGCGCCCGAGGACATCGTCCTCTACCGTCACCACGACGGCGAGTGGCAGGAACTCGAAACGACGTACCTCGGTGACGGCGAGTTCGAAGCCGAGACGCCCGGCTTCTCCGTCTTCGCAATCGGCACGAAGAAACAGCAGGTGACGACTACGACGACCGAACCAGCCACGACCACGACTGCCGAACCGACGACGATGACCGACGAGCCGACGACCGACGAGCCGACAACTGACGAACCGACGACCACGTCCGGGACGGGCATCCCCGGCTTCGGTGCCACGGTCTCCGTGCTGGCACTCATCGCAGTTGCCCTCGTCGCACTCCGACGCGACTAACTCGGCCGAATCTCTCTTCTCTCGTCTCGTTTTCGAGCCGTAACCGACGACGAGTCGTAGGTGCGCAGTTCGACCACACCGAGTCGAAAACCCGGTACATTCTAATGCGCTGTTTTGCAACAAGGGAGATATGGGAGCGACCAAGCGACAGCGATTCGTGTTCGCCCAGATGGGGTGGATGCTGGGCGCGACGCTGCTGTTAGTCCTCGTGGAGTCGCTCACACTCGAACTGTTCTTCGTCGTCTCGCTCATCGGCTTTCTCGTCGTGACCGAACTGACCGCACCGTTCCGCGTGACGCCAGCGTGGCGGCGGCGACTGTTGTGGGTCATCGCGGCCGGGCTGGTCGGCTTTGGCTACATCGTGATTCGACGGATTCTCTCGATTCTGCCGCCGGGGGTCTTCTGAGAATGGCTCGACTCGACCGTCGGTTCCGGCTCGCTATCGCCGCGTTCGCACTCGTCGTCGTGGTCGTCGCAGGCGTCGGGCTGTCAACGTCGGCAGCGAGCTTCAGCACCTACAACAGCGGGTGGGACGGGAGCGCTGGCTTACACGACGTGGCGACCGACGCGGGTTCGGACATCGTCGTGGCGACGACTCCCGCCCGGTACAACACGACCGACGCGTCGACGGCGTTCGTCGTCGCCCCCGAAACGAGCTACTCGCAATCGGAGATTCGGACGATTCGGTCGTACGTGGCCGAGGGTGGGACACTGGTCGTCGCCGGCGACTTCTCGCGCCCGGCGAACGAGTTGCTTCGCGGGCTCGGAACCGAGTCTCGGCTCGACGGGCGACTGTTGCGCGACGAGCAGCACTACTACCGCTCGCCGAATCTCACCGTCGCCACCAACGTCCGCAACCAGTCGGTGACGACGAACGTGTCGCAACTCACGCTCAACTACGGGACCGCCATCGAATCCGGAAACGCCACGGTGCTCGCGTCGTCGTCGAACTTCTCGTATCTGGACACCAACGCCAACGGCGAGATAGATGCGTCAGAGTCACTGGGGAGTCGAGCGGTCGTCACCCGTGAGTCGGTCGGAAACGGCACCGTCGTCGTCGTGAGCGACCCGAGTCTCTTCATCAACGCGATGGTCGACCGCCCGGACAATCGCCAGTTCGTCCAGAATCTCGTCGCCGACGAAGAGCAAGTTCTCGTCGACGCCTCACAGCAGCAGACGGTGCCACCGCTGGCCGCAGCGCTCCTCGCTATCGAGGAGCGTCCGCTTCTCACCGGGTTCGTGGGCCTCCTTGGAGTCGGGGGACTCGGTCTCCTCCTTCGACACGGTGGCATCGAGTGGGTTCGAAAGCGCGTTCGTGAGGACGACCCGGACGACCGAATTCCGGTCGATGCACTCGCGCAGTCGGTCGCGGCGTCGAACCCCGAATGGGACGCGGATGACGTTCGTGAAGTGATAAAAGAAGTTATCAACACGGACAGATAACCCGCAGAAGATGGCTGCGCCCCAAGAGCTCTACGCTGCGATTCGAGACGAGGCGAGCTCGGTTCTCATCGGGAACGAAGACATCGTCGAGCGTCTCACCATCTCACTTTTGACCGACGGACACGTTCTTCTCGAAGGCATTCCCGGCGTCGCGAAGACCACTATCGCGAACCTCTTCGCGCGAGCGCTCGGTCTCGACTTCCAGCGCATTCAGATGACACCGGACCTCCTCCCGGCCGACGTGACGGGCACGAACGTCTATCGGGAGAACATCGGCGAGTTCCAGCTTCAGCGCGGCCCGATATTCGGAAACGTCATCGTCGCAGACGAGGTCAACCGGGCGACGCCGAAGACGCAGTCGGCGCTGCTCGAAGCGATGCAAGAACGGCAGGTCACTATCGAGGGCAAGACCCTCTCGCTTCCCGAGCCGTTTCTCGTGATTGCGACGCAGAACCCCATCGAGATGGACGGGACGTTCGGGCTTCCCGAGGCGCAGCGCGACCGCTTCCAGTTCAAGTTGACCGTCGACCTCCCGAACCGCGACGAGGAGGCGGCCATTCTCGACCGCTTTACGAACGACCCGTCGCTGACGAGTGCCAGCATCGACTCGGTGGTCGAAAGCGGCGACGTCGAGGAGGCCAAAGCCACCGTGACCGAGGTCCACATCGCGCAGCCAGTCCGGTCGTATCTGCTCGACATCATCGAGGCGACGCGCGAAAACGAGTACGTCGAACACGGTGCCTCGCCCCGTGCAGGCATCGCGACACTCCGCGCCGCACAGGCACACGCCTCCATCGACGGCCGCGAGTACGTCGTCCCCGACGACATCAAGCAACTCGCCGCAGACGCACTCTCGCACCGACTCGTCCTCAGTACGAACGCGGAGTTGAGTAACGTGACGCCGCGCGAGGTCATCGAGGAAGTCCTCGACTCGGTTGCTGCCCCCGACGCCGACGACGTGCTCGACACGCTCGACGCGCCCGAAGTCGAAGCCTAAGCCAGACTCGTTTTCCTAAGCCGGACTCGTTTTCCTCAGAACCGGAACGTCACGAGCGTCCCGCTGTCGTTCGTGAGCAGTTCGCCCACGCGAACCGGCGTTCCGAGTGTCGTAGCGAGGCCGACCGCGAGAACGGATATCGAAGGGTGGTCGAACTGGTCAGCTTCGCCGTATGCGGGGTCGGAGAGTCGCGCCGTTGCACGGCCGCCGTCGGCGTCGATGTCGAGGTCCACGTCGTCGACGAGTTCGAACTGTTCGACGAGGGCATCGCCGAGCGTCTCGAAGCGGGCTTCGGGGTCGGTGTCGTCGCCTGTCGCGGCCACCGAGAGTTCGTCGACGAGACGCTGTCCGGTCGGCGTGAGGGCGACACCACGCGACTGCGGGGTTCCGGCGTCGACGAAGAACTCCGACAGCGACTCACGTGACGGAACCTCGTAGTCGTGGAGTTGGGGGACGAACAGTTTGGCTTCGGGGCCGGTGTCGTCGCCAGTGGGCACGTACACCGACTCGTCGGCGAGGCCGAGTTCCTCGCGCAGGTGTGTTCCCGTCTCTCTGTGGGCGTGATACGCCGATTCGCCGACACTCACGGGGACGAGTCGGTCCGGCGTGAGGAAATACAGGAGGACGCCGCCGAAGATACCGATACTCCCGAGGACGACGAAGACGGTCCTGAGCGCCGGGAGCAGGGCGGCGGCGACGAGCGCCACGGCACCGATGGCACCGAGTGCGAGCGCGCTCGTTCGGTACTGGCTCTGTCGAGCCCGGAGATACTCACGGCGGAGTCGTCGGTTGTCGGCGCGGAGCGCCGCAATCTCCGCGTCGGTGTCTAACTGCGCGTCCTCAGTGTCCGGAGCGTGTGTCTCTTCCTGCATGGTTAGGAGTCTGGGAGGAGGTCGAGCGCGACGAGTTCGTATCGGTGGAGTCCGTACGCTGCGAGCCCGAGCCCGAGTGTCGTTCCGAAGGCGACGGCTTCGAAAGACGCCGACGCGAGCGCGACGACGACAACCGCGCTCACACCGGCCGTGAGCGCGAGATAGCCTGCGACGGTGCGTCCGTCGAAGGTCTCCTCACGAAGCGACGCCGCGCCGACGAGCGCTGCGAGGCCGAGCGCGACGCCCACTGCCTGAACGCTGCTTGCGTCGTTGCCCACGGCAGCCGCGGCGGCGACGAAGGCAGTGCCCAGCGCGTACGGGAGTGGAAGATACCACATGGCAGCGAGGATGCTCCCGACGAGCGGGATAGCGAGGAGGCCCACAGAGGACCACGTGGTGACGCCAACGAGAAGAGTGCCAGCGAGTGCGACGGCGACCCACGAACGCGACGGTGGGCGCGATGCTGGCCGACTGGCCGCGTCCGATTCGTCATGACTGGACACGTCCGACTCGTCATGACCAGCCGCGGTCGATTCGTCGCTCATCGGCTCCCTCCTGCCCGATTTCGAACGGGCTGTGAGCCGCGGAGGAGCGTCTCGCGTTTGTCTTTCGGGCTGAGTTCCATCGCCGAGACGTTGGTGAGGCGGTCGAGGCGCTTTCGGAACGACTCGAAGTCGAGGTAGGCGTCGTAGCTCTGTTCGGGCGTCGATTCGGGGTCGAAGAGCGTGGTCGGGGCGACGAACACGAGCAGTTGCACCCCGCGGTTACTGGCGAACTTCGCGGATTCGAGGAGTTCCTCTCGGTGGGTGTCGTCGGTGAAGAAGACGAGCCAGAGGTTCTCAGAGCGGTCGGTGATAACGCGTCGCGTCGCGGTGAAAAACGGGCTGGATTCGACCTTCTCGACGTACGGACGCATCGTCTGGAAGTACGGCCGGAGCGTCCGAGCGTAGGCAGACGAGTCGCCGTCGAGTGACGCCCGCAGGTCGTTGGCCCGTTCCGGCACGGACAGTCGGGAGTCGTCGCCGCCACTGCGGGTCGTCATCGCGGTGCCACCGACAGCAGAGAACAGCGAGCGAATCGTCGCGTACTGCACGTCTGCGGCCTGACTCGCGCGAACCGACTGCACGTCGTCTTCCGAGACGGTGTAGAGACCGAGTGGGTCGCTCATGGATGCCGCGCTGTTGGCGAACGCGAGCGCGACTTCGCGGACGAAGTCGATTTTCCTGCGTCCGGCGGGCCCGTCCCACATCGACGAGCGCTCGTCGACGATGAGTCCGACCTCGCGAGTCGTCTCCACGTCGTGTTCGCGGATGTGAGGTTTGTTGAGCCGGGCGGTCGCCTTCCAGTCGATACGGCTGATATCGTCGCCCGGCATGTACTCGCGGAGGTCGGCCGCGCCGACGCCCGGGCCGCGTTGGCCGGACTCGTGTTCGCCGAATCCGGCGGAGATTTCCATGCCGCCCTTGCCGACGAAGAGCTTGTCCGACGCCCGCGGTTCGACTCGGATGTCGAAGCCGCCGCCCTGCGTGAACGACTCCGCGAACAGGCCGAAGTCGTCTTCGACGCGAACGTCCGGCGCGTCGAACGAGAACTCCCCCGCGATGGGAGCGCGGAAGGTCCCGACGTGCGTGGTCGAATCGGAGTCGGGGGTGAGAGACACTGCGGGCCACTCGTCGGCGTCGTCGATACCGACCGGAGAGTCGGGCGTTATCGTCACCGAACACGGGGTCGAAAGCGACGCCGACGCGGTGAGTCTGACGGAGAACGGTTCTTCCGCACCGACCTGTGTTCGGAGCGGCGACAGCGTCACGTCGAGCGACGAGCGAACGTCGCGGACGCCGACGTAGAACCGATACTGGGCGGCGAGCAGCCACGTGGCGGCCGCCACTCCGCCGAGGAGGAAGACGGACGAGTCGATGGCGACGCCGAAGGTGGCGAGGAACCCTGCGAGGGCGGCCATCTCCCAGTATCGGCGTGTCGCCTGCATATCAGACGACGGGTGGTATGGCGACTTAAGTGGTGTGGAGTCGGGCGTTTTCTCGGACAGAAGCGGTTTTGTCCGTGGCCTCGAAACGCCGGCATGTGCGATTGAACTCGGCGGTTCGTGCGTGCCTGTTCGCGGTCCTCGTCGGTGGACTGGTCGCCGCACCAGTGGTGGGTGCTGTCGGCGCAGTCGGTCCGGCGACGCCCGCGGATGGTGCGCCGACTGTCGCGACAGAACCCCGCTCGCTCGTCGCCGGAAGCGAGTTGGCACAGGTCGAACCCGCCGAGTCGACGAACAATTCGACGGCGAACGCGTCAGCGACACCACCGCAACACGAGAAACCGGACCGCGTCGAGGGCGACCGCGACCTTCAGGCGCTGCAATCGTGGCTCCAAGGCCGGATGAACGAGTACGTCCTGGAGTGTACGGGTGAGTTGAACGCGACCCAAGAAGCGCTCTGTGCACAACGCAACGAGAGCTACCCGCAGTGGGTCTCACAGTACGTCACGCTGAGCGAGCAGACCGACACCGAGCGCGACGACCAGACGGCACAGGCGTACGACGAGGTTCGACAGACACAACAACGCTACTCGAACCAGACGCGTCAGTTCGAAGACCTGCGCGTCGCCTACGAGACGGCGCGAGAGAACGGAAACGAGACGCGGGCCCGCGAACTCGCGCGCCGACTTGCCGACCTCGCGGGGGAGTTGAACGGCACCTCGGCGACGCTGCAGACGACCGTTCGAGCAGTCGGGAATAACACCAGTACTGATGTTACACCAGTGGTCGAAGAGCTCGACCAACAGACAACGGCACAAGTCGCGGCGGCTGAAGAGATTCGAGAGCGAGAACTCACCGATACGCGACTTTCGGTCTCACTCAATCGGACGCGAATCGGGTTCGCCCGCCCGGTTCGGGTTCGTGGTGTGCTCCGAGACGAAACCGGGTCTGCGGTCGCAAACCAGTCGATTCGGGTTCGCGTCGGCGGGCAACTGTTCTCGGCCGAAACCGACGGGACAGGCCAGTTTTCGCTCGCGTATCGGCCGGTGCTGCTCTCCGCCGACGCGACGAACCTCTCGGTCGCGTACGTTCCGCAGGATAGCTCGGTGTACCTCGGGTCGGCCGATAGCCACGCCGTGACTGTCGAACAGGTGACTGCGACGACGACGGTCGAGGCCGACACGCAGACCGTCAGCTACGGCGAGTCGGTGTCTGTGACGACGACCGTCGCAGTCGACGGTGTCCCGGTTTCTGACGCTCCTCTCGACCTTCGGGCGACGGGGTTCGACCGCAATCGTTCGACGGTGGGAGATAGTTACGAGCTGGTCACGGGCGATGAGGGAGTCGCGTCGGTTTCGCTGGTGCTCGATTCGAACGCTTCGATTGGTGCCCAGACGCTCGCAGTCGGCGGGAGCAACGACACCGCGGTCGCGATTCCAGCGGCGACGACGACGGTGACTGTCGAGCCGACTGCGACCGACCTCGACGTGGCCGTCGAAGACAGAAACGAGAGCACGGTGGTCGTGGCCGGGACGCTTGCGACGAGTCGGGGGACGCCAATCCCGAACCGAACCGTGGCGTTCGTCGTCGGCAACGAAACCGTCGGCACGGCGACGACAAGCGAAAACGGCACGTTCGAGTCTGAGCTCCCGAGTTCGGCGTTCCCCGACACGGGTGAAGTCGCGCTCGGAGCGCAGTTCGAGTCCGACCGCGGGCTGCTCGAAGCGGCGAGTGCGACGACCGACATCGACTTCGGGAGCGAGTCGTCCGGCTTCCCGGTGCAGGCGGTGCTTCTGGTCGTCGGCCTCGGTGTCGTCGCGGGTGGCGTCGGCGTGGGGTGGTGGTGGCGTCGGGACACCGGGGGAGAAAGCGGCAGCGGCGTCGGAGGAGTCGGTGAGCGTGTCACAGCGCAGTCAGCCACACAGCAATCTGGCGAGTCGGCTGCGGTGAGCAGCGACGACTCGAACTCCGGACCGGAAGCCGAGGAGTCGATGAGTGAGGCCATCGAGGCGACCCTCGACGACGCGGCGAGTCGCATCGACGAAAACCCGGAGTCGGCGGTCGTCGTTGCGTACGAGGCGGTTCGGCAGTCGCTGCTGGCCGACTTCGGGTACGGGTCGGCACTCAACCACACGGAACTCGCCCGCCGGGTGCGTTCGGACGGCGAGACATCGCAGGCCGACGCGGTCGACGACCTCGTGGGAATCTACGAGCAGGTCGCGTTCGCGCCGTCTGGCGTGAGCAACGCCGAGGCCTCTCGGGCGCTGGACCTCGCGAGAGAGCTCGTCGAGTCGGCCTGAGTGGGTCGTTCGTATCGACCTGACCGGGTCGTTTGTATCGACCTGAGCGGGTCGTTCGTATCGACCTGACCGGGTCGTTCGTATCGTCCTACTCGGGCCTCCGAAACGTCCTACCCGGGTCGCCCAAGTCGTTCTCCCCGACCGACTCACTTTAGTACGCCCTCGAATCAGATTCATCACGATGACACGCGACCCGGATTGGCGCTTGCTCCTCCCCAGACAGGTGCGCGAGCTTCCCGCCGATTTGGCGGCAGTCGTCGCCTTCGTCGGGGTCGTCAACCTCGTGGCCTTCCTGCCGGTCGTGAGCGAGACGCCGCTTCGGGCCGTCCTCGGGCTCCCGTTCTTGTTGTTCGTCCCCGGCTACGCACTGATGGCGGCGCTGTTTCCCGAAGCCGGGGGCGACGTCTCGGGTATCGACGGCATCGAGCGCGTCGCCCTCTCGTTCGGCGGGAGTATCTCACTCTCGCCGCTCGTGGGACTCCTCCTCAACTTCACCCCGTGGGGGATTCGCCTCGTCCCGATTATGGTCGCAATGAGCGGCCTGACACTCGGGTTGGTGGCGCTCGGAGCACGGCGTCGAAATCAGTTGTCGCCCACCGAGCGCTTCTCGGTGCCGTACGAAACGTGGCTCTCTGCCGCGCGTGACGAACTGTTCGACCCCGAGACGCAGACCGACGCGGTGTTGAACGTGCTGTTGGTCGTCAGTATCCTCCTCGCAGTCGGTAGCGTAGGCTACGCCGTCGCCGTCCCGAAAGACGGCGAGGCGTTCACCGAGTTGTACCTCCTCACCGAAGGCGAAGACGGCGACCTCGTCGCCGACGGCTACCCCGAGGAGTTCGTCGTCGGCGAGTCGAAGCCACTCGTGGTCGGCGTCGGGAATCAGGAACACCAGCCGATGAACTACACGGTGGTCGCCGAGTTACAGCGCGTTCGGGTCGAGAACAACAGCACGACCGTGTTGGAAGAACGCGAGTTGACGCGGTTCTCACCGCGTGTCGCCCACAACGAGACGTGGCAGACGACGCACGAGGTGACGCCCACGATGACGGGCGAGCGCCTGCGACTGGTGTATCTGCTGTACAAAGGCGCGCCTGCGGAAGAGCCGACGGTCGAGTCGGCCTACCGGGAGGTGCATCTGTGGGTGAACGTGAGTCAGTCGTCGCAGTCGTCGTCGCAGGCGAGACTCGATGGAGTGACGGTGGCGGGGAGTGCGTAGAAGTCGCTGTCAAGCGCCTCCACAGAGCCGGACATTCAAGAGCCGGGCCACGAATCAGTCGCCTACGTGTTTCCATTCGGCCACCTCGCGTTCGGGTATCTCTCGTATGTGTTTACGCGACTCGCGCGACGACAACCGCTTCCACAGGGTTGGCTGGTGGGCTGTGTCGTCCTCGGGACGCAACTTCCGGACCTCGTCGACAAGCCGCTGACCTACGTGGGCGTCCTCCCCAGTGGGCGGACACTGGGCCACTCGCTGTTCTTCGCCGTGCCAGTACTCGTCGGCGTGGGGTGGTGGGCACACAACGCGGGATACGACGAACACGCCATCGCGTGGGGTGTTGGTCTCGTCTCCCACTACGTCGGCGACGTGTACGCACTCGCGCTGGCGGGCGACTGGTGGACGATGCGATTCCTGCTGTGGCCGGTGTTCCCGACGGTTCTGTACCCCGACGCCGACGCTATTCCGCCGTGGGTTCGGGTCGTGAACTCGCTTGGCGACCCGCGATTTCGGGTGCAGAACGCGCTGTTCGCGCTCGCGGGTGTGCTGTGGATAGCGAGTGTGATTCGGCGACGATGGCGGGGCGAGGGGGCATAAATGATAGTAGAGCGGCCGCCGCTTAGCCGTCGAGCAAGTCCGTCACCGGCTGTCGTGCGAGACTCCACGACCCGGCGAGTGCGCTCGCGAGGCCGATGACGAGCGCGATAGCGAAGCCACCGAGGACGACTCGCTGGTCGACGACGACGACGTTCTCGAAGCCGACGAGGTGCTGGATAGCGACGTTGAGCACGTCCGCGAGAGGGTAGGTCAGCCCCGACGCCAGCAGGCCGCCGAGCAGTCCGTAGGTGAACGCCTGCGTGCCGACGACGCCGACGAGCGTCCACACGGAGAGTCCCTGTGCGCGCAAGGCGGCGAACTCGCGGCGTTGCTGGTAGATGAGCGAGAGCACGAGGTTGAGCGTCAGTGCGATGCCCGTGATAATCGAGAGCGCGACGAGCGCCACACCCGCGGCGATGAGGACGGCCTGCTGGCGCAGCGTCGCTTCGAGTTGCTCCTGATTGGTGCGAACGTCGAGGGTCGGATAGGTCGATTCGAGTTCCGATGCGACCGTGTCGGGGTTCGTGCCGTCTCTAAGTTTGACAGTGACCAGACTCGCCGTATCGGTTCCCGTCGTCCCCGAGACTTCCTGCAGTTCGCTCAGGTGCAACACGACGTTGCTCGACCCAAGGAAATTCGAGTAGGTCGGCGAGATTCCCGTAATGCGGAACTCGTGTTGTCGGGCTGAGGCGAGAGTGCTCCCGATGTAGAGCGTGTCGTTGACGCCGACGTCGAAGCGCTCGGCGGCTTCCGGGCTGATGATGACCTCGTGAGTCATCGGGCCGTCGTAGCTGCCGCCGTTGTAATGCGGGTCGCCGGGCGTGTACTGCGACCCTTCAGTGACCGTCACCGACTGCCCGCCGCTGGGTGCGCCGACGCCAATGATAGTCTCGAACTCCGACGTATTGGGCGAGACGTACACTGTCTGGAAGCCGAGCGCGTAGGCAGTCGAGACGTCATCTCGGGCCATGATTTCATCGGCGATGCGGTGGGAGTTGTCCAGCGAGTTCTGGAAGCCACCGGTCTCGGGTGCGAGTTTGACGGGGCCGCCGGTCACCCAGAGGTCGCGGCCGGAGGCGTCGAACTTCTCTTGGCCGGTCTGGACGACGCCCATCCCAAGCGACGTGAGAAGCGTCATCGACAGGACGGCGAGACAGATGCCGACGACCGCGAGGAGGCTTCGGAGTCGCTGGGTTCGGATTTGTGCGCCCGCGATGCCGACGACGGCACGGAGCCGCGAGAGGAACTTCATTGCAGCACCTCCACGGGGTTCGCGCGATGGCTCAGCCACACGGGGTAGACCGACGCGAACAGGCCGATGAGCACGGAGACGACGAGCGCCGCGGCGACGAGGAGTGGGTCGAACCGGGCGACCGATGCGATGCCGAGATACCGCTCCGTGAGGACGTTCGTGAGTTCGATGCCGCCGATGCCGAGGCCGAGACCGACGACTGCACCACTGAGCGTCACGCCGAGCGTCTCGACGACGAGCAGCAGACTGCGGGAGGACGAACTGTAGCCGATTGCCGCGAGCGTCGCGAGTGACGCGCGCTCGGAGAGGACTTCGAGACCCATCATCGTCGCGACGAAGAGCGTGCCGACGACGAAGGCGGTGAGGACCGCGCCGACGGCGATTGCGAGCGGCAGGCTCGACGAGGAGAGTTGCTGTTGGGCGAAGCCGGTTCGCTTGACGACGTTCGTCTGCGGGTAGAGCTGTTCGATGTCGCCCGCGACGGCGGCGTCGTCGGTGCTCACGAGAATCTGGTCGGCCTGGTCGCCGCTCGTCGCACCCGAGAGGGTCTGGGCCTCCGAGAGGTGGACGAGAGCGACGGGGACCTCGCCGACGCCGGTCGTGTACTCGCTTTTGGCGACGCCGGAGACGGTCAACGAGCGGTTCGTGGCTGACCCCGTCTTCGGGGAGAGGGTCGTCCCCTGTTCGGCGTCGAGGAGTGTCGCAGCGCCACTGCTGAGCACGGCCTGTCCTGTCCACCGGCCGTCGTAGTTGCCATCGGCGTAATGTGGGTCGCCAGGTTCGAGGGGCGCAGTGGGAAGGCCGATAATCGACCGATTGGTCGAGTCGGGGATGACGCCGGCGACGAGGACGTACTCGCTGTGTCCGGTCTGTGGGTTCGAGAGTTCGAGTACCCGAATCAACACGGGTGTGGCGTAGTCGACGCGGTCGTCTTCCGCGAGTCGGTCGGTGACCGAGTGGACGCCACCCAAGCGAGGGGCGTCGACGGAGACCGCGATTGCGGAGGCGCTCGCGGCGTCCGGGACGACCCAGTAGTCAACGTCCTCGCTCTCGATTGCCGACTGGGAGGCGAGGCCGAGCGAGATGCCGCCGACGGTCGTCATGAGCATGACCGCGAAGGCGACGCCGGCGATACTCGACCAGAGTTGGCGCGAGTCGCCGCCGAAGAGTCTCCCGGTAAAGCGTGCGAGTCCGAGGCGGACGACGCCCGCCAGTCGCCGCAGGTTACGACTCATGCGGAATCTCTCGGTGCATACTGGGGGTCGACTCGGATTGGAGTCGCCCGTCGTGCAATCGGAGCACGCTGTCCGCCCGGTCGAGGACTGCCTCGTCGTGCGAGGCGATGATGACTGCGCGGTCGTCGGCGACGTTCGTGAGGAGGTCGAGAATCTGGCGACCGGTTTCGCTGTCGAGTTCGCCCGTCGGTTCGTCCGCGACGAGAAGCGACGGGTCGGTGACGAGCGCGCGGGCGATAGCGACGCGCTGTTGCTCGCCGCCGCTCAGTTCGGCGGGCTTGTGGGATGCGCGGTCGGCGAGGCCCACGGCGTCGAGGAGGTCGTTTGCTTTGGCTCTGCGGGTGGACGTGGGAACGCCGCGCTGGACGAGCGGGAGGGCGACGTTCGCACGGGCCGAAAGGGAGGGCAGGAGGTGGAAGTGCTGGAAGACGATGCCGACCTCGTCGAGTCGGAGTTTCGCGCGCTGGCTCTCCGAGAGCGTCGTGGTGTCGGTTCCGTCGAGGACGACGCGGCCGTCGGTGGGCGTGTCGAGCGCGGCGAGGAGGTGGAGGAGGGTCGATTTGCCGCTGCCGCTCGGTCCGGCGAGGCCGACGACGTCACCCGTGTTGATGGTCGCGGTGACGTCGTCGACGGCGACGACTGTTTGAGCGTCCTGCGGCGACGAAAGCCACCCGGACCGCCCTCGTGTGAAGGTCCGGGTGACGCCGTCACAAGTGAGAATCGGGTCGGCCGTGTCGCTCTCCGTGGAGACCATTTGCAAGAGATGATGGATAGCGATTTGATAGGTGTTGCGCTGTGCGAAAGCGGCCGGTTCGACCGACGTCCTATCGGGAGGTCGTCACTCGATTTGTCGAACCAGTTCTTGGACGTCCCGCATGTCGAACACGCCGTCCTCGTTGAAGTCGAACGCCGTCGCGCCGGCACTGACCGTGCCTTCGAGTGCGATTTGGTAGAGCAACTCGGCGTCTTTCATGTCGACGACGCCGTCGCCGTTTACGTCCTCGTAACGACCGTCGTCGTCGGGGTCGGCCGGGAAGTGGACCTCGCCGTCGACTTCGATGCCGCCGGGGAACGGGACCGGCTTGGTCCCCGCTCGTTCGATGTCGATGTGCCCCGCGCCGCGGAACGTCGCCGAGTCGTACAGGTCTTCTAGCTCGTAGTCGTCGTAATCGTCTTCGTCGGTCTGTTGGTCCGTGAAGTAATCGACGTCCGGGTACGTGGTGTCGATGTGTCTCGCCGTGTTCTTGATGTGTGCTTTCACTTGCTCGGGGTCGGCGTCCGGGTTCGCGGCCATGATGACCGCGGCGAGTCCCGTGACGTGTGGGGCGGCCATGCTCGTCCCGTGGAGCGTGCCGTACATCCCGGAGCCACCGTAGAGACCTTCGCCGCCGCCGGGGCCGATACGGATGAAGCCGTATCCGCTGACCTTCGGCGAGAGCGTGCTCAGCACGCCATCGAACAGCGACCCGCCGGAGCGCACGTTTCCACCGGGGGCACTCACGTCGACCGAGTTGGGACCGTAGTTCGTGTAGACCGACGGCGTGTGCTCGGGTGCAATCGACCCGAAGTCCGGCTTTCCGTCGCCGTTCGAATCATCCGGGAGGTCGACGAGTCTCTCCACGTCGGAGCGCGGGCCGGTCGCCGACACCGTCAGCCACCCGGGGTGGCTTCCCTTGCCGGTGTTCGTAATCTGCGGCTCGAAGTCGTCGATGTTCGTGTCGTCGTTCCCGGAGGACTCGACGAGTATCGCGCCGTTGTCGCGGGCGTACTCCCCGACGCGTCGGTAGGATTTGACGCTGAGGTGCTGGCTGATGCTCGGCCACCCTGGGCTACCCGGGCCGAGACTGAGGTTAATCGCGTCCGCACCGTTGTCGACGGCGGTCGTCACGGCGCTCAGAATCGAGGCGCTGGACTTGAACGGGAACACCTTCATGTCCAAGAGGACAGCGTCGGGTGCGACGCCGACGACGTACGGACCGTCCTCGGAGACGCGGCTTCCATTCGCGGCGGCGATACCGGCGCAGTGGGTCCCGTGGCTGCTGTTGTCGCTGGTGCCGATATCGTCGTCGAGCGAGAAGTTGCCGGAGCGCTCCGTGTCGACGACGAGGTCCGGATGGCTCGCGTCGATACCGGAATCGACGATGGCAATCGTCGCGCCCTCGCCCGTGACGCCCTCGTCGTGGAGGGATTCGACGTTCTGACTGTGCTTCGACCACTGATACGGGTGTGGTTCGGGGACTTCGTCGGTGACCTCGGAAGCCGTGTCGAACTGCCCGTCTTCGGGGACCGTGTTCGGGACCGAATCAGGAGAGACGCCTTCGATTTCCGGCGGTTCGATAGAGAGTTCGATTTCGGGGGCGAAGTCGAGGCCGTAGCCTTCGAGGTCGCGTTCGTCACCCTTGACCGACGCAAAGCCCACGGTGTCGGCTTCGTCGACGACCTCGACCGCCTCGCGCCACGCGTCCGACGATGCCGAGCGCGTGTCGACGAGGAACTGATTCTCCCGGACGCCAGTCGCAACGACTGGCGACGTCGCGACCGACAGCCCACCGACTGCAGCCGCGGTAGTCTTGATAAAATCTCGACGTGTGTGGTTCATGTGACGTAGCAAATGCTAAACATATTTATTGTTACCGAAGTTCATGCCAACGACTGACGATATCGACGCAGTCGCCCGAAAAAATACTGCGAGGTGTCTCGTGACTACTCGATTCGGAGTGCGAACAGTGCCGCCGCGAGAACGGCAGCGAGTGCGGTTCCCACGCCGAACCCGGGCGCACCGGTTCCCGTCGTCGATTCACCGGCCGTCACTGACTCGTCTGCTGTCGTCTCTGTCGCTGTCGTCGTCTTCTCTGGGGTGGGTTCGGTCGTCTGTGCTGGCTCGCTCGTCGTGGGGTCGACCGTCGACGACGAGGCGTCTGTGCTGGTGGCCGTCGTTCCCACCGCTGTCGACGTGTTAGTGGTGGCAGTCGTGGTCGTGGGCTCCGCGGTTGTACCGCCGGTGCTCCCGCCGCCAGTGCTGCCACTGTTGTCGCCGTCGCCACCGGAGCTACCGCCGCCACCGGAACCGCCACCGCCAGAGCCTCCGCCGGGGTCACTGTCTCCACCGGAACCGCCGCCGTCGCTGTCGCCGAGGGCGAAGTTCACTTCGGTCGACCCCGTCGACTCCCATTCGAACTGTTTGGATTCGCTGCGGACGGTGACCGTCACGGTTCGCTCTTCGTTCTGGTCGATTTCCTCTTCGGGCACCTTCAGGTCGAAGTTCCCGTCGTCGCTGGTCGTGTTGGACGCGACGACAGCGCCCTCGTAGGTCACTTCGACAGTGGCTCCCGCCAGTGGTTCGCCGTCATCTTCGACGGTTCCGAAGAACCGATGCGGTGGTGACGGCGGGGATGCGAGTGCCGTGCCCGCGGCACCGGTGACGACGAGAAGCGCGACGAGCGCCACCGCTGCCGTGGTCGGCATGCGTCGAGTGTTCGTGTCTCGTGAGTTCATGTGAGTTGGCACAAAGACGTGGGTGTGGGGTTAGTTCTCCGAGGTGTTCTGCGACGCGCCAGTGTAGACCTCGTCGTCGCGGACGAACACCCAGTAGGCTTCGCCGCGCTCCATCGTCTCGAAGTCGCCATCGATGTAGGCGTGATAGGCGATTCCCTCGCTCGACTCGTCGTGTGCGAGGAGGTTGTAGACGGAGTCGCTATCGACCGACGAGAGCGCCATCGTGACGTTCTGGTCGTACTCCTGGTAGTGGCCGACCAGGTTCCACCCCGCGGCGAGTCGCTGTTGTGTCGGTGCGGGCGACACGTCGTCTTCGTTCTCGCCGCTGCCGGGCATGTTGTAGACGTTGACCTCGATGGTCGCGGCGCGGTCCATCACGAAGATGTAGCCGTCACCGCCTTCGAGCGTCGAGAAGTCGTTTATCCACGCATCCGGGTCGAAGGCGTCCCACGACCCGGACTCGGCGTCGTACGAGTAGACGGCGTCGACGCCCGAGAGGTCGAGTTCGTGAAGCGGAACCTCTCCGCTCTCTGCAGGCACGGAGACGAAGTTCCACCCCTGTTGCAGTTCGAGCGTATCGGTGTGGATGACCGTCTTGCCGTTTGCCTTCCCGTTCGTGCCAGCGAAGTCGGCGTAGCTGTCGCCGTCGATGGTCACTGTCGGGCTGTTGCCTGTCTGTATCTTGCCTTCGGTGACGATAGTGACCGACCCGAAGATGCCCGCGTCTTGCACCGCGACGACTTCGCCATCGAAGCCTTCGATAGACACGTCACGCGGCGTGATGTCGCTGGCGTCGATTGGTTCGTTGAACAGCACGCGAAGCTTGGTGGTGTTCCGGGTGCCGTCCTGTTGGGCTTCGGCAGTCACGTCGAGCAGGACCGCGTCAGTCGGGTGCGGGGCAGTCGTATCGACGACGGTCTGGTCCGACATCGTCTGGCTGTCGACCGACCCGGTGATTTCGTAGCGCCCGTCTGCGCCGTCAGGATGGGTTGGCACCGAGACGGTCGCGCGGTAGACGTGCGATTCCGTCTTCGTGAAGTCGGAGGCGTTCAGCGTGGTCGTGTAGCGCGCGCCGAGTTCGAATCCTTCGAGCGAGTCGAGTTCTCGGTTGACCCTGCTGATGGTGTATCCCGTGCTCGTCGCGTTGGTGATGTCGCTCAGCGAGACGACCGTGACGACCAGCGTGCCGTCGTCGGCGGTCATGCTGAGGTCCGGTCTGACACCGATGGACTCGTTCGTCTGTCGGACGGCCTTTCCGACCGAGTCGTAGACGCTGTCGGCTTCGACACCGACCATGTCTTGGTCGAGGTCTTGGGTCGTGAGCACGCCGTTCGTTTCGAGGACGACCGTCTGCGGCCCGGTCTGGGTGACCGACTCGATGGCGGTCACGCCGCCCGTGTCTCGGTCTCTGTACGCGAAGTCGTCGATAGTGAACGTCTCGTCGTCACCGGGCGTGACGGCCTCGGTGAACGTGAGGACGAGTGCTTCGTCGCCCGGTTCGGCTTCGACCCGGGAGAGTCGCGGCGTGCTCCCGTCGACGAGCGTCTGTCCCTGTGTGAGCCTGTTTCCGGCGCGGTCGGTCACGTTCGGGGCCGAGATGGTCACGCTCTCGTTGCGAATCGCACTCGGCGGCACAGACTCGTTGAGCGTGAGCGTCACGAACGGCCCGATGACGCGTGAGGTGTTGACCGTACGCGAGAGGTTGTTGACGACGAAGTCCTCTGCGTCGGTGTCTGCGACCGACTCGGAGAGTTTGAGGGCGACCTCTTTCGTTCCCGCGTTCGTCTCCGCGAACTCGAACGTCGGCGGGACGGTGTCCGTCACGATGTCTCGTGTCACCGTCTGCTCGTTCCCGGCGCGGTCCGTCACCGTCACGTGGAGCGTGGTCGCGCCGTCGGCGAACGCGGAGGCGTTCACCGTGAGCGTCACGGTGCCTTTCGTCGCGTCCTTCGTCGTGGAGACGGACGCGCCGTTCGGCCCGGTGAGGTTCATCTCGACGTCGGTGGGTTCGGTCCCCGTCTGCACCGTCAGACTGTAGTTTTCGATGTTGTGCGTGTTGACGTCGGGGACGGTTTCGAGCGAGATTGTCGGCGGCGTGGTATCGGCCAGTGCGCTGGCATCGGTGCCGACGGCACGGGCGTCAGTGTCGTGCGAATCGACGAGTTGCCCGCTGCGGGCGTTCACTCGGTCGGTCCCGAGGTCGTCGAAGGTGACGTTGGTATCGAGGCGAAGCACCACCGTGTCACCGCTGTGTGCGACGACGGAGGTAATCGACCCCGGACCAGCGCCGTTGCCGTCTTGGTAGGCGAAGTCGGCACGGGTGAGGGTGGAGTCGCCGTCCCCGGCGACGACGACTTCGGAGAACTGCAGCGTCACCGTGTCGCTGCCGACGGTCGCTTCGACCGATTCGAGACGCGGGGCGTCGGCGTTCACGTCGAGCGTGCCAGCCATGCTGGCGTTGCTCTGCATGCCGGTCGCGTCGGTCGCCGTGAGGAACACGCTGTAATTCGCGTTGTCCGAGATTCGGTCGGCGAGGTCGACGCTCAGGGTGCGGTTTTCGACGACGCCGTGGTCGACGGACTGCTCGTAGGTCGTGTACGACGCGTTTTCGAGGTCACCGGCGGTGAAATTCGCGGTGCTCTCGTCGTCGACGACCCACACCGTGGCGGTGGTGGCGTTCGGTGCCGACCCGTAGTCGTAGGTGAGGTTCAGCGTCGCGTTCGGTGCGATATCGGTCGTGGGACTCGCGAGTGAGACGTTTCCGACCGTCGGGTTCTCGTCGTTCACCACGACGACCGGCGAGGCGGTCCGGGCCGTCTCCGTGTGCCCCGACTCGTTCGCCACGGCCACCTCGATGTCGTACGCACCATCGGTCAGATTGCCCGCCGGTTTGTCGAGGTCGAGGGGAATGGTGACAGTCGCACCCGCGACGTAGTCGGTCTTGTCGACCGCGTAGGTGTACGTGTTCTGCCCGTCTGTGAGCGTGAGTTCGGTCGTCGTGACGTTACTCGGTACGTCCTCGACGTAGCCGTACGTCACGTCGAGCAGGTCGTCCGACTCGACGATGGTCTGGTTGGTCGGCGAGACGACCTGCAAGTCCGGCGCGTCAGACGAGTTGTCGAGCGTCGGCGACGACTCGGTGTCTGTCGTGTTGTCCGTGGTCTCGTTCGTCGCCGTGGTCTGTACCGACTCGGTGGTCGGTTCGTCTGTGGTTTCGTTGGTTGGTGTATCGGTCGTCTCGTTGGTCGGTTCGTCCGTGGTTTCGTTGGTTGGTGTATCGGTTGTCTCGTTTGGTTCGTCCGTGGTTTCGTTCGTCGGTTCGTCCGTCGTCTCGGTCGGCGTCTCGGTCTCGTTTGCCGACTCGGTCGTCTCGTTTTCGGTCTGGTCGGTCGCGGCGAGCGTCTCGGTCACGCCGTCGGCGACAGCGTCCGTCTGGCCGGAACTCCCGTTTTCGGTCCAGTCGGCGCTCGTTTCGAGTCCCAGTTCCGCAGACTCGGAGACGTTGGACGCGACGGTGACCGACACTTGGAGTGTCGTACTTCCGTCGTCAGGGACCGTAATCGTGGAGATGTCGAACGTCTGGCCCGCCCCGAAGAGACTGTCCGTGGGGGACGCACTGGCGACTTCGTTGCCGTCGGCGTCGAGGAGACGGACTTCCGAGAGGTCACTCGCGGACGCGGTGTTGTTGCTGCTGCCTGCGACTGTCACCGCAGTCACGTTCAGCGCGCTCGACTCGTTTTCGTCCGCGTCGGTTATCTCGATGGTCTGTACGACTGCCGTGTCACCAGCTTCGAGTTGCCCGGCGTCCGTGTGTTTGTCGGAGAACGTCTCGGGACCCGTTGCCTGTGCAGCGGCGGTCGCCCCCGTGAACGCGATGGAGCTTCCGAGAACCGAAAGCACCAGCAGCGCAGAGAGGGCGAGTGCACGTAATCGATGGCTGTCGTTACCGTCTGTCATATTGTGAGATGAGTTACACTAAATGTCGGGGAGGGACCACTGGGGACCAGACTGTGTGATATGCCCCACTGTCTCGTGGTACAGGTGCCCACCACCCGCATTCATCTCAAACCTATACCAAATACAATTGAAAACTGTTTTGAATTGTCACGGTCGTTCCTGTTGCTTCGTGGGGTGGTGGGTTGGCGGCCGATTAGCGTACCTCCTAGAGGGTGCTTTGCGGTCCCGAGAAGGCGATGGACGTTCGTCTATTAGGTATGTAAGGGACATATACCAGACTGGTATATTTCGGAGAGTCAGATGTTTCAGAAGCGAAATTCTTTATCGCTGGAAGTAACACCGTTTAGGTGATGTTTGCGCAGGTGGGTCAGCCTACCCTCCGGTCTAGCGACTGCAGTGTCCTCGGGGGGCAGTCTACGGCGGCCTCACAGGGAGACACGAGTATCGACGGAGGACACAGATGGGTGTGACAGAATCAACGACAGACTCGGTGAGAAAGGAACAGCTTTCGAATGGGCAGAAGAAAAACGGGCAGTCGTATTCGGATATCAAAGCGAGCGGGGACGAACTGCTCCTCCCGGCAGACAGTGAGGTCGTACCAACGCTGTCGGTCGTGATGCCCACTCTCAACGAAGAGGATGGCATCGCGCAGTGTATCGAGTGGATCAAAAACGCGCTGGAGGAACTGCAGGTGTACGGTGAAATCATCGTCTCCGATAGTTCGACTGACCGGACGCCAGAGATTGCCGACGAGATGGGGGCAATCGTCGTCGAGCCCGACAAGAAGGGGTACGGCTACGCCTACCTCTACGCGTTCGAGCGCACCCGAGGCGACTACATCGCCATGGGTGACGCCGACTGCACCTACGACTTCGAGGAGCTTCCGAAGTTGTTGAACCTGGTTCGAGCAGGTGAAGCCGATATGGCCATGGGGTCTCGTTTAGAGGGTGAGATTCTCCCCGGGTCGATGCCCCCGCTGCACGAGCACGTCGGCAACCCACTTCTGACGAAGTTCCTCAACGTGTTCTACGGTGCTGGCGTCAGTGACGCCCACTCGGGAATGCGCGTGTTCTCACGCAAAGCGTGGGAGACGATGGACTGCGATTCCACGGGGATGGAGTTCGCCTCCGAGATGATTATGGAGGCCGGTGCGAAGGACTTGGAGATTGCCGAAAAGCCGATTACGTACCACCCCCGCGAGGGAGAGGCGAATCTGGAGAGCTTCCCCGATGGCTGGCGACACGTGCGGTTCATGCTGGTGAACGCACCCGGGTATCTGTTCTCTGCGCCCGGCTTCGGGTTGTCCCTCGTTGGTCTGGTGGCGCTGGTGTTGGCCTGGACTGGTATGGAGCTTGGTGGGGCGACGTTCGGGATCCACACTGGCATCGCCGGTGGGTTGTCGGTTCTCGCTGGCTTCCAGTTGATGCTGTTCGGGGCGTTCGCGACGGTGTCTTCGGACCCTGTTCGTGGAGCGAGCGACCCCTTTACGACGCTATTCACCGACCGCTTGTCGTTAGAACGTGGGGCGACAATTGGCTCGGTGGTGTTGCTCGGTGGGCTTGCGTACGGTGGCTTCCTGGCCTACACCTGGGTGACGAGTGGCTTCAGTGCGTTGCCTATCGCGGTTGCTGACGTGGTTGCGACCGTGGCTGTGGTGTTGGGACTACAGATGATGTTTGGGTCGTTCCTGTTGGGGTCGGTTGAATAGACACACTTCTAGAAGGTAGAAACGCACAACTGCAGTCCTATGATTTTAGCAATACAGGTATGCGATCGAGGACACCAGAGCCATCTCGATAGTCAAGTTGACCGTTCACGATCCCAAGCTTCTTCTAGATCCGTTGTAAAGTACTCACTGAAATCCTAAGAGGTTCATGACCAAATTATTCAGTGGCCTACTCGCTTCTCAAACTGATTTAAATAGATGAGAACCCACAACACTTTTGCACGTATCAATACCACAGTGAACAAGAATGCAAGCCGTGGAGATTGCTAAAGATATCGAGATAATAATTGGTCCACTGGCATGAGAACATCCTTAGGTGGATCAGTGGAGTTCTCACTTTGGGGAGAAAGGGCTAGCAAAGCATTCGATTATGTGGTTTTATCAGATATATAAGCCCCCAGATAAGTCTATTTTGACACTTCTATGACACATTCGCTTATAAACTGGCTACGATTCGAGATTGGCAATCTGCCGACAAACAGACTCGTTATTTTCCTCACAGCAACATTGTTATTTTCTACAACTGTTGGGAGAGAATTTTTGCCAGCATCCATCCAGATCGTACCTATTCTTGGCAGCGTATTGTTCTTATTTGTCCCTGGAGCGTTTCTGATAGGGTCTCTAGGAATTAACTTATCAAGCGGTCGGGGCGTTATTTACTCTGTTCTTGTCTCACAGTCGATGATTATGATTTGGGGAGCAATTGCAAGTGTTGCACACATCAAAACCGGAGCCATTGCACCGTTCACAAGCAGTGGTTCCTCATGGTGGGGAGCAGCACTAATCACCGTGACAGCGATCAGCTGGTATTTCTCCCCACGAACCGACGGCAGATGGAGTCAATTTGGGTTTGAGTGGGAGATAGACACACGAGTAGCCATCGTAGCCACTATAGTTGTCCTACTTGGAGCGATAAGTGCACATATTGTCAATGAGGGTGGTACCCAAGTCATCTGGTTCGCTTCGGTCGCGTTAGTCGCTATTTGTGTCTCGATAGCGTGTTCCGGCCAGTTAAGCGGTGTTAATCGAGGAATTCTCATTTGGGCGAGTGGGGCAACATTGCTCTTTCAAAACACGGTTGTCAATACGAACTTGCGATACGGCGATGGTCTCGAAGAGTTCTACATGGCCAATCAAATGTTTTTGCGTGGCTATTGGGACCCAAGTTTTGTAGTTTCCCGAAACTCGGTGTTAAGATTGACTGTCGGGCACCCATTTTACAGCGCACTCCTCGATCTACCACTTTTCTGGGAGTTCAAGCTAATTCATCCGCTCACACTCTCTATTCTGCCTGTCTCGTTGTTCGTGCTTTTCAGACGGTTCGTCTCCGACAAAACAGCAGCACTTGGTGCTTGTTCATATCTTGTACTGCATCCGTTCTTCACAACAATGAGCCGGAACACACGGAGTGGAATCACGATTCTATTTTTTGTGGGGATAATGCTCGCCGTCTTTGATAGCAACCTCTCTGAGAAGAAGCAATACGCTCTCGGAGTTCTCTTCGGAGCAAGCGTAGTGGTTAGCCACTACGGACTGGTTTACCTACTCTTGGTGCTCATCATCAGTGGGTTTGTATGGGTGGGGATTTTCAAAATAATCACCGACAGATTGAACGGCGAAAGCAGAGATACCGCCTTGGAGGACAGCACACTTGTTTTCGTCTCGCTGTTCATGGGAGTGTTCGCTTTCATTTGGTTCGCAAATACGGCTGGCACAGCGAGCTTAGAATTCATTGTGCTCACGGTTTACCAGATTGCTGTTCGTTTGAGCGATTTATCATCGTTATCGCATGGAATCGCCTCAAGCGCGGCCATCTCTATTAGCTCAATAACATACCGAGTTATCAAACTGGAATACTTTGTGTTGCTCGGATTGGGGGGGTGTGGCTACTTGCTCGTTCTTATAACAGATGTATCACAATTACATCCTGGGACACGGTTTGCACAGATGACTGAAGGTACCCCCTTCGAATCCGCTGACAATAGTATTCCAACGCATTTTTTGGGTCTAGCAGGCGGTGCACTGTTTCTGTTTGTGTTGGCGTTGACTCCGACAAGCGTGATCGGTATCGCACGAGTGTTAATGATTGGACTCGTGTTCCTTTTACCATTCACAGCACTGACGGTCACAGCAGTCTCAGAATACCTTCCAGCCGATCTCGCAAAGCGTGGGTTTACTATTGGTCTCGTTGTCATCTGCTTGCTGAACAGTGGCGTTGCCGCGACTACTCTTGGCGAACTATCGACACAACCGACGTTTGACAAAGAAGACATACTCTCAAGTGGGTCAGACCATGAGAAATTTAACCTCTACCAGCACTATGTTCCAGACAGTGACGTTAAAGCGACAAAATGGATCTACCAACATTCCAAAGACCCTCGTGTGTACGGCCCGGGCGCAATCCGTGCGTTCCCACGGCCACTATTGGATGTGAAAGATGAGGCTTACCGTCCGCAGGGAGATTATAAGGTTGTAACTCCGGAGACCTTGAACAACCGCGACGGATATCTGTTTGTCAGCCAAGCAAGCTACGAACTTGGAGAGATTGTAACGACGAAGCGTCCGAACTTCGTCTACTACGATGAGTCAATTCCATTGGCAGAGGTGCGAGAGACTCGTCGGAGAAAAGTCTACTCCAATGGATATACCACCGTATTGCGTTAGGTTCGTGAGCCGCAATTCGTAGGATGTTTACTCTTTCCGTCGACTGGCTTTTCTAGCTAATAACAGCGGGGTAATGGACTCGGCCAACAGGCCCAAAATACACCTCCAGAACTGCCGTTTCGCATATAAACAACGCGCGAAATCAGAGAGCATGAAAATTGCTACAGTCGAGAGAATGACAAACGGTGCCTGTGACACTCTGGGTTGCTTTTCTCCTTTCCGCTTTACAAGCTCATTGGTCATGTTAATCGAGAGAAGCCGATCAGATACACCTAAAGGTTGACTAGGAACACAGCTTCTGAGAGGTTATTTTCTCTAAGAGTCGATAGTGAACTCAAGCAGGTGGATTGGTCTATGAGTCCTAATCAATCCAAAGTGAAGGGTCTCTGTATGATTCCGTGATTATCTGTCTATTATTGTTTTGATTGCTGTACGGTCATATTTTGTTAGACCAAGTGTCGAGAAACATAGGGCACTTATCAAGAAGCTCCCAACAACAACCGCTAAGAAAGAAAATTTTGTAGTGATATAGCTCTCAGCGCTCCAGTTTAGTGCAAAAATCAAAATAATCGAAATAGTCGATGAGAGTAATAGCCTATGTGAGTATGGGTGAATTCGATATTTGTGAAAGAGGACGAATGTCAGAATTAGATTAGCTAATCCAAAAGCAATCGCAGTAGCGAGGGCTGCACCATTGATCCCATACAGAGGGATGAAAACCATATTTAAAATGATGTCAAGCAATAATGATGCGGCAGAGACAACAAAGATGGTTCGTGTTTTTCCAATTGCTGTAATTGCGTGACGACTTAACCCCGTTACTACGAAAATACCAAACCCAACTCCCAAAATCATCAAAGATGTTTCTCCACCAGAGTAGTCAGGCCCAAATATATACTCAATTAGTGTTTGCGGATAAAATAAAAAGAGGGCAACAGTCGGAAGTGATAGACAACACATCCACTTTGTGACCGAGGAATAGAATTTATTGAGTTCATCTCGACTACTGCTCTGGTACATCTTTGTAAACATTGGTAAGAATAAGAATTGAAAAGTCCATAAGAAGATGAGTAAACTCTTCGAGAGAGTATATGAAACATCGTAAAGTCCGACAGACGAGGTGTTTGAGATGAGATAGCCAATGAGGATGTTATCTACTTCTTGCATCAGTCTCCATGTTGAATCAGATAACATGATTGGAAGAGAAAAAGTCAGCAGTGATTTCGACGATGGGTAGTCAAAATCAAATAATTTTCGAGTATTAATTAAACTCGGGGACCTGACTCGGAGCAACGTGAAACTGATGACTGACGTTAAAACAATTCCACTGATCCAGCCGATTGCAGCACCAACAACTTCATATCCAGCTAAGATACCAGCCACAGAGAAGATAATCACTAAACCCCTTCTAGAGATATCTTGTGAGATGATCTTTGCAACAGTGTCCTCCTTTCCTTGGAATATACCTTTAATCAGATTGTGACTAGTTAAGAACGGAACACCAATAAGAAAAATTACAAATACAGTTGCTGATTCACCAACTAAGGTACCATTCGTTAGAACAATCCCTGTTGACAAGCCAACAACCAAAAGAGAGGTTACTGCAACAGATTGAAAGGCAGATGAGACTAGTCTAGATGCTTGCTCAGAAATTGCTACGTTCCGTGCTAATCCTTTTTCAAGTCCTAATAGTGAGAACACAGTTAGAGAATTTAAAATCGTAATCCCGAGGACAATTAGACCGTAATCTGATGGATTAGTCAGTTTGGCAATTGAGATTCTAGCAACGAAACCTAGTCCCATTCCAATAGCATTCCCGATGAATATTAGTATCGTACCAATGGCAGCCTTCTCCATGGAAGTTGACTTCGTACTCACGGTGTGTGTTCTCCTCTGAGCACCAGAATCATAAGTTTGGACATTTATTTAAAAAGGCACCAATTGCTTGTTACAGAACTAGTTCATCCATTTTACTCAATATCTTTCCTGTACGTGCCTCAGTGAGGTCAATACCGTGATCTTCCTTTCCGTAATATTTGAGCAGTGATGAAACCTTGTCGGCATATTCGATTGCGACGAAAGGTGTTTCACAGATATGGGCAAAAATCATCGAGTGGAGACGTGTAGCAAGTAGCCCATCAAAAGCAGACACGATACTAAGCGCATCTGTTGGATGGCTGTACGAGACAGTCGTCGATTGGTCAACCTTTGATTCCAACGTTTCACAGACTTCGTGGTCTTTTCCTATGGGCGCATAGGAATGTCTGCAGAAGGGGATGAATACGATATTGTAACCCCGCTTATTCAGCTCTTTACTCACTTGCAAATAGGACGTTTGCAGCTGGTCGTTAATAGAGTCGTTTAATACGCGTCTCGCAGCGACTCCAATAACTGGTTCGTTTGTGTTAACGCCTTGTTCTTCAAGTAGTTTTTCCCCCCGGTCTGAGTCAAAGCTTAGTTTTGTGGCTGCATCATCAACGAGCGCCACATCTCTCACACCTTCACTAGACAAAAACCGCTGACTGACTGGGTCCCTCACAGAGACCGTACTGGAGCGATTCATAACGAAAGAAAGCGCTTTTAGCGTATTTCTTGGGGTCGATGGATATACACCAAGTGCCTCCCAGTGAACTGATTTAAACAGCGATTTGGCAGCTATAGCATAATATGGGATTTTTGCTGCATACGGCCCCATATACCTCGAAAACAAACCACCACCACCAAAGACAAAGTGATCATTTTTAATTAACTCAGCAGTCAGTCGGCGTGGAGATGGTTCGATTGGTGAGAATGAAACCGAAGATGGAACCGAAGATGCATGTAGTGAACGAGTCTCCTCAGCATCATGGGTTACCACCGTTAGTTCAGATATGTTTGGTGAAACTTGGTCTAACAGGCCCGACAAGATTGCTTCGTCGCCAATGTTTCCAACACCGTATCCACCGACTAGTAACACCCTGCCACTGACCTCATCCAGTATATGCGACATTTTCACTTGTACCCCAATGCTTCAAGCCGAGAGTTAACTTCATCAGTGGTTTCATTATTCTGAGACTCAGTACCCATTCGTTTATCGATACGATCTCTTGCATGGGAGTAAAGATCGTCGCTCACTTCGGAGTGGTCACTGGACTCAGCAACTTCACCATCGGAGACTTCAAACTCAACCATCTCCCACTCAGATTCGTTTATAATTGCGAATCGTCTGTAAAGTGAATTAGACTTAGTAGTTGATGCTTGGCAGTATTGGTGAGTTCTTGATTCAATTTCACTAAATCCATCCGCCGTTGGTATTAGGGTTGAACCTGGCAAGGAGTTGGTCCTTATGTTCAAAGCATCAAGTATTGTCGGAACAATATCAATTGTGCTAACCGGATCCTCAATGCTCTCCGACAAACCAGAACCAGACATAATTATCATCGGAACCTCAACTAGCTCTCTGAACGGATAGCGAGGATGCTCGTAGTAACCATGTTCACCGAACAGATCACCGTGGTCTGCAGTGATAATCACCAGAGAGTCAGCAAGCAATCCGCGTTTATCAAGTTCATCAAGGAACCGTCGTATATGTTGGTCAGTATATCTGATCTCAGCATCGTATAGGTTTATCAGTGTCTGGCGCTCTTCAGCAGTGATTGAATCTGGGTTTTTGATTGCTCTCTTGTACAATTTTTGTGCGGCTTTGTCAGAAATTGACACGTCATGAAATATCTCCCTATACTCCTCAAGGGGTTCATATGGCCCATGGGGGTCCATGTAGTGATTCCACAAGAAGAACTGCTGGTCCTTACCAAGCGAATCGATCCAAGACAACGATCGTTCGTTTACCTCTGATGCGCGAGCATAGTGTCTGTTCCGTAACTTATCTAGTGCGCGCTGGGCAAGCGCGATAAGCTTGTGTTTTCCTAGGTGGAGATCATCATCAAACTTGTCGAACCCATCATCGAAGCCAAAGGCTCGGGACACATACGGATTAGAGTGGAATCCCGCAGTCAAATATCCCTCTCCCTGAAGATGCGACGCAATAGTAGGTGCATCGCGGCGATAACTTTCGTCAGTTGCCGAATCGGGGTATTGACCTGATAGGAGAGCAGGAACCGCCTCACGGGTATGCGAACTCACACTGTATGAATTGGTGAATTGAATATTATTTTCCGCCAACATGTCTAAATTTGGTGAGGTGTCTCGGTCATAACCATAGCATCCGAGATGGTCAGCACGGAGTGCGTCAATCGATAGCAGAATGACGCTCTGAGGTGAATCTGTCATTAGTAGTTCAGAGAATGTTTCAGAGGCTTATGAATTTGGGTCCTTGACAAAAGAAAAGTAATTATCCAATTAGATAGAGTCGTAACATAATGGACCTCGCGTTCGTCTCGAACGTCGTTTACCCCTATATAACCGGCGGCGCTGAAAAGCGCATCCACGAAATCGCCACCCGCCTCTCACAGAACGGCCACGACGTAACCATCTACGGCCGCCACTTCTGGGACGGTCCGAAAGAGACCACCCACGAGGGCGTGACCCTCCGCGCAGTCGCTCCCGAAACCGACCTCTACACGGACGACCGACGCTCCATCACGGAAGCCATCGACTTCGCCGCCCGGCTCGCCTATCCACTCGCCAAACGACTCCACAACGAAAACCACGACCTCGTCGTCGCCTCTGTCTTCCCGTACTTCCCAGTCCTTTCATCCAAACTCGCATCACTCGGTACCGACATTCCAATCGTGACCACCTGGCACGAGGTGTGGGGCGACTACTGGGACGACTACCTCGGAACACTCGCCCCGTTCGGGAAACTCGTCGAACACCTCACCGTCAGAGTCCCCCAGCACCCAATCGCCGTCTCGGGTATCACCGCCGACCGCCTCGCCGGTATCGGCCCGGAGCGCGACAGTATCGAAGTCGTCCCGAACGGTATCGATGTCGAACAGATTCAAAACGCCCCACGTCCCGAAGAGCGAGGCGACGATTCGTTCGACGTGCTCTTCGCCGGGCGACTCATCGCCGACAAGAACGTCGCCATGCTCCTCGACGCCTTCGACGACGTAGCCGACAAGTACGACGCAACGCTCGGCATCGTCGGCGACGGCCCGGAGTTCGACCGCCTCGAACGGCAGGCGAACACCCTGACCCATGCCGACCGAGTAACCCTCCTCGGCTTCCTCGACGAGTACGAAGACGTACTGGGTCATATGCGCGCCGCGGACGTGTTCGCCTCACCGAGTACGAGAGAGGGATTCGGCATCACCTACGCGGAAGCGATGGCCGCCGACTGCACGGTTATCGGCGTCCAGCACCCCGAGTCGGCCGCGAGCGAGGTCATCGGCGACGCAGGTCATCTCGCCGACCCAACCGTCGATTCAGTCGCGGATTCGTTAGACCGAGCGCTCGCGGGTGAGACACTGCCGACTGACCCCACAAAGCGCGCCGAAAAATATGATTGGGACAGCGTCGCCGACCAGGCCGAAGCAGCCTACCAGCGCGCCATCGATGGTCGGTGGTGACACCGCCACAGCCTAATCATCGGCCGAACTGACGGGTCGGTTGTAGGCACAATCCTACTAGACTGTACAATGTAAGAGTACATTTCGTATGCTTCACAGAACGGGCGCAGACACCTACCGAAAAGCACACGAAATGTACTCTCCCACAAGACACACCATGACAACCCGAAACACACCTAACCCACGACACTGAGATTCAAACCCCGGGCCACAGACACGAACGAACGCATACACCGGGGTTTACACTCGAAGGCCTACCCCCGCTGTACGCGCCGACGCCACTTCACGCAGGCGACCAGAAGATTCAGACGCCACGATATCATAGCCAAGAGAAATGAAGGTATTCTGTTTCGGCGTCGGGGAGTGTGGGAGTGAATTAGTCGAGACACTCACCGAATTCGAGCGAGACGCCCCCGCAGACTTCATCGTCGATGGAGTCGCCTGCAGCACGACCAGAGCCGACTTCCAGTCGCTGGACACCATCCCGCAGTCGAAGCAACTCGTGTTCGGCGCTGGCGACACCGCCACCGACGCAGCACAGGCAGCCGAACTCGCCGAAGAGGACCACCGCCAGTTGCTCCGCGGGACCGACGACGCGCCCGTCTCCCGGGCGGATGCATTCATCATCTGTGCGGGGTTGGGCGAGGTGACGAGTGGCGCTGCACCAGTGCTCGCAAAGCATCTCAAACGCGTCCACGACCAGCCCGTCTACGGTATCGGCGTCCTCCCCGAGTTAGAGAAGACACACCGTGTCGAAACCGCGCTCCGCACACTTCGGAAGTTCGTCGCGGCCACCGACCACGTCATCGGTGCCGACGCGGAGACCGCCGGGTCGACCGAGGCAGCAGTCACAGCGGTCACGCGACGCTTTGGAACGCTCTGTACCGCCGGTGAGGGAGGCGACGGCATCGCCGAAAGCGTCGTCGACGCATCCGAGATTATCAACACCCTCCGCGGAGGTGGTGTCGCAACACTCGGCTACGCGACGAGCGAACTCCCAGAGAGGGACACCGGCGGGCTCACACAGACGGTCAAGCGACTCATCGGAGCCGACGAACCCGAGTCGGTCGACGACCTCGACGCCCAAAATCGAATCACGACACACACGCGGGAAGCCCTCCTCGGCCAGCTGACGTTCCCGTGTGCGGTGGACTC
Organism: Haloferax larsenii; assembly: GCF_024730625.1. NCBI lineage: Archaea > Methanobacteriati > Methanobacteriota > Halobacteria > Halobacteriales > Haloferacaceae > Haloferax > Haloferax larsenii. The sequence goes on from NZ_CP078063.1 coordinate 440,804, forward strand.
GACGTCGCGTGGTCTCGTCGTCGTGAGCGGGCCGCCAGCGTGGCTCAATCGAAGTGCAATCGAGCAGAGCCGAAGCTGGGTCGAAGACGAGACGCAGTGCTTGGAGATTCGCGGTGGCGACTACCCACGACCGTCTGCAAACCAAATCGGCGTGCTGGTGCTCCTCGCTGGCGTCTCACCCGCCGAGCGAATCGAGGCGTTGCGGGCGGCCGCTGAGGGTAACGAACAGACGAGCGACTAACCACTGTCGCCACGAGAGGGCTTTCTCACGCACTGCTGCGGCAGGCAAGAGACCTCCTAACACAGGCGACCTCACGCAAATCCACAGTGCGCTGGGCGCTCTCGTTTGCTCCCGACAGAAGGTTTCTTCTTCCCCCCACCGAGTACTCCTCTCCAATGAAAGACACACCGATGCGGCGGCTCGCGGGACTCCTCGTCCTACTGGGCTGTCTCTTCGCACTTATGGTCGCATTCGGTACGCTCTCACCCAACCCAGAGGTCGGTGCCTATCCGGAGGACGAGCATCTGGGAGCGAACTATGGTGCTTGGGTTGGTGAGAAAGCGAACTTCTGGGGGACGGTCGTCAAAACGAATCCGACCGTCGTCGAAAACACGTTTGACGATGGTAAGGTCATCCGCCTGAGACTGTCGGATACGGACACGGAGGTGCACCTCGGAGATTCGGTCGCAGTCTTCGGAGTCGTCGAACCGAACCACACGCTCCGGGTGCTCAATATGTACGTCATCCCGGCAACAAATTTCACATACATGTACACTGTCTCGTTCGCTGCCGGTGTATGGGTACTCGTTAGACTCGTTCGGACATGGCGAATCGACCCTCAGTCCTGGTCGCTTGAACCACGGAAACACAGACTACCGTGGGGAAGCCTGTTTAGGTACAACAAGTCATCCGACCACCAGGAACAGCAGACGGAGGGCAACGATGCCTGACTTACTGGCGCATGTCTTCCTCGCGTACAGTCTCGCCACAGTTGCCTCCTGGCGCTACGAGTGGCTCACCAGTTCCTACGTAACAGTCTCGATGGCAGGGGCGTTCATTCCAGATTTGACGAAAGCCTACCTGGTTTTCCCCAACAGTCGTGTCGAACTCACACTCGGCATACCGTTCGACTGGTTTGCCCTCCACACCATTGGTGGAGTGATCTGCTCGATCCTTATTGGTGTGTTAATCGTCCACACCAGGGTTCGCCGACGAGTCTTCCTCCTCTTATCTCTCGGCGCAGGGTCCCACCTCTTGGCCGACGCGCTGTTAAAAAAGCCAACCGGACAAGCGGAACCGATGCTGTGGCCATTCACGCGCCTTCACCCCCCGACACCGGGGCTGTACCTCAGTACCGACGTCGAACCGGTGGTCCTGTTAGGCGCGGTTGCACTCCTCGTCGCAGTCGTCACGAAGTACCGCCAATCGACAGCCGAACCCTGACGGCTATAGAATAATATATAATTGACATATCAGAGCATATTTGACGACGTCCGAGAAAGATTGGGGTAATGGCAAGCGAGATTGAGGTCCCCCCGCACGTGGTTTCAGAGGGGTCGACAATTCGGCACGCGACGCTCCGTGAGGAACACGTCGTGACGGAACTGACCGAAGAGGTCGTCCGGACAAAGCGAGCAGATGGAACGACGTTCGTCTATCCCCGGTCTGAAATCGCCCTCGCCCTCTCGATGGGTCGATTCGAAATTGTCTCGTCCTAACAGCAGTGGTGGCTACGAATCGTCTTCGGCGTCAGCCCTCCCACCCAGCGACGCCTCTCGCCACGCTTCGACGAACGGTGAGTCCAGGACATCGATGCTAATCTCATCACACCTCAAACGGATGCTTGCCGCGAGCCTGTCGGGTGGGCTGGTCCTCTACAGTTTCATCGCCCTCGAAAACCCCGCAGTGGGCCTCCCAGGCGTTGCGGGTATCGTCACGGCCTACACCACGTGGCGGAACGATGAAGCGACACAGGCGGCTGTGCTCGTCGCATTCTGGGTCGTCCTCGGGATTCTCCTCTGGTCGCCGGACCAAGTCCGCATCGTCTCGTCTGTGGCCGCAGTTTGCGTCGCGTACTTCGGTTGGTATGGCCTCCGAGGAGCGAGCGAGCAGCACTGAGTACTTAGTAAAACACCCATACGTTTGTTATACCACTGTGGTTCAGAGTCGTAATCTGGTCGTTGCTAGGCTGTCGTCAGCGACACCAGTATTGTTCTAAACCACAACTATTGTTGAGGAGTTCAAAATCTCCTAAGTGAATAAATAAGCCGAATTGGGCTTTTTTGACCCCATATTATACAAATTAACTCCGAGCAAACAGAACCCCCAAATATAAATTATAACCCGACATCTTATTCCAGTAAATAACCCAAAATCGCTATAATAAAACAGGTATCTCGATTACAAAGGCCAACATTGCCACTATATGGCCAAAATCGGCTCAAAATTCACTAGCTGCACTATTGTTTGTACTAGACAATACAACAGCAGAGAATCTATCAACCCAAACCAGAAACGGCCCACAGCAGAGAGCGCTACCGCTTCCCGAATCGGATTCCGTCCTCGACCAGCCGAAGGTTTCGCTCGCGGTCGATGTGGGGAGCCAACCAGTCGTACTCCTGCAGTTGCAAAATCAGGTCGCCCTGCAGATTTCGCCAGGCAATCGCGTAAATCGGCGACTGGCCCCACGCTCGGAGTTCGGGAACGAACTCGTCGTACTTCTCGTAGTGGTCTTCCAGTCGCTCGATGGCGTCGACGACGTACGCGGCAGCCTCGGATTCGGTGTCGGCCTCGGTAATCGCTCGGTTGAGTCGCGTTTCGAGACCCCGGACTGCCTGCTGCATATCCTGTGCGGCATCGCCATCCGGGTCTGGAAGCGAGTCGAGAATCGGCTTCGGGACACCGAGTGACAGCTCTTCTACGTCCATGGGTTGCGGTGCGTGAGCAGATGCCAAAAAGGCGACGCCACCGTCGTGCTGCCGACACCACTACTCGCTTACACTCTGTCGTACGAGGACTCGTCGTCAGACTGCGCTGCCGACGAAACCAACTCTTCGAAATCTACGTCGGGGTCGTGTTGGCGGTCGCGGTAGGCGAGCGCTGCATGCCCTTTCGCCGTGATTTCGTATAGGCCGGAGTTCTCTGCGGGGCCGACGCGACGCACACAGCCGAAGTCGTCGAGTACGCGGAGTCGCGTGTTCATGTACGCACGCTTCTGGCCGAGCGCGACGCCAATGTTGACGGCGTTGTTTCGACCGTGCGAGGCGAGGTACTCGAGGATGGCGAAATCGGTGGGTTCGACGAGTTTCATAGTGCAGTGGGAGATGCGCGATTACTGAACAATCGCCTGTAGGTACATACCACCAGTAGAAAAGTGTGGCTCCTTCAGTATCCCTCTGACCGCCTGACTGCGCAGTGACGGTCCAGTGTAACGCACACCTCCACACGCGGCCGAGACACCCAAACGAAACTGGAATTGAGGTGAACGAAGGCGAACAGTCACGGCTAGAGACAGGACCGTCGGCGGGGGTCGAAAGAAGGATTCGGAGAAGAATTGAGACGCGCCGGGGTGCCTCCGAAGGCCGTTCCAGCCTCCGGTAAGGCGCGTGGTTGGTTGTCTATTCGTCGGTGGTTCCGTTCGACCGTGCCCGGAGTTTGGATTCGACGAGGTCGTCGAAATCGACACCCTCCGTTCGGTACTGGTCGCGGTGCCCGGCCACGACCCGTCCTTTGTCGGTTATTTCGTACAGCCCGGAGTTCGGCGCGGGGCCGACTCTGTCTAACAGACCGTAGTCTGCGAGTATCGGCAGTCTGGTGTTGATGTACGAGCGGTTCCTGTCCAAGATATACGAGAGATTGACGGCGGTGTTCCGCCTCCCATCGGAGAGTGCCTCCAGTATATCGAAGTCGGTTGGAACGGCCAACTTCATGGGCGAAGGTCAACATCCTTCGTTAAATAAGCAACCCATATAGGAATCCTACAAGAGCGAATCTGTCAGTAAGAGTCCCGTTAGAACGGCGGTTTGCCGGAAAGAGCAGTGAGTCCGGTTCCCACCGAGACGGTCCGACGCGTCAGTTTCGCTCGTCGAGCGCGTCCCGGGCGAGTCGAAGGTCTTCGAGGATGCGCTCGTGCTTCGAAATCGCCGCGTCGAGATATTGCCGGGTTGCCGCCGTGGAGATGGTATCGTCGCCGTAGTAGTGCGTCTGCATCAGATGAGACTCCAACGCGCTCGACGTGGAGTCGCTCGCCGAAAGCAACGACCGAATAATCGTCCAGTCGATTGCACCGTCGTCCGGTAGTTCGTCTATCAGTCCCTCGTGCCCCTCTGTTCCGCCTGACATCACACAAGGTGTTGCCCCGCTATAGTATTTAAATATTGGATATTCTGATAATCACGCCGCAATGTCGTGTTCACAAAACCCGGTAAACGAACCATTTAGACCCGATTATACGGGCATTTAGAAAATTACATCACCGGCTGATTTTGATTTCATATTTGATAACGTAACCGAGTCGAAGAGACAAACGACTATCCGTGAAAGACAGCGCGGGGAGTGAAAAAACGCGGGTGAGACTGTGGGAAAAACGACGGTTCGACACTAACGTCCAGAAGTGGGGTCTAGTGTGTACGCTTCTTCTTACCGCTCTTCGACGTGCCGAATTTCGACGCCGATACCCCGAGTCGACGACACCATCTCGGGGCCGCTCATCTCCGCGCGGCCGACGGCGAACGCGCGCGGCCCCTCGACGACCACTTCGTCGCCCGGGCGGATATCCGAATCCGCATCGACGACACCGGGAGCGAGGACCGACCCGTGAGGAACGAATCCGTCGATTTCGACCGTTTTGGTCGGTGCGTCGCTGTCGCGCCACACCTTCGCGCCTTCGAGCGTAAAGGAGAGCACGCCGTACTGCGGGACCATCGTCGCCAACTGCTCGCCCGCGTCGTTCCAGACCTGCAGTTTCGGGTAGCGACTCGTCATCGCTAACTCGACGTCCGAGAAGAGTTCGTCGCCAGCACCCGCACCGAGTTGGTAGTCGGCGAGCGCCTTCACGACGTTGTGCTCGCGCTCCGCGCGCGAGAACTTCGGCTCGCCGTCGAGCGTCCGCATGAGGTTGCCGATGGATTCAGTCGTCGTCGGATGTTCGGAGACGGTGTACTCCACGTCGAGGCCGAGGTCGGACTCGACGCGCTCGACGATTTCGGTGTACGCACCCGGAGGCACGTGTGCGATGATGCGCGAGTAGTCGTTGCGCTTCAGATACCGCCGCAGTACCTCGGCCACGAACGTCTTTTCGTCTTCGGACCAGTCGCCGGTGACGACCGAGTCGTAGTGCTGGGCCGGATACGTCAACTCCAATTCCTGCGGGACGACGCCGATGGGCGACGTCATCGACACCATGTGGGCCCGGTACTGGACCGCCTCGTGGAACTGTCGGTGGCTCTGTGACTCGCTGTATGGCTTTTTCGCCGAGCACGGAAGCAACACGAGCGGGTTGTCGAAGCGGTTTTTGTACCGGGTAGTCACGCGGTCGGCGAAGCGCTGAATCTCCACGCGGTCGATGGACTCCTCAGACGCGGCGGCGAGTTCCGAATCCCGAACGACGGGCGTCCGTTCTTCCATATAGGAGTACTGCTGGTCGAACCGCCGGAACGCGGCGGTCAGCCACTGCTCGTGGCGGGCCTGTCCCTCGACATAGTCACGGAGTCGCCCATCGCGAATGCGACGCCGAACTCTCGAAAGCTCTGCTCGAAGCGCGTTGACGTTGTGGTCGGCGGCGTCCGCGCGGGTAAACTCCGAGGCTTCCTTCTGACACGCCGCACAGGCACACGGCAACTCGTCGAGGTCTTCGAGGAAGTACTCGCCGTCGGTCGTGAGATAGAAGCCTTCGAGACCGCGGGACCGCGCGAGCGTCTCGTCGAACAGGTCCACACCGGCGTACGCGAGGACCGCGACGTTCCGCGGCGTGGCGACGCCCGAGAGCATGAGCGCCGTGTCGGCCGGAAGGTTCGACTTCGCTTCGACGATGGTGTCGCGGAAGGCCCGCGCGTGGCCGATGAAACCCTGTGCATCCGAGAGGATGTAGGCGTCGGCACCGTAATCGTCGGCCGTATCGGCGGTGACGGTCGCCGCCGACGGGAAGTCGACGTCGGGGTACTCGACCGAGAACGACTCTTTAATCTCGTCTGCGCTTCCCGCGGGAAGCGACCGGTGCGGCAAGACGGTCAGCACGTCGTCGGACCCCTCGGGCATGTCGCGCTCGGCAGCCCAGAGGCTCCCGGCGTCCGAGAGAACGTCGTCCACGAGCGCCGGCGTCGTCACCGGGTCAGAGAGCCGAAGCTCCCCGACTCGGGCAGCGCCGTCGCGCGCGTGAACCTCGAAGTAGTCGGTCATACCCGCTTTCGGCCCCCGACAGGCAATTAACTTGCCTTCCGCGGGCGCGAATCACAGACTATTCACGTCGATAATCCGACGTTTTTTGTAATGCGTACGCCCTCCTCGCTCTCACGTCGCCGCGCCCTCTCGCTACTCGGAGGTGGTCTTTCCCTCGGTACTGTCGGTGGCTACGTCGTCCGCGACAACTTCGGTAGGAACGCCGAAGCCGCACCGCTGGTCATCACGCCATCAGACTGGAGCCACCCGAACTACGACGCGACGAACAATCGACACCCGCCGAAATCGAACGCACCCGACGACCACGATGTACTCGATGTCGTCTGGACTACGTCCATGCCGCTCAAACAGGGATACGTCCCGGATTTACCAGAGCCAGTAACTACGAACGGCCTCGTAATCGCCAGTGAATCTACCGTCACCCCGGATGGCGTCCAATTCGATTTCCTCACCACCCGGGATGGAGCGTCCTCCCAACGCATCTCCAAAGCCGGTCTACAGCACGCCGTAGTCGTCACAAGCAGCCGACTATTCAGCCACTACGACGGAACAGACGGGATGCAGTTGGATGCGTGGAGTCTCAGCGACGGCGAGAGATTGTGGTCGTGGAACGAGGGTATGTCAATCGAGCCGCCGCTCCAACCCCTCGTTGCGGGAGGTCTGGTCCACGTAGCAACACCGACGAGTCATTCGACCTCGATGGCGTACGGGTTCACGCCGGATGGGAGAGTCGAATGGAAAACACGGTTTGGGGGGAAAACACTCAATCTGGTCCCCCCAGCTGCAACGGCCCACACGCTGGTCTACCCGAAGTCAGACGGATTCACCGTCTTCGATACGCGAACCGGTGAGTATCGGTGGGAGACCGACTGGACCGATTCGACCCACTGGTCCGGGTTGTCCCGGACGATGTCCGCCGCTCCGGTCATCTACGACGAGATGCTTTACACATCTGCCCACGGTCGGGTGGCCGTTTACGACCTCGAAGAAAAGCGTGACCCACGGTGGGTCAACGAACAGGGCGACAGCAGGAGCGTCCGAATCGCCGCCGTCGACGAAACTCACGTGTATCTGACGCAGTTCAGAAGAGGACTCACCGCCCTTCACGCTGACGACGGAACTATCGACTGGTCACTCGGGTTTCGTGACCTCCATCCTGCTGCGAGTGGACAGACGGCGGCGACACTGTGTGATGGGAAGCTCTACGTCTGCGACTACGCGGCGGAAGACGACCAGCAACACAGACTCGCCATCATCGACGCTGAGACCGGAGACATCGACAAACGGATAGCCCTTCCTTCCGTACCCGAATCCGGTCCGATACTATCCAACGGCACAGTTGTCCTGCGGACGAGAGATGGATTCGTCGGCCTCCGATAACTCGAACGTGCGTGCCCGGCCTAACAGACTGACAGCCACCGTACCTTAGCCGCTGGGGCGCGAATACTCACTATGGTCTCCCTCGACCCCTCCGGCCCGTGGTCGCGCGAGCGCGCCGACCAGTTCCTCACGCAGACGACGATTCCGCTTCGGCTTTCGTGTCGAACCCCCGCAGGCGACCCTTGGATGCTGTCGCTGTGGTACGAGTGGGACATCGAGAACACCGAACTGCGGTGTGCAACCTCGGCCGACGCCGACGTGGTCAGATTCCTCCGTGCCCACGATGACGTCGCCTTCGAGGTATCGACGAACGACCCACCGTACCGCGGCGTGCGAGGACGTGGGACCGCCACCGTCGAACCCGACCCGGAGAAGACGGTGCTTCGGCGACTTATCGGCCGCTACCTCGGCGACGAGGAAACATCGCTGACGAAGCGATTGCTCTCACCCGAGCGCGACGAGGTGACGATTCGGATTCGACCCAGTAAGCTGCACACGTGGGACTACGCGAGTCGGATGCAGTCGTCGGAGATGTCGAGACACTGAATATACCTCGTCGACTGGGCTGGATAGCTGAGCAGAGACATCGTCAAGAGCCCTCTGAAACATCGTTCACGAGGTGAAGCTGGCTTCTGAAAACCCGTTCACAGAACAGTCGTTCAGATAACACTTTTTGAGAGACACGGTGCAGTTCTCGTGATGGCAAATACGTCAGCAGTGCCAAGCGCAACTGAGGATAGGAGACCAAGTGCAATAGCGAAGCGTATCGGGGTTTCGATAGCCCTCGTCACGGGGAGTGTCGTTTTGGGGCTCGCCTTCGCCGTCGCTCTCGGGTTCGGTGTCGCGGCAGCCACCGGTGGCCTGCCAGCCGACTTCGTCAGCGTGCTCGACCTCGTAACTACGCAGTCGGGGTTCGCCGTCGTCGCGCTGGGATTTCTCGGCGGTGTCACGGGGTGGCAGTTCGTCGAGATTCGCAAACCGACGCGTAGTGAACTTCGACTCGTCAGTCCTGCGCTCGCCACAGTCCTAACCATTGAAGCGCTCCGACAGCTCGCAGTCCGTCAGGGATACGTCGGTGTCGCTGGCACGCTCTCGACGCCCGGAGAGATGAGTGCGACGGCGGTCGCCATTCTGTTGGGGGCAACCGTACTCCTCGCCCCACCCGTGGAGGAGCTCTTCTTCCGTGGCGTCGTGCAACAGTACGTCGCGGATATTGCGAGCCCAGCGGTCGGCATCGCCGTCGCGACGATACTCTTCGTCCCGGTCCACGGTCTCGGTATCCTCCTCACGGCTAGCAGTCTGATGGCAGCGGTTGTCGTTGTTCTCGTACTCGCGGTGCTCTCCACCGTTCTCGGTGTGGCGTACGCTCGAACCCAAAACCTGGCAGTCCCGATAGCGATTCACGCAGGATACAATCTCCTCACCATCTTCGTCGCTATCGGTGTCCAACAGGTCTCACTCGCCGCGGAATTTCCCGTGTTCTGACCCTCTACACGGAAGCCAATGTCTAAGCTGAGTGTCTGGCAGATATCCTCGTCGCTGCCGCTGAATGGTAACTCGACGAAGCCCACCGCAACAAAACCCGGCACGGGAGGGCGAAATCGGTTGGAGGCGCTTCCTCTCGTGGCGAAGCTTACTCGTCTCCCTTCAAGAACCCGAACATAATTCCGCTCGACATCCCCAGCATCATACCGGCTCCAACCCCGAGAGCTGGCATGTCGATGGTCAACCCGGCTGCTAATCCGAGTGCTGAACCGAGGAACATCCCGATTCCCATGAATGTGGGATCTAATCGGTTCTGCTCGTCAGTTTCGGCGGAGCCGCCATCTGAAATAGTACTTGACATACACACAGATACCGTGGCTGACCTGAAAAGTGCTATCTGAATGAGTATTCTGTGAACGAATTTTCAGAAGCGAGCTTCACTCGACAGACCGGGTCGAACTGAGGACTTGGTGATCGCTATCGAACGTCAGGTCTATCCTCTCGTCTTCCACAGCGAACGTGATTTCGACCCGAAGCGGGTCTGTTTGCACTACAGTCACCGATTCGTCGGCTGCGACCGTCACGTCGTGCCACTCTCGAACGAGCGGCGGCTCGAGTCCACCATCGATCAAGAACTGCCGTACCTCGTCCGTCGTCAGGGCAACAGAAGACAGGTCCGAGTAGTAGTAGTTATTGCAGACAGTACATCTCAGGCTACTGATTACGCCACCGACAGACAGTGAATCGAGACGGTCGTTCAGGTCGTCGACGAGTTTGGTCTCCACAGGACCGTCACAGGCCGGGCAGATGCCCTGTCTCGCGAGTCGGAGCTCGCTATAGAACGACCGAAAGGCGGCCTGGAGAGCGTCATCGTCGGTTCGGTCAGTGAACCCGCGAGGGGAGAACGGAATCACTGCATATCCCGTGGTACAACCGCTACAGGAGAACACCAGAGCGTTGTCGTTGCGATACGTTGCTTGGACCGTTCCACCACACGAGGGGCAGTCGTCGACATCGATGTGCTTGCGTACCTCTCGTTCTGTGAACGTCCCTGAGACGATCAGCCGGTATAATTGCATTCCAGGGTTGGGAAGCCAGTAGCCGTCGTCCGACTTGGCAACGAACGAGCCGACCAGTTTGTCGAGGTGGTAGTTGAACTGTCCGCTGTCGGTCAAGCCAACCGCCTCCATCAGCTCTGTGAAACGGAGTTTTTGTTGTTGATGACGGCTCTCGTCCCAGGCCTTTCCGAGTTCGACTATTATCTCCATCCGGGTTTGTTCGCCGAGAATCGAGGTGGCCTCCTCAATGGAGATTGATTCGAACCCACCGATATGATCGAGCATTTCGGAGCGATGTTCCTCGGCCATTGCCCGTCTCAAAGGGTGTCCGGAACATAAACATCCTGTAGCAGTGTATCGCTGGATTCAGAGCGGTCTGTTGGAGAACCAGACGCTACTCGTTTCAACAAAACAAAAAGCCCCAAACGGGGCTGGTGCCGCGCGGGGAGGGGCGTTGGCTCCCGGGGAGGGTGAGTCCCCGAGGTTGGAAGGGCCTACTGCCCGGACTGGAAGGGGAGTCGCCGTCCGAAGTGGGCGTGGGTGGTGACGGGTGGCCGCCCGCGCGGCGTACGAAAAATCGGGCGATGGGGAGTTGGTTTCGTCAGCGGGGTTAGCGGCGACGCGCCAGGAGCGCCGCGGCGACGAGCGCCACGAGCGCGACGGCGATACCGAAGCCGGGCACGTCGGTGGACGAGTCGTCACCCATCTCCGAGTCACCCATCGATTCGGTCGTCGAGTCGTCCGCCATGGTCTCCGTGGTCATCTCCTCGTCGGAGTCCATCTCTTCGTCGGAGTCCATCTCGGTCTCCATGCCCTCGACGGTGTAGGCGGCCGTATCGACGACTGCACTCCCGGCAGCCACGTACGGGCCGTCGTCTGCGCCGTCACTCGTCAGGAAGTCGTAGGTCTCGTCACCGTCGGTGTCGCGGTGCGCCATCGGGACGAGCGTGCCAGATTCTTCGAGCGGTTCGTCGAGGGTGATTTCGACGTTTTCGTGCGTCCCGGGGCCGAGGTACTCGGAGGTCCCGCGGATGCTCTCGAAGACCTCACCGTCGGTCACGGTCGCGTCGTGAATCGTCACGAAGCCGCCGTTGTGGAGCGTGACGGAATCGACCATCACGGTCGTGCCGTCGCCGGACTGGTCAGCCGCAGACACCACTGCATTCACCGTGGTGTCCGCGCTGGCGACGACTGCGCCGCCGTTCGCCACGTAGGGGCCGTCGGCCTCGCCTTCAGACTCGTCGAAGGTGTACATCTCGTCGCCGTCAGTGTCCTTGTGCGCCATGGGCGTGAGGACTTGCGAGGAGCGCATCGGTTCGTCGAGCGTCACCGTCACGTCCTCGTGGACGCCAGCGGGGAGGTACTCCGAAGCGCCGATGACGCTGTCGAAGACCGCGCCGCCGGAGAGTGCAGGGTCGTGGATGACGACGAAGCCTCCCTCAGAGAGTTCGACGCGGTCGACAGTGACGGTCATGCCGTTGGAGGTCGCGGGAGTGTACGAGACGCTCGCGGAGACGGTCGCGTTGCCGCTGTCGATGACTGCGCCACCGTCAGCGGTGTAGGGACCGTCGTTCTCGCCTTCCGATTCGGGGAAGGTGTACGTCTCGTCACCGTCGGTGTCGCGGTGGGCCATCGGGACGACCGTCGTCGTCTCGTTCAGCGGCGAGTCGAGCGTAACCCGCACGTCGCGGTGCAGGCCGGGTTCGAGGTACATCGACGTTCCGCGGATGCTCTCGAAGACTTTGCCGTCGGTGACGGTGCCGTCGTGAATCGTCACGAACCCGCCTTCGGGGAGGAACGCGGAGTCGACGACGATGGAGTAGCCACCGGTAGCCTGCTCGCTGTACTCGACGGTGGCCGTGTCAGAGGGCATCGCCATCGCGGTGTCGACGACGGCGCTTCCGTCAGCCGTGTACGGGCCGTCGGTTTCGCCGTCCGTCTCCGGGAAGGTGTACATCTCGTCACCGTCGGTGTCGCGGTGCGCCATCGGGACGAGCGTCGTGTTCTCGGTCACGGGCGTGTCCAGTTCGACACGGACGTCCTCGTGAACACCGGGACCGAGGTATTCAGAGGTTCCACGGATGCTCTCGAAGACCTCGCCGTCGGTCACGGTCGCGTCGTGAATCGTCACGAAGCCACCCTGGGAGAGTTCGACGCGGTCGACGACGACGGTGTCACCGGTCGTCGGCTGGTCGGACATCGAGACGGACGCGCTGGCGTTCACCATCGCGTCGTCGACGACTGCCCCGCCGTCGGCGGTGTACGGGCCGTCAGTCTCGCCGTTGTCGGCGACGAACGAGTAGACGCGGTCACCGTCCGTATCCTTGTGCGGCATAGCGACGAAGGTTCCCGACTCGGCTATCGGTTCGTCGAGGCGGACGGTCACGTTCTCGTGTGTGCCTGCTTCGAGATAGGTCGACGAGCCGACGACGCTCCCGAGGACTTCACCATCGGAGAGCGACGCGGCGTGAATCGTCACGAACCCGCCTTCGGGCAGGGTGACAGTGTCGACTGTTACGGTCGTTCCAGCGGTCGTTTGGTCTTCGAAGGAGACCGTCGCAGTCTCCTGTTGTGCCGCCGTGGCCACTGGGACGCCCCCAGCGACGACGACGAGTGCCATCAACAGTGCGAGTGTGCGTCGCATGTCTGAATCGGGGGCGAACACGTAAAAGGTAATTTTCCGAACTGTCACCCAAATCTCTCCCCGATGTCGCCCCAGTACGGCGATTTCCACCCGTAGAACGGAACTGGAGCGTCCGCAACAGTCACCGTTGTGCGTGTTATATGGCTCACTAAGCGAGCTACTATCCCGATAATAAATACGGGAGAGCGCTCTAGTGAGACCAACAAATGTCCTACACCTACACCGGTGATGCCCACCGCGCCCTCTTTGCCTCCTATCGCGCGGACACAGACCCCTTCCCGACCGATACGTCGCTCGTGTTTCCCCGACGCGACCACATGCGCGACGACGTCCACCTGCTCAAGCGACTCATCTTTCCCCGCGCGTGGAACGGCGGCGACCTCGTCGAAGACGAGTCCGCGCTCGAAGACACGATTGGAGAGTTCGCATCGCTTTGCTACCGCGGTATCGCACCCTACCTCCAAGAGATGTCGGGCGAGAAAGACGCCGAGACCGACGGCGCAGGCGACCCCGCAGAGATGGTCGAGACGCTCCTCGACCGCCTTCCCGACCTCCGCGCGACCCTCAAAAAGGACGTCGAAGCGGCGTACAAAGGCGACCCGGCGGCGCGGAGTTACGTCGAGATAATCCGGTCGTACCCCGGGATGCAGGCCATCATCGTCCAGCGCGTCGCACACGTCCTCTACGAGGCTGGCGCGCCGGAGTACGCCCGCGAACTAACCGAGTACGCGAAGATGGAGTCCGGTATCGACATCCACCCCGGCGCGGAGATTGGCGACTACTTCTTTATCGACCACGGAACCGGCGTCGTCATCGGCGAGACGGTCACTATCGGCGACTGGGCGCGAATCTATCAGGACGTGACGCTCGGGGCGCTACACTTCGAGGAAGAAGAAAACGACCAGCACATGCTGAAGAAAGGCTACAAGCGCCACCCGGATATCGGCGACAGCGTCGTCATCGGCGCCGGAACGAAAGTACTGGGTGCAGTCACCATCGGCGACCACGTGAGTATCGGTGCGAACTCGTGGGTCACAGAGGACATCCCGGACCACACGAGCGTCTTCATCTCGGAACACCCGACCCACGAGCGGAAGTCGAACGACTGAATTTCGGCGCGTCGCTCCGCGTCACCGCTCGTCACGGTCTCCCGTCAGTCGAGCGTAATCCACGCGAGGAACGCGAGTCCAATCGTCTCGAAGACGTGAAGCAGCAGCATAAGCCGCCAGACGATGACGGGGACCTCCGTACTGAACCATCCCGACAGATTGGGGTCGAGGATGTACATGTAGAGCGCCAGTGCGTTCTCTGCGAGGAGGAACACCCCGAAGACGAGGAGACCGAGGGCGTGCTTCGACCGGAAGGTCACGTAGTTCCGCGCCCAAATCGTCGACAGTGCGAGGAGCACGACGACGTTGACCGCGGCGGCGACCCGCGCGACGTCAACCCAGATACTCATTCGTTCGTTCCTTCCCCCGTCAGCCAGATATACACTTTCCCAAATCTCTCCATATTCAGTTCACCTGCTCGATTATCTGCTCGACCGTTTCCCAGTTCGCGCGGCACCGTCCCGAGGGGAGGTACACCGCGCCGTAGTCGTCGCCGCTGCGCTGGACGACGTTGTTGTCCATGAGGACGTCGAGATGGTGTCTGACGGTCTTGTAGTCGAGGTCGAGTTCCTCGGCGAGTTGGTTCGCGTTCTGCGGCTGTGAATCGATAGTACGGAGGATACGCACGCGGTTCTCACCACCGCGCGTGCCGGTAAGGACGTACCAGAGGACAGCCTCCATCGTTTCTCGTGACACGTCGAGAGAACCTAAGGCCATCGACCGATTCCGAAGACGCCGGGACGCTGCGGCGCGACCATGCGGCGACGGGTGTCCGGTTACTCGTCGGCGTCGGGGGTGCTTCCGTCGGCCATCGCTTCCTTCGCCAGTCGCTCGGTAACGGCCGCGAGCGACTCCGTGTTCACCGACTCGGGGACGAGTTCGAGCGCCGACGCGGGCCAGTCGTCGTGGGCGAGCGTGAGCGACGCGTCGGGATTCACGTCGGCCAGTCGGGCGACGCCGCGAGCGGCCTGCTCGTAGGCGTCGCGGTCGAGTCTGTCTGGCACTTCGGCCGTAAGCGGGTAGGTCTCGGAGAGCGCCCGCGGGAAGGGACCGAACGGCGGGACGACCCGCCAGGCCGAATCGTACTCGTCGTTCGACGGCGTCCCGCCTTCGGTGAGAAGCACGTCGCCCTCGGCGGTCAGGCGGTCCAGTCGGTCGTGGTGACGCACGACCTCGGGGCGGTGGGCACTCTCGTTGGAGGCGTAGAAGAACGCCCCTTTCGAGGCCGGGTCCTCGCGTTCGAGTTGGTCCACGTGGTCCAGAAGCGCGCGGTAGCCGTCGAGCATCGCGGGGTGCGAGCGAGCGCGCTCTTCGACGAGTTCCATCAGGTCGCCGTCGCGGATGGCTTGCTTGATGCGCCGGAGTTCGGCGAACGTGACGTGCAGGTTGTGCTCGGCGAGGAGTTTCTCCTGTGGTTTCGACTCCTTCGCCCGCAGGTCGTCGGGGGAGTACTCCGTACAGATGGGACAGGTACACGGGAAGTATTCGAGGTCTTCGAGGTGTTCGGTCCCGCGAACCGTGAGATAGCGCCCGTCGCGGGCGTAGAGCGCGTAGGCCGCCGAGTCGAACAGGTCACAGCCGAGCGCGACTGCGAGTGCGAGCATCATCGGGTGGCCCGCGCCGAACAGGTGGACGGGAGCGTCGACGGTGAGGCCGCGCTTGGCGGCCGCGACGGCGTCAACCATGTCGGCGTAGCGGTAGGCGTTCATCATCGGAACGACTGCGCCGACCGGGAACACGTCGAGGTCGGAGGCGGCGGCGTGGCGGCCGGCTTCCTCGCGAAGGTCCGGGTAGGTCGACCCCTGAACAGGGGCATTGAGAAGCATATCGCCCGTCTCGGTGGCTTCCGCGTCGGCGATAGCCTGTTTCGTGACTTCGAGTTCCTCTTCGGCCTGCTCGCGGTCGACGTCCGGGGGCGTCGGGATGTCCACGGGCGTCGCGATGTCCGTGCCGATGTCGTGTTGGAACTGCAGAATCTCCTCGGTCGTCGTGTCGATTTCACCGTACTCGGCGAGTTGGAACGACCCCGAGTCGGTCATGATGGCTCCGTGGAAGTCCAGCATGTCGTGAAGACCGACGTCGAGCGCCTCCTCGCGGAGGTGGTCGTTCTTCTTGATGATGTAGGAGTTGGTGATGAGAATCTCCGCGCCGAACTCGGATTCGAGTTTTGCGGGCGGAATCGTATCGATATTCGGGTTGACGACCGGCAGAAGGGCCGGCGTCTCGACAGTGACCCCCGCGCGAGGGACTTCCAGACGGCCGATACGGCCGGCGAGGTCCCCGTCGCGGATTTCGAAGTGGTCGCGCATGGAGGTGCTTCCGTGAGCGCGGCGGTAAGGGTTGCGTTCGCGTGCGAGAGGCGGCGACCTGAGACCACATATATACCACTGGGAACCGGCAATAGATGACAACTAGAAATGATAAGTTAACATATGTTTTGTTTTACTCGATTACCATTATCAAAATCGAATAATTGGACGACTAATTTAAAATACTCCCTTCCGAGTGTTCTGACGAATGTTGGCTGAATTATCACCACTCGAAGTAACTGGGCTGGTCGTGTCCCTAGTGGGACTCATACCGGTTGTCACGCAGTACAGGAGCGAGACGAAACTGTTCACCGCGGGCTACGTGTTGCTCGTCGTCGGGATGCTGGCGACGAACCTCGAAACGTTCGCCCTCGAACCAGTGTTGAACCTCGTCGAACACGGCGTCGGAATCGGCTTAGCAGGCGTCATGTTCCTCGCAGCAGCGTACGTCCGTCGCAAAGAAGTCATCACGGCGGGTGAATAACGATGGTCGGAATCGCTCCAATCTTCGACGCCATCGGGATGCTCGGCTTCATCGGTGCAGCAGCGCTGGGGTGGCTCAACTACCGCGACAGCGACGCAGAAGCACCATTCTGGCTCACGTTCTCGTTCGGGTCTATTCTGGGCGTGATGTGGACGTTCAGCCTCGCACTCGAAAAAGCAGGTATCTACGCAGCGGTGTTTGACCTCGTGACCGGGCCGCTTATGACCGCGACTGTTGCCGTGTTCGCAATCGGCGGCACCGCGACGCTCGCTATCGTCGAGGACATGAAAGAACTCGTCGCCGACGCGGAGGCAAAGAGCCAAGAAGCCGAAGAACAGCGCTCGCAACTCGACGCGCTCACGACCGACCTCGAACAGCAGGCCGAGGTGTACGGTGAGGCGATGGAGAACGCCGCAGCCGGCGACCTCACCGTCCGCGTCGACGCGGAGAGTCAAAACGACGCGATGCAGCGCATCGGTGAGGGCTTCAACGAGATGATGGACTCCATCGACTCGGTCATCACCCAGATACAGACGTTCGCCGCGCAGGTCGACGACGAGAGTTCGGACGTCACCGCGAGCGCGAACGCGGTGAAAGTCACCAGCGCCGACGTCGCCGAGAGTATCGAAGAGATTTCCGCGAGCAACGAGACGCAACACCGGAACCTCAACGCCGCAGAATCCGAACTGAGCAACCTCTCTGCGACCATCGAGGAGATTGCGTCGTCCTCCGAAGAGATTGCTCGCGAGTCGCGGCGGACCGTCGACCGCGCCAAAGAGAGCCGGCAAGCCGCCAGTTCGACCATCGAGAAGATGGAACAACTGGAGTCGCGTTCGGCCGAGACCGTCTCCGAAGTCGAAGACCTCCAGCAGTCCGTCACGGAGATTAGCGAAGTCGTCGAGCTAATCGACGATATCGCCGAGAAGACGAGCATCCTCGCGCTCAACGCCTCTATCGAGGCGGCGGGCGCTGGCGATGCGGGCGAAGGGTTCGCCGTCGTCGCGAGCGAAGTGAAGACGCTCGCCGAAGAGACCGCCGACGCGACCCAGGAAGTCGAATCACTCATCGAGGACATCGAAACGTCCACCGAAAACGTCGCCGAAGACACCTTCGAGACCCGAGCCGAGGTCGAATCCAGCCGTGAGACGGTCGGCGAGACCGTCGACGTGCTCGAAGAAATCGTCGGCAAAATCGAAGAGAGCAACGACGCCATCCAGTCTATCAGCAGCGCCACCGACGAACAGGCGCAGTCGACCCAAGAGGTCGTCACGACGATGGACGAGATTACGAACCTCAGCGACAAGACGGCCTCCGAGGCGCAGAACGTCTCGGCGGCGGCCGAAGAGCAGACGGCGACGACCCAGGAGATTGCATCCGCGTCGGAAGCGCTCTCGGAGCGCGCACAGAGACTCCAGTCGCTCGTCGGCCAGTTCGACTCCAGCGACTCGGCATCCGACGTCACCCTCGGTCAACAGTCAGTTGGCACCGACGTGAGCAGCCAGCAGTCGGCGTCGGGAGACACTACCAGCCAACAGTCGACGTCCACGACGACGGAACACGACGGCTCGGCGGCTAACGGAGAGGTCACGCTGAACAACTGAACTGACCTCGGGCGAGGGCACCCGAACTGACCCGGAATCCCGCAGCCAGCGACCACACGGTCCCTGCTCCGACAGCCCACAAACACTTTTTCTCGACGCCGTGGGGCACCCCGTATGCACCCCCGAAACGAGTCCGACCTCGACTGGGTCGAACACGAGGGCGTCGAAGGCACGTTCAAGCAGAAACAACTAGGCGACGCGGCCGGGAGCGACCAACTCGGGTGTAGCCTCTACGAACTCCCACCCGGTAGTCAGCCGTGGTCGTACCACTACCACGCGGCCAACGAAGAGGCGCTGTACGTCCTCTCGGGGACCGGCACGCTCCGCCTCGGCGGCGAGACGTACACGCTCCGCGACGGCGACTACGTCCCCTGTCCAGCCGACGAATCCGGCGCACACTGTGTCGTCAACGACGGCGACGAACCGCTTCGGTATCTCGCCGTCTCGACGATGTGCGACCCGGACGTGACGCTCCACCCGGATATCGACAAAGTCGGCGTCTACGTCGGGTCGCCGCCGGGGAGTACCGAGGACAGTTCGTACTCCGGCTTTTTCGACACTGACGATGCAGAATACGAGTCGGGAGAGCCCTAACCTCGGACTCCGAGACTCAGAAGAACAGCACGGAGGGCATCGCGTCGGGATTCATCTCCATCACCTTGAACGCGATGTAGGCGATGGTGAACAGCGTCGCGTTGTACGTGCCGTGGATGAGCGCGGGCACCACGAGGTTATCGGTCAGTTCGTAGGCCGTCCCGAAGACGAGACTCGGGAAAAAGAGGATGCCGATAGTGACGAGGCGGGCACTCGCGCCGCCGGTCAACGCGACGAAGTGAATCGCGGCGAAGATGGCGCTCGCGAGGGCGATACCCGACACGGGGCCGAACGACTCGCGGATACGGTTCTGGACGACGCCGCGGAACAGCAGTTCCTCGCCCGGACCGATGAGGAGGAACGACGCCGGGACGAGAAGGAGGAGGACTTCGGGGTCTTGCGTGGCGATTTCGGTGACCTGATTCGACCCGGCTTCGACGCCAATCGTCTGAATCAGGAAGGCACCAGTGAAGGCCGCACCGAGTGCGAGGACGTACCCGAGCACGATAGCGGCGACCTCACGGAGCGAGGGGACTCGGACGCCAAAGTGGCCGATACCGAAGCCGCGGAAGCGCGCGTAGAGAAGCGCAACGCCCCCGAACGCGATGCCCTGCAACAGGATGAGCGACATCACGATGAGCATGAAGGGAGTCAGTTCGATGCCAGCGCTGACCATCGTGAGTTGCGTCACGATGACAAGTATCGTCCCAACGAGGAGCCCACCGCCACCGACGGTGAGCGCCGCAGCGAGGGACCAAACCGAATCGAAGAGGCGCGTCGTAGTAACCACGAACGAGTGGTAAGACCCCTGTCGTGAAAATCCTTCCCGCATTGGGCGACGAGTCACCCGACTCCCACCGTCGCGGCCGCGACTACCCCTGTGTCAACTCGTAGTGGAGGACCCCGAGCGCGGTCCGTCCGTCTCGAACGTCACCGTCTCTGACCGACTGCAGCAACTCGTCGTACGCCACGGTCGTCGGACGGATGCTCTCGTTGAAATCGAGTCGTTGGGCTTCCTGTTTTTCACACCCGCGGGCGACGAAGTAGTGAAACACCGAGTTGGCGATGCCGTTGGCGGGTTCGACGGTTACGAGCGGTTCCATCGTTTCGGCGACGTAGCCCGTCTCCTCGGTGAGTTCGCGGTGTGCGGCGGCCTCGTAGTCGTCGTCACCCGCCTCGGTTCCACCGGCCGGGAGGCCCCGGTTGGTTCGCTCGACCGCCTGCCGCCACTCGTCGATGACGACCACGTCGCCGTCGGCGGTGAAGGGAAGAATCACCACCGCGGGCGGTTCGTCGACGTAGTGAAAATCGGTCTCCGTGCCGTCGGGAAGCCGAACGTCGTCCATCCGGATGTCGAACCCCGGACACGTGTAGTCGATTCGCGTGTCGGTCGTCTCCCACGCGAGGTCGTCGTCTGCCATGGGGGGACGTGGCCACGGCGGGTGCAAAAGTGTCGCGGTCACCCCCGTGAAGGAGGTGACAGAGTGGCGATTACCAGTCGGTTCGATTCCGAATTACCAGTCGATTCGATTCCGAACGACGATACCCGACCCGGCGCACATCGAGAGCAGTCCGAAGAGGACGCCCGCGAGGTGCCCCTCGGCGAGCCAGTACGGAAGCGGATAGCTCGCTCGAATGCCCGTGAGGAGCGGCGAGAGGACCGGAATCTCCTCGGACTCGTGTTCGTCATCCAGTGCCGCATCGGACTGTGGGCCGCCGACCGTCTCACCGACTGGGAGGCGCTCTGCCTCGTACGGGATGAGGTCGGTCTTGACGCTCCAGACGACTGTCCCGGTGCGGTTTACCTCGACGATGCGCTGGTTCGCCGAGTCGGTGATGAGCGTGTTGCCGTTCGGCAGGCGGTCGGCGTCGCGGGGCCACCGGAAGGAGACGCCCTGTGCGCTCCGAACCGACCACGCGATTTCCCAGTCGCCAGCGTCGTTCTCGTGGAGTTCGATGATGCGGTTGTTCTCGCTGTCGGCGACGAGAACTGCACCGTCGCCCAACCACTGCGGGTTGTGCTGGCGGAGCATGACCTCGGGGTCGCCCTTGCCGTCGCCGTCGTCGTCTTCGTTGATGACGTCGACGACGCCCGAACCGCGCTCGATGATGACCAACTGGTTCGCGTTCCGGACCGAGACGAGATAGCGGTCCTCGCCGATGACGTCCACGTCGTTGATGTGGAGCCAGTCGGTCTTGGTCGGGTCGGCGGGGGCGTCGTACATCGACGAGGCGTTCCACTGCCACGTCACCTCGCCGTCACGGACCGTAAAGACGCGCTCGCGGTCCATGTCGGTCATGAGTATCTCGCCCGAGTCGAGGACTTCCACGTCGTGGACCTCGCTGTTCGCGCGCGACCGAACGGGGAAACTCCACTCCTCGACGGTCTGTGCGCCGCCCTCTGCGTCAGGGTCGATGATTCGATACCCGGTGTGGGTACACGGTGATTCGTACGGGCCACACTCCTCGTAGCCGCTGTGCATGAAGCCCGCGGCGATGCGGCCGTCTTCTAATTTCGTCACGTCGAAGTAGCTATCGGCGTCGGCGACGCGCCACGAGACGGAGGTGTCGTTGAGGAGGTAGACGCTCCCGTCTTCGTGGAGTCCGGGCCCACCACCCTGTGACCCGACAAGCGTCGTTCGGGCTTGCTGCGCGTCGTCGCTGTTCGTCGCGGCACCGATGTCGGGCGCGAAGGCTGCACCCAGACCGACTGTCGCCACGACAGCCACGACTCCGACGAGGACGAGCGCAATTCCCACTCGTCCACTCGATTGACTCGCCATCGGTGTTGATGTGCGAAACGAGCGCGATAAGCGTTCGGAAATACAGCGCAGGCGATGGGTTCGGCAGGACCTGGACACCGCCGCACCCTGACCACAAAATGCGTTACGTCACGTCGCGTCTTCGAACGAGACCGTCGCCAAGTCAGCTTCTAACTCTTCGACGTACTCGTTGTACGCTTCGACGAATCCGACAAAGCCCTCGGCGAGTTCCCGCACGTCCGGTGCTGACGGTGGCTGGTACTGCGAGACCAGATAGACGCCACCTTCACCGCCGACCCGGAGATACGACGCCTGCGGGCCGTCCCATTTCAGCTCCCAGCGGGTTCCGTTGACGCGCTGTGCGAAGGTCCCGTACTCGCCGTCGAATCGCGTCAGTTCGCCCGCGATGGTGTTCGATACCTCGCGAATGGTCGAGACGATACGGTCGCGCTCGGAGACGAGTTCTTCGGTCGTCGTGACCGACGGGAACTCGGTCGGCACGTCGTCGAGGACGCCGTCGAGCGATTCGACGTGCTCGTTGTACGCCTCGACGAACGCCGGGTAGTCCTGCATCGCCGTCGCCAACGGCTTCGGCTCGGGGGGTTGCTTGGTCGAGACGACGTAGGTCTCGCCGCCGGATTTTCCCTTGAATCGAAGGTACTGGATGGCACCGGCTTCGTACTTCAGCGTCCACGTTCCACGGCGTGTCTTGAACGTCTCCTGTCCGTAGTCGCCGCCCTGGAGGATGGCGAGTTCGCGCGCGATTGTCCCGGCGTGGGCTTGCACCGCCGAGACGACTTCGTCGCGGTTGGCGGCGACGTCCTCGACGCTGGTCACGTCGAAGGAGAGGGCGTCAGTCATCGTCGAATGGAGGGGACAGGTGGGGATAAACGAGGTGGTCAGAAGTGAGTGACACTCGGGCGTGAGCACGATGGTCGAAAGCGAGACAGAGAGCCGAAAGAAGCGCGTGCGTCTAGAAGTCGTCCAACTCGCCACTCCAAAGCAACGCCCAGCAGTCCATGAACAGTGAGTACGCACCGATAGAGAGACTCGACAGGATTCCGAGCACGACCGTGTTGTTCGGCCGCAGTTCGACGTTGAGCGACCAATCGAAGAGGGATTCGAGAACGATGGTGTACACGGCCGGGCGGAATATCGCCTGTATCGCCCCGACGAGTTGGAACAGACAGAACACGAGTACGAATCCGGCGTAGAACACTTTCTCGTTCGGCTCCGTGACGAGCCTCGTTCTGTGTTCGAGTTGGTCGGCGACGAAGCGAGAGATGCGAAGCAGTTGCGATAGGACGATAGACACGGCCGCGGCGACGATGAACTGGACTTGCAGCGAGAGCACGTTGTCCACGATGCCCTCGTGTCCGAGGTAGTCGATGAGCACGTAGTAGACTCGCAGGAGCAACACGGCCGCGACGACTGCGCCGAGGAAGACGAAAAAACGAGAGACGGTTCGCTCGTTCGTGTTCACGACTCGGAAGTGTAGAGGCGAGGAAATAAATCGAGCTATAAGAGAGTCCACGAGTGAGATGGGTCGAGAGCGTCCAGATAGAGGTAGTGTGTTCCAGAGGGGGTCGACTCACGCTGGAGTCCGAATGTACTCGTCTGGCCGCGTTCGACGTTCGAGTACACGTTTCGAGTCGCCAGATATCGTTTTCGTGAAGCGCCACTCTCGAAGTTGTGGCTCAAGACGATGTACCCCGGATACTCGGAGGCAACATCGGCGTCAGTGTCACTCACTTGTGTAGGTTTGCGAACGACCCGGCCGCTTCTGACGATACGATGGAATCCCGTGAGTGAATTATCGAGGCCTGTCGTGATGACGACAAAGTCGCCAAATTGGGCCGCGTTGAACAGCGTTCTGTCAGTAGCGTAGTGGATGACGTCGCCCGTTGCGGGAACGTTTCTGAGTCCGTCGTATCCTTCGTGGCGAATCGAAACGTAGCATTCTACGTCGTCGTACGCCTCAGACACGTCCTCGTACGTCGAATCGTTCAGAACGAATCCGATAGGTGCGCCGGTCGTTTCTGGACTATCCGAGTTGCTTCGGGGACTCTGGTTCACACTCCCGATGCGAACGCTGCGCCCCTCACGCTGACCAACGACGGTTCGACCAATTACCGTCCCTCGTGGGGGCGGAAGCGGATGCCCACTACACCCAGACAAAAGTGAAATCAAACCGAGTGGGAGGGCCTTAATCAGAGACCGCCTATCCATACGAAAAGGTGTGAAATGAGTGTCATAACCTTGTTGGTAGCCGTCATTTCATCGTGGAGAAAAGTGGATGTACACTGTTGCAACTGTCGAGTCCTGTGGTGAAGAAGAAGTCAACACACCTACTATTTAGGCCTCGAATTTGAGTACTTGTTTGATGCCCTCCATAATCACTGACGTTGTGTTCAGTGAACCCTCCGGCCGTCCAAATGCGCTCATTCAGTTCTCCGGAGCAGTCGTCTTCTTGGTCACGTACCTGTATTTCAGTCTGCCCCCGAATTCCACATCGAGCAGTTGGATACTCGTCCTCGTCGCCGGGTTCACCCTGTCGGGGATGGCTGAGTCCCTTCCAAAACACCGACGGAAGACGGCCGGTGTGCTTCGCCTCACAACAATGTTCTTACTGGTCGGGTTTCTTGGTGCCACACTCATCACTCCGGAATTCGTTATCGGGTGACTGGATGACGATTTGAGACGAGAGAATTCTGGAGTATCTTGTCGAGAGCAGCGGTGGTTTCCAGCGTCTATTTCGGGGAATTTGGTGACGAAACGACCCTACGACAGGTGGGGTGGAAATGGGCCACTGTGACTCGCTTCGCTCGTCACAAGCACCCGCTCACTCCGTTCGCGGGAACGGCTCAGATTCGAATCCAGCGAGACTCCGTCTCGCATCTTCACGCTCGCTATGCTCGCGTGAACCACGGTCACTCACTTCGTTCGTTCCCTGATTCGAATCTTCACCGGGTGAGATCTCCACCACCTCTCGGACCACTCGCTGTCGCTCGTGGTCTGTGAGAGGTGGGGAGAATATGGGCCGGCTCAGTGCGGACCTAACCCCCAGACCACGACGGACAACGATGCTCTCGACTGAATCGAAAACGGGGTTCGAAATCGAGATCATTGGTCGATCTCCAGGTGGTCGATGTACTGCCGCCGACGGCGCTCCATCCGCTCGAACGCGGTGGCCGCGTCGTAGTGCTTCTTGATGACGTCGATACCAGCGTTCACTCGTTCCGCAACAATCTCCGGAGGAAGTCCAGAGTCCAACTGCCACGTAATCGAGCCCGTCCGAATCTTGTGTGGCGACCTCGAGGACGGACACTTACTCGCATGTGCGAACTTGGTCATCTCACAGGTATCGGAATCTCGTCCGTGCGGGCACGGACCGTGAAGACACGGAAGTGTCGCGAGGTACGACCACATCCGAATCGTGTTGGTCTTCGGTCGACCGTCCATGCTTGCGAGCAAGGGTTGTCGCTGGTGTTCGTCGTGGACGTCGTAGCGCTTTCCATCGACGTACTCCCGAATCACCTCTGAGACTTCTGTCGGGATTGCCACCGGGCGCTCACCGTTCCGCTTGTTCTTCAGTGGTGTGTCCGTCTCCGGACGGTGACGGAACTCGATGTAATCCTCGTCGAGGAACAGGTCACGAAGGTCGAGCGCACGAATCCCACCCTGACGGGCCCCGGTGTACCACGCCAGTTCGAGGAAGACGTGATTCCGACTCGCTCGGTGGACGTCGCTCTGTCTGTAGAACTGGAGGAGTGCAATCGCATCCGGTGCTTCGAGTTGCGTGTCGTCCGTCCGGTCTTCGTCGTCGATATCGGGAATCCGGACCGACTGTGCGATACCGTCGTCGACGGCTTCGAGCTGCTCGAGGTACTCGAAGAACTTCCGAAGCGTCCACATCTCGCCTTCGAGGGTGGCCGGTGCAACTGCTGCACTCCGCAACTCGAAGTACTCGTCCAGGTCATACCCGCGGAACTGGCTCACGGTCTCGATGCCGACGCCTTCCGCCCACTGGACGAACAAGCGTAGGCGGTACTTCCACGAATCGACACTCGCGTCCGTCGAGTCAGCACGACGTCGGCGAAGATACCGGCTCGCTGCCTCTCGCGGTTTGAGCGCACCGGGGTCACGACGACGCTCAGTCATGGCTACTCACCCGCGAGTCGACTTTGGTCTCTGGTGCAGCGAGTCGTTCTTCGACGAGACGACACTCAGAACAGTGACCGTCATCGTCGAGAGCGCGAACGTTGTTGCAGGCGAAGCAGGGACCTCTCAGCGAATGGCCGTCCACTGTCCCCGTCTGACGACTCGCGCACTCGTCGCTCTTTTCAAACAGTACCGCATCGATTGCTATGCGGGGTTCCAGCCCCGCGTTGCTTGCTTCCGTCATGGCTATGGACGGAGCATCCTGAGGGCGGTGGTACCAACACCGTACTCAGGTTTTACAGAGAACGCCACCAGCCGAAGGCACGTCCTCTGGCTCCGCGTACTCCTGTATCAAGCATCACTGCATAAATGCTGTGGTCGGTGCATGGATGAACAATCTGTGGTTTTATGCAACAACCAGTAGAATAGTAACTGAATGTTCGCATATGCACCGTTAATGAGGAAATCGGCTTCGTGGATGACTATCTGGGACGACCGAATTCTCGAGTATATCGAGGAGAACGGTTCTGCGAGTCCCAGTGAGCTAGACAAATCCGGGTATTTCCAAGTCTCTCGGTCTCAGGTCTCTCGGCGGCTCCGACGTCTCAAAGAGAAGGGAATGCTGCAGCATCTCGGGAACGGCGTGTACGTGATCACTCCGATTGGTGAGGACTATCTTGAGGGCGATCTTGATGCCGAAGAACTCAACGGGGAGAACGGTGGGGAGGGCACCGCATCCGCGTAGACTGCATGATACGTAAATCAGGAGACTGGATGACGATTTGGGACGATAGGATTCTCGAGTATCTCCTTGAGAACGATTGGGGGTCACCAGATACGATTCACTGGGAGCTCGGTGACGAGACGACATTGCACCAAGTGAGAGAGCGATGTCGCGTTCTATGTCATGCTGGGTTGGCAGCACCGTTCATTGACGATGCCGATGCTGATATGTTCGAGATTACTGGATGGGGTCAGTTGTATCTCGAAGGGAAGGTGAATGCGGGTTTGATTCGGCCAATTCCGAAGCCTAGACCCCCAGACAAAGTAAGGCCAGACTATTGGGCTAAAATAGGATGACCAGAAACTACTCGCTCAGTTCCTGAACTGCTTTATAGATATTGTGCGTGACGTCGTCGCTGATTCTGTCTCGAGCGTATTTGGCAATTTTGTCCGATTCGACGATGACTCGTGGAACGACAACCGGTACTTCAGACAGCCGGTCGTAGCCCTCAATCGCGTGCTCATCGTCAGAGTAGTTCTTTGACGCGAATGCTGAAACGGCCTTCCTCATTTTATCTTCTGAATCTCCAGCAGGGTTGACGAGCACCTCTATACGGGGAAGTCGAATCGGAGTTCGCTGGTGACTGGTGTACAAGTTTGGCGGTCCTGCGTAGCACATCAGACTACCGACATTGGCACACGCACTCGCAAATCCAAACTTACGATACTTTTCTAGGTCGATTGTCTCTCTGTTGAATTCTTTCTTCCGCCGTTGTACTTCCTCGAAATACGACATCCAGCCGTCGATTGAATCGACATTTATCAGCTCTCCGTCGATCCCGACCGGGGGGAGATCTCGCTTAGGAACGGAATTATCGAAGAAGCGTCTCAAGACTCTGAATGTGGTGTACACTTCATCTCTGTTGGGTACACCATTCTCCTCGGATAACCCACGGAATAGGATGTGTGGAAGGACCACGTCGGAGAGAGGCGGCTGACAGACGTTGCGAATCGTACCCGTCAGGTCGCGCTCGACATCATCATCACACTGTGTTTCGAGGAACCAGAAGATAATTGGTGAAAACCACGAAATTCCCGGTTCTTTGACCACACCGGCAAAAGTCGTATTTGTTTCCCAGTTGTCGTCGTGTGCGAGATTAGCCACACGAGCAAATTGTCGCATCTGCCTTCGCACCAACTCACCGTAGAGGTCGTCGGACGTGAACTCTGACATAAGGTGGACGATCGGGGTTAAGCGACCATCCATGTACATCACGTCGGGGCCGGTGTAATCTCCTAATTTGTCGTTGACGTCGCCATGAGGCCGCCAGTTGACCATGTCGTTGATTACTCGGGTGACCTCCAGGTACTGTCTAAGGTCTAGTGCAGCGAATCTCGCTTTTTTAACTTGGCTCTCGGCTAACTGTGGAATGGCGTCCTGAGACATCAAGAGCCCTTTTTTGAAGGCCTCTCTCTGACGGTACTCTTTGAGGTTCTTAGGGTCGAAATCGAAATCGGTGAACCGTCGTTCGTCGTGATTTAGCGCTGCGGCGCCAGCGTACAGTTCGAAGACCGTGTCCGGCGTAAGCCTAGAGCGATTCGGGAGCGAGACTCTGGCTACAGATGAGTCAGTGCCTACTACGTCAACGATGTTCTCGTCGATTTCCGTCTTCCAGATGAGACGGTCGCCGAACAGTCGGTTTTTCAACCGGCTCGCTGCCTTTTTACGATCGAATTTAGCTTTGACAGAGTTCAGCTCGTCACGGTCTACCGCGTTGATGAACCTGTCACGATCGGGTATGCGAAGAATGTCGGGGCCTTGCGTGTCAAACCGAGTTAACTGCCAGAACTCGTGGAAATATCGTTTGGCCCAACCCGCGAGGTCGTCGTATAGGTCGCGAGTAGCACGGAGTTGACCCGTGGCGCCTGCCTGATGAGATTCCCACAGTTTCTCACCGAGGACATTTATTTGATCAACGGTCCACTCGACCATGTCCAATATCGTCTCGAGGGGGTCTAAATCTGCGATTTCGGGGGCAGCCTCCTTGATTCGTTGTACGAGCTTTGAATTGTCCAGTTGGGTTTCGACGATATCCCAATAGACACCATCAGGGAGGTCGGAAATGCTTTTCAGTTCGTCTTCCTGCAGAGAGATGTCTCCACGAGACCGAAGGTCCATCGGGACTAAATCCTCCTGGTCATTGAGTGCAGTATAGTCTGGGATGTCGGTTCCGAGCCTTAATGTTTTCTCATCATCAGTTTTCGAGGGGACAAAATAATAATACGGGGGACGGCCTGGACCATCAGTAGATACTCGTCCCCTCTCGAGGTCTTCTGCTTCGACCATCCGCTTGAGCAGTGACTGCAGAGAGCGTTCTCCACGGTCAACACCGTACTCGTCTTTCAGTAGACTCTGGAGTTCTTCGACGGTAACTCCCCCATCGACTTTCGACAGTACCTCTTTAATCAGGGTCCGGATACTTTGTTCGGTCATGGTTTGCGATAGTGCTCGTTGTTATTCTTCTTGCTGTCGGCCACCGGACTGATCGAACCACGTCTCTGAACGTTCGAACAGATTTGGCGTTGGCGTACCACCTTCTGTCTCGCGGCCACGAACCTCGACCGGGACTGTGTGCGTCATTATATCGCGTGCAGCGCCCACGAAGGCTCGTCCACGTTCCATGTTTGGAATCTGAGTTAGAGACCGATCTGAGAGGTCACTCAACAGACCCTTTATTTCATTCACCTCTGGTTTGGATAGGGCCAACGTAATGTAAGTGTTACACGTTCGAAGCGTTCGACTGTCGAGCTCCGATGGAGACTGCGTCATCAGCATCACACCGATACCGATGTGTCGGGCAGTTTTGACGAGGTCCCTAACGACAGCTGTAGACTGATTAGAGGTACCTGAAGGGACGAACTCGTGTGCTTCGTCGATTGCAAGCATGAACGGAGGGACTTGGTTCTCAGTGCGCAGAATACGCAACAGACGAGCTACCGCAGAAACGACGATACCACGATTTGAATCACCGAGGCCACTAATATCGATGTTCACAATTGGATTCTCACGGAGTAAGTCCTCCCAGTCGTTCATACTACCGGAAAGAACCGAACTGCCAGTTATCACCGAAGTGGCCCTGATTACTGCTTGCTCTGTCCGATTGTAGTCGAAGTTAGAAGCGGACTCGATTACGTACTGCTTGAATTCACGAATCCCAACTCCGATTTCACCGTCGTTTTCTAGGTTTTCGAGCGCTTCACGGTGAATTCGTGAGTACGCTCTCGCGATGACCTGTCTCTGTTTCTCAGTCGCCATCGAGCCAAGAAATCGGCTGTATTCACTCCAGCCAATAACTTGGAATGGGACGTGCATCGTATCGTCCTCGGGTTTTAGCGTGATCCCACCGACATCTTCGGCCATATTTCCGACGTCGTCCTCGGCGTCGAAGGTGACAACAGGGACACCCTGTTCGTCACGATTGTGTCGAATCATCTCTTCGATGATGACGTGGCCGGTGTGAGTTTTACCGACGCCAGTTCTTCCTAGGATCGCAACGTGTCTTGATATGAACTTCTGGTCCAATCGGAAGGGGACAGATTCCCCACCCGACTCAATTGACCCGATCTCAAGGCCGTCTTCTGCCGAGGGCATCTCGAGGAGAGTTGCTAGTTCGGATGCTCCGAGTTCGTACACTTTCTGTCCGACCTGAGGTAGCTTGGTTGGTCTCCGAAGCTCCCAGCGCTTCTCGTCCGGGTCTTTGAGTTCACTCTCGTCCTTAAATTTGACTTCTCCGAGAAGTTCGACTCGAATTACTCGGAATACGTCTTCATCGAGAGGGCTCTCCCGAATTTCTCGTGCCTCGTAACCCATTGATTTATCTCGCTGCTGGATGCCCGGTTCAGCTCGACTACTGTACTCGTACCCGCTACTCACGCGTCCATATTGCAGGATCTTATCGTTCCCGCGTTCGATGACCGCGAAAGAGTTGAGATCCGGGTCTGGAACATCGTTGTCGAACACTGTTCCAGACTGCGACCCATCCTTACTCGGGTCAATCCAAATGGGCACCTCCTCGAAATCTGGTGCCTCATTGTCGTCTGAGGCAGTTCTACCGATGTAATCGCCTTTGAGGTCTTCTGGTTGTTTCATCGACATTCGCAGCAACGGGTGTATTCGTAAAAAGCGAGAGGAATAACGAAAAAACGAATACTCGAATGACGAGGAGAGGCAGAGAAGATTGCGAATGTCGCTATTGAGTAACGGTAGTATGACGTTGCCTACTAGTCCGAATCTCTTCTGCAACTTTCGTGATTAGAGTTGGGGGGACAGCGTTTCCAACTACTGTTTCTGCATCCTCGTTTCTTGAAGGAAGCTCGAACCAACGTGGGAAATCCATCAGTAATGCAGCCTCACGGAAAGTGATTCCACGATTCTGTGAGGGGTGAGTGAATCTCCCAGAACTTGGGGTCGTACATTTTGTTGTCAGTGTTGGCGCTGGTTCGTCCCATTCCATAATCCCGTAAGCGGAAGATGCCCCAGATTCCCTGTCTTCGTGACACTTTTTGATGCGGTGTTCTTCGTCGGTGCCCCGGAGGTCCATCCAACTACCGCCATGTTTGCGGATTGCTTCTGCCATTTCAACCGTACTTTTTCGGTGGCGGCGTGCACGGTGTGCTGGGTCATCTGGATAACCGTCAATTCCGACTTGCTTCTGTCCAAGTTCTAAATCTTCCTTTAGATCGTCGCGACGGATTGTATCCCGAACCGTTTTCCACTCATTCAGATTGCTATCTCTGGGTGGATTCTTGGCGTGAGTCGCTTCAGGTAGCCGAACGTCTTCATTCGGTGCACCATAAGCGAAGAGTCCAATCGTACGTTTTCGCTTTTGTGGGACACCGTAGTCGGCTGCGTTAACGACCCGAAGATCGTGGCCGTATCCACCGACATCTTCTGAGTCTCCCTCGCGAGTCGTAGTTTCCATCTGCCGAATCAGCCAATCAACGTACGCTCCGGGAAAATCGTCCCCGGCGTTCATGATGTTACTTACATTCTCGAAGACAACAAAGTCTGGAACTTCTTCTTGAACGTGTTCAACAAATGCCCGAAGAAGGCTGTCTTTCGGTTTTCCGTCTGGCCAAGGTTCAGTATCTCTTAGGCTACTGAAGTTTTGGCAGGGAGGGCACCCACAAATAACGTCTACCTCGCCAGACTCGAGGTCAAAGAACTCTAGAATATCACCAAATGTGACCGATGGTAGATCCCCGCCGACTTTCGCGTCCTCATACTCTCGGCTCAGATCTGCTTGGAGCGGTTCGTCAAAAGAGACAGAACCGGGGTAACTGTCCAGATCCTTATTACAGAGATTTGTCTCGTAAGTGTCTAATGCCGTTGCGTCAGCATCTACGGCACCAACTACATCGAACCCGGCCTTGACAAACCCCATAGAGGCACCACCTGCGCCACAGAACAGGTCGAGGACTTTTGGCTTCGTCACGTGTTCTCCACTCACTGTATTAGATGTCGGGCTCTAGCAACAAAAAGCCGACGTCTTTTTTGTGCAATCGTAATGTCACTATTCTCAATACTCATAGCGACCAATTAGTTGGTGGGGTATTCTCATCCAGTATCATCATAATATTCACACTTCTTGTTCACAGGACACTCTCTACACTTCGGATTATCTC
This sequence comes from Haloferax larsenii, assembly GCF_024730625.1. Taxonomy (NCBI): domain Archaea; kingdom Methanobacteriati; phylum Methanobacteriota; class Halobacteria; order Halobacteriales; family Haloferacaceae; genus Haloferax; species Haloferax larsenii. The sequence goes on from NZ_CP078063.1 coordinate 473,196, forward strand.
GGGAACATATGGGCGCACCGAAATCGAGCAACGCGAGATTAAACTCGCGGTGAACGATAATTCTCGTGCCTCCAGTCGAGGAGTGTGTTTCTGAACTGGTCCTGACTTTCCATCGCAATTCAAAAATTCGTTTATCCAGATGTTCAATATATAATAGCAACACGGATTGGTTGATGAGGTTTAACAGAAACGACCTCGGTTATGACCGTATCGCAACGTTTGATATCGAGACAACCCACTGGGACGCTTCTCAAGGTGAGGTAGTCTCCATCGGGCTTGCCGTCCACGAACGGGGGACACCACTCTCGAATGCCGAGTACAAGCTTCTTCATCGAAAGCCCGCGCTTGACGAAGCTGCTCTAATCCGAGAGGCGTACACTTGGCTTGACGAAATAGATGCGGGGTATCTTGTATCTTTCAACGGCCGGGATTTCGATTTCCCGTTTTGTGACGAACGGCTGGAACACCTTGGTGCCTCAATTGACCACCCCAAACTTCATACACCACAATCGCATCTCGACCTACTCCACGATGACCGCAAAGCCCTTGCAAACCAGCGAGGTGAGAAGTGGCCTAGCCTTGAGGAGGTACTAGTTGCCTACGGTGAGTCACCTGAGCCCCTAATGTGGAAGGGAGAACCGCTCGACAACACGCGATTTGGAAAAGAGCTCGGACCAGCACTCCTCAATTCAGTTGCTAACAACGATCAAGTGACTGCAGAGAAATTGATGACAACAGTTGAGGAGTACCTCCGAGACGACCTCAAAAAGAATCTCCGGATGTACTACTACGACATCGGTGAATTGGAACCGCCTGTGCCTGCTAACGACTGAACGACTCAAAACCACTTTACCAGTCTTTGTTGAGATAGCTGTTAACCTTCAGTCGCTCACCTCCAACGACTCTCGATACTTGTCCGGTACCGAAGCCCGAGAACAGAAGTATTGCAGCAGTCCTTCACCTCTTGCGGTGGGTAGCGGTCTCGAACATCCTCGAGGTTCTCCTTCGATTCCACCAAATGAGTCAACGCTGCATCAAGTACAACCGACATCGGCGGGTCGTCATCAAGACCGTTGGCAACGATCTCTGTAGCTCGGTCTAAGAGCAATTGTCGTTCGTCGGTGAGCTTCAGGCTGGTTCGCTTGGTCATTTATGAATCACCGTATGCACCGGGGGTCGATTTGCGTGAATCTGGAGTGAACGAGAGTCGATTCTTCTTATACTCCGGGTGACCCACGACCTCAACCGTGATGGGCACCTGGTCGAATCGGTCCGAATCTATGCACGGTGACTGCTGTCGACGTCGACAAAGGTGCATACATTGAGGATGCTGTATACATTCGCGGGCAACCCCGTGGGGGCGGAGTCGAAGACCCCTCCGTACGATGCTACTGGTCGAATATTGGTTGGTTCGACGCATCGAGGAGACCGGCCACCCATTGTGTGATGGGTGTTTCGGTCGATAATTCAAGCAAGAGAGTACAAGACAAATTCAAAGTCTGATTAATAATTCATCACGTGAGATTCACCCGATTCATTGTGCTAACCTGATGATTTATTTTCTTATAATGTGGAACAGGTTACAATGAGTGACGAAGCAGACGATGGCAGAGATGACAAAGAAGATGATTCCTTCAGACAACCCACACAAGACCTAGATTCTGCAATTAAAACATTATCTCAGATAAACACCAACACCAGGAAATTATATGAGGCAATTGACAAATATCAGGAAATTGACCGAAAACTGACTCAGGTATTCTCTTCTTTGGATTTCAGCAATCTTGAACAAGCGGCTGCAATTTCAATTAACCCAAAATTGTTCCGCCAGGTTGAGTCTCTTAACCAAACTGCAGTTTTGGACATGTACAAGGTCGTGGCAGCCACAAGAGATGTGGAAGCCGCGACAGCAGAAGAAGAGGATCTTGAAGATGGAGATTTAGAAGTAGCAGACAATGTAGAGGCGACATATTACGATCTTCTTGCGACATACGTCTCAAACTATAGTGGAAACATCTCTTCCGGGGTTAGGAGTGCTGCAGACTCAATATTATCAAGCGACAAAATCCAAGAAAAGAGGGATTCCGTAGCAGAACTATTCCACCGAGCAGATGAGCAGACAATAGAGATGTTAGTTTCCGTGACGTGGATGTGTATCCAGATTATTGTCGTCTTGATGCTCGGACGTGTTGGCAGTGAAGATAGCCGATAAAATATGATGGACTGGTTAGAGAAAATTATAACCGAAAACCAGAAAATGGCGTTATTTCTCCCAGCATTCGTCTTGTTTTACGTCTCTGCACGGTTCCAATCCCTTCCAATTTGCACATATAAATTTTCGGTTGGTTATTCAGATTTTGTGTATACAGGGCTTCCTCAATCACTCTATCTTGTCGGAGCAATAATCGCAGCTGTTGGTGGAGGAATAATCTACTACTTGATAGACCAGGCAGAGACAGAGGACAAGAATAACGAAAGTGAGAAAACCGCCAAAGATGTTTTACAGGAACAAATTTCGGATAACCGACTAGGTAAAACACTACTTGTGACGGTTCTATCAGTAGGGTATGTGATTTTATTCATCCTGTCCATCGTTGCCTCAGGCTTAAGACTTTGCCATGGTGACTTGACAATCATTGGAATTTTCATGGTATATGTTGTCCTATTCGTATTAGGAAATGCTGAGAAACTTTTCACTTAATAGGAATTGGTCATATGCCACCGTCGAAGTTTGTTCAGTGCAGAAAATATAGAGACTGTCATTTGAACATTAACTCAGGGAATTCCGCAATCCCTCCATCCGAAACATCGCGAACCACATACACTCCCTCACCAAGTCGCTGCACGTGCATCTGCTTCCCATCCGATGCTTGACCGTCCTCGAGGACACCATCCATCTCTAACTCGTCTTTGTCCAGCGCAATCAGTGGCGTTCCGTCGTGGTTCCGAAGTTTTCTGAACATCTTCACGGCGGTCGGCCACCCGTCTGTACTTAATCCTTCGGACGGGGTGAGAACCCCGATAGGGTTGAGTTGCCCAATACTCAGGATTTGCTGAGTGTTATTGCAGAACGGGTGGCCGCCGTCTTCGTAACATGTCAAAGATGGCTTTCGACCCTGAAGACGCCGCCGCGACGATGGCGACGTTCATCGGGGCATCGGCAATGGCTGGAATCGCATCGTGGTCGCTTTTCGACGTGACACTCTCCGACGTGGCGTTCAACCTCGGTGGGAGCGGCGTCACCCTGGCGACGCTCCTCACCGCGGCCGCGTTCATTTTCACGGTCGCAACGAACGACAATACCTCGTTCTCGACGCTGAAGGAAGACGCAGAGAAACTCGACCAGTGGTACTACGTGTCCGTCATCGGCTCTATCGGACTTCTCGTCGCATGGGTGTTCATACCCGATGTGAGTAGCTTCGTGCAGTCGCAAGACCTGTGGGGCGTCCTCTACGTGGGGATTAGCCTGACCGGGCAGTTCGTCTCGGGGTGGATTCTGTAATGGTGGACCTCGACCTCGACGCCGAGATGGCCGCCACGATCGGCGCGGCCGTCGGCTCCATCAACTACGGTGCAACGGAACTGCTCGGAACGAACTATATGGCCGACCTGCTCGGTAGCAACGTCGGTCTCGGGTACATCGCCGTCGGCGCTGCGGGCGTTGTCGTCGTCACCGACCACCTCGGCGTGACTGAGGTGTTCGACGAATGACGGCGACGTGGAAAGACATCGGTGCGGTCGGTCTCCTGGTCATGGTCATCGCGTCGATCGGGGCGCTCGCCCTCGCGGGTGGCGCGGCCGCGACGGTGACGACTGATACGGCCAACTTCACGAACATCACCGACGACGAACTCGCCAACGAAACCCTCGACGTGACGAACGACACTCGCTCACTGTACGTCGAGCTCGACAACGACACGTACAACGCGACTGGGCCGGCGAACGTCACCGTCTACGGCATCGACAACGGCACCGAGACGCAGGTCGACAAGGTGCAGATCGAGGCGGCTGCCAACTCGACGGAGATGTACGAGTACACCTCCATCGACACGGCGAACTACTCGAGTTACCGCGTCCTCGTCGAAGGGAACTCGTCGGACATCGAGACGGCCGCTATCGACATCGGCACCGTCGCTGAGGTGTCGTCTGGTGGTGGGTGGCTCGACGGCGGGAGTTCGTCGGTCGGTGCGGGCGCTATTCTGGTTCTCGCCTTGCTGTTCGTCGCCGGGAGGGACTAACTTACGATGAGACTCGAACTGTTCGCAGGCGCGTCGTTCTTCCTGAACGTCTTGCTCATCGGCTTGCTGGTCACAGTCGGGGGTAGCGCATGAAGCGGCGAACTTTCATCAGGGGCGCGGGGGTAACCACCGGTCTCGCCGTTGGCGGCATCGGCTCGATGTCTCTCGATGATGGGCCTGTTCAAGAATCCGAAGCAATCGCACCAATCGTCATCGGCGCTGCTGCGCTCGGTGGCGCAGTCGTCCTCGGGTGGGCACTGCGTGAGTTCGAGGTAATCGGATCGGATGCACCTGCTGACGGCCTGACTGCCTCAGCTCTCGAAACCGAGTGTTACAACACCGCACAGGCTCGCGAGTCGAACAACAAAAGCACGTTCATCGACAACCAAAACATCCTCATAGGCATCGAAGACGCTGCCTACGGCGACGGCAAAATCGCTGCAATCGAAGCCATCAACAATGGCGAAACCGAGTCTGCGACTCTCGATGCTGCGACTGCCGCCGTCGACGCCTATGAAACCACGGTCGTCGGAAACTTCCTCAAGTCGTGGAACGAGTCGGTAAACGAGTTCTATTCCGTGCTCACGGCCTGTGAGAATCACGGCTCCGTCGCCAAAGACGACTTCTTCAAAATCGCCACCACGTCTGGCTACTCGACGTGGAACAACTGGAATGACTCCACGACCACGGCGTACACGCACGCCGATGGGACCACCCTTCAGGTACAGAACATCGAGTTCTCTGCCGACGGATGGGACCTCTCCGGCGGTGAGTGGACTGGCACTGGCGGCACAGCACACTGGAGTCCGGTAGAGTTCATCCACGACGACACCTCGGACAACCCCGATGACGTTCGCGTCGATGTGCTCGCTGACGCCGCAGACTTCGACTACCTCCACTACGAAACGTGGAGCACTCTGTTGAACGACCTCGAAACCGCGTTCCAGAACGTCCGCACTGGTCTCGGTACGTGGGTTTCCAACATCTACGGTCAAGTTCAGTCCGGTGAACTAGACACGACGGATCTTCTCACGTCCAGCGAACTCGCTGCTCTCAAGTCCGACGACGCTGACTTCAATCAGGCTATCGCTGACCTGATGGCGCTCAACATCGCTGTCGAGATGGAAAAGGAGGTAGAAGTCTACCTCCCGAACATCGGCGCGACGCTGTACGGAGATCTTGGTGTTACGGGTGAGACGACACTCTCGACCGGCACGGTCGACCCGACCAGTGACAGTTACTCGTACTACCTCACCTACGACGTAAGCCTCGGTCAGGGTACGTGGGACGCCTACAACTCTGGCATAGATGGCGGTGTCGTCACGTTCACGTCCGAACCGTTCGAGGCCACCGAGTACCTCATCCACACCACTGCTGGAGAGACGGCCACCGTCACTGCTGACGACTTCACCGACAACGGTGACAGTACGTGGGACGCTGACCTGTCTGCCCAACTCGACACGGCAATCACGAACGTCGATTCTATCGACTACGAGGCGACCGTCGACGAAACGCAGTACGAGACGGTTCTCCTCGACCAACCGTTCGAGATAGTCACGTTCCGGGACCCGGAGGGGAACGAGTCAAGTTCTGCTGACTACACCAAAACGCAACCTCACGACGACACCAACTACATCACCAAAGAAGAGTGGCAGGCTCGCGAGGACCGCTATCTCGAACTCATCGAGATGTATGAGGAATCCCAACCATCCGGCGGTGGCGGTGGTCTAATTGACGGCTCACTCTCGGGAACAGACACAGGAATCATGGCGGCGCTCGCCGCCGTAGCGATATACCTACTCGGAAGTAACTAACCACGAATCGCCCGCGAAACAACTCACATCTGAGACTCCTTCCGAAGCGAACCATGCGCCGAATCACACTCATACTTATCTTGACCTTGACCGCAGTCGCAACGCCCGCACTTGCCGGCACCGTAGCCGCACAGGAAGCAAACCAGACCACGACGGCCACGCCGTCGAGCACGCCAGAAGTAGACCGAACAATCGAACTCTCGAAAACGACGTCAATCACTAATTGGCGATTCGAGAACGGGACGTTCTACATCACGTTCAAATCGGAACTACCGACCCGAATAGCCATCACTGACGCCGGGAAACTCTCGCGAATCCTTAGTGAAGGAGAAGGCGAAGCGGCAGGGAAAGCCCGAATGCGCCGCTTGACCCTGACCCCCGGAACGACGACGGTGAAATTCAACGCCGAGGACTTCAACGGAGCCAGCGCGGTGACGATCTCCTCGAGCAACGCTGATGGAATCGTCGCGCTCCGAAGTGACGCAGTACGAGCTGGGAACCCACCCGTCAAGTGGGGAACTGCGAATGCGCTTGTCGGTGGGGCCGCAATCGTCACCGCCGCAGGGACGTTCCTGTACGTGAAGAAGAAGCGCGAAGACAAGGAGATGACCGCGGAGAGGTTGCTCTAATGAAGCGAAACGACGCCCTCAAACTCGGCGGTATCGGTGCCGCGGCCGTCTACGCTGGCGACGTGGCACTCCCGCAGTGGACACCGCTCGCCGTGGGGATGTTCGTTATCGCAGGTATCGCCGCGCTCGTCGCGAGTGGAAAAATCGACGACCTCATACCCGACCCGCCGACCGTCTCGCTCGCCGTCATCGACGGCGGTAACGACGAGAAAGTAGAGCACTGGGAACTCTCAGAAGACCAATTTGTCGAGATGGAAGTCGCGGCAGGAAGCCTCAACCCGCTTACTGAGAGCAAGGGCGAATCCTACGAGTGTTACCACTACGACGACGAGCGAAACCTCGCAGTCGGAACGTGGCGCGGGATGCGGCCGCACTCACACATTGTCGGTCACCACGACATCGACGAGGCCCTCAACATCATCAACGAGATGATGAACTACCTCGAGCCGGAGGCCCGACGCGGCCAGCACATCAGGAACAATCTCATCTCGATAGTGCGGATACTTGACCGCCAACGCGCGGCCGCACAGAACGCTGCCCTCGAGGGACATCTCGCTCCGAACATGGGCGGTCAGACTATCGACGAAGTGATTGCGGAGACGCTACCGGAGGACCTCTTACCCGACCGACTTTCGTCGGACGACGCGAGCGACGACTTCGAGGACGACCTCGCTGGCATGGACATCGTGTTCGACGGTGACAGTGACGCCCTCGAGCCCGTTGACCCGATGCTCAACGACGGAGGAAGCCCATGAGCAATAGCAAAAACGACCAGTACGCCGCCGCACAGGGCCGAACCTATCTCCGGGGCGAACTCGGTGACAAGAGACCCGAGTACGTCCGCCGGTTCGCCGGTCTCGTCGACGACGCTCACACACTCGATATCCTCAACCACTACTGCTCACTCTGGGCAGACCGCGCGGGCAACTTCCTCGATACTCGCATGGCCGAGGTTATCATCTCCTCTTCCGCGACGCGCTCGATAAACACGGCCTACGAGTTCGGAAACGTATCGCAGTTACAGGGTATGGTCGGTCTCGTCGATAGGACGAAAGACGGCGACGAAGGTCTCACCCGAATGGCCCGGATGCTCACCGACGAGGGTGCAATCGGTGCTGTACTCGGCCCACCCGGTTCCGGGAAGACTGCGATGACGCTCGATATCGGTCGTATCTGGAAAGCCGTCACTGGCGGGAAGGTCGTCACGAACATCAAGTGGGACGGTGGGACACACATCTCGGGTGCTCGGGAGATGCTCGACGAGATGGCGAATTTCGATGGTCCGGTTCTCGCCATCATCGACGAGGGAAGTCAGTCGCTCACCTCTCGCGGTGCTGAGGCGCAGTCTGCCGACCGATTCGCCAAGGCGCTCAAGTACGTCCGAAAGAAGGAATCCGGCGACAAGTACGCGAAACGTGGTTCGGTACTCATCGTCGGCCACACCCGCGCGGACACCGCGAAAGACCTCCGACGACTCTACTCCGCAATCTTCGAGAAGCCGTCTCGCGCTGACCCCGGCCGTGTGAAAATCCTCGAATCGACTGGCACGACAGACAGATTCGAAGAAGTGGCCGAGTACAAGGGCATCACTGACACTGCCGAACGGTACGACGAACACGAGGCTTCCTCGTTCGCCGTCGACCTCGAGGATGAGTCTGACGACGACCAGGACGATATCGAGACTGCCGACGACGCGAGGCGGAAGGAAGCAATCTCGACAGCAATCCGTGCCGCCCGCCCGTGGAACGACGACGGGATGAGTTACGCCGATATCGGCAAGGAGAACAGCCAAGATACCGAGTACCTCGTTCCGTACTCGACCTCTTGGGTTGGCGACAGAGTGCGAGAGTGGCAGAAGGGACAACATCGAGACCTCGTGGCGGCCCCAGATGGAGAAAGCGCATGACGACATCGACCCCAGACCATCACCACCACCACACACCCCCCGTGGTCGCATACTTACTTACACAGTGGAGCCGATTGGCGGTCCCCCGGTGGTGGCCCGTCCCCCGTGGAACCGGAATTTTGGTCTCTGTCCTCGAGGATATCGGCGCGAAGACGTCGTGGGTCAAAGGTCATGACGAACCGAAGTAAGAAAGCGGCCCACTACGGCGCACTCGCTGAGCATGCTGCTCGACAGAGGTACGGTCTCGAGCCTGCGCACTCATCTTGGCAGGATGCCGAGACCGACGACGGCCGCCCCGTCGAAATCAAAGCCGCAATGATGAATCGGAGAAGTGGGAAAGTCGGTCGATTTCGAGTCTTCGAGGATTACCATGCTCAACTTCGGCGAGAAGGTGGCTTGTACGTATTCGTACTCTACGAAGCGACTGGTGGCTCTGGGGGAGGCGGGATTCGAGTTCGGAATATGCGCTCCCTTGAAGCCGATGCGCTCAGGCTCCAGTTCTACGGTGCAGGTGGACACCGTAATTCGGCACAGATGAAGATCCACCCCCGCCAAATCTTCTGATTTATGGCTCTGTTAGAGTCATCCATTGTAGAGACTGTAGTCTCTATAAAGAAGTCTACTTAGAATCTAAAACTCAGTAGATCAATCGTTAGACAGCGATTTTGTCGGCTGGAGACGGACGGCGTGATTACTTTCCACCATCAATTCCGATACGACGGCCCTGTACAGGAAATCCACTTTCTCCCTGAACTTCTCGGTGTTCTCTTCTTCATCCTCGACAATCTCATCACCAATGTACACCATCAGAGGCCGGTTTTCACTCAGGATATTGTATTGAGAATCGTAGCTGAACCCGGAAGGATCTGGTGAGTCGCCGAACCACTTCTGAACTATATCCAGGCCTTCGCTACTGAGCAGATATCCGTGTTTGATGCCGGAGGACAGGGGCACCCAGTGGATTTTAACCACACTCCGTCCGGAAATCGCTATCTCAGCTGCTTCACCTATATCGATGTTATAGTCGTTTCTCTGCCGCCAGTCGAAAACGGTGTTGTGGAATTCTGTGTCGAGTGGGAGGAAGAGATGGTCAGGTTGCCGGACTTGGCTACACCACTCCTGAAAGTTCACATGGGTGGGCTCATCGAACGGGATTGTCTCGATATCATTGTTCTCAGCCTTTTGATTCAACTGGCTAAGAATGTAGTGACGCTCTCCTAGCCTCAAGCGGCGGACATAGCTCTGGATAATGTCGAGTGGGTGTTCGGAATTTAGAATCTCGATGGGTGTCAGGCTACGTTGTCCGATTTGATTGTACTCAAGGCCGGAGTGACCTCGATCTCTCGAAGGGAATTCCCAGTTTCCGATAGTACCGTATCTCTCTGAGAATTTTTCCTGGAAGAGAGTAACATCACAGATCTCGGGTAGCAGGGTTTCTTCGGAGTACTGGTAGTGGAAGAGGCGTATGAAATCCCTAATCTTGTCGAATTCTAGTGATTGAGTCATGTTACTCTGAGTCTCCTCTAGCTCCTTGGAAGAGGTTCCCCTTCTTTAGCGATATTTGCTGGGGTCTCAGCTTCTTGTTTAGCTTCAGCCTGTTCTTCTTGAAGTTCGTCGACTTCGGCTTCTTTGGATAGGACGTCGGCACGTTTTTCTCGCTTGAGAAGGTCTCTGTAGTCCGATTCGTGCTGGTGATCTTGGTACATCAAGAACATGGCGATAACGAAGAATGCGACTCCTGCTCCCGCGATATATTTGTTCCACCAGTTGGGAGGGTAGTTCAGGTGAACCTGAGTGGAGTAGTAGATTGACGAGGCAGAGAGGATGAGGAAGACTATGGAAGTCCGTGATTTTCTAGCCTCCTCAGCTAACTGACTTCCACTCGCCATATTCTCAGTTCTTCTTCTTGCTTCTGGTGCAGCCTGTATAAAGTATAATGATGGACCCCCGACCTGTACCCAGTACGGTCTCAACAAACTACCAGCGACTGTGGGTTTCAACAGTGCAAGTTCGGCCCAACTAACACCTATCTACCAAACCGCTGTTTCAATTCCTCAAAAAGCTGTTTCTCAACACTTGTCCCGACACGGGCATAGTACCGGTAATCCACTGCACACGGTCGGTCCAATTCTTCAACCTCAATAATCAATATTGATTCGTCAGAGATTTCTAAAACTTTAAAATCAGGATATATCGGTGGGCGGAATTTCTCACTGGTAGCTAAGTTCGCAACACGAAGTTGGAGGCTCTCGATATCATCAACCCCGTAGATTGACCCATCATCATTTACGCCAATAGCGACCACTCCACCAGCCGTGTTTGCGAGTGCAGCAATCTCTTTACCCATCTTATCTGTCCCCGGAAATTCCCGCTTGAATTCAACTTTCTCTGATTCACCAGCCAATATCTCTTCAACAGTTAGCCCAGCATACCTCGGTTCCCGCGAGATTCGGGAGTCGGTCTCGATGTCAGGAGAAATCCCTCCGTGATTCTTTCTCAGTGAATTTTTGAACTGTTCTTCACCAATCCTCATCTCGTCTATTTCAACTAAACCATCTGATGAAAGGACTTCAAGTCGCTTTTCGGTTCGCTTGTACTGTGAGGTGCCATATCCAGAATAGTCTGTTCCGAGTCGGACGAATGTCGCCCAGCCCCTCATTCCGTTCGAACCCAGTAGATGCGGGTGGTCCACTCGTACAGCGTAAGAGAAGTTCTTCCCATCTACATCTGGATCAGGATGGACAAACCGGCGGACAAAAACAGGCTCAGGTCTGTCGAGTTGCTGCCTGATTCGTGCAATTCCTTCAACAATCGAGACGAAGAACGCACCCTTATCTAAGCTATGTTCATCAAGTCGCTCTGCGTGTTCCCACAGCAAGAGCTGCTTCATCTGCTCTTCTTTTCCAATAACTGGGACTCGGTCATCGGCAAACAGGTGTGCTATTTCGTCTTTTGGGAAAGGCTCAGTGAGCCTCAGTGGTGAATCCCCAAGTTCTACCCCATGTTTCTCGCTGAACGGCTGGAAGAACTGCCGCTGTAGTTTCCCGTAGAATCTCTCGTCGATTTTCTTCCATTCATCAATTTGATGCAGGTCATCAAATATTGAAGCATCAATCTGGAGCCGGTCGGCGAATAGTCGCCAGAGGTATTCCAGCCCTAGGGTGTATCCCTGAATTCCTGCATCCAGTTCTGACTGGTCGGAGAGAAGAATATCAAAGTCACTAACGTATAGCCCCCACGGCATGTTTTCACGCTGATCAACGAGGAACGTGAAACACTGTTCAGCGGCAGCCCACGTAGCCGCTTGGTTCACACTTAGCGTATCGGGAGCTGCATGAACTTTATCTGGGAGCTGTTGCGTAAGGGGTTGTACTAATTCCTCAGTCGTTCGAACAAGCCGATCTTTGAGTTCATCTGAGGTTGTTGCAAGCGCAAGTTGGCGGTTATGCTGATTGATTTTCCGGCTGAGTGCTGCGGCTTCACAGTCACTCTGGACCTTGTCGATGTCACCCAACTCCCTGAGACTTTTCAGGAACAGGTAGTCCTTCTCAATTTCTACTGGCCCACTTTGCACCAAATACGAGTATCCAAGTGCATGAAGAGTAGACCGGGTTAGGAGACGATAACCCTCCAAGATATCATCCATCATTCGGATATTGTGGTTCTCTTCACCCCATGTGAGAAGGCCATCAAAATTAGATACTTCTTGGAGCAATTTGGCACTTCCAATTAGTCTCGTTACCGAATTATCGCCATCTAGTTCATCTTCAGACACGTTTAATCACTTGACAATAACCGACTTTGTCTGTCGGATTAACTTTTTCCGCCCCGAGTCCCACCGCACTTCGCGCCTGACTTTCGAATGCGTCAACTGGAACCACACAGGCGGAAGGTTATTTTTTGAAGTTGTGACGTTAGTCACACTCGCTAAGGGGATGGTCGCACGCAGTGCGACCGACCCGCGGCGGAACCGGTGCGTTGCCGCCGCTCGCCGGTGTCGTAGCCTCCACCCGAAATGATGGCTTCGGGGGAAATCAGGGTATTGTATATAAAAGAAAGAGACGGCGAGTAGTGTTGCCACTCACGAGGGCCAGTCTATCTGAGGTGCTGACTCGCGATTGCGGACTGCTTTGGACCGTATGCCTGGTCGTACTCGATGATGGCGTTGTAGAACCGTCCGGCGTCGAGTCCGGCGTCACACCATGCGGAGTAGCCGGCGTCGATCACGTCGGGCAGGTACTCGCCTTTCGCCGTGCTGTTCTTCGACTCGGTCAGAATCGACCGAACGCGAATCTTCACTCGCTTCGAGCGATCGTCCATCCCCTGAACGACTTCGGCACCGTATCGGTTGAGCCAGTTCTGAAGAGCGCGGCCGGAGCGCTCCAGGTCACGTGGGTCGACAGAGAGGACGTTCTCGATGAGCCGAGCGTTGGACTCTACGACGTCCTCGGTAACAGAGACGATTTCACGGACCTGTTGGGACATCTTTGAAGAGACCCACGAGACAACACGGTTGTCGCACTCGAGGAGGCCACTGAGTCTCTGGAGCACGCGGTAGACGGTCGCTTCGGACCAGCCAGTCTCTTCGGCGGCCTCGTCGACAGTTCCCCCGTCTGCCATGGCGACGTATTCCAGTACGTCGCGGTCAGAGTCTTCGAGCTCTTGGAGCGTCCGGATGATAACCGACTCCTGAGACGCCTCGATCTCCGGCGTCGGGTCATCCCAGAATGCGATTCGCCGGTCGGATTCTTCGGGAACGAAGTGGTCGTCCTCAACGCACCATGACCCCGGCTTCGTTGGAACGCCTGCCCACTCGAGCACGTTCATCATTTTCTCTTCCAGGTCGTCGACGAGTTCGTGGCGGTCGCTCCATCGAACCGATTGGTCTTGGTTCAGATTCTTCTTGTAGAGCGCACCGAGTTTCGGGTGGTACAGTGGGTCGTCACTCGACTTCTTTCGCACGTGTTCGGGATGGTAGTGCTTGAGTTGCATCCCGCGCGGTCGGTGACGACTGTTCTTCGATATCTCCTCGATGGCCTTCCGGTCGAATCGGAGTTGGTGGTTGTAGCCAACGACCTTCTCGTTGTTCGAATCGTAGACGACGTGAGAGCCTTCCAGGTCCGCGACGAGCATGAAGAGCTTCATGAAAACCCCGTCGCTGTGGACGAGTTTCTTCGCCATGTCCCGAATGATACGGATGTAGCGCTCGTGCTGGGTGATGGTCGAATACTCGTGAGGCGTCTCCGTGAAGTATCGTCGAGACCAGTCGAACCCGACTTTCTCGCAAACTGCGCGTAGTATCTCCCGAATCAGGTGAGGAATCTCGTCGAGTTCGACGTTGACAGTGTTGTTCAGTTTGACGTTGGTTGCACGGCCAAGGTTCGCAGGAACGCTGTTCGGCCGGTTCTCATCGTCCCACGCGAGACGAGGTTGAATAATGATCGGGAGTTTTCGCTGTCCTTCGCCGTAGGCGTTGATGTCGTACTCGAGGAGCGAGTTGACCGTATCGCGCTTCGAGGGAGACAACCCGGACTCGTGGAACCCGAGCGAGACCGTCCATGTCTCCGCACCTGGCGCTTCGTATCGTGGTATCTCTACCTCGATACCTTTCGCACCGCCGTCGATGTGGTTGTACAGCTGACGGACGGCCCAATAGGGAGAGTCCTCGTACTCCGTGTACAGCAAATTGCCACGAGTCTCGTGGGGTGCAGAGGCTACGTGGCTCATCAGCGGTCATCTCCGACGAGATCACGGCCGCAGCGCTCGCAACGATGGAGCTTTTCGCTATCGTGGCCGCAGGTTGGACACTCGGCGGTCACGCTGAGCCACCTCCGATCGCTCTACGAACGTCGGTATCTGTTGCGTCGAGTGCAGGGTGACGAACGGCCGTCCGACTCTCGACGTGGTAGAGCCTCGAGGCGCGGACGAAGCCGACAGGCGTCACTTCGACCACCTCTCAGGTTGACCACCGTGACGGCCGAGCGAATGCTGAGGATCTGGAATCTTGACCTCAAGCCCAGCACCACTCCCACGGTGGAGACGAACGAGCGTATCACACTCGCGGCAGCGGTGGACTCGGTCTTCGGAATCACCGTAGACTCGCCGGAAGTCAGACGTGACGTGTGACCCGCAGTTGAGACAGCTACTCGTGTCACTCGCGGACTCGAGTAGCATCACTGCGACCACCCCCAGCAGTGGCTGGAAAGTGTAAGAAAATGCGGGAAAAGGGGTATATACAGTATGGGCCGGCTCAGATTCGAACTGAGGTTACGGCCACCCGAAGGCCGAAGGATACCAAGCTACCCCACCGGCCCGCATTCTGACGCAAGCCACGGTCGGCTTTAACAGTTGTGATTAGCTACAACTGACAGACCGTGTAGCATACGACTCAGTACTGCGAATAGCCCGCCGTATCGAGGTAGTTGTGCGCCACCGTAATCGAGTGGTCGGCGTGCAGCACCTCGGGGCCGAGTCGAACCCGCTGGTCCGACGCCTCGGCCAACAACTCGGCCTCAGCCTCGGTGAAGTCGTTGTGGTCCGAGAGCACGAACAGCGGATTCTCCGGGGGTTCGACATCCACGACCGGGTCGCCGTCTTCGTGCAACTCCACCACGGTCGCGTCGCGCGCGGCGTCCTCCAGCGTGGTCTCGAAGCCCATCCGGCGAATCGAGACCCCCGGCGACGACTCCGCGGGCATGTGGCCAATCGCTTCGTCGCGTTTCTCCAGCGCCTTGCGAATCAGGGCGGCCGTCGAGCGCTCGTCGGGGTTGAGCCGCCGCAACTCGGAGCCTTCGAAGCGGACGGTGTACTCGTCGCCGAGGACGAGGTGGACGCGCACGTCCTCGCGAATCGCGTGCGAGAGGAAGAACGCGGAGTTGACACAGCGACAGAGTACGTCGAGGCGACCCGCACCGCCCGCGATGTCGTCGAGCGAGAAGTCGGGCGTCGTCGGGGCGTCGTGGCCGAGGACGATGAATTGGCGCATAGACGGAGTCCGCCCGAGAGCGTCTTAGGACTGTCCACTCATGACGGCGAGAGTAGCACCCGGCTATCGAGTCACGAAGGAACACATCCGGTCGTAGTGGTCGGGATTGCACTCCTCGATGACGGAAATCGTGAGGCTGTGTCCGTCGCGGTATTTCGAGGGCTCGGAGTCGTCGAGATACTGGGCGTTCGCGACGACGCAGTCCGCGTCGCGCGACGTGACTGACCGTTCGTTCCAATCTCCGTCGTCGACACGAACGGCCACCTCGTAATCGCCCGGGACGTCGCCCCAATCGCAATCCGCGACTGCGCCGTCGTTGAAACTGCCTGTTCGCCCCCGAACGTCGTGAGACGAGTAGTGGACTTCTGTTCCGTCTCGAATCACCAGCAGGTCGAACTCGTGGGGTTCGGTGTCGATGTTGTGGACGCCGAACCACCCGAGACGAACCGAGGGGCCGAGCGTCTCTTCGAGCGACGAGATGCACCCTGCAGTGAGTGCCGTGGTCGTCGCGCCAATCGAAGCGAGGAGGGACCGGCGGTTCATAGAAATTTCAAGGCGGAAACCCACGACTTTAGTCGTGGAAGGAAGCCGACGATACGCCCGACTAACCACACTCGATAGCAAACCCGACTCCCCCAACTCAATATGTTGTTTTAAGTATCTCTACCTATCCTAATGATGTATGGAGGTTGTTCGGAACATCCAAGTCAAACTCGACGTTTCCGACGAGGACCACAGCGTTCTCGATGAGACGTTCGAGCAGTTCCGACAAGCGGCGCAACACGTCGCAGACCACGGATGGGACGACAACCCCTACAACATCACGGACACGAAGAACACGCTCCACGACGAGACGTATTCTGACGTTCGTGACCAACTCTCCCTGCAATCCAGTCTCGTTCAAAGCGCGAGAAACCTCGCGGCCACCGCACTCGGCAACTGTAAACACAGAATCATCGAAGACGGTGAGAAGGCAAGCAAACCTGAGTTCCGAGGAAGTGTGGTCGTGTATAACGGTCGAACGATCACGTACAACGATGACCACGTTTCCCTCGCCACCGTTGACGACCGTGTGACTGCGGAATACGTCACACCCGTCAACGAGGAAGGTACGCCGTTCGAGGGTTACTGGACGGATGAATGGGAGAAAGCCGAAGCAACGCTTCACAAGCGTGACGATACGTATTATCTCCACGTCGCCGTCAAGAAAGACGTAGAACCTTCTTGCGATGAAGAATCCGAGAACGGAGTGGTTCTCGGTGTAGACCTCAACGTGGACGGATACGTCGCCGTTACCAGCACAGGAGCGTTCCTCGGCAACGCAGACTACCTCAATCACCGCCGTGACGAGTACGAGCGTCGGCGTGGAAACCTGCAACAGACAGGGACTCGCTCGGCCCACCTTACCATCAAAAGCATCGGGTCACGGTTCGCTCGGTGGAGCGCCGACTACTTGCACCGCATCTCCAAAGAAATCGTTCAGGAAGCCGTGGAGAACGACTGTACGGCTATCGCGTTCGAGAACCTGAAACACATTCGGAAGCGTATCTCGAACGCTTCGAAGTTCCAGCAGTGGGCGTTCCGTGAACTCCAACGCCACGTCAAATACAAAGCCGAAGAATACGGCATCGACGTGGACAATGTGGCCCCCGCGTACACTTCTCAGCGGTGCAGTCATGGCGAGTGTGGGTTCACGCACGAAGACAATCGGGATGGTGACGAGTTTGAGTGTCTGAAGTGCGGAAAACGGGTGCACAGCGATTACAACGCCGCTCGAAACATCGGGTGGCGTCTTGTTCAGCACTGGCTCAAGTCTGGTGCTGAACGCGCCAACAGTCAGGTGGCGCTGAAGTCAGGGACGGTGAACGCGAACGGTCGATTCCGACCTACTGCATTACGCAGTTAGAGCGGGAGTCCACTGACAAGCCCACGACTTCAGTCGTGGGTTCCTGACATCTGCTGGACGCTAACCTCCGGTAAGTGAGCCACCAATCCGGACGCGACCCGATGGTCCGTCTGTTCAGGGAATACGGTCGGGAGAACCTCCCGTGGTTCGTCGCCGGGCTGATAGCGAGCGTCTTCAGTCGGCTGGTCGGCGTCGTTCCGGCGCTGGTGCTGGGCGTCGCCATCGACGCCGTGTTCTTCCAGAACGCGCCGTATCGACTCCCGTTCGTTCCGGCAGAGTGGATTCCATCGACTGTCGCCGGGCAGTTCTGGCTGAGTTTTTGGCTCGTCATCGGGGCGTTCGCCGCCGGTGTCGGCCTCTCGTGGGTGCAGGGCTCGGCCTCGCAGTCTACTCGAATCGCGTCCAGCACGCCGTTCGCGTCGACACCTACGACGCGCTCCAGCGGCTCGACATGGCCTTTTTCGACGACAAGCAGACCGGCGAACTCCTGTCGATTCTCAACAGCGACGTGCGAAACCTCCGGACGTTCCTCGACAGCACGCTCTCCGGCGGCCTGCAACTCGTGGTTGCGGTTGTCGGTATCGCGGGCGTGCTGTTCTACCTGAACGCCCAACTCGCAGTGGTGACGCTCGTGGCCGTCCCGCTTCTCGCCGTCTTCACCGTCTGGTTCATGCAGACGATTCGGCCGATGTACCGGTCGCTCCGCGAGAGCGTCGGCGCGCTCAACACCCGCATCGAGAACAACGTCGCCGGAATCGAGGTTATCAAAGCCTCGACCACCGAACCCTACGAGACCGAACGCGTCGCCGAGGCGTCGATGGACTACTACGAGCGCGCGCTCGCCGTGGTCAGACTCGACTACCTCTACCAGCCGTCGATGGAACTCCTCGCGGGCGTCGCCTTCGCAGCCACCTTCGCCATCGGCGGCGTCTGGCTCATCTTCGGCCCGCCAGCGCCTTTCACCGGTGACCTCCTCGTCGGCGAGTTCGTCACGTTCCTCTTTATGACTCAGCGGTTCATCGACCCCCTCTCGGGAGCCGGGCGAATCGTCAACGCCTACGAGAACGCCCGTGCGTCGGGTGAGCGAATCTTCGACCTCGCAGACCGCGAGGTCGTCGTCGCCGACGACCCCGACGCCGCGGCTCTCGACCACATCGAAGGGCACATCGAATTCGACCGCGTCTCGTTCGCCTACGCCGACGGGCGCGAGGTGCTCGAAGACGTGTCGTTCACGGCCGCACCCGGTGAGACAGTCGCACTCGTCGGCCCCACCGGTGCGGGAAAGTCGACCGCCGCAAAACTCCTCTTGCGCTTGTACGAGGTGACAGACGGCGCGGTCCGAGTCGATAGACGCGACGTTCGGACCGTCCCGATACGGGACCTCAGGTCGGCAGCGGGCTACGTCAGCCAAGACGTCTACCTCTTCGACGGGACGGTCCGCGAGAACCTCCTGTACGGGACGTTCGACGCTACGAGCGAGTCCAAGATGGTCGCGGCCGCGACAGCGGCCGAAGCCCACGACTTCGTCTCGCGGCTTCCGAACGGCTACGACACCCGAATCGGCGAGCGCGGCGTGAAACTCTCGGGCGGCCAGCGCCAGCGTCTGTCTATCGCCCGCGCGATGCTTCAGGACCCGCGGATTCTCGTCCTCGACGAGGCGACGAGCGCCGTCGACACCGAGACTGAGCTACTCATTCAGCGCGCGCTCGACCGATTGACCGCAGGGCGAACGACGCTCGTCATCGCCCACCGCCTCTCGACGATTCGACACGCCGACCGCATCGTCGTCCTCGACGACGGGCGAGTCGTCGAATCCGGCATGCACGACGAACTGGTCGCACGAGGCGGGCTGTACGCGACGCTCTGGGGCGTCCAATCGGGTGACGTGGAGGCGATTCCGCCCGAGGTGCTCGACCGCCTCGTCGACCGTCTCAAGGCGAGCGACGGAGTCGAACCAGCGGCGACGACAGACGGCGGCGACGAGGAGTGAGATGCTGTCCCTACGTCGCAGCGTCCGACGTGAGCGTCCGCTCTGCGGTCGAGAAAATGAAAAATGATGGCTGCGCGTGTTCAGAGAGCGAGCTTACGCGGGGGCGCGCGGCGGACCGGAGTTCTGGCCGGTCGAGACCGGTTCCGGAGCGCCTTCGGTCTTGTCACCAGTGACGAGGAAGTCGGCGAGGTTGCCGACGAGGACCTCGTTGTCGGCCTCGTAGGCCGATTGGGTGGACATGAAGTCGGAGTCACCGATGGCGACGACGTTGTCACCCTGCACGGCGACGGTGAACGGCCCCGACTGACGCGAAGTCTCGATTCTCGTCTGGTCGCCCGTGGCGAGGACAGCCGAACCGGCGTCAGACGAGAGGGAGACCGGTGCAGCGTCGCGGAAGACGACCTTGTCGACGCCTTCCGTCAGCGAGCTGTTGCTCTGCGGCGTGGCGTAGACGTTCTGGTGGTTCAGGTAGTAGTCGTGCATGTTGTACAGCGACGACGACCCGAACGTGATACCGTAATCGGAGGTCAGTCCAGCGTCACCGCCGGACCCACCGCGCGGCATGGGTGCGAAGAGACCAAAGAGGCTCATGCCCTGTGCGGACTGCGGGTCACCGATAAGGGCGACTCGGCCGCCGGCGTCTTCGAACTTCCGAAGCGCGTCGAGCTGCTTGGTCTTGTAGGTCCGTTCGGGGTTGACGACCACGAACGCGTCGGCCTTACGGAGCGTGGAGTTGAAGTTCTGCCGCGCGTCGTCGCGGGTCAGATACTTCACGTTGTGTCCGTTGGCGACGAGTGCATCGACGAGGGGTTGGATGCCCTTTTCGCTCACGTCGTTTTCGTGAGCGACGTCGATGACGACCGTCTTAGACTCCGTGTTGGCGTCCATCTTCACCGTCCCGGCGTCGGGCGCGGGCGTGACGACGAGTTCGCTCGCGTCGTACTGCTGTTTCGCAACGTTAGTCGTATTCGTCTGTTCGCTACTCGTGAACGCCTGTGCGTACGGCACGATGGCTGCGCCGACCACGATGAGGGCGACGACAACCACGAAGACGGCCACACCGCCGAGGAGGTTACGCTGAGACATTTCCAATCACCTCATCTTCGTACTGAACCTGACCGTACACCATCAGGAACTCCGACGTTCGAACGCCATCGTATCCGACGGGACTCTTCTCGACGACAACGGTCGCGTTGCCGTTCCGTTCACTGAACAGGAAGATTCCGAAGCGGTTTGCTGGCTCCTTCTCGACGACTTCGTAGCTGTCGAGACCAGCTTCGTTGGCCGCGTGGTCGATGGCCTTCTGCAGCGTGCCGATGTCGTCGACGTACCCGTTCTGGGACGCGCGAGCACCAGTGTAGACCTTCGCGTAGGCGACTTCCTGGCGAGACATCGTGAGTTCGTCGCTGCGGTGTTTCATCACACTGCCGACGAAGCCTCGCTTGAGCGTCTCGATTTGAGCCTCACGCTGGTCCATCGTCGTGGATGCCTTGTCCGGGCCCGTTCGAATCTCGTTCCCGCCAGATGGCATTGGTTTCGACCCGCGGACACCGACGCTCCCGACCATGGACGATGGGGTCGCGTAGATGTGCTCCGACGGCAGCATCGTGTAGTACGCACCGGACGCGCCCATTCCTTGGACGCTGGAGACGACCGGCATCTCCTTTGCAGTCCGGTTCACCGCGAGGTACATCCGCTCAGAGGCGGATGCTGAGCCACCAGGACTGTCGACCTTTAGGACGACAGCCTTGATGGATTCGTTCTCTCGCACTTCTTCGAGGTCCTCTTCCAGCTGGTCAGCTGTGTTAGAGGAGATGTACCCATCGACCGAGATGACCGCAACCCTGTCGGGTTCAGGGGCGACCGCATCGGAAACGATGGGGGCGAGGAATGCTCCAACTAGGACGGCCGCGACGAGAGCGAGGATGTATACCGTCTTCCTCGTCGTCGCGTTGGAGGGTTTGGATACCATACAGCGACCCAAACTACCAAACCGACTGTCAAAATACTTGTCATTTGTAAAAACAAAATCATAGAAATAAACTGGTTACTCGTGGTCTGCGAGTGGTAAAGTAGGAATCTCGCGACAGTATTAGTCAGTGAGACCGTACCCACGCCGGAACAGAGCGACGTTCACCGCGACGACGACGAACGTGAGTGCGGAGAGGACTCCCAACGAGAGGTTCGGGTCCACTTCGGTGACGCCGAGGAAGCCGTAGCGGACGCCGTTGACCATGTAAATCATCGGATTGAGGAGCGACGCCTGCCGAAACATCTCGGGAATCTCGTTGAGCGAGTAGAAGACGCCGCCGAAGAAGACCAGCGGCCGGAGGATGAACTGGTTCATCATCGTCAGGTCGTCGAAGTCGTCGGCCCAGAGACCACCGATGACGCCGAGACCCGCGAACAAGAGCGTGATGACGAGCATGAAGGCGACGAGATAGAACGGTTGCGCCACACCGACAGCCGTGAAGAACACGCCGATGAGAGCGACGAGCACGCCGACGAGAATCCCGCGAGTCGCACTGGAGAGGACGTACGCACCGACCATCGAGGTGTACGACAGCGGTGAGGTGAGTGCCTCTTCGATGTAGCGGTTCCAGCGACCGTGGAAGATGGAAAACGACGCGTTCTCGAAGGCGTTCGAGACGGCTCCGAGCACGATGAGACCGGGCAGGATAAACAGGATGTACGGGACGCCCGCAATCTGGTCGATGCGCTCGCCGAGGATGACGCCGAACACCGAGAAGTACAGCACGTTGGTGATAAACGGCGGGACGAACGTATTTCGGGGTCGGCGGACGAACCGGAGGACTTCGCGCCGGAGGAGGGCGTAGAAGCCGGTCACGTCGAGGCTCGTGAGGCTCATTGCTGGACCTCCGCGGTGGCGCGGCCCTCACCCTGTCTCGTCATCTCGACGAACACCTCTTCGAGCGACGTGCGAGAGATTTCGAGGTCGACGATTTCGTGACCGTCGCGGTCGAGCGCCTGCACCACGTCGGGAGCCACGAGGCCGCCCTGCTGGGCCGTCACGACGAGACGCGAGCCATCGAGTTCGACGGCATCGACCCGGTCGTCGTCGGCCGTGAAGTCGGGGACCGCCGTCGGCGGGTCACGAAGTTGAACTACGATGTCGTCGGTGCCGCGGTCCATCAGTTCGTCGGGACTGGCGACTTCGAGGACGCGCCCCGAATCGAGGATGGCGACCTCGTCACAGAGACGCTCAGCCTCCTCGATGTAGTGGGTCGTGAGCAAGATGGTCGTCCCGCGGTCGTTGAGGTCCGTAATCGTCTCCCAGAGTTCGTGGCGGAGTTGGACGTCCACCCCCGCAGTTGGTTCGTCGAGGATGAGCAAGTCGGGGCCGGTGATGAGCGCCCGCGCGAGCATGAACCGGCGTTTCATTCCGCCGGAGAGCCAGTCGAATCGTGTGTCTCGCTTGTCGTAGATGCCGACGCGCTTGAGGACCTCGTCGGCCCGCTCTTTGGCGTCGGCCTGTGAGATGCCGTGATAGCCGGCTTTGTGTTCGAGCACCTCCCGAATCGGGAAGAAGCGGTCGACGTTGAACTCCTGTGGCGCGAGGCCGATGCAGTCGCGTGCCTCGCGGTAGTCGGCTTCGACGTCGTGGCCGAACACGCGCGCCTCGCCGCCCGACTTTCGGACGAGACCGACGAGGATGTTGATGAACGTCGTCTTTCCCGCACCGTTCGGTCCCAACAAGCCGAAAAACGAGCCCTCGGGGACGTCGAGGTCGACGCCGTCGAGCGCCCTGACATCTCCGTAGGATTTCGTCAAGTCGCGTATCTCTATCGCCGATTGCATTCGTTGCTGGGGTGTCTGACGTGGACCCGATTAAGCAGTGTGGACGCGGAACCTGTGGGTCGCCGTTGCAGTTCCGCGTGCACTTGGGGTGTGTCCTGCCATCACTCCGGAGTGTCTAGTGTGCCATGAAGTACCAAATTAAGGCCTAAAATTCGACTGCACAGAATAAAGTCATTAACGAATATTATCATTATAAATCATTAACTTTTAGTATTGCTCCCGACTCCCACCAAGCGAGGCAACGAACAATGGCAGTATCCGTACGCTCCGCAGCATCTCACCGCAGTTCGACCACGCAGAGAATCGCCCGCTACCGACCGCCGACACCACCGACGTAACCGATGACGAATCCACGAAACACGACCCGAACCGACACGCCGACCCGCCAGACGACTACTACTCGCACGACCCGTCCCTCGCGGCGCTACCCCAACAACGAGGAGAACATGGACGCGCCGCTCGTCCCCTTCATCCAAGAGCCGGGTGAGGAAGACGAGATGACGGATATTCGGCGCGAACTCGCCGCGCTCCGTACGCAACTGAACCGTATCGAGCGAGCGATGCAGAACCCGACCGACACGCAGTAATCCCCTCACCCAATGAACCCGACAGAACTCGACGACGACGTCTTCGCACAGGATGTTGACAACCAGAAAGGCCGCGAACTCCGCGAGATGCTGAACACGCAGGACTTCGTGTTCGCACCCGGCATGTACCACGCCCTCGACGCGCGACTGGCCGAGATGACCGGCCACGACGCCGCGTACATGTCCGGCTACTCGACCGTCCTCGGGCAGTTCGGCTTCCCGGACCTAGAGATGGTCACGATGACCGAAATGGTCGAAAACGCCAAGCGCATGGTCGAGGCGACGAATCTCCCGGTCATCGCCGACTGTGACACCGGCTACGGCGGCATCCACAACGTCCGACGCGCCGTCCGCGAGTACGAGAAGGCCGGCGTCGCCGCCATCCACATCGAAGACCAGACGACGCCCAAGCGCTGCGGTCACATCGCGGGCAAGCAAATCGTCTCCCGCGAGAAGGCTCGCGCCCGCTTCGAGGCCGCTGTCGATGCGAAGCAGAGCGACGACACGGTCATCATCGCCCGCACGGACGCCTACGGCTCCGCCAACGGCGACTGGGAAGAACACCTCGAACGCGGTCGTATCTACGCCGACGCGGGCGTCGACCTCGTCTGGCCCGAGATGCCGAACCCGTCGCGCGAAGACGCGGTCAACTACGCCGAGACCATCCACGAGACGCACCCGGACCTGAAGCTCGCGTTCAACTACTCGTCGTCGTTCGCGTGGTCCGAAGAGGAAGACCCGCTCACGTTCCAAGAGCTGGGCGACCTCGGCTACAAGTACATCTTCATCACGCTGTTCGGTCTCCACTCCGGCGCACACGCCGTCTACGAGGACTTCAAGAAGCTCGCCGAACAGGACGAAGAAGGTCAGTTCGACCTCGAACAGCGCTACCTCGGCCACCCGACCGAGAGCCACCACGAACTGTCGTTCGTCTCGCGGTATCAGGACATCGAGACGCAGTTCGACCCCGAGGCGCGCCGCCGCATCGAATCCTCGGAGGGATTCAGCGAGGAACAAGCCGACCCCATCACCACGAACGACGATGACTGAGCGACGACACGAGCGCGACTTCGTGCGGACGTTCTTCACTTCGCCCACGGCGGTCGAAGGCGAGGAGGACTCCGCCAAGATGCTCCGCCGCGCGGCCCAACTCCGCGGGATGCAGGCCCCAGACGTGTGGGTGCCGGACAACGAAGACGCCACCGCGCCCTCGATGCGCGACGAAGGCGTCGAGAACATCATCGACGTCGTCTCCGAACACGGAGCCGACTTCCCCGGCGAGATTCACCCGCGCATGGTCTGGCACCGCGACAGTCCGACCACTCGCTATCAGGGCTTCCAGCACATGCTCGACGTCGCCGACCCCGAACGAGGCGCAATCGAGCACATCGACGGCTTCGTCATCCCCGAAGTCGGCGACATCGACGACTGGAAGAAGGCCGACGAGTTCTTCACCATCGTCGAAAACGAGCACGGCCTCGAAGAGGGGAGCCTCAAGATGTCCGTCATCATCGAGAGCGGGCAGGCCGAACTCGCCATGGGCACCCTCCGCGAGGAGATGGGCAAGCCGACGAACAACCTCGAACGCCTGTTCCTCCTCGTCGACGGCGAAGTCGACTACACGAAGGACATGCGTGCGATCACGCCGACGGGCGCACTCCCCGAGTGGCCCGAACTCCGGCACAACACCTCGCGTGGTGCGAGTGCCGCCGGCCTCATCGCAGTCGATGGCCCCTACGACGACATCCGCGACATCGAGGGCTATCACGAGCGCATGCAGGACAATCAGGCGAAGGGGATGCTCGGCATCTGGTCGCTGACGCCCGGACAGGTCGTCGAGGCGAACCAGTCGCCGCTGCCGCCGAAGACCGGCAGTTGGCTCCTCGACACCGGCGATGGTGAAGTCGAACTCGACTCCGAAGACGGCGTGGAAGTGTACGAAGGCGACCGCGTGTTGCTCTCGGAGACCACCGACGGCTACGAACTCACCGTCGGCGGGTCCACGCAGGTGCTCGACAGCGACGAGTTACACGAGGAACTGCTGAACATGACCGCCTACATTCCGAGCATGGACGACATCGTCGACTCCATGGAGGAGTTCGAGGCGGCCAAAGCGGCCGGTCGCGGCGCAATCGCCATGGAGCGGTCGACGACGCTCCGCATCGGCGACACGGAAGTCGATATCGCCACCGACCGCATGTGGGACGAAGCGACCTATCAGGCCGCGATGACTCCCATCAGCCTGTTCCAAGACGTGTACGAGAACCGGCCGGACCAACACGAAGAACTGGTCGAGATGTACGGCGAGGGCGTCGTCGAGCGCGCCATGGAGGTCGGTCTCTAACTCCTCGCGTCCCGGCACGTGGTCGGTATCGACCACGCTGCCGGACACGGCTGCCTGATTCCTCGCTGGTCTACTCGGCGTGACCGCCCAATACCGTGGGGGGCGGTGCGCCACGCTCATTCTTGCTGTTTTCGACGCCACGCTCAGTTCGACCGGTTCCGGCGCGACACCGATTGCGACCGCACCCGACACCACGCTCAAGTTCGCGCCGCGCGACTCGCGTCTTGTGGACGACTCCGTGAACTCGACACAACCCGACGACCGCCGACACCTCGGTGACGCCGACGCAATCGTCGACAGTGCCGACGAGGACGTGGAAGCGACCATGGAGCGCCTTCGGACGGTGAGTTACTACCTCGACGAGGCGTTCGAGATTCCGGGAACGAACTACCGGGTCGGCCTCGACCCCTTCTTGGGCCTCGTTCCGGGCGTCGGCGATGCAACCGGGGCGGCACTGTCGGCGTACATCCTCGTCGAGGCGGCGCTCATCGGTGTGCCCCGGGAGACGCTCGCCCGTATGTTCGGAAACGTCCTCCTCGATGCGACCGTCGGGTCGCTTCCCCTCGTCGGCGACGTGTTCGACGCAGCCTGGAAGGCCAACGCCCGGAACGTCCGCCTCCTCGAATCCCGATACGAGACACCCGAAACACGCGAGGCAGACCGCCGGTTCCTCCTCGGTGCAGTCCTCGTCGTGACCCTCCTTCTCGTCGCACTCGGCGTCGCCACCACGCTCGCGGCGCTCTGGGTACTCGGACGGCTCGGACTTCTCTAACTGTCTATATCACGACATTGGTACTCACGGCCTTGGGGAAGGGTATCGACCCACAAAATATAAAATAGAAGACATTTATACTCCCTCACAAAATCCGGCGTATGGAACGACGAAGATTCCTCGCAAGCGCCACAAGCGTTGGAGCTCTCCTCACCGCCGGTTGTCTCGGCGGTTCCTCGCCGTCCGGCTCTGAGAAGACCGAGACGAGCGAAACGACGACCGCCGAACCGGCCCCGGTCCCAAAGCCTGATATCTCTTTCATGGTCGAAAGCGGCGTCCTCCGCGCTGTCCACATGGGCGGCGACAAAGTCAAAGACGAACACACGTCCGAAGTGTACGTGACCGTCGACGACGAGCGTGCGACGACGTGGGTCGCAGACGAGAAAGAGACCCAGCCGTACCCCCTCTCTGTCGGTAACTTCGTCGAAATCGAATCTGCCGAGTCCGGGTCGACCGTCGAGGTCGTCTGGGTCGGCCGCGCCGGAACCGAAGAAGTCCTCGCCACGCACGAGTTCGACACCTCGACGCCCGAGGCGACGACGACTGCCACGAACGAGACGACGACGGCCGCCAACGAGACGGCGACCGAAACCGCGACGAACGAGACTGTCACCTCGACCGAGACGACCGCGGTCAACGAGACGACGACGACGTCGACCAACACGACGGCGACGACGACGAGCAACACCACGACGACTGCGACGAACGAGTCGACGACGACCACCGACAACTAACGTCGACTGCAGTCGATTTCAGTATCAACCTGCCGACAGCGGTGGCCCGCCGTCGGCGACTCTTTTTGTTATACGCGACACCAGTACCAGAATCTCATCAGCGGACACGAACTCGAACAGGAACAGCAGACGCGAACTCAAACAGGAACAGCCGGAACCAGAGCGTCAGTCGTCTGCGGGAACGGGGTCGCGGTCCGACACATGCTTCGGGGCGACGAGGCCAGCGCGGACGCCGATATCGCGGACCACCGGGGCGAGTGCGTTGTGTTTCATGAACGCGAACCCGGCGAGAATAAAGAGGAAGCCGGTAATCGTCGCAGGACCGATATTCTCACCGAGGACGGCCCACCCGCTGACTGCGGCGACGACGGGGACGGCGTAGCTGACGAGGCTAATCTCGACGGCTCCGATACGGTCGAGAAGCACGAAGTAGATGATGAAGCCGACGGCACTGCACAGCACCGCGAGGAACAGGAGCGCCCCCACGACAAGCGGGGACCACGCGACCTGTGCCAGTCCGGGTTCGCCGAGCAGTGGGCTGACGGCGTGGAGCATACCCGACCCGAGAAGCATCATCCACGCCTGCATCGGTGCGACCGGCGGGTTGCCCGGCAGGCGCTTGACGAGCACGGAGCCGAACGCCCAACTCGCGGCGGCGAGGAAGAGGAGTACCACGCCGAGCAGTTGACCGCCGACCGACCCCGACGAGACGGCGATGACGACGGTTCCGACGAGGCCGAGGAAGACGCCGAGGAAGCCGAAGAAGTCCAGTCGCTCCTCGGGGAGCATCGTCCACGCGAAAAGCGGCGTCAGGACTGGCGAGAGACTGAGGACGATAGCCGCGACGCCGCTCGTCACGTACCGCTGCCCGGAGAACAGGAGCGTGAAGTGGACACCGATGAGAAGCGCCCCTCCGACGAAGACCACGACCCATTCGTCGCGGCCGCGAGGACGCCAGTCTTCGGCGGCGACGAGAGCGTAGCCGAACAAGACGAGACCGGCGATGTCGTAGCGAAGGGCGGCAAAGAGCGCGGGCGGCAGTACTTCCAGCCCGACTTCGATAGCCATGAACGACGTCCCCCACAGCACGGCGAGCAGCGCGAACAATCCGACGTTCCGATGTGTTTGATTTCCTACAGACACGAGATATCTACCTTCGACCCAGGTGTTGCACGGGCTACCATCTCGGCGTACATGAATTTTCTCGGACCGGAGATAACACCTCTCGCGATACGTGTTGGCACACATCTCAGATACGAGAGTAATCGGCCCACCACCGGGACACAAAGTAAGGTAGTTACGGCCCCCACGAGTGAGTCGGGATATGAGCATCCTTGAGGAAACCCGAGCACTCGCCGAGAGTGGGCCGGTCTGCGACGCCTGTCTCGGCAGGGCTTTCGCCGACCGAAGTTTCGGGTTGACGAACGCCGAACGCGGGCAGTCGCTCCGAATCGCCGCCGCCCTCGACGACGACGAACCGTACGAGGCAGTCGAGACCGAGACCTGTTGGGTCTGCGAAGGCATGTGCGCCGAGTTCGACGACTGGGCCGAACGCTGTGCCGAAGCCATCGAAGACGTGGAAGTCGACACCTATCAGGTCGGCACGCGCGCCCCGCCGCTGGTCGAAGAAAACGAGATTCTCCTGCGGGAGGGGGCTGGACTCCCCGACGATGCGGGCGAACTGTTCAAATCCGAGTTCAACCGCGAGGTCGGAAAGCGCGTCGGCCGACTCACCGGCACCGAGGTGGACTTCACCCGCCCGGACGTGCAGTTCCTCCTCGACCTCGAAGCCGACACCGTCGAGACGCAAATCAACTCCGCGTTCGTCTACGGCCGCTACCGCAAACTCGAACGCGACATCCCGCAGACTGAGTGGCCCTGCCGCGAGTGCGACGGTTCGGGATACCAAGGAAAAGAGCCGTGTGACTACTGCGGTGGCTCCGGCTACCTCTACGAACACAGCGTCGAGGGCTTCGTCGCCCCCGTCGCGATGGACGTGATGGACGGCGTGGACGCGAAGTTCCACGGCGCGGGCCGGGAGGACGTAGACGCGCTGATGCTCGGGACGGGCCGTCCCTTCGTCGTCGAAATCATGGAACCCCGTCGCCGCAACATCGACGTGGAACGACTCGAAGGCGACGTGAACGCCATGGCCGACGGCGAAATCGAAGTCGAGGGGCTTCGACTCGCCACCTACGACATGGTCGAGCGCGTCAAGAAACTCGACGCCTCGAAGGAGTACCGCGCCGCCGTCGAGTTCGACGACGACGTGACCGCCGAGGACTTGCAGGCCGCACTGGAGGAACTCACGGGCGCGACCATCGAGCAGTACACGCCACACCGCGTCGACCACCGCCGCGCCAGTCTCACGCGCACGCGACAGGTCTACGACGCGACCGGTGAACTCGAAGACGCCCGCCACGCGACCGTCGAAATCCACGGCGAGGGCGGCCTCTACATCAAGGAACTCGTCTCAGGCGACGAAGGCCGGACGAACCCGAGTCTCGCTGGCATCCTCGACACGGACGCGGTCGTCACCGCGCTCGACGTGATTGCGGTGGAAGGCGAAGACGAACCTTTCGAGGACGACGAGTTCTTCAAGAACTGAACAGGAGGAATTTGTTGACAAGTTGATTCTTCGAAGGCGATGCCCCCCGCTCTCGATGTGGCTCGCCTCGCGTTCGCAGTCATCCTCGTCGTCTGCGTACCGACACTCGCTGGATGGGGTGAAATCGTCGCAGACCGCAACCTCTAATTCTCCACCCCAAGACCCGACCAGATATGCAAATCGGCGTCGACGAGGCCGGAAAGGGACCCGTACTCGGTCCGATGGTCGCCGCGGCGGTCCGGGCCGACCCGGAGACGCTGCCCGAGGGAATCGCCGACTCGAAGCGTCTCACTCCCGCCCGGCGCGAGGAACTCGCCGCAGAGTTGCGAGAGCGAGACGACATCTCGGTCGGCGTCGCGTTCGTCGAACCCGAGACCATCGACGACCCCGAGACGGACATGAACCTGCTCACCGTTCGGGCGCAGGTCGAGGCGGCCGCCGCAGTCGCGGTCGATGCCGACGAACTCGTCTGTGACGCGGGGGACGTGAGCGAATCCCGGTTCGGGCGTCGCGTCCGCGACGGCGTCGCCGAGGCGGGCGCGTCCGTCGAGGTTCACGCCCAGCACCGCGCCGACGACGAACACGCTATCGTGGGGGCGGCGAGCATCGTCGCCAAAGTCGAACGCGACCGGCGCGTCGAAGCCATCGCCGAGGAGTACGGCGAGGTCGGAAGCGGCTATCCGAGCGACCAGACGACCCGCGATTTCTTACGCGAGTTCGTCCGCGAACACGGTATTCTCCCGGACTGCGCACGCAAGTCGTGGGCGACCTGTGCCGACCTGTTGGCGGCGCACGAACAGGCGTCGCTCGGGGACTTCTGAATCCTGAACAAAAGAGTCGAAAATCGAGTGGGGGCGTCCGGACGGCTTACGCCATCTCGTCGAGCGAGACGTACGAGCCTTCCTGTGCGGAAATCCACGTCGTCAGTAGTTCTTCCTCGGAGATCCCGGCGGGGAAGATCGTACACTCGTCGGGCGCGTCGTCGTATGGTGCGACGATTGCCTCGTACTCCACGTTGTCTGTCGGAAGTCCGAGTCGCGACAGCTCCTTCTGCGTCGTCGTTTTCGCGTCCGTGTCGTCGTGTTGGAGAGGAGTATCGTCCATGGTTCGAGTATCGCACCGTGATTACCGACGGGCGGCGGTTTTTGGGGTATCTCTTCGATCAATAGTTTAGGTCGGCTCTATATTATTCTGTCGAACGCTATACGGATGTTAGAATAATCAACATCGGATACTGATGCAAAACAAGGATGAATTTTGGGAGATAGTTCAGAAAAACGGCGTCGAAATAGAATCAGTATCGGGCAGCCACTGACGGGCGATGCCGTCAGTGAATGTGGGTTATCTGTCCTCGGTCAGGAGCAGGCGCAGGATGTCACCGTACGCGGGGCGAGTGACGAGCACGCCGACGATGACACCGAGGATGGTGAAGATAGCGAAGCCCTGGAGGTCGCCGAGCGAGAGCACGGCGAGCGGGCTCATCGCGATGATGGTCGTCGCGGCGGCCGCACCGATAACCCAGAAGGCGCGGCGGAAGCGCGACTGGAAGACCTTCCGCGACGTCACGGAGCCTTCGGCCATGACCTCGTCGGCGATGATGATGAGGTCGTCCACACCGGTACCGATGACGGCGATGAAGCCGGCGATGACCGAGAGGTCGAGCGGATAGCCGATTGCCGCGGCGAATCCGAGGAGGACGTACACCTCAGAGAGCCCCGTGACAATCATCGGAAGCGCGACCTCAGGCTTGCCGTAGCGGACGAAGACGACACCAGCGACAGCTAACACGGCGACGATACCGGTCAAGAGCGAATCGCTCTTGAAGCTCTCACCTTGCGTCGGCGAGATGAACGAGGTCGTTCCCCCGTCGTCGCCCGAGAGGTCGAGCTTCGCCGGAAGCGCACCAGCGCGGAGGTTGATAGCGACCTGCTGAGCCTCCGTGGTGTTGCGCGTCTGAAGCTGGAAGCTCGGTGCTTCGGCCCACTCCTCGTTACGCATGGAGTCGGCCAGACTTGGACTCATCCCGAAGGCGTTGACGACCTCACCGTTGACGACGAGGAGCAGACAGCCCTCGGTCGTGTTGGGGTCGTCGTTGTAGGTACACCGCGTCCCGCCGGGTTGGGCGAGACCGGTCTCCTTGACAGCCTGCTGGAAGTCCGGTGCCGGGTCGTCTTTGACCGAGACCGGGACGAACGAGCCGCCACCCGTCTGGGGTTCTTGAGCGGTCCCGATGGAGGTGAAGTCCGCTTGCGTCAGGACGGCCTCTCGCGTCTCGTAGACGCGCGAACCGTTCTGCGTGGTCGGGTAGTAGATGTCGATTTGGACCGTCCCGCGCTCACCGACGAGTTCGCGAACAGACGAGGGGTCGCGGTTCGGCACTTCGATGAGGATGAAGTGCTCACCTGTCGCGGTCGTTACCTGTTGGACGCTCCCGCCAGAGAGGCCAGCTTCGTTAATCTTCGATTGCAGGACACGGACCGTCTCCTGTCGGGTCGTCTCGGTGACGCCGTCTCGAACCTCACCGTGAGCGTACCCCGCTGCGTCGAGGGCGGCCGCCAACCGGTCGGTCGTGACGTTCTCGATGGTCACTTCGACCGTGCTGGACTCGGCCCCGCGTCGGGCGATAACGTCCGCAGCGTCAGCGCCCGACAACTCGGCGGCGACCTGCTGTTCGACGACGCGGTCGGTTTCGTTTTCGAACTCGACGTCTTCGGCCGTGATGCCCACGAGCGGTGCGCGAATACGCGTCCCGCCGTTGAGCTGCAGTCCGTACTTGACGTTCGTCAGGGAGTTCTCTTCGCCGACTGCGGGCTGACCACCGACAGTGGGCGAAAACAGGGCGAACGTCGATGCAACGACTGCAACGACGAGCAGGATGACACGCCAGTTGTCGCGGAGCGTGCTCATCGGGCCACCCCCTCGAACTTCCACCAGCGAAGGAGGGTCACGTTCAGCATGTAGGTGTTCATCAGGTCGGCCGCGAGACCGAAGACGAGCACCGTTCCGATGGCGGCGAGCAGTTGAATGCCGAACAGCGTCGCCGTAATCGTCATGACAATCATCGCGGCGATGGAGGTGAGCGTCATGGTCACACCGGTTCGCATCGCGCGGTAGGTGGATTCGTAGAAGTCACCCGAGCGCCGGAGGACGTGGTTGTTCAGGAGGATGTCAGAGTCCACAGAGTACCCGATAAGCATGAGGAGGGCAGCGACGGTTCCGAGCGACAGTTCGATGCCGAGGAGGTTCATCAGCGCCACCGGAATGACGATGTCGGAGAACGCCGAGATGACCACGGCGATGGAGGGGACGAACGTGCGGAACATCAGGAACACGAGGATGCTCATACCGAGGAAGGCGACGCCGACACCACCGAGTGCGAGCAGTTGCGTGTCGGCTCCGAAGCTAGCGGAGACGGCGTCGATAGAGCGAACTTCGAAGCCCGCAGCTTCGGCTTGCGCTTCGATATCCGCCGTCGTCGCAGCTCCCGACTGGAACGTTACGACGTAGGTGTTGCTGTCGGCGCTCCCACCGGCGGCGACTGACCGAACCGACTCGGGAGTCGCCTCGAAGGCCGCACTCACTTCGTCTTGTGAGGCGTCCGTCGCGATTCGGAGTTCTGTGCCACCGGTGAAATCGACACCGGGTGTGACCGGCGCGCCGGTCATGGCGTACCACCCGGCGATGACCAACAGGGCCACCGCGAGGACCGTAAGCGGCACGGCCGCGAGTTGGCGATTCGTGTACCGGGTAAAATCTACCTCCGGTACCGTAAACTCGACCATGGGTTCCGGTCCAGAGCGATGCTGAATAAGGCTTCTTATCCCGCGGTCTGACGCACACCCAGCGAACCCGCGATAGACCCATGCTCTTTGACCGATAATCGTGACACATGTCTCTCGAAACGACGACTGAATCGGTCGCGAGCACTATCGTCGTCTCCTTTCCCGACGAATTGAGCGCGTGGGGCCACGACCAGTTGACCGCCGACCGGTTCGTGAACTATCTCAAACGCGTCCACGACGAGGTCGCCGTCGGCGACGAGTGGGAGGAGTTCCTCGACGTCGGGTGCTGCGGCGACTCCCTGACGCTGACGCTCCGCGTCGAGGACCTCGAACCAATCGGCGCGACAGTCCTCACCTCGGAAACGGACCTCGAATTCGTCGAACGCGAAGGCAGCGTCAACGGTGGCTGGTGCGTCCAGAGCAAAGACGGTCCAGCCTCGTCCACCGGAACGCAGCGAAAACAGTAGTCGCTGTCTTTCGGGCCAGTAGCGCCCGTTCTCAGGGCATGTAGCGGACGGCCACGACGCCCGGTGCAGAGCGGACTTCGACTCGGTTCACGTCGAGCCGGGCGGCCCGCGAGAGCAGGCCTTCGCGGTCGTCGAGGATGTCGTCGACAGCCTGGTCGGTCATGTCGTCGGGGACCGAGAGGACGTGAATCTCGCCCGTCCCGGCGCGCTCTTGTTTGACGAGTTCACCGTCTGGGTTGTCGCTGGCGATGTCTTTCGAGTTCGCCGTCGGCGACTCCGACGAGCGCTCGACAGAGACGGTCCAGCGCGTCTCGACGTCGACGAGTTGCCACGAGACGTTCATCGGCGGGTCGGGCGCGACGGTTCCGCGGACGGCTTCGTCCTCGGAGACCCCGGGATTGGACGAGAGCGTGTGTACTTGCCCGGAGTGGACGTCTTTCAGTACCGCCGATTGGTCGTCTGCTGCGGTCACGAGGAACGTCCCTTCTCGTTCGGACTCGGTCATTACCCGCCCTATGCAATCGCGCCTTTTCCCCGTTTCGGGCGCTGTCGGCGTGGTTTGTGACATGTACCCACTCCGGCGGTGGGCTTTTCTCCCGCGACGCTGACCCGACAGACGATGCCCGCGCTCTGGCGGTTGACTCGGACCGAAACGGCGCGCAGAGTCTACGAGACGCTGAAATCCCTCGGTATCACGGGGACGCAGATGGACGAGTACGTCACCGAGACGGCTGACGACCGCCCGAGTCGCGAACCGGACGCCGCTATCGGCATTCGCGCGCTCGCGCCCGACGACGCCCGACCGCACGAGCAAACGTACGAGGCGTTCTCCGAACTCCGAGACGACGAACAGGCAATCTGTGCGTTCGACGGAAACGACCTTGTTGGGTACCTCTTTCTCGGGGACCCCGGGCTGACGTACCACGTCAAACCGCTGGAAAAACGGCTTCACATTCCGGGTGGCTACATCCGCCGGGTGTTCGTCGACCCCGCTGCACGGAACCGGGGAATCGCCACGGCACTCGTCTCACGCGCCGTCGCCGAAGCCGAGAACCGGGGTGCAGACACCGTCCACGCGCTCGTCGCCCGCGACAACCGCCCGTCGCAGTGGACGTTCGAGGCGAACGGGTTCCGCGTCGAGCGAACACGGTCGTACTACCGAATCGGCCCGTGGAACCGGCGGTCCGTCTCAGAGAGCCCATAGCTATTGAGCGCTCTATTCGGGAACGTTAGTATATATTTCTTAGGATAATATATACTATAGAGATTAAATTTATACTGAATCGGTCGAGAGAGTCGCGTAGAGAGGCATGACGGACGAACTCAGGTCAGCGCTCCGCGGGGGACTGGACACACTCGACGCACGCGCGAACGAGGTCGTGCGGTCGTCGACAGGAGACAACATGATTTCTCGGCTCGGGACCGCCGATTGGTTGAGCCTCGGCGCGCTCTTCTGGGCGTGGGTCGGCGCGATTTTGTTCGTGTCGAACGAACCGAACTGGGCCATCCTCGCCGTCCTCGTCGGCTTCGCCTTCGACAAAGCCGACGGCTACTACGCCCGAAAGACCGGGAGCACGTCGGCGTTCGGTCGACAGATAGACTCCTTTATCGACATCTTCACCTACCTCGTCTCGGGCGCACTCCTGTACCACGTCACGTTGGCACCGAACGCCATCGTGAGTTCCGTCGTCGGGTTCGTCGTTCTCGCGTTCGGCGGCCTGCGTCTCATTCGACACAACAGCGAAGGCTTCGGCGACGACTCGGGCACCTCGTACTACCACGGGACGACCGTGGTCCACACCCACCTCGTCGTGCTGGCGAACTACTTCCTGTTCCAGTTCGTTCCCCTGTGGAACGGCTGGGTCGCCGGTGCGACCATCATCGCCGTCTGCCCGCTCATGACGTCCGATTACAAGGCGTACAAGACTGACGCCGGGCACCTCATCGTGGGCGTCGCCGGCGCGATAACCGTCGCCCTCTGTCTCGCGCTGGAGTTCGGCCTCGTATGAGTATGGGCGACCACGGGACGACCGTCTCGGTCGACCTCCACGTACACACGGAGGCGTCGTACGACTGCCACACGTCGGTCGAAGCGGTCCTCGACCGGGCTGCTGCGGCCGGTCTCGACGCCATCGCCATCACCGACCACGATTCGGTGGCCTCCCTCGCGCGGGCGTTCGAAATCGCCCACGAGTACGGCGTCCACGTCGTCCCCGGCGTGGAGGTATCGACCGCCGACGGGCACCTGCTCGCGCTCGGTATCGACCAGTTGCTGTCACCCGGACGACCACTCGCGGAGACGACACGCGAGATTCACGACCGCGGCGGTCTCGCAGTCGTCCCGCATCCATTCCAGAAGTTCCGACACGGCGCGTCCCGACGGGCCATCCAAACTGCCGACGTCGACGCCATCGAAGTGTACAACGCCCACACGCTCACTGGGTTCAGAAACGGGCAGGCACGGCGGTACGCTCGGCGACACGGGCTTCCGGGGACGGGGGGAAGCGACGCCCACAAAGCCTCGCTGGTCGGCCGCGCGTCCACGACGGTGTCGCTTCCGAAGGGTGACGACCTCACGACCGGGGGGATTCTCGACGCGATTCGCGCCGGTCGAACCGTCGCCAACGGGACGCGCACGTCGGCGAAGCAGTACGTGAAGAAGTACGCGATGAACGCCCGCGTCAAGACCGCGTCGTTCCTGTGACTCGCCGCGTCTTCGACTCCCGCGAGGACAGGAACGAAGCCATCGTTCGCCTGTCTGCGCTCGCGCTCGCGCTCGTCGTGGGAACGCTCGCCATCGCCGAATTCGCCCCATCGCTCACGGACCCGGCGTGGGTTCGAGACGCCATCGCCGCGACGGGACCGTTCGCACCGGTCGTCTTCATCGGCATCCAGACCACACAGGTGATTCTCGCGCCGATTCCGGGGCAAGTACTGGCCTCCGTCGGCGGCTACCTCTTCGGCGGTGTCGCTGGCACGGTCTACAGCATGACTGGCGTCGTCCTCGGGAGCGCCGTGGTGTTTCTCGTCGCACGCCACTTCGGCCGCCCCTTCGTCGGGCGCGTCGTCGCCGCCGACGTCCTCTCTCGCTTCGACGACTTCGCACAGCGACAGGGCGTCGTCGGCCTCTTCGTCCTGTTTTTCCTGCCGACGTTCCCGGACGACGCGTTGTGCGCTATCGCCGGTCTCTCACCGATTCGACTGCGCACGCTTCTCGTCCTCGTCGCCGTCGGGCGACTGCCGACGTTCGCGCTCGCCGCTGTCGCCGGAGAACAGGCCGCTAGCGCCAACTACGTAACTGTCGCTGCCCTCGTCGCCGCGGCGCTCGTCGGGTCGGGGCTCGTGTACGTCTACCGCGACGACCTCGCAGCTATCGGTGGCTGAACAGGCGTCTCCTCAGCGAAGAACCCGGTGGACACCGTAAACCAGCAGGGCGCACGCGGTCGGTGGAACGAGACCGTACAGCGGCGGGAGGTCGTAGAGCAGTTCGACGACCGGGACGAGCGCGGAGATGGTGACTGGACCGAGCGTGAAGGGCTGAGGCGCGGTCTGAAGGTCGGTCGGCACCGAGATGACGAGGCCGACGTAGATTGACACCATGAACACGAACCCGGCGAGCGCGAGGCTCAGGTCGTAGCGACTATCCGACCCGCTTCGACGGTGGCGGCGGGCGACGAACAACACCGGCGCGACGAGCGGGGCGACGAGGAACAGCCCGACGAGCACGTAGAACGACCGCGAGAGGGTGAGCGAACCACCGGGGACGGCGGCCGTCTGTCCGATGAGCACGACCAGTCCGAAGGCGACGAACAACGAGACGATGACCGACGCGAGCGCACCCACGAGGACGTAGAGTTTGAACACCAACGACTCGCTGTGCCGGAACGCGTACGGGAACGCCCCGAAGACGCCGCCGTAGTCGTCTGCCATTGGTCGCCCTTGGCAGCGGCCGCGATTAAAGCGACCGGTGTCGTTTTCACGCCGGCCGACGCGCGTGTTCGCATGCACGTCGACCTCGGCAACGTCCTCGACACGGCATCGGTCCACGGCCTCTCTCGCGAGTCGCTCGAACGCCTCGACGAGCGGGTCGCCGCCGCCCACGACCGAATCCAACAGGGCCGCGCCGACAGCGAACACGGTTACGAAGCGCTGAACCTCCCGAGTCGCACCGATCCCGCCGCGATTCGCGACGCCGTCTCCCGGTTCGACGACCCCGAGGCAATCGTCACTGTCGGCATCGGCGGAAGCGCGCTCGGCGCGGCCACACTCACTGACGCGCTCGACAGCGACGTCGACGCCTACTACCTCGACAACGTCGACCCCGAGGCTGTCGAGTCGCTCCTCGACGACCTCGACCTCTCGAAGACGGTCGTCAACGTCGTCTCTCGCTCCGGCACGACCGCCGAGACGCTGGCGAACTTCCTCGTCGTCCGCGAGGAGATGGCCGACGCGGGCGTCGATTGGGCCGACCGCACCTTCGTCACGACCGGCGAGGAAGGCAACCTCCGCGACCTCGCGGAGAAACACGACCTCCCGTCGCTTCCGGTTCCGGACGGCGTTCCCGGTCGCTTCTCGGTTCTCTCGACGGTCGGTCTCGCCGCTGCAGCAATCTGCGGCCACGATATCGAAGCACTCCTTTCGGGCGCGGCCGCACAGGAAGCGCGCCTCTCGGACTCGCTTTTCGACTCGCCCGCCTACGCCTACGGAGCGGTCTCCTACGCCCTCGCCGAGCGCGGGATGTCCGCGAACGCGATGATGCCCTACGCGGAATCCCTCGAAACGTTCTCCGAGTGGTTCGCGCAACTGTGGGCCGAATCCCTCGGCAAGGACGGTCTCGGCCAGACGCCGCTTCGCGCTCTCGGCGCGACGGACCAGCACTCGCAACTCCAACTGTACCGCGCCGGTCCGAACGACAAACTCGTGACGCTCGTCCGCGCCACCGAGCGCGACGACGTGGCCATCCCGGAGACGGACCTCGATGGCCTCGCGTACCTCGGCGGGTCGTCGCTCGGCGACCTCCTCGACGCCGAGTTCGAGGCGACCGAAGCCAGTCTCGTCGCGGCCGGTCGCCCGAACGTCCGCATCGAAATCGACCGCGTGGACGAGTACGGACTGGGTGAACTCCTCTACGCGATGGAGGCTGCGTGTGTCATGTACGGCGAGCTCGCGAGCGTGGACACCTTCGTCCAGCCAGCAGTCGAGTGGGGCAAACGCGCCGCTCGCGGCCTGCTCGGTGGCGGCGACTTCGAAGAAGCCGACGCCGTCGCCGACAAGGAAGAACTGGTCGTCGAGTAAGACGAATTGCTCGGCGGGTAGGACGAACCGCTCGGCGGGTAGGACGAACCGCTCGGCAGGTACGGTCGGGGACTACCCTTCCGAATCGCCGTCGAGGTCGAGCGCGTCGAAGAGTCGCGTCGTGACGACCGATTCGACGATGTCGACCAGCGTCGCGTCGTCGCTCGTGTAGTCGGCGAAGATGCCGAGTGGGATTTCCCCGCCCGCGACATCGTGGTGTCCGCCGGCGCTTCCGACGTCCTCGAAAGCTGTCTTGAGCGCGCTTCCCACGTGAACACGCGGATCTGGAGACCGCGCGCTAAGGTGAATCGCGTCGCGGATGATGCCGAAGACGATAGCCGTCTCGACGCCCTCCAAGGTTGCGAGGTAATCGGCCGCCTGCGGAAGCGAATCCCGTTCTGTGGTCCGCCCGACGTTCGAGACGAGCACGGCGCGTCGAATCGTCCGGTTTTCGATGGCCATCGCGATGGCGTCGAGGGTCGCCCCGGTGACCGACGGCGACGACAACCGGCGGATTAACTCGGTATCGACGGCGTCGTGGAGGTACGCCGCCGCTTCGTACTCGGCGCGGGTGACTCCTCGGAGGAAGTTGAGCGTCTCGCGGCGGATTGCAAACATGAGCGCCGTTGCGAGGCGCTCGCTGACCTCGACGTCGAGTTCGCGGAGATACTCCGTGAGAATCGTCGCCGCAGAGCCGGCCGCTTCGCGGTGGTCGACGAACCGGGCCTCGACGTCGTCTGCGGGGTGATGGTCGATGACGATATCCAGTGGCGTTCCCACCGGAACCCGGTTGTTGGCACCGGGCGTCGAGTGGTCGACGAACGCGAGCAACGACTCTGGTGGCCGGTCGGTCACCGTCTCCGGGTCGAGCTTTCTGAGGTCGACGTCGAGGAGGTTGACGAACGCGCGATTCTGCTGGTGAGATATCTCGCCGTTGTAGAAGATGTGGGTCTCTTCGATACCCGCGGCCACCGCGATTCGACCCAGCGCGAGCGCGCTGGCGAGACAGTCCGGGTCAGGGTTGTTGTGGCAGACGATATACAACTCACTGCCGGTCGCGAGGAGGTCCGAGAGCTGTCGTGCCGCGCTCATCTGTGTATATTGGACGCCGAGCGTGTTAGGTTGTGTGACCAGTGAGACCAAATACCAATCGACGCCGCTGTCGAGCGGACGGCGACCGTGCGCTCGGCGCACAGAGCCGAACCGGTTATCTGACGCGCTTACCAAGGGGTTCCAATGGCACACGATACCGCCCGCTCGTCGGCGACCCCGGCCGACCACCTGCAGGCGTACGGGGGCATCATCATCGTCGTCGCCCTCACCCTCATCGTCGGCGCGGTCTTCGGGTCCGTCGCGCACGGACTCGCCAGCGGATTTCTCGACTCCTCGGACCCGCTTCTCGAAGCACTCCAGAGCGCTGGCACTTTCGTCGGCTTCAGCGCTGTCGGCCTCGGCTATCTCGCCGCCCGCGACGATTGGGAACTCATCCGACTCGAATCGCCGTCGAAACGCGACCTCCTGTGGATTGCCGGTGGTCTCGTCGCGCTCTTCGGCGTCTATCTCGGTGGGTCGGCGCTCATGAGCGCCCTCAACGTCCAGAGTGGCGACAGCGTCATCGCCCAGCAGGGCGCGCAGAATCCGATGTACTTCCTCTATCTGACCGTCGTCACCATCGTCCTCGTCGGTCCGGCGGAAGAACTCATCTTCCGCGGCGTCGTCTTCGGTGAACTCCGGCGGCTCTGGGGGCCGCTTCCGGCCATCGTGCTGTCGAGCGCCGTCTTCGCTTCGATTCACGTGTGGTCCTTCACGGGGGCGGGCGCGCTCGTCTCACTCGGGATGGTGTTCGTCCTCGGCGGCGTCCTCGCGGCGATTTACGAGAAAAGCGGCAACCTCGCCGTCGCGGCCGTCGTCCACGGCCTGTTCAACGCAGTGCAGTTCGTCGTGAGTTACGCGCAGACGACCGGGTTGGTGTAGTTCGGTTGCGGGCTGTTCGAGGGTTGTTCGAGAGCTGTTCGAGGGTTGTTCGAGAGCCGTTCGAGGGACCGAATCCGAGTCGGCGTCGGCCTAGACGCCCGGCTCCCGGTAGGTGCTGAGTTCGAAGGAAAAACGCTCGCGCCGTCTTACGCCGGGTTCTTGCGCGAGAGGCCCATCCCACAGATTGGGCAGCGCTCTTTGTCTTCGTCGAACTCGCGGCCACAGCCCTGACACTGGAACTTCCAGTCGCGCTGCTCTGCGATGCCGTCCTGTGCGATGACTTCGACTTCGACGCCGAGATGTTCGGCGACGTTCTGCATCGCGTAGTCGTCGGTGACGAGGATGGCGTCGAGTTCGAACGCGGCGGCGATGAGGCGCGCGTCGGTTTCGGAGAGAACGCCCTTGTCGCCGGTTTCGCCGCCGGCGCGGAGGACCTTGTCGACGGTGCCCTGTCCGGGGATGTGGACGTACATGCCCGCACCTTCGAGCGCGTCGAATCGGAAGGCGTGCTCGCCGGTGAGTTCTTCTTTGACGAGCGGGATAGAAGCCGTCTCGTCGTCGGTGTGATACTCGTGAATGAACGCAGACGTGTCGAGAATTCGCATCTGCCTAGCGTTGGACGACGATGTAATCTTTCACAGCCTGCACGCGGTTGACCGGAATGAGGAACCGACCGTGGTCGTCGCGGTCGAATCCGACGCGGCTCGGCGCGATTTGCTCGTTCGGCTCGACGAGTAAGTTGTGTAGCTCACCCGACTTGAGATTCATCGTAATGTTGTACAGCATCCCGAGTTCCGTCCCATCAGACCCCATGACGGCCTTTCCAGAGAGGTTCTCGGCGAGTATGTCGGCCATGCACGGACCTACCTCGTCCCCTCACATAAACGCCACGGGGGCGTCTGACGAGTGACCGACGGGGAATCTCCGTATTGTCGAACAATCGGGGGAACGAGGCTCCGTCTGCGGTCCTCGGTGACGTTCTGTGCTCTCACGCAGCATGGTTTACGGGCGTGCGTGACGATGGACTTAACTTGAGTCACCGACTCGATTCCCGTAAGGAACTTTCTCCGGGGCGATTCTCCATGTCCGATACTGATTCGACGTCACAATCCGATACGCTTCGCACACCCATCGTGGCGGTCCTGGGCCACGTCGACCACGGGAAGACCAGTCTCCTCGACAAGGTTCGCGGGTCGGCCGTGAGCGAGGGGGAAGCCGGTGCTATCACCCAGCACATCGGCGCGACCGCGGTCCCGTTAGACACGGTCTCGCAGATGGCCGGTAGCCTGGTCAACCCCGACGACTTCGACCTGCCGGGACTGCTCTTCATCGACACGCCGGGGCACCACTCGTTCAGCACCCTCCGCTCCCGCGGGGGCGCGCTGGCCGACATCGCCATCCTCGTCGTCGACGTGAACGACGGGTTCCAACCACAGACCGAGGAGGCCATCGACATCCTCAAACGAACGGGGACACCGTTCATCGTGGCCGCCAACAAGGTCGACACGACACCCGGGTGGAACCCACAACAGGGTGAACCAATCCAGAAGTCGCTGGAGTCCCAATCCTCTCGCGCGAAATCCAAACTCGACGAGAGCCTCTACGAACTCATCGGCCAACTCTCCGACAGAGGCTTCTCGTCGGACTTCTACTGGCGCGTCCAGAACTTCCAGAAGAACATCGGCGTCGTCCCCGTCTCCGCGATGACCGGCGAGGGGATTCCGGACCTCCTCGGCGTCCTCATGGGTCTCTCGCAGCGCTACATGAAAGACGAGATGGCCATCGACGTGGCCGGTCCCGGCTACGGGACCGTCCTCGAAGTCAAGGAAGAACGCGGCTTCGGTGCCACGCTCGACGTCGTCCTTTACGACGGGACCATCCACGCGGGCGATACCATCGTCGTCGGCGGGGCAAACGAACCCATCGTGACGGAAGTTCGCGCCCTGCTGCAACCCCGGCCGAACGCCGAGATTCGCACCGAGAAGCGCTTCGACAAGGTGGACGAAGTCGGTGCCGCGGCCGGTGTCAAGATTGCCGCCCCGGACCTCGAAGACGCGATGGCCGGCGCGCCGGTGCGCGTCGTCGGCGACCGCGACGTGGACGAGGTCATCCGCGAAGTCGAAGCGGAACTCGCCGACATCGAAGTCACGACCGAAGAGGAGGGCGTCGTCGTCAAGGCCGACACACTCGGCAGCCTCGAAGCCATGGCGAACGCCCTCCAAGAGGCCGAAGTGCCCATCCTCCGCGCCGAAGTCGGCGACATCGCCCCGCGTGACGTGGCCGTCGCTTCGACCGCCCGCGAACCCGAGCACGAAGTCATCCTCGGATTCAACGTGGACGTGCTCTCGAACGCGCAGGACGAACTCGACACGAGCGACGTGAAACTCTTCGACGACGACGTCATCTACCAACTCATCGAGGAGTACGAGGAGTACGTCGACGAGATGAAGCGCGCACAGCAGGAGACGATTCTCGACAAAATCGTCCGGCCGTGTCGCTTCCGCATCCTCGAAGATCACGTCTTCCGGCAGAACAACCCCGCCGTCGTCGGCGTCGAAATCATGT
This sequence comes from Haloferax larsenii, assembly GCF_024730625.1. Taxonomy (NCBI): domain Archaea; kingdom Methanobacteriati; phylum Methanobacteriota; class Halobacteria; order Halobacteriales; family Haloferacaceae; genus Haloferax; species Haloferax larsenii. The sequence goes on from NZ_CP078063.1 coordinate 517,611, forward strand.
CCGGGACCATCAAGAACAACATGAACGTCGTCAAGTGGGAAGACGGCGAGCCGAACCGGGTCGGCCAACTCTCCGGGATTCAAGAACAGGGCGAGGACGTATCGAGCGCCCGTGCCGGCTCCCGCGTCAGCGTCGCCATCGACGGCCCGACCGTCGGCCGCCAAATCGACGAGGGCGACGAACTCTGGATCGAAGTCCCCGAGAAGCACGCGAAGATTCTCGAACAGGAACTCCGCGACGACATCCCGGTGGACGAACTGGAGGCGCTTTCGGGCTACCTCGACAAGCATCGGCGGCGTGACCCCTTCTGGGGGAAATAGGGCTCGCTCGAAGCCGACCGACCGCCCCAAAACCACCCCGAATCGCCCGCCGGCGCCGTAACAAATTTGTTCTATTATCCAATAGGGTACAGTGAGGTGGAATCATGCGCAAACGAACATCCCATAGCGACAGCATCGTCTCAGAGACACGCTACGACGTCATCCTCGCGGCGCTCCCGGTTCCGCTCTTCCTGGGAGTCACCGTGGGGGCATTGACCGGCCAACCACTCTCATTGACGACCGGTGCAGGAGGGTTCGTCTCAGCGCTCGTCCTCGCCTATGGGCTGTTCGTCGCCGCACCGACCGACGCGGTGCGGTCGTCCACTCCCGATGTCAGTCTCGACGCCAACAATGTGAGTCTCGACGCCAACAACGTGGGCCTCGACGCGACACGCGAATCGGACAGAGACGAACCCACGACGGCGGGGCGTCGCTACCGCGGTATCTAACGGGCAGTCTTCCTCACGGTCGGTTCCACTCCCAAACCCAGTAGGCCGCGCCGAACAACATCAACCCGACGCCGAAGGCCGATGTTGCGGGTTCGGGGATGATGACCAGAATCAACCCGATGAGAATAATCGCGGTCGGCCCAATCTCGTCTGGGTATTGCTTGAGTGGGTCCATACGTCACCTACGCGCTTCCGGGTGAAGTGAGTTGTTGCGATTCCGACGAGTAAAGAGCGACCGACAGAGTAGTCTCGGACGTGTGTCGGAAGACGGACGCAGGTCGAAACAGTGAGAGACGGCCGTTATCGAGCCGCCGGGGTCATGTCGTCGCCGACGGCGCTCATCACCTGAAAGGCGGCGCTCGCGGCGAGACCCCGGGCGACCTCGTCGCGGTCCTCGTCGGTGAGACCGGTGTCGAGGTCCTCAGTGTCGGGAGAGAAGCCAGCGCTGACCGGGTGGCCGATAGGCGGGTGAACGGCCACCGTGGCCATCGGCCCCCCGGTGGTCGTCGAGAGTTCGGACCCGACGGCGAACCCCTCGGGGAGATACGACTCGGTGCGTGAGACGATGCCGGCGACAGCCCGCCGGAGCGAATCCATCTGCTCCGGGGTCAGTTCGACAGCATCAGACGTCCGGCCGGCACCAGGGACGCCGGGAGCGCCCGCATATGGGTTGTTCCCGTTCATCAGTCGTCATGGCTACGGGGAGGACGTGTAAAAACCCGTCGTCATCCATGAGTCGGGGTACCACTGGTCAAAGAGACCACGCGGTCGGTATCGTCCCGAGTCCCACAGCCGACTCGTCAGCCGTTGTCGGGATGGAAATAGAGACGACAGTCCCGTGAGGCGAGCGCGTCTCGACGTCGAGCGAGCCACCTGAGGCCTCGACCGCGGCCCAGACGAGCCACAACCCGATGCCGGTCGTGTGCGTTAGCGGCGTCTCAGCCCCGTTGATGATGGCGTCGCGCTCGACTTTCGGGATTCCGGGACCGTCGTCGGCGACGGTAACACAGACTTCCTCGCCGGTCCGCGTCACTGAAATCTCGATGGCTGGGTCGTCGTTACCGTGGACGGCGGCGTTGTCGAGGAGTTCGGCGATTCCTCGCGGCAATGCCGGGTGTGCTTCGACGACGACCGCCGGTGGAATATCGACAGACACCGCCGCGTCCGGATGTTCGAGCTTCGTGTCTTCGACCGCGTCGGTGACGGCGCGAACGAGGTCGATTTCGACCTCGATTCCCTCCGCTTTTTCGACCGAGCGAAGCAGCGATACCTCGTCGCTCACTTCGACGAGCCGTTGTGCGCGCGCCTGAATCGACACCACGGGGTCGATGTCGTCAGGGGCGTCCGAGCGCGGTTCGACGAGTTCCGTGTACCCCAAAATCGCCGTGCAGGCGTTTCGGATGTCGTGCCGAAGGACTCGATGCAGGACGCTCGTCTGCGTCAGCGTCGTTTCGAGGCGGGCGGTCGTCTCGGCGAGTTCGGTGTGACTGCGATTGACGAGGACGTACACGAGTCCCGCAGAGAGAGCGACAAACACCAATCCCTTCGAGGTCTGGAGGAGCGCGTGGTTCGGAAGGTGTTCGACGAAGTAGTCGCTCACGAAGACCCAGACGAACCCGAAGACAGCGTAGACCGCCGCGATTCGCCCGGGTGAGTAGTCGAACGCTTCCTCCCCCTTCATCAGCAGTGGATTGTCACCACCCCTGATTAGTGCGTCGGTCACACGTCAGACAGGAACAGGGGGGTCTCGGCGGTGGTGACGCCTCAGAAGATAGATTCGCTATCGCCGTACGCCGCAACCGTGACGACGGTCGTGTAGCCGTCGCCCTCGTGTTCCGCCGCAGTGAGCGCGACCTGTTCGTCGTCGAACTCCCACTCTCGAAGCCCGCGACCGGCATCGAGACCCTCGATGACGGCTGTGTGGACGGCGTCTTCGTCGGTTCCCGAGGCCTCGTAGAACAGACCGGGACCGGACCCAGTCGCCCACCCGAGGCCGGCGACGACCGTCTCACCGGGCGTGGATGTCGTCTCGCGGGCTTCGACGACCGTCAAGCGGTTACCTGCCGGACCGAGGTCGGGCGCGACGTCGACTTCTTCGACCGTCGCGTCCGCGGGAACGACAGACGAGACGGCGACGAGGTTGTAGTTGTGAATATTGGCGGCGGCGAGGGCGGCGTCGTAGGACGCCATCTCCGTCGGGGCCGTACCGACCCCGCGGACGACGCGGATGATGCTCATGTCTGAACGAACGCGCCAGCTAAAAAGGGGGTTACGGATGCGAACGGACAAATCGGAAGTAAAGCCGGGATGGTCTCAATACTGGGTGCCGAAGTCGGAGACGGCTCCGTAGTTCGACTCCGATTTGGTGCCGACTCCGTATCGGACGCCCGAATTAGTTCTGACTCCGTATCGAAGGCACCAGTTCGGGTCTGCTCAGTACTGGTAGTCGGTGAATCCGGAGATGGGACCAGTGCCGGACTCTTCGACTTCTTCGAGTTTCTCGTGGGCCGCGTGGAAGTCGGCTTCCGTCACTTCGGTTCGCTCGTCGCGGATAGCGAACATGCCCGCCTCGGTGGCGAGCGAGGCGACGTCGGCACCGGAGTAGTCGTCCAGTTCCTCGGCGAGGGCGTCGAAGTCCACGCCGTCGGCGACGTTCATGTCGCGCGTGTGGATGTCGAGGATGCGACGGCGACCTTCGACGTCGGGCTTGGGAACTTCGATGAGGCGGTCGAACCGACCGGGACGGAGAATCGCCTCGTCCAGCATGTCGAAGCGGTTGGTCGCCGCGATGATGCGAATCTCGCCGCGGTCGTCGAAGCCGTCCATCTCCGAGAGCAGTTGCATCATGGTCCGCTGGACCTCGGCGTCGCCGGAGGTCTTCGAGTCGGTGCGCTTGGATGCAACGGCGTCGATTTCGTCGATGAAGATGATTACTGGTTCGCGCTCGGCGGCGAGTTTGAACAGGTCGCGGACGAGGCGAGCGCCCTCGCCGATGAACTTCTGGACGAGTTCGGACCCGGCCATCTTGATGAACGAGGCGTTGGTCTCGTTGGCGACGGCCTTCGCGAGCATTGTCTTCCCGGTGCCCGGCGGCCCGTAGAGGAGAACGCCCGACGGCGGGTCGATGCCGACCTTCTCGAACATCTCGGGGTTTTCGAGCGGTTGTTCGACCGCTTCGCGGACTTCCCGGACCTGCTCGTCGATGCCGCCGATGTCGTCGTAGCAGACGGTCGGCGAGTCCACGACTTCCATCGCCTGCGCGCGGGCGTCCGTCTCGTCGTCCAGAATGGTCTGGATGGCAAACGAGTCGTTGATGGCGACGCGGTCGCCGGGTTCGAGGTCCTCGTACGTGAGGTTCGGCGCGAGGTCGGTCAACACCTCCTGGTTGTTGCCGTGCTGTTTGATGACGACGCCGTCGTCGGTCACCTCTTCGACCGTGGCGATGTAGTACGAGGCGGTCTTCAGCGCGTCGTTACGTGCTTTTATCTGTTCGACTTCGTCGACCAGTTCGGCCCGCTTCTCGTCGACGGCCTGGAGGCGCTCGTCGAGTTCGCGGTTGACCTCGACCATCCGTTCGAAATGCTGCCGGAGCGCAGAGAGACGTTCTGCTTCCGACATGTCGGGGTCCAGATCGAGATGAGGACGTTCTGGGAGAGATGGACTCCGTGACATCGGTTAGTGGGGGGAAATTAGACTCGTGCGTAAATGTGCCTTTGGGTCGGAGAATGTGTGTTTGGAAATTTGGGTCGCAGACGGCGTCGGGAGCGAACGAATCGTGGTTGAGCACGGTCCCGTCGGTCGATGTGCATCGAAACAGGGAGGAAAACGCGGAGGCGGGTAGTCCACAGGTCGCCCCTCGCTCGGCCCGGACGTCTCCCCTCCGCACTGGTAGGTACGTGGCACGCGAACTTGAAACGAATTCGTCATTCTACGGAACGTCGGGGAAACGAGACGGTTGGTCTGGCACACCGATAGGGTGTCGTCGAAATTGCGGGCCCGTGTCGAACGCTACTCGGTTCGCTCGCCCTGATAGCTCCCGTCGTAGGTGTCGTCGTGGGTTGCCTCGGCGAGAACGATTTGGGCGACGCGCGCGCCGCGTTCGAGTTCGACTGGGTGGTGGACCTGTAGCAGTCCCTCGCCTTTCCCTTCGTATCCGGCGTCCCAGACGGCCGTGTTCAGCATACAAGAGTTCCGCATCAGCGACGACCGGGGGTAGATGTAGCCGACGTGGCCCTCGGGGATGTGGACCGTCTCGGCGTACTGAAGGACGTACCCACCCGATTCGAGGTGGTAGGCCTCTGTCTCGGGGTCGGTGACGTCGAGCGCGCGACGCTCGCCAATGGTCTTGCCCTCGCGGCCGATACGCCCGGGTTCGACCTGTTCGAGAAGGGCTTCGAGCGTCAAATCGACGCCGTTCGGTTGGACCTGGTCCTCGGAGACGGGCGTGATGTGCTGTGCGACGAATGAACCGGCGCGGTACATACTCGAATGCGAGTCCACGGCGTCTAAAACGATGCCGAACTTCGGCGACCCAGTCGAGACGACCGCTCAGGCCGGAGCGTCGATGAAACCTGTCACCACCACCTGTCTGATGACAAGTGGCATGGGGCAACCACCAAGGAGTTTAATCGTCCTTAGACGGTAGAAACCGTCAGACTGCGGTATCCTTCACGTTCGAAGATAGGGAAGTACGCGGGATTTATATTCGAGGCCCATCGACATTCGCCTGTTATGGGACAGACGCTCACGGAAAAGATTCTATCGGACCATCTCGTCGAGGGGGACCTCACCCCCGGAGAGGAGATTGGAATCGAAATCGACCAGGTTCTGATGCAGGACACGACTGGGACCATGGTCTGGCTGCAGTTCGAGGCACTCGAGCTCGACGAGGCACAGACCGAGCTCGCTGCCCAGTACTGTGACCACCAGACCTACCAGTTCGACTTCAAGAACACGGACGACCACCGCTTCCTCCGTTCCGCGGCTGGGACATACGGTGCCCACTTCTCCCGCCCCGGCAACGGTATTTGCCACAACGTCCACAAGGAGAACTTCGCCGCACCCGGCAAGACGCTCCTCGGCTCCGACTCGCACACGCCGACGCCCGGTGGCCTCGGTCAGCTCGCAATCGGTGCCGGTGGCCTCGACATCGCCGTCGCCATGGGTGGCGGCGCGTACTACGTCGAGATGCCGGAAGTCGTCAACGTCCGCCTCGAAGGCGAACTCCCCGAATGGTCCTCCGCGAAGGACGTCATCCTCGAGATGCTCCGACGCGAGACCGTCAAGGGCGGCGTCGGCAAGGTGTTCGAGTACACCGGTCCCGGTGCCGAGTCGCTCAGCGTGCCCGAGCGCACGACCATCACCAACATGGGGACGGAACTCGGCGCGACCTCGTCCATCTTCGAGACGGACGAAAAGACCAAAGACTACCTCGAACGCCAGGGCCGCGGCGACGAGTACGTCGAGCTGACGGCCGACGACGACGCGGAATACGCCGACGAAATCGTCATCGACCTCTCGGACCTCGAACCGCTCATCGCCTGCCCGTCGATGCCGGACAAGGTCGTTCCTGTCCGCGAAGTCGCTGGCAAGAAGGTCGAGCAGGTCCTCGTCGGTTCCTGTACGAACGGTGGCTACGAGGACATCCTCCCGGCCGCGAAGATGTTCGAAGGCCGCGAAGTCGCAAAGCACCTCGAAATGATTGTCGCACCCGGTTCGAAGCAGGCCGGTGAGATTCTGGCCCGCGAAGGCTGGACGGCCGAGATGATGGCCGCCGGCGTCAACGTCTCCGAGGCGACCTGTGGTCCGTGTATCGGTATCGGCCACGTGCCCGCCTCCGACTCTATCTCTCTGCGTACCTTCAACCGCAACTTCGAGGGTCGCTCCGGTATCGAGGACGACAACGTCTACCTCTGCTCGCCGCAGGTCGCCGCCGCCGCGGCACTCGAAGGCGAAATCATCGACCCACGCGACCTCGCCGACAAACTCGGCGACCTCGAATCGCCCGGCGTCGAACTCCCCGACGAGTACGACGGCTCCAAGACGGACCTCATCTACGCCGAAGACGCCATCGACGACGAACTCATCAAGGGCCCGAACATCGGCGAAGTCCCACTTCAGGACCCGCTCGGTGCCGACATCTCCGGTGAGACGCTCCTGAAGATGGAGGACAACATCACGACGGACCACATCATTCCGGCGACGTCCGACATCCTCAAGTTCCGCTCGAACATCGAGCGCCTCTCGGACTTCACGCTCTCGCGTGTCGACGAGACGTTCGCCCAGCGCGCCAAGGAAGCCGGTACCGGCGTCCTCGTCGCTGGCGAGAACTACGGTCAGGGGTCCTCGCGTGAGCACGCCGCGATGTGTCCGATGTACCTCGGCATCGAGGCCGTTCTCGCGCAGTCGTTCGCTCGCATCCACAAGGCGAACCTGTTCAACTTCGGTATCGTCCCCCTCGCCATCGACGAGGAGACCTACGCGAAGATCGAACAGGGCGACGACGTCGAAATCGTCGACGACGTGGCCGCCGCAGTCGAATCCGGTCAGAAGGAGTTCACCATCCGCGTGAACGACGACTGGGAGGCGACGGCGCAGCTCAACGCTTCCGAGCGTGAGCGCCGTATCCTCGCTGCCGGTGGCAAGCTGCCCCTCACGAAGCAGCAGGCCGAAGGCGGCGCTGCCCCCGCGGACGACTAACGCCACACCCAACACTTCTCACATTTTTCGACCGCCGAGCGACGGCGTTGTCGCCGAGGCGAGCCCTGCTGTCGAAGGCGAGCCCGCGTGTTTTTGCATGCCCACCACGTAGCGGCGCGCGTGACGGGTTTCGACGACGCTCGCCTCGACGACGTAGTCGTCCGGCGGGCCGACCGCGCCGACTTACTCGACGTGCTCCGTATCGAGCGCACGTGTTTCGACGAGCCGTGGCCGTACTCGGCGTTCGAACTGTTCGTCGACGAACCCGCGTTTCTCGTCGCTGCCCGCGGCAACGAGGTCCTCGGCTACGTCGTCGCGGACGTGATGCCGAATCACGGCAACGACATCGGCCACGTCAAGGACCTCGCGGTTCGTCCCGAGGCACGTGGACGGGGTCTCGGACGGCACCTGCTGGTCAGCGCGCTGACGAGGCTCGTGATGGCGGGTGCGGCCGTCGTCAAACTCGAAGTTCGCGTCTCGAACGAACCGGCGCTCGACCTCTACCGAAGCGTCGGCTTTCAGGCCGCTCGACGGAATCCCGGCTACTACTCGAACGGCGAAGACGCCTACATCATGGTCCTCGACCTCGACGAGTGGAAGTCCGGGTGAGAGTACCGCAACCTGTTCTATGGTATACCTTAACATAGATTGCGTCGTACATCGACTGTGTCACCGTCCGCAACCGTGCTCTGTGTTAGCGACGACAGCGAGTTCGTCCAAACGCTCGAATCGTCGCTCGGGACGCGCACCGAGGACCTCTCGGTGTGCCACGCCACGGATACCGAAACAGCGCGCACGGAGTTCGACGCGAGTCAAGACGAGATTTACTGCGTCGTCTTGACGACTCCTCTCGCGAGCGGCGGGGGCCTCCAACTGCTTCGCGAGATTCGCCGAATCGACCGCGGTATCCCAGTCATCGTCGCGAGCGACGACCAGGACCGCGTGTCCGACGCTATCGACACGGGTGCGACCGATTACATCTATCGAACTGACGACCCGGAGACGATGGCGTGGCTTGGATTCCGCGTCGAACAGGCAATCGCCGACTACCGCGTCGAGCGGTCGAATCGGACTCGCCTCACCCAACAGCAGGTCGTCTCCCAAGTGGGCACGCTCGCCCTCACGACGCTGGACCTCCACGGCGTGTTCGAACTCCTCGTGAGTCGTGTCGGCGAAGTGCTCGGCGCGGAGTCTGTGCTGGTACTGGAACACGTCGAAGAGCAACAGCAGTTCAGTGTCGCTGCGGCGTCAGAGGGAGAAACAGAGGAAGCAAAGACAGCCACGGAATCCGTCGAGACAGTCCTCGACGACACCGAAGGAACGCTCGTCTCGGAGACGTTCCGCCGCGGTCGGTCAGTCGTCGTCGATAGCTTCGCCTCGGACGAGCGATTCGACCCCGTGGAGGACGTTGTTCCGCGCGGTGTCGAAAGCGGGATGAGCGTCCCAATCGGCGTCGATGCGGACCGGTGGGGAGTGCTGTGCGTCCACGCGACCGCCCCCGGACAGTTCTCCGACGACGACATCCACTTCTTGGAAAACATCGCAGCTATCGTCGGCGCTGCAATCGACCGCCACGAACTCAAAAACGTTCTGACAGAAGTGTTAGACCGCGTCGGCGAGGGGGTTATCGCGTTCGACACGGACTGGCGGTTGACCTACGTCAACGCGCGGGCCAAAGACGTGATGGACGAACCGACGATAGACCTCATCGGTCGGCCGCTTCGAGACCTCGTTCCGGAGTCCTCGTCGTTCCAACCGGAGTTCGAGGCGGCGATGCGGACGCAGGAACCGAGAGAGTTCGAGGCGTACTCCGAAAACACGGAGACGTGGTACGCAGTCAGAGCCTATCCATCCGAGACGGGGCTGTCGGTGTACTTCACCGTCATCACCGAACAACGAGAGCGGAAAGCGAAGGTCGAACAGTACGCCCGCATGCTCGAAACCGTCGGCGACGCGGTGTACGCCTTAGACGACGACGGCCGGTTTACGGCCGTCAACCCGGCGTTCGAGCGACTCACGGGCCTGGAAAGCGACGCCGTCATCGGGGTGTCAGCCAGTCAACTCGCCGACGAACTCGGCCTGACGGAGCGAGAAGCGACCGGCTTCGCTTCGTCGTCCGGTGAGACGGTCGAATTCGAACTGCCGGCGCAGAACGGCTCGACCGTCCGCGTCGAAGACCACCGGACGCCGCTCGTCGTCGACGGCACAGCGATTGGCTCTGTGGGCGTCCTTCGTGACGTGACGGCTCGGTACCGCTACGAGCGACTGCTCGCGACGTTACACGAGCGGACGCGAGAGATGATGACGGCTCCGGACCGCGGTGCAGTCCTCGAAGCAGCAGTCAGGGCTTGCGACGAAGTACTCGGCGACGCCCGTACCGAACTGTTCGTCTTCGACGACGAGCAAACGAGGCTCACGAGAGTCGGCGAAGCGGGGACGGGCCTCGGCGACAAACCACTGGGCGACGGCATCAATCAGGGCGGCGTGTGGGACGCCTTCGTCGACGGTGACGTGCGCGTAGTCGAAGTCGCCCCCGACGGCGGGGTCGTCGACGGCGTCGAGCGCGTCATCGCAGCCCCGCTCGGCCGCCACGGAATTCTCGTCACTGGCCACCAGGGAACTGTCGCACCGACCGACGTGGACGTGGAACTCGTGAGCTTACTCACGGCGACCGTCGAAGAGTTGCTCGAACGAATCCGGGCCGAAGAGAAGTTGCGTGAGCGCGACCAGCGACTCGCCGAACAGAACGAGACGCTCAGAGAACTCGACCAGATAAACACGACCATCCGAAACGTCAATCAGTCGCTCATCAAAGCACCCACCCGTCGTGACGCGCTCGCCGCAGTCGGCGAACACCTCGCAGGCGCCGACCAGTACGCGGTCGTCTGGCACCTCGAACCCCACGAGGTTGGTGACGAGTTCGAACCGCAACCGGATGCAGTCCACAGTGCCGACACCGCCTACGCTGACAGACTCGGCGAGATTGCGAACGTCGAACCGCTCTCTGGACTGCTCGAACGGGCGATAGAGACGAAGTCGATGCAGCGGGTCGACGACGTCCTCGACGACGACGCTTGGGGGAGTCACCGCGGCGACGCGCTCACCTACGGGTTCCGCTCGCTCGCCGTGATTCCCGCTGTCGCGGACGAACGAGTCGAGGCGCTGTTCGTCGTCCACGGAGCCACGACCGACGCGTTCGTCGACAGTGACCGACTCCTGCTCGAAGAGTTAGGAGACACTGTCGCCCACGCTGTCGCGTCCACGGGGCGTGCGGGAGCAATGTTGGCAGACCGTCGGGTCGAAGTAGAGGTCAAACTCGGCAGTGACCGCCTGTCTCTCACTCGCCTCGCAAACCGCATCGACTCCGAGGTGACACTCACTGGACTTCTCCCCCAGTCTGACGGCTCGCTCGTCGCGTTCGTCACCGCCGACGCGGACCACGGGGGGATGGTCGCTGCCGGAACAAACGTCGCGACGAACGTTCGCTTGCTCTCTGCGGACGAAGACGGTGGTCTGTTCGAACTCCGTCTCCCGCGGGAAGCGCTCTTCGAGACGCTGTACGCTTCTGAGGCGGAGCTTCGAGAACTCCGGTCGGACGGCACACAGACGACGGTGACGGTAGACGTACCGGAACGGATTCACGTTCGGTCGTTCGTCGAGGCGATAGCCACCGACTACCCCGGAACCACACTGCTGTCTCGGCGGACGAAGACGAAACAAGCCGAGTCGCCGGCGACGTTCACCACGATGATGCGCGACGAGTGGACCGACCGCCAGTACGAGGCGATTCGGGCGGCGTATCTCGCCGGGTTCTACGAATGGCCACGCCAGAGTACCGCGGAAGGGCTCGCCGAGGCACTCGACATCAGCGCGCCGACCTTCCAGTACCACCTCCGCGCTGCGGAGCGAAAACTGGTCGACGAGTTGTTCGACTGAGCGCACACAGTGGATTCGTCTATAAAATACCAATTACATCCCAGTGTACCACGTGGTTCTCACCTTCGACTCTAGGTACCTAGAGTGCGAGGTTGAACCAGTACTAGCCAGATAGCAGGGAACGATATATCCCACACCCGCATTAGGCCATCTGTCGGCGAGACGCCGACGCGAATCGAACCATGGACGAGGCACGCGTGATACAGGGCAGCGACGAGGGATGGAATACGGGCACAACTGACGAAGTCGTCGCACGGCACGACTGGAACGGGCAAGATACGCTGGCTGTGACTGTCGTAACAGCCACAGCCGAAGCGATAGCCGTCGACGCACTCGACCTTCCTCCACTCACGGACGTAGTAAACCCCGATGCTCTCGGCCGGCTTTTTCACTCGCCGGCCGTGGCATCGATGTCAGAGGCAGCAACTACGTCAGAGGCAGCAACTAGCCGTGAGACGCAGTCGCCATCACGCGGACGAGTCCGGTTTCGGTACGCATCCTGTGACGTGACCATCTGGGCCGACGGAACGGTTATCGTCACGCCTGCAGCGTAGCATCGCCAATCGGTATCACCATCACCACCACAACCACACACTCCAACCACCAAATCGCGGCCCGTCGGCAATCTGTGCGCCCACACCACGCACAATGGCCGCGACTCCCTTCTCACCCTGACGGACGACGACGCATTTTGGTACGTTCACGCACTACCGGTGGGCATGGGATACGCCTGTCCGGTCTGCGACGCGCCACAACGTGACGAGACACATCTCGCGAACCACCTCGCGTTACAGGCCATCGTCCACGGTGACGACCACGAGACGTGGCTCGACGAACACGAACCCTCGTGGGAATCGATGAACCCCGACACACTCGGGCCACTCGTCGCCGACGAAGCCGAAGAACGCGAGTTCGACGAAGTGTTCGAAGACACCGTCGACCGCAGCGGGTCGAGACCGTCGCCCTTCGACGACCACGGTCACGAGCACATGGCCGGTCACGACCACGCGCACGACCATGACCACACACACAGTCACGACCGTGGCAGACAGCAGTTCGGCGGCGGCGGTGGCGGGCCGAACCTCACGGGCGACGCGGCACGGATTTTCGAGGAGGCCAAAGCCATGACCGAACAGATGCGCACCGGTGAAGACGATGGGGACGGAGCCGCAGCGTCTGACGGCGACGACGCGACAGCCTCCACTGGCGACGACGCCGCAGGTTCCGCTGGCGACGACGCTCCCGACGAGAAAGAGTCGTAAGTCCGGCACCCAAACCAGGGGCTGATGGAGACCCACGGGACCATCTCCCCCGAGACACTGGACGAAGCCGAGCGGGAATTCGACCGCGTCGGCCCGACCGCACAGGTCGTCGTCAGAGAGACGGCGAAAGCGATGGACTTCGACCGCGAGGAGTACCGCGACCGCGTCACGGGAGACGTCATCGAGACGGTCCGAAACGCGCTCTTCGCCGAGTCGCTCGCGGTGCACGTCGGCTCGCGCGAGGAGTTCGACGACTGGCGCGCCGACAACGCGGCGTACGAGGTCGTCGAACTGGGCAACCCCGACGTCGAGCGCGTCGCGTGGCACGCGATTCCGTTCGCCGAGCAGGTCGTCGCCACGACCTTCCAAGAAGAGCGCGACGCCGCCGTGAGCACGCTTCGGCGCAACGCCTTCGGTCGCGTCTACCGCGACGCGATTCTCGGCGAGGAGTCGGCCGCCGTCGATTCGGCTGAAGATTGAGTCGCCCGAGAACTCCGAACTGATTCGACCGAGAACTGACAGCGTCCCGTCGGCTACAAGTCCGTCGGCGACCCACGAAGACCAATGACCGACGACGGTTCCCAAGACAACCGACGCCCCGACGACGGCCGCCGCCACGAACCGATTCCCGACCCCGAGTGGACGGTATTAGAGTCGAAAACCGAGTACGAGACCGGCTGGTACACCGGCGGCTACGACCTCGTCGAACAGCCGAACGGAACGACGAAGCAGTACTACTGGGCAGAACTGGCGACTGCGGTCGTCGTCGTCGCGGTCGCGAACGACCAGGTCGTGTTCGTCGAGCAGTACCGCCCGACGGTTCGACAGACGCAACTCGAACTCCCCGCGGGTATCGTCGAGAACGGCGAGTCCTTCAGCGACGCCGCCGTCCGCGAACTCCGCGAAGAGACCGGGTTCGCTGCCGACTCCGCCTCCCTTCTCGGCGACGTGTGGTGTTCGACCGGCGTCCTCCGACACCGCCGCGGATTCGTCTTCGCCGAGGGACTCACCCCCGTCGAGCGCGACCTCGACGAAAACGAGTTCCTGTCGGTCCACGCCGTTCCGGTCGAGGACGCACTCGACCGCGCGCTCGAAGCGCCGACGAACGACGCGACCATGGAAGGAATCCTTCTCGCGCGCGAAAAGGGGGTGCTGTAGGCGGTGGACAGCGAAATCTCACCCGAAGAGGTGGCTGAGCGCCTCGACAGCGACGACCCGCCGCTCGTCGTGGACGTGAGCACACCGCCCGAGTTCGCGCTGAAGCACATCCCCGGTAGCCTGAACGTCCCGCTTTCGGACCTCTACTCGCATCTCGACCGACTCTCGGAGGCCGACCATATCGTCACGGTCTGCCCGCGAGGAGAGGCGAGTCTCCAAGCGGTCAGACTGCTGTCCGCCTACGAGGGGACGAACGACGCGACAATCGAGAGCATGGCTGGCGGACTCGACGCGTGGGACGGCCCGCTCGAATCAGACGCAGACGACTAGCTACCTCCGCCGTAGACCGGCGCGGCCGCTCTTCGATGGTAACTTTCTGAAAAGTACTCGACGACGGGCGTGGTTAGAGTACAGTCACGCGACGTTGAATCCCTTTCCGCGGAGGAAGTCCTCCACGCGGCCGCGGTGGTTGCCTTGGAGTTCGATGGAATCGTCTTCCACCGTCCCACCGCAGGCAAATTTCGACTTCAAGTCCGACGACAGGCTATCCATGTCGACGTCCTTGGGGTCGAATCCCTCGATGACTGTAACCTCTTTTCCGTAGCGACGCTCGTCGATGCGGATGACGATCTCCTGAGACTCTTTAGCGACGTCCTCACAGACGCAGAGCTCTTCAGGGAGCCCGCACGTCGAGCAGACTTCCGACATTACAGTGTGGAATTACAGGATGGGGATATTAAACAGTATCGGGAGCCACTGTCACGGTCGCAGAAATCAGGTGGCCGAACCGTCGTCGGTGGTCGTCTCAGTGTCGTCTGTCGCGGACCCATCTGGCGAGTCGTCGTCAGTGGTCGAATCGCCGTCTTCGCTCGTCGACGACCCGTCGTCACTGGCCGACCCGCCAGTCTCTGCGTCTTTCGCCTGTTTGTCCTGTCCTGGCGGCGTGTCTGGCGCGTTGTCCTGTCCGTTTCCAGAACTCGAATTCGACTTGTCTCCCGCTTTCTCGCCCTGTCCGGGGTTGGCGTCGTCGCTGCTAGAGTTCCTGTCAGACGCACCCGCGCCGTTGCCAGCACCGTCTCCGTCGCCTGCATCGGAGCCATTGCCGGCACCGTCTCCGTTAGCTTTCCCACGGTCGCCGTTCTTGCGGTTTTTCTCGGCTCGTTCGAGTCCCTTACCGGGGTTGTCGCCAGTGAGGTTCCGCGCGATTTCGGCCACTTCGGGGCCGGTGAGTTCGCTGGCGTTGTCACGGAGTCTGTCGAGTTCCGTCGTGTTCACGCCCGTATCCTTGAGGTCTTCCTCCGGAATCGTCGCCGCGGCGTCGGCCGTCTGATTCAGGATGGACTTCGCTTGCTCGATGTCGGCGACGACGCGGGTTATCTGCACGCGGTAGCGACCCTCCGGAATCGACCCGTTTTCGTGCCGCGCTTCGAGTCGGTCGCGGCGCTGTTCGAGTTCCGTCAGTCGCTCGCGGACCGTCTCGACCTGGTCGGCGACGACGCCGGCTTTCGAAGCGTTCGAATTCGCGTTCGACAGCCGCGTCTCGAACGCCCGGCGCTCGATGACACCGTCGGTTTCGGAGCCCTGGACACCGATGACGCCCGCGAGCCGTTGTCCCGGCGGAACGAACTCGCCGTCGTTCGTCTCGTTTTGTGCAGTCTCGGTGTCGGCTGCCGTCTCGTTAGGTGTCGTCTCGTTTTCCGACCCGTCTTGGGCGGCCGAGGCAACAGCCTCGTCGGTCACGGCGGCACTGTTGTGGCTCACGCTTGCAGAAGACGCGAGCGCGAGCGGTGCGCTCGCACTCACAATCAGCACCGCAGCAACGACGAGCACAGCAAATCGTCGGCTCATTACACCCACCTTCGTCCCACATTCTGATATAAACGGATGTTCGTCCGTGCGAATCAACGCGGTTCAACACCGATTCGACGCGTCGAGCAGATGCACCGCCGTCGGTCGGTTAGGTGCGATAAAACCGGGTAAATGGTCGTAATATTTTTAAGCGTCGTCGGGTTCGTCCGCTTCCGGCAGTCGGAGGACGTTCTCTCGTCCGAGGCGGAAGCCTTCGATAGTTCCCTCGTCGCGCATCCCGCGGACGACCTTGCTGGTCTTCGCGTCGGTCCAATCCAGCGCGCTCGCGACCTCCTGTTGTTTGATTCGGCCGCCGCGAGACTCGATGAGTCGAAGGACGCGCTCTTCGTTGCTGAGCAGTTCCGAAGGGATGTCCTCGGCGTCGGCGGCGTCCTCGGCGTCCTCGGTTGCATCCGCCTCCGCAGTCGTGTCCGCGTCGTCCGAAGTGGCCTCGCCTGCCGACTCGCTCGGCGCAGCCTGCGATACGTCGGTCTCTGCGTCTGCGTCGCGAGTGGCGGACGCTACAACTGCCGCTTCGTCTCCACCGGCTCCGTCGCGTGCGCCGCCACTGCCGAAGACGCCGCGCGACCGGAGATAGAACCCAGCGCCGACGACGAGCACTCCGACGAGCGCGAGTGCCGCAAGTGCGCCCGTCGTCGGGAAGGGACCGTCACCGGTCGCAGGCGTCTGGACCGCCGTCTGCGTCGCGGTCGGACTCGTCGCGGGTGCGCCGCCGCCGACTTCGAGGACGACACGCGGTTCGCCGGAGACGAATTCGGTGTCGGAGCCGCGCCAGATAACGGTGTTTTCGCGCGTATCGTCGGCTGTCGGGGCGACCGTCGTCGGGCCGTACTCGTCGGGCCACGAGAGGATGAGCCGCGAGCCCGAATCGAGGAAGAAGCCCTCGATAGCGTCGCCGACGACGAGTGAGTCACCGTCGCCCGCCGCGAAGTTCGACCACTCGAACGAGTAGGTGACGACGCCGAAACTGTCCGGAAGCGACCGCGTCTCCGCGGCGACCGAGACGTTCGTCGCCGACATCTCGCGTCCGGTCGAGTTCGACGCCGCGTCGACGGTCCCGTTGATTCGGTCGGCGAACGCCGAGGTGTAGTCCGTCGGGTTCGCATCGATGTCGTCTTCGAGCGAGGCGAACGCGTCAGTCGTGTTCTGGTCGTCGAGGCGCGTCCAGTACTGAATCTCCCACCGCGCGTCGCCGTCTTCCGTTACTTCGACGACGATACGAGTGCTATCGGGTTCGACGCCCTGCTGGACCAGTGGTTCGAGACCCGGCCCGGTGGCTGTGCCGTCGGGGGCTGCCATCGCGGGGGAGACAGCCGCGAAGACACAGCACACGGCACACAGGAGTGCAAAGACCGCCTGTCGTGTCGCCATTGCACCACTGTCTGAACGCAGGGATGAAAAAGAACGAGGTTCAGGTCAGCAATCGTCTGACGACCGGCAGACGCGACCGAACGGCGGCGTCGGCGACCGAAATCGCCTCGTCGGCGTCCGCTCGGGCGACGCCGTCACCGTACTTGGCACGCTCGTAGAGCCGCCCCACCTGCCGAGTGCGTTCGTCGAGGCCGACACGGGAGAGCGCATCGAGGTAGTGCCGAACCGTCTCTCCTTGGCGTCGCGGCCGGTACTCGCGAGCCAGCACGTGTTCGAGGCGGTCGTAGGCGCGGAACACGTCTCTCGTTGGTGAGTCCGTCCGCCGCTGGTAGACGAGAAGCGCCGCGAGTCGGACGTGGGCTGGCGCGCGCGTCCGACGCGCACCGGCGACGACGCCGACAGCAGCAGCGAGGCCGACGAGCATCGTCTCACGCGACGGAAGCGTCGGGACGAGCCCATCTTCTGTGTCGTCGGGCTCGGCTGCTGTCGCCTCGGCTGTCGGCGTGATTCCGAGTCGTTCGTCGAGACTCGGCGGCAGGTCGACGTTCGACGTTCCGTTCGCCGCTGTCGTGTTCGCCGTCTCCGAGGGGACTGGCGTAATCTCCTCTTGGTCGGTCGCCTGCGGTTCCGTCTCGTTGGTGTCGACGCCGGGTTGTCCCTCTTCGCGCGCGTCGGTGAGCGCCTGCGACTCGGCAGATTGACGCGGCGCGGCGGGCGTGGGGTCGAAGCGGACCCAGCCAGTGTCTTCGAAGTACACCTCGACCCACGCGTGCGAGTCGAGGCCGCGAACGACGTACTCGTCGTCGCCGACGCGCTCGCCCGTCGTGTAGCCGGTGACGAACCGCGCCGGGACACCCTCCGAGCGGAGGAGGACGACCATCGTCGACGCGTAGTAGGTGCAGTAACCCGCGTCCATCTCGAACAGGAACGACTCGGCGATGTCACCCTCCGGCCGCGACACCTGCAACGAGTACCGCTTGTTCTCCTGTAGCCACGTCTCGACCGCGACAGCCTTGTCGTAAGGCGTCTCGGCTTCGGCCGTGATTTCGGCGGCCCGCTCACGAACTCGGTCTGACGTACTGTCCGGCAGTCCGAGATAGCGCTCGCGTATCTCGTCGGGGTAGTCGGTACCGGTGCGGCGCAGCGAGGCCGGCGTGTACTGCGGCACCTCGCTCGTCACGGTGTAGTTTTCGTCGGTCCCGACAGTCCGCGTCGGCCGGAAGTTCCCTTGTTGGGTGACGACCGTCTCCGATTCCACGTCACCGCTGACGGCGACCGGTCGCCACGCAGCGGGCATCGAGTCGAGTGGCGTCTTCGGCGTGACCGTCTGTTGGACGAGTCTCGATGGTCCCTCTGGACCGCTGAGTCGGCCGCCGGTGTACGGCTTCGTATCACCGGTTCTGACCCAGCCGTCGCCGGTATAGCGGTCGAACGAGGCAGTCTGCCAGTACGACGGGGCGGTACTCTCGACTTCGAACCGCACGTCCGGCGAGAGGCTAATGCTCCCGACGACGGAAATGCGGTCGGTCGCGCTCACGAGGTTGGCCTCGACAGTCGGTTGTTCTGCGACGCCGTGACTGGGGAGGATAGGCGACCCACCGGTTCCGGGGAGGACCGTGACAGTCGCCGAGAGGACAATCATCGAAGCGAGGACGATGGCGAGCACGTCGAGTTGCCCGCCACCGACGCCGTAGCGGCCGAGGCTGTCGAATCCGAGGGCGGCGATGCCCGCGGCGACGCCAGCGAGCGTGAGCGCCCCGCTCGCGTCACCGGTCAAGACGAACATCCCGAGTCCGCCGCCAGCGACGGCGACTGCCGGGGCAATCCGACCGCGGACGGCGAGATACCACGCGAGGAACGTCGGCGCGGGCGTCACGGCGAGCGCCCACACGTCGGCCGAGAGCAACCGTAGGACCGACAAGCCGCTCAAGAGCGCGACGGAGTCGGCGACGAGTTGTTCCGGCGAGAGCAACGCGAGTTGGCTCTTCGGAAGGGCGAGAATGTACGCGAGGAAGCCGACGCCGAGCAGGACCGCGGTGAGTCCGAACGCGGCCCGCGGGCGGAAGAGTCGGGCGATGGCAGTTGCGGCGACCACCGTCACGCCCGCGATGAGGATGAACTCGCTTCGACCGCCGACGACGTCCGTCACCTCGTAGAGCACCGAGAGGAACGAACCCAACAAGACGAACGCGGCGGCCACTGCGAACATCGACACCGGAACGCCCAAGAGAGTCGATTCTCCGGCCTCAGTCGTCGAGTGAGCGCCGGGGGCGCCGGGGCGACTCGGCGACGACTGGTTCGACCCCCGCCCAGTGCGCGTGTCGGTGCTCATGCAGTAGCCCCCCGGCGAGCGTCGTCGTCGAGTTGCAGCGACGACAGCATCTCGTCGGACGCACTCGGGTCGGCGCTGAGCCGTTCGAACGTCGTCTCGTGCCCGCCGAAGGCGATGTGCGTCTGGCCGACGTCGCCGCGAACGACAACTCCTGCGTTCTCATCTGGCACCGACCCGGCGTCCATCTGCGCGAGGTGGGCGAGGACGTGACGTTGGTCGCCGGGGGCAGCATCGATAGTTCCGCCGGGCGACGTGAGGTGAATCGGCACGCCAGCGTCCAGAAGCGACCAGCAGAGCGAGGCCGTCGCCTCGGCCACGTCGTCGACGCGGCCTTCGATACTCCCGACCGAGACGGCGACCGCGTCGGGGTCGGCGTGGTCGGCGAACGCCTTCACCACGAGGTTCCCGGACCGAGCAGTCGACTTCCAGTGAACGTCTCGAAGCGAGTCGCCGGGGACGTACGGCCGGAGGCGGTCGAACTCGCCGCGCTCGTCGCTCGCACCGAAGTGCGAGAGCAACGAGAGGTCTCTGCGGGCCGTCGCGGACAGTGACCTGAGTCGCGGATAGACCAGTATCTCGGTCGTCCCGCCGACGGTGAACGTTCGAGTGAAAAACCCGAGGATGTCGGTCGCGACGATGGACGCCGGGCCGATAGTCGCCAGCCCGCGAGACTGGTAGGTCACGTCGTACGAGATGGTCCCGTCGCCGACGAGCGACTGGGTGTTCGAGTCGCCGTCGAGCCCGTCAGAGAGCGCGTCGGTCGTCGTCGCCGGGAACGGGCGGTTCGACTCGATGTCGAGCGTGACTGTGTGCGTCTCGCCGGGGAAGCCGTCTTCCGGCGAGGAACGCACTGCTCGCGGCGGCGAAATACGCCACACCTGCACCGCGCCGACGACGAGCGCGACGACGACGGGAACGACGACGGCGTCGAGCGCTCGTGGGCCGAACGCGACGGCGTTGCCGACACCCAGTGCGACGACGACCAGCGCCGCCCAGCCTCGGAGTGTGGGTCTCATTCGACCGGAACGAAATCGAGTGCGCGTTCGACGACATCTCGGCCGTCGTTGCTGCCGGTGGTTCGGATGCGGTGTGCCCAGACGCTTTGGGCCTCACGTTGCACGTCGTCGGGGACGACGTAGTCGCGGGCGTCGAGCGCAGCGCGGGCCTGTGCGGCCCGAACGAGGGCGAGCGACCCTCTCGGACTCACACCCAGGTTCGCCCGGTCGCGGGTGTCGGCGGCGAGTCGCGAGACGTATCGGCGGACCGGTTCGCTCACCCGCACATCTAAAATCGCCTCGCGGGCGGTTCGAACTTCGGCGGCCGTCGCGACAGGTTCGAGCGACTCGATTGGGTGGTGTCCGGCGAGTCGGCCGAGCAGTTCGGTCTCTTCGGCCTCGCTCGGATAGCCGAGGTGGATTTTCTTCATAAAGCGGTCGAGTTCGGCCAGCGGGAGGTCGTAGGTCCGGTCGGGTTCGACGTCGTTCTGGGTCGCGATGACGGTGAAGGGGTTTGGAACCTGTCGCGTGACGCCGTCGACAGTGACCTGCAACTCCTCCATGACTTCGAGGAGCGCGGCCTGGGTCTTCGGCGGGGCGCGATTGATTTCGTCGCCGAGGACGACGTTCCCGAAGACCGGCCCCTCGCGGAACTCGAACTCGTTCGTCTTCTGGTTGAAGACGTTCACGCCGGTCACGTCGGACGGCAAGAGGTCGGGCGTGAACTGGATACGTTCGAACGAGCCCTCGATAGACGTGGCGATGGCCCGGGCGAGCATCGTCTTGCCGACGCCGGGAACGTCCTCCAAGAGGAGGTGGCCCCGAGCGAACATCGTCACGACGATGTCTTCGATGGCATCGTGGTGGCCGACGATGACTCGTTCGACGTTCTCAGAGATACGCGCGGCGAGGTCGGATACCGCTTCGACCGACTGCTCGCGGTCGAAGTCGGCGTCTGCATGTACATCAGTCATTGATATGCGGGGTGTCCCGCCTGCCGCTCCGAGATGGTCGACGGGACCTCTGTCATGAACTATTGCGTCAGTCCACGTAACGTTGCTGGATGTGTGCACACCACACCCCAATAGAGACGGCGAATCCGAACACCGGGTTCCCGGGTGCTTTTGTCGTTCGGCGACTCCGTACCGGATATGAACACGGACGCCGAGCGTGAGGAAGTCTACGGCGCGCCAGACGCGATGCTGGCGGTCCGAGACGACCTGACGCCGATGCTCTCGCAGTACGCCGACCTCTGTGAGATGCACGACGACGCCCTCGTGTTGTTTCAGGTCGGCGACTTCTACGAGGCCTTCTGCGAGGCAGCAGAGACGGTCGCGCGGACCTGCGAGGTGACGCTCACCCAGCGCGAGGACTCGACCGGGACGTGGCCGATGGCGGGTATCCCCATCGACAACGCGGCTGGCTATCTCGAACGCCTGCTCGACGCGGGGTATCGCGTCGCGCTCGCCGACCAAGTCGAAGACGCCTCCGAAGCCTCTGGACTGGTGGACCGCGCCGTCACACAGCTCATCACCCCCGGAACCGTCGTCGACGAGGAACTGCTGGAAGCCGGGCGAGCGACCTACCTCGGCGCTGTCGCCCGCGACGGCGACGACTACGGTCTCGCGGTCGTAGATGTCTCGACCGGCGAGTGCCTCGTCACGGGTGCCGACCGCGCGCTGTTGCTCGAAGAACTGGACCGACTCGCGCCCGCCGAACTCGTCGTCGGGCCGAACTGCGACCTCCCGGACCCGTCGTTCGACCCGATGGAGACGCCGTTCGACTCCGACGCCTTCGACATCGAGGCGGCGACAGAGACGCTTTCGTCGTACGTCTCCCGCCCCGATGCGGTCGTCGAAGCCGACGTGGAGCGCCGCGCTGTCGGTGCCCTTCTCGCCTACGCCGAGTACGCACAGGGTGACTCGAAACTGGAGTACGTCACTCGCATCACGCGCTTCGACCCCCGAGAGTTCCTGCAACTCGACGCGACGGCCATCCGCAGTCTCGAACTGTTCGACTCGCGAAGCGCACACGCGGGAAGCACCCTCTTTTCGGTCCTCGACGAGACGGCCTGCGCACTCGGTCGTCGTCGCCTCGAAGCGTGGCTTCGCCGCCCGCTCGTAGACAGAGACGCTATCGAAGCACGACTGGACGCAGTCGGCGAACTGGCCGACGACGCCCTCACGCGTGCGGACCTGCGTGAGCACCTCTCGGCCGTCTACGACCTCGAACGACTCGTCGCCCGCGTCTCGCGAGAGCGCGCGAACGCCCGCGACCTGCGGTCGTTGCAGACGACGCTCGACCGCGTTCCCGAGATTCGCGCCACGCTCGACAGCGTCGATTCGGGCCGCCTCGCCGACCTCCGCGACTCACTGGACGACCTCGGGGACGTTCGGGACCTGATAGACCGCGCCATCGTAGACGACCCGCCGCAGGAGATTACCGAAGGCGGCGTCATCGCGTCGGGGTTCGACGACGAACTCGACGACCTTCGCGGGACCGCCACCGAGGGCCGCGAGTGGGTTTCTGACCTCGAAGCACAGGAGCGAGAGCGCACGGGCATCGACTCGCTCGACGTGGGCTACAATCAGGTCCACGGCTACTACATCGAGGTGACGAATCCGAACCTCGACAAGGTACCCGACGACTACGTCCGCCGACAGACCCTGAAGAACTCCGAGCGCTTCTACACGCCCGAACTGAAGGAGCGCGAAGACGAGATTCTCAGCGCCACCGAGCGAGCTGAGACGCTCGAATACGACCTGTTCTGCGAGGTTCGCGCCGAAGTCGCCGCCGAATCCGAGCGCATTCAGGCAGTTGCGGACGCCCTCGCCGACCTCGACGTGCTTCGCACCCTCGCGGACGTGGCCGTCGCCAACGACTACACGCGGCCGGAGTTCCGTGAGGACGGTTCAGAGGGCCACGGCGGCATCGAAATCGAGGCCGGTCGCCACCCCGTGGTCGAGCGCACGCAAGACGAGTTCGTCCCGAACCCGACTTCGCTCCCACAGGGGGGCGTCGCGCTCGTCACTGGCCCGAACATGTCGGGGAAATCGACCTACATGCGGCAGGTCGCGCTCGTCTGCATCCTCGCGCAGCTGGGGAGTTTCGTCCCCGCCAGAGCCGCCCGGTTGCCGGTCGTCGACCGCGTGTTCACCCGCGTCGGAGCCTCCGACGACATCGCCGGCGGCCAATCGACGTTCATGCGCGAGATGAGCGAGTTGACCGAAATCCTCCACAACGCCACCGAGGACTCGCTCGTGCTCCTCGACGAAGTCGGCCGGGGGACCTCGACTGCCGACGGTCTCGCCATCGCCCGCGCCACCACGGAGTTCATCCACGACGAAGTCGGCGCGATGACGCTCTTCGCAACACACTACCACGACCTGACCGACGCCGCCTCGGAGCGCTCGGGCGTGTTCAATCTCCACTTCACGGCAACACAGACCGATGGCGAAGTGACGTTCCTCCACAGCGTCGCGGAAGGGCCATCGTCCTCCTCGTATGGAGTCGAGGTCGCCCAACTCGCGGGCGTTCCACCGGCTGTCGTGGACCGCGCCCGCGGCCTCGTCGATGCCAACGTTGCTGCCGACGCTTCCGAGTCGAACGCCGACGGTGCCGACGACGCCCACGACACTCCCGACACTCCCGACGACGCCACCGCCGACCCAACGCCGACCGAATCCGTCGTCTCGAACTCGACTCGAAACGAAGGGGTTGCTGAGGCGGCGAGTGATGGCGAAGGTGGGACTCTCGCGGCGTACGTTGACGGACTTGGCAACAACCACCATACGTCGAATGGGGAGTCCTCCGGGGCATCCGGGCCGCCGGCCGAACCCAGCAGCAAATCGACTTCGAGGGCCGGTTCGAGTGCAACTCACACCGCCGCCAGAGACGATACGCTCGACGAAGTTGCCGCCGAACTCCGAGACGCCGACCTCGTGGATACCACCCCACTGGAGGCGCTGAACCTCCTGTCGGACCTCAAAGGCCGACTCGAATGAGATGAGATGAGATGAAATGAGATGATTCACGAACTCGACCGACAGACGCGGGCGCAAATCGCGGCGGGAGAGGTCGTCACTCGCCCGGCGAGCGTCGTCGTGGAACTCGTGGAAAACGCCCTCGACGCGGGTGCAGAAACCGTCGAAATCGAAGTCGGTGGCGACGGAACAGACCGAATCCGCGTCAGCGACGACGGGAGCGGGATGACAGAGCGCGACGCCGCGCTCGCCGTCGAGCGCCACACGACCAGTAAGCTGGACGACGCGGCAGACCTCGAAACGGTCGAGACACTGGGGTTCAGGGGCGAAGCCCTCCCAAGCATCGCGGCCGTCTCCCGACTGGAACTGACGACCAACGCCGGTGGCCCGCGAGGGACGCAAGTGGTCGTCGACCGGGGCAAAAAGTCGGTCACTGCGGCGGGTCGCGCCCGCGGAACTACCGTCGAAGTCACGGACCTGTTCGCCGAGCGCCCCGTCCGGAAGAAGGCGCTCGCGTCGGCGAAAGCCGAGTTCGCCCGTCTCTCGCGTGTCGTCACCCGGTACGCGCTCGTCCGACCCGACGTGCGGTTCGTCCTCCGGCACGACGGCCGCGAGACGCTCACGACGCCGGGGACCGACCGCTTCACGGACACCTTGCTCGCCGTCTACGGCCGCGAGGTCGCCAGCCACGCCTCGACGTTCGACGCCAGCCGCGAGGTCCGGATTGGGACCGAACCCGGCGATATCGCCATCGACGGCGTCCTCTGTCACCCGCTCGTGAGTCGCGCCCGACGGGACCACGTCCACGTCTCGGTGAACGGTCGCGCCCTCGCCGAGTCGCGGATTCGCCGCGCCGTATCCGACGCCTACGGGACGCTCCTCCCGGACGACCGCGAACCCGTCGCTGTCGTGCGCCTTTCGCTTCCCTCGTCGTGGGTCGACCACAACGTCCACCCCGCGAAATCTGACGTCGAGTTCAGAGACGCCGACGTGGTCGCCGACGCGGTCGAATCGAGCGTCACAGACGCCCTTTCGACCGCCGACCTGCGCCGGAGCGGCGAGGTGGCGATGGACCTCGACTCGTCGCTGTCGCCGGTCGAAGCAGAGTCCGTATTCGACGACGTGCGCGTCATCGGACAGTTCCGCGACCTCTACGTCCTCTGTGAGGTCGGCGACGAACTCCTCGTAATCGACCAGCACGCCGCCCACGAGCGCGTGAACTACGAGCGCCTGCGGGCAGCCGTCGAGTCAGCAGGCGTCGATTCCGTCCCGGTGGACCCACCAGCGAATGTGTCGCTGTCGCCACCCGAAGCGGCGCTGCTGGAGGCGAATCGAGACGCCGTCGAAAGACTCGGCTTCCGCGTCGCCGACTTCGGCGGGGGAACCTACCGCGTCGAAGCGGTTCCGGCCCCACTCGGGCGGCCATTTTCCCCCGACGCGCTGGCTGACGTGGTTTCTGACCTCGCAGCGGGCGACGCGCGGGACCCGCGGGACGAGTTGCTGAAAGACCTCGCGTGTCATCCCTCAATAAAAGCCGGTGACGACCTCTCGGTCGAAGAGGCAACGCGTCTCGTCTCCCGACTCGGGTCGTGCGAGACGCCCTACACCTGCCCGCACGGTCGGCCGACGGTCCTCGCTATCGACGAGGACGCGTTCGTGCGCGGATTCGGTCGGCGAAGCGGGCGACTGGGGTAGGGCGTTCAGAAAGCGCTACCAGTCTTTGCAGTCGTGACAGACGTACTGCTCGTCGTCGAGCCACCGTTTTTCCACCGTGTCGCCGCAGACAGGGCACGGCGTTCCATCGGGCGTCCAGCGGTAGGTTGCGAGAGATTCGGGGGCGTCGGGAGCGTCGGGAGCGTCGGGAGCGTCAGCATCCGCTTCTGTTTCGGGGTCGTCAGGTACGGATTCGGTAGGGTCGTCGGACACCAACTCGGCAGCGTCGTCGGACGCCGGAGCGGTAGATTCGTCGTCATCGTCCGGGCCGCCAGCGAAGTCGTCGAGCGAGCGGTTCGACATAGCCCGACGTGCGGACGGGCGGGCCTTATCGGTGCCGACCTGCAAAATCGTGTGAAATCCACACAGTCTTTATCACTGAATCCTCAGAGTCATCTATGGCAACCCTCACGGACTTCATCGTGGCACTGTTGCAGAGCGTCGTCGAGCTGCTCGTGAACTTCTCCAGCGTCGCACTGAACGATCCGCTCTCGCCGATTCTCGTCGTCTTCGGCAACCTGTTTATCCTCGCGGCGGTCGGCGCACTGGCCTACGTCGTCCTCGGCGCACTGGGTGCCGAACTCGGTTTCGGAACTACGCCCGGCTCTCGGTAAACGCCCGCGCAGCCAACGAAATCGCTTCTTCGAGGTCGGGTCCGATTGGTGACCCGACGACGATTCCATCCGCGTGGTCGAGCACCGCGGCCATCCGCTCGCTCACCTCGTCCGGCGTGCCAGCCATCGAGAAGGCGTCTATCATCGCCGGGGTGACGAGGCCGAACGCCTCCGAAAAGTCGCCCGCCGAAATCTTGTCGCCGATGTCGCTGGCGAGTTCGGCATCGAGACCGTGTCTGTCGAGGACCGGCGGGGCTGCTCCGGCGGTGATGAACGCGACCGGTGGGCGTGCCGCATCACGGGCCGCCGATTCGTCCTCCGAAATGGAGACGCTGGCGTAGGCCGCGAGCGTGAACTCGCCGCGCGAGTCTGGGCGGTCGTCGCGGCCGATATCGACCTGTTCGCGTGCCCATGCGAGGTCGTCGGGATGGGAGCCATTGAAGAGCAAGCCATCTGCGTGCTTGCCCGCCATCCGGCACATATGCGGCCCTTCGCCGCCGACGTAGACCGGAATCTCGCCGGGGACGTCGAAGTTGAGACCGGCGTCGGTCGCTTCGAAGGTCCCGTCGTGGGTGACGCGCTTTCCGTCCCAGAGGTCCTGTGCGACTTTGAACGCCTCCAGAACGGAACGAAGGCCGCGCTGGTCTTCGAGACCGAGGTTTCGGAGGGTCGAGGGGTCGCCGGGTCCGATACCGAGGAGACCGCGACCGTCCGAGGCTTCGGCGACGGTTGCCACCTTCGCGGCCAGCGTGACGGGGTGCATCTCGTAGGGGTTGGCGACACCGGGGCCGAGGCGAATCTCGTTAGTCTCGGCCGCGAGTCGCGCGAGGACTGCGAAGGGGTCGCGGTTGTTGTAGTGACACGAGACGAACAGCGAGTCGTAGCCCTCGCGTTCCGCCTGTGTTCCCAGTTCGACGAGGTCAGATACCGGATGTTCCGGCGTGAGTTCGAGTCCGAGCATGGTGTGACAGTGAGCGTTCGGTCAGTTCGTATCGGGGTCGTAGGTCCATCCGCGGAGCGCCTGTCGGACGAAATCGCCCTCGACGTCGCGGTAGTGGGCGTGGCTCTCGCCGTGGTCGCCCCACTCGAAGCCGCGAACGACGACGACGGGCGTCCCATCGTCGCCCTCTCCTTGGACGAGGTTTGCGGCGGCGGCGAGTTCGTCCACGACGCTCTCGACCGTGACGCCGAGTTCGCGCCCGTCGCGGTCGGTCTCACCGCGCCAGTCGCGCGAGGGGGCCATGCCCGCCCAGCCGAGTGCGACACCCCGCTGCCCGTGACGGAAGGGTCGCCCCGACGTGTCGGAGACGATGACGCGCTCGGCGTCGAGACCGGTGCGGATGCGTTCGGCCGATTCGCTGGGGCGCTTCGGGAGCAACAAGAGGTCGTGGTCGGGGACGTTCGACCGGTCGATACCGGCGTTGACGCCGACGTGCCCGAACCGCGTCTCGGTCAAGAGGAACGGTTCGGTCATCACGAGGTCGACGCTCTCTTCGAGGACCGCCTGCGCGAACCGCGGGTCCTTCTCCTCGTCGGTGAGTTCCGAGAGGCGGTCTGCGAGTTCTCGCGCCCGCGGGCCGGCCGGGAAGTCGTCGAGGTCGGCGAACCGCCCTTCGGCCTTCGAGACGACAGTCGAAGCGACGCACACGACGTCGTCGGGGCGGAGGTCGACGCGCTCGGAGATGATGTGCGCGAGGTCGTCGCCCTCGCGAATCTCGGGCACGTCGGGAACGGCGAACAACTCCATACGGGAGGGGACGGCGACGGCGGTGAAAAACCACGGGATGCTGGCGAAGGGGGCCGGTATCGGGACCGCCAGACACGTGAGAACCCGCGACATTGTTAATATGTGTCAAACACAGGTCAGCGCATGGACGACCGGCCGATAGACCCGATGGGGAGACACACGGTCGAGGAGTACCTCGAATACGTGGGGCGCGTTCCGCAGGAAGTTCGTGACCGCGTCGACAGAGACGTCCATCCGTTGACTGGCGAGAAGATGTCGTTTCGGCTGAACAACCACGTTCTCTTCGCGGAACTGTATCTACTGGCCGAGGGGTCGGAGACGAGTCCGACGCCGGTCGATATGACGAAGTTCGGCGCGTTTCACGTCTCCTTTTACCGCGACCGCTTCGGGACGTTCGCCTGTGGCGTCGAGTTCGCCGGTCTCGAACCGAACTTCCACTCGCCCGAAGAGCGGCTGCGATACGACGAATACGACGTCTCGGAGTTCTACACCCAGCCGAAAGACGACTGACCGAAGCCGAAGCCAGGCCGACGACCTCACCGTGGCAGGGCCGACGACCTCACCGTGGCAGGGCCGACGACCTCACCGAGGCAGGCCGTCAACCCTCACTGACGACGTCGACCGAGAGGCTCCCGCCCTCGACGGTTCCGACCATCATCGTCGCATCGTCACTCGGGTCCGGTGCGGTCGCCGTCCCCGGATTGAGGACTCTGACGCCGTTGGCGACCTCGTCGACGACTTCGTGTATGTGGCCGGCGATACCGATTGCGTCCCGTCCGGCGGCGTCGATGACCGTCTGCGCGACCCGCGACACGTATCCGGTTCGCGTCCCCGTTCCGTGGGTGACGACGAACGTCGCCCCGGCGACCTCGACGATATCCACGTACGGCAGGTCGATAGTCGGCGGGTCGACGTTTCCCCGAACCCCGACGAACTCCGTGGCGAGGTCGCGAATGTGTTCGAGCGTCTGCGACGAGTCGAAGTCGCCCGCGTGAATCACGAGGTCGGCGCGTTCGACGCGGGTTTCGACCCACGTCGGAATCGTCTCGGCTCTGCCCGGGACGTGCGTATCGCTCAGGATGGCCAGATACATGTCTCCCACATGGCGCGACGGGAGAATAGTCATTTTGTCACTGCCGAGCGTACTTCAGGATATGGCACACGTCGCCACCGCGTTCCTCCGTAATCGGGGGCGCATCCTGCTCACTCGCCGCAGCGACGCCGTCGGGACCTACAGCGGCAAGTGGGCTGGCGTCTCGGGATACGTCGAGGGCGACCCGAACGACGCCGAAGACGACGCGCGACGAGAACTCGAAGAGGAAGTCGGCGTCACCGACGCGACGCTGGCCAACACCGCCCAACCGATGCACATCACCGACGGCGAGCGCGAGTGGACCGTCCACGCGTTCATGTTCGACGTGAACCACCGCGACATCGCTCCGAACGAAGAACTCGCCGCGGTGGAGTGGGTCCACGCCCCGGTCATCTGCGAGCGCGACACGGTCCCCGAGTTGTGGCCGACGTACCGCCGGGTCGCACCGACGCTCGAAACCGTCCAGACAGACGACGCCCACGGCTCGGCGTGGGTGTCACTTCGGGCGCTCGAAGTCCTTCGGGACGCCGCCTCAGACGCCGAATCGTGGGAAGTACTCGTCTCGTTCGGCCGCAGTCTGCGCGACGCCCGGCCCAGCATGGCCGCCGTCACGAATCGCGTGAACCGCGTACTGGCCGACGCCGCTGGCGACACGAAAGCGCTATGCCAACGAGCCGCGGCGGAAATCGACGCCGCAGCAGAAGCCGACGACGTCGCCTCGGCGGAGGCTGCGCAACTGCTTCGAGAAGCGGGCTACGACCACGTGGCGACGCTCTCGCGCTCAGGGACCGTCCGCGCAGCACTCGAAGACGCGGGGCCGAGTGTCCTCGTCGCCGAGTCGCGCCCCGGTCTCGAAGGCGTCACCGTCGCCGAATCGCTGGCGAAGAAAGGACTCGAAATCACGCTCACGACCGACGCCGCGCTTCCCGGCTTCGTCGCGGACGGGGCTGTCGATGCCGTCCTCGTCGGTGCCGACGCGGTGCTCTCGTCCGGAGACGTAGTGAACAAGGTTGGGAGCTATCCGATTGCACTCGCTGCATCGCGGTCCGACGTGCCCGTCTTCGCCGTCTGCGCCCGCGACAAGATTCGCGGCGACGACACCGTCGTCGGCGAGGAAGGTGGCGCGTTGTACGACGGGGACCTGACGATTACGGTGTCGAATCCCCTGTTCGAACGTGTTCCATCGGACCTCGTCGATGGCGTCGTCACCGAGGAGGGGAGACTGGATTCGGACGGTGTCGAGCGCGTGGCGTCCGAGCACGCCGAACTCGCCCGGTGGGACGAGTCCACGTCGTCGGGGGCGGACGCGGGCGACGACGGCTGAGAGGATACTTGAGGGCCGTCTCGCGTGGCCGCCACATTGATGCCACGGTGGGGAGAGCACCGTCACAGGGTCTCGTTCCGAACGATGGCAAATCCAGTCGAAGTGCTCAGTTTGTTGGTGGTGCTGGAGTTCGTGATTATGTCCGCGATAGTGCTGCTCTTGGTTCCGCTCGAAGTTGCAGCCCCGATTATCCCGCTTTTGCTCGTCTTTCTGGTCGTGTTGCAGTTGTATCGTTCGTGAGAATCGCCCGTTCGCATGTGGAAGTGCTTTTCACTCCTGTGCAGCTAGGACGATGTGGTGGCGATGATGAGGGTTACCCCCACCGAGCCCCTTGTGACGACCCTCACTAACACCTGAGCCACTTTCTGACGGTGCCGACCAGTGAGTGACGACGTTGCGCTGCGGGACCTCCACGTCACAACACGATTTCCTGCATCCACGACACCCCGTGCGACGCCCACGCACGACCCCGTCGCTGTTTCCCCCACTGCGGCCGCAGATGCGGTATGAATCGACGGGCGTTTCTCGGCCTCCTGACGGGAGCGACCGCCACCCTCGCCGGGTGTATCGAGGGGAACGCTCGCCCACCGATTGCGGGCTTTCCGGCACCGGAGAACCCCGACCCGATAGTGCAACACGGATTCCCCGGAAGCGTCTGCGGCGACCCGCCGAACCCGTTTATCGGCATCAAAGCCGTCCTCGAACCGGCGACCGGTCCCAACTGGAACGACCTCGCCGTCGCCGAGAAGTACCGCTTCGGCTACGAAGTCGGCCCGGGACTCTCGGAAGACGGCTACGTGGTCGGAGTCGAACGCAACGGCGAGGCCCGCGCCTACGCGTTGTCAATCCTGTGGTGGCACGAAGTCGTCAACGACACCCTCGGCGGCGAGCCTGTGTTGGTGACCTACTGCCCGATCTGCCAATCGGGGATGGTCGCCGAGCGGCGTGTCGATGGCGACGAAGCGGTGTTTCAGGTCTCCGGACACCTCTGGCAGCCACCCGCCGTCTACGGGTACGCCAGCGTCGAAGACGGGCGGACGTTCGGCGCCTCGGCCACTTCGGGCGAGGCCGAAGTCCGAAACTCTGGGAACCTCGTACTCTACGACGAAGCGACCGGGAGTTACTGGAGTCAGATTCTCGCGAAGGCAATCTGCGGTCCAGAGTCCGGCGAGCGAATGGAGATTCTCCCGTCGACGGTGACGACGTGGGGCGAGTGGAAACGCGAGCATCCGGACACCGACGCGCTCTTGCCGCCGCCGTGGTCGAAGACGGCGTAGCGTCGGGCGCAAGTTCCTTCGTCCGGCGACGTGACACACCAGTCATGCACATCGAACGCATTGCGCTCGACGAGTCGGTCCGGAAGGCGATGCCACCGCAGTTACTCGTCGACGCGCTGTCCGACCTCGACCCGGCGGTCGAACTCGTCGAGGACGGCGAACAGTTCGGGCCGGGCGACGCCGTCGTCTCGTTCGGCCACCGCGACGCGTTCTTCGACGCCGACTGGGTCCACTGCATCCGCGCCGGATACGACGAGTTCCCCGTCGGCGTCTACGACGAGGCGGGGACGTTCCTCACCAACAGCACCGGAATCCACGGGACGACCGTCGGCGAGACAGTTCTCGGGTACCTGTTGACGCTGGCGCGCCGGCTTCACACCTACCGCGACGCCCAGCACGAGCACCGTTGGCGACGCCCCTCCTACGAGGAGTCGTTCACACTCAGCGGGGAACGAATCTGTGTCGTCGGCCTCGGAACGCTCGGCCGGGGTGTCGCAGACCGGGCCGCTGCCCTCGGCATGGACGTCGTCGGCGTTCGCCGGTCTGGAGAGTCGGTCCCGAACGTCTCGACCGTCTACACGCCGGACCGACTCCACGAAGCCATCGAGGGGGCTCGGTTCGTCGTGCTCTCGGTCCCGCTTACCCGCGAGACGACCGGGATGATTGCCGCGCCGGAGTTCGAAACGATGCGCGACGACGCGTATCTCGTGAACGTCGCGAGAGGGCCGGTTGTCGAGACAGACGCCCTCGTGTCGGCGCTGGAAGACGGGGCGATTGCCGGTGCTGCACTCGACGCGTTCGACGAAGAGCCGCTGCCAGAAGACTCGCCGCTGTGGGACTTCGACGAAATGCTCATCACGCCGCACGTCAGCGCGGCGACGGGCGCGTATCACGAGGATATCGCGGCGCTCGTCCGCGAGAACGTCGCCCACATCGAAGGCGGTGAGACGTTGAAAAACCGGGTCGTCTAACGAAAGGCGACCGCCTCAGAGGAACTTAAACAGGTCGTCGCGACCCTGTTCGTGGAGGTGAGAACGGAGCGCCGATTCGAGATTCGAGATGTCGCCGCGCTTCGCGGTAATCGGGGCGATGACGTTGCGGTACTGCTTCCACGGCGGGAACAGGCCGAGTCGGTCACAGAGGTCGTCCAGGCGTTCGTCTTTGTCGTCGACTTTGTCCATCTTGTTCACCGCGACGACCGTCGGGATGTCGAGTTCGTCGAGGAAGTAGAACATCTCCACGTCGTGGGGGATGGAGTCGTCGGTCGTGTGGCGGTCGATGATATCGACGACGCTCTTTCCGTCCACGACGAGAACGGCCGCGAGGATGTCGTCGGCGTTCTCCTCGATGTACTGGACGATGTCGGTCTTGATGGCCTCGCGCGTGTCGGCGTCGACGCCGGACATGAACCCGAATCCCGGGAGGTCCGTGAACATGAACTTCTCGGAGGTCCAGTCGAAGTGGTTGGGTTTCCGGGTGACGCCGGGCTTCTTCCCGGTCGTGAACTTGTTGTGGCCCGTGAGTTCGCGCATCAGCGTCGACTTGCCCACGTTCGACCGCCCGACGAGGACGACTTCGTCGTAATTCGGTCGGTCTTGGAACATACCTGCGGTTCGCCGTCACGACAGATAAGAAGGGCGGAAGCGCGCCACGACGAAAACGGGAGTTCAGCAGTCGGCCATCTGGTCAGCGCTCAGCCATGTGGTCAGAGGGCCAGCGGGTCAGCGCTCGGCTATCCGGTCGTATCTCTCCGAGAGCAGTTCGAGCACGGGTTCGACGTCGTCGAAACGCGGTCCCGGTTCGATAGTACCGGTCTGTCGGTTCCACGTGACGAAGCCGGCGTCGTCGAGCTTCGGGAGGTGGGTGTGAAACAGCGCCACCTCGAGTTGCTCGGAGTCGGTGCGGCCACCATCCGCAACGACTCGCGTCGCCCGTTGGAGGTGTGGGATGTGCCCGTTTCGGAGGTCCATCAAGAGACGCCTGCGATGGACGCTCGCAAGGGCACCGAATACCTCGTCCAGACGAGGGGTGGTTGTCATGGCCGCACCAGAACCGGCACACGCTGAGCCGGCACCACTGGCCACTCGACAGACGCCGACGGTGAGCGTCGGTCGTTGACGTCGCTTCCGGTAGCTCGCTGCAACACGGCCGCAAGTACCACCACAGACTGCGTCCGCTGCCGGCGAGTTCGAGTCGAAACACCGCCCGCCGACGCGTCGGTCTCCCCCCGTGACGCAGCGGTCGCGTTCGGCTGACGGTGTCGTTGTGCGTTCATGACATTCCCCGCTCTATAATTACGAACTCCCGAGGTTTCTCGTTGTGCTTTCGTAGTCAGGCGCTTTAAGACAGACCTCGACAATCGCTGCTTCTCATTGGAGTCACACAGCGAACACTCATCGGGATTCAAGTTACCCCCAAGAGAATGTATGCCATCTATGGCCGTAGTCGTCGAATTAACGATTGAGGCCGAGGACTTCGACCTCGGTCGGGTGACTGCCGTCCAAGACGGTATCCACATCGACCTCGAACGCGTCGTCCCGACCGGCGGAGAAGTCATGCCGTTCTTCTGGGCAGAGGGAACAGATTTCGAGGCGTTCGAAGCGAGCGTCCGGGAGAACCGAATCGTCGACGACCTGACTGCGGTCGCACGAGTCGGCGACAGAGTCCTGTATCACGTTTTCTGGGGCGACACCATCTCCAGCCTCACCAATATCCTCACCGAGAGCCAAGCGACTATCCTCGAAGCGTACGGCAACGACCCGTGGTTCTTCCGCCTGCGCTTCAACGACCACGCCGGGCTTACGGAGTTTCACAACCTCAGCCAGACAGAAGAGATAGACTTCCACGTCAAGCGAATCTACTCGCTTGCGGAGGAGCAAACCGATGTGTACACCCTCGACATCACCGCGGAACAACAAGAGGCGCTCGTGGTCGCCGTCGAAAACGGCTACTTCGAAGTCCCCCGTCGAACCACGCTCACAGACGTGGCAGACAAACTTGGAATCAGCCCTCAAGCGGCCTCCGAGCGCGTCCGACGCGGTGCCGACACCGTCCTCCGGAAGGTACTGTTGTCGCGGTCGGCCGCCGACTTCGAATGAGTTCGGAGGAGGTACAGTTTAGACGAGTCCGTCTGCCGGGTGTTCGAGCGACGACGGCATCGAACCGGCTCAGATTTCTCTGACGAGTTGCAGTGATTCGGTCGGGAGCGCGTCGTGTGCTGTTCGCCCAGTGACGTCGAACCCGCGTGCGCGATAAAACGCGAGTGTCTCCTCGTCGCCGTCGAGACAGGATGCCCACTGTTCGCGAGCCCCGCTGACCACGTGTTGGGCCGTTATCGTCCGCAAGAGCGCCGTGCCAGCGCCGCTTCCCCGAGCGTCCGGCCGGACGTGGAGCGCGAAGACCTCGCCCGACTTCGTCCCCGTCAGTCCCCCACCACCGGCCGCGACGACTCGACCGTCTTCGACGGCGACGACCCACCCGTGCATGTCGTCCGCGCGTCGAACCTCGCGTTCCAGCCGAGACGTCTCGAACCGCGTTTCGACCGTCGCCTCGACGTTCTCGTCGGCGACGATGTCGGCGGTCGCATCACGCCACCCGGTCGCGCAGATGTGGGCGATGTCCGGTACGTCCTCGTGTCTCGCGGCGCGGACAAACATACACAAACGTTCGTGAAGATACTGCAAAATCGTTTCGCGTAGATGAAGGTTCGAACACGCAGCCTATTCCTCGGACTGTCGAGTACACGCGAGTACGATGGACAAAGACGCGTTGCGGGAGGCGGTCTGGGACCGACTGGAAGAGTCAGGTGAGGCTCGATTCCCGTTTCCACCCCACGGTCGGATTCCGAACTACGCCGGCGCGGGTGACGCCGCGGCCCGACTCTCCGAGACGCCGGAATGGGCCGAGTCGACGGCGATAAAGGCGAACCCCGACGCGCCGCAACTTCCAGTTCGGCGGCGTGCGCTTCGCGAGGGAAAGACGGTCTACATGGCCGTGCCACGCCTCCGCGACGAGCAGTGTTTCTACGAGCTCGACCCAGAGAAAATCGACGACGACAACCTCGACAGCGCCCCGACCGTCTCGCACGTCGAGCAGTACGCAGACACGGTCGGCCCCGACGACCTCCCCGACATCGACCTCGTCGTCTCGGGGTCGGTCGCCGTCACGGAGGCCGGTGCACGAATCGGCAAAGGAGAGGGCTTCAGCGACCTCGAATTCGCGGTCCTCCGGGGGCTCGGTGCCGTCTCCGACGAGACGACTATCGCGACGACAGTCCACGAGATGCAGGTTCGTGACGACGCTCCCGACCCCGACGCCCACGACGTGCCGATGGACATCGTCGTCACGCCGGAGCGAACGATTCGAACCGAGACGCCGTACGCCCGGCCGACTGGAATCGACTGGAGCGCGCTCTCTGACGAACAGGTCGAAGCGATGCCTGTCTTGCAGCGCCTCCGACCCGAGTGAACAGCCGTCAGATGCGGGGACGAACGACGCGAGCACCCGTGTTTATTTGCCCGCCCGGAGAGAGGTGAGAGCGTGCGCCTCGTCCAAGTACTGGTGCCGACCGGCAAGCGCAAGACGGTCCTACGGACGCTCGACGAGGAGGGCGTCGATTACGCCGTCTCCGAGGAGACGTCCGGCCGGGACTTCGTCGCCGTCGTCACCTTCCCGGTTCCCAAAGAAGCCGTCGAGCCGGTGTTAGAGCGACTGCGAGAGGCGGGTGTCGAGCGCGACGCCTACACGGTCGTCGTGAGTGCCGAGACGGTCGCATCGACCCGTTTCGACCAGCTCCAAGAGAAGTACGAAGAAGACGAAGACAACGGCGACCGTATCTCGCGCGACGAACTGGCGTCCAAGGCGGACGACCTCGCGCCGTCGTTGCCGACGTTCGTCGTCATGACGGTTATCTCGGCGGTCGTCGCCACCGCCGGGTTGCTCCTCGATTCGCCCGCCGTCGTCGTCGGGTCGATGGTCATCGCACCGCTCGTCGGCCCGGCGATGGCCGCCAGCGTCGGCACGGTCGTCGACGACGACGAGATGTTCGTCCGCGGCGTCCGTCTGCAGGGATTCGGTGGCATTCTCGCGGTCGGGTCGGCAGCGTTGTTCGCCCTCGTTCTCAAAGAGACGGGGGCCGTCCCGCTTGCGACTCCCGAGGTACTCGCGATTCCCGAGGTCAGCGAACGGCTCTCACCTGACGTGCTCTCGTTGGCCATCGCCCTTGGGGCGGGTGCTGCCGGAGCAATCTCACTCTCGTCGGGCGTTTCGACGGCCCTCGTGGGCGTCATGATTGCCGCCGCGTTGGTCCCACCAACGGCTGTCGTCGGTATCGGTATCGCGTGGGGGACGCCGGAGTCGGTGGTCGGCTCGGCCATCCTCGTCCTCGTCAACTTTCTCTCTGTCAACTTCGTCGCTATCGCCGTCCTCTGGCAGCAAGGCTACCGCCCCGAACGCTGGTTCCGTCAGAGCAAAGCCCGGCGGACCACGCTGTTCCGCATCGCAGCCCTCGGCGTCGGGTTGCTCGTCCTCTCGTCGTTCCTCGGAACGGTCACGTACACGACCTACCGAAACTCGGGCTTCCAAGCCGACGCGGAGGCGGCGGTCCAGGACGTTCTCGACGACACAGACGCTCGGCTGTTAGAACTCGACGTCAGATACGACGGCGGGCCGCTGCAAGAACCGTCGGCAGTCGTCGTGACCGTCGGCTACGACCCGTGGGGCGACCCACCGCAAGTCCAAGCCGAACTCACAGAGCGAATCAACGCGGTCGCGCCCGATCCACTGACGCCGTGGGCCGCGAGCGAAATCGACGTGGAAGTGCGCTACGTCGCCGTCGACAGCTAAGTCGCGCTCGCGTCTCCGAATTTTCGAAGAGTACAACGACTCTTTGTCTCTAGCGCGAGTTGAATATCTCACCTGACGTCAGGAGAGATATGAACCGACGCATCATCGCACCATTCCTCTTTGCGAGCCTCGTCTTGCTCGCAGGGTGTCTCTCCGCCCCGCTCCAGACGACGGGCGGCGAAGCGGGAACCGACGCGACGACTATCTCGACCACCGGTACCGGTGAGGTCACAGCAGAAGCCGACCTCGCGGTTATCTCCGTGGGCGTCACAGCCACCGCAGATTCGGCTGACGAAGCCCGCGGCACCGTCGCCGAAGACGTCGCCGCCGTCCGCGACGCGCTCACCGAAGCGGGCATCGCCGAGGATTCGATTCAGAGTTCCGGCTTCCGCATCTACCCCGAGTACGACTACGGCGGCGAGGACCGCGAACTCGTCGGCTACCGCGCCGTCCACTCGCTGACCGTCGAAGTCGCCCCCGACCGCGCCGGTGAAGTCATCGACCTCGCAGTCGGTGCCGGTGCGTCCGAGATTCGCGGCGTGCAGTTCACGCTCACCGACGAAACGCGCGACGAACTCCGCTCGGAGGCCCTGACGAAGGCTGTCGATTCAGCCAAGTCTGACGCCGACGCTGTCGCCAGCGCCGCCGACCTGTCCATCACGGGCGTCCACACTGCGAACGTCGGCGGCAGCAGTTCGCCCGGCCCGTACCCGGTCGCCTTCGCCGAAGACGCCCGCGGCAGTTCCGCACCGACTGAACTCTCGCCCGGTCCGGTGACCGTCTCGGCGACGGTCGAGATGGTCTACACGGCCGAGTAAGCGGCCTCATCTACTTCTTTTTACACTCCGTCTGTGAAAACAGCGTCCGAGTCCGAACTCGGGTTAGGTTCGACCTCGATACAAACCCGCGTTCAGTGTTCGATATCGGTTCAGTGTTCGATATCGGATTACTCGTTACGCGACGGCGGGATATCGGGTTCGAAGCCGACGGCCTCAACGGCGGCGTCGAGGACCTCCTCGACGTTTTCGCCCGTCTCGACGCTCATGTACAGGTCCGCTTCGACGTCGGTCGAGCGGTCGCTCTTGTTGCAGACGGTGAGCACCGGGATGTCACGCTGTTCGAAGCGCGTCTGCACGGCGTCGCGGAGTTCGAGTTGCGACTCGATTGGGTAGCCGCACTCCCCGCTCGCGTCCACGACGAAGAGGACGGCGTCGGCGAGGTGTTCGAGCGCGCTGACGGCCTGTCGCTCGATGTCGTTGCGGTCTTCTTCCGGGCGGTCGAGAAGCCCCGGCGTGTCGATAATCTGGTAGCGGATGCGCTCGCGTTCGAAGTGCCCGATTTGGACGCCCTTCGTCGTGAAGGGATACCGGGCGATTTCGTTCGACGCGCGGGTCACGTCGTTGACGAACGACGACTTTCCGACGTTGGGGTAGCCAGCGACGACCAGTGCCGGTTCGTCGGGGCGGATGTCGGGAAGCGTCTTCAGCGCGTCGCGTGCCTCACCGAGGCGGAGCAGGTCGTCTTCGACTTCCTCGACGATGCTGGCCATGCGAGCGAACGCCTGTTTTCGGTGCTTGCGCGCGGTGTCGGCGTCGGTCTTGCGGAGCTTCGACTGGTACTCGCGAGCGAGCGTGTCGATTTGGCGCGAGGCCCACATCACTTCCGAGAGACTCTGTCGGAGTTCGTCG
Organism: Haloferax larsenii; assembly: GCF_024730625.1. Classification (NCBI taxonomy): domain Archaea; kingdom Methanobacteriati; phylum Methanobacteriota; class Halobacteria; order Halobacteriales; family Haloferacaceae; genus Haloferax; species Haloferax larsenii. The sequence goes on from NZ_CP078063.1 coordinate 557,285, forward strand.
ACGTCGACGATGGCGTCGGCGAGTTCGTAGTAGAACGGGTCGACCAGTTCGAAGTCCGGCCATTCGACGACGACGTTCTCCAGGTTGTCCGAGAGAATATTCGAGGCGGTCTGGAGCATCGACTGCTGAGCCTCCAACTTATTCTGCTTCGCTCGCCCCGTGCGCGCGGCCCGCGAGAAGGCCTTATCGATGAGTTCGTCCGACCGGGGCGTGGTCGGGAGAGACTCGAAAATCATTGCAACTCGCTACACGGTCGAGGCGTAAAAGCGCGTCCGTTTGGGTTTCGACGCCTCGGACGCTGAATCTGGCGTGGCTGGGCGTCGCACGGCTGGGCGCGGTTTCGTCAGGTTGGGCACGACTTTGCCACGAAGCTCATACCTGACGGCACGCTACGTCGAGCCATGACCAACTGGAAAGCGGTCGCCGTCGGCTTCGTCGTCATCCTCGTCGTCGGAACCGGAGGACTCTCGATTCCGGTTCTCGGACAAATCGGGGCCGGACTCCTCGGTGGCTTCGCGGCGGGCTACCTCGCTGGCGGGACACTCGGCAACGGCGCGTGGCACGGACTCGTCGCCGGGTCGGTCGCGGGTATCGTCGTGTCCATTCTCGCGGCGGCGCTCGGCGGGCTGCTCGGACTGGCCGGTGGGCCGCTCGGTGGACTCCTCGGCGGTCTCGGCGTCCTCGTCGCGGGCATCGTCCTGACGCTGCTGTTCGCTATCGACAGCGCCATCGCCGGGGCTGTTGGGGCGTGGGCGAAAGGGCGGTAAGTGCAGTCCCAGAACGACAAGCGCTCACTCACCCATATCGAGGTATTCCTGCTGAATCTCGACGACCTCGGTCGAATCCTCGCACTCCGAGTAGCGACGAAGCGGTTCTTCGTTGAGTTCGAGGAAGGTGTGTCCCCAGTTGAACTTCGAGAGAATCTCCTCGGCCTGCGGCTTCTCGCCGAAGATGACGAGCGCGGCGGCGAGGGCTTCGACCGTCGTGAGTTGCATCGGTCGCCCGAAGTTCACGGGGTTGGCGGCGACGAGATACGGCAGTGCGCGGTGCTCGCCGGGCAGCGAGAACATCGCCTCTCCGGCCGACTCCCACGAGCAGTCGAGCGCGACGAGCGCGCCCGTATCCTTGTCGGCGGGGGAGAGTGCCTTCTCTGCGTGAGGGTTGAGGACGACGCCGTAGGGTGTCGCGCGGTCCGAGCCGTGGAGGTCGGCCATGTCGAACCGTTCGAGCTTCTTCGCCGTGCACTTCTTCGGGTCGTCGTCGCCCTCGTATCGAACGTGCAGGTCCACACCGGTCGTAGGCGGGTCTGAGAGAAAAGCGTCCCGAACGTGATGCAGCAAAGCGACCCGAACGTAACGCAGCAGGTGACGACGCTCCGCAGGCGGCGGATTCTTCCCATCCGAACCCGAACACCCGCCGTGCATCCCGACGCCACGTATCTCGCGCGACTGTACTACACGGCGCTCGACGACCACGGGTACGACACGCTTCAGGAGCTTCTGTGCCCGACGTTCGTCCACGACCGGGAAGATATGACTCTCGACGGCCGCGAGGAATTCGTCTCGTTCATGCGCGACGGGCGGCCGCAGACGGACACGACCCACGTCATCGACCAGTACATCCAGTCGAAACACGGCGACGAAATCGTCGTCCGCGGCCACCTCGAAGATAACTCCGGCGACGAGCTATTCGTCTTTCTCGACCGGTTTCGAGCGCGAGAGGGGAAGTTAGTCGAGTTGAAGACGTTCACACGCACGCCAAACTAAGAGAGAACGAGGCCGTCGAGACAGAGGAGATGTCGGATAAGAGACCGCGGAGACTGCAGAGACCGCAGAAACCGCGTTAGTCTTTCTTGCCAGCGCCGACGGCCGCCTCACCGACCGGCTCGTGGCCCTCGATGACCTCTCGGCCGCCCATGTAGGGCTGGAGGACTTCGGGCACGTCTACGGTGCCGTCCTCGTTCTGGTAGTATTCGAGCAGCGCGACCATGATGCGGCCGACCGCCGTGCCCGACGCGTTGAGCGTGTGGAGGTACTCGGCCGACTCGTGGCGCTCGGGGCGGTAGCGAAGGCCGGCGCGACGCGCCTGGAAGTCCTCGAAGTTCGAGGCCGACGAGACTTCGAGCCAGCGGCCGCCGTAGCCGTCGGGGCTGTCGTCCGACTCGGTGCCGGGTGCCCAGACTTCGAGGTCGTAGGTCTTCGCCGAGGCGAAGGTCAGGTCGCCGGTACAAAGCGAGAGCACGCGGTACGGGAGGCCGAGTCGTTCGAGGACTTCGGCCGCTTCGTCGAGGAGGGCTTCGAGTCGGTCGTACGACTCCTCGGGTTCGACGAAGTTGACGAGTTCGACCTTGTTGAACTGGTGGACACGGACGATACCGCGCGTCTCGGTGCCGTGTTCACCGGCCTCGCGGCGGAAGTTCGGCGTGTACGCCTGATGCTTCAGCGGCAGGTCGTCCTTCAGCAGAATCTCGTCGCGGTACATGTTCGTGACCGGGACTTCGGCGGTCGGACAGAGCCAGAGGTCGTCGTCCTCGTAGTCCTCGGTCTCCGACCCGCCGATGCGGTAGGCGTCGTCGGCGAACTTCGGAAGCTGGCCGGTGCCGACCATCGAGGTGGTCTTCACCGGGACCGGCGGGAAGAGGTCCACGTAGTCCTGCTCGCGGTGGACGTCCAGCATGAACTGGATGAGCGCGTGTTCGAGCATCGCGCCCTCGCCTTTGAGGAAGTAAAAGCCCGACCCGGTCGTCTTCGCGGCGCGAGCCTCGTCGATGATGTCGAGTTCTTCGCCGAGGTCGTAGTGTGGTGTCACCTCGTCCGGGAGGTCACGCAGGTCGTCGAACCCCTCGCGGCGAACTTCGACGTTCTCCGATTCGTCGGTGCCGACCGGGACCGACTCGTGCGGGAGGTTCGGGATTTCGAGGAGTGCCTCGTCGAGTTCTGCTTCGAGTTCGTCGGCGCGGGCTTCGAGTTCCTGCAGTTCCTCTTTGAGTTCGCTCGACCGCTCGATAGCCTCCTGGGCTTCCTCGTCTTTGCCCTCCTGCTTGAGCGTGCCAATCTTCTGGCTGACCTCATTTCGCTCGTGTCGCAGGTCGTCGCCGTCTGCTTTCAGCGAGCGCCACTCGTCGTACACGTCGAGGACGTGGTCGACGTCGACCCCGTCGTTGCCGCGGGCGTCGAGTGCGTCTCGGACACGCTCCGGGTCGTCACGGAGCAGTTTCCTGTCTATCATTGGTTCGTGGTTCTCGTGTATGCGGGAAAATCGTATCGCATCGCGCGGTTCGATTCGGGACGGGGTCGCCGACCAGAAGGCGGCTCAGTTCACCGACTTACTCACCGGAGCCTGCGTCGCCGCTCGCCGACATCCGCTCTTGGTACTTGTCGAGACTCGCAGCGAGCGCCGCCTCGGCGTCGATGTCGAGTTCGGCCGCCAGCGACAACAGCGAGTAGTACACGTCGCCGAACTCGTCGACGAGGTCGTCGGTTCGCTCGAACTCGGTTTGGCCGTAGTCCTGCGCATCGACGACCTCTTTCGAGAGTTCACCGACCTCCGAAGAGAGGTCGAGCATCCGAAGTTCGGGCGAGAGTTCGAGTCCGTGTTCGGCGTTGAATTCGGAAACGTCGCGCATCAGAACCTTCTTGTCAGAACATCGTTGTCAAATTTACTATATGAACTTGACGGGGGACTCTCGTGTCATCTCCAAATACTACCTGTACAAAGCGACGACGTCGCCGGGGTTCATGTTCCCAGTGTACACGCTGTTGTTGCTGTCCCGAGACCTCACGTTCGTCCAGATTGGAATCACTGGGACTGCGACCGCACTCGCGAAAATTCTCGGCGAGGTGCCGACGGGTTACATCGGAGACCGCGTCGGTCGTCGAAACAGCCTCGTCATCAGCCAGTTGCTCTTTGCGAGCGTTCCGGCGGGACTGGTCTTCGCGGAGCGATTTCCGGTCTTCGTCGCCATCTTTGCGACGCTCGGACTCGCCGAGACGTTCCAGTCGGGAAGCGGCGACGCGTGGCTCTACGACACACTTCTCGAAGAAGCCGACGCGGAATCGTTCACCAGCGTCAGAGGACGCGCCGGTGCGCTTCGGAAGTTCGTCGGGTCGGTGACGATGGTGCTGGGCGGCGTTCTCTACGCCGTAAACCAGATTTACCCGTTCGTCGCCGCGGCGTGTATGAGCGCGCTCGGTGCGCTCGTGTTGGTGACACTCCCACCGAATCGACACCTCGAAGGAGAGACGCTCTCGCCGACGAGCGCGCTTTCGGCCGCGCGAACACAGTTGCTCTCGATTCCCTTGCGGTCGTTCGTCCTCTTCGTCGGACTGCTGTTCGCTGCGATTCGCGCGACAGAGGAGTTCATCCAACCGGCGACTGCCGGCGCGATTGAAGCGACCGTCTCGTCGCTTACGATTGCGGGACAACCGCTTCCGGACTCCGCCGTGCTCGGCGTTATGTACGCCTCGTTCACGCTCGTCTCGGCAGTTGCAAGCGACTCCGCTGGGTCGCTCTCGTCTCGCCTCGGAACGAAGGGTGTCCTCGCGCTCGTCTCGTCGGCGATGGTGGTTTCGATGCTGATTCCGACGCTCGTCCCCGCCGTCGTGATTCCCACGTTCTTCGTGCTTCAGGCGTCGAAATCCATCATGCGTCCGATTGCGAATCAGTACATCAACGACCGGACGGACTCGTTCGGTCGGGCGACCGTCCTCTCGGCGTTCTCGCTCCTCTTCGGTCTCCTGACGGTTCCGTTCATGCTTATCGGCGGGGTGGTCGCCGACCGGACCAGCGCCATCGTCGCAGTCGCGGGTATCGGTGGTGTGTACCTGCTTTCGAGCCTCTGTTCTGTGGTGTGGGAGTCGCCGGTTGTCGGGGCCACCGAGCAAAGCGAGTCAGGTGCCGCGTCCGCAGCAACCGACTGACAGTGACCCGAGAGTAGCCACCCAAATCGGGTGACTACCAGAGGAACATCGGCCAGACGAACTGGAACATCATCCAGATGAGCACGGTCAAAACGCCAGTCATCACGATGTTGAGTACCGTCCCAGCGCGCATCATGTGCGACTGCTTGAGGTGACCACTCCCGAAGACGATAGCGTTCGGTGGGGTCGCGACGGGGAGCGCGAAGGCGAAGGAGGCAGCGATTGCGCCACTGACTGCCAAGAAGACGGCGGCGCTGACTTCTGAGAGGCCGAGCGTCGCCGCGAAGATACTCCCGATACCGATGAGAACCGGGACGATAATCGTCGCCGTCGCGGTGTTCGAGGTCATCTCCGTGAGGAAGATGACGAGCAAGACGATGGCACCGACGACGAGGACGATGGGTGCGCCCGTGAGTGAGCCGAAGACGGCCTCTGCGAGCCACTTCGTCGCCCCGGTCGTGGCGAACGCGTCGGCAAGTGAGATTCCGCCACCGAACAGGAGAATCGTCCCCCAGTCGATTTCCACGAGTTCGTCCCACTCCATCGTGTCTGCCAGCACGAGCGATGGAATCGCGAACATGCCGACCATCACGTAGTAGAGAAGACCCTGGTGACCGGCAACGCCGAGGAGCGTCATCCCCTCGTCCGTCCCGAAGAGCGTGTTGAACACGGGGTCCGAAAGGATACCCTCGAACATGATGTCGAGGCCGCCGACGACCCACAGCCCCGCCGTGATGGCGAAGATGTATGCGACGCGTCGCCCACGGGTCGAGAGCGCGCCTTCCTCGGCGAGATACTCGCGCGCCTTCTCGCGAGCACCCTCGACGTCGTCGATTTCTGGTGGGTAAAGGCGGAACGTGAGGAGGAACCAGACCAACGGAAGCGTGATGGCAACGATTGGGAGGCCGACCAACAGCCACTCGGCGAAACCGATATCGTAGCCGAGGAGCGCGTTGAGTTGCGTGGCGACGACTGCGTTCGGAGGAGTGCCGATGAGTGTCCCGACGCCGCCGACAGACGCAGCGTATGCAGTCCCGAGTAGCGTCGCAATCTGCATGTTGGAGAATTCGTCCCCGTCGGCGTCTGTGTCGTACACATCGTCACGCCCGAGAACCTGTGCGAGGACGCCCAGTGCGATTGGTGTCATCATCGCAGTCGTCGCGGTGTTCGACACCCACATCGACAGGAACGCCGTCGCGACCATGATAGCGAGGATGAGTCGACGTGGCGACGACCCCATCACCGCCATGAGCCACAGCGCGATTCGGCGGTCGATATTGTACTTTTGGAGCGCGTTCGCCAACATGAACCCAGCGATAAACAGGAAGATGAGGTGGTCCGCGAATCCTGCGAGTGCCGGGTCGATGTCGTCGTAGACACCGTACGCCGTCAGTAGTACCGGAATGGAAAGCGCCGTTACGGCAAGTGGGAGTGCACCAGTAATCCAGAGCACCCCGGCGAAGACCATCGTCGCGAGCGCGTACTGGCCTCTGGTCGAAAGCCCCTCGAACGATGGACCGAAGGCCAGCGCCAAGGAGGCGACGAATGCGATTAGGAAAATGATTGTTTTGCCGCGAGAGGACGTTGTGAGGCTGCGTATCATTGATACACTCTGTTGCTAAAGACACTCATACTTAATCATTTTCAATGCGGTAGCAACTGGCCGTTCTTTGTCGACTCGGCTCACGGACGTAGCAGTACGGCACCAGAGTAGTCACCTCCCGCACCGACAGTCGCGGGACTCACGACGAGAGACTGAACAGACGTGAGAGCGTCGTGACTCCAGCGGAGTCGGAATCGGTCGGCTTAGAAGTGTTCCAACAGGGCGTCGACCTGTTCGGCGTCGAGTTCAGCAGTGTAGAGAGCAAACAATGCACGGCGGCGAGACTGAGAGAGACCACGGCTACCGGACTCCAGCATCGAGATGTGCGCCTGCATCAGGTTGTCGACCTCGCGTTCGACCGCACGCTGGTTGTAGCCCGCCGCAACCCGCAGTAGTCGCCACGCCTTCGGCGAAATGTCGGCGATGTCGACGTCTTCGAGCGATTCGCCGTGGCGCTCAGACATAAACCGGCCTTGACCGTCAGGGGTAATCAACATATTGGGTGTCTAGTGGCCGAACGCTTTTCCGCTCCCGTGACGCCCGTCAACTATGGCGATTGGCGACATCGAACAGGTGCCGAACAGCACTGATATCTACTACGTCGATACGGGCATGTACGAGGTCGAACAGTACGGCTCGGTCTATCTCATCGACGCCGAGCGACCGGCGCTCGTCGACACGGGCATCGCCGCCGACCGCGAGCACATCTTCGCCATGCTCGACGAAGTCGGCGTCGACGACCTCGCGTACATCCTGCCGACGCACGTGCACCTCGACCACGCGGGCGGTGCGGGGTATCTCGCAGAGCGCTACCCCGATGCGACGGTGATGACCCACGAAATCGGCGCGCCGCACCTCGTAGACCCGACGCGACTCGTCGAGGGGACGAAAGCCGCCGTCGAAGACCAGTGGCGTTTCTACGACGAACCGCTCCCAATCGACGACGACCGCGTCGAGGGACTCACCGACGGCGACGAAATCGACCTCGGCGACTGCACGCTCACCGTCCACCACGCCCCCGGTCACGCACCGCATCAGGTCATGTACCACGACAGCGGCGACGATGCCCTGTTCGTCGGCGACGCGATGGGGATTTGGGAACCGAACACGCAAACGGTTCGGCAGACGACGCCGCCCTCGCAGTTCCACCTCGAAAAGGCCCTCGACGACGTGCGAACCATCGAAGACATCGCACCCGATACCATCTGCTTCGGCCACTTTGGGTCGGAAGAATACACCGAGGAGTTGGCCGAATCGTACAAACGAACCCTCGTCGAGTGGGTCGAAGCGATTCGACAGAAGCGCGACGAACTCGACGACGACGAGGCGGTTATCGAGCACTTCGTCGAACACACCCAAATGGACGAGGTCTGGGGCGTCCGCAAAGCACAAGACGAAGAACGGCTGAACGCCCGCGGCGTCCTCGGCTACCTCGACTACGTCGGAAGCGAGTAATCGCGGCCCATACCCGTTTCTGCGGCAAGTAAACCGACCGAACGTACATAGTTTTAAATGTTGATTCATTATTAATAGGATATGGATTGGCGTGACGCGGAGGCAGCGTTCGATGACCCCGTCATCGGTCGAACGACCCTCCCCCGAATGTTCGAGGAGAGTGTGGCGCGAAACGCCGCGCGCCCCGCACAGCGGTACAAAGGTGGTGTCTACGAGCGGTCGCTGGTGAGCGAAGGCGTCGTCCCGAAAGCACCCCGCAACGACTTCGCCGAACTGACCTACGAGTCCATGCAGGACATCGTCAGGAAGCTCGCCGCCGGATTCCGTGACCTCGGCCTCGACGCCGAAGACCGCGTGGGGCTCTTCGCGCACACACGCATGGAGTGGGCGCAGACCGACTTCGCCGTCCTCGCCGCTGGCGGCGTCGTCACCACGGTCTACACCTCGTCGTCGGAGCGACAGGTCCGATATCTTCTCTCTGACCCCGGCGCGAACGCCGTCGTCGTCGAAAACGAGGAGTTACTGGAGCGAGTGCTCGCCGTCGAAGACGACCTGGACCTCAAGTTCGTCGTCGTCATGGACGAGCTCGAGGGCCACGACGACCGCGACGACATTCTGACGCTCGGCGAACTGTATCGCCGCGGTGAAGACGTGTTCGACGAGGAAACGTACGAATCGTGGCTCGATGCCCGCGACCCGGAAGACCTCGCGAGCCTCATCTACACCTCCGGGACGACCGGCCAGCCGAAGGGCGTCAAACTCTCCCACTGGAACTTCCGGTCGAACGTCAACGAGAGCTACCGCCGCTTCGGCCCCCACCCCGGGAGAGACGACGCCCCGTTCATCAGTTCGGACGCAGTCGCACTGTCGTTCCTCCCGCTGGCGCACGTCTTCGAGCGAATGGCCGGCCACTTCATGATGTTCGCGGCGGGTGCCACAGTCGCCTACGCCGAGAGCCCGGACACGCTCCGCGACGACTTCCAACTCGTCCAGCCGACGACGGGCACGAGCGTCCCGCGGGTCTACGAGAAACTCTACGACGCGATTCGGACGCAAGCCAGCGAGTCGCCGCTCAAGAAGCGCATCTTCGAGTGGGCGGTCGGTGTCGGCAAAGAATACCACACGTCCGAGGCACCCGGCTACCTGCTCGAACTCAAACACCAACTCGCGGACCGGCTCGTCTTCGAACAGGTCCGGGACGCACTCGGCGGCAACATGGAGTTCTTCATCAGCGGGGGCGGCAGCCTCTCGGCCGAACTCTGTGCGCTGTACCACGGCATGGGGCTCCCAATCTTCGAGGGGTACGGTCTCACCGAAACCTCACCGGTCATCTCGGTCAACCCACCCGAGGAGCCGAAGATTGGAACTATCGGTTACCCGCTTCGCAACGTCGAGGTGAAACTCGACAAGACGGTCGTCGGCGACACGCTCGGTGACGCAGGCGGCGATATCGGGGAACTTCTCGTCCGAGGGCCGAGTGTCACGGAGGGGTACTGGAACCGCCCGGAAGAGACCGAATCGGCGTTCGAAGAAGACGACGACGGAAACCGCTGGTTCCGCACCGGCGACATCGTCGAACACCGACCCGACGGCTATCTCGCCTTCCGCGAGCGTGCCAAGCAGATTATGGTCCTCTCGACCGGGAAGAACGTTGCTCCCGGCCCAATCGAGGACGCCTTTGCCTCTTCGGACGTCGTCGAGCAGTGCATGGTTCTCGGCGACGGCCGGAAGTTCGTCTCCGCGCTCATCGTCCCGAGTTTCGACGGGCTACAGTCCTGGGCCGACGAGGAAGGCATCGACCTGCCGGACGACCCGAAGGCCATCTGTCGGCACGACAAAGTCAAACAGCGCATCGACGACGAAGTCGAACGCGTCAACCAGCAGTTCGAGTCCTACGAGAAGATAAAGCAGTTCCGCGTCGTCCCCGAAGAGTTCTCCGAAGATAACGACCTGATGACGCCGACGATGAAAAAGAAGCGCCGGAACATCCTCGACCGGTACGCCGACCAAGTGAACCTCATCTACGAGGAGTCGAACCATCGGACCGAAGAGCGACATCGGAGCGAACAGGCGACGACCGAGTAGAATCTCAGATAGTAATATTATATCGCTGTTTTTCTCACAATCTATTGTCCATGGCGGCGGGAATGCCGTCCGGGATGTATGCTTTTATCTTCCGTCACCACAACAACCGAATCAATGGAGGCGATATAAGTGGCCGCCGCAGGTGGAGCGCATCTCATACCGCTCGTCGCCGCAATCATCGGCGTCGGCGTTGTCTCGCAGGTGCTTGCAGACCGGTTTCAGGTCCCCAGCGTCGTGTTCCTCATCGCGTCGGGCATCTTGCTCGGCCCGGAGTTTCTGCAGGTTATCACTCCCGACTCGTTCGGGAACGCACTGCAGGCAATCGTCGGTCTCTCGGTCGCTATCATCGTTTTCGAAGGTGCCTTCCACCTTCGAATCGACGAGCTTCGAGAGGCACCGGCAGCGACGCTCAAACTCGTCACCGTCGGCGCGGTAATCTCGTTCGTCGGGACCGGCCTCGCCGTCCACTACGCGCTCGGCGCACCGTGGATGGTGTCGTTCCTCGTCGGCGCACTGCTCGTCGCGACGGGACCGACGGTCATCGCGCCGATTCTCGAAGTCGTTCCGGTGCGTGACCGAGTCGGCGCGGCGCTCGACACCGAGGGCATCGTCAACGACGTGACGGCTGCTATCGTCGCCGTCGTCATCTTCGAGGCCATCCTCGCAGGCGTCACTAACCCGAACGCCCTCGTGGCGCTGTTCGCAGAGCGGTTAGGAATCGGCGTCGTCGTCGGTGCAATCGTTGCAGGGACGCTGTACTACGTGCTCCGGTACGTGGACCTCTCGCCCGGAAACGCACCGCAGAACGCTCGACTCCTCACGCTCGCGGGCGCACTCGTCGCCTACGGCGCGGCCGACTTAATCGCCACCGAGGCGGGCATCGCCGCGGTGGCGACCGCCGGTATCCTCCTCGGAAACGTAGAGATACCGTACGAAGAGGAGATTGCCGCGTTCAAGGGTGATATCACCCTGCTCGTGCTCTCGTTCGTCTTTATCGCCCTCGCGGCGCTTCTGGACTTCGGGACCCTCCTCGACCTCGGCGTCGGCGGCATCATCGTCGTCGCCGTCGTCGCCCTCGTTCTCCGGCCAGCACTCGTGTTCCTCTCAGCCCGCGGCGACCGCTTCACGACGGGCGAGAAGTGGTTCATGAGCCTCGTCGGTCCGCGCGGTATCATCCCTGCGTCCGTGGCGACGCTGTTCGCCATCCAACTGCGGGCGTCGGGACTGACGGAGGCCGCCGACATTCTCGTCGGCACCGTCTTTCTCGTCATCCTCGTGACCGTCGTGTTCGAGGCTGGACTCGCCCGTCAGATAGCAGAATACCTCGACGTCATTCCAATGCGTGTACTTGTCATCGGAGGCGGAAAGGTGGGCCGCGCGCTCGCCGAACGCCTCGCAGACCGTGGAGAGAACGTGGTCCTCATCGAAGAGGACCAAGAAGTAGTACAGACCGCCCGCAATCAGGGCTTTACCGTCCATCACGGTGATGGAGCCGACACGGACGTACTCAGGTCGGCCGGCGCTGGTAACGCCAAGGTCGTCGTCGCCGCCACCGGTGACGACGACGTGAACCTGCTGGTGTCGCAACTCGCGAGTTCGAAGTTCGAACCCGAGAGCGTCCTCGCGCGGGCGAACAACCCCGACAACGTCGAAGCGTTCGAAGAACTCGGCGTCCGGACTATCTCGTCGACCATCGCCACGGCGCAGGCGATGGACAACTACATCGAACGGCCGTCGATGTCCAACTGGATGGGCGAAATCGGTCGCTCCGGCGACGTACAGGAGGTCGAGATGACCGCCGAGACCCTCGTCGGCCGGACTATCAAAGAAGTCGGACCGGAACTCCCCGACGGGTGTCTCATCGCGCTCGTCTCTCGAAACGGCGATACGAGCGTTCCCGCAGCGGACTTCACACTCCAGCAGGGCGACCGCATCACTATCATCGGCGAGCGCGACGCTGTTCGTGAGGCCGAGTCGTTCGTCCACCCCGAATAGCTCGGTTGGAGCCGCTTTTTGTCAGTGTCGTTCGACGAGCGCCCGGATTAGGCTCGGGCCCACCGGAGGAAGACGGCCCAGTACCCGACGGTCAACGCGACCAGTACGTACCAGACCACGGCACCGAGTTCAGGCCTCGGAACGACCCCCATCGACGCGACGCCCGCGGCAGCGAGCGCCGCCACCACCCCAGAGACGACGGCCGTCGAGAGATTCATCGTCACCTGTTGCTCACGACGAGGGTAAGAACGTGACGAATTTCGCAAGAACGTTCATTATGGATAACCAAACAATGGCGGGGGTAGCGACCGTCTCCGGCCATAGTTGGGTCGCATCTGACAGACAGAGTTGTTGATTCTCAAACATACACGAACGATTATTCACATCCCTGTCGAAACACGAGCATGCGACACTTGGAGGGCCCACTGTGTTCGGTCGACCTGACCGACCGCGTGACCGAGACGTCGTCCATCGACGGGATTCTCGAATCGTATCTCGGCGGGCGCGGCGTCGGAACGAAACTCGCCCACGACCGGATTCCGTTCGACGCCGAACCGTTCGGGTCCGAGAACCGACTCGTTCTCGCCGCCGGGCCGATGCAACAGTCTCGAATGAGCTTCACCGGGCGGGTGAGCATGACCGGTCTGTCACCGCTGACGAACGGGCTCGTCTCCTCGAACGCCGGTGGGTTTCTCTCGCGAAACCTCGTCGGAACCGGCTACAGCGCCATCGAATTCACCGGTGAGGCGGACGAGTTACTCGCGGTTCACGTCCGCCCCGACAGCGTCGAGTTCGAGTCCGTGCCGGAACTCGAAGGCGCGGAGGTTCCCGACGTCACCGAGTACGCTGCGTCGGAGTGGGACCTCGACGCCGAACAGACCATCTGTATCGGTCCGGCGGGAGAAAACGAGGTCCGATTCGCGTCGGTGATGACGACCGAGACGCGGGCCTTCGGTCGCGGCGGCCTCGGCGCGGTCATGGGGTCGAAGAACCTCAAAGCCGTCACGTTCGCGGGCGGCGAGACGCCCGTCGTGGAGTTCCCGGACGTGGCGATGGACGTCCACCGCGACGCGGCCACCTCCGACCACTCGATGAAGCGACAGGGAACGACCGCCGGGACCGACTACGCGAACGCAGTCGAGGCGTTCCCAACGCGCTACTTCTCCGAGCGCGAGTTCGAGGGTGTCGAGGGTATCAACGGCGACGCCGTGGAGTCGAAGAAGTACAAGAAGGGGACCTGCTCGCAGTGTGCCTTCGCCTGTAAGCTTCCGACGAAAGACGAGGAACGCGGCGTCGAAACCGAAGGCCCCGAGTTCGAGACGGTGATGGCCTTCGGGTCGAACTGCGCCGTCGACGACATCGTGGACGTGATGAAGTCCAACGACCTGTGTGACCGCCTCGGTCTCGACACCATCTCCTGTGGCGACACCATCGCGGCGTACCTGATGGCCGAAGACGAGTTCGGCAACGTCGACTTGATTCACGAACTCGTCGAGCAAATCGGCCACCGTGAGGGCGTCGGCGACCTGCTCGCGGAGGGAACCCACCGCGTCGCGGACGACCTCGGCGTCCACGACTGGTCGGTCAAGGGCATGGAGTTCCCGGCCCACGACGGCCGCCACCTCCACGGACAGGGCCTCTCCTTCGCCACCTCGAACCGCGGTGCCGACCACATGTACGCCTCGTTCTACGCGCTGGAGTACCCCTACGTCGAAAAGTCGAAAGCGGTCGAACCGCACGGCCTCGACGACAAGCCCGAACGCCTCGTGAAGAAGGAAAACCACAACGCCGTCCTCGACAGCGGCGTCGTCTGCAAGTTCTCGCGGGACTTCATCGACGAAGAGACGTTGGCGACGCTGTTCGATACGACCTACGACCACCTTCAGGAAGTCGGCTCGCGCATCGTCACGCTCGAACGCCACTTCAACAACCAGCGCGGCTTCGACCGCGACGACGACCGTCTCCCCTACGATATTCCCGGCTTCCCACGCGCACTCTCGGAGTACTACGAGCTTCGCGGGTGGGACGAGAGCGGCGTCGTACCGGAGTCGGCGGTGGGTGACGGAAGCGGAGCAACACCGGCGGACGACTGAAGGTACAGCCATTTACGGCTGGCCCAAAAATGTCGGTTCGTCTATGGAACAAAACGCGAAACTCGCGTTCGTCACGAGCGCCCACCTCGTGTTGCTGTCGCTGTTCTTCAAACTCGAACCGGCCAACGTCGATGCAGCAGGCTTTCTCGTCACTGCCGGTGTGGTCGTATTCCTCGTGGGGATAGCCCTCGAAACGTCGGTTCTCTCGTTCGGGGCGTCCGAAAGCGACTCGTCGTGAGCGGTCGTGAAATCGGATTTCCAACCCGGAAAGCATTTACACAAAAGTGACAACCAAACAATGTGAATAGGCGGAGAGTCCTTGCAACCGGTGCGACGCTTTCATCGACCCTCTTCAGCGGGTGTGTCGCAAAGAGTGTCGAAGAACTCGCGTGGGAGGTGCGGAGAATCGGAAAGACGCCGGAGCCGTACGGACCGACCCGCGGGGAAGGTCCCGCAGACATCAGTACCCGGACCGTCGAAGACGACGAGAACGTCTCGTATCTCCCCCAAGAAGACGCAGTTCGATATATTGCCGGGTGGCAGCGTACGAACGACGAAGAGGCAGAACACCGTGAGACGTCTAAGCGCGAACCAGTCTACGAAACGACGCCTTTCGAGCGCTGGGGTGAAACCCAGTGTCTCTCGGCAGGTGCGCAAGCCGCGGCAACATACGTCCAAGAGTCGTTGAGCCACGACGATACGGTGCGCGCTGGTGTTATGAACATCGGCAAGGACGAAGACCGAGTCGCGTTCGTCGCGGTGAGGGCAGTTCTCGACCGAAATGGCGACGTCATCTCTAACCCAACTATCGATTTCCCGACGTTCGTAACGATGACGCCGCGGAGCGTCGATGTGACGTACGCGCTCGGTGAACAGGAGTTCGAGCACACGGTTCCGGTGTACGCCCGAAAGCGGGTTGTCCAACAGCAGTGAGTCGTCACCGAGAGCGCTGCAAAATAGAGCTAGTTCGGTTTTCTATTGAATCCGATAGTCATCCCGCAAAAATCTGGACCAAAAAACGCGAGAGAGGCGTTACCGGCTGAACTCGATTGCCGCACCCTGACCGAATCCGACACAGAGCGAGGCGAGGCCGCGGTCCACGTCGCGCTTTATCATCTCGTGGATGAGCGTCACGGGGAGGCGCGCGCCGGAGGCACCGAGCGGGTGTCCGAGGGCGATTGCGCCGCCGTTGACGTTGAGTTTGTCCTCGTCGATGCCGAGTTCGCGACGGGAGTACTCACACTGGCTGGCGAACGCTTCGTTGATTTCGACGAGTCCGTAGTCGTCGATGTCGCGTCCGGCGCGTTCGAGGAGGCCGCGGGTGGCCGGAACCGGACCGATACCCATCACGGTCGGGTCGACGCCGGCGACGTTGTTCGTGCCCACGGAAGCGAGTACGTCCAGACCGTGTTCCTCGGCGAACTCGCGGGAGGTCACGAGGACGGCTGCTGCGCCGTCGGTAATCTGCGAGGAGTTGCCGGCCGTGACCGAGCCGTCGCCCGAGAACGCCGGTGGGAGACCGCCGAGCGCCTCCAGAGAGGTGTCGTGGCGGATGCCTTCGTCTTCGGTGACGACACCGTCTTCGGTCTCG
Organism: Haloferax larsenii; assembly: GCF_024730625.1. Taxonomy (NCBI): domain Archaea; kingdom Methanobacteriati; phylum Methanobacteriota; class Halobacteria; order Halobacteriales; family Haloferacaceae; genus Haloferax; species Haloferax larsenii. The sequence continues at coordinate 573,026 of NZ_CP078063.1, forward strand.
ATGGGGACGATTTCGTCGTCGAAGCGGCCGGTCTCGGTCGCTTCGGCAGCGCGCTCGTGGCTGCGGAGGGCGAACTTGTCCTGTTCCTCGCGAGAGACGTCGTGCTCGTTTGCGACCTTCTCGGCGGTCATCCCCATCTGGAGTTGGAAGACGTTGTACGCCTCACTCAGTTCGGGGTGGAGGTGCTGGTAGGAGTCGCCGTCCATCGGGACGCGGGACATGCTCTCGACGCCACCCGCGATGATGCACTCGCGGTTACCCGCGGCGATAGCGTCCGACGCGGAGATAATCGACTGCATCGACGACGCACACCAGCGGTTGATAGTCGTCGCGGGTGTTCCCTCGCCGAGTTCCGAGAGGAGCGCGATGACGCGTGCGACGTTGTTGTCCTGCTCGGTTCGTTGCTGGGCGACGCCCCACATCAGGTCCTCGACGTCGTCCGCAGAGACGTCGTGCTCGTCGAGGATGTGGTCGATGAGAGCAATCGAGAGGTCTTCGCTTCGAACGTCTTCGAACACACCGCCGGACTTGCCGAACGGCGTTCGGTATGCGGCCGCGATGACTGGTTCTGGCATGCCACACAATGCGTGTTCGAACACCATAAATAGTTTAGAACTCATAAATGATTGTCAAAAGTTTACTCGTCAGCAGCGTCAGCGCCGAAATCGGCGTCGTCACCATCGATTTTCACTCGACGAGGGACACGTAGGAGGTGAGAAAGAACACGCGGATGGGGGGCAAGAGACACGTGGGGGGAGATAAGAGGCACGTGGGCGGTGTCGAGCGCCGGTTCGCTGCGAACGCTACTCCGACGCTCTTATGCGTCTGCCCCGGCAACTTTGTGCGGATGAGTGAACGGGCGCTCGAGGTTGTCGAGTTTCTGCTGACTGCACACCTCTACACCGACGACCGAACGCTTGATGAGAACGACCTCCCTCCGCGGTACCGCCGCGTCTTCTGGGCCGAAACCGGCGAGGAGGACGAGGGCGCTGCGGGGGGTATCGAGCGACCACTCGTGGTTACGGACTCCATCGCGCGCAAGGCGACGGGAGTCGAACATCCGTGGGATGCGATTTCGGACCTCATGTTCACCCAACGTGAGGATTTCTCCGGGCGACTCTCGCTGACGCAACCCGAGATGGCGCTGGAGTGGTTCGTCAAACGAGCCGACCACGACCGGTTGGTGACGAACCCGACTATCGCGAAATCGGTCGAAGAACGCGACGACGTGGACGTGACCCACGAAGAGGCGCGCGACCAGACGCGACCCATCCACGCGGACCGGGTCTGGATAGACAGCCTCCTCGACGAGTACTTCGACGACGAAGACGACGCCGAGATGCTGGACCTCGTGCAGGTCCGCGCACCCGAGGAAATCGAGATGACGCTCGACGACCTCGTGCTCACCTCGGACCAGGAGGGCGAGATTCACAAGCTCATGAAGGCCATCGAGCACCGCGAGTACCTCGCGCAAATCGGCCTCCGTGAGATTGGGAAGATTCTGTTCGTCGGCCCGCCGGGAACCGGGAAGACGACCGTCTCCCGTGCCCTCGCGCACGAACTCGGACTCCCCTTCGTCGAGGTCAAACTCTCGATGATTACGAGTCAGTACCTCGGTGAGACGGCCAAGAACGTCGAGAAGACCTTCGAGGTCGCAAAGCGACTCTCGCCGTGTATCCTCTTTATCGACGAGTTCGACTCGGTCGCCAAGACGCGCCGGTCTGACGAACACGCCGCACTCAAGCGTGCCGTCAACACGCTGCTCAAGAGCATCGACGACATCTCGCTGATTCGTGATGAGGTCATCCTCATCGGGGCGACGAACCACCCCGACCAGCTCGATTCGGCGGCGTGGCGGCGCTTCGACGAAATCGTCAACTTCCCCAAGCCGGACTACGGGATGCGCGCGGACATCCTCCGCGTCATCACGAACCGGATGGACATCGACGAGTTCGACCCCGAAGCCATCGCCGACGTGACCGAGGGACTCACCGGCTCTGACCTCCGTCTCGTCCTCCGCGAAGCCGTGCTCGAAGCGCTCACCGAAGAACGCATGGAACTCACGCAGGACGACCTGCTGGAGGCCGTCGCCGACTTCGAAGAGCGCGACAACCTGAAGAACCTCGATATGATGTCCGACTCGTCGGAACTCGTCGCCGGGTCTGACGATGGTCACGACCACGACCACGACCATTCGCACGAACACGAAGGCGAGACGCAGAAAGACGCTGGCGCGGCGCAGTAAGACCGGATTTTCGCCGAGCGTTTTTGCAGAGCGATTCGAGGACAGCGAGTCGCCGCCGTCGGCCACGTTTAAGCCCCGGCATCTCCCTTCTCTGAATCGATGCGCGTGACCCTCCTCGGCACCGGCGACACGACCGGGACGCCGACCGTCGGCTGCGACTGCGACACCTGCCGCGAGGCCCGCGAGCGGGGCATCGAGCGGACGCGCTTTTCGGTTCACGTCGAAAACGAGCGAACCGACGAGTCGCTGCTCGTGGACTTCAGTCCCGACTTCCGGCACCAGTTTCTCACACAGGAGACGCCGCTCCCGGACGAGGCGCTCGTCACCCACGTCCACTTCGACCACCTCGACGGCCTCGGGAACGTCTACCGCTTGCTGGACGACCTCGACGTCCACGCCGCGGACGAAATCGACCCGGTCACGGACGAGAGCGTCGCCGACACGATTCGCTCGAAGTTCGACTACCTCGACCGAATCGACGTACACGACCAGACGCCCCTCGAATCGTTTCGGGCCTGCGGGTTCGACGTGACCTTCGTTCCGGTCGTCCACCCGCCGCTTCTCTGCTACGGGGTCGCTATCGAGGACCCCGAGACAGGCGCAAAGCTCTCGATATCGGGTGATTCGACGTACGCGATTCCCGAAGAGTCGCGGGCGGTCCTGGATAATCCGGACTTGCTCCTCGCGGAGGCCATCGTCCCCGCGTCGCTCTGTGAGTACCACCCCGCCGGTGGCGACGACTTCGACGAGGACGGCGTCCCGCGAACCTTCGGCACGAAGCACATGACCCGCGAGGGAGCCATCGCCCTCGGCGAGGACCTCGACGCCGACGTGACGCGACTGGTCCACGTCGCGCACTACTACCCGCCCGAGGAGGCATTCGAAGAACCGCTGGCGGTCGATGGCGAAGTGTACGAATTGTAACCAGATTTTTACGCGCGGGGCGGAAGCGTCGGGTATGGCCCTCTCGATTTGTCTCGGTTCGGTAGGGTTGTGGTTGTTTGCGGCGTCCGGGAACGCGGAGGGAAGCGCGTGAGATTTCGACCCCTCAGAGAGGACATGACGTTCAACTACTTTCTCATCGCGGGCGTCGCCGCCGCGGCGACGAACACGGGAGTGAACTACGTCAAAACGGGAGAATTGGCACTCGTCGAGGCCGGTCTCCAAATACTGCTCGTCATCGTCTTCGGCGCGCTCCTCGTTACCTACTGGAACTACATGGAGCGCCGCGCCGACTCGGAGTGAGCCGAGGGGAGGCTACCGAAACCGGTCGAGTCCAGCCTGCCTGCGCGCGACACCGGAGGGGTCCGAAACCCAGCCAGTTCGACGCTCACGAAGTTCCGCGCGGTCGAATTCCGGCGGGTCGGCTGACTCGAACGCCCGGCAGTCGCCGCCGCACTCCGAACCGGGGTCGACCACGCGGCCGAAGTGCTCGCAGACCGGGCGACCGTCGTCGTCGACCGCGGCGTTCGCGCACCCCGGCAGGTCGTACGCGCGCCAGCCCTTGCCGTAGGCCCGCTCCGCGAGTCGCAGGCGGGCGGTTTGCTTGTCGGCGGGCGAGACGAGCGCAACGTCGGTGTGGAGTGAGTGGTACTCGACGGGTTCGACGCCGAGGCCGTCGGCGCGGAGTGAGTCGGCCTCGCGGACGACCTCCCGCTCGCCCGTTTCGGGGTCGAACCGCCAGACACCGACTTCTTCGGGGATGCGATTCAAGTGCGCGCCGGTGACGTAGCTCTCGGTGGCGAGGACGACTTCGTCGAAGAGGCCGAGACTCACGTCGAGACGGAGTTGCCGCAACAGGTCGCCGGGTTCGCCGAGGTCGGGTTTGTTCTCGATGCCGACGAGACGGGAGAACCAGTCGTCGGGGTAGCGCGCCGCGCGGCGGACGTACTCACGGCCGCGGCGAACCTCGGACTCGAAGAAGCCGACATCGACGGCGGCGTCGGTTGCCCGGCGAGCGCGTGCGGGGTGACAGTCGAAGCCGTCGCGCCAGAAGACGGCGCGACCGGTACCTACGTCGCTCTCGATAGCTGTTGCCGGAATCGTCCGGTTCGTGATTCGCGCACGGTCGTCGAACGCCGGCCCCGGAACCACGGCACACACGTCGATGATTCGACTCCCCGGCGACGCGACTGACGCACCGAGTTGGCGGGCCGGAAGCCAGTCTGTCGTCGTTTCGAGGGCGGCACACAGCGCGACCTCGAAGGCGAACTCGGACGGCGACGACACCGGCGGAGACACGCCTGACACTGCGGTGTCGAAGGCAAAAAGTCTCGCTCTCGGGGAGCGTCCGACGGCCCGCACCGCGTCGCTTCCCGACAGACAAGTCACAATTTGTGAGTGTCACGTTGGCGAAAGTATTTGACCGAAGACGGGGCAACACCGACCAATGTCCGGGCAGGACGACGCAACCCAACGAATCAAACGACGAACGTACCTCGGTGCAGCGGCCAGCGCAGGGCTGGTCGGGCTGGCGGGATGCAGTTCGAGTGGGACTGCCTCCGCCGCGCGAGGGCCGCCGAAGGTGCCGGAATCGAAGTTAGCCGACGGTGGCTGGAAGCAGATAGACGAACAGACGCAGGACCCGGCGTTCGAGAAGAGTTTCGGGCCGGTGACTGTCTCCGCCGCGTTCCACACGCTCGTCTACGAGGACGCCGCGCTCGCCGCCGAGTTGAAAGAAAAGACGCTGGGACAAGCCGAAGGGCAGTTCTCGATGTTCTTCGCGTCCCGCGTGACGCTCGATCCCAGTTTGGCCAACATCCCCGACGCGGCGATGGGGCCTGTGGTCGAACAGGTCGAAAAGCAGGCGCGAGCACAGTTCGAATCACAGCTCGAATCGGCCGGGCTGGTCGACATCGAGCAGGCATCGGACGCGGAACTGACAGTCGACACGGGCGAGACGGCGAACGTGACGAACTACACGGCAGCGTTCCCGTTCGAGGGAATCAACTTCCCGCTGACGGACGAGAAATCCGTCGAAATCGAAGGTCGGAAGCTCGGCGTCACCGGTCTGCTCGCGGTCTGGGAACACGACGGCTCCCTGCTCATCGCAGGCGGAGCACACCCCGGAGAGAACCTCGCACTCGACGTGACGAAATCGCCGACCGAAGCCATCGAGGTCTCGGTCAATCTGGACCTCGGTCTCACGCCAGCGGACTACAGCGCGGAACTCGAAGCGTTGGTCAAAGCGACCGAGTGAGCTCGCGAACCCGCCGCTGCCGAAGGCGCTCGAACTTCATTCCGACGCCGTCTCCGAACCACCCACGTCGCGTGTGACCGCCCGACGTGGCCCCAGAGCGACCGCTTCGAGAACAGCACCTTTATCAGGCGCTCGGGGCGAAGTTCACGCAAGATTACTCTCAGGAGGTCAATGGTGACGCAAAACCCACAACAACCGGAGGTGAACATCGGACTCGTCGGTCACGTCGACCACGGCAAGACGACGCTCGTTCAAGCGTTGTCCGGCTCGTGGACTGACCAGCACTCCGAGGAGATGAAACGCGGCATCTCCATCCGCCTCGGATACGCTGACGCAACGTTCCGCAAGACACCCGGCGAAGAGCCGCCGGAATGCTACACGGTCGAAGAGACGACCGAAGACGGCGAAGACACAGAGGTGCTCCGTACCGTCTCGTTCGTGGACGCGCCCGGTCACGAAACGCTCATGGCGACGATGCTCTCCGGTGCCGCCATCATGGACGGCGCCATTCTGCTCGTGAGCGCGACCGAAGACGTCCCGCAAGCGCAGACTGCAGAGCACCTGATGGCGCTCGACATCATCGGCATCGAGAACATCGTCATCGCGCAGAACAAGGTCGACCTCGTCGACCGCGAGCGCGCTATCGACAACTACGAACAAATCAAGGAGTTCGTGGAGGGCACGGTCGCCGAAGACGCCCCAATCGTTCCCGTCAGCGCCCAGCAGGAGGTCAACCTCGACCTCCTCATCGAGGCCATCGAGGAAGAGATTCCGACGCCCGAGCGCGACGAGAGCGAAGACAGCCAGATGTACGTCGCACGGAGCTTCGACATCAACCGTCCGGGAACGACGTGGGAAGACCTCTCGGGCGGCGTCATCGGCGGCAGCGTCGTCGCCGGAAAGCTCGAAGCGGACGACGAAATCGAACTCCGACCCGGCCGTGAGGTCGAAGAGGAAGGCCAGACCGAGTGGCGACCCATCACGACCGAGATTCGCTCGCTGCAGGCGGGCGGCAACATGGTCGACGAAGTTCGCCCCGGCGGGCTGTGTGGTGTCGGGACCGGACTCGACCCCAGCCTGACCAAGGGTGACGCCCTCGCGGGCCAACTCGCAGGCGAGCCCGGGACGCTCCCGCCGACGCGCGAGGAGTTCACGATGGACGTCGAACTGCTCGACCGCGTCGTCGGCGTCGACCAAGACGACGTCGAGGAGATTTCGACCGGTGAACCGCTGATGCTCACCGTCGGCACCGCGACCACCGTTGGTGCCGTCACGAGTGCACGGACCGGCGAGGCCGAAGTGTCTCTCAAGCGGCCGGTCTGCGCCGCCGAGGGTGCGAAGATAGCCATCAACCGCCGTGTCGGCGCGCGCTGGCGTCTCATCGGTATCGGGACCCTCAAGTGACGTGAGCGCCACCGTAGTCGTCATGGACACGAACGCACTCATGATGCCGGTCGAACTCGACGTTCGCGTGTTCGACGAACTCGACCGGTTACTCTCGGCCGACGTGGACCTCGTGGTCCCCACGGCCGTCCTCGGCGAGCTGGAGAAGCTCTCGACGGGCGGGGGAACCGAGGCCGTCGCCGCGAGCGTGGGTGCGGACCTGGCGACTCGGTGCCGAGCGGTCGAAACCGAGGAATCGTACGCCGACGACGCGGTCGTCGAACTCGCCGAATCGGGCGACATCGACTACGTCGTCACGAACGACAAGCCCCTCCGTGACCGGATACTCGACTGCGGGATTCCCGTCGTCGGTATCCGCGGGCACGCCACACTGGCAATCACGGAACCTTAACGAAACTATGTACAAACGGGTACGACTCAAAGACACAGTCGAAGTCCCGCCACGCCACCTGGGCGACGTCACGCCCGAGCGGGTCAAGCGACTGTTGCAGGACAAACTGGAAGGACGAATGGACGAAGACGTCGGGAGCGTCGTGAGCGTCGTGAACGTCCACGACATCGGCGAGGGGACCGTACTCCCCAACCGGCCGGGCGTCTACTACGAGGCCGAATTCGACGCCATCACCTACGACCCCGACATGCAGGAAGTCGTCGACGGCATCGTCGTCGAAGTGGTCGAGTTCGGTGCGTTCATCGGTATCGGTCCGGTGGACGGCCTGCTCCACGTCTCGCAGATTTCCGACGAATACCTCGCCTACGACGGCGAGAACCAGCAGCTCGCCTCCACCGAGTCCAACCAGACGCTCGCCGTGGACGACGAGGTGCGCGCCCGTATCGTCACGAAGAGCATCGACGAGCGCAACCCGCGGGACTCCAAGATTGGACTCACCGCGAAACAGCCGGGGCTCGGCAAGCACGGCTGGCTCGAAGCGAAGCGCCAGCAGAGCGAGGCGTCGGCGGAGGGTAACTGATGGCGCGAAAGCGTCTCGCCTGCCGTGAGTGCCACTACGTCAACGACCCCGACTCACAGACCTGCGACAACTGCGGGTCGACGAGCCTCACCGAAGACTGGGCGGGCTACGTCGTCATCACCCACCCCGAAGAGAGCGAAATCGCCGACGAGATGAACGTCAGCGAACCCGGCGGATACGCGCTCAAGGTCCGCTAAGATGCTCACCCTGCCGACGGAACTTCGCGCGGCGTTCAAAGAGCCGTTCGGCCCCGTCTACACCGAGGCCGAGGAGTTGCTCGCGGACGCCGCCAGCGAGGAGCGAGACACACCGCTCGTCGCCGTCGGCGACGTCGTCACCTACCACCTCCGACGCGCAGGACGAGCGCCGGATGTCGCTGTCGTCGATGGAAAGACGAAACGCGAGGCGGTCGACGAGGAGATTCGCCGGGCCGTCGAGACGGGCCGACTCGTCGAAGTCGCGAACGAACCGGGCACGGTTTCGCGCGCACTCGTCGATGCGCTCGTCGACGCGCTCGCCGCAGACGAACCGACGACGCTCTTGGTTGAAGGCGAAGAAGACCTCGCGACCCTCCCCGCAGTCCTCGCCGCGCCGCTGGACTCGACTGTCGTCTACGGCCAACCGGACGAAGGAATGGTCCGAATCCGGGTCACAGACGCGGCGAAGACCGAGATGCAGGACCTCCTCACCCAGTTCGAGGGTGATATCGACGCCGTCCTCGCGCCACTCGACGCCTGAGGACCGGTCTCTCCCTCTCCCTTCGAAATCCTTTTACTTGCTTCGGGGGGATGTACTGGTAACTGAACCATGGATATCGAAATCATCTCCGAGGAGGAGAACCCCATGTTGCATCGGACGGACGTCCGATTCGAGATTGTCCACGAGGAAGCGACGCCGTCGCGGCTGTCGGTTCGTGACTCTCTCGCGGCCAAACTGAACAAGGACTCCGACGAAGTCGTCGTCCACGAACTCGACACGAAGTTCGGCATGCGCAAGACCGCTGGCTACGCCAAGGTCTACGAGAGCCCCGAGTTCGCGCGCGACGTCGAACAGGAGCACATGCTCGAACGGAACAAGATTACCGACGCCGAAGCCGAGGCCGAAGAGGCCTAATCTCGGTTTCGAATCGCCGTTTTCGACCAACTCTCGATGCGTATTCTCGGAATCGAAGGAACAGCGTGGGCCGCGAGCGCAGCGGTTTTCGAAACCGACGACCCCGCCGCACTCGGTCACGGAACCGACCGCACGCCGGACCCCGCCTCCGACCACGTCTTTATCGAATCTGACCCCTACCAGCCCGACAGCGGCGGCATTCACCCGCGCGAGTCGGCCGAACACATGGCGAACGCCATCCCCGGCGTCGTCGACACCGCGCTCGCGCACGCCGCCGAGCGCCACGACGGCGACGGCCCCATCGTCGACGGTGTCGCGTTCTCGCGCGGCCCCGGCTTAGGGCCGTGTCTCCGTATCGTCGGGACTGCCGCCCGCTCCGTGGCGCAGACACTCGACGTGCCGCTCGTCGGCGTCAACCACATGGTCGCTCACCTCGAAATCGGGCGCTACCAGTCGGGCTTCGAATCGCCCGTCTGTCTGAACGCCTCGGGCGCGAACGCCCACCTGCTCGGCTACCACAACGGTCGGTACCGCGTCCTCGGCGAGACGATGGACACCGGCGTCGGCAACGCCATCGACAAGTTCACCCGTCACGTCGGCTGGACCCACCCCGGCGGGCCGAAAGTCGAGAAGGCGGCGAAAGACGGCGAGTACGTCGACCTGCCGTACGTCGTCAAGGGGATGGACTTCTCCTTCTCGGGTATCATGAGCGCCGCGAAGGAAGAGGCAGACGCCGGGACACCCGTCTCCGACATCTGCGTCGGACTCCAAGAGACCATCTTCGCGATGCTGACCGAAGTCTCCGAGCGCGCGCTCTCGCTTACGGGGACGGACGAACTCGTCCTCGGCGGCGGCGTCGGCCACAACGCCCGCCTGCGGGAGATGCTCGCCGAGATGTGCGAACAGCGCGGCGCGAAGTTCCACGCCCCCGACCCGCAGTTCCTCGGCGACAACGCCGGGATGATTGCCGTCCTCGGCGCGCGGATGCTCAAAGCGGGCGACACGCTCCCAATCAGCGAGTCCTCGGTCGACCCGAACTTCCGCCCGGACCAAGTCGACGTGACGTGGCGCGGCGACGACGAATCGGTCGCGCGCGCCTACACCGACGACGGTGCGATTCGCGGGGCGGAAGCGACGGTCGATATCAGCACCGACGACGTGGTGAAACGCCGCGTCCCGAAGACCTACCGCCACGCGAAACTCGACGACCGACTGCGCGGCGAGCGCACCAAGGCCGAGGCACGGCTGACGAGCGATGCCCGCCGCGCCGGGGTTCGAACACCAGTCGTCCGCGATATCGACCCCGTCGAGGGCGTCATCACCTTTCAGAAGGTGGGTGAAGCCGACCTCGCGGAACAACTCGACCCCGACGCGGTTCGAACGGTCGGCGAGTATCTCGCTCGACTGCATCAAGCGGGAATCGTCCACGGCGACCCCACGACGCGGAACGTTCGCGTCGGTACCGACGCCGACGGGAACACGCGCGTCTACCTCATCGACTTCGGCCTCGGGTTCCACTCGGGGCACGTCGAAGACCACGCGATGGACCTCCACGTCTTCGCACAGAGCGTCGAGGGGACGACCGACGACGCCGCACCACTCCTCGACGCACTCGAAGCGGGCTACGAGGAAGTCGGCTCCGCGGAGGTTCTTTCTCGACTCCGACAGGTGGAGTCACGCGGACGGTATCGGTAGCGAGTCACTGGTCCCTTACCGCCGCCCCGCAGAATCGTGTTACCATCCCTCATTTGTTGGGGTCGAAATCGCCGCACCAAAACACGTCGGAAGGGCAAAACGATTTATCCGGCGCGAGCGTATTCGTCTCGTATGGCAGACAAACCGCAACGAGGAACTCTCTTTGGTATCCCGTACAACTTCGAGCGTCCGAGCGTCGGCCGCCTGCTGTCGTCGTACTGGCAGCCCGGCGAGGGCATGCTCGTCGAGAAACCGTTCGGTATCGGCTACACGCTGAATCTCGCGAGCTGGCGCTCGTGGGTCGTCCTCCTCGTCGCCGGTGGTCTGCTCTGGAACGAGCAACAGAAGGGCAAAAAGAAAGAAGAAGCGGCGGAAGACGACGGCCCAGTCGAAGTCATCGTCGACTAATCGCGCGCGCAACACCGACGACTTTTCCCACCCCGCCCGCAGATGAGCGGGTATGCTCAGGTACGTCACTACGAACGAGGGCAAGGTACGCGAGGCCCTCGACTACCTCGACGACGACGTGACCCAACTGGACTTCGACTACACCGAGGTTCAGGCGGCCGAACTCGGCCCCATCGCGGCCCACGGTGCCCGCGAAGCCTACCGCTACGCCGGCGAACCCGTCCTCGTGGACGACGCCGGACTCTTTATCGACGGCTTCGACGGCTTCCCCGGCCCATACTCCTCGTACGCCGAGGACACGCTGGGCGTCGAAGCCGTGTACCGACTGGCCGCCGCGGAACTCGACGAGCCGCGTCGCGCCTCCTTCCGCTGTGTGCTCGCGTACTGCGACGGCGCGGAGTTCGAAGCGAGCCCCGACCCAATCGACCGCGACGACCGAACTGTCGCGGCCGCCCGCGGTGCCGAACAGGACGCACAGGAGACCGAAGCCCTGCCGGTGAAGCTCTTTACAGGTGTCGTGAACGGGCGAATCGTCGCACCTCGCGGCGACGGTGGCTTCGGCTACGACCCAATCTTCGAACACGACGGAACGACGTTCGCGGAGATGACGGCGACGGAGAAAAACGGAATCTCGCACCGCGGGCGGGCGTTAGCGAAGTTTGCGACGTGGTATCCTGAGCGAACGGAGTAAGCGAAGGATATCTCGTCGGGCGCAGCGCGTCCGACGGTGGCACGCCGAGCGATAGCGAGACAAACCTTACACACGCGAACACCGAGAGTCGGGTATGAATCCCGCAGACTTCTTCGAAGGCGGCACAGTCACCGTCTCGGACGAGACGTACACCGTCTACAAGACGACGCGACGCGACCCCGGTGCGTTCGCGACGATTCGAGACGAGACGGAGACGACGGTGGTAGCCGAGACGGGAACCATCGACGAATCAACCGTCGTCGAGGCCGAACACGGGTGGAAGCGCCTCACCTTCGAGATGGTGCTGCCGTTCGAACTCGTCGGGTTTCTGGCGGCGGTCGCAACCGCCCTCGCCGAGGAAGACGTCTCGATATTCGCGCTGTCGTCGTACTCGACTGACCACGTGCTCGTGAAAGAAGCCGACCTCGCGGCGGCGACGCGAAAACTGGAAACACTGGGGTGTGTGGTCGAGCAGTAGCCACCCAAGTAATTGTTACCATTGGGCACGTCAAAGAGGGCATGACGTTCCCCGACCGCGACGCCCCAGTCGCACTCGTCACCGGTGCATCCGGCGGCATCGGACGCGAACTCGCCGACCTCCTCGCCGCAGACGGACACGACCTCGTCGTCGTCGCAAGAAGCGAGGCCGACCTCCGCGAACTCGCCGCCGAGGTGAACGACGCCTACGGAACGGCAGTCGTCGTCCTCGTGAAAGACCTCGCCGAGCGGGGCGCACCACGGGAGATTTTCGAGGCCCTGCGTGACCGCGAAATCGAGGTTGACGTGCTGGTCAACAACGCCGGGTTCGCGACGTTCGGCCCCTTCGTGGACATCGACCTCGACCGCGAAGTCGACGAAATCGAGGTGAACGTCACGGCCCTGACGCAACTCACGAAGCTGTTTCTGCCGGGCATGCTCGACCGCAAGTCGGGGCAGATTCTCAACCTCGGGTCGACCGCGAGTTTCCAGCCCGGTCCACTGATGGCCGTCTATTATGCGACGAAGGCGTACGTCCTCTCGTTCTCCGAGGCGCTGGCCGAAGAGTGCCGCGGGACCGGCGTGACCGTCACGGCGCTGTGTCCCGGACCGACAGAGACAGGCTTCCAGTCGCGCGCCGACATGGAAGACTCTCGACTCCTCGAAAGTGGCGTGATGGACGCTCGGAAGGTTGCGAAGGCGGGAATTCGCGGCATGAACGCCGGGAAGGCTGTCGTCGTCCCCGGCACGCAAAACTGGCTCGGGTCGGTCCTCGTTCGGTTCCTCCCTCGGTGGCTGGTTCGGCGTATCGTGAAGGTCGCACAGCGACCCACGTAGGGGCAACGCGGTGTTCTTTCACAGCTGGCGGCTGACGCGACACGTCGCCGACTCGAAGTCGGTCTGACCCGGCAGTCGCGGTCAGGCTCGGGGGTCGCGGTCGGGACCGGGATACTCACCGGATTCGACTTCTGCGTACAGGCTTTCGGGAGCAAAGAGCGTCGCGAACGCCCGTGGCTCGCGGATACTCACCGGGAAGCGGCCGCTCAAAGCTGCGCCAGCCGTGGCAGACTGAAGGGTCTCGTCGAAGGTGAGAAGATGCATCGCGCCACCTCGATAGGCGGCGGCGAGCGCAGGCTGGTCGCCCTCGGGGTGGTCGACGAGTTCGGCCCACTCGCCCACTCTGGCGCGCCAGTCTGCGGCCAGTTCCTCGTCGGCGAGGCTGGCGATGACCGCCTCGGCGTCGTCGAGGAGTGCCGGGCTGGCGACGAGGGTCATCCACGAGTGCGACCGGAGATGGTCGAGCGCGTCACGGGCGGCACCGCCGACGAGGAGGTCAGCGGCGAGCACGTCGGCGTCCGCGACGACGCGAGTCGGAGACGGGTCGGTCTCACTCATCGTCCTCTCGGCGGGCGCGAAGCGCCTCGGCGATATCGCTCTCTGTCGTCTCGGAATCAGCGGCACGGTCGAAAAGCGACTCCCACGTCATAGTCGAGTCCAAGACGGCGACCGAGAAGAAACCGACGCAACCGATAGTTCACACAATCGGTCACAGAAGGCGAGAAATGAAACGTGAAGCGATTTCATCGGCTGGGAAACAGTTAATTTCTGTTCAGCACACGACACTGCATGGCAATTCAGCGACGGCGCTTCTTGCAGGCGGCCGGTGTCGGTGCGATTCTCGGACTCAGTGGGTGTACCGGAGACGCGGAGCCTCCGCAGGCGGCAGACGGTGAGAGTGGCTCCCAGTCCGAATCCGGCAGTGGGTCGAGTGGGTCGAGTGGGTCGAAACAGGAGTTGACGCTCGCGACCACGACGAGCACGTACGACACGGGGCTGTTGGACGAACTCAACCCGGTGTTCGAAGAGAAGTTCGACGCGACAGTCAAGACCATCCCGCAGGGGACGGGTGCTGCAATCGAGACGGCCCGAAACGGCGACGCCGACGTGATTCTCGTCCACGCCCGCGGTGCAGAAGACGAGTTCTTGAAAGAGGGCTACGGCGTCAACCGGCGCGACGTCATGTTCAACGACTTCGTCGTGGTCGGACCGGCGGACGACCCAGCGGGAATCAAAGGGATGGAGAGCGCCGCTGACGCCTTCGCTACCATCGCGGAGTCGAAGGCGACGTTCGTCTCTCGCGGCGACGACTCGGGGACGAACAAGAAGGAACTGCTCGTCTGGGACGCCTCGGGCGTCGACCCAGCGGGGAAATGGTACCGCGAAATCGGGAAAGGGATGGGCGACACGCTCGTGCAGGCCGACCAGTCCGGCGCGTACACGCTCTCTGACCGCGGGACGTTCCTCGCGACGAAGAGTAAGATAGACCTCGAAATCCTCGTTCAAGGGCCACTCAAGGGCGGGCCGACGATTCTGAAGAACCCCTACGGCGTCATCCCGGTCAACCCGGCGAAGTACCCCGACGTGAACTACTCGCTGGCGATGGCGTACGCGGGGTTCCTGACGAGTCCCGAGGGACAGGACATCATCGACTCGTACACAGTCGACGGCTCGCAGTTGTTCTTCCCGAACGCCCTGTCCGAGTCGCCGCAGTTCGGCCAGTACGTCCCCGAAGAATACGAAGACGGTGGCAACGCCTCGGCGTCCGTCTCGGATGCCCAGTTCGAGCAGTGGGTCGCTGAGAGCGTCCCCGAGGACTTTTAGTCCGGTCCGACCCCACCGTATCCCGTGTTCGGCCTCGGCGACCTGAACCTCACGTATCTGGTGAGCATCACACTCGTCTCGCTGTACGTGAGCACCGCGGCAGTGCTCGTCAGCGCCACGCTCGGCCTCCCGATGGCGTTGGCTGTGAGCTTCCGCGACTTCCGCGGAAAGACGGTCGTCACATCAATCATCTCGACCGGGATGGGCTTTCCGAGCGTCGTCGTCGGACTGCTCGTGCTCTTGGCACTCTCGCGGTCCGGGCCGCTCGGGGAGTTCGAACTGCTGTTTACGCCCGAGGCCATGATTCTCTCGCAGACAGTGCTCGCCCTGCCGGTTCTGGTGAGCGTCGCGCTCTCTGCAATTCAGTCGGTCCCACAGGACCTCAGAGACGCCGCGTTCGCCTCCGGCGGGACATCGACCGACGTGGCTCTGCTCGTCGTCAGAGAGGCGCGCTACGGCATCGTGACGGCGCTCCTCGCCGCCTACGGTCGCGCCATCAGCGAGGTCGGGTCAGTTCTCATCGTCGGCGGCAACATCGTCTTCTCGGACGGCACGTCGTTCACGCGGACGCTCACGACCGCTATCACAGTCGAGGCGCGAAAAGGAAACATCGAGACGGGTATCGCTCTCGGCGGGATTCTGTTGGCGCTCGTGCTCGCGGTCAACGCACTCGGGGCGCGCTTCCGCGACCGAACCCCGAGTGGAGGGCGGCGATGACAGACGGTCTCGTCGCGGCCGACATCACCCACGGGTTCGAAAACGGGGCGATTCTGGAAGATGTCTCTCTCGGCGTCGAACCCGGCGAAATACTCGCCGTCGTCGGCCCCTCGGGGACGGGAAAGACCACGCTCTTTCGCCTCCTCGCGATGTTCGACCGTCCCGACAGCGGCGTCGTCGAGTTCGACGGCGACGACGTGTGGTCGATGTCGGACGCGCGCCGACTCGAAGTCAGGCGTCGAATCGGGATGGGGTTTCAAAACCGGAGTCTGTTCTCGGCGAGCGTCGCCGACAACGTGGCGTACGGACTCCGCGTCCGGCGGTCGTGGAAGGAGAGAGTGGCCAACGCAGTCTCGGGGGTGCTTGGACCTGCCGACTACGACGAGGCAGTGACCACGGCGCTTGAGACGGTCGGGATGGCAGACAAAGCGTCCCGAGATGCCGGGTCGCTGTCGGCGGGCGAAGCACAGCGTGTCGCCATCGCCCGCGCGCTCGCCCCCGACCCGGACGTGTTGCTCCTCGACGAACCGACGTCGAACCTCGACCCGCGGAACACCGCCGTCATCGAGGCGGCGATGCGGGCCGCCCGCGACCGCGGTATCGCCGTCGCGTTGGCGACACACGACATGCAGCAGGCACAGCGCGTTTCGGACCGGACGGCGGTTCTCCTCGACGGGACCTGCATCGAGTCGGGGGCGACAGACCGCGTGTTCGAGTCACCATCCGACGACCGAGTTCGGCAGTTCGTCGAGGGGAAACTCGTCTACTGACCCGTTATTTTCAGGGGCGGTTTTACACGACGGGACGGCGAGTTGCCATCGTACAAACGTACGGGAGAGGGAGCCAGAACGTCCGTCTGACGTAAGTTTATGGTCGGTGATACACATCCGTCAGATGGGCGCGCACATTCGGCCTCAGTTCCCATCCTCCCACCCGCGCGCCCGGCACACCAAACCGTTCTGGCACCCCCCGGCACGGCGCGCGGCGTCGCCACCACGACGCCGTTTCTCTGCGAAAGAAAGAATCGACCGAGACGGAGAGCCGTCGGCCCGTTCAGCCGAGGAGTCGCGTCCGAACGCTTTCGAGTTCGTCGCGCTCGGTGAGCAGCGCCAGGTGGTCGCCGGGTTCGACGACAGTCCCGGGCAGTGGAATGGTCATCGGTTCGCGCTTCCTGCCGTGGGCGTAGATTCGACCGTCGGCTCCGAGGTCGATACTCGCGACGTGTTCGCCGACGATTGGAGCGTTCTCCGGGACCGTCACCGTCGCGAGTCGCAACTTGTCGGTCAGGTCGCCGAGAGCGTTGAAATCGCCCCCGAGGAGCGCGGTTTTCGCACCCGCGGCACCGAGGCGTTCGGGGTAGATAATCTCGTCTACGTCGTCGGCGTAGCGCTCGTATATCTCCTGTCTGTAGTCCTCGCTGATTCGCATGACCGTCCGGCAGCCGAACTCCTTGCCGAGCATACACGCGGCGAAGTTGATGTTGGGGTCGCCGGTGAGTCCACCCACCGCATCGGCCTCTTCGATTCCGGCCTGCTTCAGAACACTCTCTGTACCGCCGTCGCCGAGGATGGTGTCGAACCCCTCGTCGAGAGCGCGGTCGACTTTCGTCTCGTCGTTATCGACGACTGTGACGGCGTGACCTTCCTCCCGAAGGATACGGGCGGTTCGTGTTCCGACGCGACCATACCCCACGATAACGAACTTCATGATAATACGATACACACCAGACGGCTAAAAGGTGGCCCCTTGTTCGACTGGTGTCAGCCGGATTCGAGTCGACTGCGAAGGTGACACGTGTCGAACCTCTTCCCTCTCCCCGCCCCCTAAGAGAAACAAGAGTGTCGTTTCAAATAGAATGCAGAGTAAACTGCCAAAGTATCAGTTCATACTATACAGTCAAAAATAATATATACAAAGTAGCATCCGAGGCGGTCTGTGGAAGCCATGGTTTACTCAAATTTGCCGATTTTAGTGATTAGATACAGTCTCCGCGAGTTTTTCGATTCTCGTCAAGAATTGTATCCCTATACATCCTCCAGTTAGCAGAGACGCCCCATATCAGCCTATAAGAAGCTATAACTGGCGTTAGAACTCAAATAGGCAGTTCCTCTCTGCTAACATCATAATTCTGAGTATATCTTCTTCTAAAATTTTTTCTGACTATTCACGGTGCCGGAGATTAGAAACCACAACTGAGTGGTTACACTCATCGCCCCCGTGTCGGAGTCTGTCGACTCAGCGAGACACACCGGTGCTCGTCGCGCGGGCCGTCGTGTGCAACTGGATGCTCAGGCGTGGATTGCGAGTTCGTCGTCGGCCGACTGCGAACTGTTTTTGAGCGCTTGGCCGGAGTCCGCATCGAACAGGTGGAGGTCGTCCTCGGGGAACTGGAGCGTGACGTGTTCGCCCCGTTCGAACGCCTGCCCACCCGGAACGACGGCGGTGAACTGCTGTTCGCCGACGTTCAGCGTGACGTGTGAGATGTCTCCCAGCGGCTCGACGAGGTGGACGTCGGCAGCGACTGGGTTGTCCACGTCCGCGTCGTCGACGACGCGAATGTCCTCCGGTCGAATACCCATCGTCACTCGGTCGTGGCCATCGACTACGTCGGCAGTCGCACTCGAAAGTTCGTAGTCGAAAAGCGCGTGTCTGAGCCGACTCCCTTCGACCGATGCGTCGAGGAAGTTCATCGAGGGCGCGCCGATGAATCCGGCGACGAACTTGTTTGCTGGCTGGTGATAGCACTCCAGCGGCGTGCCGACCTGCTGTAACTCGCCGTGGTTGAGGATGGCGATTCGGTCGCCCATCGTCATCGCCTCCGTCTGGTCGTGGGTGACGTAGACGGTCGTGACACCGAGGTCGTCTTGGAGCGCTTTGAGTTCGGTTCGCATCTGCGTCCGAAGTTTCGCGTCGAGATTCGACAGCGGCTCGTCCATCAGGAACACTTCGGGGTCGCGGATGATTGCCCGGCCGAGCGCGACGCGCTGTTGTTGCCCGCCCGAGAGCTCTTTCGGATAGTCGTCGAGCAGTTCTTCGATTCCTAGCGATTCGGCGACATTTTCGACCTGCCGGTTTCGTTCGGCTGAGTCGAGGTCGCTCGTCATCTTCAGGCCGAACCCGATGTTCTCTCGGGTCGTCATGTGCGGATACAACGCGTAATTTTGGAACACCATGGCGATGTCGCGCTCGCGGGGTTCTAACTCCCGCACCGACTCCCCATCGATGATAACGTCACCCGCAGTGACCGACTCCAACCCGGCTATCATTCTGAGGGTCGTCGACTTGCCGCACCCGGACGGACCGACAAGCACCAGAAACTCGCCATCGTCGAGTGTTAAATCGACATCGTCTACCGCGACGATATCCTCTCCACCTCCGGTGAACTCCTTCCGGAGGTTACGCAGCTCTAACTGTGACATGCTTTCTCCCCAACCTTTAGATTCAAACTATATAATGCTTTGTCATCACTACCCACAGTCGTCGAAATGTCGCCGTCGTTGAGGCGAAGCGAATGTTTATGTGCCGGGCAGATGACACAGCAGAGTATCTGGAGTCACTAACGACTCGTTCGTTTCCAGTGAGCCACAATGACAGAGCAACGTTACCGGAGTCACACCGACTCCATCTACGGAGAGTTGGACGTCCCGACAGTGGTCAACGCGGCCGGGACGAAGACACGAATCGGCGGGAGCCTCATCAGAGACGAAGCCCTCGAAGCGATGCACAGTGCCGCGTCGGCCTTCGTCGAGTTAGGGGACTTGCAGGCCGCGGCGTCGGACCGAATCGCGGAGGTGACTGGTGCTGAAGCCGGATACGTCACCAGCGGGGCTGCGGCCGGGTTGTGTCTCTGCGCCGCTGCGGCAATCGCCGGACATGACGTCGCGGCGATGGAGCAACTCCCCGATACCGAGGGGCTGCCGGGCGAGATTCTGATGCCCCGAACGCACAGGACCGGCTACGACCACGCGCTTCGGACCGCAGGTGCGACCATCGTCGACGTCGGGACCAACGACCTACATCTCGGAACCGGGTCGACGAGCGTCGAACCGTGGGAACTCGAATCGAACATCACCGACGAGACGGCGGCTATCGCCTACATCGAGAAGTCCTACACCGAACCGCCGCTCGATGTCGTCGCCGACATCGCCCACGACCACGACATCCCGGTCATCGTCGATGCCGCCGCCGAACTTCCGCCGCGGTCGAACTTCTCTCGCTTCATCGACCAGGGTGCCGACATGGTGGTCTTCAGCGGTGGGAAGGGAATCCGCGGCCCGCAGACGACGGGAATCATCGCCGGCAAACAGGAGTACATCGAGTCGATTGCCATGCAGCACCTCGACATGCACGTCGCCGAAGCGGCGTGGTCGCCGCCGGAGCGACTCGTCGACCTCGACAACTTCGCTGGCGTGCCTCGGCAGGGAATCGGCCGCCCGATGAAGGTCGGAAAGGAGGAGCTCGCTGGCCTCATCTACGCACTCGACGCCTTCCTCGAAGAAGAACAGACCGAGACACAGAGTGAGTGGCAGCGTCGCGCCGACGACATCGCACACAGTCTCGAAGACGCTGGCTTCGGGACACACGTCACGGGCGGCAGCGACGTCAGCGTCGCCCCCGAAGTCGTCGTCGACGTCGACAGTTCTTCGGAGACGACCGCACTCGAACTCGTCCGACGCCTCCGCGCAGAGAACCCGCGCGTCTACCTCGGTAGTGACAGACTCGACGAAGGCATCGTCGTCGCGAACCCCATGTGTCTGACCGACGAGGAGGCCGACTACGTCGTCGACAGAATCGTCGCCAACGTCGAGAACTGACGGCGGAGAGTAACTTATTTTAATCAGTTCGACGCACTGACAATCGCGATGAACGTGTTAGCAATAGTCGCACATCCAGACGACGCTGCAATTTTCTGTGGCGGAACGCTCGCAAAGCACGCCGAACGCGGCGACCACGTCACGGTCGCCCACATGACCCGCGGCGAGTACGGCGGGCTCGGAAGCGACACCGAAGAAGACGTCGCGGCGGTCAGAACCGAGGAGTCGCGCGCCGCCGGCGAGGTCCTCGGCGTCGACGAAGTCGAGTTCCTCGGATTCAAAGACGGCCGTATCGAGTACTCGCTCGAAGACCGGTTCGTCCTCGTCGATACGCTCCGAAAGCACGACCCCGATATCGTCCTCACGCACTTCCAGGACGACTTGCACCCGGACCATCAGGCGACCGCCCGCCTCGTGACCGACGCGTACTACATGGCGTCGCTCCCGCTCGCCGAGACCGACTACGAACCGTGCGACCCCGACAACATCTACTACTTCGGAAAGCCGACCTCGTCGTTCGAACCCGAGACGTTCGTCGACGTCTCCGGGTATCTCGATGCGAAAATCGAGGCGCTCGAACAACACGAGTCGCAAGTCGACTTCCTCGTCGAACACGGCGGTATCGACGCCGAATTCGACAACCTAGTCGATAGCCTCCGCGCCGAAGGAATGACGCTCGGCAAGCGAGTCGGCTGTAAGGCCGCCGAAGGGTTCGCCCCGCTTCACGAACAGGCACAGAACTACCTCCACTGAGTTTTGGAGCATTTCCTCACTCCACATCACCAATGCGCGAACTCACCACCGACGACGCCCCCGCAAGCATCGGCCCGTTCTCCCAAGGCATCGAAACTGACGGCACCATCCACGTCTCCGGACAGGGACCCATCGACCCCGAAACGGGAGAGGTAGTCAGCCAAGACGTCCGCGAACAGACGAGACAGACGCTCGAAAACGTCGAGGCCGTCCTCCGTGCGGGCGGTGCGACGCTCGACGACGTAGTGAAAGCAACCGTCTTCGTCAACGATATGCGCTACTACGACCGCGTCAACGAAGTCTACGGCGAACTGCTCTCGTCTCCGTACCCCGCCCGCAGCGCGGTCGAAGTCGTGAAGCTCCCCGTCGACATCAAAGTCGAAATCGAAGTCGTCGCCGAAGCGTAGCAGACTCGCGTTCGTCCGTCCGGTTTCTCGTTTGTTTTCTCGCCAGTTTCTCGTCCGCCTTCTCGTCCGACTCGTCCTCCACGTTTGCTTATTGGACGCCCGGAATCGTCACGGGCAACGTCCCGCGGCCCGCTGCTTTCCCGAGGAGCACGTCCGCAAGGGCGTCCAGCATCGCGGGCGAGTATCCGTAGCTCGTGAGATACGTCGAGACGTCGGGGAATGCAGCGAGGTCGTATGGGTCGCGAACTGAGACGACGGCCAACTCAGTTCCCGCGTCGGCTATCTCGCCGACGACTCGCGCCTGTTCGGGATTCGACCGCGCGTGATACGTCGCGACAGCGACCTGCTCGCCACCGTCGAACGGGTGGTCGTACCCCGCAGGGTCCACAATCTGATGGAAATGGACCTCCACGTCGTGTCGCGCGAGCGACGCGAGGAGGTCGGCTGGGTCGTATCGGTCGTCTTCGGCGTCCGACTGGGCGGACCCCGCGAAGCCGACGAAGTGAATCGGTTCGGACGCGTCGAACGGGACCGTCTCGGGACGGTCGCGGACGACGGTCACTGCCTCCCGCGCGAGTTGTCCTGCGACTGTGCGGGACTGCTCGACCGCTGCTTGCCAGTCCCCCGAGCCTGTACGCCCATCCCCGAACTGCTGGCGCTTGTATCGCTGTACCCGCTCGAACGCGCTGTCGATTCGAGACTCGGGTATCTCACCGGACTCGACGGCCGCGACGACGCGCTCGATGGCGTCGCGTTGGCGCTCCGGCGAGTGCGACACGAGCACGATGTCGCATCCCGCGTCGAGTGCCTGCACTGCGCCCTCGGCCGTACCGACCGTCTCCGAGATAGCGTTCATCTCCAGACAGTCGGAGACGAGCAGGCCGTCGAATCCGAACTCCTCGCGGAGGATACCCGTGAGAACGTCTTCCGAGAGCGTCGCCGGAAGCGTCTCGTCGCCCGTAATCGCCGGGAACGCGATGTGCGTCGTCATGAGCGCGTCGATACCGGCGTCGATAGCGCGGCGGAACGGAGCGAACTCGACGGCTTCCAAGCGGTCTCTGTCGTGTGGGACGACCGGAAGCGACCGATGCGAGTCGGTCTCGGTGTCTCCGTGACCGGGGAAGTGTTTCCCGCAGGCGGCGACGCCAGCAGACTGGAACCCCGATGCGAGCGCCGCGCCCAGTTCGCCGACGAGTTCGGGGTCGTCGCCGAACGACCGGACGCCGATGACCGGGTTTTCCGGATTGTTGTTCACGTCGAGGACCGGCGCGAAGTTCATCGAGATACCGAGAGACGCGAGCTCTTCGCCGACCGTCTCACCCGCCGTTCGAAGCGTGTCCGGGTCCCGTGTCGCACCGAGTGCCATCTGGCTGGGTAACTGCGCTCCCCAGTCGAATCGAGAGACGACGCCGCCTTCCTGGTCGGTCGCGATGAGGAGTGGTGGTTGACCGGCATCGCGTGCGATGGTCTGGAGGCGGTCCGAGAGCGACGCGACCTGCTCGGGCGAATCGATGTTCCGACTGAAGTAGATGACGCCACCGAGGTGGTGTGACGCGACGAGCTGTTCGATGTCGTCGGTCGGCTCGATGCCGTCGAATCCGGCGACGAACAACTGGCCGACTTTCTCTTCGAGCGGCACCGCCTGCACGCGGCGCTCCGTTATCGAGGCGTTGTCTGTCATTCGGCCGGACAGTCGCAGGGGATGGTCTTAGTGCTACTGTCTCACGCAGTCGAAAAAATCGGGAGGAGAGTCAGTGCTTCACGCTGCCGGAGGTCAGTCCGGAGACGATGGGCTTCTGGAACAGGACGAACAGGAACAACAGCGGAATCGTCGCCACCGTCGAGGCCGCCATCATCTGTCCCCAGTAGGTCTGGGTCTGCGTCTGGAACTCCTGAATACCGATTGCGAACGGCGTGACAGTGTCGGAGCCGAGGACGGACGCGAACAGCACCTCGTTGAACGCGAGGAGGAACACGAACATCGAGGTGGCGGCGATTCCGGGGGCGGCCAAGGGCATCACGACGCGGAAGAGCGCGCCGAGTCGGGTACAGCCGTCGATGCGGGCCGCTTCACCCAGCGCCTTCGGGATGGTGTCGAAGTAGCCGCGAAGCATCCAGATTGCAAAGGGGATGGTGAACGTCGAGTAGAGGAAGATGAGCCCGTGATACGTGTCTTTCATCGGGATGCCGACCTGCATCTGGATGTTGATGAAAAGCAGGTACATCGGCAGGAGGATGAGCACGCCGGGAATCATCTGCGTCCCCAGAATCGACAGTTCGAGCTTCCCCTTCCCCGGGAAGTCGTACCGCGAGAACGCGTAGGCGGCGAGGCTGGCGATGAGGATGGTGACAACCGTCGTCACGCTGGCGATGATGAGACTGTTCAGGAAGTAATCCAACAGCGGGAAGCGCTGCCACATCTCGAAGTAGTTCGAGACGTGGAACTCGCTGGGAATCAGCGTCGGATTCTCCGTCATCACCTGGCTCCGGGATTTGAAGCTGTTCATCACCATCATCCAGATGGGAAAGAGCGCGAACAGGAGCACCAATCCGAGTGCGAACCGCGTGAAGGCGTCGAAGAGGAGTTCGCGGCCGTCGGTCGACAACCGCCACGTCTCCGGGATACGACCGCCTTCGTCTTCGCGTCGAAGTGCGCTCAACATCTCAGATTGCACCTCCCTCGAACTCGCCGCCGATGACGCGGGTGTAGTAGATGTACGCGAGAATCATGGCGACGATGAAGAGGACCGTACTCATCGCTGCGCCGAGGCCGAACGACCAGTTGGAGAAGGCGTAGTTGTAGATGAACAACATCAGCACCTTTCCGGAGTCGCTCGGACTCGCGCCGAGAAGCACGTACGGGACGGTGAAGTTGATGAGCGTCCAGACGACCATCAGGAGGACGATGACGACCGAGACGGGCTTGAGTTGCGGCATCGTGATGTACCGGAACTTGCCCCACCGCCCCGCACCGTCGGTTTCGGCGGCCTCGTAGAGGTGCTCCGGAATCGACTGGAGCCCCGCGTAGAGCATAATCGCCGCCCACGGGAAGTTTTGCCACGTCCACACGGCGGTGATGGCGAATATCGACCGCGGACCGATGAGCCAGAAGAACGACCCGTCGATGAGCCCGACCGACCGCAGGATGTGGTTTATCATCCCGGTGTCGGTGCGGAACATCATCTGCCACGTCAGGACGGTCACGACGGCGGGCGCAATCCACGGGACCAACACGAGCGTCCGCGCGGCGAGTTTCCCGCGGAAGTCCCGATTCAAAAGCAGTGCCGTCCCCAGTCCGAGCGTGTAGATGCCGATGACGGACCCCACGGTGAAGACGAGTGTCTGCCGGAGCGAGGTCCAGAACTCGGCACCGACGATGGTGTTGGGGTTGAATATCTTGGCGTAGTTTTCGAACCCGACTATCGGCGCGTTCCACCAGTTCGACACGTACGACGCGTCGAGTTGGACGAAGCTGATGTAGAATCCCCAGACGATAGGGAGGAAGTGGATA
The DNA here is from genome assembly GCF_024730625.1 of Haloferax larsenii. NCBI lineage: Archaea > Methanobacteriati > Methanobacteriota > Halobacteria > Halobacteriales > Haloferacaceae > Haloferax > Haloferax larsenii. The sequence goes on from NZ_CP078063.1 coordinate 598,092, forward strand.
ATCCCCATCATCAGGAACGCCGGTAGCAGGAGTTTGTAGGCGAATCGCGTGTCGTCGCCGAGTCTGGGTATCCGTACCTGCACCCAGTTCGGGACGGCTCTCGTGAAACCGCTTTTGGCCCGTTCTAACATGTGTCATCACTTCTCAACTGGTTCATATATATGTTCTCAAATGTAGGAGGGTTCATGGTGGCTGATACTGGCTGTGGGGGACCAACGCGTTGGAGTGTGGTGTGATATCGGCTTGGTTCTGTGTCGTGTGGCGGTTCGCTGGTGTTGGCGCGTCAGTGCGTGGTTCGTGGTGTCCTCGCTGTGTCGTGGTCAGTTTTCGCTCAGGACGTTGTTCGCCTGCTGGACTGCCTTGTCGAGGGCGGCTTGGGTGTCGCCTTCGCTCCAGTCGCCGCTGACGCCCTTCGTGAGCACGTCGGTGACGGCGTTCTTGATGGTGCCTTCGACTTCGCCCCAGCCGATGACCTGCGGGAACGTCTTCGCGCCCGGCAGGACCTCGTCGGCGAACGTCTGGTACAGCGGTCCAGAGAACTGTTCTTGGTCGAAGCCGCTTTTTATCGTCGGCAGGAAGCCGGTCATCGAAGCGATGTCGGCGTTGACGGCGGGCTTCATCAGGTACTTCAGCCACTTTGCGGCCTCGTCCGGATAGTCCGTCCACGGGTGGATACCGACGAGGTTCACCCCGTAGAACGTCGCGGACTGGCCGTTCGGCCCTGCCGGTGGTTTGTACACCGCCATGGAGTCGCGGGTCGCGTCGCCCTCGGAGACGACCTTGTCGACCGTGTTGAGCGAACTCCACGTCCCCGCGATGCGCTTGTTGATGAAGGCGCTGTCGCGGGCGGGGCCGTCCCACTCGGCGGACGCCTTCGGCGCGACCTCGTGCTTCGTCGCGAGGTCCTTGTAGAAGTTGAGCGCCTCGACGGCTTCCTCGCTGTTGAACACCGCTTCCGACTTGTCGCCGGAGAGTAGCTTGCCGCCCGCCTGCCAGACGAACATGGCGTAATACTGGGTCACAGCCCAGTTATTCGCGCCGGGGAGTCCGAACAGGTGTTTGTCGGGGAACGACTCTTTGAACTGCTTGCTCTGCTCGACGAGTTGGTCCCACGAAGACGGCTGTTCACTGATTCCGGCCTCGTCGAGCATTCCTTGATGGACGAGGTGGCCGCGCGGCCCCCAGAACCACGGGAAACCGGCGGTGATTCCGTCGTGTTGGGCGACGTTCGTCGGTTGGTCGTAGACGCCGTCGAGACTGACGTCGAGTTCGTTGAGGTCCATCCACGCGTCGGATTGGACCTGCTGGGGCATCCACGTCGAGGCGATTTCCTCGACGTCGGGACCGTCGCGACTGGTGATGCTGTTGAGCTGTTTTTGCTTCGCGTTGCCCCAGCCCATCGTCTCGATTTCGACGGAGATGCCCGTCTCTTCTTCGAACTTTGCGGCGTGTTTCTCGTAGAACTTCTCGACGCCGCTGGTCGCAAAGTGGCGAGCCTTGAGCGTGACATCTTCGCTAGTCTGGCTGGTCGTGCCGGTGAACTGCCCGAGACAACCCGTCAGGCCCGTCGCCGTCGCGGCGCCGGCACCTGCGAGGAGTTGCCTCCGAGACAGGATACGCTTGCTAGTGTCTTCCATGAGACAGTACCACTATAGAAATCACACTATTTATAATTCATTGTTATGTCTGCCACGTTTAACGAAGAATCGACATATCCGACGCCGTCGGGCGACCCGAGGCGGTACCACGAGAAGTTATTACACCATGGTCGAAATACCGAACCATGGAAATCACCGGGTACGACCTCTACGAACTCCCTCCGCGCTGGTTGTTCCTCAAGATAGAGACCGACGAGGGAATCGTCGGTTGGGGCGAACCCATCGTCGAGGGGCGGGCGAAGACGGTGAAGACGGCCGTCTCGGAGATGCTCGATGGATACCTGGTCGGCGAAGACCCGCTTCGAATCGAAGACCACTGGCAGGCGTTGTATCGAAGCGGGTTCTACCGCGGTGGCCCGATTCTCATGAGCGCCATCGCAGGCATCGACCAGGCGCTGTGGGACATCAAGGGCAAGTACTACGACGCGCCCGTCTACGAACTCCTCGGCGGCAAGAGCCGAGACAAGATTCGGGTGTACCAGTGGGTCGGCGGCGACCGCCCTGCCGACGTCGTCGAAGAAGCGAACCGCCTCGTCGACACGGGCTACACGGCGCTGAAGATGGACGCGACGAACCAGACGCGACACATCGAGACGGCGGCGTCGATAGAGCGCGTCGTCGACCGGATTCGCAACGTCCGCGAGGCCGTCGACGACACGGTCGATATCGGCGTCGACTTCCGTGGCCGCGTCTCGAAGTCGATGGCGAAGACCCTCACCAACCGCCTTGCTGACCTCGACCTCATGTTCGTCGAGGAACCGGTGCTCCCGGAGAACGTCGACCACCTCCCCGCAATCGCCAACCAGTCGCCGGTGCCGATTGCGACGGGCGAACGGCTCTACTCGCGGTGGGACTTCAAAGAGCTCTTTCGGGGCGGCGCTGTCGACCTGATTCAGCCGGTGGTCTCCCACGCTGGAGGTATCTCCGAGGTGGCCAAACTCGCGACCATGGCCGAGGCGTTCGACGTGGGTGTCGCCCCGAACTGCCCGCTGGGTCCGATTGCGCTCGCGGCCTCCTTACAGGTCGATACGTACATCCCGAATCTCGTCGTCCAAGACCACGGTTTCGACATCCACTCGCCCGACCTCGGGCCCGCGTACGACTACCTCGAAGACCCGAACGTCTTCAACTTCGACGACGGCTACCTCGACACGCTCGACGACCCCGGACTCGGCATCACCATCGACGAGGAGACCATCGAATCGCGCTCACAAGCCCACGTCGAGTGGCAGAACCCGACGTGGCGAAACGAAGACGGCAGTATCACCGACTGGTAGCGTCCCCGGCCAGAGGCAGCGTTTCGCCCCGCCACGAAACCGTTAAACCGCTCTTGTTCGACTTCGGGATATGACCGACCGGAGCCAGGTGCCGACGCTCTCCGCGCCGAAAAAGACGTTCGCCCTCGTCGAAGAGATGGCGAACCGTGACGGACCGGTCCGAGTCTCAGACCTCGCCGAGACGCTCGGATTCACGCGGAGTACGACGTACAAGCACCTCGCGACGCTGCGGGAACTCGGCTACGTGCGAAAGGTCGGCGTCGAATACACGCTGTCGTATCGGTTCGTCCTGTTCGGAAGCCGCATCCGCGGGCGCTCGCCACTCTACCGCGCCGCCAACGAACTCATCGACCAACTCGCCGAGACGACGAACGAGACGGCCGGACTGTTCGTCAAACAGGGACCGTACGGCGTGAATCTCTACCAATCGACCAGCGACCGGTCGGACGCGGTCGAGATGGACGACCACCTCCACTGCACCGCACCGGGGAAAGCCATTCTCGCACATCTCACCGACGAGGAGAGCACAGAAGTCGTCGAGGCTGCCGGGCTTCCCGCGCGCACGGACAACACGATAACTGGCCCGGACGTACTCGCCGAAGAACTCGCAAACGTCCGCGAGCGCGGCATCGCCATCGAACGCGGCGAGCAGCATCCGAATCAAAACGGAGTGGCAGTCGCCTTCGAACACCAAGACGAGGTGGCCGCCGTGTACGTCGTCGGCCACGCGGACCGACTGAGCAGCAAACGACTCGAAGAGAACATCCCCGGCATGCTCCTCGGAACGGTTCGACAGACCAAAGAGTCGCTCTGAGGTCGCGGCCGCGACGATTAGCGTTCCGACGGCGAGACGAACTCGACGGCGGTCTTGATTTGGTCGGTGTTTCGCTCGAAGGCGGCACTCGGGTCTTCTGCGGGAACGACTTCCGTGACGATGTCGTCGACGAACCAGTCGGGAAGCGACGACACCGTCTCGATGGCGTCCTCGAAGTGCGGGATGTGAGAGTTGACGCTCCCGACGAGCGCCTTGTTCTGCAGCACCATCTCGCGGTGGAGCCGACCGCCTTCGATTTCGAACGACCAGTCACCGGGGACGCCGAGCAGCGCGCCCACGCCGTTCGGCGCGAGTGCGTCGAGCACTTCGAACGCGTGTTTCGCGTAGCCGGTGGCCTCGACGGCGATATCGACGTGTCCGTGTTCGGCCGGAATCTCGGGGACCGGGGTCTCCCGCGAATCGACGTACGTCGCGCCCAGTTTCTCGATGATGTCGATGCTCGGGTCCGGGCGGTCCCGACGACCCAGACAGTAGAGGTCGTCCACGTCGCGGGCGAGTCGCGCCAGCGTCAACAGTCCGAGCGGGCCGTTTCCGAGGACGAGCGCCGACTCCGGTTCCCACGTGAACGCCGACCGGGTCGCGTAGGCGTGTTCGAGTGCCTTCTCCGCGTTACTCATCGGTTCGACGAGGAAGCCGTGTGGGGCGAGCGACTCCGGAATCTCCACGAGGAACTCCGCCGGACTCGTGAAGTACTCGGACATGTAGCCGTGGGCGTCGACGATACCGCGTTCGACGTACTTCCCGTCGGGGGCCATGTCGGGTTCGCCGCGCTCGAAGTACTCGTTCGTCCCGTTCGACGGGCGACGCACGGTCGGCATGACGAGGTCGCCGACGTCGAAGCCGGTCATAGTCGGGTCGACGACGACGCCGATAGCCTCGTGGCCGAGGATTTGGTAGTCGTCACCCGGCGGGAACCCGCCGTGTGTCCCCTTGATGACCTCGTGGTCGGTGCCGTCGACGCCGACTCTGAGTGTCTCGACGAGCACTTCGCCGGGGTCGGGCTCTGGCGTCGGAACGTCGATGACACGCGGCGATTCTTCGCCGCGATGGACAGCGATGGCGCGCATTACGCTGTCACTTCCCAATTTCGGAGACCTGCGTCGAGGTGTCTCGTCTCGTTCGTCGTGCCACGCAGATTGTGACGTGTCCGGTGTCGTGACGCGGCGTCAGCGACACAGGGACGGCTCGGTGTGTCGTTCATCACCGGACACATCATTGGGTTGCAAGAAATAGCTTCGGGTGAACCGTACGGTGGCTGTCCGAGCCGCTCACTCGCTCGTGAACGGCGCGAAGAGCGACGAGAACTCGTACGGTTCTTGGTCGATGCCGCTTTTCACGGGTGAGACCTCACCCGAGCCGGTGCCGTTGTCCCGGTCGATAGACCAAAACGAGAGCATGCCGACGTCGTTGTTCTGTGCGAAGTCGAGGACCTGCTCCGCGTCCGACTGGGTGAACGTCCCGCCGACGTTGTTCACGCCAATCATCGGCGTGATGCCGACCATACTCCAGCGCTCGGCGGCCGATTTGTCGGGGAAGAGGTCGCCGAGGTCGTCGTGGAGGTTACTGGCCGACTGGGTGACGATGTCGCCGCTCGGCTCGACCCAGCCGTAGTTCATCGTCATGATGTTCACCGTGTCGATGGTGACGCCCTTGTCGATGGCGTCCTGAAGCACGTCTGTGCCCTGTGCGGTCAGTCCCTTCGTCGATGTCGGGAGCGTAAAGGAGACGCTGACCTCGGGGCGACGTTCCTGAAGCGTCGCGAGTGCCTCGTTCCGGCGCTTTACCGTGTCCATGGCAAACGCCTCTTCGTCGATGTCCAGATGGGTCGCGCCGTACGCATCGACGACTGCCTCGAAGCGGTCGGCGAGAACCGCCGGGTCGTCGGTCCCGTCGGCGAGATACGGTCCCGCCGCGCCACCGAAGGCGATGATGGCCTCACCGCCAGCGTCGTGGATGTCGTCGATGTAGCCGCCGACAGACGACTCGCCGACGAGTTTGTTCGCGTCGCCGTCCCACGCCGGTTGTCCGTCCGGGCCAGCGAGGACGAACGCGAGATGGAAGTAGTTCGTTCCGGCCTGTTGTGCGTGGTCTATCGGGGCCGTTTCGGGCTTCGTGGAGACGTGGTCGTACGGTGCGAACACGCTCGACGGAAGACCGTCAGCCGGTGTTCCACCGCCGCCATCGGACGACTCGACGGTGACGGTCTTGCTCGTCGCGTCGGTCGCGCCGTCTGTACCGGTGACGGTGAGTTCGACCGTGTACGACCCGGTCGAGCCGAACGAGTGCGAGACGGTCTTCCCCGTCGCGCTCTCGCCGTCGCCGAAGTCCCAGTCGTAGCTGTCGATGCTCCCGGTGGAGTCACTCGCGTCGAAGGAGACCGAGGTGTCCGGTGTGACCGTCGCGTCGTCGATAGTGAACGCCGCAGTGAGAGTCTCGCCGCCTCCATCGCCGCCGTCTGCGGGACCGACTTTGGTCCAGTAGGCCGACCCTTCGGACGGCTCGGCGTTTCGTGAGGAGAGGTCGGCTTCCCAGATGTACCCGTCGTGGGTGACGCGGTCGCCTTCCTCGTAGAGCGTGGAGTCGTCCCACTTTGGCGGGGACTCGGCCGCGACTGTCGTCGATGCTGCGCCGACGCCAGCGACTGACGTGACGAGTGCCGAGACGTTTCTGAGGTAGGTTCGACGGTGCTGTGTCATGGATTGGTCGTGAATGGTTGGTGTGTCATGGGTGAGTCGTGTGGTTCTGCGTCATTGGTCGGCCGTGAACGGATTGAGGATGGACGAGAACTCGAACGGCTCCTGCTCGATGAGGGAGCTCTCGTAGAGTTTGTCGCCCTCGCCGTTGTCGCGGACGAGTTCCCAAAACGAGAGCCACCGAAGGTCGTTGTTTTGTGCGAAGTCGAGGACCTGCTGCGCGTCTTCCTGATAGAACGTCCCGCCGATGTCGTTGACGCCAATCATCGGCGTGAGTCCGAGCATGTGCCAGCGTTCGGCGGCCGATTTGTCCGGGTAGAGGTCGCCGAGTTGCGCGTGGACGTTCTCGGCCGCGCTGATGGCGTTTTCGGCGTTCGGCTCGATGTCCGCGCCGTAGTCCATCACCATCAGGTTGACCGCTTCGAGTTCGACGCCCTTCGAGACGGCGTCTTCGAGGACGAACAGTACGTCGTTCGAGGAGTGGTCCGGGAAGCCCGAGGGCATCACCGGAAGCGTGTAGGAGACGCGCAGGTCTGGGTACTCCTCTTGCAACATGACGAGCGCCTCGTTGCGGCGGCGAATCGCCTCTTCGTCGCGGCTGATAAGCGACTCCTCGTCGAAGTCGATAAACGTGAGGTCGTACGTCTCGACGACCGTCGCGTAGGCGTCTTTCAACTCGCTCGCGCTCGAAATCGCCTCGGCGAGGTACGTCCCGTTGAGACCGCCGAAGGAGACGATGACCTCGCCGCCGTGTTGGTCTCGGAGTTCGGTGAGTTGCGTGCCGACGTCGAGCCAGTTGCTCGGTTCGCCGACTTTCTGGCTTCCGGCCCACGCCGGGTCGGCATCTCCGTCGGCGAGGACGAACGCGAGGGTGAAGTACTCGGTTCCGGCGGCCTCGACGTTTTCGGCCAGCGAAAGCTGGTCTTCCAGCATCATATCGACGAACGGGGCGAAGATGCGGTCCGGAATCGGGTTCGCCGAGGGGACGCCGTCGGCGTCGACCGTGAGTTGCTTCGTCGCGTCGGCCGTGTCGCCATCGGCGTCTGTCACGGTCAGCGAAATCGTGTACTCGCCGGTGCTGTCGTAGGCGTGAGACACGGTCAGTCCGGTCTTCGTCGTTCCGTCACCGAAGTCCCACTCGTAGCTTTGCAGGTCGCCGGTCGAAGCGCTGGCGTCGCAACTGACCTCGGTGCCGGGTTGGACGAACGTGGAACTCACGTCGAAGGCGGCAGTCGGAGGGTCGCCCGCGTTGTCGGCGGCTTCGATTCCCTTCCACATGTTCGCGTCCTCGCTCGGTTCGTCGCCTTTCGTCCACCACTTCGCCTCCCAGATGTAGGCGTCGTGGGTGACGCGGTCGCCGTCGGTGTAGACCGAATCCGGGTCCCACTGCGGCGGGTCGCTCGCCGCTGCGACTGAACGGATTCCAACGGACGAGAGCCCGGCGACACCGGTCAGTCCCGCGAGCGACCGAAGTATCGACCGTCGCTTCCGCGTCATTGGTTCACCTGCTGGTCGATGGACATCATTGGTTCACCTGCTGGTCGATGGTGTCGAGGAGCGTGCCGTTGTAGTCCTGCGAGAGTTCCCAGAACATCACGCCGCCGAGCCCTCTGGACTTCGCGAGTTTGACCTTCTCTTCGATGGATGCGGGGTCGTCGTAGCTGATGAAAATCCCCTGTTCTTCGTTCCAGAGCCACGGCACCTGTCCCTGCTCGTTGACGTTCTTCTCCCAGCCAGCGGCACCTTCGTAGTTCTCTTCGAGGTCGCCGTAATCGAACGCACCCGTGTTGGCCTGGTCGGGGCCGAGGAGGTGGTTCCACGTTCCCGGCGGGATAACCTCGTTTTGGTGCTGCGGGTCGCCCTGTTGCCAGTCTGAGAGCGAGAACGTGTCCCAGATGCCGTTATCGACCTTGCAGCCACGACCGTAGAACGGCATGCCGAGCACGAGGCTCGCGGGGTCCTCGACAGGCTCGCCGTAGTCTTCCCACTGCATCCAGTCGACCCAGTAGCCCTTGTTCTTCCAGATTTCGAGCGTCGTCTCGATAGTGTACTGCTGGGCGTCTCCCGAGGGTGGGTAGTCGTCGGGCGTGCCGTAAATCGGCGCGTTCAATCCCGCAGTCTCGTGCCAGACGCCGGTGAAGTCGTACGCCATCATGTAGATGTCGTCGACGACGCGCTCGACCTCGCGGTGCTTGATGAGCGAGGCGTTCCAGTCGGACCCGCCGTTTGCGACCGACAGGTAGTACGTCCGGTCGTCTTCGTTCTCGACTGCGTCGAGTTTGTCTCGGACTGCCTGAAGCAGTTTGACGTGATTCGCCGGCCCCTCGGCGCTGCCGCACTCACAGACCCCGCGGTTCGGACCGGGGTGTTCCCAGTCGATGTCGATACCGTCGAAGTCGTACTGGCGCATGAGCGCGACTGCGGTGTTCGCAAATCGCGTTCGGTTCTCCTCGGTTGCGGCGGCGTCTTCGAACCCGGGCGAGAGCGCCCACCCGCCGATAGAGAGCTTGAGATTCGTGTCCGACGCCGGGCCTTGCTTGAGGTCGGCAAAGGACTGAAGCAGGCTTTCGTGGTCGACTTCGCTGTCCGGGATAACCACGCTGCCGTCCGGTTTCACGTCGAGGAAGGCGTACAGGACGTCCGTGACCTTGTCGAACGGAATGTCTTCGGGATAGTACTGGTAGTCCTCGTTGCCCTTCCAACTCGGGTAGTAGCCGACGACGCTGAACTCCTCGGACGGGGCGTTCTCCGAGACCGTGATTTGTTTCGAGGTGGTGTCGCTCGCGTCGCCGTCGCTCACGGTGAGTGTGACCGTGAACTCCTGTTCCGAGTCGTACGTGTGCGATGCGGTTTGTCCAGAGGCGGTCGTCCCGTCGCCGAAGTCCCACTCGTAACTGGATGGGCTCCCGTCTGACCCGCTTGCGTCGACCGAGACCTCGACACCCGGCTCGACGTAGGTGTCGCTGACGGTGAACGAGGCTTTCAGCCCGTTTCCGCCACCCGCTTCCTCGATTTGTTTCCACACGTTCGAGTCGGTAGATGGCTCGTCACCTTTCGTCCACCACTTGGCTTCCCAGATATACCCGTCGTGAGTGACGCGGTCGCCACCCGTGTACGCGACGTCGGGGTCCCAAGCGGGCGGTGTGTCTGCTGCCGATGCGGTTACGCTCGCACCCGAGAGGAGCGCGAGCAAGGCTGACGTGTTCCGTAGGTAATCTCGTCTGTTCTGTCTCATTGTGGTGTTCCCTTCGCCAACGTGCTGGCGACAGGCACTGTACAGGACAGATATTATTAAACTTTAATGAAAAATAAATTTTAGTCTAACTCCGAGAGATTTTGCAGCCGCTACAGGACGCACCTCGTGAGGAGGTGCAGGAGAGTAGTACGTGTTCAGGCGAGGCTATCGTGGAGGCGATGTCAGAGGTGTTCGAGGAGCGTGTCGAGGAGCACCTCGTTTTTGTCACCCGAGAAGGCCCAGAACATCAGCCCGCCGAGGTCGTTTTCGAGGGCGTAGTCCGTTTTGATGCCGACGGATTTCGGGTTGTCGTAGCTGACGAGTACGTCCGAGCTACTGGAGTAAATCCACGGGACCTTGGCGGTGTCGTCCCAGTGGTACTCGTACTCGGAACTCGGTTCGAGGTTCTGGTTGATGTCCCAGAACTCCATGATACCGTTGTCCTGGCCCCACGTTCCGTCTGGCGACCCCTCGAAGGACTGGTAGAGTCCGCCGTTGTCGCTGCTCGCGACGTTGCCGAAGCTCCGACCGTAGAACGGAAGCCCCATCGAGAGCTGCGAGCTATCGAAGGCAGTGTTCGCCCAGTAGGTCATCGCGGCGTCGACGTTGAAGTCCTGTGCACGCGGCGATGGGTCGTTGTCCTTGTAGTACAGCGGACTCTGGTGATTCGTGTACTCGTCGAAGGCTCCGTGGAAGTCGTAGGTCATGACGTTCAGGAAGTCCAGGAGCTCCGAGTTCCGCTGGTGGTCGAGTCCCTCGTTTTTCTGCGGGTCGGCCGACAGCGCGGACGTCAAGAGGTACTCTTGGCCGTCTTCCTCTTCGGCCGCGTCGAGTTCGTCCCGAACCGCAGCCAGAAGGTCGGTGTAGCGCTTCTTGTCGCCGTCGCGGACGATGTTGCCCGACTTCCCGCCACCGCCGGGGTACTCCCAGTCGATGTCGAGGCCGTCGAAGTTGTGCGCACGCATGATTTCGACGGCGGTCTTCGCGAAGCGCTGGCGACTCGCCTCGGTCTCGGCCGCGTTCGAGAAGTACTTCGAGTCGTTCCAGCCACCGATAGAGAAGAGGAACTCGGTCGTCGGGTCGTCGACGAGTTCGTCGAATCCGGTGTGGTCGTGCCACGACTCGGGTTCGAGAACTCGCTTCGCCGCGTTTTCGTTGATGTAATCGACCGACCCGTCTTGGTTGACAGTCAGGAAGGCGTAGTTGACGTGAGTGACCTTGTCAAGGGGGATGTCGCCGGGCGTGTACTCGCGGTCCCACTGCGCCCACTGCATGTAGTAGCCGACGACGCGATTGTCGGTCGGCATCCCGCCATCGCTCGCGGTGATGACTTTCGTCGTCGAACCACTCGCACCGGAGTCGTCTGTGACGGTCAGTTTGACCGTGTACTCGCCCGCCGAGTCGAACGTGTGGGAGACGACTTTCCCGGAGCCGGTGCTTCCGTCGCCGAAGTCCCAGTCGTACTGGGTCGCACTGTCGGCCGAGCCGCTCGCGTCGAATTCGACCGTTTCACCGGGGTTGATGACGAGGTCGCTCGCGGTGAACGAAGCTTTCAACTCGTTTCCGCCGCCCGCTTCCTCGATTTGTTTCCACACGTTCGCGTCGGTGGACGGTTCGTCGCCTCTCGTCCACCACTTCGCTTCCCAGATATAGCCGTCGTGAGTGACGCGGTCACCAGACGTGTAGGTCGCTTCAGGGTCCCACTTCGGGGGGTTCTCTGCTGCTACAGCCGTCCCCGCGCCACCGAGAAGCGCGAGCAAGGCTGACGTGTTCCGTAGGTAATCTCGTCTGCTCTGTTTCATTGTTCGAGCGGACCGTCCCCGACGACACCACTCTGTCCGCTGTGCCGTCGAACGTATCCTGTTGAGTCAATGTCACACATGTCATAATAAATCTACGGCCAATCATGTCCAACTAGACATATTTGTGGACTGCATCTCTGCGAGCGGTCGGTCAAGGCTCGCGGTGACGTCGAAACGTGAGACTTCTCGGCGTATGGATTTCGTAATAGTAACAGACTGCAATTGATGGCTGTCGAGTCGCGAATTGGGTCCAAGCTGGTCTTGGGCCACTGTATCGCTCGGTTTTGACTACATCACTCCCTGAGTCGACGATTCTGAAGTCGTCGTCGCTGAATCGTCGCGACCGAATTTCGAGTAGTTTGTTTCGTAATACGAAATTATCTCCTGTCGGTGGGAGGGCTCCAGTGGGGAAGAACGCCAAACCATCAGCCGAGAGTTGTGATTACAGTCGTACGTTTGTAATGGAGAGTATCGGACAGCACTACACACCGCTGGTCGCGACAGCACACGAGTCGATTCTGGCACTGCTTTCGACGCCGATGAGCGTTACGAACGTATGCCCGTAATGGCACTCGACAACCCGATGTATAAGAAAACAAAATACTAATTTATTCAATCGAATAGCACCCAATATTGTAAAATAAGACAGATACCAGTATTACTAATATTTCCGATAATACTGGTAGTTCGACGTCAGTCTGCGACCACACCCACAGAGCCGCTCTGCGGCAGTTTATCCGGGATATGGACTCAATAGAGGGGAGAAGACCCATAGAACGGACACAGTTGGTTGTTTGCCTTTCTGCAGCACTTATCTACTGTCTGTGCCCGTTTCAGAAACTATACTGAGATTATTCAGTCACCGACGTTAGTACGTCATCGGTGCATCATCGGTATACCTCAAGCATATAATCAATCATATAGTATTTGTGTTTGATAATTTTTCAAACATATTCACATAATATAGTTAAGAAACTTATTTTGGGTTGTTATATGGTCGGCGTTCACGTCGATTCGCGTCTCGGGCACCCAGCCGATTGGGGGTCGACGCCGAGCGCCCCGGGGAAACGCTTCGGCACGTCTCCGAGCCAAAACGGCGTTTCAACCGTCCTTGATAAGAGCTAGCACGACCACCGACACCGTTTTTCCTTCAGGTTACGTACCGGCCGGTACCGATGATGGCCACCACTCACGCCCTCGCGGGTGTCGCTCTCGGCACCGCCGTGTGGGCGTTGGTCCCCGAGGCCGGGATTATCCCGGTTCTCGCGGCCGCTCTCGGCGGCCTGTTCCCGGACTTCGACCTGTACGCCGGGCACCGAAAGACCCTCCACTTCCCCGTCTACTTCAGCGCACTCGCCGTGCCCGCGCTGGCAGTGGCCGCGGTGAATCCGACTACGACGAGCCTCGCCGTCGCGTTGTTCCTCGCGGCGGCCGCCGTCCACTCCGCCTCCGACGTTCTCGGCGGCGGACTCGAACTCAAGCCGTGGCTCGGCACGTCCGACCGCGCGGTCTACGACCACTGGAACGGACGTTGGCTGAAGCCCAAGCGACTGATTCGCTACGATGGCTCGCCCGAAGACCTCGCGTTGACGCTCGTACTGGCGGTCCCGCCGGTCGTCGTCTTCGATGGTCTCGTCGAGCTACTCGTCATCGCCGCAGTCGCTATCTCGGGGGTCTACGTCCTCCTCCGGAAGCCGATGGTCGTCGCGGCCGAGCGACTCGTCGCGGCGATGCCCGACCACCTCCTCGACCACGTGCCAGAGCGGTTCGTCCGCGACCTGCGGTAGTCGCTGCGTCACTCTGTTTTAGAGTCTCTTCGCCACCCCCCGACTGTTCAGTCCGTCGGCTCGGCTTGCTCCATCGCTGCGGACTCGACTCGGGACTCACTTCGGTGGAGAAGATAGGCACACACGATGGCGACGACGCCCGCAGCGGCGGCGATACCGAAGGCGACACGGTAGCCCGCTGGCGTGTAGACCCGCGCTCCGGCAACGGTCTCGCCGGTCCAGTAGGCGTCGAGTGCGTAGCCCATCACCGCCGGAAACACGGCGGCCCCGAAATACCCGAGACTGTTTATCGCGCCCGTCGCCGTCGCGCTGGCTTCCGCCTCGTGACGCTCCTTGGCGACGGTGAAGGCGATGACGACACCACCCATGACGAACAGGGCGGCGAAGAGCAGCCCCCCGGCGACGAGCAGCGGTGGTGTGACAAGAAGGAAGATGAGACCGTACGCGACGGTGAAGACCACACACGACCCGAGAATGAAGAGTGTCCGGTGGCCGAATCGGTCGGAGAGCGACCCCATGAGCGGCGACCCGAGCAGGAAGCCGACGTTGCCGACGAAGACGAACATCGAGGCTGTCTGGACCGACACGTCGTAGAGGTCAGCGATGTACGGAACGCCCCAGAGTCCGAGGACGGTAAAGTTGGTCCCGATGACCAGAAAGAGCATCGTGCCCATCAGCCACGTCTCGCGCTCTCTGAGGACTCGTTTCGTGTTCTCGACGACGGTAGCAAATTCGATGTCCGACATCGGCGGCTCGACACCGTCGAGCGGCTCGAAGCCCGCATCCCGGGGGCGGTCACGGACTCCGACGTACGTCAGTACCGCGAGCCCGACGCCGACGACACCCACGCCGAGAAGGACCATCCGCCACTCGGCCTGCTCGATGGCGATGGCCAAGGGTGTCGTCGCGAGCACGCCACCCAAGCCTGCTGCTGCGACTGTCCATCCAGTCATGGTGGCGAACTCGTCCGGTCGGTACCAGTTGGCGAGGAACCGAAGCGTGGCCGTGTAGAGTACGCTCCCGCCCAATCCGAGCAGCGCCCGCGAGGCGAACGCGAGCCCGTAGGTCGGTGCGAGCGCGAATCCGAACACTCCGAAGGCCATCACACCCAATCCCGCGGCAGCGACTCGGCGCGACCCCGCCTGGTCGACGAGGATACCCGCTGGGAGTTGCAGTCCCGCGTAGATGTAGAAAAACGAGGCGTGCAACAGTCCGAGTTCCGCTCCGGTCGTGTCGAACGCCCGCGAGAGGTCGTCCGCGAGGACGGCCGACGTGACTCTGTGGAAACTGACGAGCATGAATCCGACTGCCAACAGCACCCACAACACCCAGCGCCAGCGAGTCGGATTCGACCGCAACGAGAGCCGTGTCATGGCTCACGTGACAGTGCGTGCGTGTAAATGTCTATCGTGGGGGCACGTGGAGAAGTGAAGACGCGTGCGACGAGGCGATTGCGTACGAAACCCAGTCGTTCGTCGGCGAAAGTACGCGGGCTGGTCGAATCAGACAATCCAGTCAGCCCATCGCTACCGACGGTGGACAGTCGCCTCGATGTCCGTCTCGGGCCTAAGCTGGAGCGACGGCGCGAACGCTAACGGGCCGTCCATCGAAACGTCCAACTCGACCCTGTCGAGTACCGTTGCCAATATGAGCGTCAGTTCGGTGCGGGCGAAGTGCATCCCGACACAATTGCGAGGTCCGGCACTGAAAGGGAAGTAGGCGTATCCCGGGCGGGATTCGGGTTCTTGCCATCGCGACGGGTCGAACACCGTCGGCTCGTCCCAGTATCGCTCGTCTCGGTGGACCGGCCACTGCGGAAGCAGAAACTGTGCCCCCGCCGGGAGGTCGTAGCCAGCAATCGTTACCGGCTCGGTCGCCTGCCGCGTCACCGCGAGCGTCGGCGGGTAGAGCCGTAACGTCTCGGACACGACGTTTTGAGTCCGTTCGAGGTCGGCGTACGCCCCGCTCGCCGAGCCATCGCCGCCGAGAACGTCGCCAGACTCTGCGAGTAGCGCGTCCCGCACGTCGGAGTGGTCGTCGAGCAGTCGCAAGGCGTGGGTGAGCGCGATTGACGGCGAATCGTGCCCCGCGAGCAGCATCGCGACCAGATTGTGGCGGACTTCGTCGATTGAGAGCGTTCCCGCGTCGTGCGCGTCGAGTAAGACCGAACAGAAGTCCTCTCCCAGTCCCGTGTTCCGACGCTCGGCGATGAGGTCGTCGACGAATGCGTCGAGTTCCCTGACCGTTCGCTCGAACCGGCGGTCGGTCGGCGTCGGAACCCAGTCGGGGAGTAACTGGCCGAGTCTGCGGAGGTTCGCCCGGTCGACCAGCGCGTCGGCGGCGTCCATGACGACCGCTTCCCGCCCGCGCACGTCAGCGTCGAGAAGCGCATCGGCGAGGACGTTCACGGTCAACAGCCGCATCTCTCGGTAGAGGTCGATGTGCTCGCCGTCGTCCCACTCCTCGACGTAGTCCTCGGTCGTCTCGACGATTCGGTCGGCGTAGCGCTGGACCGCGCCGTGGGTGAGCGCCGGGCGCATGACTCGCCGGAGTCGCGTCCATCGCTCCCCGGTCGTCACGGTGACTGCGTGGTCCTCGATTCCCTCGAAGGTCTCGTGTTGCGCCGGGCTGATGGTGTAGCTCTCGTGGTCGGTGACGAGGATTTGCTCGATTAGCTCCGCCCCGGTGACGAGATACGTCGTCTGCCCCGGGACTTCGAGCCGAACCAAGTCGCCGAGCGACGCCCACTCCTCCATCGCCCCGACCGGGTCTCGGGAGAACGCGGGTCCGTTTCCGAGTAGCGGAACGCCGGACGGAGTCGGTGGGGACGATTCGTCGCCGGCGCTCGTGCCGTGTGCCGTCATACGTATCTCTTCGAGGGGAAGTGTGTTCGATACTACGGCGAAGCTCCTAGCTTCTTTTTATACTCGACCGAGTAGCTTCGGAGAACTGGCATGCGATATATCGACCTGCGACTCTCCTTGCCGGATTGGATGCTCCATCCGATACAGGAGTTCATCCGCACGGAGGATGTCGTCCAGTACGAGGAGATGCTCACCTGGCGCGTCCGCCCCGACGAGGGTATCGAATACGCGCTCTACTACATCGAAGCGGAGTTAGCACCGTACCGAAGGGCAGTCCGCGAGATTGAGACGGTTATCGACTGTCGAATCACCCCTATCGACGACGATTCCGCGTACGTCTGGGCCTGCGAGGAGACCCGCCCGGAGACGCGGGCGTGGCGCGAAGCCTTCGCCGACCGGCAACTCATCGTCGTGCCCCCAGTCAGGTTCGACGACACGGCCGCGATGGAGATGACGATTGTCGGCGACGGCAGCGATATTCGCGACCTCCTCGAAACGATGCCCTCGGACGTCGACGTGACGGTCAACGAAATCGGTACCTACGACCGCCGTGGCGGGACGCTCGCCGGAACGTTGACTGACCGTCAGTTGGCGGCTGTGAGTACGGCACTAGAACTGGGCTATTACGAGGTTCCGCGTGAAGCGACGCTTGCGGACGTTGCAGCGGAGTTAGAGTGTGCGGAGAGTACGGCGTCGGTGTTGCTTCGGCGAGCCGAACGGGATGTGCTCTCTCGGGTGTTGCGTCGGTATGGTGGGGGTGTTGGTGGGTGAGTTTGTGGCAGAAGGGTGGCGATTACCCAGCAACTGCTCCATCGCTTCGTTGACTAGTTCAGCATTCCATTGTTCTTCGAAGGAGTCTACTTCACGCCGTTTTTAGCATGGATTCCACTTCAGAGATTTGGTTCGAGAACCCGTCCTTTGCGACGCCAAATTCACTCGCCTTCTGTTGGAATTCTCGTGCACACTGCAGGAGAGACTTACAAAATTCTTCAGTATTGACGACGTAGCCCCGTGCACTCTTTGGTGTCGGATAAGGAACATCAAGGCTTGAATCGATTTGTTCACGAGTCTGGAACGCAACCCGGACCGTCTCGTCGCCGACTGGTTCAAATACGAAATAGGACCGGTGACCTTCCAGAAGGTATTCCACAGTGTCATACCTTTCAACATCTCCTGAATAGAGCCGTCCGCCAATCTCTAACAGTGCAGGCAAATCAAGAGCAAGGAAGTCCCCAACGAACTCGGGAGCCCAGTCATTCCAAGCCTTCTCCGCCTCGTTTTCGTATGTGTTGATCCGAGTCCCACCAGCACTAATCTTAATCGCACCACCGCCAGTCGATATCATCTCAGGGCCGTCAGCAGTGACAATGCTCACTTCAACTGGTCCATCGGTCTCTGTTTTTGTTGGTGTACTCATGGTAACTCCTCCACGCCATCTCCATCTACTGGATATGCGGTTACGATTTGCCCACTGCTATCGTATACAATTTTGACACACTCGATTCCAGATGGTAACTCTGTCCCATCGTATTTGACCGTTCTATATCCGTTGGCCTGGATTGAAATATCCTCTTTCGAGGCACCGTGAATCGCATTCTCGATTATACTCTTAATCGTTGACTCATCCATCTGACTGGGGAACGCCGTGGCACTTCGTTCTGTACTAATCTCCGAACCAGGATCAATAGGCCACTCTCCCGAAGCATCTGGATGAACGTGCCGTGCCACAATATGCTTCCAGTCATGAACTCCCTTGTCAAATGTCGTTCCCGCTTCCCACTTATCCGTCTGTAGCAAGAGAGCCAATTCCCGAGAGAGTTGTTCATCGAGTCCGGGGGCGTACATCGCTGTTTTCACGTCCTCGACCGTGAAATCAGAGTTTTCTTCGAGCTTCTGGCGCAGCCACGTGTCATTTATTTCTTCCAGTGTTTCCTCAAGGTCGCCTTCAAACGCCTCATCACCTGGATATCGGTCTGAGTTTTGAACTACTTCTCGGAGTTTATCTACGATCTCCTCGTATTTCGGCATCCTGTGAATGCCTGACTGCCCATTCTGCTGACGAACGTGTGTTAGTTCGTGGGCTAACAGATATTGTCCTTCGAGCGAAGTCGGATCGTATTCACCATGATTGAACGCAACATGATTCCCGACGGTGAACGCACGAGCGTTAATGTCTTCACAGGCTTTCGCAGCCCGTGGTCCGGTGTGAATCCGTACATCGCCGAGGGTATCACCCATACGCTCTTCCATCGCGTGCTGAATCGAGGTGTCGAGCTGCCGGCCCGACGAGGAAATCACGTCTCGAACCGAATCAGGGACCTGCGTGTCGCCAGCTTTCGACGCCTCATGGTGGGCACCGCGGCTACGCTGAACTGATTTCGCGTTTCGGCGTTCGATATCCTTCGGAACTTCCGCGGGGCGGTTCTTCTGGCGCTCGCGGAACGCGCGCATATCGCGTGGCTTCCCCATCGTCTCGATAGTCATCCCCTCATCAGCCCACTGCTGTACTTGGTTCGCGCCGTGGCTTTGGACAAGACGCTGGACAATGACCTCCTGCCCATCCATGTACATGTCGAGTCCAAAGCGCCGTTCGAACTCTTGTCGTGTACGAGCCCCGCTTTTCTGGCCCCGGTCAGGCCTCGTGTCTTGTGTTAGCTCTTGGATTGAGGGAACAGACGAAGACCGATTACTCTCCCTTGCCTGCTCATCTGCAGATCGAAACCCCATCTTTCAGATATTTTGACACCATTCCCATATAATTCCTCTCCCACCAGTCCGACAGTAAATCAACGTGCAAGACCCCTGAGTGTCTGGGCCTCGGCCGGGATTTGAACTCACTCGCAAATCAGAGATTTGCTCGCTGCTCAAATCTCGCGTGGCTCACACGAATTTCTCGTCCGCGGCGCGACGAGACGCGCCGCTCGAAGTGTAGAAATTCGAGAAGAGCCTAGGCCGGGATTTGAACCCGGGCTCTCGTCCTTACCAAGGACGCGCTTTACCGCTAAGCTACCCAGGCACGCATTCCTTCGTTGTCCGGGTTACTCTTTAGGGGTTTCGATTCGAACCGGCCCGGAACCGTGGTAGCGTATGTCGATTAGCGGTCGGCTGTCGAGGTGACTGGGTCGTCGCCCGAGCCACCGCGATACAGCGCCGCGATACGGTCCACAGTCGCTTCGGAGACCGTCTCAGCCGCTGCCGAGAAGCCCTCGTCGTGGCGCGTTGCTAATTCGGCCGCGTACTCGACCAGCGCAGTCGGCGGCGGCGACCCGACGGCGGTCGTTCCGGCGACCACGGCGAGCGTACAGATGTTGACTTCGAGGTTGCTGTCGAGCGACTGGCGCTCGCCCTCGGGTGCCGACCGAAGTCGGGTCTGGTCGCGCCCGAACGCGCGGACCGTCTCGACGGCGTGGTCTGCCGCCTCAGTCCGGGCGAGGAGGTAGAACCCGCGCGACACCAGCACGTCGGCCGCGAGGATGTCGAGGTCGGCGTCGGTGTCGTCGTCTGCAGCATCGAGTGTGACCCACGGCTCCTCGTGCGCGAGTTGGCGAGTGAGTCGAAGCCCCTCGTAGATAAGCTGCACTCCGGCGGCCCGTTCGGCCATGCCGTTCAGGTCGACGTTCGGTTCGACGGCCCGCCCGCTCACGAAAGTGAGCACCGCCGGCGTCATCGAGGCGGTGTCGAGGCGCTCGTCCAGCGCCGCACGGAGGGCGTCGGGTTCGATGTCCGAGAGGGCCTCACGCGCAGCCTCACGGGCTCGCACGGCGTTGTCCATCAGCCGAGGGTTACGGTTGGGAGGGCAAAGACCTTTGGAAAACCACGGCACAACGCTGGTATGATACAGACGGCGGACGACGGCGACCTGCGCGTCGTGACTATCGACCGACCGGGGCAGCGAAACGCCCTCAGACCGACAGACCTCGAAGACCTGAAGGCCGCTATCGAGGGTGCGGACACACCTGTCGTCCTCCTCCGCGGAGCCGGGCCGGCATTTTGCGCCGGTGCAGACCTCGATAGCGTGGCCGACCTCGACGACCCCGAAGCGTTCGCCAAACTCGGCCAGCGCGTCGCCGACACCATCGAGGGGAGCGAGTCGGTGGTCGTCGCCGCAATCGACGGAGCGGCCCGCGGCGGCGGGGTGGAACTCGCGCTCGCGTGCGACGTTCGCGTCGCGACACCCCGGGCGACGCTCGGCGAGCCGGGTGTCAGGCTCGGCCTCTTCGGTGCGTGGGGTGGGACCGTCCGCCTCCCGCGAATCGTTGGTGAGGGGCACGCGCTGGACCTCTCGCTCTCCGGTCGCGTCGTCGATGCCGAAGAGGCGCTTCAGATGGGTCTCGTCTCTCGAATCGTGGACGACCCCCGAGCAGTCGCCGAGTCGATAGCCGACAACGACCACCAATCTCTCCGGATCATCAAAGCGCGACTCCGGGACCGCGGACGCGACGCTGCCCAACTCGATGCAGACCGGTTCGACGCGGAAGCCGAGGCGTTCGCCACGCTCCACGAGGCAAACGTAGACGACATCGCAGCATCGCGGGACAACTAAGAACGAAACGCAGGACTGCTCAGAGCGAGAGTTCGTCGGGGGCAGGGGGCATCGACCGCTTGTGAGCACTCCCTTCGTACAGTTCGACCACCCGGTCGATTTGCTCCTCGGTCACGTCGAAGTTTCGGACGGTCGCAGCCTTCGACAGCGGACCATCGACGTGCAGCGCGAGAATCGCGTCGAGAACGTCGTAGGTCAGCCCCAGTTCGCTCTCGTCGGTCTGGCCGGACCACATCTCGGCCGACGGCGTCTGCATCACGAGGTCCTCGGGCACGCCGACGTGCGCCGCGAGCTGGCGGACCTGCTGTTTGTAGAGGTTCCCGATAGGGTTGCAGTCGACCGCCTGGTCGCCGTACTTGGTGAAGTAGCCCGTCATCGCCTCCGAGCGGTTGCCCGTCCCGAGGACGACGCGGTTCTCGTGGTTCGCGACGAAGTAGTTGAGGATGCCACGCGTGCGGACGTAGACGTTCCCGGCGGCCATTCGGTCGTTCGCAGCCTCGGGGAACGTGTCGAAGAACTTCTCGGCGATGGGTTGGACTTCGACGACATCGTAGGTGATACCGAGCATTTCGGCGACCGCCTCGGCGTCACTCATCATATCTTCGGCGTTCGCCACGCTGGGCATGATAAGCCCGTGCAGGCCGTCTTCGCCGAGGGCTTCGACGGCGAGGAAGGCGGTGAGCGTCGAGTCGATGCCGCCGGAGAGACCGAGGACGGCGCCATCGGCACCCGCCGCGTCGACGGTGTCGCTGATGAACGAGGTGATGTGCTCGCGGTGTGCTTCGAGTTCGGCGTCTGAAAAGCGGAGGTCGAGCGGTGCGTCCTCCGAGAGAACGTCGACGTCTGTCATGCACCCCGATTGGGACTCGGGGGCCAAATAGTCACTCTTCACGGGAAGACAGTGGACGGGTGTCCAGTTTCATCCCACCGGTAACCCACTGAAACGCTACGTTCAAGTGCCCCCGTCGTCTACGGATTTTTGCCTCAGTGAGCGCCGATGTGTTGTCGAGCGTAGTGAGACAACGCACGGGACGCAAGCGAAGCGAAGCGCGCCGATGGGTGACTGAACGAAGTGAAGTCAGCCCCGAAGCGAACGAAGTGAGCGCCGATGGTCCAGTGGTAGGACACGAGCTTCCCAAGCTCGGAGCCCGGGTTCAATTCCCGGTCGGCGCACTTCCGGCAAGACACGTCTTGCCGACGTCCCGTTCGCGTTGCTCACGGGACTCCCTGCGGTCGTTTGCCGACCGACCTTCGCAACCCTCCGGTTTGCTCAGTCCCGGTGAGGCTGCGCCTCACCGACGTACCACTCGTTTCACTCGCGGTACTCCCGGTCGACGCATTTCTCCGAGACATCTCCCACAGCCGACCCGAACAAACAGCCTCAGAAAAACAAGTCCTGCACGTCGTCGAACGTCGTCGTCTCCGAACGGAAGACAGGCTCACGGACGCGTTGGCGGACCTGCGCGTGGCGTTCGAGCGCGGCGTCGAATTCGAGAATCGCCCGCTCGATGTCGCACGCGAGCGCGTCGAGGTCGTCGTGGATGTCCGTGTCGTCGGCCATAGCTGCTTCTTGGGTGGAGGGCACTAAAATGGACTCGGCCGCCGCCCGTCAGCGAAGGCGGCGCGTACAGTTCCAGCAGAGTTCGAACGTCGCGTCCGACTCGTTTTCGGCCCCACAGCTGGGACAAATTCGCTCGCCGGTCGGGGTCCGCTGCACCCCGACGCTCGAACGCTCGTCGAAGGGAACCGCGATTTCGGGGTGCGCATACCGGTCTCCGTGGTCGCCGTTGCGGCCGCTTCCGTCACCCATCGTCGGCTCGCCACCGTCGACGAGGTAGCGATAGACCAGTAGCTGGAGGATGGTCAACCCGAGCGCGTAGACGACGATCCAACCCCAGACGTCCATCACACCTTGACTTACGTTAGCATGCTATATCGGTCCTTCGGTCAGGTGTCATTACTGTCGGTCTGTTAGTCAGTGAACAAAATTCCCGAACATCCGACAACCGCGAGTCGGTGGTGCTGTCGAATCGAAGGTCGGGGGTGAAGGAGGAACGATGGACGTCGTGGTCGGTTCTGTTCGACAGCCACCGGTGCTACTCGGTGCGGTGCGGGTTCACCGGGCCGCCGATGTCGCGGCCGAATTCGTCGAACGTGTCGCGGTCTTCTGGGAGGTCGTAAGGAATCTCGCGGTCGTCAACGCGGCGTTCGCCACCCGCTTCGAGAGGCTCCGCAACGTCTTCGAACCCGGGTTTCACCTTCACGCTCTTGGCTGGCGCGCCGACGACGATGTGGTGGGCGGGAACGTCGCTCTTGACGATGGCGCGCGCGCCGACGATGGCGTTCTCGCCGACGTGATTCCCGGCGTTCACCATCGCG
Source organism: Haloferax larsenii (assembly GCF_024730625.1). Classification (NCBI taxonomy): domain Archaea; kingdom Methanobacteriati; phylum Methanobacteriota; class Halobacteria; order Halobacteriales; family Haloferacaceae; genus Haloferax; species Haloferax larsenii. The sequence continues at coordinate 621,165 of NZ_CP078063.1, forward strand.
TCGTACGTGAGCCGAACGTCGTCACCGATGTCGGTGTGGTAGTTTCGAACCTCCGTTTGGTCGACAACGTCGTGGGCGTGCGTGTAGATGTGGACGCCGTCGGAGATGGAGACGCGGTCGCCGATGGTGAGCTTCCCGCGGTCGTCGAGGTGGACGTCGTCGTGGATGACCGTGTTGTCGCCGACGGTGATGTTGTGACCGTACGAGAAGGTGACGCCCTTGAAGATACGGAGGTTGTCGCCAGCCTCCTCGAAGAGGTGGTTGGCGAGCATCTGTCGGAACCGAAGCGCGAAGTCGACGTTGTCGGCCATCGGGGTGGCGTCGAACTGCCGCCAGAGCCACTGCAGGTGCTTGGAGCGCTGGAACTTCGCTTCGTCTTTCTCGGCGTAGTATTCGGCTTCGAGCGTCGCGTTACACGGGTCGTACCCCTGCAGTCGAACGCGTGTCGCCGGCGAGACCGGCTTCCCACTCTGCCAGCGCTCCCACGCTTCGCGGTCGCCGAAGAGGTCGATAAGGGTGTCTCTGACGACCTGGCACGTGTCTTCCTCCGAAGACAAGCGTTCGTCTACGTCGTCGATGAAGGCCTGTAACCCATCTTCGGCGTCGTCCGGAAGCGAAACCTGGACCTTCGTCATCACCGTCTCGTTGTCAGTCGACGTTCATAGGGGTTCGGTTGTCGGAAGCCCGACACAGGCGCTATACGGGCAATATCATCTGGCTTTGGTTCACCGGAATCGCGTCGAATCCGAGCGGGCGCAGGCGACTCGCTCCCAGTCTGCGGGAACAAAACACACCCAATAAGTCACCGGAATACGAAGGGCCGTCCATGCACTACCGCGAACTCGGCACCTCCGGCATCGAAGTGAGCGAGGTTGGCTTCGGTGCGTGGGTCGTCGGGACCGACTGGTGGGGCGACCGCTCGGACGACGACTCCATCGAGATGATTCACCACGCCATCGACCAGGGAATCACGTTCTTCGACACCGGGGACGTGTACGGTCATGGCCACTCCGAGGAGGTCGTCGGCGAAGCGCTCGCCGACTACCGCGACGAAGTCACCGTCGCCACCAAAATCGGCTACGACTTCTACAACCACCCGCAGGCCGGTCACGGCGAACTCCCGAAAGAAATCACGGGCGAGTGGGTCCGCGAGGCGACCGAAAAGAGCCTCGACCGACTCGATATGGAGTACGTCGACCTGCTGCAACTCCACAACGCGAACGTCGACGAAGTCACGCCCGACGTGCTCGAAGCGCTGGACGAACTGAAAGAAGAGGGCCTCATCAAGGCGGCCGGCTGGGCGCTCGGCCCCTCCATCGGCTGGCTCGCCGAGGGTGACATGGCTATCGAAGAGGAGTTCGACGCCCTCCAAATCGTCTGGAACGCGTTCGAACAGGACGTCGGCAACCACTTCCTCGACACAATCGAAGAGACCGGGTCGTCGACGAGCCTCATCGGTCGCGTCCCGCACTCTTCGGGGCTCCTGAACGAACAGGTCCGTCCCGAGACCGAGCTCGGTAGCGGTGACCACCGCGGCTTCCGCCCCGACGAGTGGTACGAGACCGGCTGGGAGAAGCTCGAAGAACTGCGATTCCTCGAACGCGACGGCGTCTCTGCGAGCGAAGCGAGCAGACGGCAGGGAGCGGTCGAAGCGAGCGACCGTGAGCGAACGATGGCACAGGCGTCTATCGCCTTCCTCCTCGGCTTCGACGCCACGGCGTCGGTCACGCCGACGTTCCGCACCAAAGACGACATCACCGAGTGGGCCGCCGCCTCCGACGTACCGAAGCTCACCGACGAGGAGATGCAACGCGTCATCGACCTCTACGAGGACAACTTCGGTATCGACCGTTTCGACGGCATGGACGCGCTTCGCTCCTCCGTCGACGGCGACGACATCCGCGACGCTGGTCTCGACAAGCGCGTCGCAGAAGGCGCTCGCAACGAAGCCTGAGTGTGAACCTCCGAACGTTCCTCGGCCTCACCGCGGTCGCTCACGTCGCACTGGCGTGGCTCGTGCACCTCAACGCACGAAAGCGCGGCGACGATGCGACCGGCTGGGTGGTCGCCACACTCCTGACGGGCATCGTCGGAGCCGTCGGGTACGCACTTCGCGGTCGCTGACCGCGACGCGACTCGGCGCAACGATTCGGTTGACAGCGTTTCAGCGCGTCTCCGAACAGGTAGATAGAACCGTTGACATCTCTGTTGTGATATATACTGTACTTATAAATCTACTACACGGTGGCGAGCCAACGCTGTCGGCACGGCCACTCGACGTCGGCGAGGGCCACACCCATCTATGTCGAAACCGGAACACACCACCACCGAAGTCGATTCGGAGATGCTGTACAAAGAGTACGTCCTCGACGTTCGAATCGTCGAGTACAGCGACGCCGAGACCGGCGACAGACGCTTTCGATTCGAAGCGCCGGAACACGAGGGAATCGAGTTCGACGACCCGGACCTCGCGACACTCTACGCTGACGTGTACTTCGACGTGAACGGCTTCGTCGAGGCCGGAACCGGCGAGCGCGGCGTTCCGCCAGAGGTCATCCAAGCCGGCCGAGACACGCTGGCGGCGTACTTCCTGACCCAACCGTACACGGACAAAAACTGGGTGGCATCGTTCTACGGGAAGAAACGCGCGCGAATCGAACGATACGTCGCGGCCGTCCGGCGTCGTGCACGAGAGATTCGCGACGGTGTCGCAGAACGCGAACAGAACGGCCACTCAGTGACGCCAGACGCGTGAGAATTTTCGACACATCATACTCCCAACTATTATATAATCAATGGACTGCTCCGGGGTGGAAAATAATCCATAGTGAGAGAATTATAAAATTAAACAAGAGATGATAGAGAGAACACACGTGCATGGTCGAGTTCACTCGACGAAATCTCATGGCAACGTCGGTCGCTGCTGCGCTGGGGGCCAGCGTGGCTGGCGTTGGGCAAGCAACGGAATCTGAAGACCCTGATACGCCGCGGGCACCGCTGGTTCGGGGGGACCTTACGCGGTTTTCGACGACGGCGTTCGGTGCCGAAGTAACCGGTCCGTGCGTGTTCGGCGACGGAACGCTTCTGTACAGTCTCCAGCATCCGGACCGCGAGAACCCGGCCCCGTACGACAAGGCCGGTATCGGCTACTTCTCCGGCTTCCAGTTCACCTTCGACGGCGAAAACGAATTCGACGAACTCTCGACGCCGGAGTCGAACGAAGAGCGACGAGCAGTTCGCTCTGCTGCCGGCGACTACGAGCTATTGGGCCGCGAGCGCGACCCGATAAACGGAGGAACGGAACTGCTCGGTGTCCCGCAGACGCCCGACGGAACGAACATCACGAGCGAGAACTTCAGCGGGTCACAGTACGCCGACGCCGGCTTCACGCCCGACTGCAACCAGTTCATCCCGACGAACGACGACGGAACCGAGGGCTACCTCTTTACCAACTGGGAGGCCAGTCCGGGCAACATCTCCCGAATTCCGCTCAGCCAGACCGAAGACGGCGAGTGGGAGGCCGACCTCGAAAACGCACTGAACCTCGCCAACACTGATGCACTCCGCGAACTCGGCGGGACCCGAATCAACTGTTACGGCGACCACAGTCCGTGGAACACGATGCTCTCCGCCGAGGAGAACTACGGTCACCCGCGCGTCTCGATGACCGCCTCGGTCGGCGACATCGTCGAGCAGGGGACCGGAACGGGACTCCGCGGCGCACACGAGTTCTGGAACCGTCCCAACCCGTCGGAGATTCAGTCCGCAGTCGACGAGTACTACGACGACTCGTGGTACGTCCAGGGCTATTGGGCGATTACCGGTGTCGAACTGCTCGCGTACTACCTCGGTGCAGACCCGGTCGACCAGTCCGGTTCCGGCAACGACCTGACGCCCATCGGCGACACCTACCCGAACCCGTACCGCTACGGCTACATCGTCGACTTCCGCGAGCCAGCCGCCGAGACGCCCGAACCCGTCAAGTACTACGTGATGGGCCGCGCCGCGTGGGAGTGTCCCGACGTGCAGACCGACGAGCGGACGGTCTACCTCGCCTCCGACGGCGACAGCAAAGGTATCTACAAATTCGTCTCCGACAGACCGATTCCGAGTTACGACGACCCGATGGATGTCGCCGGGACGCTCTACGCGCCGTACGTGACGAACAGAGACGCCGCGGTCGAACGCCCACCGACCGACGTGGACCTCGAAATCGAGTGGGTCGAACTCGGTCACGCGAGCAACGCCGAAGTCGAATCGTGGATTGCCGAGTACGACGACATCACGCAGGTCGACTACCTCGAAAGCCACACCGACTGGGAGGAAGGCGACGAAGTGACGCCCGACATCCTCGAAGCGGCGGACAAGGCGGTCGTCGAAGACGGCAACCGCGACTACGTCACCGACGAGGAAATCGTCGAGTGGGCCGACCAGTACGAACGCCGCGGCCCCGACGGAGTCGACGAGGAACTCCGTCGCGTCCCCTTCATCGAGACCCGCGCGGCCGCGAAGGAAATCGGAGCCAGCATCGAGTTCAACAAGGCCGAAGGCATCGACAGCGTCGAAGGTGCTCGTCCCGGCGACTACGTCTACTTCGGCGTCTCGGAGCTCAACGACGACATGTCGAACGACCAGGGCGATATCCAACTCGACCGCGTCGACGGCGGCGTCGTCTACCGCGCGGAACTCGAATCCGACTACAACGTCTCGACGCTCGAACCCGTCATCGTCGGCTCGGACGCGAGCGACCCGGCCGATATCGCCGACGACGCGCTCATCAACGTCGACAACGTCTCCGTCCTCGACGACGGCCGCGTCCTCTGTTGTGAAGACGCCGACCAGTTCGGCCGTTCGTACAAAAACGACTGTCTGTACGTCTACACGCCCGAAGAGCGCGGTCGCGGTGGCGACGACGGCGAAGACCACGACCGCGGCCACGGCAACGACCCCGATGGTCACGACGAGGACAACCCCGGCAGGGGGCGAGGTCGAGGCCGCGGCCAGTTCCTGTAATCGCCTACCTGCGCGCTCACACACTTCAGCAACGTACTTTTTTGTAGTTCGAGAGACAGTTTCGGCTAATGGCCCTCGAACGAATCGGAGCGCTGCTCTCGAAGGAGGCAGGTGCCGTCGCTCGAAGTCCCCCGCTTTTCGGGCTCGTCACCGGCTTCTGGCTCATGCTGGCGATTTTGATTGTGTCTGCTAACGCGCAACTGGCGTTGACGATATTCTTTTTCGCCACGCCAGCGGCCATGCTCGTTGCCTACGCGGGTCGGCGAATTCGACGACGAGTTCTGGGTGAGGAGTCATCCGAGAACTACCAGCAGACGCGACGCCAGGAGCCAACCCGATACGACCCTGTCGACGACGAATCCGCCATCGAAGTGCTCCGGGAACGCTATGCAGCAGGGGAACTCTCGGACGAAGAGTTCGAACGCCGACTGAACGCGTTGGTCGAGACCGAAGCAGTCGTGACGCAGACGGACTCGTCCACCGAGACGTTCCGGTCGAACCAGTCGCGTGAGACCGCAACCGAGTGAGAAAAAGAAAACCGCTGTTCGGCAGCGTCTCTACGCCAAGAAGACGTGTCGCGGCCGGTCTGCCAGCACGTCACGGCCCCACTGCACCGTGTCGCGGAACTCGTCGGAGCGGAAGAAGCCCATGGCGTCTTCCTGCGAGCGCCACTGACTGGCGATGAACATGTCGTTTTCGTCTTCGAGGTTGACCATCAGGTCCGTATCGAAGTGGCCGTCCATGTCTTCGAGCAGGCCGCCGACGGTCTCGAACTTCTCGACGAAGTCCGTCTGGTAGTCGGGCTTGACGGTGTAGAACATCCCCATCGTCCCGAAGCCGGACTCTTCGCCGGCGCGCTCGACGATACCGGGGAGTTCCGAGAGGAACCCGGCAGCCGTCTCGGCGGCCGACGCCGTCTCCCAGATGGAGACGACTGCGGTCCGGTCGCGGTCGTTGGCCTCGTAGACGGCGGTCTTGACGTGCGTCGGGTAGTGGTCGAAGTTGCCTCGGAGCCCCTCGACTTCGTCGAAGAGTTCCTCGGAGTCGGCTTCGGAGTACAGCACCGTCGCGTACACGTCCTCGCCGTGCGGCTGGCCAGCGTAGATGTTCAGGTCTTCGAGTTGGCCGCGGATGTCTTCGCTGTCGGCTTCGTCGTCCGAGTCGCCGTGGCCGTGGTCGCCACCGTGGTGGCCGCTCTCACCGTGGCCGTGACCGCCGCCGTGGTGGCTGCCTTCACCGCCGTGGTGGTGTCCGCCTTCACCGCCACCGTGGGGATGACCGCCCTCACCGTGGTGATGTCCGCCTTCGTCGTGCGCGTGGGCGTGGTGATGCGATTCGTCGCCGAACTCGCTCGTCGGGACGGCGTCGCCCGCGAGGAACGCGCCGAGGTCCGACGGCGGGAAGCGACGCCCGACATAGAACTGGCCGAACTCGCCGTAGAGACTCGACACCTCGTCGAAGCGCATCTCGTAGACGATGTCCTTGATGTCCGTCGGGTCGTCGCCGAAGAGCGTGACGCCCCACTCGTGGTCGTCGAAGCCGACCGAGGAGGCGATGACCTGCTTGATTTTGCCCGCGTACTTGCGGCCCGTGTCGCCGTGGGTGGACATGAGTTCCCGGCGCTCGTCGAACGGCAGGTCGTACCAGTTGTGTTTCTCGCCGCGGCGCTTCGACATCGGATAGAACGCCATGTAGGTGTCGTCCGGGATGTCGGGCTTCAGTTTGCCCTCGATGTACCGGAGCAGTCCCGTGTCGATGTCCTCTTCGTTGCCCTCGAAGTAGTCGTCCGAGACGTAGCCCGAAACCTCGGTGACGGAGACGTACGAGGTCGGTTGCTCGGTGAACGCGGCCAGTGCCGTCTGCTCGAAGCGGCGCTCGGCGCGCGACAGCGAGTCCAGCGTCGGCCGGAAGTGGACGACGACGAAGTCGGCCTTGTGGCCGAGGATGGAGAAGACGGCCGTCGCACCGGCCTCGTCGTCTTCGACCGCTTCGTGGGAGTCGAGGTATGCGACACCGTCTTCGATTGCGCGACGGCGCTCGTGCTCGGGCGCGTCCCGCCACGCGTCCCAATCGACCGTTCGGAAGTCGTGCAGCGCGAACCAGCCCTCGTCGGTCTGTGGGGCCTCTACCATACAGGGGCGTTAGGAGTCATCCGGTATTGAAGTTGCGAGTCTTTTCTGAATCCGGGAACGACGGATTGATTCGCGTGCAGTCCTCGCGTGCGACTCCGAGACGGGGTCGGGTCGCGGCGAGTGGGTTTGGGTCGCGGTGAGTGGGCCTCTGTCGCGGTGAGTAGGCCTCTGTCGCGGCGAGTGCGTTACCCGCCGAGGACTGTCGGCCCGAATATCATGAGCAAGAGCGACGCGAGCATCACGAGTCCGATGGAGGTCGTGATGGTCCGAACGACCGTGTGTGAGTCGTCGACCGGAAGCCGGGAGACGACCGCCTCGGTCGCGGTCCGCAAGATGCGGCCACCGTCGAGCGGGTAGCCGGGAATACAGTTGAACAGCCCCAGTTGGAGGTTAATCCACGCCGTCCAAAACAGGAGGTTGGCGAAGAGGAAGACGCCGCCGCCGAGGAAGTCGAAGGGGCCACCGACCTGGTAGAAGTTGATGACCTGCCCGGTGAAGCCGGGGAAGTTCGGAATCCCGAGGACGACCGACGCGAGCGGAAGCAACAGCGAGACGTAGACGAGTTGCAGCGGCGACTCGCCGAAGGCGCTGCCGACGGCATTCCCGCCCTCGCCGCCGTCACCACCGAGCAGTGAGAGGTACGTCCCTGCGGGGTACTCGCGGACGCCGAAGTCCGTCAGGAGAAGCCCGCTGGTTCCGAAGATGTTGACGCCGAGGAAGCCGTTTCCGTCCTGTTGGTTCTCACCGAGCGTCACGTCCACGGTTTCGAACGACCCGTCCTGATAGACCTCGACAGAGACGGTCTGTCCGGGGTCGGTCTCGTCGAGTGCCGCCTGCAAGTCGGCCGACGTGACGATGCGCTTGCCGTCGAACGCGGTCACGATAAGCGGCTCTGTCGTCTCGGTCGCGTTGTACAGCGGCCCGTTTTCGGCGATGTTCGTGATGTACGCGCCGACCGGGATGACGCGCTCACCGGCCGACGTGTCGATTCGAGCGAACCGACTGTCGCCGACGGCCGAGACGAAATCGGCCTGCGTGCTCACTGGCGTCCCGTTGACCGCGTTGACGGTGATTGGGTCACTGCCCTGCTCGACCGTGAGGTTCGCCGGGTTGCCTGCGACGGAACCGGCGATGATGAGTTTTCGAGAGACCGAGACTGTCTTTTCGCCGTCGACTTCGACGTCCACGGTTCCGTCGTCGGACGCGAGCAGTGCCGCGTCGAGGTCCTGTGTCGTGTTGACCGGCGTGCCGTCGATTGCGGTGACACGGTCGCCGCCGGAGATACCCGCCGCCGCAGCGGGAGAACCGCTGTACGCGCCGGCGACTGCGACGCCGGGCGCGACAGAGATAGAGGCGATGACCGGACCGAACAGGAGCGCGAAGGCGATAATCGTCACGACGAAGTTGTTTGTCACGCCGGCGGCGAACATTCGGGACTTTCCGCCCCGGTCACAGCGGCGTTGGCTCTCTTCGGACGGTTCGACGAAGGCACCGACCGGAAGAATCGTCAGGAGGACGATTCCCATCGACTCGACTTCGATATCTTCGACTCGGCTGAGGATGCCGTGACCGCCCTCGTGGACGACGAGGCCCACGAGAAGCCCGAAGAGAATCTCCGGCGCGACCGAAAGCGGCAGGAAGTCGTTGACGCCGGGGATGACGAGGAAGTTCTGCGGTTGGTTCACCGCGGAGGGAGCGGGCGGGCGCTGGACGATGAGGATGGCCTGGAACACGAGGAGGACGAACGTCCCGACCATGATGACGAGCGCGACGCCGAGGCCGATGTTGCTCCACGCGCGCCAGAAGCGTTTGGGCGCGGCGAGTTTGTCGAGTAGCTCGCGGCCGCGACGCGTGTGAACGGTGGTGAGCGGACCCTGTACGCGGACGTATTCGGGGAGAATACCCCGGGTTCGCAACACCGCCGTGAGGAGGGAGTAAGCGATGAGTCCGGCGAAGACCCACAGCAGCGTATTCATCGCTCGAAGGGAGGCGGCGCGAACCAAAAGGCGTTCGGGTTACGGTGCTACCGTGGTCGGCGAGTTTTACGCGTCCTCGGTCTCGTCGTCGTCGGGCAACTCGACTTCGACTTCGACGGCGTCGTCGTCGGCAGCAGCCTGCTCGTCTTCGTCTGCGGCGTGCTCGTCACTTTCGCCGGCATCGCTCTCGTCGGCGTCAGCGTCGAAGTCGAACTCACCGTCGTCCGCGTCGGTTTCGGACTCGTGTTCGACGGTCACTGTCGCGTCGTCGCTGTCGCTCGCGTGTTCGTCGTCATCGTCGAGTTCGATGTCGGTGAACGACTCGGACGACGACGAGCGAAGGCGGTACACGACGTAAGCGACGCCGGCCGCGACGAGGGCAAGAACGAGCAATCGACCCAGCGAGCGCCCGCCCGAGGAGTCCTCGTCGGACACGGCTGCCTGTTCGGAGTCTGCGTCGAACTCTTCGAGTTCGACTTCCATTTCGTCTGCGGACTGTTCTACTGACCGGATGAAGTCGATGAGAGACATGTGAAATCACTGCGGCCGAAGCCGCGGGTCGTCCTTCGGGGAACGGATTCTGCAGGCCACGATACGCGCGATGACGACATAAGTCGTCCCCCAGAAGGGTTTTTACCCCGTGCCGGGACCACAACAGAGCATGTTCGACAGTTCCCGCTACGAAGTCCGGCAGAAAGTCTCCATCGGCACGAAATACGTGGTCTACGAGGACGACGAGCCAGTTCTCTCGGCGAAGAAGAAGAAGTTCAAATTGAAGGAGGACTTCCGACTCAACGACTACGACACGGGCGACGAGCGCTTCCGCGTGAAAGCAGACAGCGTCCTCGACGTGTCCGCCGCCTACGACATCGTCGATAGCCAGACCGGCGAGCGAGTAGGGGCGGTGAAGCGCGGCGCGTTCTCGTTCGCGAAGCACACCTACCAACTCCTCGGGCCGGACGGGAACGTCGTGGGGCGCATCGTCGAGGACAACGTCCCGATGGCCATCGCCCGCCGCGTCATCTCGACACTCATTCCGTTTTCCTACCGTATCGAAGACGCCGCTGGCACCGCAGTCGGGTCGGTCGGCGAGCAGTTCTCGTTCCGCGACAAGTACACCATCGACATCGAACGCGACACCATCGACCCGCGTCTCGTCGTCGTCGGTGCAGTCGTTATCGACGCCATCGAGGAGAACTGAGCCCACACCGTTGGAACTCACCGCCGGTTCCTTCCGGGTGACTCAAAGAGCCACTTGACATTTCGTCAGTGGCTTTTCACAATATCGTGTACGGTTGGATGACTATGTTCGACTCAATCAGCTCTCCAAGTCGCGCGTTCGTGGCGACACTCGTCGTCATCGGAGCGCTCGTCGGAGGTGCGTCAGTCGTGACAGCACAGGACGATTCGGTCTCCATCGTCAGCGACCGCGAGCAGGTGACTGTCACGTCGAGCGACGACGCAGCTATCCAAGGCACGTCTGACCTCTCGGCCGACAAGAACCTGTCCGTCCGAGTCCGTGCATCCGGCGACACCGAGCCGGCGTTCCTGAAGACCAGCGAGGTGTCGGTCGGTGAGGACGGTAACTTCACCGCGACGTTCGACTTCAGCGACATCCCGACCAATTCGACGTTCACCGTGACCGTCGCCGACGATTCGGGCACGCTCGCAGAGGCCGAGGGTGTCGTCGTGAAGCAGGCTGAAACGACCACCTCGGCGTCGACGACCGAGTCGCCTGTCCCCGGATTCGGTCCCGTGACGGCGGTCGGCGCGCTCGTCGCACTCGCGGCAGGCGCACTGCTCGTCGGACGCCGATAACGGAGAAAAACGGAACGCGAAACGCCTCAGTCTTCTCTTCGGAGACGCTTGACGACGAAGTCCTGTTCTAACTCGCCGAGGAATTCGCCGAGTCGCGGCCCCTGCGTGTCGTCGAAGAAGAGACGATAGCCGGCGGCGAAGAAGTCGCCCATCTCGATGTCGTGGCGACGGGCCGTCTCGTAGATTTCGCCCTGAATCTCCTCGCCGTCGTGGCCGTCGGCGACGAAGTCTGCGAGGTCGTCGAGCGCCGCTTCGATATCCGCGTCGAAGTCGAACGCCGGCAACTCGACCTGCAGGCGGTAGTTGTACTGATTGTCCATCTTCTCGGCCCAGTGGCGGGCGAGTTCGACGCGTTCGAGCGCCTCGTCGATGACGTCTTCGGGGGTGTCCTCGTCGAAGAAGCCCTCGTTGCGGGCCATTTTGATTCGCAGGTCCTCGTCGTCGGTCATACCGAGGACGGCCGCAAACGTGTACGGGAGGCGAATCCGGTCTTCGCGCACGTCGTCAACGACGAAGGGGTACGCGCGCTTGGCGAAGCGCGTCAGGTTCTCGTCGTCGACTTCACCGTGGTACGCGCGCTCGAAGCGGTCGAAGTCGTCGACCAACTGGTCGAGACGGGTGAGGTCGAGGTCACGAGCCTTCCGCGGGTTGAGCGCGAAGAAGTACCGCAGCACCTCGGGTTCGAGGAGTTCGAGCATCTCCGGGACGGTGACGATGTTCCCGGCCGACGAGGACAGCGCCTCGCCATTGAGCGTGAACCACTCGTAGACCATCGGGACCGGCGGTTCGATTTCGAGGACGTTCTCGGCGATATCCTTGCCGGAGGGCCACGACCCCTCGGCGTGGTCCTTGCCGAACGGTTCGTGGTCGACGCCGAGGACCTGCCACTGGCCGGGCCACTCGAAGCGCCACGGCAACTTGCCCTCGCGGAACGTCGCCGTCCCCTCGTGACCGCAGCCGTCGATGGTGTTGTCGCCGACGGTCATGTCGGTACAGACGTACTCGACGGTACCCGCGTCGAGGTCGATGTCGGTGACCGTCTCGGTAATCTTCCCGCACTCGGCACAGACCGGGTTGAACGGGACGTAGTCGTCGTCGACCTTCGACTGGTACTCCGAGAGGACTTCGCGCGCCGTCTCGATGTTTTCGAGGACGTGTTCGACGACGGGGTCGAAGTCGCCGTTTTCGTACATCTCGGTGTTCGACAGCATCTCGACGGGGACGCCGAGGCGGTCGGCATCGGCCTTCAGCAGCGACGCGAAGTGGGCGGCGTACGAGTCGGTCTCGCCGAACGGGTCCGGGATAGCGGTGTATGGCTTGCCGAGGTTGCGTCCGAGCGCGCCGGCGTCCACCTCACCGAGGCCGACGATGTTCCCGTCTTCGTCGGCGAGTTTGCGCGGCAGCTTTCGGAGCGGGTCCTTGTCATCACTGGTGAAGACCTGCCGAACCTCGTGGCCGCGCTCGCGGAGCACTTCGGCGACGAAGTAGCCGCGCATGATTTCGTTGAAGTTGCCGAGGTGGGCGACGCCGGACGGCGAGACGCCGCCTTTGATGACGATTGGCTCGTCGGGGTCGCGGGCCTCGATTTCGTCGGCGACGTCGTCGGCCCAGAAGTCGTGGAAGCCGTCGTCCTGTGCGTCCGTCTCGTCTGAAGGGGCCTCTGCGCTCATCTCACTGTGCCCAGTAGGTCGGTTCGTCGCCGCCCTCGGGGATGATGTCGGTCCCGGTGTGCTCGCCGCGGAGGACGGCCGGTTCGATTCGCTCGGGGTCCGTCCCGTCGAGGACGATAGTGCGCATCTTCGCGCGCTCGATGAGTTTCGCCGCGAGGAGGTCCACGGGTGCGGACGACCCGGCGTTCATCTCGATGTCGCCGATGACGTCGACGAGTTCGCTTGCCGTCATCTCCTCGAACTTCGTCGCGTCGGCGTCTTCGTTCGGGTCGGCACTGAACACGCCGTCGACGCTGGTCGCGTAGACGAGCAGGTCGGCGTCGACGTACTCGGCGAGTGCGGCCGCGACGGCGTCGGTGGTCTGGCCGGGCATGACGCCGCCCATCACCGAGATATCGCCGCGACGGATGGCGTCGCCCGCGTCCTCGTAATCGTGGGGTACCTTGGGGTCGACCTGCGACCCGAGCGCCGCGATGAGGAGACGCGCGTTGATTCGCGTTACGTCGATTCCGATTTGGTCGAGTTGGACCTCGTTCGCGCCGAGGTCACGGGCGGCACCGATGTAGTCGCGGGCGACACCGCCGCCGCCGACGACCGCACCGATTTCGCACCCCTCTCGTGCTAGTGTTTCGACGACGGAGGCGTGGCCCTCGACGCGCCGGGCATCCAGGTTCGGCGCGAGTACGCTACCGCCGATGGAGATGACGACTCTCATTGCACACGGGTATCCGGGAGCGCATCTTAAGGGTTATCAAGTGCGAGACGCCCGTGTCGAGGACTTTAAACCCCTCTCGCGGCCACTACCGGTATGCGACTCGTCACCGTGGAGACGGTTACGCTCCTCGTCGTCGGGTGGATACTCGCGCTCGGGGCCCTCTTCATCCGCCATCGACGTGGGGAGTTCGACCGCCGGAGCGGACTCAACTGGGCGCTCGTGGCGTGTTTCTCCGTCGGGTGGGCGCTCTGGCAGTACGACACGCTCCCGGCGACGGCCGACACCACGCTCGGAGCAGTTGCACCGTGGGTTGCGACTGCGTGTGGCTTCGCTGGGTTCGGTATCGCCCTGTACCTCTACCGGACGCGACCGACCGGTCGCGACGAAACATCGGACAGCGACGCGACTTCCGACCCGGAGACCGCACCCTCGGAGCACTCTTAAACCAGTTCGGACCGTCTCACCGGGTATGCAGGTACTCGGTGTCGTCGGGTCAGGGGCAACGACGCTCTGTGAGCGACTCGCCTCGCGGCTCGACGGGCGCGTAGCAACTATCGAATCGCTCCCGAGCGGAGAGGCCGACGAGAATCCCCCAGACGCAGTCGACGGCGCGTACGGGCTCACACCGGGTGGGAACTGGGTCGGTACCGGGTCGAACCGTCCCCTCGACGAACTGCTCGACGAGGTAGCTTCGGAATACGACTATGCCCTCGTCTCCGGATTCTCGGAGACGACACTGCCGACGGTCGCACTCGGCGGCGCGGACGCCGAAAACATCGTGGCTGAAGCAGAGGCGTTCAGCGACCTCGACCTCGACGAACTGGCTCACGAAATCGACGGGTTCGAACCGCACGTCACGCTCGACTCACTCGTCGAGCAGGTGAAACGGGACCCACGAGCCGATTACGCGGGCGCAATCGCCACCTTCACCGGGCGAGTTCGGGCGAAAGACGGAGAAGACGACCCACGGACGACGAGCCTCGAATTCGAGAAGTACGACGGCGTCGCAGAGTCGAAGATGGCGACGATTTCCGAGGAACTCGAAGACAGAGACGGCGTCGAACGCGTTCTCATGCACCACCGGGTCGGCGTCATCGAAGACGGCGAAGACATCGTGTTCGTCGTCGTCCTCGCAGGGCACCGAGAAGAGGCGTTTCGGACCGTCGAAGACGGCATCAACCGGCTGAAAGACGAGGTTCCGATTTTCAAGAAAGAGACGACGGTCGAAGACCAGTTCTGGCGTCACGAACGCTGACCCTCTGTCTCCCTGACTGATTGTCGGCCGGCGACGCGTTCGTCAGACATCGACCAACTACCAGATATTGTTGCCGCAAAACGCCCCTGAAATCGGGAGATTCAGGGGCATTTTACCCAGTATAGTATCGGGTTTTCTATGAGTGAATAAATCTCTTAGGAGTGCTTCTAAAGAATCTAAACGTCTCTAAAAGATTCATAAAATGTACCGTTTTCGTCTATTCAAGCTGAAAGCGACCGAACTAATTCCAACGGTCCTTCCTTTATAACACCCCCAGCAGGTATAGAGGTGAGTGAGGTGTATCAGATGAGCGCGACAGCAACTCCCTCCACAGACGGTAGCTCCAAAGAAGACCGACTCAAGCAGTATCTGGCCGACCGTGCGAAGGACGGCGAGATGTACTTCAAGAGCAAGTTCATCGCGGACGACGTCGGTCTCTCCCCCAAGGAAATCGGCGCGCTGATGGTCAAGCTTCGCGACTCCGCGACCGACCTGACCATCGAGAAGTGGTCGTACACGAGTGCGACGACGTGGCGCGTCGAGACGGCCTAAGTGAGCTCGAAGCCCCCCACAGGCTCGAACGCCCCCAGAGACACCACGTGTCCCCGCACAGACACCATGTGTCCCCGCACAGACACCATGTGTCCCCGTATAGCAACCGCGTGACCCCACTCACGCACTAAGCCCCCTGCACAATCACCAACCCCACGCTCCGGCCCCGAATCCCCCACGGGGCCAGCTCCCCCAGCCCCGTCGAGATGTCCCGTGATGCTCTCGACAGTTCGTTTTTCTAGCCGACCGACTAATCGAGAGCCGAGTGCAAGAGTGAAAACCGCTCACGACAGTGTCGTCACGGGATTTATGCACGCTCCACCCGTAGCTCGCTTCGATGGAACAGTTCGAGTCGGCGGATAGCCCGCCGGTCGAGGCCCTCCAGACAGTCTTCGACGTTCACGAAACACAGACCGACGGCGACCGAATTATCTACTACGGGCAGTCGCTCGTCCCCGAGCAGATGCTCGTTCGCGAAGTCTGGCCCGACTTCCGCCATGCAGGCTACGAAGTGCAGGTCCAGACGTCTTCGATGGGCCGCGGTGACGTAGTCGTCGTCGAGCCAATCTCACCGGGTATCGACGGCGTCCCGTGGAAGAACGTAGCTCTCTTCTTCGCGACGATTCTCTCGACCCTGTTCGTCGGTGCGTACGCGTGGTATTACGTTCCGATGTCGGACCTCACCGCCAATCCGCTTCTCGCACTGCAAGCGTGGCCCTTTACCGCGGCCATTCTCGGCGTGCTCTCGGTTCACGAACTCGGCCACTATCTCGTCGGCAGATACCACGGCGTGGACGTGTCTCTCCCCTATCTCATCCCCTTCATCTTCCCGTTCGGCACGTTGGGGGCGATTATCAGAATGCGCGGACAGATGCCCGACCGAAAGGCGCTGTTCGATATCGGCGTCGCCGGGCCGCTCGCCGGGCTCGCAGCGACAATCGTCGTCACCGCCATCGGACTCTCGCTCGAACCGATGACCGTCCCGCAGTGGGCGCTGTCGGGGTCTAGTGACATCATCGTGTTCAACAACCCGCCGCTTTTGGACGCAATCGCGGCCGCACTCGACCAACCGACTGAGTACCCGGACCCGCGGACCACCGTCCACCCCGTCGTCATCGGCGGATGGGTCGGGATGTTCTTCACCGTCCTCAACTTGCTCCCTGTCGGCCAACTCGACGGTGGACACATGCTGCGGGCGATGCTCGGCGAGCGACAGGAGTCGGTCGCGGCCGCGGTCCCCCTGCTCCTGTTCGGTATCGCCGGATACCTCCACTACGTGCGCAACATGGGCATCAACGATTCCGTCGGGCTCTGGTTCTTCTGGGGTCTCCTCTCGACGTTCATCGCGTACAACGGCCCGGCGAATCCAGTCGACGAGACGCCGCTCGGCCCCAAGCGCATCGCGGTCGGCGTCTTCACGTTCGCCCTCGGCGCGGCGTGTTTCCTCTTGGTTCCGATTCAGTTCATCCCCGCGTAGAATATTCTCGCTGCGGACTTTGGCTTGGTTTCCAGTTCCGCCCGTCAGTCGCCACCGTGAGTGTAGCCTCGGTCCGGAACCGTATCGCCATCGGCGACGACTTCTGACCCGTCAGTGGCGCGTCCGACTACGGTGAGCGGCAGGTCGACCGCGTCGCGGGCGGCGTCGAGTTCGGCTTCGGGAATCGTGAACACGAGTTCGAAGTCCTCGCCGAAGTACGTCGAGAGTTCTCTGCGGTCGGCGTCGTCGGTCGCGACCTCCCGGACCGCGTCGTGGACGGGAAGCGCGTCCCAGTCGAGGTCGAATCCGCAGTCGCTCGCCTCCGCGAGTTGGTGGACCGAACGGGCGAGACCGTCGCTCGAATCCATCATCGACGTGGCGAACTCCCGGAGTTCGACACCAGCGCGGACACGTGGGGTAAACTGGAAGAGGTCGTTCGCCCGTTCGACGTCACCCGATTCGAACAATCTGACGGCGGCCGCCGACCGGCCGAGTTCGCCCGTCACACAGAGCAAGTCACCGGGTCGACCACCGGAGCGAAGGACCGGGTCGTCGGTGCGGCCGATGGCGGTCGTCGCAGTCGTGAACTCCTGGTGGGTGTCCAAGTCGCCGCCGACGTATTCTGCGGAGACAGCGTCGCACACGTCCTGCGCCCCGTCGAGGAAGTCGGCGAGGTCGGTCTCGTCGAGTTCCGGGGCGGCGTACACGGCGACTGCACAGGTCGCCGTCGCGCCCATCGCCGCAACGTCGGAGAGTGAGGCACCGACCGCTCGCCAGCCTGCAGTGTAGCGGGTCGTCCCAGACGGGAAGTCGGTCACTTCGTGGAGCATGTCGGTCGTGACCACTAACCCGTCGACGACGGCGGCGTCGTCGCCCGCGTCGGGGAGGTCCGCAGCGAGCATTCGCAAGGCGGTGCGCTCGTCCATACTCCCGAGGTGTAGCCCGGGGCGGAAATGTCCATCTATCCGGGGCGGTCGATACGACCGAAACCCGCCTCCGGAGGTCGAAACCGCGCCCCTAATCCGGAGGCTTAATGCCCGTCGTAGACGCACACCCGGCAGATGGCCCGCGAAAATATCCGCGCGACCCTCCTCGGCTTCGCCGGCGCATTCGTCGTCTTCGCCGTGTTGTTCTACTTCGCGGGCGTGGACGAACTCGTCGACCGGCTGACGATGGCCGACCCCGTCTTCCTCGCTGGCATCCTCGCGATTACGCTCGTGTGGCTGGCCTCGTGGGGAACGTCGCTGAAGACGGTGCTCGGCGTGCTCGGTATCAACATTTCCGTTCCCCGGTCGTTTCTCGTCTTCGCGGGCGCGATGTTTTCCAACAACATCACGCCGTTCGGACAGGCTGGCGGCGAACCAGTCACCGCACTCCTCATCTCCCGGAGTACCGACACCGAGTACGAGACGGGACTGGCGGCAATCGCGAGCGTGGACACGCTCAACTTCGTGCCGTCTATCACTATCGCGCTCATCGGTGCCGGATACTACGCGACCGAGGTCACACTCGGACGCAACCTCGAAATCGCGCTCGTCGCAGTCATCGCGCTCGCTGTCGGCGTTCCGGCGGCCGTGTACACGGCGTGGCAACGTCGATACGAACTCGAACACCGCGTGATTCGAGCGCTCACGCCGGTTATCAGGACGGTTGCCCGGTACGTCCCTCGGCTCACAGTTCCGACCGCAGACGGTATCGAGCGCCGAATCAACGGGTTCTTCCGGTCTATCGAGCGCGTTGGCCGAAACCCCCGTGGGCTTGCAATCGCCCTCGGCCTCTCCGGGTTCGGGTGGTTCTGTCAGATGCTCGCCCTCTGGCTCGCGTTTCACGCCATCGGCGCGCCAATCGCGTTCTCTATCGCCCTGTTCGTCGTCCCGATTGGGGCGATTGCGGGTGTGACGCCGCTTCCGGGTGGCGCAGGAGGCATCGAGTGGACGCTGGCAATCCTCGTCGCGGCCGCCAGTTCGGCCGTCTCGTTCGACGTTGCGACTGCGGGCGTCGTCCTCTTCCGTGGCTTCATCTACTGGGTGCCGACGCTCCTCGGTGGGCTGGTGATGGGCGTCGAAAGTGCCCGTGGTCGGCGGACTTGAAACCGAGCGTCACCGGACCTGAAGCCGAAGCGTCGCCGACCCCGAACGCACGAAATCGGGGGTGAGTCAGCCACACACGCCCGTCGGGCCGCACGAGCCTCCAACCGCCCGTATCGGGCGAATACGATGCCTTTAAACGCCGCGATTATGAACGAATAGCCATGGTAACCATCTATGACGTCCCGGCGGACGCCCTCATCGAAGAGGTCGCCGGACGACTCGAGGACCGTATCGAGCAACCCGACTGGATGGCCTTCGCAAAGACCGGCCAGACCCGAGAACTGCCCCCACAGCAGGACAACTTCTGGTTCATCCGCGGCGCGAGCCTGCTCCGCAAGGTCGCCATGAACGGCCCAGTCGGCGTCGACCGTCTCTCGACCGAGTACGGCGGCCGCAAGCGCGGTTCCAACCGCTACCGCGTCGCTGGCACGCACAGCGACTCCTCCGGGAAGAAGATTATCCGCACGCTCCTCCAGCAGCTCGAAGAGGAAGGCCTCATCGAGACCGCCAAGGGCGAAGGTCGCCGTATCACGGCCGAGGGGACGAGCTTCCTCGACAACGCCGCTTCTGACGTTCTCGCGGACCTCGACCGTCCGGAACTCGAGCGCTACGCGTAGACGACGCCGATTCCTTCACCGAGTGTTCTTCTTCGCTGCGTATCACCGCCGAGAGCCGTCTGTGCGCGGGGTCCGTAATGGTTTTCAGATGTCAGACCGTGGCCTAGAGTATGAGTGGCAGCCCAGACGATGAGCGACTGGAGGAGCTTCGAAAAAAGAAGATGCAGGAGCTCCAAGAGCAGGCAGGCCAGCAGGGCTCGGCCGAACAGCAGCAGGCCGAAGAGGCGGCCCAACAGCGCGCTGAGCAGCAGAAGCAGGCGCTCCTGAAGCAGTACCTCACCGACGAAGCTCGGCAGCGACTCAACGCGGTCCAGATGTCCAAGCCGGACTTCGCCGAGAAGGTCGAACGCCAGATTGTCGCGCTCGCCCAGAGCGGGCGGATTCAGGGCCGCATCGACGACGACAAGATGAAGGCCCTGCTGAAGGAGCTCAAGCCCGAATCCAAGAGCTTCAACATCCGGCGTCGATAACGACGTGGACCTCGCGCTCCTCTACAGCGGCGGGAAAGACTCTTCGCTCGCCGCGCTGCTCCTCGATTCGTTTTACGACGTCACGCTCGTGACGGCGCACTTCGGCGTCACCGACGACTGGAAACACGCCAAAGACGCGGCCCTCGAACTCGGCTACGAGTTCGAGACGCTGGAACTCGACTCGGACGTCGCCGACGCGGCAGCCGAGCAGATGGTCGCCGACGGCTACCCCCGAAACGGGATTCAAGACGTCCACGAGCACGCGCTCGAATCGGTGTGCGGCCTCGACTTCGACGCCGTCGCCGACGGGACGCGCCGCGACGATAGGGTTCCGTCTATCTCGCGAGCGCAGGCACAGAGCCTCGAAGACCGACACGGCGTGGACTATCTCTCGCCGCTTTCGGGGTTCGGCCGCAACGCGGTCGACCGCCTCGTCGAGACGCACCTCGACGTCGAAACCGGCCCCTCAGAACAGATTCCGAAAGCCGACTACGAGGGCGAACTGCGTCGGCTCATCGCCGCCGAACACGGCCAAGAGGCCGTCGAAGAAGTGTTCCCGGACCACGTCCAGAGCTACGTGCACGGCCGACGATAGGCAGTCGAGGTCCGTATCGCGTCGCTTTTCACCGCGTCTCTCTGGAACTGAGTCATGGACCCGGGAATCTTCTACTCCGTTCTCGCGGCGTTCGTCTGGGGCGTCTACATCTTCGTGCTGAAGCGCTACTTCCCAGGGTACCCGGGTGCGGTCATCACCGTCGTCGTCAACGTCTTCGCCGTCGCGTGGTACCTGCCCGTGTCGGCGGCGACGCTCGACCCCGCAGCTGTGCCGTCGCTCGCAACCATCGGGGCGTCGGGTGTCGCCATCGTGGCCGGAACCGCGGCGCTCGTCGGTGTCGCGTTCATCCTGTTCGTCGACGCGCTCGAATCCGGGGACGTGTCCTACGTCGCGCCGATAAACAAGCTCGTTCCGGTGTTCGTCCTCCCCATCGAGATTCTCTTCTTGAATCAGTTCCTCACGGGCCTGCAAGTCGCGGGCGTCGCGGTCGCGACTGCGGCCGTCTACGTGGCGAACTACGAAGGCGGCGCGTTGCTCGACCCCCTCAGACGAGCAGTTCGCTCCCGGCCCGCACAACTCGCGCTGGCGAGTGCGGCCTGTTACGCCGCCAGCGACGTGGGAAAACGCGTCGCCCTCCAAGAACTCGCCATCCCGACGAGCGTGTTCGTCCCAATTCTCTTCGCCGGGGCTGGCCTCGCGGTGCTTCCCGTCGCGCTCCGCAACTGGACCAGCGTTCGTGGCGACCTGCCGAAGTTCGCCGCAGCGGGCGCGCTCGTCGCCCTCGGTGAACACGTCACCTCGACGGCCTTCGGGATGGTTCCCGCGAGCATCGCGTCGCCCATCGTCAACACGCAAGCGGTCATCGCCGTCATCCTCGGTGGCGTCCTCCTCCGCGAAGCGCAGTTCGGCACGCGCCTCGCCGCCGCGTTCCTCGCCGTCGCGGGCGTCTCGCTCATCGCGATTGGTGACGTGAGTGGGTTGCTCGCGCTCTTCGGCTGACGCGCTCCGGCTGTCGGGGGGACGCGACGACTGCCCGGAACAACAGGTTTCAAGCGGCGCCTTCGCCAACGAATGGGCATGTACGACCGACTCAAGGGCTTTCGTGATTTCTACCCCGAAGAGATGTCGGCTCGACGCGAGGTTATCGACACCGTCGAGACGACGGCCGCCCGCTACGGCTTCCGCGAGATTGGGACGCCGCACCTCGAACGGACCCAGATGTACGTCGACAAGTCCGGCGAGGAAATCGTCGAGGAGCTGTACGCCTTCGAGGACAAAGGCGGCCGCGACATCTCGCTGACACCCGAACTGACGCCGACGGTCGCCCGAATGGTCGTCGCCAAGCAGCAGGCGCTGTCGAAGCCCATCAAGTGGGTCTCGACCCGTCCGTTCTGGCGCTACGAGCAGGTCCAGCAGGGTCGCTTCCGCGAGTTCTACCAGACGAACGCCGACATCTTCGGCTCGACCGAACCCGAATCCGACGCCGAGATTCTGGCCTTCGCGGCGGAGGCGCTGACCGACCTCGGACTCACCGCCGACGACTTCGAGTTCCGCGTCTCTCACCGCGACATCCTCGGCGGCCTCCTGCGCTCGTTCGACGCCGACGTGGACGTGCGAGACGCCATCCGCGCCGTCGACAAATCCGAGAAGGTCGAACGCGAGGAGTATCTCGGTCTCCTGTCCGATGCGGGCCTCTCGTACGACCAGGCGAGCGAGTTCGCCGACCTGCTGGACCGCGGCGACCTCGACGAAATCGCCGACTTCGGCGGCGACGACGTCGCTGCGGCGGTCGAGAACCTCCAGAACGTCCTCGCGGCGGCCGAGGACTTCGGTGCCGGCGACTACTGCGAAGTGTCGCTGACGACCGCCCGCGGCCTCGATTACTACACGGGCGTCGTCTTCGAGTGCTTCGACTCGACGGGCGAGGTCTCGCGTGCGACCTTCGGTGGCGGACGCTACGACGACCTCATCGAGTCCTTCGGCGGCCAGCCGACGCCCGCAGTCGGTGTCGGAATCGGGAACGCGACGCTCCAACTCCTCTGCCAGCGCGCCGGTGTCTGGCCCGAGGAAGCGCTCTCGACGGATTACTACGTCCTGACCGTCGGCGACACCCGCGACGTCGCATCGCGTATCGCCCGCGACCTCCGCGCGTCGGGGAACGTCGTCGAGACGGACGTCGCCGGTCGGAGCTTCGGTGCACAGATGTCCTACGCTGACTCCATCAACGCCGAGTACGTCGTCATCGTCGGCGAGCGAGACCTCGAAAACGACGAGGTGACTATCAAAGACATGGAGAGCGGCGACCAGACGACCGCGCCCGTCGACGACTTCCCCGGTGAGAGCGACGCGCCGACCTACGAAGACTACGAGTAGGTCGCGACCCGCGCCTCGAACACTCCAAATTCTCGCGCACCGGGAGCCGCGAAGGGTCTTTTGTGCACCCCTGCCGTAGACACGCTCGACATGTACGACACGATATTGGTCCCCTTAGACGGGAGCGCCCCGAGCGACGTGGCACTGGAGCGAGCCGTCGACCTCGCAGACCGTATGGACGCGACGGTCCACGCGCTCTACGTCGTCGACGAGCGCGTACTCCACGCGACGCAGTTGGACTCCGGTGGCCTCATCGGTGCCTACGAGGACGAAGGCGAGCGAATCGTCTCCAAAGCAGTCGAGAAAGCAGAGGCCGCGGGCGTCGACGTCGTGACCGAAGTCCAACACGGGACGCCGCACCGAACGATTCTCTCGTACGCCGAAGAATCCGACGTCGACCTCATCGTGATGGGGACCCACGGCCGCCGCGGGCTGGAGCGGTATCTCATCGGGAGCGTCACAGAGCGCGTGCTTCGCCTGTCCGACGTGCCGGTGTTCACCGTCCGCGCTGAGGACTCGCCGGTCGAAGCAGAGTAATAGTCCGGCGAAGAACGCAGGCATATGCGTGCCTTCCGCGTCGCATACGACGGCCGCCCGTATCACGGGTTCCAGCGACAGCCTGACGTTCCAACCGTGGAAGACACTCTCCTCGACGCCTGCCGCACCCTCGGAATCTGCGATGCCGACGCGGTTCCAGTCGGCTACGCCGCCTCGGGCCGAACCGACGCGGGCGTCTCGGCACTGGCTCAGACGGTCGCCTTCGAGTGCCCCGAGTGGTGTACGCCGCGGGCGCTGAACGCCGAGCTCCCCGGAACGATTCGGGCGTGGGCCGCGGCCGACGTTCCCGACGACTTCCACGCCAGACACCACCCCTCCCACCGGGAGTACGTCTACGACCTGCACGCCCCGAGCGACGCCGTCGACGACGACCTCGCGGCGACCGTGTTCGACGAACTCTGCGGCGAGCACGACTTTCACAACCTCACGCCCGACGAGGTCGGAACCGTGCGGACGCTCGACGGCGAGGTGTGGCGAGACGGCGACTTCCTCCTGTTCCGTATCGAAGCCGGGGGGTTCGCCCGCGAACTCGTCCGGCGGGTCGTCTCACTCGTGCGAGCCATCGCGACGGGTGCCGCACCGAGGGAAAAGCTCGACCACGTGTTCAGTTCTGAGCACCTACAGGGGCCGGACGGCGTCCCGCCAGCACCGCCGACACCACTCGTCCTCACGGCCGTCGACTACCCCGGCGTCGAGTTCGAGGTCGACGCCGACGCGGCCGAAAGCGCAGTACAGGCGTTCGGCGAACGGGCGCTTTCCGACCGAATCGGGTGGCGCGTCGGAACGCGGATTCGCGACGGAATTTCGGAGCAATAGCCAGTTTGTGTGGCGGTCAATAGCGCTCCCGAGTGGTTCGTGCCCCACATAGCAAGGCTATCTTCACTGGGGTGCGATTGTCCCCACATGTGCTACGACGCTGTCATCTTCGACAACGACGGCGTACTGACTCGGCCGACGCTCTTGGAGGTCAAACGCGAAGCGGTCCGACAGGCGTTCTCGGAGTTCGACGTCGACCCGACGACCGAGGCGGTCGATGGCGTCATCCACGGCGGACTCACGCGTCTGCGTCGCATCTGTCGCATCCACGGCGTTCCCACCGACGAATTTTGGACCAGTCACGAAGCCCACGCCGCCGCGATGCAGCGCGACTGTCTGGAGAACGGCACGAAACCACTGTACAGTGACGTGCGGGCGCTCGACGACCTCGACCACCCGCTCGCGGTCGTGAGCAACAACCAACACGAGACTATCGAGCACATCCTCGACGTGTACGACTTGACCGACCGCTTCGAGGTGGCGTTCGGCCGGGACCCGACGGTCGAAGGGGCGCGCGTGAAGAAGCCAGACCCCCACTACATCGAGCGTGCAATGGACCAATTAGCGGTCGAAAGCGCGCTCTACGTCGGCGACAGCAACGTGGACATCGTCGCCGCCACCCGCGCTGGCATCGACTCGGCGTTCATCCGCCGCCCGCATCGGGACGGCTACGAACTCGCCGCCGACCCGACCTACGAACTCGACTCGCTGGACGAGTTGCCAGCCGTCTGTTGAACCGAATCACAGCGAGACTCCACCCGAACGCCGAGTAGTGCAAACGTAGCACCTGCGCGTCACTTTATGCGCGTTCCCGTCGTATCGTCGCGCATGGGAGAACTGGAGACTGAGGCGTTGATGAGTCGCGCAGAGATTGCAAACTACCTTCGGAAGTTCGCCGACCAACTCGACGGTGAGGGAGACGTATCGCTCGAACTCGGCGGTCGAAACGTGACGATGTCGCCGGCCGAGCCGATTACGTTCAAACTCGAAGGTGAATCCGACTGGTCGCAAGGCGACACCGAGGCGAAACAGAGCATCGAGTTCGAACTCGTGTGGTGGCGGGCGGCGACGACCGCCGAAGAAGGAGCGTTGAACGTCGAGAGCGAGACGAGCGAGGAGTAGACCGGGAGTCGCCGCCGGCGATTAGTCCCAGCCAGTCGGCCAGATACCCGCCGCTTTCATCCCGACCTCGAAGTCCGCGTGCCGGAAGGCTGCGGCGAGTTCGTCGTCGTCGAGACGCGAGACAGTACCTGCGGCGGCCTCTGACGCGAGTTCCCGGACGACAAGTGCGGTGAGCATCGCGTGCTCGCGAATGTTTCGCTCGTCGACCTTGTCGCGGGTGTCGGCGTGGGTATGGCCCCATCCCCGCCCGCGTTCGCCGCTGTCGCTGTGGAGTTGGACCGACGGGACGCCAGCGCGGACGAAGGGCCACTGGTCGCTGAACGGGTGGGGTTCCTCCTCGACGCGAATCGGATGATTCGACTCGTCGCCGACGCGGGACACCACCTCGGCCGTCGATTCGGAGGCGTGGGTCATCGCCACGAGGTCGCGAAACCGTCCTGCACCATCGACGTTGACGACCGCGGCGACGCTATCGAGGTCGAGGCGGTCGACGAGGTGTTCTGCGCCGGTGAGTCCGAGTTCCTCCGCGCCGACGCCGACGACGCGAACGCCGAGCGGGAGGTCCATCGCCGCGAGGATTCTGGCGGCGGTGACGACAGTTGCGATGCCACAGCCGTTGTCGAGTGCGCCCTCGGCGATGTCGTGGGCGTCGTAGTGGGCGCAGACGACGAGTTCGCGGTCGGTGTCGGGGCCGACGCGACCCTCGACGTTTCGGCTCTCGCCGGGTGTCGTCTCCGCGTCGATTGTCAGGCGGGCTTCGCCGCCGCGTTCGGCGTAGTCGCGCAGCCAGACACCGGTTTCCTTGCTCACACCCGCGGCAGGGGCGGGCGCTTCCTCGTCGTAGCGGAGCGCGCCGGTCGGCGGGAGTTGTCCGGGGACGTGGTTGACGAAGAGAAAGCCGACGGCACCGGCGCCGAGCGCGTAGCCGAACTTCTCCATCCGGTGGACGAATCGGCCGCCTGCGGGCGTCGTCGTACTCGCCACGGCGATTGCGCCATCGACGTCCGTCTCGTCTATCTCGTCGGGCGTCCCGTAGCCCACGTCCACGAGTGGTCCCGACACGTCTGCGGATGGCGCGTACGGGAGGGCGACGGCCTCGAACGAGCGGGAGTCGGGGGCGGCCACAGTGAGTGTCGTCTTCCCGCGCGTCCAACACGCCATCTCGAAGGGGTCGTACTCCACGTCGCGGACGCCAGCGTCTTCGAACGCCTCGGCGACGAGTTCGCCGGCGCGCCTGTCGCCGTCAGTTCCGGCCATTCGGTCGCCGAGCGCAGTCAGTCGCGAGAGAAACTCCCACGGTCGGTCGTCGGTCCACGTGCGAGCGAACACGTCGCGGGCCGCAGGGGAGATGTCGTCCATGGACCACCCACACGGCGTCGTCTCAAGTGACTTGCGCCGGTCGTCTGAAACTCCAATAAAAATGTTGCCCACAACCAATAACTAATTTGACGTAGTATCGGCGATTGCCATGCCAAAGTGTCAAAACTGCGAATCTTTTGTGACAGAAGGCTATGTCCGGGTGTTCGCACCCGCCGGCATGGAGAATCCACGAGTCTGCCCGCACTGCGAGGATATGGTACGCGACGGGGCACAGGTACGACAGGCGCGCGCGACGCGTCACTGAGGTCGATACCGCTCCCGGTTTCTCTCCGCCGCCGGTCGATTGACAAGGCTTACCAGCCGAGGGTACGACCGAGCGAATATGAGTTCGGTTCCCGAGCGGAGCGACATCGACGAGGAGTACAAGTGGGACCTCGACAGCATCTACACGTCCGACGAGGAGTGGGACGCGGCCTACGAAGAGGTCGCCGAGCGCATCCCCGAACTGGCGGCGTACGAAGGGCACGTGACCGACGACCCGGAGACGCTGCTCGAACTTCTCGAAACGATGGAGTCGGTGCTCCGCGAGGTGTCGATGGTCGTCTCCTACGCGAATCTCCGAAGCAGTGAGGACACCCGAAATCAGGAGTACCAGGCGCAATCCGCCCGCGCACAGGCACTCGCGTCGAAGGCGCGAAGCGCCGTCAGCTACCTCGACCCCGAACTGCAAGAACTCGACTGGGACGACATCGAGGCGTTCATCGAGGAGGAACCGGCGCTGGAAGCCTACGAACACTACTTCGACGACGTGCTTCGGGCGAAGGAACACACTCGCTCCGCCGAGGTCGAGGAAGTGCTCGCCGACCTCTCGGAAGTCACCGGGTCGCCGAGCGACATCTACTCGATGCTCGCCAACGCCGACATGGAGTTCCCGACGGTCGAAAAACCGGACGGCGAATCCGTCGAAATCACGCAGGGGAACTTCACGAAGCTCCAGAAGCACCCGAACCGCGAGTTCCGCAAGACCGTCCACGAGGAGTTCTACGACCGCTGGGCGGACGTTCGAAATTCGGTCGGCGCGTCGCTCAAAAACAGCGTCAAGAAGGACGTGAAGACGGCGCGTATCCGCAACTACGAGACCGCTCGTGAGGCCGCACTCGACGGCCCCAACGTCCCGGTCGAAGTGTACGACAACCTCCTCGAAACCGTCCGCGACAACCTCGACCACCTGCAGCGCCACGCCGACCTAAAGCGGCAGGCCATCGGTGCCGACGAGTTGCAGATGTGGGACCTCTACGTCTCGCTGACCGGCGACCACGGCCCCGAAATCCCGTACGAGCAGGCGAAAGAGTACATCATCGAGGCTGTCGAACCGCTCGGCGAGGAGTACCAGTCGCGGATGGCCGAAGGCCTCGAAGACCGCTGGGTCGACGTGTACGAAAACCGCGGCAAGCGCGCCGGAGCGTTCTCCGCCGGTACCTACGACACCCAGCCGTTCATCATGATGAACTACCAGGACGACGCGGCGTCGATGTTCACGCTCGCGCACGAACTGGGTCACTCGATGCATTCGGAACTCGCACAGGAAGCCCAGCCGTGGCACGACGCCGACTACGAAATCTTCGTCGCGGAAGTCGCCTCCACGGTCAACGAGACACTTCTCACCGAGTATCTCTTGGAGAACGTCGACGACGACGAACTCCGGATGCACGTCCTCGACGAGTACCTCGAACGCTTCCGCTCGACGCTGTTCCGCCAGACGATGTTCGCGGACTTCGAACTCCAGATTCACGAGATTGCCGAGGAAGACGGCGCGCTCACGCCCGACCGATTCGACGAACTCTACGGCGACCTCAAATCGACGTACTACGCGAACGCCGAGACGGACGACCACATCGCCCGTGAGTGGATGCGGATTCCGCACTTCTACTACAACTACTACGTCTACCAGTACGCGACTGGTATCTCTGCGGCCGCCGCAATCGTCGAACGAATCCGCGAAGAAGGTGAGTCCGCCGCGGCCGACTACCGCGACGCGCTCGCACTCGGCGGCAGCGAGTACCCCATCGACGTGCTGCAGACCGCCGGGGTCGATATGACCTCGCCCGAACCCATCGAAGACGCGATGGGCGTCTACGAGTCGTTCCTCGACGAGGCGGCGACGCTTCTGGACTTCGAGTAACGCCGCTCAGCCGAGGTGAACGACGTTCGCACGGCCAGATGCGGCGTCGATGTGGACGTTGTACTCGCCACTGTCGTCGGTCGCGGGGACGACCCACGTCGTCGACTGCTGAGACGGTGAGTCGACGACTGCGCCGTCGTGCCCGGTGAGTTCGAGTTTCTCGCGAGCGATTCGCTGTGCTTCGAGCGGTGAGTTCACCGACTGTTCGCCGTGTCCGAGTCGGAGCGTCATCACCGGGACAGACACCTGCCGACCGACGCGTTCAGCGACGCTCCCGTTGAGAAGTCGGTTGACACCTTCACGCCCGTGTGTGCCCATCACGACGAGGTCCGCGCGCAGTGTGTCGGTGTACTCAGCGATGGTCTCGACCGGGTCGCCTTCCGCGACGGTCGTCTCGACCGGGATTCCGTGTTCGTCGGCGCGTTCGCGCGCGTCTTCGAGTGCGCGTCGTCCTCGGTCAGTGTCCACGCTCTCCTCGTCGTCCTCCTTCTCGGCGGTGTTTTCGACGTAGAGAGCGTGAATCTCCGCGTCGGCTAGCTTGGCGAGGCCGAGTGCGTGACTCACCGCACGGGCCGCTACTGGACTGCCATCGACTGGGACGAGAATGCGAGTGTACATTGTAATCCTCCAGTCGAGAGATACGTCGAGCGGCCCGTAATAGCCGACCTCCGTTCCTATCTTTCGAGAATGATAGCCCCCGTATGTAGTCTCGTCATCCGTATATCAAACCTGAGCGCCGCACACGACGGCGCCGTCCAATCATGACTGACGGATGGAACATCGTCGTCTGTGTCAAGCAGGTACCCGACGCCGACGACGTCACGATAGACCCCGATACGGGGACGTTGAATCGCTCCGACGCGCCCGCGGTCCTCAACAGTCCAGACCGCAACGCCGTCGAGTCGGCGCTCGAACTGCGAGCGGCGGTCGGTGGGACGGTCACGGCCATCACGATGGGACCGCCAGTCGCCAAGGCAGTCTTACAGACTGCGGTCGGTGCCGGTGCCGACGGCGGCGTGTTGCTGACCGACCGCGCCTTCGGTGGCAGCGACACGTGGCCGACGAGTCTCGCACTCGCGCGGGCAGCAGCAGAACTCGACGCCGACGTCGTCATCTGCGGCGAAGAGAGCACTGACTCCTCGACCGGACAGGTGCCGCCCGGCATCGCCGCCCACAACGGGTGGTCGCAACTCACCTACGTCGAGTCACTGGAGCCACGACCCGACGAGGGCGTGCTCGTCGGAAAACGAGACGTAGAGGGTGGCTACGAGCGCGTCGCCGCCCAACTGCCGGTCGTCGTCGCCATGGAGTTCGGCGCGAACGAACCGCGTCCGGCGGGACTTCACCGGAAGATTTTCGCCGAGACGGAGTTCGAGCCGGTCGAGTGGACGGCGTCCGACCTCGGCATCGAAGACCAAGTCGGCCTCGCCAACTCGCCGACCAAAGTCGGCGGGATGGACACCGCTTCGCCCGTCGAGCGCGAGCGAGTCGTCGTCGACAGCGTCGACGACCTGTACGAACACATCGAGGAGGTGGTCTGAATGAGCGTCGACATCGAGGCGTACGAGGACGTGTGGGTGTTCGTCGAACAGCACGACGGCGTGGTCGCGCCCGTCTCGTGGGAACTGCTGGCGAAGGGCCGCGAACTCGCCGACGAGACCGGCGAGGACCTCGTCGCGCTCGTGATGGGTGACGGTGTCTCAGCCCTCGCCGAAGCGGCCGTCTCCCGCGGCGCTGACCGCGCACTCCTCGCCGACGACCCGGTGTTCGAACCGTATCGGGCGGACCCCTACGGCGAGCAGTTCCGAGCGCTCGTCGAGGAGCGAAAGCCGAGTATCGTCCTCATCGGCGGGAGTCACACCGGCCGCGACTTCGCGGGTCGCGTGGCCGTGCCAGCACACGCCGGACTCACCGCCGACTGTACCGAACTCGACGTGGACGACGAAGGGCTGCTGCTCGCCAGTCGCCCGACCTTCGGCGGCGACGCCATGGCGACTATCAAGTGTCCCGCACACCGGCCGCAGATGGCAACCGTCCGCCCCGGCGTCTTCGACGCCGGAGACCCGACCGAGCCGGTTACCGACCCAGCAGCCGCCGTCGAAGAAGTCGATGTCGTCGTCGCGGAGGAAGACACGCTCTCGACGGTTATCGAGCGCGTCGTCGGCGACGTGGTCGACATCACGGACGCCGACGTCGTCGTCGCCGGCGGAGCAGGGTGTGAAGGGAACTTCGCGCCCATCGAAGAACTGGCCGACGCACTCGGTGGCGAGGTCGCCGCGACTCGCGCCGCCGTCGACGAAGGGTGGGTCGAGCCCGCAAGACAGGTCGGTCAGACGGGCAAGACCGTCCGGCCGCAACTCTACGTCGCCGCCGGAATCTCCGGAGCGGTCCAGCATCTCGAAGGTATGAACGACAGCGACGTGGTCGTCGCTGTCAACACCGACCCGAACGCGCCCATCTTCGAAAACGCCGACTACGGCATCGTCGGCGACCTCCACGAGGTACTCCCGGAGTTGACGGCGCTCGTTCGGGCGAAACAGGAGGTCACAGCATGAGCGAATCTGAGCCGACGCTACAGAAACCGAACCACCAGACCGAGACGCCGAACTACGACGACACGTACGACGCTATCGTCGTCGGAGCGGGACTGTCGGGGACCGCCGCGGCGCTGACGATGGCCCGCGAAGGCCTCGACGTGCTACTACTCGAACGCGGTCCCGCACCGGGGACGAAGAACGTCTTCGGCGGGGTGCTCTACACCCCGACTATCCGCGAGTTGGTCGACATCGACGACGCGCCGCTCGAACGCTACATCGCCGAAAAGAAGTTCTCGATGCTCTCGGCGGACGGCGACGAGACGGCCGTCTCGATGCGACCCAGTGCGTGGAGCGACGACCCGCACAACGACTCGTACACCGTCCTCCGCCGGCGGTTCGACGAGTGGTTCGCGAAGCAGGCTGAGGAGGCGGGGGTGACGCTCATCACCGAGACGACAGTTACCGACGTGCTCCGCGACGGCGACACCATCGTCGGCGTGCGAACCGACCGCCCAGACGGTGAGATTCGAGCGCCAGTCGTCGTCCTCGCGGAGGGGGCAAACTCACTCGTCAGCGAGACAGCCGGGCTCAAAGACCGGCCGGACCGCGAGGACGTCGCCGTCTCCGTAAAAGAGGTGTTCAAACTGAACCGCGAGACCATCGACGACCGATTCCACCTCGACGGGGACGCAGGCGCGGCGTACCACTACTTCGGCGAGGGTGCCGTCGGCGAGGCTGTCGGCGGCGGGTTCGTCTACACGAACAAACGAACCGTCAGCGTCGGCGTCGCCTACCGCATCGAAGACGCGGCACAGGGCCAGACGCCCGAGGCAACCCTCGACGCCTTCGAGTCGCACCCGGCAGTCGCCCCGCTCGTTCGCGGCGGTCGTCGCATCGAATACTCCGCGCACGCGATTCCGGAGGGCGGAGCCGACGCGATGCCCGACCTCGTCTACGACGGGGCGGTCGTCGTCGGCGACGCCGCGGGCCTCGTGTTGAACAGCGGCGTCCACCTCGAAGGGACCAACATGGCCGTCGAAAGCGGCTACCACGCGGGGAAGGCAATCGCGGCGGCCATCGAAGACGGCCGAACCGACGAGGCGGCGCTGGCGGCGTACCCGCGGGACCTCGAAGACTCGTTCGTCGTCGAGAACCTGCGTCACTACGATTGGTTCCACCGAACCATCGCTACCGACCGGCAGTTCCTCTTCGAGGACCTGCCGCGGGCGCTGGCCGACGCGGAGACGGAGTACTTCAAGATGGACCGCTCGTCGAAAGAAGCCCATACCGACGCGGCCCGCGAGCGACTGCTCGACGCGACCGGCGGGTGGGTCGGCGCGGCAAAGCGCGCGTGGCGCTTCCGGAGGATGTTATCATGAGCACTGCACACCCACACGTTCCAGATGTCAGCACAGAGGACCGACTCTACACGGTCAAGTATCGCGACTCGGGTGAGTCACACCTCGGCATCGAGAACGCCGACATCTGCACCGAGTGTACGACGAACGAATGTACCTCGGTCTGCCCGGCCGCCGTCTGGACCGTCGACGACGACAGTGACGGGGTCCCGTCGATTGCCTACGAGAACTGTCTGGAGTGCGGTAGTTGCCGGTTCGGATGCCCGTACGACAACGTCGAGTGGACCTATCCGAAGACAGGGAGTGGTGTTGTATTCAAACAAGGATGACCAGTGTCAAAAGTCGTTAAAATAACAAATATTTTGAGTTTAAGCGGTTGTAACCCTGAATATTGTGGGTAGTGGTATTGTTCTAATTGAGCACATCTAGCCAGAATACTTGTGTACCAGAACGTTCTATCAGTAGACAGATAGGGGGAGAATCATGAGTACCGAGATTCAGCCGAACGACCTTCAGTTGCTATTGGACGAAGACACGGACGTAGACGAGGTGGTCCTCGGGTTCAAGAAGAGCGGGACGTTCCACGAACTCGTCACCGTCGAACCGCCACTCGACGTGCGCATCCGCCAGCCCTGACGACGACTCTCCGTCACGGAGTCGCCGCGAGGTACGTCACCGCGAGTTCGTGTAGCGCCGGGTGGGGAATCGCGTGCGGGCGCGCCTCTTGTACACGTGCGAGTGCATCACTGAACCGGGTGTCTGATTCTGCCGCGAGTGCCGTCGCGAGAAGCATGCTACTCCGCGAGATACCCGCCGTACAGTGAACCAACACGCTCCCCGCTTCGCCTCTCAGTCGGCGAACAGTCTCGACGGCGCTCTCGAAGTCCTGCCAGTCGTTGCCCGGCCCATCGACGAGCGGTCGATGATGCGTCGTCGCCGGATACGCGTCCTCCGTGGCCGACACCACGAAGTCGAAGGCGTGGTCGTGTGCCTCGGGGTCTGCGGCGTGTTTGTTGCCGAGAAAGAGGTCTTCGTCGCCGATGCGGCAGACGACTGGGTGGGGTTCGACGTAGCCGAAGGGGCGGACGTGGAGGGTGCTGTCGGCGTCACCACCACCCGGAGGGTTGGTCGGCATCGTGGACACTACCCGATTGGTGGGACCAGTATTACATTTTCGAAGGAATTCACTGTCGCTCGCGAGTTTAAGAACGGGCTGGGAGGGACTTGAACCCCCGACCGTCTGGTGTCTTCCGAAACCACGCGACGTGCGTAGCCCCGCTAAAAGCCAGACGCTCTGCCTAACTGAGCTACCAGCCCTCGAACGCTCCTTAAGTGGGGACACTGATAAGCGTTTATTTTCGTACCCAATCTGCTTTGTACCCCGTTGCCGTGTATCGACCATGGACCTTCGGGACTTTGTCGACACGCTCCTTCGGTTCGAAAGCGTCGAACGAGCCGAGGAGCCTGCACAGACGTGGGTGAAAAACCGTCTCGGCGAATTCGGGTTCGACACCTACGAGTGGACTGCCGACCCGCAGCAACTCGCCGAGCACCCGTCGTTTCCCGACGACCCGAGCGACATCGCCACTCGCGGCCGCCCGAGCGTCGCCGGGGTGTTCGAATTCGGCGACCCCGAGGCAGGCCCGACACTCGTCCTGAACGGCCACGTCGACGTCGTCCCGGCGGACGCCGAGTTGTGGACGCACGACCCCTTCTTACCCCGGTGGGACGACGAAGCCGGGACGGTCACCGGCCGCGGGGCGGCCGACATGAAGTCCGGTCTCGCCACGTGTGTGTTCGCGGCGCTCGACGTTCGCGAGGCAGTCGAATCTGGCGACCTCGACCTCGACGGCCGACTCGTCGTCGAAAGCGTCGTCGGTGAAGAAGAAGGCGGTATCGGCGCGGCGGCGGCCGCCCTCGACAATCCCTATCCGTTCGAGCGGGATGCGGCGCTCGTCGCGGAGCCGACGCGACTGCAACCCATCCTCGCCACCGAGGGGTCGGTGATGAAGCGCTTGCGACTCACCGGCCGGACCGCCCACGCAGCGTCGCGGTGGCGCGGCGTCGACGTACTCCCGAAGTTCGAAGCGATTCGACGAGCGTTCTTCGAACTCGAAGCGGAGCGGTGTGAGACGGTGACGCATCCGCTGTACGACCATCCGATTCCGTGGCCCGTCTGCGTCGGGCGCGTCGAAGCCGGGTCGTGGGCATCGACCGTCGCCGGGACGCTGACTGCCGAGTGGCGACTGGGGGTTGCACCCGGCGAGAGCGTCACCGAGGTCGAACAGCAGTTCGAAGAACGATTGGCCGAGGTCGTCGCGGACGACGAGTGGTTATCCGAGCACCCCCCGACGTTCGAGCGGTTTTCCATCCAGTTCGAAGCCGCCGAAGTGAGCCCGGACGAACCCGTCGTCGAAGCGGTCCAAAGCGCGCTTCGGGCGGCCGACCTCGACGACGACCCCGCCGGAGCGACCTACGGTGCCGACTCACGGCACTACGTCCACGCGGGGATTCCGACGGTGCTGTTCGGGCCGGGCGATATCGACCAGGCGCACTTCCCGGACGAGACGATTGCATGGGACGAAGTCGAGACTGCCCGCGACGTGATTGGAGACGCCGCGCGACGCTTCCTTCAGTCGAAGTAATCGTCGAGCGCGTCGGCGACGACAGTTCCGGGGTCGACGTCGTCCAGCGAGGCACGTCGGCGAAGTTCGAGGTAGACCGCCGGCGGGAGTGACACGTCGAGCGTCCCGAGGTCGACGCCGTGGGCCTCCAAGACCTCTGTCGCCGACTGGCCGTTGTTGATTTCACTGGCGAGTCGTCGGACCTCTCGGACGGTCAATCCGGCGTCGAGCGTCGCCCACGCGAGGTGGAGTCGCGCGTCGCCCGAGACGCGAGCGATGTGCTTTGCGGCGGTCGGTGCAATCCGGCCGCGTGCGACGTGGCGGCGAACCGACTGCGGTAGGTCGTGGACGCGCGCCCACTTTCGGATGAACGAGACCGAAACGTCACCACCGGCGCGTTCTGCGGCGCGTTTGTACGAGCCGACACCGCGAACGAGGGCGGCACAGGCGGCCGCCCCGCGAAGCATCAACACGTGGTCGTCGCCCGCCGAGGACTCGGCGAACGACCGAACCGTTCGAGCAGCCTCCGCGACGCTCTCGGGGTCGTCGGGGTCGAAGCCAACCGCCTCGGAGGCCCGCTCGCCCGTCACGGCGGGGTCGCCACGGACGACGGGGGCACCGACCGGCTCGGCACGGTCTGCCCGGACTCGGTGCGTCCCGGGGCGTTCGTCGTTCGTCATCTACAAACGGGTTTTGCGCTCTCGGATAAAAACATCACCCCGACTGGCGAGATTCGCGCGCAAGTGTCCTCAGAAATCCGAAGCGAAAGCGGTTATTCGTCTCGCGATTCCGAAAGGTGCGACCAGATTTCCGTACACCCAGCGCCGTCTTCGAGGTCTTTGAGGTGGGCGGCCGGGTCGATTTCTTCGTCTTCGTCGTGACGTTCCTGTTCCGCTTCGGCGTCAGGGTCTGTTTCTGATTCTAATTCGGCGTTTGTCATTCGTCGTCCTCCGTTGGTTCGAACAGTTCGGGGGCCGCGTCGGCGGAGGCGTGTTGTCGGGCAGCGCTGGGGCGGTCACTCATCATCCCTCCGTAACGAGGGCACACCCATAAGCCAATCCGCACCTGTAACGTGTACCCGTACTCCCGGGTACCGGAACCGCTTGCCACTATCTCAGACGGCCGAAATCGGGGGAAACCACCAGACGTCGGCAGAGAACCGAGAGTCGCCGTCGTCGCGTTCCGAAGCGTGGATTGCGGCCGCCGTCTGGCATAGGTACCTGCGTTCCCAAAGCTGGTGTATGAGTGTTTCTCTGCGCGTGCTCGACGATGGCGCGTGGGTCTCGGTAAACGACAGTCGGCAAGTGAGCGTGAGTGAGCTCTGGCGTCTCGACGCCCCGGAGTTTTGCTCGTGTACGGTTCCCGACTTCGTCGTCGAGAACTTCCAGTCAGTCGGCGTCGACGGCCGAACCATCACGGCCACCGTCTACGGCCAGTGCATCCAGTGCGGCGAGACCGGTGTCCCCGGGTGGATTCCAGTCGGCCGGCTCAAGAACGGCGAATACGTCGATTTAGACCGCGAGAACGTCGTTCTCCCGGCTCACGGCGGCAACGAGAACTAGCCTGCAATAGTTGCCGCTTTTAGGCAGCACCGGGAAGGGTTGACGGTACGCTCGGGGCCTTACGTAGGGGAACACATGGATACTCGTACGAATGCCCACGGACGTCGAGCGCTGGAAATCAGAGGTTTACGGTAACGAGATACGAGAGCATCTGTTCGAGTTCGCAGAAGAAGGCTGGGACTCCATCCCGGAAGACGAACGGGACGCGTGGTTCGAGCGCTTCAAATGGTGGGGACTGTACCACCAGCGGAACGGTCAGGAGTCGTACTTCATGCTCCGCATCGGGACGCCGAACGGCCGTCTCGACCCCGGCCAACTCCGCGTCGTCGGCGAAGTCGCCAAGGAGTACGCGACCGGCCCGGGAACGAACCCCATCTTCGGCGACGCCTACGCCGACATCACGACCCGGCAGGCCATCCAACTGCACTGGATAAAACTCGAAGACGTGCCGGAACTCTTCGAGAAACTCGAAGCCAACGGGCTGACCGCTCAGCAGGCCTGTGGTGACTCGTGGCGGAACATCGTCGGCAACCCGATGGCCGGTAACGACGCCGAAGAGATAATCGACGCGTGGCCCGTCATCAAGGAACTCAACGAGACGTTCAAAGGTGACGACGACCACTCGAACCTCCCGCGGAAGTGGAAGGTGTCCGTGGCGGGGTCCGCCGACGGCTCCGGCCAAGGCGACATCAACGACCTCGCGCTCGAACCGGCGTACAAGGAAGTAGACGGCGAGCGCACGGTCGGCTTCAACGTCCGCGTCGGCGGCGGCCTCGCCCGCAACGAACCGCGACACGCCCGCGACATCGACGTGTGGGTCGCCCCCGAAGACGCCGCGGCGGTCGCTGGCGGTCTGTCGGCGCTCTTCCGCGACCACGGCGACCGCGAGAACCGGTACAACGCCCGCATCAAGTTCCTCGTCGACGAGTGGGGAACCGAGAAGGTCCGCGAGGTCCTCCAAGAGGACTACGTGGACTTCGAACTGGAGACCGCAGGCGAAGACGTGCGCGACCAGTACACCTACAACGCCGGTGGCGACGGTCGCAACGACCTCGTCGGCATCCACAAGCAGAAAGACGGGAAGAACTTCGTCGGCCTGAACGTCCTCGTCGGCCGCATGGGCGCAGACGACGTGCTCGAACTCGCCGACCTCGCCGAGAAGTACGGCTCCGGTGCGGCACGTCTGACCCAGCGTCAGAACATCATCATCCCGGACGTCCCGGACGAGAAACTCGATGAGTTCCTCGCCGAAGACCTGCTCGAACACTACTCGCCGGACCCCTCCCCGTTCATGCGCGGCTCTGTCGCCTGTACGGGCACCGAGTTCTGTTCGCTCTCCATCGTGGAGACGAAGAACCGCCAGGTTCGCTTCGCGCGCTGGCTGAAGCAGAACGTCGAACTCCCGGAGGGCGTCGACCAGTTCCACATCCACCTCTCGGGCTGTACGGCCTCGTGCGCTCAGCCCCAGATTGCGGACGTCAGTCTCCGCGGTATGAAGACCCGCAAAAACGGGGACCCGGTCGAAGCGCTCGACATCGGTCTCGGCGGCGGCCTCGGCGAAGAACCGCAGTTCGCCCGCTGGGTCACCCAACGCGTCCCCGTGGACGAGGTTCCCGGCGCAATCAAGAACCTCCTCGCGTCCTTCGAGGAACGCCGCGAGGGCGACGAGACGTTCCGTGACTTCATCCAGCGCCACGACGACGACGAACTCGCCGACCTCGTCGAACCCGAAGAGACCAGCTACGAGGACCCGATGATGCACAACACGAAGCGCACGTGGTACCCGTACGCCGAGGAAGACAGCCTCGACGCCGGACCTGCACCGACCCACGCCGACGGCACGCCAATCACGAGCGACGACTGACGGCGACGCCGGGGCGTTCGTTTCACCCGTTTCTGTACCCTGCCAGCTATCTACGACGACACCGAACTTCCATCTATGCCAGACCGAATCTTGAAGGTCAACGCCTACACGACCCTCGACCTCGTCGACGGGACGGCGAAGGGCCACGACTTCGAAGAGTCGGCGTTCGCGGTCCTCAACGTCACCTCGCCGCGGAAGAACCCCGACGAAATCACGCTCGAACTCGAACTCGACGGGACACAACTGGAGTCGCTTCCAACCCACGCCGACCGTGTCACGCTCTCTCCCGAAGACGCCCGCAAAGTCGCTGCCGACCTCGAAAAGCACGCTGACCGCGTCGAAGCGGCCCGAGACGACTGACGACCACGGCCGAGTTTCGGCCGCCGATTTCGACTGCAGGCGCTCCTATTTCCAAGACGATTCACACAGCAACGAGATTCCAGAGCGTCTGCGACGCCCGTAATCGAGACCCGACGAGGAGACGGGAGAGAGTGAGACAACACGACCCACGGCAAAGAAAACCATGGTACTTAGTGGACTGATTTCGCACTATATTACACCAATTCGCCTACGAAGTAGTTGTTCGTACATCCACAGGCGCAATCGGTAGACATATGGGTAACAGGCGAACAGTAGTGAACGTGTTAGCGATGACGCCTCAACGCCGTCCACGCATCGCGCGTCGACCGCACACGACCTCCCGCGCTCACCCGGCGAATCGAACGCCGGTCACAGCGCGGGGGGTGGTGGCGTGAGCCGTCGTCGAACGTTCGTCCTCTTCGTCGCCGCGGCGGTGCTGTTCGGCACCTCGTTCGTCGGCATCAAGGCTGCACTCGGCCCGGTACCGCCGGTGCTCTTCGCGGCCTTCCGCGTCGACGTTGCTGCCGTGGCTCTCCTCGCGCTCGTCGCCGCCCGTGGCGGCTACTGGATACCACGGAACCGCGCCGACGTGCTCGGCATCGTCGCCAGCGCCGCGTTCGTCCTCGGCGCGAACAACGTGCTTCTCTTCCTCGGCCAGCAGCACGCGACGACCGGCGCGGCCGCGGTTATGTACAGTTTCGTCCCGGTGGCCTCCCCGGTGTTCGCCGTTCTCCTCCTCGACGACGAGCGCGTCGGCGTGTTCGACAGCGCCGGCATCGTGCTCGGACTGCTCGGCGTCGTCGTCATCGTCGGCCCCGGAAGCGTCCTCAGCGGCGGGGCGGGAAGCATCGGCCAAGCGCTCGTCTTCGGCGCGGCGGTCTCGGTCGCGCTCGGGACGGTCCTCATGAAACGCGTCGGCCCGACTATCGGGACGATTCCGCTGACCGCGTGGGCGATGGCGCTCGCCGCAGTCGGCATCCACGCGGTGAGTTTCGGACTCGGGGAGTCGCCCGCGCAGGTTCCGTGGTCGCCGACCATCGTCGCGGCCATCCTCTACGTCGGAATGCCCGCGACCGCCGCGGCCTATCCGGTGTACTTCGCGCTGCTTTCGGAGGCCGGGCCAGTGCGTGGGAACCTCGTCGCCTATGCGGTTCCGGTCGTCGCGACCCTCGCAGGGTGGGCGTTCCTCGGTGAAACCATCTCGGCAGCGACGATACTCGGCTTCGGCGTGATTCTCACCGGCTTCCTCGTCGTCCAGCGCGAGTCGGTGTTGCGACTCGTCGGCTGGGAGACGGGGTCGGTCGTGGACGCCGAGTAGGGAGTCACCCCTGCCCAGCGTAGTATCGCACGATTTGGTAGCCGAGGAAACAACAGAAGACGACGGGAATCCCGACGAACAACACCAGCGGTCCCGAGACCCCCCCGACGTTCGGGAGCGACAGGAAGAACAACACGCCGGGAACGAACACCAGCAGGAGTCCGAACGCGGTCGTGACCCTACGCATCCACGTTCACCTCCGTTTCACGGACGACGCCCGAAACCTCGTCGGGCGTCACGACGGATTCGAGGTCGGCGGGCCACCCGGCTCGGTCCCACGTTCGTGCGAGCGCGACGGCCCGCCGCACGTCGAGGAAGTCGTAAGATGACGGAAGCTGTTCGAGGGCACGAATCCGACCCTTCAACCCCGACTGGGTCGCGTTCTGGATGCCAAGCCCGGGGCGAACGTTCACCTCGAAGACGACGGGCTCACCCGCCTCGTCGAGCGTGATATCGACGCCGCAGTAGCCGAGGTTCGACACTGTCGCCGCCTCGGCGGCGGTGACGAGCACAGCGTTCCAGTTCGGGATAGCCACGTCCGAGATGTCAGCACCCGTATCGGGATGCACGTCGAGCGTGCGGTTTCGACTCTGCTGGAAGGCGTGGATACTCCGCCCGTCAGCTATCGAGAGGCCGACACCGACGGCGCCTTTGTGGAGGTTGGCAGCACCGTCGGACTCACGGGTCGGCAATCGAGTCATCGACATGACCGGGATGCCGCGGAAGACCATTACCCGAACGTCGGGGACGCCGCCGCCGCAGAGCGTCTCGAAGAACGGTGCGGGAACGATGCGCTCTTCGAGGAGCGCACTGTCACGAAGCTCTAACCCGGTGTACTGTCCCTGCACGATGCGGTGGGCGTGAGCGCTGAGGTCGGACCGTGACAGAGACCCCATCGAGGTATCGAACGTGCCGTCGTCGTTCCGCCCCGAGACGACGACGATTCCTTCCCCACCCGATGCGTCGCCCGGTTTGAGTACGAACTCGTCGCGTGAAGCCATCTCCTCGGAGAGCGCGTGGAGGTCGCTCACCCGCGTTGCGACGGCGTAGGTCTCGGGCGCAGGGATTCCGAGACGGTGGAGTCGCTGTTTTATCGTCGCCTTTTCGACCTGTCCGGCGACGGCCGGCGGGTTGTACCGCGCGATGTATCGGTTTCGCTCGTTCATCGAGAGGACCTCGTCGACGCCGTGATACTCGACAGGGGACTCGTCACCACGGAACCGGTCTTTGATGGTCGTTCCCCGAGCGACCAGCCCCGCGAGTGCGCCGCCGAAGTGGTCACCGAACCGGACGTACTCCGTGAGTCGAAACCGGGAGTAGTACCCGACGAGGATGTTGACCCCGACGAGGACGCTCCACGCGGTTGGGGTCGTCATCAGATACGAGAGGAGCGCCTCCGAGGACATCACCAGATACGCGAGGAAAATCGCACCGATCGTCCAGGCGAGACGCAGCGACGGGATAGGCCACCCCCGTTCGTCGACGTCGCGGGCGAAGCGGTCGGCGAACCAGACGGTGATTATCGTGGGGAAAAACACCGACGTCGCCGAAAAGTAGGGGTTCAACTCCGGGAGGGCACCGAGAACGCGAAAGAGCGCGAGCGAAAAGCCGACGACGACGAGTTGGGTCGCAAGCCGGGGTGCCGAACCGAGACGGAGTGGAGAGACGACGAACGCCGTGGCCAGAGAGATGATAAAGACGTTCAGAAAGACGAGCACACCCCAGAACGGACCAGCGAGAACTAAGACGAATGCGATACTCGCAGGGGCGAACAGACCGTACGACCGCGCACCGATAGTGTTTCGAAAGAAGGCGACAGCGAGGCCGGCGATGGCTATCTGAAAGAAGAGGCGATATGGCTCGAACGCCCCCGCGAGGTCAGGGACCTGTCGCTGCACGAGCGCGCCGGCGAGAAAGAGTGCGAGAATCAGACCAACGATGGGATAGACGACGAGAAATCGCTCGAAGAAGTCGTCGAGCGCGGCAGCGAGTCGGGAATCGGTCACAAGCTAAGATAGTAACGAGAAAGGTAATGTTTTTTCCCTAACTGGTTTCAGACCGCGACACGTCGCCTGACCGTCGCCACGAAACCGAGGAGTACCTGCTTTTTCAGCAGTGCGAAGCCGGCGAAGATGGAAACGAAGCCGACGAGTGCGGTCGCGTCGATGGCGTGACCGAGGAGCACCCAACTCATGACCGCGGCGACGACGGGTTCGAGGTAGCCGATGAGGTTGAGTTCCGTCGGGCCGACGCGGTCGAGGAGCTCGAAGTAGATGAGGAACGCGACCGCGCCGGAGACCAGCGTCAGATAGAGGAACGAGGCGATTCCGACAGGCGCCCACTCGATTGCTGCGAACGACTCACCGCGGACGAGACCGGCGACGTGGAGGATGACGCCGCCAACGAACATCGTCCACGCCTGCATCGACTGAACCGGGAGGTCAGTGCGGAGTGGCCGAGTCAACACTGCACCGAGAGAGAA
The DNA here is from genome assembly GCF_024730625.1 of Haloferax larsenii. Classification (NCBI taxonomy): domain Archaea; kingdom Methanobacteriati; phylum Methanobacteriota; class Halobacteria; order Halobacteriales; family Haloferacaceae; genus Haloferax; species Haloferax larsenii. Next base: position 663,982 of record NZ_CP078063.1, read on the forward strand.
GGCGACTGCACCGAGGAAGACGAGGAGAATCCCGTAGCTCTGTGCGGAGTCGAAGCCCCCTGCACCGGGGTCGGCGACGAGGACCACGCCGACGAACCCGGCGACGAGACCGAGCATCCCGGTCTTTCCGAGCGAGTCGGTCGAGAGGATACTGCTGGCGAAGACCGCAGTCAGAATCGGCGAGAGACTGATGATAATCGCGGCGATTGCGCCGGGGATGTAGTGTTCACCGAGGTAGAGCAGGCCGTGATAGGCGGCGATGATGAACACCGCGCCGATGGCGGTCGCGAGGAGTTCGTCCCGCGTCTTCGGCCGCCAGCGGTCGGTCGAGTAGACGGCGTACGCCAGCATCACGAGTCCGGCCAGTTCGTAGCGGATAGCCGCGAAGGTCAACGTCGGGAAGTAATCGAGGCCAACCTCGATAGCGACGAACGACGTCCCCCACATCACCGCGAGCGCGGCGAACAGCACGGGCGTCGATGGTATGTTTCTCCAAATGGTTCGCGTCATAGTCGAATCTGTCTCAATGATTTGCCCCACCCTTGTTAAACTCTTCTACAAAGAAAACGTTATAGATTGTATTTTTCATTCAGAATTTTCTTTGAGTTCGTTTCATATATGAGAATGTAGCTCATGGTCGAATTGTGTCAGAGTTCAGGCGAATCGAGAGGACAGCGTAAGGACTTACATCGCCGCACGCACGCATGTAGGCATGGACGAGCGCGACGTGCGCCTGCTAAAGGCCATCGCGGACCTCGGAACGGGGAGCCCGGAGCGACTCCACGAGGAGACGGGCATCCCGGTGTCGACCATCCACTATCGACTGAACAACCTGAAAGACGACGGCGTCATCGAGAACGACCTCTACGATATCAACCTCGAAGCGTTCGGCCTCGGCGTCACCGTCGTCATCGAAGTGTTGGCCGACTACACGGGCCCGTACGAAGAAGTGGGGAATCAACTACTGGACATCGAAGGCGTCACACAACTGTACTTCACGATGGGCGAGACGGACTTCATCGTCGTCGCCCACCTCGCGAACTCCGACCGAGTCGAGCGACTCATCAGCGACTTCGAGGCCATTCCGGAGGTCGAACAGACGAACTCGACGTTCGTCATCGCGACGATGCGCGACAGTCACCGGGCGCTCCAGAGCTACTCGCTGGACACGCTGCTCGACGAGTTGGGCATCGAAGACTGAAGTCCAGTTTGGCGACGCCGACCGTCTCGATTGCCCGCCCGTGGCGAAAGCGAGGTTCGGAGACCCGTGGGCGGCTCACTCAGGAGTCGCAACCGGGAGTTCGATGATGACGACGGTTCCAGTCGGGTCGTTGTCCTCGATGTGAATCTCGCCGCCGTACGAATCGACCAGTTTGTAGACGAGATAGAGCCCCAGTCCGGTTCCCGAACTGTCCAGTCCCTTCTCGCCTTTTCCGAAGACCATATCCTTTCTGTTGTCCGGGATTCCCGGTCCGTTATCGGCGATTTCGATGGTTGCCACGTCGTCGTCGGCCGTCACGGAGACCGTGACCATCGTTTCTTCGCCCGTGTGCTGGACGGCGTTGTTGAGGACGTTTCCGAACGCCGATGCGAGAAGCGGATTCGCCCGAACGGCGACGTCGGGTATCTCTCCGTCGACATCGAAGGTCGCCTGCGGGAACGCGTGGCGAATCGACGCGAGTTCGCGGTCGAGCGTCTCGGCGAGTCCGACGGGGTGTGTCTCCACGACGCCACCGCTCATCGTCTCGATGAGGTCGCGTGCAACCTCGGTGATTTCTATCGTGTGACGACCGGTCGAGAGGATGCGCTGGAGGATGTCGTTTCCGGATTCGTCGACGTGGTCGGAGAGCAACTCGGCCCACCCCACGATGACGGTCATGTCGTTTCGGATGTCGTGGCGGACGATTCGGTTCAGCGCCTCCAACTCCGCGTTCGTCCGCTCTAACTCCTGTTCGCGATTCCGTCGGGTCGTGACGTCCTGAATCGTCCCACGGAGGGCGGCGACGCGACCGTTTCGGATTACTGGTTCGCCACGCGTTCGGACCCACAACTCGGCTCCCTTGGCCGTGACTATCTGGAACTCCTCTTCCCACGGAACGCCGTCGTCGCGACACCGTTCGACGACGGTTCGGACGCGCTCTCTGTCGTCGGGGACGTAGAATTCGAACGCGTCTTCCAGCGACGGGTCGTAGTCCAGCGGCACCTCGTGGATGCGTTTCGTCTGCTCGGTCCACGCCAACGTGTTCGTTTCGAGGTCGAGTTCCCACCCACCGACTTTCGAGATTCGCTGTGTCCGTTCGAGGAAGTCCCGACTGCGTTCGAGCTCTCGCTCCCGTTTTTTCTGTTCGGTCAGGTCCTGAAAGACCACGACGTAGCGTTCGTCCGGGAGGGCTGTGATGGACAACCGAACTGGAATCGTATCACCCGGAAGCTGTTTGAGTTGCACTTCACCTTGCCACTTCCCCGTCTCGTCGAGTTCCGGCTGGACCAACTCACGGATGCGAGTCACCTCCCAATCGTCGTACAGTTCCGTCCACGAAAGGCCGACGAGTGACTCGGCATCCGGATAGCCAAAGATACGCGCAGCGGCCTCGTTGGCGTATTTGTGGACGCTGTCTTCCGTAATCGTGACACCGGCATCGACCGAATCGACCGCGTGCTTGAGTGATTCGAGTTCGCGCTCGCGCCGCTGTTCCTCGGTCACGTCTTCGACCGTCGAGATGAGACGGCGACGCCCCGAAAGCTCTGCGACAGTGAGACTCACCCGAATCCAGATGGCCTCGTCGCCAGCGCCTTCTATCGGCCACAGGAAGACGTTACTCCCCGTCTGGATGGCCCGATTGACCTCGTTTCGCGCTCGCTCGGCCGTGTAGTTGGGTACGTCGGCGGTGATATCTATCGGAAACGTGTTGAGAAGCGACTCGGGGTCGTCGCCGAGGAGGTCGGCGTACTGTTGGTTGATATCGACCAGTTCGAGGGTTTCGAGGTCACGAACTGCGAGACCGACGTTGACGGCCTCGAACAGTGCCCGATGGTTCAGTGAGCCGACGCTGTTTCGGGCGGCGTCGTAGACGACTCGACCGAGGTTTTCGATGTCGATATCGGACGGGTTCGTCCGCTCGTAGGAGACGACTGGAACACCCTCGACTTGGACCGCCGACGAGAGCGAGTCGCCGTCCCCGTTCGTCATCCGAGTCGAGACGACGACACAGTCGACGCGTGACGTTTCGAGGGCATCCCACACCGCCTCGGTGTCGCCGGCTTCGGCGGTGTCGACCGCAACGTCCTCGTCCCCCACCACCCTGGGTAGTGCCTCCGCGAGACGCTCGCGAAGTGGCTCGTTCTCATCCGCGACGAGAACGTTCAGTCGTTCAGTCATACACGAATATCGACGTGTGGGCTAAAGTATGAACCGGCGACTGTCACGCTGTGAAACCGGCGAGAAAAGCCACGGCAGGCAGTAACTAGCCGCCGCTCACTTCGGCATCGAAACTGCCTGCCGGATGCAGCCTTGGATTCGAAATACAAACCCGACATCGACCCGCACACACTGAACGAAAATCGACGTAAGGTAAGCGAGCGTATTGGACAGTAGACGTCGGCGCGAACCCGGCGCAGGAGCTAACCATGACAACAACACGAACGAGCACGGCACGACTCGTCGGTATCGTCCTCCTCGCACTCGCTGCGCTGTTTGTCCTCCCCGCGCTCCTCGGCCTGGCCGGTCTGTTCGGCCGGGGACCGATGGGCTGGGGCGGCGCGTGGATGCACGACACCTGGATGCACGGCGGCGGTGGCATGGCGACTCCGTGGTGGATGTGGGGTATGGGTCTCGTCGGCCAGATGCTCGTCCTCGCAGTGCTCGTCGGCGGGGGCGTACTCGTCTATCGTGCCGTCCAGAGCAACAGTGAAGGCGACGACGCCCTCGACGAACTCCGCCGAGCCTACGCCCGCGGCGACATCGACGACGAGGAGTTCGACCGCCGTCGAGAGCGACTCGAAGCCAGTGACCGTCGGTCCTGAGTAGACTCAATCCCGCTGGTGTCTATCCATCGCGTGAACCGATTTCTGATGTCTTCCCAGTCGTCGTTCGACTTCGGCGACTCGTCACCCGTCGCCATCCGTACCGTGTGGTTGGAGTTGAGATACGTGTACGACATGATACTCGGGTACTCCTCGATGGACGTTTCGTAGGTGTCTACCCCCGGACCGTCGTGGCCGTGGACGCCGAGCAAGTGACCAATCTCGTGGACATAGAGGCGGTCAGACTGTTCTCGTCCGTCCATGGCGATGCGGCCGTAGTTGGCGGAGGCGCGGACGCGACGCTCACCGATAGAGACCGATTCCGTGAGGAAGATGTACTGATAGCCGCGAGTCCGGCGGTCGAAGTCGGCGACGACGGTTTCGTGGTCGTGGACGTTCGCCGCCGAGAGCGTCGTGAGGTTCGTCTCGTCGACGACGAAGTGGACCTCGAACCCAGTCGTTCCGTCGGGGTTTTCGACCGGCGCGGTCGCGAAGAACGCGGCGGTCCGATTCAGTGCCGTTCGATTGACGGTGACAGTGTGGTACGCGTCGACCTCGAAGTAGAGGTCCTTCCGAAGTGGGTTCGCTCCGGGGAGGATGCGGGGCGAGGCGTACACCTCGACGCCGTCGCTGAAGCTATCGCCGTCGGTATCTTTGACCAGCGGGTCGGTCCCGATTCGGCGTTCGAGGTCGTCGGCCAGACCGTCGCCGTCAGAATCTGCGCTGGACGGACGTCCGTCTTCGGCAGGCGAAGAGACGGGGTCGTACTCGGTCGGGTCGAGTCCAAGTCGGCGTTCCGTTCCGTCGGCGATGTGGTCGCCGTCTGTATCCGCGACGACCGGGTCCGTCTCGTATCGAACGACCTCGTCCCAGTCGTCGAGGCCGTCGCCGTCGGTGTCGGAGTCGGTCGCGTTCGTCCCGAGCGACGACTCCAATCGGTCGTCGAGTCCGTCGCTGTCAGTATCGGACCACGAGGGGGTTGCAGGCGCGCCGGTAGTCTCGGTGTCGCCGTCGGCAGAGCGAGGCGACTCAGCAGGACGCGCTCTGGGTGAGGAGTCGAGGACAGGCGACGATTCGAGGACTGACGCCGAATCGAAGACCGACAAGAGGCGGTCGACATCCGGTCCGAGCGGGTCGGCGACCGTCGCCGACGAGACCGAATACCCAGCACTGGCCGTCACCGGAAGACCGAGGAGCGAGATGACGACGATGAGGCGAATGGGTATCATCTGTGGATGGGCGTGTCGAGTGTGGCTGGCGCAGACTGTACTGGGAGGAGCGCAGCGAGAGGGAGAGCCGGGAGCGTTCAGACGAGGAAGTCAAGAAGGCCGAGGGGATGGCCCCGAAGGACGGAGGGAGGCACGCCACCGAGACTTCGGGGTCCATGTCACTAGACAGCACGTTCGGCATTAGTTATTACACGCATGACAGGATTAGCAGCCACCTAGACGGGGTCTCAATCAGAGCAGTTCGATACGACGACCGGTCGGAAAGCGGCTCGAAAGCGGTCGAACCCAGTGTTCGAGTGTCGCGACGTCCGTCGTGTGGCCGCCACACAGGACCCGACCGAAACGCCTATGATTCTTTAGGCCAACCTAAAAATATGGCATCGGACTCGTCCAACGAGAGCCGCTTTTCCGTACTCAAACGGCTCCGTCCGAAACGAACTCGACTTCGCGTCTCCGCGTGTGTCGCTGCAAGCCGGTCGATAGAGGTTCCGGAAGAAGACGACGCGTAAGCGGGGGGTGCCCCGACAGGGGGAAGCAACGGCTGACCCCAAAACGAACCCTCACGACTGATTTTCCGTTGCGTCCCGCGGGTCAGACATCGACGGCTTCGCCGACCGCAGGAGCCGATGCGTCGTATCCATCGGCGCGGAGTTCCTCGGCGAACGCCGCACAGCGGTCGCCGTGGTTGACGAAGACCGGTGCGTCCTCGTAGTCGGCGAGGAACGCACGGAGTCCGTGTTTGTCCGCGTGGGCCGAGAAGTCGTACATCTCCGCGCGGGCGGCGACCGGGACGACCCCGCCGTTGAGTTCGCAGCGGCCGCGTTCGACGAGTTCGCGCCCGGGCGTCCCCTCGACCTGATAGCCGGTGAGACAGATTTTGTTCGTCGGGTCCTGCCGAATCTCGGGGATGTACGTCATCGCCGGGCCGCCGGAGAGCATCCCACTGGTCGTGACGATGACCGAGTTCTGCCGGGCGATGCGCCGCCGCTGGCCGTCGCGACCCGAGACGATTCGCGCGTTGGACTTCGCCCGCTTGAGCGCCGCTGCGTCCCGGACGTAGTCGGGGTAGTTGCGGAGCATCTTCAGGACGCGCGTGCCCATGCCGTCGACATAGCAGTCGATGTCGTGGGCGTCGAGCACCATGAGAATCTCCTGCGTGCGCCCGATAGCGAACGCCGGAACGACGACGGTGCCGCCCTCCCAGATGGTCGTCCGCACCGACTCGACGAACCGCTCTTCGACCGTCGCCCGGTCGTCGTGTTCCACGTCGGAGTACGTGGACTCGCAGATGACAACGTCGGCGTCGGGGCGGTCGGTGGTCCCGGCGACCAACCGCTGGTCGTCGGTGTGGAAGTCGGCCGTGTAGAGCAGTCGCGTCTCGCCGTCGTCGACGAGAACGTGGGCGCTCCCGGGGATGTGACCGGCGTTGTAGAACGTGACTTCGTGGCCCGCGGCCTCGAACGTCTCACCGTAGGCGTGCGGTTCCGACTGCTGGGTCATCCGACGAATGTGCGTCTCGGTGAACGGGCAGTCGTACGTGCCGCCGTGTAATTTCAGCGTGTCGCGTGCGAGTGTGAGGGCGAGTTCGTAGGTCGGCGGCGTCCAGTGGACTGCCGGCCAGTCGTCGCCCGAGAGGAGCGCGGGGACCGTCCCGACGTGGTCGAGGTGGCCGTGAGAGACGACGACCGCATCGGGGTCGACAGAGCCGACGGGAAACTGCGGGGGGTTCCCGGTCAGCATCCCGTAGTCGAGAAGCAACGAGTCGTTGACGAGAATCGCGCTCCGACCGACTTCCTCGGCCCCGCCGAGGAATTGGAGTTGCATTGGGGAGACGTATCGACTGGAAGGGCTTTTGTTCGTCGGTCCACCACCCGCCGCGTCGCTGCCGTTTTTTCCGTCGGGCACGACCCTCGTGGCATGACCGATTCGACGCTCGACCGTCTCGTCTCCGACCTCCACGACAACCTCGCGGCGACGGCAACCCGCCCAGTCCGCGAAGACGCGAGCAGATGGCTGGGTGAAGCAGAAGCCGTCGCCGGCGACCTCACGGTCGGACCACTGCCGGACGACGAAGTCGTTCGAACTCGTCTCGGCCACGTCGAACACCTCCTGTCGAACGTCGAGACGACCGAAGACGACGAGGCAGACGACCACGTCGCAGCAGCGCGCGACGCCCTCGACGACGCGCTCGCGGTGCTCGACGACGAAGCATAAGAGCGGACAAACGGGGACGTCTAGGAGGGCAGTTACTTCGAGAACCAGTGTTTCGCCGTCGACAGCAGAATAGAGATATCTTCGAACTTCAGCAGTCTGAGCATGGCAAGCGGGTTGCCCTTGTTCGCGGATTCCAGGCGGTTCTGGGAGATGTTGTGCAGGTCTTCCATGAATTCGTCGTAGCGCTCGTTGGACGCACGGTAGAGCATCTCCGTCATGAACAGCCGGTTTTTCGCCTTCGGTGCGACGCGGTCGTGCCACAGTTTGTCGTAGATGGCGAGTTCCGACGCGGACGTGTCGCGCTCGGAGTGGGTCAGTACCCGGTCGGCGGTCGCCGCTGCCATCCGACCCGAACGCATGCACTTGTCGATGCCTTCGCCCCAGAGCGGGTCGACGGTCGGCACCGTGTCGCCGATGGCCATGAAGTTGTCCGTGCTCATGCGGCTGGGGAGTTGGATGTGGGCGGACCCGCGGTGCTGGATGCCTTCGATTCGTTTCGCGTTCTCGAATCGCGGGTCGGTGTCGGCCCAGTACTGGAGGTAGTCGTCGATGGTGAACCCGGTCTGGGCGTTCTTGCGGTGACCTTCGTTCTGGAGGTAACAGACGCCGACCTTGGCGGTGTCTTCGCCCGTGTGGAAAATCCACGAGTAGCCGCCGGGGGCGATGTCGTGGTCGAGGCGAAGCATCATCGTGTCTCGGAGGTCGGCGTACCCGTCGGGATTCATGTCCATCCCTTCGAACTCGAACTCGATGCCGATAGCCTGCTTCTCACGCTTGAGTTCGCAGACGCCGAGTTCCTTCGCGAGCGGCGCGCTCGGGCCGGTCGCGTCGATGACGATGTCGCCGCGGACTTCCTCGCCGCCGTTGTACTGAACGCCGACGATTTCGCCGCCTTCCATCACCGGTTTGGAGACGCGAGCACCGAATCGGTACTCGGCACCGTCGGCTCTGGACTCGTCGACGAGCCAGTTCTTGAAGTCGGCGAATTCGAGGACAGCGCCGGGTTGGTGCCGCCGGAAGTGGTGGTTCGGCGACTCCAAGACCACGTCGTCGGTGAAGTTCATCACGACCTCGTCTGGGATGTTGAACGAGGCCATCGTCGACGGGAACGTCCCCGCAGTCGACTTGTTACTCCGGCTTGGGAATTCGTCTTCTGACTCCGTTTCGAGTACACAAACGTCGTATCCACGAGATGCGAGGTCTCGCGCCGCTTGTCCACCCGCGGGGCCCGCACCAGCGATAATCACGTCGTATATATCTGTCATTGTAGAGTAACGTTTTCGGGAGGGTTGGTTTGGTCGCGCTACACGTCTTTTCAGAAACAAGCGTGTAATCTGCTTTGGTTTGGAACGGAGACGAAACGGTACTATTCGGGAGACTATGACCCCACAGAGGCAACAAAATACACAACTATGGGTGAATCTGTGGCGGGAACGTGCTACGAGACGTCGCGGCCGCTAAACAGTCTGTGGCGTGGTGTGGACGCTATCGAGAACGTCCGTGATGGAGGAGGGCAGACAGGTCGAGTACGCCGACAGCGGAGCCTCAGGCTTTCGGGATGCGCCGGACCTGAAACTCGTGGTAGCCACCGTAGGCGGCTTCGAGCGCGCCGAGCCACCAGTTCCAGCGCGTCGCAGGTGTGCCTCTCGGTGCGTCGCGTAGATTGCGCACGATTTCGTCGACGGTGAGCGAAGCACCGCGGTCGTCTGCGGCCTGCCCCGAATCCACGAGGTCCCGGGCTTGCCGTGCGACGACCCGGCGCTCCGATTCTGTGCCGCCGAACTCGGCGAGTGCGTCGCGGAACGCGTTCTCGTCGAACGTACTACGGGTATCGTCGTACCCGTCAGTGGGGGTCACACCCACACTACGTCGTCAGCGCCAATGAAGCCCCCGGCCGTTTCGATTGTCGAGTCCGTCTCTGACCGTCATCGCTGGGAGCGAACGGCGACAAAGAGGAACAAGACGCCGAAGAACGCGAGAAAGGCCGCCATGTAGCCGAGCGCGACGAGGTCACCATCAGAAGCGCTTAGGGAGGCGACAAACAGACCTGCCGCGAGCGCGAGTGAACCGACGCCAAACAGGCCGAGAACCGCAGCAGCAGCGGGCGAGACGGTCGACGATTCTGTCTCACGACCGGTGAGGTGCGTCAGTCCGGCGTGCACCTCGCCCGCGCGGTCCGCAGGGACTGCGAGCCACGACGGTCCAGTCAGGCTCCGCGACCCGTCGAACCGAAATCTGAACACGACGACGCTACCGAGTCGGTGTGTCGTCACTGACTGAAGCCCGTCGAGGTCGTACACGCGCTCGCTACCCTGCTTTTTCGGCACGCTGAGAGTTCCATTGGCGACATCGAGCGTGCCTGCCGTCCGACGAACCGAGACGAAGACCGCGAGGACGACGAAGCCGACGAGATACCCGTAAAACAGCGGCGGGAAGAAACCTGCGAGGACGAACGCGACAGCCCCCGCGACGCTGGCGACGAGCAGCGGTTTGGGGCGATATCTGTCGATGACCGGGAGAAGCGTATCGAGCGAGTCCTCCGAGGCGGCGACGCTGATGGTGACGAGCGAGAACGGCCCGCCGAAGAGGAAAGCGAGGAGCGGAAGTAGCAGGTGACCGGGGTCACCATCCAAGACGGTACTGGGAGTAACGACGAGCAACAGCAGCACCCCGAGGAGGAGAAGACCGCCGAAAAATCCGGCAAACGAATAGTAGAAGACCGTTTCCCAACGGTCAGCGTCGTCTCGGGACCACGAGACGGCAGATAGCGGCGGCGTCTGTCTGTCTGGCGGAGACACGTTCGCCGGGTTTGTGTCGGCGGTATTTCAATTCTCCGTCATCCAAGCCAGTCAGGCGCTCACTCCTCTCTACGACTCTATCACCGCGAACCTACTCCCACCACTCGCTTCGTATATCGTAGTAGGAGGCGTTCCGGAACGGGTCTGGCTTGTCGGCGTCGTCTTCGGCACCGAAGAAGTGTGCCATCCAGTAGCCGGTGTGCCACCCGACAGCCTCGGTGTCGAGGTCGACGAGGACCACGCGGAAGTGGTTGTACGTTTCGAGGGCCTCGTCGCCGTCAGGGTCGAACCCACTGACCGAAGAGCAGGAGGCGGCACCTTCCCGACAGGGCGAGGAGTCCGAAAACGAGACGCGAATTTCGGCGTCTTCGGGGTCGTCGACGAAGGTGAACGAGATGTTATCCGGCATGCCCGGTGCGCCCGCCTCGTAGTAATCGAGGGCGTGTTGCACCTGCTCGCGGGCTTTCTCGGGGTCTTTCGCATTGGAGTCGTCGATGTGGACCGTGAAGTTGGGGTCGTCCCACGGGAACGACTTCTCGATGGCGTCCGTCAGCGGGAGCGTGTAGAGGATTCCAGAGGCGTTCATCAGCTCCTCCGGTTCGTCGCCGTGGACGAGACCGAGCGAGTGGCCGAACTCGTGGGCGACGATTTCGACCGTCGAGTCGTCGCTGAACCCGGTCTTGACGTAAATCGTCTCCGGGCGGTCTATCTGCCGACTGTCGGTGATGTAGGGCGCACACCCGACGGCGTCAGCCTGCCCGCCACAGTCGGGAACCGTGCCCGAGAACTGGACGATGATATCGGGGTTCTCGGCGTCGGCGACCACCTCGAAGTCGACCTCGTAGCCGAGGTACCTCGCATCGTTCGTCTCCCAGTACGCTGCTGCCTCTCGGACGAAGGAGGCGTAGTCGCGGCCGTCGTTCGGTCCCTCGACGGCGACGACCACCGGTTCAGAACCCCACGGGCCGTACCCGGCAGCAGGTGTGACAGCCGGGGTGGTCGTCGAAGCGGGAGTCTCCGTCGTCGAGGGCTGCGACGGCGACGCGGGTTCGGCCGTCGTCGTGTCGGTCGGACTGGCTGGTTGCGTCGTCACGTCGTCTGCGGGGAGTATGGGTGCCGTACACCCAGAGAGGACGACGAGGAAGACAGCAACGAGCGAAAGACGGCGCATACATACTGTGGCGCGGCGAGTCGGCAAGAAAGTTCTTGACGGTCGTGGACGGCGCTGTCGCTCTGCGGTCGAAAGCGGCTGAGAGGAGTAAGCCCCCTTCTGTTCATCCCAGCATTCGGCTTAGCGTCCGCGTCCTCCCCAGGCCGAAGCCTGAGGGCACGTCGGGCGAACCCGAGCGTGCCGTCCGGACTACCTTCGCGGCGCGGACTTGCACCAGTGAGGATTCACCGTTCCATCCATTCTCGACCGTCGGCCCTCTGCGGGTTATCTTCCTTCCCTCTCGGGTCGGTTCGCACGCATCATCGGTCGGGTCGAGGGGTCTCGTTTCTGTTCCAGAGCCAGCCGTCTCCGACTCCGGGCTTGCGCCCGGTCACCTATCCGGACGGTGGGGGGACTTTCCTCATGCCCGAACGGGCACGGGAGCCGGGCTCTCTCTGCCGGTCTACTCTAGTTTCGTCCCTCGGATAAGCGGTTCGATTGGGGGTCCGATACCGTGTGATAACGACCCATTATGCCCCCATTAAGCGTCGTAACAGCACGTTAACACTCGAGGGAAGCGTTGAAGTCGCCGGAACCCTTGAGTGGTACTATGTCCGAGGCGCAGACCGTGCACCTCACCTACGAGGATGGGGCACGGGCGGTCGAATTGGCGCGGGAGTCGGTCGAATCGTACGTTCTTCATGGGCAACGAGAACAGCCGGGCAGTATGCGGGATGCATTCTACGCACGAACCGGGGCATTCGTACGCATCAAATCAACACGCGGACGTGGGCGACTCCGCGGTTGTGCCGGTGCCTACCGCGGAAGTGACCAACTCGGTCACGCAATCGTCGATGCCGCGATTCAGGCGGCCTCCGGCGACTCGTGTCAAACCGAAATCGAATCACCCGAACTGCCGAACCTGAACATCTCCGTCTGCATCGTCAACAGTTACACGCTGACGAACGACCCAGTCGCAGACATGGAACTCGGGAAACACGGCGTCGCCATCGACGCCGGCGGGACCCACGGATGGATGTACCCGACGCTTCCCATCGAACTCGGTTGGTCGAAAGAAGAGTTCCTCACCAACGCCTGCCGAAAGGCGGGACTGTCACCGCTCGCGTGGCAGGACGACGATACGATGGTCACGCTCTTCGAGGGGCAGGTCTTCCGCGAGCGTGACGACGGAGGCAGCGTCGAAGCCCTCTAAGACGGGACTCGGCGGGTCTCACACACTTCCCCTCGCACAGCGACCGCTGTTTCTTCAGTGGGTGCCACTCTGGAGACGCGAGTCCGAAGAGCGGCCGCGCTGTTCGGAGCATCAAGACAGGAGTTGTTCGAATCGCGGGAGAGCGAACCGTTCGAATCGAGAGAGGTTGAACCGGTCAAATTGCGACGCGCGACGCAGTTAGTCGTCGCCGAAGCCGACGCGCTCGGCGTCTTCGCGCGCACGGAGCGCCGCCCCGTCGATATCGAAGTCGCGGACGAGTTCGCCGTCGCGGATGAGTGGTTCGAGCAGCGATTCGCCGTCCGTCGGCCCGGGGCGACCCCGGAGGCCGACGTGGTGGCCGCCGTCGGCGGTGCGATAGACTTCTTTCGTCCCGGAGAGCTTCCCGCGTTTCGCCGCGGGTTCGCCGTCGACTTCGACGATGTCGAGCGCGAAGTCAACCGGGTTGGCGTTCGAGATGTAGCCGCCGACGCCGAATCCTTCGACCTCGTCGCGGAGATGTCGAAGTTCTGCCGGGCCGAGACCACCGCTCACGAAGATACCGACGTCGTCGTGGCCGCGTTCGTCGAGTTCCCAGCGAACCTCGCGGACGATGTGTCGGAAGTCGCCCCGGCGGGACGAGGTGGTGTCGAGTCGGACGCTTTCGAGACGGTCGCCGAGCGTATCGACCGCACGGAGGACTTCCTCGGTTTCGTCGCCGTAGGTGTCACAGAGCGCGACGCGTGGCACGTCCTCTGGAACCCCTTCGTCGAAAGCGCGGAACGCCTCGGCTTGGTTCCCGCGGCCGAAGGCAATCATGAGCGCGTGGGGCATCGTCCCCGACGCCTCCTTGCCGAGAATCTCACCCGCGGCGACGTGCGAGAAACCGTCGAGTCCGGCGACGAGCGCGCTTCGCTCGACCATCGCGGCGATGGAGGGGTGGACGTGCCGAGCGCCGAACGAGAACACCGTCGAGTCGGGCGCGGCGACGCGGGTTTCGAGGGCGGCCGTCGCACAGCCGGAGGCGTGCGAGAGGAACCCGAGAAGCGACGTTTCGAGACGGGCGAATTCGAGGTAGTCGCCCTCGATTCGCATCACCGGCCCGCCGTCGAACAGGCGACCTTCGTGCATGGCGTCCACGTCGACGTCGTAGCCTTCGAGAAGCGCCGCGGCGTCTTTGACGCCCGCGAGCAGTTCGAACTCCCCGTCGGGGAACTGGTCCGCCGTCACCTCGGCGACGACGCGGGGGTTCTTGCCCGCGTGTCGAAGTGCGGCCTCGGTCCGCTGGAAGTAGGCGTCGGTCGCGACGCCCTCGCGGATGGCCTCGGGACCGACGATATCGAAGTCACTCATTAGCTGAGATTCCGCCCCGCCGATGAAAAAGGTGTATACTCGGGTACAGCGGCCGAAGCGGGATGTTCTGCACCGCGATGGCCAACGAGTCGGTCAGCAAACGAGTATGCCCGTAGAATAGGTCGTATTGTCTTTTTCGACGTACCCGTTTCCGACACTCCACGAGCGGCCGTCGAATCCGGCATGCGACTCGGAAAGCGCGTCGTCGAACAGTGCTTGCTCCTCGGGAGCAAGCGAGTCGTACGGGACGACAGCAGCGTCCTCGGAGACGTTGTCCGCCGGAGTGACCATCAGCGACTGGCCGCAACTGTTCGCCCACGGGACGAACACCCCGGTAGCGAAGAGGAAGACGGCGACGAAGAAGACAAGCGAGATGGAGACGGTAGCGAACAAACCGACGCGGCGGGACATGGAGATTTCTTGTCAATGGAGAACCAAGTTCTTTCTCCTCTCCTCCGCTCCCCTTCCTTCCGCTCACCCGTGAATCTCGTCCAGTTCCTCGACCGTCGGCGCGTTCACGATTGTAACTGTGTTCCCCCGTCGCGTCACCCGATAGGCGTCGGCGAAGGGCCCCTTTTCGACGACGTAGGTGTTCGGAGCCACGCGCGTCGCGCCGAGTCGGAGTTTGAGCGTCGTCGTCAGATACGCTCTCTCGAACTGCTCGGCGTCTTTCTCGGTGTCCCAGACGGTCTTCCAGACGTAGCCGCGGTCGTTCGGGTTCGCCTCGGCCACCTCGTCCGACGCGGGGCGGTACGGAACGACGAGGTCGCCACCCCAGCCCGCAGAGGGGGCGCTCGTGTAGTTGTACGCCGAGTATGGCCCGGGGTTGCGCTGGAGGTCCGTCTTGTCGATAGCCCCGTGTTTCCAGAACATGGCGAAGATGGACGCCTCGCCGACGGTGTCACCGACGGGGTCGGTTTCGTACCGCGTCCAGTCGGCCGACGACCGGTCCTCGATTGTCACCTCGACCGGGCGCTCGTCCGGATACCGCTCGGGGTGCAACACCTGTTCGGTCGAGACTGGCCGGTTCTCGTAGGCGTCGTTGACGGCCTCCCAGCCGCCGCGTTCGTGGAGTTCGGTGACGAACGTCGGTCCCTCGCTGTACGGCGTGTAGATGGTCAGGAAGACCGGGAAGTCCAGCGACCCGCCTCCGGAACTCCGCTCGGGGCGGGGGACACACTCCCACTCGCCCGCGTCACAGCGGTCTTCGTACAGGCGGTCGACGTACCGGGCGTCGCCTTCGACGAGACCGTTCTCGGCGAGTTGAGCATCCTGCGTCGCTGGCGACCCGTTGATGCCGAAGTGCTGGTCCTGCAAGGCGTGGTGGAGTTCGTGTGCGAGCGTCCGGCGGTCGATGGCCGGCGTGTCGCTGTCGCTGACGATGACGATTCGGTCCTCCGAAGGCGAGTAGTAGCCGAGGACCGCACCGCCGTAAATCTCGTCGAACACCTGTTCGATGGTGCGGTCCTCACCGACGAGGAGGAGCGCCTCCCAGACTTGGTCGTTCCAGTCGGCGTGAACTGGGTCCGAGGCGTCGTCCGACTGATTGCGGTACTCCGCGCGCGAGATGACTTCGACCGGGACCGGGTCGGTGAACTCCAAATCACGCACGACTTCGACGCGCGCCATCGTCCGAGCGACGAACGCCTCGCGTTCGGTCGCGTTGAGGCCGTCAGATTGGTTCACGTCGATGCTCTCGTTGTGCCAGTAGCCCGCCTCCCAACCGAGTCGGTCGGTCGGCGGGTCATCGGGCCACGAGGACGTGGAAGACGTGTCCGTCGTCTCAGTGGGAGGCGCGTCTGTGGGTGACGCCCCCGGCGTCGAGACGGGTGCAGAGCACCCGGCGACGACGAGGAGAAACACAGAGAGGAGGGCGGCGAGTTGGGACCGATGCATGCGAGAGGACAGGGTCGGCGGAGGAAAAAGCCTCTCGCCCAGCGTGGGAGGTTACGCCGCCAACCCGGGTCTGATTTCGTCCACGTCCGCGGGGGTCGGCCCGTTGACGATGACGACCCGGTCGCCGGACCGAACGACGCGGAAGGCGTCAGCGAACTGCCCCTCTTGGATGACGTAGACGCCGTCGTTCTGCTGGGCGACGCCCTGCGATTTGAGGATGTTCAGGTACGCTCGCTCGAACTCGCGGGCGTCTTTCTCGGTGTCCCACTCGGTCACCCAGACGTAGCCGTACTCGGTCTCGGAGTCGGCTTCGTTCCGGTACGGGAACAGCCGGTCGTTGGCCCAGCCAGCCGAGGGTCTGGCGTCGTAGTTGTACGTGTCGTACGCGGAACGAGTGTCGAGTAGCGAGCGCACGTTCACGGTGTCGGCACCGCTCGTCCGGGCCTGATACCAGAACATCGCGTAGATGGATGCCTCACCGAGGGTGTCGGAGCCATCGACTCCTTGGTCGGGGAAGGTGGCCCAACCGTTCGTCCCGGTGTCTTCGAATTCGATTGGCCGCGGTTCCTCGTCGGTTCGGTGGATGACCTGCTCGGAGGAGGCAGGCGGGTTGCGCATGGCGTCGTTGACGGCCGCCCAACCACCCGAGTCGTACAGTTCGTTCACGTAGACCGGACCGTCAGAGTACGGTTGGAAGATAGTGAGGAGGACGCCGAGGTTGGGGCCGGAACCGCCAGAGCCACCACCGGAACCACCTGCTTTGGGCGTCTTCACGCAGTCCCACGTGCCGGCCTCGCAGCGGTCGGTGTACATGAGTTCGACGAGTTTCGCGTCGCCCTCGACGACGCCGTCGATAGCGAGGTCACCGTCTTGGGTCTGGCTGCGGTAGCGCTCGTCGGTCAGGTCGAAGTGCTGGTCCTGTAAGGCGTGGTGGAGTTCGTGAATCAGCGTCGCGTTGTCGATTGTCGGCGCACCGGTGGAGTCGGTGACAATCTTGATTTCGTCGTCAGAGGGCGAGTAGAAGCCGAGGACGGAGCTTCCGGTCGTGTTGCTAATCGCCGAGGCGCTGCCTTCTGACTCGCCGGTGACGAAGAGCGCTTCCCACACCTGGTCGTTCCAGCGGTTGAACTCGGAGTCGGCCGACCCCGAACGGCCTGCGTTGTCGCGTTGGTACTGCGTGCGACTGATGACGCTCACGGGAACCGTCGAGTCGAATTCGAGTTCTCGAATGTGTTCGACGCGGGCCATCCCGCGTGCGACGTAGGCTTCGAGTTCGGAGTCGTTCAGGCCGTCGGACTGGTCGACGTCGATGGGTTCGTCGAACCAGTAGCCGTTTTCCCACCCGAGGACGTCACTGTCGGGGTCGGCAAAGCCCTCCCTGTCGGGAGCGGGCGTGTCGGCAGTCGACGAATCGTCGGCCCCTGGCGTCGCCGTCGGGGCGGCACAGCCAGCGAGGACCAACAGGGCTGCGACGAAGATGACGCGGAGACCGGTGGTTCGCATACCCCCAACTTAGTCCCGGAAGGGAAGTACCTTGTCCGATTCGCCGGGGGAAACTGAATCGGAGTTTGCCTTCGTGTCTCGACAGAGCGTAGCGTTTTGCGTCTGCCGCCATTAGCCCCACGTATGCCACTCGACCCGACACGAACCGCGGTTATCGTCGTCGACATGCAGAACGGCTTTTGCCATCCTGACGGGAGCCTGTTCGCCCCGGCAAGCGAGAGTGCTCTCGACCACGTGAAGACGGTTGTCTCACGCGCCCGCGAGGCCGGTGCTCGCGTCGTCTACACCCGCGACGTACATCCGCCGGAGCAGTTCGAAGACGCCCACTACTACGACGAGTTCGAACGCTGGGGCGAACACGTCGTCGAGGGGACGTGGGACGCCGAGTTGGTCGACGAACTCGACGTTCGCGACGACGATTTGGTCGTCGAGAAACACACCTACGACGCGTTCTACCAGACGGAACTCGAAGGGTGGCTGGAGTCACACGGCATCGACGACCTGCTCATCTGCGGCACGCTCGCGAACGTCTGTGTCCTCCACACCGCCGGCAGCGCCGGGCTTCGGGACTACCGACCGATGCTCGTCACGGACGCACTCGGCTACCTCGACCCGGACCACAAGGAGTACGCCGTCGAACACGCAGACTGGCTGTTCGGCGAGACGACGACTATCGAGGAGATAGCGTTCGAGTAGGAGGACAAAGGAGTGTTCGAATAGGAAGAGGTAGTGTTCGAATAGGAGGAGAAAGGAGCGTTCGAGTAGGAAGAGGTAGTGTTCGAATAGGAGGACAAAGAGGCGTCCGCAGAATTCAGCTTATTCTCGGAACAGCCGATACGCGCCCTGTCCCGTCGCCACGGCGTCGTCCCACTCGGTCGAGGGGGACTGCCGACGCGCGACGTCTTCGTCTTTTTTCGGGTCCGTGCTGACGACGGTGATGGTGCTGACGCCGACGCTCCCACCGGCGCGGACGACTTCGGCGACGGCGGTCAGGTCGCCCGAGGCGCGGCGGAGGTAGTTGACGTTGAGGTTAATCGTCGCGACGCCGCCAGAGAGTGGGTCGTCGAGCATGGTTCGGAGGGCGATGCCGCCAGCAGTATCGATGAGTGTGGCCGCGATACCGCCGTGAATCGTCGGCGGCGACACCGTGTTCGTGAGCTTCTCGTCGTACGGAATCGTCATCACGAGGCGGCCACGCTCGATGGCGTCGACGCGGGTGTTGAGCCACGAGAGATAGCCGTGTTCGTCTTCGATGTGCCGCTGGACGACCGCAGCGGCGTCGGCGGGAAAGTCGTCCATGTCACGAACGTCTCTTTGGGATTACCATGTAACCGACGGTCGAGGCAGCCCACCCAGGAGTGGGAGAAACTACCATTCATGCTCCGAGGCTGCCGACGAGTGACGTGAGATATATACACTCGCCAAAAAGTGCTAGGTGGTATGAGCGAGTCCCGTGTCCTGCTCGTCGACGAAGGCGGCGAGTGTCAGCTCACACCCGCCATCGAAGGACGCGGACTCACAGTCGACGTCTTCTCGGAGCGGTCGTCGGTGGTCGATGCACTCGACGGCGCGGTCGTCAGCGTCGTCGTTCGAGGAGAGCCCGACACCGGCTTCGTCTCCGAGATTCGTGACCGCGTAGGAGATATTCCCGTGTTCTTCCTCGCCGGTGAGTCGGATAGCGCCGCCACGGTGACGGCACAGAGTAGCGCGCTCGTCGCCGAGGAGCCGGTGACGAACGGTGGTGCCGACGCGCTCGCGGCCCGCATCGAGCGCGTATCCGAGTTCTCACAGTGGGCTGGCGAGTCCGACGAGCGCGAGTCACTCTACCGCACCATCGTCGAGCAGAGCCACGACGCCATCTTCATCGTTCAAGACGATGGCTACAAGTTTTGGAACCAACGATTCACCGAGCTAGTCGGTCTCGACGACGCCGAAATCGCCGAGGTCGGCCTTCTGGATATCATCCACCCCGACGACCGCAACCGAACCGAAGACATATACGAACGACGCCGACGGGGCGAAGATGCTCCCAACAACTACGACGTGCGCATGGTCGACGGCGACGGCCAGATACACGCGTGCTCGGCTAACGCACAGGATATCGAATACCGAGACGAGTACGGCGTCCTCGTCACGGTCCGCGACGAGAGCGAGCAACACGAGACGGAAGCGAGATTTCAGGCGCTCGTCGAGCACGTTCGAGACATCATCACCGTCATCGGCTCGGATGGCACCATCCGCTATCAGAGCCCAGCCGTCGAACGCGTTCTCGGCTACGACCAAGAAGAACTGGTCGGCGAGCACGTCGTCGACCAGGTCCACCCCGACGACAGAGACGAAATCGAGGAGATACTCGCGGAGTCGCTCCGCACCGGCGACGACACGAAAGAGCCGATTCGGTACCGGTTCGAGGACGCCGACGGGTCGTGGCGGTGGTTGGAGTCGGTCGCGAGCAATCAGACCGACACGTCCGTCGACGGCTTCGTGGTCACGACTCGCGATATCGACGACCAGCGAAAGCGCGAATTGCGCCTCGAACGCTACGAGACGATAATCGAGAGCATCCAGCAAGGAGCCTACGTCGTCGACGAAGACGGCGTGCTCCAGTACGTCAACGACATCGCCCTCTCTCGGACCGACCTTCCGAAGGAGTCGCTCGTCGGCAATCACTTTTCTGTCGCCTGTGACGTTGGGTTACTCGACGACGAGCAGTACGAACTGCTGGCGGACGCGTTCGACGCAATCCTCCGCGGAGAGAGTAGAATCGAGCGGTTCGAGCTCCAACTCAACCTGCCCGGCAACGACTACGTCGTCGACTTCGCTATCTCGCCGATTACCGCCAGCGACGGGTCGGTGACGGGTGCGGTCGGTATCTCGACGGACATCACGGCGCGCAAGCGATACGAAGAGCGACTCAACGCCCTCCACGCATCGACTCGCCAACTGACGAGCGCGACGAGTCGCGAAGCGGTGGGAGAAGCCGTCTGTGACGCCGCACGGGAAGTCCTCGATTACGAAGTCAGCGGCGTCATGCTGTACAACGAATCCGACGATACGCTCGACCCCGTGGCGTTTACCGACGCGGCGGAAGCGCTCTTCGGTGAGATACCGCCGCTTCCGCGCGGAACGGGCCTCTCGTGGGAAGTGTTCGAGTCGGGCGAACTCCGGTACTACGACGAAGTCGATTCGAACCCGCAACGGTTCGACCCGGATACGGACATCACCGAAGAACTGCTCGTTCCGATACCGGACCACGGGGTCCTCTTCGTCGGTGCAGTCGACGAAGGGCGACTGTCAGACCAGCGAATCCCGTTAGCGAGGGTGTTGGCGGCGAACGCACGGGCGGCACTCGACCGAGTCGAACGCGAACAACTCTTGCGGCGGCGCGAGCGCGAACTCGCGCGGCAAAACGAGCAACTGGAGTCGTTCGCGTCGGTCGTCTCCCACGACCTCCAGAACCCGCTCAGCGTCGCAAACGGCTACCTCGAACTCGCACAGGAGAACTACGACGGTGACGAACTCGGCCGCGTCGAGAACGCACTCGACCGAATCGAGGACATCGTCCAAGACGTACTGGCACTGGCGCGAAACGGTCAGACGGTCGACGAAGTCGAACACCTCTCGCTTCGCCGCGTCGCATCCGACGCGTGGGATATCGCCGCGGCGGACGCGCCGGAGGCGACACTCGAATTCGAGACGGATATGCATCTGCGGGCACACGAAGGACGGCTCCGGCAACTGTTCGAAAACCTGCTCGCGAACGCGATTCGACACGGCGGCGACGACGTGACGGTTCGAATCGGCGAACTTGACGACAGAGCGGGGTTTTACGTCGCAGACGACGGGCCGGGCATCCCGGACGAAGACCGAGCGCGCGTCTTCGAAGCAGGGTACACCACGAACCCCGACGGAACCGGATTCGGCCTCAACATCGTCCAGAGCATCGTCAACGCCCACGGGTGGAGCGTCTGGTTCTTCGATAGCGACGAGGGCGGCGCTCGATTCGAAATCACGACCGAAGACGGCAGATGAGACGGCGTCGAAAGTGCCGCCGTCGCCAGCGTTTCCGATGAAGTAATCGCCAGCGTTGCCGCCGAGGTAAACACCTAATCTACGCGCTTTCGAAGGCGTGGTATGACTCGACCAGACGAGGCGACGAGGCAGGCGGTCGACTCCTGCCGAGACGAACTGCCGGAGACGGTCGACGGCGGGCGCGTCGTCTTTGGATTCGACGGCTATATCGACCGCGTTCGGGAGTTCGTCTCCGAGCGACAGTCGGCGACAGCGTACGAACGACTACCGACCCTGAGTGCCTTCGCCGAGCGCGTGAACGACTCGGTCGAAGCCGAGAGTTCGCTCACGTTCGAGTGGATACAAGACGGTGTCAGAACCGGTGGCCACACGAGCCACCTCGCCCGCGCATTCGGCGAGTTCGGGTACGACCCGGCCATCGTCGGCTGTCTCGGCGAACCGCCGGAAGAACCGTTCGTCGACGAGTTCGGCGAGTTCCCGCTGGAGACACTCGGCGAACCGGGGTACACCGACGCCATCGAGTTCGACGACGGGAAGTTGATGCTCAGCGAGATTGGGGGGTCGATGACGCTCGACTGGGCAGACATCGAAACGAAAGTCGGCCACGACAGACTCGTCGAACTGGTCGACGGGGCCGAACTCCTCGGCGTCGGATACTGGTCGGAGATGCCCGAACTTCCCGACGTGGTACGCGGCCTACGGGAAGACCTGTGGCCGACGCTCTCGTCCCCCCCGGAGACGCTGCTTTTAGACCCCGGCGACCTCCGAAAGCGAGAACCGGCTGTCGTCGCCGCCGGTATCGACCGCGTCTCTGCGCTCGACGACGTCGTCGACGTCGTGGTTTCCGCGAACCGGTACGAGACGCGCTATCTCGCGCAACTCGCCGGAGTCGAAGAAACGGATTTCGAGACGGAAGCCCGCGCCGCGTTCGACCACCTCGACGTCTCTCGGTTCGTTGGCCACGGAATCGACGCTGCCCACCTCGTCGACGAGGAAGAAGCCGTCTCCGTGGCGGTTCCGCG
This sequence comes from Haloferax larsenii, assembly GCF_024730625.1. Taxonomy (NCBI): domain Archaea; kingdom Methanobacteriati; phylum Methanobacteriota; class Halobacteria; order Halobacteriales; family Haloferacaceae; genus Haloferax; species Haloferax larsenii. Next base: position 686,412 of record NZ_CP078063.1, read on the forward strand.
AACCGACGACCCGATTCTCACGACCAGTTCCGGCGACCACTTCAACGCGGGACTCGCCCTCGGGCACGTCCTCGACCTGAGCAAAGCGTCGACGCTCGTCGTCGGAAACGCCGTCGCCGGGCACTTCGTCCGGAACGGAGTACCACCGACGTACGACGAGATTCGGTCGTTCGTTTCCGAGTATCTCGAATTATTCGAAGACTTATAAATAACACTTGACCAGACAAGAGGCAAAGGTAAATGATTGATACCCCATTGTTACCATGTCGGAGGCACCCAACGGGCACGTCGCTCGCTCTCCCCACAACCCACCACCACCACACGAGCGACATTGGCTGTCCTCGGCACGGCGGCCGCACCCGCGTGCGGCCGATCTCTCCTTCCAGATACTCACTCGATGTTCCTACGTGAGCGTCTCAGTCAGACCCAACCTGGCTAGTCGGCTCGCTCGCGAGAAGTGATTCGACGACGTGTCGCGTCGCGCGACGCAGTCGTTGCGAGAGTGCCTGTTCAGAGATTCCGAGTTCGGCAGCGATTTCCGAGAGTGACGCCTCCTTCGGCGTCTCGAAATATCCCCGTTCGAACGCCAGTTGGAGCGCGTCGAGTTGCTTGTTCGAGAGCGTCCGCCGGTGCAAGCGGCGTCTGTCGACGTGACTCGGTTCGACTCGCTTGACGTCGATGTCGAGGCCGCGAGCGCGACACGCGTCGTGGAATTCAGCGGTTCGCTCGTTGGTCGGGAAGAAAATCGACAGCGTCCAGCCGTCTTTGGTCCCTTCCATGCGACGGACGATGCCGTCGAAGTCCCGAATAGTCGAGATGACGTTTTCTTCTTCGGACCGCCACCAGCAGCGATAGAGACGCTCGTTCGAGTCTGCGGCGATTAGCTCGAACCGCTCGACACCGGGGTGTGTATCCAGACACTCGTCGACGAGTGGAGCGTCGCTTCCGAGCGCGACGAAGTAGGGAACTGGCTCACTCGACGTCGGAATCCCACCGACGAACTGAATCTGGAGGTCGTCGGTCTCGGCGAGTATCGACCCGAGGTGCACTCCGTCGAGTGAGAACCCAAGTTCCACTTCGTACCCTGTTCCTGCGTCCGCACCCATTACGGACCGGACCCCAGTTCGAGTTCAGCCGTCTCTGGAGGTGTCTCTGCCCACCACATCGATATCGGCCTTTAGCGACTAACATACCATATCATTACCGGTAAGAAACTGCCAGCACGTTTGTCAGACGAGTCGATTAGATTCTCGGTCGAGTCGACCGGATTCTCAGTCGGGGCGAATCAAATGCTCAGTCGAGCCGAATCGGGTTCTCACTCGGCCGAATCGTCACGGTCACGTCGTCACCGAGTTCGAACTCGTGGTCGGAACAGACCACCTTCGCGTCGAACTCGACTTGTGAGGCGAAAAGCGACAGTCCCGTGACGCGGTCGCCGTTGGCGAACACGTCGAACGACCCCCACGGAACGTCTCGTCCGTCTGTCCGACCGACCTCAGTCCCGAGAAGCGACAGTGGCGTCTCGTCAGCGACTGGCGAGAGCGTCCCGCCCAGACCGTAGTGGGCGACACCGCCGTCGAGGACCACGCCCTCGTCGCTGGCGAGACCGACGAATTCGCCCGCGCCGTGTTCGCCATTTCGAGTAGGTGCGTCCAGTCTCACGAACGTCTCGCCGACCTCGACGACGGTTCCGCGGCCGTCCCATGGAAGAGCCGACACGTCCACGTCGGCGACGACCGGAAGCGACCCCTGTGCGCGATGCGGATTCGCGTCACCCGTGCGAAAGCCGAGGTGGATGTGGTTCGAAACCCACGGGGCGAAGAAGCCGGAGCGAACGAGTCGGCCGAGTGAGTCGCCGACGGCGAGTTCGTCGCCCGCCCGGACCTCGGGAGCCACGTGGAGGATGCGCGCGACGAGGTCCTCTCGCGGGTCGGCGTCGGGCGAGCCAGCCCATCCGAGCCCCGTGGCTTCGGCGTCGACGTCGACGAGGATGAGGTACTCCTCGTCGTGCGCGTACGGTTTGTCGGGGGCGCGAACGGTTCGCGTCTCGCGGACGACGCCTGCGACTGGTGACGGGGTGCCCGACCCCGCTTCCGGGCCGTAGAGGTCGATTGCACAGCCGCTGTCGTGGGCTGGATACGGCGAGTTGTACAGCGAAAAGCGCTCGTAGCGGGTGAGCATCGACCGCGGCAGGCGCAGCATGGTCGTCGGAACGGGACGGGTGTCCTTAGGTACGTCGGGGTGTTTCGAACAGCTATGCGCGTCATCCGCGGCCGGGGGAAGACCCCCGACACCGACCGGGCGGTTACCGCCGCCATGCTCGACCAGACGGGAGCGACCGGCGAGCCGGCCTTCCGCGCGTGGACGCCCCACCGACAGATTGCGTTCGGCCGCCGCGACGCCCGCGCCGACCGCTACGACGACGCAGTCGCGGCCGCCGAGTCGCACGGGTTCCCCGCCATCGAGCGGTCGGTCGGGGGGCGCGCCGTCGCCTACACCGGGACGACAGTCGCCTTTGCCTACGCAGTTCCCCTCGACGACGCCCGCACCGGTCTCGACGACCGATACGAGGCGGCGACGACCGCTGTCGTCCGGGCGCTTCGGTCGCTCGGCGTCCACGCCCGGCGCGGCGAACCACCCGAGTCGTACTGTCCGGGCGAGCACTCGGTGCAGGCTGGCGGCAAACTCAGCGGCATCGCGCAGCGCGTCCGCAAGTCGGCCGCCCTCGTCTCCGGCGTCGTCGTCGTCACCGACCGCGACGAAATCGCCGCCGTGCTCGACCCCATCTACGACGCCCTCGACATCCCCTTCGACCCCGAGTCGGTCGGTAGCGTAGACGACGCTGGCGGCCCCGCAGACCCAGACGCGGTGTGTCGGGCGCTCGAAGACGCGTTCGTCGGCGACGCCGAGCGAGAAATCGAGGCGGCCGAAGACCTCGACGTCGAGGGCGCTGGCGACCGAGCCTAAGGGGAGATATCCACCCGCATCGTCGCCCGAACCGCCGGACTTAGGGCGTCGCACGTGGCAGCCCCACCTATGCGAATCTCGAACGCGACTCTGGCCGACGGGCGCGTGGTCGACGTGCGCGTCGAAGACGGCGAAATCGTCGCCGTGGGCGACCTCGACCCCGTCGATGGCGAATCGACCATCGACGCCGACGAGAACCTTTTGCTTCCGGGCGCTATCGACGTTCACGTCCACTTCCGCGAACCCGGCTTCGAACACAAAGAGACGTGGGAGACCGGCTCCCGAAGCGCCGCCGCGGGCGGCGTGACGACCATCGCCGACCAGCCAAACACCGACCCGACGACGACGACCGGCGAGGGCTTCGACGCGAAGGCCGACCGCGCAGCGGGCGCGTGCATCGACTACGGCATCAACGGCGGCGTCACCCCCGACTGGGACCCCGACAGTCTCTTCGACCGCCCGCTTTTCGCGCTCGGTGAAGTGTTCCTCGCCGACTCGACCGGCGACATGGGCATCGACGCTGACCTGTTCGCCTCGGCCGCCGAGCGCGCTGCCGAGGCCGGCGTCCCGGTGACCGTCCACGCCGAAGACGCGACCCTGTTCGACGAATCGGCTATCGAGGGCGACCTCGGCGGCGCGGGGCGAGACGCCGACTCCGACGCGTGGAGCGCCTACCGCCGCGCCGAGGCAGAGGCCGCCGCCGTCGAACGCGCCGTCCGCGTCGGCAGCGAATCGGGCGCGCAGATTCACATCGCCCACACGAGCACGCCCGAAGGCGTCGACGCCGCCCGCGAGGGTGGCGCGACCTGCGAAGTGACGCCGCACCACCTGTTCCTCTCGCGCGACGACTGCGACGAACTGGGCACCTACGGCCGGATGAACCCGCCACTTCGCTCCGAGGAACGCCGCGAAGCCATGTTCGAGCGTCTCGCCGACGGCCACATCGACGTGGTTGCAACCGACCACGCACCCCACACGACCGACGAGAAAGACCAGTCGCTTCTCGACGCGCCGAGTGGCGTCCCCGGCGTCGAGACGATGGTGCCGCTCCTCTTGGGGGCCGCCGTCGAGGGCGACCTGTCGCTGGAGCGCGTTCGGGACGTCGTCGCGGCCAACCCGGCCGACATCTTCGACCTGCCGCAGAAGGGCCGCATCGAGGAAGGCGCAGACGCCGACCTCGCGCTCTACGACCTCGACGCCGCCAGGGAGATTCGCGGCGACGACCTCCACTCGAAGTGCGGGTGGACGCCCTTCGAGGGCTTCACCGGCGTCTTCCCCGAGTGGACGATGGTCCGTGGCGAGACGGTCTGGGACGGCGAGGAATTCGGCGACGTCGCGGGCGAGAACGTCCGAGTGTAGGCCGACGAAGCAGCCCCATCACGCCCGGTATCGCGTCACCGCGACAGCGGCGGTTTTCCACCCGAGACCGAGGAGTATCGCCAGCGGCGCGCTCGCGATGACGAGAAACGACAGGGTGAACGCCCACTCGATGACACCGCCTGCGCCGAATCCGACGACGACGGGGGTGAGAAACGCGATGCCGCCCGCGACGGGAGCGACCAGCGCGTAGGCGAACAGCAATCGCTGTCCCCGAGCGAAGTTGATTCCGTATCCCGGACCGGGCGGGACGAGCAACCCCACTGCGGCGAGGACGAACCCCGACAGAGCGATGACGAGGAAGAAGAACCCCGCGAGTCCTTGCACGAAGCCGTCGCTCTCGGGGGGCGGCGGCGGGAGCGTGTAGACGTTCCACAGCGAGAACGCGACGAGGGCGGCACCGATGCCAGCGATGGGGAGTTGGAGCGAACCGAGAGCGACGCGGAGGGGCCGTCGCATGTGTCACGTCATCTGCAGACTGGTGTATAGGCTTTCCGTCGGCGTCCGATTGGACAAGCGAATCCTTTTCCCGTCGGACCCACCGAGACAACGACACGCATGACCGACGAGCAGACGCCGCCGCGGACGCGCGGGCCGAACGCGGGAGACCCACACGCACTCGAAGGAGTGTTGTCGTTCTGGGAGACGGTGGTCGAAGACGCGGAAGCGACCGCCGAGGAGTACGAGTCTGAAGGCTGGGAGACACTCGTCCTCCATCCCGGTGACGTAACCGTGCTCCCACCGGCGAACCTGCCGGACGCGACGGACCGCGTCGGGTTCGACGTCCTCGTACCGGGCAGCGAGTTCGAGACGCTCTCTGAGTGGGTCGAAGACACCGCGTTCGACAGGTACGACGTGTACCGCGCCCGCGAGAACGGGACGGTGTTCGCCGTCTCCGTGATTCAGGCCGCAGAAGCGGGGAAAGCCGTGGTCGTACCGCTCTACTACGCCGTGGACGCGGTGGACGTGATGGCGAAGAAGGCGCGCGAACAGGGAGAGTTACGCCTCTACGTCCGACCCGTCGAAGCAGACCGGCGCGTCGAACTCGTCCAGTCCGACCCAGACCCGCTCTTTCCTTAGTCGTCGGAGAGTTCGTCTTTTCGCAGTTCCGTGCTCGCTTCGCGCACTTCGCGCATCACGCTCGAAATCCGCTCTTCGGCTTCGAGTTCTTCTTCGACCGAGAGGTCCACGCCCTCGACTTCCAAGAGGAACTTCGCGATTTCGGTGACTTCGTACATCATCTCGTCGAGTTCCTCGGCGGTGAAGAAGCCGGACATCGCGCCGTAGAGGAACGTCGCACCCGATTTTCGAACCTTGTCGCGGAACGCCGACCGGGCCTGGTTGACCGCCTGCGGGGTGTAGGTGTCGGTCATGAAGGGGACGAGTTCGGGGAGGTTCTCGCCGATTTTCGTCATCTCGACGCCCGTCTCGGTTCGGAAGTCGGCACAGAGGCGCGCGATAGCCCACTCGCGGGCGGTCACGTAGGTCCGCTCGCGGAGGAAGTCGTTGACGCGGTCGTACTGCGCGCCGTCGACTTTCTTGAATCGGGCGTACTTCTGTACGTCCTTCGGGATGTCTGGTTCAGAGTCGGAGTCGGAGCCGGAATCAGTCTCTGCATCAGAGTCGGCCTCATCAACCATGTCGGCGTTCGAACCCGCCACCGTGTCTGCGCCCGAATTTGTCTCTGCCGGGGCGTCCATCTCGCCGTTAGTCTGCCGTCCGGCCGCTGTCTCCCCGTCGTGTGACTCGTCGGAGTCAGCGTCGGCATCGGCGTCGGCGTCCACGCCGTCAGCATCGGCGACGTCGTCTGTCATACCGCGGGCTACCGCGGCATGGCCGAAAAGCGTTCCGCGACGGTCGCTCGTGACGCCGATGGACCCGTCGGCGGGGAAGGGTTTTCAAACACCGCCGCGAGTGTAGGAGGCATGAAAGTACTGCTCGGTATCGGTGGCAGCGACGATTCCATCCGAGCGCTGGAGAAGACGGCGGAACGGGCGGCCGACACCGGCGACGACCTGACGGTCGCCATCGTCGAGAACCCGTCTGTCGAGCACTCGCGCGAGGACATCGAACAGAAAGTCACGACAGTCCTCGACGAGTTCAATCTCGACGCGCCGATTCAGCATCTCGAAGGCGACCCCGGAAGCGCACTGGTCGACAAGGCCGAAAACGAAGGCTTCGACCAACTCGTTCTCGGCGGCGGCCAGACGAGTCCGATGGGGAAGATACAGGTCGGGAGCATCGCGGAGTTCGTCCTCCTCAACTCCCACGTAACCGTTACGCTGGTACGATGAACACGCGAACCTACTCAGACGCTGTGGCAGACCCCTACGAGGCACCGCCGCTTTCGTTCACGGACCGCGAGGAGCGAACGATCGAGGTTCGGCCGTACGAGGGCGACGAGGCGGAGTTCGAAGCGCTCGTTGAGATGTACGACTCGTTCGACCCGTCAGACCGGGCGCAGGGCATCCCGCCCGGCCGGGAAGACCGCATCCGCGACTGGCTCGACAACATCCTCGACGACGAGTGTCTGAACGCCATCGCGTGGCACGGCGACGAAGTCGCAGGGCACGCGACGCTCGTCCCCGACGGAGACGCGTACGAACTCGCAATCTTCGTCCATCAAGAGTACCAGCGGGCCGGAATCGGCACGCGACTCATCAAGGCGCTGCTCGGCTACGGCCGGGAGTCCGGCGTCGAAAAGGTGTGGCTCACGGTCGAGCGATGGAACCGCGCGGCGGTGGGACTGTACAAGACGGTCGGCTTCGAGACGAGCGACGCCGAGAGCTTCGAGTTGGAGATGACGATTCGGCTCAACCCCTCCGACGAATAGGCTGGCGACCGGCGACCTTCAGACCGAAAGCACAGGCTGGCTGGCGTACAAGAGGACGTATTCGGCGGCCTTCGCCAACACCTCGCCGGGGTCTCCCGAGACGGGTTCGCGGGGGACGACGATGAAGTCTGAATCGAGTTCTTCCGCAGTGTCGAGGACGACGCTCCCGGGGTGTAGGAGCTTGCTCGTCGTCGAGAACCCGTAGGCGACCGACGTCGAGACGGAAACGTCGGCGTCGTCCGCGATTCCCGACACGGTGTCGGTGACGGCTCTGCTCTCTTCGAAAACGGCGTCCTCGTCGACGGCCCCTCGCTCGATAGCGCGGACGACGTCTTCGCCGAGGACGTGGACTGCGTGGACCGCGGCGTCGTACTCGGCCGCGATTGCGACGGCGTACTCGGCCGCGCGCGTCGCCTCCTCGCTTTGGTCGACCGGAACGAGGACGAGGTCGATAGAGAGCGGGCGCGATGGCATGTGAGCACGTCCGTCGGGGGATGACAAAAAACCACCTCACCGTGCCGGAGACCGACACCTCACGAAGACCCACACAGTCCCGGACTGGTTTTATGCCGTCCCACGAAGAACCCGTGAGCATGTTCGACACGATGGTCATCGCGACGGATGGCTCGGCGAGCGTCCGGCGGGCGGTCCGAGTCGCGCTCGACCTCGCAGAGCGGTTCGACGCGTCGGTCCACGCGCTGTACGTCATCGACGCGGGCGACGTGGAGACGGCACCGGAGCGCCTCCGAGACGAGATGCGCGATGCGTTGACCGAGCGGGGAGAAGAGGCACTCGCCGAGGTGAAAGCAGAGACGGAGCGAGACGTGACGGTCGCAGTCCGCGAAGGCCGACCCGCCGCGGAGATTTCGAACTACGCCCGCGAGGTCGATGCCGACGCTGTCGCGATGGGGACGCGCGGGCGACACGGTGAAAACCGGTTCCTCATCGGCAGCGTCGCCGAGCGCGTCGTCCGAAGCTGTCCGGTTCCCGTTCTCACGGTGCGCCAACTGGAGACCGACAAGGCCGACCCACTGCTCGACGGCGACGACGACGCGGTCGATGCGGACGAGGCGGCCTGACGGGAACCGCGGGAATCGGCAGGAGTTTTCCCCGTCGGGGGCGAGGCGCAGATATGGAAGAAGAGCTTATCGACAGTTCTCGACTCTCACTCCCCCGGAAGTCAGTGCTCCCGGGAACCGGATTCTTCTACCCCGACGACCTCGACGAAGAGCGGGCCGAAGAGCGTGCGAAAGAAAAACTCGAAGACGCCGAGGTGGCGGTCGTCACCGACACCGACGCCGACGGGCTCGGCTGTGTCGCACTCCTCCGCGAAGTCTACGACGCCGCGCTCGACGTGACTGACTTCGAGGAACGCATCGAAGACCGCCTCGCAGAAGCGCGCGGCGAGGTCGACGAAGCCGACGAGGCAGACGACGAAGAAGAAGACGACCGACCCCAGTCGCCGGTGGCGCTCATGGGGTCGAGCCCTTACTCGCTGGAAGACGACCTGCTTCGCGTCGCCGAGTACGCCCCTGAGGGCATCGACGTGTTCGTCTGTGACCTCTGTCCCGACCGCTACGAGTACGTCGAAGAAGAACTCGAAGCACTCGCCGAGGTCGCCGGGTCGATTCGCTGGTTCGACCACCACCAGTGGAAGCCCGAAGTCGCCGAACAGGTCCGTGCGGCAGGTGTAGACCTCGTTGTCGGCGAGTCCGACGAGGAGTGTTCGACCGACGTTGCCCTCCGCGAACTCGACTACGAGTTCGACGACCGGTTCGTCGAACTGGCGGCGGTCACCCGCGACCACGACCTCTGGCTGAACGAAGACGAGCGCAGTCAGGACCTCGCGGACTACGCCTACTGGACGGGCAAAGAGGAGTACGTCGCCATCGTCGGCGCGTACGGCGCAGACCTCCCCGACATCGTCGAGGAGTACATCGCCCACCGCCGGGTCGAAAAGGAGAACCTCATCGAGACGGCCGTCTCGCGGGCTGAGTTCAAATCGGTCGGCGACTGGACCGTCGGTATCACCTACGGCCGCTGTTCGCAGAACGAAGTCGCGGACGCGCTCCGTGAGGAAGGTGCCGACGCCGCAGTCATCGTCAAGCCAGCAGGCAGCGCGAGCATCCGCGGGTCTGAGGACTTCGAACGCGCTCACGAGGTCGCCGGGCTCGTCAACGGCGGCGGCCACCCTAAGGCCGCCGGGTGTAAGCCAGACATCTACGACGACATGCTCGACTACGCCCACCACTGGACGACGCAGGGTGCGACGACGAAGCGCGTCATCCTCGACGCGTTCGAGCGCGTCGCCGAGACACCTGCCGAGGGTGAGGACGAAGCAGGAGAAGACGCCGACGCTGACGCCGGTTCCGACACTGACGCAGACGCTGACGCCGAAGCTGACGCTGACGCCGAATCTGACGCCGAAACTTCGGAGTAGAATCAGTCGGCAGAGACCGGTCCCTTACGCGTCGTCGACGACCCAGCGGTCCGAGTAGGCCGTTCCGCACTCGCACTTCGCGTAGGCGTGGATGACGTCGCCCTCCTCGTAGAGGCCGCCAACTTCCTCGTTTTGCGCCTCGGCGAACGAGAAGATGAACTTCGGTTCGTGGTTCTCGTCTGTGGCAGTGTCCGGGCAGACGCCACCGCTCAGGTCGCCGTCGATGTCGCCGTCAGAGCCCATGGCGGTCTGGGCGAACTCCATCGCGTCCATGCCGGTTCCGGCCGCGAAGGCGCGGCGGCCGTTGTCGCCGGGAACGACGAGGACGTAGCCGTTTTCGACTTCTTCGCCCATATTCGGAATCTTGCCTTGGCTGTCGAGATACTCGTGGGTAAGATAGAGCGCCACGTCGTCGAGACGCTCGCCTGCGAGGAACTCGTCCAACTTGCTCATACCCGGTGTGGGGAGGCAGGCGGTAAAAGCGGCGTGTCTCCGGACGAGATGGGACGGGGAGCGACGTTCACTCCCGCCGTGACTTAGCTCACCTTGCCGCGGAGATACGCGGAGATGCCCTCGCTCACGAGGACGATTCCGAGAATCGCGATGAGGATAGTCAACACCGCGTCCCACTTGAAGTAGTTAATATTCGTCTGGAGCGCGACGCCGATGCCGCCCGCGCCGACGAATCCGATGATGGTCGACGCTCGAACGTTGATGTCCCAACGGAAGGTCGCGACGCTGATGAACGCCGGCTTAATCTGCGGGACGATGCCGTAGATGAACATCTGGAACGTCGAGGCACCGGTTGCGGAGATTGCTTCGACCGGGCCGCGGTCGATTTCTTCGATTGCTTCGCCGAGGAGTTTCGCGGTGAAGCCCACGGAGCGAACCGCAATCGCGAGCACGCCCGCGAGCGCGCCCGGACCGAACAGCACGACGAAGATGAGCGCCCAGATGATGACGTTGACAGACCGAGTGAACGAGACGATGAACTTGCCGAACAGGTACGTCCATCGGTTGGGTGTCGTGTTGCTCGCGCTGAGGAACGCCACGGGAAGCGCCATCACGATTGCGAGCGCCGTCCCGAGAATCGAGATGTTGATGGTTTCGAGAAGCGGCCCCACGATTTCGCTGGTGTAGGTGACGTTCGGCGGGTACATCCGCGTCAAGAGGTCCATCACCTCGTTCGGCGCGGACGCGACGTATCCGTAGTTGATGTCCATCGACCGCCACGCGGCGGCGAGAATCACGAGGACGCCCAGTGTGAGGAAGTAGCGGACCAGTCGCTGCCGCGTGTCGAACCGCTCCCACTCGGCACCACCGTCGGCGCCACTGAACTCGGATTTGCTCGCCATCTATTGGACCCTCCGGCGGGCGTAGGCGCTCGCGGCCTCGCCTATCATGACGATGCCGACGATGACGAGGATGATGAGCGAACTGTACTGGTAGTCGTACTTCTGGAAGGAGTTGAGGAGCGTAATCCCGATTCCGCCCGCGCCGACGATGCCGACGACGGTACTATGGCGGAGGTTGATGTCCAGTCGGTAGATGGACAGACCGATTATTCGGGGGATAATCTGCGGGAGGACGCTGTAGAGGTACACCTGCATGCGACTCCCTCCGACGGCCTCGATAGCGTCCATCTGACCGGTGTCGATGTCCTCTATCTCTTCGGAGAGAAGCTTCGCGAAGAATCCGACCGTCTTGAACGCCAGTGCCAGGACGCCCGCGAGCGGGCCGAACCCGACCGCCTTCACCATGACGATGGCGACGATGAGTTCGTGGAACGACCGCGTGACGGCGATGATGCTCCGCCCGACGAGATAGATTGGTCGCGGTGCGAGGTTGTTAGCCGCCATGAACGCCACGGGTGCGCTGACGATGATTCCGATGGTCGTGGCGATAATCGACATGAGAATACTTTCGACGATTCCCTGCACCATCAGGTCGAACTGCATCGGCGTCGCCGCCGGCGGGAGCATGTTCGAGACGAGCGTCACCCCGCCTCCGAGACCCCGGAGGAATCGGTCGGGAGAGACCCGGATGTTCCAGAAGCTATAGAGGACAAACCCCGTGATGAGGACGTAGACGACGTACTTTGTCGTCCGGTTGTAGAACGCAGTCGGGCGCTCCCACTTGCCGTCTACCGAACCGGATTGCGTTGCCATCGCTTACTCCCCCGCGTGCTGTGCACGCTCCGCTTTGGCCGCATCGCGTTCGGCACGCGATTGGCCGCCGCGGTAGATGATATCCTGTGCACGCTCGTCGAGTTCGTCCGCCGCGCCCTCGAAGACGAGTTCGCCGTCGCTCAGTCCGACGACTCGGTCGGCGTACTCGGTCGCCAAATCGACCTCGTGGATGTTGATGAGGACGGGAATGTCGTCCTCGCGAGCGATTTCGGTGAGGAGGTCCATCACTTCGACCGACGTCTCGGGGTCGAGCGCACTCGTTGGTTCGTCCACGAGGAGAATCTTGGGCCGCTGGATGACCGCACGGGCGATGCCGACGCGCTGGCGCTGTCCGCCGGATAGCTCGTCTGCGCGGTCGTTCTCGACGCCTTCGAGACCGACGCGCCGAAGAACCTCACGTGCGGTCGCGATGTCTTCGCTGTCGAAGTTTCGGCGGAAGGCGTCCCAGGTGCTCATGTAGCCGAGTCGCCCCGAGAGAACGTTCTCCATCACCGTCAGGCGCTCGACGAGGTTGAACTCCTGGTGAATCATTCCCATGTCGCGGCGCGTCTCGCGGAGTTGGGACCCCGACAGGCCGGTTATCTCGGTGTCGTCGAGCCAAATCTCACCGTCCGTCGGCTCGGTGAGCCTGTTGATACAGCGGATGAGAGTACTCTTTCCGGCCCCGCTCGGTCCGATGATGGAGACGATTTCGTTACCGCTCACGTCCATCGACAACCCCTTCAGTGCGCGGTCACCGGAGTCGTACACCTTCTCTACGTCTTTGACATGTAACATGAAAATCGTGTAGTGGCGTTATTCGCCGAGGTTGCCCGTCTCGTATTCGACGCCGTTGTTCTCCTGAATCTGGAGGATGATGTCGTAGGCAGTCGCGTAGTCGATTTCCGTGAACTTGCCGCGGCCCTCGAACGTCTCCGCAATCTTGGTGTCCGAGTAGTCGTAGTCGATGAACGCAGCGCGGATACCCTCCTGAATCTCCGGCGTGAGGTTGTACCGATACGTGAAGCTCGTCGTCGGGAACGGGTTGCTCGCCCAGACGACCTTGATTTTCGAGGGGTCGAGGTTGCCCGAGTTCGCGACGCGTGTCACACACGTACTGCAGACCGGGGCGGCGTCGTAGTCACCGTTCGCCACGCCGAGGACACTCTGTTCGTGCCCGCCGGAGTACGCGACTTCGTAGTCGTCGCCGGGGACGACGCCCTGGTTTGCGAAGAGTGCGCGGGGTGCCTGATTACCGGAGTTGGACGACGGCTCGGAATGGGCGACGCGCTTGCCCTCCAGGTCTTCGAGCGCGTCGATGTCGTCGTTGTCGGCCTGCGTCGCCAGCCAGAGACGGTAGCCGAAGTCACCTTCGTCAGAGACCTGCAGCGAGAACGGAACCGCGCCAGCGAGATTCACCGCGAAGGGCGTCGGGCCGGTGGAGAAGCCGGCGACGTGGAGCCGCTCGGAGCGCATCGCTTCGACCTGCGAGGCGTACGACTGGAGCGGGAAGTATTCGACGTCCTTGCCCGTCTCCTTGGCGATGTTGTCCATCAGCGGTTGCATGGTCGTCCGGTAGGCCGCCGGGTCCTCCGTCGGCGTCATCGCGAACGCGAGTTTGTCGGGGTCGAGAAGCTCGCTCTCGGAAGACGGCGTCTCTTTGACGGGCTCTCCGTAGCGAGGCTCCTCGCGCGTCTCCATGTTTTTCAGGTCCGAAAGCGAACCAGTCTCGAAGCCCGACTGAATCAGCGCCGCCATCGGCTGTGGGAACTCCGGATTCGCCGGGTCGAAGTCGTAGGACTTCGACGACGTGCTGTCGCCGCCAGACTCGCCACCCTCGGCACCGGAACCGCCACTGGAAGTCTGCTTGTCACCTGTGATACACCCCGAGAGACCGAAGGTCATCGCGGCTGCGGTACTGGAGAGAAGGGTACGACGAGTTGGTTCAAAATTCGGCATTACTATAAATTCACGTGAGCGACAGAACGGAGATAAATGTTGTGAATAATTATCTGGTAAAAAGTATGTTAGCAATTGTCACATATTTTGAGAGACAGGACGGAGACGAGTGGCGATAGAACACGGATTCACCGTCTGACACGCCATCACCGGGTGAGAAGCGGACGTCAGACTGAAGCGTGGGTGGGGACCTCGCCGAGCGACCGCGAACGTTACTCGTCTGACCGGCCGAACTTCTCGGCGATGTTCGAAAGCGAGTCGTTTGGGCGCTCGACGACGCGATAGACGGTCCGTACGCCGGGGACGCGAAGACCGTACTGGTAGCCCGCGTCGAGTTCGTCGAATTCGACGGCCTCGCCGGGGTCGCGGTCGTTCTCGCGACACCACTCGACGAGGCGATTTTCACCATCGCCGGGCATGCGCGCGAGGCGCTTGTTGTCGTACGCGCCGCGAATCATGAGCCCCGAGGCGTCCGACGAGACGCGAGCGTGGTACGAGGTCCCGTCGAGGTGGAGTCTGACGAAGTCGCCGTCTTCGACCGCGGCGTCGTCTGGAACGCGGAGACAGGGTCGGCGGGTGCCGCCGCTCCGCGCGAGATTCGACCGGAACGTCTGGACCGACGGATGGTCGGAGGGTAGTTGCGATGGCACGTGAGACAGAAGGGAAAAACTGCGTTACTCTTCGTCTGCTTCGTCGTCGCCCTCGCCGAAGGCGGCGGCGACGTCGCCGTCACCGGAGGCGACCTTCACGTTGATCTGGACGGTCTCTTCGTTGATTTCGCGACCGCGGACCGTGATGCGCTTGCGCTCGCCCTCGCGGGACGGGTTGAAGCCGATACCGTCCTCGGCGAGGACCTCTTTGAGGTTGCCGCCGGGGACGTCGGGGTGCATCGGGCGGCCAGCCTTGTCGGAGCCACCGGTCAGTTCGAGCGTGAAGCCGTCGAGGCCGACGGCATCGCCGTCGACCTCGTCGCCGAGGTCACGGCCGAGGAATCGGTTTGCGTCCTGTCCTTCGACGTCGACCTGGTAGGTCTCGCCGGAATCGGGGTCGGCGACGACGACCATGAATTCTGCCATGCGCGGATGAAAACGGTCGCGGATAAAAAGTACGTCGAAAGCGCGTCTCGGTCGCCTCACCCGTGAATCGGCTCGTCGCGGTCGAATTTCGGGTATTGAGGCCTAATCCATAGTATGACAACAGTTAACTTTAGACACACTGTATCCATCACCGTGATGGAGGATACCAGCACCCGCGAGTCACCGGAATTGGTCGAAGCGAAGACGCAAGCACTGGTCGAACAGAGACCGAAAGCGTTGGTCAAGCAAGGGTCGAGGGAGTTGGTCGAGGCTCGCTCGCGTGAACTCGTCGAAGCCGAACCGCGGTCTCTCGTCGAGGCCCGTCCACGAGACCTCGTCAAAGCAGCGCCGATGGAACTCGCGAAGACGGAGCCGACCGCGCTCGTCGAACGAACGTGGTACGAGTGTCCCTCGTGTGGCTACCGCTCCGGACACAGCGTCCACGAACAGTTGTGTCCGCACTGTGGTGAGGCACTGACGCACGTCGGCATCGCCGAAGAGTGATTACAGGGCGTACTCCCCGTTACCACCAGCGCCGCCCCCAGCATCGTCGTCTCCTCCATCTCCGCTTTCGCCGCCACCACCGTCTGCTTCAGCTTCCGCCTCCTCGATTGACTCCCAGAGTGAGCACCAGTCGGCGGGGTCGATGTATCCCTCGACGCGAGCACAGGCACCGAATCCGTCGCCGTTCTTGTCCGGGATGTACTCCGCGCAGTTCCCGCAGTCTTGACCCTCTTGGGCCAGTCCTGCTTCGACCGCGTCGGTTGCCTCCTGAAACTGCGTCGCCTCCTTTGTGAACAGTTCGTCGGGGTTCCGTCCCTCGTCTGCTTGCGAGAGCGCAGTCCGATACTCCTCTGGGACCGGTCCACTGACGAACTCCTCTTCGGAGACGCCTTCCGGAAGTTCCTCGTCGTGCTCGTCTCCCTCATCTTCTGCTTCGGTCGTCGTCTCCGTCGCCGTGGTGGTCGTCTCCGCTTGCTCGCCATCGCCACCGAGACAGCCAGCGAGGCTCACCACAGTGCCACTGCCAGCGAGGTGGAGAAATCGGCGTCGTGTTTCGTCAGAAACTGACATGTGAGGAGCTAGCCACCGAGCCGATTTTAGTAGGAAGTGTGTTACCAAACAGCATCTACTCGGCGTAGCTCACACAGAGTCAAGGAGGAAGCCCACGGCTTTAGCCGTGGGAGGAATCCGACAACCCTCGAATCAAACCACGAGCAATAGCAGTCTGACTCCCCCACGCCAGTCGTAGAATTTATAAAAAAACCACCCTGTATGTGAATTTACAGATGGAGGTTAAGCGAACCGTTCCGGTCAAACTCTCGGTTCCCGACGACCGAGAGGACGACCTCCATCAGACCATCGAGCAGTTCAACCACGCCTGCAACTACACCGTCCAACACGGTAGGAACGACGACGGCTACCTCATCTGCAACAAGTCGAAGATACACGACGAAGTGTACCACGACTTGCGAGACGAGACAGACCTCCCCGCGAACCTCTGTGTCCGGGCGTACTCGAAAGCCGTCGAGTCGATGAAATCTACCGTCGCAGACTGGAAGAAGGGCAACAGCCGACCGCTCCCCCGATTCAACGAGCCGTCCGCCGTCTACGACAAACGAACGCTGACTATCAAAGACAGGTCGGCCACTCTCTCCACCATCCACGGGCGAGTCGCCGTGGACTACGTTCTCGGAGACTACCAGAAGTCCTACCTCGATGATGACGACTACGAGAGGCGGATGGGGACGCTCCACTACCGCGAGGACGAGGATGCGTTCTACCTCCACATCGTCATCAAGAATGAGGTCGAAGAACGCGACGGTGACAAGGTACTGGGTGTGGACTTGAACCTGAAGAACGTCGCCGTGACGAGTACGGGGTCGTTCTACGATGGTGGCGAACTGTTGTGGGGTCAGAACCACTACTTCCGCGTGCGCCGTAGCCTTCAGCACAAAGGCACTCGTTCCGCTAAGCAGGTACTCCGGCGACTGTCGGGGCGAGAAAACCGCTTCGTGCTGAATCGCCTGCACACTATTTCTCGACGCATCGTGGAGGAAGCCGACGCCCACGACTGTTCGTACATCGCCGTCGAACGATTGACCCACATCCGCGAGCGGATGGATAACAGGAACGACCAAGTGACGCGTCAGCTGCACAACTGGGCGTTCCGTGAATTCCAAGAGATGCTCACGTACAAGGCCAGCGAGTACGGAATCGGCGTCGAGCAGATACCGCCCGCGTTTACGAGTCAGACCTGCTCGAAGTGCGGGCATCAGTCCAGCACGAACCGCAACTCGGACGGGTGGTTCGAGTGCAACGAGTGTGGCTACTCGGTTGACGGCGACTACAACGCAGCGAAGAACATCGGTCTCAAGTTGCTAACTTTACCATCGGGCAAACGTCCCGATGGGTTGGGCGACGGTCATCTCGCCCTCAAGTCTGGGACGCTGAACGGGAACGGCGATTACACCGCCTACGATGTTTCGTCGTCAGACCGGGAGTCCACGGACAAGCCCACGACTGAAGTCGTGGGTCGATGACAAACGCTATCCTAATCGAGAAACACGAGACAGGTGACGTGTCGGCGAGTGGGGTGGGTTACCCGTCGAACCCGTCTTCCCACCGGAAGACGCCGTTTCGCTGGACGACGTCGCCGTCGACCTCGACGAACGAGTCTTCGCTCATATCCGTAATCATGTCCACGTGGACCGCAGACTGGTTTCCGTCCTCGCCCTCGGGGAGACACGACCCGTAGGCGCGACCCACCGCGAGGTGGATGGTGTCGCCCATCTTCTCGTCGAAGAGGATGCTGTCGGTAAAGCGGTCGATGCCGCGGTTCATGCCGATACCGAGTTCGCCGAGGCGACGTGCGCCCTCGTCGGTGTCGAGGATACCGGCGAGCGCCGCTTCGCCCGCGCCCGCGGAGAAGTCCACGACTTCGCCCCCTTCGAACGTGAGGTGGACGTTCTCGACGCGCTGGCCTTCGAGCGTCATCGGTACGTCGAAGAACACCTCGCCCTCGACGGCGTCTTCGACGGGGGCAGTGAACACCTCGCCCGACGGGAGGTTGTGCGAATCGTATGCGACGGAGGCGGCGGAGTTGACCGCGGTCCGGCCCTCGATAGACATCGTGAGGTCGGTGTCTTCCTTGACGATGCGGACCTCGGAGCCGTCGTCGAGAATCTCCTTCATGTTCGCCATCTCGTCGGCGAGTTTCTCCCAGTCGCGGAGGACCGCGTCGTAGACGAAGTCGGCGTACTCTTCGTAGGACATCCCGGCCTGCTGAGCCATCGCGCGGGTTGGGTGGACCGTCGAGACCCAGTCGGCGTCCATGCGCGCCTCGCGCACCTCGCTGGCGGCACGGTTGTAGGCCTGTCGCGTCTCTGTCGGCACGTCGGCCGTCGCCGCCGTGTTTCGCGTGCCGCCGAGGAAGAGCACCGAGTCGGCCGCCTCGTAGAGGGCGAGTTCGTGTTCGGGGAGTTCGAAGTCGCCGTCGTGGGCGTGGAGGTACGCCCGCTGAATCTCCTCTGAGGAGTACGTCGTCACGACGTTCGCGCCGCGCTCGCCGAGGGCTTCAGCGACGGCGACCGCGAGGTCGTGGGCACCTTCGCCGACCGACACGACCACGTCGTCGCCGGCCTCAATTCGCGCGCTCCAATCGACGAGCACCGCGGCGTGCTCGTGGATGCGTTCGTCCATACCGGCCCCTCGCGCGGCCCGGTAAAAACCTCGGCGTCTGCCGTTGCTGACGGAACGTTTATCGCTAGTCACACGTCACCATTTGTCGTGACTACTCTCGCCCTCGCCACCTGTGCCGACCTCCCCTCGCTCGTCGACGACGACGCCTCGTTCCTCGCGGCGCTTCGCGACCGGGGCGTGACAGCCGACCCGGTCGTCTGGTCCGACGACTCGGTCGAGTGGAGCGACTACGACGCCGTCGTCGTTCGGTCGATTTGGGACTACTACAGGCGGCCGGCGGCGTTCGACGACTGGGTCGACACCCTTTCTGACGCCGACTGCGACGTGTGGAACCACCCGGACATGCTGCGGTGGAACGGCCACAAGTTCTACTTGCGCGATTTGGAAGCGCGAGGCGTCTCGACACTGCCGACCGAGTACGTCGACTCCGGTGGCGACGTGGACCTCGGGAGCGTCTTCGACCGCCGAGGGTGGGACGAACTTATCGTCAAGCCCGCCGTGAGCGCCGGGGCGTTCGAGACGAAGCGCATCCCCCGCGACGCGGCCGCCGACGAGCAGTCGTGGGTCGACGACCTCGTCGCGCAAAAAGACGTGCTCGTCCAAGCGTTCGCTCCCGACATCACCGACGGCGAGTGGTCGCTCGTGTTCTTCGGCGGCGAGTACAGCCACGCGGTGGTCAAGCGTCCCGAAGCCGGCGATTACCGTGTCCAAGAGAAACACGGCGGGAGCGTCCACGTCGAGACGCCCGGTGAGGGACTGCTCAGACAGGCCGGTGACGTGGTTGACGCGGTCGCCGACGAGGTGGGTGAAGAACCACTGTACGCGCGGGTCGATGGCGTCGAGCGCGACGGCGACTTCCAACTTCTGGAAGTCGAACTCATCGAACCGGAGTTGTTCTTCAGGGTCGACTCGGCGGCCGGTGAGAGATTCGCCGAGACGATTCTCGAACGGGTCTGACGGCGTTCTCTCACGGGCGGGAAACCACAACCACTACCTCCCCCCGAATCGGAGTCCGTCGCATGCAACTAGGCGTCATCGGCCTCGGCCGGATGGGGCGCATCGTCGTCGACAGAGTGCTCGATGCCGGGCACGACGTCGTCGCGTTCGACCTCTCCGAAGAGGCAGTCGCGGCGGCCGCCGACGCGGGTGCAGAGCCCGCCGACAGCGTCGCCGACCTCGCAGACCGACTCGGCGACGACAAACGAATCTGGCTCATGGTCCCCGCGGGCGACGCGGTGGACGCGACCCTCGACGACCTCGACCCTCACCTCGACGAGAACGACGTGGTCGTCGACGGCGGCAACTCCCACTTCGAGAAGTCGGTTCGTCGCGCAGAGGCCTGCTCCGCGGCGTACCTCGATTGCGGTACCTCCGGCGGCCCCGCCGGTGCCGAACTCGGCTTCTCGCTCATGATTGGCGGCCCGCAGTGGGCCTACGACGAGATGACGCCCGTCTTCGACGCCGTCGCGACCGGTCCCGACGGCCACGACCGAATGGGCGAATCCGGCTCCGGTCACTACGTGAAGATGGTCCACAACGGCGTCGAGTACGTCCTCATGCAGGCCTACGGCGAAGGCTTCGAACTCCTCGCCGAGGGGCGCTACGACCTCGACCTCGAATCCGTTTCGCGCACGTGGAACAACGGCGCAGTCATTCGCTCGTGGCTGCTCGAACTCTGCGAAGAGGCCTTCCGCGAGGAAGGAACCGACCTCGGCGACGTGGACGACCACATCGCCGGTGGCTCGACGGGAACGTGGACGGTTCAGGAAGCCCTCGAACAGGAAGTCCCCGTCCCGCTTATCTACCAGTCGCTGGCCGAGCGGTTCGGCTCCCGCGCCGACGACCGCTTCTCGCGCCGTCTCGCGAACCGCCTCCGCTACGGGTTCGGTCGCCACGAAGTCGCCCGAAAAGACGAATAACGCGTTCAGTCGCGGGCGTGGTCGCAGACAGACCACACACCCGACCGCGTAGGTCGCCCACTATATTTTGGGAATTTACCGGAGAGCGCCCGCAGCGTCGCAATAATCGCCGTCGGAGGCCGCCGACATAATCACAATTTCCTTAACCCCTCACTCCATATCCGCCCTCATGGCAGTCATCAGTCTGGTGGGTGTCGGGGCCGGATTGGTCCTGGTACTCCTCACCGTCGCCCTGCACTTCTCGAAGGGGACCGGTTGGGAGCCGACCGCCGACATCACACAGGAGGTCCTCGAGCGCCGTGCGGCGACCGTTCCAGAGACTGACTTCCCCGAGCCGATGAACCGGTCTATCGGTGGCGGCGGAGTCGCTGGCGCAGTCGCTGGTGGCGAGGAAGGTGGCGAACTCGAAGGCGACGAGGCCGCCGAAGAAGAACAGAGCCCCGCCGACATGCCCGAAGACGAAGTCGAATACTTCGAAGTCGAGTTCGTCAAACAGGGCGAGACCATCGAACTCGCGAGCAACGAGACGGTGCTCGACCAGGGTGAAGACGCCGGGATGGACCTCCCGTACGCGTGTCGCCAGGGACAGTGTGTCTCTTGCGCCGGGAAGATTACCGACGGTCCCGCCGACGAGTACGTCACCCACTTCAAACAGGAGACGCTCTCTGACGACGAGATGGACAACGGGTACACCCTGACTTGCGTGGCCTACCCGAAGGCCGACTTCTCCATCGAAACCGGCGAAGCGCCGTAACGTCTCGAACCCACCACTCGCTTTTCTCGCTGCCTCCTGCCGAGTCGTGACTCGCGTCTGCGCACTCGTCTGTGTGACGCCAGTCGCCGACGCGTCGCTGGATTCGCGTCGAACCGGCAGCCCGTACCACCTATCGACGCTTTGAAACGCACACCCCGTGTTTCAGAGTATCTGTGTCTGTCCCCGAAGGAGGTTCCCTCACCGAAGGTGACCTCAAACGTCCGATGTTCGCCCTCGCGTGGCCGATTATCGTCACCGAACTCCTTCAGGTGGCGTACAACCTCGCCGACACGGTGTGGCTCGGCCGCCTCTCGACCGACGCCGTCGCCGCCATCAGCCTCGCGTTCCCGCTTATCTTCCTCCTCATCTCCGTCGGTGGCGGATTCACTGTCGCCGGAAGCACGCTCGTCGCGCAGTACACCGGCGCGAAGAGCGAAGGCTCCGCCGGAACCGTCGCCGGGCAGACGCTCTCGTTTATCACCGTCATCGCAATCACCGTCGGTGTCATCGGCTTTTTCGCCACCGACGCGATGCTCGGCATCCTCCCGAGTTCGCCCGGCACCGCCGGGCAGGTCATTCCGCTGGCTGGCGACTACATGCGGGTGTTCTTCCTCGGCTTGCCGTTCCTCTTCGGCTTTTTCGTCTTCTCGGCGCTCATGCGCGGCTACGGCAACACCCGCGCCCCGATGGTCGTGATGTTCATCAGCGTCGTCATCAACGTCCTCATCGACCCCATCTTCATCTTCGGCTTCGAGTCGAACCCGCTGTTCGGGATGTTCGGCCTCCGAAGTCTCGAATCGACGCTCTTTGCGGCGACCGCATTCGACGGCTACGGCGTCACCGGTGCGGCGATAGCGACCGTCCTCTCCCGTGCCGTCGCCACCGTCATCGGCATCTACATCATCTTCGGCACCTCCGCCGGTCCCGACGTCCAGCTTTCGGACTTCCGCCCGCAACTGAAGTTCATCAAGAAAATCGTCAGTATCGGCGTCCCGAGCGCTATCGAGCAGTCGGCGACCGCCCTCGGATTCATCACTCTCACCGCGATGGTCGTCACCTTCGCCCCTGAGGTCGTCGCTGCCTTCGGCCTCGGCAACCGGCTCACGTCGCTCGTGTTCCTCCCCGCGCTCGGACTCGGCCGTGCGACGAACACTATCGTCGGCCAGAACTTGGGCGCACAGAAACCCGAACGCGCAGAGAGTGCTGTCTGGCTGGCGGCGAAAGTCGGCGCGAGCGTCATGGTCGTCACCGGTGTCCTCGCGTACATCTTCGCCGAGCCAGTGGTCGCGTTCTTCATCTCCACCGGGACTCAGTCGGCCGCCCAGACTATCGACCTCGGCGTCGAGTACGTCCGCATTCGCGCCTTCGAATTCGGCTTCATCGGCGTCCTGCAGGTCGTTCTCGGCGCGTACCGCGGGGCCGGGAACACGAAGACTGCGCTCACGTTCTCGATGCTGGCGCTCTGGCTTGGCCGCATCCCCACTGTGTATCTGCTGTCGTTCCAATTCGGCTTCGCCGAAACCGGTATCTGGCTGGGGATGGCTGTCGGGCAGATTATCGGGGCGATTGCGGCCACGGCGTGGTTCACCCGCGGCACGTGGAAACAGAGCGTCGTCGACGCCGACCCGACTCCCGCGTAATCGACCGGCGGCGCGGGTTCCACAACCGTTTTACGTTGGTATCGTGTACCACTCTTCACTGAGGGCCCGTAGCTCAGTGGACAGAGTGCTTGGTTCCGGACCAAGATGTCGCGGGTTCAAATCCCGTCGGGTCCGTTCGCTTCGCTCACTTCCCCGACGTACTCACACTCGCTTCCGCTCGCGTGAGTCCCGTCGGGTCCGTACAGTTCTGGAACGCTTTAGAACCAAACAGCGAGCGCTCTACCCGTCGAATCGTATATTCTCCCACCGACAGGTTTTGTCACGTAGCGTGACGGACTCGCACTCCAGAGAACGAGCACCACCAACACAAATCTAAAATACATAGATTTCGTACTTTACGTATGCCCACTCTCTCTGACCGTAGAGACACCCCACCAATCGACGACGACGCGCCACCACAGTCGTTCGACGATTTCGATGGGTTGCTGGCAGCCACGACGTTGCTGCAGAACCCACGCCTCGCCCGCGAGTACGTCTACCTCTGTTACTACGGGCCAGCAACCATCCAGGACCTCATCGACGAACTGGGGCTCGCTCGTGCAACGGCCTACGACGACGTCGAACGACTCGAACGACTCGGCGTCGTCGACCGCGACGAGAGCACGCGCCCCCACCAACTCACCGCGGAACCGTTCGCATTCGTCGACGGCCGCGAAGTCGCGATTACCCCGACGCTACTCCACGCAGTCGCACTCACGGAATTCGACGACGATGCCGAATACTTCCACAATCGGTACGGCGTCGGACGACTCGTAAGAGCGGTCCGAGCAGCAGCAGAGTACTACGCTGGAAAACTCACCCAACGAATGGCGGCCAAAGAGATGGACGTCCAGCCAGTCGAAGGGATGGCCATCATCTATGCAGTTCGGCCCGTCTTGGAGGCTGGCCGAGAGTACGACCCGTACTTCGAACAACTCATCTCGCCTGACCCTGACGAACTGGAGTTTGATGGAGAGTAGTGACCTCCACCCGGACGACTTCGTCCTCGCCGACACGAACCTCTTCGTCGCCGTGGGTGGCCCGGAGAATCCGAAGTTCCAGAAACTACAGAAGTTCGCTGCACGGCATCAGCTAACCTTGCAAGTTCCCCAACGTGTTGTCGAGGAACTGAGCACGATGCACATCGCGGACCGAGTAGAAACAGCCATGCAAGAAGGGTGGGCGACCAAGATTAATCCACCATCACCGACCGATTCCGATGCAGTCGCAGCGATGGATTACGTCCGAAGAGAGATTGCCCGGAAGTCTGGCAAGAACGAACACGAAGTAGAGAAAGCTGATACTGTATTCGCCGGATTAGCAATCGAGTTTCTCCGAAGTGGCCATTCACGGGTCGTCGTTCTCACCGACGACAAGGTTGCAGCAGCAGCGATAGAAGGGGCAGTAGCACAACAGGGATACGACGAATCGATTCTCGTGCTTCGTCGAAGCGACATCATGGACGACGGTGGCGACGTCCGAGTTATTTGAGGGCGAGGCGAACCAAATCGCGAGACTGCGCACTGATTAAACCAATTCTGTCACAACCGATGACGCATTCCCGTCGGGTCCGTTCGCTTCGCTCACTCCCCCGACGACTTCCCACTCACTGCCGTTCGTGGGAATCCCGTCGGGTCCGTCCCTCTTCTAATCGCATGGCTGCGGTGACTTTGACTACCAGTATGACGAACTCACGTAGATTTCGTTCAACGAATTGAGAGTCGCGTCGTTTACTCGAACACGTCGAACACTTCGACCGCCTTGTACTCTTGACCCCACTCGGCCCCAGTCACTTCTTCGATGAGGCCAGCATCTTCGAGGTTCTCGATGACGTTGTACGCCGTCCCGCGGGATACGTCTAGCTCCCGGACGATGTCGTTCGCCGTGAAGTACGGAACTTCGAGTAACTTGCGGGCGAACCTGTCCGTCGACGTGTTCCCACCGAATTCCGTCTCGTACTTCGTCTGCAGTTCTTTGAGCGCCCACGTACGGTCGTACGACTCTTCGGCCTGCGACCGAAGTGCTTCGAGGAAGAAATTAATCCACTCGACCCACTCGCCCTGCTCGCTCACGGCGCGCATCTTCTCGACGTACTCGACCTTGTTCCGGTTGAAGTAAGCACTCGGGTAGATGTACGGACTCTCGATGTAGCCTTGATCGACCAGATAGAGGATGATGACGAGCCGGCCGAGGCGACCGTTTCCATCTGAAAACGGGTGAACCGTCTCGAAGAAGTAGTGGACAATAGCGGCGTCGACGAGTGGATGATAGTCGCTGTCCATCCCAACGTACTCGACGAGCGACGACATGAGACGGTCGAGCGACGACGACGATGGAGGAACGAACGGATCTTTAGCTGGATTCGGGCTATCGAGCCGAACCATGTGGTCGCGGAACTCTCCGACGACATCGCCCTCGTTACGCACACCGTCGAGGAGCATCTCGTGGAGACGCTTAATCAATTCAAGCGTGATTTCTTCACCACGTTCGATGTGCTCGATACCGTACAGGAGCGCGTCTTCGTAGTTCAGCGCTTCACGCAAGTCCTTGCTTTGCGGTTCGGCATCGGTGCTGTCTTCGTGTTTCGTGTGGAACGCAGCGACGTCTTGATAATCGACCTCAGCACCCTCGATTCGAGCCGACTCGACCGCTTCGATTCGGATGAGCGTCGTGTAGAGGACGGCCGCGAAATCGACTGTTGAACTGATGCCATCGACGCGACCAATCTGATACGCTGCGTCGGCGACGAGGTCGTGTATCTCGTCGGGAATCTCGATTTTCGGCTCTGGAGGAAGCGAGTTTGGTGAGTAATACGGACGTGGATGGTAGTCGACGTACTTTCCGGGTGCCTCCTTTGGGAGCTTCTTCGTCCGCATTTTTTCGTTATACAGGGCGAGAGCATGTATAACTATTCATATACTGATTGAACAAGATTGAGAACACACCGCAGCACGTACAGAGTGACCCAGAAAATTTCGAATGGCGGTTGTCAAGACCGGCGTTTGTAAATCGTCTATTTAACCAGATGAACAAGTGTTGCTGTGCGAGTCTTCATTGTCTACCACTAGCGATGAGATTTGACAACGAGTCGTTCTATCCGAGAGGTCGAATACCGACGTTCAGATTTCGAACGAACTGAATCCAAAATACGGTCTACTGACCATGTTGAAAATGAACGGTACAGCCCCTCAAAACCACTGAAATATAGACTCCATCTGTCTCTCGCACGAAAGCCCGTCGGGTCCGTATACTTCTGTAACGCTTCAGAACCAAAGAGCGAGCACTCTAGCCGTCGAATACGCATATGTTCTCACCGACAAGTTTCGTCACGTAGCGCGACGAACTCTCCCAGCGAGGTTCCAGCACACAAAGTACGGCAGTACACTCATTACATCAGCACACTAATTCCGAAATATGCCCGTGAGCATCGACGACTTCGAATCTGGTGACCTCCCACGAGGGCCAAGCGTCCCGGAACAGGTGGTCGCGTATCTCTACACCCACAGCGACCAAGCGTTCACGCGCTCCGAGATTGCGACAGCAATCAGTGAAGACCCGAACACAGTGGGCACTTCACTCTCGCGACTGAAAGCACGCAACCTCGTCCGTCACAAGGGTGAGTTCTGGGCAATCACGGACGACGATGAACGCGTCGCCGCCGCCTACGACCTACACACCACGACCGACAGGCTGAACGACGAAGACGGCGGCATCGACGCCGACGAGTGGGACTCGGTAGCCCCGGAGACACAGCATCCGAGCGAGCGAGACGAGGACGAACAATAGATGCAGCCAGAGCGCGGTGATGTCGCCCGGAGTTCTGACCCGTTCAAACTCGGCGACGACAGGCAACGACCGTGGCTCATCGTCAACAACGACTCTCACCCGTTCGGTGACCAGCAGTACATCGCGGTTGCAATCTCGACGAAAGAGTACGACGATTCACTCCCGCTCACCGATGACCTGTGGGAAGTCGGTGGTGTTCCTCGCGACTCGTTCGTCTCTCCGTGGGCAGTTCACTCACCTCGCAAAGAGGACTTCGTCGCGTGGCAGGGACGTCTCGAAGAGGCGTTTGTAGACCGAGTCGTTGAGCACGTCGAAGAGTATCTGGAGTAGTCAGAACTGAGAGTACCTAATCGCCAGACAACGCCTCGATTAAAACAGATTCGTCACGCGCGACGACGCATTCCCGTCGGGTCCGTTCGCTTCGCTCACTCCCCCGACGTACTCACACTCGCTTCCGCTCGCGTGAGTCCCGTCGGGTCGGTCGTTTTTGATGACGCTTTGGATTCAACAGACGCGGGTGGGATGAGTGGTGAGTAGTACCTGAATCGAGACGTTGTAGACGAGATGCAAGCTGCCTTCGACTATCGGCCCGATGAGATCGAGGACGGCCTGGAGACGAACGAGGCGGATATCCTCCAGCTCCGAAAGTCGTGTAACTACTCGCGGGCGCAGAGACGCCGCTGGAACAGGGGTTCTACACGTTAGTCATCAAGGCAACATGAGACAGATACGATGACGAGAAGGTCCCAAACACCCCGCCTCGCCCGTCACTTCAGATTGAGTGTCTGTTCCGATGCCAGCGGGCGTGGAACGCGGAGCCGCACGTACGTCGTCGCGCCCGAAGGCGTCGTCATCTCGATGATGACGGTCGAACCCTGGGAGACGTCGCCCGGGTCGATGACGATATCGAAGAAGTCGTCTTCGTTCAACACCGGATGCGTGCTGTCGTCGTCGTGTACCGCGTCGGCCGTGAACTCCTGTGTTTCGACCGTCGTCGACCCGTAGACGAGCGTGGCCGCGGTATCGGGTGTCAGCAACGAAATCGTCGTCTCGGAGAGGTCGATACCGCTGGCTTTCGGTCCGGGGCGGACGGTGAGCGTGATTTCCGACAGCACGTAGCTGTCTCCGGGGTTCAAAAACCCTCGCGTGAAGACGTATCGACCGGCTGGTTTGTAGAACGAGTTGTCACCGTCGTCCTCTGTCCTGACTAACTTCCCGTCGTCATCGAGGACGATGTCCCCGTCAGTGGAATTCAGGTACCCTTCCGCGTCGACGGTGAGCGTCGTCCCGTTCGCCTCGTGTGTGATACTGAACGACTGTGCGTCGGCGTCGGGAGAGAATGTCAACACGTCACCCGCAGAGACGACAAGAACGTCGCCGTCGCCGTTAGTGAGGTCACCAGATGCCGAGTCGACAGTCACTGATTCGCCGTCGGTGATGACAGCGATGTTTTCAGGTTCCAGAGTGTACTCCCCCAGTCTGACGTACGACCGAGTTCGTGGCGCAAATTCGACGCTGTATGAGCTCTTGGTTGTGTCTTCGATGTCAAATACGACCTCAGTCGTCTGCCCGTAGTGAGGGTCATCGTACGTGTACTCGAGATACACGAAGTCTTCATCACTCTCTACGTCCTCAGCTTCCAACTGAAGGTTGTCCGCTGGGTCGAACGAAATCGACGCTCCCGAGTCGACGTTCGTGATTCGGACAGTCGAGCTATCGACCTTCTCGACGCGAAGTGACTCACCGCCGTTGAGCTGAAGCGTCCCAGTACCGGAGCTCGTCAAATTGGCCCGTCCATCACCATACCGGAGCGAAATTGTGAGTACTGCACCAGAATCGACGATAGTCTGGTTGCCTCCAATGCCCTCGATCTCGATTCCGTCGGTCTCCTCTTTCTGGCTCGTGACCGTGCCGAGAACGTCGATGACGTCAAGTCGGTTCTTCACCTGACTAGTGTTTTCTTGTCCCGCCTGTTCTGCCGTCGCGTGAAGGACATTGCCCGTATCGATGAGCGTCCCGCTTGCGATTACCGCGACCAGTAACATCGCGTTGACATCCTCCCCGCCCTAAAGGGCGTCACCAGAACGCGGAGCGTTCTGGTTGCCCGCCAGACGGAGTCTGGCGACGAGGATTCCCGAGCGTTGGGATATTAGGGTTTGCAACTCACCTGTTCTCTTGGGTGGAACGACCCAGAGGTTTGGTTGAACAGGTAGGCTACTGGCCGTGCCAAACGACCGTTACTCATATCCCCAGTTGGGGGATTCTGAGTTATCTTTCTGCGAATGTTCACCGCGCCATTCATGTCCGCGTTCATCGTCGTCCCGCACGACTCACAGACGTACAGACCACGTTCCACCCGATTCGCGTCACGCTTCCGACCACAGCACGAACACGTCTTGCTCGTGTCTCGCTCACTCTTTCGGTCAACGAGGATGCCGTGTTCCTCGGCCTTGTATTCAAGCAGGCGCGTGAAGCGGTCGAACTCCCAACCGTGGAGCTTCTTGTTCCCGCGCTTCCCCCAGTTCCGAGCCTTGCCGTCCTCCTCGCGAATCTCGCTCAAGTCACCGATGGCGATACGACCGACCTCGTGGTCGATGCACTGCTCGACGATGTGCTTGGCGAGGGCGTGCAGGAAGTGATTTTTCCGCCGAGACAACTTCTGACGGGCACGAAGGGCACGCTTCGATGCCCCGTTCTCACCTTCTGTGCCGTATTCGTTACGGGTGAAGTAATGCTTGTCTTGCTTCAGCACGTTCCCCGGATACAGTTCCGCATCACCATCGTCGTAGGCGATAGCGAGGTAGTTCTTGATACCGAGGTCGATGCCCGCCGTATTGTCTCCGGGGGCGTCCTCGACCGGGATTTCAACCTTGCAGACAAGGTGAAGTTCCCAACGGTTGCCGTTCCAGACGGCTCGAACCTGTTGGATGTTCTCCACGGTCACGTCCGGTCGCGTCTCGTACTCTGTGAGAATGAAGTCTGAGCGGTGGTTCTTCAGGTTGAAGCCTTTGCTCAGACGGATTTGGTTGTGCTTGGAGTCGTGCTTGATTCCTTTCTGCTTCCACGTCACGGTGGAGCGTGGGTGTTCGTCGCCGTGTTTTCGGTAGCCGGGTGGGTTGGCGTTCTCGTCTCCGCGTTGGCGTGCTTTGTACCAACTGGTGAACGACTCAGCAAGTTCTTCGAGAACTCGCTGACTTGACTGAGAATGTAGGTCACTATATCGTTCGTGTTCCTTGAGTTCGGATTTAAGTTCGCCGTCGTCGGGGATTTCCCCGTCGTCGTTCCATCGGCCTTGCGTGTAGTATCGGGCGACGTTCCACAGTTTGGATGCTGAGTGCCCGCAGTCATCGAGGTCGTCACTCACCTGCTGGTGGTTGACGATTTTCGCTCGATATGTGCGAGTTGTTTCCAGCATCGGGCTGTGTTCATAACCAGTTATGGAAGATTGTATATTAAAAGCAACGACTGGACGTGGAATATCCAGTACTTCCATCGGGCGTGGTTAGTGGAGGAGTTGTCGGCTGTATCCCCGCCCTGAAGGGCGGGGTTTTAGCCTTGAATCTTCCATAAAGACGATGAGTGTTCCCATTCCGGCCTGTCCCCGGTCGATACCACGTCCCCCCGTGCCGTTCATGCGTCACCAATCATAGTAGTAGATGAGTTTCAGTTATACTGGTGGGTGTCTGTCGCTCACGTGCCGCATATATGAACACTCCGGGTGAATATCGGAATTGAGAGTTCTCGTGTCACTGGGGTGTACTCTGTGGAGAGATACCGACAGCAGGTGTCGGCCACAGCTCGATTCAGACTACGCGAATTCGGCTTGTTCGACAGGTTTTCCAATGTATCTCGAAGTATGGTTGCTCGCATCCACCCACCGCATAGACCGCGTTCTGGTATCCAACACGCGTTGTCGACGCCGGCGACTCGCCGCCTGCGACCATCCGAGCCGACGCGTCCGAGTCGAGATGCGCGTGAGACATATCGGGTGGCACAGAACAAAATCACGCCGTCGAGAATACACCACACGAAATCAATTCAAAAGCTGATTTTCGACGTATAATATAAATTTTGTATCATTATTTCAGATTAGGTATGATGGATGTTAACAAATATACTAATTATAAATAATGTCGAATTCACACCTATCGAATCGGCTACGAAACCACACAGACTCCCCGGAAAATGATGAGTTCACGCAATCCACAAATCGCCTTCGAGGAACACAGGTACTGGGTCTGGGCCCACACTACCGTGGCATCACACACACCGTCGGCCATGCTGATTGAGGGAGTGTTCGGTGATGGGTGACGCTCGGCCAGTCGCCGTACTCGTCGTATTGGCCACGTTACTCGTTCCCGTCGGAATCGTAGTCGCAGACGAAGCATCTATCAAATCGGTTAGCGTGATCGACGCGGTCGACAACGACGGCGATGGAGCTGTGTCGTCGTTTAATATCGAAATCGTCGCAGACACGAAGTGCTTTGGCTGTAACGATGAGTCTGACGACGACCCGGATATCGAACCCCGGTTTACCGTCACGCTCGTCGGTGAGGACGGTAACGACGTCGAGTTGGATACGACCGAAACGCTCCCTAACCAAGACCCGTACACGTACGTTTACCAGATACCCGATAGTTCTGTGCAGAGCTTCGATGCGCAGTCACTCGAGGTTCGCGTCGTCTTTACCGACCACGACCCATGGGCGAGTGACAGAATAGACGAACAGACCATCCAAGTGAGCTACGAGCCTCCGGCTATGGACCAAGCGACATCCACAGCCACGCCCACGCCCACGCCCACGCCCACAGCAACGCCTACACCTACAGAGACGCCGACTCCCACGGCTACACCCACAGCAACACCGACCCCTACAGCAACGCCGACTCCCACAGCAACACCCACCCCCACAGCCGAGAGCGATAGCGACAACGACGGCGTTGTCGATAGCCGCGACTACGCGCCGAACGACCCAGAGGTCCAGGAGAAAGCGGACGTCAGTAGTACGCCAGTTCCTGGATTCGGTCCCATCGTCGCCCTCGCTGCACTCGGTGTCTTCGGGTCACTGTTACTCATCAAGCGATGGAGGTGATATGAGACACCCAGCCGGCGGCGCGTACAGTATCGCAGGCGTCGCTTTTGCGATGTGAAACCCCGAGTCGACAGACAACCGTAATATGCCACTTCTCAACCCCGATGTGAGTAAGTCACGCGTCGCAGTCCACCTCCTGATAGTCGTGGCGGTCGGAGGAGGCGTGCTCTACACCATCCACGACCAGATCGGACTATTCACGAGCGTCTCCCGACTGAAAGCGTTCATCCTCTCGTTTGGCGTGTTTGCCCCAGTAGTGTTCATCGCGCTGCAGGCGCTACAGGTGGTCGTCGCACCGATTCCGGGGCAAGTCATGGGCTTCGCCAGTGGCTACATCTTCGGCGGCTATTGGGGGACCCTCTACAGTATCATCGGAATCACACTCGGGAGCTTTGTCGCCTTCGTCATCGCGCGACGAGTCGGTCGTGCCTACGTCGAACGAGTCGTCGACCCGGATATCGTCGAGCGATTCGATTCGATGATAGACGAGCGCGGCGTGATGGCAGTGTTTGTTCTCTTTCTCATTCCGGGACTTCCAGACGACGCTATCTGTTTTATCGCTGGGCTCTCGCTTATCCGGATTCGCACACTCGTCGTACTCGCATTCGTCGGTCGGCTCCCCGCGTTCTTGATTGTAAACGTCGCTGGAGGGGAGTTAGCCGAGTCGAGAATCGAGTCAATGGTCGGACTGTTAGTGCTTCTCGTCGCGCTCTCGGTGCTCGGCTACCGATACCAAGAGCAGATTCTCTCACTCGGCCGAAGTCGGTGAGCGTGTTTCGGGCCTTCGGGCACGCTCACCTCACGCACCTTGCGAACTCACGGGTGCACCCCCCAGAAGAACGCGATTCCGAGGACGGTGACGACCGAGAGCAGCATCTGTAGTGGCGCGCCGACGCGGATGAAGTCGGAGAACTTGTAGCCACCGGGACCGTACACGAAGAGATTCGTCTGGTAGCCGACCGGCGTCATGAACGCCGTCGAGGCGGCGAACGTCACGGCGAGGACGAACGCGAACGCGTTCGCACCAATCGATTGGGCGGCACTGGCAGCGACGGGTATCATCAACACGACGCTCGCGTTGTTGCTGATGACGCTCGTCAACAGTCCGGTCGCGATGTAGAACACCCAGAGGACACCAAGCGCCGGTAAGAACGTCGCCGTCGAGGCGACAGCATCCCCGAGGAGTGCTGCCGCGCCCGTCTGCTGAAGTGCGGAGCCGAGCGGGATGACACCCGCGAGGAGGAAGATGACGTTCCACTCGACCGACGAATAGAGTTCCGTCGGCTTGAGGACGCCAGAGAAGACCATCGCGACGACGCCGGCGAGCGCCGAGACGACGATTGGCAAGATGTTCAACGCGGGCAGCGCGACGACCCCGGCGATGATGGCGGCCGCAAACGGAATCTTCTCGCTCCGATAGGACACCTCGTCGAACTCGTGGGCGACGATGAAGTCCTCGTTTTCGACGAGTCGGGTGAGGCTATCAGGTGGAGCCTGCACTAAGAGGGTGTCACCGACGCGAATACGGATATCCTCGAATCGGTCGCGGACGACGTCACCCCGGGTTCGAAAGGCGAGGACGTTCGCATCGTAGCGTTGCCGGAACGTCGAACTCGCGAGCGTCTCGCCGACGAGAAACGACCCCGACGGAATGACGACTTCGACGAGGACCGGTTCTTCCTCCCCGGGATGGAGGTCGCCTTCAGACTGCGGGCCGCCAGTGAGCCTGAGCCCCTCGGCGTCCATGATTTGTTCGAGCGTCTCTCGATTCGTTCTGAGTCGGAGTGTGTCGCTCTCGCGAATCTCTTTCCGGGCGAGTGGGCCCGAGAAACGCTCGCCGTATCGGATGAGTTGTAACACGTCGATGTCGAGTTCGTCGTCTCCCAGCGCCTCTTCGACCGTCTGTCCGATTAGCGGCGAGTTCGCGGGAACGACGACGTCTGCGAGATACTCCTGGATGGCGTACTCTTCGACGAGGTCTTCGTCGGCAGGGATTCGTTCGGGTAGCAGTCGAACGCCGACTGTCATCAGATAGATGGCACCCACCGCGAAGACGAGCACGCCCAGTTTGGTGAACTCGAACATCCCGAACGCGTGCAAGCCGAGTTCGGGAGACTCCGCACCGATTTGCGCCGCGATATCACTCGCGAGGATGTTCGTCGACGTGCCGATGAGCGTGAGCGTCCCCCCGAGCATCGACGCGAACGACAGTGGCATCAAAAGCTTCGACGGCGAGGTCTTGCCGTTGTGTGCGAGGTCGTTGATAACCGGAACGAGAATCGCGACGACCGGCGTGTTGTTGACGACACCCGAGACGGGGCCGGTGATACCGACCGTCGCAGCGAGTTGCTTGCGTCGGTCGGCCCCAGCGAACGCCGCCATCTTGCGACCGATGAGTTGGACGATACCGGTTCGGTTGACGCCAGTACTCAGGATGAGCATGGCGAGAACGGTAATCGTCGCCGGGTTAGCGAATCCCGAGATTCCCTCCCGTGGAGTGATTTGTGTCCACGGTTCGAGAACCATCAAGAGCACCATCAGCAAGATAGCGGTGACGTCGATTGGGAACCACTCGGTCGCAAAGAGTACGAGTGCGAGGAGGATGAGCGCGAAGACGACGAGCATCCCGACAGTCAGAGGAGTAGAGACCAAGAACTGACCCACCAGAGATGGTAAAGAAAAGGGCATACTGACTGGTGATGCTTGCAACCCAAAAGGGCTGGTATCCACGCCGACCACGTGGACCGAACGTCACGAACGACGAACGTCGCCAGTGCGAACTACCGATTCGTCGGAAGCACCGGTTCGTTCTGCTGAATCAGATGCACCTGCCACCTAGAATCGCCGAAGTAGACAAGTATCCAGATTTTAATCTCTTTTGTTCGTTTTCGTTTTTCTAATTCGGATTTTGGAAAACAAATGCGGAAGTATTAACCGTGTGTTCTGTTTGTGTACATCTGTAATGGCAAACGGTAAAGTTGATTTCTTCAACGACACTGGCGGCTACGGTTTCATCTCGACGGACGATTCGGACGACGACGTGTTCTTCCACATGGAAGACGTTGGCGGCGACGATCTTACGGAAGGGACGGAAATCGAATTCGATATCGAACAGGCCCCTAAGGGTCCCCGCGCGAAGAACGTCCTTCGGACGTAAGCTCGTTTCACGTCGTCGCCTGACCGGCGACACTGTGTAACGACGTTTTCTCTTTGGACTCACACCTTCGAGAGCGACGGCTATTTTCAGAACACGCGGCTTCTGCGGATGAGTACTACAGAATAGGGAAGCGACCAACAGTACATCCGGCACTACGAGAAAACACCGGTGGGACGACGACGGCTTCAGTCGCGGGATTCCGACGAATCGAACTCCTCGTCGAAACTGTGGTAGGTGATAGTCAACCGACCCGGAGACTGAGACTGCACCGCATCTCGGAGTTCCTGGAACGAATCGAGGAGTTCAGTTGCGTCTTCCGTCCCCTCTCGGACGGTGCGCGATTCCTCCCGAATCGTGTCGTAGGCGTGTGCCAAGATACGCCGAGTCGCAGTCGCGTCTGCCGGGGATTCGATTTCGAAAGCAGCCTCGTGGTTCGACATACTTGTCATTGGGTCCACACTGGGTTAACACCCCGTATCAGCCAGCATCCGGACACGAGTGCGCAGAGTCGACGCCGAGGGGATGAAAATAGCGGAGACGACAGAAACAGCGAAAATAGCGAAAATAGCGAAAACGCCGCCGACAGCGCCGAAGGCGTCGAACGAGGCGTCGAATCGAGGTCGAAGCGGTCGACGCTTATTCGAGGTCGAAGCGGTCGAGGCTCATGACCTTGTGCCACGCATCGACGAAGTCGTGGACGAACTGCTCTTCTGCGTCGTCAGCGCCGTAGACCTCGGCGATGGCACGAAGTCGGGCGTTCGAGCCGAAGACGAGGTCGACGCGGGAGGCCTCGTACTCGACCTCGCCGGTCTCGCGGTCGCGCAGCTCGAAGACCTCTCTGTCCTCCGAGACCGGTTCCCACTCGTAGCTCATGTCGAGCAGGACGTCGAAGAAGTCGTTGGTCAGCGTCTCTGGCTGGTCGGTGAAGACACCGAGGTCGGAGTCCTGGTAGTTGGCCTTCAGCGCGCGCATGCCGCCGACCAAGACGGTCATCTCGTCGGCCGACAGCGTCAGCAGGTCGGCCTTGTCGACGAGCAATTCTTCCGCCGAGCGGTCCTGCTCGTCACCGTCGGTGAGGTAGTTGCGGAACCCGTCGGCGTCCGGTTCGAGCCACTCGAAGGACTCGACGTCGGTCTGCGCCTGCGTCGCATCGGTTCGGCCGGGTTCGAACGGAACTTCGACGTCGTAGCCAGCATCTCTGGCCGCCTGTTCGACGGCGGCACACCCACCGAGGACGATGAGGTCGGCGAGCGAGACCCGCACGTCGTCGGACCGACTGCCGTTGAACTCTTCCTGAATGCCTTCGAGCGTCGAAAGCACCGTCTCCAGTTGCTCCGGCTCGTTTACGTCCCAACTGCGCTGCGGTTCGAGACGGATGCGAGCGCCGTTTGCACCACCGCGCTTGTCGCTGTCGCGGTACGTCGACGCCGACGCCCACGCGGTCTTGACGAGTTCGGAGACCGAGAGGTCCGAAGCCAGAATCTCTTCTTTGAGTTCGGCGATTTCTTCGTCGCCAATCAGGTCGTAGTCAGCATCGGGGAGCGGGTCTTGCCAAATCAGTTCCTCGTCAGGAACCTCTGGACCGTGGAAGCGCTCCGGCGGGCCCATGTCGCGGTGGGTCAGCTTGTACCACGCCTTCGCGAAGGCTTCCTGGAACTCGTCGGGGTTCTCGTGGAAGCGCTTGGCAATCTCCCGGTAGTCCGGGTCCTCCTTGAGCGCGAGGTCCGTCGTCAGCATCATCGGCGTCTGCTTCTTCGACGGGTCGTGCGCGTCCGGCGCGCTGTCCTGTGCCTCTTCGTCAATCGGCGTCCACTGCCACGCACCGGCGGGGCTCTTGGTGAGTTCGTACTCGTACTCGAACAGGTTGTCGAGGAAGCCGCTGTCCCACACGGTCGGCGCGTCGGTCCACGGACCTTCGAGACCACTCGTAATCGTGTCGGGGCCTTTGCCGGAGCCGTAGTCGCTCTCCCAGCCGAGACCCTGCTGTTCGATGGGTGCCGATTCCGGCTCCTCGCCGAGGTGGTCGTCGGGCGCAGCGCCGTGGACCTTCCCGAAGGTGTGGCCACCGGCGATGAGCGCGACCGTCTCCTCGTCGTTCATCGCCATGCGCTTGAACGACTGCCGGATGTATTCTGCCGCCTTCTCCGGGTCAGGGTCGCCGCCGGGACCCTCCGGGTTCACGTAGATGAGACCCATGTGGTCCGCAGCGAGGTCGCCTTCGAGGTTGCCCTCTTCGTCGTGGCGCTCGTCACCGAGCCACTCTTCTTCGGGACCCCAGTCGACGCCCTTGTCGGGTTCGAAGGCGTCTTCGCGTCCGCCGGCGAAACCGTACGTCTCGAATCCCATCGACTCCAGAGAGACGTTTCCGGCCAGAACCAGCAGGTCAGCCCACGAGAGTTTGCGGCCGTACTTCTGCTTGACCGGCCAGAGCACGCGACGTGCCTTGTCGAGGTTGACGTTGTCCGGCCAACTGTTGAGGGGCGCGAATCGCTGTCGCCCACCGGATGCACCGCCGCGACCGTCGCTGGTACGGTAGGTCCCGGCGCTGTGCCACGCCATCCGAATCATGAGCGGTCCGTAGTGACCGTAGTCCGCTGGCCACCAATCCTGGGACGTCGTCAGCACCGCTTCGATGTCCGACTTCACTTCTTCGAGGTCGAGTTTCTCGAACTCATCGGCGTAGTCGAAGTCGTCGCCCAGCGGACTGCCGTCGCGGGCGTTCTGGTCGAGAATCTCCAAGTTCAACTGATTCGGCCACCAGTCTTGGTTAGACCCATTCATAGGCGAACGATTGTTGCTTTTGGGTGATAAGATTGTCTAATTCAGAACGAAGTCTTCGCAACAGCCGAAGTAATCTTTTTTATTTGTGAATATTTGTCAGCGGTGAGTTCGAGCCCTGTATTCGGAACACACGCCGTTCAGCCATGGATTGCTTCGACAGACGCAGTCCGTGACTCGCATCTGAGCGTGAGTGTCCCCGGCTCGAATCGGCTTACACCGTCGGGGTGGACGACGTCGAAGGCGTCGACGGGAACGTCGAAAGATACTGTGACGGATTCGCCGGGAGAGAGCGAAACGCGCTGGAAGTCGACGAGTTCCTCGACGGGAGTCACGACAGACGCGTGCTCACGGCCGCCGAAGAGTTGCACGACCTCGTCGCCCGCTCGGTCGCCAGTGTTCTCCAGTCGCACGGACACCTCGAACGAGTCGCCGTTCGAGACTGATTCGGAACTCACAGACAGGTCGTGGTACTCGAATGTCGTGTACGAGAGTCCGTGACCGAACGCCCACAGCGGGTCGTACGAGGAGATGTGTTCGTCGGCACCGATTGGGTGTGGGTGTGGGAGGTAATTGTGCCGGACCGGAAGGTGCCCCGCCGAGCGCGGCACCGATATCGGAAGCGTTCCACTCGGATTGTGGTGGCCGAAGAGCGTCTCGGCAACTGCCAGACCACCATCCGCGCCGGGGTAGTACGCCTGCAAGATTGCATCGACGTTCTCGGCCGCCCACGGGAGTGCGAGCGGTCGGCCAGCGACGACGACGAGTGCGGTGGGCGTTCCGGTCTCGACGACAGCTTCGAGGAGTTCCCGCTGCGCGTCCGGGAGCGTCAGTTCGGCGCGGTTCGGGAATCGGTCTGCCGGGCCGTCTACGTTCTGAAGCCCGAACTCGTGGATGTACCAGTTCTCTCCGAGGACGACCACCGCGGCGTCGGCGTCTTCGGCCGCCGCGACTGCCGAATCGAGGTCGTCCGAGTCGGCGACCCCGGCACCACGTTCGTAGGTGACTGTCGTCTCCGAACCGACGAGCGTCTCGATACCCTCCCGAACGGTCGTCCCGTCGAGTTCGTCCGATTCGGTGAGACTCCATCCGCCAACCTGATGTGTCAGCTCGTCGGCGTTCGGCCCGGTGACGAGAATCTCGTCTCCGTCCGGGTCGAAGGGCAGACACCCGCCGTCGTTCCGCAGGAGCGTCATCGACTTCCGGGCGGCTTCGAGGGCGACTTCACGGTGGTCGTCGCGTCCGACTGTCTCGGCAGCCTCGTCGAAATCGACGAAGGGGTCGTCGAACAGGCCGAGTTCGGCCTTGCGTTCGAGCACCCGCCGGACAGACGTGTCGAGTTCGGACTCGTTGATATCACCGGCTTCGACCAACGAGACGACGTGGTCGACGTGGTCGACTTCGCCTAACGAGTGAACGTCGACACCGGCGGTAAACGACCGACGAATCGACTCGCGCTGCGACTCGGTCACCCGGTGGTCCCGATGAAGCATGTCGACGCCGTTCCAGTCCGAGGCGACGTAGCCGTCGAATCCGAGTTGGTCGCGCAGCACCTCCGAGAGCCAGTAGTGCGACCCGTGTGACGGCTCACCGTTGATGGAGTTGTAGCTGGGCATGATACCCTCGACGCCGGCTTCGATGACCTGCTCGAACGGCGGGAGGAAGTCCCGATAGAGCGACGAGAGTGACCTATCGACCGGAGCGCCGTCTTCACCGCGCTCGGGTTCGCCGTAAGCGGGGAAGTGCTTCGCCATGGCTGCGACGTCGACTGGCGCACCACGCATCCCCCGCGCCTTCGCAGCAGCGAGTTCGCCACAGAGAACCGGCGATTCGCCGAAGGTCTCGAACGTTCGCCCCCACCGCGGGTCGCGAGCGACATCGCAGGTCGGGCCGTACGTGAGGCTCGCTCCGGTGGCAGCGACTTCGGTCGCAGTAATTTCGCCAATCTGTTCGACGAGATCGCGGTCGCGGGCCGCCGCGACACCGAGGTTGTGCGGGAAGACGGTCGTCTCTTCGACGTAGGCGTTGCCGTGAATCGCGTCGATGGGGATGAGAATCGGAATCCCGAGTCGCGTCTCCTCGCGAGCGACGCGCTGGAGTTCGTTCGCGATTTCGACGACCGTAGACAGGTCACGATGCGGAGACCCCCCGTAGCCGAACGGCGTCACGAAACCGAGTCCGTGTTCGCGAACCATCTCTGTCGCGTCCGCGATGGTTTGCGTCTCCTCCATCGTTCCGACGTAGGTGCCGGCCAGTTGGGCGGCTTTCTCTCGAAGCGTCATCTCGTCGAGGAGCGTCTCGACCCGGTCGTCCGGCTCGTCTGGGTGCGCCATTCGTCGTGTGTTGTTGTCACCCGTGCGTTGTCAGCGTACCGGCGAAATGCTCACGAGAGAACTATCGAGAGCACCTACGAGACTGACTGAGAACACATCGACGAGACTTGGACGAGGCACCAGCGGAGGGTTAGCATCGTACGCCGACCGACGAAGACCGAGAACTCGGCGAATAGCTGGGGTGGGAGTACCTGTCAGTAGCAGGGGGGGGTCGCCGAGGCTGCTGGGTGGACACTCGCCGAGGACGAAGGACGCTGGCGCGGCAGTGAGGAGCAATTGCAGTTAGACGACAATGTGAACCCGCC
Source organism: Haloferax larsenii (assembly GCF_024730625.1). Classification (NCBI taxonomy): domain Archaea; kingdom Methanobacteriati; phylum Methanobacteriota; class Halobacteria; order Halobacteriales; family Haloferacaceae; genus Haloferax; species Haloferax larsenii. The sequence continues at coordinate 726,698 of NZ_CP078063.1, forward strand.
AATACTAATATAATATTAGTATAATATTGAAGTTTTCAAATTACATTTTTCATTGGTCAATGTTATCGACACACTATTGTATGAATTTTACAATACCCGTAGAGAAATACACTGCGCACTAGAAAAATATATGATATTGCATAATATATGCAAATGGATTCTCATATGCCTTACAATAAACTTTCCAGATATATTTCAGTGGTTGGAAATGGAAATACTACATTATATATCTAGAACAAAAATCACTATTTAGCTATCAAGTCCCAATAGTAATTCTTATTTTGCACATTACTATTTTAAATTGTACAAAATGAATTTATTATATCAATAGTGGAAATTTTATTATCTTCTAATCCAGAATCAGAATCACCAGTTGTCTAACAGCAGATTGGAAGCGTTCGTGTGCCATTACAAACGTACTTTTGTAATGTTCTACTGTCGCCAGCGACGAGTGACATCGACAGGCGATGTTTTCCGATAACGAACACTCTGAGCCCCACAATCGACTGCCATTTGATTACATTTGACACATATTGGAGCGTGATTTGTATCTATTGCAGACACGACGTTTAGAATCATTATATTTACCACTCCGAAGGTTCGGTCGGAGTTCCGGATACGTTCGGTATCGATAAACAGTGGCCGGCCGCGACTACACCGGCGAATGCTTGAGTGTAAGTTCGATTTCGTTCGCTTTCTCCAAGAGCACTTGTGCAATCTCCTCGGCCCGCTGTTCGTGGTTAATTCGGTTGGCGGGGCCGGCGACGCTCATCGCACCGATGGGCTGTCCGTCGTCGAGTCGAACGGGGACGCCGATAGCGTACAGACCCCTCAGGTGTTCGTCTCGGTCGATGGCGTACCGACGCTCACGAATCGCTTCGAGTTCGGCTTGGAGGCTTTCGACCGAGGTAATGGTGTGTTCGGTTTTTCCAGGGAGGCCGTGCTGGTCGATAACCTCCGAGACCTGATTCTCGGGTAGATACGCGAGGAGAGCCTTTCCGGCGGTCACGTGGTTGAGATACACGCGGTTCCCGATTCGGGTGCTCGTCTCGACTGCGTGGTCACCCGACTCCCGGACTACGAACACGCCGAGTCCGTGTTCCTCGACGAGATACTGGCACAGTTCACCCGTCTCGTCGGCTGCCTCCCGAACCTTCTGTCGGATTAACTGGTATCCGGGCTGTCGCTGACGGGCGTACTCTCCGTGGTCGAGCAGGCCGAGGCCGACGTAGTAGACGTCGTCCTCTTGAACGACGTACCCGTACTCTTCGAGTGATTTCAGGTGGTTGTACGCAGTGCTCTTGGAAACGTCGAGTTCCCTGGCTAGCTCGGAGACACCAGCCCCATCGAGTAGTTGGAGCGTTCGAAGTAACTCCGCCATCCGCGCGATGGACTTGACCGGGACATCCGCATGCGTGCTCATAGTTAACATTCAAATTCGTGCTACTTCACCGTTTCGCATTGCCGAACGAGCAACGTGAGACAATGACATGCACCCTAGGCAGCCATACTGAGTCGATTCAGCCGGCGGTGGGTCGTCGGAGTCGCCAACGCAGAGTTTCGTTATGGAGAACAGTGAACCACCGGACTCGGCGTGCGAAAACTGCCGAATCCTCCATGAGGATTAAATACTAGTATCACCTCATCCGCAGCAGAGGCATGATAGATATTGACTCGGTTCGAAAGGTGTACAACGAAGACGTCGTTGCAGTCGGCGACGTGTCGCTCACGATAGAAGAAGGAGACTTCGTGAGCGTTCTCGGCCCGTCTGGCTGTGGGAAAAGTACACTGCTGTTCATGCTCGGTGGGTTCATCGAGCCCACATCCGGGACGATTACGGTAAACGGGACGCAGGTAACGTCTCCAGACCCCTCTCGTGGGATGGTGTTCCAAGAGAGCGTACTGTTCCCGTGGATGACCATCAAAGAGAACATCACGTGGGGCATGAAGGTACTCGGCGTCGGAGAAGAAGAGCGCGAACGAGAGGCAGAAGAGTACATCGAGATGATTGGGCTGTCGGGGTTCGAAGACGCCTATCCAAACTCCCTGTCCGGCGGCATGAAACAGCGGGCTGCGATGGCGCGCGTCCTCGCTGTCAACCCCTCTGTCCTCCTGATGGACGAGCCGTTCGGAGCCCTCGACGCGCAGACGAGAGAGATGATGCAGCACGAACTGCTCGATATCTGGAGTCAGACCGGACAAACATGCATGTTCGTCACCCACAGTATCGACGAGGCGCTGTACCTCTCAGACAAAATCGTCGTGCTGAGTTCCCGACCGAGCAGCGTGGAATCGATTATCGACGTGAGCGAGCACTTCGAGCGTCCGCGGGAAAGCGACATCCGAGAGACAGAGAAGTTCACCGAACTCCGGCAACAGCTCTGGGGAATGATTCAAGAAGAAGTGACAGTGTGAACAGCGGTGCGAATTCGGGAAACGTAACTACGTGAGCAGACGCTCGAATTCCGAAAGACCCCTACGTGAGGAGAGTCAGCAGCGGTCGAGTACTGCGAAGAAAAACGTCGATACCCGTCGATTTCGACGAGACGGCGGCTGTGCCGCTATTCCTCTTTCAGCTCTTCAGAGCCAGTCCACACGTTCCACGTGTGTTCGTTCTTCGGCCACCGGCGGGCGGGTTTGCCACCCTCCTCGGGTGCGTCCTCCATGTTCGCGGTCAGTTCGATTGGATAGCCGTCGGGGTCCGGGAAGTAGAGGAAGAAGTTGTCACCGGGACCGTGCCGGCCGGGGCCGCGATAAATCGGGTGGTCGATTTCACGAAGCCCTTCTTCGGCGGCCTTGAGCGCCTTGAAGTCGGGAACCTCGAACGCGATGTGGTAAATCGGCCCCGTCGTCGGCAGCATCGGTGGGCCGTCCTCGGGGAGTTCCTCCTCGAAGTCGTGCAGGTCTAACTCGAGTTCGCCGCGCTCTTCGAGCACGTCGAGTTCGGCGTCGGACATCTGCGTAATGTTCATTTCGTGGTGCTGTGCTTGCGCTGCGACGCTCGGCGTGCGAAGGAATGCAACGCTGTCTCCGATGCGGTCTGAAACCTCCATGTTGAGGACGTTTCGGTAGAATGCAACGGACTTCTCGATGTCGCGTACTTTGATGGCTATATGGTCTAAGCCCATGTTCTCGACAACCATACGAATCTGAGGATTACGCCCACTGGTAACTAGCTTACGGTTCTGGCAGAGACACACTAACATGGCAGTGTACGCCCGTGGCATGTACCTCCCAAGCCACCATGTGCTCGGCAAACCGAGAGGCACCGGTTAGATACCTGGTGCAAACCGGGACCTCACAGTCGGGTCAACCAGACGCAGTTCGCCCGAAACTCCACCGTCGAAATGTAAGTTAACTAGTAACATCCGCAACAGTTTTTATCGTTCTCTCAGTCTGTAACGGTGCGTATGGAGAAAGCAGGCTTACTAGTGCCTCTGTTCCGGAGGCAGATGGAGCATTGTCAGGTAAACGACTCCGAGACCGTCGCATTGGTCACAGACGTGAAGAGCCCCCGGGAGTACGTCGGGGCGGGATTCGCGGCCGCCCAAGACCTCGGCGCCGACGTGTTCGAGGTACAAGTTCCCGAGTACGGGCGCAACTCTGTTGGCCCAGAAATCTCGACCGGACAGGGCGGTACGCTCCGTCTGCCGGAAGGCCCCGTCGAGGCGTGCAAGAACGCAGATATGGTGTTCGACTTCACGCTCGAAGGGTTCATTCACGTACCGGAGCGGACGGAGATTCGCGATTCCGGAACCCGAATTCTCCGGGTCGGTGCTCGTGAACCGTTCTACCTCCGTCGTCTCATGCCGTGGACCGAAGAGGAGGCACAGGCGGTCAAAGAGAAAGTCCAAAAGCACAGCCAACTGCTCGCGGAGACCGACGAGATGCGTATCACGTCCGACCACGGTACGGACGTGACGATGCAGGTCGAGTCAGATACGGCGTTCGACTCCTACGGCTTCGTCGACACGCCGGGCAAGTGGGACGTCTGGGGACAGAACATGGTGTCGAACTACCCGACGAACGTCGAGGGAACCATCGTCATCGCGCCCGGCGACTACAACGTCGTTCCGTTCGCGGACTACGTGAACTCGGCTATCGAGTGTGTCGTCGAAGACAACTACATCGTCGAAATCAACGGCGAGGGTGGTGACGCTGAACTGATGCGTGGGCACATGGAGAGCTACGACGACCCTGACGTCTTTGCGACGAGTCACTTCGGCTGGGGACTGAACCCCAACGGGAAGTTCTACGACATGGCACTTCACGACCGGAAGCCCGACGAGACGGGTGTCAGTGCGAGCGAGGGGCGCGTCTGGTCTGGGAACATGCTCTGGAGCACGGGACCGAACACGCACATCGACCGGTACGCGCCGTGCCACTACGACATCGCACAGAAGGGATGTACCGTCTACCTCGACGGGACGCCCGTCGTCGAAGATGGCACCGTCGTCGAAGACATCGTCTAATCGTAACCGTCGAACCGCCAGCACAGAACCACCGACGCAGCAGTCATGGGTAGCAAACCATCGGTTCGTCTGAAGACGCGACACACTATTTTCACCGCCTGACGACGTTTTCAGTTTCTAACTCCGTGCTACGTGCAGTGTCGCCTCGACACGCACCGTTGCAGTGTCGCCTCGACACTGGATGGACGCGCACTTCGCGTGGTAACACTGGAGTGAACTCGACGAGGCCTTCTCGGAGGCGTGCGACAACGAGTCGGCGTCATACGGCCGTGACTGGGCCGGAAAGACACGAGGCGGAGGACACGTCTACTCAGAGAAATCGACAGCGCGCCCCGTCAGAGGCCTGAGTTGCGTCCGATGCGAAAAGACGGTGAACAGAAAATCCGAGCAGCGTGGTTACATGTCGATACTGACGTCGCCCGCCCAGAAGAGCAGGCGTTCGCGGAGGCGCGCCAGAACCTGGTCGAAGACGATGCCGAGAATCGAGATGAGCACGACGCCCGCGAACACAGTCTCGTACTCGAACGACCCCTGTGCTCTGATGATGAGGTAGCCGATTCCCTGGCTGGATGCGACGAGTTCCGTCACCACAGTCACGATGAGCGCGATCGGCATCGCCATCCGAATCCCCGAGAAGATGTATGGCAGGCTCGCGGGAAGGACGATGTCGCGGAAAATCTGGGTGCGAGAGGCACCGAAGTTCTCGCCGGACCAGATGTGGAGTTTGCTCACGCTCTGAACCCCGTAGTACGAGCCGAGCAGGATGGGGATGAGCGACTCGATGAAGATGATGACCAACTTCGGCGCGTGGCCGAGGCCGAGGATGGCGAGGAGCAAGGGGTAAAACGCGATGCGCGGAATCGGGTAGAGCGTACTGATGAGGGGGTCGAGGACGAACTCCACGCGGTCGTCAGAGCCCATCCACAGCCCGATCGGAATCCCGACGGCGATGGCGGCGGTGAAGCCGACGAACACCCGAAAGAGAGTCGCAAAGATGTCCGAGTACGCGGTGCCCTCGGTGACGAGCATGGTGTACAGTTGGACCGCGACGACCTCGACGCGAGGGATGAGCGGCGGCCCGAACGACGACGTGACGAGGAGCGCACCGAGCTGCCAGAGGACGAGTAACCCGAGGATAGAGAGGTATCCAATCGGGAACGTCGCCTGTTCCGCCCAGTCGTTCAGGCGACTGAACCACGCCTCACCGCGAGATTGGACGCTCATCGCTCATCACCCTCCTGGTAGTAGAGGAGTCGGCGACGAATCAAAAGCAGCAGGCGGTCGTGGAAGACCCCGAACAGCGCAATCACGGAGATTGAGCTGAACATGAGTTCGTAGTTGTTGAACTGCCTAGCCTGTAGTGCAAGCTGTCCGAGACCGAGGTCGGACTGAATCAGTTCGGCCGAGAAGACGACGATAAACGCGAGCGCGAGCCCGACGCGCAGCCCCGAGAGAATCTGCGGGAGGCTGTCGGGGATGACGACCTCCGTGAGAATCTGGAACCGCGACGCGTCGAAGTTCTGCGCCGACCAGACGTGGAGCTCCGGGACGCCTCGAACCCCGTCGAACGTGTGAATGTACACGGGGTAGAACGCGGCGAGGAACACGACAATGGCCTTCGACATGAACCCGATACCGAACCAAATCACGAAGATGGGGAACAACGCAATCTTGGGAATCGGATAGGTCATCGAGACGAGCGGGTCGAACAGCCGCCCGAAGATGGTAATCCGACCGGTGAGGACACCGAGGACGATTCCGAGTGCAGCGCCCCCGAAGAACCCCACGTAGACGAGTTGAAGCGTTGCCCACGCATTCTTGACGAGTGTCCCCTCCGCAAACATCACAAACAGGTGGTTTACGATAGTCGTCGGCGCGGGAACATACACCGGCAACGCTCCGACGAATCCGAGTGCTTGCCAGAGGAACAAGAGAGCGAGGACCGGTGAGCTCCGAGTGAGCACCCCGATAGTCGCTTTGACACCCTCTGGAACGGACCCGAACTCGCTCCTGTTTGTCGATTCAGTTTTCATAGTCTCTCGCCCTCGACGATACCGCACTGTTCTGCTCGCTCGAACCCATGCATCATGCGTGCTATCAATAGTGACGACAAGCGCAAAAAGTGTATCTGTCGGTTCCGGCAGGAGCGGGGGGATTCCTATCAACTGATTCAAACGACTGGGAGCAAGTTTTATCGTGGCACCTGTTCGAATGGTGAACGATGACAAAGGGAGGAGACTCCGTAGCACGCGTGCTCGCGGAGAACGACGTTTCTGAGACGTACGTACTGCTCGGCAACCAGACGGTAGACATCGCCGATGGACTTTTCGAACGCGATATCGACGTGGTCACGGCACGCCACGAGTACAACGCGGCCGTCATGGCGGACACCTACGGGCGGTTAACCGGGAGCCCTGGTGTCGCAATCACCGTTGCCGGACCCGGTGCGACGAACGCACTGACAGGTGTCGCACAGGCGTACACCGCCGCGTCACCGATGGTTCTCGTGAGTGCGGTGTTGCCGGAAGACGCGCCAACCGAGTCGCTGCACGGCGTCGACGACCCCTACTTCGTCCAGAAGGCGTTCGAGCCGGCGACCAAGTGGAGCACGCAGGTCCACGACCCCGAGCGTGTGCCCGCGGCGCTCAACCGGGCGTTCGACGTGGCGACGACCGGTCGGCCCGGACCGGTGTTCGTTGGCATCGACGAAGAAATCCTCATGGAGACAGTTGACATCCCCGAATCGGCGTTCGAATGGACACACATCTCCGAAACGCCGCCGTCGGCCGAGGCAGTCGTCGACGCGCTCGAACCTATCGAACGCGCCGAAAAACGAGTTCTCTACCCCGGAAAAGGTGTTCTCCGGGCGTTTGCGACCGACGAGCTCGTCGCGGTCGCCGACGCGCTCGACTGTCCAGTCGTCTGTCCGCGACACTACCCCGACTCGTTCCCGAACAACCACGAGGCGTTCGCGGGCACGGTCGGAATGTCCGACCACCCGGCCGCGGTCACCGCCCTGTCGGAGGCTGAGGCGGTTCTCTCCGTCGGCGTCCGGCCGAGTTCCCACGAGGCCGCCGTGCTCGACGACCGCACACCCGACGACGTGGACATCGTCTACTTCGACTCCGGTTCGGTCGAGTTCCCGCAGTCGGACGCGGCAGCGTTCGTCAACGGCGACCTCTCGGCGGTGCTCGGCGCGGCGGCAGACGTGTTGTCCGAAACCGCAGGGGCGACCGACCCCGACTACCGAGCCACCGTCCGCGCCGAGGCCGAGCGCGTCACCGAGGAGGTGGACGCGTACCTCGAAGCCGTCCGTGACCAGACGCCAATCCACCCACTCGTCATCATGGCCGAACTTCGTGACGTGGCCGACGACGACGTGATTATCACGGGCGACGCGGGGGCGGCGGGCGGTGCGTGGCCGAACGACGCCTTCGAATACCGGGCGACGAACTCCTTCCAGCACTCTCGGCTGTACGATTCGATGGGGTTCCCCGTTCCGGCGGGGAACGCCGCAAAGCTCGTCGAGCCCGACCGACAGGTGGTCAATCTCATCGGTGACGGTGGGTTCCTGATGTGCAACATGGAGTTAGCGACGGCCGTCGCCACCGAGACCGACGCCGTCACGGTCGTCATGAACGACGCAAAGTACGGGATGATTTGGAACTACCAGCGCTCCGACGGACACGCCGAGATCGCGACCGACATCCCGACGACCGACATCGCGGCGATGGCGGAGTCGTTCGGAGTGCGGGGCGTCGCCGTCGAACACCCCGATGAGGTTCGTCCGGCGCTCGAATCGGCGCTCGAAGCAGACGAACACGTCGTCCTCGACGTGCGTACCGACCCGGCCGCGGAGTACGTCTCCCGGAAAATTTGGTAGGGAACACTGTGGGTTGCACAAGAATCATAGTGTCCGCCCACAATCGAATCACGTGTTACCATGCCAGTAATGGAGCCGACGCCGGAGGACATCGACCTCCGCGCGATTAACTACGAGGCCGACGACGGAATGGAACTCGACGGATTCGAGATTACGAGCGAATCCGAGACGTTCCACGGTGAACACACCTGCGTCATTTTCCTGCACGGACTGCGCGGATTCGCACTCGGTGCGGGCATCTCTCCGGTCGCCTACCCGCTCGCCCGGGAGGGAATTCGGTGTGTCTCTATCAACAAGCGAAACAGCGGAAAGGGCTACGAGACGTCAGACTTCGCCGAGCTCGACCGCGACATCGCGGGTGCGGTCGACTGGGCGACGGACAACGGCGCGACGGAAGTCGTCATCTGGGGCCGGAGTCTCGGCGCGACCGAGGCGGCGTACTTCCAAGGGAAGCGAAACGACCAGGACGTGGACGCAGTCATCCTCGCCGCACCCTTCGCCGACATCCGGGAACGGTCGACGCGGAGCTACTTCGAGGCACTCACCGACGACGCAGACGCGGCGTACGAGAATTTCGTCAGCAACGCCCGCGACCTCGTCGATGCCGGCCGCGGCAACGAAATCGTCGCGCTGCCCCGACCGGTCGGCGGTGACATCGAGTACATCCCGATGACTGCCGAGTCGTTCCTCTCGTACCGGTCGCCGGAGAGCAAGTGCGCGACCATCGACTGGACGCCAGACATCGAGATTCCGATACTCCTGGTTCCACACTCTTCGGACCGAAACGTCACCCCAGCAGAAGCGGAGGAAATCGCCGAGACGGCGACAGCGAGCCCGCTCGTCGAAGTCGAGCCAATCGCCGCCGACCACTTCTTTACGGGGAGCGAACGGCAGGTCGCAGACCTCACCGCGTCGTTCATCGAACGTGCTCGTGAGTATCAGTGAACTTTCACGTCGAAATCTGAACGAAAACGTGCGTCGAAGCTAGTGGAACAGCGGGTCGTCGTCGTGGTCATCGACGGGACCCATCGGCGTGTGGAGCAGGTCAGAAAACAGCGACATGTCTTTTCGGCTCAGTGCAACCAACTCCGAGACGCTCAGCCGACACGAGTAGCCAAGCTTGGGCGAATCGATTTCGAGGCGCGGCCCGTCGTCGGTGTCGAACACGGTGAGTTGAACGACGGTGTACTCGTTGCCAATCTGTAGCGTTTCGTCGGTCGAAGCCGGGTTCTCCCCCGGGGCGTATTCGACGCCGGTCAGGTCGGCGAAGAACTCGTCTTCCTGCCAGGTGAGGCTCTCCAGTGCGAGTGCGTCGAGGCGTATCGAGCCGTCGTCCGTCTCGAGAAGGAGCCGCTCTCCTGCCGGCGTCAGTTCCCGGGTGATGGAAACCGTTCGGTCGTCGTCCCGGAGTGTTACGGTCGGGGTGTCGGTCGTGTCGGTCATAGGATTATCGAGAGCGTGTTCGTCGGGATTATCGTGTGGTCGAGCAGGACGACCCGCTCGGCGAGTTTGAACCCCTTATCTGTGCGTCGGAGCGTGTCGTGGCGCTCCATCGAAAGGATGTCCGGTTCGGTCTCGTCTCCCTGCTGTCGGAAGACGAGGAGGTTGTTCTTGAGCTTGACCTCCTCACCGTCGTCGTCGACGATACGGACGTTGCTCACGTGACGACGCGTCCGCGATGGTGGGTCTTCCGACCACGCGAAGTCACTCTGCATCCGCTCAGTCCGAACCTCTAACGTCCCCCAGTCTTCCTTCATGTGGAACGAGGTGTCGCTGAACTCCGTGGGATTGGACCGCTCGCGGGTCGTGCGGATGGGGACGCGGTAGTCGATATCCTCGGTCACGAGGTCGTGCCACTCGGTGAGCTTGCGGTCGTCCAGCAGTTCGGCCGTGTGGTAGAGGAACTCCTCGCATTCGGCCCGGAGCGCCGGGTTCGAGATGGATTCGCTCATCTACATCCCCCCGTCCGAGGTCATCGCCTCGTGCCAAGTCCGGTAGAAGTCGAGCTGATTCTCGTCGGTCATGCCACCTTCGAGGTATGCGGTTCCGGGGCCGACCCACTCCTCGTAGACGGTCGCCGCCGGGTTCTCGCCGCGACCCATCGTGAACAGCGTGTTCACGTCGTCGTTCTGGCGGGCGAAGACGCTGCCGGCGGCCTCGTCGATGCCGTACCAGATGCCGACGTCGTCGACTTCGAAGTTGCCGGAGGGACTGAAGTTCGACATGCCGACCTCGTAGACGCGCTCTTTGTACTCGTCAGAGGCGTCCTTCGGGGCGAGAATCCAGTTGACGACCTCCATCTTTCCGGCCCCTCGCGGCTCCCACTTTCGGAGCAGGAAGGTGCCGACAGAATCTTTCTCGGGGTCGTCGCGGCCGCCGAGGAAGATAAACGAGAGGTTCGGGAAAATCGTTCCCAGCGTCACGCCGGACTTCCGTGCGACTTCGTGTTGGTCGGCGTCGAGCGTGTCGTGATTGAACGTCTCGACGACCTCCGGCGGGTGCCCCCAGTAGCTGTCTTCTTCGGACTCGATTTGGTAGAAGCTGAACCCGTGGCCGTCGCAGTCGGCGATACCGTACAGGTTGCTCTCTTTTTCACCCGTCGCCGTGTCGCTGCCCACGCCCGCGTCGATGGCGGATTTGTGGCCCATCGGAATGTGGTAGTTATCTCCGTAGAAGTTCTCTGTCGGCGTCTTCCAGTCGTTTTCGACCTCCCAACGGTGGGGGTCGCCGATGACTTCCATGTCGATGAGGTCGAAGTACATGTCGAGAAACCACGTCGCGCCGCCGAGGAACTCCTCCAGTGGCTCGACGTCCGGCGCGACGCAGGCGAACACGAGACCGTTGTACTCCTCGACGTGCGGGGCCTCGTGGAGACCGCGGTTCTCCGGCTCGATGTGGTCGAACCCCGCGGCCTTCTGCGGAACGCCCACGAGGTCGCCCGTGTTCTTGTACGTCCAGCCGTGGTAGGGACACCGGAAGTGCGAGGTGTTTCCCTTCTCCGCCCGGCAAACGTTCGCCCCCCGGTGTCGGCAACTGTTGAACAGGACGCGGAAGTCGCCGTCCTCGCCGCGGACGAAGATGAACGGGTCCTCGCCGATAGTCCGCTGGCGGTAGTCCCCCGGTTCGGGAACCTCGGACTCGTGGCCGACGTACACCCACGTCTGGCCGAAGATTCGTTCGAGCTCCAGTTGGTGGACGGCGTCGTCGTTCAGTATCTGCATCGGTACCTCGCCGTCTTCGAGGGTCTCGCCCATGCGTTCGAGGAGCGCCTTCACTCGACCGAACTCTGTCTGGCTAGTAGACTGTGATTCGTCAATACCGTGTGACATCGCGTGTCAAAGACCGCTTCGAGCCAGCATAAATTTTGCCCTTATCAAACACCTCGCCCTCCGTGCCGTCCGTAATTTCACCGTATTGGCCGCGTCCAAACAGTTATCGTTGAGAAATCTATGTATTCAGGTGGAACGATGGTAGGTACTGCCATACACTACGGACTAAACGTCTCGGACATGGACGACGCGCTCGCGTTCTACAGCGACCTGCTCGGACTCGACGTCGACAGACAGTTTCCGGTCAGCGAGGTGCAAAGCGACATCGTCGGCGTCGACGGCGTCGAAGGGGACATCACGTTCCTCGATGCGGGCGGGTTCTTCATCGAACTCATCGCCTACGACGAACCGCCGAACGAGAATATCCACGAGACGGTGTCGGGCCACGACGTCGGTGTTGCTCACCTCTGTCTCGAAGTCGACGATGTGTGGGCGCTCTACGAGGAGTTGTGCGACGACGCCGAGTTCGTCAACGAACCGAAAACGGTCGGAAACGGGGCACAGATAACCTACATGCGCGACCCAGACGGAAACTACGTGGAACTGATGGAACCACCGACCGAGTGAAACCAGTGGCGTTTCACAGGGGCACGGGCCCAATCCAGTATAAATAGCCCCCATATAACGGGATAAATCCACGAATATATCCGGAGATATCTTCCGGTAGAGTTATATTCGGTTGTCGTTTTTGATTTTACGATGCCTGTGAGAGACACTCATGCAAACAGGCGAGACGTTTTGAAAGCGACCGGCACCGCAATCGCCGCAGGCAGCCTCGCCGGCTGTCTGGGCAGCGTCACCGGCGGCGGGTCGTCGACAGTCTCGATCACACTTGGACACGGAATCGCGTCGGAAGAACCGCTGTGGCTGATGGATGCGATGCCCGATATCCTCGACCACTGGGGGAGCGCGTACGAAGCCGAGTTCAAGGCGTTCCCCGCGAACAACCAACGCTTGCAAGCGTTCCAAGCGGGTGAATTACAAGCCGGGACTTCAGCGGCCGTCACCGCCATCTTCTCTACGAACAAGGGCCTCCCACTCACTGTCGTCGCAAACATCACACAAGAGCGGGAAGACACGTTCCACGAGAAGTTCCTCGCCCGACCCGACTCGGGCATGGACGGACTGAACAAGGAATCGCTCGAAGGGAAGAAAGTCGGTATCTGTGCGTTCAAGTCCTGGTGTGACCTGTGGGCGCAGTCGGCGATTCGAGAGGTCGGCCTCGTACCGGACGAAGACGTCGAACTGGTGAAGGTCCCGTTCCCGTCAATGGGAGAAGCGGTGAGTAAAGGACAGGTCGATACCGCGATATTCCCGCCGGTGTTCGAGATGCTGGGGAAGCAGAAGCACGGCCTGAAGCCCATCTTTAGCGTCATCGACACGGTCGGCTGGGAACACGACCTGATGGAACTGTGGTTCTCGACCCAGTTCATCGAACAGAATCCCGACGTCGTCGAGAAGTTCTTGCAGGACTACTCGACAGCAGTCGACTACTACAACAACAACGTCAAAGAGTCGAAGCGGGCGATTCACGACGCCGGATACGTCCAGACGCCGAAGGAGACCTACGTATCGCTTCCCAACTACACCCACAGCGTCCAGCCGCTCACCGAGAGCCTGAAGAAAATCAATCAGCTCGTCGCCGACATGGGATGGATCGAAGAGCCGGTGGAGATTGACAACCTCTACAACCTCGAATACCTCCCCTAAACCGACAGCATCCATTTTCGTCTTTAGAAACGCACACTAGCACGAGGACACCGAGCGCGGCACACGCCGCGCGCGGATTCTCCGGCGAACATTCGTCCCCTGCACACACTTATGGTTCTGGTCTCCCTTCGTCGGTGTAATGACGTGGCTCGACAAGCAAGTAGCATTGATTACGGGTGGTGCCTCAGGACTCGGTCGCGCAGTGGTCGAACGATTCCTCGACGAAGGAGCGAACGTGGCCGTCCTCGACGTCGACCGCGACCGACTCGACGCCCTCGAACGCGAGTGTGACGGCGTACTCACCATCCACGGCGACGTAACGTCGCTCGACGACAACGAGCGGGCAGTCTCGGAGACCGTCGACCAGTTCGGCCGACTCGACGTGTTCGTCGGCAACGCCGGCGTCTTCGACGACAACGTCTCGCTCCCGGATCTCGACGCCGACGACATCGGCGCGAGCTTCGCCGAACTGTTCGAAATCAACGTGCTCGGCTATCTGTTGGGCGCCCGCGCCGCACTCCCCGAACTCGCCAAGACCGAGGGACGCATCGTCTTCACCGCCTCGCAGGCGAGTTTCAACTCCGACGGTGGGGGTATCCTGTACGTCCCCTCGAAACACGCAATCGCGGGCATCGTTCGACAGCTCGCGTTCGAACTCGCACCCACTGTCCGAGTCAATGCAGTAGCACCGGGATACGTCCCGACAGAGCTCAGCGCAACCGACACGCTCGGCGGCGACCGAGCAATCGTGACGGCCGAGGAGTTCGACGCCTCCAACCACCCGCTCGATATCGTTCCGACGCCCGAGGATTACACCGGTCCCTACGTACTGTTGGCGTCCCGGGAGAACTCACGACCTATGACGGGGACGATTATCCGCGCCGACCTCGGTCGGTCGGTCCGGGGAATCACGTCCGTCGCCGGCCGTGCAGCCGAGTTCGTCACCGACGGACTCTGACTGTCGGCGACGGCAACAGACACTGATTACTGAGAGTCCACCGGCCGCAGAGTCCGCCGTTCCCGAATGACTTTTGCTACCGTGTTACAACGAACGTACTATGCCGCTTAGAGTGAGCCTCTTCGGTTGCGGAACCATCGGTACAGAAGTCGCCCGTGCGTTCGCCGACGGGACCATCAACGCCGACCTCACCCGTATCTACGACCGAAACGCGGAGAAGCGCCAGTCCGTCGTCGACGAGTTTCCGGTGGACGACGCCCCGAAACCGGTCGACGATTTCACGGACCTGTTCGAGGGCGTGGACCTCGTGGTCGAAGCCGCCGGGCAGTCCGCTGTCGCCGACGTAGCCGTTCCGAGCCTCGAATCCGGGTGCGACGTTCTGCTGTTGAGTGCCGGTGCGCTCGCTGCGTCCGAGCTACGCCAGCAGGTCGTTCGAACTGCCGAGAAGGAAGGACAGGTCGTTCACGTGCCCTCCGGGGCTATCGCGGGTCTCGACGCGGTGAAAGCCGCAGCCTTGACCGGCGATTTGGAGACAGTCTCGCTGACGACGACGAAGAACCCCAGCGGTCTCGAAGGGGCACCATACCTCGTCGAGAACGACATCGACCTGTCGGCGCTCGACTCGGCGACGACGGTGTTCGAGGGACCCGCGACGGAAGCGGCGCTCGCATTCCCGTCGAACATCAACGTCGCGATGGCACTGAGCCTCGCGGGAATCGGGCCGGACGAGACGACGGTTCGAATCGTTGCCGACCCCGAGGAGTCGAACAACGTCCACCACATCGAGGCGACGGGCGGAATGGGGTCGATCGAGACGACAGTGCGCAACGTCCCGTCACCGACGAATCCGAAGACGAGCTACCTCGCTGCCGTCTCGGCCATCGAGAAGCTTCGGACCATGGGCGCGACGGTCCGGGTTGGGACCTAGACATAGATGGAAGCGGTACTCCCCGTTCTGTTCGCGCTCGTGACGGCGTTCGCGTTCGCCGTCTCAACGGTTCTCGTCCGGGTCGGTGTGAGGGAATCGAGTCCACTCGTCGCGCTCGTCATCACGATGGCCGTGAACGTGGTGGTGCTGTGGGGGCTGAGTCTCGCCTGGTACGACGTGTCCGTCGACCTGTGGTCGTGGCGCTGGTTCATCCTCGCGGGCATCTTCGCGCCGGCGCTGGGTCGGCTCGCCAACTACATCGGAATCCAGCGCGTCGGCGCGAACCTCGTCTCCCCGATTACCAACATGAACCCCCTCGTGTCGGTCGGACTGGCTATCGTGTTACTCGGCGAACGCCTTCCACTTCCCGGATACGTGGGGGTGATGCTCGCCGTCGCAGGCGGTGTCGTCCTCGCGTCAGTCCGCGGCGACGGATTCACTCGCGTTCGCAGGACGGACCTCCTGTTCCCGCTTTTCGGTGCGCTCACCTACGGGACGGTTCAGATATTCCGGAAAATCGGGACCAACCTCGTCGCCGAACCGACAATCGGTGCGGCGGTGAACTTGACCACGTCGTTCGTTCTCGTTGCGGGTGGTATCGTCGCCACGGGGCGACTGGAGACGCTCGTTGTCCCGCGCCGGGACGCACTCACCTTCGTCGCCGCCGGCGTCGTCTCCAGTCTCGGCTTGGCGTCGCTGTACGCCGCGCTCAGTCTCGGACAGGTGACTGTCGTCACGCCGATATTCAACGCGTCACCGCTCTTCGTCCTCTTACTGACGGGATTATTCGTCCGAGACGGCGAGCTATTTAGCAAGCGCGTCCTCGTCGGGACAGTGACCATCGTCGCCGGGGTAGCGATTCTGACGATGTGGACGTGACGCGACTGAGGTGACTTGGAGTGCACGATTGGAGTGACTTGGAGCGCGCTCCGTCCCTGCATCCCACATTCGACCGACGTGAACATTTATCCCGGATGTCCGCACTAGTACAGGTATGGCTGTACTCGCTGCTGTGAGCGGTAATAAGTCGCCAGACGACGTCGTCACCGTTGCAAACAACCTCGCCAAAGCCCACGGCGAGGAGCTGCTCGTACTCCACGCGCTTCCCGAGGAGTCGTTCGAGCAACGGGCAGAATCGGCGGACGACTACTTTCGTGACGATGCGGTCCACGACGCAAAGCAGGTGGCACAGCGGATTGTCGAAGAGACTCTGGGCAACACCGACGGTGTCAGGCTGTTGGGTCGAATCGGAACCCCCGCATCGGCCATTCTGGACACGGTCGAGGAACGGAGCCCAACCTACATCGTAATCGGGTCGCGGAAGCGGACTCCGGTCGGAAAGGCTCTGCTCGGAAGCACGACCCAATCGGTGATGTTGCACACGGACGTCCCCGTCGTTGCAGTCCCGGAAGACGAATAGCTCGTTTTAGACCGCACCGGACGACCCAAACAGCGACCTGACACCGGATTCGACGCGTCGGCCTGGTGTCGGGTAGCAAAATATTTATGCACGAGTGAGTGCGACACAATACCATGTCAGAAGAACACATGAATTTCCCCGAGTGCTGCGGCTACTGTCCACACCGACAGCGGTTCTCGGCCGCATGTAACCACGAACTTAGACAGTCACTCGTCTTCGAGTTGGCAGCAGCAGAAAAGTCCTGTCCAGTGTTCGACGACTGGCACGCACGGGAGATGTCACGGTTGGAACGTGAACTGCCTACCGGCGCCGACCGGTGACAGACAGAGTCCGCGTCGCAGTCAACCGGTCCAGTGAGCGTGGCAAGATGCACAGAATACGATAGACAGACACGACAGAACAACACGACCGAAACGACGAGATGACGACCCGACACGAAGAACACCTCACCCCGTCGCCATCCAGTTCGATGGGAGACGAACGACAGCATCTCGACGAGATGCCACCGAGCGCAAGCCGCGTCTACGGTGTTCTCGAACAGACGGACAGCCCTCTTTCGAGTACCGAAATCGCCAGTCGAACGCCGCTGGCCTCTCGGACGGTTCGAAATGCGCTCCACCGACTTCGAGAAGCGGACCTCGTGGGTGTCCGGGCGAGTATTTTGGACCCGCGGAAACGCCAGTACGAGCTAACCGATACCGAACGCTGAAGCCCCAGTTGCCATCTTACTCCTCTGTTGGGTATTCGGTCGAGCGAATCGGAAAACACGGTGACGAGACGGCGACGGAGTGTCAGATTCCGAGATGCGAGACACTGCACAGTAGCAGGGAGAGACGACCACGAAATCGGGAGGAAAGCGCCGTGGCGGGGACTGTCGCACGCGGGGAGACTGCGAGCAGGGATACCGAACAACAGATTTCGGAAACAGTGCGTTCAGTCTGTTACCACTCCAGCGCTGACCAGAGGTATAAGCGTTGTACCGGTCGGTATCGGGAACAGAGTAAAATCGAGACGCCCACACGACAGCATGACCACGTGTAGAATCGGGATAGTTCGTTTCCTAATACCGAACGACCGTGAGAGAATGTAGCAGAGTTTGTATTTTTATGATATTCTCAACCATTACAACTGTACTGTTGTAATAGAAAGCAAAAGCAGAAAGTCCATTTTTCAGATGTAAATATCGTATAAGACTCAGAAATACTAAGCATGTGCACCTAAAACCCACTTTACACCGCCACCCAACCAATCACGTATTTGTTATATGCCGATTCCGTTCCTCACTGTCAGAGCGTTTTCTATTAACGAACAGAAAGCGAAGTGATACTGTGCTAGCAGTCCAAGCGGCCCCACGCAAGTCGGTGTCACGGTGAGAGCGAAGACGTTCGTCCAAGCCAGCAACACGTTTAAAACCACATATTTGCATGTTTTGAGCAATACTACATCAGCAACAATAGCACGTTACACGAACCAGGCCCGTGTTAGACGACTATTTTGGCAAATAGTAGCATCCCACCCAACGAAATGGATATAGCGGTAAATTATAGCCAAATTAGTAGAATGTATCAGAATCTCACCGGTAAATAAACTATTATTATAAAAATTTCCCATTGAGATGCCATAAACGTTGTTTTACTATATTAAATGGTATTGTTCATATATAGGAATTCTATGGGCGCATTGGAAAATGGCTATCGGCAAGAATCAGCCCGGCTGCAGCGCCACCAACGAACGAGCGAAACGTGGGTGACGCTCTCGACGGCGAACAGAGCGGAGACCATGCAACAAGCCAGCCTCTTTTGGACTCCTAGCGTCGAATGCGTTCTTCGGCCCTTCCATCATACTCCAAACATAATTAACAGTCATGTGTATTCAGTGAACAGTACAGGTATGGAATCGAGAAACCCCGCGACGGGCGACCGAATCGACACCTACGAGGAAGACGATGACACGGATGTCGAAGCGGCGCTCTCCCGCTCCATGGACGCGTTCGAGGAGTGGCGCGAGCGACCGATTCGCGAACGCGAGGAACTCCTCTCGAACGCCGCGGACGTCCTGCGAGAGAACAAGCGCCGGTACGCTGAGTTGATGACGAACGAGATGGGAAAGCCCATCTCGCAAGCCATCGGCGAAGTCGAAAAGTGCGCGTGGGCCTGCGACCACTACGCCGAGCACGCGAGCGCCTATCTCGGGGACGAACACCACCCCAGCCCACCGGGTACCGAGGTCACGACCGTCCACGACCCGCTCGGTCCGGTACTGGCCGTGATGCCGTGGAACTTCCCGTTCTGGCAGGTCATCCGCTTCGCCGCGCCGTATCTGACTGTCGGGAACGTCGGCCTGCTCAAGCACGCTTCGAACGTGCCCGGGTGCGCGCTCGCACTGGAAGAGGTGTTCCGAGAGGCCGGCTATCCAGACGGCGTCTTCCAGACACTACTCATCGGGTCGAACAAGGTCGACGACGTGCTTTCTGACGACCGCGTGCGCGCAGCGACGCTCACCGGAAGCGGACCGGCAGGCCGGGCAGTCGCCGAAACCGCCGGGAAGCACCTGAAAAAGACCGTCTTGGAACTCGGCGGGTCGGACCCCTTTATCGTCCTCGACGACGCCGACCTCGATGCGGCGGTCGAGACGGGCGTCCAAGCCCGAACCCAAAACGGCGGCCAGTCCTGTATCGCCGCAAAGCGATTTATCGTCCACGAGGCAGTCTACAACGAGTACGTCGAGAGTCTGGTCGAGGCGTTCGAAGCCCTCACTATCGGCGACCCAATGGACGAGGCGACGGATATCGGCCCACAGGCCGACCCCGAGTTGATGGCCGAACTCCACGACCAAGTCCAGCAGAGCGTCGATGCCGGGGCGACAGTGCTGACGGGTGGCGAACCACTCGACCACGAGGGCGCGTACTACCCGCCGACTATCCTGACTGGTGTTCCCGCCGGGTGCCCCGCCGACAACGAGGAGACGTTCGGCCCCGTCGCGGCCGTGTACAAAGTCGCCGACGAAGCGCAGGCCATCGAGAAAGCGAACGACACCCGATTCGGTCTCGGCGCGAGTCTCTGGACCGAAGATAGGGAGCGGGGCCAGCGTCTCGCGCGCGACATCGAAGCCGGGTGTGTCTACATCAACGAGATGGTGAAGTCCGACCCAAGAGTCCCCTTCGGCGGCATCAAAGACGCCGGCTACGGCCGCGAACTCTCCGAAGCGGGAATCAAAGAGTTCGTCAATCACAAGACGGTCTGGACGCAGTAACGGAAGGCGCCCGTGTCCCCGTTCCAGTCGCCCTCGCCGGTCAGAAGAACTTGTGCGCCTCGTACCCGTAGGTTTCGGGGTCGACGTCGACGACGCTCTCGTCGTGGAGCGAGGTGAAGTAGGTCGCGTCGCTCCAGTAGTACTCGTCGAACACCGACCGGGCGGTGATGTTCATCACCGGCGGCAACGCGGGGTCGTCGCGCTCGATGAACATGGCGACGTTGAAGCTGTTCAGGCCGACCGAGGCGTAGTACGAGAGCACGTTCACGAGGCCTTCTGCGAAGTCGTGTGCGACATCGCCGCGGGGGTCGGGAACGCCGGTATGAATCTGTGCCGCGACGCCGAGGAGGTGGCGGTGGTGTTTCGGCGCGAAGGGGGCGAGCCAATGGACGCCGCCGGTCTCGGCCACGTATCGGTCGCCACCGCGTTCTTGGATTGCGAGTTCCGACCAGTACGACTCGTCGTGTTCCTCGTAGAACTCGCGGGCGGCGTCGGCGACGCGGCGCTGTTCGTTCGTCCCGCGGTCGTCGACGAGCGTCTGCATGTGCGGGTGGATGAGACTCGACCCGGCGGGGCGGAGGAAGTTCATGTTCACCGAGGCGAATCGGGCGTCGTCGTCGTGGTCGAAGACGTCACGAACGTACTGGAACGCCGCACAGAGTCCGTCGGCGAACTGCGCTGTGGTGAACTCGTCTATCGGGACGAAGTGCTCCTCGGTGAGCGCGATGACGTCCGAGTACGACCCGTACGGATTCAGATTCGGGAAGGAGGTCGCTTCGCCGCTTTTCCCGCGGTCGGTCCCGACCCACTCGGGATAGGTGGGCGTCGCTTCCTCGACCGTGCCTGGACAGAAGAAACAGCCCTCACTGTCGAGGACCGAGTCGTCGATTTCGGGGTCCTCGGGGAGCAGGAAGTTGTCAGCGACGACCCGCGTGGTGCGCCCGGTCAGCGGGTCGACCCGAATCTCGGTTTCGACCGTCGTCTGCTCGAACTCTTCGAGCGGACTGTGGAACGTCGCTTCCTGCGTGTCGAGTTCGAACTGTATTGACATAACCAGAGGTTCGACGGGCCGCGTGAAAAGCCTAGCTCCGAGATGTGAGACAGTCGAGTTCGGGTTAGTTCGACGCGTCGACGTCACCACGCTGACCGAGCGCGTCGGCCTCCTCTCCGAACTCGTCGCGCAGCAACTCCGGGACGTCCTCCGGTCGAACGTCGGAGTACCAGCGATTTCGCGGGTGAATCGCAATCGCGGCACCGTCGGCGCTGCACAGGCCGAGGCAACTCGTCTCGGCGACGTAGACGTGCGACCAGAACACGCCGCGGTCGCGCAGCCACGATTTCACCGCGTCGTACACGGCCGGGCCGTGAGCCTCTGCGCAGGCCGCGTACTCGGAATCCCGGCTGTTCGTACAGACCAGCACGTGGTCCGTGAATCCGTGTTCTCTGACCTCGTCGGTTCGGTCCTCCATCAGTCGGCTGAGAGCGTCGCCCCACGGCTCGCAGCCGAAGGGTCGGTCTGGGATGTGTTCGCCGACCGAAGCTGTGCGTGCGTCGTCGCGAGGAGCAGCCACACGAGGACCTGCCCGAAGACGAACAGACCAGTCATCCCGGTCCGAAGTTCGGGCGAAAGTGCCCCTTGAATCGTGTTCGTCGGAGCCAACACGGCCGGAATCGCGAGGATACCGAAGGGGAGTAGCCCGCCGACGATGGCGACACTGCGGCCGTTCGACGCCCGCAGTCGGTTGTACACGTATCCAGCCAACAGGCAGGTGAGTGCGCCAGCGACCATCATCCCGGCGTAGAGCGGGATTCGAGTCGAGACTGGAAGCGACTGCTGCGCACCGGGTGACGCTGGCGGCAACACCAGCCACGGAGCACCCGAGACGGTGACGAATCCGGCAAGTCCCATCGCGTAGCTCTTGGCCGCGCCGGCCCCCGGAATCGCGGGTTCGAGGAAGTAGAACGCGATACCGAAGAACGCGCCGCCGAGCAGGACAGCCCAGAGACCGCCGGAAACGACGCTCACCGCCTTGTTGACCGCCATCGAAACGGCGGTGTCGTGGTGGCCCTCACCGCCGTCGGCGTGGGACTCGCCCTCGTCGGTGTGGCCTCCTGCTTCGTGACCGTGACCTGCTTCTTCGTGACCGTGGCTTCCGTCCTCGTGCTCGTGCCCACTTCCATCCTCGTGAGCGTGGTCGCCTTCGTCTCCGTGGGCGTGAGCAGCCTCAGATTCGTGCTCGTGCCCGCCATCGACGTCCGCTGCGGCGTGGTTCATCTCGTCGGCGTAGACGACGAGCGGGTTAGCGACGACGGCCATGAACAGGCCGAAGACGACGCCGGCGACAAGCCCCGCTTTCACGCCTCGCGTCAGATACTCCGCGAGCATGGTCAGTGGCAGGCGATACCGGCCGCGTGACGGAAGTTGTGCATCGAATCGTGCACGAGTGGGTCCTGCACGAACAGCAGTGTATAGCCGAGTGCGGCGACGAAGAGCATCCCCGCAGCCATCTGAACCGGTGTCAGTTCGACCCGCGCCTGTTCGACTCGCCCGTGAACTGTGTTGGCAGTGGATGCCATTCTAAATTCAGGTTGAGTAACCACAAACAGGGTTGTAAAACTTTCGAGGTAAGTCAACAGGAGTTGTTCTAACGCAATTTTATTTTAATAACTCAGAGGGCAGATTTTATGAAACTGTGTTTTCTGTAGTACAAGCACAATTGTTTTCAAACGGCGTCCAGATTGTTAGCGCAAATGTCACGCCTACAACTCCCGCACGACGCGAAGGCGGGCCCCACGAAACCCGAGGTGAGAGCGGTGACACTCGACAAACTCGGCTTGCGCCCGACTGACCACTTCGTCGACGTCGGGTCGTGTACCGGCTCCGTCACCATCGAGGCGGCACAGCGAGTCCGACGAGTGACGGCAGTCGAGCGAAAACCGAACCGACTGGAGGTCACGGAGAAGAATCTCGCCGCGAACGAGTACGACGCGGACGTGACGCTCCGCGAGGCAGAAGCCCCCGAAGGACTTCCAGAAGACGCCGACGCGATGTTCATCGGCGGAAGCCGGAACTTCGAGGCGGTGCTGGACCACGCCGTCGAGACCGACGTAGACCGAATCGTGATGAACGTCTCGCGGGTCGAACCGACGGGCGCGGCAATCGAGGCGTTCCGCGAGCGCGACCTCCTCGACGAAGTCGTCCAGATGCAGGTGAGCCACGGGTACGAACTCGCCGGGGCGACGAGTTTCCGGTCGAACAACCCCGTCTACATCATCGTCGGCCGGCGTGACGCCGGAGGGATGGACTGATGACCGTCTACGGAATCGGTCTCGGTCCCGGCGACGCCGACCTCGTGACCGTCAAAGGAAAGCGACTCCTCGAATCGGTCGACGTCGTCTACTCCCCGGGGCGACTCTCCCGGACGGTCGCGCTGAATCACGTCCCCGAAGAGCGAATCGGCGACCTCGACTTCCCGATGACGCGCGACCCGGACGAACTCCGACGCGCGTGGAAGGAGGCCGCCGCAGAGGTCGCAGAGCGAGCCGCATCCGAGGATGTCGCGTTCGTGACGCTCGGCGACCCGAACGTCTACTCCACGTTCGGCCACCTCCGCCGGACGCTCGACGCGTTCCACCCCGAAATCGAACTCGAAGTCGTCCCCGGCGTGAGCGCGATGACCGCGTTCGCAACGGCGCTGGGCGTCGAAATCGAGTCGGGAACCGGGCTCGCGCTCCGCGAGGCGGCAAACGGTGCGGTTCCAACCGGCCCCGACCGAATGATTCTGTTCAAAGTCACCGACGCCCCCGCGACCTACGAGGGGCTGACTGAAGCCGGATACGACGTGAAATTCGGCCGTCGGCTCTTCATGGAACAGGGCGAGACGCTCGTCACCTCCGACCCGGAGGAACTCGAAGAACGCGACTACTACACGCTGGCCTACGCCGAGCGAGCGGGTCTTGAACGCGACGTTGCGACCGCGGAGTTCGACGGCGTTGACTCGGAGGGGTCGGTGTGACGGCCGACGGCGACGCAGACACCGGCTTCACCGACAACGAAGGCATCCCCTTCATCGGTGCCGGACCGGGCGACCCCGAACTGCTCACGGTCGCCGGACGCCGACTCGTCGAGGAAGCGGACCTCGTCGTTCACGCCGGGTCGCTCGTCAACAGCGAACTCCTCGATGAGTACTGCGACCACGCCGAACAGGTCAACAGCGTCGGCAAGGACCTCGAAGAGCTGATTCCGCTGATGGCCGACGCCTACGAATCCGGCGAGACGGTCGTCCGACTCCACAGCGGCGACCCGGCGATATACGGGGCCGCCCTAGAGCAGATGGACGCGCTGGCGAAGGAAGGAGTCCCGACCTACCTCGTTCCGGGCGTCACCTCCGCGTTCGCCGCGAGCGCGACGCTTCGCACGCAGTTGACGCTGAACGAAGTCGCCAACCACGTCGTCTTCACCCGACCGCAGGGTCGGACGCTCACGGCCGAAGAAGACCACATCAGCGACTTCGTCGGCTTCGGCGACACCACGGTCTGTATCTACCTCGGCACCCACGCCGTCGCGGAGACGATGGACCGCCTCCTCGACGAGGGCCACGACCCGGACACCCCCGTCGCGGTCGTCTATCACGCCTCGTGGCCGGACGAGGACGTTATCGAAGGAACCATCGAGACCATCGGCGAGAAGGTCGAAGACGCGGGCTATCGTGCTTCGGCCCTCGTCATGATTGGCGACGCCGTCACCGGCTCGGACTACGAGCGGTCGTTCCTCTACGGCGACTGGGCACGCGGCGGCGACGCACCGAACGACGACCCCGACACCGATTCTGAACCACAGGAGCGTGATACACGATGAGTGACTCTGATTCCGGAAGCGGACACTGTAAAACACCAGACAGCGACGGCGAAGTCGCACGCGAGATTGGCATCGTCAGTTTCGAGCGAAAGATGGAGACGGCCGAGGAAATCAAGGCCGAACTCGCCGACGACTACGACCGCATCGACATTCTGCCCTACCACGGCGACGTGTTCGCCGAGCACTGGGGCGAATACGACTGTTTCGTCGGCCTGATGGCCAGCGGCATCGCCATGCGAAAGACCGCCGGCCTCCTCGACGACAAGTGGGACGACCCTGCGGTCGTCGTCGTGGACGAAGAACTGACGTGGGCGATTCCGCTCACCGGCGGCCACCACGGCGCGAATCAGGTCGCCTACGACCTCTCGAAACTCGGCGCAGTCCCCGCGATGACGACCGCCTCCGAGGCGGCCGGAAAGCAGGGCGTCGAGAGCAAGGCGAAGGCGCTCGACACGCACGTCGTCAACGGCGATTCGACCGTTGCGACGAACCTCGCCGTCCTCAACGACGAACTCGGCCCGGTCGCTCGACTCGACGGCCCGAAAGCAGTCCTCGTCGACGACGACGTGACCGTCCTGAAGCGAAACGGCGACGACGGCGTCGTCCTCGGAACTGGCAGCGTCTCCGGCGCGAAGAAAGCGCAGTTCCTGACCGCGTGGGAACAGGCGCTCGACGACGCCGACTGCGACTGGGACGACGTGGACTTCGTCGCCACCGGCACGCGAAAGGCCGACGAACCCGGCATGCTCGACGCCGCGCAGGAAATCGGCGCGGGCGTCGTCTACTTCGAGAAGGAGACGCTGACCGAGTTCGAAGGCCCGACACCGTCGCGGTCGAAGGAACTCATCGGCTGGCCGGGAATTGCTGAAGCGAGCGCGATTGCCGGTGGCCGCGACCACGAACTGGTCGTCGAAAAGCAGCGCTACGACGACGCGGTGACGGTGGCGGTGGGACGATGACCGACGGCGCGGAGACGATGACCGACGGCGCGGCGACGACGACAGACAGTCACGGCGATGTCCCCGACGACTACGGAACCCTCTACGTCGTCGGCATCGGCCCCGGCCTCCCGGCGCACATGACCCAGCGCGCCAAGGAAGTCATCCAGACGGCGGACTGCGTGGTCGCGTCGAACCTGTATCAGGAGTTCCTCCGCGACGACGACACGCTCCCGCCCGAGGACAGCGACGAGGGACCCGAAGTCGTCCGCTCGTCGATGGGCCAGCAGGTCGAACTGACCCGCGAGGCCTTCGAGCGAGTTCGCGCGGGAGAGGACGTGGCGCACGTCTCCGGCGGCGACCCGAACGTCTACGGCAAGTCCGACCTCGTGTTCACGATGGCCGACGCCGACGACGCGACGGACGTGCCAATCGAAATCGTTCCCGGCGTGACCGCGGCCCTCGGCGGCGCGGCGATGATGGGCGCGCCGCTGTCGAACGACTTCTGTACCATCTCGCTGTCCGACAAGTGGCGCGGGTGGGACGAAATCGAGGAGAAACTGCGCGCGGCCGCCATCAGCAACTTCGTCATCGTCCTGTACAACTGCTGGCGGAACTACACCCGCGCTATCGACATCGTCCGTGAGGAACGCGCCGACGACGTTCCGGTCGGCATCTTCAACGACGCCGGTCGCGGTGAAGCCGGACGAAACCTCGACGACGAGACGTTCTCGATTACGACCCTCGGCGACGCGAAATCCCACGACGAGGACGTCGGCGGGATGGGCACGTCGATTCTCATCGGCACCCACGAGACCGAACCCTGGAGCAACGACTACGAAACGTACCTCGTCACGCCCCGCGGTGGGCGCGACGTCGACGACTTCTAACCCATGAGCGACAGCAACACAGCATCCGAATCGAAGTGCGGCGGACAGACGACCGAATCGAAGACGACCGACTCCAGTGAGTCGTCGGCCTCGAAGTGCGGCGGCACGTCGGCTTCGACCGAATCACGCGACTCCTCGACCTCCAAATGCGGCGGGTCGAAGAAGTCGGACACCTCGTCGAGTTCCAAATGCGGCAGTTCGAAGAAAGAACAGACCGACGAGAAGGTCGAAGCGACCATCGACGACTTCGACGGCGAACCCGGCCAACTCGTCGCTGTCGGCCTCGGTCCCGGCCGAGCGAGCGAGATGACGACGCTGGCGAAAGAGACACTCCGCGAGGCCGACCACATCGTCGGCTACACGACCTACATCGAACTCCTCCCGGACGATATCGTCGAAAGCGCGGAGGACATCTACTCGACGCCGATGTGCGGCGAAGTCTCCCGAACCGAAGAGGCGGTCGACCGAACGCTCGCCGGAAACGACGTGGCAATCGTCGGTAGCGGCGACCCGAACGTCTACGCGCTGGCCGGTCTCGCGCTCGAAATCCTCGAATCGAAGGGCGCGACCGCGAGCATGGTCGACTTCGACGTGGTTGCTGGCGTCCCCGCCGCGCAGTCCTGTGCGGCCCGACTGGGCGCACCCTTGGTGAACGACACCGTCACCATCAGCCTCTCTGACCACCTGACCTCGATGCCGACCATCGAGTCGCGCCTGCACTCGGCCGCGAAAGAGGGCTTCACCATCGTCATCTACAACCCGTGGAGTCGCAAGCGCCGGTCGAACTACGAGAAGTGCTGCGAGATTCTCCTCGAACACCGCGACCCCGAGACGCCGGTCGGTATCGTCCACGGTGCGGGCCGCGACGACGAGGAAGTCGAAATCGTCGAACTCCAAGACCTCCCCGAACTCGGCGAGACCGACCTCGTGGACATGACGACGACGCTGCTCGTCGGCAACGAGGAGACGTACGTCTGGGACGGACGGATGGTGACGCCCCGCGGCTACGAACAGAAATACGAGTACTGAGATGTTCGAAATCGAAATCGACCGAACGGCTTGCGACGGCATCTTCGCCTGTCTCACCCGCGACGAGCGATTCGTCGAAGACGACGACGGACTCGCCACGGTCGACCCGAACGCGGAGGATGTCGTGTCGGTCTCTCGGGACGGCGACAGAGTCGTTGCGACCGTCGATGGCGACATCGACGACGCAAATCTCGCGGCGCAAGCGTGTCCGCCAAATGCCATCGTGATTCGGGAGGCAGAGACATGAGCGACACCGATATCGACACAGAAACAGATATCGACGTCGACCCCGCCGACGACCTGCTGAAGAGCGCGCCCGAGACGGCCTATCTCTGGGGCCACGTCGCCGGAAGCGGTGATATCGAACCCGAGACCGCGACGATTCACACGAACGACGAGACGTGTGCGAATCGTCTCGTCGCAATCGCTGGCGGCGGCGATATCGACAAACAGGAGACAGCGCACCCCTACGCGCACAACACCTCCGTCACCCGCCGGAAAGACGAGTACCTCGTCGCGGTCGAGGGCGCAGTCGTCGCGAACGCGACCGGCGCGTTCGGCCTCCCCGTCGGCGACGACGCTGGCGGGTACCGATTCGACGTGTTCGAGGACGCCAGAAAGCAACTGCTCCGGGGTCTCCTCGAAAGCTGTGGGACGGTCTGTTTCAAGTCCTCCAGCGGCACGGTCGGCATCTCGTTCGTCCACGACGACCGGAATCTGTTGGAACGAATCGACCACCTGCTCGACTCCTGTCCAGTGGATGCGCCGACCGGCGACATCAGCGAAACATCTTCGGGCGGCTACTGGTTCGGCATCGACGACGACGCCGCAGGAGACTTCGGGACGTGGGTCTACGACGGCAGCGACGAGACGAACCTGTTCGCACCGACACGTCGGCAGAAGCTCACGCGAAGTCTCGAAGAGGCCGAAAACGCATGACGACCACCGAGTCCAACCGAGCATGATACCACTCGAATCCGGCCAGACATGAGTCTCGACCACCCCTCACTCGACGACGAAGCGGTCCTCCTCGTCGGTCACGGGTCGCGCCGAGAGAAATCCAACGAGCAGGTTCGGGCGCTCGCCTCCAAGCTCGAATCACACCTGTCGCTCCCGGTTGACGCGGCGTACATCGAGCTTGCCGAACCCGCAATCGAAGACGCCATCGAGACGCTGGCACCCACGTGTCAGTCGATGACCGTCGTTCCGCTGTCGCTGTTCGCCGCCAGTCACGTCAAAAACGACGTTCCGCTGGCTGTTCAAACGGCCCGCGCGCAGTACGACGACCTGAGCTTCCACGTCGGGTCGCACCTCGGCATCCACCCCTCCATCGTGGACCTGCTCGACGACCGCGCTCGGGCCGTCGAGACCGACCTCGGCGTCGACCGCGAGGCTGACGACGTGGCCGTCGTCCTGTGCGCACGCGGGTCGAGCGACCCGGATTCGAACGGCGACGTACACAAACTGGCCCGACTACTCTACGAAGGCCGGGAGTTCACTCGCGTCGAATCTGCGTTTATCGGCGTCACGACACCCCGCCTCAAAGAGACGCTTCACACCGTCGCAAAGGACCGGCCGGACGCCATCGTCGTTCTCCCGTATATGCTCGGCGACGGCGTCCTGACCCAACGAATCGTGGAGCAAGCCGAGACGTTCGACGAGGAGTACCCCTACGTCGACGCCGGTGCGTCCGGCCCCCTCGGTACGGACGACCGTGTCGTGGACGTCCTCGCCGACCGCTGTCAGGAGGCCCGGACGGGAAGCGTGCAGATGTCGTGTGACACCTGCAAGTACAAAGTCGAACTCTCGGGCTACGAAGCGGACCAAGGCGGCGCTCGCGCGATGCTCCGCTCGCTGGTCCATCAGGCTGAACACGCCGACCGGAGCGACGTCGACGACGACCCGCACGTCCACGACGCACCCGAGAAACACGTCTCCGTCTGTACGAACCAGACCTGCGCTGCGAGCGGCGCGGCGACAGTTCTCGAACGCCTCAGACAGCAGTCGCGGGACACCGACGACTGCGACGTGCACGTCTCGCGCAGTTCCTGTCTGGGGCAGTGTGGCGACGGCCCAATCGTCGCCGTCTACCCGGATAGCATCTGGTACGGCGGCGTGACGCCCGACGACACAGAACGCATCGTTTCGTCCCACCTCGAACGGGACCGCATCGTCTCCGACCTCGTCCACCAATCACTCTAACCATGGCATGCGCTGAACTCGAAGCACTCCGACTCGCACTGATGAACATCACCGGCACGACCGACGAGAGCGTCAAACGACACGCCGAGGCCGAACTCGAAGGCTACCTCGACGAACCCGGCCCGATTCAGGCGCTCGCAAACGCGACCACTCTCGACGAGGCACAGCGACATCTCGACGCCGCCCTCGTCGACCTCGAAGAGGAAGCCACGCAGACGCCGAACGACGACCCGAAGTCCGGTTACCTCCGGGGGCGTGTCATCGCCGTCCGAGACGCCGAGCGGTCGCTTCGGCGACTCCGCACCCAGACGGACTCGCTCCTCGACGACCTCGGCGAGGCGCACCACGACCTCCACGACACGTTCCCAGTCGAGGAGTAACGCGATGGTTGGCTTCACGAATCATCGTGAACTCGGTCCTCTCGACGCCGCCCGAAGCCGACACAACTGGGCGCGGTCAGCCGTGGCCGCGGCCGACGGTCGAGTGGTCGCCGGGACGGCAGACGGTCGAGTCGTGGCGTTCGATTCGGCTCTCGACCGTGTGCAGTGGGACGCAACCGGCGACCACCGCATCGTCTCGATGGCCGCAACCGACGACCGTCTCGTGGTCGGCGAACGCGGCGGCGACGGCACAATCCGCGTCTTCGACCCAGAGACGGGAACAGAGCGCTGGTCGTACGCGACGACCGACGACATCGGCACGGCGACGAAAGAGTCGCTGTTTTTCCTCCCGTACGTCGTCGATGTCGCGGTCACGGAGACCCGAGTCGTCGCCGCCGCCAGACGGTACGAACGCGACGGCGAGAAGCGGGTCTGGTCGAGCGTCGTCCTCGGATTCGACCACGACGGCGCGGTCCAATGGCGCTACCGTGCCGCCGCCTCGCCAATCGCGCTGGATACTGACGGCGAGCGCGTCGCAGTCGCCTACAATCGCTGTCCCGAACCCGAGCAAGATGGACTCGTCGTGCTGGACGCCGAGACGGGTGACTCAGTCACGACGTGGGACCCCGAACTCGACGCGGAGCGCCGCGTCGGCGACGTTGCGTTCGCGGGCGACGATATCGCCGTCTGCTGCCACGGCGACAAGCGCGGCTATCTGCTCGATGCCGACGGAAGAGAGCGGTGGGCGGTCGACCTCGCAGTGAAGGAACCAATCGGCGACGAAACGGTGTACGCCTATCCGAACCACGTGTGCGTCGCCGACGGCGTCGCGGTCTTCGTGACGGGCAACACCTTCGCCGAATCGACGCGCGACCCGGACGCGAGACACCCACAGGAACACACCGCGTTCGCTGTCGAGAACGGCGAGATACTGTGGTCCCGTGAGGTTGGCGGGTTCGCCCGCGGTGTCGAAGCAGTCGGAGAACGCGCACTCATCCCTTCGGCCCAGAATTTCCGACGGAGAAGTGCCGAGACCCACGGCGTCCACGTCTTCGATGTCGAAGAGGGACACAGCGAGACGACCACACTATCGGGCATTCCGACGGCGCTCGCAGTCGGCGACGGCCTGCTCGCAGTGGTCGAAGAGCCGGTCGAATACCACGACGAAGAAGTCACGCACGGAGCGTACCGCCTGCACTCGGGAACGCTAGAATAGCTTCCCGGGCGTTACTCTTGTTCCGGCGTCGCGGCGTCCGTCACTCGTTCTGCCGAGAGTTCTGAAAGCGAGATTCGCTGGCCGCCCGTCTCGGAGACGAGGATGTCGGTCACACCGACGCCGTCGTCTCCGGCATCGACGACGACGACCGAGGCATCGCTGGTTGCGAGTTGCCGCGCCGCCGACCGCGTCTCTCCGGTCGGACTGCCGTCGGCGACGTTCGCTCGGCCGTCGGTCACGACGACGACGAGCGACGAGTCCGCCTTCGCGTGAGTGACGAGTCGATGGGCCGCGTCCAATCCGGACGGAAGCGGGGTTCGGTCGCCGGTTGGGAGTTCTTTCAGGTGGCGGGCGGCCAGTGTCACGCTGTTGGTCGGCGGGAGGAGCATTTCGGCCGAGTCGCCAGCGACCGCGACGAACGCGACTTCGTCTCGTTGCTGGTAGGCGTCTTCGAGGAGGGCCATCACCGTCCCTTTCGTCTGGCGCATCGCCGACCGCATCGACGCGCTCGCGTCCACGACGAAGACGACGAGCGAGCGGGCCGAGCCTCGTTTGACGGAGGTTCTGAGGTCCGCTTCGGTGACGCTGGTTCGCCCGCCTGTCGCCGCCGCCCGGACCGAGGCGGCTACGTCGATGTCGCCGGAGTTCGTCGCCGGTTCGGTTCGAACTCGTGACCCGCGACCCTGCCGAGATTCGCCGACAGTGGCCCGGGTTCCGCCGCCGGGCGTCTCTGCCCGTAGCTCCGTGTCGTCGAGTGGCGGCTGGTCGACCTCGCCGATTGACGCGCGTTGCTGACCGGGAAGGAGGGGCGTCGCTTCGGGTGCGTCGTCTTCGTCGTCAGAATCCGCGTCCGACGGGGAGTTGTCGTCGCCGTCGCGGTCGGAGTCGCTGCCGTGGTCGTCGTTATCGTCGCCGTCACGGTCGGAGTTTGGGGCCGTCTCGATGTCTCGGGAGTCGGAGCCACTGTCGTCCGAGGGAGCGTCGCCGCGATTACTGTCGCTGTCGCTCTCCTCACCTCCGTTTCCCTCGTCACCCGGACCTGTCTCGCTGTCGGGGTCTGTTTCGCTATCAGCGTCCGTCTCACTGTCGGCGTCGGCGTCGCCGGTGGAACCCTCGTCGCCGTCCGCGTTGTCGCCTTCGGCGTCACCCTCTCCCGACCCCTCTTCGTCGTCGAAGTGGTCGTCGAGAATCTCGTCGGTGTCGGGCGCGTCGTCGAACGGGCGGCTCTGGAGGCGATGGGGGAGCGCGAGCGCGGCCGCCTCGCGAACGTCACCCTCGATGACCTTGGTGCGGCCGTCGAGGGCGGCCAGCGTTCGGGCTGTGCGGGCGATAGCGATGTCGGCTCGATGGCCTTCGACGCCCGCGTCCAGACAGAGTTCGGCGATGTCGCGCTTGAAGTCAGTCGGGAGCGAGACGGCGTCCAGCAGGTCCGCCGCGTCGTGGACCTGCGATTGCAAGGCTTCGGTCTCGTCGCGGTAGGCGTCGGAGGCCGCAGGTGGCTCGGAACCGACTGCCGACGAGTCGTGGCCGCGGTCCAGTGCGCGG
Source organism: Haloferax larsenii (assembly GCF_024730625.1). NCBI lineage: Archaea > Methanobacteriati > Methanobacteriota > Halobacteria > Halobacteriales > Haloferacaceae > Haloferax > Haloferax larsenii. Next base: position 759,708 of record NZ_CP078063.1, read on the forward strand.
TCGATAATCGTGACTCGCTCGTCGATATCGCGGCTTCCGACGACAGTCGCCTGCAACGCGAATCGGTCCCGAAGTTGCGGGCGCAGGTCGCCCTCTTCGGGGTTCATCGTCCCGACGAGCGTGAACTCGGCGGGGTGTTCGATGCTCACGCCGTCGCGTTCGACGCGATTGACACCGCTCGCGGCCGCGTCCAACAGGAGGTCCACCAGGTGGTCGTCGAGGAGGTTCACCTCGTCCACGTAGAGGATGCCGCGGTTCGCACGAGCGAGCAACCCGGGGTCGAACGAGGCCTCTCCGGCGAGCGCGTCCGAGACCGAGAGCGTCCCGACGACCCGGTCGCGGGTCGCGCCGAGCGGAAGGGTGACGAGCGGGACCGAGCGCAGTTCTACGTCGTGGTCGTCGCGCTCGCGGCACGACTCGCACTGTCGGTCCGGGTCGTCCGGCGGGCATCCGTAGGGGCAGTCCGCGACGACTGCCTGTTTCGGAAGCAACTCAGAGAGCGCCCTGACGGCGGTCGATTTCGCCGTTCCCTTCTCACCGCGGACGAGCAGCCCGTCGAGTTCGTCGTTCACGCCGACGGCCAAGAGCGCCCGCTTCAACTCCGCTTGCCCGACGATTGCCGGGAACGGAAGCGACTGCGTCTTCATGAAGTCATGAAACCTTACTTGTAGTAGGGCAATAATGCTTTACTAAGAATGCCAACAATCGGCTTGTACACGGCGACCGAAAACGAGTTGGGTGCGGTCCAACAGGCCGCCCAGCGACTGGACGGACTCGACCTCGTCGTCCGGTCTTCGAGCGACCTCGACGACGTGACCGACGTGGACGCGTTCGTCGACGAAGTCGAGTCGGCGACGGCGGTCGTGCTCTGGTTGCACGGGTCCGAAGACAGCATGCCCGGCTACGACCACGCCGTCGAGCGACTGGCCGAGGCGGGCGTCCCACTCGTCGTCAAATCGACCGGCGACGCCTTCGCCCTCCAGGATACGACCGTCGCCGAGGAAGACCGCGACCGAGCCTACGACTACCTCGAACGCGGCGGTGTGGTGAACATCGAGAACCTCTGTCGGTTCCTCGCCACCGAGTACGACGACTTCGACGCGGCACCAGACGACCCGGTCGAACTGCCGACTGAAGGCGTCTACCACCCGGACTACCCTGGCGTCGAGTACGAGGAACTACTCGACACTCACGACGACGACAAGCCGACGATTGGTCTGTGGTTCTACGAGTCCCACTGGACGCACGCGAACACCCGGTACGTCGACGCGATGGTCGAACGACTGGAATCGCTCGGCGCCAACGTCCTCCCGGCGTTCTGTAACCCCGCCACCGACGAGGATGGACAGGAGAACGCCGAGTGGGTCGCGCGAAACTGGTTCTCCGACGACGATGGCCCGCTCGTCGATGCCGTCGTCAGTTCGTTCATGTTCTCGCTGTCGATGAGCGAGCGCGGCCGAAGCGCGTCCGACGAAGGCGACGGCGCTGAAGACGTGTTCCTCACGGAACTCGGCGTCCCCGTGTTGCAGGCGATGACGACGATGCGGTCGCGCTCGCGGTACGAAGCCAGCGACACCGGCGTGATGGGCTTCGAACTCGCGCTGTCGGTCGCCCTGCCGGAGTTCGACGGCAACGTCATCACCCACCCGATTAGCGGAAAGGAGCGAATGGAAGACGAGGCGGGCGTCGGTAGCGCGCCGAAACAGCACTTCCCTATCGAGGACCGCGTCGACCACGTCGCCCGACTCGCAGTCAACTGGGCGAACCTTCGACACCTCTCGAACGACGAGAAGAACGTCGCCGTCGTCCTCCACAACTACCCGCCGAGCGACGACGGCATCGGCACGGCCTTCGGGATGGACAGCCCGGCGAGTACGGTCAATCTCCTGTCCGAACTGCGGGAGCGCGGCTATTCCGTGGGTGACGTGCCGACCGATGGGCAGGCGCTCATCGAGGAACTCACGTCGCAACTCACTCTCGACGACCGCTGGGTCGCGCCCGAGGACGTTCGGGACCTGAGTGTCGACGTGGTTTCTCCCGACCAGTACGGCGAGTGGTTCGAGGAGACCGACGAGCGCTTCCAAGACAACCTCGTCGAAGAGTGGGGCGAACCGCCGGAGCGACCCTTCGCCATTCCGGGCGTCGAGTTCGAGAACGTCCTCGTGACGGTCCAACCGCCGCGCGGCTTCGGAATGGACCCCTCGAAGGTGTACCACGATTCGGACCTTCAGCCACCCCACGACTACCTCGCGTTCTACGGCTGGCTTCGAAACGAGTTCGAGGCCGACGCCGTCGTCCACCTCGGCACCCACGGGAGTCTCGAATGGCTGCCCGGCAAGACGGTCGGCCTGAACGGCGAGAGCGCCCCGGACCAGTTGGTCGGCGACCTCCCGAACGTCTACCCGTACATCATCAACAACCCCGGCGAGGGGACGCAGGCCAAGCGCCGCTCGTACGCGGCCATCGTCGATTACCTGACGCCCGTCATGCGGACCGCAGGCACCTACGACGACCTCGCCGACCTCGAAGAACTCGCCCGCGAGTACCGCGAGGCGGGCATGGACGAGGCGCGACCCGACCGCGGCGACCACCTCCGCGAACTCGTCGTGGAAGCGGTCGACGAACTGGACCTCGCGGTCGAACTCGGGTTCGATGACGCCGACGATATCGGTGCAAAAGACGACTTCGACGACCTCGTCGAGCGCATCCACGAGTACCTGACCGACGTGAAGACGACCCAGATTCGGCTGGGGCTGCACACGATGAGCGAACCCCCGGAGAACGACCGTCTCGTGGAGTACCTCGTCGCCCTCACGCGACTGCCGAACGCCGACACGCCGAGTCTCCGGGCGAGCGTCGCGGGCGTCATGGGCGTCGATTACGACCAGATGCGAGACGAACCGGGGACCTACGACGAGGACCTCGGGATGTACCTCTCGGAGGCGGCCGACCACGTCTACGACCAGTGTGTCGAACTGGTCGAAACCCTCGCGGAACACGACTTCGACGTGCCCGAATCGGAGGTCGACGCCGACACCGACGACGAGGTGAACATGAACCTGCTCGTGGTCGATATCGACCAACTCGGCGACGCGCGAGCGAAGCGCGGCGCGCACGACGACCTCCGCGAGGTGTTGGCGTTCATCTGCGAGGAGGCCGCCCCGCGAATCGCCGCCGCGGAAGACGAAATTCCGCAGACTGCGAACGCGCTCGACGGCGAATACGTCCAACCGGGCGGCTCCGGCGCACCGACTCGTGGCGGCGTGGACTTGCTCCCGACAGGCCGGAACTTCTACACGCTCGACCCCCGGAAGGTGCCCGCCAAACCGGCGTGGGAAGTGGGCAGTCGCGTCGCTGACGGCGTGCTCGAACGCCACCACGACGACCACGACGAGTATCCAGAAGAGTTCGGCGTCGTCGCGTGGGGGACGCCGACGGTTCGAACCCGCGGCGAGACCATCGCACAGGTGCTCGCGTTCATGGGCGTCGAACCGGTCTGGACCGACGCGGGCCGCATCGACGATGTGGAGCCGATTCCGCTCGACGAACTCGGTCGCCCGCGAATCGACGTGACGACCCGCGTTTCGGGACTCTTCCGCGACGCCTTCCCGCAGGCCGCGAGCGTCATCAACGACGCCGTGGACGCGGTCGTCGAACTCGACGAACCGCACGAGATGAACTACGTCAAGAAGCACGTCGAGGAGGAAGCCGAGGAGTTGGAAGACGATGGCTTCGACGCGGACGAGGCCGAGAAACTGGCCAAGCATCGCGTCTTCACGACCACGCCCGGCGGGTACGGCGCGGGGACGAACAAGGCGGTCGACGAAGGCAACTGGGACGACAGAAGCGACCTCGCGGACGTGTACGTCCAATGGGGCGGCTACGCTCTCGGGAGTCGCGGCCGCGTGACCGAAGCCCACGAAGCGTTCGAACGACGCCTGAGCGGGGTGGAAGCGACGGTGAAAATCGAAGACACCGCCGAGCAAGACGAGTTCGACTCGTCGGACTGGTACGCCTTCCACGGCGGGTTCGTCTCCGCCGTCGGCGAGATTTCCGGCAGCGACCCGACCTCGTACGTCGGCGACTCCAGCGACCCGGACAACCCGCAAATCTACACCAACGAGGAGAAGGTCCGCAAGACGATGCGGGCGCGCGTCCTCAACCCCGATTGGCTCGACAGCATGGAAGAACACGGCTACAAGGGCGCGGGCGACCTCTCGACGACGGTCGATGTCGCGCTCGGTTGGGACGCGACGACCGGCGTCGTCAGCGACACCCTCTGGGAGAGCCTCGCCGAGGCCTACGCCTTCGACGAGGACCGACAGGAGTGGATGCGCGACGTGAACCCGTGGGCGCTCGAAAGCATCACCGAGACGTTCATCGAGGCCATCGACCGCGGTCTCTGGGACGCCGACGCCGACGTGAAAGAACAGCTACAGGACATCAACCTCTCCGTCGAGGGCGACCTCGAAGCGAACACGACCAACGCGGTGACGCAGACCAATGACTGAAAAAGAAGCCTACGCGGACCTCGGTGCAACGACGCAGGAAGCGATGGATATCGCGGAGACGAGCATGGACATCGTCCGGACGTTCGTCCCCGACGAGACGCTGAACGACCGACTGCGGCAGAAGGCGGTCCACTCGACCGGCGACATCGAGTTCCAGCATCTCATTCGCTGTCAGAACAACCCGGTCGTCGCTGGCGCGCGTGCCGTCCTCGACGAACAGCCAATCGTGACAGACATCACGATGGCGAAAGCCGGAATCACCGGCCGCGGCCACGACTGCCCGGTGCAGAAGGCCATCGGCAACGGTGCCGAACTCGCCGCCAAAACGGGCATGACCCGGACCGCGGCCGCGGTGCTCGAACTCGACAAACAGGGCGTCTACGAGGGCGCGATTGCGGTCGTCGGCAACGCACCGACCGCCGCGTTGGCGCTCTGCGACTGCATCGAAGACGGGACTCGACCGGCGGCCATCGTCGCCACCCCCGTCGGCTTCGTCAAAGCCGAGGAGAGCCGCAAGCGCATCCGCGAGATTGCCGACGAGTACGACATCCCCGCCGTGACGAACGTCGGAAAGCGAGGGGGAAGCGGCCTCGCGGCGGCCCTGACGAACGAACTGATTCACGTCGCAAGCGACGCACGTGACGGCGAGGTGGACCTGACCGCTCATGAGTGAGGACGACTCGTACGAGAGTGAGGACGACCCGTACGACCTCGATTCGGGACCGGACCCAGCGACGTTTGCGGCTGCCGAACCCGAACCACCCATCGAGGAGGCTGACAATCCGGTCTACGGCGTCGGCATCGGACCCGGGAACCTGGAGTATCTGACGCCGCGTGGCCTGCGAGCCATTCAGGAAGCGGATGTCGTCGTCGGCTTCCAGACGGTCGTCGAGTTCGTCGCCGACGAGACCGACGCCGACCTGCTCACCTGCGGCTACGCCGACGAAGCCGAAGCCCTGAGCGAGTTCGCCGAGCGCGTCGCGGCCGGTGAGCGCGGGACCGCGGTGCTGATGGGCGACCCGAACCACTCGGGCTATCAGTTCCTCGGGAAGGTCCAGCAGGTCGTCGAGCGACCCGTGAAGGCGATTCCGGGTATCTCCTCGCTCCAAATCGCCGCGAGTCGCGCGCGAACGCCGATGGAGGACACCCGATTCGTCACGCTCCACAAGAGCGGGTCGCTCGATGCCGACCTCGACCGACTGGCCGAAGTCGTCGGCGAGCGACACCTCCTCGTGTTGCCGCGGCCGTTCGACCTGATGCCGGGCGACATCGCCGAGTTCCTGCTCGACTCCGGTGCTGACGAGTCGCTGGAAGCGCTCGTCCTCGAACGACTGACCCACGACGGCGAACACATCACGCGAACCACGCTCGGCGAACTCAGTGAGTCCGCAGGCGGGAGCGGTCCCGAATCGACGCCGTACTCGGACCTGTCCGTACTTGCGGTTCGCGCGCCTATCGCGGAGGAAGAACGAGCATGAAGGGGTTCGTCCTCGGCGGCACGAGTTCCGGCGTCGGAAAGACAGTCGCGACGCTGGCTATCGTGAAGGCGCTCCAAGACGCAGGGTACAGTGTCCAGCCCGCGAAGGCCGGACCCGACTTCATCGACCCGAGTCACCACGAGCAGGTCGCCGGACGACCGTCGCGGACGCTCGACCTGTGGCTCGAAGGCGACGACGGCGTCCGCCGGAACTACTACCGCGGCGAGGGAGACATCTGCGTCGTCGAGGGCGTGATGGGGCTGTACGACGGCGATGGCTCCAGCACCGCGATGGTCGCCGAAGCACTCGACATCCCAGTCGTGTTGGTCGTCGATGCCAAAGCCGGGATGGAAAGCGTCGCGGCCACTGCACACGGCTTCCGTGAATACGCCGAGCACGCCGGCCGCGACATCGACGTCGCCGGAATCGTCGCCCAGCGAGCACACGGCGGCCGTCACGAAGACGGAATCAAAGACGCCCTTCCGCCGGGTATCGACTACTTCGGTCGCATTCCGCCGCGGTCGAACCTCGAAATTCCGGACCGACATCTGGGGCTTCACATGGGCGACGAGTCGCCACTGGACGAGGAGGCGCTGTCGGAGGCTGCCGAGTTCCTTCGGCCCGAGCAGTTGGTCGATGCCGCGCGAGCGCCGCCGCAACCAGCCTCCGAGGAGCCGCCCGAAAAGACCGGCGCACGGGTCGCACTCGCCCGCGACGAAGCGTTCTGCTTCGCCTACCCAGCGAGTGTCGAACGCCTCCGAGAGCGGGCCGACGTGGTGACGTTCTCGCCCGTCGCGGGCGACCCACTTCCAGAGTGCGACGGCGTCTACCTCCCCGGCGGCTATCCGGAACTCCACGGCCCCGAGCTGGAACAGAGCCCCGCACTCGACGACATCGCCACCCGCGCCGCCGGCGGCCTGCCCGTATTTGGCGAGTGCGGCGGACTGATGGCGCTCACCGAGTCGCTGACGACTGACGACGAAACCTACGAGATGGCCGGCGTACTCCCGGCGTCCGTGACGATGTGCGACCGCTATCAGGCGCTCGACCACGTGGAACTGCAGGCGAAGACGGACACGCTCACCGCGAGTCAGAGTGGTCGACTCCGCGGCCACGAGTTCCACTACTCCAGTGCAGACGTCGACTCGGACGCGCGGTTCGCCTTCGACGTCGTCAGAGGAAGCGGCATTCAGGACAGTTCAGACGGCCTCTTCGAGTACCAGACGCTCGGTACCTACTGCCACGTTCACGCAGAAAGCGGCGCGTTCGACACGTTCGTCGAGCGTCTGTAGCCGCTCTTCCAGACCGTCTCGGCGGCGTTCTCCGACTCACGCCAGCGCGTCACGCATCGCGTCGAGTTCGGATTCGACGTCCGATACCGACTCTCCGACATCCGAGATAGAAGACTCGAACGTCACGAGTTGAAGCGAAGGGTCGTATTCGACGAGTCCCGCCCTGTCGAGTTTCGGGAGGTGGACGTGGTGCAGCACGACGACGAGTTCCTCGTCGACGAGACCGCGGTGCGATGGGTCGCGCTGCGAAAGCGCTCCCGCGAGGCCGAAGAGAGTGACTGGACTAGTTTGGGAGCCGAGTTCGGCGATGATTGCTCGGCGACGGTGGTCGCCGAGGATATCGAATAGCTCGTCGGTAGATGCAGGAGAGCGCTCGGCAGACCCGATCGTACTCATGCACGTCTCAACGAACGTCAGATAGATAAAGAAACACTAGAACTCAGATCAAAACAACACTGTGTTTTGGTCTCAAGTGCCAGATTTTCACGAATCTATACGTATTAAGCAACTCTCGTTTAATTTAGTCCAACTGTTTTGAATATCCGATGACTCCTACTATTCTCATGGTTTCCTTCGACCGAGAGCGAACGGAAGATAGGGCAATCGAGCTTATGACAGAACTCTCTCTGACCGAGTACGAGGCCCGCACGTTCGTTGGCTTGCTTCGACTCGGCCGAGGGAGCGCGAAAGAAGTAAGCGACACGGTCGAAGTCCCTCGGTCGCGGGTGTACGACGCGGTGGAGTCACTCCACGAGATGGGGCTGGTGGACATCCGCTACGGGACGCCGAAGCAGTTCATTCCCGTCTCCCGCGAGACGACGGTCCGGAAGTTCGAGGTGAAGTACGAAGACCTGACCGAGGAGCTTTCGACGACGTTGGAACGGCTGAATCCCACGGGAACGATGACCGAACAGATTGGCGTCTGGACGGTCACCGGAACGGAGAACATCGACCGACGTATCGCTGAGTTCGTCGCCGACGCGAACGCCGAAATCGTGTTCATGACCGACGCCTCACTGTTGTCGACTGACATCGTCGAGTCGCTCACCGCTGCCGAAAACCGTGGTGCAGACGTTCATCTCGTCAGCGTTGCGGACGAGACCGAAGACGTGGAGACCGTCCCGTCAGAGACGGGTGTGGTCGAAACGCTCTGGGCGTGGACGGATTCACACGTCTCCCGCTTGCTGCTCGTCAACGACGAAGTCACACTCGTGAGCGTCGAGCGTCCGGTCGACGACACGGAGACCATCGAGGTCGCAATCTGGGGCCGCGGGACGAAGAACAACCTCGTGGTCGTCCTCCGGACGATATTCGCCGTCCAGTTCGGAGAAGACCGAGACGCGGTCGAATTGGACACGGACCTGCTCGAAACGACCGACGGGCCAGACCTCGACGAGTGAACGACACCGAGGAGAAGGGCGTGAATCAATCCACAACACATCGGGCAGACGCATCCATTCGAGACTGAATCGCGCAACCCACACTATTTTGGTCTGCCTAAAAATCGAAGAAGGTAAATTGGTTTAGGTTAGCCTAAACAATATGCAGAGAGAAAATGCAGGTGAGAGCGGCCCGACGCGCCGCGAGTATCTGGCATATGCTGGTGTCGTTGGTAGCGGGTTGCTCGCTGGCTGCACAGCGAGCGGCGACGGCGATTCGACCGAGACAGAGACGTCCGAAACGGCCGCGACGACGAGCCAGCCCGAGACGGTGACGGAAACCGCCGAACCGGAGTCGGGGTACTCGGTGTCGATGTCTCCTGTGGGTGACGTGGAGTTCGAGTCACCACCCGAGGATGCGATGGTCATCTTCTCCCACTACGCGGACATGGCCGTCGCACTGGGTAAGGCAGACACCGTCAATTCGCTCTACGCACCCAGCTTCGCAGGCCCGGCACTGGACACGTTCTACAGCCGGCTCGACGGCGTTTCGCTAGAGTGGGAGGGCCTTCCGGACCCGCTTTCGAACGGCGTCGACAAGGAGATGCTGTACGAACTCGACAGCGACGTTCACTTCATCGACCCGTCGTACGTCGTCAAAAACCAGGACAAGTGGAACACCGACGACGTTGCGGAAATTGCCGAAAACGTCGCCCCGTGGTTCGGGAACTACCACAGCGGACTCCACGACGAGCCCGTCTCGGCCTACGCCGACGACTACCAGTATTACTCTCTCTGGGACCTGTTCGAGAAGGTCGCCGCAGTCTACCAAGAACAGGAGCGCTACGAGGCGCTGCGGGCGGTCTACGACGACATGCTGCGCGACATCGAATCGTCGCTCCCGCCCGAATCGGAGCGTCCGACGGCTGCTCGGGTCACGCTCATCAACGGTACGTTCTATGCGTACAAGCTGAACGCGCCGGGATTCTGGCACGCGGACACGCGACCGCTCGGTGCGACCGACGCCTTCGCCGACGTCGAGTGGGAGGGTACGTGGGGCATGTTCGACTACGAGACCATGCTCGAAACCGACCCCGACGTCATCCTGCATCTCTGGGGTATGTCGCCGGGCTACTACATCGACGACATCCGCGAGGAGGTCGCAAACGACCCGGTCGGCAGCCAACTCTCTGCGATTCAGAACGACCGTTTCTTCGCCGGTGGCGTCCGCTTCCAGGGCCCACTCACGAACCTGTTCCAACTCGAACTGACCGCGAAACAGCTCTATCCCGAGCAGTTCGGCGAGTGGCCAGGCTACTCGCCCGGAGAGCCGTACCCGGAGATTCCCGAAGCAGAACAGTTGTTCGACCGCCAGCGCGTCGCAGACATCGTCAACGGAGACCTGTAACGCGAGCCGAACACCGCCAGCAACGCACACCAAGAACCCTACTGTCCCCCATCCAATGTTTGGAACAACACTCGTCGAAATTCGGAACCACATCGAAGAACTCGCCACGGACGACGGCAGCTACGTCATCGTCTGCGGGCGGACAGGTGAACAGCCCGTTCCGACTACCGGACTCACCTTCGAGGACCGAACGACCGCCGAAAACGCCGTTCGGGCCGCGACGCAGTACCGGTCCGCACTCCGGCGATACGACCCCCGCGTGCCGTACTACGACCTGATTGTGTCGCAAAGCGACGATGCCCGCATGGCGTCGGCTCGACCCAGCGGGGCGTGGGGAACCGGAACCGAACAGGAACGTGGGGCACCGGTCTTCGAAACCGAGGCTGACGGCGGACAGCAAACCGAACGCATCGAGTTCTGCCACCGCGTCGCCTCCTCGGTGTTCGAAGCGCTCAGCGATACCGGGCACCGGGCCGTCGAGACGGCGGTCATGGACGCCTACTTCGAACTCGCGGAGACGACGTCGAGTCCCGACGAACTCTGTCTGCGACTGCTCGAAAGCATGGCAACGGAGTTGCACTACCGGCTGGAGTCGTCCGAGCAGGCCGCGGTACTCGCCCGCGCCTCGGAACGTCTTCCCTCCCGACCCGGCGCAGATGGCTCGGTCGAAGCGACGTTAGACGAGATGCAGCGACTCGGGCTCATCGGCTCGTACACCTGCTCGCAGTGGTCGCCGAACCCAGAGGACGGCACGAAGTCGGTCGAAATCACCTTCGGCGAGTACGCGCTCTCGGAACGGGAAGGTCGGCTGCCGGTCCTCCCGGTCATACTCGACCTCTACCGGCGGCGCGGGGCGTCGAAGCCGGTCTCGCTGCACGTCACTCGCGAGGGCGACGACTGGCACGGGAAACTGGCAGTGTCGAGTGAATCGAAGGGGGTCGGTCTGGCGAGCGTGCCGATTCACTCGAAGATGACCGGGTAGTTCGGCTCTGTTCGGGGAAGGGACTGACGCCGTCGCTGGGGACGACGGGGAACGCGCGCCGTGACAGTTGGGATTGGGACATACCAACCGAGTTTGCAAGGAGGCCTCACTCGTTTTTGAACACGAACAGTGACATCCGAACACGTTCGAACGAGTGAGTCTCACGCCCGAGCAGACGCGGAATCGACACCGTCACAGAGTCAGGGGTGGCGACAAGCCGCTCGACAAGGACTCGCGCTCTGGGGACTGGTCGTACTGGGATGGCTGGTGGTCCCCGCCGAGCATCCAGCCCAGGTTGCCGTCGTATTCAGCGGAGTGTATGCAGGGATTCTCCTCGCAGTAGCACTGTACTTCGGGTATCGAGGAGGCGAGACCGCGGCGTGTGTTCGAACGCTACTGAGCTGTCGAGTCGGTCTGGGGCGCTCGCGCTGCCAGTGTGACTCCTAACTCCCATCGAGCCGAACTCGTGAAACGCAGTGAGGTCAATCGAAGACTCGTCTGTCGAGTCCGGGAAACGGAACGCGACCGCCGAATTGGGTCCGAGAGAAGAGACGTTACGCCGTCGCGCCCGCCCGCATGCTGTGTAAGCCGTCTTCGCCGGTCGCGTCGAGCAGTTCGCGGTAGCGCTTTCGAATCGTCACCTCGCTGATGTCGGTCGCCTCGCTGACTTCGCTTTGGGTCAGTTCTTCGTCGGCGATGAGCGCACCGGCGTAGATGGCCGCGGCGGCGAGTCCGACCGGGCTCTTTCCGCTGTGGATGCTCTCTCGTTTCGCCGTCTGGAGGAGCGTCCGGGCGTATCGCTCGACTGCATCGTCGACGCCGAGTTCGGAGACGAACCGCGGGAGGTACTGCGCCGGGTCCGCCGGCCGAATGTCGAGTCCCAGTTCACGAGAGATGTAGCGGTAGGTTCGCGTGAGTTCCAATTTGTCGACGCGGGAGACGTGCCGGACTTCGTCGAGGGACCGCGGAACGCCGACCTGTCGGGCGGCGGCGTAGATGGCCGCCGTGGCGACGCCCTCGATAGAGCGACCCGGAAGCAGGCCGTCATCGAGTGCGCGGCGGTAGATGACCGACGCAGTCTCGCGGACGGTGTCCGGGAGACCGAGGGCCGAACCCATGCGCTCGACTTCGCCGAGTGCTTGCTTGAGATTCCGCTCTTTCGAGTCGCGGGTGCGATAGCGCTCGTTCCACGTGCGCAGTCGCTGCATCTTCTGGCGCTGCCGCGACGACAGGGAGTTCCCGTATGCGTCGCGGTTCTGCCAGCCGATGTTGGTCGACAGCCCGTTGTCGTGCATCAGGTTCGTCGTCGGCGACCCGACGCGGGATTTCTGGTCGCGCTCTGCGGCGTCGAACGCGCGCCACTCGGGACCGCGGTCGACGGCGCCCTCGCGGACGACTTCGCCCGTCTCGGGGTCGACCCACTCGCCGTGCTGTTCGTCGTAGACGAGGTCGTCGTCGTCCATCGCCGACTCGTCTCGCGTTCGCTCGACGTCGCGTGACTCGCTGTTTGCGGACGACTCGACACGACTCCCCGCGGAACGCCAACTGATTCGCTTCGTCTCGGACATTGAGGTACCTGTTCGTTCCGGCGTCTGGCTATTGGAATCTCGTTTGGGACATTCCAACTGGACAGTCTGCCGGGCTACGTCGTGAGGAAGGAATCGACTGCCGCGACGACGCGTTCCGGTCTCTCACTGGGGCCACTGTGGCTGACGCCGTCGAACTCGACGAGCCGACTCCGGGGAAGTACCTCGTGGACATTGCGGGCACTCTCGCGGAGGAAGTCCGGGCCGCCGGTCCCAGAGAGAACGAGAACCGGGGCGTCCACGTCGAGTCGGTCGGGGAGTCGGTACTGTTCGACGGCGCGATTCATTCGAATGACCTCCTCGACGAGACCGACACACTGGGGCCACACCGGCCAGTCGTCGAGCCACGCGTCGAGGTCGTCGATGCCGCCCGGGTGGAGCACCATCTCGATGTAGCGTTTGATAGCCTCTTCGGGGCGACCCGCCTCGACTAACTCCGCCATTCGGTCGGCGAGGTCGGCCTCGCGTCGGAAGCCCTCGGGAAGAATCGCCGGTTCGTAGGCGACGACCGCCTCGACGTCCATCTCGCTGGCTGCCTCGATAGCCGTCAGCGCGCCGAAAGAGTGCCCGAACAGGATTGGTTCGCCATCGACGGCGTCGGCGAGTGCCCGGACGTAGTCGACCTCTCGCGCCAGTACGTCGGCAGCACTCGTCTCGTCGGGGTCGTCGAGGCAGGTGCCGAAGCCCGGTCGCTGGGGGACGACCGCGGCGTAGTCGTCGAGATGCGGGAGGACTGGGTGCCAGTACTCCGTGGGAGCCATTCCCCCGTGGAGTAACAGCATCGGTTGTCCGTCGCCGTGTCGTTCGTACGCAACCTCGGTTTCGTCGAATAAGTGTGATGTCTGCATTGCACTCCGTGTTGGAGCGCACCCCGGCTAAGCCGTTCTCTCAGTGGTACGGCCGTTTAACTGGTGGCGAGAATATCGGGGGAGTGCGCCGCGATTCCGCTTCGACACGTCCATGGCTATCGAGACGGACCGGAGTCCATGGGACTCGTCGCCGAGTTCGAGATTTACTGCGATGCACTCCCGCTCACTGGGGTCGCCGCGGCGGTACCTGAAGCGACGGTGGTCCTCCAACTCCAGTTCAACCACGGCCCGCGTCCGATGTTCATCGTCACCGCGACCGACGGGACGAAAGAGGCCGTCGAACAGGCGTTCGACGATGCCCACGACGTCGCGGAGTGGTCGCTCGTCGGGACGGCCGGAGCGACGCGACGCTATCAGGCGCGGCCAGCCCTCAGTTTCGAAGCACAACTCGGAGACGCTATCGACGACCTCGGCGAACTCGAAGCGCTCGCCAGAGCCGAGGCCATCATCGAGCGAATCGAAGTCCAGAAAGATGGGTGGAAGCAGACCGGATGGTTCGCCGACCGCGAGGAGTTCGGCGCGTTCTCGTCGTTCTGGCGGCGGAACGCCGGGTTTCGACTGTGTCGTCTCACGCGCGACGGCGAGTCTGAGTCACCCGGAAACGGGATGACCGACTGCCAACAGGAGGCGCTTCGAATCGCCTACGAACGCGGCTACTTCGAAATCCCGCGCCGAACGTCGCTCGAAGAAATCGCTTCGGAACTCGGTATCTCTCCCTCGTCGGCGTCCGAGCGACTCAGGCGAGCGCAAACGCAACTCGTCGAAGAGACGGTCGCACCGACGTGGCCGCCGCTTCCCGACTAAGCTACGGGCGAGTGCTTAGGTCTCGACGTCGAACCCTTCGTCGCGGAGAGCGGCTTCGAGGCGCGGTCCGTGTTCTCCTTGAAGTTCGATAGCGCCGTCGTCCGAAACCGTTCCGCCGACCGCGAGGTGACGTTTTAGCGTCGACGCGAGCGACGCGAGTTCGTCCGCCGGGAGGTCGAGTCCGGCGACGATAGTGACGGGCTTCCCGTACCGGCGGGTGTCGACGCGAATCGAGGCGCGCTGGTTCGACCGGGCGAGGTCGTCTTCGATTCCGAGGTCGTCCGGCAAGCCGGTGATGTCGCTGAATGTGTCCTTTGCCACACTTCCCTAGAGGAGATTAGAGCCGATGACACCTCGTTTGGAATGTACCAATTCAGGGGTGGAGAGCGACTAGGCACTGAGTTCGAGTTCGGCGGGGTCGATGCGGTCTTCGACTTCGGTCCCGAGCGCGTCGGAGACGAACTGCTGGGCTAGCCACGCCTCGGCGCGCGTCAGGCGGTACTGGAGCGTCGAGTTCGGCACGTCGAGTTCGTTCGAAATCTCTTGGACGGTGTGGCGTCGCGGCGTCTCGTAGTACCCGTATTCGACCGCCGCTTCGAGGGCGGCCTGTTGCTCCGGCGGGAGGCCGTCCGAACCGACGCCCGCCTCGAGCCAGCACTCGGGTTCGCTGATGCGCTGGACGCTAAGCGAGAGGTCGTCGCTCAGCGCGTCGTGGACCTCCTCGTAAATCTCGCCGACGGTGTCGTCGTCGTCGATGAGGAGTCGCCACTGATACTGGTTGCCCCGACGCTCGGCTTGCATCAGAAGGCCATCGCCGATGTGCTTCGCCGCGATGTGCGGAATCGAGTGGACGCCGTCGCCCTCCTCGCGGAAGGAGTAGACGATTCGCTTGTCGGGAGTGCGAGAGAGGACTTCGAAATCCCACTCGACGACCGGCGCACCACACATTCCCTTGACGCCGTCGCAGTGAGTGACGTATTCGGTGATGTCGTCGAACTGTTCGAGGACGTCAGTCGGTCCCGTAAGCCGGTCGAGGCGCCACATCGACTCGCTGGTCGCGTGGATGGCCATCGTCTTCGAGTGCAACCCCGGATTCTCGATGAAGAGGTCCATCAACTCGTCGACGCCCTCCTCGTATTCGATAGTAAAGACGAACTCGCGCATGTCCCTGCAGTTTACGTCTCCACCCCTATAGCCTTGGTTGGAATATTCCAACTTGTTGTCGGCAGCGTACGCTGCGGAGCACCGACGCTCGGAATACTCCAAGCGAGGACTGAGGGGGCTTGCGAACGAAGGACAAATTGGATGAGCGACCGATGGGCCACCCTCACCGACGCGCCGCATTCGTGTTACGACTGCGGGCACTCGTACTGGTACGTCGGCGACGAACCACACGACGGGCGCTGTCCGCGTTGCGGTTCGCGGCTCGTCTCACCCGCAGGAGACCTCCGAATCGTGAACACGCAACCGGTCGGTGCCGAGGCCGACACAACAGGCGTCCAACTCGTCGGCCGCGACGACTCGGGTCGGCTGTTTCAGTACTGGCTCTGTACGGATAGCGACGAGCGTTCCCACTGCACCCGAATCGACATCTGCGGCAACCGAGTTCCGCGCGGAGACGAAGGCGGATACGCGTCCGAGTTCTTCCCACCAGCAGTTCGAGACGCCGCCGCCGAAGCCGGGGTCGTCGTTCCAAATGGACGACACAGCGAGTGACAGTCAGGCGGTGTCAGTCCCCGAATCCGCCTCGGTGGCAAAAATTTCAACTCGGAGAGTGATTGCGTGAACTATACCAACCAGAGTCCCCACTGATACCGTATGTCACACGACAGGGTGACGGTCTCACTCGACGCCGACGCTCGGGCGGCGCTCGAAGACCTGACGAGCCGCACCGGCGTCGGGCAAAGCGAGATGGTTCGCCGGGCGCTCGCGTTCTACGCCGCGAACTTTCAGGCGGCGACCACCGACACCAGCGCGAATCTGCAAGATTACCACGAGATGCTCTCGGGGGGCGAACACGTCCTCCTCGACATCGACTTCCTGCACTGCTTTCTCGACTTCGTCGAGGGTGAAGACGGCAAACCCGACCCGGAGTTCCTCGAAGGTGCCGACCAAGTATCGGACTACCACGCCCACGAGTACGACGGCGAGTTCGACTCACTCGGTGAGCTACTGGAGTGGCTCTCGCTCTGTGGGTTCCTCACAGTCCGCCGGAGCGAGGAGAACACCTACCACGTCGTCTACCCGTCCGAGCAACTCCGGTGGTTTATGACTCGGTTTATCGAACGGAGCGTCGTCAATCTCCCCTTCACCGTCGATATCGAAGAGGGACTTACGAAGGTGCTGATGACCGAGACACCCAAGTAACGCCGACTATTTATTCATTCTTCATACTCGTTCATAACATTTCATACGCGGCCGACACCACCTCATACGGCGCACACACGCCATGAGACACGGTAACAATAGACTATATAGGCCCACCTTACAGAGCCTTTGGTATGTCAGAGGGTGACAGATTCCAAGACGCACTCAGACGGCGGCGGTTCATGCGGCTCGCTGGAATGGCGGGCGTCGCTGGGCTGGCGGGATGTATCGGACAAGAAGACGTTCAAGAAGGCGGAAACACCGGCGGAAGCGACGGAGGCGGTGGCGGTGACTCCGGCGGCGACACCACCGAAAGCGGCGGTGACGGCGACGAGTCCAGTTCCGAACCGGTCGACGTTGGCGTAGTCATCCCGTTCAGCGGCGACCTCTCGGACTTCGGCGGTCCGATGATGAACGCGCTGCGGATGGCGCAAAAGGACATCAACGCGGCGGGCGGTCCCCTTGGACGAGAACTCAAACTCCACGACGAGGACTCGGGGACCGACTCGACGCAGGGTGTGAACGCGGCGAACAAGCTCGTCGACACCAACGGCGTGAGCGCGGTCATCGGCGCGGTCTCCTCGGGCGTCACAATTTCCATCGCGAAGTCGGTCACAATCCCGAACGAAGTCCTGCACATCACCTCGGCGTCCTCGTCACCGAGCATCAGCACGCTCGACGACGACGACCTCGTGTTCCGGACGCGGACGAACGACCGCTTCGTCGCCAAGGTGATGGCGAGAATTATCGAAGACCAAGGCGTCGAAAAGGCGTCGGTCATCTTCATCAACAACGACTTCGGCGAGGCGCTGGCCGATACGTTCGAATCGTCGTTCTCGGGGACGACCACGACCACGGTCGGGTACGAATCCGGCCAGTCGTCCTACCAGCAAGTCCTCGCGAAGGCGTTCGAGGACGACCCCGGATTCGTCGCGTTTGCGGGCTACCCCGAAAGCGGGACCACCATGCTCAGCCAGTGGGCCGAAGAGGGCTACGGCGGCAACTGGGTGCTACACACTAGTCTCCTCTCGGAAGACGTTATCTCGAACGTCGGCGCGGAGGTCATGAACGACATGTACGGCGTCCGGACCAAGCCACCGAGCGGCGGCGCGACCGAGTCGTTCGTCTCCGACTACCAAGAGGCCTACCCCGACGCACAGGTGTTCGACCCCTACTCGTGGAACTCCTACGACGCGCTCGTCTCGTACGCGCTCGCCGTCGAGAAGGCCGGAACCACCGACGCCGCCGAGGTCAAGAAAGCGATGCGCGAGGTCTCGAACTCACCCGGAGAGGCCGTCGGCTACACCGAGTTCGGCGCTGGCGCGGAGAAAATCGGTGCCGGCACGGACGTCGACTACAGCGGTCCCAGCGGCAACGTCAACTACGACGACAACGGGGACGTGGCGAGTGACATGGTCATCGTCCAAGTCGAAGACGGGACGTTCGCGAACAAGGACACGATTCCGGCAGACGAACTCGTCTAACACACATGTTCCATCTTTCCGACGTACGCAACACAGCCCAGTCACGACTGTCGCGGAGGTCCCACCACCCACCGTCGCGAGACCCCCGCTCACGACCGGTACGGAGGTCCTATGAGTGAGGAGCGCCGGGTCGGCGTGGATATCGGCGGGACGTTCACCGACATCGTCACCATCCACGACGGGACGGTGAACGTCTCGAAGACGCCATCGACCCCGTCGAATCCGGACGAAGGCGTCATCAACGGCCTCACAAAGGTCAGCGAGCGCGACGACTTCGACCCCTCGGAAATCGGCTTTCTCGCCCACGGGACGACCGTCGCCACCAACGCCGTTCTCGAAGGCGAGTGGGCCGACACCGCCCTCGTCACCACCGAGGGCTTCCGCGACGTGCTCGAAATCGGCCGACAGGCACGGCCCGACATCTACGACTTCCAGGTCGAAAAGCCGACGCCCGTCGTCGAACGGGACCGCCGCTACGAGGTGCGCGAACGCCTCGACGAGCGCGGGAACGTCCTCACCGAACTCGACGAAGCGGACGTGCGCGACCTCGCGGCCGACCTCGTCGAGGCCGACGTTGACAGCGTCGCCATCAGTCTGCTGTACGCCTTCGAGGACGACAGCCACGAACAGCGCGTTCGGGACATCCTCGCCGACGAAGGTCTCGACGCGACCTACTCGCTTTCGAGCGGGGTCCTCCCCGAGATTCGCGAGTACGAGCGCACCCTCACCACGGCGCTGAACGGGTCGCTCAAGCCGGTGATGGACCGCTACATCGGCAACCTCGAATCGAAGGTCGAAGCCGAGGGCGTCGGCGCGGAACTGAAGATTATGCAGTCGAACGGCGGCATCATCACCGCCGACATCGCCCGCGAGCGCCCGGTCAACACCCTGCTTTCGGGGCCTGCCGGTGGCGTACAGGGCGCGACCTACGTCTCCGGCCTCTCCGGCGAATCCAACCTCATCACGATGGACATGGGCGGCACCTCCTGCGACGTATCGCTCGTCGAAGACGGCACGCCGCTGGTCTCGACCGATACCGAAGTCGGCGACTACCCGGTGTCGGTTCCGACCATCGACATCCACACCGTGGGGGCGGGCGGCGGCTCTATCGCGTGGATTGACGCCGGTGGCGCGCTGCGCGTCGGCCCGAAATCCGCGGGTGCCGACCCCGGCCCAATCTGTTACGGCCGCGGCGGCGAGCGCCCGACCATCACGGACGCGAACCTGCTTCTCGGCCGCATCGACCCCGGCGCATTCCTCTCTGGGGAACTCGACGTGGAACTCGAAGACGTGCGCCGAACCGTCGAAGAGGAAATCGCCGACCCGCTCGATATGTCGGTGACGGAGGCCGCACAGGGCATCCTCGACGTCGCCAACGCCAACATGGCGCGAGCGCTCCGGGTCGTCTCCGTCGAACGCGGTTACGACCCCCGCGAGTTCGGTCTCGTCGCCTTCGGCGGCGCAGGGCCGCTTCACGCCTGCAAGCTCGCCGAAGAACTCGACATTCCGAAGGTCATCGTTCCCCGGACGGCGGGTGTCCTCTCGGCGCTCGGGTTGCTCATCAGTGACATCCTCTACGACTACAGCACTTCACGGGTGCGCCCGTGGGCGGACGTGTCGCCCGCGGACCTGCACTCCCAGTTCGACGAATTCGCCGCCGAGGGGCACGAGCGCCTCGACTCCGAGGACCTCGACGCGGACGCGATGCAGTTCGAGCGCACCGTGGACCTGCGCTATGCGGGACAGGCGTTCGAACTCTCCGTCTCCGTTCCCGAGGGCGACCTCGACGCGGCGGCGATGGAGACGATTGCCGAGCGCTTCCACGAGCGCCACCGCCAGCGCTACGGCCACGCCTACCCCGAAGAGCCAATCGAACTCGTCACCATCCGGCTTCGGGCGCGTGGCGTGGTCGAGACGCCCGACCTCAGACCCGCGGAGACGGGTGGGTCGGTCGAGGCGGCTGTCTCCGACACCCGCGAAGTCGTCTACGACGGCGAACCCACAGAGACGCCGATTTACGACCGCGACGCGCTGCCAATCGGCTCCTCGTTCGAGGGTCCCGCGGTCGTCAGCGGGGTCGAGAGTACGGTCGTCATCCACCCCGGCCAGCGGGTGTCGGTCGACGACTTCGGCAGTCTCCACGTGGAGGTGAACCAATGAGTATCGATTCAGTCACGCTCGAAGTCATCAGAAACGCCTGTATCGCCATCGCCGAGGAGATGAACGCGAACCTCATTCGCACCGGCTACTCGCCGAACATCAAGGAACGACGCGACTGCTCGTGTGCGATGTTCGACGCCGACGCCGAACTCATCAGTCAGGCGGAGAACATGCCCGTCCACCTCGGCGCGATGCCGTTCTCGGTGGCCGCGGCCATCGACCGCTACCCGCCCGAGACGCTGGAAGAAGGCGATGCGATAATTCTCAACGACCCCTTCCGCGGGGGCGCACACCTCCCGGACCTCACGCTCGTCACGCCCATCTTCGTCGACGGCGACATCGTCGCCTACGCGGCGAACCGCGCCCACCACGCCGACATCGGCGGGTCGCGGGCGGGCAGTGTCGCCGCCGACTCGACCGAAATTTACCAGGAGGGCCTTCGCATCCCGCCGGTGAAGCTGTTCGCCGGCGGCGAGGTGAACGAGCCGGTCATGGAGATGATTCTGTCGAACGTCCGGACGCCGGACGAACGCCGCGGCGACCTCCGAGCGCAGGAGGCCGCCAACCAGACCGGCAAACGACGCTTTACCGAACTGGTCGAGAAGTACGGCGTCGAGACGCTCACGGAAGCGCTCGCGGAGATTAAAGACTACTCCGAGCGCCGGATGCGCTCGGAAATCGAGTCGCTGCCGGACGGGACCTACTCGTTCGAAGACGTGCTCGACGACGACGGCGCGGGCAACGAGAACCTGCCCGTCGTCGTGGAGTTGGAGGTCGACGGCGACTCGGTCCACGTCGATTTCGAAGGCACCGCGCCGCAGACAGACGGCCCGATAAACGCCGTCTTCGCGGTCACCGCGAGCGCGACCTACTACGCGGTTCGGTGCGTGACCGACCCGGATATCCCGCCGAATCACGGCTGTTACCGGCCTATCGACATCCACGCGCCCGAGGGGACCATCGTCAATCCGACGCTCCCCGCGGCCGTCGTCGGCGGGAACCTCGAAACCTCCCAGCGCGTCACGGACGTGGTGCTCGGAGCCTTCGGGAACGAGGTGCCAGAGCGCGTCGTCGCGGCCGGGCAGGGCACGATGAACAACATTACCTTCGGCGGCACCGACCCGCGCGACGACTCGCCGTATGCCTTCTACGAGACGCAGGGCGGCGGCTTCGGCGGTCGCGCCGGCAAAGACGGCATGGACGGCGTCCACGTCCACATGTCGAACACGATGAACACGCCCATCGAGGTGCTGGAGACGGCCTACCCGCTTCGGGTGACGCGCTACGAACTCCGGCAGGACTCGGGCGGAGCGGGCGAGTTCCGCGGCGGTCTCGGCCTCCGGCGGGACATTCAGGTCCGCGACCACCACGCGACCTTTAGCTTGCTCGCCGAGCGCCACCGCAGCACCCCGTACGGACTCGCAGGCGGCGACTCCGGCGGCAACGGCGCGGCCTACCTCATCGACGGCGACGAGGAGAAACTGCCCGAGAAATCGACGCACGTACTCGAACCCGGGCAAATCGTGAGCGTTCGAACGCCCGGCGCGGGCGGCTACGGCGACCCCGACGAGCGCGACCCCGAGGCTATCGCTCGGGACCTTCGGCTCGGCAAGGTGTCGTCCGAATTCGCCCGCGACCACTACGACTACGAGGACTAACACATGACGACCCGACCCACTCGGTCACTTCGGTTGACGCCGCATCTCGCGGTTGCCAGCGTCGGCTACGTGGTGTTCGCCTACGCCGCGGTCCCCGACGCGCTGATGGCCGCCTACGGTGTCGGGTTCACGGAAATCGGCTTGCTGATGAGCGCGGCGCTCGCCGCGTTCGTCCTCGTGCAGGTTCCGGCGGGCCGCCTCACCTCGCAGAGAGCGACGACGCGGCTGCTCCTCTACGGGACAGCGGCTCACGCCCTGCTCGCACTCGCGCTTGACGTGGTGTCGGGATTCGCCGCGCTGCTCGCGCTCCGCGCGCTTTGGGGGCTGGCGGGAGGCTTCGTCCTCTCGGTCGGCGCGACCCACATCGCCCGCCTCTACTCGGGGCGGGCCGCGACGCGGCAACAGGGCCTCTACGGCGGGATGTTGACGCTTGGCGGCGCGGTCGGCTTCGCTGTCGCACCCGCGCTCGTCGAGCCGGGCTTGCTCCACGGATTCGGCAGTGGGCTACTCCACAGCCTCAGCGGCGGATTGCTCCACAGCCCCGGCGCGGTGCTGGCGATTCCAGCACTCGTCGTCCTCGCACGGGAGCGCCACGACACGCTCACGCTCCCGAAATCGGGGACCTCACGCGGTACCTTCTCGTCCACGCTCACCCTCGCGGTGGCGCTGGCGTCACTGTGCTACGTGGCCATCATCGCCTCGTACATCACGCTCTCGACGTTCATCACGGCCTACGCCGCGGACCTGCAAATTACGGGCCCGCTCAACGTGGCGGTCTTACTGACGGCCACCGTCGGGCGGGCGACCGGCGGCGCGGCGGTGTTCCAGTTCTCGATAGGCGACCCGTGGTTCATCGCCGGAGCGACGGCGCTCGCGGCGGCCTGCTTCGCGGGACTCGCCGGACTGGGCACCTCACCACTCGCACTGCTGTTGCCCGTGGCGGCGATGCTCGCCGTCTCGGTCCCCTTCGGGGCGGTGTTTTCGGTCGCCGCCGACGCCGCCGTCCACGAGGGTGCCGCAATCGCAGTCGTCGTCGCGGCGGGCAACGTCGCGGCGCTCGTGCTTCCGGCGGTTACCGGCGCACTGCGCGACGCAACGGGCACGTACGCGAGCGGGTTCGCCCTGCTCGCCGGACTCAACGTCGTCGCGGTCGGCGCGGCGACGCTCCTCGGAACGAACCGGTTCTCACGGACTCACCAGACATGACTCACAGACACAGACAGACGGACGTATCGCCAGCCGTGGAGGGGGGTCGCTGATGGCATCGGCGGGCCTCCTCGACGCGCTGTTACAAGGACTCATCACGGGGATGATTATCGCGGCGGGCGCGCTCGGCCTCTCGCTTATCTACTCCATCGCGGAGGTTCCGAACTTCGCCCACGGCGACATGATTACCATCGGCGCGTACCTCGCGCTCGCGCTCAACAAACCCGGGGCGATTCCCTTCGTCCCCGAGTTCGGCGGCCTCCCGCTCATCGCGGCGGGCATCCTCGGCGTCGCCGTCGCTGGCAGTACGGGGGCAATCTACGAGGTCGCCATCTTCCGGCGGTTCCGCTCGAAAGGGGCCGACCTCATCACGATGGTCATCGTCTCGCTCGGCCTCGCGCTCGTCCTCAGAAACGTCGTGTTGTTCCTCGTCGGCTCGGGGAACATCAACTACGACACCGAGCGCGTCACCAACACCAACGTCGAACTCTACCTGACCGGAAACGGGCTGAGCGTCCAGACCGTCCAGCGACAGGCCGGCGACCTCGTCACGCTCGGTGAGTGGGGATACGGCTGGCTCTCGCTGCTCGCTATTGTGGTCGTCGCGGCCGCGGTCGGCGTCGGCGTCTACCGCTGGCGGAGCGACGACGCCTCCTTCGAGACGGTGCATCTCGTCTCGCCGCGCGTCTTCGGCGTCGCGTCGGGTATCGTCGCCCTCGCCGCCCTCGCAACGGTCTTGCAGGGCGCACCGCACACCATCGACGCCGCGGTCTGGTCGACGAGCGTCGGCGTCAGCATCAAATACGGCGTCATCATCGGCCTCACGCTGGTGACGATGCTCGCCATGAACCTCCTCTTGAAGGGGACCAAGACCGGGCGCGCGATGCGCGCCACCGCCGACAACATGGCGCTCGCAGAGATTCGCGGCGTCAACATCGACCGCGTCCAGCTCGTCGTCTGGGTTCTCGCGGCGCTTCTCACCGCGCTCGCGGGCGTCCTGACGGGCTGGTTCGCAAGCAACCTGAATCCGAACATGGGCTTTTCACTCCTGCTTCCCATCTTCGCCGCCGTCATCATGGGTGGCATCACCTCCCCCTACGGGGCGGTGCTCGCCAGTCTCATCATCGGCGTCTCGATGGACGTGGGCGTCTTCCTCCTGCCCGCGGAGTTCGCGACGTACCGGACCGCAATCGCCTTCGTCATCCTCATCGGCGTCTTGCTCGTCAAGCCCGAGGGCCTGTGGGGTGACGTCTGATGGCGCTTGCTGACTTCTTCATCAGTCTGCTCACGTTCGTCACCATCTACAGCCTCTTCGGGCTGGGACTCAACGTGAAGTTCGGCTTCACCGGCCTCATCGACTTCGGCCACGTGGCGTACTTCATGATTGGCGCGTACGTCACCGTCTTCGTCGCCATGCCAGCGGGTCTCTCTGAGACCTACGAGGGCCTGACGGGACTCGGTCTCGCCACGGCCTTCGCGGGAGTCCCCGGCGGCGACCTGCTCGGGTGGCTCGTCGCGCTCGTCGTCGGAATGGCCGCCGCAGCACTC
The DNA here is from genome assembly GCF_024730625.1 of Haloferax larsenii. Lineage (NCBI taxonomy): Archaea > Methanobacteriati > Methanobacteriota > Halobacteria > Halobacteriales > Haloferacaceae > Haloferax > Haloferax larsenii. The sequence goes on from NZ_CP078063.1 coordinate 784,440, forward strand.
GTCTCGCTGCTGGTCGGTATCCCGACGATACGCCTCCGCGAGGACTACCTCGCCATCACGGCGCTCGGCATCGCCACCATCCTGAACGCCGTCTTCCACAACGAGCGCTGGCTGTTCAACGGCGCGTTCGGCATCCGAGAGGTTCACGAACCCCTCTCGGGTGTGTTCCCCATCGGAACGGGAAGCTTCCAGCTGAACCTCCTGCTGTTCGGCCTGCCGTCGGTGGCCATCCTCGGCTACGCGGCCTACCGCACGGCCAAGGTCGTCCGCCCGCTCGGTGTCCGTCCGGCACTGCTCGGGACCGGCGCGACCCTCGCGCTCGCCGGGAGCGTCGTCTTCGTCATCACGACGATGACCGGGCTCGTCGTCGACCTCGGCGTGCTCGCCCTCAACGTGGACAACACCATCGCGTTCGTGCTGCTGGTCGGGTCGGTCGTCGCGGGGCGGGCGGCGCTCACGGAGACCGACCACATCGGCGCGCTGCTCGCGCTCGCGTCGGCGCTCCTCTTTACGCTGTGGTACCTCGGCCAGCCACTCGTCGCGCTCGTGGCCGACGGAGAGACCGCAGACCTGCTCCTCAACCTGTTTTGGCTCTACGACGCCACTGCAGGCTCGGCAGGAGGACTGGACTACGACCGGTTCTTCTTCCTGTTCACGCTCGCGTTCCTCGTGGGCGCGTACCTCTGGGTCGAGCGCACGGTCAACAGCCCGTACGGACGCGTCCTGCGCGCAGTGCGCGAAGACGAGTCGGTTCCCGAAGCGCTCGGCAAGCCGACGTTCCGCTACAAGATTCAGAGTCTGATGTTCGGCTCCGCACTCGCGGGTGCCGCGGGTGGCCTCTGGGCCGCCAACATCGGCTTTATCGACCCGACCCAGTTCGCCTCGACGGTGACGTTCTTCGCCTACACGGCGGTCATCATCGGCGGCACCGCGAATAATCGCGGGGTCGTCCTCGGAACCGCGGTCTTCTGGGTCATCAACTCGGGGACGCGCTTCCTCGACGACTTCTTCCCGAGCGAGTACGCCCAGCAACTCGCGGCGCTGCGGCTCATCCTCATCGGGGCGCTGCTCATCGTCATCCTCTACTACCGGCCGGAGGGGATGCTCGGCGAACAGGACTACGACATCAATCTCGGCCGGGGAGGTGCGAGCGATGACTGAGATTCACAACCCGATTCTCGACGTACAGGGCCTCGAAAAGCACTTCGGCGGCATCACCGCCATCGGCGGCCTCGACATGCGCGTCGGCGAGGGTATCACCGGCCTCATCGGCCCGAACGGCGCGGGGAAGACGACGTTCTTCAACTGCGTCACCGGCGCGCTCACCCCCGACGCGGGTCGCGTCGAATTCGCCGACGGCGACATCACCGGGAAGCGCCCCTCGGCAGTCGCACAGGAGGGGCTCGTCCGGACGTTCCAGATTCCGCGGGAACTCCCGGAGATGACCGTCCGCGAGAACCTCCAACTGGCACCGCGCGGACAGAGCGGCGAGCGCCTGACGCAGGCGTGGCTCCGCGGCGACGAGTTCGCCACCGACGAAGTGCGCGTCCGCGAGAAAGCAACCGAGATGGCCGAATTCCTCGAAATCGACCACGTCCTCGACGCGAAGGCGGGGACGCTCTCGGGCGGCCAGCGCAAGTTGCTCGAACTCGCCCGCGTCCTCCTCACCGAACCAGACATGATTCTGCTCGACGAACCGCTGGCGGGCGTCAACCCCACGCTGGAACAGAAGATTCTCGACCGCATCCACGACCTCGAATCGCAGGGGTACAGCTTCCTCTTTATCGAGCACGACATCGACGTCATCATGGAGACGTGCGAGCGCGTCGTCGTCATGCACCAAGGACAGGTCCTCACGTCGGGCGAACCGGCGGACGTAAAGAGTGACGACCGCGTCATCGAGGCCTACCTCGGGGAGGAGGTCTAAATGCTCGAAATTACCGGGTTGGACGCTGGCTACGGCGACCTCCAGATTCTCACCGACGTGGACATGCACGTCGACGACGGTGAGTACGTGACCATCGTCGGCCCGAACGGGGCTGGCAAATCGACCGCGATGAAATCTGTCTTCGGACTGACCACCCACATGGACGGCACCATCACCTTCCGCGACGAGCGGATAGCGGGCATCGACACGCCCGAAATCATCCGTCGCGGCATCGGCTTCGTTCCCCAGACGGACAACATCTTCCCGACGATGACCGTCCGCGAGAACCTCGAAATGGGGTCGTACATCGACGAGGAGTCGGCCGACGAAGCGCTCGAAGCCGTGTTCGACCGCTTCCCCATCCTCGAAGAGCGCCAGCGGCAGCGCGCCGGCACCATGTCCGGCGGCCAGCGCCAGATGCTCGCAATGGGTAGCGCGCTGATGCTCGACCCAGACTTGCTCCTCCTCGACGAGCCATCGGCGGGGCTTGCACCCGACCTCGTCGACGAGATGTTCGACAAAATCGACGAAATCAACGACGCCGGGACGGCCATCCTGATGGTCGAACAGAACGCCAAAGAGGCGCTGCGCCGCTGTGACCGCGGCTACGTGCTGGTCAACGGCGAGAACGCCTACGACGGCCCGGGGACCGAACTCCTCGGCGACGACGAAGTGCGCCAGCGCTTCCTCGGTGGCTGAGCCTCGCTCGGCCGCCCTCGGGGTCTCGTCAGAGGGACCCCACTGGCACGACGAGTCAACACCGGATGCTGGTGAGAACCCACGTTCCGACGGCGAATTAAACCACGCGACGACAGTCTTTCCGAGAAGCGGGTCACCCCCGGAATTTAAGTCATTGTTTTTACACTATCGGGTCGTAAGCCAGCTATGGCGACGACAGAACCCATCCAAATCACCGACTTCGACTTCATGGAAGGCGACGACGGGAAGACGCTCGTCGTCGTCGAGATGTGTAATTCGAGCACGGAAGCACAGACGCGAACCCTCAACGTGGTCGGGTCGTCGGGTGGAAACGAACGCGAGGGGTCGGCGACCGTGACCGTGTCGCCGGAGACACCCCAGTCGGTCGAAGTCCCGCTCGGCCTTGAATTCGAGATGTTTCGTGTTCGCGGCGACCTCTCGTTCGACCTCGAATAGTGTGGTCGGATTCGACCTGAAATGGGTGGCCCGTGCGTTCGACCTGAAGCAGATATTCGACGCGAAGCAGTGGTCGCGTCGGTTCCACCCGAAATAGACGTTTGTTCCGCTCCTCAGAGACAGGTCGTCGCCTGAATCGTCGCTACGCGGACGGGTCCTGCCGATACTGGTCGAGCGCCTCCTGTACCGCACCCCACGAGACCGGGGGTTCGAACTCGTCGAGAGCCGACTGGAACGCGTCGAGGGCGTCGCCGTAGCGGTCTGTCCACGCCGACTGTGCGAGCGAATCGAGTTGTTCGGTGAGCCGTTCAGCTCGGGTGTCGATGTCGTCGAGTCGCTCGCCGATGTCGTCCAGGCCGCCGGTCTCGTCGACGTCGTCTCGGCTCGCCAACTCCCGCAAGTCGTCGAGTTCCGCCCGCACGTCGGCGACGAGGAGCGGGACGACGCGACACCGGAGCGCCGCCTCGTACCACGCGTGGGCCGCGTCGTCGTCATTATACTCCTCATTTGACAATTTTTCTCGCGTGCGCGAGATGTCGTCGAGCGACTGCTCCAGCGCGTCCACGTCGGTGTCGAGGTCGCGCCGACGCAGGTCGTGGTCGGCCAGCCAGCGTTCGAAGTCTTCGAGTTCGAGTTGCGTGTCGTCGGCCGCCATCTGGACCGTTTGGGCGTCCGAGGCGACATCCCGCAGTTCGGTCACGAGGTCGAAGACAGGGCGGTCGTCGCGTTGCCAGTGCGAGAGCGACTGCAGTTCGGACCCGAGTGCAGAGACTCGCTCTTCGGCCGCGGTGACGGTCTCTTCGAAGGAGTCGAGACGGGTTCGGACAGCGTCCACGTCGGCGACGTCGCTGGCTTCTTCTTCGGCCTCCGAGAGCGCGATTTCCGCCAGTTCGACGCGCGTCTCGGCCGTCGAAAGCATCATCGACGTGTCCGTCACGGCACTGTCCACGGCCGACTGGGTGACAGCACCGTCGTCGTCAGTCACGTGGTCGAGGACAGCGCGCACGTACTCGGGGTCACGCGACTCGTCTTCGGCGAGGAGTGCGTCCACGGCGTCGTCTTTCGACAGCCCGACGATGCGCTTCGGGGTGTCGCTGGCTCCGTCGTCCATATTTGGAGTCGTCTGACCGCCGCATTCTACATTCTATCGGTCAGAGAATATATATCAGAACGTAGCACTCGGGTTCCATCATACGTGATTGTAGTGGTCACGTGCTGTATTAGCGGCGTCATACCGCTCTTTATTACTACAGTCGAATACTATTGGACTAAAGTAGTATTATAAACGCATTTTATTATATCACGGGTCGGTGCTGGTGATGGCGCGCGACTCCAAGCAGCTTACAGAGAGCGTATCACGTCGGAAATTCCTCGTCGCATCCGGTGCCGCCGGCCTCGCTGGCCTGGCAGGGTGTAGCGGTTCCACGGGTTCGGAGACGGACGCAGCGACCGATGCTCCCGAAACTGAAGCGGAGACGGACGCCCCCGAAACCGAAGAAGAGACCGCGAAGCCGGAAGACAACGAGCCGGAGATGCTCACCGCCGAGGGTTCCTCGACGGTCTACCCCATCGCGAACAAAGGCAGTTCCTACTGGAACTCCAACGCGCCGCCGAGCGACGGTGAGTACTGGGGTTCGAGCTCCGAGGGCACCGTCCCCGGCTGGTCCGAACTCGGTGAGCCAGACATGCGCCTCGCAGACTACTTCGCGAGCCTGTACGGCTTCGAGCCGACCGAGACGCAGGCGAACCCGCCGTTTGCGACCAGCATCGGCCTGAGCCACTCCGGTACCGGCTGTAAGTCCGTCCGCGACGGCCTCGTCGACATCGGCAACTCCTCCGGTCCCATCACGGCCGAACTCGGAATCAGCGAAGCAGAGCGCGACGAGAAGTACGTCGACCACGTCGTCGGCCGCGACGGCCAGCCCGTCGTCGTCTCGAAGGACATCTTCGACGCCGGTGTCACGGAACTCACCGGTGAGGAAGTCAAGAAAATCTACCAGGACGAAATCACGAACTGGAAGGACGTCGGCGGCCCGGACAAGGAAATCTACGTCGTCGGCCGTGCGGAAGGGTCCGGTACGGACACCTCGTTCCGCCTCAACATGCTCGGTGACGCCGAGGCGTCGATGGAAGGTGTCGACACCCGGAAGGGGCAGAACCAGCAGGTCAAGACGGTCGTCCAGCAGAACGAAGGTGCCATCGCGTACATGGCACTCGCGTTCACCGGTCCGGAGGTCAAGCCCGTCGGTATCGAGTTCGAAGGCACGCTCTTCGAGCCCGACAAGGACGCCGAGAACACCATCTTCGACAGCGCCTACCCGCTCAACCGTGACCTGCACCAGTACACGACCATCACGGAGGGGACGCCCAACGGCACCGACAAGCGCGAAGCGGCGTTCATCAACATGTTCCTGACGACGTTCGGCCAGGAGCTGTTCGTCGAGGCGAACAACTACATCCCGCTTCCGACGAAGGACCTCGAAGCCGAGAAGGCGAAGCTGCCCGACCAGGCGTAAGCTCCCGGTCCGCACGCAGCACAGGCCTGGACTCGTTCTTCACCATTCATTTCAATTTCAATCATGACCATACTGCCAGACAAAGACGCCGGCGACCTGCGAGCCGCAGCACGGCGTGAGGTCCAGCGGGGGCGTGACTTCGTCGACGAAGCCGACCCGGAGGCACTCGTCACGGTGACGGTCGCCTCGGTGGCACTTCTCGCCGCGTTCGTTGGCTTTCTCGCCGTGTCGTCGCTCACAGCCATCCCGTTCGTGGTGTTCCTCGTCGCGTCGGGCTACGGCTGGTTCAGACATCAAGAACTGACCGCGCGCGTCCTCACGCTGACGACGACCGTCTCGACGATTCTGATACTCGGGCTCATCCTCGTGTTCATCTTCGTCGAGGCGTGGCCGACCGTCGAGTACGCGACCGTGACGGTGTTCGGACTCCCCATCCCCGGGCTTCGACTCTTCATCGACACCCGCTGGAGTCCGGTCTCGCCACCGATTCGGTACTCGCTGGTGCCGATGATTCACGGGACCGTCCTCGTCACCATCATCGCGACGGCCGTGGCCGCACCACTGGGCGTCGCGGCCGCGCTCTTCCTGAGCGAAATCGCGCCCCGAGCGGTCCGCGAAGTCGTCAAACCGGGCGTCGAGATTCTCGCCGGAATCCCGTCTATCGTCTACGGATTCATCGGGTTCACTATCCTCAGCCCGTGGGCGTCGGACCAGTTTTCCATCGTCGGACAGGGGACGTACCTGTTCGTCGGCGTCGTCGTCGGCCTGATGGCGCTTCCGACCGTCGTCTCGGTCGCCGAAGACGCCCTCAACAGCGTCCCCGAATCCATGAAAAGCGGGTCGCTCGCGCTCGGCACGACCGACTGGCAGACGATGACCTCGATTACGCTTCCGGCCGCCTTCTCGGGCGTGTCGGCGGCGGTACTCCTCGGTGTCGGCCGCGCCATCGGCGAGACGATGGCCGCGACCGTGATGCTCCGCGGGAGTCCGGGCCTCACGAAGCCACTGTACAACGTCTTCTACGGAAACGACACCCTGACCTCGCTCATCGCGGCGAACTACGGTGACGCCGACGGCCTGCAACTCTCGGCGCTGTTCGTCGCCGGTGTCATCCTGTTCGTCACGGTGCTGTTCCTCAGCATCGGGTCGCAGTACATCGAGGCGCGCATGCGGAAGAAGCTCGGAGGTGCCGAATAATGGCCGGCGCAGTCGAATCCGAACTCGTCAGCGAAGACACCTCCGAGACAGAAGCGGTCGCGGCGGCCGCGGTAGGCGTCGCCGCAATCCTGTTCGCGCTCTCGCTCGCCGCGCTGTTCGAACTCGTCACGATTACCGACACCCTCGCGGGCGTCCCGATGGTCGCGCTGCTCGGCGCGCTGTTGCTACTGCTCGGTCTCGGCGTCGTCGGCTTCGGCGTCGGGTCGCGACTCGGCTACGTCGCCACCAACCCGCGACCGTCCGCGGGCTTGGTCGCGGCAGTCGCCTTCTCGGGCATCTGGTTCGTCGTCGGTGGCCTCGTCGCCTCTCAGACGTTCGGACTCGGAACCATCGGCTGGGGTGGCGTCGCGTTCGTCACCGGTGGGTTGGCGTTCGCCGTCACCGCGCTTCCCCGCGAAGACATCGGCTCGACGCTTCCGGCGGGTCTGCTTGCGGTGTTTGCCGGTGCTGTCTTCGTCACCGGTCTCATCGGCCCAGGGTGGGTCTGGGACCTCGGATGGGAACAGTCTGCGTCGTTCAACGCCGAGTTCACCATCCCGGTGATTACGGCGTTCTGTTCGCTCCTCGTCGCGTGGGGAGCCGCCAAATCCTACGGCGGATTCGGTGCTCGCGGCCGACACGTGGGCGCGTATCTCCTCGTCTATCTGAACGCGCTCTCTATCATCGCCGTCCTGTTCCTCCTCGTCGCGTTCACCGTGTTCAAAGGCCTTCCGGGGCTGTTCAACGGTCTCTCGTTCGGCCTCGGAACCGGACCCGAGACGACCCTCTTCGGGTTCACGTTCGCGTGGCCGCTCTCGTGGCCGTTCGTGATGAACGGTGTCGCGCTTCTCAACGACGTCAACGGCGTCCTCCCGGCTATCGCCGGGACCATCTGGCTCGTCATCGGAGCCGTGCTGTTCGCCGTCCCGCTCGGCGTCGGCGCGGCGGTGTTCATCACCGAGTACGCCGAACACGGCCGCTTCACGCAGGTCGTCGAAATCGCGACGAACGGCCTCTGGAGCACCCCGAGTATCGTCTTCGGGCTGTTCGGTCTCGCCTTCCTCGTTCCGCGTCTCGGAAACGGGAAGTCGCTCTTGGCCGGGATGCTCACGCTCGGGTTCATGCTCCTCCCGCTCGTCGTCATCACCAGCCGCGAGGCGATGCTGGCGGTTCCCGACGAGTACCGCGACGCGAGCGCGGCCCTCGGCGTCACCAAGTGGCAGACGATTCGCAGCATCGTCCTGCCCGCAGCACTTCCCGGTATCGTCACGGGTATCATCCTCGGCGTCGGCCGCATCGCAGGCGAGACCGCGCCGATTCTCCTGACTATGTCCGGCAGCGTCGCGCCGCCGGGCAGTCAGACGGTGGACGTCATCGGCGGCTTCCAGTTCATCTCGTCGCCGCCGTTCGTGGAGAACCCCGAACTTCTGCAGGCGACATCTGCACTGCCGTACCAACTGTACTCGCTTATCACCGCGGGCGTCGGGCAGTCGTCGAACATCGCGAACATCGAACAGTTCCGGTGGGCGACGGCGCTCATCCTGCTCGTGGTGGTCTTAGGCTTCTACGCGGTGGGTATCGCGACCCGGTACTACTTCCGGCGGAAATTACAGCACGAGTGACCAATGACTGAAACGACACAATCGACAGACACGGAGCAGGCGGCAGAATCGGCGCAGACGAGCGACATCGAGATGCAGCGTTCCGGCCAGCCACTCGAAGTCACGGCTGGCGAGACGCGAGAGAAGACCCGCGACGAGTGGACCGACTACGAGTTCGAAGGCGACGCGAAGTTCGCCGTCGAGGACCTCGACGTCTACTACGGCGACGACCACGCGCTGAAGGGCGTCTCGATGGACATCCCCGAAAACAGCGTGACCGCGCTCATCGGCCCCTCGGGCTGTGGGAAGTCCACGTTCCTCCGGTGTCTCAACCGGATGAACGACCGCATCAAGGCGGCCAGTGTGGACGGCACCGTCGAACTTGACGGCGAGGGCATCTATCAGGACGGCATCAACCTCGTCGAACTCCGCAAGCGCGTGGGCATGGTGTTCCAGTCACCGAACCCGTTCCCGAAGTCGATTCGGGACAACATCTCCTACGGGCCGCGAAAGCACGGCGACCTCGAAACGGGCTTTCTCGCGAACCTCCTCGGCCGGAGCGACGACGAAGAAGTCGAGGAACTGGTCGAGCGCTCGCTCACGCAAGCCGCCCTCTGGGACGAGGTCAAAGACCGCCTCGACGACAACGCACTCGGACTGTCCGGTGGGCAACAACAGCGACTCTGCATCGCCCGCGCGCTGGCGACCGAACCGGACGTGCTCTTGATGGACGAGCCCGCGTCCGCACTCGACCCGATTGCCACTTCGAAAATCGAGGACCTCGTCCACGACCTCTCGGAGCAGTACACCGTCGTCATCGTCACCCACAACATGCAGCAGGCGGCGCGTATCTCCGACCAAACCGCCGTGTTCCTGACGGGCGGCGAACTCGTCGAGTACGGCGATACCGAGCAAGTGTTCGAAGACCCACAGAGCCAACGCGTCGAAGACTACATCAGCGGCAAGTTCGGGTGAGGAAAGTGGCACCGAGCCGACCCCCGAACGGTCGGCCGCCCGCGGCAGTGAGCCACTGGTCCCCCGACACCGCCGCGGACTCGCACACCGAGAACCATGGAGACACGTAAGATACAACAAGTCAGCAACGGGACGTTCACGGTCTCACTGCCGAGAGACTGGGCGGATTCGGTCGGTATCTCCGCCGGGACGGTCGTCGACCTCCACACGCACATCGACGGCCTGCTCGTGATTCAGCCGCCAGAGAGCGAACTGGACACGGTCGCCGCAGTGGAAATACAAACCGAATGCGGCGACACGGCCCACCTCGAACAGACCCTCCGCGCGGCCTACGCCGCCGGACCGAGTGAAGTCGTCCTCGCCGGCAGTAGCGAGTTCACCGGCAGCCAGAAACAAGTCATCCGCAGCGTCGTTCGCAACCTCGTCGGTGTCACTATCGTCGAGGAGTCGGCGTCACACGTCGTCGTGCGAAACGTCCTCGACTCGACAGAGGTGTCGGTTCGGCAGTCCATTCGCCAACTACAGTTCGTCGCGCTGTCGATGCACCGCGAGGCGACCACTGCACTGACGAGCGACGCGCCCGCCGTGGGCGGTGCCGACCAGGACGACCGCGCCGACAGACTGTACGCGATGGTCGAGCGGCACTTCACCCGGAGTCTCGAACGCCTCGACGAAGTCGACGCGCTCGGCGAGACCCGCCGGGAGTTGTTTCGACTCCACGAGACCGCACGCGAGTTAGAACGCATCGCCGACCACGCCGAACGAATCGCGGACGTCGCGACCGCGGTCGACGACCCGCTCGGTGACCCACTCGCCGAGGAAGTGTCGGCGGTCGCCCAGCGCGCCCGCGACGCGGTCGAGTCGGCTGTCGACGCCGTCTTCGACGATGGGAGCGTCGAGGACGCCCAGTCGGTGCTCGAAGCGCGGGACGACGTGTTCGAGCGCGTCGACGCCCTCGAACGCGAGTTGTTCGACGCGGCCGACGCCGAGTACCAGTACACCCACGCGCTCGACAGCATTCGCCGGACGGCCGCCCACGCCGGAAACGTCGCCGAGCGAGGGCTACAAACCGCGGTTTGTCAGAGCGAACCGGCCGACGTGGCGGTCGAATTCGGCGGGAACGAAGGCGTCGGAAGCCAGCGCGTCGGCGAGTAAGGATATCACGGTCAGACGTCGTACTCGATGGCCCAGTGGTGAAGGTGGGCGAACACCGGAAACAGCGCTTTGCCCTTCTCTGTCGGTTCGTACTCGACTCGCGGTGGCATCTCGTCGTAGGCGCGCCGAGTCAGCAACCCCGCCTGCGTGAGTTCGTGCAACCGCGTCGAGAGCGTGTTCGGCGGGACGTCGAGGTCCGATTCGAGGTCGCTGAACCGCAGTGGCCCGTCCGCGAACGCGAAGGCGCTGAGAATCGACATCGCGTGGACTTTTCCGAGCACCGAAAGCAGCGACGCGACCGTATTCTCGATTCGCGCTCGCTCTTCGGGGTCGAACGACGCTCGCAACGCGGCCGCCTCCTCGCGGGTGAGTTCTTCGCCGATTTCGGCCGTTGGCTCTTCGCCAGTGTCGGGCGTGAGTTCTTCGCCAGTGTCGGGTTCGGTCGGCGTCTCGGACGCGGAGGAATCCTCGTTCGTGGGCGGCATCTCAGTCACACCTCTCCGTACGCCGTCATCCGTAATGAGCACTCGCACCAGTGCGCAGTCAGACTGGTTGAGAAGCTCTGAGACCCCCGATACTTCGAAGATTCGAAGTTGCAAGTATTTCACTTCAACATCCGTATCGTTGGTATGCGAATCACAGTGTTCGGGGCCTCCGGTCGGACCGGCGTCCCCTTCGTTCGACAGGCAGTCGCCCGTGGACACGACGTGGTCGCGTTCGTCAGGAGCGCCGACCGCTTCCCGGTGACAGACGAGTCGGTGACGGTCGTCGAAGGCGACGCCTACGAGGGGACCGGTGTCCGAGATGCCGTCTGCGACGCCGACGCCGTTGTCTCGGTCCTCGGCCAGACGAAGTCGGGGCCAGACGACCTGCTCACCGTCGCGGGCGACACCGTCGTCGCGGCGATGCGTGACGAAGGCGTCAGCCGGTACGTCACGCTCGTCGGCGCGGGCGTCCGCAAAGACGGCGAGTCCGTCTCCCTCTCGGGGAAGGTGATGGGAACGCTGCTGAAAGTGCTCGCTGGCGAGGCTCTCGACGACGCGACGGAACACGTTCGGCGCGTCCGAGCGAGCGACCTCGAATGGACCGTCGTGCGCGCGCCGCGACTCACCGATGGCGACGCAACCGGCGCGTACCGCCACGGCGACATCGACCTCGGGTTCGAGTCAATCGACCGCGGCGACGTGGCGACATTCCTCCTCGACTGCGTCGAAGACGACCTGTACGTCCACGACCTGCCGAAGGTGGGGGCGGCGTGACAGCACAACGCGTGTTGGTCACCGCGGGAACGGGGACCGTCGGCCAGCACGTCGTCCGGGAGTTGCGCGACGACGTCGAGGTGCGTGTCGGAACGAGACGGCCACAGTCAGTTCGAGAGGCTGGCGACAGCGACAGCGACAGCGACGAGCACGTCGTCGAGTTCGACTTCGCTCGACCGGAAACGTGGGGGGCCGCGCTCGACGGAGTGGACGCCACCTTCCTCGTCAGGCCGCCGGGTGTCGAACAGAGACAGGTCACGGCGTTCGTCGACGCGGCGAGTCGCGTCCGGGTCGACCACGTGGTCTATCTCTCGGCACTCGGAGCGGACAAGAACGTCCTCATCCCGCACCACCGTATCGAGTCCCACATCCAGCAGTCGGCGGTTCGCTCGACGTTCCTCCGCGCATCGTTCTTCACGCAGAACCTCCACGAAGTCCACGGACAGGACGTCGTCGAACACGACGAGATTTTCGTCCCCGCAGGCTCGGGCGAGACGAGTTTCGTCGACGCGCGCGACGTCGCCGCCGTCGCCGCCGTCGTGCTCACGGACGACCGTCACGACAAACAGGCCTACGACCTCACCGGCCCCGAGGCACTCCGATACGACGAGGTTGCAGCGGTGTTCACCGACGTTCTCGACCGCCGAATCACCTACGCCGACCCGTCGATTCCGGCGTTCGTCCGTCGAATGCTCTCCAGAGACCGCCCGCTTTCGTACGTCCTCTTGATGGTCGGCATTTACAGCACGGCGCGATTCGGCTTCGCTGGCCGCGTGACCGACGACGTGGAACGACTCCTCGGTCGGCCACCGCGGACTGTCCGCGACTACGTCGAAGACTACCGAGACCGCTTCGAACCCGCCCGCACCCCGGCAGCGGCACACTCCCGGGAGCGATGACGCCACCCGAAGCGGTTGTGCGCGCTAGCTACCCTTCCGGAGCAGAATTACCCGCTGACGCCCTTCCTACACACCAATGACAAGAGAGCACACTCGACAGGAGTCCCGCGAGCAATCGCGAGTGGGACGTCGTCGAGGAGGAGAACGTGGGAAACAGACTCGACGGGAGTCCCGCGAGCAACCGCGAGTGGGAACCCGTAGACGATTCCTCCAACTCGCGGGTGCAGGGACAGTCGGCCTCGCCGGTTGCCTCGGCGGTGGGTCGGGGTCAGCGGGCGGAGGCGGCGGAGACGGAAGTGGCGGAGGCAGTGAAAATAGCGGTAGTGGGGACGGTGGTGGGTCGGCCGGTGACGGCGCGTGGCGAACCACCGAACTCACCGACGTACTCACAGGCGAGACGTTCACTATCGAGGGGCTTCTCGACCGCCCGCTCCTCCTCGAAACGTTCGCCGTCTGGTGTTCGAACTGCCTGCGACAGCAAAACGAGATGATTTCGTTCCACGAGGCGGTCGGCGACGACGTGGTAACTGTCGCCCTCGACATCGACCCGAACGAGGACGCCGAGAAGGTCCGCGAGCACGCCGAGCGCCACGGGTTCGACTGGCGATACGCCGTCTCGCCCGAACCGGTGACCAAGAGTCTCACCGACGAGTTCGGCTCGTCGATGGCGAGCGCGCCGACCGTCCCGATGCTTCGTGTCTGTCCGGACGGGACGGCGACCCGTCTCAAGAACGGCCACAAGACCACCGAGTTCCTCCGCGAGAAAGTCTCTGAGTGCTGATGGGGCTCGGTACGAAACTCCTCGAACTGTTCGTCATCGGCGTCGGCACGCCGCTGACCGCAGCGTGTGCGCTCCCGTTGTATCCCGGGTTTCTCGCGTATTTGGCCCGGCAGAGCCGACAGGGTGGCAGCGACGCCGGCACGACCGGCGACACCTCAGCGACCACCGGCCTCCCAATCGCCGTCCTCGGCGTGCTCGTGACGCTCGGTGCGGTGACGTTCATGCTCGGCGTCGGCGTCCTGTTTTCGCTCCTCTTGGAGATTTCACTCACCGCCGTCGTCGCCGTCGTCTCCCCGGTCGCGTTCGGCATCCTGTTCGTCGTGAGCCTCGCGCTCCTCGCCGACGCGAAGATATTCACCCGGATTCCCACTATCGAACCCCCGGAGACCAGACATCCGGCGCTCTCGGCGTTCTCCTACGGATTCTTCTTCGGAGCCATCATCCTCCCGTGTAATCCCGGATTCATCGCGCTGTTCTTCGCTCGCGTGCCGGTCCTGTTCGACACGGCCGCCGAGAGCCTGCTCGGCTTTCTCGCGTTCGGCCTCGGTATCGGCGCGCCGCTTCTCGCGTTCGCACTCGTCTCCGAGCGCTACAGCCGACAGGTGACTCGCTGGTTCGCTCGCCACACCACGGCAATCAACCGGGTCACCGGCGCGGTCATGCTCGTCGTCAGCGTCTACTATCTCCTCGTCGTCTTCGACGTACTCGGTGTAGCCGGACCGGTCCAGACGGTCTTCGATTCGGTATTCAGCCCGGTTACTGGCTAATTTCTATCGCGTCGATGCGTCCTGTCGGTTGTCCGTAACAGCGCCTTTGGCGCTTCGACCCGTCTCTCACGGGAGAGACGATGGAACCCCGACAGGGGGAACGCGGCGAGCAATCCGTGTCCGAACAGACCCGTCTCTCGCTCGTCGCCAGCAACCTCAGACGCCTCGACACGCAGGCGTGTCTCGCGTTCGTCGCCGACCTTTGGGCAGCCCGCGGGTTCGAGACGCGAGTCGATGGCGCGGTCGTGCGGGCGACTCGCGGCGGCCGACGCACGACGATTCTCCCCGTCTCCGGCCGCCGTCGCGATAGGTTCCGCTCTCCGGACTCCACCGTTTCCAAGGCGGAAATCGACGCGGTCGCCGCCTTCGGAAACGACGGTCGCGGGGCACGACTCGCCGACAGATACGACGCTCGACACCTCGACGTGACTGCGCTCTCCGAGATGCTCCTGTACGCGCTCGACCACCACGTGGCCGACGCGCTCTGCGAGCGCCACTTCGGTGCACCGCTCGATGGGCTGCAGCCGTCAGGGTGGACGGGCACGCGGTACCGTGTCGAGCACGTTCGACGGCGCATTTCTCGTGTCGGGCGTCGCGTCGCCGGTCCCGTCGCCCGTGGGGTCCGCGTCGGTCGGAGCCTGATACCCGACACACCTCGGACGACCCGAGGAATTGCAACACTTCTCGTCGCCATCCTTCTCGTGAGTGGTGCGGCAGTCGCACTCGGTCTCGTCGATAGTCCGTTCGGCGAAGACGGCCAACCCGGAAGCAACGTGGCCCAAACGACAGCCCAATCTGGCGATGGCGTAGCGGACTCCGTGAGCGCAACACCGGCAGACGGGACGGGGCGATTCGGTGATACGTTGGTGTCGCCGCCGATGTTCCCCGAGGAACGAGGGCGACCGCCACTCGAACCAGTTGGCACTGGCGACCTCGCGGACGTTCCGGGCGTCGGCCCGACGGGAATCACCAACCTGACGGCACTCAGTGCGGCCCACCAGACCACCCTCAAAAACCAGTCGTACACGCTGTGGATAGACGAGTACCGACCCCGAGACGACGACCCGAACGGGACGCGCGTCCAGTACGATACCGACGTCACGGTCGCCGGAGACCGATATCTGGTCGCCGAGAACGTCGAAGCGGGTCGCACACAGGTTCGCCTGCGAGCGGTCTACTACGACGGAACCGACTGGCACGTCGCCGAGCGCGAAAACGGAACCGAGCGCGTTCGTCGTATCGGCGGCAACGCGTCCGCGCCGCCGATGGAGTTCGACCCGGGACAGCGGAACGAGACGCTCGTCGGTCAGTATCTCGCCACGCTGAAGACGAACGTCACGGGGAAGGTCCGCAGTGGCACGAACACGTACTACCGCATCGAAGGCGAGACGCGACCGTCCATCGACAGCGACGGCCCAGTTCGAGACTATCGGTTCGTGGCGTACGTAGACGAACAAGGATTCGTCGCCGATGCGATGGTAACGTACGTCCACTTCACCAGCGACGGCCCCGTTCGCGTGCAGTTCGAATGGACCTACGGCCGGCTCGGCGAGACGACGCTGAGCCCGCCGCCGTGGGCCGAAGAAAGCGAGACTGCGGACGACGCTCCGCCGTCGGTGTTGAACAGCGGTTACAGCGACCGATTCGGCAAGATGCTCGGGTCCGGCGTGTACGTGACCGTCGCGTCCACGCGGAAGACGTCCGCGAGGAGTTCTTCCGTGACGACGTCGGTCGGCGGCCCCCAGTCGTAGACCGAACCGTCCTGCATTGCGATGAGGTAGTCGGCGAAGCGGGCGGCCTGTGCGATGTCGTGGAGGACGACGGCGACCGTGACACCGCGTTCCTCGTTGAGTTGGCGAACCGTCTCCAAGACGCGCAACTGGTGGTGCAAGTCGAGGTAGGTCGTCGGTTCGTCCAACAGGAGTACGTCGGTGTCCTGTGCGAGCACCATCGCAATCCACACGAGTTGACGCTGTCCGCCGCTCAGGCTCGACACCTGTCTGTCGCGGAGGTGGTCGACTCCCGCGAGGTCGATAGCGCGGTCGATAGCCTGCTGGTCGTCCTCGTCGAGTTGCTCGAAGAACCCACGGTGCGGGTACCGACCGTGCGAGACGAGCTTCTCGACTGTAATCGAACCGGGGGAGTCGTGTTCCTGTGAGAGCAAGCCGAGTTCCCGAGCGAAGGCTCCGTCGTCGTACTCGGAGAGTTTCTGGCCGTCGAGGTAGACGTGTCCCTCGTCGGGCGACAGTTGCTTGGCGAGCGACTTCAAGAGCGTACTCTTGCCGGACCCGTTCGGGCCGACAAGCGCCGTCACTTCACCGCGCGGGATGTCGATTCGGTCGCACTCGACGACCGGGCCATCGCTCGTCGGATACGAAAGCGAGAGCTTGTCGCCGACGAGCGCGCTCTCGGTTTCGCTCGACTCTCGGGTGACGTCAGACTCGGACGCTGCGGCGTCGGGAGCCGCCATTGCAACCTCCTCCGTCTGCGCTTCCGAGGCGTCGGTTGTCTGGCCATCGGCGGCCGCGTCTCGTTCCGATTCCATCCCTGACATCATACCTCCCCCAGCTGTTGTTGTTTTCGCATCAGGTAGAGGAAGTACGGGCCACCGACGAGCCCAGTGACGACCCCGACCGGGAGTTGCGAAGGGCTCAAGAGGAGTCGCGCGCCGACGTCGGCGACGACCATCAGCGCGGGGCCCGCGAAGACGCACCCGAGGATGAGCCGTTTGTAGTCGCTGCCGACGATGTTGCGAACGAGGTGCGGCACGACCAAGCCCACGAAGCCGACGATGCCGGCGACGGCGATGCTCGCCGCGGCCGCGAGAACGGCGACGCCAGCGAGGGCGAACCGAACTTTCTCGATAGACATCCCGAGCGAGCGCGCGGTCTGTTCGCCCAAGAGGAGGACGTTCAGCTGTCTCGACCCCGCGAGCGCGAGGAAGATGGCTAATATCGACCACGGCAGGGCGGTTCTGACCTGTTCCCAGTCGGTCCCCGTGAGCGACCCGGTGGTCCACGCGAGGGCAGACTGGACGACGCCGAGGTCGTCGGCGAAGAAGAACAGCCCTGTCTGGAGGCTCTGGAACACGGTGCCGACGACGACACCGGCCAGCACCAGTCGAACCGGGGACGTGCCGTTCTTCCACGCGATGGCGTAGACGATGGCGAACGCGGTCGCCCCGCCGAGTGCGGCGAGAATCGGGAGGAACGCCGACAACCCGGAGAAGACGACGAGTGTGAGCAAGATTGCAAGTCCAGCCCCGGAGGAGACGCCGAGGATGAACGGACTCGCCAGTTCGTTGCGGGTAATCGCCTGGAAGATAGCTCCGGAGACGGCGAGGTTCGCCCCGACGAGTATCGCGACGAAGACTCGCGGGACGCGAATCGTCCAGACGACGAGCGTCTGCTTCGTGAGGTCGGGGAGCCCACCACCGAGGAGGAGCGACATCCACACACCGGGGTTGGAGACGACCGCCGGGTCGAAGACGGCCTGCCACGCCTCGGCGAGACTCATCGAGAACGCGCCGAGGCTGACCTGTACGAGTCCTCCGATGAACACGACGAGAATCGACGCGAGACAGAGCGACACGAGCGAGCCGTCTATCCATCCGAATGGGTTCGCCGACTGCGACTCGGTTCGGTGTGCGTCGCTCACAGTTGGTTCACCCCGCTGTCGGTTGTGTGGTCTTCATCGGTTGCCTCTCGGTCTTCGCCGACCGCCGCTCCCTCATCGGTCGACTCTCGCTTACCGTCAGTCGAGTCGATATACGCTCGAATCTCGTCTTCGGGCAGGGCGTCGAGGACGCGGTCGGTGCCGACTACGTCCACGAGTCGTGCGATACCGCGGTCCTCCATCGCCTCGACTTCCTCGTCGCTCCGACGGGTCTCGAACGCGCGGTCGATGTAGGACTCCCGGAGGTCGGCGAGTCGGTCGTCGCTCACGTCGCAGTCCTCGGGCACTTTGCCGTCGAACCACTCGCGCCAGCGGTCTCGGTCTCCCCACTCGCCCGAGAACTCCGTCTCCGGGCGGAGCCAATCGTAGTGGTCTGCGAGCATGCCGGGATACCCCTGCTCGCGGCGGCGGTCTTCGAGCAGACATCGGGCGACGTGTGCACCCTGCCCCGAGGAAATTGTGACCTGCGCGTTTCGCTGGCCGGACGGAGAGGCGACGTACAGCCCGTCGACCGGCGTTCTGCCGTCTTCGTCCGAGTACGATGGGTCGAAGTGTTCGTGTTCCTCGCCGTGGTGGTCGTGGCGTTCGAACATCGCGTCTTCGTCGTCGAGACCACGGAGATACGACCCGTCGTACCACGCGGCAGCCAAGACGGCGTCGGTGGCGACGCGTCGCCCATCTTGCGTCTCGACGACGAATCGCGTCTCGGCTTCGTGGTCGTCGCCTGCGCGGTCGACCGAGACGACCATGTCGGAGACGAGTTCGCCACCCGCGTCGGCGACGTGGGCGTGCAGCAAGTCGAGAAGCGTCTCGACGCCGACGCCGCCGGGGAATCCGGGATAGTTCTCGACGTACGCACACCGCTGCAGCGCGGCGTTCCCGCGGTCGAAGACCACGGTGTCGAGACCGTATCGGGCGGTGAATATCGCCGCTGCACAGCCCGCGGGGCCGCCGCCGACGACCACGACGTCGGCCGTATCTGTCGTCTCACGCTGCTCGGAAGCGGGCATCGTCAGAACTCCCCGGCGACGATGTCGGCGACGCGCTGGGCGTCGTAGAGCTGTTCGTCCACACCGTAGAGCGACTCGGCGGTGCGCTGGGTGAGCACGAGGTTCGTAATCGGGCCCTGATACAGACTGCCTGCACGGTAGATATCGCCGTTCTCGACGGCGGTGAGCGCGCTCGCGGTCTCGTGGTTCTGCAGGAAGTCGACGACCGTGGACTCGAACTCTTCGCGGGTCTTCGACTCGTAGCCGCGGAGCAAGAGCACCTCGGGGTCGACTTCGAGGAGTGTTTCGAGGTCGATAGCGGCGCGCGTGCCGTGGAAGTCCTTCACGTCGGAGGCGGCGAGGGCGTCTTTCACGCCGAGGTCACGGAAGTGCTTGAACCCGGTTCCGTCGCCGATAATGTACGGGTAGTACTTCTCGGGTTCGTCGCCGACGCCCCAGAGAACCGCCCCGGCGGGGCGGTCGCCCTCGGCCGGGACGACCGATTCGAGGTTCGTCTCGAACTCGTCGTGGAGTTCGACGAACGCCTCGTAGCGGTCGGTGCGCTGGAACACCTGCGCGAGTTTCTCGAAGCCTTCGTACAAAGAGTAGTAACGGTAGTCCTCGTGCCACGGGTAGTGCTGGGCGTAGATGCAGTTCCCGAACATCGGGGCGACTTCGGAGACGACTTCGTCCACGTCCGCTTGGGTCCAGCCCTTGAACCGGTTCATCAGGAAGTTCGGGTCCATGACGTGCACGTCGGCGTCGAGTTCGTAGAAGAGCTCCTTGCTAACGCCGTCTTGGTACAGCGAGACCATGTCGCTCTTATCGACCGACAGCCCCGGAATCGCGTCGTAGTACTGGGTGTGGTACCGTCTCGTCAGCCAGACGGCCTTCGGCGGTTCGAGACCGAGGGCGATTCCCATGTCGGCCCAACTGCCGTTGTTTGCGACCCACGTCTCGGGGACGGACTCGAACTGAACGTCGCCGACGGGTTCGATGGAGACGGTGTACGAATCGTCTGGCGCGTTCGTCGTCTCCTGTGTATCGGTCTCGGTCGGCGCGTCCGTTTGCGTCGACGTTTTCGTCTCCGCATCGGCTTCCGAACTCGTCTGTCCCATACACCCGGCGAGCAGTCCGGCACCCGCGATGGCTCCCGCGCTGTGAATAATCGAACGACGTGTCGGCCCACTCGAATTCGTCTCGTCTCCGTTCATACGTTTTAGGCTAACCTAAGGCGATAAACTACTTTCGAATTTTAGGTGCCCCTAAACAGAACTCAGTGGTCGCAAAAGAGACGGGACATCGGCGACGTGGTCGTCGCTGAGAGTTCACTCCTCATCCGAGGAGGTACTTGAGCGCGGGGTGTTTCTGGACGAAGTCGGTCTGTTCGAGGTACGCGTCGAGACCGAGGATACGACCCGCACCGAGAGTGCCGACGATGACGAACATCATGAGTCCGAGCAGGTCGCCGTTGACGAAGCCGTGTGCCCACTCGGCGTTCCCGAGGTAGAAGAACACCATCAGGAAGCCGCCGAAGAAGGCCGCCAGACGGGTGAGTGCGCCCACGAGCAGTCCGAGACCGATGAGCGTCTCACCGAGCGGAATCATGATGTTCGTGAACTCCAGCATCCACGGCGTCTGGCCGACCCAGACGAGGAACTGGTGGACCGGTGCTGGCGCACCGCCAGTGGCGTTGACCAGCCAGCCACCCGCGTCGAACGGCTCGGCGGCGAGGTACTTGGTGACCCCCGCGTGGAGGAACCAGTACCCGGTGATGAGCCGAGTCAAGACCAACACGTAGCCGGTCGCACCCTCGGCGTAGTCGAATTCGAGCCGGTTCCCGAGCATCTCGATTTGGCCGGTTGTGGTCATCATCCGTCACCTCACATGCGAGTGTTGGGTTGGAAGATGGGTAAAAAGCCAGACCGATTTTCGAATCCATGGAACTGGGAATTTGGGAAAATCACCCCGGTATGGATGGTCGCATATACCCCCGCGAAATCGTGGGTACATACCGTCAGTGGTGCGTCACGTATTCACACAGTAATGGACGTGACGGCCGAACGCGGCGATGGGGACACCGCCCTCTGGGACCCGAGCCAGTGTGTTGGGACGCCGTACTGTCCGCCTCGGTGCCCTCGATTCGTCGACAAACACGGCATTGGACTGGTCGCCCGCACCTACGTCTCGGACGACTGGGAACGACTGCGCGAGATGTATCTCTCTTACGGAACGGAGCACCGGTCGTTAGGACTGCCGCCGACCGGAGCGGCCCGAATCGACGAGTGGCTGGAGGGGCTCGTCGAGCGCGGGCGCAACTACGTCGCCGTCGACGGCAAAGAGGTCGTCGGTCACGCGACCTACGCGCCGCGTGACGACCCGGAACCGGAACTCGCCGTGTTCGTCCACCCCGACAGTCACGACCGCGGTATCGGGACCGAACTCTGCCGCCACGTCGTCGCGGACGCCGAATCGAACGGTCACGACGCGCTCGTGCTCCACGTCGCACCCGAGAACCGCCGGGCGATACACGTCTATCTCGGACTCGGCTTCGAAGTGGTTCCCTCGGAGAGTTCGGAGACGAAGATGCGACTCTCGTTCGACGCCGTCGATATACCGACTACTGGGAGACCTGCCGACACCAGTCGGGAGTGAGTGCAGAGATTGGTGACTGAGAGATAGTCCCATCCCCTCCACGAGGCGGCTTCGACTGCTTACTCGGCGTCGAGAATCGTCGACTCGCCGGCGTGTTCGAGGCTGACTTCGTGGGTCGTATGGCGTGTGTGCGTCCGCGCCCATCGGCGGGCGGGCGACTCGGAGAGGAACTGCTCGCCGTCCGGGCACTGCCGACACGACGCGACCCACGGAGTCACGTCGTCGGGGAAGTGGCCGGTGTGACGTCGGTGGTCGAGCGCGAACTGCTCGACCGACTGGTTTCCGAGTTTCAACTCGTCTAGCTCGTAGGTGAGGTCCCACTCGCGGTTACAACGCGAACAGGTGACAGTCGGAACGTCGTCGACGGGGTCGCGCGGCGGCGTCTGGAAGTCGTCGCTCGGAGGAGACATACGCTGGCTTTGGGACCGAGCCTCTTGTACCTACAGTCTGCCTTCGAGGTGGCCGGAGCCCGAACCCAGTTACGCGTCCGCGTCGTATCCGGCGTCTTCGACGGCCGAGACGAGCGAATCCACGTCGGCGTCGCCCTCGATGGTCGCGGTGTCCGTCTCGCGGTCGGCGGTCGCCGAGGTGACGCCGGAGACAGATTCGAGCGCGTCGACGACGCGCCCCTCGCAGTGCTCGCAGGTCATACCCGTAACGGTGAGAGTCGTGCTCATCGTTCGAAGAGACGTGCTTCTTCCCTTAGTCGATTTTCCTTTCGTCGATTCGGCATGCGAGAGGTTTTACTTTCGAATCCAAAGCGAAATCGAGGAGTCACATTATGTTCCCGCGGTCCTAACGACCACTCATGCGTAGTCTCGACGAGACCGACCTTCGAATCCTCGAACTCCTCGCCGACGACGCTCGGCGGCCGTTCAGCGAAATCTCCGACGAAGTCGGACTCTCGGCTCCGGCCGTCTCCGACCGAATCGACCGACTCCGCGAGGAAGGCGTCATCCGGCGGTTTACGGTCGACGTAGACCACTCGACGCTCTCGGGCGGGACGCCCGTTCTGGTCCGTCTGTCGGTGCGGCCGGAGTTCGTCAGCGACGTCCGCGACGCGCTTCGGGAGGCCGACCCAGTCGAGCACCTCTTCGTGACCGCCGACGGCGACGTGACGTTCCACGCGCGACTCGACGGCGGGTCGATTCGTGTCGAACTCGACGACTTAGTGGACCTCTCGACGGTTCGCGAGTACGACGTCAGCCTCGTCGAATCGGCCGAGTGGACGCCCACAGTCAACGGAACGGGATTCGCATTGGAGTGTGCGGAGTGCGGCAACACCGTGACGAGCGAGGGCGAACGCGCTCGTATCGGCGGCACGCTCTATCACTTCTGTTGTTCGTCCTGTCTCGACCGGTTCCAGTCGCGATACGACCGAATGGAAGCGGGCGCCCGGTCGGATAGCTGACCCTCCCGACTGGACAACTGACCTCGCTCATCGATTTCGAATCGAAGGTTCTCACCCGGTTTGACCTTCGCTTCTGAAGGCACAATCGAGGTAAGAGAGGGGCACGTAGTGTATAGTATCATGAGTAGCCGCAGGGCACATCTGGACATCCGTGGCATGAGTTGCGCGAACTGCTCGCGCACAGTCGCGGAGTCTCTCGAATCACTCGACGGCGTCACCGACGCGACCGTCAACTTCGCTACCGACGAGGGGACAGTCGAGTACGACCCCGAGCGAGTGTCACTCGCCGAGGTGTACGACCGCATCGCGGAGTCCGGCTACGAGGCCGTCTCCGAGACGCGAACTATCGGCATTAGTGGCATGAGCTGTGCGAACTGCGCCGACGCCAACCGGACGTCACTGGAGTCGCTTCCGGGCGTCGTCGATGCCGAGGTCAACTACGCCACCGACGAGGCGCGCGTGACGTACAACCCCGCCGACGCGACGCTCGACGACCTGTATCAGGCAATCGAAGACGCGGGCTACACGCCGATTCGGGACGCCGAGGACGGTGACAGCGACGGGGGAACCGACGGTGAAAGCGCCCGCGACGTGGCCCGAACCGAGGAGATTCGACGCCAGAAGCGACTGACGCTCTTCGGAGCAGTGCTTTCGGTACCGCTTCTCGCCATGCTGGTCGTCGAATTGTTCACCGCCGCGGGTCTCCCGGAGACGATTCCCGGAACTGGTCTCCCACTCGGGTGGGTCGCGTTCGCGCTCGCGACGCCCGTGCAGGTCGTCCTCGGCCGCGATTTCTACGTCAACTCCTACAACGCGGTCGTGAAGAACCGCACCGCCAACATGGATGTGCTCATCGCGATGGGGTCGTCGACGGCGTATCTCTACTCCGTCGCCGTCCTCTCAGACCTCCTCGCCGGAAGTCTCTACTTCGACACCGCCGCGCTCATCTTGGTGTTCATCACGCTCGGGAACTACCTCGAAGCGCGCTCGAAGGGACAGGCTTCGGCAGCGCTCCAGTCGCTTCTCGAACTCGAAGCCGACACCGCGACCCTCGTCGACGACGACGGGACCGAACGCGAAGTCGAACTCGACGCCGTGGAAGTCGGCGACCGAATGAAAGTCCGCCCGGGCGAGAAGATTCCGACCGACGGCGTCGTCGTGGAAGGTGACTCAGCCGTGGACGAGTCGATGGTCACGGGTGAATCGGTCCCCGTCTCGAAAGAGCCCGGTGACGAGGTGGTTGGCTCGACGGTCAACCAAAACGGCGTCCTCGTCGTCGAAGCGACCAAAGTCGGCTCCGAGACGGCTATCCAGCAAATCGTCTCGCTGGTGAAGGAAGCACAGGGTCGTCAGCCGGAGATTCAGAACCTCGCCGACCGCATCTCGGCGTACTTCGTCCCCGCGGTCATCGTCAACGCCCTCCTGTGGGGCTCTGTCTGGTATCTCTTCCCCGAGACGCTCGCGGGAGTCATTCAGTCGCTGCCCCTCTGGGGACTGGTCGCCGGCGGCCCAGTCGCCGCGGGCGGTGCCGTCTCGACGTTCGAATTCGCCGTCGTCGTCTTCGCGTCGGCAGTCCTCATCGCCTGTCCGTGCGCGCTCGGCCTCGCGACGCCCGCGGCGACGATGGTCGGCACGGCTATCGGCGCGAAAAACGGTATCGTGTTCAAAGGCGGCGACATCCTCGAACGCGTCAAAGACGTGGAGACGGTCGTCTTCGACAAAACCGGGACGCTCACGAAAGGCGAGATGACCCTCACCGACGTGGTCGCCTTCGGCCCCGCCGCCGACGGGTCCGGCGTCGTCACGACTGGCGAGGACGAAACGCTCGACGAAACTGCGGTCCTCCGGTACGCCGCCTCGGCCGAGCGCGACAGCGAACACCCCCTCGCCCGCGCCATCGTCGAGGGTGCCGAAGACCGCGGCATCGAACTCGCCGACCCCGAGGACTTCGAGAACGTCCCCGGACACGGGATTCGCGCCACGGTCGAGGGGCGGACCGTCCTCGTGGGTAACCGGAAACTGCTATCGGACGAGGGTATCGACCCCACACCAGCCGAAGACGCCCTCGCGGACCTCGAAGACGACGGGAAGACCGCCATGCTCGTCGCCGTCGATGGCTCGCTCGCCGGTGTCGTCGCCGACGCCGACGAGATAAAGGAGTCCGCCGCCGACGCCGTCGCCGCCCTCCGCGAGCGCGGTGCCACGGTCCACATGATTACCGGCGACAACGAGCGAACCGCTCGCGCGGTCGCTCACGAAGTCGGAATCGACCCTGAACACGTCAGCGCAAGCGTCCTCCCCGAGGACAAAGCCGACGCCGTCGAATCACTCCAGTCCGACGGGACGCGGGTGATGATGGTCGGCGACGGCGTCAACGACGCCCCCGCGCTCGCTGCCGCGTTCGTCGGCACGGCGCTCGGGTCCGGTACCGACGTGGCAATCGAGGCGGCCGACGTGACGCTCATGCGCGACGACCCGCGCGACGTGGTGAAGGCCATCCGCATCTCCGAGGGGACGCTCGCGAAAATCAAGCAGAACCTGTTTTGGGCGCTCGGCTACAACACGGCGATGATTCCGTTGGCGTCGCTGGGGCTACTCCAACCCGTCTTCGCCGCCGCCGCGATGGCGTTCTCGTCGGTGTCGGTGCTCACGAACAGCCTCCTGTTCCGCACCTACACGCCGGACCACGACTACCACCTGCTCGACTTCCTCCGGCGGTAGCGCCAGCCGCGTTTTCTGGCGGTCCACCCTGCTGAACCCCTTCGTTTCACCTCGAACAACACCTCCACGCGCGAGTGTTTTTTCGCGTCGGGGACGCGACGACCATACCGCATGTCGCCGTCTCGTTTTTCTCTGTAGAAGGTGAATACTCAGGTATCATGACACGCCTGGCGAGTCAGTGGAAGCAACGTGGGCTGTGGATTGTCGTCGGTGTGTTCGTCGCACTCGTCGGCCTCGGGACACTCGCGGGGATGCCATGGCGCTACGCTGGTGGTGGCGCGGCCACGGCGGCGATACAGATACTCGCGGCGCTCGCGACTGTCGGTATCGGCGCGGCAGTCGCGTGGCTGGGCGTGACGAGCGGGTCTGAAAAACGGTGACAGCGGGCGGCGTGGGTTAGTACCGCGACGGGAGGAACGCCATACCGATGAGGAGGATGACCATCGAGAACGAAGCGATGGAGACGCCCCACAGACCGTTTTCGGTCTCGTGGAACTCGTCTATCTCCTTGGTCTGGCGCTCGTAGCTCTCGTAGTTCTGCGTGAGGACGAGCGTGCTGTCGTCGGGGAAGAGCGCGAGGAACTTCTCACCGCCGATGGTGACGTTCGCCTCGTCGCCGACCGAGATGGTGTTTTCTTCGGAGTCGAACCATTCGAGCGTGACGCCCGAGGACTCGACCGTGGCAACAGTCATTTGCGTCTCGTCGTAGGTGACCGAGTCACCTTCGGCGACGGTGCGCGTCTCGTTGGCCGGGAAGTACTCCGCGGCGGGCACGAGTTCCGAGTCGTTGATGACGACGTACTTCTGGCCGTCACGGGTGATGGTCTCGTTGTCCGCGTTCGGGTCGTTCATCAGGATGGCCGTGTTGTTGCGAAGCTCGACGAGCGTCGCTTCGGACGGGTCGGAGGCGTTGGGAACCTCGACACGCCAGTCCGTACCATCGAGTGTGACGGTGCTTCCGTTGTCCCACGTCTCGGTGAAGCGGGCAGAGTCGTTCACGTACGTGATTTCGCCGGACCGGACGAGCGTCGTGCCGCCTCCGTGTCCGCCAGACTCCTCTTCTTCGGTGATAGCCGACACGGTGTACGTCTGCTCACTGCCTGCTACGGTGAACTCGTCGCCCTGTGCCAGCGAGTACTCTGGGTTCTCGAACCCGATCGTCGGTGTCGATGCAGTCGCGATGAGCGAGTATGCACCCGCACCGATGACCAGGAAGAACACGACGGAGATAGCCGCGGCGCGTCGTTGCATGGTTTCGGCATGGGCCACACGGCGTATAACGATTACTTTTCCGCGGAGAGACTCCGGAAACCCGACGGCCGAAGTTCATTTCACCCACCCGAATACTGAGGGTCCGAATACCGAGACAGGGAAGGGTTTTGGCGACCCTCCCCAAAACACCGATACCATGACTGCCGGTCTGTGTGTCCACTGGCGATACGATGGAGGAGCACAGTGACACCCGACAGAGACCGCGTGACCGAGCACCTCGAACTCGTCTCTGACCGCTTCGACTTCCTTCGGGTGCTCGACGCTTCGTCCCTCGACAAGCGTGAATTGACAGAGGCGCTCCCGTACTCGCGGTCGACCGTCGATAGAGCGATTCGAGACCTCGTCGCCGCTGGACTCGTCACGGAGTCGAACGCCGAGTTCTCGACGTCCCTTACGGGACAGTACCTGACGGAACGCTTCGAGTCGTACCGCAACGACGTCGATGACGTGCTCGAACTCGACACGGTACTGTCCGACCTCCCCACCGACTATCCACTCCCGGCGACGCCGCTTCTCGGCGCCGACGTCGAACTCTCTGCCAGCGCCACACCCCACCGTCCGGTCGAACTCCTCGCCGAAGAGATTTCGGCGACCGGATACGGAACCATGGTGTTTCCGCAACTTCCGAACCGAATCTTCGTCGAACGGCTGACGGAGTGTATCAACGGCGGGACTGCGTGTCGACTGGTCGTCCCCGAAGCAGTCGTGACCGCGCTCTGGCGGGCCTTCCCGGAACTTCTCGAAGCGATTCAGACGACGCCGGACGTCAACCTCCGCGTCGGCGACGTCCCGCCATACGCGTTTGGCCACACCGTCGCCGACGGGGTCCCTCGGTCGACGGTCGTCATCTACGACGACAGCGGTCAGATTCGTGGCGTCCTCCGTAACACGTCGACTGCGGCGGTGACGTGGGCACGCCAACACACGCAATCGGTGTGGGAAGATGCATCTCCGTTCGACCTCGAAGGACGACTCGGAAACGACACCCGCGAACGCGACGCTATCGACGGGGGTGGCAGCGACGCTCACCGCGATGCTGAAACCGACTTCTCTGACGCCACCGGCGGCGCTACCGACGCCGACACCGACGCCGATGCCGACGCCGACACCGACACCCAAACCGAGGCCGACATCCACATTGGCACTGACACCGACACCGACGCCACCGAAGTTTCGAATGCGATGTCAGTCCGCGGCGAGTCGCTCCCGACGACGCTCGAATCCCAGGGACTCGTTCGGTTGTCCGCCGACTACTTCGACCGTGTCGGAATCTCGCCCCCGCTGGCCTGCTGGCGCGCGGGGTTCGACCTCGGAGAAGTCCGTGTCGGCTACGCGCTCGACCGCGAGCGTCCAACGTCGAGCGGGCGTGAGACCGTCACCGAAGAGCTATTCCATGCGCTCCGTGATGGACGTGATCGCGTCGTTGTCGGCCCACCCGGGTCCGGAAAGAGCACCGTCTGTATGTCCGTCGCCTGTCGTTGGTACGAGCGCGAGCTCGGCCCCGTCCTCTACCGAAAGAGTGGCGAGCGCGACTCGCTGACCGCGACGGCGCATCTCGGGTCGTACCTCGCGGATGCACCCGGTCACGCACTCGTCGTCGTCGAAGACGCGACGCGAAGCGAGGCCAACGCCGTGTTCGAACTCGTTCGGGAGTTCGCAGACGACACCACCGTGACGTTCCTCCTCGACAGCCGCGAAAACGAGTGGCGTGACGGCCAACTCCGGGGGTCCGCCCGCCTGGAATCCCACCGCATCCACGCCATCGAGGAGGTCACTGTTCCCCCGATTGACGAGCGCGAGCGTGAGCGAATCGTCGACCACTTCGAAGCGACGGTCGACCAAGCAGTCGATATCGACCCCGAGGAACTGCGCCCCGGTGACGACGACGAACTCGCCCCCGGTGAGATGTACCTCTTTTTCCACCGCCTCGCACGCTACGTCGAACCCGCGATGCGCGACACCGGTGGGCCGACGAGTCTCGCCGACGACATCGACAACGTCTACGACGACCTTCGAGCAGTCGACGAGGAAGTCGGCGTCGACGTTGGCGTCCTCGTCAACCTTCTGAACGCGTCGGGTATCGGTGTCGACACACCGCTTGCGTACGCCCTCGCGTCAACCGGCGCGGAAGAACAACAGGTCGAAGCGGCGCTCGATGCGCTCGAACGGTCCGTTCTCTACTCGGCGTTCGGCGGAGACCAACCCGAGCGGGTTCGGACCGTCCACGAGACGTGGTCGACACAGTTCCTCCAACGTCTCCTCGAAGTCGAGTCGGAGCGGCGCGCTCGCCGCCGGTTCGAACGGTGTCTCGACGCCCTCTTTTCACTTTCCGACGACGCCGAAGCCCGCAGAGCCGTCCAATCGGTTTTCGGTGGGACCGCAGATATCGTTCGGACGATTGCCGACGACCCCGGAGCGTGGGGCAACCGCCTCGTTCGAAACGTCTTCGAACTCGGCGTCAACAACCCACGGCTCTCCCCGCTCTACGCCGAGACTGACTACTCGCGCGTCAGCGTTCCCGACGCCTGTGACGATGAGTTGCGTATCGACGTTCGTCGGTGGCGCGCTCGGATGTTCGTCAACGGCGGCGAACTCGACCGCGCGCTGCGCGAGTTCGAGTCCCTCAGCGACTACGACGACGACCGTTTCGACGAAGAGACGCTTATCAGAGCCCGGGCGGACGGATACGCCGGGCTCTCAGAAGTTGAGCGACACAATAGTAATTTCGAGCGCGCACGTGAGATGGCGATGGCGGCGCTCGACCGCTTCGAACGAATCGACGACGACGTGGGGCGAAGCGACGTGCTGAACGCGCTCGGGTCGATTGCAAGTCACACGGGGGAGTTCGGGGGGGCCAGAACGCACTACGAGCGCGCACTCGAACTACGTCGCTCCGTCGGTGATACGGTTCGAGTCGCCAGCACACTCTCGAATCTCGCTCGGGCAGAACAGGTGCTTGGGGACTACGACGAAGCACGTGAGCACGCCCAAGAGAGCCACCAACTTCGACGAGAACAGGGCTACAGATGGGGCGAAGCGCTGGCACTCTCGATTCTCGGGCTTATCGAACTCGTCGACGGGACGCTCGACAAGGCAGCGCGGTATACGCGACTTGCACTCGAGATACGACGTGACATCGGTGACGAGATGGGTGCCGCATCGTCGTCGACGAACTACGGCAAAATCGAACTCGACCGCGGCAACCTGGAGGCTGCCCGTGACCGGTTCACTACTGTCTTCGACTCACTCGATGACGACGAGTTGGGGTGGATTCGTGGGAACTCCCACCACGGTCTCTCTCAAGTGCTCCTCGAGCTCGAAGCGTACGACGACGTACTCGAGCACGCCGACGAAGCAGCCAACCTCCTCGAAGGCAACGAATCACAGTTGACAGAGCTCCTAACTATCCAAGCCCGTGCACATCTCGGTCGAGGCGATATCGCCGACGCACGAGCGCTCGCTGCCGACGCACTCGAACGTGCAACAGCGCACGACGATGAAGAGCCGAACGCCCGTGCGAACGCGGCATTTGGACTCGTCCTCGTCGCTGAAGGAGACATAGACCGTGGCATCGACTATCTCGAAACCGGAGTCGAGACCGCTCCGACGACGGCTCTAGAGGGCCGGGTTCGGTTGCAGCTTGCTGATGCACTTCAGTCGGCGGGACTCGACGCCGATGCGCTCAGCCAACTTGAACAAGGTGTCGAGTGTTTCTCCGCCGTCGATGCCCGGGTTCGAGAACGGAAGACTGCCCTCCGCGGGGTCGAACTCGCCCGGTCACTCGGCGACGACGAAACCGAAGCAGCACTCGAAGCACACCTCGAAGACGAAGTGAAGCCAGCGGAACTTCCAAACCGATTCGGCGAGCAAAAATAAGCCCGCTCGGTGAATCTACATTTCCGATACGTCGACGTCGACGATACCGAGTTGCGTGAACATCCCGAGCAGGTCTGGCTCAACCCACCGCTCGGCGATGAGTCCATCTTCGATTCTGGTGAACACCATGTTCCCGGCCTCGAAGGACTTGCCCGTCGGTTCAAAGCCCATGAATTCACCTTCGTGGGTGCCGCGCAGGGTGACGCGCATCGCGACCGTGTCACCCTCCGTGACGATATCCTCGACCGTCGCCGAGAAGTCACCGAACGCCTCGTTTAACTTTCTAAGCTGTTCTTTCAGTTCTTCGCGACCCCGCCGGTCCCCCAGTGGGCTGTGGTCGACGACGTTCTCCGCACAGATTTCGTCGATAACCTCGATTTTGCCCTCTGTCGCTACTTCCTCCGGGAAGCGTCGGGCGACGAGCGCATTTGCCTCGTCTGTTGGTGACGGGGATGTTGCTGAAGACATCCTGTTCCTCCATAGTACTCGTCACCGCGAAATCCTCCACCCCTCTCGGTGACGAGTACCGGGTGACTGTTCGGTGTGTTAGACGTTAACTATTACCATATCTGGCTTGGTTGTCGTCGTTCACTCGATAGCAAAACACACCGCTGTTGTCACTCTGTGTGTTGTGTCGTCAGAAAGCCAAGGGCCGGATTTGAACCGGCGATGGGCGGCTCTGCAGGCCGCTGCGTTCGGCCGGACTCTGCCACCTTGGCGCACCTCTTCGTAGCGCTGTCTCGTGCTTAAGCCTGACGATGTACGGGAAGACGTGCTCTCCCGTGGTATCTCGCTCAGGTGCTTTGTGGGGGCCTCACTGCTGGCAGACGTGCAGCGGCGGTTCACACGTCGATGCCGCTCACGGTGTGATCTCTAGTCCGCGAGTAGCCGCGGGGGAGGAGAGGCGAAGAGGTCTACGAGAGTGCTGCCGCTCGCAGACTTATTGTGAGTGTGCGGCTGCACACTCGCTCGTCTGTAAATGAAAAAAGCCCACTGGACAGCAGTCCAGTGGGCTTTCTATGAATAGGGGCGGCGAACTGGATTTCCCAGAGGATCGCTCACTCCAGTACTGACCAGAACGCAGGTGAGCTTAACTTCCGTGTTCGGGATGGGTACGGGTGGAACCTCACCGCTCTGGCCGCCGTAATGCCGATTGACGGAATCGAACCGTCTTCATACCATACCAATATCGGTCTGGCCTCGTCTCCGTGTGTACGTGCAATCCAGTTTGCGCCTGGACCCGTTCCCGAGTCTCAGTGCGTATGAATGTGGCTTGGACTGTTAGTGCTCGCGGGCTTAACAACTCGTTGCCTCGTTGCGTACACCCCGAGTCTATCGAACTCGTCTTCTACGAGTGTCCTCAGTGGAACTTCTTTTCCGTGTGGGTTTCGAGCTTAGATGCGTTCAGCTCTTACCCCGTGGTGCGTAGCTGCCCGGCATCTGCCCTCTCGGACAACCGGTACACCAGTGGCACCCATTCGTAGTTCCTCTCGTACTATACGAACGTTCACGTCAAGTTCCTTCACACCCCCAATAGATAGCAGCCGACCTGTCTCACGACGGTCTAAACCCAGCTCACGACCTCCTTTAATAGGCGAACAACCTCACCCTTGCCCGCTTCTGCACGGGCAGGATGGAGGGAACCGACATCGAGGTAGCAAGCCACCGGGTCGATATGTGCTCTTGCCGGTGACGACTCTGTTATCCCTAAGGTAGCTTTTCTGTCATCTACGGGTCCCATGAATGAACCTCGTAGGTTCGCTAGACCACGCTTTCGCGTCAGCGTCACTCGTTGGGAATGACACTGTCAGACTTCCGTTTGCTCTTGCGCTCTTCCACGAGTTTCCGACTCGCGTGAGGAAATCTTTGGGCGCGCTCGATATCTTTTCGAGCGCGTACCGCCCCAGTCAAACTGCCCGGCTACCGGTGTCCTCCGCCAGGAGTGAGAGTCGCAGTCACTAACGGGTAGTATTTCAATGTTGCCTCGGTGGCCCGCTGGCGCGGGTACCTGTGTAATGGCTCCTACCTATGCTGCACATTAGCGACCACGTCTCAGCGACAGCCTGCAGTAAAGCTCTATAGGGTCTTCGCTTCCCCTTGGGGGTCTCCAGACTCCGCACTGGAACGTACTGTTCACCGGGCCCAACGTTGGGACAGTGACGCTCTCGTTGATCCATTCATGCAAGCCGCTACTGAAGCGGCAAGGTACTACGCTACCTTAAGAGGGTCATAGTTACCCCCGCCGTTGACAGGTCCTTCGTCCTATTGTACTAGGTGTTCAGATACCCGCACTGGGCAGGATTCAGTGACCGTACGAGTCCTTGCGGATTTGCGGTCACCTATGTTGTTACTAGACAGTCGGAGCGTCCGAGTCACTGCGACCTGCTCGGTCAAGAGCAGGCATCCCTTATCGCGAACTTACGGGACTAACTTGCCGAATTCCCTAACGTCGGTTGATCCCGACAGGCCTTGGCTTGCTCTGCCAGCGCACCTGTGTCGGATCTCGGTACGAGCTTCTTGCTTGTCTTTTCACGGGCTCTAGGTACCGCCGAGTTTCCCTATCTCGCCATTCGTCCGCTTCGTGCCATTACGGCTTCCACGGATTTCGACGATTCGACGGGGCGAAGGCCCCGCTCGGTGTTTCCTAAAGCGTCGACTTTCGCTGCAAGAAGGTACTGGAATATTAACCAGTTTCCCTTTCATCTATTTCGAATTACGGATAGACTTAGGATCGACTAACCCTCGGCTGATTGACAGTGCCGAGGAACCCTTGCGCGTAAGGCCGTCGGGGTTCACACCCGACTCTCGCTGCTACTGAGACCATGATTTTCGTTGCTGCTCGGTCCACACGAGTTCTCACCCGTGCTTCCACCCAAACAGTATGCCAACCTACGAGATCGCCCTAATGGGCGCTGTTAGGTCTCGGAGGTGGATTTGAGCCCCGATCATTTTCGACGCCTCGAACCTCGGCCGGTAAGCTGTTACGCTTTTCTTAGAGGGTAGCTGCTTCTAAGCTCACCTCCCGGCTGTTTAGGGCTCGAGACAATCTTCAATCGCACTTAATCCACACTTTGGGTCCTTAACCTAACTCTGGGTTGTCTCCCTCACGGTGCACAAGCTTACCCCGCACACCGGACTCCCTGAGTCGACGACGTTCGTAAGTTCGGAGTTTGACAGGGAAGCGAACTCCTCTCGGAGTCCGGATTCCCAATCGGTCGCTCTACCTCACGAACTATCTCATCAGAGGTCATGCTTCGACATGTTTCGGTTGGAACCAGCTGTTGCCAAGTTCGATGGGCCTTTCACCCCTACACCAGAGTCACGAGAGGGTATTGTAGGACACCAACTCTAACGGGCCTCCACGCAGCTTTCGCCACGCTTCGCCCTGCTCCGGCGTAGATC
The DNA here is from genome assembly GCF_024730625.1 of Haloferax larsenii. Lineage (NCBI taxonomy): Archaea > Methanobacteriati > Methanobacteriota > Halobacteria > Halobacteriales > Haloferacaceae > Haloferax > Haloferax larsenii. The sequence goes on from NZ_CP078063.1 coordinate 818,673, forward strand.
ACTTGGTTTCGGGTCGCATCCGGTTGGCTCCCCGCCCTTGAAGACGGTGGCCCTGGTCAAAGACTGCGGCCGTATCGGTTTCCCTATGCCTCCGGGGGTTCACCCCTTAGACTCGCCAGTCAGATGCACTCCATGGTTCGTTTTTCAAAACGTACGACGTAACATCGGCTTCGTTCGAGTCATACTACGGGATCGCTCCCAGTTCTTTCGTCGAACGACCTTTTATGCCACGTCGCTCTATCGCCAACTGATTTCAAGCCCTATTGCACCGCCCTTTTCGGGGTGCTTTTCAGCGTTCGCTCACGCTACTTGTTCGCTATCGGTCTCGAGGAGTATTTAGTCTTCGCAGTTGATGCCTGCAAAATTCACGAGGGATATCCAACCCCCGCTATTCTGGAACAACCCCGGGACCTGTCTCTTACGTTACGGGGTTTTCACCCTGTATCACGCTCCATTCCAGAAGACTTCACGTAAGATCCAGGTCCGTTATGGGTAGTCCGTACACCACATTGCCCGAAGGCTTCGGTTTGGACTGTATCGCGTTCACTCGCCGTTACTAACGACATCGCGGATTGCTTTCTTTTCCTGCTCCTACTAAGATGTTTCAATTCGGAGCGTTCCCCATTGCGCTAGGCAATTGCTGTGGGGATTCCCATTCGGAGATCTTCAGTTCTTAGCCTCCATGCGGCTCCCTGAAGCTTATCGCAGCTTGGCACGTCCGTCATCGGCTCTCGAGCCGAGCTATCCACCAGCTGGCACAGTAGCCAGTTGATATATGTCACTGTGACCCGGAGAACGGGTCCAGTGGACGCCTGGATTGCACGTACACACGGTTTCATCAAACACCCTCGGTGATCTCCGAGGCGTGTTTTCGACCCTTCCCAACCGCGCTTGCGCGGGTTGGTGCATCAGTCGTCAGTATCCATTCTTCCGAAGTGTCTTCCCACACTTAAGGGGAACGATTGTTTCGGAGTGGAGTACTGCTTACCATGGACCCACAGGGATTCGAACCCTGGGCATCCTCCTTGCAAAGGAGGCACTCTACCACTGAGCTATGGGCCCGTGTCAGCCCTAGTAGTTCTAAGGTGTCCGAACGGACGTCGTGGAACTCGGGAGATCGAAAGTGAGCCACCCCGTCGGGGTGGTCTCGGTCGTTAGGAGGTGATCCAGCCGCAGATTCCCCTACGGCTACCTTGTTACGACTTAAGCCCCCTTGCGAAGCCCAGATTCGACCACCGTGTGGTGGCCTCATCCGGACCTCACTCGGGTGCTTTGACGGGCGGTGTGTGCAAGGAGCAGGGACGTATTCACCGCACTCTTCTGAAATGCGATTACTACCGAATCCAGCTTCATGAGGGCGGGTTTCAGCCCTCAATCCGAACTACGACCGAGTTTAGGAGATTAGCGTTCTCTTTCGAGATAGCAACCCATTGTCTCGGCCATTGTAGCCCGCGTGTAGCCCAGCTCATTCGGGGCATACTGACCTACCGTTGCCCGTTCCTTCCTCCGCTTTAGCAGCGGCAGTCCTTCTAATGTACCCAACCAGTCGAAACTGTTGCTGGCAATTAGAAGTGCGGGTCTCGCTCGTTGCCTGACTTAACAGGACGCCTCACGGTACGAGCTGACGGCGGCCATGCACCTCCTCTCTATAGCGTCGTGGCAAGGTCATCAACCTGACCGTCATTACTATAGTCGGAGCTGGTGAGATGTCCGGCGTTGAGTCCAATTAAACCGCAGGCTCCTCCGGTTGTAGTGCTCCCCCGCCAATTCCTTTAAGTTTCATCCTTGCGGACGTACTTCCCAGGCGGCTCGCTTCTCGGCTTCCCTACGGCACAGCACAGGCTCGTAGCCTGTGCCACACCTAGCGAGCATCGTTTACAGCTAGGACTACCCGGGTATCTAATCCGGTTCGAGACCCTAGCTTTCGTCCCTCACCGTCGGATCCGTCTTCTCGAGGTGCTTTCGCCATCGGTGGTCCGTCCAGGATTACGGGATTTCACTCCTACCCCGGACGTACCCCTCGAGCCTTCCGGTCCCAAGCCACGTGGTTTTCACCGGACGCCCGCCAGTTAAGCTGGCGGATTTCCCGATGAACCTTCGTGGCCGGCTACGGACGCTTTAGGCCCAATAATATCGGTCATCACTTGGGCTGCCGGTATTACCGCGGCGGCTGGCACCGGTCTTGCCCAGCCCTTATTCGCCGACCACCTTACGGTCGGAAAAAGCGAGGACTATATGCCCTCGCACTTGGGGTCCCCTTATCGCACTTGCGTGCAGTGTAAAGGTTTCGCGCCTGCTGCGCCCCGTAGGGCCCGGAATCTTGTCTCAGATTCCGTCTCCGGGCTCTTGCTCTCACAACCCGTACCGATTATCGGCACGGTGGGCCGTTACCCCACCGTCTACCTAATCGGCCGCAGCCACATCCTACGACGCCTGAGCGTTTGGGAGAGTCGGCATTCCAGCGTGACTCTCCTATGACCTATTAGCCTCAGTTTCCCGAGGTTATGGGTCTTCGTAGGGTAGTTTGACCACGTGTTACTGAGCTTTTCGCCACGAGTCTAAACTCGTGCAACTAGCATGGCTAAATCGGACCCCAATAGCAATGACCTCCGGCAGGATCAACCGGAATGGGTCGCGACCATTTAAACCTGGTCGCGGGGTGTTGGCGGGTGAATGGCAGCGTAATGCTGTCAAATCACCGTTCAAAGGTCCGAGTTCGTTGACATCCGTTCGGATGTCACCGAACTACTAGGGCTAACATCAGATACCGTCTTGCGGCGTACCGCAGGGGCGGAATCCTCATTTCCTTCGGATTTGAACCAATGCCGTTGTCGGGTATAAACCCGTCGAACTTCATTGGCTCGCTTCCGGTGTGGCAGGACGCGTTGAATCGCCCTGCAATCGCGGTGTGTCGTACGCATTCTTCCGAAATGCCTTGGACCACTTAAGGCCGTCGTATCGTCGGCGGCCCCGGGAGAGTGTATCATCCCGGTAGGCGCCAGACGGCCTTTGGGTCGTGGGGCGTTCGAAAGTGAAGCCGTCGGGGGGAGTGCCCCCGTGCGCTTCTTCGCATTATTCCGAATGGCACGGGTACATAAAAGGCCGTCGAACCGATGGCGCATCGTCATGCGGTTTCATGCCGTGAGCAATCATAAACGATACAGCAGTCGCTCGGAGGCGTAGATATCACGCGACTGGAGGCCGGCCGTTCATCCCTCGCATCGCACGTGCGGTCTGACCGGGTGTTGGTCGCGTAGGCGAAACTGACAGGGCCGCACTCAAAGACGTATCGACTACGGAGTACGTGGACTTACGGACACCTGTTTTTCCTACACGCACGCGTACGCGGACGACGTAAAGAAAATCAGACCGACTACTCGGGACGACCGCCTACTCGTCGAGGTGTTCGATTCCCTTCTTCGAGACGTTCCCTTTCGTAATCTCGCCTTCCATCCATTCCGGTTTGTCACCGGGGGCGTCACTCGTCCACGCCCAGGCGTCGAAGATGTGAACCTTGTCGGTTCCCTTCTCGCGAAGGCGAATCTCTGTCGCGTTCGCCTGGGCATTGTCTTCGGAGCCTGCCGGGTCGAGGCGTCGCGCTGCTTTGAGCGCTGCCTGTCGGGGCATACTTCCGGAAAATACACTCGTCTCTGTCCCGTCCTCCTCTCGGAGCACAAAGTTCCGCTTACCGTCCTCGCGTACCATGATTTTCCACCTCTATGGCAACCAACCACATGGCACAAGATAAATATATCGCCGGTTTTCGACCGACGACGGGGCCATACTTATATACTCCACCGTCGAGCCGAGTTCGAAGAGCGGTATCGATTTGGTCTGCAATCTAGAAACGAGACAGCACCGAAACCGGGATTTCCCCCTCAATCTGAGGGGCGGAGACAACACTTATGTATTCCCTGCGGCGAACCAACGGATAGACCCCCAGATGGTCCGGAAAAAGAAGCTCAGTCCGAGTGGAGCCAAAGACGAAAACGGCGAGTACCACAACGTCCACGTCAACCTCCACGAGGATGAACTCGCGGTCGCTGGCATGGAAATCGGCGACGAGGTATTCGTTCGTGTCCGAGACGGGAAAATCATCATCCAGAAAGCAGACCCAGAGCAGGTCGAACACGACTTCTGAGGACGGACAGCCGTGACCGTTCTGCGAAGTAGTGTTCCTAGCGACTCGCCCGCACCACAGGCATGAATCCTTACCACCTCGCCAAACCGTTCCTCTTTTCGCTCCCACCAGAAACTGCACACGGCACTATCCACGGACTCCTTCGCGCAGTCCGCGGAACACCCGTCGAATCACTCCTCGAACGACAGTACCGCGTCGAGGACCCACGCCTCGAAACGACCGCGTTCGGCCTCGACTTCCCCAACCCGGTCGGCGTCGCCGCCGGGTTCGACAAGAACGCCGAAGTCCCGACCGTCCTCGCCGCACTCGGCTTCGGCCACGTCGAAGTCGGCGGCGTCACCGCGAAAGCACAGTCCGGGAATCCACGGCCGCGAATGTTCCGTCTCCCCGAAGACGAGGCCATCATCAATCGAATGGGCCTCAACAACGACGGCGCAGACGTAGTCGGCCGCCGACTCCAAGCCGGCCCTCGTCCCGACATCCCGGTCGGTGTCAACCTCGCGCTCTCCGAAGTCACCGCGGCCGAGGACGCGCCCGAGGACTACCTGTACACCTACGAGCGCGTCGCCGACGGCTCCGACTACGTCGTCGTCAACGTCTCGTGTCCCAACAGCGAGGGCTTCCGCGACCTCCAAAACCGCGACTCCCTCGAAGCGATTCTCGGAACGCTCGTAGACGCGGGTGCCGACCCGCTTCTCGTGAAACTCTCGCCCGACCTTCCGGACCCGGCCATCGAAGATGCCCTCGAAGTCGTCGACGAGTTGGCACTCGACGGAATCATCGCGAGCAACACGACGACCACCCGCCCCGACTCGCTGCAGAACCCCAACCAGGCCGAACGAGGCGGTCTCTCGGGCAAGCCAATCGAAGGCCGCGCCACCGACCTCATTCGCTTCATCGCCGAGCGAACCGACGTGCCAATCGTCGGCGTCGGCGGCGTCTCCGACGCGGACGGGGCGTACCAGAAGATTCGCGCGGGAGCCTCGATGGTCCAACTCTACACGGGCCTCGTCTACGAAGGGCCGTCTCTCGCGCGAGATATCAACCGCGGACTCCTCGACCACCTCGAACGTGACGGCTTCGACTCCATCGACGACGCGGTCGGCGTCGACCTGTAAGTCGACCGCGACAGGCCACTTACGACGGGAGCGAACCGAAGTCTGTTTTTCTCCCCACTCAGTTGACCGATTGTGCGCCTTCCCTCCCCTCACGATTCCGGGGCGCTCGCGGTCCTCGCGTCCAACGCGGTCGCTCCGGTCGGTGTCCTGTTGCTCGGCTGGTCCCCGTCGGTGCTCTTCGGCGTGTTCGTCGCCGAAGTCGCGGCCGTGTTGTTCTGGACGTGCGTGAAAATCCCGTTCGCTGCCAAACGCCCGAACAACGCCATGGACGAGGACAATCGATTACTCGGACCACTACAGGAAAAGCGGGGTAGTCTCTCGATTCCGGGGCCGTTCCCACCGTTTTACCCCCGGAACGTTCCGGTCTTGCTCGTGACAGTCTTCCTGCTTGCGCCGCTCGAACTGATAACGGCGTTCATGGTATTCGGGTTGATAGACCCCGTCGTGACCGAGGCGACAGCCGGGCGAATCCTCCTCGGAGGACTGGGAGTGTTCGTCGGGCGGGGCGTCGAAACCGGAGCACAGTACTTCGTGAAAGAGGGCTACCGCGACCACTCCGCGCGGTCGGTGTTGCTGTCTCCGTTCAAATTGCTCGTCGCAATCGCCGTGCTTCTGGCCGTCGCTGGGCCGTTACTCGGGTCGGTCGAGAGTGGAGTTCTTGCCGTTACTGTCGTCGCTGCCGGAAAGCTCCTGTACGACCTCCGGACGCTGCAAGTCGAACGCGACGACGACAAACGAGGTGCGTTCTACCGACTGTACGGAAGCGAAGAGACCGAAATCGAACCGGTCCCGGTCGCAGTCCCCGAGGGAGAACCAGCACACCGCGTCCGACTCGGGCGCGTGTCAGCCATCGCCGACGCTGGCTACCGAAGCGTTCGCTACACCCTTTCGAGCGGCGTGCTCTGGTGCTACGCTGTTGCTGTGGCGATGGCTGTCTTTGGGGCAGAGTCGTGGGCGCTCGCGTGTCTCGCGCTCGCCGGGGTGTTCGCCGCAGTCAGAGGGACCACGCGGTATCTCACGTACGGAACGGTCGAGTACCGCTGTTACGACGATGTGCTCGTCGTCTACGACGAGGTGTTAGACGAGCCGCAAGCGCGTCTCGAACGCGACGCAATCACCGATGTCACCGTGAGTTCGGACATCGTCGACCGTCTGTTCGGCACCGAGACGGTGGAGTTCGACACGGACCTAGAGACGGGGCCCGACGTGCAACTCACGGTTCCGGAGCCCGAGGAAGTCAACGAAGACGACGCGAACGCGAACCATCCACAGGTCGTCCCCCACGTCGACGATGCCGAGACAATAATTGAGGCACTCGGTGTCGGACGGAGACGACTGCTCACGTCGAGTGGAGACGACTGACGACGACAGCCAAGTGAGACGGGCGACGAGACCCGCCGAAACACTCGAAAAAAGGACAGCGAACGCTTAGTCGTCGTTCTTCACGATGACGAGCGCGCCCTCGGTCTCGACGAATTCTCCCTCGCCGGAGTAGGTACGCGCTTCGTTGACTTCGAACGCGTCGGGACCGAGTTCGACGCCGGCGACGTGGAGTTCGTCGCCGACGAGTTCGTAGTCGTCTTGTGCGAGCGCCGCCTCGATGTCGGGGACTTTGCTCCCGTACTCGGGGCCGACGATGGAGTAGTCGAGGTCGATGCCCGAGATGACGGACTCGATAGGCGGTTCCGCGTCGGTCGAGGTGAGCGAATCGACGTGCATCACGCCGCTGATGTCGTCTTCGAAGCCGTCGATGGTGCCGTAGACTTCGACTTCGTCGATGCTGGCGTTCATCGAAAGCTGAGCGTCGCTCTTGTACTTGCGCAGCGCGCCGACGACGGCCATGGCGGTCTCACCGGCCTCGACGTCGGCGTCGAGTCCGAGCGGGTCGGGCCACGACTGCGCGTGGACGCTCTCGCCGTCGTACATGTCGTGCCAGAGCTCCTCGGTAATGTGTGCGAGAATCGGCGCGAACAGACGGACGAACCGCCGGTGGGCGGTCTGGAGCGTGTAGGCCGCCGAGGGGTCCCCGCCCTCGCGAAGGCGCTGCTTGGCGATTTCGAGGTAGTCGTCACAGAACGTATGCCAGAAGAAGCTCCGGAGTCGGTCCCGAGCCTTCGAGAACTCACGGTTGTCGAGCTTCTCCGTGACGAACTCGATTTCGCGGTCGAGCGACGCGAGGAGCCAGCGGTCGATGGCCTTCAGGTCGTCGTGGTCGAACTCGTCGGGCGCGTCCTCGGTGAGGCTCTCGACGAGCTTCGACGCGTTCCAGAGCTTTCGAATCAGCTTCTCGCCCGCGACGAGACCTTTCTCCTGATACGGGAGGTCGTCGCCGACGGCGCTTCCGGCGGCCCAGTAGCGGGCGGCGTCGACCGGGAATTCGTCGAGGACTTCGTCGGGCGAGACGATGTTGCCGACCGACTTCGACATCTTCTCGCGGTTCTCGTCGAGGACCATCCCGTTTATCATCACGCTGTCGAACGGGACCTCGCCGGTGTGCTCGTAGCACTTGACGACCGTGTGGAACAGCCAAAAGGAGATGATGTCGTGGCCCTGCGGGCGCATGTCGAACGGGTAGAGTTCGTCGCGTTCGAGTTCCATCTCCTCCGTCTCGGGGTTCCAGTCCCACCCGGCGTTGATGAGCGGCGTCAGCGACGAGGTCGCCCACGTGTCGAACACGTCGTCTTCGGCGACGAACTCGTCGTGGCCGCACTCGGGACACGAATCGACCGGCGGGTCGTCCGAAAGCGGGTCCACCGGCAGGTCCTCGCGGTCGGCGACGACGACGTGTTCGCACTCGCCGCAGTACCAGACCGGGAACGGAATCCCAGACGAACGCTGCCGGGAGATGGCCCAGTCCCACTGGAGACCTTCAATCCAGTTTTTGTACCGCGTGAACATCTTCTCGGGGTACCAGTCCATCTCCTCGCCCGCTTCGAGGTACTCCTCGCGCTTGTCGAGGAGTTTGATGTACCACTGGTCTTTGACGAGGAACTCGACGCTCGTGCCACAGCGCTCGTGGACGTTGACCGTGTGCGTGATAGCGCGCTTGTCGAGCAGCGCACCCGCGTCTTCGAGGTCGGCGACGATTTCCTCGCGTGCCTCGTCGGACGACAGGCCGGAGTACTCGCCAGCGACATCGGTCATCGTGCCGGACTCGTCGATAGCGATGCGGAGCGGCAGGTCGTGGGCCTGATACCACTCGATGTCGGTCTGGTCGCCGAAGGTACAGCACATGACGAGGCCCGTCCCCGTCTCCAAGTCGACGCGCTCGTCTTCGAGGATGGGAACCTGCTGTCCGAAAATCGGAATTTCGGCCTCTTGGCCGACGAGGTGCTGGTTCTCGTCGTCGTCGGGGTGGACGAACACCGAGACACACGCGGGGAGGAGTTCGGGTCGCGTCGTCGAGATAACGAAGGACTCCTCGGAGTCGACGACGTCGAACTCGATGTCGTGGAAGTGCGAGCCCTGTTCGTCGTCTTCGGTCTCGACCTGCGAAATCGCGGTCTCACACTCGGGACACCAGATGGCCGGCGCGCGCTGGCGGTACTGTCGGTCCTGTTCGTACAGGTCGACGAACGACAGTTGCGAGACGCGCTGGACCTCCGGCGAGATGGTCTGGTACGTCTGGTTCCAGTCGATGGACGTCCCGATACGCTGCATCTTCTCGGTGAACTCCGCCTCGTACTTCGAGGTGACTTCGCGGCAGAGCTTCTGGAACTCGCGTCGCTCGTAGTCCTGGTGTTTGATACCGAGTTCGTCCTCGGTCAGGAGTTCCGACGCGATGCCGTTGTCGTCGTATCCGAACGGGTAGTAGACTTCCTTGCCGCGCATCCGCTTGAATCGCGCGACGAAGTCCTGCAGGATAGAGCCGTAGACGTGGCCCCAGTGCAGACTTCCGGATACCGTCGGCGGCGGCGTGTCGATAGAGAAGACAGTGTCGGGGTCTACCGCGCTCTCCGGGAACGCGTACAGGTCTTCGTCGACCCACCTCTCTTGCCAGTTCGCCTCGACGGTTTCCGGGTCGTATTCTCCGCTCGGCATTGCGTTGGCGTACCTACCACCGGGCGGACTGTTAAACAACTCGGTTAGAGCGCCGAGGGGACGGAATGCGACCGAGAGATCGCCAGCGGGAAAGGAGGGGCAAAAAGAGAGGGAGAGACGGTCGAACCGGTCTTAGACGGTCGAGAGCGCCGATTCGAGGTCGGCGAGGAGGTCGTCGACGTGTTCGACGCCGACAGACATGCGGAGGAACGAATCGGAGATACCGAGACGGTCGCGTTCGGTCTGCGCCAACGGCGAGTGCGTCATCGTCGCCGGGTGCTCGATAAGGCTCTCGACGCCGCCGAGACTGACAGCGAGCGGGAACTCGTCGAGGTGTCCGAGGAACTCGGCGGTCCCGTCGAGGTCGGTGTCGAGTTCGAACGAGAGCACGCCGCCGAACCCGGACTGCTGGCGGGCCGCGAGGTCGTGTTGCGGGTGCGATTCGAGACCGGGGTAGAGGACGCGCGTGACGGCGTCGTGCGATTCGAGGAACTCCGCAATCTGCATCGCGTTCTCCTCGTGTTGGCGCATCCGCAGCGGGAGCGTCTTGATGCCGCGGAGGTTCAGATACGAGTCGAACGGCGAGAGCATCGACCCCATGCCGACCCGCTGGAGGAACGTAATCTCCTCGACGATGTCGTCGCGGTTGGTGACGACGGCACCGCCGATAGAGTCCGAATGGCCGTTGAGGAACTTCGTCGTGCTGTGGACGACCACGTCGGCACCGAGCGCCAGCGGGTTCTGGAAGTACGGACTGAGGAAGGTGTTGTCGACGCCGAAGACGGCGTCCCACTCGTCGGCGATAGCCGCAATCGCCTCGATGTCACAGAGGTGCATAAGCGGGTTCGACGGCGTCTCCATCCAGATGAGACGCGTGTCGTCGCGCATCGCGGCCTCGACTTCCGACGTGTCGGTCGCATCGACGAAAGTCACCTCGACGTCGAGACGCTCGTCGAACAACCGGGTTAGCATCGTCTTCGTCCCGCCGTAGAGGTCCTCGAACGCGACGATGTGGTCGCCGGGGCTGACCGTCGCCGTCATGGTCGCGGCGATAGCCGCCGTCCCGGAGACGAACGCGAGCGCGTGCTCGCCGCCTTCGAGCGCCGCAAGCCGGTGTTCGAGCGCGTTGCGCGTCGGGTTCGACAGACGAGAGTACAGATACTCGCCAGCGTCGGGGTCGAGCGTCTCCAGGTCCGCGTCCGGGTCCACATCGGGAATAGAATACGTCGACGACAGATGCAGCGGAACGACGACATCCTCGACGCCGGGGGCCGGGGCCTGCCCGCGTTCGCCATGCGTCACCGCCAACGTCTCCGGATGTAATTCATAATTGTTCATGCAATAGTCCGAAACTGGATACATCCTAAAGGTTTCTATCGTTAGCTGACCAAATGCACAAAAGGAATGAGAATTAGTTTGAAATTACTGCCCGTTATTTCATCGTCGCCGGTGCGGACCGCCACGTGTCGGTGTCAGCCAGATACTGGGCGAGCGTCTGCGGAACGAGGCCGAATGCGGACAGGTCCGGCGTCACGTCTTCCGACGCGCTGTCTTCGAACCACTCGTACACGTCGGCGAGTTCGTCGCCGTGCCGTTCTCGGTACTCGCCGAGCGTGATGGAGGCGAACTCGACGGGTACTCCGAGCGCGTCGGAGAACGTCTCGGCAATCTCTGGCGGCGTCAGGACGTCGCCGACGAGGTCGATAGTCTCACCGACGAACTGGTCTGGGTCGGCGAATGCCGCCGCAGCAGCCCGTCCGATGTCGTTCGCATCGACCAGTGGAAGCGTCGTCTCCGGTGACAACGGCAGTTCGAGGGACCCAGCGGCGATGTCGTCGGAGAGCCGCTGGAAGTGTTGCATGAAAAGTGGCGACCGGACGATTGTCGCTGGGAGACCCGCGTCTCGGACGTGCTCTTCGACCGCGAACTTCGGCTGGGCGGACGCGGGAAGTTCGCCCTTCGCCCGCGAGACAGACGAGTAGACGACGTGCGAGACGCCCGTATCGACTGCGGCATCGACGACTGCGCGACCCTGTTCGGTCTCCGTCTCGGGGTCGGTCGCGGAGGCGGTCACACAGAACACGCCGTCGACACCTTCGAGGAGTGCGCGCATTCGGTCTCGGTCGTGCAGTTCACCCTCGACGACGTGGACGCCGCGGTCGAGGAGGTCGCGGGCACGGGGCGACGAGAGGTCACTGGCGAGTCCGTACACCTCGTGTCGTCCGAACTCGCCAGAGCGGAGGTGTTCGATGACGGCGCGACCCTGGTGGCCAAGAACGCCGGTAACGAGGACTTTCATTACTCCGCCGAAGTGCGCGAGCGTAGATAACCTCGCTGAAGAGCGCGCCGAAGAGAAAGGCGGCTGATACGAGAACGTGGGTCGGTAAGCGAGACAAAACGGACGAAGTGGGACAGCAGGACGAAGTAGGCGAAGCGTGACGAAACAGGACGAAGGCCGTTACTGCAACGCGGCCAAGTCGAACTCGAACGCTGCGACGGGAAGTTCGAGGTCGTGCTCGACGATGACCTTCGGGTGGAGCTCGCCGACGATACCGACTTCCTCGCCGTCGATGACGACCGAAGCGGTGCGGCCGGGGATGAACGACGGGTGTTCGGTCGCGGGCGTCTCCAGTTCGACGCCAAAGTCGTTGCAGAGCGTCGCGAGACGGGCCTTTGCGTCCTCGTAGGTCGCGTCGTGGCGGGCGAGGACGGCCGCGACGTGGCGGGCCTCGGAGACGCGGGTGTTCTCGTCGTCGTCGCGGTGGGCCACGTGGCCGATTTCCGCGAGGTCCTGCGGGTACGCGCGGTGGGTGTTGTTCTCCAGAACCATCGTCAACGAGGGCAGTACCCACGTCCGAAGCATGGTGTAGTCCTCGCTGTAGGGTTCGGTGATGGAGGTGGGTTCACCGCCGCCGAGGACACTACCGGAACCGGGTTCGACGTCCATGCGCTCGTAGTTCTCTTCTTCCGAAATCATGTGGAAGTTGAGCAGGTCCTCGAATCCGAGGCCGACGAGCGCGGTCCGGGCGGCGTCTTCGAGACGAGAGCGCTCGTGGCGCTGGCCGACCGTGCCAACGTCGGGGTAGCGCGGTTCGAGTTCGTTGAACCCGTAGGCGCGACCCACGTCGTCGACGAGGTCGAGCGGGTGGAGCACGTCCACGCGGTACGGCGGGATAGAGACCTCGTAGACGGTCTCATCGCCCAGTTCCGCATCCGCGTCGAGACCGGAGCGCTCGAAGAGGTCGATGACCTCGTCCATCTCCAAGTCGACGCCGAGGACCGTCTCGATTCGGTCGTGACTGACGCGCTTCGTCTCGACTTCGAAGTCGGGGCGGACGACGGTTCCGCCCTCGTACTCGACTTCGACTTCCTCGATGGTCGCCCCGCGGGCGGCCAGCGCGTAGCAGATGATGTTGCACATCCGGTCGATAGTCCACTGGTCGGTCCCGGTGAGTTCGACGAAGAGTTCTCGGGAGTCGGTCGTCACCTCGGTCCGGCGACCGTTGATGACAGGTGGGAACGAGAACAGGCCGATTTCGTCGTAGATAGCCGGATAGCGCTCGTACTCGGAGACGAGGTCGGCGTACTTCCGGCCCGTGTCGTGCTGTTCGAGCACTTCTGCAGGGGTGAGTTCCTCGTTGGAGTCGAGCGCGACGAAGGTGTCGCCGTCGGGCTCGATTCCCGTGTAGGTGATGGCGTTTCCGGTGGACTGCTCCGAGAGCACGTCGCCTTTCAGCATCGTCAGGTCGTGGATGCCGATGGCTCCCTTGGCGCGCTTGCGGCCCATCGTCGCGTGGAGTTTCTCCTGCAACTGGATGAGCGAGTCGAGCGCGGCCTCGTCTAAGTCCACACCGCGGACGACCGCACCCGTGACGTACGGGCGCTCTTCGGGGACCGACTCGTCGACGACGATGGTCCAGTCAGGGTCGTTCGTCTTCGGGACGGTGACACCGCGAGCGTCGCCGTACTGGTAGCGAAGCGACCGCGCGACGCCTTCGACCGAGAGGCGGTCCAGTCGGTCCGGGCCGAATTCGAGTTGGAACGCCCCGTCTTCGGTCACGCCCTCGAATTCGAGGCCGAGCGCGAACAGGTCGTCTTTGAACTCCTCGTCGGACTTCTCTTCGTGGCCGGTCAAGCGGCGCAGTTCGTCTGGTTGAACGTCTACGACAGGCATTATCGGAGCACCTCCGTCTCGCGGAGTAAGTCGAGGTCACACAGCGTTCCGTGAACGTCGCGGATGTCGTCGAACCCGTACATGAGCATCAGCAGGCGCTCCAGCGCGAGGCCCCACGCCATGACGTCGCACTCGACGCCGAGCGGGCGAAGCACTTCCTCGCGGAACATGCCGGAGTTCCCGATTTCGATGAGTTCGTTCGTCTCTGGATGGCGGCCGAACAGCTCGAACGACGGCTCCGTGTAGGGGTTGTAGTGCGGTTTGAACTGGATGTCCGTGATGCCGAAGTGGGAGTAGAACTCCTCGAAGGTGCCCATCAGGTCGCGCACCGAGAGGTCTTCGGCCATCACCCAGCCCTCGATTTGGTAGAATTCGAGCAAGTGGGTCGGGTCGAGCGTGTCGTTACGGTAGACCTTCTCGACCGAGAAGTACCGCTGCGGTGGCTCTAACTCGCCGACTTCGTGGCCGGAGAGGTAGCGCATCGACAGCGACGTGGTGTGGCCGCGAAGCGCGACGGCGCGGGCGAAGTCCTCGCTCCACGGCGAGTGATAGCCGTCACCGTCGTCGCCGACACCGTTCAGGTGCGACGAGCGAACGCGGTCGATGAGGTCCTCGGGGATGTCCTCCATCGGCGGCACGTCGAGGGCGAAACGGTCCCAGTGGGTGCGCGCCGGGTGGTCCTGCGGCATGAACAGACAGTCGTTAATCCAGAAGTCGGCGTCGGCGTGGGGACCTTCCATCTCGGAAAAGCCCATGCCGACGAGCACGTCCTTCACCCGGTCTGCGGTCTGCCGGAGGATGTGTTTCTTCCCGCCGCGCACTTCGGGCGCGTCGGCTTCGACGTTGTACTCGGTGAACTCGACGTCTTCCCACTCACCGGAGGTGAGCATCTCGGGCGTGAGTCGGTCGACCGTCTCGGCCGCCTCGACGCCCTCCATCAGCGCCGTCACGCCCTCGTCGGTGAGGGTGACGGCGCGGATGGTTCGCTCGTGGCGAACGACGAGGTTCCGCGATTCGAGTTGGTCAAGCACGTCGGTATCGACTGTCTCGCCCGCGACGAGGGCCGAGAGGGCGGCCGCTTCCTCGTCGGCGTCGGGGTTGGCGTCCGCGTCGGGGACGAGTTCGCCCGAGTCGATGTGGCCGTAGCCCTTTCGCGCGAAGTTCGACAGCGCGATGTCCACCTGTGGGCCGCCGAGCGAGGAGGCTCCGATGACTTGGCCCATCTGGACCGCGTCGCCGCCGCCGACGTCCATGGCGGCGCGGTAGAGCCGAATCTCTGGAAGGCCGTCGTCGGCGTATTCGACGCCTTCGTCGGTCAGTTCGACGTCCTCTTCGACGGTCTCTGTGACCGTGACGAGGCCGTCGTCGCGGAGGTCGAAGACCGCACCCGTCACCGTCTCGGGTTTCAGGTCCGTCGCCTCCGCTAGCTGTGCTATCGTCCGTTCGTCTGTGGCGCTCGCGGCGTTCAACACCGCGACCTGTGATTCCGGAAGTCGCATCTGGTTCGTTGTGGCGTTAGCCGTCTGGGAGTCGGTTAGCAGTTTCGAAGCCTCGCCGGTCTGGCGAGTTTGACCGAATGAGTCGGTTTCGTCCGCCGGGCGCGGTCACGCCCGAGCGAAGTCCGCCGACCTCAGGCGGTCAGAAAGAAGAAGCCGAACCCGTCGGTGGTCGGTTCGCGAGTGACGCAGACACCATCACTGACAGGTTCGGTCGTCATTACCTTTGAGGATGCCGCGTTCATTCAAAACGATTCCGGAATCGTGGGAGATGGTGCCATGACTTGCACTGGTGTCGCCAACGACGGACTGGGTACCCGCTGGCGTTCCCGCTCACTCGCCAGAGGTGATAGGGTACCTTCATATCGGCAGCACTCCCACGGACGACGAAGACGAATGCGAGACTTGGCTGCTGACCTGCAGACGATTCGACTCGGGGAAGAAGCGTCGCTCATCGTCAAACCGCCGAACCGCCCCGACGACAGGGACGACGTCGAGGCCGTGCTCGTCCAGTCGAACCCGGCCTACGAGTTCGACGACGGCACCCAGACCTATCGGGTCGTCGAAGAGAGCGGTCGGTTTCGCGTTCTCGCGTCGCGCGACGTCGCTGACCCCGTTCGCGAACTCGGAGAACTCCGCGCCGTCGTCAACATGAGCGGCTGAAACGGATTTCTGACGACCTCTTACGCCACGTTCTGTTCAGTGAGCGTCTCGCCTGACTCGAATCGGTCGAGCGACAGCGCAGACACGTCCACCTCGCAGGCGTCCTCGTCGAGGCACATGTCGGCCACCGCCTCCCCCGTCGCAGGTGCATGCTGGAACCCGTGGCCCGAAAAGCCGGCCGCGACGACGAACCCCGATTCGACCTCGTCCAGAATCGCGTGATGGTCGGGCGTCACGGCGTACAGGCCAGCCCACCCGTTTCGAATCCGCGTCTCTGGTCCGAAGTAGGCCGCGCAGTCGTCGGCCCGCTCGGTCGCCTCGACCGCCCACTCCACGTCCATCGACTCGTCGAATCGGTCGGGGTCGACATCCGGGTCCGACTCCGAGAAGTGCCCACCGACGATGGCGGTTCCCTCACGCTCCGGGCGGAAGTACGACCCCGTATCGAGGTCGATAGTAAGCGGCGCGTCCTCGGGGAGGTCGCCTTCGGGCTCGACGACCGCAATCTGTCGGCGGCGCGGCGCGATTGGCAGGTCGATATCCGCGAGCGCAGCAATCTGGGTCGCCCACGCGCCCGCCGCATTCACCACGGCGTCGGCTTCGAGTGTCTCGTCGGGCGTCTCGACCAACCAGCGGTCGCCGTCCCGGATGAGGTCTGTCACCGGCGTCTTCGTCCGGATGTCACCACCCTCGGAGCGAACCGCGTCCGCGAATCCCTGTACCGCCGAGTGCGGGTCGGCGATGCCATCGGCGGGCGAGTAGGTCGCCGCGACGAACTCGTCAGTCCGAATTTCGGGGACGTACTCGCAGGCCTCCTCCGGGTCGATGAGGCGACTCGGCGCACCCGCGTCGTTCTGCATTTCGACGTTGTCGCGGAAGGCCGCAGCCGTCTCCTCGGTTCGGGCGAGAAAGAGGTACCCCGGCCGCCGGTAGTCGATGTCGACCCCGAATTCGTCGTCGAACGACTCCCAGACGGGAATACTCGCCAGCGAGAGCTCCACGTTCACCCGCGTCGAGAACTGTGTTCGAATCCCGCCCGCCGCCCGTCCGGTGCTTCCGCCGCCGAGTGTCCCCGCCTCACAGACGGTGACCTCGGCACCGCGTTCGGCGAGAGCGTGCCCGCAAGCGAGTCCGGTGACGCCGCCGCCGACGATGAGAACGTGCATGGTGGTCTCTGATTTGGTGCACCAACATGAGTGTGTCTGTCACACAGCAGCATAGACCACGAGGTGAGTCACCATCCTGCAAAAAGTTCACCTCAGTGCCACGAGTACTGAACGTATGGTCCGAATTCTCTCGACCGACGCCGTTCGCGACCTGCTCTCGCTCACGGAGTTGTTTCCCGTGGTCGAAGACGCGTTCGTGAAGCAAGGCCGGGGAGAGGTGGAACGGCCGGCCCGGCCACACTTTCCAGTCGGTATCGACGTCGACCGGGTGAGGGACGGAAGCGGGCCGAACCTCCCCGACGGCGGAGCCAGTTCGTGTCCACCACTCGGAACGGCGCTGACCATGCCCGCGTACATCCACGGCCGCGACGTGTACGCGACGAAACTCGTCTCGGTCCACTCGGGGAACGACGAACACGGACTGCCCACCCTGAACGCACAGGTGGTTCTGACCGACGCGACGACCGGCTTACCACTCTCGCTCCTCGACGGAACGAC
The DNA here is from genome assembly GCF_024730625.1 of Haloferax larsenii. Taxonomy (NCBI): domain Archaea; kingdom Methanobacteriati; phylum Methanobacteriota; class Halobacteria; order Halobacteriales; family Haloferacaceae; genus Haloferax; species Haloferax larsenii. Next base: position 835,970 of record NZ_CP078063.1, read on the forward strand.
GCTCACGAACGCCCGAACGGGCTGTATCGGCGGGTTAGCCGTACAGTACCTCGCCGCGGACCCGGTTCGACTCGGTGTCATCGGCGCGGGCACGCAGGCCCGGTGGCAGACGCGCGCCATCGCTGCGGCCTCCGAAGTCGAGTCGATTAGCATCTTCTCGCCGACCAAAGAGAGTCGCGAGGCGTGCGCGGCCGACCTCCGCGACGAGGGGCTACCCGCCGAGGCGGTGTTGACGCCGAAAGAAGCCGTCTCGGATGCGACCGTCGTCGTCACCGCGACGACCAGCGTCGAACCCGTCTTCACCGGCGAGTGGCTCGACCCCGGAACGCTCGTCGTCGCCATCGGGGCCTACACCGGCGAGATGCAGGAACTCGGCCCGGTGGTGTTCGACCGAGCAGCCCAGGTCTTCGCCGACGTGCCCGAGGAAGTCGCCGAAATTGGAGATATCCGCGAAGCGGGGCTCTCGGCGTCCGACCTCGTCCCGCTCTCGGACGTGTTCGAGGGAGTTGCTGGCCGCGACGGCGACGACGAGATTCTGGTCGTCGAAAGCGTCGGCTCGGCGGTTCTGGATGCGGCGACCGCGGAGTATCTCTACAACAAAGCACAAGAACGAGACGTCGGTGAGGACATCGGGTTGTAACCGGGTGGGTGCTTGCGAGCAGCCGCCTCACTAATGTTCGGCGTTTGTCTCGCTCTGCTCGGTGAAACACCGTATCGCCCACCGGGCGCTACGAGCAGCCGCCTCACTAATGTTCGGCGTTTGTCTCGCTCTGCTCGACAAACCACCGTGAGACGCTTCGCGCCTCACGAGCAGCCGCCTCACTAATGTTCGGCGGCTACACCGCGTCGTCTTTCAGACGCCGCGAGCTGCAGCTTCGCTAATGCTCAGCTGCAACCCCTCGTCGCTCCGTCTCTAAGTCGATATCGAGCGAATCGAGGACGTCCTTCGCCTCTTCGCGCTTTTCCTGATGGTCTTCGAGGAACTCGCGCATCAGCGTCGCGGCCTGCTCTTTGCACCCGCCACAGAGACGCTCCCCGTTGACACACTCGTCGTAGACCTCCTTGGCGAACTCGTCGTCGTCGCCGGTGAGGAGGTACGCGTACAGTTCGTAGACAGGACACTTGTCGGCCTCACCACCGAGTTCGCGCTGCTCTTCGGCGGTGTCGCGGCCGCCGGTCGTGGCGGATTTGACCTTGTCGTAGCCGTCTTCGGGGTCGTCGAGCAGCGAGATGTGACTCGCCGGAATCGACGAGGACATCTTGCCGCCCGTCAGGCCGGTCATAAAGCGGTGGTAGATGGACGACGGCGGGATGAAGCCGTAGCCGCCGTGGTTGGCCTCGACCTCGCGGGCGAGTTCCTCCGCCTCCGCAACGTCGAGTTCGAAGGCGTCGATGTGCTGGTCGTAGCGGCGTTTTTCGCCCTCGATATCCTCGATGAGCGCCTCGAACGCCTCGTCGGTCGCCTGTCGGGCGAAAAAGCGGATGCGTCGGCGCAGTGGTTCCATCCCGGCATTTTCGAGCTTCTCGACCGCCGAGTCGCGGACCGACTCGGCCACGAGAACGCCGTGCGCGTCGAGGTCGGCGTCGGCGACCCAGTCGGCCGCTTCGCCGCACCGCGGCATATCGGGGTCTTCGGCGTACTCCTCGCGGGCGTCGTAGGCGGCGGCGACGACCAGTCGCTCCGTGTCGTCGAGTTCGAAACTCGCGAACGCCTCGGTGACTTTGAAGAATCGCATCCGAGTCGTCAGGTCGCGAGCGAACCGAACGTGGGGGTCCTGGTCGGGGCCGACCGGGATGACCGTCGGTTGTGGCTCGTCCAACTGCGGGTAGAGGATGTCGGCCATCTGCGTGACGACCGACTGCATGTGCGAGATGTTGGTCTCGCCGTCGAAGCCGTAGATGCCCTCGAACTCGGAGAAGTTGGCCTTGCCTCCGAGTTCGAACGCGAGTCGCTGGAGGCGGTCGTTGTCCGACTGCCGGTAGAGTTCACCCTCCTCGGTGTCGAACCCGAGCGCGATGAGCGACAGCAGGTAGTCGCGGCTGTGCTCGTTGATTTCCTCCCAGTCGATGCCGCGGGCGGAATGAGCCTCCATGTCGGCGATGAGGCCGTAGGCGTCGCCGCCCTGCTGTTGATGCCAGATTATCTCGTCGAAGACGAGTTTGTGACCGATGTGCGGGTCGCCGGTCGGCATGAAGCCCGAGAGGACGGCGAAGTCGTCGCCGTCGCGCATGGCTTCGAGGACCGGGCGGTAGTCACGGTGGCCGAAGATGACGCCGCGACGCATCAGGTAGTGGGGGTTCGGCACCTCGTCGAGGACTTCGTCGAACTCCTCGATGCCGAACTCCTCGAACAACTTCCGGTAGTCGGCGATGGTCGACGAGCCCCACGGGTCGAGAGCGACTTCGTCTGCTCCCTGTGCTGTACCGCCGTCGGTGCGGATTCGCTCCGCGGGTTCGTCTCGTGTCATGGCGTAAGCCGACTGACCGAAAGCCAGTCTATCTCTCCCTTGGCGGTGGTTAGCGCAAAAACCATTCGCTTGCGGACACCGCCGGCGAGTCGCACGTCCAACGAGAGGTCCCGCGGGACGAACGTGTGGTCGGGCGTGACCACGCGCACGAGGAACTCGGAGTGTGAGAGGTCGTCCACCGTCTCGAAGTCGGTGTAGACGCGGAAGTCGGAGCCGAACTTGAACCCGCTTTTGGGCACCGTTCCAACCTCCCGAAGGGAAGTGTAGACCGACAGGCGGCGGTCGAATCGGTCGCCTTCGACCTCCCGGCCGCGCTCGACCACTTCGTCGGCGTCGATGTCGAGTGCACCCTGTCGCGCGAGGTAGGCCGCTTCGAGAAGCGAGAGTTGGAGCGGCCCGCTGTCGGCGTTGCGGCCGTAGAGGCGCTGACCGAAGAAGCCGTCCTGGTAGAGGCGGTCCACCCCGGTCGAGACCAGCGCGCGGTCCGACAGCAGGTCGGCGTCGAGGTCCGCGGGGAGGTCCTCCGCGGCCGTTCCCTCGGGCGAATCACCCTCGGTGTCGAAGTACGTCAGGTCGCCGTCCTCGTCGACGATGGCGAGAACAACCTCGCCGAGCGAATCGACCGGAATCGGCTGGCGCTCGCCGACGACGCGGACGCGATACTCCACGTCGCCGTCCCACGGACCCTTGCCGCGGGGGTAGACGAGGAAGTCCGCTCCCGCCGGGTCGTCAACGCCCGGCCAGTCCTCGCGCGCAGGCGAGAGATAGAATCCCCGGTCGCGGAGGTCTTTGTACACGACAAAGTCGAGCGTGGTTCCGGTGTGGGCGAGCAGGTCACGCAGACCCATCCCATCCACGCTGTCGATATCACCGCGGGACAGGAGGTGTGCGGCCTCCACAGGCGCGACATCGAGGTCGTTGCCACCCGTCGGTCGGCCGTACCCCCGTGAGTCGTAGAACCGCTGTCGGGCGTCGCCCGGGAGGTGGACGACACCGTCTTCGAGGCGTCCTTGCATACCCGAGTCGGGGGCGGGCGACGACAAAGGGCCTGCGATGCGAGCGGCCGAGACCGGTGGGAGACCGTGTCGCCATCGCCGGGACCACGGGCGGCGACGCGGGTCCCCGGTCATGCGACCTCGCAGGTCGAATCGAGACACCGACGCCCGCGGGCAGTCTCGAATATCGGGAGGCCACACTCGCAGTCGTCCACGACGACACCTGCTGGAAGCGAGAAGGCGGTCTCGCATTCCGGGTAGGCGTCGCAGCCGGCGAGGAGTCGCCCACCTCGACGGATGATTCGCAGTGGTGACCCACAGTCCGGACAGGCCCATTTGCCGTCGAATCGAGCTTTTACGTGGTCGTCGAGCGGGTCGCACTGGCGGTCGATGCAGATGTCGAAAGCGGCCCCGCGCTCGACGCGCATCAGCGGGAGGCCGCAGTCGTCACACGTGTCGTCGCGGACGGTCGCACCCGCGGGCAACGAGAATTCGACGCCCGAATCGAGAGCCGTGACCGAACCGCTGGTTCGGACGAGCGGTTCACCCGTCTCTGGGTGGGTTCCGACCGGAACGCCCGCTTCGCTCGCGGGGTACTCGGGGCGGCCGAGTACGTCGTGCGATTCGACTGTAAGAACCTGTTCGCCCGCGCGGGCGACGAGGCCGAACGACCCCGGTCCAGATTCGACCGTGAGCGAGTCGGCACGGGTCAGCCACGCGACTGGCTGATACCCAGAGGCGTCGTGGACGAGGACGGTTCGGTCTGGCTTGGCGACCACGACGACGCGGCCGCGCTGTGTCCGCTCGCGCGACCCTTCGAAGTGGACGGTACAGTCACCGGCGAAGACCCGGATAGATTCCATGGACTGGGGTGGTCCCGAATTCGGATTTGAACCTTCGCGCGAAGGTTGATGTACGAACGCGGCGGGACGTCCGAGCCATGCCGCATCGGGAATCCGAGCCATGCCGCGGCACGAAGGCCTTTCGTCGGCCGCGCCACAGACCGAGGTATGGACGCGAACGTGGTGCTGTTCGATATGGACGGCGTGTTGGTCGATTCCGAGCAGTACTGGCACGCCTTCGAGGACGACTGGGTGTTCGCCGAGGCCATCGAGTCCGGTGACCCGGCCCACGAGGAAATCACGGGAATGAGCTTCCGCGAAATCTACGATTACCTCGACGCGGAGTACGGAACGACCGTCACCAAAGACGAGTTCGTCGAGGCGTACAACGAGAACGCGGTCGACCTCTACGGCGAGAAAGTCGTCCTGATGGACGGTGCGGAGGAACTCTTCTCGGACCTCCGCGCGGCAGGCAAACAGGTCGCCATCGTCTCGTCGGCCCCGCAGGACTGGATTTCCACCGTCCGCGAGCGCTTCGACCTCGACCCCCTCGACCTCGTGCTCTCCGCCGACGACATCGACAAGCCCGGCAAACCGGAACCCCACATCTACGAGGCGGCCGCGAAGGAACTCGGCGTCGAACCCGAAGACTGCGTCGTCGTCGAAGACTCCGTCAACGGCATCGAGGCGGCCGTACGGTCGGGCGCGTACACCATCGCCTACCGCGGCGACCAGAACGCCGAGTTAGACCTGTCGCGGGCGGACGAAATCGTGAACGGGCCGGAAGCGTTGCGGGCGGCGTTGCTGGGCGAGAAGTGAGTTGAGCGAAGACGGAGTATCGACTACTCCACCCGAACCGTCCGCGTCTCCCGAATCGGGAGCAACGGCAGGTCGGGGAAGGTGACTTCGACGGCGAATTCGAGTTCGTCGTCGGTCGCGCCGAAGACGCCTACTGGGACAGCAACTTCGTCCGTCAGGTAGCACTCTTTTTCGGACATTTCGACGCCGTTGACGGTGACACGAATCCCGACTTTCCCGCCGCCAGCGGAGTTCGTGATGCGAATCTCGTGCATGTCACTCTCGCCGCGAGTGACGGATTCGGGGAACGCACCCCAGTCGATTTCCGGCGCGGGGAGGTTCTTCGCGCTCTTGACGACGCGCTCTGCGACGCCCTGCGAGAGGCCCGCGCGAGTGAGTTCCTTCACACCGGCGTCGACCACGTCGGTCGGTGAGGCGAGACCGCCGGTTGCGAGCTTTCGGGCGCGACGCGGACCGATTCCGTCGACGGCGGTGAGAGCGGCGGCCTCCCCGCTGACGCCGTGGTCGACCCGTGCTTCGACGCGGCGGGCGAGGTTGGCGGCGCGGGCATCGGCGAACGTGTCGAGGAACTCACGGAGCGCCGAGAGCAGGCGAAGCGCGTTCTGGCGGATGACCCACGCGTCGCTCCGGAGTTCGCTCGGCGTCGAGTTGGCCATTCCGGCGTGGAGGATGGCGAGAACCTTTTGCGGGCCGCCATCGAGTGAGGTCGAGACGCCGGTAAGCACCGAATCGATGGCGTCCACTTCGGACTGGCGGGCAGAGACTTGACGGAAGTCGGCGGCCCCGGCGACCGCTTCGAGGATGTCGTCTGCGGTGATTCGGTCGCGGTTCGCCACCTCGGCGAATCGGGTCGCGGTGCCGAGACGAAGGTAGTATTTCGAGGTGAGGCGGCCGAGTTGCGTCGCGTCGATGGCGAGGTCGTCGTTCATTTCGACGAAGCCGCGGGACACCAGTCGGTCGAGCACGTCGCGGACGCGCGAGCGAAGGTCCTCGAAGTCGTAGGCGCTCGGATTCGACTGCGCCCGGCGGTAGTAGAAGGTCGTCTCCAACCACGACATCACGTCGTCGAGGTCGCGGATGGTTCCCATCGCGATTTCGGCGTTGAGGTGCGAATCGAGGTCTTCGGCGAGTCGGGACTCGATTTCCTTGCCCTCACGGAGGAGACGACGGTACTTGTTCTGGTCTGCGTGGTCGCAGACGACCCAGCCGTAGCCGACGTCGTCGTAGCCGGGGCGACCGGCGCGCCCGAGCATCTGGAGGATGTCGAGCGGCGAGATATCGACCTCGCCTTCGAGCGGGTCGTGGTGCTTCGTGTCGCGGATGACGACACACCGCGCAGGGAGGTTGACACCCCACGCGAGCGTCGACGTCGAGAAGAGGAGCTGAATCTTCCCCTCTTTGAACCACTCTTCGACGGCCTCGCGGTCTTCCCGCGACAGTCCGGCGTGGTGGAAGCCGACGCCGTCCAAGACGCCCTTTCGGAGAGAGTCGTTACCGAGTTCCTTCGCCTCGTTGTGGAAGTCGTAGTCGCCGCGGGCACCGATAGGAACGTCGCGTTTGGCGAGTTCGTCGCGGGCTTTCCCGGCCGCGCGAACCGCGTCCTGCCGCGAGGAGACGAAGACGAGCGCCTGCCCGTCGTCGCGGATATGTGGCTCGGCAAGGTCGAACGCCCGATAGAGACGGCGATACTTGTCGGCGAAGGAGTTCTCGCCGTGGGTGTAGGTCTTGACGCCCGCGTGGAGGTCCACCGGGCGGTAGTCGTCGCCGAACTCGAAGGTGGTCTCGTCGGGCGCGTCCAGCCACGCCGCCACGTCGTCGATGTTCGGCATCGTCGCCGAGAGCGCCACGATTCGGGGGTCGCAGATGCGACGCATGCGCGAGACGGTGACTTCGAGGACGCCGCCGCGGGTCTCCGAGTCGAGCAGGTGGACCTCGTCGATGACGACGCAGTCCACGTCCGTGATGAAAGAGTAGCGCGCGGAGTCGTGTTTGCGCGTCGCCGAGTCGGTCTTCTCGGGCGTCATCACGAGGATGTCCGCGCGCGCCGCGCGACGCGGGTTCAAGTCGCGCTCGCCGGTGACAACGTAGACGGAGTAGCCCAGTTCTTCGAAGCGTTCCCACTCGGACTCCTTTTCGGTCGTCAGCGCACGGAGGGGCGCGATGAAGAGCGCGGTCCCCTCGTCGCGGAGCGTGCGACAGATGGCGAGTTCGGCGAGCGCCGTCTTCCCGCTTGCCGTGGGCGCGGACGCGACGACGTTGTGGTCGGTCTCTAAGATGGCCGGAAGCGCCTCGCGTTGCATCTGGTTGAACTCGTCGAACCCGAAGGCGTCGGCGAACTCGGGGACGGCTTCGACGACCTTCACGAGATGCACCTCCACAGTCGTGTCGGCGGTGAGGGCGAGACGGAGACGAGAGTCATACTGGAAGCCGAGTCGTCCGGGGGGAAAGGCGTTTCTCCATCTAGCGGCGACGCTCGGCGACTGGGACAAAAAGAACAGCCAGCGGGACAGCGCTGTACAGCGGGTGGGGCTCCGGGGGGTGGAGTAGTCGAGTGGCGATACGGGGACAGTTCAGGGTCGTGGGGGCCGACAGTCGCTTACGCAGCGACGGTGAGAGCGGCGATGAACGACCACTTCGTACCCGCGGTGGCCTCGTGCTTCTTCGATTCGGCCTTCGACAGGTCGCGACGGTGTTTCCAGTTCATACTACTCTAAAATATTTACTCGAATATAAGTTTTTCAGTTCCGTGATACATCTAGCACGGTTTTACATGGACTATGGTCGAAAGTCGTGATGAATTTGAGTCGAACGTTTACTTTTCCGTGATTGTAGTAGTCATTTGAACGCTTATTCGATTGGTGTGGTAGCACTGGACATGGCGTCGAATTCCCCGCCAACACCGGGGCGACAATGTAATCCCTCACGTTTTTGCCGGGGCGGGCGAAAGAACTGGGCATGCGCACGAGGCGGAAGCCCGATTGGTTGAAGATGCGGCCTCCCTCGGGCCAGCGCTTCACCGACATCAAGTCCACGCTCCGCGACCGAAACCTCAACACGGTCTGCGAGGAAGCGAACTGTCCGAACCTCGGTGAGTGTTGGAGCGGCCGCGACGGGCCGGGCACGGCGACGTTCATGCTCATGGGCGACCGGTGCTCCCGCGGCTGCAACTTCTGTGACGTCCAGACTGGTGGGATGGAAGCCCTCGACCCCGACGAACCGGCCAACGTCGCCGAGGCGGTCGCCGAAATCGGTCTCGACTACGTCGTGTTGACCTCCGTCGACCGCGACGACCTCCCCGACCAAGGGGCGAGCCACTTCGCGGAGACGATTCGGGAGATAAAACGCCGCGACCCCGGGATTCTCGTCGAAGTGTTGATTCCCGACTTCCAGGGCGAACCGGAACACGTTCGGAAGATTATCGACGCCGAACCGGACGTCATCGCCCACAACATCGAGACGGTCGAACGTCTCCAGTGGCCGGTTCGTGACCGCCGCGCCGGATACGAGCAGTCGCTGTCGGTCCTCCAGCAGGTCACTGACGAATCCGATATCCACACGAAGACCTCCATCATGCTCGGTCTCGGCGAGTACCACCACGAGGTGTACCAGACCCTGTCTGACCTCCGCGAGGCCGACGTGGACATCGTCACGTTCGGCCAGTATCTCCAACCGTCGCGGAGCCACCTCGACGTGTTCGAGTACGTCCACCCCGACGTGTTCGAGACGTGGCGACGAGTCGCCGAAGACGAACTCGACTTCCTGTACTGTGCGTCCGGCCCGATGGTCCGGTCGTCGTACAAAGCGGGCGAACTGTTCGTGGACGCGCTCCTCCGCGAGGGGTCGTCCGTCGAAGAGGCTCGGCAGGCGGCGCGTGCGGCCGCTGGTCAGTAACGGTCAGAAATCCGGACTGTCAGCGATACCAATCGCTCTCCGCAGGTCACATGACTCGTGCTATTTTCTGGATATTTCCGATTATTCCTCGGAGATGTGCGGGTTCACGCTAACGACCATCAGGAAGAATCGTTTAGAAGTCAAGATGTCCAATTTTCTCGCGTGTGAGTTTACATAGCACGACCGCGAGCGCGATAATCCGAGTTAAAGTAAATTATATACGAAAACAATATAACGGCGGCGGGTGTCGATTTTGCTATGAACAGGAGGGTTCTCCCGTGAGCGTGCTTCAACGTGACCCACAGGACCAAGTACGAGTCCTCGACGAGGACGGCTCTGTCGTCGGCGATGTACCCGATATCGACGACGAGACCATGGTCGAGATGTATCGCTACATGCGACTCGCCCGCCACTTCGACACGCGGGCGGTGAGCCTCCAGCGACAGGGGCGGATGGGAACGTATCCGCCGCTTTCGGGCCAGGAGGGTGCCCAAATCGGCAGTGCCGTTGCACTCGCCGAAGACGACTGGATGGTCCCGAGTTACCGCGAACACGGTGCGGCACTCGTTCGGGGCCTTCCGCTGAAGCAGACGCTGCTCTACTGGATGGGCCACGAGAAGGGCAACGAGATGCCCGAGGGCGCGAACATCTTCCCGCCCGCAGTCCCCATCGCGTCGCAGATTCCCCACGCCACGGGCGCTGGCTGGGCGCTCAAACTCCGTGAGGAAGCCGACAAGGCGGTTATGTGCTACTTCGGCGACGGTGCGACCTCCGAAGGCGACTTCCACGAAGGGCTGAACTTTGCAGGCGTCTTCGACACGCCGAACGTCTTCTTCTGTAACAACAACCAGTGGGCGATTTCCGTCCCGCGTGAGCGCCAGACGGCATCCGAGACCCTCGCACAGAAGGCAGTCGCCTACGGCATCGACGGGATTCAGGTCGATGGCATGGACCCACTCGCGGTCTACGCCGTGACGCAGGCGGCCCTCGACAAGGCCAAGAACCCGCAGGAAGACGAGTGCCGACCGACGCTCATCGAGGCGGTCCAGTACCGCTTCGGCGCACACACCACCGCGGACGACCCGACGGTCTACCGCGACGACGAGGAAGTCGAGAAGTGGAAGGCGAAGGACCCGATTCCGCGACTCGAAACGTTCCTCCGCGAGACGGGCCGACTCGACGACGAGTCGGTCGACGCCATCGAGGAGAGCGTCAAAGAGCAGGTCGCAGACGCCATCGACGCCGCAGAGTCCGACCCACGTCCGGACCCGAGCGAGATGTTCGAGTACGCCTACGCCGAGATGACCCCCGAGGTCGAGGCACAGTACGAGGAGTTCCAGGCACTCCACGAGAAGTTCGGCGACGAAGGATTCCTCCGAGAATGACGGAACAGAACCTTACTATCGTACAGGCAGTACGGGACGGTCTCTACACCGAAATGCAGCGCGACGACGACGTGTTAGTCATGGGCGAAGACGTCGGCAAGAACGGCGGCGTCTTCCGCGCGACCGAAGGTCTCTGGGACGAGTTCGGCGACAACCGCGTCATCGACACGCCGCTCGCCGAATCCGGTATCATCGGCACGGCCGTCGGCATGGCCGCGATGGGTCTCAAGCCCATCCCCGAGATTCAGTTCTCCGGCTTCATGTACCCCGGCTACGACCAGATTATCAGCCACATGTCGCGGTTCCGCACCCGGACCCGCGGGCGCTACACGCTCCCGATGGTCCTCCGCGCACCCTACGGCGGTGGCATCCGCGCGCCGGAGTCGCACTCCGAGTCCAAGGAGATGTTCTACGCGCACGAGGCCGGTCTGAAGGTCGTCATCCCCTCGACCCCGTACGACACGAAGGGGCTTCTCATCTCCGCGATTCGCGACCCCGACCCGGTCATCTTCCTCGAACCCAAACTCATCTACCGCGCCTTCCGCGGTGACGTTCCCGAAGACGACTACACGGTTCCCATTGGCGAGGCCGCCGTCCGCAGAGAAGGGACCGACGTGTCGGTGTTCACCTACGGCGCGATGACTCGCCCGACGCTCGAAGCGGCCGAGAACCTCGCCGAAGAGGGCATCGACGCCGAGGTCATCGACATGCGAACTATCTCGCCGCTCGACCGCGAGGCCATCGTCGAATCGTTCAAGAAGACCGGCCGTGCGGTCGCCGTCCACGAGGCACCGAAGAACGGTGGTCTCGGAGCCGAGATTACGGCGACGATTCAGGAAGAAGCGCTTCTCTACCAGGAAGCACCCGTAAAGCGCGTCGCAGGCTACGACGTCCCGTACCCGCTGTACGCACTGGAGGACTACTACCTCCCGTCCGTGGCCCGCGTCGAAGAAGGAATCCGCGAAACTGTGAACTTCTAACCAATGCCCCTCGAAGAATTCAAACTCCCCGACGTTGGCGAAGGCGTCGCAGAAGGCGAACTCGTAACGTGGCACGTCTCTCCCGGCGACGAAGTAACCGAAGACCAAGTGCTCGCCGAGGTCGAGACCGACAAGGCACTCGTCGACGTTCCGTCCCCGTTCAACGGGACGGTCAAGGAACTGCTCGCCGAGGAAGGCGAGATGGTGCCCGTCGGCAACGTCATCATCACCATTCAGGTCGGTGACGACGCCGACGTCGAAGAGACGGCCGAACCCGAGCCAGAGACCGAATCCGAACCAGAAGAAGCGGAAGACGACGGCGAATCCGGCGGTCGCGTGTTCGCACCGCCGAGCGTCCGGCGTCTCGCCCGTGAACTCGGCGTCGACCTCTCGACCGTCGACGGTTCCGGCCCGAGTGGCCGCGTGACCGAAGGCGACGTTCGTGCAGCCGCCGAGTCCGAATCCGAGGCAACGGCGGAGGCGACCGACGAGAGTCCGCGCTCCATCGAGGGCAACGGACAGGCGGCGGTCCAATCCAGCGAAAGCGCGGCCGTGACGACCGAGAGCGCCGACCGCGACAAGACGCTCGCCGCGCCCGCGACCCGAGCGATGGCAGAGGAGAAAGGCGTCGACATCAACGCCGTGCCCCCGAGCGAGACCCGCGACGGGCAGGCGTTCGTCTCTCCCGAAGCCGTCCAAGAGTACGCCCAGGCACAGCAGCAGGCGCAGGCCGCAGACGCACAGGCAGTCTCCGCCGAACCCGAGGCTGGCACCGCGAGCGCCGAGACGGCCGACACCGGCCCCGCCGCTGGCGAGCGCGTCCCGTTCAAGGGCGTCCGCAAGGCCATCGCCGACCAGATGCAGCAGTCGAAGTACACCGCGCCGCACGTCACCCACCACGACGAAGTTGACGTGACGGAGCTCGTCGAACTGCGCGAGCAGCTCAAGCCCGTCGCGGCCGAGCAAGACACGAAGCTCACCTACATGCCGTTCGTGATGAAGGCGGTCATCGCGGCGCTGAAGGACTTCCCGTACATGAACTCGCAACTCGACGAGGAGAACGAGGAAATCGTCCTCCGCGACGAGTACAACATCGGCGTCGCGGCCGCGACGGACGCCGGTCTCATGGTTCCGGTCGTCGACGAGGCCGACCGCAAGGGCATGCTCGAAATCGCCGACGAGATGAACGAACTCGTCGAGAAGGCCCGCAACCGCAAGATTTCGCCCAGCGAGATGCGCGGCGGCACCTTCACCATCACCAACATCGGTGGCATCGGCGGCGAGTACGCCACGCCCATCATCAACTACCCAGAAGTGGCAATCCTCGCCGTCGGAGCCATCAAGGATAAGCCACGGGTAATCGACGGTGAAATCGTGCCACGCAAGGTGCTCACGCTCTCGCTGTCGTTCGACCACCGCATCGTCGACGGTGCACAGGGTGCCCGCTTCACGAACCGTATCAAGGAACTGCTCGAAGACCCCAAGCTGTTGGTGCTCGAATAATGGTCGTCGGAGACATCGCAACCGGAACCGACGTACTGGTCATTGGTGCCGGACCGGGCGGCTACGTGGCCGCCATCCGTGCCGCACAGCAGGGCCTCGACACCACGCTCGTCGAGCGCGACGCCTACGGCGGGACCTGCCTGAACTACGGGTGTATCCCCTCGAAGGCGCTCATCACGGGGTCCGACCTCGCCCACGAGGCGGGCCACGCCGAGGAGATGGGTATCCACGCCGACCCCGTCGTCGATATGTCGCAACTGCGCGACTGGAAAGACGGCGTCGTGGACCAGCTCACCGGCGGCGTCGAAAAGCTCTGTAAGGCAAACGGCGTCAACCTCGTCGAAGGGACCGCTCGGTTCAAAGACGAAAACGCCGTCCGCATCGCCCACGGCGGCGAAGGACAGGGCTCGGAGACCATCGAGTTCGAACACTGCATCATCGCCACCGGGTCGCGCGTCATCCAGATTCCCGGCTTCGAGTTCGAAGACGAACACGTGTGGTCCTCCCGCGACGCTCTCGCGGCCGACTCCATCCCGGACCGCCTCGTCGTCGTCGGCGGCGGCTACATCGGCATGGAACTCTCCACGACGTTCGCCAAGCTCGGCTCCGACGTGACCGTCGTCGAGATGCTCGACGACATCCTGCCGGGCTACGAGTCCGACGTCGCCCGCGTCGTCCGCCAACGCGCGGAAGACCTCGGCATCGACATGCACTTCGGCGAAGGTGCGAGTAGCTGGCGCGAGGAAGACGACGGCATCATCGTCACGACCGAACTGGAAGGCGGCGACGAAAACGAGTACCGCGCCGACAAGGTGCTCGTCGCCGTCGGCCGCGAGCCGGTCGCCGACACGATGGAGCTCGAAAACGCCGGTATCGAGACCAACGAACGCGGCTTCATCGAAGTCGACGACTTCCGCCGAACCGAAGCCGAGAACATCTACGCGGTCGGTGACGTCGTCGCCGACACGCCGATGCTCGCCCACGTCGCCTCCAAGGAAGGCATCGTCGCCGCCGAACACATCGCCGGCGAACCCGTCGCCTTCGACAGTCAGGCCGTTCCGGCCGCCGTCTTCACCGACCCCGAAATCGGTACGGTCGGCATGACCGAAGAGGAGGCAGAAGAGGCTGGCTTCACGCCCGTCGTCGGCCAGATGCCCTTCCGCGCGTCCGGTCGCGCGCTCACCACGGGCCACGCTGACGGCTTCGTGCGCATCGTCGCCGACGAGGAGTCCGGCTTCGTCCTCGGTGCCCAAATCGTCGGCCCCGAGGCGTCCGAACTCGTCGCCGAAGTCGCACTCGCCATCGAGATGGGCGCGACGCTCGAAGACATCGCCTCGACCATCCACACGCACCCGACGCTCGCCGAAGCGGTCATGGAGGCCGCCGAGAACGCGCTCGGACAGGCGATTCACACGCTGAACCGGTAGATTCAGCGAAGAAAAGCGGCTTTTTTACGCGGTCGAATCGGCGTCGAGTTCCGGGTCGAAGAGGTCTTCGACGCGACACTCGAAGTGCGCGGCGAGTTTGAACGCCAGTTCCAGCGAGGGGTCGTACCGCTCGCGTTCGATGGCGTTGATGGTCTGTCTCGTGACGCCGACCGCTTCCGCGAGTTCTCCCTGACTCAGATTCGCGTCCTCTCGGTGTGCCCTCACGGCGTTCTTCATGGCCGGTATCGGACCCAGAGATAGCTGAGGCCGAAGATAACGGCCACCGAAACGTAGCCGTACAGCGCACCGTGGACCATCGGGGGCGCGTCCACCATCCCAAGTTGCGTGCCGAGTCGGACGACCGACGCACCGACGATGAGGAGTACCGCAGTGACTGTCATCGTGAGTTGACTCGCCCGTCGGTCGATTGCTTTGTCTCGCTCGTCGAAGAGAGTAACCGAAGTCCCTTTCCAGACGACGAGTGCGCCGACGATGCCGACCCAGTAGACTGCTTCACTGAGGACGTGGTAGTCGAGGGATCTAAGCCCGAGTCCCACGGCGACGCCGCCGAGGAGGAACGCGTACATCAAGTACCGATACCGTCGCTGCTTGGAGAGCCGAGGTGTCGAAGTCTGTTGGACCTGTGTCATGGCTGTGTGTAAAGCACCGTGTGTAAAGCGTGCTTTACAGTAAAGGATGCTTTACACACCCACTTAGTCGTTTCCCCGACAGGTTTAGCACTGAGTACTGGCTCAGTCGGTGTCTCGTACGAGTACTCGAACCCCATCGATGCCGTCGCCTACGAAAGCAGCCAAGGCGATAACATCGGACGGGACCGAATGAAGCTTGAGGAGTCCTCAAAAGCGGCCAAGACGAATGCCATCTTCAACCCAGGGAGTCTCGCGCTCTTTGACGGCAGCGATTGTACATGCACGGAAACTGCCGTCGAGACCCCGCTGGAAGTGACTTGGAAGCGAGCCACACTCCCCATCCGCGAAACGAAGTCCTTCGATGCTAGCCGCTCGGCCGTCTGCGACTCACCAACGTAAGAGAGTATCCCTAGCGTAACAAGCAGAGCGGCGTATCGCACACTCCTGAGCCCTTTTTACGCCCTGTCGCAGTGGCGTTCAACTGTGAGTGTCGGGTGAGACATCACGCACCTACGACTCGGTGACGGTGAACTCTGCAGCGAGTAGTGGCCGCGACGCTGCCCAGCCGTAGTACACGACCCGATAGGTTCCCGGTACAAAGGCCTGACACCGTTCGTAGGGTTCTGGAAAGCCACCACGCTGTGGTTTGAACGACCATTGGTCGACAGCACCCGGGGCGAGGGAGTTGGTGGTCTCAGTCCACGTGTGGTCCGTCGCAACGCCGAGTGCGTGTGTCCACTCGTCATTCGAGTTCAACCCCTGAATCGTGAATCTGGGCGTGGCAGAGACGTCAATCGCAGTCTGTGTTCCATTACGCAGGGTGGCAGTAACTGCCTCTGTAGGGGCCACTGTTTGTGGTGTGAGAGTGAGTGTGACCCCAGCGTCAGTTGCTGCCGGCAGGTCTGTGGGAACGTCGATGTCGGTCGCCTGGTAGCCCGGTGCACACTCGGCTGCGGCAGTCGAGCGAGGCGGAAAACGAGTACAGCCAGCAAGGCAACCACCGATGACGAGAGTGCTGGCAGACTGGAGGAGCGTACGGCGGTCCATACATGAGACGTACCGACCGGAAACTCATCTGAGTTTTGAACACTATTCGTCAGTGATGCTTCGACTTACTGGGCACTGTCTAGTTAGTGACCTCCTCAACCGGTGTTCGCCCGTCGAGCGATTGATTCGGTCGTTGGAAGTTATCGTACTGCGTGAGTTGTTTAATTGAAATTCGAATTAAATATTGAACACCGATTCTCGAAAAGCTACTCGTTTTCTAACCACCACAGTCCCAACATCGTCCCCACCACTGCCACGGTGGCGGGAATCGATTTATCGATGCCCAGCGTTCGGAAGTCGAAGAGGACAACTCCCTCGAACTGGGCGGCGAGTGCGAGGGCCACGAAAACGAACCCCGCTACCCATAGCTCGGGTGTATTCACGTCACTAATTGACATGAAATCCGATACGATTCGAAGTGTGATAAATGTTAGCAGAGTTCAGCCAATCAGGCGTCGTCGGCGTCGAGGATGTTGTAGCCCTCGAACACCTTGCCGAGTCGGTCCATCGAGGAGACGACCACGTCACAGGCCGGACGGACGGCGTCTTTGGGGACGAAACCGACCGAGAGTCCGGCGATTTCGAGCATCGGCAGGTCGTTCGCGCCGTCGCCGACCGCAACGGTGCGGTCGAGTGGGACGTCGTGTTCGGCGGCGTGATTTTCGAGCGCGGTGTCTTTCGTCCCCTCGATGAGCGAGCCTTCGACGTCGCCGGTGAGACGGCCACCCTTCACAGGCAGGCGGTTCGAGACGATGTCGTCGACTTCGACCCCCTCTTTTTCGAGTGCGCGCTGGACGCCGCGTTCGAACCCGCCGGTGAAGATGGCGACGTGGTGGCCGTAGTCGCGGAGTCGCTGGATGAGGTCGGCCGCGCCCGGGCGGAGTTCGACCTCGCCGTAGGCCTCCTCGGCGAGTTCCTCTTCGAGCCCTTCGAGCAGGCGAGCGCGCGAGCGAAGGCTCTCCGCGTAGCTAATCTCGTCGTTCATGGCGCGTTCGGTGATATCGGCCATCTCGTCGGCGGTGCCGTTTCGTCGGCCGAGCAACACGGTCATCTCCGAGTCCGAGAGCGTGCCGTCGAAGTCGAAGGCGATGATTCGCATATCTGTCCGTCGGACGCGTGGGGTTTCAAAGCTTCCGCGTCGGCAGAATCCCGAAGGTTGTGAAAATATCCACACATATTCATTCCCATGCAAGACACTCACACTGTCACCAAAACGGCCGTTGTGACAACTCTTAACCCACATGAGTAACTCCGTACGCGCATGAAGGTACTCGTCACAGACCCGATTGCCGACGCGGGTCTGGACCGGTTACGAGAGGCCGGTTACGAGGTAGAGACCGCCTACGAAGTCGAAGGTGACGCGCTGCTCGAAGCCGTCTCCGACGCGAACGGACTCATCGTCCGCTCCGGAACGCAGGTCACGTCCGAAGTGCTCGAGGCGGCATCTGACCTCGTCATCGTCGGTCGTGCCGGAATCGGCGTCGACAACATCGACATCGAGGCCGCAACCGAACACGGCGTCATCGTCGCCAACGCTCCCGAAGGGAACGTCCGTGCGGCCGCCGAACACACCGTCGCGATGGGCTTCGCCGCCGCTCGCTCGATTCCGCAGGCACACGTCCGCCTGAAAGACGGCGAGTGGGCCAAATCCGACTACCTCGGCAACGAAGTCAACGGCAAGACCCTCGGCGTCGTCGGCCTCGGCCGCGTCGGCCAGGAAGTCGCAAAGAAGTTCGACTCCCTCGGAATGGACATCGTCGCCTACGACCCCTACATCGGCCAAGAGCGCGCCGAGCAACTCGGTGCAGAGCTCGTCGAATTCGACGACTGCCTCTCCCGCGCCGACTTCCTGACCGTCCACACGCCGCTGACGCCCGAGACGGAAGGTCTCATCTCCACCGACGAACTGGAGACGATGGGAAGCGGCTACCTCATCAACTGCGCCCGCGGTGGCGTCGTCGACGAGGCGGCCCTCGCGCAGGCAGTCGAAGACGGCGTCCTCGACGGCGCGGCGGTCGACGTGTTCGCCGACGAACCCGTCTCGGCCGACAACCCGCTTCTCTCCGTGGACGATGTCGTCGTCACGCCACACCTCGGTGCGTCCACCTCGGCCGCACAGGAGAACGTCGCCGTCTCGACGGCCGACCAAGTCGTTGCCGCGCTCCGCGAAGAGCCGGTGATGAACGCGCTCAACGCGCCATCGGTCGACGAGAGCGCCTTCCCGCGCATTCGCCCGTACATCGACATCGCGGAGACCGCCGGCAAGATTGCCGCCCAGCTTCTCGATGGTCGTATCGGCGAAGTCGAAGTCAGCTATCAGGGCGACATCGCCGCCGAGGACGTCGAACTCGTCACGGCATCCGCGCTGAAAGGCGTCTTCACGCCGCTCGAATGGCAGGTCAACGCCGTCAACGCCCCGCAGATTGCGAAGGAACGCGGCATCGACGTGACCGAGTCGAAGTCTCGCCAGTCTGAGGACTTCCAGAGTCTCGTCGAGGTCACCGTCCGCAACGGCGACGAGGAGATGACTATCGCCGGAACGCTCTTCGCGGGCGAGGACCCGCGTATCGTCCGCATCGACGGCTACCGCCTCGACGCAATTCCGCACGGCTACATGCTGGTCGCGCGCAACTACGACAAGCCGGGCGTCATCGGCTTCATCGGCACCGTCCTCGGTGAGAACGACGTCAACATCGCTGGGATGTTCAACGCTCGCCGCGCGAAAGCCGGCGGCGAGGCACTGACCGTCTACAACCTCGACGACGAGATTCCTGACGACGTCCGCGAAACGCTCCTCGGCGATGACCGCATCATCGACGTGGACGTCATCACGCTCTAACCGGTCAGTAGAGTCCCACGGCCGACAACACGTGGGCCATCACACGTTCGGGAAGTGATTGCGGGGTGCCCCGCCGACGCTTCCGTGACGCTTTCTTTGGCGACTGCTTCGACGGCCGCTTTAGAGATGCATCGCTCGGCGACGACCTCGATTGCAGTTCGCTGACGATTCGTTCGTAGCGGTCGATGACGTTTTGTTTGTCCTCGTAGGCCGCTTCGAGTTGGGCCTTGAGCTGGGCGTTGGTCTCGCGGAGCGCCTCGTTCTCGCGGCGGAGTGACCTCGCATCCGTGGTGGCTGGCGCAGTTTTGGGCGACCCAGACGGCTGCGACGCGGTGTGCGCTGCTCCGACGGGCGAATCGTCGACGGATGCGGTGCTGGAAGCTGGTTCTCGACGGTGCGTCACGGTGGACTCGGCCGTGGTGTCACTGGATTCCGACCCGTCCAGTGGGTACGTTCGCGACCCGGTCCCGTCCCGACTCACGGTTCCGGTCGGCATGCTGGTGAGCGACATCGTGTGGCACAACGTACCACAGAATGAAAAGAATGTGTCAGACGCACAACTGACGCGCGTCCGCCACGGTCTCCCGTCAGCCCGTGTCGACTACGCCGTCAGCCCGTGTCGACGGCGAGGCGGTCTACTCGGCGAGGTGGTCGAGGACCGCGTCGGTGTCGTTCGGAACGGGTTCGGGGTCGTCGCCCGCTTCGAACGCCGCGTCGGGGTCCTTCAGCAGGTGGCCGGTCGTGAGACAGACGACCTGCTCGTCTTCCCCGACGACACCCTCGTTTCGGAGCTTTCGCAGGCCCGCGACCGAGGCCGCAGAGGCGGGTTCGACGCCGACGCCCTCGGCCGCGAGGTCGCGCTGCGCCTCGGTGATTTCCTCGTCGGAAACCGACACGGCCGTGCCACCCGTCTCGCGGATGCCGGGCAGCGCCTTCGGCGCGTTGACCGGGTTGCCGATGCGAATCGCGGTAGCTTTCGTCTCGACGTCGTCCCAGCGCTTCGTGTCGTCCCACCCGTTTTCGACGGCCTCGACCATCGGTGCGGCACCCTCTGCCTGCACGCCGGTCAGTTTTGGCACCTCGTCGGCGTCGAGCGCGCCCGACTGGACGAGTTCGCGGAACGCCTTGTAGAGTGCCGAGGTGTTGCCCGCGTTGCCGACCGGGAGAACGATGCGGTCGGGGTAGGTGCCGTAGTCCTCGTGGAACTCTTCGAGGATTTCGAGACCGATTGTCTTCTGGCCTTCGAGGCGGAAGGGGTTCAGCGAGTTGAGGAGGTAGACCTCTCCGCGCGCGGCGAGGTCCTGCACGATATCGAGACAGGAGTCGAAGTTGCCGTCGACTTCGAGGATGCGCGCGTCGTGGAGCGCGGCCTGCGCGATTTTCCCGGCGGCGACCTTCCCGGACGGGAGGAGGACGAGCGTCTCCATCCCACCGCGAGCGCCGTAGGCGGCGAGCGCTGCCGAGGTGTTCCCGGTCGATGCACAGGCGAGGCGGCCGACGCCGAGTTCCTTGGCGACGCGCACGCCGACTGTCATCCCGCGGTCCTTGAACGACCCGGTCGGGTTCATTCCCTCGTGTTTGATGCGGAGCGTCTCGACGCCGATAGCCGCTTCGAGGCGGGGGACTTCGTGCAACGGGGTCGCGCCCTCGGGGAGGGATACGCCCTCTTCAAACGGGAGTGCGGCGTTGTAGCGCCAGACGCCGCGCCCGTCGAAGTCGTCCCACGTGGGTGGGGTGGCGTAGCGAACTTCGAGGAGTCCGTCGCAGTCGTCGCAGGTGTAGCGGACGTCCTCGAACGGCGCGAACTGCGCGCCGCACTCGATACATTCGAGCCAGGTGCCATCGTCGGCGACGGATGGCTCCTCGGGGGTGGGTGCCGTGAGTTCGAGGCTCATTGCTCGGGCGGTGGCACCAGAAGGATAAAAGCGGGTGGGTTCGGGCGGCACCTGCCGACCGCTTTTTCGGAATGCGCGCGGCTACGACTCGCCGAACGCCTCGATGCGGGCGTGAACGTCCTCTGCCCAGTCGTCGAGGGCGGCGTGCATCATCTCTTTTGCCTCCGGGAGCGGCGTCGCCGTGTACTGGTAAACGTATCCGCCGGGGTCGAGAAGTCGGCGTTTCCGTTCGGCGAGTCCCTTGTCCAGAAGCGTCGTCAGCGAGCGGTTGACGTTGCTGCGGTCGCGGTCGAGAACCTCCGACAGTTCCGCGACAGTGCTTCCGGGATTGTCGAGGAGTGCAAGATACGTCCGACTCTCGTGGCTCTGGATTCCGAAGACGCACGCGAGGACGTGCCCGAAATTCGGGTCATCCGTGTCCATCAGGTCGTCCATATCCGGTGCATCGGCCATGCACAGCTGTACGGGGTGCGTCGGATTAAAGCCTCACCTAGAGGCGAATCGACCGAACCCTCACGCTCGCCTTCGCCGCCGACCCCGACTACTCGTCTTTGGCGTACCCCATGTTCATCACGCACGTCCGCATCCCGTCTTCGTCTTCGTGTTTGTGGAGTGTCGTCGGCGTGTCGCAGTAGAACACAGACCCGTCGTGACGGAGCGTCACCTCGTGGACGCCGCCGAGCATCTCGGTTTGGACGACGACGCGGCGGCCCTCACGGAGCGCATCGAGAATCTCGTCAGCCGTCAGTTCCCCGGATTCGATTCGAAGCGGTTCGGGCATACACCATCCAACACGGCCGAGCGGTATCAGTATTGTCGAACCGAAACACCAGTGCGCGAGAAAAACCAGACCGCGGCCGGGCGACACACCCCTGTGGAACCGCCCGGGAACCGCCCGGAAACTACCCGGAAACTACCCGGAAACCATCCGGAAACCGCAGTCTCATCGGGGTGGGCGAGCCGTCAGTTCGTCGTCGATTTCGAGTCCTTGTTTTCGTCTGTCACCGGCGTCTCGACGCCCTCGACGGCCTCTGCGACTTCGGTCTCTTTTTCGGTGTCGATGTGCCAGCGGTCGACCTCGTCTTCGAACTGCTTGAGCGTCTCCGAGACCTGTTCTTTCAGGTGGTCGTCGTTGACGTTCACCTCGAAGACGAACTCCTCGTCGCCCGTCCCGCGACCGACCTGCTGGATGTTGGCGCTGACGAGTTCGTTGTCGAAGTAGTACGGCGCGAGTTGCGTCATCACCTTCCGGTAGACGGTGTCTTCGACCTTCCGAAGCGCCTTCCGCCCGACCGAGTCGGCCGCGTGGGCGACGTAGTTGATGGAGTCTTGCCACGACTCGACGGCGGCCTCGTTGTCTCCCTCTTCGACCTTCTCGTACGAGCGAGACAGCTTCTCGCCCGCCGATTTGAGGTCGTCGTTCGGTGTCTTCCCGGCCTTTTCCCCCTCGCCTTCGGCGACGCTGGCCTGTTGGGCCGTCTTCTCGTTGACGTCCTCACCGAGTCGCTCGTGGGACTTGGGTCGCCACTCGTTCCAGTCGGTGAAGGCGTCTCCCTCGACGCCGGCATCGTGGAGGGCACGGGTGATTCGCTCCCCGTGCTCCACGACTTCGCCCCAGGAACCGCGGCGCTTGAACCCGGAGATGCTCTCTTCCATGTCGTTGTCGGAGGTAGGTGCCCCACAATAAAAACTCTCCGAGGGGACTTGTCGTGTTGGCGCGCTATCGTATTTCGAGAGTCGCGTCTCTCACCTGTAGATAATCCGCTCGGCGAGCGCGTCGAGGCGCTTCGAGATGCCTTCGAACCACGCCGACGGCGACGCCGCCCGGAGTTCGGACTCGTCGAGTTCGATTCGCTCGTCGCCGAACGGGTCGTGACCCTCGCTTCCGGCCGCATCGACGACGGTCGTCATCGAACACCGACCGCACGCCTCCCGCTCCGTCCCTGTCATACGGTGACATTTGTGACAATCTGGAATAAATGTTGGTTTTCCGGGAGTCACGACGGGCTTATAGGGTCGAACGTGGTGGTCCGTGACATGGGATACCGAGTCGTAGACACGGACGACGTCGAACCGACCGCCGGCCGGCCGAGCGAACTTCGACGCATCGGCGTCGAGGCCGGTGCCGAAAACGTCGCGCTCAACCACTTTCGGGCGGCCCCCGGCGACCAGATACCACTGATGTATCACTACCACACAGAACAAGAAGAGGCGTTCTACGTCCTCTCTGGGACGCTATTCGTCGAGACGCCCGACGAGACGTTCGAGGTTCCGTCCGGTGGTCTCTTCGTCGCCGACCCCGAGAGTCCACACCGCGCGTACAACCCCTTGGACGCGTCCGACCCAGTCGAACTGCTCGCCGTCGGCGCGCCCGCGGTGACTGGCGATGCAGCACGCTACGACCCCGACGACGAATGAGCGACGTAGACCACGCAGGAGTTCGCGAGCGTGACTCCGATTCGGAGACCGAGACAGCCCCCAACTCCGAGGCCGACGCAGAACCCTACCCCGAGTCCAACGCAGAACCCGGCCCCGAGTCCGACTCACTCCCCGACGCACCCGACTGGGACGACGAATACCTCGACCGCGTCTCCGACCGCCTGCTTTTCAACTACGACTTGGAGAAAGACGACGCGGTTCGCGGGGAGCAGTTCGACCTCTTCGGGTCGATGCGGATGGAGTCGCGAAAGCAGTTCGTCCACCCGTCTATCAACTACGCCAACCACCACGCGAAGGAGTACCTCTTTGCCCGCCGAGTCGACAGTGCGACCGTCGCCGAACTCGAACGCCTCGTCGAACTGGGTCACGTCCTCGCCGACGAGTGGGTCGACCCGAGTCCCGAGCACTTCGGGACCGACTTCACGTTCGTCCTCGTCGCGCCCGACATCCCCGCCGACGTTCACGACTTCGTCGCCGACTTCTCGGACCGAACGCTCATCAAATTCGGCTACCACGGCCACTACGAGATGAACGTCGCCGTGGTCGCACCCGAAAACGAAGCGGCCATCGCGAGCCGAAACGCGGACTCCGTGGCTGCGTTCACTCTCTGGACAGACACGTCACCGACGAGTTCGAAAGGCGTGGTGCAGCGACTCGTCGAGCGACTTCGGCGATAAAAAGAAACTCGGGAGGTTCGTCAGTCGTCGCTCGGCGTTGGCCGACCGCCGGTCGACCCCCGCACGGCTTGGATATTCTCGTAGCCTATCTTGGCGAGTGAGAGTGCCAAGTAGATGAGCACGAACGCGAGGACGACCTGCACGACAGCCGACGCCATCGCGACCGGGCCAGCCGACTCCATCCACTTCGGGTCCATGAACTTCACGTAGATGTTGTCGTGGATGGCAATCCACAGCAGTCCGAGGGTCGTGATGGTCACCATGAGCGCCATCGGCGCGCCGGTGCTGAGGAGTTGCTTCGAGTCGTCCCAATTAGCCAGCCACACGGTCACCGTCAGGAGCGCCAGTGCGGCGAGCAACTGGTTCGCACCGCCGAAGAGCTGCCAGAGCGTGAGCCACGACCCGCTGGCGATGAGGACGTACGCCGGGAGCGTCTGTATCGCGGCGTTGCCCCAGCGGTTCGTCGCCAGCGCTTGTGCCTGCGTCTCGGGTGTGCCCACGATTTCCTCCATCATGTAGCGCCCGAGTCTGACGGCCGTGTCGGTCGAGGTGAGCAGGAAGCTCACGAGGACGAGCGCCATGAACGGCCCGCCGAAGGACGCCGGGATGCCGACGCTCGTGAGGATGATGCCGCCACCTTGGGCGAACGTCGGCAGTGCGAGCCCGATACCGTTGCCCACCTCGGGCGCGACGATAGCGACCGTCGCGAGCGCGACAGTCGCGAGTAGGCCTTCGCCGAGCATGCCGCCGTAACCAATCGCCCGAGCGTCGGACTCCTTGTTCAGTTGCTTCGAGGTCGTCCCCGACGAGACGAGCGAGTGGAACCCGCTGATGGTCCCGCAGGCGATGGTGATGAACAACAGCGGGAACAACGGCGTTCCGGTCCGACCCATGAAGCCGTAGAACGGTTCGAGGTTCGTCACGAGCGGTTGCGAGGACGAACCGAGCAGCGTGCCGACGATGACCGCGAGGAGCGCCCCGCCGACGCCCGTGTAGAGGAGGAACGACGAGAGGTAGTCGCGCGGTTGCAGCAGGACCCAGACCGGGAGGGCGCTCGCGAACGCCCCGTAAATGAGGATAATCGGAATCCACGCTGCGGTGTTGGCTCCGAACGACCCCGCGACCGGGAGCCACGAGCCACTCATCTCGCCGAACAGGACGAACGTCGATGCCGGTGCGCGTGCCGCAGGTTCGAACAGCGCGACGGGGAACTGGATACCCGCGTAGACGCCGGCGAACATCGCTGCGACGAATCCGACCGTCCCCGGGAGGAACGGCAGGTTCAGCTGATAGAGGTACATCCCGAACAGCACCGCGAGGGCGATGTACACCAGACTCGCCGTCGCCGCCTCCGGGTAGGCGTTGAAGACGATAGCCACCACGAGGGCGAACACCGCGACGACGAGGATGATGGTCAGGAACGCGAACCAAAGCAGCATGTTCTTGCCGCGCTCGCCGACGTACTCGCCGATGATGTAGCCGATAGACTTGCCCTCGTGTCGCAGGCTACTCGACAGCGACACGAAGTCGTGGACACTACCGAGCAGTGGGTTCCCGATAGCAATCCACGCCAGTGCGGGGAGCCACCCCCACACCACGCCCGCCGTAATCGGACCGACAATCGGCGCACCGCCCGCGATACTCGAATAGTGATGCCCCAGTAAGACCGGCTTTTTCGCCGGTACGTACTCCTGTCCGTCTTCGTACTTGTGGGCGGGTGTGTCTCGACTATCGTCGAGTTCGACGAACTGCGCGAGATAGCGCGAATAGCCGAAATACCCGGCCGTGAACATCGCAAGTACGGCGACGACCAGCCAAATGACTTGAACCATGTTAGTGTGACCCACTGGCAGGCACGTATAATATACCCTTAATGTTAACGATTAACATAAAATGATTTTGAAAAGAAAATAGATACCAGCAGGTAGTCGATGGCGACACGGCCAACCGCAGGCGCGTCTCAGTCGGCCGGTATCGAACTCGGTTCGACCTCGATATCGAGTTCGTCCGCGACCTCGCCGAGGAAGTCGCCTTTCACTTCCGAGACGCGTGTCTCGATTTCGGCCACGAGCGGCGCGTCGAAGTCCTCACGGAGTTGCGCGAGTCGGTTCCGTTCGGTCTCGACCCTGTCGCGGAGGAACCGAGCACCCCGGCCGTTTTCGTCAGGGTCGGGTTCGGGGGTGAGCCGATTGACTGCGAGGCCCCGCACGTCGAGACCGTAGGAGTCGAGTTGCTCGACGGCCCGCTCTGTCTCTCGAATCGACAGTTCGTCGGGGTTGACGACGAGATAGAACGCCGCGTCCTCGCGGAGCGTCTCGGCCGCGAACGAGAAGTCGTCGCGGCGCTTCTCCAACCGCGCGATAATCGGGTCGCCGTCCATCATTCGCCGCGGTTCGTTGTTCCCGATGGCCGCGCGTTCGAACAGTTCGATAGACTGCGTGCGCTTGTGGATGAGGCGCTGAATCCATCCATCGAGGTACTCCGGCAGGGAGAGCAGACGAAGCGTTCCACCAGTCGGCGAGGTGTCGAAGACGACGCGGTCGTACTCGTCGGCGTTCCGCATCACGTCGATAAAGCGGTCGAACAGCGCCGACTCGTGGGCACCCGGCGTCTGGTGTGCCATCTCTATCTGCCGGTCGATTTCGTTGACCATGGCAGGGCTCACTTGGTCGCTCAACGCCCGCTTCGTCTCCATCAGGTGTTCGCGGACCTCGGTCTCGGGGTCGATTTCCATCGCGTCGAGGTTCGGTTCGCCCTCGACCGACGACGGTGAGTCAGAAAAGACCTGGTCGAACACGTCGCGGGTGCTGTGTGCCGGGTCAGTCGAGACGAGGAGCGTCCGAACCCCAGCACGGGCGCTCTTGACCGCGTAGGCGCTCGACATCGTCGTCTTTCCGACGCCGCCTTTCCCGCCGAAGAAGACGAACTTACGCATGTTAGAAGTGATATTGGTGGCCCTTGCGTTCGAGAAGCGACCCGCGGTCCCACATCCGCCGTTCCCACGCCTCGAACTCGTCTTCGAGGAACGGGAGCAGTTCGGCGGTGTAGTACGAAATCGGCGACGGAATCCCAAACGCGTCGGGGAAACACGCCAGCATGAAGGCGTCTTCGTAGTCTTCTGCCTGCTGTTCTATCTTCTCGTAGGCGGGATGCGTAACCATCCCGTGGTAGAGGCCGCGAGCCCACTCTTCTGCGAGTTCCAGAAAAGATTCGATGCGCGCGGCGAGCGTCATTAGTTAACAACACACTGGTTATCAAACAAAAGCGTATCGTTCATGACTGACCGTGTGGGATACCCGCGACTTGATATACGATGGCGAGGAAGGCCCGTCCATGACTTCCCGGGACGTCACCCCCGTGACAGTGCTCGGCGGAAGCCTCGGGGCTGGCAAGACGACGCTCCTCAATCACCTGTTGACGAACGCTGGCGGCCGCGACATCGCTGTTCTCGTCAACGACATGGGCGAGGTGAACGTCGATGCCGAACTGGTCGCAGACGAGTCGGAACTGGACGTCGGCGGCGGTGTGACGGAGCTTTCGAACGGGTGTATCTGCTGTGAGTTACAGGACGACTTGGAGACGGCCGTCGTTCGACTTGCGCAGAACCGCTCGTTCGACCACCTCGTCGTCGAGGCCTCCGGCGTCTCCGAACCGGGACCGGTCGCCAGATTGTTCGTCACATCCCGGGCGGCCGCGCTGTACGATGTCTCCGGCCTTGTGACCGTCGTCGACTCGCGGCTCTTCGCCGACACCTTCGTCGGTGGCGACCCCGAGCGAACCGTGGCGGAGGACGCCGACGGAACCGTCCGACCGCTTTCGGACCTCCTCGTCGAACAGGTCGAGAGCGCGGACCTCGTCGTCCTGAACAAGCGTGACCTCGTCACCGACGCCGAGTTGTCGCGCGTCCGCGACGTGGTCGAGACACTGCGTCCGGGTGCCGAAGTCGTCGAGACGACCCACAGCACCGTGGACGTAGACCTGCTCCTGTCCGATGTCCACGACCCAGACGCGCCGGTCGGGTGGCGTGCAGTTCTTGACGAGGAAGACAACACGAGTGAAGACGAGAACCACAGCCACCCCGACGGCCACGACCACGGCCACCACGACGACCACGAACACAACACCGACACTCACGACGACACCTCCCACGCAGAGGCGACCTACGGCGTCACCTCGTTCGTCTACCGCCGACGGGCACCCCTCGACCCGGAGGGCGCCGCCGAGGTCCTCGGCGACCTCCCGAAGTCGGTCGTCCGCGCGAAGGGGTCGCTGTGGGTCGCGGGCGCGGAGGACGTTCACTACACCTACAGTCAGGCTGGTCCTTCGGCGTACGTCACCGCCAGCGGGCCGTGGATTGCGTCGCTGCCGGAGTTCGAACAGGACACCTATCGGCGCAACCACCCTGAACTCGACTGGCACGACGAGTTCGGCGACAAGCGCACCGAACTCGTGTTCATCGGCCGCGGCGTGGACGAGGAAGCGTTGACAGCAACATTGGACGACCACGTCCTCGAACCGGGTGCAACCGTGACCGACACTCGCTACCCGACCGAACCGGGGGACGAACTCGTGTTAGCCGAGCCAACGACCGAAGAGATGACGATAGAGCCGGAGGCGGGCCAATGAGCGACGACGTCGGTGAAATCGAGTGGGGCGAAGGCGACCCGCGCGTGCTGCTCGTGATGAACGTCGTCCTCTCGTCCGTCTTCGCCACGGTCGTCGTGTTCGGTCTGTCGTACGCCGACCTCGCGGCGTTCACGTTCGTCAACGTCGCCTCGGCGGCGCTCGTCCTCGTGGCGCTGACGTATCTCGTGACTAACTGAGCGTCGAGGCCCGGAGACCGCGATATCGTTCGATTCGTGAACCACCCGCAGGGGGCCGCTGGCGGCCGATAGCCGCATTTATGTCCTTCGGGGGTCCGATTTTCGGTAAGATGCCCATCGAAGACCGAGACAACGCGTACCTCATCACGCACGCGCTGGCCAAGGACACGCTCTCGCGCCTCCGGGACGTGGAGACGACGCAGGTTGCCTTCCGCAAGGGCCTCGTCAAGCTTGGCCGTATCTGCGGCTACGAAATCATCGACGGCGCGATGGAGACCGAGTACGTCTCCATCCAGACGCCGCTCGAAGAGACGACCGGCGAGCGCGTCAAAGGCCTCGACAACGTCGTCATCATCAACGTCCTCCGCGCGGCGACGCCGTTCGTCGAAGGACTCCTCAAGGCGTTCCCCCGAGCGAAGCAGGGCGTCATCTCCGCGGGCCGCGACGAAGACGCCGGAATGGACGACGAAGGCGGCTTCCCCATCACTATCGACTACGTCAAACTCCCCGAGATTACCGAAGACGACACCGTCATCGTGGCCGACCCGATGCTCGCCACCGGGTCGACGATGTGCGCCGTCCTCGACCACGTCCTCGAAAACGCCGGTGTCGACCCCGAGAAACTGTTCGTCCTCTCGGCCGTCTCCGCGCCGGACGGACTCCTCCGCGTCGACGGCGAGTTCCCCGAGGTCGACCTGTTGACGGTCTCTATCGACGACTACCTCGACGACGATGGCTACATCGTCCCCGGTCTCGGCGACGCTGGCGACCGCGCGTTCCGAACCACGTAACGGACGAGTGCAGACTGGTCGAGATTCTACGTGGGCAATCCATAAGTCGTCGCCCGCGCACCTCCGAAGCATGGACGACACTCGCGGCGTGAGAGGTGACGGGCAGTGAGCGACTCGTGTGACGGGTGCGGCCGAGCAGTCGAGGACCCACTCGCGCGACGGGTTCGCCTGCAAGTCGATGGGTCGGCCGTCGACGACCAGCGACTCTGTCCGACCTGTTTTGCCGACTGGATTACTCGATACGAAGAGCAGATGTCACCGAAAACCGAGTCGAGTACGACCTCGTCGGACGCCGACATCATCGTCGACTGATTTTCAACCCCTTTTCTTCGAGTCGAAACCACACGACAGTGCCGCCGTTCGACTCGGCTCGGACGTGACGAAACCGACCCCAAGAGAGTTATTGTGAGGGACATTCGCACGGAGACGAATCGGGGGAATTCCCCCGACGCGGCAACCCCTTCACTTCGAGTCGAACTCGCGGCCCCCGACGATCGACCGATGTCTTGTGACCCCCGAGAGACGGGCTATTTACTTGGAGGTGTTAGACAATAGTTATGAAGAACTCATACATCACTCGTACATATCCTATCAATAGATTGTGGAAATTATGTGACAGAGGCCGGTTTGGTTCGATTCGACAGGCAAAACTGTCTAATCGTACTAGGTGCGTTATTCTCAGAGTTTAAAGATTGTTCCACAGCAATAATTTATCAACAATAATGTGAAAATATACACATTACAGTAATTAACATGAACAACACTATATATCTATTGAGTCCAATAGTAGTGTATGGTACGGAAACTTGATCGTCGTGAGTTCATCGCAGCGACAGGGGCAATCGGTATCACAGGTCTCGCCGGCTGTACCGGTGGCGGAGACGGTGACGAAGAGACGACCACGACCGCTGACGAGGGCATGGACGGCGAAG
The DNA here is from genome assembly GCF_024730625.1 of Haloferax larsenii. Lineage (NCBI taxonomy): Archaea > Methanobacteriati > Methanobacteriota > Halobacteria > Halobacteriales > Haloferacaceae > Haloferax > Haloferax larsenii. Next base: position 866,373 of record NZ_CP078063.1, read on the forward strand.
AGACGGAGACAGAGACGACCACCGAAACCGGCGGTGACGGGACGGAGAGCCGTCTGTCGTGGCACGCTGGCGGAACCGGTGGCACGTACTTCCCGCTCTCGAACGAGTTCAAGTCCGTCGTCGAGGCGAACACGGACTTCACGCTTCAGGTCCAGTCGACCGGTGCGTCCGTCGAGAACGTCGGCAGCCTCGCCCGCGGGAACGCCGACTTCGCACTGATTCAAAACGACGTCGCGTTCTTCGCAAAGAACGGCACGGGTATCGACGCCTTCGACGGAAACCCCGTCGAGAACCTCAGCGGCGTCGCCACGCTGTACCCTGAGACCATCCACATCGTCACGCTCGCCGACACGGGCATCGAGCAACCGTCGGACCTCGAAGGCGCGACCATCAACACCGGTGACCTCGGCTCCGGGACGCAGGTCAACGCGACCCAGATTCTCGAAGCCCTCGGTATCGAAGACTTCACCGAGCAGAACACCGGTTTCTCGCAGGCATCCGACCAGCTGAAGAACGGCGACATCGACGCCGCGTTCGTCGTCGGCGGCTGGCCAGTCGGTGCTATCGAGGAACTCGCCGCGACCGAAGACGTCCACATCGTCCCCGTCGAGGGCGACAACCGGCAGGCCGTCAAGGACGCCGCGCCGTTCTACGCGGACGACGAAATCCCGTCCGGTACCTACGGTCTCGAAAACCCCGCCCCGACCGTCTCGGTCCAGGCGATGATTGCGACCAACGCCGAACAGCCCGAGGCGACGGTCGAAGCGGTCACCGAGGCCATCTTCGAGAACGTCGACGACCTGACCATCAAGACGGACTTCATCTCGAAGGAGACCGCTCAGGACGGCATGTCCATCGACCTGCACCCCGGTGCACAGGCGTACTTCGGCTAATCGCCCACTAACCTGAGCGAGCCGCCACATACAACCCATCCTTTCGATGCTTGATTCGATTCACACACGTATCCTCGTCGTAGTCGCGGTACTCGCGCTCGCAGTCGGTGTGAGCGCAGCCGTTCCAGCCGGGCAGGCACTCGTCGTCGAAGACGCCGAGACGGGCGAGCGTCTCAAGACCGTCCCCGTCGAAGAAAACACCACTGTCGCGCTCGAATACACGCACAGTGTCGAAAAGACGCGTGTCCTCGACGCCTACGCGGTTCAGGACGGAACACTCGTGATGACGAGGATGGAGTTCAAATCGTACGGCGCTGGTCTCCCCGCGCGAGCGAACGTGACGACGGAAAACGGGTCGTTCGTCTTCAACCCACAGGGGAGCTACAGAGAGCTGTACGTCAAGCCCGGCCACATCGCCGGTCACAAGCTCCACGTGGGTGAACACACGTACGACCTCGTTGCACTGTCTGATGCCCGCTCTGTTCGTCTCCACGTGACAGAGCAATCAGTGCTCGACGCCGCCCTCCACTGACCAATCAATGACGAAGAGAACACACGACGAGGGTCGAACCGCCGACCCCGACGACGATAGCGGCGACGTCCGGTCTGACCAGTCGGTCCGTCACGACGACTCACCACCGGTCCGAACAGACGGCGGAGAACCACCGGAAGACCGCGACGAAGGTACAGACGAAGAGACGTTCGAGGATGACTCGACATCCGAAGACGAAGCGCTGTCCGAAGAGGAGCTACAAGCCGGAGACGAGGAGATATCCGAGGAAGAAGCCCAAGAGATGCTCGAAGGCATCGAGCGAAAGCGGTCGCTGACCGGCTGGGCGGCCATCGTCACCTCGATTATCGCCATCTCCTTTTCGGCCTTCCAGTCGTGGCTGGCGGCCCGCGGCTTCGACTTCTCGGCGACCCTGCCCGTCGTGGGCGAGGTGTCGCTGGGTGCGCTCCAACTGCTGCAAGTGAACTCGGTCCACGTCGCCTTCGCGCTCATCTTGGCGTTTATCCTCTTCCCGCCGACGACGGGCCACGGCAGGTTTGCGTCTCGACTCGGTCGCATCGTGCCGACGCTCGCCTCGCAGTTCGGTGAGAGCCATCCAATCACGCGCGGCGCGGCGGGACTCCGCCGGTTCGTTCGCTGGCTGGCAGTCGACCCCGACCGCGACCGCGTGACACCGCTCGACATCTTGTTCGCCATCCTCGCTGCCGCGACGGCGGCGTACATGGTGATGGAGTGGCAGGAGATTCAGCAACTCCGTGTCTTCGGGCTGGAAGCAGGGCGTACCGTGGCCGAATATCTCGGCCCGCTCGGAATCGTTGCAGAGGCGATTAGCGCCCTTGGCATCCCGCTCGCCGACGTCTCCTACCCGTTCTTCCTCGGTGTCGTGGGCGTGCTGCTCGTCCTCGAAGCGACCCGACGCTCCCTCGGGTTCTACCTGATGGTCATCGTCGCGTCGTTCATCGTCTACGCGCGCTGGGGCTTTCTCATCTCGCCGGACATGCCCCTCATCGGTGTTCTCTCTATCCCAGAAGGAACGTGGGCGAACATCATCCAGAACCTCTGGTACAACACCGAAAACGGAGTGTTCGGCATTCCGGTCACGGTGTCGGTGCAGTTCATCTACATCTTCATCCTGTTCGGGGCGTTCCTGGAGATGTCCGGTGCGGGACAGTGGTTCATCGACCTCGCGTACGCCTCGACGGGAACCCGAAAGGGTGGCCCGGCGAAGGCGTCGATTCTCGCGTCCGGCTTCATGGGAACTATCTCCGGGTCGTCCATCGCGAACACGGTGACGACCGGTGCGTTCACCATCCCGCTGATGAAGCGCTCTGGGTACCGCTCCGAGTTCGCTGGGGCTGTCGAAGCCTCGGCGTCCTCCGGCGGGCAGATTCTTCCGCCCGTCATGGGAGCGGCCGCCTTCCTGATGATCGAGTTCATCGGCGTCCCCTTCGCCGACATCATCATCGCGGCGGCCATCCCCGCCGTCGTGTTCTTCTTCGGGGTCTGGGTGATGGTCCACCTCGAAGCGACGCGGGCCGGTATCGGCGGTCTCGACCCCGCCGACATCATCGACATCCGCACGCACCTCACTCGTGGGTGGTTCTACCTCATCCCGCTCATCCTCTTGATGTACTACCTCCTCGTCGAGCGTCTGACCGTCGCTCGCTCGGCGTGGTTCACGCTCATCGCCATCATGGCGCTCCTCTCGGTGGTGTCGGCGTACAACGAGCGGACCCGCGTCCCACTCGTGGGAACTATCGCGGTCATCTTCCTCGCACAGTTCGGCGCGTACTTCACGACCGGCGTCGGCATCTTCGGTGCCATCATGGGCGAAAGCGGTGAGGCCCTCGGCTTCGTGGATGCGATGCTTTCGGCCGCAGGAAGCCTCGGCATCATCGTCATCTTCGTCAGTCTCGTGACGATGCTCCTCCGTCCGCACCTCGAAACACCGCTGCTCCAACTCGACGACGCGGCAGACGAAGCGTCCGAGCGAATCGCCGAGACAGTCTCCCGACCGTCGCTTGCAGACGTCAAAGCGTTCCGCTACGTGACGTTCATCGGTAAGTCGATGGACTCGGGCGCTCGAACCTCGACCGAAGTCGTCGTCGCCGTCGCCGCCGCGGGTATCATCCCCGGCGTCGTCAGCGCGACGGGGCTCGGGCCGAACCTCACGGCGCTCATCAAGGCGGTTGCGGGCGGGTCTATCGTCCTGCTCCTCCTGTTCACCGCTATCGCCTCTATCATCCTCGGCATGGGGATGCCGACAACGGTGACGTACATTATCCTCGTCTCGCTGCTCGGCCCGGCTATCGCGCAGTCCTCGGACATCCCGCTGCTCGCGGCTCACCTGTTCATCCTCTACTTCGGGGTGATTGCAGACATCACACCGCCGGTCGCGGTGGCGGCGTACGCCGCGAGTGGTATCGCCCGGTCGAATCCGTTCCGAACCGGGACGAAGGCGTTCTCGCTGTCGCTCAACAAGGCAATCGTCCCGTTCGCGTTCGCACTCACGCCGGGCATCCTGCTCCTCCGCGGTCGCGGGGAGGCTGCCCGGGTTATCACCGGAGCGGACGTCGCTGAACTCTCGTACTTCGTTCCCGAGGTCGTCATCCCCGTCCTCGGCGTCTTCGTCGGCGTCATCGGACTTGGTGTGACTGTCATCGGGTACCTCTACAGTCGCGCGACGCGCGTCGAACGCGGTCTGTACGCCATCTCGGCGTTCCTGCTCATGGCACCCGGCCTGCTCCTGAACGCCGTGTTCGACCTCGGCGGCGCACTCGGTCTCGTCGGCGCAGCACCCGAGACGGTCATCGTCGACCTCGCGATGCGCGGGGCTGGTGGCCTGCTCTTCGGTGCGCTCGCGCTGAAGAACCGCCGCGAGGCTGACCAAGGAAAACGGGCGACGCCGTCCGGTTCGCCCGAACCGACCGACTAAGTAACTCTCACAGCCGGAACGTCCGGATCTTTTTATTCGAGTTCGACCCGGCCGCTCGTCGCACTTCGGAGTCTATCCCGAAGGCCGTCCGCCTCGTCGACCGGGACGCGAACCGAAAAGGAGACGCGCTGGTCGTAGTCGGCGTCGAACTCGACACCCGACGACTCGATGATGCCCCGGACGCTCCCCGAGTCGTCGTAGTCGACCGTCGCCGTGAAGCGCTCGTGCGGAATCTCTTCGACGATACCGGCTTCGCCGAGCGCCTCTTTGACGGCCCGCGAATAGGCGCGAGCGAGGCCTCCGACGCCGAGGTTGGTCCCGCCGTAGTAGCGCGTGACGACCGCAACGACGTTGCGAACCTCTTGCTGGACGAGGACGTTGAGCGCCGGCTTGCCAGACGACCCGGTCGGTTCGCCGTCGTCGCTCTGGTACTCGCGAAGCATGACGTTCCCACCACCCGGAACCGACGACGATGCGCCGCCTGCCGGAACGCGGTACGCCGGGACGTTGTGGGTCGCATCCGGGTGACGCTCGTTGATTTCCTCGACGAACGCCTCCGCCTCTTCGACCGTCTCGGCGGGCGAGATGTACCCGATAAACTCCGAGCCCTGTACCTCGAATCGCGCTTCGGCCCGGCCGCCGACGGTACGATAGGCGTCAGTCATGACTCGGAGTTGGCAGTGCAGGACTCAAAAGCATTCGCACAAGAAGAGAGACCATCAGGTCGCGACCACCGGCTACTGGCCGCAGGCGTTGGCGTAGGATGTACAGCCGTTCTGGACGCAGACGCCACAGAGGTGGCGCGTCTTCGACACCGGTGCCCCACAACACAGGCAGGTATTCGACTCATCCATGTTCCACTATAGCACGATTTGGGACATGAAACTTGTCCAAAATCGAGTCTTCTCGTACGAATGTGCAGTTTCGTCGCAGTCGAAGCTACGCGATGGAGATTCGCCGGACGAAATCGAGGTTCGAGAGGTCGTTGAGTAAGTCGCCGGGAATCGCCTCGTCGGTGATGATGTAGAGTTTGGGGTCGTCGGTGAACTCCGGGTCCTCGCTTATCGTCTGCCGGATGGAGATGCCCGCGTCGGCGAGTTCCGACGTGATGGTTGCGACGATGCCGGGTGCGTCGGCGTTGCCGACTTCGACTGTCAGCACGGAGAGGTCGAGGACGGGTGCGAGGTCCATCAGACTCGGAATCGCAGAGATGTTCTGGAAGATACGCCGCAACTCTTCGTCGGCCAGAATGGCATCGGTGGTCGAATCGACGACGCGGCGGTCGACACCGGCCTCGCGTGCGATTCCGGTGTTTGGAATCTCGATGCCGCCCGAGACGACTCGGCCTTCGTCGTTGACGGAGAAGCCTCGTTCCAAGAGCAGGCGGATGACCGCCTGCTGACTCGGACTGCCTTCGAACTTCTCCATAATCTCGTCAAACATTCGTTATCGAGTGCGTTTGTAGGCGGCCACATTAAGTGATACGTCGGGGGCTTGCGGTTTGGTGTGTGGCTACGAGACACGAGGAGATGCGGCCACAGGCGTCAGACGAGGCTTTAACCGTCGGCACGAAGACGACTCGACCATGCACGAACTACGCACGTGCGACTTCTGCGGTGCCGACGCTGTCGGCGTATTCGAGATGCTGCCGCCAGCGTTCACACCGGCCGACGACCAGCGGCGAATCGTCCTCTGTGAGAGCTGCCGCGAGACGCTCACGGACGCCGTCAAACCGCTCTTGGACCGCCTCGACGCCGACGCCAGCGTCGATGTCGCCGACGATGCACCCGCCGAAACCGGGGCCAACGTGACCACCAACACCGGGCCAGAGGGGTCGGTCGGCGACGCCAGCGCCACCGAGGCAGTGGGAGCAGAACCCGAGCCATCGCCGTCGGTACCCGACGACTACGACGCCAGCGACGCGAGCGAAGGCGAAGATGGAGACGGAGACGGAGACGGAGACAAAACCAAAGACGAGGGCACAGAGACCGAGGACTCGACTGACGGCGAGACAACCGCTGTCAACGCTGCTGACTCGTCCGACGAGGACGTGCTGGCCGAAGAGCCGAACGAAACCGACGCCAAAGAGTCGAACGAAACTGACGCCGAGGATATCGGCCCCGAACCGCCGAACTTCCGAAAGGTCATCCGCATCCTGCAGAACCGCGAGTTCCCGGTGGAACGAGCAGAAGTCGAAGCCCTCGCGTCGGGTGCCTACGACCTCGACGACCAACAGGTCGCGGACATCTTCGACTACGCAATCAAGCGCGGACTGTTGGAAGAAGACGGGAAGATGCTTCGAAAAGCCTGACGCGGCGTTACAATTTTCCTTTCGTACTCGGCGTGTCGGACCGACGCGGGTCGACGCGAGTCGCATCGTCGAGCGAGCGCGCCAGTGCTTTGAACAGCGCTTCGACCTCGTGGTGAGCGTTGTCGCCCTCGACGCCAGCGTGGAGGGTGAGACCCGCGTTCATCGCCAGCGACATGGCGAAGTGCTCGGCCATATGGCTCGTGAACTCGCCGACGTAGGGTTGCGAGAAGTCGCCGGAGAACTCGAAATAGGGTCGTCCGGACACGTCCACGACGACCGAGGCGACGGCCTCGTCGAGCGGGACTTTTCGGTCGGCGTAGCGGACGATACCGCGCTTGTCGCCGAGCGCCTCGACGAACGCCTCGCCGAGGACGATTGCCACGTCTTCGACCGTGTGGTGGTCGTCGATGTGGAGGTCGCCGTCACACTGGACCGTCAGGTCGAACAGGCCGTGTTTGGCGAACGCCTCCAGCATGTGGTCGAAAAATCCGATACCGGTATCGACGGCCGCATCGCCATCGCCGTCGATAGCCAGCGTCACGTCGATAGTCGTCTCCGAGGTCTCACGGGAGACGGCCGCAGTTCTGTCCGCGTCGCTCATGTCGCGTTCGAGGGTGGGCGAACGTAAATGGGTTCGCGTCGTTGCAGGTGCTGCACCGGTGTTCACGGGCGTCACCCACCTGCTAAACGATGAACGTGTCAATGATTGAATGGCAGTCTGACGCCCGTCTGCCGGAAATTCATACTCTCCGACGGATACTGTGGCTCATGCATCGGAAGGGGGCACTGGTGACTGGGTACACCATCTGCGTGGGAGGGCTCTTGCTCACCGTCGGAACCGACGTCGCAGTCGCACTCGGCATCACGCTCGTCGTGCTGGCCGTGGGTGCGACGCTGGTGGGGGCCGGGGCCGACGATAGCCAACGATGAGCCACAGCAGTATGTGGGCGTGGGTTCAATACGGATGGCGGTACCAATACCGACCGTGAACCCGAAGCGTGACGTCGTGACGCTCAGCATGCTCGCACTCGGCGGGCCGTTCCTCCACACGTCCCGCTTGGAGACCGTCCTCATCGGGGTGCTCTTCGTGGCTGTGGGCGTCTACGGGACGGTCGATAGCCTCGCTAAGGTTGCCACACGCTACATCCGGTTCTGAGAAACTCGGGCATCTGCCGTCGCGACGCCCCAACCGAACTCAGGCGTCCATCGCTTCTTCGAGCGTGAACTGGCCCTCGTAGAGTGCGGTCCCGACGACAGTCGCCGCCGCGCCCGCGTCGCGAAGTTCGCGAATGTCGTCCAGCGACGCAACCCCGCCGGACGCGACGACCGGGATATCGACCGCATCGACGACGCGGGCGGTGGTGTCGAGGTGGACACCTTCGAGTTGACCCTCGACGTCCACGTCGGTGAACAAGATAGCCGCGGCACCGAGGTCTTCGTACCGCGTGGCCGCTTCCGCGGGGTCGAGACCGGTCCCTTCTGTCCACCCGGAGACGACGACTTCGCCGTCTTTGGCGTCGAGACTGACCATCACGCCGTCGGGGTAGTCCTCGGCGAGTTCGGCGACGATGTCCGGGTTCTCGACGGCCGCAGTGCCGAGAATGACGCGGTCGACGCCGCGGTCGAAGAGCGCTCGGGCGTCGTCGGCAGTTCGAATCCCGCCGCCGAGTTGGACCGGCACGTCCACGGCGTCGAGGACGGCATCGACCGCTGGCGCGTTCGCGCGCTCGCCCTCGAACGCACCGTCGAGGTCCACGAGGTGAAGCGTTCGCGCGCCAGCGTCGACCCACCGCTGGGCGGCCTCGACCGGGTCGCCGTAGGTCTTTTCGGTGCCGCGTTCACCCTGCACGAGCTGGACGACTTCGCCGTCTTGCATGTCGACGGCGGGGACGACTTCGAACTCCGGGAACATGCCCATCCGTGGGTGAGCGACGGGCCTAAACGCACCGGATGCGGTGACTGTGCCCGCCACGAACCCATTCGTGTCAATTGGAATATGCTCTTGTAGGGAATCTGTGAGGCATCAGTTCGGAACGGCTTTGTCGCGCCGGGATACAGACACACTCGATGAAACTCTTCGGTTCCAGCGGAACCCGCGGCGTGGTGGGTGAGAGCCTCACCCCGGAGTTCGTGCTCCGCGTCGCAAAGGCCGCAGGCACGGTCTGGAACACCGACCGTGTCGCCATCGCCCGCGACACGCGAACGACAGGAGAGATGTTCGTCAACGCCGCATCGTCCGGCCTGGCCAGCGTCGGCGTCGACGTCGACGACCTCGGCGTGGTTCCCACGCCCGCCGCAGTGCGATACTGTGAGACGGAGGAAATCCCCGCCGTCGTCATCACGGCCTCGCACAACCCGCCGGAGTTCAACGGCGTCAAGCTCGTCGGCGACGACGGTGTCGAACTCTCTGTCGAGCAGTTAGAACGCATCGAGGACCACATTCTCGCCGAGGAGTTCGACGTGAGCAGGTGGGACGACGTCGGCTCGGTACAGCACATCGAGACGGCGAACGACGACTACCGCGAGGAACTCCTCGCGAACATCGACCGCGACGCAATCGCAGACGCGAACCTCACCGTCGCCCTCGACCCCGGCCACGGCGCGGGGTCGCTCGTCTCGCCCGACTTCCTCCGCGAACTCGGCTGTGAGGTCCGCACGGTCAACGCGCAACCCGACGGTCACTTCCCCGGCCGCGAGTCCGAACCCGTCCCCGAGAACCTCCGCGACCTCGAACGCCTCGTCCGTGCGACCGACGCCGACGTCGGTATCGCCCACGACGGCGACGCCGACCGGGCAATCTTCGTGGACGAACACGGCGAGGTCATCTCCGGCGAGGCATCGCTTGCCGCGCTCGCCGCCGCGTTCCTCGAACCCGGCGACGTGACCGTCTCGGCCGTCAACGTCTCCCAGCGACTCGTGGACGTGTGCGAGGAAGTCGGTGCCGACCTCGAACTCACGCCAATCGGCGCGACGAACCTCATCACCCGAATCCGCGAACTCTGGCGCGAGGGCGAGAACGTCCCCGTCGCCGGCGAGGGCAACGGCGGCGTCTTCTTCCCCAATTACCGCCTCGTCCGCGACGGCGCGTACATCGCGGCGAAGTTCCTCGAACTCGTCGCCGAGCGCCCCGCGAGCGAGATTGTCGCACCGTATCAGGACTACCACAACGTTCGCATCAACCTCTCGTACGACAGCGACGACGAGTTAGAGGCGATGCTGCACGCCGCCGCCGAGTACGCCGAGTCGGCCGACGCGACGCCGAACACGACCGACGGCTACCGCCTCGATTACGGCGACGCGTGGGTACTCGTCCGACCCTCCGGAACCGAACCGAAAGTCCGCATCTACGCCGAAGGCCACACCGAAGAGCGGGCGACCGAACTCGCCGAAGAAGCCGCCGACGCGCTTCGCGCTGCAGTGGACGAATTGTAACGCCGTACGACTATTTTTCACCCGACGCCGCAAAGCGACCGTATGGCCGACGAGTTCGAGGTTCGACCACCACGTTCTACCGCCGAGATGCGGGGCATCCGGCGGGTGAACGCGCGCTGCTGGGTCGAAGCCTACGACCACATCCTCCCGGACGAGGCACTTCCCGACCCGACAATCGAACCCAGCGAGGAGTGGCTTCGCGAGCAGTTCGACTACGCGACCACGCTCAACGAGACCGAGTCCGGGCGATACGTCGTTGCAGTCGAAGAACCCCCATTCGGTGGCGGTCCGGTTGTCGTCGGCTTCGCTGCCACACGCTGGGGCACCGAGGCGAAGTCGTTCGTCGGCGACGACGAAGCCGGATTGTGGACAATCTACGTCGACCCGTCCCGGTGGGGGCAAGGCATCGGGTCGGCACTGCTCGATGCGGTTACTGCGGCAATTCCCGAGCAGTACGACCGTCTCGTCTTAGAGACCTTTGCCGAAAACGAGGTCGGACAGCAGTTCTACCGGGCGAAAGGGTTCGAAGTGGTCGAGGAATTCGAGACCGAAGTCGGCGACGAATCCTATCCGGCGTTGCTCATGGCCCGGCCGCTCACAGACTGACCCGGCTCAGGAAAAATCGCACCGGCCGCTCACAGACTGAGCGCCGCAAAGAGCAGGCACAGTCCGCCGAAGACGAGCAACATGAAGCCGCGTTCGAGACCGTCGCCGTCTATCTCGTCGTCAGGCGGGTCCTCGCGGTTCGGGTCGAGGACGAATTCGGGGTCGTCCGAGCGCGCCACCCGACGGGCGGCGAGGTCGCTCTTGAGCAGTCGCGCACCGAGTGCGAAGCACACGAGACCGAGCACCGCGGCGACGACGGCGACGACGTTCACCATCTGTACTGTGCGAAGTTCATCTGTTCATTCGTCGTAGACGTCGTCGGGGTCGAAGACGCGCTCGCCGACGTTCTCGCCGTCGACAGTCCGGTAGAAACACGACCGGTGGCCGGTGTGGCACGCGCCGACGTTCTGGTCGACGAGGTACAACAGCGTGTCGGCGTCGCAATCGACGCGAACCTCGCGAATCTCCTGTGTGTGGCCGCTGGATGCGCCTTTCTCCCAAAGTTCGTCGCGACTCCGCGAGTAGTAGTGCGCCCGCCCCGTCTCGATGGTTCGCTCCAGCGCCTCCGGCGAGACGTACGCGAGCATGAGAACCTCGCCCGAGTCGGCATCCTGCGCCACCGCCGGGACGAGACCGTCGTCGCCGAAGTCGACATCGACCGTCATGGTTCGGCTCACGGGATGCCGCGTGTTATCTCTTTATGCGTCGTCGCCTGGTTATCCGCGTGTCATGGCCCGACGTGTCTGCGATTAGACGATTCCGAGGGCCCCGAGGACGCCGAAGAGGAGGTCCCCGTAGACGAACGCGACGACGAGGCCGACGAACATCGGGACGATGAACGGGATGCCCGGCGACACCCAGACCGCGTCGCGGGTCGCCACGACTTCGAGACCGCCGCGGAGTTTCTCGGGCGTCGTCCCGTAGGCCGACCCGTCGATGTCGTCGAGGAACGCTTCGGCACCCCACGGGTCGTCGAAGTCGGCGTCTGTCGCGTCTTCGGCGGACTCGGCATCGACGTCGGAGACGCCGCCGTCGGTCGTCACCTCGCGGTGGACCGCGCCGTCCGTCGGGTCGAACGTCTCGCCGATAGTTTCGGGGTCACGCAGGGTCGCGGCGTTCTCGCGGAGGTCCGAAAGCGAGATACCACGCCACCGCAGGTACATCCGGAGCGCGTCGAGGTCCAGTCCGTTTCGGGTGATGCCGTCGGGTGACTCGAAGAGACGGCCGTGCGCCGTCGCCAACGAGGGGACCGAGACGCGCCGCCCGACGAACGAAAGCGGGAGTTCGAACTCGCCGGCGGCGAGGTTACGGGCCGCGAGTGCGATGGGATACGCGAGGCCGATGATGACGGTGTTCGTCAGGATGGTCATCGAGAAGACGCCGAGTGTCGTCTCCGTGAGGGGGTATTCAGTCGCACCGATGACGTAACTCGGGAAGGTCGGCAGCAACAACGCGAAGACCATGAGTGCCTTCGCGTCGGCGCCGCCGAAGCCGCCGAGACGCCAAAACAGGTAGGAAAGCGGGATGACGAAGAAGACGCTCACGCCGACGCGGACGAGATAGAGGCGGTCGAAGACCGTCTCCGGTGGCAGGTGGCCGAGGAGTTCCCACGCGAGCAAGACGAGACCCAACGCCGCCAGCGGGTACCAGACGATGTTGGGGACGCGCCGCGTGCGAATGTCGCGCCACGCCGTCCACGCGAGGACGGGGACGACCACCAATCGCAGGAGGTCGGGGAGCGTTCCGATTCCGAACATACCGGCAGACGGATTGCCGGGGAGTTAGGTGTTCGGGAAGGTTCTCAGTGTCGATAGTGCAAGTGCCGGAGTTGTCGCTCCCCGAGTAGCGTCGAAAGAAAAGACTGAGTTGGCGTCTTAGATGACGCGGTTCTTTCAGCAGTTGTCTCACCCACCCCGTGTAGTGGGTAATAGTGGGCAAGAGTTATTCAGCAATGGGTCATAGTGGGCAACACGATGAAAGTAGACGCCCGAGACCTGCGAACCAACGACACCGACGACCGGGGTCGAATTTACCTCGGGACGGAGTACGCGAACAAGCGCGTGACCGTCGCCGTAGTAGAAGTCGAAAACGACCAGCCCGACGAGGACGAACTCGCCGCCGCCTACCGAGAGGCGTCGGAAAGTGCGGAATCGTTGGCCGAAGCGTGGGACGACACGTCGGACGAGGCGTGGAACGGACTGGATGAATGAGCGAGGAGACGGCAGTTCGACGCGGTGACGTCGTCATCGTCCGGTTGGACCCCGCTGAAGGCCACGAAATGAAGAAGACACGGCCAGCGGTCGTCGTCCAGAACGACATCGGGAACGCGAATGCGAGTACAACCATCGTCGCACCCGCGACGGGCACGTACCGAGGCTACCCGTTCGAGGTACTGGTCGAAGCTGACAGCTCGCCGTTCGAGAAGGACTCGTCGGTCCGTCTCGACCAGATTCGGGTCGTCTCCATCGAGAAGCGGATTCACTCGGTCGTCGGGAATCTGGACGCGGGAACGATGGGTCAGGTAGACGACGCACTGAAACTAAGCCTCGGACTCAACTGAGAGTATTGACTTCCTCCCGCGTCTGGCGTCGCAGGAATCACAGAGCTGTGGCTCCCCGTGCAGCGTCAAAGAAAAGACTGAGTTAGCGCCTTAGATGACGCGGTTCTGCAGGTAGTCGAGGTGCTTCGCGTTGTAGACGATCTTGACCTCGTCCGCAGTAGGCGAACCGATGCAGGTCAGACGAACGTTCTTGTCGTTGACTTCCTCGTCGGAGAGGATCTGCTGCATGTCCATCTCGATGTCGCCTTCCTTGACGATAGCTGCACAGTTCGCACAGGCACCTGCGCGGCAGCTGAAGGGCCAGTCGTAGCCCTGCGCCTCGGCGGCTTCGAGGATGTATTCGCCCTGGTTGACTTCGAGTTCGCCGAAGTCTTCAGCGTCGAGACCGGCGTCAGCAGCCTTCTCGAAGAGGTCCTCGTCGTCGAGGTCCCATCCCTGGTCGTCGAGAGCTTCGTAGTTGAGGTAGGTTACCGTGGGCATCAACAAGCGGTTCGGTGGCCACACCATTAGACTTTGCTGTTCATTCCGACTGGAATCGACCGGCGTGAGCGGTTCTCATACGGTGTTTTTCGTCACAAATGACCTTGCAAAATGGCCAGCGAAACCGACGACCCGCTGCGGCCTCAGAAGAAGTTCGACGAGAACAGCGCGTAGGAGGCAATCGCCGACAGCGACGGCGTCAGCATCCAGAAGAAGATGACGCGACCGGTCGTGCCGGGGTCGAACAGGTCGTGCGCGGAGAGTTCGTCGGGGGCTTCCTCACCCATCTTCGGGACTTCGTCTTCTCGCTCGACGGTGAGCGCGTTGACCGACACTTGCGGGGCTTCGCCGCCGAGTGCGTCACCGAGCGTAACGGTCCGAGTGGCGCGGCCCCAGCCGAGGCCGACGATACACATCGTCGCGCTGACCGCGAGACTGGCCGGGATGCCGATTGCCGAGAGAAAAGAGATAAGCGACGCACTGACCGTTTCGACGATGAGCGCGGCGAGAATCGGCAGTTCCGTGAGGTCGTTGCCGACGGTGTCGAGCGTCCGGCGAGCGATGGTAAAGGCCCCGAGACCGATAGCGCCGCCAGCGAGGAGGATACCCGTGTTCATCTCCAGTGCGCCGTTGCCGACGAGTGGCGCGACCGCGTTGGCGACGTTCGACGCGCCAGCGGAGAACGCCATGTAACACGCGACGACGACGACGAGCACGGTACTCCCGAACTCTCGCATCGTCGTGTTCGGACCGAGTCGAACCCGCGGAATCACCGAACTACGGTCGAGGGTGACGAGTGCGCCGGGCGTCTGGTCGAGTTGGAGCCACGCGTCGAGATAGGGGTAGACGTAGCGGCCGAGAACGGCGCAAATCCAGAAGGCGATGACCGGCGCGACAATCCACCACGAGATGATTTCGAGCATCACGTCCGAGTTGAGCGAGCCGCGTGCGAGGCCGAGGCCAGCGATGGCTCCGACGGCCGTCATCGACGTGGAGGCCGGAACGCCGAACGTGTTGGACACGAGGAGAGCGAGACCGACGAAAAAGAGGACTGCGACGGTCGCCAAGAGGGTGAACTCACTCTGCGGGACGATTTCGCCACCCATCTTCGCGACCACTTCGCGACCGATGGTCCATCCGCCAAGTAAGGCGAACGCAGTCATCAACCCGGCGGCGGCGAGTTTACCGAGGACCTGGCTCCCGACGGCCGGGCCGAAGGCAACTCCCGTCGACGAGCCGCCGATGTTGAATCCGACGAACACTGCGACCAGGAGTCCGACGAAGAGGAGTGCTTCTACCACGACGTGTCCTTGTTGTTGAGACACAAAAGGAGCGGTGGTCCTGTCGGCCAGTTCACCCTCGGCCGACGACGGAACGTGACGCTGAACTCAGTCCGACGCCGACCGAATCGCCTGGTCGAGGTCGGCGATGATGTCGTCTACGTCCTCGATGCCGACCGACAGACGAACCATGTCGGGCGTGACGCCCGCGGCGGCCTGCTCCTCGTCGGTGAGTTGCTGGTGGGTCGTCGACGCCGGGTGGATGACGAGCGTCTTCGCGTCGCCGACGTTTGCCAGAAGCGACGCGAGTTCGACGTTGTTGACGGTCCCTTTGGCGGCCTCGTAGCCGTCGGCGAGACCGAAGGTAATCATGCCGCCGTAGCCACCATCGAGGTACTCGCTCGCTTCCTCGTGGGTCTCGTGCGATTCGAGACCGGGGTAGTTCACCCACGACACCTTCTCGTGGTCGTCGAGGAACTCGGCGACGGCCTGTGCGTTCTCGCAGTGCGCCCGCATCCGCAGCGGGAGCGATTCCAGCTTTTCGAGCGTCTGCCACGCGTCGAACGGCGACTGTGCGTTCCCGAGGTCGCGCAGACCGCGGGCGATGGCGGCGTAGGTGAACGCGGCGTCGCCGAACGTCTCGGCGAAGTTGACACCGTGATAGGCCGGGTTCGGCTTCGCAATCTCGGGGTAGTCGTCGGCGTACTCCTCCCACGGGAACGTCCCGCCGTCGACGAGGACACCGCCGATGGTCGTCCCAGCGCCGTGAATCCACTTCGTCGTGGACTGCCAGACGATGTCCGCACCGTGTTCGATTGGGTTGCAGAGATACGGCGTCGCAAACGTGTTGTCCACGACGAGCGGGACGCCGTGGTCGTGCGCCACGTCGGCGATGGCCTCGATATCGGGCGTCACGAGCGCGGGGTTGCCGATGGTTTCGAGATGGACATACGCGGTGTTCTCGTCGATAGCTTCCTCGTAGGCGTCCACGTCGAGCGTGTCGACGAACTTCGTGGTGACGCCGCGGCGCTCGACCGTGTGGGTGAGGTACGTGTAGGTCCCGCCGTACAGCGACGAGGCGGAGACGATGTTGTCGCCCGCGGAGGCGAGCAGGAAGTTCGCGAGGTCGAACGCGGCCATCCCGGACGACGTGGCCGCGGCACCGACGCCGCCTTCGAGAGACGCGAGGCGCTCTTGGAGCATCCCGACGGTCGGGTTCATCAGTCGGGAGTAGATGTGACCCGGCTTTTCGAGGGCGAACTGGGCGGCCGCGTCGGCGGCGTCGTCGAAGACGTACGACGTAGTCTGGTAGAGTGGCGGTGCACGGGCACCGGTCGAGGGGTCTGGGTCCTGTCCGGCGTGCAGGCTCCGGGTGTGGAACCCGGGCGTCTCGTCGTCGCTCATGATTCGACTCTCGGAGCGGACGGGCGTAAATCGGGGTGTCGGACGCAATTCCCGCCGGTGTCTGAGATGTGGTGGCACGCGATGCTAACCACGCCGCACGTGACGGGTGACGAACAGCTGAAAGCGACAGTCGGTTGGCGGCCTGATTAGCGACTGAACAGCGACGAGTGGACCGGCGCGAAGTCCGTCTCGGAGTCCGGTTCGCCCCCGTCAGGTGCGGTGTCGGTGACGGCCCGCCCCTCGACACCGGCGATGAGGAAGGCATCGAGTGGCGGCCCGACCTTCTCGGGTTCGACGAGGAAGGCGTCGTGGCCGTGGTCCGATTCGACGACGTGGTGCGCGACGGGCACGTCGACGCTGCGGAAGGCCTCCGCCACCGACTCGGACTGCTCGGTCGTGAAGTGCCAATCGCCCGTAAACGAGAGGAGCAACGCCTCGCCTTCGAACGCCGAGAGCGCCGCCGCGTCGGACTCGTAGCCCTCCGCGAGGTCGTAGTCGTCCATCGCGCGGGTGAGATACAGATACGAGTTCGCGTCGAATCGGTCGGCGAACTTCTCGGCCTGGTAGTCGAGGTACGACTCCACCTCGCGGTAGGGGAAGAACATCGCCGCCGGGTCGGCGGGGTAGGCGTCTCCGCGACCCCCGCGCCCCGCAGACCGACGCCCGAACTTGCGGTCCATCGAGTCCTTCGAGAGGTACATCAGGTGGCCGATTTGCCGGGCCAGTCCGAGTCCCTGTTCGGGGTCGGGTCGGTCTTCGCCGTAGTAGTCGCCGCCGTTCCAGTTCGGGTCGGTCGTGATGGCCCGACGGGCAATCGCATCGAGGCCGAGACACTGCGGGTCGAGGCGAGCCGCGGACGCGACGACGACGAGTCTGTCGAGGTCGTCGGGGTACTGCACGGCCCAGTCGAGGGCGTTCATCCCGCCGACCGAGCCGCCGACGACGGCGTGGAGTCTGCCGATGCCGATGTGGTCGAGAAGGAGTCGCTGGGCGCGCGTCCAGTCGCCGACGGTGACCGGCGGGAAGTCGGTTCCCCACGGCTCCCCGTCGGGACCCTCACTTGCCGGGCCGCTGGTTCCGTAACACGACCCCGGAACGTTCACGCAGACGACGTAGTACTCGTTCGTGTCGATTGCCTTGCCGGGGCCGACGATGTCGGACCACCACGCGCTGGCCTGCCCGGAGACGCCCGAGTCGGTGCCGCGCCCCGCGACGTGCTGGCTTCCGGTGAGGCCGTGACAGACGAGAACCGCGTTCTCGCCCGTGAACTCGCCGTATGCCTCGTAGGCGACCTGCATGTCGGTGATGACCTCGCCCGACTCGAAGCGGAACTCGCCGACGTTCACGGTGTCCGATTCGACCTGCCGACCGATTGGGGTTCGCGTGCGACTCATCGTTCCTCCTGTGTCCGTTGGTCCGCCGTCTGCGTCTGTTTCTCTGCCGTCTGCGTCTGTTGCTCCGTCGCCTGTGTCCGTTGCTCCGCCTGTGCCGTCGCAGTCGCGGACTGCGCTTCTTCGATAGCGTTGTCGAGGTCGGCGATGATGTCGTCGACATCCTCGATACCGACCGAGAGGCGGAGCATGTCGGGACCGACGCCCGCAGCACGCTGCTCGTCGTGGGAGAGTTGAGCGTGTGTCGTCGATGCCGGGTGGATGACGAGCGTCTTCGCGTCGCCGATGTTGGCGAGGAAGCTCGCGAGGTCGACCGACTCGCAGACGGTCTTGGCCGCTGTGTAGGCCGCCTCGTCGTCCTCGCCAGCGAGTCCGAACGTGACCATCCCCGCGTACTGCCCGTCCAGATATCGGGTGGCGAGGTCGTGCGTCTCGTGGTCTTCGAACCCGGGATAAGTCACCCACGCGACGCCGTCGCGCTCGCGGAGGAACTCGGCCACCTGACGGGCGTTCTCGCAGTGGGCTTCCATCCGAAGCGCCAGCGTCTCGATGCCCTGAATCGTCTGCCACGCGTCGAAGGGCGACTGACACCCGCCGGTGGTTCTAACCGCCCGGTGGCGGACGACTTCGGCGAACGCTCGCTCCCCGAATCGCTCGACGAAGTCGATGTCGAAACCGGGGTTCTCGCCGGAGAGTTCGCCGTAGTCGGCCGCGTCCCACGGGAAGGTGCCGCCGTCCACCACGACCCCGCCGACGGTCGTCCCGGACCCGTGGAGCCACTTCGTCGTGGACTCCCAGACGATGTCAGCGCCGTGTTCGATAGGACGACAGAGCGCGGGCGTCGCAAACGTGTTGTCCACGACGAGCGGGACCCGATTCTCGTGGGCGACGTCGGCGATGGCCTCGAAGTCGGGCGTCTTCAGCGACGGATTCGCAACGGTTTCGACGTGGACGAAGGCGGTGTCCTCGTCGATGGCGTCCGCGTAGGCGTCCACGTCGAGCGTCGGCACGGTTCTGGCTTCGATACCGCGTTTGTTCGCGGTCTTCGAGAAGTACGACGAGGTGCCGCCGTACATCTCTTCGGAGAGGACGACGTTGTCGCCGACGGAGGTCAGAGCGGTCGTGATGCCGTCGAGGGCGGCCATCCCCGAGGCGGTGGCCACCGCGTCGACACCCGATTCGAGAGCGGCGAGTCGGCGTTCGAGAATACGGGTCGTCGGGTTCGAGATACGAGAGTAGACGTTGCCGTCGGCTTCGAGCGCGTACAGGTCGGCAGCGTAGTCCGCGTCGTCGAAGATGTACGACGTGGTCTGGTAGAGTGGCGGGGCCCGCGCCCCTGTCGCCGGGTCGGGGTCCTGTCCGGCGTGCAGGCCGCGAGTGCGGAAACCTCGGGTCATGTATGAGACGCATAAATCCACACAAGGGAATAACTCACAGTCACGGCAAGCGTTGCCCGGTCCTCGAACTGTCATCGACGATTGAACGAGTTTAGACAGAGAGGAAGTTGCATAGGCTCGCGGGCGTGAGTACGCACATGAAGTGTCTCCGGGCTCACTTCGACGCCGAGCAAAACCCGTTCGGGAGTCCCTACGACCTCTTTGCCGTCGACGACCGGCACCCGTGCGGCGAACTGCGGGACCTTCGGCTCCGCCCCGACGGGACGGTCGTCGAGCTGTGCATCCTCGAAGACGCGCCACCGGACGTGGAGTCCCGGCTGGCAGACCACCCCGATATCGTCGATTTCGACGTTGGAGAGACCTCCGATGGCGGTGTCGCGTGCCACGTCCACCTCGACCCGAACGACGACGTGCGGCGGTTGCTCGAACTCGTCGACGAACACGACCTGCTTCTCGACACGCCGATTCGACTCACCCGCGACGGCGTCGTCGTCAACGTCCTCGGGACGCACACCCAACTCACCGGTGCCGTCTCGTCGCTACCGGCGTCGTTTCGGGACGCGTTCTGCGTGGAGGGACTCTCCGACTACGAACCGGTTCGAAACGGGGTTCGAGCCGAACTCACCAGACGCCAGCGCGAAGTACTCGAAACCGCCGTCGAGAACGGATATTACGACATTCCGCGGCAGGTGTCTATCGAAACACTGGCCGCCGAACTCGACTGCTCACCGAGTACCGTCTCCGAACACTTGCGGAAAGTGGAATCGAAAGTGCTGACCCGTATTGGATAGCCACCATATAAAGGGCCGGCGGGCATCGGCAGCAACCCCATTCGGAAGGACCCCGTCTCTATAACTATGTCAGAAGCACCGCAGACACACACCGAACAGCCCCCGGGTCCGTCGGGCGTCCCGGTGGTTCACAACACGTTCCAGTACGCGGACGACCCGCTGGAGTTCATCACTGGCGTCGCCCGCGAATACGGCCCCGTCGCCGAGTACAACATCGGCGGGATGTCGTTCTATCAGGTGAGCGACCCCGAACTCGTCGAACACGTCCTCGTCCACGAGAACCAGAAGTACATCAAGGGCGAACTCTTTCAGGAGTCGCTGGGGACGGTTCTCGGCGATGGACTGCTCACCAGCGAAGGCGAGTTCTGGCGGCAACAGCGCCACCTGATGCAGCCGTCGTTCCTCCCGCAGATGCTCGAACGGTACAGCGAAATCATGGTCGAGTACACAGAGCGCATGCTGTCGTCGTGGGAAGACGGCGAGACGCGAGACATCCACGAGGACATGATGAGCCTCACGGTCGAAATCGCCGCCAAGACGCTCTTCGACGTGGATATTCGCGAAGAAGAGTCGGCCGTCGGCGACGCGCTCGAAACCGTCATGGACTACTCGTCGGTCTCGATGCGTCGCCCGGTCGACGTACCGCAGTGGGTGCCGACGCCGCTCAACCGCCGGTACAAACAGGCGCTTTCCGACCTCACCGAAGTCGTCGGCAGTATCATCGAGGACCGCCGGAACGGTGACGGCGACCTCGACCCCGAGTCGAACGACATCGTCTCGCTGTTGTTGACCTTCCGCGACGAGGACGGCAACCCGCTTCCGGACGAGCAGATTCGCGACGAGTTGGTCACAATCCTGCTTGCGGGCCACGAGACGACCGCGCTCGCGCTCACCTACACGCTTCACCTCCTCGGCACCAACCAAGAACAGGCCGACACCCTCCGCGAGGAACTCGATAGCGTCCTCGACGGCGACAGCCCGTCGTTCGGGGACCTCGACGACCTTCCATACACAGAGCAAGTGATTACAGAGGGGATGCGCATCTATCCGCCAGTCTGGGAACTGGTCCGCGAGGCCGCCGAACCGGACACGCTCGGCGACTACGACATCGAACCCGGCCAGACCGTCTCGGCTCAGCAGTGGGTCATCCACCGCGACCCCCGGTTCTACGACGACCCGCTGGAGTTCCGCCCGAGTCGGTGGACGAGCGAGTTCAAACGCGACCTGCCGAAGTTCGCCTACTTCCCGTTCGGTGGCGGCCCGCGCCGCTGTATCGGCGACCGATTCGCGCTCCTCGAAGCCCGCCTCGCGCTCGCCACCATCGCCCAGTCGTGGACCGTCGACCCGACGCACGAACTCGAATTCGACCCCTCGATTACCCTCCGTCCGGAAGGCACCGTCGAGATGGTCGTCAACCGTCGGTAGCAGGTCGCTTCAGACGCGCTGGAGCGTCGTTCTCAGACGGTGAACTCGAATAGCTTGTACGTGTCTTCCCCGTTGACTGTGCCGGGGTTGACGCCCTCTATCGGCTGTGTGTTCCAGTAGATACCGATTGTCGTCCCACTCGGGTCGCCTCCGACCGGATTGAGATACACCGTCTCTCCGGCCTCCCACGTGTCGCCGATGCCGACCTGCGGCGGGTTCCCGCCGCTCGATTCAGTGAACTTCTCGCGCGTGCTTGCGTAGGCGTCTCTCGGCGCGGTACTGCTCCCGGGAGCGCTCCCGATATCGAGCTTTTTCGAGCCGATGACGTAGAGGCGATTGGTCCGAACGGAGTCGCCCGCGTCGAGCGTGACTGCGACGATTTCACCATCGTCGACGAGTCTGTGCGAAACGTCGATAGTCGGTGCTGGAGACGGCGCAGACGACGCCTCGGCGAGGAGGAACGTCGATGTCGTCGCAGCGAGGATGACGACGATGGCCACCAGAAGAATCGTCGCGATGACCTGCGAAACACCGCGGTCGTCACGTCTCAGCGTTCCGGACATTGTTGTCACTGAAGATTCATACTTGAAGTATCTACCGTCATCGAGCACGTAGGTGAGTCACTAGTCAGCAATCGTTTCCCCGGTCAGCCACCAATCGCTTCCCCGGTGTGTTTACGCCGCCTGCGTTCGACCCAACGGACAATGGCAGACACCGACGTCGAGTCGAACCCGTATCTCCGCGACCCGCCGACGGAGTTCGAACCCGCCGAAGAACTCCCACGAGAGGAGGCAGAAGCGCAAGCGTCACTCCTCCGAGACGCCATCCGCGAACACGACCACCGGTACTACGTCGAGGCCGAACCGCTCATCTCTGACGCCGCCTACGACGCCCTCTTTTCTCGACTGCTCGCGCTCGAAGGGACGTTCGACCTCGACACGACCGACAGCCCGACGAGTCGTGTCGGCGGCGAGCCAATCGAAGCGCTGGAGACGGTCGAACACGTCGCACCGATGCTCTCTATCGACCAGAGCACCGACGCCGAGGACTTACGTGAGTTCGACCAGCGCGTCCGTCGCGAGGTTGGCGACGTGGCCTACGTCTGCGAACCGAAGTTCGACGGCCTCTCGGTCGAAGTCGTCTACGAATACGGGCAGTTCGTCCGCGCCGCCACCCGCGGCGATGGCCAACGCGGAGACGACGTGAGCGCGCAGGTGAAGACGATTCCGACGGTTCCGCTCCGTCTTCGGGGCGACTACCCCGAGACACTCGCCGTTCGGGGCGAAGTGTACATGCCCAAACCGGCGTTCAACGACCTGAATCGCCGCCGCGTCGAGGCGGGCGATGACCCCTTCGCCAACCCCCGAAACGCCGCCGCCGGGACGATTCGAAACCTCGACCCGAGCGTCGTCGCCGACCGCCCGATGGCGGTGTTCTTCTACGACATCCTCGACGCGAGCGAGACGCCCGACTCGCAGTGGGAGTCGCTCGACCACCTCCGAGACTGGGGCCTCCGCGTCGCCGACGAACTCGACCGCGTCGAGGACGTGGACGGAGCAATCGACTACCGCGACCGCATGCTGGAGGCCCGCGACGACCTCGACTACGAAATCGACGGGACCGTCATCAAGGTCGATTCACGGGCGGCCCGCGAGGAGTTGGGTGAGAAAAGCAGGTCGGTCCGCTGGGCCTTCGCCTACAAATTCCCGGCCCGTCACGAGGTGACGACGATTCGGGACATCGTCGTGCAGGTCGGCCGAACGGGACGCCTGACGCCCGTCGCCCTCCTCGACCCGGTGGACGTGGGCGGCGTGACCGTCTCGCGGGCGACTCTCCACAACCCGGACGAAATCGACTCTCTCGGCGTCGCCGTCGGGGACCGCGTCCGCGTCAAGCGCGCTGGCGACGTGATTCCACAAGTCGTCGAGGTGGTCGAAGCCGACGAGCAACAGTCGTCGGCCCGCCGGACAGACTCCGGCGAAAGCGCCAGCGGACACTACGAGTTCCCGGACGAGTGCCCCGTCTGTGGAAGTCCCGTCGACCGCGACGGCCCGCTGGCGTTCTGTTCCGGCGGTCTCTCCTGTCCCGCACAGCGCGAGGCGTCAATCGGCCACTTCGCCATCAAGGCCGCGATGGACATCGACGGCCTCGGCGAAGAGCGCGTGGCGCAACTCGTCGACGCCGGACTCGTCGAATCAGTGGCCGACCTCTACGACCTCACGGTCGAGGAGTTGGTCGAGTTAGAGGGCTGGGGCGAGACGAGCGCCCGGAACCTCGTCGAGGCCATCGAAGAGTCGAACGAGCCATCGCTCGATTCGTTCCTCGTCGGTCTGAGCATCCCCGAAGTCGGCGAAGCGACCGCCCGCGCGCTCGCCCGCGAGTTCGGGTCGATAGACGAGTTCCCCATCGGTGAGGACGTTCCGGAGTCCCGGTTCGACGAGTTCGAAGCGCGGCTGACGACCGTCCCCGACATCGGAGAGACGGTCGCTCACCGCGTCCGCGACTTCTTCGAGAACGAGGACAACCGCGCCGTGATTCGCTCGCTTCTCGACCACGGCGTCGAACCCGAGTCTGTCGAGTCCGGCGGCGACGAACTCGCCGACCTCACCCTCGTCGTGACGGGGGCGCTCGCCGTGAGCCGAGGCGACGTCCGCGAACTCGTCGAAGCCCACGGCGGCAACGTGACTGGCTCCGTCTCCGGCAACACCGACTACCTCGTCGTCGGCGAGAATCCGGGGCAGTCGAAGCGGGACGACGCCGACGAGCGCGGGGTGCCGACGCTCGACGAAGACGAGTTCGCGGCGTTGTTGGCGGAACGCGGTATCGAGTATCCGCCGGCGTAAGCCTACAAAAACGGGTCGGCAGCTGGGAAACAGTTCGGCGGCCGAATCAGAGGTCGGCAGCCGAAGTAGAGGTCGGCAGCCGAGTCAGAAACCGGCAGCCGAATCAGAGGTCGGACTTCTGGAACGACCGGTAGCCGAGAATCGGCGGAATCGCAATCCACGCGAGCAGAACCACGAGGATGAACGGCCCCGAGAGGTACACCGGAATGGACTCCTTGAGGATTGGCTGGAGAACCAGCGACTCCTGCAGTCCGGCCTTGAACAGACGGGCGGCCGCGGCCGACCCGTACAGTTGCGCGATGAGCGTCTCGTAGGCCCGAAGCGGGTTCAGGTACTTGATGAACAGCCGCGTGAGGACGATTTGCTCGGCCGCCATCGGGTCGATTCCGGGGACCTTGCCCGCGGCCCAGTTGAACAGGCGCGGAATCCCCGTCGCCACCGTAGACCAGAGGACGGCGAAGATGAAGTACAGGCCGATGGTGCCGAACAGCGCCTGTCGCGGCGTGTTCGACGACGCCGAGAGCCAGATGCCGATGGAGACGAACGCCGTCGCCAGCAGACCTGAAAGGGCGACCTGTCCGGCGAAGGAGACGAACGCCACCTGCGCGCCGGTAAAGAGCATCGCGAAGAGCGCGATGACGAAGCCGACGAGCATCGAAGCGACGACGACGAGCGTCCGGCCGACGAGCTTTCCGAACACCACGTCGCGGCGGGAGTTCGGCAGCGAGAGCAGGAGCTTCAGCGACCCGGACTCGCGCTCGTCGATGAGCGAGCCGTGCGCGGTCACGAGCGCGATGAGCGCCAAGACGAACCCGAGCATCCCCGCGTAGGAGAAGCTAAACAGGCCACCGGGCGCGGTCGTAAGTCCGAACAGCGACTCGGAGTTCGCACCCGCTCCTTTGAGCAGGACGCCGTAGAACAGCACGGTCGAACCACCGATGAGGAGCGCGAAGAACACCGTCAGCCCCATGAGCCACCGCGAGCGCAACGCGTCGCGGAAGTCCTTTCTGGCGACTGATTCGAGCGTCATGCCGGGACCTCCTCTCGGTCGTCTTCGGTGTACGCGAGGAAGATGTCCTCCAGCGACGCCGAGTCGGTCTCGAAGTCGGCGACGGTCGCACCAGACGATTCGACGGCTTCGATGACGTTCGTCTTGGCGTCGGGCTCACAGGCAACGACGAGTTTGTCGCCGTCGTGGTCGACAGACGAGACGCCACTGACGGCGCGGACTGCTTCGAGGTCCGCATCGCCGTCGACCTCCAGTCTGAGGACGGACTCCGATTCGAGTTTGTCTCGGAGGCTGTCGAGGCTGTCTTCGGCGATGAGTTCACCCTCGCGGAGGATGCCGACGCGGTCACAGACCGCTTCGACCTGTCCGAGCACGTGCGACGAGAAGAACACCGTCGCGCCGCGGTCGGCCTCGGCACGGACGATATCGCGCATCTCGCGCGCACCGGCGGGGTCGAGTCCTGACGATGGCTCGTCGAGGATGAGCAAGTCGGGACTGCCAGCGAGCGCCATCGCGAGTGCGAGGCGCTGCGACATCCCTTTCGAGTACCCGCCAGCGCGGCGGTCAGCGTCTTCTTGGCTGAGGCCGACTCTGGCGAGCAGTTCGTCGGGGTCGTCGTCGGATTCTTTCGACTCGATAGCGAATTCGACGTGTTCGCGACCGGTGAGACGGTCGTACACGTCGTATCCTTCGGGGAGGACGCCGGTACGGCGACGAACGGCGACACTGTCTTCTTGGGCGTCGTGTCCGAGGACACGGACTGTGCCACTCGTCGGGCGCACGAAGTCGAGGAGCATGTTTATCGTAGTGGATTTGCCGGCCCCGTTGGGACCGAGGAATCCGAAGACCTCCCCCTCCTCGACGGTGAACGAGAGGTCTCTGACGGCGGTCACGACATCGGCTTCGGTGGAGGACCGAAGTGAATCGAGGACACCACTGTCGTCCCCGAACCGTTTCGTTACGCCGTCCAGTTCGATGGCGGCCATGGGCGGGCTTGTGTGGTGCTGGGATATAGGGTTTTAGGTGCGAGAATCAACTCGGATAACGGAATGATAGCCTGACTGAGCAGTTGTACGCCGTCGAGACCCAATAGCTCCGTGCAGACCGGCGACTTCGTTCAAGTGACATCCTCCCCGTCGTAAACGACGGGACTTCCCCCGCACGAGGAAACCCGGCCTGTTGCCGAGCAGGTTTTAGGACCCTCTCTCCCGAGGTCAGTGAGACGGGTTTCGTCCCTCGCTCGGGAGCGTCCTGTGGCGCTGTCACGGGCGCTCCCATCCGCAAGCGAGTCATCGACGCCCGGTTTCTCGGGGCGTCTCTCTCCCAAGCGGTCATGCCTCACGGCACGGTCGGTTCGGTCACACTTCCCCGACCCGTGGGCCGGGTTCCCGTGCTGACGAACGACGCGAACCCCGCAGTCGGTTGCAGAACCGACCCGTGGGAACCGACGCCCCGAAATGTTCGGGACGCTGGTTTCAGCGCGTCTCGTACTCCCGCGCAAGTTCCGAGAGCCGACGTAACCCTTGGTAACGTGTACGAGACGGCGTGTGCTAAGCGTTGGGGTTTCAGCCAGCCATCGACGGCGGTTGGTCAATCCCATGTCGGATTCACGCCCGCCGTGAACGGCGGGATTCTCTCCTCGAAGAAAGATAGACGTCTTCGCTCAGACCTCGTCGTCGGGAGCGTGCGACTCGGCCATCTTCGTCGCTTCGGCGGCGTATCGCTCCTGAAGCGACTCGTCGGTAACGGGTTCGAGGTTCTTCTTCGGCGCTTCGATGGCGGCCGTCGTCACCATCCGCCGCTGGTGCATGACGGCAGCCGCGAGTTCCTTCCGAAGTTCGTACTCGCCGTCGGTCGTCGCGTAGATGAGAACGATGAGGTCCCGGTCGTCGTACGACCGTTCGACCAGCCACAACTGGACACTGTCGTCGGTGTCGGCCATGCCCCGTCATTTGGCGGGGGCTCCCTTACGAGTGGCGCATCACGCGACTGCCCGCGGCAATGGCCAACTGTCGGTTCCGGCTTAGGACTGTGCGCCAGTCAGCTCTTCGACTTCGACCGCGAGCGACGACAGCGCCTGCGTGCTCTCTTCTGTCGCCGTGACGATGCTCTCGACGGCCTCTTCGGTCTCGACGGTTCGGTCGTGAACGTCTTCGATGGTCATCGTCAGGTCCTCGACCGACTCGGCCTGTTCGTCGGTCGCCCGCGACACCTCGGCGACGCCGTCGGCAGCAGTGTCGATAGCCTCGGCAATCTCTTCGAACGCTTCCAGCATCTCGGTGATGCTCTCGTCTGCGTGTTCGATTCGGTCGTTGGACTCGGTCGCCGCGTGGACTGCGTCGTCGGTTCGGTCCTGGATACCCTCGATTTGCTCGGTGATGTCTTCGGTGTGCTGTCGGGTCTCGTCGGCCAGCGACTTGACCTCCTCTGCGACGACGGCGAACCCGTCGCCGTCCTCTCCGGCGCGTGCCGCCTCGATGTTGGCGTTGAGCGCGAGGAGGTTCGTCTGCTCTGCGACCTCGGAGATGACTTCGACGACGGCTTCGATGTCGTCCATCCGCTCGCCGAGTTCGGTCACGCGGTCGACGAGTTCGTCACCCATCGTGACGACGCTCTCGGTCGCCTCGCGCGCCTCGCTGTTGGCTTCGCGGCCCTCTGCAGTGGCCTGACGAGCCTCGGCGGCCGCGGTATCGACCTCGTCGGCCGTGGCAGCCACTTCCTCCATCGTCGCGCTGAACTGCTGCATCTGCGTCGACCCCTCGTCGAGGAGTTCCCGCTGGGCTTCGACGTTCTCGGCGATTGCGTCCGCCGCGGAAGCAGCGCGAGTGACCGCCGCAGTCGCCGTGTCCGTCTCCTCTTCGACGTTCGTCGCGAGCGTCGAGAGTTTGCGCGCCGTCTCGTTCACGGAATCGACGACGACGAGGAGTTGGTCGTCGATGACGTCCTCGCGCTCGATTGTCGCGCGAGCGTCGAGGTTCCCCGCCGTCAACTGGGTCAGTGTCGTCTCGACTTCCTCGACGAGCGCCGCGACCTCCTGGTGGCGCTCGACTTCGTCCGTCCGGTTCCGAACGGTCTGGAGGACACCGACGAGGTCGCCACCCTCGTAGAGTGGCATCGCGGTGTGGCGCGCGTGGCATGTTGCACCGCTCGCGTCGGTGAACGTCTCCTCCTCGGCGTAGAGCATCCGCGAGGAGTCGTCGAGTTCGATACCGTCGTTTTCGCTCGCTGTCTCGGGCTGTTGGAGAACTGTCCCGGCGAGAACCGAATGGGCGGGGTCGCCGTAGAACAGTTCGCCGAGGTCTGTCCGGCCGAGTGCCGCGTCGTCGGACGTTCCCGTCAGCGACTCGACGCCGGAGTTCCACGCGGCGACTCGTCCCTGTTCGTCGAGAACGAACGCCGGGAGGCCCACGCCGTCGAGAAGGACGTCGTCGTCGACGTTCAAATCCGGTGCAGCAGTCGCAGCCGCAGTGCCACCGTCAGTGAGCGGCGTCTGTCGGCCAAACCAAGAGCGGAGACGTTCG
Source organism: Haloferax larsenii (assembly GCF_024730625.1). NCBI lineage: Archaea > Methanobacteriati > Methanobacteriota > Halobacteria > Halobacteriales > Haloferacaceae > Haloferax > Haloferax larsenii. The sequence continues at coordinate 895,162 of NZ_CP078063.1, forward strand.
AAGATTCCCACTGGCATATCACGGTTGTTGCCGACCCTCACACGAGTAACTTTCGTGATAATTATCAATCTCGATAATAAACCAACAACCATGGTGTCTGTTGAATACTGTTGAACAGTATCAGCCACGAGGTTTCGGCGAGGGGAGATACAGGTCGTCTTCGACACGCAGAAACCGGCAGCACAGACACCGAGTGACGGCCCGACGCGTCAGCCTCAAGCCGTTCGCGGAGTAAGCCCCGACGATGGACGCAGGCGCGGTCACAGAGCGAGCAAACGCGTTACCGGCCGACCCCGGCGTCTACCAGTTCGTCGCCGGAGAGACAGTACTGTACGTCGGCAAAGCGGTCGACATTCGCGCCCGTGTCAGGTCGTACGCAGACCCTCGCTCCGAGCGAATCGCCCGGATGGTCGACCGGGCGGAGACTATCGACTTCGCCGTGACCGACACGGAGACACAGGCGCTCCTTCTCGAAGCGAACCTCATCAAGCGTCACCACCCTCGGTACAACGTTCGCCTGAAGGACGACAAATCGTATCCACTCGTCCAGTTGACCGACCACCCCGTGCCTCGAATCGAGGTGACGCGCGACCCGGAAGACTCGGCGACCGTCTTCGGCCCCTTCACCGACAAGGGACGCGTCGAGACGGTCGTGAAGGCACTCCGGGAGACCTACGGCCTTCGCGGGTGTTCGGACCATAAGTACGCCAATCGAGAGCGGCCGTGTCTGGACTACGAGATGGGTCTCTGTACGGCACCGTGTACGGGCGAGATAGCCCACGATTCCTACCGAGAAGACGTGGAATCGGCCGTTCGGTTCTTTCAGGGTGAGACGGGCGTCCTCTCTGACCCCTTGCGACGCGAGATGGAAGCCGCCGCACAGGACGAGGCATTCGAGCGCGCCGCGAACCTTCGGGACCGCCTCGACGTAGTCGAATCGTTCCACGGTGGCGGCGAGGAAGCCGTCGCCGCCCAGTCAGACGAACGGGCAGTAGACATCCTCGGCGTCGCCTTGCGCGGCGACGACGCGACCGTGGCCCGTCTCCACTCCGAACGCGGCCAGTTGGTCGACCGAACGCGACACCACCTCGACGCACCCGAAGGCGAGGACCGAACCGCAGCGGTCCTCTCGGCGTTCCTCGCGCAGTTCTACGCCGAGCGCGACCTCCCGGACGCGGTCGTCCTCTCGGAACATCCAGACGACCGAGACGTGGTGAACTGGCTCGAATTCGAAGGCGTCGGCGTCCGCGTGCCCGGTGCAGGCCGCGAGGCGAAACTGGTCGAACTCGCGCTGAAGAACGCCCGCAGGCGTGCTGGCCGCGACGACGGGCTCGCGACGCTCGCCCGCGAATTGAATCTCGACGTGCGCCGCGTCTCCCGAATCGAAGGCTTCGACGTGAGCCACGCACAGGGAAAAGCCGTCGTCGGAAGCGACGTGTGTTTCGTCGACGGCGCGGCCGAGACCGGCGATTATCGGAGGCGGCGACTCCCCGAGCGCAACGACGACTTCGCCAACATGCACGAGTTGATTCGCTGGCGGGCGACCCGCGCACTGGAGGGGCGCGACGACCGACCTGACCCCGACTTACTCCTCATCGACGGCGGCAAAGGACAGTTGAACGCGGCACTCGACGCACTGGAAACGACGGGGTGGGACGTGCCCGCGGTCGGCATCGCCAAGGACCGCGAGTTGGTCATCACACCCGAGCGAACCTTCGACTGGCCGGACGACGCGCCGCACCTCCACGTCCTCCAACGCGTCCGCGACGAAGCACACCGCTTTGCGGTTCAGTATCACCAGACCCTCCGCGACGAGGTGAAGACCGTCCTCGACGACGTGTCCGGTATCGGGCCGAAGACTCGGCGCGCACTCCTGACGCGCTTCGGAAGCGTCGAAGGCATCCGCGAGGCGTCAGTCGAGGACCTCCTAGACGTTCCGGGTGTCGGCGAGAAGACCGCCGACGAGCTTCGGCGACGGCTTTGAAGCCTCAGTCGAGTGCGTCGACGTCGAACACCGACGACCGAAGCAGAAGTCCCACGGCGACCACGGTCCACGGAACGACGACGACTGCCCCGACGACAGTCGGCCCGAGAAGGGCGGGCGTCTCCGGGGTCGAAAACAGCACGCCGAGAGAGCCGACCGCGTTGATAACGCCGTGCGCGACGGCAGCGGGCCACACTGACTCCGCGCGGAGCGCGACCCACGCGAGAAACGTCCCGGTCGCCGTCGTCATCCAGACCATCGCCAGAAATCCAGTCCACGGCGCGCCGACGTAGCCGACCCCGTAGTTGTATCCCAGCGAGACGAGCGGCCAGTGCCACGCGCCCCAAATCACGCCGAGACCGACGATGGCGCGCCAGCGACCGAGCGGGAGGAGTTTCTGGAGGAGATAGCCCCGCCAGCCGAACTCCTCGCCGAAGGCGAAGACGGCGTTGAGCGTCGCCCCGAGGACGAGCGCCTGCACGAGTTGTGCGACAAGCACGACCTCGATGGGCGCACCTGGCGGGAGGAATTGCCGAAGGGCGGTCAAGTCCGCGTCGAAGTACGCCGGGAAGAACGCGAAAAACAGCGCCACACCGGCAATCGAGAGGCCGAGCGGCGCGAGCCACGCGAGGAGGTACGTCCGACCGTTCGACCGAATGGCAGGGCGGAGTCGCAAGTCGTCCCACCCCTCGTCTGTCACAGCGCGCGTGACCACGTTTGCGACGGCCGGTGAGAACATGTAGAACGTACTGACGAGGACGAGCCAGAGTGGAAGGCCCGGAATTACCTCGGGGGAGTCGGTCAGCCCACCGAGCGAAAAGACGACCAGTGCTGTGAGACCCGCAAGCCCGAACGCGACGAGGAGGAATATCGTGATTCGCCGCGTTTCCAGCGACTCGAAAGACGAGTCGGTGACGGTCGACATACGAGGACTGTCGGGTGAACGTGAGAAAACCTTTGTCGCGTTGGAGTACCGCGGGAGCGTCTCGTTCGTGACGAGAGAGGCAGGTGTGTCAGCGTGACGCGGCGGGTCGGCCAGTGCGGCCAAAAAGTCAGTGTTAGACCGGAGTTTAGTGCGGAGTCGCTCCGAAGCGTCCAGTTTACGCGATTTTGTTGTACTGGTCGCGGAGCTTCTCGGCGGCGTCGTCCATGAGGTCGGCCTCGTAGTCGTCGAGGTCCCACTCGACGACCTCTTCGATGCCGTTCGAGCCGAGTTTGACGGGGACGCCGAAGGCGGTGTCCTCGTAACCGTACTCGCCGTCGAGGACGAGCGAACCGGGGAGCACTTCGCCGGTGTCGTGCAGGACGGCCTCGACCATGTGGGCGACGCCGGTCGCCGGACCCCACTGGGTCGCGCCCTTGCGCTCGATGACGTCCATCGCGGACTCCTTGAGGTCGCCGAGAATCTCGTCTTTCTCGTCGGCGGAGAACTCGGGGTCGTTGCCGTTGACGCGAACCTTCGAGAAGACGGGGACCTGCGCGTCACCGTGCTCGCCGAGGATGGTCGCGTCGACGTTCTTGACCGGCGCGTCGAAGCGCTGGCTCAGCACGTAGCGGAAGCGTGCGGAGTCGAGGCGGCCACCGAAGCCGATGACCTTGTGGCGGTCGCGGTCGCCCGTCTCGTACAGGTGACGGTTGAGCAGGTCGACGGGGTTGGATGTCGTAATGGACACGAAGTCGTCGTTGTACTCAGCGAGGGAAGAACCGATGTCGTCCATGATGGGGGCGTTGTCGCCCGCGAGGTCGATACGGGTCTGCCCCGGCTGTCGCGGAATCCCCGCCGTGATGACGACCACGTCGGAGCCAGCGGTGTCCTCGTAGCCACCCTGCTTCACGACCGTGTTCGAGTCGTACGCGATGCCGTGGTTGGTGTCTGCCGCCTGTCCAACCGTCTTGTCCTCCATCTTCGGGATGTCCACGAACACCAGTTCGTCGCAGACGTCACGAAGCGCGAGGTTGTATCCAGCCGCAGCGCCGACCGTGCCGGCCGCGCCAATCACGCTAACTTTCGTCATACCACATTAACGAGGCCGTGGATTCCGAGTAAACGTTTCGGAACGAACACCATCGCGCCGTCTGTCGATTTTTCATTCGACAATCGTCGAATCATGTAGAGAGTAGGAAGCAGGCAGTCACCACTCACGAGGCGTCCAGCGAACTCTCCGACGCCGTGGGGTTTTTCGACGTACGCGGCGTCCGATTGGACATGAGCGACTTCGACAAAGAGGCAGAGCGCCAACGGCTTCGAGAGAAGTACGAGCAGGACGAGGCAAAGCGTCGCTCGACACAGCGGATGAGCGAACTGCTCCTCAAGGGCGCGACGATGACCAACAAGCACTGCGACCAGTGCGGAGACCCCATATTCCGGTACGACGGTGAGGAGTTCTGTCCCACGTGTCAGGCCGGAGGGCAGTCTGCCGCGGCGGACGAGGGTGCTGCGGAGGCCGCGGGCGAGGCGAGTGCAGAACCTGACGCCCGGACCGTCGCCGAGGCTGATTCCGAGGCAGTCGCCGAGGCTGACGCCGGAAGAGTCGCGGAGACCGATGCCGGAAGAGTCGCGGAGACCGATGCCGGAAGAGTTGCTGAGGCCAACGCCGAGACAGTGGCTGGAAGCGACACCGTAGACAGAGAACCACCAGCCACGACCGAAAACGTCGGGCAGTCGGCGGCGTCGGCGTCCGAACAGGCCGACGAACAGCTATCCGAACGTACGGCCGAGTCGAAGAACGGAGCGCGTCGGACGCGGCAGCGCGCATCCACGACGACGCGTGCTGTAGGTGGGGACATTTCGAGTGCGCGCGAATCGCTCGTTCGGACGCTGACGTGGGCGGCAACCGAGGCAGAAGCAACCGACGACCCGCGCCGCGCAGTCGAATATCTCTCTGCCGCGCGGGAGGCCGCAGAAGCCATCGACGCGCTCGACCGCTGACACCTGTCTACGCTACTCGACGACCGACGCGACGCTGAGTCAAACGTCGCGGCCGAGGCCGACGCTCCGTGTACTCGCAGTTCGAATCAGGCGACGCGCACGGTCCGCCCGTCGGACGGTGAGTACACGAAGTCGGGACCTTCCGGACGGTAGTGTTCTGATTCGGCGTACAGACTCTGCTCTTCTTCGCGTGGCTCGTCGGTACAGAAGATATCTCGGTCGTCTACCTGCACAGTTTCGTGCTGCGGCTTGCCGTAAAATGCACGCTGTCCGGTCGACGTGTCGGTGTGCAGGGCGAAGTTACTCATGTTCGAGTAGTAATTTTGTCGCCAACCACATAATGTTTTCCTAGTAACAACAACCGTGAATATTCGGGTTTGAAGACTTACTTCGGCTGGTTTGGGCATCGGGTGTGACGACGGGAAGTCGAGAGTAGTCGACCGACGTGACCGTGGCTAGTTCGAAAATCGTACACAGAAATCTGCGAACAGTGCGTCGCAGGCCCGTCAGCGGTACTCGGACCCAACCACGTCGCGAATTCGTTCGGCGGTGACGGCACCAACGCCTGGTACTTCTTTCAGGTCGTCCTCGTTGGCCGTCATCACCGCTTCGACGCTACCCAGTTCTTCGAGCAGGTTTCGCGCCGTCACAGGGCCGATATCGGCGATTGCCGAGACGACGTACTCCTGCTGTTCGTCGAGTGTTTTCGCGCTCTTGCCGCCGTGGACGCTCACGGTACGCTCTCTGTCGGTCTGCTCGCGCGAGGCGATAGTTGCGAGCATCTCGGTAGTGTCGTCTTCGTCTTCGGTGAAGAGGACGCTCACGCCGAAGTCGACGGCGACAGAGGAGAGCGCGCCGCGAATCGCGCCAGGGTGGATGTTACGCTCTTCGTAGAGGCCGCGACCCTCGACGATGAGAAGCGGCCGGGCGTAGTGCCGCGTCAGGTCCGCAATCTGGTCGAACAGCGAGCGGTCGCGCTCGGTGAGCGTATCGAGGAAGTCTGCCACGCTCTTGCGCTCGACCGCGACGCGGTCCGAGAGGACGTAGTCGCCGACTGCGAGCGTTTCGAGTCGCGTCGTCAGGTCGTCGCGCTTCGAGAGCGTTCGTGCGATGTTGGAGTCGAGTTCGCGCTGGTCGACGACGATTTCCACACCGTCGTCGGTCCCGGCTTTGGCGATGGTTCCAGTGTCGTCATCGCTGCCGTCACGTTCACTTTCGGTATCAGACTCGGTTGCACTCGAACTGTCGCCGTCACGCTCCTCGTCGGGTTCGGCGCGGGCCAACTCCTCGTCTGTCGGTCCGAAGTCGGCGAGGCCAGATTGGCCGTCTGTCGCCTCGGCGGCCGCAACTGCCTCGCGTCCGCCGTCGTCGGTCGAACCCGCACCAGCGACCCCCTCGTTTCCGGTGGACGTTCCTGAACGTTCGGGAGCGTCTTCGTCATGCTCGGCGGCCTCGCCACCGTTTCCGGCGAACGCCGAGAGGTCGCGTTGCGAGTGGTCGAGTTCGGCTTCGATGTCCGAGGCCGCACCCTTGAGCGAGCGCAGTTCCTTTTCCATCGTCTTCTCGCGGCGGCGCGAAATCCAGAAGTACGCCTCGTCGCGGGTGTCTTCGGCGAGTAAGACGACGACGCGACCGTCGGCCTGTCGTCCGGTCCGGCCCTTCCGCTGGATGGACCGAATCGCCGTCGGAACGGGTTCGAAGAAGAGCACGAGGTCGACCTCGGGCACGTCCAGTCCCTCCTCGGCGACAGACGTCGAGACGAGGACTTCGAACTCGCCGCTTCGGAACTTGTCGAGCGCCTCCTGTTGTTCCTTCTGCGACATCCCGTCAGACCCGTCGCGGTCGCCCTGTCCGACGAATCGCCGGACTGAGAAGCTCTGCGAGAGGAATTCGGTGAGTGCCTCCGCCGTGTCGCGCGACTCGGTGAAGACGATGACGCGCTCGCCGTCGCGGATGCCGAGCGTCTCCGCGAGGAGGATTCGGGTCTCCCGGAACTTCGGGTGGAGTCCGTCGAACGACTCGGCTTTCCGCATCGCCTCGCGCACCTTCGGTTCGGCGACGAGGCGTTGGCTCGCCTTCGACGCGCCGGACGAACGGGCGGCGTTGCGCTGGCGTTCGAAGTACCGCCGAACCGACTCGACGGACTGCGTCTCGACCAGTTCGACCGCCCGGCGTAGTTTCATCACCTCCGCGTGCGTTGACATTCCTTTGTAGCCCTCCGACTTGTCGGCGTTCATCAGGCGCTGAAGCTCCGCGCGCATCCGGTTGAGCTTCTTCTGTGAGACGTCGGGTTTCGTCGATTTGGTGACGCCCAACTGCTTGAGTTTCTCCAGTCGGTCGGTGATGACCTCGTTGAGCGCGTCGCGTATCTCCAGAATCTCGTCGGGGAGTTGGATTCGGTTCCACTCGACGTCCGTGTCGTGAGTGTAGTCAGAGACGTCGGCGTCCTCCTCGGTCATCACCTCCACGTGGACGATTCCGAGGTTCTCACAGACTTCGAGGATAGCTTCCTCGTCGCCACCGGGAGACGCGCTCATCCCGGTGACGAGCGGGGTTTCGGCGTCGGCGTGGTAGCGCTCGGCGATGTAGACGTACGCGTAGTCGCCGCTGGCGCGGTGGCACTCGTCGAACGTGAGGTGCGTCACGTCGCGCAGCGAGACGCGGTTGCCGATGAGGTCGTTTTCGACGACCTGCGGCGTCGCGATGACGATTTGGGCGTCGTCCCAGAGCTCGGCGCGGTCGTCGGGGCGAACGTCGCCGGTGAAGACGACGATGTCCTCGTCGGGGATGTCGAGTGCTTCCCGATAGAAGTCCGCGTGCTGCTGGACGAGCGGTTTCGTCGGCGCGAGAAACAGCGACTTCCCACCGACCTCGTGTAACCGCTGGGCGGTGACAAGAAGGCTGACCGTGGTCTTTCCGAGACCAGTGGGAAGACAGACGAGCGTGTGGTCGTCGCGCGCTGCACCCGCGAGTCGTATCTGGTAGAGCCGCCGCTCGATGAACGACGGGACGAGCAACGGGTGGTCGACGTACGCGACATCCTCGGAGGACGGCATCGGTGGCGATTACGCGCCCTCGCCGATAAGGGTTCGCAGAGTACGGTGAAAGTGAACGAGGATGACTGTCAGCGGGGCCGACGGACGACGGTCAGCGGGTCCGACGGACCGCGGTCAGCGTGTGCCGTCGGCGGTTTCGAAGTCGTGTTCGTCTGGACGCGGGTCGGGCAGCGACGCACCCACGAGCGCCGCCCATTCTGCGACCTTGTTGTTGTTGTACGAGTTGGACATAGCGCTTCCCCTAGGAGGATATACTCTCAACTATCGTATATAATGATTGTGCCGGTCGGGTGTCGAGTTGTGACCGCCGACTCGAAGACGAGGCGAGGCAGGAATCCTACCGAAACGGGATACTACGCAGTTCGAGGCGAAACGAAGGGGTAGTGCGGGGTTTGACGTCTGCGTTCTCAGTCGTCGCGGTCGCCGGGCCCCCACGAGTCAGGAACCTCGATAACGTACCGACCATCCTCGCGAAGCGAGATGATGTACTCGTCTCGGTCGTACAGTTCCATGAGGTTGAGTTCGTACTGACCGGGATTGACGATTTTGATGCTCTCGAACTGGTCGTTGAGTTCCTCTCGCAGTTGGTCGAGGTCGGGGCGGTCGTCGGACGGTGGCTCGACGACGTGACCGTCGGCGTCCGTCGGCACGTCAGCAGGCGCGTCTACTTGGGGCTGCTGTGGGTCCGACGGAGGCTGTTGGGCTTCCGACGGAGGCTGTTGGGCTTCCGACGGAGGCTGTTGAGCGTCCGACGGAGGTTGTTGAGCGTTCGACGGTGGCTGCTGCGATTCGGTTGTCTCTCTCGGAGGTTCGCGCTGGGGCTTGTCGTCTTGGTTACGGCGAGACGAATCGAGCGCCGCGAGTTCTTCGGGAGTGACGACGTCGCTTCTGGCGCTCCGCTGGGAATTGTCCTCTTCGTCTTCGGTCCGCGCGCGAATCCCGCGGTTCGTCTTCCGAGGCGACCGCTGGGTAGACCGTTCCGACCCTTCTCCCGGGTCCGGTCCGGTCGACGAAACGGCGTCTGGCCTATCGTCACGTGCCGAGGCGGGTTCCGGTTCGGTTCCAGATTGCGACGGCCACTCGCCCCATCCGCGTTCCGTCGCGTCGTCTTTCGACGTCCGCTTCGAGTCCGCACGGTCGTCAGTGCGTGTCTGTGGAGGCTGCCGCTCTTGCGGGGGCTGTCGGTCCGGTTCCCGTCGAGAGTCCGAGCTGCGTTGTGGGTCCGAGCCGCGTTGTGAATCCGGGTCGCCCCCAGCGTCCGAGTCGCGGGGTGAGTCGCGTGTCGGTTGGGACTGCGAGTTCACCCAGTCTTGAACTGTGGTCTCTTCGTCTTCTGTCGTCGGTCGTGCGTCGTTTTGGGCCGCCCGGCGGCGAACCGCGTCGGCCGCAGACGATGTCAAGTCCTGTGAACCGGCGCTGTCGGACGCGCCAGTGTTGTCACTCCCGTCGGCACTGCCAGTATCGCTGGTCGTGCTCGCGGGTTGGAACTGGAACTTGTTACCGCCGCAGCTCGGGCACCCCGAAAGCATCTCTTTGGAGCCGTCGGGGAACACCTTACCGCACGTCGTACATTGGTGTGGCATGGTAGATGGTGGCGCCGGGTGGCGCAGTTCGTGTCTCGCGTCCGCTCCTTACTTCCGCGAGACGAGTGCGCTGATGAGATTCTCGTCTTTGTGGAGCGTCTGAATCTGGTTTGCAGGACCGATGACCGTGAGCTTCTGTGTCGATTGCCGACCCATGAGTCGGTCGAGGAAGCTCTGGTCTGCGGCCTGCGAGCGCGGATACGTCTCTATCTCGATGCCATTGAACTCGTCGGGGCTGATTTCGGCCATCGTGACCTCGATGAGTTTCGACTCTTCGTCGGGTGAAAGACCCTCTTCGAGGATGACGATGTTCCCGTCGCGAACGCCGTCGAGGATGAGACGAATCTTCTCCATGCTGGTGAGACTCGCCATCCGACTCCCACTGAAGAGGTCTATCTGAACCCCACCAGAGCCGTTTTCGGATGTCGTTGCTTCAGGCATAGTGAATCACGCGAAGTACTCCGCGATTTTGGCGTACACTTCGTCCATGTTCTCGCCCTCGAGGGCCGACAGTTCGACCGTCTCGTGTTGCGGGTACGCGTTCGAGATACGCTCGACGTTCGAGTCTTCGAGGTCGATCTTGTTCGCGAAGATGAGAACCGGCAGGTCCTGGCTCTCGATGATGCCGATGAGCATCGTGTTGACCTGCGATATCGGGTCCTTCGTGCTGTCGAGGACGTAGATGACGCCGTCGACGTCTTCGCGGAGCCAGTGCATGGCCTCGGCGACCCCCTCTGTCGCCTCGCGAGACCGGCGCACGGCGTCTTCTTTTTCCATGTCGTGGTCGAGGAACTCCTTGTAATCGACCTTCGTCGTGACACCCGGGGTGTCGACGATGTCGATAGTGACCTTCTTGCCGTTTCGCTCGATTTCGACGTTTTCTTTCCGTCGAGCGCGGCGGGTCTCGTGAGGGATGTGGCTCTCGGGACCGATTGCGTCACCGGTCCAATCACGGGCGATACGATTTGCGAGAGTCGTCTTCCCGGCGTTAGGCGGGCCATAGATACCGATTCGCTTTGGCTCGCTCTCCGAAAAGAGCCGGTCGACGACTCGTGAGATGCTGTCTCTGAGATCTGTGAGCAGTCCCATCCTGGGCCTCCCGCACCTCCCGAACGCGTCGTGGAGGGCGTATGGAGGTATCACCCAACCGGACTCACTTAAGCACTACGTCAGACACCAGTCACGTTTTAGACAGGATACTGTAAATAATAACTCTCTGTCATATTGGTCCGAACGACAGAGAGCGTAATTTCGATGCTTAATGTCCACCACGAATGGGTGCTTCATCGTGGTGTTCTCTCACGCCATCTGTCGATAATGGAGGATTGTATCTGCTACTTTGGCCGTGCGAGCGCACACGAAGTGGAGGGGTTCGCGAGAGACACCATGGGAAGATATAGCATGAAGGTTGCAGGAGAATGAATTTACAGACCGCTGTGAAAACGGTTGACGAACCGGTAAATCGGTGAATCGGTATCCAAGGGGAGACAACTCGGGCAGTCCTCGCGTATCGATTACTGCGCCGATTCGACTCGAATGCACGTTCACTCGAAGGGTTGTTTTTCGACTCGAACGCACCAGCCAGCGCGTGGTACACCCGTTCAGCACGTACCTCTCGACTAAGTCGTACTTCACCCGGCGAGCACAGACACGTGGTCTTCCCGGCCGACCGTATTCGTCGAACTACCGGAACGATGACGACAGGTCATCCGATCAATCGAAGCGACACCTGCCTACAGCCTGCGACACCTGCCTACAGCCTGCGACGCCTAGCCACGAACTACGACGCCCTGTCAAACGGTGTGAGTGCTGTGGACACGAAACAACACGGGGGCAACACCCCCACCCCTTCGTTTCAGGTGGAACGGCCGAAGGGGTGTGGGGGTGTCGACCGCTAGACGGCGGTCGGATGTTAATTCTAACAGAAGCAACCACAATAATAACTCCCTTTTCTCTAGTACGGATATGGTAGGCCAACTACCGGTATAAAACCACCCGTTTCTAAAACTCGTCGTAACCCCCTCCCCACTGTTTCTCGCCTCCACCTGAAACAAAGGGGTGTGGGGCATTCGAGACCCAGGCGTTTCCCGTCGAACTGGAAACCACGACTTAATTCCACCCGAAACCCCTCGCTCATTTCTTCGATATAACCGCTCTCGACGAGCCTCACGCCAGATTCGAAAATATGGATCTCCACACGAAATGAGGGGGTTGTCACACCAAATCTTTCGTGTCTAGACGAGTCTCTGCCTCCACAGACTCATGGAGGTTCGGTGGAAGAACGTGAACCGAACAAAGACGGCAGCGTCACAACAGTTCGGATTCAGTTGTAACAGTCTTCGGTTTCGATTGAGTCAGCGTCCGGTTTCGTTTGCGCATCTCTTGGCCCCGCTTACTTCCCGTCGACCAAGACTCACTCCCTCTTCGACCAGTGATCGTGATACTGACCAGATTCCAACCAACAATACTCTCCTAGTTGGCTGAATCCAGACCCACGCAAAACCGTACCGTGATAGAATCGAAACACACAGTCCAGATATTCGAACCGAAGCCATCCCTGTCTGTCGAATTCTGGTGTTTTGAACCGTGATGAGTAAGAGAAGTAAGACTTTTGTAGCAACTGTTCGTTTGGTTCCTTTGCATCATTTGGAATCGCCACTTTCGGATTCACGAGTTGGAACCGGAATTTCCCGGTATACGGCTCTTTAAACGCCGTTCTTGGCGATTATTCCACCCGAAACAGAGGGGTACACACGATGGACGACGACACACAACGAGGCGACAACCGTCGAGAGGGCACTGCAAGCGACGGGGATGCGGAGTCGACAGAACTCTCGGCTGAAGACATCGACATTCAGGCGAGTATCGGCCCCGACGCCGATGTTCCCGAGGACACTGACCTCGACCAGCACAAAGACCCCGACGTCGGACTCGACAAGGTCGTACTGAACGACGACGAGGAGTCGAAGGGACTGTTCGACGACTTACTCGCTGGCGAGCCAATCTTCGAGAACAAGGAGGTTCTTCGCCCGTCGTACACGCCGCACGAACTCCCGCACCGGACCGACCAAATCAACCAGATGGCGACGATTCTCGTCTCGGCACTCCGCGGGGAGACGCCGTCGAACATCCTCATCTACGGGAAGACCGGGACCGGAAAGACCGCGAGCGCGAAGTTCGTGAGTCAAGAACTCGAATCGACGTCCCAGAAGTACGACGTTCCGTGTGAAGTCGAGTATATCAACTGCGAAGTGACCGACACGCAGTATCGCGTGCTCGCGCAGCTCGCGAACAAGTTCATCGAGAAGAACATCGAACGCATCGAAGCCGAACTCGACCGACTCGACGAGATGCGAACCCGGGCGACCGAAGACCCCAACGCCCTCGACGACACGCCCTACAACTCCATCGCGGAGATAGACGAGCGCGCGGACGAACTCTCCGAGGACGCCGACGAGATGGAGACGGTCCCGATGACGGGGTGGCCGACCGACCGCGTCTATACGACCTTTTTCGACGCCGTCGACTACAAAGAACGCGTCGTCGTCATCATGCTGGACGAAATCGACAAACTCGTCGAGAAATCCGGCGACGACACGCTCTACAACCTCTCGCGGATGAACTCCGAGCTCGACAACTCTCGTATCTCTATCATGGGTATCTCGAACGACCTGAAGTTCACCGACTTCCTCGACCCTCGGGTCAAGTCGAGTCTCGGCGAGGAGGAAATCGTCTTCCCGCCGTACGACGCGAACCAACTCCGCGATATCCTTCAGCACCGCGCCGACGTGGCCTTCAAAGGCGGCGCACTGACTGACGACGTGATTCCGCTCTGTGCAGCGTTCGCCGCGCAGGAACACGGCGACGCCCGCCGCGCACTCGACTTACTCCGCACGGCCGGCGAACTCGCCGAGCGCGGACAGGCCGATACGGTCGAAGAAGCGCACGTGCGACAGGCGCAGGACAAAATCGAACTCGACCGCGTCGTCGAAGTCGTTCGAACCCTGCCGACGCAGTCGAAAATCGTCCTCTTCGCCATCATCCTGCTGGAGAAAAACGGCGTCCGAAACATCAACACCGGTGAGGTGTTCAACATCTACAAGCGCCTCTGCGAGGAAATCGACGCCGATATCCTCACCCAGCGGCGCGTCACCGACCTCATCTCGGAACTCGACATGCTCGGCATCGTCAACGCCGTCGTCGTCTCGAAGGGTCGCTACGGCCGGACGAAGGAAATCAGCCTCTCGGTCCCCATCGACGAGACCGAGGCCGTCCTGCTCACGGACTCTCGACTCGGCGATATCGAGAGTGCCCAACCGTTCGTGCAAGCCCGGTTCGACAACTGACTGTTCTGGCTGTCCGAGTTCGAAAACAACTGACTGCTCCGGTCGATTCGAAACTGACTCTCTCCGTCTCAGGCAGCGACCGCCGACACAGAAGAAACAGGCCCCGTCGAAACGGAAACGGGTGAGACGGGTGTCGCTGCCGTCATCGTGTTCGCGAGCGTCAGTCGGACCCACCCGAGGAATGGAATCCGTACGCGAGCGACGCCCTGCACCCACGAAGGTCGAACCGGGTCGCTGATACTGCTCACTTGGTCGTATCGGGGGTTGTTGTCGCCTTTCGTGATGAACCCGTCGTAGGGTGCCGGGCAGTGTGCGAGTTCCTTGCAGTTGTCTGCCGACATGTACTCGGGGTTGGCCCTCTCGTACCAGTTTTCGCCGGACTCGACGTACAACATCGCCCGATGGATAATCGGCGGGCCAATCGAGCCGGGCTTGTGGTAGACGACGACGCTTCCACTCCCGCCGAACGAGCGATAGCCGACCTCAGACCCCGTTTCGGCGGTCACGACGGCAGTTCCATCGACCGCTGCGTCCGGGACGTAGCGGTCGGGTCCGGTGATGAAAATGAGGTCGCCTTTCTGCATGTGGGGTTCCATACTCCCACTCTCGACGGCGACCATCGGCGGCCACACCCCGCTGATCGCAAAGAGGAGCAGGCCGACGGCGAGGACAGCCGCGACGCTTGAGAGGGCTTCGCGGAGGAACAAAAGCGGGCCGTCCTCGGCCGTCCAGAATCGGGTCAAGAGTCCCTCGTCGGAGTCGTGGGTGGACTCGCGGGGGGACGGGGGACCATCGTCAGCACTCATCACCCCTCGTTTAGTCGGACTGGGTTTCAACGTTCTGGGTTTCGGCACCCTTTTTGCTCCGCTTCGCCCACCTCGTCGTGTGCCTTTGGAGACGCCGGCGCGCATCGTCCGGGCACTGGTGAGTCGCGGCTACAACGCTGAACGCGAGGCCGTGACACTCATCGCAGGTACAGACGACCCGGGAGTCACGCTCGCCCAGGTCGTCGAATCGACACCGGACGACGCGCTCCGAATCACCGCTGACCACGTCCGCGAGGTGCTCGCGTCTGCACCCGCGACTGGACCATCTTCGTCTGCACCCGCGACTGACTCACCTTCGCCTTCGTCTGCACCAACTGGTCCCCCTGGGTCCGAATCCGAGAGCGGCGCAGCCGGCTCCGACCCCCCTGTTTCCGCTGCAACATCGGGAGACAACGAGGAACCTGTTGGAAAATCGACTCCACCTGAAGCGAAGGGGTCGGGGAGCGGGCGGAACCAAGATACGTCGCTTCGGTCGCTGGAAATCGCCAACGACATGACCGGGCAGTCGACCGGGACCGGCGAGTACGACGACTTCGTGAAGGTATTCCGCGACCGCTACGAGAAACTCTCGAAGATGCTTCGCGGCCGAGTCAACCACCGGCCCGCGAAAGCCATCTCGAACATGTCCGGCGGGCAGGACGCCGAACTCATCGGCCTCGTCGACGACGTTCGCTCGACGAAGAGCGGCCACTGGATTGTCGACCTCGAAGACACGACGGGGACGTTTCCCTGTCTCGTGATGAAGGACAAGGACATCGCCAGCTACGTCGACGAACTCCTCCTCGACGAGTGTATCGCGGTGTCGGGAACGCTCTCGGGCGACGCGGGCATCCTGTTTGTCGACGACATGTACTTCCCCGACGTCCCGCGAAACCACCGAACCAACACCGCCGACCGCCACGTGCAGGCCGCACTCATCTCCGACGTCCACGTCGGGAGTCAGGAGTTCATGGCCGACTCGTGGCACCGTTTTGCCGACTGGCTCCACACCGAGGAAGCCGAGAACATCGAGTACCTGCTTATCGCTGGCGACATGGTCGAAGGCGTCGGTGTCTACCCGAACCAAGACGAGGAACTCGACGTCATCGACATCTACGACCAGTACGAAGCGTTCTCGGAGTACCTCAAGGAAGTGCCCGGCGACCTCGACATCGTGATGATTCCGGGGAACCACGACGCGGTTCGACTCGCCGAACCCCAACCCGGATTCGACGACGAACTTCGGGATATCATGTCGGCTCACGACCCCCAGATTACGAGCAACCCTTCGATGGTCACGCTCGAAGGCGTCAACATCCTCATGTACCACGGCGTCTCGCTGGACGAGGTCATCGCCGAACTCCCATCGGACAAGGCGAGTTACGACGAACCTCACAAGGCGATGTACCAA
This sequence comes from Haloferax larsenii, assembly GCF_024730625.1. NCBI lineage: Archaea > Methanobacteriati > Methanobacteriota > Halobacteria > Halobacteriales > Haloferacaceae > Haloferax > Haloferax larsenii. The sequence goes on from NZ_CP078063.1 coordinate 911,277, forward strand.
CTCCTGAAGAAACGCCACGTCGCACCGCAGTTCGGTGGCCACACGCGACTCGCACCCGAAGAACTCGATTACCTCGTCATGGAGCAGGTGCCGGATATCTTCCACACCGGCCACGTCCACAAACTCGGCTGGGGTAAGTACCACAACGTCCTCGCGGTCAACTCCGGGTGTTGGCAGGCCCAGACCGACTTCCAGAAGTCCGTCAACATCGACCCCGACGCAGGCTACGCCCCTATCGTCGACCTCGACACGCTGAACATGACGGTGCGGAAGTTCTCCTGAGCGAAGGAGTTCGTGGTCGGTTCCGACGGTTGTGCGCCCGCCACGGGTCGATTCTGACGGTTGTGCGCCCGCCGCGACCAGACCGCCGTCGCCTTATTATACCGACAGTCAGATGGAGGGGTATGTCTGACGACGTGCTGTTCGACACGGCGACGCTAAACGACCTGACGCTCGACAATCGCGCCGGTCTCGCACCGATGACTCGTGTGAGCGCGACAGCCGACGGGCGGGCGACCGAGGAGATGGCGCGGTACTACGCGAAGTTCGCGGACGGCGGCTTCTCGTTTCTCGTCACCGAGGGCGTCTACACGGACGACACTTACAGTCAGGGCTATCTGAACCAGCCGGGTCTCGTTACCGAAGACCACGTCGAGGCGTGGACGCAGGTCACGGACGCCGTCCACGACACGGACACAGCAATCTTCGCCCAGTTGATGCACGCCGGCGCGCAGACGCAGGGCAACCCCTACACCGACGACGGCGACACAATCGCTCCCTCCGCGGTCCAACCGAACGGCGAAAAGTCCGAAGCCTACGGCGGGAGTGGCGAGTACGCGGTTCCACGGGAAGCGACCCACGACGACCTCGACGAGGCTCGTGCGGGGTTCGTCGCGGCGGCGGAGAACGCGGCCGAAGCCGGGTTCGACGGCGTCGAGATTCACAGCGCAAACGGCTACTTCCTCAACGAATTCCTCTCTGCGGACGCGAACCGACGCGACGACGAGTACGGCGGCGCACCCGAGGACCGCGTTCGGTACCCCGCGGAAGTCGTCACGGCCGTCGCCGAGGCCGTTCCCGACGAGTTCGTCGTCGGCGTGCGCGTCTCGCAGACGAAAGTCACCGACGACAGCTACGAGTGGCCCGAAGGAGAGGACGCCGCCGAGGTCTTCTTCCGCGAACTCTCTGCGGCCGGTGCCGACTACGTCCACACCGTCGACGCGAACGCTGCCGGGCCGACGTTCGGCGCTGACGGGCCGTCGCTCGCTGAAGCCGCGGCCACGTACGCCACAGCCGACACGGTCATCGTCGCAAACGGCGGTCTCGGCGACCCAGACGCGGCGCGCACGGCGGTCGAATCTGGTTCCGACCTCTTCACCCTGGGGACGAGCGCGCTCGCGAATCCCGACTGGCCAGCGCGCGTCGCGGCTGGCGACGACCTCGACGAGTTCGACCCTGCACACTTCCTCGCGCCGAAGGCGACCATCTCGGACCACGAAGTTCCGGCCGAAACCCAGCCAGCGGACGACTGACGCTCACTCGGTCTGTCTAGAGAGCAGCCCCCACGTCGCTCAAAACCGACCCGGAACCCCTTCGCTTCCACTCGAACTCCCGTCTATCCGAGCGTCACGTCGAGATACAGCATCACGACCACGCCGACCATCGTCCCGAAGGTCGCGATGCGCTCGTTTCCGTTCGCGTGCGTCTCGGGGACGATTTCGTCGGAGATGACAAACAGCATCGCACCCGCCGCGAACCCCATCGCGTACGGGAGGAGCGCTTCGGCGTACTGGATGGCCCACGCGCCGAAGATTGCCAGCGGAATCTCGACGATGCCTGCCCGAATCCCGGCGAGCGTTGCATAGGTCGTGTTTCGAAGCCCGGCGTTGACGGCGGCGATAGAGACGGCCAGCCCCTCGGGGATGTTCTGGATACCGATAGCGAGCATCAACGGGATGGCGGTGTTCAGGTCTCCGGACCCGAACCCGACGCCCACGGCCAGTCCCTCCGGCATGTTGTGGATGGTGATGGCGACGATAAAGAGAATCACAGAGGCCATCTTTTTCTCCGTCTCGGGGGCGTCAACCCGCGTCTTCCCTGTCACGAGAATGTGGACGTGCGGAATCCACAGGTCTGCCTGGTCGAGGACGAACACACCGATGAGAAAGCCGACGAGAACCGGAACTGGGTTGCCGCCAGCTGCCTCGATACCGGGGAGGATGAGACTCGTAAAGCTCGCGGCGAGCATGACCCCGGCTGCGAAGCCTAAGAGCCCGTCGAGCGAGCGTTTCGACGGATTGCGCCAGACGAGGATGAGCAACGCCCCCAGCATGTTCAAGAATGCGATGACGAGACCACCGACGAGTCCGTGTACGACGGGGTTCGTCCCGGCGATGGAGACGAACAACTCCTGAATAGTGGTCATCGACACCGCCTCATTGGGGGCGCTGTGGGTGCGAAACGGCACATGTGGTATTCGACAACACACGAGTATGTATGTCCACCGCCAGTTCCGGCCGGACAAGAACGACTCTGGCTGCCGATTTCGAAGGGATAGTGGTCGCTACGACGACTCGCCGAACCGATACCGAATCGTCTGGGAGCCATCGAAACGCGGGCCGTCTCCCACTCGCTCGAACCCGGCGTCTTTGACTGCCTCACGAAGGCTCGATTCGGATTCGACGAGGAGCGCTTCGACGGGCAGTTCTTCCGTACTCGCAAAGCGCAGTGGTTCTTCGAGCAGGCGGGCGACCGCGTTGTCCGTCCCGGCGAGTCGGGTGATGTGGACCATGCCGTCTTCGACGTCGAATCCGACGAAGCCGTGAATCTGCTCTTCGCTGGCCGGTGCGTCGGTGTTCGGGTCCGCCCCAGCGTCGGACGTCGCCACCCGGACTGTCCGGTCACGGACGAGACGGCGCATCGCCACCGTCGGCGCGTTCGCGACGGCCGCGAGCGCTTCGGCGTCCGAGTCGACGGCGTCTCTGACTTCCATACGTCATGGTTCCGCGCCGTCGGCAATAAACCTCTGCCCGGTACGCGGTCGAATTCGCCGTCTCGCCTGCGAATTCTGGGAAGTAGGCAACGGTTGAACAGGGGGACATAGTTATACGTCCCCCTGCGTTAGCCCCTCGCATGTTTGAGCACCACGAGTCACAGCGTTACGATGTACCGGAGGGACCATGCGCGTAGTCGCGAAGTTCGGCGGTACGTCCCTCGGAAGCGGTAATCGAATCAATCGGGCCGCAGACTCCATCGCTGCGGCGGTCGAACAGGGTCACGAGATAGCTGTCGTCGCCTCCGCGATGGGGTCGACGACCGACGACTTGCTCGACGAGATTCAGTTCGACGCCGACGACCGCGACCGAGCCGAAATCGTCTCGATGGGCGAGCGAACGAGCGTTCGGATGCTCAAGGCCGCGCTCTCTGCTCGCGGCGTCGACGCCTTGTTCGTCGAACCCGGTTCCGACGAGTGGCCGGTCATCACGAACGACCTCGGCGAGGTCGATATCGAAGAGACACAGCGACGCGCCGCAGAACTCGCAGAAGAGTTAGACGGTGTCGTTCCCGTTGTCACTGGCTTCCTCGCGCAGAACCACGACGGCGAGATTACGACGCTCGGCCGCGGCGGGTCGGACACGACCGCCGTGATGCTCGGCAAGTACATGGAAGCCGACGAAGTCGTCATCGTGACCGACGTCGAAGGCGTCATGACGGGCGACCCGCGTGTCGTCGAGGGCGCGCGGAACGTCGGTCGCATCACCGTCGACGAACTTCGGAACCTCTCGTTCCGCGGTGCAGAAGTCGTCGCGCCGTCGGCGCTGTCGTACAAAGACGACGCGCTCGACGTCCGCGTCGTCCACTACCAACACGGAAACCTCCTCACCGGCGGGACGCTCATCGAAGGCGAGTTCCACAACCTCATCGACATGCAGGAGGACTCACTCGCCTGTCTCACCGTCGCCGGGCGAGCGATTCGGAACCGTCCGGGCATCCTCGCGGACCTCTCGGTCGCCCTGAGCGACGCCGGAATCAACGTCGATTCGGTCGCCTCCGGGATGGACTCGATTACGTTCTACGTCCGCGGCGACGAGTCGAATCAGGCCGAAGCGGTCCTTCACGACCGAGTCGTCTCCGACGAGGCGCTCTCGTCTGTCACCGTCGAAGACGAAATCGCCGTCGTCCGCGTCACCGGCGGCGAACTGCCGAACCGACCGGGCGTCATCCTCGACATCGTCCAACCGATTTCCGAGGCGGGCATCAACATCCACGACGTCATCACCTCTGCGACCTCTGTCGCTATCTTCGTCGCGTGGGGCGACCGCGAAGAGACACTCGAAATCATCCAAAACCAGTTCTAACCTCGCGCTGTCTCCGTTTTTTCACACGTCACGAGCATCGGCACTGGCATCTGTGTGGCTGTGGACCGCATCCTTTCTCGACCGCGCTCGAACGTCCCCCACACCGATGCACACACCCGTCCACGAACGCCGGAATACGCGCCCAGTCCCCCGTTTTTCCGCGTACATATTTCTTCACATTTCGGGCCGTGTGTTGGGGCATGCGTTCGTACAAGGCAAAGATGGTCGAACCCATCGAACTCCCCTCGCGTGAGGAGCGGGAGGCTGCTATCGAAGAGGCGGGATACAACGTTTTCAATCTCGACGCCCGCGACGTCTACATCGACCTGTTGACCGACTCCGGGACGGGAACGATGTCGGCAGACCAGTGGGCAGCGATGATTCGCGGCGACGAGGCCTACGCCGGAAGCCGGTCGTTCAACAACCTTGCCGACGCCGTCCGCGACGTGATGGGATTCGAGTACGTCGTCCCGACGCATCAGGGTCGCGGTGCCGAGAACGTCCTCTACGGCGTGCTTCTCGAAGAGGGCGACGTCATCCCGAACAACTCCCACTTCGATACGACCCGCGCCCACATCGTCAATCAGGGGGCCGAGCCGGTCGACTGCCCCTCGCCCGCATCGCGCGACCCGAACTCCAACGAGTCGTTCAAGGGTAACTTCGACATCGACGCGGGCTACGCGCTCGTCGAGGAAGTCGGCGCGGACTCGATTCCCGTCGTCGTGCTCACCATCACGAACAACTCCGTCGCCGGTCAGCCCGTCTCGATGGCGAACATCCGCGCCACCGCCGAGTTCGCCCGCGACATCGACGCGATGTTCGTCATCGACGCCTGCCGATTCGCCGAGAACGCCCACTTCATCAAGCAGCACGAAGCCGGCTACGAGGACACGTCTGTCGCCGAAATCGCCCGCGAACAGTTCGAACACGCCGACGCCATCACGATGTCGGGCAAGAAGGACGCACTCGTCAACATCGGCGGGTTCGCCGCCATGCGCGACGAGACGGTGTTCGAACACGCAAAGCAGCGCGCCATCCTCTTCGAAGGGTTCCCCACCTACGGCGGACTCTCGGGCCGCGACATCGAAGCGATGGCCGTCGGTCTTCGCGAGGCAGTCACGCCGCCGTACGTCCACGAGCGCGTCGAACAAGTCGGCGAACTCGGTGACATGCTCTCGGAGCGAGACGTGCCAGTCTACCTCCCGACCGGCGGCCACGCCGTCTATCTCGATGCCGGGGAAATTTTCTCGCACATTCCGAAAGAGCACTTCCCCGGACAGGTACTCGTCTGCGCGCTCTACCGCGAGGGTGGCGTTCGCGGCGTCGAACTCGGCGAATTCGCCTTCCCCGGTGCCGACCGTCCGGACCTCGTTCGCCTCGCGCTCCCGCGGCGGACCTACAGCCGCGAACACCTCGAACACATCGCCGAGACGGCCGAGGCAGTGATGGAGTCGGCCCACGAATACGACGGCCTCGAAATCGTCGAGGAACCGCCGATGAAGGAACTGCGTCACTTCTCGGCGAAACTCGAACCCGTCTCCGAATAGCCGCCCTCGACAGCCCTGCTGTCACCGGCCTTCCGAAAGCCGGGAGGCGATACTGTGCGGAAGTCCGACCGCTTCGATTCGGTCTTCGACTCGTTCGATATCGTACTCGACTCGATGCGTTTCGACCGTCAGCGCGTCGAGGTCGACCACCGCGTACGCGGCTCTCGGGTCGCCGTCCCGGGGCTGGCCGACGCTTCCCGGGTTCAATACGATTCCTTCTCCGTACTGTTCGTACCCCTGCACGTGTGTATGGCCGAGGACCAGCAGGTCTTCCCCCGACAGAAGTCGCGGTGAGAAGTCGTCAGGGTAGGTGTAGCGGTCCGGGTCGTCCGGGTGGCCGTGGACGAGTTGGACGCGGCCGTCGGCGACTGTCCGGTACTCGGGGAGCGATTCGAGCCACTCCATCGACTCCTGAGACAGCGATTCACGGGCGTACTCGACGCCCGCGGCGGCCATCTGATTGAATCGGAAGCTGGTTCCCGAGACGACGGCCCGGTCGTGGTTGCCGGAGACGGTCGGCACCTCGCGGTCGGCGAGTTCCGCGACACACTCCTCGGGCCACGGATTGTAGCCGACGACGTCGCCAGCGCAGACGAGCGTATCGACCTGCGGCATGTCCGAGAGAACTGCCTCCAGTGCTGGAAGATTGCCGTGAACGTCTGAGATGACGCCGAGACGCATAGCTCCAGATAGGAGTCCGCATCGGAAAAGTGCGGGGCCGCAGGCTGGAACGTGAGTCTATTCGCCGTTGTAGAAGGCCGTCTCGACGGCACCCTCGTCACCGACAGTCGCGGCGGCGGCACAGACCGCGTGTTCGAACTCGTGGTCGTAGAGTTCGCGGGCCGCGTCGGCGGCGCTGTCGGCGGTCAGGTCGAACGCGCGGGGGTCGTCTTCCTCGTAGGTGGCGACGAGCGTCGGTTCCGTCACTTCCTCGACGATGAGCGCGTCCTTGCGGACGATGCCGATGAAGGCCTCGTCGTCGCCGACGACGCCAGCGATTCGGGGCGTGTTGTAGTCGTCTTTCTCGTAGTCGAGCGCGAGCAGAATCTCGGCGAGCGCGTCGCGCGGCGTGTAGCCCATGTCGAGTTTTTCGGCGATAGGGTCGACCTGCGAGCCGTTGCCGACGACGACGTAGTCGCCGCCCTCGCGGACGCAGTTGTAGGCGATGTAAGGGTTGTCCGTCTCCGGGGCGTCGGGCGTCGGCCCGACGGTCAGGGTGCCGTCCCGCTCGACGACCTGTCGATTCGGGAAGGACCGAGAGGAGACGCGATACGCACCGATTCCGGGACCGACGACGACGAATCGTCCGACGTACATACACGACAGTGGATAGAACGAGGCCAAATAGTTGGTGGTTTATGCACGTCTGTACGATTGTCTGCCAGCAACTGACATGGAGAGGCCGACACGCAACGTTTACAAATACCCACTGACTACGAGGTAGTGCGAAGTTCCATGGGGTAGTGGCCAATCCTGTTGCCTTCTGGGGGCAACGACCCAGGTTCGAATCCTGGTGGAACTACTTCTCTCAGCATTACACCTTTCGGGGACCCCTCTCGCCCCACAATCTCCAGTTGAAACAGGGGGGTAGCTATCGAAATCCTAAGGGGTTCGTTTCGGGTGGAAAAATCGACAGACAGCGGCGAGTTTTCTCGATACTGTACCTCGGTTAGCGGTCCACAGTAAGGAGCGATACGCGCTCTCTGACCAGCGCACTGAGGTCGCCGTCCGCGGCCGTCAACTCGGTGTCGCCGATGTCGTAGAACTCGCGGACGAGCGACTCGTCGTATTCGCCGAGCGTATCCGCCGGGTCGAGGTCGAGACGGTCGAACAGTGCCGACTCGGCCGCCGACTCGTCGCCACCGTCGACGAGAATCACCACGGGGAGCGTCCCTTCGGAGACGCCGATTTCGAACGCGCGATTGATTTGCCGTCGGCCGCTGGCATAGAGGATGAACTCGACCGCTCTGTCGCGGGCGATTTCGTTCCCGCGCTCGATGGCACGGTCGGCGAGTTTCGCGGCGTGTTCGAGGTGGTCGCGGCCGACGACATACCGGGCGTCGAACGCCTGAATCGTCGCCCCGGTTTCGTCGGCGACGGCACCCACTGTTTCGATACACGAGTCGAGGTCGGAGACGGTTGCGTTGGCTTCGAGGAATCTCATTCGAAATCACCCAGGCTGGCTTGTTGGTCGGAGCGCTCTTTTGCTGTCTCGAATCCGGTGTCGTCCGGAACGGCGTCGTCCGGCGCGTCGGACTCGTCTATCTCGTCCATCGAGGGGTCCTTGCGCCCCGCGGCTTCGAGGATGTTCTCGGCGGTCTTTCTGCGACCGCGGAGCGCGGCGAGGATGCGTGATTTGTCTGCTTCGCGGAGGTCTGCGCGGGATTCGACGCCCGCTTCGTACAGTCGGCGGGCGCGCTTGCGACCGACGCCGCGAACGCCCGCGAGGTCGAGCAGTTCCTCGTTGACGCCGTACTGGACGCGCATCTTCGCCTCGCGGACGGCGTAGACCGATTCGAGGTCCAGTTCGCTGGCGAGTCGTTCGGCCGCGCCGAGCAGCCACTCCGCCGTCTCGACTTTCCCGCGGATGTCGCCCGGCCCCACGCCGTAGCGTTCGGTGATGCGGTCTTCGTCGACTTCGTCGGACCAGTCTTCGAGGAGTCGCGCCGTCTTGAGCGCCGAGAGCCAGTCTTCGAAGGCAACGTCCTCGTACTCGGAGGGGACCCGACCGAGGAACTCCGGTTCGCGCTCGTAGCACAGTTCCGTGTAAGTGTCGCGGTCGCCGGATTTCAGGTACAACTGGTACATATCGGGCGTCCGGCAGACGAGGTGGTAGAGACCGAGCGTCGTCGGATACGTGCGGTCGCTCTCGAAGTCGTCCGTGTCGTCGCTGGTCGAGTTACTACCTGCTTCTCCACCCGCATCGGCGACCATGTCGCTCGCGCGCTGGAACCCGGCCGTCGCGTCCGGTTCAGATTGGGCGCTCCTGCTGGCGCTTGCCGTTTCACCTTCGAGTTCGCGGAGTTTCTCGGTCCGGTGGTCGTCGGCCCAGCGGAGACCGTCGATGATTTCGGCGGCACTCATCGGGTCCAGATAGAGGCGTGAGACGGTGTGGCCGATTGGCGTCGCGCGAATCGTCTGGTCTTCGAACTCGACGAATCCGTTCACTTCGAGGTAGTCGAGGACGCGGTCTGTGACCTGTTCGAGTCGGCCGGGGTCGTCGGTCTGCGTCGCGTAGAGTGTCTGGTCGAGGAATTCGAGGAGTCCCTCGCGGGTGTGTGCGAACCCGGAGGCGACGGTGGCGAGCAGGTGCGTCCGAAGCGCGGGTTCGGCCGCGAGTTTCGAGTGGACGTCCTCCGCGTCGGCCCAGATGTACCGCTCGAAGAGTTCGTCTCGACTGTCGGCATCCTTCGAGAGCAGCACCGCCTCGCCGTAGGGGTCGAGTCCGGGCCGCCCGGCGCGACCCATCATCTGGTGGACTTCGAGCACGTCGAGCGGTTTCATCCCGCCGTAGTCGCCGTCGTAGCGCTGCCAGTCGCGGACGACGACGCGCCGACTGGGGGTGTTGACGCCCGCAGCGAGCGTCGGCGTCGCACAGATGCACTTGATGAGCCGGTCGCGGAAGGCGTCCTCGACGAGCGTTCGGTGCTCGGAGGCGAGGCCAGCGTGGTGGAACGCCGCGCCCTTGGCGACGGCTTTCGCGAGGTCTTCAGAGGTTTCGGTGTCCGAAACGTCTCGAATTTCGGCGGCGAGTTCCGCGAGTTCGCTGCGTTCATCGCCGGTGATGTACTGCTCTGTCACTCCGGCCATTCGCCGGGCGGCGGACTCGGCGTTGCGCCGGGAGTTCACGAAGACGAGCGACGAGCCTTGGTCGTCGTCGCCGTCGCCTTCCAGCGCGTCGGCGACGAGCGCAGGTGTCTGTCTGTCGCCTTTCCCGACGGGCACCTCGCGTTGGCTCCCGTCGTCGAACGTAATCGCGTTCCCGTAGTGGACGCCCATCTTGAGGTCGATAGGTCGCCAGTCCGAGTGGACGAGCGAGGCGTCCAGCCAGTCGGCGACTTCGCCCGCGTTGCCGACAGTTGCCGAGAGGGCGACAACTTGGAGGCTCGGGTTCAATTGGCGGAGTTTCGCCAGCGTGACTTCGAGCGTCGGCCCGCGGTGGCGGTCGTTGACGAGGTGGACTTCGTCGGCGACGACGCAGGACAGTTGGTCCATCCACGCCGCGTTGTTTCGGACGAGCGAGTCCACTTTCTCGGAGGTGGCGACGATGATGTCGCGCGAAGACAGCCACTCGCCGCTGGATTCGTAGTTTCCGGTCGAGACACCCACGTCGATGCCGTACTCTTCCCAGCGCTCGAACTCGGCTTTCTTCTCGGAGGCGAGCGCCCTGAGCGGGACGATATAGAGCGCCTTCCCGCCCCGTGCGACGCTCGACAGCATGGCGAGTTCGGCGACGAGCGTCTTCCCACTCGCGGTCGGAACGGCCGCGACGAGGCTTTCACCGTCGGTCAGGCCAGCCTCGACGGCCTCGGCCTGCGGCGGGTACAACTCCTCGATACCCTCGTCGTGGAGGGCCTCGGGAACTCCCTCGGGCAGGCCTGTCAGGTCCGCTGTTCGCATTTGCGGTGAGTTGGGCCGTCCTGTGGTTTAAGCCATCGGGTCGCGTCGGGGGACGCCCCCAGCAGTCGTGATTCCCGACCGAACGTCGACAACGACGCCCAACTGTACCCCTCGTCGTCAGGGCTATGTACAGGCCGACGATACGTTCGGGTATGAAAGTCGAGTACGACCGCGAGACCTGTATCGGGATGTTCCAGTGTGTCGACGAGTGGGACGCGTTCGAGAAGAACCTCGACGACGGCAAAGCTGACCTCGACGGGGCCGAAGAAGTCGAAGAAGGCGTGTTCGTCCTCGACGTCCCCGAAGATGCGGAGTTCGACGCGAAGTTCTCCGCTCGCGTCTGTCCGGTCGACGCCATCCGCGTCTACGACGACGACGGCGAGCAGTTGGTCTGAGCGGCCAGCGCCTCTGTACGGCGATTTTTTTGTTTTCCCTTCGACCTTCGCCTGTGACACTGAACCGTGGTTCCCGCTCTCGACCCCCTTCGTTTCAACTGGAGATTCGCCGACCTCGGATTGAAGGATTTAAGCACAGCGACGGTAACCGTGACACCATGAGCCAAGCGACGAAAATCGTTCTCGGTACCATCGGCGTGTCGGCTGTTCTGGCGTTCGTGTTCGTCGGAATGAGCCTCGCCTGAGTAGATGTTCGACCCTCGAACGCTGCCGGCAGACCTCGAAGCGGTCCGCGAAGAACACGCTCCGAACGCGCTCGTGTTCGACGTAGCCGGCGACTTCGACACCGTTCCGCCGGCCGCCGCGGAGAACCTCGGCCTCGTGGTCGACTCGCTCTCGCCGGCGACATATCCCGACGAGTGGCTACCAGCGGACGCCCCAGAGGCGCTTCGGCTGTACGCCTCCTCGGATTTCACCATCGGAATGCCCGGTGACGGAACCGTGACGTGGACGCGCCAGACCGACCCGTCGGTCGTACTGGTAAAGTACCGGGCGAAAGGAACACCCGACGACTTTCTCGACTTCCTTATCGCCGAGGCGCTGGTCCAGAGTGGTCTCGACGATGTTCCGGAACACTTCCTCCCGTTCTTCGGCGAGGAGTACTGCGCGCTCGCCGAGGCGACGCCACTCGACGGAACCGACGTCTACCAAATCGCGGCCGCGCTCTACGAGGGATGGGTCGGCCTCCAGACCCGCGACGTGTTCGAGTCGTGGGAGGGAGAACACGACCGACTGTACGACGCGTGGGTCGATTCGGGCGAGCGATTGGACGACCGACTGGCCGACCTCCCGCGGTTGGTCGCTACCGGACGGACATCGTTCGCGGAGGCGACCGAGTTCGCGTGTTCGGCTATCAAACACGGACGCGACCTTCCGGCACCGTTCGCGGCGCTGGATACGTCGGCGTATCTCGAATACGGGCCGACCTATGCGGTCCGCTGGGCAGAGAAGACGTTCGACCGCCTTACGGAAGCGCGAGACGCCCGCGACGCGACAGACGAGCGGGTGTAAGCCGCCCGTATCGTCGCCTGCCGGGACGCGAGTGCGTTAGAAATCGGTCGTGACGCTGCCGTCTTCTGCGAGGTCGACGACACCGTCGAAGAGCCCGCGGAATCTGTCGAGCGTCTCTTGGTCGTGGACCTCCTTCGAGAGGTGGAACAGTCCGACCGCGTCGTACTCGTCGAGGAGTTCGAGGAGCGCTTTCGTCGCCTCGTAGGCGCGGTCTTCGTCGGCGTAGTACGCCATCTCCGTCACCGAGTCGACGCTGAACCTGAGTTTTCCATCGTGGCTTTCGAGGAACTGTCGCGTCTTCTCGACGATGGCGTCGAGGTCGTCGGGTGCCGCGACGTAGTAGATGTTGTCGGCGCTGCGCCGCGAGTAGCCGCGCTCGATAGAGAGCGTATCGAGGATGGTCGCGCGCGATTCGTCCACTTCGTAGTGTTCTATCTTCTGTTCGACCTCGCGCGCGGTGGTTCGCGTCGAGATGACGAGGAAGTGGTCGGTGTCGGTTTTGAAGAAGTCGGTGTCGATTCGGTCGGTCTCACCGATACTCGGATGGAGGAGCAAGATTCCTGTCCCGCCCGGTACCGTCTCCGGTGTGTCTTCGATGGCGAGCTCGTAATCCATACGTCATGCAGATACCGCGCTGACTTAACGCTTCATGCTATGGCACTGCCTCTCACCTCGACACAGCCGCGCGTTCGTGGGGGACGAACCACCCGAAGCGGCCGCGTTAGTACAGCGAGTCGGCAGTTGCCGCACCGATGACGCTGAAGACTGCTCCGACACTCGTCGCTTTGAGCGTCACGGCGAGGACCGCGAGGTCGAGTCGCATCCCGCCCCACTCGAACACCACCGTCCCCGTCACGTCCGAGAGGAACGTCCCCGGCGCGTCGAACGCGAGCGCGAGGATGAACACCGAGAGATACGAGACGCTGACGAGCGAGATGAACCGGACCGGAATCCCGGCGACGTCGCGTTCTCTGTCGGGGTTGCGGTCGTCGGCTTTGTAGAGTGCGCCGTATCCGACCGCGAGAACGATAATGAAGGTGAGCACGCCCTGGAACACCGACATGCTGCGCGCGAGCACCCACACTTCTTCTGTCACCACGAACGGTCCGGCGAGGAGGAATCCGCCGACAATCTGCTGTGCAGTGTCTGCGAAGGCGAACCGGCGGCGCACTCCGACCATACAACGCGGTGGGGACGGCGGTAATTAAATCGCGCGCCAGGGTGGCTGTCTCGGTTTCGAAGACGGCGCGGCGCTCCGAACTGATTTTGTCCCCCGACTGCGAGTGGCCTGTATGAGCGTACGCGACGAATTCGACGCGTGGGCGGCCGACGGCCGCGACAAGGGAATGGAGGACCGACACTGGCACACGGCGAAACACGCCCTCGCCCGGATGCCGGTCGAAGCAGGCGACACCGTCGTCGACCTCGGAACGGGAAGCGGCTACGCCCTCCGCGCACTGCACGACACGAAGGGTATCGGTCAGGGGTACGGTCTCGATGGCTCGCCCGAGATGATTTCGAACGCCCGCGAGTACACCGACACCGACGACATCGAGTTCGTCGTCGGCGACTTCGACGACCTGCCGTTCGACGACGACAGTGTGGACCACGTCTGGTCGATGGAGGCGTTCTACTACGCCCCGGACCCCGAACACACCCTCGAAGAGGTCGCGCGCATCCTCAAACCCGGTGGCACGTTCTACTGCGCGGTCAACTACTACGAAGAGAACGTCCACTCACACGAGTGGCAGGACAACATCTCCATCGAGATGACGCGCTGGACGCACGAGAAGTACCGCGAGGCCTTCCGCGACGCCGGTCTCCACGTCGCCGAACAGGACTCTATCGCCGACATGGACATCGAAATCCCGCCGGCGTCAGAGTTCCCGACCGACAGTTGGGAGACGCGCGAGGATATGGTCGAGCGCTACCGAACCTTCGGCACACTGCTGACTGTCGGCGTCGCGCCCTGAACGACTACGACCGCCACCTCCTCGGACTCACTCCACGACGTGCGTGGCCTCGGGGTCGAATCCGACGACGACGTCGTCGCCGAGTTCGAACGACTCGTCTTCGCTGTCCGGCACGGAAACGGTTAGCTCGCGGCCGCGCCAGTCGAGTCTGACGCGCGTGGTCGAACCCTGAAACTCCGAGTCGACGACGGTCCCGCGAATCTGATTCGCTTCGGCGTCGACGTGGAGATGTTCGGGCCTGACGCAGAACGTGAGCGAGTCACCGGCGTCGGCGTCGATGCCGCCGAGTACGAACTGGTGGCTATCGGTCTCGGTTCTTGGAGTTTCAGTCGCTTCCGCCGTCTCCGCGGCTTCCGCAGCCTCAGCCGTCTCCGCAGCCTCAGCCGCCTCCACAGCTCCCGTCGCTTCCGACGCTTCCGCTCTTTCGACTGCAGCGCCGACCCCCTCCGTTTCCGGTCGAGATTCGACCTCGACGAGCGAAGCCTGTCGGTCGGTCAACCCGCGTTTGACGACGCCGTCGAAGACGTTGTTCTCGCCGACGAACTCCGCGACGAACCGCGTTCGGGGTCGGCGGTACACGTCGCGGGGGACGCCGACCTGCTCGACGCGGCCGCGGTTGAGGACGGCCACGCGGTCCGAGACGGCGAGAGCTTCGGACTGGTCGTGGGTGACGTAGACCGTCGTCACACCGAGTTCCGACTGGATGCGCTTTACCTGCCGCCGGAGTCGCTCTCGTAGGCGGGCGTCGAGCGCCGACATCGGTTCGTCGAGAAGCAGCAGGTCCGGGCCGGGAGCGAGCGCGCGGGCGAGCGCGACGCGCTGTTGTTGCCCACCCGATAGGGAGTCCGGGTCGCGGTCTTCGAATCCCGAGAGGTCCACGAGGTCGAGGAGTTCCGAGACGCGCGCGTCTTTCGAGACGCCACCCGGCGGGTCCACGAACCGCAGGCCGTAGGCGACGTTCTCGCCGACGCTCATGTGCGGAAACAGCGCGTAGTTCTGGAACACCACGCCGACGCCTCGCTCTTCGGGTGGGACGCCGACCATCGAGTCACCGTCAAAACGAACCGCACCTTCTGTCGGTGATTCGAAGCCAGCGATACAGCGGAGCGTCGTCGTCTTGCCGCATCCCGAGGGACCGACGAGCGTGAAGAACTCGCCGTCTTTGACCGACAGCGACACGTCTTCGAGTGCGGTCGCGGTGCCGTAGCGTTTGGATACGCCGTCGAGTTCGAGTTTCACGAGTCGGCCTCCGAGTTCACGGTGTGGATTCTCTTGCGGGCGGTCATAATTCACCCCAACTCGGCGTGAGGGTCACAGTTCACCCCATCGCCCGCCGAAGCGGTCCACGACGAGGAAGCTCAGCGACGTGACGACGAGCAGCACACACCCCATCGCCGTCGCGGGACCGAGCCTGCGCCCCAGTAATCGCTCGACTGCGACGGGCATGGTGAAACTTCCCGACCCCTCCGCGAGGATGATGGTCGAGTCGAACTCGCCGATGCTGATGGCGACGGCGAAGGCCGCACCCGCGACGACGCCGGTCCAGACCAGCGGGAGTTCGATGTCGAGGAGGGCGCGGGTTCGCGTCGCGCCGAGGCTCCGCGCCGACTCCACGAGTCGCCCGTCGAGGCGCGAAAACAGCGGTGCGACGTTCCGGGTGACGAACGGGTACGCGCCGACGGCGTGAGCCGCGACGATGGCCAGCGCGCCCGTCACGCGGATTCGCGTGCCGAACACGTCGACGCCGAAGACGAGTCCCCGCAACAGGCCGAGGCCGACGACGATGCCCGAAACGGCGAATGGGGCCATCGCGAGGGCGTCGATGAGAGTCCGACCGCGGTATTGCCGGGTCGTCAAGACGGCCATCGTCACTCCCATCGGAACCGCCACGAGGAGCGTCCCGACGGCGAAGACGAGGGAGTTCCAGATAGCCGGAAGCGGCTTGACTTGGAAACTCGCGCCGGTCACCTGTCGCTCGGCGAGGAAGGCGTAGTGCGTGAGGGTGAGACTGCCGTCGCCGCCGGTCACGCTGGCGAGCAGCATGCTGGCGATGGGAACGACGAAGACGAGGACGACGACCACGCTGTAGCCCGCGATACCGACGGTTTGGAGCGCGGACTTCGTCGTCCACGTGTCGGGAACGACCGACCGACGTGGAAGTGGGTTCGCGGTCCCCCCGGCGGCGCGCTGGGTTGCCTCGTACCGGAGATAGACTGCCGTCAGCGTGAGCGAGATAACCGTCTCGATGACCGCGAGGCTCGCTGCCTCGGCGTACGCGAGGTCGCGGACTTTCGCGAAGACGAACACCTCGATAGTGGCGAGTTGGAACCCGCCGAGCGCGAGGACGATTGGGAACGACGCGAAGGTGAAGATGAACGTCAGCGTCGCCCCGACGCCGATAGACGGGAGGAGTTGCGGGAGTACGACGTCGCGGAAGGCGCGGAAGGGGTTCGCTCCGAGCGAGCGCGCTGTCTCGACCGCGCGGGCGTCTACGCTCTCCCACGCGGCGGTCACGATGCGGGCGACGAGTGGGGCGTTGTAGAAGGCGTGCGCGATGATGATGGCCTCCAGCGTGAACAGCAGTTCGACCGTCGGAAGACCGAACAGCGAGAGCGCCCGGTTCAGCGTCCCGTTCCGCCCGAACGTCGCCACGAACCCGACCGCGACCATGATGGAGGGCATGACGAACGGGAGGATGGTGAGCGAGCGCAGCGTCTCGCGGCCGTGGAACTCGAAGCGAGCGAACAACCACGCTGCTGGGAGACCGAGGGCGAGGCTGGCGAGTGTCGAGTAGAACGCCTGTTTCGCCGTGAACCAGATGATATCGACGAGGTAGAACTCGCTCGTCAGAATCGCTGTGATTGGTTCGAGCGTCAGTCTCCCATCGGCGAGGACGGCGTCGGCGAAGACGGTCGCAACGGGGTAGTAAAACAGGACGACGAGGATGACGGCAGTCACCGCGGCGACGACAGAGAGCAGTCGCTGTTCGAGGAGGCGGGCGACACGGCGACTGGCCGTGCGGACCACCTTACTTACTGGCGAACTCGCGGGCCCACGCGTCGGTCCAGCCACTCAAGTTGCCCTGGAGGCGGTCGTAGGAGAACGTGACGGCCTCCGGCGGTTCGTGGGCGTACTTGGCGAACTCTTCGGGGAGTTCGGCTGTCGTGGTCGCCGGGAACGCGACGTTGCGGACCGCGACTTCGGCCTGCACTTCGGGGCGCAGCATGAAGTCCATGAACTCCGAGGCGAGGTCCGGGTTGGCGGCGTCGGCGAAGGGTGCCATGCCCTCGGGGTTGGCGAAGCCCTGGTCGTTCAGGAAGCGAATCTGGTGTTTGGCCATGTTCGCGTCCGACTCGTTGGCGTACACCTGGTCGGTCGAGTACGACACGACCATCGGTGCCTCGCCGTTCGAGTAGGCGGTGTAGGAGTCAGACCAGTTGCCGAGGACGCGCACGTTGTTCTCCTTCAACTTGGCCCAGTAGTCGAGGTAGCCGTCTTCGCCCTTCGCGTCGATGGTGTGGAGCAAGAACGCCAGCCCCGTCGCCGACGACGTGGGGTTCTGCGCGAGGAGCGCGCCTTCGTACTCGGGGTCGAGGAGACCGTCGAACGTCTTGGGTGCGGTGAACGTCCCGTCTTCGCTCTGCGTCTCGTCGTAGACGAGCGAGATGTACCCCGTGTCGTAGGGAACCGCGCGGCCGTCGGGGTCGAATTCGAGTTGTTCGTTCACGTCGCCGAGTCGGGAGAGTCCCTCGGCGGGGGCGAACAGCGCGTCGTCGAGTTTCTCGTCCACGCGGACGAGCATCTGCGCGTCGAGACCGACGTAGAGGTCGGCACCCGACTCCACGCCACGGAGGGAACGCTCGATGTAGTGGTTCACGCCCGCGTCCGGAGTCTGCCACTCCAGCGTCGCGTCGAACTCGGATTCGAACTGGTCTTTCAGCCACGGACCGGGACTCGTACTGGGCGCGTCGACGAACGACCCGTAGGTCCCGACGACGAGCGTCTGGTCTTCGCCGCCGACGGTCGTTCCAGTCGAACTCGTCGTCTCCGTCTGCGTCGAGCCACCCGATTCGGTGGTCGTCTGTTCGGTTCCACTACCTCCAGTACATCCAGCGAGAAGTGCCGATACACCTGCTGCACCGGCAGATTTGATAAAGGTGCGTCGTCTCATTACTTGGTTGTTGCACTCTGTGATATTTAACGCCCGTGATGTCGGCCTCATTGAATATTAACACAAATTGTCACGTCTGTCGCGCGCGACGATACGGTTTAGCCGGTTGCGAGAGTAGTCACACGTGTGACTAATTCCCGTCCATACGTCCTCGGCGGTGTGCTCGCAGTGACCGCGATTGCGGCGGCAGTCATCCTCGTAGACGTACTCGCGACGGTGTTTTTCGCTATCACTGTCGCTTATCTTCTCGTCCCGCTGCGTCGCCGTCTCGAAACACTGGGAACGACTCGGTGGGTGTCGAGCGTCGTCTCGACGGTCGCCGCCGGAATCGGCGTCGTCGCCGTACTCTCGCCGCTCGTCCTCATCTTCTTGCTCCGGTTGGACGTGCTTCTCGAACTCGCCTCTCTCGTTCCCGACACCATCTCGTTCGAGCTTTTCGGCGTGACGTTCGTGGAGACGGTCGAGGAGATTCGAACGGTCGTCTTCTCGGTACTGCGGTCGGTCGGACAGGCGGTTGCGACGGCCGCACCCGTCTTACTCATCAAACTCACGCTCGCCGGATTTCTAGTGTTCGCGTTGCTCCTCAGCGGCGACTCCGTCGGGAAAACGTTGCTCGCGCTCGTCCCCGAGGAGTACCGCTTTGCGGCCCACGCTCTCAACGCTCGCTGTCGCGAGACGCTCTTTGCAATCTACGTTTTACAGGCCGCGACTGCGTTCGGGACGTTTTTCATCGCGCTCGCGGTCTTCTGGGCGCTCGGCTACACCTACGTCATCACGCTCTCGACTGTCGCGGCAGTCCTCCAGTTTATCCCCATCGTCGGTCCCAGTTTCCTGCTCGCCGGGATGGCTATCTACCACCTCGCGGTCGGAGAAATCGTCGCTGCGGTTCTCATCGTCTTCGTCGGCGGGTTCGCCATCGCGTGGCTCCCCGACATTCTCATTCGCCCCCGACTCGCAAAGGAGACGGCCGACCTCCCCGGAAGTCTCTATTTCGTCGGGTTCGTCGGTGGATTGCTGAGCCTCGGCCCAATCGGCATCATCGCGGGGCCGCTCGTCGTCGCCCTGCTCGTCGAGTCGGTAGCCCTGCTCGGCGACGAACTGAACGTCGAAGACGAGACTCCCCCGACGACGTCGACGCCGACGCTCTCTGAGTTCTCAGCCTCTGCCGAGTCGTCCAGAGACTCGGCGACGGACTCCACCGAGGTCGGAAACTGACGCGCAAAACGAACGCGACCACGCAACCGAACGCGATGCAGCGGGCTACTCTTCGACGATTCGGCCGTCGCGCGCCTCCCACTCGGTGAGGCTTCCCTCGTAGAATTCGACGTGTTCGTAGCCGAGGTGCGAGAGGACGACGTAGGTGTGGCTGATTCGCCGTGCCGTGTTGCAGTAGAGGACGATTCGCCGGTCGGGCGTGAGACCGGCGGCTTCGAGGATGGCGTCGAGTTCCTCGCGCGACTTCAGCCCCCGCGTCTCGTCGTCGACGAGTTCGCGCCAGTCGAGGTTGACCGCACCGGGGAGGTGTCCTTCGTCGAACTCGTCGGGGTCGCGCGTGTCCACGATGACGACTTCGTCGTCGTCGAGTGCGGCCCCGACCGTCTCGAAATCGACTAGTGGTGATTCCTCGGGGTCGGTCACGTCGTAGGTCGCTTCCGGCAGGTCACTCGCCTCGCTCGTCGTCTCGTACTGCTGGTTCCACGCACTGAAGTCACCGTCGAGCAGGTGCAGGTTCTCCGGGTCGTGACCGTAGAGAAGTGCGGTCACGAGAAACCGGGCCGCGAAGACGCCGTGCATGTCGTCGTAGGCGACGACGTCGTCGTCGGGCGAGACGCCCGCCGCAGAGAGCAGTTCCTCCCACACGTCGCGTCCCGGGAGCATCCCCACGTCGCCGTCAGCGCTCCGGAATTCGTCGAACGGAATCGACGCCGCACCGGGCAGGTGGCCGATACCGTCGAACTCCCACGCGTCTCGCACGTCCACGAGGCGAACGTCGCCCAGTCGGTCGGCGAGCCACGCCGCAGAGACTACGTCTGTCATACTGACCCCTATTGGGGCCGTGGATTTAGGTGCGTGCCTCTTCGCACCCCTCGCCCCGTGTCCGGAATACCGGATGATGTTGCCGACGGTGTCGATTTACCCCCGAAAACCAGCTGTATCAGTCGGAATCGGCGCTGAAAACGGTCGGTACGGCCGCCTCATGACGGCAATATTTTCCCCATCACCGGGGGTGAGGCCGTACGTGCCGTCGCTGTGAAAGTTATGGGGAAGGCTGTCGTACAGTGAACTGCGATGTCAAACTCCGATTACGCGAAGGACGTACTCGTCTCTGCGGACTGGGTGGAAGACCACCTCGACGACTTCCAGAGCGACGACCCGGCGTACCGACTCGTCGAAGTCGACGTGGACACCGAGGCGTACGACGAGAGTCACGCCCCCGGTGCCATCGGCTTCAACTGGGAGTCCCAACTGCAGGACCAGACGACGCGTGACGTGCTGACGAAGGAGGACTTCGGCGACCTTCTCGGCTCGCACGGTATCGCCGAAGACTCCACGGTCGTTCTCTACGGCGACAACTCCAACTGGTTCGCCGCCTACACCTATTGGCAGTTCAAGTACTACGGCCACGAGGACGTTCGTCTCATGAACGGTGGCCGCGACTACTGGCTCGACAACGACTACCCGACCACGGACGAAGTCCCGTCCTTCTCGGAGCAAGACTACACGGCGAAGGGTCCGTTCGAGGACATTCGTGCCTACCGCGACGACGTCGAAAAGGCGGTCGACAAGGGCCTGCCGCTCGTCGACGTTCGCTCGCCCGAAGAGTTCTCCGGCGAGATTCTCGCACCCCCGGGACTGCAGGAGACCGCCCAGCGCGGCGGCCACGTCCCCGGTGCAAGTAACATCTCGTGGGCCGCGACGGTCAACGCCGACGGCACCTTCAAGTCCGCCGACGAACTCCGCGAACTCTACGCCGACGAAGGCATCGAAGGCGACGAGTCCACCATCGCCTACTGCCGCATCGGTGAGCGCTCCTCTATCGCGTGGTTCGCGCTCCACGAACTGCTCGGCTACGACAACGTCACCAACTACGACGGCTCGTGGACGGAGTGGGGCAACCTCGTCGGTGCCCCGGTCGAGAAGGGTAACTGAGCGCGACCCGCTTTCAGTTCGCTTCGAATTCGACTTCAGTTCGCGTCGAATCCGATTCTTCGATTCTTCGACTCTTTTTCTGACCTACATCGGCAGCACGCTGATTCCGACAGCGACCAGCACGCCGGTTCCGAGCAACACCATCACGCAGTAGCCCATGATGTCGCGGACCGACAGCCCACTAATAGAGAGCAGTGGAATCGCCCAGAAGGGCTGAATCATGTTGGTCCATGCGTCGCCCCACGCGGCGGCCATCGCGACCCGCGGAATCGACGTTCCTGACGTCTTCGCGGCGGTGACGAGCGTCTCGCCGATGACCGCCCACTCGCCGCCGCCCGAGGGAACGAAGAAGTTCACGAGACCGGCTGTGAAGAACGCAATCACCGGCAGCGCCCCCTCGGGTGAGACGGCGACCATCCCCTGTGCGATTTGCGTCGCTAGACCCACTGATTCGCCCGGCGCGTAGGCCATGATGCCCATGATACCTGCGTAGAAGGGGAACTGGAGGATGATGCCCCAGACGTTCTCGACGGCCTCGATAATGGACTCGACGTAGGCTTTGGGCGTTCCGTGGAGCGTCAGTCCGAGAAAGAGGAACGCAAAGTTGACGATATTCAGATTGAGGTTGTTCCACGGCATCGTCCCGTTCGCGACTCCCTCGGCGAAGTAGAGGCCGACCGCGACGAGACCAGCCAGACCGATACCGACCGCAACCACTGTCGAGTGTTCGATGCGCGTCGCGAGCGTCGCGTCGGCACCGAGCGTCGCCGACGCGGTCGAACCGCCATCGGCCGCCGCATCCAGTTCTTCGGGGTCGATTGGCGTCTTCTTCGCGTCCGACTTCGGGTACATCAGCGCGAAGAGCGCCGGAAGGAAGAGGAACCCGACCGTGACGACGAGCACGAGATTCGCCACGGTGAATATCGTTCCGCCCGTCTCGAAGGTGGAACTGAGAACACCGGCTTCGATGAGGAAGTTGCCGTCGGTGTTCAAAAGCAGCGGAATCGACCCCGCGAGGCCGCCGTGCCAGACGACGAACCCGGCGTACGCCCCCGCGACGACGATTGGGAAGTCGATGGTGCGGACTTCGGATGCAATCTTCCGGGCGAACAGGGCACCGACGACGAGACCAAGCCCCCAGTGGACGAACGACGCCGCCGCGGCCACGACGGGAACCATCGCGGCGGCACCGCGCTCGGAGTTCGGAATCCGAGCCAGTCTGGTCAACAGTGCATCGACGTGTCGCGTCTGTGCGAGCGCGTAGCCGGTCATCAAGATGAGCGTCATCTGCATCCCGAACGAGAGCAGGTTCCAGAAGCCGCCGTACCACCCGTCGATGAGGAGGTTCTGGGCGTGGCCGACCATTCCGACCCCGTCTCCCGGGGCGACGAAGACCATCGCGAGCGCGTATGCGACACCCGTGAGGATGATTGCGAACAGGAACGCGTCGGGGAGGTAGCGCTCGACCAGTCTCGAACTACTCTCTGCCGCTGACCTGATAACGTTCGACATGATACAGAATACCTCACGAATAAATGTCACATAATGTTTTATATTCTGACCCATCGGCGGCCGTCGAAAGCCCGAGTCGGGCGACTGGGACAACACTACCACGGCTCCCGGGGCGTCACAGACCGCCTGCCGAACTCGCCGCCGCCGATGGGTACAAACCCGAAACGGCCGTACACCCAACACATGTCAGACCTCCTCGATACGCTCCGCGACGACCACGAGACACCGCTTTCCCGTCTCGGTTCCTCGAAAGCCCTCTACGCCGTCACCGGCGGCGAGATGGAGGGTGACGCGGTTCGCGCCGCGGCCGCCGCCGAGGCGGACGCCGCCGCCGACCTGTTCGACTGGTGGGCGTCCGACGAACCGAACGACGAGGCCGCCGCGCTGTTTTCGGACCTCGCCGACACCGCCCGCGAGCACGCCGACACCGTCGATTTCGAACCGTCGGGTGACGAACCGAACGTCTACGACGTACTCTCCGAGTTCGAATCGACCGACGGCCGCCTCGGTGGCGCGCTCGCCCGCGCGCTCGTCTCGCTGAAGACCGTCGAGCAGATGGTCGGTTTCTTCGTCGGCGACGCGGACCCGATGACTGCGAGCACCTTCCGCACGCTCAAGTCCGACCTCAACGACCAACTCGACACTATCGAAGACGCCATCGACGACCTCGTCGAGGACGAGGCTGTCGCCCGCGAGGCCGCCGATGCAGTGGTCGAAGCGGCCTACGACGAGTACGTCGAGACGCTGGAAGGAATGGGAATCAAGCCGAAGAACGTCTGTTAACCCACTTTTTTACTCCTCGGGGTCGCCGAAGGCGACCCACTCGGAGCAAAAACCTGGAGGAAAAAAGCCGCGACTCGGCCTTCGGCCTCATCGCGGTACAGCATTCTTGTAGTACCGCTCGGCCGACCCTCCGAAACTCCGTACTACCGGAGATTATGATTCATCCTGACGGCCGTTGGCCGGTATCCGGCGACCGCGTGGTCTGCTAGGACTCGGTAGGTTGCCGGTTTACTCGCCGGAGGCGAGACGTGGGTGCGACCAATGGGAGCGCGATACGTTTTGGTCTTCTTTTGCCGAGGCTGACAATGCCAACCCATCGCACAACGGTAGGCGTGCCAACCCATCGCGTTCCAGTCGAAACGAAGGGGTATGTCTGCCGAGCGTCAGACGCTCGGCACGTTTTCACAGCGTTTCAGCCGCCGAAACCGGCGTTGTGTCTCAGACGCCCGGAACGTCTTTGCGGTATTCGAGCACTTCCTGTCGGGCCTCGCGCACCGTCTCGGCAACGTCGCCGTCGAGTTCCTCGGCGAGGTCGTGGAGCACAGTCATGTGGCGGGCGAGACGGCCGTGGTCCGGCCCTTGGTCTCGCGTCGCGAGTTTCGCCAATTGGTCGGACTGCTCGTAGAGTTGTTCTTGTACGTCGCCGTCGGTCGCTTCGGCGGCTTCTTTGAGCAACTTGCTCGCGCGTTCGAGTTCCTCGCGTGTCATGTCGTACTGTACGACCTAGCGGGGGAAAACGATTCCCACGGTGACAAGCACCGCCTCGCTCAAGTACGCCCCGACCCAACGTCGGGGCAATGAGTGAGTCCGGTCCCCTGTCGGCCGACAGACCCGACGCAGAGCGCGACTTCCGTGTCGATGCGCCCTTCGACCCGGCGGGCGACCAACCCGAGGCTATCGAGGCGTTGGCCCGCGGATTCCGCGGGGGTGCCGACGTCCAGACCCTGCTCGGCGTCACCGGTTCCGGCAAAACGAACACCGTGTCGTGGGTCGTCGAAGAGATACAGAAACCGACGCTCGTCCTCGCCCACAACAAGACGCTCGCCGCCCAGTTGTACGAGGAGTTCAAGAACCTCTTTCCCGACAACGCGGTCGAGTACTTCGTCTCCTACTACGACTACTACCAACCCGAGGCGTACATCGAACAGACCGACACCTACATCGACAAGGACATGTCGATAAACGAGGAAATCGACCGCCTGCGGCACTCTGCGACGCGGTCGCTTCTCACCCGCGACGACGTCATCGTCGTGGCCTCTGTCTCGGCTATCTACGGGCTCGGTGACCCGACGAACTACACCGATATGGCCCTACGTCTCGAAGTTGGTGACCAAATCGACCGCGACGAACTCCTGCGGCAACTCGTCGACCTGAACTACGAGCGCAACGACGTGGACTTCCGACAGGGGACGTTCCGCGTCCGCGGCGACACCGTCGAAGTCTATCCGATGTACGGCCGCTACGCCGTTCGCATCGAGTTCTGGGGCGACGAAATCGACCGCATGCTGAAACTCGACCCGCTGGAAGGCGAGGTCAAGTCATCCGAACCGGCGGTGCTCGTCCACCCGGCGGAACACTACTCGATTCCCGAAGACCAACTGGAGGAAGCCATCTCGGAAATCGAGGCGCTGATGGAAGACCGCGTCCGCCACTTCCAGCGACAGGGCGACCTCGTCGCCGCCCAGCGCATCGAAGAGCGCACCACCTTCGATATCGAGATGCTGCGCGAGACGGGCCACTGCTCGGGTATCGAGAACTACTCGGTCCACCTCTCGGACCGCGAATCGGGCGACGCACCCTACACGCTCCTCGATTACTTCCCCGACGACTTCCTCACCGTCGTGGACGAATCGCACGTGACGCTCCCGCAAATCAAGGGCCAGTACGCTGGCGACAAGTCCCGGAAGGACTCGCTGGTCGAAAACGGCTTCCGCCTGCCGACGGCCTACGACAACCGCCCGCTGACGTTCGAGGAGTTCGAAGACAAGACCGGCAAGACGCTCTTCGTCTCCGCAACGCCCGGCGAGTACGAACGCGAGCACTCCGAGCAAATCGTCGAGCAAATCGTTCGCCCGACCCACCTCGTGGACCCGAAGGTCGAAGTCACCGAAGCGACCGGGCAGGTCGACGACCTGATGGCCCGCATCGACGAGCGAATCGACCGCGACGAGCGCGTCCTCGTCACCACGCTCACGAAGCGGATGGCCGAAGACCTCACCGAGTACCTCGAAGAAGCGGGTGTCGACGTGGCGTACATGCACGACGAGACCGACACCCTCGAACGCCACGAACTCATTCGCTCGCTCCGCCTCGGCGACATCGACGTGCTCGTCGGCATCAACCTCCTCCGTGAAGGGCTGGACATCCCCGAAGTCTCGCTCGTCGCCATCCTCGACGCCGACCAGCAGGGCTTCCTGCGCTCTGAAACCACGCTCGTCCAGACGATGGGCCGGGCCGCCCGCAACGTCAACGGCGAAGTCGTCCTCTACGCCGACGAGATGACCGACGCGATGGAGTCGGCTATCTCCGAGACGCAGCGTCGTCGTCGCATCCAACAGGAGTTCAACGAGGAACACGGCCACACCCCGACGACAATCGACAAGGAAGTCGGCGAGACGAACCTCCCGGGGAGCAAGACCGACACCCGCGGTATCTCCGGCGACGGCCCCGAAGACGAAGAGGAAGCCCGCGAGCAGATTGCCTTCCTCGAAGACCGGATGCAAGAGGCCGCAGACAACCTCGAATTCGAACTGGCGGCCGACATCCGCGACCGGATTCACGACCTCCGCCGCGAGTTCGACCTCAAGTCGCTCGACGACGGTATCGAACCCGAGGTACCCGACGACGACAGCCTCACGCCCCCGGACGAGTTCTGACGTGGCCATCGCCACCCCCACACTCACCTTCGCCGCTGGCGGCCTCCTCCGACGCGACGACGGTGCACTCTGCCTCGTTCACCGCCCGCGCTACGACGACTGGTCGCTCCCGAAAGGAAAGCTCGAACCCGGAGAGACGCTAGTCGAAACTGCCGTCCGAGAAGTCCGCGAGGAGACGGATTGCACGGTCGACTGCGGGAGGTTCGCCGGGCGCTACGAGTACACAGTCGATGGCAGTCCCAAGGGCGTGTTCGTCTGGCATATGCGACTCGACGAGGAGCGTCCGTTCGTCTCCGACGACGAGGTGGACGCTCGCGCGTGGCTCCAGCCGACCGCAGCACTCGACCGATTGACGTACGAAAACGACCGCGAACTCGTTCGACGAGCCGTCTTCGACTGATACAGACTGTGGGTCGAAGCACACGTTGCCACCTTTTCGACGCGCGTCGGTGTGGGGACTGTACCCAAAACCTGTATCGTCATCAAGACTTATTACCCCGACCTCGCTATGCCACTTCCACCGTGACCCGCAACTCGGCGGACGAGCCCGTAGGACACGACGTACACCACCTCTTCCCGAAGGGAGGCATCACGTAGATGTTCCCGGTAGCGGCACGTTGGTCGCTCGACATCTCGGGTAACGACTTCACTCCGGCAGCGCCGGCGTGTAAGTCGGCCACTCCTTCGGACACGGTGGTCGGTCGCACGTGGTGCGACGACTCCGCTGACGATTCGGCATACGGCTCACTTCTATCGCGTCGCTCCAACAGAGCAGGCGCGAACAACACTGCGTAACTGACTCAACGAGAACCATGAGCACTCAGTCTCTCAGTCACGTCCAGAAGTCGTTCCTGAAGTATCAACACATCCTCGTGTTCATCGCACCACTGCTGTTCCTCACCGCCGTGTTCACCATCGCGCCGACGCCGTCCGGCGCTGGCACGGACTACTGGCTGCAGTACTGGTGGCTGTTCCCGGTGTTCCTCACCGGTGCGACTATCGTGAACACGGTCGGCATCAGCGGGTCTGCGCTGTTCGTCCCGTTTCTCATCTTCATCTTCCCAATCTTCGCGAATCCCCTCGAACCCGCGCAGTTGGTGAAGATTGGCCTCATCAGCGAAGCGTTCGGCCTGTCGAGTTCGGCCATCGCGTTCATCCAGTACGGACTCGTCGACCGCCGACTCGCGCTCACGCTCGTCGCAGGGTCCATCCCGTTCGTCGTCGGGGGCGCACTCCTCTCGTTCATTATCCCGGAGGTCGTCTTCCACGCGCTTCTCGGTATCGCGCTCCTCGCGGCGTCCTACCTGCTGTTCAACACCGACCTCGCCCACGAGGAACCCGGTTCCAGCACCAGTTCTAACTCGGACCACGCCACTGCCACCGACGGCGGTGCAGTCTCCGACCTCCCGAACGACCCTGGCAAGCTGGGTCCCGCGGGCGTTCGGACGGCCGACGACGGAACTGTCACCCGTGTCGACCGCGAAGGCGACGACTATCGCTACACGCGCGGTGGCTACCTCCGTCGCTTCGCCAACTACAGCGTCGGCGGCACCTTCCAGGGACTCGCCGGATTCGGCGTCGGTGAACTCGGCATCATCTCGATGCTCAGCACGAAAGTTCCCGTTCGCGTCGCTATCGGCACGAACCACATCGTGGTCGCGCTGACCGCCATTCTGGCGTCGCTCGTCCACGTCTTCGGCGGCGGTCTCGTCGGCGGGCACTCGCTGTCGCTCGCCAGCACGCACTGGAACATGGTCGTCTTCACCGTCCCCGCGACGGTCCTCGGCGGCCAAATCGCCCCGTACGTCTCGAACGCACTCGAAACTGAGACCATCAAGAACTTCGTCGGCGTCCTCTTCGCCATCATCTCGCTGGCGCTGTTCCTGATGGCTGCCGGGTTCTAAGCGTCACAAACACTTTTCCAACACACTCGGAATCACCCAAACCGACTAACTACCCGTAGCTCTGCTTTCGACACATGTACGAACACATCCTCCTGCCGACCGACGGAAGCGACGCATCGAGCGCTGCAATCGAACACGCCGCATCACTCGCCGAGACGCTGGGCGCGACCATCCACGTCCTCTCTGTCGCCGACTCCCGCAATCGGTTCGAGAGCCCGTCCGGCGGCATCGCGCCCGACGTGTGGCGCGAGTCAGAACTCGACCGCGCCGAGAAGGCTGTCGAAGCGGCGGCCGACGCGCTCCCGGACGACGTCGCAGTCGAGCGCGTCGTCCAAGAGGGCATTCCGCACTCGGTCATCACCGAGTACGCGGCCGACACCGACGTCGACGCAATCGTCATGGGTACCCACGGCCGGACGGGTATCGACCACTACCTCATCGGGAGTGTCGCCGAGCGCGTCGTCAGGTCGTCTCCCGTCCCGGTGATGACGGTTCGCGCTGACGAAGAATAGCTGGATTCGGCGCCGACCCACCAACCAAGCGTTCTCAACTCTTCTTCTGAGAACAGGGTTCAGTACGCTATCTTTTGACCATCGATAGTCGGAACTGCAGTGACGAGTTGGTACGGCACGACCGACTCGTGGAAGTCCGTGCTTCTGTACGCAGTATTGACGTTTGGCAGTTCGTTTACGCTGTTCGTCTATCTGTTCGCCAGAACGACTGCTTGATGACAATTGGTTGCTAAATGGGGCGTACGTTGATCTCTCTGGTCTCCAAGAAAACGAAGCTAATTATCGTCGGCTTAGTGACGGCGTCCCTCTTTCGAGCGATGGACTCACAGCCTCCCTTTTCGAATAACTGGATTCTTCTCGGAATCACGGGAATACTCAGTAGCGCATATCTCTGGAAGGTCTATCGTGAGTACCAGTCGGTGCCCTGAACTACGACTCGGTCTGCGTCTCGACCCCGCCGTCTTCGATTTCGATGTCGACGGCGTCCGCGGAGATGTCGGCCGTCTCGTCCAATTCGAGTTCGTTGAGAATCTCTTCGATATCGTCCAACCCGAGCAACTGGCGGGTCTCCGCGTCGAAGTCCTTGCTCTCCAGTCCGTCGGCCTGCTGCACGTCGGCTCCGGTCAGGCCCTTTCCGTAGCGACCCAGCAGCGATGTGAGTTCCTGCGGGAGCACGTACGTCGTCGACGGCGAGGTACCGATGCTCGCCAGTTTTTCCATGCCTTTGTCGATGATGGCGCGTTCGCCCATCGACTCGGCGGACTTCGCACGCAAGACAGTCGAGATGGCGTCACCCTGCGCTTCGAGAATCTGCGACTGCTTTTCACCCTGTGCGCGGATGATGTTCGACTGCTTTTCACCTTGGGCCTTCTCGACAGCGGAGCGACGCTCACCCTGCGCTTCGAGAATCATGGCGCGGCGACGGCGCTCGGCGGAGGTTTGTTGCTCCATCGCGTTTTCGACGTCCGTCGAGGGCTTCACCTCGCGCACCTCGACGGATTCGACGCGGACACCCCACTCGTCTGTGGGTTCGTCCAACTCCTCTCGAATGCGGGCGTTGATGTGGTCTCGCCGGGCCAGCGTGTCGTCGAGTTCCATGTCACCGAGCGCGGCGCGGAGCGTCGTCTGCGCGAGCAGTGAGACGGCTCGGCGGTAGTGGTCGACTTCGAGGAAGGCGCGTTCGGGGTTCATCACGCGGATGTAGACGACGGCGTCGGCAGTCACCGGTGAGTTGTCCTCGGTGATTGCCTCCTGTGTGGGCACGTCGAGCGTCTGGGTCCGCATGTCGAAGCGGTAGGTCTTCGAGATGAACGGCGGGACGATGTTCAGCCCCGGTTCGAGGATGCCCTGATACTTTCCGAAGGTGGTGAGCGTCCGCTTTTCGTACGCCTGCACGATTTCGACCGCGTCGTACACCGCCGCGATGGCGAGCGCAAGCACCACGTAACCGGCGAGTGTGAGCGGCGTGACGGGGAAGGCGATGACGGCGGCACCGAACGCCAGTACCGCGACTGCGAGGGGACCAACCCAACGCGGGACGCGGGGCGGACCGCTTTCGACTTTCGTCGCCGACGACGACGTCGACGCCGAGAGCTTCCCGAGTTGGTAGAACAGGCTATCCATGTGAGGTGGTAGCATCGGCGACGACAAAAACTACCCGCCTGTCGGCGTCGGAATTGGGATGCGTTTCGGGGTAGTATCGGCGTTGGCGCTGGCGTTGCCGCACTGCACCAGCGTGGCCACCAAGTATTTGCCTCCGTCTGTTCGACCCCCGAGTATGCGACCTGATTACGGCGGTATCGAAGTCGAAGACCTGTTGAAAATCGTGTTAGTCCTCGTCGTCGTCTGGCTGGCACTCGAAATACTCGGGGAGGTACTCGGCCTGTTCACCGCCCTTCTCGGCCCGTTCCGGCCGGTTCTCGGATTGGTCGTCGTCGTCCTCATCGTCCTCTGGCTCCTCGACCAAATCTAACACCCGTGCAAACCTGGTGACAGAAATTGTCGGACGTCGATATTCATTTGTATCTTTCGTGTGAAAAACGGACGTGTACAGTCTGAACGTCCCGATTCCGGGACAGGTTGCGCGGGTCGCGTCCGACCTCTTCCCGTATCTCGCTCCGTTCGACCGGGTTCGCGACCGTCACACGCTGGTCTGCAAGCGATTCGAGGAGACCGACTACGACCACCTTCGGACTCGTCTCCACGAGGCGCTTCGAGGAGCGCCCGCCTTCGAGGCACGCATCACGGACGTCGAGTACTTCGAGGACCCGCCCCGCGGGAGTGCGCCAGTCGTCTATCTCGCCGTCGAGAGTCCGGGACTCGTGTCGCTACACGAACGCCTCGTCGACGAATTCGGCGCTGTTGACGGGCTCGAAGGCGACGACTACACCCCGCACGTGACGCTCGCCCGCGGTGGCTCGATTGCGGATGCCCGGTCGCTGGCCAGCCACGACATCGACCCCGTCGAGTGGACCGTCTCGCAACTCGACCTCTACGACGCTGAGTTTCGCGAGACGGCGGCGTCGATTTCGCTTCCAGCCTGAAACGAGATTTTCGGAGCGCTGAGGCTATCGATTCTCGCGTGCCTGCAGTCGCATCCCAATCGGTTCCTGCGGATGCATCGTCAACGACCCGCGAAGCGAGAACGGTTCCTCGCGGATGTATTCGAGTTCGTACCGCTGAGCGACCGTTCCCATGATGAGGCGACCTTCGAGCAGCGACAGGTGTTTGCCGATACAGTGGCGCGGCCCGCCGCCGAAGGGGAAGTACGCGAAACTCGGTCGGTCGGCCGCCCGCGCGGGCGTCCACCGGTCCGGGTCGAATTCGAGCGGGTCGTCCCACCAGCGTTCCGAGCGGTGGACGACCCACTGCGGGAGCATGATTGCCGAGCCCTCGGGGATGCGATAGCCACCGAGTCGAACGTCGACTTTGGGTTCCCGGAACATCACGTACACCGGCGGGTACAACCGCATCGCCTCGTTTAGGACGCGCTCTGTGTACTCCAACTGTCGCACGTCTTCGAAGGTGGGCGTGCGACCGCCGAGCACGTCGTCCACCTCGCGGTGCAGTTTCGCCTCCGCTTCGGGATGCTGCGAAAGCAGGTACCACGCGTACGTGAGCGTCAGCGCGGTCGTATCGTGGCCCGCCAAGAGCATCGTCATCAGTTCGTCGCGGAGGTTCTTGTCGGTCTGTTCGCCGCGGTCGTAGGCGCGAAGCAGAATCGACAGGAGGTCCATCGGCTGGTCGCCGACCGCCGAGTCGTCGGCGACCGACGACGCCGGGCCGGGTCCGTACTCGGTTCCGCGGCGCTCCTCGACGAGGTCCCAGATGATGTCTTCGAGCACCGACAGCGCCTCCTTGTACTCGCGGTTCTCTCTCGTCGGCACCCAGTCGGGCGTAAGGAACCGAATCGGGTCGGGTTCGAACCGCGCACCCAGCGGTTCGAGGTGCTCTTGCAAACGGCGGATTCGGTCGTCGTCGAGGTCGCTCCCGAACATCGCGTCGACGATTATCTCGACGGTCAGCCGGGTCATCTCTAACTGGATGTCCACCACGTCGCCGTCGTGCCAGTCGGTCAGCATCGACTCGGTTCGGTCGGTCATCATCCCCGCCATGGTCGAGATACGGCGCATGTCGAAGGCTGGCTGAGCGAGTCGGCGCTGCGTTTGCCACGTCTCACCCTCGCTCATGAGGAGGCCGTCACCGAGCAAGTCGCCGATTGCTTGGTCCTGAAACTGCGGTTTTCGGAACTGCGACGCCTCGCTCACGAGCACCCGCTCGATGTCACGGGGGTTCGTGAGCATGTAGGTGTCCAGCGGTCCGAGGTCGAAGTGGATGACGTCGCCGTAGGCGTCCGCAACCGCCGTCAGGAAACTAAACGGGTCGCGGGCGTACTGCCGACTCGCGCCGAACAGCGGGACGCCCTTCGGTCCGGGAGGGGTCGCACTCATCGGGTATGTGTTGGTTCGAAGAGGTAAGAACTACACGGCGGAATCGGGGTGGTCGCGCGCCACCGGCTCGGTCCTGCATATAAAAACTGCCCCCACGAGTACGGCAGCGGGCGTATTTCGGAGACTCGCCTACGAACCGCTATGGACGTTCTTTCGACCCTCTCGCTGGTCGCGTTCGCCGCGGGCCTTTCGGCCGCTGGCGGAGTCTACCTCATATTGGCTGTGACGCTCACCACTGACCGACAGTGGTGGCCACCGGGCGACAAGACGTGGGCGTACCACCTTCATTGGTCGCTCGTCGGCGTGTTCAACGTCTCTATCCTCCTCGTCGCGGTTCTCGATTGGAACACGTGGCTCCTGCCGCGTCCGTCCTCGCTCGTCGCCGGAGGACTTCTCACCGCGCTCGGCGCGGGCATCTTCTTCCGCGGAGCCAACGTGATGCAGTCCGACGAGGTCCGCGGCGTCACCGGCGACCTCTACACGGGCGGCCCCTACGCGTACAGTCGGAACCCGCAGTACGTCGGCATGATTATCGGAACCGCCGGATTCGCGCTGCTTACGAACGCGCTTTTCGTCGCGGTGCTCGCCGCGGCGCACATCGGCTGGGTCTTGCTTTTGCCCGTCGCTGAAGAGCCACACCTTCGCGACGAATACGGGCAGGAGTACGAGCAGTACGCGGCGCGAGTCCCTCGATTCGTCGGTCTGCGGACGGTTCGAGAACTCGTGAACTGAACCCTGCAGTTACGGCCGCGGCGGGTCGCCGTCGTAGGCGTCGTGGTCGTTGTAGAAGTTGAGCATCGCGAACTTGAGTTTCTTCGGCGTGATGTCGACCATCTCCGAGCGCTCTTCGACCGGGAACGACCCGCGAACGCCGTATTTCCCCATCGACGAACTCTCGCGGGTGTAGCGCTTGTCGGCGAGGATACGAACCCCGTAGTCGTCCGGGGCGCGGATGACCCGCCCGAGCGCCTGCCGCGTCTTGCGGATAGTCGGAATCTCGACGGCGTACCGCCACCCGGCGTCTCGCTTGCCGCGGTAGATTCGGTCGTAGGCGTCTTGTACCGCCTCCATCCGTTCGGAGAGGTGCGGATACGGAACCCCGACGACGAGGACGGTTCGCGCGTCGTCGCCGTCGAAACTCACGCCCTCCGCGAGTGTCCCCCACAGCGACGTGAGGAGGGCCGCGTCGTCCTTGCCGACGAACTCTTGGCGGGCTTCTTCGGCGCGGACGCCCGGTTCGTCGAGGAAGAGCGTGTGGTCGACCTGCGGATTCGCGCGCAACCGCTCGTGGTAGCGTTCTGCCTCCGCGTACGACGGGAAGAACACGAGCGTGTTCCCCGGCGTGAACCGGGCGGTGTCGATGAGTAACTGCTCGATAGTTTCCTGTGTGCCCGTGTCGTCGCGCTCCGACGAGAACAGCGCGGGCAACGAGACGGCGAACGTCCGGCGGTTCTCCTCGGGGTATTCGAGACCGTAGGCCATCGTCACCGGGTCGTCGAGGCCGAGTGTCTCTTCTGTCACGTCGAAGGGGCGGAGCGTCGCCGACATCAGGATGCTCGCGTGGACCTCCTCGAACAGTTCGCTCGTCACGTCGTGCGGGATGCAGGTGTACAGTTCGGCGCGGCCGTAGATCTCCTCGGTGCCGCCGTCGCGCCGCACCGAGAGCATCGGATGGCGGCCGAGTTCGCCGCCCATCTCCATCCAGTCGGCGATGAAGTTCGCCGCCTGCAACGTCTGGCACTCCTTGCGCGTGGTCGCGTCGCCGTTTTTGTACTCCTCTTCGTACTGCTCGTCCAGACGCTTGCCCAACTGCAACGCGAGTTCGACTTCAACGTCGATGCCGCGACCCTCGTACGACTGGAGGAACGTGAGCGTCAGGTCGTCGCGGCGGTTCTTGTTGGCGATAGAGAGGTCGTACCAGTTCTCGCCGACCTGTTCGCGCTCGCCGAAGCCGAACGCCTCGTCGTAGCTCTCTCGGAGGGCGTCGAGGAAGCTTCCGACGACGTTGCGGGCGCTCTCGGCGCGCGAGTCCTCGACGCCTTCCAACTCGTTCATCGCGCTTTCGAGGGTGTTCTCGGTGAGCGCGCGACTCGCGTGGTCGCGGGCCGCGCCTTCGATGTTGTGTGCCTCGTCGAACACCGTGATGATGTCCTCGGGGTCGCGGTCTAACCACCGGAAGAACTGCTCGCGAATCATCGGGTCGAGCAGGTGATGGTAGTTGCAGACGACGAGGTCGATGCCCTCCATGCCCTCTTTTAGCAACTCGTAGCCGCAGAAGTTCTGTTTGCCCGCGTACTCGAAAATCTCGTCGGGCGTCCGCACGTCGTCGAACAACCACTGGAAGAACTCGTCTGTGTTCCGCGTGAGGTTGTTGTAGTAGTGGTCGCAGTAGTTGCCCTCCTGCAACTCGTCTAACTCCTCGTCGAGACGGTCGAGTTCGTCGGTGACGGCGCTTCTGGCGTCGGCGGCGTTCGAGTCGCCCTCGCGCATCTGGTCTAAGAGGAGGTCCGCCTGCTCCGACAGTTCGGACTTGTCGGACTCCTTTTCGACGATGCTTCGGGTGGTGTCGCGGAGGGTCTGACACTCCTGAAAGCCCACGTCGATGTGGCACATCGAGGATTTCCCGCGGAAGACCACGGCGCGAATCGGCTCGGTTCGCGTTATCTGCCGGGCGTCTTCGACGAACTGGCGCATCTGCTGGTGGACGTTCGTCGTGATGACGACCGTCTTGTCGCGTTCGCGGGCGTACTGGAGGGCGGGCACGAGCGCCGAGATGGTCTTTCCCGTCCCGGTCGCGCCTTCGAGGAGGACGTTTCGCTCCTCGTCGAGCGCGTCGGCGATTCCCGACATCGCCGCCTCCTGATTCGGATACGGCTCGTCGTAGGGGAAGAATCGCCACGTCCTCCCGGCGTCGGCCTCGTCGCGGGAGTCGTCTGCGTGGGACACGACCGATTCTCGGTCGCCATCGGGTTAAAAACCTCGGAGGTACACCCCCTACTTGACACATCCTACTTAATCGTACCCCCGCGTTGCGACCGCGATACCCGTCCGAGGGAGCATTTTGTCGCGCTCTCGTGAACGTCCGGCTACATGGCAACAGACACTGCCACCTCACGAACCGAATCGACACTGGACGCGAACTGGCAAGCGGGCGTCGTCGCCGGCGCGGTCGCCGCCGCCGTCATGGGCGCGATGATGGTCGTACAGATGCGCCCGGTTCTCGAAGTCGCTATCCCGTCGATGTACACGCTGATGGGCGGCACCGCCGGATTCACCATCCACGTCGCCCACGGTGCGGTCCTCGGCGTCGCGTTCGCAGGTCTCGCTGGCGTCGTCGACCTCGACTCGACACCGAAGTCACTCGGTCTCGGCGTCGGCTACGGGGTCGTTCTCTGGGTCGTCCTCGCCGTTCTCGTGATGCCCGTCTGGCTGAGCGCAGTCGGGTCGCCCGCGAACCCGCCGCTGCCGAACGTGAGCACGACGAGTCTCGTCGGCCACGTCGTCTACGGTGCCGTCCTCGGACTGGCGTATCCCGCAGTCGAGCGCATCTTCTGAACTGGCTGAAAAGCAGTCGCCGCTCCGCCCCGCCCGCCCTATTCTTCCAGCAACTCGACGATGAGTCCTTTCTGAGCGTGCAGGCGGTTCTCCGCTTGCACCCAGACGAGTGACTGCTCGCCTTCGAGCACGTCGCCGGTAATCTCCTCGCCGCGGTGGGCGGGCAGGCAGTGCATGACCTGCGCGTCGCTCCCGTCGAGCAAGTCCTCGTTCAGTTGGAAGCCGTCGAACGCTTCGAGTTTTTCGTTGCGTTGGTCCTCTTGCCCCATCGAAATCCACACGTCGGTGTAGACCACGTCGGCTCCGTCGATAGCTTCCTCGGGGTCGGTCGTGACCGTCGGTGCCTGCCCGAGGTCGGCAGCGCGCTCCATGACTTCGTCGTCCATCGCGTACTCCGGCGGCGTGGCCACCGTGAGGTCGATACCGGCCATGGCACAGCCGAGAACGAACGACTGGCCGACGTTGTTGCCGTCGCCGACCCACGCCGCCTGGACCTCCTCGAACGACCCGACGTGCTCGCGGATGGTGAGCAGGTCGGCGAGCGTCTGGCAGGGGTGGGCGTCGTCGGTCAGGCCGTTGATGACCGGTGCCGTGGAGTATTCGGCGATTTCCAGCAAGTCCTCGTGGTCGAACAGACGCGCCATGATGACGTCGCCGTAGCGACCCAGCACGCGGGCGGTGTCACAGAGCGGTTCGCCGTGTCCGAGTTGGATGTCTTCCGGGCCGAGAAACAGCGCGTGGCCGCCCAGTTGGGTCATGCCGGTCTCGAAGGAGACACGGGTGCGCGTACTCGGCTTCTCGAAGAGCATCGCCATCGTCGTTCGGGGCAGTCGCGTCTCGTCGTCGCCGGCCTTGATGGCGGCGGCACGGGAAAGAACGCGGTCTAACTCCGATTCGCTGATGTCGTCGATGTCGATGAAGTGTGTCGTTTCGAGCATTGTTTGTGTCGTGTCTCCTGTCGAGTCGATGCCTCAGTCGTCCGCGAGACGCTCGCAGACGGCGACCAACACGTCGATTGCGTCGTCGAACTCGTCGAGTTCGAGATGTTCGTTCGGCGCGTGGTCGAGGTCCGAATCGCCGGGACCGTAGGTCGCCATCGGGCAGTCCCACGTCCCGGCGAAGATGTTCATGTCGCTGGTGCCCGTCTTGCGGAGCAAGCGTGGCTTCGTGTCGCCGACGCCGCGGATGGCGACGCGGAAGGCCCGCGCGACGTCCGTGCGCGGACTCATCATCACGGGCGGGATGGGCTTGTTCCAGTGGACGCTCCCGCGAGTGAGTTCGCCTTCGGCGACTTCGCGCACGTCGTCGATGGTGAGACGCGGCGGGACGCGGAACTGCACGTCCACCGTCGCCTCCACCGCGAGGCCGTCGTCGGTGGGACCGCCGTCGAAGCTCACGGGCTTGGTCGTCACCGTGTCGAAGACGCCGTCGTGCTCCTCGTCGAAGAAGTCGGCCACGCGCGACCACCACGCGACGGCCGACTGGATGGCGTTGTCTTCGGGGCGCGAGGAGTGTCCTAACTCGCTGGTCGCGACGTAGGTTCCCGAGAGGAAGCCGCGGTAGCCGAGGGTCACGCCGTCCCAGCCGGAAGGTTCGCCGTTGACGACGGCGTCGGGTTCCTCGCGGTCTTCGACGAGGTGCCACGCACCGCGGGAGGTGGTCTCTTCGCCGACGACGCCGACGAACGAGACGCCGGTTTCGACGGCCGCGGCGGCCATCGAGCAGAGCGGGCCAGTCGCGTCCACGCTGCCGCGACCCCAGAGCGCCCCGTCTTCGACCGTCACGGGGATGTCGCCGGGGACGGTGTCGATGTGCGAGGTCAGCAAGACCGAGTCGTCGGCGGGCGCGCGGACGTTACCGACTTCGTCTATCCAGACCTCGCGGTCGTGGGCCTCGAAGAACGCCTTCAGCACCTCGGCGGCGGCCTCTTCGTCGCCCGAGACCGACGGCGTCGAGACCATGTCGTAGAGGAGTTCGCGCGCCTCGGCCCACTCGCTCCCGGCGGTCAGTTCCGCGGGTGCGTCGGTGTGTGCCGCCGAGTCGCCCTCTCCTGTGGCGTCGTGGTCGATTCCGGCGGTCATGACAACACGTTCGTCATCGCGTCTACCGCGCGGTCGGCGTGTTCTTCCTCGATAATCAACGGCGGGAGGAAGCGCACGACGGTCCGACCTGCGGGGAGCGCGAGCAGTTGTTCGGACAGCGCGAGGTGCTTGAGCGTGCGGTTCGCGCCGCGTTTGACCTCGACGCCGACCATCAGGCCGTCGCCGCGAACGTCGCGGACCGGGAGGTCGTGTTCCTCGACGGCCGCTTCGAGTTCGCTCGTGAGGTACTCGCCGACTGCGCCGGCGTGGCCGGGCAGGTCTTCCTCGACGATAGTGTCGAGGGTGGCGTTGGCGGCGGCACAGACCACGGGACCGCCAGAGAACGTCGAGCCGTGGGAGGCCGCGCCGTCGGCAATCCAGTCGGCACAGAGCGTCGCGCCGAGGGGAAGACCGTTTGCGATGCCTTTCGCGCTCGTGAGGATGTCGGGGACGACACCTGCCTGTTCGCAGGCCCAGAGCGTCCCCGTGCGACCGATTCCGGTCTGAATCTCGTCGAAGACGAGCGCTGCGCCCGCGTCCTCGGTCAGGTCGCGGGCGGTCTGGAGATACTCGGTCGTGGCCGGGTTGATACCGCCTTCGCCCTGGATGGGTTCGAGGAAGACGGCGGCCGTCTCGTCGTCGACGGCCTCGGCCAGTTCCTCGGCGTCGCCGTAAGTGACGAACTCGACGCCGCCAGCGACCGGCTCGTAGGGCTTCTTGTACTTCTGTTTCCACGTGAGCGCGAGTGACCCGAGCGTTCGACCGTGGAAGGCGCGCTTGGTGGCGACGATTTTCTCGCGGCCGGTCGCCGAGCGGGCGAACTTCATCGCCGCCTCGTTGGCCTCGGTCCCGGAGTTACAGAGCCAGACGTTCTCGATGTCGCCGGGTGCGAGCGCCGCGAGCTTCTCGTAGAGCTCGGTGCGGACCTCGACGGGATACGACGCCTGCACGTAGGTCAGTTTGGCAGCTTGCGCTTGGATTGCGTCGGTGACGGCGGGATGGGAGTGGCCGAGCGCCGCGACGGCGTAGCTCGCACCGAAGTCGAGGTATTCGGTCCCGTCGTCAGAGTAGAGATAGGGCCCTTCACCGGATTCGATGGTGATGGGTTTCTCGTTGAAGACGAAGCCGGACATTATTGTGTGGCCTCCGTCGTCTCCGTCTCGACCAGCGCGCCGGGCGTCACGTGCGTGCCGCCGCCGTCGAGCGCGGTGGTGATGGGGTCGTTCAGATTCGCGTCGGCGACGACGACCTCGGCGGCCCCGCCGTCGAGCGCTTCCTTCGTGGCCATGACTTTCTTCGTCATGAACCCTTCAGCGGCGTCTTCGAGGGCCGCGAACTCCTCGGGCGTGTCGGCCGTCTCGATGAGCGTCGATTCGTCGTCGGGGTCTTCGTAGACGCCTTTCACGTCGGTGAGGACGACGAGTTTCGCGCCGAGTGCGCCCGCGACTGCTGCGGCGGCGCGGTCGGCGTCCGCATTCACCGGGACGCCGTCGTCTGCGAGCATCGGAACGGTCACGATAGGCGTGTAGCCGCCGTCGAGAAGCGTTTCGAGGAGGTCCGTGTTGACCGCGGTAATCTTCCCGGAGTGGTCGCCGCGCTTGATTTTCTTCTTGCCGTCTTCGACCACGCGAACCGCCGATTTGCGCGGGCCGGTGAGGAGACCGCCATCGACGCCCGAGAGGCCGAGCGCGTCGACGCCAGCCTCGCGGAACAGCGCCGTCAGGTCGGTGTTGAGTTTGCCGGGCATCACCATCGAAAACACGTCCATGGTACGCTCGTCGGTGAAGCGGCCGGTGACGCCGGAGGGTGATTCGACGTAGGTGGGTTCCTCGCCGAGTGCTTCGAGCGTCTCGTCGACGGCGGTGGAACCGCCGTGGACGACGACGACATCGGTTCCGTTGGCGACGAGGTGGGCCACGTCGTTGACGGCTCCTTCCGGGTCGACGGCCTTCGCGCCGCCGACTTTGACGACGACCGGCGGCTCAGAGCCGCCATCCGTAACGAGATTTTCGTCGTTGTCGACGAGCTGTTCGTGTGCCGCGAGCAGTTCCTCACGTGTGTAGTCTGTCATTGTGGATGTGGTTCGAGAGATGGTCAGTCTGGGGATGTTCGGGGACGATGCGCTCAGGGTGAGCCGACCGGGTGGAGACCGGTAAACTCCAACCCGGCGGTCTCCTCCAGGCCGAGTGCGATGTTGGCCGCGTGGACTGCCTGCCCGGCGGAGCCTTTCATCATGTTGTCGATGGCCGAGAAGACGACGAGGCGACCGTTCGTCGGGTCGATTTCGAATCCGACCTCGCCGAAGTTGGTGCCTGCGACGGACTTAGGTTCGGGGTAGCGATAGACGCCGCCGCCGCCAGCGACGGTGCGCATGAAGGGTTCGTCGCCGTAGGTGCCGCGGAACGCTTTCCACATGTCGCCTTTCGAGACCGGGTCGTCGGGGAAGACGTGACAGGTCGCCGCCGCGCCGCGGACCATATCCACGGCGTGGACGGTGAAAGACACAGAAAGGCCCAGATATTCCTGAATCTCGGCTTCGTGGCGGTGTCCGGTTGGTGCATACGGCCGGACGATGCCGGAGCGTTCTGCGTGCGAGGACGCTTTGCTCGCGCCCGCGCCGCCTTCCGACGAGCCGACTTTCACGTCGACGACGACCTGCTCGTCGCCGGAGAGAATTTCGGCGTCGAACAGGGGTTTGAGTCCGAGAATCGTCGCCGTCGCGTTACAGCCGCCTGCCGCGATGAGGTCGGCACCGGGCAGGTTCTCGCGGTTCAGTTCGGGAAGCGCATACTCGGATTTGTCGAGGTATTCGGGACAGATGTGGCCGTCGTACCACTCGTCGTACTGTGCCTCCTCGGAGAGACGGAAGTCAGCAGAGAGGTCGACGACGGTGTCTGCGGCCTCTTGGAACGCGTCGATGTGTTCCATCGAGACGCCGTGAGGTGTCGCGGTAAAGAGAACGTCCACGGATTCGAGGTCCGCAGGCGACGTAAAGCGGAGGTCGAGGTGACGGAGGTTCGGGTGGACGTGGCCGACGGTCTTGCGCTCGTAGGAGCGACTCGTAGCCTGTTCGACCTCGAAGTTCGGGTGGCCATCGAGGAGACGAAGCAGTTCGCCCCCGGTGAACCCGGAGCCGCCGACGACGCCCGCGGTGAGTTGCTTGCTCATGCGGAGGCCTCCGCGAGCGTCTTTTCGCCTTCGACCTTCGATTCGAGCCAATCGACGACCGTCGCGGGAACGTCCACGTCTACGGCCTCGTTGAGCGCCTTGAACTCGACGGTGTGGTTGACCTCGTGGACGGTGTAATCTGTCCCCGTCTCCATGAGGTCGATACCGAGCAGGCCGCCGCCGACGGCGTCAGACGCCTGCTGTACGAGTTCCTTCGCGCGGGCGTCGAGTTCGAACGCCTCGGCGTCTGCGCCCTTTGCGGCGTTGGTGAGCCAGTGGTCCGACGAGCGAGTCATCGCGGCGATAGGCTCGCCGTCGATGGCCAGCACGCGGATGTCGCGGCCGGGCTTCTCGACGAACTCCTGAATGTAGAACACTTTGTGCTCGTAGTTGCCGAGCGTCGCCTTGTGTTCGAGGATGGCCTCGGCGGCCGCCTCGGAGTCGATTTTCGCCATCAGACGACCCCACGACCCCACGACGGGCTTGAGGACGCAGGGGTAGCCGAACTCCTCGACGATGTCCATCGCGGAGTCGACGGTGAACGCGACCTTCGTGTTCGGCGTGGGGACGCCCGCATCTGCGAGTGCGAGGCTGTTTTTCGCCTTGTCGGCGCAGATGTCGGCCGTCTCGTGAGAGTTGACGACGGGAATGCCGTACGACTGCAGGAAGCGCGTGATGTAGAGGCTCCTGCTTGTCGCCAGACAGCGGTCGACGACGATGTCCACGTCGTCGAACGCCGCCGGTGGCTCGGAGAGGTCGAACTGCTCTTTCCGCACGTCTATCTTCGTCACCTCGTGGCCGCGGTCGCGAAGCTCGTTGAGAAGCAACTTCTCGTCGCGGCGAATCCGGGAATAGAGCAGTCCAATATTCACGCTTACTCTCCCCAGTCCTCTTCGAGTTCAGGTGCTTCTTCCAGTGTCACGGGGTCGAGGGCGACGACTTCGAGTTCCGTCCCCGTCGCGG
The DNA here is from genome assembly GCF_024730625.1 of Haloferax larsenii. NCBI lineage: Archaea > Methanobacteriati > Methanobacteriota > Halobacteria > Halobacteriales > Haloferacaceae > Haloferax > Haloferax larsenii. Next base: position 953,866 of record NZ_CP078063.1, read on the forward strand.
GACTGTCGATAATCTCGCCGACTTCCACGTCGGACGGCAGCTCGATTTCTTCGCCGGTCAGCGGGTCTTCCGCAGTGATGGTGTCGCTCATTACACCCGATTCTGGACGGTGATGGGTATTAAATCCGTCGAATTTTGCAGAGCAAAAAACAGCGTAAAGAAGCTTCTCTCGGTGGTTATCGGGCGAATCGACCGACACGGGTGGTCGGTCGAACGACGCGTCGGGCTCGGTTGCCAGCCTCACCCAACACCGGGGACGGGACCGGTCGCGGAACCGGTCGGGCCGTCCCCAGCGTCGGGCGCGGTCGTGGTCGCGGTCGCGGTTCGGTTCGCGGTCGTCGCGGGACCGAAACCGCTCGTCGCGGTCGTCGCGGAGCAACAGCTCGCGGCGGTCGCGGCAGGCCGGAGCTGCGGGTCGCGTTCTCAGACATAGTTCGATACCTCTTCGTCGAGTTGCTCGGCGGCCGCCGCCAGCGAGTTGCGGGCGTCGGCGACCGCCGCCGCGTCGGCTTCGAGTTCGTCGCGGGCCGTCGAAAGTGTCGCCTCGACGGCGACGGGCGCGGGACCGCCGAGGGAGTCGCGACTGGCGACGCTCTCGGTGGGGTCCAGCGCTGCGTTGACGGCCGCTTCGCTCACGTGCGTATAGAGTGACTCACCTAATACGTCCGTAGCGACGGCGTCAAGTGTTGCCACGTCGGGGGTTCCCGAAGAACGGGCGGCGGCCTCGGCGACGACTTCGTGGGCCGTGCGGAACGGCAGTCCGGCCATCGCCAGCAGGTCGGCGACGCCTGTCGCCGTCGAAAAGCCGCCACCGGCCGCGTCGGCCAGTGCGTCTTCGGGCCACGTCGCGGAGGCGACTGCCCCGGCGGCGACGGCGGCCGCTTCGGTCATGTCGTCTACTGCGCGGAACGCGTGGTTGTGGGCGCGTTGCAGGTCGCGGTTGTACGCGCGGGGCAGTCCCTTCAGCGTCGTCAACAGGCCGGTGAGTTCCCCGACGGCGTCGCCCGCGACGGCGCGGACGAGTTCCATCGTGTCGGGGTTCTTCTTCTGCGGCATAATCGACGACGTCGAGGAGTAGTCGTCGGAGAGTTCGACGAGTCCCTTGTTCGAGAAGACGACGAGGTCCTCGGCGAGTCCCGAGAGGGTGACCGCGTGCGTGGCGAGTGCGGACAGCGTCTCCGCGAGAAAGTCGCGGGTCGCGGAGGCGTCCATCGAGTTCTCCATCACGCGGTCGAAGCCGAGCAGGTCGGCGACGAGTTCGCGGTTCACGTCGAAGGGTGTGCCCGCGAAAGCGGCCGACCCGAGGGGTGACTGGTTGATGCGCTCGTACGCACACACGAGGCGGGCGCAGTCGCGGGCGACCGCTCGCTCGTACGAGAGCAAGAAGTGCGCAACTGTCGTCGGTTGGGCGGGTTGCAGGTGTGTGTAACCGGGCATCACCGTCTCGGTGTGCTCGGCGGCCGTCTCGACGAGCGACTCGCGCAGGGCGAGCGCGGCGTCGAGCGCTTCCAGCACGTCTTCGCGCAGGCGGTAGCGAATACAGGTCGCCACCTCGTCGTTGCGCGAGCGCGCGGTGTGCATCTTCCCACCGTCGGGACCGACGATGTCGATGACGGCGGCCTCGATGGCCTCGTGAACGTCCTCACCGCCGGAAAGCGAGTCGTGGCCTGCGGCCTCGACCTCGTCCAGCGCGTCGAGAATCTCGCTCGCGACGTCGGACTCGATGATGTCCTGTGCCGCGAGCATCACCACGTGCGCCCGGTCGACGGCGAGGTCGGCTTCGAAGATGCGTTCGTCGGCCGCGAGGCTCGACATGAACCCGCGGGCGGGGCCGCCGCTGAAGCGGTCCCGGCGAATGACGCCCTCGGAATCGCCGTCCTCGCCTGTCATCTTACTCTTCGCTGCCGCCGTCGGCGGCGAGCTCGGGCTTTTCTTTCTGTGCTGCGCTCTGGTTTGCCAGGCGCGCCTGGAAGCCGTGGTACTTGGCGACGCCCGTGGCGTCGGCCTGCTCAATGCCGTCGACCGTCTCCGTGTTGAAGGAGGCGGCGGACTCGGAGTAGGCGGCGTACTCGGACTCGCGGCCGACCGGGCGGGCCTGTCCGCCCTCGAACTTGATGGTCACGGTGCCCGTGACGCGCTCTTGGGTCGTTTCGAGGAACGCGTTCAGCGCGCCAACGAGCGGGGCGTCGATGAGACCTTCGTAGGCCTTCTGGGACCACTCGTCGTCCACGGTGGCCTTGAAGTCGCGCTCTTCTTTCGTGAGGACGAGGCCTTCGAGCGCCTTGTGGGCGTTCAGAAGCGTCGTCGCCGCGGGGTGTTCGTAGTTCTCGCGCACCTTCAGGCCGAGCATGCGGTCTTCCATCATGTCCGTGCGGCCGACGCCGTAGGAACCGGCCTTCTCGTTGAGATGCGAGATGAGTTCGAGGGGTTTCATCGCCTCGCCGTCGATGGCGACGGGATAGCCGTCTTCGAACTCGATTTCGACGAGTTCCGTCTCACCCGAGGGCTGGTCGGTCCACTCGTAGATGTCCTCCGGTGGGACGTAGCCGGGGTCTTCGAGGTTACCACCCTCGATGGAACGGCTCCAGAGGTTCGTGTCGATAGACCAGACGCCCTCGTTGCCGCCCTGCACGGGCAGGTCCTTCTCGGCGGCGTACTCGATTTCCCACTCGCGGGTCATCCCCATCTCGCGGACGGGCGCGATGACTTCGAGGTCGGAGGCGCGCCAGACGGCCTCGAAGCGGAGTTGGTCGTTCCCCTTGCCCGTACAGCCGTGGGCGATGCCGTCACAGCCCTCTTCTTCGGCTTTGTCGAGAATCGCCTGTGCGATGACCGGGCGTGCGAGCGCCGTGCCGAGCGGGTAGCCCTGATAGTCTGCGTTCGCGCAGACCGAGTCGAGACAGAGCTGTGCGAACTCCTGTTTCGCGTCGATGACGTAGTGGTCGAGACCGAGTGCCTCTGCGGTTTCGTAGGCTTCCTCGAACTCTTCTTCTGGCTGGCCGACGTCGACCGTGACGCCGATAACTTCGTCGTATCCGTACTCTTCTTCGAGAATCGGGACGCAGACTGTTGTGTCCAGTCCGCCCGAGAACGCGAGTGCGACTTTCTTCATGTACTTGTTTGTGACGTGGATAGCTAAATAAATTCTTTGCATTTAGATTACGAAATTAAGAGGTAGAGATGCCTATAGCCACGAAAAAGGAAGATTAGCAAATTCGACGTGTCCCGAAGGATATGATGATACTGGCCCTAAAGGGCCGGTCGTCGTCGTCGGACAGCAGCGGCTCGCAGCGGGGCAAAAGTGGCGAGGGTGCTGCGAGTCGCCATGGTTGCGAATGAGTACAACAGCGTCCCTATTAAATTCTTTCGGCGACGCAACCTTCGCCTCAGTCGAGCACCTCGACGGCGAGTTCGAAGAGGAGTTCTTGGTCGAACAGTGCGACCACGAGTGCAACCACGAGGAGGACGACGAGGCCGACTGCGAGCCATTCGATGAGTGTCATGGATGCATCCGGGCGTGTGTCACGCGTCGGAAAAATGCTCTGTGGCCGTCCGGCCGCGTCCACGTTCTCTCGTCAAGCACTCGACTCTGTGGCCCCACCGCGAAAGACCAGTCGCTCGACGAGGTCCGACCGCTGCATCAACACCGTTCCGAAGGCGCTCATGACGAGGACGTAGCCGACGGCGAACGCCGGAATCACCTCCCGCATCACCTGCGTGGTTCCCGACGCGGCCAGTGCCGCGATGACGAGCGAGAACTCGCCGCGCGGGACTAACCCGACGCCGACGCGGAGCGACCGGTGTGTCGAGAGGTCGTAGACGCGACCGCCCAGATAGCCCGACAGCACCTTCGCGGGCGTCGTCAACACCACCGCTACGACGAGCGGGACGGCGGCCGCCCCGAGGAGCATCGGGTCGGTTCCGAGGCCAATCCAGACGAAGAAGACGGCCGCGAACACGTCGCGAACGGGGGTGAGAAGCCGTTCGATTCGCTCTCGGTGCCCGCTCGTCGAGAAGCCCATGCCGACGAAGAAGGCGGCGACGGCCTCGCTCACGCCGAGCGCCAGTGCTGCGCCCGAAATCGGAATGACCACCGCCAGCGTGCGGACGACGAACGCCTCCTGATTTTCGATGTCGAGGACGCGGGTAAACAGCCCCGTCCCGTACTGGACGGCCACGAGCAGGAGACCGAGGAAGCCGAACGCGATGGCCAGCGACTGGCCGATTGCGGCCACGCCGCCGTTCCCCGCGCCCCCGCCGCCGAGGACGAGCGACGTGACGACCGCGAGGTAGACCGCAATAGCGAGGTCTTCGAAGACGAGTGTCCCCAGTATCGGCTCCGATTCGGGGTCGGCAATCCACCCGAGGTCGATGAGCGTCTTCGTCACGATTGCCGACGAGGAGATGTAGACGATGCCGCCGAGGAGGAGCGCCTCGACGAGTGACCACCCGAACGCGAGTCCGATGACGATGCCGAGCGGGAGGTTGATGGCGAGGTCGATGACGCCCGCCCGCCCGATATTGCGTCGCGCGGCACGGAGTCTGTCGAGACTGAACTCCAAGCCGAGGAAGAACAACAGGAGGACGATACCGAGTTCGGCCAGCAGGGCGACAACCTCGCCGTCGGCGACGTACGGCAGGTCGAGTCTGCCCGCGACGTGCGGCCCGACGACGACACCGCCGACGACGTACAGCGGGATAACCGAGAGGCCAAGACGGAGTGCGACCGCACCCGTCACTGCGACCACCGCAAATAGGTAGCCGAATTCGAGTAGTTCCCCAGCCATCAGCTCCCTTCGACGAGGTCGACGAAGGTCCGGCAGGCCTCAAGCGGGCCGATGACGACGAGCCTATCGCCCGCCTCCACGGTCGCGTCGCCGCCGGGCGAGGTGATGACCTCGTCCCCCCGCTCGATGGCGATGACCGACGCACCGGTCACCTGTCGGAGGTCAGACTCCCCGAGCGTCTGTCCGGCCACCTCGGAACCCTCCTCGACTTCGACCCACTCGATGAGTGTGTCCTCGCCGAGGAGCGTTTCGATGTCTCCGGAGCGAACCGGCTGAAAGTACGCCCCTTCGAGGAGCGTCCCGACTTGCCTTGCGAGTTTGTCGTCGAGTTCGAACAGCTTCTCGGAGTCGCTGTCGGCACTCTCGCGGCGGAACACTTCTCGCTTACCTGTGTTGTGGGTCACGATGACGAGTCGAGACTCGTCGCCGAGTTCCACTTCGTGTTTCTTCCCGACGCCCGGAAGGTCGCTCTCGTAGACAGTCACGACAGAAACGTTAGCGACAGGAAAAGATAAAGCCGTGTCCCGGTTCGGCGGGGGGACGATGCGTGACGACGGGCTCAGGCGACGACCCAGAGCACCGCCGCGATACCGACACACGCGACCGGTGGAATCGAGAGGTTGTCGTCGATGACGTAGCCCGCGACGACCGGCTTTGCGCCGTCGGCCAGTGTCGCACCAACTGCACCGACTACCGACGCACCGACGCCAGCGACGACGCCGACGACCGGCACGACGAAGGGTGCAGCGAGGGCGAAACAGACGGTGAACATCGCGCCGAGCGTCGGAAGCGACTTCATCTCACCGACCGGTGCCGACCCGAGAAGGCCGCTTATCGGGTCGCCGATAGTGAGCATCAACATCCCGGGGACGGCGATGTGAGGCGCGAACACCAGCGCGACGGCCGTCTGGCTGTAGATGTACAGTGCGTAGCCCGCGACGTTGTCCTGTTCGTACTCGCGGGTGAGTTCGTCGTAGATGCGCCAGTCGAGGCCGCCGAACAGACGGAGCGCTTCGAGGACGGTGACGACGACAGACGCGAGGACGAAGAGATAACCGAGTACCCGCCAGTCGACGAGGTCGAGGATGTACAAAAGCGGCATCCCAGAGCCACTCGCGTGCACCAGTCGCCGCTTGACTTCGGCGGTACTCGGTCGCCACACGGTGAGTTTAGGCTTCGACTGCCTCGTTGTCTTCGACCACCGCGTCGAACGAGACGGTCCCGGCGCGGAGACCGACCAGCGTGTCGACGAGGTCGGACACTGCGAGACGGACCTGTCGGCCGGAGTCACGTTCGCGGATGGTGACGGTGTCCGGGCCATCGCCTTCCATCCCATCGCGGTCGACGGTCACGCAGAACGGCGTGCCGACTTCGTCCTGTCGGCGGTAGCGCCGACCGATGCTGCCGGAGTCGTCGTAGGCGACCGCGAAGCCGGCGGCGCGGAGTTTCTCCGCGATGTCGTCGGCGAGGTCCACGAGTTCATCGACGTTGCTGACGAGGGGGAAGACACCCACGTTCGTCGGCGCGACGGTGGGCGAAAGCGAGAGGAACGAGCGCTCTTCGCCGTCGACTTCGTCCGTCTCGTACGCGTGCGCGAGAAGCGTGTACACCGTGCGGTCGATGCCGAACGAGGGTTCGACGACGTGCGGCGTGATGTGCTCGCCCGCCTCGGTCTGCGTCTCGACCGAGAAGTTCGCGACGTCGGTATCGACGGTGACTTCCTCGCCGTCGAGGTCGAGGGTGACTTCCTCGCCGTCGAAGGCGTCGGGGTCGCGCTCGGCGAGGGTTTCGAGCGCCTCGGCCACGTCTGCGGCCTGTGCGCCGAACTCGGGGCCGAGCGTCGCCATGTCGGGGTCGACGACGGCGCGTTCGACCGTCTTGGGTTCGTCGTACTGCTGGAAGACGGTGAAGTCGTCGTCGCCGTACTCGCCGTGCTTCGAGAGGTCGTAGTCGCTGCGGTACGAGAAGCCTGCAATCTCTATCCAGTCGCCGTCGACTTCGCTTTCGGCGTCCCAACAGTCCGCAGAGTAGTGGGCACGCTCGCCCGCGAGGTGCTGGCGGAAGCGGAAGCGGTCCATGTCGACGCCGATGTTCTCGTACCACTCCTGGGTGATGCCGAGGAAGTAGCCGAGCCACGCGTTGCCGATGATGCCGTCTTCGACGGCCTCGCCGATGGTCGTCTCGACGTAGTCGCCGTCGTCGGCCTGCTGCTCGGTCGCGGGGTACAGAAGCACCTCGATGTCTTCGACTCCCGAAAGGTCGGGTTCGTCTCGCTCGGGGTCGATGAAGTGTTCGAGTTCGGCCTGCGTGAACTCGCGGGTGCGGACGATGCTCTTGCGTGGGCTAATCTCGTTGCGGTAGGCGCGGCCGATTTGGGTCACGCCGAACGGAAGTTGGTTCCGCGCGTACTCCTTGATTCGCGGGAACTCCACGAAGATGCCCTGTGCCGTCTCGGGCCGGAGGTAGCCGGGAGACGAGGAACCGGGGCCGATGTTCGTCGCGAACATGAGGTTGAAGCTCTCGACGGACTGCCCGGCGAGTTCGGCACCGCAGTTCGGACAGACGAGGTCGAGCTCCGTGATTTTCTCTGCGGCTTCTTCGAGCGACAGCGTCTCGGCGTCTTCGAGGTCGGAGTTGTCCTCGATGAGGTGGTCCGCGCGGTGCGATTCGCTGCACTCGGCACACTCGACGAGCATGTCGTCGAAGCCGTCGAGGTGGCCGGAGGCTTCGAACACTGGCTCCGGCATGATGGTCGGCGCTTCGATTTCGAGGTTACCTTCCTGGACCGCAAAGCGGTCGCGCCACGCCTCTTCGACGTTGGACTTCAGCGCCGCACCCTGCGGGCCGTACGTGTAGAAGCCGCCGACGCCACCGTAGGCACCGGACGAACCGAAGAAGAAGCCGCGTCGCTTTGCCAGTTCGACGAGTGCGGCCGCCTCGTTGCCCTCACTCATGCAGCGCCTCCAGGAGGTTGATGTCGCGGACGATACCGATGAGTTCGTCGCCCGAGACGAGCGGAATCTGTTCGATGTCCTCGCGAATCATCGTCTGGGCGGCGTCCTTTGCGGTGACGCGCGTCGAGACGGAGACGAGGTCGTCGGTCATGAACTTCGAGACCGGTTCGGCCGGAATCTCGACGTTCCGGGTCGGGATGTAGCGGTTGCCGACGGCCTTGATGCCTTCCCACATCCACTCGTCGTCCTGCCCCGCGACGGAGTCGCCGGTGCCCGCCTCGCCTTCGACGACGCGAGCGACTTCGATGATGTCGACTTCGGTGACGATACCGGCGAGCGACGCTTCGTCGTCGAGGACGACCGCGTACGGGACGTTCGCGTAGTAGATTTCACGTTCGACGACCGGCAGCGGCGTCTCGATGTACGTCGTGTTCACGTCGCGGGCGGCGAGGTCACCGACCGGGGTCTCACCGTCGATGTCGCCGCGAGCGATTGCGCGGATGACGTCGGTCACAGTGAGGATGCCTTCGATACCGTCACCGTTGATGACGGGGATGCGTCGTGCACCCTCCGAGACCATCGTCTCGGCGACGACTTCGAGGTCGTCGTCCGAACTCACGGTCGGTACTTCGCGGACGAGGACCGCAAGCTGGTCTTCGTCCGGGTGCTTGATGAGGTCCTCTCGGGAGATGAGACCGCGGTACTTCGTCCCCTCGTCCGTCTCTTTGACGACCGGCACGGAGGAAAAGCCGCGCTCCTGCAGGTACTCCAGCACGTCATCGCGGGTCCCCGGAAGGGAGACCGTCACGACCTCCTCACCGGGCGTCATCGCGTCGGCTACTTTCATACCACCGCTTTCATCCCCACGCCTAATGTACTCTGCGAAGGCTCGCGCATCGTTCACACGGCTGGTTCCTCGTCCGAACGCTCCGAAAACACATCAAAATAATAATATTACACCTGGGTGGCTGCTCGACAGAGACACCGCACAGTGACGTTCCACCCGACCACCGGTTCGCACGAGGGTCGCTACTTCGTTACTCGTCTTCGTCGTCCGCGTTGGGTGCGAGTCGTCGAATCGCGTCGAGGTTCGGGAAGAACTTCTCGGGGTTGTCGTGTTCGACGATGCCGACGACTGTCCCGTCGAGTTTCTGGAGATACGTGTACATTCGACCTTCCTCGACGGCCGTCGTCGCACATTCCAGCGCCTCGCGGAGGTCCCACGCGCCAGCGACGAACACGGCCGTCTCGATGTCCGGCGCGAACAGCGCCGTCACCATGTAGACACGACCGTCGTTCTCGGCGCGGTACACTTCGTACTCCGGGAACTGTGTCTCCTCGAAAAGTTCGGAGACTTCCTCGGCTTTGTCGCCGGGGACTACGTACGCGATGCCGTATGCCTCCTCGTCGCCCTTCAGGGACGACGGGCCAAACACGCCGGTGTCGCCAGCGGCGATACGGATGGTGTCCCACCCGTCTGCTTCGAACTCATCGGCCATCGCGGTCATGTCGTCGAGGGTCGCACCCCACGCCTCGCGACGGCGGTCCGCTTCGCTGGCGACGCGTTCGACGTCGGGCATCTCCTCGTCTCCGATTTCGACCATATGGATGCTGGACGACGGATATGGTAAAAGGCATCGAAGCACACGATTCGGGTGTTCGACCCGTGTCCGACCGTGGCGGTCAGTAGTTGATGCCGAAGACGACTTCCATCGCAAACGACGTCGCAAGGATGCACACCGCTGCGAGGAACAGTTTCGTCCCGCTCGACGGGCGCTCGCTCGGACCCGGGCGAAGTGTCGGCGGCAACGTCACGTCGAGGAGGTTCGAGACCAGTTTCTCGACGCCAACCGGTTCGTCGTCGCCGGAGAACAACCCGCCGTCGTCACGTCCGCCTTTCCACGCCGCTTTCGGACGGACCTTCAGCGACGCATACGCGAGCATCGTAAACCCGAGGAAGAACATGAGCCACTTCGCTCCCGGGAGACCGCCGCCAGCGAGGACGCTCACTGTGGCAGTTAGGCCGAACACCACGCCGGTGAGTACGACGGCGTAGGCCACCGCATCGATGGTCTTGAGACCGACTCGGCGTGGGTTGAACTCCATGTGTTAGTGAACGAGTGACTCGAAGACGGTTGCAGGCTCTTCGTACTTGTCGTCGTGGCGGTGACAGAGGCTCAGGCGACCCTGATCCCCGACACCGAGTTGGCTGGGGCGCTCGCGGTCACAGACGCTCCCGAACTCTTCGCGGAGGTACGCTCGCCCGGCATCTTCGTCGTCGTTTTCGGCGTATTCGGCGGCCTCGTTGATGTGTTCCATGACGTCCTTCGGAACGTCGAGGTCACCGAACAGCTCTTCGAGTATCTCGTCCATCCCCGATTCGTGGGTCTCACGGCCGAGTAGTTCACGGACGCGCTCCGAAATCGACGGTTCGACACGGGACCGCTCGCGGAGGACTTCTCGTAGCACCTCGATGTGCTGCCACACCTCGTCGTCGAGAGTGCGGTACTCTTCGGGACGTATCTTGACCGGACAGCGCGTCGAGAACGGGCAACCAGCCGGTGGGTCACGCGGACTTGGCGGCGTTCCCCGAAGAGTGATTCGGTCGCGCGCCGTTGTCGGGTCTGGCTCCGGAATCGACGACAGGAGCGCGTGCGTGTACGGGTTCGCTGGTGCCTCGAACATCTCGTCCGACGGACCGATTTCCATGATGTTCCCGAGGTACATCACGGCCACGCGGTCACAGATGTGCCGGACGACGGCGAGGTCGTGGGCGATAAACAGGTACGTTAGCCCGAACTCCTCTTGGAGGTCTTCGAGCAGGTTGAGAATCTTCGCCTGCACCGACACGTCGAGCGCAGAGACCGGCTCGTCGAGGATGATGAAATCGGGTTCGAGCGCGAGCGCTCGGGCAATGCCGATACGCTGGCGCTGGCCGCCGGAGAACTGGTGCGGGTAGCGGTAGTAGTGCTGCTCTTGCAAGCCGACGGTTTCGAGGAGGTCGCGGACGCGCTGGCGACGCTCCTTCGGCGTCTTCCACTCGTGGACATCGAGCGGTTCACGGACGATTTCACCGACAGTCATCCGCTCGTTGAGGCTCGAATCGGGGTCCTGAAACACCATCTGAACGTCGCGGCGGAACTGTTTGAGGCCCGACCCCGACAGCGTAGTGATGTCGGTTCCGTTGAGTTTGACCTCACCCGCGGTGGCCTCTTCGAGACGCATCAGTGTGCGGCCGAGCGTGGACTTCCCACAGCCGGACTCACCGACGAGCCCGAGCGTCTCGCCGCGCTTGATGTCGAACGAGACACCGTCGACTGCCTTGACTGGGTTACTGCTGAGGAGCCCCCCGTCTTCGTAGTAGGTCTTCAGGTCGTTGACTTCGAGGAGCGTCTCCTGTGTCTCTCGGGTCACTGCTTCTTCTTCTTCCGTCGTCGTCGTACTCATCAGTTGTCACCTCTCTGTGTGTTGCCGTCGCGATGGATCGCGACCGCCTCGTCTGTCGAGATGTCCTCCGGGTAGAGGAGACACGCTGCGAGGTGTTCGGTGTCGTGCGACCCCACGCTGATGGGCTTCGGATGCACTACGTCACACTGGTCGAACGCCTTCGGACAGCGCGGTGCAAATCGACAATAGGTGGCCTCTTCGTTTGGCGTCGGAACGTCCCCCTCGATAGTCGAGAGGCGGTCGTCCTCGTCGAGCCCTTGCCCCGGGATTGAATTGAGCAGTCCCTGCGTGTAGGGGTGCTTCGGCGACTCGAACAGTTCGACGACCGGCGCGTTCTCGATGATTTCGCCAGCGTACATCACGTTGACGCGATCTGCGATTTCGGCGATGACACCCATATCGTGGGTGATGAACATAATCGCCAGGTCGCGTTCTTCCTGTAACTCTTCGAGAAGCTCCAGAATCTGCGCCTGGATGGTCACGTCGAGTGCCGTCGTCGGCTCGTCGCAGATGAGCAGTTCGGGGTCACACGCGAGTGCCATCGCGATGACGGCACGCTGGCGCATCCCGCCAGAGAACTGGTGGGGATACTCGCGCAGTCGGCGGTTGGCGTCCGGAATCCCGACTGCTTCGAGGAGTTCGATTGCTTCCTGTGTCGCCTTCGAACCAGATAGCCCGCGGTGCAGACGGAGTGCTTCCTTAATCTGGTTCCCGACGGTGTACACGGGGTTCAGACTGGTCAGCGGGTCCTGGAACACCATCGCGATGCTGCCACCGCGAATCGACCGCATCTGCTTGGGCGATTTCTCGATCAGGTCCTCGCCGTCGAACATGATACGCCCGTTTTCGATGCGTCCCGGTGAGTCGATAAGACGCATGATAGAGCGGGCAGTGACGGACTTTCCGGACCCGGACTCGCCGACGATACCGACCGTCTCGCCGCGATAGATGTCGAACGAGACGCCGTCGACGGCGCGGATAACCTCTTTGTCGGTGTAGAACGCCGTGCGCAGGTTCTCGACCGACAGGATGGGCTCTGCGTCGGCACGGGTCTTCGTGGACTGGTCGGTGCTCATGCACCACCACCCCCTGCGGCCGCAGTTTCGTTCTCGCCAGTGTCAGCCTGCGGGTCGATAGCGTCGCGGATACCGTCACCGAACGCGTTGAGCCCCGTCACGACGAGCGTGATGAGCACACCAGGGATGAACGAGATGTGCCACGAGGGGCTTGCGACGTACTGCTGACCGTCGGCGATGAGTCGTCCCCATTCGGGCGTTGGAGCCGTAATCCCGAGATTGAGGTACGAGAGACCGGCGACGCTGATGATGATACCACCGAGACTGAGCGAAGCGTAGATGAGCATGTAGCTGAACACGTACGGAGCCATGTGCTTGCGCATGACCTGCCCGGGTGTCTGACCGAACGATTTCGCGGCGTCAATCCAGTCCTGCTCGGACACCTGGAATGCTGGACCACGTATCGCACGCCAAATGAAGGGCCAGTAGACCAGGCTGAAGATGAGGATAATCAACACCGCACCGTCATATAACTCCCTTACCCAGGTGTTCTGGAAGATGACGAGCATCAAGATGAGGACCATGATGAGCGGTAGCGACTGTATCGAGTCACTCGCCAGCACGACGACCATGTCGGCGAGGCCCTTGTAGTACGCTGTAATCATGGCCAATGCGAGGCCGATGAGACCGGCGATACCGATGGACAAGACGGCGATGGTCAGGGATATCCTGGCCCCGAACACCACCTGTGTGAATAAGTCCTTCCCGTTTGTCGCAGTCCCGAACGGATGGAATCTACCGAAGTCATCGTAGCTCATGGGACCGACGTTTTCGTCACCGGCACCCTGTGACCCCGAACCGATGTTGGCCTCACCGACGAGCGCCGTCTCGACGGACTCGGTTTCTTCGTCGAAGTAGTTGATTTCGTAGTCGTACGGCTGGAGAATGTTTTTCTCCATTGTGGTTGGACCGACGGCGGGCGCGAATACCGCCATAACCACAAACATGATAGTAATGATAAGGCCGAACTCGCCCCAGGAGTGTCCCCGGAAGCGGTCGATAACGTCGTCGCGGGGCGTCCAGTCGACGCGGCGGTAGTGTCGCCGGAAGCGGTTATACCCGTCCCAAAGCCACGCGAGGACTGCGAACGCGTATGCGTAGACCACGACGAAGCGAATCGCCCACGCCGCTGCGGGCGACAGTCCGAGGAACGTCCCGACGTACTTCGACCCGTCCCAGTAGCCCTGGTTCGGGATGACGTCGCGTGAGACGAGCGTCGGGATGCCCTTCAGAGACTCTTGGAGGGACGCGACGGTGGCGGCCCCCGGGTCCCCCGGAAGCAAGTTGACGATGACGCCGGCGAGCGCACCGAAGACCTGCAAGACTGCACCGAGTTCGACCCCGATGAGTACTGCACCAACGGCTGCCCAGACGAGTGCCGGTTGGGGATTCTCAGCGATACGTTGTCGAAGCGGAAGTTCGGTTTCGGTTTTCGTACTCACTGTAAGTCACCCCTCGTACCCGACGCGCGGGTCGATAATCGTGTACAGGAAGTCCTGTAGGATGTTCGTTCCCACCAGGATGAGGATGAAGATGTACATCAGCGTCCCGATGAGCGGCAAGTCGCCGTTGATGGCTGCGTTGAAGAACAGCCAGCCGAGGCCGTTGATAGCGAAGACTGTCTCAACGAAGACAGAACCGCCGAGAAGCAGGAACGCCTCACCCGTGATGATGGGCACGAGTGGGATGAGCGCGTTCCGGAAGATGTGCTTCCAGACGAGCGTCCGTCCGGAGACACCTTTTGCACGGGCGGTCTCGACGTAGTTCGAGTTGATGGTCTCGAGGACGGCAGTCCGACCAATACGCATCTCGTTACCCATCGACGCCGACCCGAGGACCAGCGCGGCGGGTGCAATCTGCTTTGTTGCTCGGACGAGCTCCTTTAGCCACTCCCCTGGATTTTGCATGAAGCCTTCGAGCGGGGAGACGAAGAGTCCGAGCGCTGGCGGTGTCACGACGTTCGTCTTCACGATCCACGATTGCCACGTGAAGAAGCCACTCGTCCATTGCCCAGTCTGTGAGAGGGCGGTGACGAGCATAATCGCGAGCCAGAAGTTCGGCATCGCACGCCAGACGATTCCGCCGAAGGAGGCGAAGTAGTCAGACGGCGTGTTCGGGTTCAGCCCAGCGTAGAAGCCGAGCGGAATCCCGACGAACAGCGCGATGAGGACCGACCAGAAGCCGAGCCAAATCGTCCGTGGTGCGTACACTTGGATAAGCTCGTACGCCGTTGTCCCGGGTGCGATAACCCACGACTGGCCGAGGTTGAAAGTGAACAAGCGATACATGAAGTCGAAGTACTGACTCCAGAGCGGTTGGTTCAAGCCGAGATTCGTTCGGATTTGCTCTGCCGCCTCTGGGTTGTACTGTGTCCCCAGAATTGCTGATACAGGGTCCAGTGGACCCAGACGGATGAGCGCGAACGTAATCGTTGTCCCAAATATGACGACAGGAATCGACATCAGTACCCGTCGCATGAAGTACTGCCATCGACTCATGGAGTCACCTCACTGACCGTTCGAGCGGACATTATTGTAAGGGTTTAATGAGAGGGATGGATATGTCTTGCGCTTCCAAGTTGTAATATCGAACTCTCAGGCACTATGGCTGCCGAATATTACGAGGAGAAGTGACTAATTAAACGATTGTAAAAAATATTTCGAGTGTTGTCTGTCGATTGGCGCGGAAGTGCGCCGGGTGGGATTCCCGCGGCGTTGCGGGTGTTTACCGGTTGAGCTGAACCTTGTTCAGCTTCTGGCGGCTCGGACCCATGCCACCGAACGGCTCGATGTCGACGCTGTCGTACCAGAACGTCTCGTCCTTGCGGTTGTAGATGTTGAGCATCGCAACGTCCTCCCAGTTCGCCTCTTCGATGGCGACGTAGGCGTCGTTGCGGATCTGCTGGGCATCGTCGGTCGGGGCCGGGTTGTTGACGACTTCCTTGTAGGCGTCGGTCGCCTTCTGGTAGGCGTCGCCGTTGTCGGCCGTCCAGTTGACGTACGAGATCGGACCCTGCTTCGACGTGTCCGTCTGTGGCGGGTTCAGCAGCTGGAGGAAGTTGTCCGGCGCCGGCCAGTCAGCGATCCAGCCGAGAGTGTACGCTTCGAGCTGACCGTTGCGGCCGCGCTCGAGGAGCGTCGAGAAGTCGGCCTTCTGAATCTTCATGTTGACGTGAGCCGACGCGAGCTGGTCGCGCAGGATCTTCGCCATCTCCTCCCACGTGTCGGAGTTGTACTGGGTCCACTGGACTTCGAACTTGTTGTCCGGACCGTAGCCAGCTTCTTCCATGACCTCCTTGGCCTTCTGGATGTTCGTCTCGGCGACACCGTACGGGTAGTCGGACTCGATCTTGTCGTTCGCCGCCTGTGCGCCACCGGGGTAGATGGTCGGCGGCGTGAAGACGTACGCCGGGGAACCGCGACCCTTGAACACTTCTTCGACCATCTGGTCCTGGTTCAGGACGTACGCGAACGCCTGACGAACCGGCTTCGGGACCTTGTTCATGTTGAAGCCGACGTAGAAGATCGACAGGGTCGGAACGCCGACGTAGTTGGCGGTCTTGCCGTTGCGGAGCGGGCCGTACGTACCGATTTCACGGCCGAATTCGTCGGTCGTCTCCACCTGAACCTTACCGGGGTCGTACTGCGCGGTGGGCAGACCGAAGTAGTCCGCGTTCTCGTTCATCGCGTAGTTGTAGCGGGCCGTGTCGTCCTCGATGACCTGCCAGCGGACGTTGTCGACCTTCGCGACGTCGCCGTAGTAGTCGTCGTACTTCGTGACGGCTGCGGCGGTACCTTTCTCCCAGAAGTTGAACTCGAACGGACCGGAGCCAATCGGGTTCTTGCTGGCGAACTCGGTGTACTCCATCTCGCCCTCGTAGTCGCCGACGTCGCCGACGATGCCTTCCGGCAGGGCGGCGAACGAGGTGTAGGCGAACATCTCGAGGGTGCTGTGGAACGGCTCGTCGAGGGTGACGACAAGCTCGGTTTCGCTCGGAGCTTCGACGCTGAGCGTACCGGGCTTGTAGTTCCCTTCGCTGTCCGTCTCGTGCTGGACGCCGATGGAGTCGAGGATGAAGTAGGCACGGCGGCTGTTCTCGGAGGCTGCGAGGCGCTCCCACGCGTAGGCGAAGTCAGACGCCTTGACCTTCGATCCGTCGTGGTACGTTGCGTCCTCGAGCTGGAACGTGTACGTCGTGAAGTCGTCGGAGACGGTGTAGTCCGCGGCGAGTTCGTTCTCGACCGTCGGCAGTCCATCCGGATAGGACATCAGGCAGTCGAAGACCTGCTGAATGACGATACCGGAGGACGTGTCCGTCGCTGAAACGGGGTCCATCGTCGTGATGGTCCCCGAGAGGATGCGATTGAAGACAGACCCGGAGAGTTCCTGGCCACTGTCTTCTTCAGTCGTCGGCTGCTCGGTGGTCTCATTGCCACTGGTTCCTTCGTCTGTCGTCGTCTCTTCACCATCTCCGCCACCGGTACATCCGGCGAGAGCGGCAGCCGTAGCGGCACCACCCGTTGCTTTCAGGAAGCGGCGACGCGAGAGTTTGTTAGTGTCTGGCATTCGGACAACTCTTTCAAGCCCTCGTGGATAAACTTACCGTATTCGATTTGTTTGATACGGGTTTGTGTGGATGGGGTGTAGTTACCTACCCAAACGGCGAAAACTGCCGCGAGAACTGCCGGAACTATAGTCTTGGATTTTAAACTAGTTTCTCAGAGGACAGAATCGACACCCCGTGTTGACGTGGAACACTGCCGTTTCGGGCAACTTATATAGGGGTGACACTATGTATCATACATGACGCCGGATGCGACGGCTTCCGTCGACGACTCAGGCGCCGAGGTTATGGCCTCGGTGGATCGTACTCAGACGGGCCAGCGTCTTATTATCGCGGACATCTCCCGCGACGACGCGTGGCTCGCTGCCGACGTAGCCGACGCACTCGCACTCGACGACTGGCGATAATCGCTCTCGCGGTCTACGCGAAGAACATTCACATTTTAGTCTGACTCTCCCGTGACTCGTAGTATGAACGCTCGAGCGGTGACGGTGAGCGAGGAGTACCTCGCGAGCCTCGAACACGGGGCAGACTGGCGCGAGGAGATAGAGGAGTTCTGCGCCAGAAAGGACATCGACTCCGCGTGGTTCAACGCGATGGGTGCCGTCCAAGACGCCGAACTCTGGTTCTACGACCAGGACACCCAGGAGTACCAGTCTGTCACGTTCGACGAACCGCTCGAAGTCGCTTCGTGCGTGGGGAACGTCGCACTCCTCGACGGTGAACCCTTCGCGCACACTCACGCCGTCCTCTCCCGTCGAAGTGGGCAGTCACTCGCAGGCCACCTCAACGCGGGGACTGTCTTCGCGGGCGAACTGTATCTCCGCGCGTTCGAAGAACCGCTCGAACGCGAACACGACGACGTAACCGACCTCGACCTCTGGTTGTAAACCGTGCGCGAAGAGGAAGAACGGTACTTCGGACGCATCGAAGGCCGACTCGACGAGGCGTTCGAAGTCGCACGCGCCGCAAAACAGCAGGGTCACGACCCGAAACGGGACGTCGAAATCCCGGTCGCCAAGGACATGGCCGACCGCGTCGAGAACATCCTCGGCATCGATGGCGTCGCCGAGCGCGTCCGCGAACTCGAAGGGGAGATGTCACGCGAAGAGGCCGCCCTCGAACTCGTGACCGACTTCGTCGACGGCAACGTCGGTGACTACGACTCCCGCGAGGGCAAAGTCGAGGGCGCGGTTCGAACCGCCGTTGCCCTCCTCACCGAGGGTGTGGTCGCCGCACCAATCGAAGGTATCGACCGCGTCGAGATTCTCGAAAACGACGACGGCACCGAGTTCGTCAACGTCTACTACGCCGGGCCGATTCGCTCGGCGGGTGGGACCGCACAGGCGCTGTCGGTGCTCGTTGCCGACTACGCCCGGTCGCTTCTCGGCATCGACGAGTACAAGGGCCGAGACGACGAAATCGAGCGCTACGTCGAGGAAATAAATCTCTACGACAAGGAGACCGGTCTCCAGTACTCGCCGAAGGACAAGGAGACGCGCTTTATCGCCACGAACATGCCCATCATGCTCGACGGCGAGGCGACCGGCGACGAAGAAGTCTCTGGCTTCCGCGACCTCGAACGCGTCGATACCAACTCCGCACGCGGGGGTATGTGTCTCGTCATGGCCGAGGGTATCGCGCTCAAAGCTCCGAAGATTCAGCGGTACACTCGTCAACTCGACGAAGTGGAGTGGCCGTGGCTTCAGGACCTCATCGACGGTACCATCGGCAAAGACGACGGGAAGAAAGACGAAAGCGAGGCCGAAGCCGAATCTGAGGCTGGCGACGCTGACGAAGACGACGCCGACGCTGCCGAAGCAGACGACGCTCACGACGAACCCGAAGGCCCACCTCGTGTCGAACCCGCAACCAAGTTCCTCCGCGACCTTATCGCCGGCCGGCCAGTCTTTGGCCACCCCTCCGCACCCGGTGGGTTCCGGCTTCGCTACGGTCGCGCCCGAAACCACGGATTCGCGACGGCTGGCGTCCACCCGGCGACGATGCACATCGTAGACGACTTCATCGCCACCGGCACGCAGATTAAGACCGAACGGCCCGGGAAGGCCGGCGGTGTCGTCCCCGTCGACTCTATCGAGGGGCCGACAGTCAGACTCGCCAACGGCGACGTTCGCCGCATCGACGACCCCGAAGAGGCCGAGGAACTGCAAAACGGGGTCGAGAAAATCATCGACCTCGGCGAGTACCTCGTCAACTTCGGCGAGTTCGTCGAGAACAACCACCCGCTCGCACCCGCCTCCTACGTCTTCGAGTGGTGGATTCAGGACTTCGAAACGACCGACGCCAACGTACAGGCCCTCCGCGACGACCCGACTGTCTCACTCGACGACCCGACTGTCGAGGAGGCACTCGCCTGGGCCGAGCAGTACGACGCTCCGCTGCATCCGAAGTTCACCTACCTCTGGCACGACATCTCCGTCGAGCAGTACGACGCGCTCACCGATGTCGTCGCGGCGGGCGAGATTGTCGCCGCCGAAGCAGACGGTGGACAGCCGCGCGGCAGCCGAGCAGGTGGTGGCCGCGCCGACGGCGGCGGTATCGCGGTCGAACCCGAAGACGGAAACGAGGGAACGCTCGTCGTCGAGAACACGCCCGAAATCCGCGAAACGCTCGAAAACCTGCTCGTCGAACACCGCCAGACCGACGAGGAGCTTCGCATCCCCATTTGGCGACCACTCGCTCGCTCGCTCGGCCTTGCTGACGACCGAGCGCGTACGTGGTCACTTGATGACCTTTCGGCGCGCGCCCGCGAATGGGAAGACGGCGACAACGCCGTCGAGGCGGTCAACGAAATCGCACCCTTCGAAGTCCGCGAGCGGGCACCGACCCGAATCGGCGGTCGGATGGGTCGCCCCGAGAAATCCGAACGCCGCGACCTCTCGCCTGCGGTTCACACGCTGTTCCCAATCGGCGAAGCGGGTGGGAGCCAACGCGACGTCGGCGACGCCGCTCGGAAATTCGGCGAGTCAGGCAAACGCGGCGAAGTCTCCGTCCGACTCGGGAAGCGAAAGTGCCCCGACTGCGGACAGTTCGGATTCAAACCGAAGTGTTCCAACTGCGGCGGCCACACGAAGCCTCACTACGAGTGCGACGACTGCGGCACGGTAATCCAGCCCGACGAATCGGGCCGCGTCTACTGTGACCGCTGTGAGTGGGACGTCGAGAGCGCCGAGTGGCAGACTGTCGACCTGAACACCGAATATCGGGACGCGCTCGAATCGGTGGGTGAGCGCGAGTCGTCCTTCGAGATTCTCAAAGGCGTCAAAGGACTCACCTCCTCGAACAAGACGCCCGAACCCATCGAGAAGGGTGTCCTCCGGGCGAAACACGACGTCTCGTCGTTCAAAGACGGGACCGTCCGCTACGATATGACCGACCTTCCGGTCACGGCGGTCCGGCCCGAGGAACTCGACGTGACGGCCGACCACTTCCGCGAACTCGGCTACGAGACCGATATCGACGGCGAACCGCTCCGATTCGACGACCAACTGGTCGAACTCAAAGTCCAAGATATCGTCCTCTCGAAGGGTGCGGCGAAGCATATGATGCAGACCGCGAACTTCGTCGACGACCTCCTCGAACAGTTCTACGGGCTGGAACCGTTCTACAAGATGGACGAGCGCGACGACCTCATCGGCGAACTCGTCTTCGGGATGGCACCCCACACCTCCGCGGCGGTCGTCGGGAGAGTTGTCGGATTCACGACAGCTGCGGTCGGATATGCGCATCCGTACTTTCACGCCGCGAAACGCCGGAATTGCTTCCATCCAGAAACCAAGGTTTGGTATCGAGACGAGGACGACGAGTGGCACTTCGGAGACGTTCTGACGCTGGTCGAAGAACGGCTCTCTGACCCAGAAACAGACGACTTCGGGACGCTGGTGCAAGAAATCGGTGGCGACGTGCTCGTTCCTTCTCTCACCAGAGATGGGAGAGAGACGTACAAACCGGTCGAAGCGGTCTCGAAACACGTCGCTCCAGACCAACTCGTCCGCATCGAGACCCATGCAGGAAGAGAGTTGACCGTCACGCCCGACCACACGATGATTCGGGCAGATGGCGACCAGTTCGAACGCGTCCCCGCTCACGAAGTTGGTGAAGGTGACGCAGTCCCGTCGCCGAAATCGGTCGAACTCGACTCGGACCCGTTCGAGTTCGACTTGCTCGAAGAGTTCTTAGCCGGCGATTCGATACCAGCCGAGGACCTGATGGTTCGTGGACTCGGTAAGGAACGAATTCAATCGCTCTTCGACGAATACACTGGAAAAAGTGGGTATCTGAAACCTGTCGCCGAACTGCTCGACTGTGGCGATTCGACTGTCTACAACTGGGTTTCGCGCGATAGTGTCCCCGCTTCGGTGTTCATCGAACTCTTCGGCGACACCGACGCCGTAGTCGATACACTTCCGAACGACGTCTCGCTCGGTATTCGCCGCGACACCGCAACTGTCTCCAGAACGCTCGAAATCGACGAGGAGTTCGGGACGGTTCTCGGGTACTACGCTGCAGAAGGATTCACCAGAGCAGATTCCGGGAATTTCTATCAGACGACTATCTGCATCCCCGACGAAGTCGCTCGCGACCACATCTCTGAGACGTTGTCCCGAACGTTAGGTATCGAGGCGTTCGACGAGAACGAATGGAAATTAACGGTTTCGAGCCGTCTCGTCGAATCGCTGTTCACGGACGTCCTTGGACTTGGTTCGCGGGCGAAAGACAAGCACATCCCGGATACAGTCTTGTCAGGTCCGAACTCTGTCCTCCGTTCCTTCTTAGCGGCGTACTTCTCGGGTGACGGTAGTGCGTCTGCCGACCGTGTGGAAATTCGTGCACACACGGTGAGCGACGAGCTTAAACGGGACCTCGTTGCTGCACTCAAGCGGTTCGGAATCGCCACGAAGACCTACAGTGAGCGCCGAGTCCCCCGAACTGGTGCGCTCGCGGAATTCTACGACACCGTCCCCGAATTCGACACGTGGGTTCTCAAAGTCACGTCCGAGAACGCAGTTCGGTTTGCGGACGAAATTGGGTACCACCTCCCACGGAAGGAGGAGACCCTCACGGATGCCATCGCCAACACTGAAATCCGAACGCAACGACTCTTCGCCGACGGCGGCGACACGTGGCTCGACGAAATTGTGTCTGTCGAGTACGTCGAAAGCGACGTTGACCACACGTACTCGCTGACTGTCGAGGAGACGAACTCACTCGTCGCACACGACCTCTACGTCGGGCAATGTGACGGTGACGAAGACTGTGTGATGCTCTTGATGGACGGTCTTCTCAACTTCTCGAAAGAATTCCTCCCCGACAAACGTGGCGGGCAGATGGACGCGCCGCTCGTGATGTCCTCGCGCATCGACCCCTCGGAAATCGACGACGAGGCGCACAACATGGACATCGTCCGGCAGTACCCGCGGGAGTTCTACGAGGCGACCCGTCGGATGGAAGACCCCGACGACTGGGAAGACGAAGTCACCATCGCGGAGGAGTACCTCGGAACCGACCGCGAGTACACTGGATTCGACCACACCCACGACACCACGGACATTGCCGCCGGGCCGGACCTCTCCGCGTACAAGACCCTCGGGTCGATGATGGACAAGATGGACGCTCAGTTGTTCCTCGCGCGAAAGCTCCGGGCGGTCGACGAGACCGACGTGGCCGAGCGCGTCATCGAGTATCACTTCCTGCCGGACCTCATCGGGAACCTCCGCGCGTTCTCCCGGCAGGAGACGCGCTGTCTCGACTGCGGCGAGAAGTACCGCCGGATGCCCTTGACCGGCGAGTGTCGCGAGTGCGGTGGCCGGGTGAACCTCACCGTCCATCAGGGGTCTGTGAACAAGTACATGGACACCGCGATTCAGGTTGCAGAGGAGTTCGACTGCCGCGACTACACCAAACAGCGCCTCGAAGTGCTCGAAAAGAGCCTCGAATCCATCTTCGAGAACGACAAGAACAAACAGTCGGGTATTGCGGACTTCATGTAGTGTGGGGCGGTCGAGTGCGGTTTTTTCCTCCAGGTTTTCGAGCCGAGTGACGGAGTCACTCGGGGAGAAAAAGTGGAAAACGAACAGTCGGGTATTGCGGACTTCATGTAGTGTGGTCGGCGGTCGAGTGCGGTTTTTTCCTCCGGGTTTTCGAGCCGAGTGACGGGGTCACTCGGGGAGAAAAAGTGGAGTGTTGTGGGTGGAGTGGACCGCAGATACGACTCAAACTATTCGTTAGTATCTGCTCGTAGATTCACACTGTTGGGGCGTAGTGTGGTAGTATTCTGCCCTCGTCCATAATGACGTACGCAACACGTCGACCTTGTACGCTGTGCTAGTTATGTGTCCGGCACGCGCGTGCGAACGACTGGCATATCGGGCCGCAGAGTCGACCGTCGTTATCCTACCCTCTTGTTGTCTTTCGACGTGTCACACGCTGACGATTGTGTATGATTGTTTGTTAGATTAACCCGGACGCAAGTGAATTTTCTTCATCAGTATTTCTAGTTCAAAAAAGCTTATGCTGATATCTAGCGGAGTATCTGGTGGAATGGCAAAATCGACTCTCTGGCCGACAGTAGCCGACTTCCCCGACCCTGTGGCGACGGACCACATCACGTACAACCCGTCGTTTGCGGACCTCCGCGACTACTCTGCACACTTCGAGACGACCACCGACTACGAGTCCCCATCGTACGTCAGTTCGTATCGGTCTCGGAGTGCCGACCGGACCGCGAACGCTGTCGACGATTCGTTCGACGACGACGACTTCGACGTGTTCCAGCGCGGTATCGAGTGGGTTTCCGACCCCTCGAACGACGTGCTCTGTGTCGACCGGGTCGTCGGTCGCCACGAGGAAGTCTCGGCAGTCTGTCGACTGTTCCTCCCGAAGGAGTACGGCCGTATCGCACTCGCGTGGGCCAAACTCCTCGAAGCACCCGAAGACGGTGCCGAACCGGACTTCGTCACCGTCCAACTCCCCGACGCTACCGACGAGCCGTGTATTCGTATCCTTCCCGATGAAGGACTCACGACGGTCCTCGGCAGCGACTACACCGGTGAGGCGAAAAAGTCGTTCCTGCGACTGTTCATGCTCCGTGCGAAGCAGGCCGGTGGGCTCGGACTGCACGCCGGGAGCAAGCGGGTCGCGCTCGACGCGGCCGACGGCCACCGCGAGGTCGGACAGCTCTTTTTGGGACTGTCGGGAACCGGTAAGTCGACGCTGACCAGCCACGGGCTCTGGTTAGACGACCCGGAAGGCGCGGAGATGCTTCAGGACGACGTCTGCGCACTGCTTCCCTCGGGAACCGTCGCCGGTAGTGAGGGCGGCGGCCTCTACATCAAGACGCTCGGCCTCGACGCCGACGAGCAACCCGAACTCCACGGGGCGGCGACCGACGACAGCGCCGTCCTCGAAAACGTCGCCGTTGACGACGACGGGACCGTCCACTTCGACGAACCGCGCCACGGCCGGAACGCGCGCGCAGTGATTCGCCGCGACCACCTCGAAAGCTCGGCGGACGACATCGACCTCGAACAGGTCGACCAGGTGTTTTTCATCACGCGCAACCCGCTGATGCCACCGATTGCGAAACTCGACGAGTCGCAGGCGGCAGCCGCGTTCATGCTCGGCGAGTCCGTCGAGACGAGCGCCGGCGACCCCTCGCGCATCGGCGAACCGATTCGGGTCGTTGGAACCAACCCCTTCATCGTCGGGTCAGAGGGTAAAGAGGGCAACCGCTTCCGCGACCTCATCGACGACCTCGACGTGGACTGTTTCGTCATCAACACCGGTGCGGTCGGGACCGCCGACCCCGTCGACGTCGGCGTCGAAGAGACCATCGCCATTCTCGAAGGTGTCGCCCGCGAGAGCATCGAGTGGACCCACGACGACACGCTCGGTCTGACCGTTCCGTCGGACGTTCCCGGCATCGACATCGAGCAGTTCGCGGTCGCCGACCACGTCGAGGACTTCGCCGACGCCCACAGCGACCTCCGCGCCGAGCGTCGCTCCTACCTCGAACAGTTCCCGGACCTCGACGACGACATCGTAGACGCGACGTACTAACCACCCCCGCGAGACGGGGCGTTACCCTTCCTTTTCGACATCCGAGCCGAACCCGTTTCTGACACTCCGTGTTCGACGAAACTTTCCAACCTCTTCGATGATTCTATATCGCGGCATCCAGTTTATTACTTATGTTCGCCTCGCTGTCGCAGCCACAGGAGCGGTTCGGTGGCCGTTCGAATTTAGGCCGTTGGATGTCTATTGTGAACATATGGCAACCAAATCTGAGCCAACCGTCGGCATGACGGTCTACACCGAGGACGGAACCGAAATCGGGACTATCCGCGGCTTCGACGAGGACGGTTTCTTCGTCACGACTCGCGACGGGCTCGCGGAGATGTCAATCGAACACGAGCGCGCGGGCCACGAGTTCGGGGAGGCGGAGTTGATGTGGCGGTGCGACGAGTGCGGCGAGATGGGCTCTATCGACGACTTACCCGACACGTGTCCCAACTGTGGTACCGAGCGGGAGAACATCTACTACTGGACCGAGGACTGAGACGCGCGGCCCGCAGACTCCTCGATTTTTATCGCCCGCTGTGTACGTCCAGCCATGCGTATCCTCGTCTTCGGCGCGGGCAGTCTCGGAACGCTCGTCGGCGGCTTGCTCGCATCGGTCCACGACGTGACGCTCGTCGCCCGTGACCCCCACGCCTCGCGGGTCGCCGAGGCCGGTCTCGACGTCGTCGGCGCTGAATCTCGGCGTGTCTCCCCGAACGCGACGACAGTCCAGACGGGCCACGACGCGGACCTCGCCTTGGTGACCGTCAAATCGTTCGACACGGCCGCCGCAACCGAGTCACTCACCGAGTGCGACGTTGACGCCGTCCTCTCACTGCAAAACGGATTGACCGAGGAAACCCTCGAATCAGCCCTTGAAGCGCCCGTTCTGGCCGGAACCGCGACGTACGGCGCGCGCCTCGTCGACCCGGGTCGCGTGGAGTGTACCGGAATCGGCCGCGTCGTTCTCGGCGCGCTCGATGGCGGACCCTTCCCGCTCGCAGAACGCGTCGGCAAGGCGTTCCGCGACGCCGATATCAACACGCTCGTCGCCGCAGACATGCCACGGCGTCGCTGGGAGAAACTCGCCGTCAACGCGGGTATCAACGCAGTCACCGCGCTCGCGCGGGTCGAAAACGGTGCGCTCGACAGCGACGAAGCCCACGACGTTGCTCATCGGGCCGCCCGCGAGACGGCCCGCGTCGCTCGGTTAGAGGGCGTTGGCTTGCCCAACCGTGTCGCGCGCGACGCTATCGACCGGGTCGTGGAGAAGACCGCTGCGAACCGTTCGTCGATGCTGCAAGACGTTGACGCGGGCAAGCGAACCGAAGTCGATGCCATCAACGGGGCGGTGGTCGATAGTGCCGCCCGCCACAACTTCGAAGTGCCGACGAACCGGACGCTCACGGCGCTCTTGCGGGCGTGGGAACGGGGAGAAGGGCTTCGGTAGGACGGAACCGAGGGGTCGCTATTCGAGGTAGCCGAGGTCGCGCAGGCGCTCTTGTGCTTCGTCGTCCATCTGGTCGACCGAGTCGTCCGACACGTCGGTATCCAGCGCGTCGGTCCACGCGCCGCCGATTTCGTCTTCGAATTCCGCGAGCGCGGCTTCGGTCTCGCGGATGGCTTCGTCGTCCGAGTCGGCGAGGTTCTCCAGCTCGTCGGGGTCGGTGTCGAGACGGAACGCCTCGTCTTCGATACGGTCGATACGGGTGTATTTGGCGTCAGTGCGCCGTGCGGACCGCATCCGCGAGTAGAACCGAGTGTTCTCGCCGAGGACGATGTTCGCGCTCGCGGCCTTCTCTTCGAGTTGCTTGAGTTCGACCACGGGACGCGAGTATTCGACGAACGCGTACTCGCCGTCACGGAGTTGGCCGGGGTCGTCGTTCGTCGCCTTGGCGAAGTCGCGGTAGTCCGCCGAGAGGAGCGACCGCGTCCGGTCGAGGGCGACAGCTTCGTCGCCGGGACTCGCGGGTTCGCCGCCCTCGACGCCGAGCGAGTCGAGTACCGTGTGGTAGAGGTCCACCAGTTCGACTTGGTCCTCGCGTCGGTCCGCACCGAGCTTCGGGTGCTTGACCATGAGCGGGACGTTGATGAGCGGGTCGTAGAGGCAGAATTCGTGGCCGTAGAGACCGTGTTCGCCGTGCAGTTCGCCGTGGTCTGCACAGACGACGACCATGGTGTCGTCCCACTGGTCGGTCTCTTTCAGGTGGTCGAACAGGCGGGTGAGTTGGTCGTCGATGTGGGCGATTTCGGCGTCGTAGAGGCCGCGGATGTCCTCCCACTCATCGTCCTCGATTTCGTAGGCCCCGGCGTTGTACTCCTTTGAGTTTTGGCACACCTCCGAGGAATCGACACCCGGTGCGAACTCGTCGGCGTACTCCTCCGGCGGGTGGTACGGGAGGTGTGCGTCCATCAGGTTGATGAAGGCGAAGAACTCCTCGGAGTCGTCGATGAAGTCGATGGTCTGGTCGAT
Organism: Haloferax larsenii; assembly: GCF_024730625.1. Taxonomy (NCBI): domain Archaea; kingdom Methanobacteriati; phylum Methanobacteriota; class Halobacteria; order Halobacteriales; family Haloferacaceae; genus Haloferax; species Haloferax larsenii. Next base: position 981,246 of record NZ_CP078063.1, read on the forward strand.
GACGGTGGGCGTCTTCGAGTCGGCACCCTCGCCACCCGCGAGATACTCGTGGGCGGTGTTGCCGAGGCTGACGAGTTTGTCGGCGAGCGCGCGGAGGGTGTCGCTGTCGTTCATCGTCTTCCAGGCCTTCGCCAGTGGCCCGGAGAGGAAGTCGCCCGGCATGACTTCGAAGAAGTTGTCCTGTTCGTCGAAGCCGTCGGTCAGGTGCGTGTAGGGCGTAATCCAGGCGTTCGAGGAGTAACAGGCGGTGTCGTACCCGGCGGCCGAGAGCGTCTCGGCCAGGGTGGTCGCGCCTTCGAGATAGGGGTTTTCTTGGTCGGCACCGTGTTGACTCGGGTACATCCCGGTGAACAACGACGCGTGGACTGGCAGCGTCCACGGCGCGGGCGCGACGGCCTGCTCGAAGACGGTCGCCTCCTCGGCGAACTGATCGAGTCCCGGCGTCGTCGGTCGGTCGTACCCGTACGGGGTGAGGTGGTCCTTTCGGACCGTGTCCATGACGACGAAGAGGACGTTCTCGGGCGACTCGGCGGTCATACCCCACGGTGGGGCGTAGTCGCCGATAAAACTCCTGTTCTCGGATGCGCGTCAGTCGAACGACACGCTAGAACCGAACTGTGACCGCTTAGAAGGGCGCCTGCGGGCCTTGGTCGTCTTCGCGGTCTTCGGTGGTGTCGCCGGGGAACGACGGGCTGCCGCCGCGGCTCTCGCCACCCATGCCGTCTCCGTCCATACCGGTGTCGGCGTGGACTTCGTTGATTTCGGGAATCTCCTTGACCATTCGCGTCTTGATGGCCTGGATGGTCATCGGGGAGATGCCACAGCCGGAGCAGGCACCGCCGAGGAGAATCGTGACTTCGCCCGACTCGCGGTCGAGGTCACGAATGGCTGCGCTGCCGCCGTGCATCTGGATTTGCGGGAAGTTGCGGCGGAGGAAATTAACGACACGCTCTTTGAGGTCGTCCTCGCCGTCCTGCGTCTCCGTGCTCATGGGCGCGGCTTCGGGGTGAACGGGCTTAGGCCTTTGGTTCGGGTTAGGCTTCGACGCCGAAGACGCGGTGCAGTTCTGCCTCGATTTCGTCGATATAGCGTTCGAGAACGGCATCGAGCTTGTCGTCGTCGACGACGACGGCAGTGAGCCGCTCGGTGGGGTTTTCCGGGAGTTCGACGACGAAGTCGCCGTCCTCGTAGAAGGGCTCGGACTCGTTGAGAATCTGCTGGTCGATGCCGTGGATGAGCGTCGAGTCGAACTCGTCGTTCATCGTCTCGAAGGCGTTTTTGTACGCACGCTGGAGCTGAGGGAAGTAGTGGACGTATTTGTCTTCGAACTTCTCGGGGTCGAAGTCGCTCATACCAGTGCTTTCCGGTTGCAAGCAAAAAATCGGACGATTGGCCGGTGCACACTCCGCTCGCGCGGATAGTGTTCTCGAACGATGTGTTGAAACGCACAATAATGTTGCAAATATTATATTAATCTTCTAACCAATTGTGGTGTTGGGATGGAGGTACCTCCTACCGAAACAGACAGTTCGCAGAATCGCTCGACAGCCAGTGAGGTGCGGTAACACTATGCCTCGCCACTCCTCGTCTGAGACGGTCATCCAGTGGGCCTCGGTGCTCGTTCGGCTCGCCCTCGCGATTCCCATGCTCATCTCCGGTGTTGGGAAGGTCTTTGCAGTCGGCCCGAAAGCCATGGGAATCTCGAATTTTGCAGGGTTCTTGGCGAACCTCGGAGTTCCACTGCCGACTGTGGTCGCTTGGGGCGTCGGCCTCGTCGAACTCCTCGGCGGGCTCCTGTTGCTGGTCGGATTGCTCGTCCGCGTCGCGGGTGCGTTGGTCGCCATCGTCATGTTCGCTGCGACGGTGCTCGTCCACCTCCCGAACGGATACCCCGCTTCGGATGGTGGCGTCGAATTGACGCTCACGCTGTGTCTGGTCGCTCTCGTCGTCGTGTTGATTGGACCAGGTGCGCTCTCGCTCGAACGCGCACTGTTCGACGATGAGTTGCTCACGTCGAGTTCGCAGCACTCGATGCAGGCGGACTGAACTCCGTGTTCCCTTTTTGATGGCCGCCAACGCTGGAGAGCGATTGCCGTCGTCGAATCTCGCCTCAACCCCGTTTCGTATAGCGTCTATCCATTCATCTCTGTCGGCTGGCGGCAGAGCGATTCCACTCAGCGAACGCTTCAGATGTAGGAAATCGAGCGACGCGGTGCGTCACTCGACGAGTGGGCTGTCCACGCGTGCCGCGAGAAGCTCGCTCGCGACGTGGATAGACACCAACTCGTTGATTAGCTCGTCTAGCGACTCGTCCTCCTCGCACAGCGCGTCGAGTCGCTCGACGGTTCGACGGTTCAGTTCCACCGTCTCTGTCTCTACCTCCGGTTCGTAACCGACCGGGTACTCGTATTCGAACCTGTTCGATTTTGCTGTCGCCATCGGCGTCCCCCCGACCGACCGGCACGGCCGGTACCGTGTCATACACAAGCATCCAATATGAGGATTTCGCGGATTTCGGTGGATACGAACGAGAATCTGCGGTTATTCCGGATTCTGAGATAGTCGGCAAATCAGCATCGATAAATTTCATGTCGCGATATCGAATGTGGGTCGGCATGCGAATTGGCGTCCGAATTGGGAACCGTACAGACAGCGTGTCGTCGAGGAACCGAGCGAGCCACCTGTTATTTGTTAACTGAATACACACTCTGTGTATGGCGACCGACTCGGACCTGTACACTGACGACGGGGTTCTGAAGAAGAAACACTACAAGCGCGAGTTACACCGGCTACAAGAAGAGTTGGTCAAACTCCAGTACTGGATAAAGGAAAACGACCTCCGGGTCTGTGTCGTCTTCGAGGGGCGCGACGCCGCGGGTAAAGGCGGCGTCATCAAGCGAATCACTCGACGGCTCAACCCGCGGGTCGCGCGCGTCGTCGCACTCGGAACGCCCACCGACCGCGAGCAGGGACAGTGGTACTTCCAGCGCTACGTCGAGCAGTTACCGACTGAAGGTGAGATGGTGCTTTTCGACCGGAGTTGGTACAACCGCGCAGGCGTCGAGCGCGTGATGGAATTCTGTACCGACGAGGAGTACGAGGAGTTCCTCCGAACCTGCCCGGAGTTCGAGCGAATGCTCGTCCGGTCGGGAACGATTCTCATCAAGTACTGGTTCTCCATCAGCGACGACGAACAGGAACGCCGCTTCCAGAAGCGCTCCGACGACCCGAAACGGCGCTGGAAACTGAGTCCGATGGACCTCGAAGCGCGCTCGAAGTGGGTCGAGTACTCGAAGGCGAAAGACGAGATGTTCGAACACACCGACATCGACGAGGCCCCGTGGCACGTCGTCCACGCCGACGTGAAACGCCACGCGCGACTGAACTGCATCTCGCACCTGCTGGACCAAATCGACTACGAGGACCTCACGCCCGACCCTATCGAACTCCCGCCCAGACAGGACGACACCGGATACGAACGCCCGCCAATCGACAGTCAAAACTGGGTGCCGGCGAGGTTCGGAGCGAACCCGGTTGAGGAGTGAGCAGTCCGCGTTTCGTGATGCTACGCTAACTGTTCACCGACGATACGGTCCGCTTCGGCGATGAACTCTTCGACGGTGCCCTTCGGAATCGTCGCGCCCGCAGCGACGTCGTGGCCGCCGCCGTCGCCGCCGACTGCGCGGGACGCCTCACGCATGACCGCCGAGAGGTCGAGGCCCTTTCGGACCATCACGTACGACCCGCGCGAGGAGACTTTCACTTCGCCGTCGTCCTTCTCGGCGAACGCGAGGACGGGAATCCCCGAACGCGTCGCGTCGGTACCGACGGACATTCCGGCGACGATGCCGACGATTGTCTCGCGAATCGCGTCGCCCGCGTCGAACCACTGGAGGTTCTCCTCGACCGTCACGCCGTGGTCTTTCACCCAGTTGAGTCCGTTCGAGAGATTTTTGCGGTGGTTCTGGAGGAGTCGGCGCGCTCGGTCGAGGGCGCGGTTGCGGTCGCCGAGACAGACCGCGAGACCCACGTCCGCGCGGTCGTACCGGGCTGTCGCGTTCAACACGGTCGAGAACTCGCTCACGTCGCGGAGTTCGGTCCCTTCGGCTTCCTGCGTCAGGACGTAGGTCGTCCCCACGAGGTCGTCGATGCGTCTGGCGGGGACGCCGCTGGCGATGGCCCGGCGCATCAGGGCACTGGCGAGCGTCTGTCGCTCGTCGCCTGTGAGGTCGACCCAGCGCTTCCACTCGCCGTCGTCGTCGCGGCAGGGCACGTCGAGTTCGGTCAGGAACTCGATGGCTCCCGCTTGGTCGTTCGAGATACCGGGAATGCGAACGTCGGTCGCGTATTCGAGGAGTTTGGGAAGCGGTCGCGTCTGGCGGCCGTAGATGAGGAGGTCGGTCCCCTCGTCGACGACGCCGGCTTCGATGCCTTCCTCGACGATGCCTTCGTTCGCGCCGTGGAGGCCGCCGTCGGAGTCCTGCATGTCGCCGACTGCGCCGACGACGGCGAGCGCCGCGAGGTCGCGGTTATCGCCGCCCTCGGGTTCGAGCGCTCGCGCGAGGACGTAACTCGCGCCCGCACCGGAGAGTTCGGTCGCGCCGTCGATACCGAACCGGAGAGGGTTGAGATGGTGTTCCGTCTCGACCCCCTCGGCCGGTTGGTGGTGGTCGGCGATGACCGGGTGGAAGTCGCCTGCGGTCTCGTGCTCGGCGATGATGTCGAGTTGGCCGCTCCCGAAGTCGGTGAAGAGAACCGTGTCGTAGTCGGTCGCGGCGATGTCGGCGACCGACGACGCGTCGAGTTGGCGACAGAACACCGTCTCGAACGGAATCCCGGCGCGTTCGAGCCCGGTCGAGGCGATACCGGCGCTGGTCAACCCGTCGGCGTCGATGTGCGAAGCGAGAAGCACGCTGTCGGCGTCGCGGAGGCGGTCTGCACACGCCGTGGCGTGGGTCGTGAGGTCGGGGACGGGTCCGTCCATCAGTTCGATACTCTCGTCGTCACCGGCATAAACGCTGGCTGTTCGTGGTTGGTGCGGTGGCTGGTAGGATAGTTGGTGCGGTGGTTGGTGTGGCGGGCATGCTGTGACGAGGTGGTCCCGTCTCGGTACAAAAACCTGCGGAGTAAATGGGTGGACGGCGGTGTGTTGGTTCAGAGCCGTCGCGTCACGACGAAGAGCAACACGGCCGCGGCGACAGTCAACACCGTGACCATCGCCCAGCCAGCGCCGTAGCCAGAGAACTCGACGAGCGCGCCGAAAAGCGGTGGGGCAACGAGCCCACCGGCGTTGATGGCAGTCTGGCCGCCAGCGGTCGCCGCGCCGATGTCGTCGTCGTCGACGACGCTGCTCAGACAGGAGTAGAAGACGCCCGTCGAGCCGTGAATCGTGAGCCCGAGCGCGACGAAGACACCGAGTGTGAGCACCAGCGACCCGCCGGACCCGGCGAGCAGAGCGAAGAGTGCGGTCGCACCCGTAAGCTGGACGAGCGCCACAGTCGCCGCCCCGCGTGCGCCGCCGAGTCGGTCGGCGAGGCTCCCTGCGCCGATGCGGCCGACGCTGCCCGTGACTTGTGTCGCCGCGAGGACGATACCCGCCATCGACGCGCTCGCGCCGACAACGTCCTCGACGTAGAGAATGGTGTACCCGAGCATCGAGTAGATAGACGCGCCGACGAAGAGCCCCGCCGCGACGAGCGCGACGTAGGTTCGGTTGCTCCCGAGTCCGGCGAGTTCCGGCGGTTCGAGGCGGCCCGTCCCGTCGGTCCCCTGGTAGCTGACGGCGAACACGAGTGCGTACCCGACCGCGACGACGGCGATGAGCCAGAAACCGACCTGCCACGCCGCGAACGCCGCGATGCCGGTGACGATGAGCGACGACGCGCCGCTCCCGGCGGTGACGCCGACTTGCTTGAGTCCCATCGCGAGGTTCTTGCTTCCGGCGGGTGCCGCGGCGACGATACCTCGATTCGACGCGGGCATCGCCGTGGAGTAGGCCGCCCCGAGGAGGGCGACCGCTCCCAACAGAAGTGCGTACGACCCGGTCGCTGGCGTCGCCGAGACGACGACGAGCGCGACAGCGAGTGCGAGCAACCCGCCGAGCATCACTGGTTTCTCGCCGAAGCCATCGACGGCGGCACCGCTCGGGAACAGCGCGACGGTGTAGCCGAGCAGTCCGGCGGTCAGGAAGAGGCCCACCAGCGACTCCGAGATGGAAAACGCCTCGCGGACGAACCCCGTGGCGGCAAAGAGCGTGTAGTAACAGAGACTCGCTGCGGTCTGCCATCCGGCGACTGCGCCGACGGTCCGCCACGACCCACTCTGTGACGGGCGCGTCTCCGCACCTCCGGTGTCGCCGCTCACTCGTGGTACGTCGGCGCGGTCGTCTCGACCACGTCGCAGGCGAGGGCGTCGAACGTCGCCTCGTCGGGGACGATATCGACCTCGATACCGTGTGATTCTGCCGTTTCGCGCGTCGGCGGGCCGATAGCACCGACGATTGCGTCGTTCAGCCCGGCGATAGTTTCGTCACGGATGCCGCGGTCTGCGGCGGCGTCGAGGAAGTGCTCGACCGTCAGCGACGAGGTGAACAGCGCGGCGTCGAGGTCGCCGTCGGCCGCCATGACTGCCGACCCGCCCGAGCCTTCGGGGCGCACGAGCCGATAGAGAATCGTCTCGTGAACGTCGGCACCAGCGTCTCGAAGTCCGTCGAGGAGGACCTGACTCCCGTGGTCGCTGCGGGCGACTTCGACCGTCGCGCCCGCAACGTCGTCTGCGAGGTACTCGACGAGTCCGGCGGAGGTGTACTCCTCGGGGACGTGTGCGACCTCCCAGCCGGCGTCTCGCGCGGCACCGGCGGTCGTCGGGCCGATACAGCACAGCGTCGAATCGCCCGGATTCCACCCGTCGGCCGCGAGGAGTTCGACGCCGGTCTTACTCGTGAGGACGACGAACTCGGCGTCTTCGGGTGTTGCGCCCGTCGGCTCGACAGCCAGCATCGGGTCGGCGACCGGTGTCGCACCGAGCGAGTCGAGGAGTTCGACGGCGTCCGCGAGGCGGTCGTCGTCGGGGCGGAAGACGGCAGCACGAACTTGCTGGGTCATTCGCTCGACTCCTCGCTCGCGTTCGACTTTGGTGTGTCGCTCGCGGCCGTCTCGGCCAGCGCGTCGATGCCGCCGTCGCGGAGGAACGACTTCACGCGGTCACGAACACCCGCGACCTCTCCGACGACGGTGATAGCCGGCGGTTCGATGTCGGCCTCGTCGCGCACGTCCACGATGGTGTCGAGGGTGCCCGTGGCGACGCGCATCTCCGGCCACGTCGCGCGCTCGATGAGCGCGACGGGCGTCTCGGGGTCCATCCCGGCGTCTCGGAGTTCGCTCGTGTACAACGGGAGTTTGCCGACGCCCATGAGGACGACGAGCGTGCCGCCGGTCGCCGCCAGCGCCTCCCAGTCGACCGCCGACTCGTCTTTCGTCGGGTCTTCGTGACCCGTAACGAACGAGACAGACGAGACGTAATCGCGGTGCGTGACCGGGATACCGGCAGAACCGGGGCCGCCCACGGCGGAGGTGATGCCGGGGACGATATCGAACGGAATCCCGTTCTCTGCGAGGTGTTCCATCTCCTCGCCGCCGCGGCCGAAGACGAACGGGTCGCCGCCTTTCAGGCGAACCACGTCGTTTCCGTCGCGCGCGAGTTCGACCATCCGAGCGTTGGTGTACTCCTGTGGCGTCCACTCGCCATCGGCGCGCTTGCCCACGTCTTCGCGCTTGTCGGCCGGAATCATCCCGAGAATCTCCGGGCCGGGGAGCTTGTCGTGGAGCACCACGTCCGCCTCGTCGATGAGGCGCGCGGCCTTCATCGTCAGTAGTTCCGGGTCGCCCGGGCCGCTGCCGACGAGGTGGACCGTCCCGACTGATTCGGCGTCCGGGTCGTCGGTGCCGCGTTCTGCCCCTGTCATCTCACTCGTCCTCGGCGTCCGCGCTCGCTTCCTCGATAAGCTGTCCAGCGCCGCGCTCTCGGAGGTCGGCGGCGAAGTCGCGGGCGGCGGTGGCGTGGTTTCCAATCGGCAGGTCGCGGGCCGTCTTGATGGCCTCGGAGCCGTCGGTCGCGAGGACGTGCACGTCCACGTGGACGTGCTTGCCTTGGACGAGCGCGTGGATGCCGACCGGTGCGATACAGCCGCCACCGAGTTCCGCGAGAATCGTTCGCTCGACCGTCGTCTCGACGCGCGTTCGCGCGTGGTCCAGTTTGTCGTGAACGAGGTCGATAATCTCCTCGTCGGACGCCGTCACGGCGATAGCCCCCTGTCCGGGGGCGGGCACGAAGTCCGAGCGAGGGAGTCGCGCGTAGGAGACTTTGTCCAGCAGTCCGCTTCGCTTGAGTCCCGCTTCGGCGAGGACGATAGCGTCGTACTCGGTGTCGACCTTGCGCTCCATCGCCTGGCGTTCGAGTTCCGAGAGGCTGTCGAACCACTCGTCGACGCGCTGGTCGAACTCGCCGTCGTGGTCGGTCTTCCCGTGTTTGCCCTGCCGGTCTTTGTCGTCTTCGACGCGCTGTTCGTGTTCGCGCTGGAGGTGCGTCGCCAGCAACTTCTCGACGCGGGTGTCCACGTTCCCTCGGAGTGGCTCGACTTCGAGGTCGTCGCGATAGTTGAGCAGTTGCGCCTGCCGCCGGAGCGACGAGGTGCCGACGACTGCGCCCTCCGGCAGGTCGTCGATGTCGTGGCCCTCACGCGTCACGAGCACGTCACCGGCGGGCGCGCGCTCGGGAACGCCCGCGACGACGAGGCCGTTCGGCTTCTCGGTCGGCATGTCCTTCATCGAGTGGACCGCGGCGTCCACTTCACCGTCGAGGACACGCTCGTCGAGTGCACGGACGAACGCCCCCGTCTTGCCCAGTCGGTGGATGAGTGTGTCCTGAATCTTGTCCCCCTCGGTCTCGACTTCGACGAGCTCCACGTCGAGTCGCCGACTCGCGAGCGCGTCCTGTACGCTCGCCGCCTGTGTGCGCGCGAGCGCCGACCCTCGCGTCGCGAGGCGAAGCGTCCGATTAGTCATACGCTGTTGTCTGCGTCCCGCGTTGAAAAGCCCTCCAGTTCGCGCCCGGCACGCCGGGGTGTGACGTGTCGAACGAAGGGAAAAACGAATGACCGCCGCCTGCGACGACTCCGGCATGCCCTCCCGCGACGATTCAGGTTCCTCCCATGGCGACTCCGGCACGTCCTCCCGCGGCGACTCCGACACCTCTCTGTTCGGTTCGCTGCTCCAGCAGGTCGGCGATGTCGTCGTCGTCGTACTCTTCCTGTCCGGATTGACCGCAGTCGTCGGCCCACTGGACCTACTCGTCTCGTCGCTCGGCGTTGCCCTTCCGCACTTCTCCGGGCTCATCGCCGCGGGTATCGTCGGGGTCGGTATCGTCCTCGTTCGCCCGCTTCGCCTCCGCCTCGTCGTTCGCGTCTGGGTCGTCGGCCTCGTCACGACGGTCGTCTCGACGACGCTTCTCGTCTTCTTCCAACTGGAAGGCAACACCGCTGGGATTGCCCTCGCGTGGGCTCTCGGCGTCGGCCTCGGTCTCGTGCTGGCCTACCCGCCGTTTTGGAAACGGGCGGAATCACGGTTACGAGCCGATTGAAAAACAGTGTGGCGGTCGGTTACAGCGCCTCTTTGTACGCTTCCAGCGTCTCTTCGATGTCTTCGTCCGTGTGCGCGTAGGAGACGAACTGGCCTTCGAACTGGTTCGCACTGAGGAACACGCCTTGGTCTTTCATCTCCTGCCAGAAGACGCGCTCCCAGCGGTCGGTTTCGGCTTTCGCCACGTCAGCGCCGGTCTTCGGGCAGTAGTCGTAGTTCGGACACGCCTCGTGTTGCGTACAGCCGTCTTTGCACGCGTCGGCGCGGTCGGGCGCGCCGTGGCGCGTGAACACCGTCTTGAACATCGAGTCGGTGCCGACGACCGTGTACTCGGGTGCCTGGTCTTCGAGGATGTCGGTGATACCGCGGCGGAGCTTCTCCCCGAGGCGGTTGACGTGGTCGTACACGTCGTTTTCGGCGGCGTACTTCAGGTATTCGTGGCCCGCGGCCATCGTGACCGGGTGGCCCGAGAAGGTGCCGGACTGGAACACGTCGCCGCCGGGAGTGAACTGCTCGATGAGGTCGGCTCGGCCGCCGATTGCGCCGACGGGGAACCCGCCGCCGATAATCTTCCCGAACGTCGTGAGGTCGGGCGTGATGCCGAACTTACCCTGCGCGCACTGGAGACCGCCGACGCGGAAGCCAGTGATGACCTCGTCGAAGATGAGGAGCGCGCCGTGTTCGTCCGTGAGGTCGCGGAGCGTCTGCAGGTAGCCGTCGACGGGGTGGACGATTGCGGTGTTGCCGAGGATTGGCTCGGTCAGGACCGCCGCGATGTCCTCGCCGTGTTCTTCGAACACCTCGTGGGCCGTCTCGGGGTCGTTGAACGGGACGGGAATCGTGTGTTCGGCGAACGACGAGGGAATACCGGGCGAACTCGGGGACGCACCGTCGGGGCCGCCCTCGACGAGCGTGCTCTCCTGTGCGCCGTGGTAGCCGCCTTGCATGACGACGATTTTGTCGCGGCCGGTGGCCGCGCGGGCGAGTCGCACTGCCGAGACGGTCGCTTCGGTCCCGGAGTTGACGAAGCGAATCATCTCGACCGAGGGGACGTGTCGCGCGACGAACTCGGCGTGTTCGACTTCGATTTCGGTCGGTGCGCCGTACATCGGCCCGGCCGCGGCGTGCTTCTGGACGGCGGCCTGAACAGGCTCGGGGGCGTCGTGGCCGTAGAGAAGCGGCCCGTAGCCCATCACGTAGTCGATGTAGCGGTTTCCGTCGGCGTCGATGACGTGTGCGCCGTCACCGCGCTCGACGAAGAACGGATACGGCTTCGTGGCCCGAACCGAGGAGTTCACACCGCCAGCGAGGACTGAGAGCGCACGGTCGTACAGCCCGCGTGACTCGTCGTGGTTCATACGCGGCGGTTCGAACGCTCGGGGGAAAGAGCTTACTGGCTCGACTCGTCGTTCCGGGACGCCGTCCCGTCAGCGGATTCGGCGGTGTCACCGACGCCTCCGGCACCTGACGAATCGGTCGCAATCGCTCCTGCCAACAGGAGACTCGCCACGTTGTTCAGCGAGTGAATCGCCATCAACGCGACCACGTCGCGGACGATGAGGTACAGGACCGTCGTCAAGAGCGCCGGAACCGCGATTCGAGCCACTGCGCCGCGATTCCAGCCGACTGCGTGGCCGAGGGTGAACGCCACGAACGAGATGCCACCGGCGAGAAGCGGGTTCCCGGTGAATTCGAGCAATCGCTCGATTGCGTAGCCGTGGAACAGCGCCTCCTCGGTGACGCCAGCGGTCACGGCCACGAAAATTCGTTGGCGACGCGACAGCGACGTCAACTGCGACATCTCGCCTTCGAGTCCGCCGATGCCGAAGTGGTTGAACAGCGGTGTCGTCACCGCGCTCGCCGTGAACAAGACGATAGTGCCGGTGACGACGATAATCGCGAACGAACCGGGGTCGAACGAGCGCCCCGTCATCGACGACAGCGGCCGCCCCTCGACGAAGACGACGTACCCGCACAAGACGGCCAAAAGCAGCCACTTGACCGCGTCGCTGGCGAGGAGGTCGCGTCGCGTGTCAGGTGGCGACGCGCGATACCGGGAGACGACGAGACCCGCAATCGGCATCCCGGCGAGCGCGATAGCGAGCCCTCCAAGGAGTTCGACGCTCAGCACGACGGCACACCGTTCATCGTCCGGTCGCTTGGGGCCGAGTAAAAAAACGGTTTCGCGTGGGGGCGCGAATCAGACTGCGTCGCGGCCGGTCTTTCCGGTGCGGACCTGTAGTGCGCCCTCGACGGGGAGGATGAACACCTTTCCGTCGCCTTTCTCGCCGGTGTGGGCCGCATCGGCGATGGCGTTCGCCACGTCTTCGGCCGGGACGTCGGCGACGACGCACTCGATTTTGACCTTCTGATGGAGGTCGACTGTGTACTCTTCGCCGCGCCACTGGCTTTTCTTGGCGGGTTGCGAGCCGCGGCCCGAGACGTTCGTGACGGTCAGTGAAGGGGCACCGACTTCGGCGAGCGCGGTCTTCACGTCAGCGAGTTTGTCGGGTCGGATGACGGCCATGACGAGTTTGATGTCGCCGTCGTTCGGTAGTGAGTCACTCATGTGTTATTCCTCCTCCCGCGTCGTCATGAACCCATCTGCGGGTGGGAAGCCGGACCCATCGGCGCGGATGCCGGTGTCGGCGTCTGGCGACCCGAACTCGGGATAGGTGTCGACGCCGTGTTCCGCCGTGTCGAGCCCTTCGCGCTCGTGGTCCGCAGAGACGCGGGCCTGTCCGAGGGCACGGAAGGCACCGAAGACGCCGGCTGTGACGGCGAACGTCCAGACAGCGATGACGCCGACGCCGACGACCTGCGGGATTGCCAGCGAGACGACCGAGGCACCGCTGTGCCAGACGGGGACGGCGAACACCGGGTACAGAAGCGTCCCGAGCACACCGGCAGACCCGTGGACCGGAAAGACCGCACACACGTCGTCGATGTGGAGGCGCTTCTCGATGAATTCGAACACGAGCGGGAGCTGCGCGCCAGCGAGGAGGCCGACGACCAGTGCGCCCGGCCAGACGATGTCGTCGGCGATGGCGGTGACGCCGACGAGGCCGGCGAGAACACCGTTTGCGACGTAGAGGGTGTCGACCTTGCCGGTCTTGTAGAAGGCGACGCCACCCGCGCCGAGCGCCCCGGCAGCCATGCCGAGGGTGGTCACGAGGGCGACACGACCCACGTAGGCGAAGGAGCCGAGGGTCACTGCGCCGTCCGAGTACGCGAGGGGTGCAGCGGCGGTGCCGACGTTGAAGCCGTACCAGCCGAACGCGAGGATGAGCGTCCCGAGAACGGCGAACGTGATGGAGTGACCGGGGATGACGTTCGCGCTGCCGTCTGGCTTGAAGCGGTTCATGCGCGGGCCGATAATCCACGCGGCGGTGAGGCCGGCGATGCCGCCCATCCCGTGGACAATCATGCCGCCAGCGAAGTCGTGGAAGCCGAGGTTACTGAGGAAGCCGCCGGCCCACGTGAAGCCGACGACGACGGGGTAAATGACGCCCGCGATGAGGACAGTGTAGGTCAGGTAGGCACGGAGGCGTGCGCGACCGGCCACGGCACCGGAGACGATGGTCGCGGCGGTCATGGCGAAGACAGCCCCGAAGAGCCAATCGACCCATGCGGTCGTCGCCGAGGCGTCGGGCGCGTAGAGTCCCATGAAGGCGTCTGTGACGGTCGTCGCGGGGCCGCCGGTGAGGGAGGCGACGATTGCCGAGACGGCCGCACCGAGCAGGAAGAACACGATGACGCCGATACTCCACGTGAGCAAGTTCTTCGTCAACTGGTTGGCGACGTTCTTGGCGCGAACCTGCCCGGCTTCGAGCATGGCGAAGCCGGCGTGCATGAAGAAGATGAGAAAGGTGACCGTGAGGACCCACACGAGGTTGACGCCCTCGACGACGGTGGCGAGGTCGGTCTGCAATGGAATCATACGGACCCTCTGATTGGCGATACGTTCTCGAATTTGAATGGACAGTCGTTCATGTTGGTGCTCGATTCACGACCGTTTGTCTCGTGAATCACGAAAGAATGTATCCACATACGAGTACATAATAATTGGTGTTGACAATTGTCTATATTTGGCGTAGTCACGACACGATTGTCTGGTTTACAAGTGGATATGGAGTATATAAGGACGTAAACTCGGTGAAGAGTGGACAAATGTTGCCAGACAATTCGACGCATGTAGTGTCAGAAAATTGTTTGATTACACAACGAAATCGAGGGACCAGTCGGTCGGTGCACAGCAGCACGCCAACCCAGTCAGAAAAGAGCGCTGTCAGAGGCGGTCGGATGCGACTCCTTAGACTGCTGGACCACCTACTTTCCCGGTACGGACCTGCACCGCGTTCTCGACGGGGAGGACGAATATCTTCCCGTCGCCTTTCTCGCCGGTGTGGGCCGCGTCGGCAATCGCTTCGACGACCTCGTCAGCGGGGATGTCGGCGACGACGCACTCGATTTTGACCTTCTGGTGGAGGTCAATCGTGTACTCTTCGCCGCGCCACTGGCCCTTCTTCGAGGGTTGTGACCCGCGACCCGAGACGTTCGTGACGGTCAGTGAGGGAGCTCCGACTTCGGCGAGCGCGGTCTTCACGTCGGCGAGTTTGTCGGGCCGGATGATGGCCATGACGAGTTTGATGTCGTCCGATTCGTCGCTCATTGGTCTTCACCTCCGTTCTCCGTCGTGTTCTCGGTGATAGTGACACCGCCGTCGGTCGCAGTCGCCTTCGCGGGCGTGCCGAGTCCGCGGTCCGGACCGGAGTCGCCGACGAACTCGGGGTAGACCGAGACGCCGTGCTCGCCGATATCGAGGCCTTCGAGCTCTTCTTCTTCCGAGACGCGGAGGCCAAAGATGACATCAGTGAGCGCAAAGACGGCGGCGGAGGCGGCGATGGTCCACAGGGCGATGATGCCGACGCCAGCGACCTGCATGACCAGTTGCGTGGCGGAGAAGCCGCCGACCGCGAACACTGGGATGAGTGCCGTGCCGACCGCACCGGCAACACCGTGGACGGCGAAGACGCCACACACGTCGTCTATCTTCAGCGAATCGACCGTCCAGCGGTAGGCGGGCAGGACGATTGCGCCGCCGATTGCGCCGAGGACGAGACCGCCCCACCACGTGACGTGGGGGACAGCGCCCGTGACAGCCACGAGTCCGGCGAGCAAGCCGTTGGCCATCCAGAGGGGGTCGGGCTTACCCTGGTAGCTCGTCGAGACGAGCATCGCGGCAACCGCGCCAGCGCCCATGCCGAGCGTGGTCACGAGTGCGACGCGGCCGAGTGCGGCACCCATGAACTCCAGACCGCCGCTTTCGGTCGTCGCGAGGACGGTCGCCTGCGTGCCGACGTTGAAGCCGTACCAGCCGAACGCGAGGATGAGCGTCCCGAGGACGGCGAGGAGCATCGAGTGGCCGGGAATCGGCTGGCTCTCGCCGTTCTCGTCGAAGCGCCCCTTCCGCGGACCGACCATCTTTGCACCGACGAGGCCGGCGACGCCACCGCACATGTGGACGACGGTCGCACCGGCGAAGTCGAGGTAGCCGACGCCGAGGGCGGCACCGAGGAAGCCGCTTCCGGAGAGGAGGCCGCCGGACCACGTCAGGCCCTGTACGACGGGGTAGATGAATCCCGTGATCGTCGCCGCGAAGACGACGTAGGCACGGAAGTCCATGCGTTCTGCGACTGCACCGGAGACGATGGTCGCGGCGGTCATGGCGAAGACGGCCCCGAAGAGCCAGTCAATCCACGTGCCGGAGTCTCCGATGTAGGAGAACGCGGCGGCCGCGTCGAAGCCACCCGGCGAGGTGAGGCCGCCGACGATAGTCGCCACGCCCGCGCCGACGATGAAGTAGACCAGAACGCCCAGCGCCCAGTCGGTCATGTTCTTCATCAGGACGTTCCCCACGTTCTTGGCGCGAACCTGCCCGGCTTCGAGCAGCGCGAAGCCCGGCTGCATGAAGAAGATGAGGAACGAGACGACCAGCACCCAGACGTAGTTGATACCCTGCGCGACGACCGCCGGGTCGACCTGCAAGGGAATCACGACTGTCCACCTCCAAATTCAATTGGTGGACAAAACGGTTCTTTTTCACCAATTCCGTGTAGATTGTGTTGCTTCATCACGCTTCGGCTTCATGAGGAGGTAGTAAATAAAGAATGGGGTTGAAACTGTCCAATTTGGTGGTGTATAATAAGACGGACAAACAAAATACGGTAGAATACTATGCGTATAAGGTTGTATTTCGTCCAGAACTGAGACAGATGTTCGGCGCTGTGTGGACGAACGTTCAGGAAAATATTGCCACAGACGGCCGATTTCGTCGCGCGCGGCCCGGTCTCACGGGGTCGAGAAGACGGCTTGCGTCTCGGTCTGGCGGGGAGAGACGAAGGGCTCGGGCCTCGGTCCGGTAGGGAGAGGAGAAGGCCGGCGGCCGGTCAGCGACCGGACGATAACTGCTCCGCCACGTGCTCTGCAAAGTACGTGATGATGAGGTCTGCTCCGGCGCGCTTCATCGACAACAGCGACTCGTGGGCCACTTCGTCGAGGTCGAGCCATCCCTTCTCGGCGGCGGCGTGGAGCATCGCGTACTCGCCGGAGACGTTGTAGGCGGCGACCGGGTGGTCCCACGTCTCGCGGATAGCACGGACGATATCGAGATACGGCAGGCCGGGTTTGACCATCAGTACGTCGGCACCCTGTTCGACGTCGAGGGCGACTTCGCGCATCGCTTCGCGGGCGTTGGCGGGGTCCATCTGGTAGTGGCGGCGGTCGCCGAAGGCCGGGGCACCGTCGGCGGCGTCCCGGAAGGGGCCGTAGAAGGCGCTCTCGTACTTCGCGGCGTAGGACATGATTGGCACGTCGCTGTATCCCGCGTCGTCCAGTCCCTCGCGAATCGCTCCGACCATCCCGTCGGTCATCGACGAGGGGGCGACCATGTCGGCACCGGCCGCGGCGTGGGACACCGCCGTCATCGCCAAGAGGTCCAGCGTGGGGTCGTTTTCGACGGTGAGAGTCGGGTCGTCTTCGGCGTGCGATTCCAACACCCCGCAGTGTCCGTGGTCGGTGTACTCACAGAGACACACGTCGGTGATGACGTAGGCGTCGGTCTCGGCGGTGATGCGGCGGACCGCCTCTTGTACGACACCGTCCTTCGCGTACGCGCGCGACCCCTCGGCGTCCTTCGACTCGGGGATACCGAAGACGATGACGGCCTCGACACCCGTCTCTCGGACTTCCGCGACACGCTCGGCCGCCTCCGAAATCGGAACTCGCTCGTGGCCCGGCATCGACTCGATGGGGACGCGCTCGTCGGTCGTCGCGTCCACGAATATCGGTGCGACGAGGTCCGTCGCGTCGAGCGTCGTCTCCGAGACGAGCGGTCGAATCCCGTCTGTCCGAAGTCGTCGCGGGCGGTCGGTGAGGTCCATACGTCGGCTTCGACAGGCGGTGGCAAAACGGCGTCGCTCTCGGTACCGTGTCACACCATAACCGATTTGCCGCACCCCTCACAACCCGAGAGCGATGAGTGCCCCGGTTGCAGAACTTCCGCCCTTCCTTCGCGAACTTCTCGCGTCTGAACTCGCCTTCGTCGTCCTCTTTGCGGTGTTCGTCCTCGAAGGCGCGATGTTACTCTACGTCGCGCCGAGTGAACTGCTCGTCCCCGGTGCGCTGGTGCTGATTGGCCCAGAACACCTCCTTCCCATCCTGGGGATTGCCGTCCTCGGCGCGACAGTCGGCCAGTTCGCGCTCTTTCTCGTCGCCCAGCGCGGCGGTCGCGAGTATCTCCTCTCGCGGTCGTGGTTCCGCATCGACGAGTCCAAAATCGAACGGTTCGACGGCTGGTTCGACCGCTGGGGGCCGCTCGTCGTCCCGGCGAGTAACGCGATGTTGTTCACGCGCGGGATGCTCACCGTTCCGGCGGGGTTCGCCGAGATGTCGCCGCGGCGGTTCCTCGCGCTCTCTGCGCTCGGGACGCTCGTCTTCGAGGGCGTGCTCGCGGCGCTCTACCTGCTCGGTGGCCGAGTTCTCGCGTAGCTCTCTCGACTGTCTGGTCCAAGAAAATGGATGGCTCGAAGGAGGATAGCGGAGGACGTCCGGGGACCGGACTGCGACCTCACTTCGTTCGGTTGATGTCGAGTTTTTCTTTCAGGGCGGCGAGTTCCTCGGATTCGGCGAGTTCCTCGACGCGTTTACGGAAGTGTCGCTCACAGAGGCCGACTTTGATGGAGTCTTTCTCCGCGGCGTATGCGGCCTCGCGGTCGCAGTAGTGACACTGCATACCCCCTCTTCAGACCCGATATGATTTAACTCTACGCCCGCGGCAGACGGTGCAGTTGTCGGTTGAAAAACGAATCAGAGGGCTGAAATCTCGGCCGCGAAGCGCTCGAACTCCGCCGCAGGGAGTCCGGCTTTCCCCAGTGTGTCGTCGTGAGCGTCGCTCCCGCCGGTTTCGAGCAGGTCGTAGGTTTCGATAGCTTCGTCGAGCAGGTCGGTGTCGACCTCGTAGCCGTATGGGTAGTATCGCTCGACTGCGTCGAGGTCGGCACAGAGTTCGAGGGCGAACGCGGGGTCTCGGTAGCGAAACGGGTGGGCGAGGCTCACGACGTCGCACGCCTCCCGGAGAATGTCGACACCGTCGTCGAAGGTCGGGAGCGCACGCGGGACGTAACACGGGCCGTCGGCACCGATGAGGTCGTCGAACGCCCCCTGATAGTCGTAGGGGGCGTCGCTCGCGTCGATAGCGTGAGCGATATGCGGCCGCCCAATCCCGTGGTGGATGTCGATATCGAGGTGTACGCCGGTCGTCTCCTCGACGGCGTCGACGATTTTCCGGGCGCGCTCGACGCGGTCCTGCTGGAGGCGCTCGACTTCGGCGGTGAGAGCGTCTGTCTGTTCGACGCCGTATCCAAGCAGGTCGACGCGGCGGTCCCCGGCGTCGACGCGCAGTTCGATTCCGTGGATGATGGTCACACCCTCGCGTTCGACGACGGGTGCGTCGAGTTGCGGATGGTATCGGTCGTGGTCGGTCACGGCCACGACCTCGACGCCGCCGGCACGTGCTGCGGCCGGGAGCGTATCGAGGGTGAGACGACCGTCCGAGGCGGTCGTATGGAGGTGGAGGTCGGCTACCGGACCGTCGGTGCTCATACGCTGAGGTCCGTGTGGGGGGACAAGAAGCCTTGTGCGCAATCTTCAATTAAGGATGATTAAGGACTGCAAAGTCTCTAATGACGCTCATGGAAAATCATTAAGAATGTGGTCCGGTTTCGTTGGGGTGTAATGCGCCTGAACGGACTCGGCGACGCAATCGATCGCCACGAATACCCGACTAGCTCGACAGACTTCGTCCAACACTACGGGGACGAAGTAATCGAGCTCCAAAACGGCCAGGAGACTGTCGCACAGATTCTGGCACGTCTCGGCGACGAGACGTACACCTGCCCGCAGGACGTGCGGGACTCGCTCTACACTGCAGTCGGGCACGAGGCAATCGGTCGCCGATACTACAGCGACCGCGACCCGAGCCCGCTGGGCGAAGACGGTCCGCAGATGCTCTCCTTCTAACTACGACAGCCACGGGAGGTCCACCGGGACCGACCCCTTCGCGTACCCTTCGACGTCTCCCGACGGCCGGAGTCGAAACACGACTGCGGGCCGGTGACGGACGTCTGGTTTCTCGCCCATGATGGCGGCCCAGTCGTCGTCGGGGAACGACGAACAATCGACGAACAGCGTGACGCCACCGCCGTGTTCGGCGAGTTGGCCCTGACCGCTGGTCTTGGTCTGTGCGGTGTCTCGAATCGCCGCGACCGGATTGCTCACCGACCGTCGATTCGGCGGGAGCGGCCGCGTCACTTCGACGAGTGCCCCGCCCGTGCGGGCGTCGTCGACGCGGAAATCGATGGAGTGGCCGGTCGTCACTTCGATTTCTGGCGTGATGTCGTACCCCGCCTCCGTCAGTAGGTGCGCCACGTCGAACTCGCCCATCGCCGCCGTCATCCGAATTCGGTCGAAGTACTCGGAGGTGCCGAGCTTTCCGGCCATGACTTCCCGGTACTCGTCGAGTGCCCCGGTCGCAAAGAGGCGCTCGTAGAACGACAGCGCCTCCTCGCGTGTCGCGTCGGGGAAGCCCGCCGCGTGGTCGTAGAAGAACTCGCGAGTCGTCTTGCGCCCGTCTTTCGAGAGGAACACCGGGAGAAAGAACCACGAGAGATGCGGGTACGGCTTCAGCCACGGCGACTCCTCGAACAGTTCGTCGATGAGCTCGCGCTGCGCCCACCGGGAAATCGAGAAGGGTGCCTCGTCGAACCCTTCTTTGTCTGTTCGCCACAGCGAACTCGGCGTCTCGGTGTTGCCTAACCAGTAGGCGTGGTCGTCGGTCCACGCGAGAAGGGCGATGTCGCCGTTTTCCATATCGAACCGACGCGCCTCGTAACCGTCGGGTGGGGCGTGCGCTGGCGCACGCATCGTCGCACCGAGATTCGAGTCCAGCGGTTCGAAGACGTCGCGACGAACTCGTGATTCGTCCCAGCGACCGGGCGCAAAGCGAAAGCGGAGGGGGCGTGCCACAGGTGGTGTAGTCTACGGGGAGGTTTTATCTTTTCCCGCCATCCTCTCCGAATCTATCATGATTTTGATTGTCACCGTTAATTATATGTGGGAAGACTTCACACGGTATGATGAACCATGTCAATGGGTGCCTACGACGAAGCAGAACACGAACGCCGCGAACGCATGACGAGTCAAGTCGAACCCGGCACCGACGACGACCGAAACACCTACCGCGGAACGGTCGAGTACGACTCCGGTGACTCGACCGAAGCCCTCCTCGAGCAGTTCAAGCAGATGAAAGGTGACTGATTCACGCACGTTTTTCGGCCGTCGCGTCACCGAACTCGAACGAGCGCCGCTGCGACTCCTGAGACGATAGTCACGGCGACGACGTGTCCACCAACCGCCACGAGAAGTATCGGTTGGTCCTGAAGAAACGGCACGAGGAGCAACTGTGCCGCACCGAACCCGACGTTGAGGAGGTTGACTCGCCCGACAGTCTTCGCAGTCGGGTCGTCGAAGCGGTAGCGGAGGACGCCCCAGAGGCCGACGACCGCTGCCCACCACGACGTGCCGATGCGGTAACAGAGGTCCCAGAGGACGAGCAGCATCAGGTAGACGACCACGACCGGTGGTTCCGTGCCGAACAGCACCGTCACGAGTGGGACTGCAGTCTGCCGCCCGTCGAAGACGAACAGGTGCGTCACGAGCGCGACGAACGCGAGCACCGCTAACACGACTTCGATACTCGACCCGAACAGGAGGCGTCGGTAAGGGCCCGGCACGGCAGCGGCGCGGGTCAACTGCCCCATTCGGAGCATGACGATGCTCCCGACTGCGGCGACGACGACTGCAGCAGTCCCGGCCACTGCCGCGGCCCAGAGGTCGTACACCCACGCGAGAGTGAGGACAGCGACCTCGAAGATAGCGATTTGCAGCGCGATTGCGCCCGCTTCGCTGATGTTGACGCCCGGAAGTGCGCCGACGATGCTCTCGTAGACCCACGTCTCGCCGTACTCCGGGGCGTCGCTCATACGCCTCTGGTTAGGTCCCGTGACTTATCAATCGTCCTGCGTTCTCCTTTCATTCCCGTCGTCGCCAGCCATCCACTCGCCCGACGGCGACTCACTCGACTGACCGCGATTCACCCGCTCAACCGCGATTCACCCGCTCAACCGCGATTCACCCGCTCAACCGCGATTCACACCGTTTCGGTCGGCGATTCCACGGTGACGGTCGTCTCGTCTTCGCTCCCTTCGCCCAGCGCTCGTTCGACTGCCTCGTCGAAGGGTGTCGCCTCGACCGAGACGATGTCGCGGATGCGGTCGTCCTGCACCACGACGGGATTTTTCAGTCCCTCGATGAGCGGCCGTGCGACCCCGGCGTCCACGTCGGTCACGAGGCTAATCCAGTACGACGAGAGGCGCGGCGTCAACACCGGCACCGGGACGATTCGCGGGTCCTGTCCGAGATGGGACCCGACCCGGTGGAGTATCTCGCGGTAGGTGAGAACCTCCGGGCCGCCGATTTCGTACGTCTCGCCCGCCGTCTCGGGGTAGTCGAGGACGCCGACGAGATAGCCAACCACGTCGGCGATAGCGATTGGCTGACAGCGTGTTTCGACCCACTGCGGCGTCACCATCAAGGGGAGACGCTTCGCCAGTTGGCGAATCACCTCGAAACTCGCGCTCCCGGCACCGACGATGATTGCCGCCCGGAGCGTCGTCAGTTCGAACGCGCCGGATTCGAGGAGATGTTCGACCTCGCGCCGAGAGCGAAGGTGCGGCGAGAGTCGGTCGCGTTCCTCGCCGAGACCGCCGAGATAGACGACTCGTTCGACGCCCGCCGCTGACGCCGCATCCACGAAGTTGCGGGCCGCGAGACGGTCGCGTTCCTCGAAATCGCCTCCCGATTGCATCGAGTGGACGAGATAGTACGCGGCGTCGACGCCCTCCATCGCCGGGCCGAGCGAGTCCGATTCGAGCAGGTCGCCTTCGATGACCTCGACTGCGTCCGGTCCCGTGTACCGACTCGCGTCGCGGACTAACGCGACCACGTCGTGGCCGGCGTCGAGGAGGGCGGGGACGAGATGCCGACCGACGAATCCGGTCGCACCAGTGACGAGAACTCTCATGATTCATGATAACGACACCACAGGTGTTAAAGACTCGTCGCGGGCGGCGGTCGCGCTGTCGGCGAATCAGTTCTCCTGCCGAATCGCGTCCCAACCAGGCGTCTCGGGCGCACCACGTGCGACTTCGACGGCCTCCGGGTCGGGTGCGTCGGCCGCGTCCGCGCCGAGTGCAGTTGCCGCCTCGACCCACGTCTCGAACGCGCTTCCTGCCCACGAGTCGGCTTCGAGGGTTCGTTCGCGGGCGTCGCGGGCGCGTTCGTCGTCGACTTCGGTCGAACCCGGGTGGGACCCGACCGCGACGCCGACGAACTCTGCTCTGTCGGCTGCGGTCAGAGAGCGCGTCTGAATCCGCTCGACCACACCGTCCAGACGCTCGGGGTCGGGATGGACGAACAGCTTCGCCCCGAGCGCGTGGGGGCCGAGCAGGAGGCCCTGGTGGTTCTCTGGCGGTTCGTCGTCGAGCAGTCGGTCGCCGCCGTGGATTCGTTCGACGCGTTCGCACTCGGTCTCTTTGTCGAGCACGAGGTTGTGACCGGGGTACTCCGAGCACTCGGCGGGGTACAGGTCGGAGTCGTGGATGCGACACTGAAGCGTGTCGGGGTCGAGAAAGACACAGGCTCGGAGCCACGTCCGCTCGATACCGAACGGGGCGACGGGCTTCGGCGGCTTTCGCATGCCGACGAAGAACGCCGGCTTCCCGTGTATCGAAGCCACCTCGGTGCCGTCGATTTCGATACCCTCGCCCGGTGCGGCTTCCCAGAGCCGCGGCGTCAACACGTCTCCGAGACCAGCGTCGACGAACTCGCGCACTTCGTCGCGCGTCAGCGGCACGAGATTGTAGGTGTCGTCGAGCGGTGCTCGCGGCCCGCGGCGCTCGTGGTCCAGCGCGACGGGCGAGACTGGTCGCCAGTCGATACAGCACCCGGCACAGTCCTCACAATCGACGCGCATGCCATAGAAATTATACGCCGATAGACATGAACCCCTCGGCGGGGTGTTTTTCCGGCCACGTCTCCTCTCCCGGAGTATGGCTTCAGAACCGTGTGACGTCTGCGGAAAGCGGGTCCGCATCGCTGGCGGCATCGGCGACCTGTGGAACTTTCCGACCTCCTCGTCGGGCGGGATGACGCTCGAACTCGTCGACGGGTCCGAGCACTTCCTCTGTTTCGAGTGTATGGAGCGCCTTCCGGGCGACCGCGAACCGACGGCCGAAGACGTGGCGGCGCTGTAACGTGCTATTGCGCCGAGCCGACTTCAAGCGCAACACGAGGGGTAGCTTCCTGTGTGGGAGCAGTCGTGGAGTTTTACCTGATATGATGTGGTAAATTATAACCCACAAACACTAGTAGTGCTTCGTAAGCCGCTACCGAGAGGTCGCGGCGTCAAGACCCACCGCCGGATGAAGTTGGACGGACTCTCCCGTTAATCCTTAATCCAGTTAACGTTGGGAGCCCGCTCTGGTGGACTCTGAGCAGTGGGCAGACTACTCAAACATGTCCACAAAAAGTGGAGGAGAAATCCTCCGTCGGCGGTGGGCTACGCTGAGCAAGAAGTTCAGTTCCCTTTCAACGTGGGAGAAACTGAGCAGGGCACGTGAGGTCCTGAAGACAGCCTACTGGCTGTTGAAAGTCCTCATTGCCCTCAGTACCCTCGTGGTACTCCTGTAGAGGCGTAGTCCACTACAAAGAATCGGCTCCAGAACACAAGGGGGATACCCCTTTCCTACAAAGAACTCTCTGGAACCGTTACAATTATATTCGAAACTGGCGTAGCTGTATCTGGATTAAGGATTAACGGGAGAGTCTGAGTAGCCGTTTATTGGACTCTTCCACCTCTGCACTTCTGAGCTGTCGCTTTATTGGCCGAGCTGTAACGATACGCGATGGTCGTCGGCCGCTTTTCGTCTCGAATACCCTTGTCTGTGTACCTCTGCTAACCCTTGCCGTACTGTTTCTGAAGGGGAGCGGTGGATTTAGGCCCGCCCACCGACAGGAACCATCGTGGACCCGTCGCGTATCATCGACTCGTTTCCGGCTCCCGAGTATCGTGGGAATCAGGAGCGTGCACTGCGCGACATTCGAGACGCCTTCGCCGACGGCAACGACGTGGTGTTGATTCGCGCGCCGACCGGGAGCGGCAAGTCGCTCCTCGCGCGCTCTATCGCGGGCGCGGCCCGGACCGTCGAGGAGGCGACGCCCGCGCAGGCGACAGACGCCTACTACACCACGCCGCAGGTGTCGCAACTCGACGACGTCGCCGAAGACGACCTGCTTTCTGACCTCAAGATAATCCGCGGGAAGTCGAACTACAACTGCATCATCCGCGGGGAGGAAGACACACCCGTCGACCGCGCTCCCTGCGCCCGCGAGCGCGGATTCGACTGTTCGATTCGGCACCGCTGTCCGTACTTTTCCGACCGCGCCATCGCCTCGAACCGCCAGATTGCGGCGATGACGCTCGCGTATTTCATGCAGACCGCCGGGTCGGACGTGTTCCGCAAGCGCGACGTGGTCGTCATCGACGAGGCCCACGGACTGGCCGAGTGGGCCGAGATGTACGCGACCATCGACCTGAAGCCCCGGACGGTCCCGATTTGGGACGATATCGGCGTTCCCGACCTCTCCGAAGCGGGCGACCCCGTCGAGCGAGCCGCGCGATTCGCCGAAACCATCGCTGGCGTCTGCGAGCGGGCGAAAGACGAGTTGCTGGCGCAACCCGAGTTGACGCCCGAGGAGGCGGCCCGACGCGACCGCTTGCAGGAACTCCGCGGCGAACTCAACTGGTTCGTCGAGGACTACCGCGACCCACAGAGCCCGACGACGTGGGTCGTCGACCAGCACGACGGTGAGGGGTCACCCATCGCTATCAAGCCGCTCGATCCGGCGAAGTACCTCAAACACACCGTCTGGGACCGCGGCAACAGGTTCGCGCTCCTGTCGGCGACCATCCTGAACAAGGCCGCGTTCTGTCGGTCGGTCGGTCTCGACCCCTCGAACGTCGCGCTCGTGGACGTGGGTCACACCTTCCCGGTCGAGAACCGGCCCCTGTACAACGTCGCCCAAGGGAAGATGACCTACGAACACCGCGACGAGACGCTCCCCAAAATCGCCCGCCTCATCGTCCGTCTGATGGCGAAACACCCCGACGAGAAGGGCCTGATTCACTGCCACTCGTATGCGATTCAGGCGGAACTCCGCCGCCGACTCGCCGAGATGGGACTCGGGAACCGAATCCACGGTCACGACCGAGAGAACCGCAACGCGGAGTTAGAGACGTGGAAAGCGACCGACCGCCCCGAGGTGTTCCTCTCGGTCAAGATGGAGGAGGCATTGGACCTGAAAGGCGACCTCTGTCGGTGGCAGGTACTCTGTAAAGCGCCGTATCTCAACACGAACGACTCGCGTGTCGCCCGCCGCCTCGAAGACGGCCAGTGGGCGTGGTACCGCCGAGCAGCCCTGCGAACCGTGATTCAGGCGTGCGGCCGCGTCGTTCGCGCCCCCGACGACTACGGCGACACCTACGTCGCCGACAGCAGTCTGTTGCAGTTGTTCGAGAAGACGCGCCACGACATGCCCGACTGGTTCGCCGAACAGGTAGACCGGATGTCGAAACCGGACCTCCCCGAGTTCGACCCCGTCGCCGCCGGTGGTCGCGGAAGCAACGCGACGAAGGGTCAGTCGGGACTCGGCGGCCAGTCGATGGGGCAGTCGGGGACCGGAACTGGGTCGAGCGCGACGAGTTCCGCCGGTAGTCGGTCCTCGGGTGGGCAGTCGGCTGGCGGACGGTCGTCAGGGGGCAAGTCCGGGGGCGGCCGCTCTCGTGGTGGCTCTGGCGGCGGGCGCAGTCGCTCGGAGTCGGATTCGAACGACGGTGGTCGCGGGGACCATCCGCTTTCTGACGTCTGGGGCGAGTGATTACAGCGCGAAGCTAACCGCGTAGAACAGCGACGACCCCAGCATCAGCGCGACGAGTGTCAGCGCGAGCAGTTGCTGTTTGTCCATGGGCGTACGACGTGGCTGGGGAGAAATGAACGCTTCGGCACGATTCGCAGGTGTGATAACGGAAACTGGACTGCGTCTACCCTTGGAGAGTGTCCATCTCTTTTGGCCCCGAGTTTACTCGAACTTGAGTGTATTTTCTCTCCGCTGTATGCCAATTATGACATTAGTTGTCATTAAAATATTGGTGTAATAATCACCACCCGTCCAAGAGTGGCGAGAACTCTCGAACGAATCCTCAATGATTATTAATGTGTCTGTGGTTATGTAGTGTATATGCCCAATTTGCGCCTTGTATGTAAACCAATCGTGGCGAGTAGTTTGTGTTTGATATGCTTTCTCACGAAATAGTTAACACCAATGCTACTGAAGTCCTGTGTATCGGTCATGCACTCTACCGCACTCGCCTCGGCGATCACACTGTATCGCAGCGGGACACTCACACTTTCGCAGGCGGCCGCCCGCTCCGGCTACTCTGAGGACGACCTCGTCGTCGCCCTCCAACGCCACGGTGTGACGGTGCGCGAGGACACGCCCGCGACGGCGGTCTCTTCCGACAGCCCCGCCCGCGCGGACTAACAGATACTCTCGCTTTCGATATTTCGACGCCCGTTAGCTGACGGGACGTTCTTACCCTGTCTCTACTGCAACAAAGAGCGCGCCGCCTCCTGCTCGCCTCTTCCGACTCCTCGACCTCGTCGTTCTCGCTTTCTTCCGTCCTTCTATTCCCCCAACCTTCTACTCTCCGAGTACCTATTCTCTATCCTCCTATTCCTCGTCTTCGTCCTCGACTGCCTCGTCCGGCAGGATGTGGAGTCCCGACTGGCTCTTGAGGACGGAAACCATCGCAGCCTCGGGGTCGAAGTAGTCCGGTCGCGGGATGGTCTTCGACTCGAACGTCTCGGGGTCGAGAACCTGCACTGCATGCTCGTCTTCGACCGTCACGACGGTCGTCTCTTCGGCGTCTTCGACGGAGCCGAGATGTTCTGCTTCTGGACGCTCGCCTTCCTCGAACTCCGACTCGTACGGGTCGCCAGAGGTGAGTCGAATTCCCTTGAGTCGGCCGCGATTGCTGCGCACGAGCACTGGCCCATCGTCGTCTTCGGGGTCGATAATGTCGCCAGCAGTGTACCGTGGGAGTCGCGCGACGAAGGTGACGCGGTAGACTTCGTTGCCGTCACCGTCTTCGGTGACGAGTGTCGGGTGTTCCTCGATGGTGCCGCCGAAGCGTTCGCGAATCTGCTTTGCGACCCCACTTCCCATCTTGTTGGTCGAAATCTTGATGTTCGGGCCGTTGGGCGTTCGCTTGATACTCGAGATGAACGCGTCTCGGTCGCCTTTGTCCTCGCGCTCTGCGATGTAGGACTCGGCGATTTCGATGGCCGTCTCGGCCTCTTCGGTCGTGGGTGTTCGGTCGTCGGCGCGGACCTGCACGAGACTGGCGAAGTAGCCTCCGGCGATGCGGCCACAGCGCTGGCACGTCTCGCGTGCGATGCTCACCGGGACGATAGCCGTCTCTTCGACCGGTGTATCGCGGACGACTCCGGAGAAGTGGCAGTGCATTCGGATGTTGTTCTCGTCGACCTGCTCGGGTTCGACGCCCCAGCGCACGTCTTGGGCGTTGACGTGGACGCCGAGGGCGTTCGACACCTCCTCGATGGCGATGTCGGTGTAGTCGCGTGCGCCGACGTCGACCCAGCGGTTGCCGCGCTCGATTGCACCGCACTGGGCACACACGCGAACCTGCACTTTCTCGGGGGCGTCCACGAGTTCGAAGTCGTCGAAGTAACACGAGTCACAGAGGACGTCGTCGCGCTCGCGGGGCATCCCGGGAAGCGGTTCGTCTCGCTCCGGAATGGGGTCCCCACAGCGGGGACAGAAGTCGCGGGAATCGCTCATTGGAGGGCATAGACAGTTGTGCCGCTTAAGTTCCGCGTCACGGCCGCGCCGGGTCTCTGTCTCCTGTGTGTGCCGCTATTCGAGGTACGCCGCGGCTTCCTCGTCTGTCACTTGCGTAAAGTCGCGGTAGAACGCGCCGACCGCACCGAACGCCTCCGGCGAGTCGATTGTCACGACGTCGTCGCACTCCGACTCCAGTTCGGCGACGGTGTTCGGTGGCCCGACCGGAACCGCGAGCACGACGTGTGTTGCTCCGCCAGCGACGACTTGCCGGAGGCAGGCCCGTGCTGTCGCGCCGGTCGCGACCCCGTCATCGACGACCACGACGCGCTTGCCCTCGACGTCTGGAAGCGGGTCGCCGCCGCGGTACATCGACACTTTCTCTCTGGCCGCTTCGGCCTCGCGCTCGCACTCGCGTTCGAGATAGTCGTCGTCCACGCTGAGGTAGGAGACGAGGTCCTCGTTCCACCACGCGCTCCCGTCGCCGGCGACGGCTCCGACTGCGAGTTCCGGGTTTCCGGGCGCGCCGACTTTGGACGCGACGACCACGTCGAGCGGTGCTCTGAGTCGGTCGGCCACCTCGCGGGCGACCGGAAGTCCCCCTCGTGGGATACCGAGAACGAGGTCTGCCTCGGTTTCCCGGTCGTCGAGCAGGTCGGCCAGCCTGCGGCCAGCGTCTTCTCTGTCGGCGAACATATCTGTGTGGACCTACGCGCCCGGCCGTCAAAACGGTGTGTCCCGATTTACGCCGTTTTCGCCGTCTCTTGGCGGTCGCTCAGTTCCAGAGCGTCGGCTCCGAAACCTCGGCGTCGGCGGCGTCGCGCCACGAGTATTCCGGCTCCCAATCGAACAACGCTGCGGCTTTCGCCGTCGAGAGCGCTGATTCTTCGCCATCGAGAGTACAGTCGTCCGGCAGTTCGCCCCAGAACGCCTCGACTGCGTCGGCGGTCGGCCGCCCCAGATACGTCTCCGCGGCCGCGGCGTGAACTGCCTCGTGGCCGTCGACAGGGTGTTCGAGGACCGCGGCGACCAGCCCGGCTACGTCGCGCACGTCCACGTAGGACCAGCAGTTGCCCGCACCGCCAGCGAGGTCACCCGATTCGGCGATGTCGCGGCAGTTGTACTCGCCGGGATACTGAATCCACGACGGCCGAATGGCGCAGGTCGAGGCGTCGTGCTTGCGGGCGACCATCTTCGACACCTCTTCGCCCGCGACTTTGGCGGTTCCGTACGGGTCTTCGGGTCGAAGGGGATGGTCTTCGGTGATGGGAAGGAAGTCGGGCAGGGGCGTCTCCTCGGCGAATGCGAAGCCGTAGGCGCTCTCCGAGGAGGCCCAGACGATTCGCGCGTCGGACCGGGCCGAGGCGACGAGGACGTTGTAGGTCGATTCGACGTTGGTCTCGAAGACGCGACTTCCGGCGTGTCGCGTCGGCGAGGGGATTGCCGCCCAGTGGACGACGGCGTCGGGGTCGAACTCGGCGACGAGGTCGACCACCTCGCCCATGTTCGTCAGGTCGGCGGCCCGAAAGTCGAGGTTCTCGCGGGCGTCGACTTCGAACCCGGGGTGGTCGAGGTCGACGGCGACGACCTCGTAGTCCGCCGCGAGTCGGTCGGTAATCCAGCGCCCGGAGCGCCCGAGTGCGCCGGTGACGATGACGGTTTCCATGCGTGATGGTGGGCCGCCGGTCTGCTAAATCTGCCCCCATATGTTAGCTCATCTCACTCCAACAGCGTTTATTAGCCGGATTACTAATCAGGCCCTATGGAATGGAAACCGGACTGGGGACTGCGTGGCCGCATGGCGTTCACGATGTTCCTCCTGTTCGCCCTCTACATCGCTTTTGGAGCTGTACTCCTCCAATTCAGAGGTCTGGGTGTTTGGGCTGCCTTCATGGGCATCTTCCTCTTCGCTCAATTCTTCTTCAGCGACAAACTCGCCCTCTACAGTATGGGCGCGACTGTCGTCGACGAGGACGACGGCCCGCAGGCGAAGAAACTCCACGCGATGGTCGGTCGCCTCTCACAGCAGGCTGACCTCCCGAAACCGAAGGTCGCTATCGCGGACACGTCTGTCCCGAACGCCTTCGCGACGGGGCGCTCCCAGAAGAACGCGGCCGTCTGCGTCACGACGGGACTGATGCGAACCCTCGACGACGACGAGTTGGAGGGCGTCATCGCCCACGAACTCGCGCACGTGAAGAACCGCGACGTGATGGTCATGACCATCGCGTCGTTCCTCTCCAGTATCGCCTTCCTCATCGTTCGCTGGGGTTGGTTCTTCGGCGGCGACGACAACCGCCAGAACATGCCGGTCATCGTGGCCATCCTCGCGTCGCTCGTCGTCTGGATTATCTCGTACCTGCTCATCCGGGCGCTCTCGCGCTACCGCGAGTACGCGGCGGACCGCGGTGCGGCGGTCATCACCGGCCGTCCGTCCGCGCTCGCCTCCGCCCTGCTCAAGATTTCGGGCCGGATGGAGAACGTCCCGAAGCGCGACATGCGCGAGACCTCGGAGATGAACGCGTTCTTCATCATCCCCATCAAGTCGGACTTCATCGGCCGTCTGTTCAGCACCCACCCCTCGACCGAAAACCGCGTCGAGCGCCTCCGCGACATGGAGCGCGAGATGGAAACGTTCTGAGGCGAGCGCTCGCCCACCCACCCTGACGACCCTCGTTTTCGCCCCACGACGCTAAGTTGTAGCCACTCTTAGCGGTGCCCATGGGACTGTTCGATTCGCTTCGCTCCGCCCTCGGCATCAGCGCCGAGTCGGACGCGACCAGCAAGGCCGACCCCGACGACC
This sequence comes from Haloferax larsenii, assembly GCF_024730625.1. Lineage (NCBI taxonomy): Archaea > Methanobacteriati > Methanobacteriota > Halobacteria > Halobacteriales > Haloferacaceae > Haloferax > Haloferax larsenii. Next base: position 1,012,281 of record NZ_CP078063.1, read on the forward strand.
TCTTCGGAATGAGCACCGCCTATCTGACGATGGAGGCGGACCTCGGATTCGACTCGTCCGACGAGGCGGCGCTTTGTTTCTCCTCTGTCGATAGCACCGATTTCGCGGATACGGTCGATGCTGTCGAGTCTATCCTCTCTGCCGGGAGCGAAGAGACGGGCACGGAGTTCCGTCGCCACACCGACGACCACGGCTACAACTGGGTCGTCCTCGTCGACGACGACCCCGAGGACCTCGTGACGAGCGTCCACTTCGCGGCCGACGAGTTCATCGAACGCGGGTACGGGTCGCGCCTGCTCGCCGCCCTCTTCGGCTTCCGAAAAGACGGCGACCGAGCCTACTGGGTGTACTCGTTCCGGCGTGGCGCATACTACCCCTTCTCGCCGCAGGGAACCTCGAAGCGGAACCAACAACTGGAGTTCAAACTCGAATCCGTCCTCGACGGTGAGTTGGAAATCGAAGACGACGAGAGCTACTGGTACCCGCTGTGGCCATCGACGCCGAACGGCCACCCGTGGGAGTGAGGCGACGAGGCGCTTTTCGTTCGCTCAGCGCCCGTACAAGAGATACGAGAAACCCAGAAACGCGAACACAGCACCGAAGAAGAAGACGAACAGCACTCCTGCCAGCGTCTCATATGGTCCGAGCGCCACCGCGGAAAACGCGCCAGCGACTACGCTCCCGATGATGAGAAACGCTCCGGTTTGCCACTCTTCGATGAACTCGACGGCGGTCTTTTCCGACATATGTAGACAAAGTTTCACTTATCATAAAGTACTGCTGATGGCCGAATCGCCTCGCTTTCTGACTTGAAACTCCGTCAGACGCTCGTCATCGGGTCGCCGCTGTCTCTCGGTTTCACTTTCACCTTGCTGTTAACGAGGGTTTATGTGGGTATGGGCGGAACGAGTTGGTATGGCAGAAGACGACCTCGAAAGTCTCCCCGGTGTCGGCCCGGCCACAGCCGACAAACTTGTCGAGAGCGGTTACGACAGCTATCAGTCTATCGCAGTCGCCAGCCCCGGCGAACTGTCCAACAAGGCCGACATCGGCAACAGCACGGCCTCGGACATCATCAACGCCGCCCGCGACGCCGCCGACGTCGGTGGCTTCGAGACCGGTTCGATGGTCCTCGAACGACGCCAGCAAATCGGCAAGCTGAGCTGGCAAATCGACGAAGTGGACGAACTCCTCGGTGGCGGCCTCGAAACACAGTCCATCACCGAAGTGTACGGTGAGTTCGGTGCCGGTAAGTCCCAGATTACGCACCAGCTGGCCGTCAACGTCCAGCTTCCGCCCGAACAGGGCGGCCTCGGCGGCGGCTGTATCTTCATCGACTCCGAAGACACGTTCCGCCCGGAGCGTATCGACGACATGGTCCGCGGCCTCGAAGACGACGTCCTCGAAGCGACGCTCGAAGACCGCGAAATCGAAGGCTCCGTCGACGACGAAGAGACGATGCAGGCACTCGTCGACGACGTGCTCGACAAGATTCACGTCGCCAAGGCGTTCAACTCCAACCACCAGATTCTCCTCGCCGAGAAGGCCAAGGAACTCGCCGGTGACCACGAGGACACCGACTGGCCGGTTCGCCTCCTCTGTGTCGACTCGCTTACCGCTCACTTCCGCGCCGAGTACGTCGGTCGCGGTGAACTCGCCGAGCGCCAGCAGAAGCTCAACAAGCACCTTCACGACCTGATGCGCATCGGCGACCTGTTCAACACGGGTATTCTCGTGACGAACCAGGTCGCGTCCAACCCCGACTCCTACTTCGGCGACCCGACCCAGCCTATCGGTGGCAACATCCTCGGCCACACCTCGACGTTCCGTATCTACCTCCGCAAGTCCAAGGGCGACAAGCGTATCGTGCGCCTCGTGGACGCGCCGAACCTCGCCGACGGCGAGGCAGTCATGCGCGTGCAGGACGGCGGTCTGAAGCCCGAGTAAGCCACGTTTCGGCTGCGTCACTCAGACGCAGCTACCGTCACTCACACGCGTTTTCTCCCCCACATTCCCCCACACGCGTTCCCCCACGCGTTTTCTCCCCCACATTCCTTCCGAACGCAATTGACTCAGTGAGAGCGGCGGCTCGGTCGCTTCGGCAACAGCTATCGTTCTGCCTTCGGCAACGGCTGTGCTCTCGACTCAACGGCCGACGAAAAACGGGTCCGAACTAGTCGTCGTCTTCGGTCTTCGTCTTCTCGATTTCTATCTCGCCGTCGTGAATCTTCGCGCCGTCCTGTGCGACCTGTCGCGCGAGGACGGCGCACTTGATGCGCATCGGCGAGATGTCGACGCCGAGCATCTCGGTGATGTCGTCGGTGTCCATCTCCTCCAGTTCCGAGAGCGTCGTCCCCGGCAGTCGCTGGGTGAGCATGCTCGCCGAGGCTTGGCTGATGGCACACCCGTCGCCGGAGAACGCGACGCGCTCTATCGTCTCGCCGTCGTCGGCGAGTTGCACGTCCATCGTAATCGTGTCGCCGCAGGAGGGGTTCTCCCCCGTGTGGCTGAACGTCGGCTCGTCGAGCCGACCGTGGTTACGGGGGTTCTTGTAGTGGTCCAAAATCTGCTGACGATACATGTCTGAGCCAATGCCCATTGGTGTTCGTCGGGGCTACGCCCGAGCGCCGTAAAAGGATTCCGGGGAGCCGAAAATCAGCCGATTCCGACGCCTGCGCTTCCGATTCGAAGTGGGTTCAGTCACCCCGTTCAGATGCGACGCTCAGGCGAACAGGTCGCGTGCGACTTCGAGACCGTCGACCAGTTTGTCGACTTCTGCTTTCGTGTTGTAGATGTAGAAGGACGCTCGGGTCGACGCCGCAGCACCCAGTTTATCGTGGAGCGGTTGGGTACAGTGGTCGCCGGCGCGGATGGCCACGCCCTGCTCGTTGAGGATGCTGGAGAGGTCGTGGGCGTGGACGCCGTCGAGGTTGAACGAGACGAGACCACCGCGGTCGTCACCCGGCGGGCCGTAGATTTCGATGTCGTCGAATTCGTTCAGGCGGTCGTAGGCGTACTCCGCGAGGAGTTCCTCGTGGGCCTGCACGTTCTCCATGCCGATGTCGTCGAGGTACTCGATAGCGGCGGCGAGACCGACGCCCTGCGCGATAGGCGGCGTCCCGGCTTCGAACTTCCACGGGAGGTCTTCCCAGGTGGCGTCGTCGAAGGTGACACGGCGAATCATCGACCCGCCGTAGTGGTACGGTTGCATCTCGTCGAGGAGGTCGCGCTTGCCGTAGAGCGCCCCGATACCGGTCGGGCCGCACATCTTGTGGCCCGAAAAGGCGTAGAAGTCGGCGTCGATGGCTTCCACGTCGACCGGGCGGGTCGGCACCGACTGCGCGCCGTCGACGAAGATGTAGGCACCCACGTCGTGGGCCATGTCGGCGAGGTCGGAGACGGGGTTGACGGTCCCGAGCGTGTTCGAGATGTGGACGACCGAGACCATCTTCGTCGAGTCGTCGATGAGCTCTTTTGCGTGTTCCATGTCGAGGCGGCCGTCCTCGTCGATGCGGATGTAGCGCGCCTCGGCACCGGTTCGCTTGGCAATCTGCTGCCACGTGACCAGCGAGGCGTGGTGTTCCATCTCGGTGAGGACGACGGAGTCACCGGGACCCAGTTCGTCGAGCCCCCACGCGTAGGCGACCGTGTTCATCGCTTCAGTCGTGTTCTTGGTGAACGCGACCTCTTCGCGGCCGCCGGAGGCACCGATGAACTCAGCGACCCGGTCGTGCGCCTCTTCGTACGCGACGGAGGCCTCCTGACTCAGGTGGTGGATACCGCGGTGGACGTTCGAGTTGTACTCGCGGTAGTAGTCGGCGATGGCGTCGACGACTTGGTCCGGGGTGTGGCTGGTCGCAGCGTTGTCGAGATAGACGAGGGGAACGGTGTCGTCGTCACCCTCGCCGGGCGTCGAGATGTCGCCGCCGACCTTCCGTTGGAGAATCGGGAAGTCCGCACGGAGCGAGTCAACGTCGACTGGGTACGATTCCTGCACTTCCATTACGCGAGGGTTACGGCCGTAGGCACAACACGTCTTCGGTCCAGCCATGCCGACGAAACCGATAGTCGTTGCGTACATCGGCTAACGATGCCGGAATCTAGCACGTTTGGTACCGTATCGGTCGAGATGCCCTCCTCTCGGATGTCCCGTACTACTTCTTGAACTGTCAGGACGGGCGAAACGTGAAGTAGTTCTCGATGCAAGGTATGCTATGTCCTTCCCATCCACACTCCCGGCTGCGAGTCTGGATGCTCTCCCGACACAACTGGCGATTCTGGACACGGATGGGACGATTCTGTACACGAACGAGGCGTGGAAGCGCTTCGGAACTGAGAACGACTACGCTGGTGACGCGAGCTCTATCGGCATGAACTACTTGGGCGTCTGTGACGTCGACCCCGACCAGTCTTCGACGATGGCGGCCGACGGAATTCGCTCGGTCATCGAGGGCACCGACGACGAGTTCTCGTACGAATATCCCTGCCACAGCGACGACGAGCGACGCTGGTTCACGATGCGCGTGACTCGATTTTCACACGAGAGTGAGACGTACGTACAGGTCGTCCACCTCAACATCACCGACCGGAAACTCGCCGAACTCGAAGTCGACGAGAAGGCGAATCGCCTCCAGAACGTCGCGAGCATTCTCTCGCACGACCTCCGAAACCCGCTTTCAGTCGCGCTCGGATACGCCGAGACAGTCCTGGACGAAGGCATTGCCACAGACCCCCTCGGCCGTATCGTCGACTCTCTCGAACGGATGGACGACATCATCTCCGACGCGCTCGTGTTGGCTCGCCACGGTACCGTCGAAGCGACGAGTACAGTCAACCTCCGAACGCAAGCTGAGACGGCGTGGAGCCACGTCGAGACCGGTGAGGCGTCGCTGACCGTCGCTGACACGATGCTGTTCGAGGCGGACGACAGTCTCTTCTCACACGTCTTCGAGAACCTGTTTCGGAACGCTATCGAACACGCTCGCCCGGAGGGGTCGGACACCCCCGTAGCGGTGACTGTGGGTCCCCTCGTGGATGGCCCCAACGGGCCCGGATTCTACGTCGAGGACGATGGCGTCGGAATTCCAGAAGCTGACAGGGGTGCGGTACTCGACGCCGGATACTCGGGGGACAGAGAGGGTACGGGTCTGGGGCTATCTATCGTCTCGCAGGTCGTCGATGCCCACGGCTGGTGTCTCGAACTCACCGAGTCGGACGCGGGCGGTGCACGATTCGAAATCCGCGGTGTCGACCGCCGCGCTGCTGAGTAAGCAGTCCTGTTAGCGGAGCCAGAGCAGTTGCGCGTGGAGCGTGCCATCGACTTCGAGCACGGTCTCTTCGTCGACGAGACCCGCGTCGATGGCGACGCCGACGGCTCTTTCGCCGACGATGTTGGCGACGGTTGCGCGAGTGAGGCTGTCGACGACGGCCTCGCTGTCGGCCGGTTCTGCTTCGTCGCCGCCGTAGAAGTCCTCGGTCACGTCGAGTGAGACGTCGCCTTCGCTGTAGGTCTCACCGATGCAGTCGGGGTCACAGACAGACACGAGCAGTCCTTCCGGCGTCTCTCGTTCGCGGAGTAACATCAGTAGTCCTCGACGAGGTTCTCTTCGGCCCGGTCGCGGATTTCGTCAGCCTGCTGTTGGACCTGCTGTGCTTCGTCTTCGCGGCCGAGTTCTTCGAGCGCTCGCGCCTTCTCTTCGAGGACGGTCGCGTTCCGCATTCCGAGGCGAATCGCGTTGTCGAAGGCGTTGACGGCGTCCTCGTTCAGGCCGCGCTCGTGGAGGAAGAAGCCGCGGTTGTACCACGCCTGCGGGAAGCGCGGGTCGAGTTCGACGGCGCGCTCGGCGTGGTGGAGCGCGTCAGAGGTCCGGCCGGACTCCCAGAGCGCGTACGCGAGGTTGGTGTGTGCAGTCGCGCCGTGTTCGGTCTCCTCGTCGATGGAGAGCGCCTCCTGATACGACCCGATTGCCTCGTCCCACTCTTCGAGTTGCGCGTGGGCCGCACCCTTGTTCACCCACGCTTCCTGTTCGAGAAGCGAGTCGTCTTCGGCGAAGCGGGCGGTGCGTTCGAGGGCTTCGGTAGCCTCCTCGAAGCGGTTGATTTGCATGTACGAGAGGCCGACGTCGAGGAGTTTCTCCACGTCGACGTCTTCTGGGTCGATGTTCCGTTGGTCGAGGAGGTCCGTGAGGACGCGGGAGTCGACCGGGTCGACCTTCGTCGGGTCCACTTCCAGTTCGGGCGGGTCGAGCGAGAAAGCCGAATAGTCCTCGTCGAACCCCTGTCCCTCGGAGAAGCGGTGGGGTCGATTGCCGTCGTCGGTCATATAGCCGGGCTTGGGCGTCGTCGCGGTTAAGCGCTACGTCAGAGCGGCGACATCGACTGTTTTTTAGGCTTCGGTCGGGTGCGCTCTACGAATGACTGCCCCCGAGACGACTGTGCTGTCTTTCGTCCGGCACGCCCACGCTCCGTACGTCCCCAACGCAGAGCGCACGCGCGGTCTCTCGCGTCGCGGCCGACGCGACGCTGCACGGGTGACGGCCCACCTCGCCGACGTTGCCGACGTCGTCGCGACCAGCCCGTACGAACGCGCTCGCGCCACTGTCGAGGGGGTTGCCGACGCCGCCGACGTCCCGCTCGTCGTCGACGAAGACCTCCGCGAGCGCGAACTTGCGGACGACCACGTCGAGGACTTCGACAGCGCCGTCGAACACCTCTGGGCGAATCCGACGGCCTCCCACCCCGGCGGGGAGTCGCACGCCGAGGCGCAGTCCCGCGGGGTCGCTGCCATCGAACGTCTCGTCGAAGCCTATCCGAACCGCCACGTCGTGGTCGGGACACACGGCACGCTCATGGCGCTCGTCTTGAACGCCTACGACTCGCGATACGGCTACGAGTTCTGGACCGGGTTGACGATGCCGGACGTGTACGAAGCGACGTTCGTCAACGGCGAGTTCGCCGGTGTCGCCCGGACGTGGGTCCCCGCCGACGACGAACAGCCTGCGGCTGACGACTGAGCGCTTTCGGGCGGAATCTATACGTCGCTTTTCGGTCGATATACTGTCATGAGGCTCTTCCTCGCAATCGACCTCCCGGAATCGGTCGCCGAGTCCGTCGCGTCGGTGCAGGAACTGCTCAGCGACGCCGGCAGCCTTCGGTTTACGGACCCCGAGCAGGCGCACGTCACGCTGAAGTTCCTCGGCGAGACGCCCGCGGACCGTATTCCCGAAATCGAAGCCGCGGTCGAAGACGCCATCGACGCCGCCGACGTGGGGCCGTTCGACGCCACTGTCGGCGGATTGGGTGTCTTCCCATCGCTCGACTACATCCGGGTCGTCTGGGCCGGCGTGCAGGACGGCGCTGCGGAGATGACGCGACTCCACGAGGCGTTGGAACGCGAGACGACGGCGCTCGGATTCGATGGGGAGTCACACGAATTCACGCCGCACGTCACGCTCGCACGGATGGAAGACGCCCGCGGGAAAGAGCGAGTCAGAGACGCCGTCGAAGGCGAAGCCCCGCAAATTGGGACGTTTCGCGTGCGCGACGTTCGGTTAAAAAAGAGCGAACTCGACTCGGGCGGTCCCGTCTACGAGACGGTGTCGCGGTTTTCGTTGTAGGCTCGAAACCCCTCCAAATTCACTCTCAATTGTCGCCCGTCCGCGCCGAGCGTCCATCTACGGCCCGCCGCAATTCGCCGCGAATCGCCTCGCGTTTGAACAGGACGAACCCGGCGAAGATGAGTGCGAAGCCGGCCACCGTCGTCGCGGTCGGAACGCGCCTGAGGAAGACGAACTCCGCGAGCGCAGCGAAAAGCGGGATGACGTATTCGAGCAGGCTCACTTCGATGGGGCCGATTCGGTCGAGGAGCCAGAAGTAGAGCAAGAACCCGCCCGCCCCCGCGACGACAGCGAGGTAGCCGGTGGCGACGAGTGCCGTCGCGGTCCACGTCGCGTCGGCGGCCGACTCCCACGGGAGCGCCGCGCTCGTCACGTGGAGTGTGATGGCCCCGATGAGCATCATCCACGCCTGCACCGCGAGCAGCGACATCCCCGTCTCGCTGTCGTGCGTGAAGACGGCCCCGAGCGCAAACGCGAGCGCCGACCCGAGGACGAGCACCGCACCGACGAGGTTCGAGGATAGCAGGTTCTCGGGGTTCGGGTTGGCGATGACGACGAGGCCGAGGAAGCCGAGTGTGAGTCCGACTGCACCGATTGGGGTCAGTCGCTCTCGGGTGGACGTGAGCCGGGTGAGGGTCGGCGTCGCCAGCGGGATGATGCCGAGGAGGACGGACGCGACGGAACCGGGGATGTACACCTGCCCCGAGAAGAGGAGTGCGTGGTGCGCGCCGATACTGAACACCCCGCCGGCGAGGATGGGTTTCCACTCGCCGCGTGCGGTCGGGATGAATCGGTCGCCGCGGGCGACGGTGAACGCGAACAAGAGAACCGCCGCGATGTCGAACCTGACCGCCGCGAGGAACGCCGGCGGGACGAACCCGAGCGCAACGTCGGTCGCGAGAAATGCGCTCCCCCAAACTGCAGCGAGGCCGAGAAAGGCGACGAGCGTACGGGTCCGACTCATTCGATTCGGGCTTTCTCACGGGCAGGGTTGAATGAGTCGGTTCCGGGTGTGGACGCCGGTTCTGGAGTCGCTTCTGACCGCAGTTCCGGTCTCGGCTCCCGCTATTCCCACTGTGGTCAACCTTCACACACTGCTCAGACGCGAAGGAACAAGATTTTATGCGGAGGATTGGAACTGTAGGCCACTATGGGTAAGAAGTCGAAGGCTAAGAAGAAGCGTCTGGCGAAGCTCGAACGCCAGAACAGTCGTGTCCCGGCGTGGGTCATGCTCAAGACCGACATGGAAGTCACGCGAAACCCCAAGCGTCGCAACTGGCGGCGAAGTAACACGGACGAGTAAGCCATGAGCGCAAGCGATTTCGAGGAGCGAGTCGTCACCGTCCCGCTCCGTGACGTGAAGGCTGTCCCGTCCCACGAGCGCGCAGGCCGCGCGATGAAGATTATTCGCGAGCACCTCGCGAAGCACTTCAAGGTCGACGCGGACGACGTCCGTCTCGACTCGGAAATCAACGAGGCAATCTGGGCGCACGGTCGGCAGTCGCCGCCGAGCAAGTTCCGCGTCCGTGCCGCTCGATTCGACGAAGACGGCGACGTTGTCGTCGAAGCCGAACCGGCAGAGTAAACGGTGCTCCGCGCCTCCTTCGCCGGTTCCTCGTACATCGGTGTCTTCGCCCGAGCGACCGACGACATCCTCATCGTCCGTCCGGACGCCGACGACTCGCTCGTCGATGACCTTTCGGACGAACTGGGCGTTCCGGCGCTCGCGACGACTGTCGGCGGGTCCGGCACCGTCGGCGCGTTAGCGACGGGTAACGAGAACGGACTCCTCGTGTCGAGTCGAGCGACGACCCGCGAACAGGAGGCACTCGCCGACGCCGCAGACCTCCCGGTCTACGAACTCCCCGGCCGCATCAACGCCGCCGGAAACGTCGTTCTCGCGAACGACTACGGCGCGTACGTCCATCCTGACCTCTCCGACGAAGCCGTCGCGGCCGTCGAAGAGGCACTCGAAGTCCCCGTCGAACGCGGCGACCTCGCGGACGTTCGGACTGTGGGCACGGCGGCCGTCGCCAACAACCGCGGCGTCCTCTGTCACCCGAAGTCCCGCGAACCGGAACTCGACGCGCTCGAAGACGTCCTCGACGTGCGAGCAGATATCGGTACGATAAACTACGGTGGACCGCTCGTCGGCTCCGGTCTCGTCGCCAACGACGAGAACTACGTCGTCGGCGAGGACACGACCGGCCCCGAACTGGGCCGTATCGAAGACGCCCTCGGCTACATCGACTGAGGACGCGCGTCCGCCGATTCTTCGTTCTCTCGGCGACCCGAGTAGGAAGACTCTTCCCGCTCGCCGCCAGAATCACGGCCATGAGCCAGTTCACTATCAGTGGTACCTTCACCAGCCGAGGTGTCACCCACAACTTCACGAAAGTTGTCGACGCACCGAACGAGAACGTCGCACGAGAGTTCGCCTACTCGCTCATCGGGAGCGAACACGGCATCAAACGTACGAAGGTCTCCCTCTCTGAGGTGTCCGCAGCATGATGGGCGGTGGTCAGCAGCAACTCCAACAGCTTTCCCAAGAGCTGCAGGCCATCGACCAGGAAATCGAATCGCTCGAAGGTGAAATCGACGACCTGACCACCGAAAAGCAGGAAATCGACGAGGCCATCGAAGCAATCGAGACGCTCGAAACCGGCTCGACGGTGCAGGTCCCGCTCGGCGGCGACGCGTACCTCCGCGCCGAAGTGCAGGACATCGACGAAATCATCGTCTCCCTTGGCGGCAACTACGCAGCCGAACAGAGCCAGGGCGACGCCGTCGAATCCCTGAAGCGCAAGCAGGACCTCCTCGACGAGAACATCGCCACCATCCGCGGCGAAATCGAGGAACTCGAAGAAGAGAGCGACGAAATCGAACAGCAGGCGATGGAAGCCCAACAGCAGATGCAGCAACAGCAGATGCAGCAGATGCAGCAGATGCAGGGCGAAGACGGCGACGACGACGAGTAAGCGACTCCCCCTTTCAATTTAGATGTTCGACGGACTGAAAAAGAAACTCGACCGCTTCCGGAAAGACGTCGAAGACACCGCCGAAGAGAAAGCCGAAGCAGCCGCTGCTGAGGCCGACGACGACGCGGTGGCCGACGCCGAGACCCCCGCCGACGACTCGGGAGCGGCCGAGCCTGCGGCTGTCGAATCCGACAGTGAGGAGACAGCCGCCTCGACCTCCGACACCCCCGAACCGGCATCCGAACCGTCCGACGAGGCCCACTCCGAGGCGACGCCAGTCGAGACGGACGACTCGGAAGACACCGCCACGGACGCGACCGACGCGGCGAGCGAGTCGGCTGACGGTGCCGACGCCGCGGAAGACGCCGACGGGCCTGAATCGCTCGCTTCCGACGCCGCGAAGGCCGCGCTGGCCGAACAGGAAGCAGACGACTCGTCGAGCGCGGGTCGCCTGAAGCGCGCCGCCGCGTTCGCCACGGGGAAGGTCGTCATCGAGGAAGAAGACCTCGAAGACCCGCTGTGGGAACTCGAAATGGCGCTCCTCCAGAGCGACGTGGAGATGCAGGTCGCAGAGGAGATTCTCGACACCATCCGCGACAAACTCGTCGGCGAGACGCGAAAGCAGGTCCAGAGCACGGGCCAACTCGTCGAAGAGGCGCTTCACGACGCGCTCTACGAGGTCATCAGCGTCGGCCAGTTCGACTTCGACAAGCGCATCGCGGAGGCGGACAAGCCGGTCACGCTCATCTTCACCGGCATCAACGGCGTCGGGAAGACGACCACCATCGCCAAACTCGCGCGGTACTTCGAAAAACAGGGTCTCTCGACGGTGCTCGCCAACGGGGACACCTACCGCGCCGGGGCGAACGAGCAGATTCGAGAGCACGCGGACGCGCTCGACAAGAAACTCATCGCTCACGAGCAGGGTGGTGACCCGGCGGCCGTCATCTACGACGCCGTCGAGTACGCCGAGGCGCACGACATCGACGTCGTCCTCGGCGACACCGCAGGTCGACTGCACACCTCGAACGACCTGATGGCGCAGTTGGAGAAAATCGACCGCGTCGTCGGTCCGGACCTCACCATCTTCGTGGACGAGGCCGTGGCCGGACAGGACGCAGTCGAGCGCTCCAGAAAGTTCAACGAGGCGGCGGCCATCGACGGGGCCATCCTCACGAAGGCCGACGCGGACTCCAACGGCGGGGCCGCAATCTCCATCGCCTACGTCACGGGCAAGCCAATCTTGTTCCTCGGCGTCGGACAGGGGTACGACCACCTCGAACGGTTCGACCCCGAAGCGATGGTCGAGCGACTCCTCGGCGAAGGCGAGTAAGCGCCCGAACCCACTGCGGGACGGTCCGTCGACCGTCTACTGTCCTTTCTCACGCCGAGTTCGAACACGTGCGACGACCGCGAGCACAGCGACCGCCCCGACAGCGACGACCACCCCGAAGCCGGGCGTGTCGGTTGCCGTCGTCGAACGCTCTCCTGTCGGTTCCTCGGGTGTCGCGCTCGACGCGGTCTGTTCTGTCTCGGTGTTGTCTCCATCTCCCCGTGCCGAATTCGATGTCGAGGTCTGGGTCGTCGTCGCTGTTGCCGACTGGCCGTCGGGTCGGACGGTCACGGTCCCGGCGGAGACGCCGTCGACGGAGATGTTCGTCACGCCGCCGTGGTCCAGCGTCACGTCGAGACTGACGGTCGCTCGTTCGCCCGCGTCGAGTGTGACATCGCGCGTCCCAACGACTGCTCCGTTCGCCGTCACCGCCACGGTCTTTTTCACGCCGAAGCCGCGCGGATTCGAGAGTTCGGCCGACACTGTCAGCGGTTGGTCGGTCGAGACGCTCGGCCGAGAGAGGGTCGCGCCGTCGACCGAAAGTAGGGTGTCGGAGTCGACGCCGACGACGAACCGAGAGAGACCGGGTGCGTTCGCCCGGAGAGTGTGTGTTCCGCCGTCCCGGCGCTCGACGGTGGTCTCGACGCGATTCCACGCGCCATCGTGGTATCGGTACAGCGAGAGTTCGTCCGCACCGACGCCGAGACGAGCGAGTCGGTCGGAATCGAGGTCGACCGTGAACGCGGCGGCGTCGATGGTCGAGTCGCTGATTTTGTGGTCGACGCGGAGCGACCCGAGGACGACGCCGTCGAACTGGGCTGTCGGGTCGTCAGTCGGCGCGTCAGCATCGGCTTCTGCTGTCGGTTCAGCACCGCTTTCGGCCGTCACGTCGACTACCTCGCCGGGGGCCGACGCGTCGAGAAGCGGTGAGTCGCCCGCGACAGAGAGCGAGTAGTTGCCTTCGTGTGTCGTCGTGACCGTGAGTCGCGTCAGGTTCATCCCGTCGGTCGCAACTTCGCCGCCGAAGTCGACCGCGACTGGTTCGTTTCGTGCGGAGTTCTCAACCGAGACGTTCGTAGCACGCCCGTCGGTCGTGGCGTTCTCGACGCGAACGACAGTCGCCGATTGAGAGCGGTCGTCTGAACTGGAGCGGTCCGAATCTCCGCCGGTGCTTCCGCCGCCGCTCGACCCACCTTCGTCGGCCAAGTCGCCTCCACCGGACCCGCCTGCACCGTCGTCGCTATCGTCTCCACCACTCCCGTCGCCGTCGCCGCCACTGCCACCATCGACTTCCACTGAGACGGTGTTAGACTGCTCGACGCCGTCGTTTCCGACCGTGTCCTCGACGACGAGCGTCACAGACTGCGTGCCGTCCGACGCGCCGGACCCGACACTCACGGTCGTCTCGTAGGTGTCGTCGCCGTCGCCGTCGGTCAAGTCGACCGGGGAGGCGACCCCGAAGTCCGAGAGGAACACCGTCACGGAATCGACGCTGGTCGTGGCGTCTGCGACCGTGACGCTGACTGTGATTGTATCGCCGACGCCGACTGTACCGTCACCGTCTGTCACGTCCGTGAGCGAGAGCCCGCTGGTCGCTGGCGGCGTCGTATCGAGTGTGAGCGTGCCAGTCGCGGCGGTCTGTGCGGTGCCGCCGGAGTCGTTCGCCGTGACGCTGACGGACTGACTGCCGTCGGCTGAGACGCCAGCGCCGTCGACGACGAGCGTCGATTCGTAGGTGCCGTCGCTGTCGCCATCCGTGAGGGCGACCGCCGAGCCAGCGCCGAAGGCGGAGGCGTCGACGACGACAGCCGAAACGGACGAGGTCGCATCCGAGACAGTCGCGGAGACGACGAGTTCGTCCCCGTCGCTCACAGTGCCGTCACCGTCTGTTGCGTCGGTTATCGAGACACCAGAGAGCGACGGCGCTGCGGTGTCGACGGTCAGTTGTGTCGTGGTTGCGGTTTGCGTGTTGCCCTGCCCGTCGGTCGCCTGAACCGTGACGTCGTGGGAACCGTCAGACGAGACGCCGGCCTCGTCGACAGTGATGGTCGCCGTGTAGGTGTCGTCGTTGTCGGCGTCCGAGAGCGTGACTGTCGAGCCAGCGCCGAACGCAGAGGTGTCGGCGACGACGGTCGAGACGGTCGTGAGGTCGGTGACGTCGGCCGAGATAGTGACCGCGCTCCCGTTCGCAACGACACCGTTTCCGTCAGTCGCGTCGGTGAGACTGGTGTTCGAGAGACCCGGCGGTGTCGTGTCGAGGGTTGGCCCGCTGACCGCCTTCGTCCCTTCGTTGTCGGCGGTATCGACTGCTGCGAACGTGACGCTCTGTGCGCCGTCGGTCGTCCCCGACTCGGAGACGGTCACTGTTGCGCCGTACTCACCGTCGCCGTCGGGGTCCGAAAGCGAGACTGCTGGCCCGGCACCGAACGCCGAGGCGTCTGCGGTCACACCCGAGAGCGCCGTGTCGTCGGCGACGGTCACGTTGAGCGTGAGTTGGTCGCCGCCGTCCACAGCACCGTCTCCGTCGGTCGCGTCAGTCACGGAGCTATTCGAGAGGACCGGAGCCGTCGTGTCGAGCGTTATTTCCTCGGTCGTGTTCGAGCGGGTGTTGGACCCCGCATCGGCCACGGTGACGGTGACTGTGTGGTTCCCGTCCGGTGAGGCTGCCGCGCCATCGACGCTGGCAGTCGCCTCGTAGGTGTTCCCCGAAGCGTGGCTCAGCGTGACTGCCGCGCCGAGTCCGAAGTCGGTCAGGTCGGCCGTCACCGCCCCGATGCTACTTTCTCCGTCCGAGACGGTCGCCGTCACGGTGAGGTCGTCGCCGTCGCCGACGACCCGGTCGCCATCGTCAGCGAGGCTCACGTCCGAAATCGTCGGCTTCACGGTATCGACGGTCAGGCTTCCAGTGCTGGCCGTCTGGGTTCGGCCCTGTGCGTCCTCGGCGGCAACCGTGAGCGACTGCGAGCCGAGTGTCGCGTTGCCGCCATCGACGGTAAAAGTCGCCTCGTACCGGTCGCCGCCGGTGTTAGTGAGGGTGACTGCCGAGCCAGCGCCGAAGGCGGAGGCGTCGGCGGTGACGTTCTGAATCGTCGTCGCGTCGGTCACGTTCGCAGAGAGCGTCACGCTGTCGCCGTCGGCGACGACGCCGTTTCCGTTGGTCGCGTCGGTCAGCGTCGCGTCCGTCACGACCGGCGCGTCCGTGTCGAGCGTGAGGTCGCCCGCAGACTGGTTTCGGTCGTTTCCGGCCTCGTCGGTCGCACGCACGACGACCGAATGCGTGCCGTCTGCGGCCGCGCTGGCGTCGTCGACCGAGGCCGTCGCGTTGTAAGTGTCGCCCGTGACGTGTGTGAGTTCCACGACGCCGGCACCGAACGCCGAGAGGTTCGCGGTGACGTTGACGACGCCACTCGTCGCGTCCGAGACGGTCGCCGTAACGCGAATCGACTCGCCGTCGCCGACGACGCCGTCACCGTTGGCGACGTCTTCGACAATCGGCGAGAACGACCCGGGTGGGGTCGCATCGAGCGTGAGTTCGTCCGTCGTGACGGTCACGTCGTTCCCGTGGTCATCGCCTGCGACGACTTCGACCGAGTGATTCCCGTCTGGCGAGGCGCTCGCGCCATCGACTGTAACGGTGGCGTCGTAGGTGTCGTCGCCGTCGCCGTCAGTGAGCGAGACGGTGGTGCCAGCGCCGAACGCTGAGAGGTTCGCCGTGACTGACCCGACGGTAGTCGCGTCAGTTACGTCCACGCTGACGGTCACGCTGTCGCCGTCGGCCACGAGTCGGTCGCCGTCGTCGGAGATGGTCACCCCGGTCGCACTCGGCGCAGTCGTGTCGAGCGTCAGGGTCGCGGTCGTTGCGGACGCACTCTTTGCCTTTTCGTCGGTCGCGGTGACGTCGACCGAGTAGGCTCCGTCCGGTGACGCACTGGCGTCGTCGACCGAGACAGTGGCGTCGTAGGTGTCGTCGCCGTCGCCGTCGGTGAGCGAGACGGCGGTTCCAGCGCCGAACGCCGAGAGATTCGCAGTCACCGCCGAGACTGCCGTCACGTCGGTGACGGTCGCCGAGACAGTGATAGAATCCGCGTCGGCGACGACGCCGTTTCCGTTGGTTGCGTCGGTCACCGTCGGATTCGTGATTGTCGGTGGTGCGGTGTTCAACGCGAGTGTTCCCGACGACCCAGTTCGTTCGTTGTCGCCGTCGTCTGTCGTCGTCACCGCGACTGCGTAGGTCCCTTCGCCGGAGGCGGTTGCCGCATCGACCGTGACGGTTCCGGTGTAGGTGTCGCCGCCACTGTCGGTGAGTGTGACTGCCGAGCCTGCGCCGAAGGCGGAGGCGTCGGCGGTGACGGTGACGACGCCACTCGTCGCGTCGGTGCTGTTCGCGCGAATCTCGATGGTGTCGCCGTCCTCGACGATACCATCACCGTCTGTCGTGTCCGTTATCGAGACGTCGGTGAGCGTGGGTGCTGCCGTATCGAGGACGAGCGTGCTGGTCGTCACCGACTCGACGTTTCCGTCTGCGTCGGTGGCCGTGAGTTGGACGGGATAGGTCCCGTCGGACGCCGCGTTCGCGGCGTTCACGGTCGCCGTGAAGTCGTACACGTCGTCGCCGTCGCCATCTGTCAACGCCTCGCTCTCACCGGCGTGTCCCCAGCCGAAATCCCGCGCGTCGAACGTGACGCTGGCGATATCGCTCGTCGCGTCAGTCACGTTTGCGTGAATGCGCACGTCGTCACCGTCCGCGACGACACCGTCGCCGTCGGAGACATCGACGAGGGTCGGGTTCGTCACCGATGGGTCGATGGTGTCGACGGTCGCCGTATCGGACCGGCCGCCCGCGCCGTTCAGGTCGGTCGAGTCGTTGGCGACGAGTAGGTCGGCGGTAAAATCGCCTTCCGTGCTGGTGTTCCACGTCGCGGTGTAGGTGCCGCTAGATTCGGTGAAATCGGCGTCTGTCAGCGTCGTCGTACTCGGCCCGCTGACGGACACCTCGATGTCGGACAGCGTCTCAGAGGAGTCGAAGCTGACGGTGAGGTTCTGCCCGCTCGGGTTGGTTACGCTGTAGGCGGTGATGTCCGGCGGAGCGCTGATTGCGACCGACCCGCTTTCGTTCGAATCGCTCTGGCCGACGCGGTCGACGGCGGTCACGGTCGCGTTGTAGTAGCCGTCCGGTGCGGCCGCCGAGCCGTCCGCGGTCGCTGTCGCGGTGTAGGTGTCGCCGGTGTCTTTCGTGAGGACGACGGCTGACCCGGCACCGAACGACGAGAGGTCGGCTGTGAGTTGTGCGCCATCGAGAGTCTGCCCCGCCGGGCCGTCGGTGATGACGGCCTCGATGCCGAACGTGTCGCCATCGTTGAGAACGCCGTCTTGGACTGCGGTCCCGGTGAACTGGACGTTCGAGACCGACGGCGTCGAGGTGTCTACTGTCAGCGTCGTTCCGGTCGTCGCGTTCCCCTCGTTTCCTGTGCCGTCCGTGTCGGTCGCGGTGACGGTCACCGAGTGGTTCCCTTCGGTCGGTGCGCCTTCCGCACCCACGGTGATAGTCGTCTCGTAGGTATCGCCGCCCGTGGCACTGAGTGGTTCGGCAGCGCCGGCACCGAAGGCGCTGAGATTGGCCGTCACCGCGTCGATGCTCGTCGTATTCTCGACGACGGTCGCGCTGACTGTGACGTCGTTGCCGGTCGTAACGTAGCCGTTGCCGTCGGCGTCGTCGGTAACAGCGAGGTTGGAAATATCCGGTGGCGTCGTGTCGACGATGACGGTCTGTTTCTCTCCACTCGCACCGTTGTTTCCGTCGTCGCCCTTGGCGACGAGCAGTTCGGCAGTGTAGTTTCCGTCCTCAGACGCCGTGTGCGTGGCTGTGTAGTGATATGGTGCGGTCGTGTTGCTCGTCGAAAAACTCGATTCGTCGATGTTGTACTCGGTAACTTTCTCGAAGTCGGTCAGGTTCAACGAACTGTTGTAGAATCCGACGTCGATTTGCTGGAGCGACTTCGAGGACGAAAAGCTGATTTCGACCGTCTGTCCGCCGGTATTCTCAGCTGTAAAATTTGTAATGACTGGTGCGGATGCCGCCGACGCGACGACCGGCCCCGGACTGACGCCGACGCTCGCTGCCGGTGCAAACACCACCGCAGAGAGAACGAAGAGACTGGTGAGAAACGCTCTGACCGCAGTTCGACTGTCTTTGCCCACGAATCTACGATGATATTGAAAGTGTCATTCGAACGTGTACTATCGCTACTCGGCCCAATTATACTGCACGGCATGGGGATGTAGCCAATAAGGGTATTGCTGAAATTATCAAATGTGTTATTCGGAGTGCTATTCGAGACCGAGACCGATGCCGAGTGCGACCATCACGCCGCCGCCGACCCAGTTGAGCCCCGACGTGACTCGTCGTGATTCGAGCGCGTTGCTCGCGCGCTCGGACGCGAGCGCGACCAGACAGAGATACACCGCCGTGAGAACTGCGTAGGTCCCTCCGAGGAGTGCCATCCGAACGTCGGCACCGGCCCCCGTTCCGGCGAAGGTGGGCAGAAACGCGAGAAAGAACAGCGCGACTTTCGGATTGAGCGCGTTTACGAAGACGCCACGGCGAAAGCTGCCGCCCGGGTCTGTCTCTCTCTGTGGGTCGAACTCGCGGTTACGGATGGCGGTAATCCCGAGATAGACGAGATACACCGCGCCGGCGTACTTCACGGCACGATACGCGACCGGCGCGGCTCGGAGCAGTGCCGCCAGCCCGAGTGTCGCCGCCGCGGTGTGGAGCAAGACGCCGGTAGCGATGCCGAGTGCCGAGCGAATACCCGACGTTTTGCCCTGTACGCCGCGAGCGAGGACGTACACCGTGTCAGGGCCGGGCGTGAGGATGAGCGCGACCGCTGCAGCGCAGAAGGCGAGAAGGGTTGCCGGGCCGAGTCCAAACACGCTCACTCCCTGAAGTCCAAACACGATGCCGGTCATCGAGTCCGGCTAAGAATCCTCGAGTGAAGTACGTCAGGGTTCGGGAAGCACTTGATTCCGAAGCGGTTCGTCGCCTTCACCCTCGTCCCGCCCGTCGTCTTCTTCCAATCGCTCGACGTTCTCCGCGAGGATGTCGGCCAATCGGGTGTAGTAGTGCGGCGTGTGGCCCGCGACGTGCGGGGTGATGAACACGTTCTCGAAGTTCCACAGCGGGTGGGATTCCGGGAGTGGTTCGGGGTCGGTCACGTCGAGTGCGGCCGCCCGGATTCGACCGCGTTGGACCGTCTCGACGAGCGCGTCGGTGTCGACGACGCCACCGCGTGCGATATTCACGAGGACGGCGTGATTCGGAAGCGCGTCGAACGCTTGCTTATCGACGAGGTGTCGTGTCTCGTCGGTCAGCGGACACGCGAGCACGAGGAAATCAGTCTCTACGAGCGCGGATTCGAGGTCGTCGAAGCCGACCACGCGGTCGGTCGGCCCGCCCTTCTCGGGCGTGTAGCGAACACCAATCGTCTCGACGCCGAAGGGAGCGAGGCGCTCGACGACTGCTTGTCCGATTTCGCCGAGACCGACGACGGTCACTGTCGAGCCGTTCAGTTCGCCGTACGCCTGAAACGACCGCCACTCGCGGCGTTCCTGTCGGCGGATTCCTTCGTCGAGGCGGCGGGTAATCAGCAGGAGCCAGCCGATGACGTGCTCGGCGATGTTAGGACCGTGGACGCCGGAGGCGTTCGTGACCGCGATGTCCCGCTCTCGGAGCGTGTCCATCGGAAGGTGGTCGTATCCGGCGGCCGCGCCCGCGAACAACTGGAGGTTCTCCGCGGCGGCGAGCACGTCGTCGTGGAGGTACGTTCCGGTGATGATGTCGGCGTCGCGGGCGGCAGCGAGTGTTTCGGCGGTCGTCTTCGGGTGGACGATTGTTGCCTCGGGAAGGCGCTCGCGGAGCGCATCGACGTACTCCTCGGCGGGGATATCGTGATTTGGCTGGTCGAGGACGAGGATTCGGGTCATCGTTCGTGGTGTCGCTTGCGCGACCGAAAGGTGTTCGCCCGCGGACGCGACGGATAAAGCCTTTACCGACGGGACGGCGTAGGAAGGGACAATGGTACTCGACAATCTCGGGAGTTCCCTCCGCGGCAGTCTCGATAAGCTGCGGGGTAAGTCCCGTATCGACGAGGACGACGTTCAGGAGATCGTCAAGGAGATTCAGCGCTCCTTGCTCTCCGCTGACGTCGATGTCAGCCTCGTCATGGACCTCTCTGACTCTATCAAGACGCGCGCGTTGGAGGAAGAGCCGCCGGGTGGCACGAGCGCCCGCGACCACGTCCTGAAAATCGTCTACGAAGAACTCGTCTCCCTCATCGGCGAATCGACCGATATTCCCCTCGAATCCCAGACCATCATGCTCGCCGGTCTGCAGGGGTCGGGGAAGACCACCACCTCCGCCAAGATGGCGTGGTGGTTCTCGAAGAAAGGGCTTCGCCCTGCGGTCATCCAGACCGACACCTTCCGCCCCGGCGCGTACGACCAGGCCAAGCAGATGTGTGAGCGGGCGGAGGTCGACTTCTACGGCGACCCCGACTGCGACGACCCGGTCCAAATCGCCCGCGAAGGGCTCGAAGCGACCGAAGACGCCGACGTTCACATCGTCGACACGGCCGGTCGTCACGCCCTCGAAGACGACCTCATCGCCGAAATCGAAGAGATTGAAGGCGTCGTCCAACCGGACCTGAACCTGCTCGTCCTCGACGCGGCAATCGGGCAGGGCGCAAAAGAGCAGGCCCAGCAGTTCGACGAATCCATCGGCATCGGTGGCGTCGTCATCACCAAGCTCGACGGGACCGCAAAAGGTGGCGGTGCCCTGACCGCCGTCAACGAGACGGATTCGTCTATCGGCTTCCTCGGCATGGGTGAGACCGTCCAGGACATCGAGCGATTCGAGCCGAACGGCTTCATCTCGCGGCTCCTCGGTATGGGCGACCTCAAGCAGCTGTCCGAGCGCGTCGAGCGCGCTATGGCGGAGACGACCGCCGAGGACGAGGACTGGGACCCCGAGGAGATGATGAAGGGGAGCTTCACCCTCAAGGACATGCAAAAGCAGATGGAGGCGATGAACAAGATGGGGCCGCTCGACCAGGTCCTCGACATGATTCCCGGGCTCGGCGGCGGGCTCAAAGACCAACTGCCGGACGACGCCATGGACGTGACGAAAGACCGGATGCGCTCGTTCGAGATTATCATGGACTCCATGACCGACGAGGAACTGGAGAACCCGCGCATCATCGGTGCCTCTCGCGTCCAGCGCATCGCACAGGGCTCCGGCCGCGACGAGGAGACGATTCAGGAACTCCTCGAACAGCACCGCATGATGGAACGCACCATCAAGCAGTTCCAGGGCATGGGCGACGGCGACATGCAGCGGATGATGAAGAAGATGCAGCAGCAAGGCGGCGACATGGGCGGTATGGGCGGCATGGGGCCGTTCTAACGGCGTCGACGCGAAGCTCCAACCTCCGAGTTCGTCTCTCACGGTTTTTCGAAGGGAGTTCCGAGATACCGCCGACTTTTAACGTTCGCGTTCGTCGCACCCCACAATGACCGTGCGCGACGTCGCTGTCGAGGCATACCGGGAAGCCCTCCCCGCGCTCTCCGCGAGTCTCGTCGGCGGTCTCGTCGCGGGCGTCGTCCTCGGCGGGATGCGCGCGGAACTCCGGGCTGTCCCGGGGCTTCTCGTTCTCGTGCCCGCACTGCTCGCAACTCGCGGCAACGTCTACGGTTCGCTCGGTGCTCGCGTCGCCACCGCGCTCCATCAGGGGCTCATCGAACCGCGCGTCACCGCGGGCGACGACAGGTTGCAGGCCGCTGCGGCGGCCGCCCTCGCAAACGGCGTCCTGACCAGCACCTTCGCCGCCATCGTCGCGTTCTTCCTCCTGACACTCCTCGGAAGCGAGGTCGCACCGCTTCCGATTCTCGTCGGGGTGGCCATCGTCGCCGGTCTCCTCTCGGGTATCGTCCTCACGGCCGTCGTCGTCACCGTCGTCTTCGCGGGCTATCGCCGCGGGCGCAACCCCGACACGCTCGTCGGCCCAATCGTGACGACGACCGGCGACGTGTTCGGCATCCTGTTTTTGCTCATCGCCGTGCGAACCATCCTCGCCATCGCGGGGGTGTTCTGAGATGCCCACGGAGTGGACCGTCCGGGCAATCACGCGCGCGATGCTCCCGGTCCTGTTGGTGCTCACGCTCGTCGAACTCGGAAGCGGACTCGTCCTCGGGAGTTTCGAGTCGAAGCTACTGCGGTATCCCTCGCTTCTCGTCCTCGTTCCCGTCACCATCGGGACGGCGGGGAACCTCGGGAGCATCCTCGCGGCGCGCCTCTCGACGTCGTTTCACCTCGGGACGCTCTCGTTTTCACCGGCCGACGACGAACTCGCCGGAAACGCCGTTGCGACGTTCGCTCTCGCGGTGACGATGTTCCCGGTCATCGGCTTCGGTGCGTGGGTGTTGGCCGCGCTCGTTTCGGGCGGGGCGACGCTTGCAGCACAGACCGTCATCTTGGTCGCGCTCACCAGCGGCACGATTCTCGCGGTGCTGGCGGTGGCCGTGACGCTCACCGCGACGTACGCCGCCTACCAGTTCGGACTCGACCCCGACGACGTGGTCATCCCGGTCGTCACCAACGTCTGCGACGTGCTCGGGGTCGTGGTGCTGTTCGGCGTGGTGCAGGTGCTAGTGTGACTCCCCCAGCGTCTGATGATACCTGCTTTCCGACCGACACACGCTCTCCGACCGACACACGCTCTCCGACCGACACACGCTCTCCGACCGACACACGCTCTCCGACCGACACACGCTCTCCGACCGACACACGCTCTCCGACCGACGCCGCTTAGTTCGCTCGCTCCTCAGGGCAGACCGTGCAACCGTCGGCGTTCCTCCCCATCCTGTTCGAGGTACTCCCGCGAGTCGCCCGTATCGCGGTCTACATCGCACTCGGCGTCTTCGCGGCCAACCTCGTGGTCGCCTTCGGACTCGTGGAGCGAATCGCCGGCCTCTCGCGGTATCTGACCGGACCGGCGAACCTCCCGGACGAGGTGGGCACGGCCATCGTCACGACCGCCGCCTCGACGACAGCAGGCTACGGCATGCTCGCCGAATACCGCGAGTCTGGCGTCCTCGACGACCGGGCCACGCTCGTGGCCGTCACCATCAACACGTTCTTCGGCTTCGTCCAGCACATCTTCACGTTCTACTGGCCCGTTCTCATCCCCATTCTCGGCCAAGAGGTCGGGTTCATGTACGTCGGCGCGCGCGCGGCCATCGCGCTCGCGATTACGCTCACGGGCGTCGTCGCCGGGGCGGTGCTCCTCTCCGAGCGGAACGTCGATTCGACCGCAGTCGTACAGACTGATGGTGCTGGCGAGGTCGGCGAGGAGGAACAGTCCCTTCAGTCGATGCTCGAAGAGGCCGGGCGAAAGACGTGGAAGACGCTCCGGCGCATCGTTCCGCGACTCGCCATCGTCTACGTGTTCGTCACGCTCCTCTTGCGGACGACCGACCTCGAATCGTTCACCGCGCTCGCCAGTCCCCTGACGAACCTCGTCGGACTCCCGGGTGCTGCTGTCCCGATTGTCGTCGCCTTCGCGTTCGACACGACCGCCGGGGCCGCGGCCATCGCGCCGGCTATTGGGCAGACGTTCACGCCGAAACAGGCCGTGGCGACGATGCTCATCGGCGGTATCATCTCCTTCGCCGTCTCGACGTTCAAGCGGTCGATACCCTTCCAGTACGGCATCTGGGGCCCCGAATTCGGGTCGAAGGTCATCGCCGTCAACACGGGGCTGAAAATCGTCTTTATCGCTATCGCGGTGGCGGTGCTGGTCGTCTGAGACGCCGCGGCCGTCGCTGCGGCCGTCGCCGCAGTATCTCTCGCCGCGTTATCTGTCGTTCGGGTCGACCGGCCGTCCGTCTTCGGTCGGCGGCGCGATGTAGTCGATGAGTTCGTCTACCGTCGGGTCGCGGACGGTCACGTGGACCTCGATGTCGCCGAGTTCGTCGGGGTTGCCGACGGCGAAGTTGACGACGCCCTTGAACGCGGCCTGCTTTTTCAGCGCGAACGAAAAGCCGTCGTCGTCCTTTCGCTTGGCGAACTCGCGGCGGGCCGTATCGAGGATGGCCTGCTCGTGGAGGCGCTCCGAGAAGCGCTCTAACTCGTGGGTCTCGCCGACGAGCGTCCCGTCTTCGTGGGTGAGTTCGACGCCCGGAAAGAGGTTCTCGACGGCGTCGCCGACGCGGTCGGTGATTTCCGTGTCGCGGACGGGGGCCTCGATGCGAACGTCGACGCTGTATATCATGTGTTGGCCTCCGCGACGGCGTCCGGTCCTTCCTCGAACAGGAGGGTGATTTTCTCGCGGTACTCGGCCAGTGTTCCGGTGTTCTCGATAACCACGTCGGCGCGGTCCATCGCTTCGCCCATCCCGAAGTCGAGTTCGCGCTCCTCGCGTTTCTTCAGCGCCTCGACGTCGGTGTCGCTCGCGTCGCGCCCGCGGTCGAGCAGGCGCTCGGCGCGCGTCTCGAACGGCGCTTCCACGCTCACGAGGACGAACTCGTCGCCGAAGGCGTCGCGGAAGCGGTCGAGTTCCACGTCCGACCGCAGGCCGTCTACCAGCACCACGTCGTTCGATTCGAGGTGGTCTTCGACGACCGGAAGCGAGCGCGCTGCGATGGCGTCGTCGCCTTCTTCTTCGCGGAGCGCTTTCGCAATCGTTCCGTGCTCGGTCGCGGGGTCGAGACCGCGATTGCGACACTCCTCGCGGATGATGTCGCCCATCGTCACGACGGGAATTCCCGACTCGCGGGCTACTTCGGCGAGTTCGCCTTTTCCGCTGCCGGGCAGGCCGACTGTCCCGATGACTTTCATGGCGGTTGCTACCGCGCTCGCGCTGTTAAACCCTCCCTTCACCGTCGCTCGGTTCCCCTCGTCACGACAGCGACCTACGAGCGCCGCGACACTTTTCGCGCCTCGTCGCCCACTGTCACCTATGTCTCAACGCTCGCTCGTCGTTCGCGCGCTGTGGTTCGTGGTTGTCGGCTGGTGGGCGACACCCCTCGTCGTCAACGTCGCGTGGTTCCTCAACGCGACTATCATCGGCCTCCCGCTCGGAATCAAACTCATCAATCTCGTTCCGACGGTGCTCTCGCTGAAGGAGCCACGGTTGCTCACCGACCCCGATTCGGCCCGCGGCCAGCGGTCGCTTCTCGTCCGCGCTGTGTATTTCGTGTTCGTCGGCTGGTGGGTCAGTTGGTTCTGGGCGAACGCCGCGGCGTTCTTCGCAGTCACCATCGTCGGCCTGCCGGTTGCCTTCTGGATGTTCAATCGGCTGCCGGTGGTCACCTCCCTGTATCGGTTCGACGGATAGAACCCGATTCGTTTTTCTTCCGGGGCCGATTTGTGGCATCCGAGGGCGCGTAGCTCAGTCGGACAGAGCGTCGGACTTCTAATCCGATGGTCGCGGGTTCGAATCCCGTCGCGCTCGTTATTCTCTGCGAGCGACAGCGAGCAGTGATAACGGTACCGGCGGGATTCGAATCCTACGAGACGAACGAAGTGAGTCTCGGTCCGGTTCGAATCTCGTGACCGAAGGTCACGAAGTGCAGCGCGTAGCGCTGCACTCCCGTCGCAAACGCTTCGCGTTTGCTCAATCCCGTCGCGCTCTTTTGCTGGAAACCCGTCGCGCTCTTTTCGTTGCTCAACTGCGGTTGGCTGCTGAGCGACAGCGAGGCGTGTCAGAACGACTACCGCTCGAATTTCTATTCAGACCTGCCAAACACTCATCAGTTAACAAACAGATACTGGTACTATGGTGTTCGCTTCCGACACGCCTCTGCTCGGCATCTTCGAATGGACCATCGACCACGCCGTCGTCTACGGCGACTCAGAGAGCGAGACTGTTCTCCACGAAGGGACAGTGCGGGTGCTTCCGAACGGCTGGGTCGAAGTCCCGAGCGGGCGGCTGCTCTCGCCGGGTGCGGTCCACCACATCGACCAACTTCCGGAGTCGTCTCAGTCAGACGACTTCTAGGTTCCGTCCGCACTCGGGACACGCCGAATCGACAATCGTCACCTGCGCGTCGCAGTTCGAACAGAATTCGCGGTAACACGCTCGGTCGCCCATGGTAGAATAACGCGTGGACTGGTGGGAGAAGATTTGGATTCGGGACTGAGTGGACGACGTTCGGTCTGTCCGCGCCGGTTCGCGCCGCTACCGAGCGTGACGCAAGAAAAAATTGGGTCGGAAATCAGGCCGACGGTTCGAGTCGATGCGTGAGTCAGTGGATGGGTGTATGGTGGCCTACTGGGGCGCTTACATTGCGCCGCCCATGCCGCCCATACCGCCCATGCCACCCATGCCGCCCATGCCGCCGGGTGCGCCGCCTTCGTCGTCGTCGTCGCCGGTCTGGCCACCGGAGAGGTCGCCAGCAGCGATGACGTCGTCGATGCGGAGAATCATGACAGCGGCTTCGGTCGCGGACTCGATGGCCTGCGTCTTGACGCGGAGGGGCTCGACGACGCCCTCTTCTTCCATGTCGATGATGTCGCCCGTGTAGGCGTCGAGACCAGCGGCGAATTCGCCACCGTCGTGACGCGAGCGGAGGTCGACGAGGGAGTCGATGGGGTCGAGACCGGCGTTCTCGGCGAGGGTGCGCGGGATGATGTCCAGCGCTTCGGCGAACGCCTCGACAGCGAGCTGCTCGCGGCCGCCGACGGAGTCAGCGAACTCGCGCAGGGTGAGCGAAAGCTCCGTCTCGGGAGCGCCGCCGCCGGGGAGCACCTTGCCGTCTTCGAGGGTCGTGCGAACGACGCCGAGGGAGTCGTCGATAGCGCGTTCGAGTTCGTCGACGACGTGCTCGGTGCCGCCGCGGAGGATGAGCGTGACGGACTTCGCGTCTTCGACGTCCTCGACGAAGATGCGCTCGTCGCCACCGATGTCCTTCTGGGCGACGGAGCCGGCGAAGCCGAGGTCGTCTTCCTCGATGTCGTCGAGGTTGGAGACGACGCGGCCGCCCGTCGCACGGGCGAGACGCTTGAGGTCCGAGGACTTGGCGCGGCGGACCGCGAGGATGCCCTCCTTCGCGAGGTAGTGCTGCGCCATGTCGTCGATGCCGTCACCGACGAAGACGACGTCGGTGCCGACGTCGACGAGCGTGTCGACCATTTCCTTCAGCTGCTTTTCTTCCTGGTCGAGGAACTGCTGAAGCTGGTCGGGGTCGGTGACGTTGACTTCGGCGTCGATTTCCGTCTCGCGCACTTCGAGCGCGTCGTCGAGGATAGCGACGTTGGCGTCTTCGACCGCGTACGGCATGTTCTCGTCGACGCGTTCCTTGTCGACGATGACGCCTTCGACGAGTTCGGAGTTGTTGATGGAGCCACCGACGACCTTCTCGACGGAGACGTTGTCCGTGTCGATGCTGTCGTCGTCCTGGACCGCCAGCACGGAGTCGACGACGAGTTCGGCGAGCAGGTCCTTGGCGGACTCTGCGCCCTTGCCGGTCATCGCCGTGGCGGCAATCTTGATGAGGGTCTCGCGGTCGTCCTCGGTGACTTCGATAGCCTTCGATTCGAGGACTTCCTTGGCCTTCTCGGCGGCCTGACGGTACCCCTGCGCGATGGTCGTCGCGTGGACGTCAGATTCGAGGAGGTCTTCGGCCTGGTCGAGGAGTTCGCCCGCGATGACGACGGCGGTCGTCGTGCCGTCGCCGACCTCGGTCTCCTGCGTCTCGGAGACTTCGACGATCATGTTGGCCGCGGGGTGGTCGATGTCCATCTCCTTGAGGATGGTGACGCCGTCGTTCGTGACGACGACCTGGCCCGACGAATCGACGAGCATCTTGTCCATCCCTTTGGGGCCGAGCGTCGTGCGTACGGCCTCTGCGACGGCCTTTCCGGCCGTGATGTTCATCGACTGCGCATCCTGACCGGATGTGCGCTGCGAGTCTTCGCCCAGAATGATCATGGGCTGACCCTGCTGCATTCGCTGGCTCATAGTCATCGCTTGATTGTTTGTGATTCTATAAAAAGTCTTCGAATAGTGGCATGTCAAAACGCAACACGGGGGCGCGGTGGCGACCCGACGACGGCGGTCGATTGCGAGGGTTTATCAAAGACGACGAAGCCAAACTCGGCGTGCGCCAGCGAAGGGGTCGGCGTAGTCGATGTCGAGTGAGTCGTAGACACCTCGTGGAATCCCGATGTCGGCGAGGAGGAGGTCGCCAGCCTCTGCAGTAGCGAGCCCTGTCTTCGGAAGCGCGAGCGTGAGGGTCGTGTCGGGTTCGACCGCGACACCGGGTGCCTCGCCGGTCGTCGCGTCGATACCCGAGGGCACGTCCAGCGAGACGACGTGGGGTGCCGCTGCCGCCTCCACGACTTCGACCAGCGTTGCGGCCGTTCCGCGCAGTGCTCCGGACAGGCCGTAGCCGACGAGGGCGTCGACGACGACATCAGCATCCCGAATAGCAAACTCGGCGCTCGCTGCGGCACCCACTGTCGCATCCGTCGCTCCGAGGATGCGGTGCTGTCGAGCGGCTGCTCCGGTTAGCTCGCTTGGGTCTCTGTCGAGAACGAGCGTCACGTCCGCACCGCCGTTTGCGAGGTGTCGAGCAGCGCAGATTCCGCCGCCGCCGTTGCCGCCGTCGCCCGCGAGAACAACGACTTGACCGCCTACGGCCGCCTCGCGGGCGACCTCGGCGAGGTTGCGCCCGGCGTGTTCCATCATCTGGAGGAGCGCCAATCCGACTTCGTCGACGGCGGCGCGGTCGACCTCACGCATCTCGTCGGCCGTGACGGCGGGGACAGGCTGTCCTTCGTCGCTCTCGAACTGTGGCGTCACAGCTCTCGGTACGTCGGGCGGTGGAAAAACGATGCGGGGCTGGTGCGTCGCAAGCGGTGCCCCGACGGTGGCGTCGGCGGCGGTGCGTGCCGCACCTCAGTGGTGTCTCGTCGGCGAGACGGTTCAGTTGTTCTGTCGGACGTTGAATCCGCTGGTCAGTTCGTTGTGCTTCCGTTCGAGGAACGAGTAGACGGCACCGTGCGGGGCACCGTCGAGAATCATCTCGACGGCGCGGCGGACGGCCTCGACTTCTTCGGGTTGGCCGATGATGCCGAGCGTCGACCCGTAGATGACCACGTCCGCCCCGGTCAACTCTTCCATGAGTTCGCGGGTGCGGCCGTTCTCGCCGATGAGTCGGCCCTTCTTTCGCCGCATGTCGTTTTTGTTGCGGGTGTGTCGGTCGATTTCGATGAGTTCGAACATCGCCATCTCTTGGTCGAGGAGCAACATCGCGTCCTCAGGGGCGAAGCCGCGGCCGACGGCGCGAACGACGTCGGGGGCGACCATCCCGAGAACGGGGTCGCCGACGCTGTCGATGGCGACACTGCCGTTTTCGGAGTCGACGTCGAGGCGAACCTCTGCGCGTCGCTCGATTTCGCGGAGCGTCGAACCACCTTCGCCGATGAGAACACCGATACGGTCCTGCGGCACCTTGACGTGCTGCATACGCGTGGATACCCGGTGAAATGGTTTAAGAGTTCGCTCGCGGGCGCACTGCGTGTGTCTCTCGCACGCTGTGGTTGGTTTTCGCGGACGTCGCCAGACTCACGCGGCGAGTGTCTCTATCTCGTCGATGGCCGGAAGTCGGCGGAGCGACGGAATTGCGAGGACGTAGGCGGCGACGAAGAGTAACCCCACACCGCCAGCGCCCACGACGACGCCCGCGCCGACGGCGTCACCGAGGACGCCGCCGAGTGCCGACCCGACGGGCATCATCAGTGTCGAGAGGCTTCCGACCGCCGCCATCACCCGGCCGAGCAGGTCCTCGGGGACGAGCGTCTGTATCATGGCCATCGTGACGACGTTCGAGATTCCGAATGGGACAGTCGCGAGCGCGAGTAGGGCGACCGTTCCGGGTAGCCACGAGATAGTGACGGCTCCCAGCCACAGAGACCCACTGACAGCGAACAGAGCGATAGAAAGTGCCCCGTACGGCAGGTCGTCGAACACTGAGGCGACTGCCGCACCGACGAGCATGCCACCGGCGATAGCGGCCATGAGTAAGCCGTACGTCTCGGGGCCGCCGCGAGCGTCGGCGAAGGCGGGCATCGTCGCCCACGCACCACCGAAAACGCCGTTTGCGACCAGCCCGGTCACGAGTAGCGGCAGAAGGATACTCCCGCGGATGAACCCGAGACCTGCTCGGAGGTCGTCGAGATAGCCAGTCTCGTCTGCGTCGGCGTCCGCGGTAGAGTCGTCTTCTCCGCCGTCTGCGACCGCACTGGGTGTATCCGGCGAGTCGGTGTCGGTGTCGGTCTCGGTGGTGACCTCGGAGTTGCCCC
Organism: Haloferax larsenii; assembly: GCF_024730625.1. NCBI lineage: Archaea > Methanobacteriati > Methanobacteriota > Halobacteria > Halobacteriales > Haloferacaceae > Haloferax > Haloferax larsenii. The sequence continues at coordinate 1,042,569 of NZ_CP078063.1, forward strand.
CGGCGTCGGCTCCCGCGTTGTCGTCCTCACTGGCTGCGGGGATGTACAACCGGACGAACAGGGCCGCCGCAACAGCGAACGACACCGAATCGACGAGGTACAGCGTCACTGCACCTGTCGCTGCGACGAGGACGCCTGCGAGCGCGTTGAACGCCATATCGACGCCCTGGTACGAAAGCGAGAGCAGCGAGTTCGCCGCAACGAGGTCGTCGCCGTCCACGATTCGGGGGACGGCAGCCGACTGCGCCGGATAGACGAGTTGGTTCAGAAGCGACACCAGCGGCATGACGCTGAGGACGACCCACACCGAGAGCAGACTGAGGAACTCCGCGACCGGAATCGTGAGGACCAACACTGCTTGCACGAGTTGCGTACCGACGAGAATCCGCCGGAGCGACCACCGGTCTACGAGTGGCCCGGCGAACACCTGCAATGCCTGTGGGGCCATCGTGAGAAACCCGGCGAGGCCGGTGTAGGCCGACGACCCGGTGAGGCCGTAGACGAGCCACATCGCCGCGATGGCGTAGACACTATCGCCTGCGTTCGTGACGAGTCGGCCGAGTACCAGTCGTCTGAGGTTCGCGTTGCGGACGATAAGCCAGTCGCGTATCGAGACGTTCACGCCCGGTCTGTCGGCCGATTGCGTGATAAATGTCTTCTGAATGATGGTTCTGTTAGCGGTGAAACAGAAGTGTGCTTCTGTCAGGTGGTACCGGATGTGGCCGAACCCAGTAGGCGGGTGCGGAGGTGGTAGACGACGAGCGACGCGACAGCGACAATGATGAACCCGACGACGACAGCGGGGCGGTTGTGGGCCGCCGCGAACACGCCGTAGGTGCCAAGAAACGTGTTGACCGCTGCGTGTCCGAACACCGCCGGGACGAGACTCCCATCAGCCCACTCCGTGGCGACGCCGAACAGAACCGACCACGAGACGGTCAACGCGACGAACGCGAGTGGGTCGCCGCCGCCGACGGCGAACGACTGGCCCGAGAGGAGAAACAGCGGGGCGTGCCACAGTCCCCAGATACTCCCGATGACGACCCCTGCGGTTCCGGGGCCGAAGCGCTCATGGAGGAGTGGATGCGCGAAGCCTCGCCACCCGGCCTCTTCGGCGAGTGGCCCGCCGAGAAAAACGTTCACGAGGAGAACGACCGGTATCGCAAATAGTGGCGGACCGCCGCCGAGTCCACCCGGGACGCCACCGAGTGATGTGACCCAGACGGCAGCGACGGTGGTGACGAACGCGACCACGACGACAGCGACTGCTGGCCACAGGCCGGGCCGCCACGCGAGGTACTTCGAGAGGAGCGCTTTGACGCCGTTTCGGCCAGCGGTCCGCCACGTCAACAGGGACGCCGCGACAGTCGGTCCCCACGCACCGACGAGGATGGCAGCGATGTCGACGGTGTCGGGGAGAACAGATGTGAGGAGCCAAAACGGCCACGCCCACAGCGCCGCGAGACCGACGAACGTGGTGAACCGGCGGGCGACGCTCCCTGCCATCGACTATTCCTCGTCGGTCTCTTCGTCAGCCGTGACGAACTCGTAGAGCGAGTCGGGGTCGGCATCGGCCCCCTGTCGCTGGAAGAACTTCGCGATATTTCGGCAGTCGCGGCGGAGGAACTCCTCGGCGTTCGGATGGTGGACCGTCACGGCCTGTCCGAGGTCGATGACGACGAGTTCGCCCTCGTGGATGATGAGGTTGTACTCCGAGAGGTCGCCGTGGACGAGTCCGGCGCGGTGGAGACGGCGCATATACTCGCGGGTGACTTCGTAGGCGGTGTCGGGGTTTTCGACGTTCACCTCCGAGAGGCGTCGTGCCCGGTCTTCGACCAACCCGACGAGTTCCATGACGAGGACGTTCCGCTGGACTGCGATGGGTTTGGGGACTCTGACTCCGGCGCGTTGAGCGCGTTCGAGGTTGGCGAACTCCTTTCTGACCCACGCGCGGACGACCTGTCCCTTGTCGTTGCCGATGCTCTCGAATCGCGGGTCGCCTTCGAGGTAGTCGCGCATGTGCCGGAAGTCCGAGGCGTTGATGCGGTATATCTTGACCGCGACGTCAGTCTCCTCAGCACCCAGCGCTTCGTAGACGTTCGCCTCCTTGCCCGTCGAGATGGGACCCCCGAAGGCGGAGATGTAGCCGTCTTGGACCAGTTTGTATATCGCCGCGAAGGTGGCGTCGTCGAACACCGACTGTTCGACCTTGAACTGGTCGGCGTCTTTCATCCGCATCCGGAACTCGTCGAAGTCGCGGTCGCGCCGCCGTGCGATGCGGTCCGCCGCGTCGTCGGTGACGTCTATCTCTTCCCACTCGTCACCGAACGCTTCCCCCTCTTGGGGCTCGACCATGCCGAAGTCGTCACTCATTCGTCTGCTTCTACGGGAGACGAGATGAAAAGGGCACAGGTGCTGTTGCGCTGTGTCTCATCGATACGCGATACGTATCGCAGTCGATGTGCGGGCGATTACTGGATGTGACCTTCTCGCCGGAGTTGGTCCGCTTCGGACTTCTCGTAGCGCCACGTCACGTCGGCCTTCTCGTCTTGCCAATCCCACGGTTCGACGAGGACGACGTCGTCCTCTCGAATCCAGATGCGTTTCTGCATTCGTCCGGGGATGCGAGCGGTCCGCTCGACGCCGTCAGCACAGCGGACGCGGATACGATTGGCACCGAGCATGTTGGTCACGACGGCGAACTCTTCGTCGTCGTTCGGCATTCGAAGGTCTCGGCGGCTCTCGTTCTCGTCGTCGCTCATGCGCGAGCGTTTGACGGCGTCATGTTTAAACCCGCCGACGTATGTCTGACGTTCCCCGTCGCACCAAGCGACGCGTTTAGGGGAGTCCCCACTCGCACTGGTGGTATGCTCGATAAACTTGGAACAAAAGGGATCGTTGGAATCGTCTGTCTGCTCGCCGGTATCGGCATCGTCGCCGTCCAAGCGCCCATCGTGGCCGCCGGTATCGCGCTCGTCGTCGCGGGGATGGGTCTCGTGGCGAGCGGTCTGGCAGAGGGTGTGATGAAGATGTTCGGAATGGCCTGAAAAAGCGAGTCGTCGGCAGCGACGAACTCAGTTGTTTATTTTCTCGCGACCGGGCGCGATGAGTTCGTCGAGGTAGCTCGTCAGTGCGCCCTTCGCGTCGAGGGGGTGGAGTTCACCCGATTCGAGGTCCGCTTCGAGCGACTCGTAGTCATCGTATTCGAGGTTGCCACCGTACTCGTCGGGGCGTTCGACGACGACCTGCTCGAACCGCGGGAAGACGTGGTATTCGAAGATTTGCAGGACGGGATTCTCGCGTTCCTCGTCCTCGTCTGTCGGCTCTGGGTCTGCCGTCGGCGGGCAGTAGGCGTCGTTGACCTTGTCTTCGATATCCTCGGTCGTGTCTTCCATCGAGATGGTGACACCCTTCGACGAGGACATCTTCCCGATGCCCGTCGCGAGGTCGGCGATAAGCGGCGTGTGCATGCAGGTCGGCGAGTCCTCGTTGATGCTCGGCAGCGTGTCGCGGGCGAGCATGTGGACCTTTCGCTGTTCCATCCCACCGATGGCGAGGTCGACGTCGAGGTAGACGATGTCCAGCGCCTGCATGATTGGGTAGACCGCCTGCGCGACGGTCACGCTGTCACCGCTCTTGATTTCGGCCATCGCACGCTCGGCACGCGAGAGCGTCGTCTCCAGTTCGAGCGCGTGGAGGTCGAGGATGTAGCTCTCGTCGAGTTGGAACTCCGACCCGAGGACGAACTCGGTTTGGCTTTCGTCGAGACCGTAGGCGATGAACTGTTCTTTCATGCGCTCGGCCGTCTGCCGAATCTCCTCGAATGTGCCCTTGCCGTTGAGGTAGGCGTGTACGTCAGCGAGAAGTACGACTACCTCGAAGCCCGCCGCTTGGAGGTCGATGAGCTTGTTGGCGGTGAGCATGTGACCGATGTGGAGGACGCCGGAGGGCTCGTAGCCCACGTACGCTCGCTTGCCCTCGGGGTCGTCGGCCAGCGCGCGCACTTCGTCCTCCGTGACCACTTCGGAGGCGTTCCGAGTGATCAGGTCGTATGCGTCCATACGTGTTTGGTGACGGGGATGTGGGATATGACTTCTGATAGGGATTATCGTAGTCGTTCGTCATTTCCTTCCGTAAGAATGGATTCCTCCGTCTGTCTGGGGTCGCGAACCCGCCGGTTGGCTACGATACTCCCTATGAAACGCTGCCCGCGGGCGAAACGGACAACACACCGCGGTCCTAACACCGGGTGATGTCCGACTCAGGCACTCGAACGCGCGCGCCGATACTCATCTTCGCCGCGCTCATGCTCGCCGTCTTCGGTCTCTTGGCGGCGATGTGGGCCTCCGTCCGCGGCGGCGACCTCCTCCCGTATATCCTCGGGTTCGCCGTCTACTTCCTCGCGTTCCACATCTACCTTCCGTACCGGGTTCACAAGGATGCGACGTTCAAAGCGCGGAACGCGACGTTCTGGGCGGCGCTCGCGTTCTTCGTGCCGCTCCTGGGCCCTGCGCTGTACTTCATCGTTGGGGGGCTATCCGGTGAGAACTCCGCTGGTTGACTAAATGGTGGTATCGCTCAACCGAGTTCCTCACCGTGTGTTATCACGTTACTGGAGAGACATTTTTAGCATGAAATTGATAAATAAGACAACAGGACAATGAACGAAGAATCAAGATTTGCTGTTGCGGCCGCTCTTGGACTCATCATCTCATTCCTCGTGTTTGTGCCGGTCTTAACACCTGGACCCCTGAGACCAGAAACTTATCTGCGGCTTGACGTGATAGCAGGTTTGTTGGTTGCTTGGATATTCCTAGTGTCTATGTTTGGATATTCTATATCGAATGAGGAAAATTAAAATTAGATAATTTAATAAAATATATTTTTGAAATTAATTGACAATATTTATATACCAATTTATGTAAATTAAGGACAATTATCCCCAGAATAGGATGCACGATATTTAATTGATTTCTGTAAGTCTACCGCCTATCGGCGCGATGCTCGGAGATAATCTGGTCGACCATCTCCTTTTGCTGTTCTTTCTGCCGTTCTTCCGCCCGCGACTCCCAGTCGGCAATCGCGGACTCCACTGCTGACTCCTTGGCAACCGCGAGTTCGTCTATCTCCTGAATCGTCACGTCGTCGGCTGGAGCGACCGGAATCTCGGCTTCGAAGAGGACTTCGTCTGCGACTTCCGAGAGGTTGCCCGACCGGAGGACGACCTTGGGGTCGAACTCGGCGAGGCGCTCGGCGGTCGTTCGCCCCGCGCCGCTGGCGTCGCGGAGGTAGACCACGTCGCCCGCGGCGATGCCGTACTCCTCGACGGTCTGGTCGAGCGCGCCGTTGGTGAACTGCTCGACAATCTTCACGGGCACCAAGTTTCCGCCGGATTCGTTCGCTTCGCTCTCTCCTCCGGCGACTTCCCACTCGCTGTCGCTCGTGAGAATCCCATCGGTGTTCACGTCCGCGAAGTTCGAGTGGTCGAGTTTCCACAGCGACTTCAGACGGTCGAGTTTGTCGGCCAACTCCTCGTTTTCGGCCTCCAACGACTCGACTTTCCGTTCGAGTCTGTCGTTGTCGCGTTCGAGTCTGGACACCTCGCGGCGCTCGCGGGCCTTCCGGCGCTCTTCGCGTCTGGCGTCCGAGAGTTCCTGTTTGTACTCCTCGATGGTCTCGTCTTTCTCCTCGATGGTCGATTTCAGGTCTTCGACGTGGGATTCGAGGCGCTCGACTCGGGACCTCAGCGACCGGATTTCACGCTCTTCGGGCGAGCGGTCGGGTTCGGTCGGGGACTCGTCGCCGGACTCGTCAGTCTCCTCGTCCCCGTCGTCGTCCATCTCGCGGAGGACGGCCTCGACGGACTCCTCGCTTCCGAGGACGCGGGCGATGACCTCCTCGCGGTCGATTTCCGCGGGGACTTTCCGCGAGATGCGTTCGAACTGGTCTTCGTGGTCGTCGAAGGCGAACAAGGCGGCGGCGAGGGCGTCGCGCTCGTGGTCGTTCTCGTAGTTCACCTCGCGGGTGCGGTGGAGTTTTTCGTCCACCGGGATGTCCTTCGGCGGTGCCCAGCCCGCGGCGTCGAAGCTTCGGCGGAACTTCTCGACCGTCTCGGGCATCGGGTGCACGTCGGCCGCGACGAGCGCCGGGCGGCCGCGCTCGATGAGCCATTCGATGACGGTGGCGGTGTCGGCGGTGCGAGTGGAGTGGATGTCGAGGACGCGGCCGTCGAGTCCGACGACGGCGACTGCCGTGGTCGTGCCGGGGTCGATGCCCACGATGACCCGGTCGCGGCGCTTGACGAGGGGTTCGAACTCGATGCCGTCGCGGCGCTCGCGCTCGATTTCGACGCGGGTGTCGCCGGAGCGGTGGGTCGAGACGGGGATGTCTTGCGGCCGCGCTTCGACCGTGTACACCGCTTTCGAGTAGCCGCCGTACTTCTCGGTCACGTCGCGCTCGTAGTCGAGGTTCGCTTCGTCGAGTGCGGATTCGACTTCCCGCGACTCGCGCTTGACCGACCCGTGGATGCGGCGCGTGTAGCGGTCCTGACTCCAGCCGCCTTTCCCGGTCGAGCGCCCTCGAGAGACCTTCACGGTCGTCGTGTTCTCGAAGGCGGTGACTTCGTGACCGACGTTCGCGAGGGCGAGTCTGGCGGCCGCTTCGGCCTCTTTCATCGGCTTCTTGCCGTACGGAACACCGTGTCTCGATGCGACTCGCGAGAGGGGTTCCGGTCGCTCGGCACCGGTCACCTGCACGAGTTTCGTCTCGTGGGGAAGCCACTGCAAGAAGCGAACGAGGTCGTCTTTGTCGGTCGCGAGTTCGTACATGTTGTCCGTCGCGACCATCGCGGGGACCTCGCTCTCGATGAGGCGACGTAACTTGCGGAAGGAGACGACGTCTCGTTCGATTCGGACCTCGTCTGACTCGGTGTCTCGGGTGTCCAACACGACCAACGCGTACGACGGGGAATCCCCTCGAACGTCGCCGCTTTGGATGTCGACGCCGAAGACGACCGAGTCGAGCGCGCTCGTCCGGTCGTTCACGGCGGCGAGTAGGGACGCGCCGAATATATACTCCACGCCGGAGGGAATCTCCCCGCCACACCAGAGCGGAACCTGCTCTCGAATGGGCTGAAAGACATAATACGAAACAAACAACTCATCAGGGTGAAATTTCTGTACGATGAGTGCAGACTCTCCATCACCCCCGTCTATGACCCCGCGGTCACTGACGCGGATTGCCCTGATTGCAGGTATCGCCCTCCTCCTCATCGCTGCCCCCATCGCCGGACTCCTCGCGTGGGAACCCGTCGAAGAAGGGAACGTGAAAGTCGTCAAGAAGTGGGGCGCGACGACCGGAACGGTGTTCGAACCCGGTGCGCACCTCGTCAACCCAGTCGCGCAATCGACTGTCTCCCTCTCGGTCCGCCCGCAGTCGTACACCATGTCGTCGTCGACCGGCGAGGGCGACAAGCAGGGTGACGACGCGATTACCGTCCTCACACAAGACGGTCTCCGAACCGACATCGACGTGACCGTCCGCTACCGAATCGACCAGTCGAAGGCGGTCAACTTCTACCGCAACTACCGGACTCTCGACACCGCAGAAGAGCGACTCATTCGACCGTCGATTCGCTCTGTCCTCCGTACTGAAGCGGGCCGTCTCCCTGTCACCGTCATCTACACCGGCGAAGGTCAGACGCAGTTGAAGGCGGCTGCCGAGAAGGAACTCTCCAACGAGTTCGCCCAGGCGGGCATCATCCTCGAAGCCGTCCAGATTCGGAACGTCGAACTTCCCGGTGAGTACGCACAGGCAGTCGAACAGAAGGAAATCACCGAACAGCGTCGCCAGCAGAAGCAAGACGAACTCGCCGTCGAAGAACTCGAAGCCGAGCGCAAGCGCATCGAGGCGCAGGGACAGGCCGACGCGAACCGCATCCTCGCCGAATCGCTCTCTGACGAGGTGCTGGCCCAGAAGTACATCGAGAAGCTAGACGAGACCGACACGGTGTACATCCCGGTCGGTGACGGCGGCTACCCGCAGTTCGTGCGCTCGCTCGACGGCGATAGCTCGTCTGACTCGTCGACCGACTCCGACACTAACAGCACGTCCAACTGATGCGATTCGGTCGCGAACTCGTCGCCGTCGTCGTCGTGTTCGCCCTCATCGGTGCACTCGTCCGCACCGGTGTCGGGCGGTTCGTCCTCCCAGTCGTGGCTCTGGGTGTCGCCGCGGGCGTCGTCGTCCTCCTCACGCGACGACCGGCCTACACGCGGACGACGTTCGGGCCGCGAACGCGGATTCTCGAATCGCTCTCACCGGATGATGACGCCGTCTGCGTCGAGTGCGGGTCGCCCGCGACGACCGTCAGACGCTACGTCCGCGAGTGGGTGATTCTCGGCGTTCCCGTCGTCCTCCTCGACGACGGGCAGATTCCCATCTGCGACGACCACCGCGACTGAATCGACGGTCAGCTACCCAAGAACCGCTTTTAGACCAGGTTCCCTTCTGCGACGAATTCGACGCGACCACCGACGCGAACAGTGACGTCACCGGCATCGCCACCTTCGTGGCGGGCTTCGAGATAGAGGTGCGAGGGGCGACCCATCTCGTAGCCCTGTTCGACCGTCACCTCGACGTTCGACTCGCCGAAGTACTCGTGCCGAGCGAGATAGCCCGCGAGACAGCCGTTTGCGCTTCCGGTGGCGGGGTCTTCGGCGACGCCGTGGCCGGGTGCGTACATCCGCGCCGCGAGGTCGTTCGCGTCGTCGCGCGGGTCTGGACAGAAGGGAAGCAGATTCTCCGGGCCGCCATCGTCGAGGAACGCCCGGTATGCAGGGAGGTCAACTTCGCTCCGTCCCAGGGCGTCGCGGTCTCGGAGGGGAATCATCAGTGCTGGAAGGCCGGTCGAAACGGACTGCACGGGCCAGTCGGTGTCGAGGTCGTCTACGTCCAGCGAAAGCACGTCTGCCAGCGTCTCGTGGGCGAACTCCTCGCCGAACTCGGGTGCGTTCTGGGTCATCCAGTACACCTCGTCGCCGCCCGCTGTGCGCACTTCGACTGGTATTTTCCCGACACCGAGGTTCAGCGTGATGTCGTCTCCGGCGTCGAAGTGCTCTCGGAGGGCGGCCGCAGTCCCGAGTGTCGGATGTCCTGCAAACGGAATTTCGCCTGCGGGCGTGAAGATGCGAACGTCGAAGCCCTCACCCGGACTTCCGCCTTCGATGAAGGTCGTCTCGGAGTAGTTCATCTCCTTTGCGAGCGCCGCCATCTGGTCGTCCGAAAGCGTGTCGGCGTCTTCGAAGACGGCGAGTTGGTTTCCGGCGTACTTCTCGGTGGCGAACACGTCGAGGATGTGGAAGTCGTTCGAGGGCACGAACAGTGGTGCGTCGGGTGGTGAGAAAAGCGTATCTGCTGTCCGACATGAAACGCGCAGCCCTGTGACTTACTCGTCCGCGTCGCTGTCGGGGTACGGGATGTCGATTTTTTGGCCGTCCTCGGCGACGAACACCTCGCCGTCGAAGACTTCCTTCGCCTGTTCGAGTAGTGGCCGCGGGTTGGCGGCGTAGCGGGCCGAGATGTGCGTCAGTGCGAACCGTCGGACGTTGGCGTCGCGGGCGACGCGAGCGGCCTCGCGGGCGGTCGAATGCGCCGTCTTGGCTGCGCGCTCCGCCTCCTCGTCGGTGAACGTCGCGTCGTGGACGAGTAGGTCGGCGTCTCGGGCAATCTCGATAGTCCTGTCGAGCGGGCGCGTGTCGCCGGTGTAGACGACCTTTCGTCCCGGTCGTGGGTCGCCGACGACGTCCTCGGATTTGATGACCGTCCCGTCTTCGAGTTCGACGTCTTCACCGCTGTGGAGGCGGCCGAATGCCGGTCCAACGGGGACGCCGAGTTCCTCTGCTTTCTCGCGGTTGAATCGGCCGGGGCGGTCGTCTTCGACGAGGGTGTACCCGACTGACGAGGTTCGGTGTTCGGTCTCGAAGGCGCGAATTTCGTAGTCGTCGCCGCGGTAGGCGACGTTGCCCGGCCGGGTTTCGTGAACCGAGACGTGAAAACCGGGCTGGTACCCGCCGGCGTGGACGAGCTTTTTGAGGTGCTGTTTGCTTCCCGGCGGGCCGTGAATGGCCAGCGAGTCGTCGCGCTCGTTGAAGTCGAGCGTCTGAATCAGGCCGGGGATACCGAGGATGTGGTCGCCGTGGAGGTGCGTGACGAATAGGTGCGAGATACCGAACCCGGTCCCGAACCGCATCATCTGACGTTGGGTTCCTTCCCCGCAATCGAACAGCAGGCGCTCGCCGTCGCGGTTCACGAGGAACGCGCTCGGCGCTCGCGCCGTGGTGGGGACGGCCCCGCCGGTCCCGAGGAAGGTCGCACGCATGGACATGAACGTCACTCGTGGCGGCGGGGGTAAACGTGCGTCGAATCTGCGGCGCGGCGACAGTCCCGCGTCGGTGCCGTGCCAGCGTGCCGAGACGACGTATCGCGTCGGCGGCGAGGTGGCGCACGTCGACGACACGGACCGACCGATTCTTACCCGACCGTCTGTTACGGCAGTCCAATGGACGCGCCGCTGTGGACCGAGACGCACGCGCCGACACTCGACGACCTCCCACAGCCGGAGGCCCGCGAACGCCTCCGCCGCGCCGTGGACGAGCCGATGAATCTCGTGGTGCAGGGACCGCCGGGCGTCGGCAAGACTGCCGCAGTCCGCGCGCTCGCCGACGCCGCCCACGAAGACCCCGAAAACGACCTCATCGAACTCAACGTCGCGGACTTCTTCAACCGGACGAAAAAGCAGATTCGACAGGACTCCCGGTTCGAGCAGTTCCTCGACGGTCGAAGCCGCATGGCCAAACGCGACATGATAAATCGCGTGCTCAAGGAGTCGGCGAGTTACGCCCCGATGTCGGGGACTTACAAGACCATCGTTCTCGACAACGCCGAATCTATCCGCGAGGACTTCCAGCAGGCGCTTCGCCGCGTGATGGAACAACACCACCGGACGACGCAGTTCATCATCACCACGCGACAGCCCTCGAAGCTCATCCCGCCGATTCGCTCGCGGTGTTTCCCGGTTCCGATGTCCGCGCCGGCGGACGACGACCTCGAAGCACTCCTCGCCGACATCCTCGACGCCGAGGGTGTCGAGTACGACGCCAGCGGCCTGCAGTTCCTCGCCGACGCCTCGGGCGGCAACATCCGAAAGGCCGTGCTCTCGGCGCAGCGCACCGCCACCGAAGCCGACGAGGTGACGATGTCTACCGTCCACGCCGCTCTCGGCGACGTTGGCTTCGACGACGAACTGAAGACGCTCCTCATCCAGGCCCGCGAGGGAGACATCCGCGACGCCCGAAAGACCGTCACGACACTCCTCGACGACGAGGGCTACGGGGGTCAGGAACTCCTCCGTGGCATCCTCCGCGTCGCCGACGCGACGCCAGAGCGATTCGCCGACGGCGAACTCGCCCGCCTGCACGAACTCGCCGGAGCGGTCGATTTGGACCTCGTGACCGGTATCGACGCCCGACTCCACATCACGCACCTCCTCACGAGTTGGGGCGCGGAAGTCCGCGACGAGGCCTGAATGAAATTCGCACCCGGCTATCGACGGTTCGCTCTCCCGGCGTTCCTCGGTGCGGCAGTCGCGGCGTTCGTCTTCCTACCCGCAGGCGCAGTGCTTCTCGGTGTCGGCGCGTTCGTTCTCTGGTTCTTCCGCGACCCAGAGCGTACGCCCCCGGCTGAACCGGGTGTTATCTCACCGGCCGACGGTCACGTCTCCGTGATTCGAGAAGAGGGGAACCGCGTTCGCGTGGGGGTGTTCATGAACGTCACCGACGTGCATGTCAACCGCGCGTCCGTCGCGGGCGAGGTTCGGGATGTGACCCACCGTCCCGGTGCCCACAAACCGGCGTTCTCGAAGGACTCCGATAGGAACGAGCGCGTCGATATCGAAGTCGTGGACGACCGCGGCGACGAGTACGAAATCTCGCTCATCGCCGGGGCATTCGCCCGGCGGATTCACCCCTACGTCGCGCCCGGTGACGAACTCGCCCGCGGCGACAAAATCGGTCACATCGACTTCGGCTCTCGGGCGGACGTATTGTTGCCTTCGGAGTTCGGTGTCGAGGATATCGTCGTCGAGAAAGGCGAGTCGGTGCGGGCGGGCGAGACGGTTGTGGCGAAGTCGTAGTCGCGTCCCTCCATTCCTGCAACCGCCCCACTTCACTCTCTCAGTACTGTTTCGATTTTGAGAGCTTCGCGGCGATAGATATATGTACTATGCTACCGACCCACATTCTGTACCGCTATGAAGCCATGTCACAGTTGTCGGTCGGTCATCGACGAGTATTTCCTGGACAAACAACTCGAAACGCTGCGCGACCTCACAGTGGACGACTTCAACATCTGTGCGGATTGCGTGACCATCGTCGACGATGCGTGCGTGGAATGCGGCGGCGGGGTGTACGTCCCGCAAAACGAATCGGACGTTCCCGACTACTGCCCGGCGTGCCGGTCTGACCTTATCGCGCAAACCGGTCAGGACCCGGGTTGGAACTGCGACACCGTCTCAACGTAAACGGCTCCCCCGGCTCTCACCGTTTGCGCTTTTTGGCTGACTCTGACATCCCGAGTCGCAACACACCGACTCTCGGGACAGCATTTTGATAACTGTCTTCTTCCTCGGCACTGTCGGTCGTCGTATGTCCTCCACAGCCTCCTCACCTTCCTCTTCCACTCCTGTTTCCTCCTCGCCGTCGGACTGGTGGTACGGGGTCGCCATGTTCCCACTCACGCTCATCACCAGCCTGCTTCCAGTAGTCGGTTTTATCGGCGTCCACCGTCTCGTCAGCCCCGAGAATCCGAGCGTCTACATGCTTTTGCTCGGGGTGTTCCTTTTCGCGCAGGGGGCCAGTATGCTCCTCGGCGTCATCGTGGCCGGAGCGCTCGTCTTGGACATTCACGAATTGCAGAAGACCGGCGATTCGTGGCACCCCCACTGGGCGTGGGTCGCCCCCGGGGTCGTCAATATCGCAGGGCCGCTTTTCAGTCCGGCCTTCGTCGTGTCCGTGCCGCTGTTGTCGTACTATCTCTACCGGCGCGGGAAGCGAGTCGGTGCGCCGAGTTTCTGACTGGGACTCTGCGACCGATGGCACCCTGACAAACTGGCACTCGGTGAGACGACACCGATTCGGTCGTGTGGACGTTTGTGGACTTATGTTGGGCCTGTTCGGGTACGCTCCAAAGCTCAGTCGACCCCCCGGGGGCTGAGGGGGTATCGAGGGTCGACGGAAACTGGTGAGTGAGAGCGGTGGATATAGGACTCTACGCCTACGAATTGGGTATGGTTACAGACGAACCCTAGTTGGGTTGAAGCGCGTCCGGGAGACCGACGAGTCCGTCGGGCGCGGCGTTACAGACGAACCCTAGTTGGGTTGAAGCACGGCGAACGTGACGACGCCAACCGAAACCACGGGTTACAGACGAACCCTAGTTGGGTTGAAGCTCGATTGGGGACTTGTCCGGGCCGTACGCGTTCGGGTTACAGACGAACCCTAGTTGGGTTGAAGCAGGCAGGCGCGTGCGGAGGGTGAGGACCGACTCGTGTTACAGACGAACCCTAGTTGGGTTGAAGCCTACAATATCACCGAGGGGACGCTGGATGTCGTGGTGTTACAGACGAACCCTAGTTGGGTTGAAGCCTGCGACAGGACCTCACCGACGGCGAGGCCGACGCAGTTACAGACGAACCCTAGTTGGGTTGAAGCAAGAAACCGATACGTTCTGAGTGGGGCAGAGAATGTAGTTACAGACGAACCCTAGTTGGGTTGAAGCGACAACGGCTCTCACGCAGTCGTTGACGTGTCGTCGTGACAGACGACTTCCCTTGAAAACTAGTCTCCTCGATACAACAGATGCACGTACCGAACTAGCGACCGGTGGACCCGCCGCTCGAACACCTGTTCGACCTCCCAGCCAGCAGCCTCGGCTTCGTCGACCCACGACCTATCGGCGACCATCACGCACTGCGGCGCGACCCGGTGAACTTCCGCGAGTGCTCCACCGACCAAATCCGCGAGCGAGTGCTGGGCAATCTTCGACTGCCGACCATACGGGGCGTCGAAGACGACGCCGTCCATCGAATCGTCGCAAAGCGGGAGTGCCGTCGCATCGCCGCGCACGACCTCCCCGGAGCCGACGTAGTGGTCCACGTTCACCTGCGCACCGCGGGCCATCTTCTCCTGTGCGTCGACGCCGACCACGTCGGCACCGACTAACCCGGCTTCGAGGAGCACGCCGCCGGTGCCGCACATCGGGTCCAAAATCCGGGCACCGGGTTCCGCGCCGGCCATGTTGACGAAGGCTCGGGCGTCCATGGGTGCCATGCTCCCCGGTTGGAAGAACGGGCGGTCGGTGGGTTTTCGGTCGCCGAAGCCGCGGACGCCCTCGACGACGGTCCAGCCGACGAGACAGGCGTCTTCGGAGAAGTAGACGCGGAGTTCGTGGTCCGGGTCGTCGAGGTCGACGCCGAAGCCACGCTCGACGAGCGCCGAGCCGATTCGACGCTCCGCGTCGGTTGTGCTGATGCCGGTCAGGGCGCGAACGTCGCGGGCGCGGACGGCCACGGTTCCCTCGCGGTCGATGGCGGCCCCCTCGACGATAGCGCGGGCGGCCTCGATATCCGGGTCGCAGTGGCCGACGAGTTCGACGACGCGGCGGGTGTATGCGAGATGCGCCGCTCGGTCGGCGTTGACGCCGCGGGCGGTGGCGAGGCCGGGCGCGACGACTTCGACGCCTGTCGCCGCCGACTCGGCCTCGCGGGCGGCGAAGTCGTCTTCTTCGCCGGCGAGTTCCAATCCGTACACGCTCGGAACTGACGGCCCGCGAAAATGAGGATATCGGTCGCCGGTGGGTCCGTCCCGGAGTCGGGTGGAAACAGTACCAGTAGTCGTCCGAACGTGATAGTTCGGCGACGACGAAATTTATTATCGCTGGATAGAATCCACTCGCATGGCTTCTCTCGACGCCATTCTCTGGGGCGCGGCGGCGCTCGCCTACGGTCTCGGAGACTACGTCACGACCATCCTCGGCGTCAGACTCGCGGGCATTCAGGAAGGCAACCCAATCGTTCGACTACTCTCTGGCGGCGACCCCGGACCGGGGTCGTTCGCCGTCTTGAAGATAGTCTCTGTGGCGCTGTTCTTCGCAACCTACTGGGTGCTCAGACCTGCCTCCGCTCGACTCGCAATACCCGGCGCACTGACATTTCTGGGCGTGGTGGTCACTGCCCGGAACGTCCAAATCATTCGGCGACGGGTGTAAGTTGTCAGTCTCCTGCACCAATCTTTTTAAAGGTTAAATACGTGACTTAAACCGTTACATGACCGACCCCAAGGACACAATTAACATCGAGAACGTCGTCGCCTCCACGGGAATCGGCCAGGAGTTGGACCTCCAGAGCGTGGCGATGGACCTCGAAGGCGCAGACTACGACCCCGAGCAGTTCCCTGGGCTCGTCTACCGCACCCAGAACCCCAAGTCTGCGGCGCTCATCTTCCGCTCCGGCAAAATCGTCTGCACCGGCGCGAAGTCTACTGACGACGTTCACGAGAGTCTCGGTATCGTCTTCGACAAGCTTCGAGAGCTTCAGATTCCAGTCGACGACGACCCCGAAATCACCGTCCAGAACATCGTCACGAGTGCGGACCTCGGTGAGAATCTGAACCTCAACGCCATCGCCATCGGGCTCGGCCTGGAAAACATCGAGTACGAACCGGAGCAGTTCCCCGGTCTCGTCTACCGCCTCGACGAACCAAGCGTGGTCGCGCTCCTCTTTGGGTCGGGCAAACTCGTCATCACGGGTGGCAAGAAGCCGGAAGACGCCGCAGCGGCGGTCGATGTCATCATCTCGCGTCTCTCGGACCTCGGTCTCCTCGGCTCGTTCTGACCGGGCACGAATCGACCGAACCTAAGTTCGTCGCGTCCATTCGGCCGATATGGACGTGCTCTCCCTGCAGACGGCGGCCGACGGCGCGCCGATAACCGCCGTCGCCGGAACCTTCGCGCTGTTCGCGCTGTTTCTCTCTACCACTGCACACATCGCTGCACGGAACGTCCTCGGCGACGTCGAAGTCAAGAAGGCGTTCGCCGTGGGTCCCGTTCCGGCAGCCATCGCCGTCGTCTTCACGGCGTTCCAGTTGAACTCGTTTCTCGCACTCGCCCTCGCTATCGCGTCTGACTTCGGACTCGTCAGGTTCCTCTACGGCCAGTCGAACCGCCTGTCGGCGTACGTGGTCTTCATCCACTTCGTCGTCTCGGTCATCCTCGGCGTCATCCTGTTCGGACTCGCCGTCATCCTGTCGTCTGCACCGGTCTGAGCCGCCACTTCGTGACGGAGTCGAGTCACTGGCAGCCGGCCCCGTGTAGCTATCGGCGGCCGACCTGTGTAGCTTCATTAGTTTGGACTGACAACCGCGTCGTGTGTCCCCTCGAACACTCCTCTGGAACAGTACCGAGCGCCGCCCTCGTGCGCCGCTTCGACTCCTCGCCACTCCACTCGTCGTCGTTCTCGTCGCGGTTATCGTCGGTATCGGTATCGGAAGCACCGTCTCTGACCTCCTCGGAACGAGCAGGTTCGGACAGCTCGTACTCTCGCTCGTCTCGGTCAGTACGACCGGACTGGCTGGCTTCCTCGTCGCCCGCTACATCGACCGGCGGACCGTCTCGGACCTCGGATTTGGAATCGACCGCGACTGGCTCCTCGACCTCGGGTTCGGTCTCGTCCTCGGCGGGGTGTTGATGACGCTCATCTTCCTCGTCGGACTGGCGACCGACTGGATTGCGGTCACTCCGGTTCGACTCGGTGTCGACCGCGTGCTCGGCGTGGTCGCGCTCTTCGTGTTCTTCATCGCCGTCGGCATCTCCGAGGAACTCCTCTTGCGCGGCGTCGTCCTCACGAACGTCGCAGAAGGGCTTCGCTGGCGGTTCGACGTGCCGACGGCGCTCACGGTCGCGCTCGTCGTCTCCTCGGCCATCTTTGGCATCGCGCATCTCCAGAACCCGAATTCGAGTCTCGCAAGCACGCTCAGTATCACGCTCGCTGGCGTCATGCTCGGTCTCGGCTACGTCCTCACCGGCGACCTCGCTATCCCCACGGGCATCCACATCTCGTGGAACTTCGTGCAGGGCGGCGTCTACGGCTTCGCGGTGAGCGGCCTCGACTTCGGTACGTCACTCGTCGAGACGACAGAGAACGGCCCGGACGTGGTCACTGGCGGGCCGTTCGGTCCCGAGGCTGGCTTGCTCGGTATCGGCGCGATGGTCGTCGGCGCGCTCTGTATCGCGTGGTACGTCCAGTTCAGGTACGGCACGCTCGGTCTGGACCCGTCGGTGTCGGTGCCGGAACTACGGTGGAGAAGGAACAGATAGCTAGGGTTTTCAATCAATTAACCCTTTAGGGACTGGAAACTCGAAGATATAGTATGTCGTCGAAGTAATCTTTTCTCTACTATTTGCTACTCAGCGTTGATCTCGGAGAGTAAGCGCTGCTTCGCAGCAAATGAGTTAATTGCAGGAATATCTGTCCCCGATACTGCTTGCCCACCCGACTTAATTATGAAATGAATGTCATCGGCTACTTCGTCTGGAGAAATATCTGATTCACTCAAAATCCCAGACATTACACCTGCCACGACTGGTGCAGCATAACTCGTTCCTTCTAGAATATTCACATCCGAAATCGAATCAGAGTCAGGTAGATCGGGCATGTGTGCTGGACCTAATATGTCCGGCTTTCCATCCAGTGGCTCAGTGTTGTTTGGCCACTCACGAAGTGTTTTACTTCTCACACATGCAGGTGAATCATCACAACCTTGGTGACTGCAAAAGACTCGGTTCTGATTATCGCTTTCAAATCGGTATGGTCCTTTCTCGGTACCATTGTCTACACTTTTCATCGTCATCGGGCATAGGGCCTCAAATCCAGATACTGCAACTGTTTCTTCAGCAAGTGCTGGACTGAATACATACTCTGTCCTGCCCTGTTTGGACTTTTGATTTCCAGCAGCAGCGACTACGATGACCTGGTTATCTACTGCATGTTTGACTGGTGGATATTGGGGAGTGCACTCTGGAGGCATTCCATTTGGGGACCCCCAAGATAGATTTAGAATATCCACTCCATCGTCCACAGCCTGATGTATTGCACGTGTAAATGCGGCTGTTGGCAGTCGCCTTTCGGCATCCATTGCTTGATAAAAGCTGAAGGTGGCTTCTGGTGCGATTTTTGATAATAGTTCGAAGATCGCTACTCCGTGAATGTCTGTGAAATCATCGTTGCACCCTAGAAAATCTCTCTGGTATTTGATGTTGGAATTATGTAGGGGTTCTGGAGGATTCACACACGAATCTACAATTCCTATATGTATACCTTCACCATCATTTACAATTGGACTATGATTAACACTCTCTGCAATCGAATGGAAAATACGCTCTCTAAACTCAAAAACTTCTCTGCGTCCCGTCACAGTGTTAAGCGAGTGCTCTAGCTTCCCTATCCGGGGAAACAGATTTCACATGGGATATGGATGTTGCTTTCGGGATATCTGAAACAGTAACCTCTGCGACGAGAACGTCACTGGGGAGCACTGATTTCACCTCTCCACCAAATTGAGCGATTGAGTCAGCTACGTCTTTTCCCCAACCATTGTCACAGACAAACACCAGATCCACAACCTCGTCACTGTTGAGGTTGCTAACCATCGCCTCAACTTCTGGGTGGACCTGTCTAGCCATGCTTGAACGACTAGTCATTCGATTAACCAACATATGAATCCATCGCACGATTATGGGATGGTGTCTGTCGGCGTTGGATTCCTCCTGTAGCAGATAGCTACTCGACGAGACGCTCGATTTCGGTGACGAGAATCCCGCTCGCACCGACGTTCTTCAGGTCGCTCACGACCTCGAACACGTCGCGTTCGTCGACGACGGCGTGAACGGCGACCGTCTCGTCGCCCGCGACGTCCATCACGGTCGGACCGCCCAGTCCGGGAATGACGTCTTTGACCGTGTCGAGTTTGTCGCGCGGGGCGTTCATCATCAGGTAGCGCTTGCCTTCGGCCGAGCGGACGGATTCGAGGGCCATCACGAGTTGTGCGACCTTCGGTTCGTCCACCACTTCCGGGCGGGCGAACAGCCGCACCGACGAGGAGAGCACTTCGTCCACGATTGCGAGGCGGTTGACGCGGAGCGTCGTCCCCGTCGAGGTGATGTCGATGATGGCGTCGGCCATCTCGACGTGCGGGGTGAGTTCGGTCGCGCCGGTCACTTCGACCACGTCGGTGTCGATTTCCTTTCGGTCGAAGTAGGTGCGGGCGATGTTCGGGAACTCGGTGGCGACGGTCTTTCCGGCCACGTCTTCGACCGACTCGATGTCGCCGTCTTCGGGTGCGGCGAGGACGAGTCGGCACTTGCCGTACTCTAAATCGAGGAGTTCGGCGAGACGGTGGCCGGATTCGCGGACCTGGTCGAGGCCCGTGATACCGACTTCGGCCGCGCCGTCGCGGACGTATTCGGGGATGTCGGCGGCGCGGGCGAAGAGAACGGTCACGTCGGGGTCGACCGTATCGGCGTAGAGCTTCCGGTCGGCGCCGTTGTCGAGATGGAGGCCGGCACGTTCCAGAAGGTCGATAGTCGGTTCGTGCAAGCGGCCTTTGTTGGGAACGGCGATTCTCATACAGTCACCTCACGCTGGGGGGCTAACTGGCTTTCGCCCGCCGCAAACGCATCGGGGTCTCTCACCCTTCGACGAGCGTGTCGAGCAGGCGGTCGAATCTATCGACGAATCGCGCGGGCAGCGAGGGCGACACGTCGTCGAGGAGTTCAGTCGTCCGGTTCGGGTGGGTGAGAACGAGCGTCACGCGATTGTGGAGGTCGCGTTCCTTTCGGACGAGGTCGCGCTCGACGAGGTGGTCGAGATGCCACTCCAGGGTGCTGCGGGCGACGCCGATGTCCTGTGCCACGTCGTCGGGGCGGGCGTCGCCGTGTTCGAGCAGATGGCCGAGGATGTCGCGGGCGGTCTCACGACGGACGAGCGCCAGCGCACCGCGCTCCCACGCGTCGAAGTCCGGCGGGTAGTAGTGTGTCCGGCCGTAGAACTCGCTCCGTCGGACCGATTTCTCGGAGAGGAGTCGGCGGATGTGGTGTTGTACTTGACCGGGTGCGAGGTCGAGCGTGCGCACGAGCTCGTTGAAGTGGATACCCGGGTTGTGCTTGATGTGGTCGGCGACGCGGATTCGTGTCTCGCTCATGGTTCGTGTGCCCCCGTCTCGCGCTCGATAGAGCGGGCGTAGTAGATGGCCGCGAGGACGAGTCCGGCCATCACGAGGTCCAAGACGTGTTCGGCGACGTGGTGGTCGACGTCCGAGATGACGCCGGCGAACGTGAGCGCCACGACCCCCGCACGCGACGCGAAGGCGAGAAGCGCCAACGCGATGAGCAGGTGCGACCGCGTTCGTCGGCGGGAGAACACCGCGACCCCGAGCACCGCCAGCGTGACCGATGCAACCCCCGAAAGGGTGACGATGGCGGTGACGAGCGGGTCGGCGGCCGTCTGGACGTGCCCCGGAGCGAGCGCGAACTCCAACGGGGGTTCCATACCCCTCGATAGTAAGGGGGTGTACGTAAGCCCGGCAGCCGATTCTCGTATTTCGGGAAAGTATCTCATTCCAGAGAGGTCTACGGAACCCGCGACGCTGAGACGGAGGATTCACGGCACCCCGAGCAAAACGCCCGGCATGGATACGCTTCGAATCGAGGGTGGACAAGTACTCCGCCCCGACATGACGGTCGAGCGCGCGGACGTCCTCGTCGACCGCGACGACGGTACGATTCTCGACATCGGCACGGACCTCGACGCCGACGCGTCGGAGACGCTCGACGCCGACGGCTGTCTGGTGATGCCCGGCTTGGTCAACGCCCACTGTCACGTCTCGATGACCCTCCTCCGCGGCTACGCCGACGACAAGGAACTCGACGCGTGGCTCCGCGAGGACATCTGGCCGGCGGAAGCGGCGCTCACGGCCGACGACATCCGCGTCGGTGCCGAACTCGGTCTCGTCGAGATGATTCGCTCGGGGACGACGACCTTCGCGGACATGTACTTCGACGTGCCCGAAATCGTCGATGCCGTCGAGAACGCGGGGCTTCGCGCCCGACTCGGCCACGGGTCTGTCACCATCGGCAAGGACAACGACGACGCGTGGGACGACATCGAAGAGAGCATCGAAATCGCCCGCGAGTTCGACGGCGCTGCCGACGGTCGCATCCGGACGGCCGTCATGCCGCACTCGCTGACGACAGTCGGTGAGGAATATCTCCGCGAGGCCGCCGCCGAAGCGCACGAAGACGACATCCCAGTCCACTACCACGCCAACGAGACGACCGACGAGGTCGACCCAATCGTCGAGGAACGCGACGAGCGACCCCTCTCGTACGCCAAGGACCTCGGCATGCTGACCGAGCGCGACTTCATCGCCCACGGCGTCCACGTCGACGACGAGGAAATCGCCCTGCTCGCCGAGACTGGAACCGGCGTCGTCCACTGCCCGGCGTCGAACATGAAACTCGCCTCGGGCATGGCACCCGTACAGGACATGCTCGACGCGGGCGTCACGGTCGGTATCGGAACCGACGGGGCCGCCTCGAACAACGACCTCGACATGTTCGACGAGATGCGCGACGCCGCGATGATTGGCAAACTCGCCGCAGACGACGCCAGCGCCGTGGCCGCGGAAGACGTGGTTCGTATGGGAACTGCTGGCTCCGCCGAGGCAATCGGGCTTCCGGGTGGCGCACTCGAAGTCGGCGGCGTCGCCGACATCGCCGTCGTCGACCTCGACGCGCCGCACCTCACCCCTGCCAACGACCTCGTGAGTCACCTCGCGTACGCCGCCCGCGGTTCCGACGTTCGACACACCGTCTGCGATGGACAGGTGTTGATGCGGGACCGCGAAGTCCTGACGCTCGACCAAGCGGCTGTGATGCAGCGCGCTCGCGACGCAGTCGCAGCGCTTCGTGACCGTATCTAGAGGCCCACACCGAAGAACTCCTTATCACACCGAAGAACCCATCACTCGTCCAACTCGACGCGCAACCCGTCGTCGGTGACCGTCACTTCCATCGATTCGAACGTCCGGCAGTACTGCGAGACGTGGCGGCCGTCGGTGTGGTTGACGACGATTGACTTTTCGAGAAGTGAGACCTCGTGAAGCCTGTTTACCTCCCGGTACGCCGTCGAGAGCGGAACGTCAGCCCGGTTACTCAGCTCTTTGACCGTCAGCGGTTCGTCGGCGACACGCAACAGGTCCGGGACCGCAGGGGCGCTCATCAAGGCGAACAACTCCTGTTCTGCGACCGTGGTCCCGTTGTCTACGACGAGCATCTGGCATCACTGTGCTAATCTTTCTATTGACACTTGTAGGTTCGGGCGGGGACCCGACTGCCTTCGGTAAGGTTTTCGGACGCCTCGCCGAAGACCCGATATGAGCGAACACTACGCTCCCGTCTCCGAGCACCTCGACGACGTCGAGGCCGCCCGGAACGAGGGACGACGCAAGATGGATTGGGCGCTCCAGCACATGCCTATCCTGCAGGAACTCCGCGACCAGTTCGAAGCCGACCAGCCGTTCGCTGGCGAGGTCGTCGGCATGGCCATGCACGTCGAAGCGAAGACGGCGAACCTCGTGGAACTGCTGGCGCTCGGTGGCGCGGAAGTCGCCATCACCGGCTGCAACCCGCTTTCGACCCACGACGACGTCTCCGCCGCGCTCGACGCCCACGACGACATCACCTCCTACGCCGTCCGCGGCGTCGACGAAGAGGGCTACTACGCGGCCATCGACGCCGTCGTCTCTCACGAGCCGACCATCACCGTCGACGACGGGATGGACATGGTCTACACCATCCACGAGGAGTACCCCGAACTCATCGAGACCATCGTCGGCGGCGCCGAGGAGACGACCACGGGCGTCCACCGCCTGCGCGCCATGGACGAAGACGGCGAACTGAAGTACCCCGTCTTCGCCGTCAACGACACGCCGATGAAGCGCCTCTTCGACAACGTCCACGGCACGGGCGAATCGTCGCTGGCGACTATCGCCATGACGACGAACCTCTCGTACGCCGGCAAGAACGTCGTCGTCGGCGGGTACGGCCACTGTGGGAAGGGCGTCGCCAAGAAGGCCGCCGGCCAGAACGCGAACGTCATCGTCACCGAGGTCGACCCCCGTCGCGCACTCGAAGCCCACATGGAGGGCTACGAGGTCATGCCGATGGAAGAGGCCGCGAAGGTCGGCGACGTGTTCATCACGACCACCGGCAACCGCGACGTCATCACCCGCGAGGACTTCGAGCAGATGAAAGACGGCGTGCTTCTCGCCAACGCCGGTCACTTCGACATCGAAATCGACCTCGACGCGCTCTCCGACCTCGCAGTCGACGAGTACGAAGCCCGCGACGGCGTCGACGCCTACGAGATGGAAGACGGTCGCCGCCTCAACGTCCTCGCCGAAGGCCGCCTCGTCAACCTCGCGTCGCCCATCGCGCTCGGCCACCCGGTCGAGGTCATGGACCAGTCGTTCGGCGTGCAGGCGGTCGTCGTGCGCGAACTCGTCGAGAACGGCGACGACTACGACGCCGGCGTCCACGAAGTCCCCGACGAACTGGACCGCGAAGTCGCCGAAATCAAGCTCGAAGCCGAGGGTATCGAGTTCGACTCGATGACCGACGAGCAGCGCGAATACATGGGTAGCTGGGCCCACGGGACGTAGACAACTCCGACTCTCCCTTTCTTTTCCGGCCTGTCTATCGACGCCGGTTCACCCCAAGCCCGAAGAGGCTCCCGAAGACGGCTCCCCACACAGCGTGCGCGACGAGACTGGGTATTTCGAGCGTCGGCACGGTCGCGTCGATACCGACCAACTGGAGCCAAAGCGGCATGACGATTCCCGCGGCGAAGAACCACAGAAACAGGCCGTACGCCACACCCAGACCGGTCATCACCGCAGGACTACGGGTTGCACCCCACGGGTCGCTGTTGCAGACGGCCGCCGCGAAGAGGAGTCCGAAGACGACGCTGTGAAAGAGATGCGTCACCCACCCGACGCCGACGTTCATCACGCCGTAGAGTGCGCCGATGATGGCGAACGAATCGGTGAGTAACTCCGAGACGGTACCCATCGCGACCCCTGAGACGAGTGCCGCGGCGGCGGTGATGACGAGAACCCACGGCGGAATGCCGTACCCAGACGAGTCGTCGACCACGTTGTCTGTGGAGTGCGCAAGCGAGACGGTCACGACAGACCCGTCTTCGGAGGTCTCCACGTCGACGCTGCCACCGTATTTGTCCACCACGAGCAGTCGCACGAGGGTGAGTCCGAAGCCCGTGGTCGGGTCGTCGTACTCGGGGAGGTCGCGCTCTTCGACGACTGCAGCGACGTTCTCTGGGATGCCCGGCCCCTCGTCGGTGATGTCGACGGTGACGTGGCTGTCGTGTGACGACACCCGAACCGAGACGTTCGGGTCGTCGATGCCGGCGTGGACGACCGCGTTTTCGAGGAGGTGTCGAAACGCGGTATCGAGGTGTGCGTCGGCCACGACGCGCGTCTCGGCCGGTGCGCCGGCGTCGAGCGAGATGCTCGCGTTCGGGTACGACGTTCGGACCTCGTCGATTGCCGACCGGAGTCTCGGGTACACTCGTGTCGAGACCGGCCCCTCACTCGCCGGGCCGACGATGGCTCGGAGTTCGGAGATGGACGTGTCGATGCGGTCGGCGTTTCGCTGAATGACCTGTAAATTCGACGAGCCGGTCGTCTGTTCGGCCACGTCGAGGTCTGCGTAGCCGCGGATGACGTTTACCTTGTTCAGCACTTCGTGGCGGAGAATCCGGTTGAGAACGGTCAGTCGGTCTGCCTGTTTCGACAACTCGCGGCGGTGGCGTTTGTTCATCGCCGCGCGAATGCCGGTGAGGACGCCGCCGACGGACCCGCCGATGAGGACGTTCGCGACGAGCGCCGACCGGGTGAACTCGGTCAGTTGGGCGGCGTCTTCGGTTCCGGTGAGCGTCAATACGAGGACGATGACCATCGAAAGCGTGCCGAGGACGCTCCACGCGGCGACGGTGTTCACGAACGTCTCGTCGTACGAACTCACTGCAAGCCCGATACCGAAGACGGTCAATCCCAGACCGAGGACGAGAAACGCTGCCTGTCCGACGAGGAACTCGGTGAGGGTCGAACTGGCGTCTATCGACTCTAACACTGTGTATCGGGTCCCCAGAAAGCCAATGGCAGCGACTACGAACCCTCCGTATTTCACGTCGCTTTCGTGGAGACCAACCATGTAGTGTGTATACTTCACACGACACGAGACTTATCCTTTTGGTGACTGTTACCATGGTCAGTATGTGGTCTGTAGTGACTCGTTTACAGAGGCGCAGAAGGCCGTGTGGGGGAGGGCCGAAGCGAGAGAAACAGACAGGGCGGTGGGTGGTCGATGCGTGGTCGGTGCGTACTCTCCGTCAGCGGTGGGGAGTCGCTAGTGAGCGCTCATTTCCGAGAGGACGTTGACGCAGTAGATGCCAGCGAGGATGAGAACCATGCCGACGATGCCGGTCATGTCGATTGGCTCGTCGAACATGACGATGCCGATAGCTGCCACGCCAACGATACCGAGTGCGGCCCACGTCCCGTACACGACGCCGATTGGGAGTTCTTCCAGCGTCAACGAGACCAAGTAGAACGCGACTCCGTAGCCGACGACGACGCCGATGCTCGGAACTGGCTTCGAAAACCCCGCCGAGAGTTTGAGAGCGGTCGTTCCGACGAGTTCTGAGACGATTGCGGCAGCGAGCAACACGTACGGATTCATGTCAGTCGGTCGTCTCACTCGACGTATGATGATTCTGAAATATCTCGCCACTTGTGGTTCGTTGTTCCAGAATTACCAAGCACCTCCCCACGAATCGTCCATCACGCGATAATGACCGAACTCGGCGAACTCGGCCTGTCGAGCTACGAAGAGAAGGTCTATCGGACGCTCCTCGTGACGGGCGCGGCGACCGCAACGGCGCTCTCGGATGCGAGCGAGGTCCCCAAAGGCCGGATTTACGACGTTCTCAACGGTCTCGAAGCCAGACGGCTCGTTCGGACGCACTCGACACAGCCGACGCGATACGCCCCCGTGGACCCGCCGACTGCGGTCGAGCGACTGCTCGCAGAGCGCGCCGCAGAACTGTCCGAAGAGTGGTCGCGCTATCTCGACGTCGCCGACACAGTTCGCTCGAATCTCCTGCCGACGCCCCCCGCGGACGGCAACCTCTGGCTCGGGTCGCTCGGCAGCGACGAGATGCAGACGGCGATGCAGCAACACGTTCGGACGGCGACCACGACGCTTCACGCCGCCGTCGGACCG
The DNA here is from genome assembly GCF_024730625.1 of Haloferax larsenii. Taxonomy (NCBI): domain Archaea; kingdom Methanobacteriati; phylum Methanobacteriota; class Halobacteria; order Halobacteriales; family Haloferacaceae; genus Haloferax; species Haloferax larsenii. The sequence goes on from NZ_CP078063.1 coordinate 1,069,038, forward strand.
CCCTACGAGCAGGCTTCGTGGGAGACGCTCCGGACCGAGTTCGACGCGTTCTTCGACGGCGCGCACTCCGACCTCGACGTCTCGCTGCTCCTCAGCGACCGCGTTCTCGACGTGCTTCCCGAGGAGTTCCCGAATCTGATTGGGGCGCAGTCGCCGACAGTCAAACTCAGAGCTCACCCGGAGATTCCGGTCTCGTTCGACGTCGTCGACCGGTCGGTCGCGTCGGTCGATATCCCCCACCCACAGTCGGCCGCCGACCGCTTCGGTATCGTCGCGGTGCAAGAACAGGCCATCGTCGACGAGTTCGAACGGCAGTTTCAGCAGTTGTGGACGGCGGCGACGCCGCTCACCGAATAGCGAGATACGCCCAAACGACGAGAGGGTCGCCGAGACGTCGCTTCGTCTCTTTTATCACGACCACTCCCCGACTCACGACTATGTCTTCGAACAGAAAGGGTGACCGGCGCGAGCGCGAACTCGTCAACAGACTCGACGAGGCCGGGTTCGCAGTCATGCGCGCCCCCGCGTCCGGGAGCGCGACGACCCGGGAACTCCCCGACGTGCTCGCGGGCAACGGCGACGTGTTCTACGCCATCGAGGCGAAGGCGTCCAGCGGCCGCCCCATCTATCTCGACGGCGAAGAGGTCGAAGCCCTCATCTACTTCTCGCAGAACTTCGGGGCGAAAGCCCGCATCGCCGTGCGCTTCGACCGTGAAGATTGGTACTTCTTCCACCCGGGCGACCTCTATGTGACCGACGGCGGCAACTACCGCGTCAAAAAGGAGACCGCGCTCGCGGAGGGCGAAGACTTCGACTCCTTCGTCGGCGGGCCGACGCAGACGCGTCTGGGCGACTCGTAGCTGTCTCTCACGTTCGTCGGGAGCGATTTACCTATTCACGCCTCCGGGAGCGTGGTCGTGTCTTTTGGAGCGTCTGTCCAACAGCTGTTCCGGCGGTTCTTTGCGGAGACGAACGGGAGGTCAGAACAGAGCGGTTTGCAGATGATTCGATAGACGAACGCTCCGTGGCTCACGTAGTAGCCGGACGGAAACGACGCCCCGGTCTCGATCCGGTCGTAGTATGGAAGCTGTTCGAGTGTCTCGGCAGTCGTCTCGTACTCGTCACTGTTGAGTCGGAAATCAACCGTTTCGTGCGGGTCTCGTTGGACGACGTGGTCGAGCGCCCGCTGTATCAGACTCGCATCGCTGAGCCGTTCGTCTGTCGCAGAGACGACAGTCGCATCCGGCGGGGACGTGAGAGGCATCACCGTGAGGACGCCGCCGTCGAGTCCTTCGAGCCGGAGGCAGCCACTTAACGCCGCTACTCCACCGACCCCGAGTTGTGCGAGAAACGTCCGTCGGTTCACGTGATTAATGTCTGATTGTCAGCAGTTCACCGTATCGGTTTCAAAATCAGAACTGGACCGTAGAGGTGTGCAGTCTCGGTCGGCACCACTACGTTCACACCCGCGCAAATCGCTCGCCGAGCGACTGCGCCCCGACGAACCCCTGTTCGACTGGACGGAGACGAGAGGCTGGGAAGCGGTACGCCCGCAACTCCCCGAGGTCGGCGAGTCCGGCGTCCGCCGGGAGCGACCCGAGGTAGACGGCCTCGAAGACCGGTTCGTGGTCGCCGTAGTCGGCGTTGGTCTCGTAGTCGGAGACGAGGTCTCCGGTTTCGGTTCGGGTCTCGTCGGCGCGGGTTCCGAGGTCGCGGGTGACGACCAGCAGACTTCCAGTCTCGCGGTCGTGGACGAGGTCACCGGGGTGGTGTTCGTGGTCGGGACAGAGTTGTGGGCCGGTCGCCTCCATCGGGACGAACGTCTCGTCACCGCAGACGGCGCAGGTGGCGCTGCGGCGACCCGGCGGAGGGACTTCACCGCGCGTAATTTCGATAGCGACGCGGCGCAGGTGCTTACAGCGAGCGTGTCGGATGGCGTTGTCGGGGCAGGTACAGGTGCGGGCGTCCACGTCGACGACGTAGGTTCCGCCGTCGGTTTCGACGACGTAGCGGCCGTCGCGAAGCGGCCGAACGGCCATCGGTTCGACGCGTGCGCGTCGTGACCGGCCGGACAGTCCATCGGGCGGAAGCGTCGTCTTTCGGCGCACCGGGCGGCGAGTCGACGCGGGTGTGTGTGCGGTGTGCGTCATGGTGGTGCCGGGGAGTCTCCAGTGGTTGTCTTCCGGTGGCTCCCAGTACGTAGATATACGGCCCCGAGCGACCTAAACCCTCGTTTCGGGTGGAATTCACCTGCCAGAGCGGCCGTCTCCGGAGCGCTCCATCGAAGCCCTTTTAGAATGGCCACGGATACGTCGTCGCATGGCTATCGAAGCGGAGATGCGTCGGAAGATTGCCGTCTCCATCGTCGCGGTCGGGGTATTTATCACCCTCATCGTCGGCATCGGCGCGACCTACAATCAGACTGGACTGGTCGCCACGGGCGGTCTCGCTCTCGTGGGAGCTATCGCGGCGTTCGTGCTCGTGATGGCTGGTATCGGCATCTGGTTGTCTCGGTCGTCCTAAGTCGGCAGAAGAACGCAGGCGGTTTCTCTCTCTCCTCTCGTCCGGTTCCCGTGTGAGTGGCGACGGTGCTGTGGTGTCGTGTCGTGACGGCGTCACTCTGCGTCGTCTATCGCCGTCTCGTAGTACGCCATCGGGTGGGCGATAGTGTCACAGCGGTCGTCGCGATTCACACAGAGGTCGTACGCCTGCATCGTCTCGCACGAAGGCGGTGCGAACTGCGACCCGCTGGAGTCCGCGAGTACCGTCGCTCGCTTCTCCAGTGCTTCCGCGCTCGCATCGCCGACGACGCTGCCGACTTCTTCGGGGTCGAGGCCGACGCCGACGAGGAACGCCGCAAGGGAGAACGCCGCCTCGTTGGGCAGCGACTCCCCGTCTTGGGTCCGTTCGAGAAGTGCCGAGATACACGGCGGAAACAGGTCCGGTTCGACCGAGTCGGCGTAGACGGCGTTGATAGCGCCGCGGTCAGATAGCAGATTCCGAATCCGCTGGACGTGGGAGTCGAGCGCCGCCGCGAGTTGGTCGCCCGCGTCGCTGCCGCGGACGGCGAAGGGAAGTCCTTCGGAGACCCGGCGACGCGTCGCCTCGCGGAGGATACTGTACAGTTCCTCCCGAGCGACGCGAACTGCGCCGTCGGCGAGCGCCCGGTTGACCAGTCGCCATTCGTCGCCCCAGTCGGGGTCAGAGTACGTGAGATACGGGCCGACGTCGACCCAGTAGTGGTCCGGGGCGCGGTGGCGACTCGCCTGTCGTTCGGCCCGAACCGACCCGTCGAGGTCGAACTCCCGAAGCACCTCGTCGAACGAAGCGCGGGCCTCGCCTTCGACGCCGTCACCGTTTGCGCCGAAATCGTCCACCATGCGCTCGTAGGCGGTGTCGGCCTCGGCACGAGCGTATTTATCCACCGCCGCGGGCGTCTCGATGAGCGAGACGAGGATGCGGGCGATTGGGTACGAAAGCAGTTCCTCCTGTGTGTCCCACGCGTAGGGGTCGTCGGGTTCGACGGTTCCCTCCATGAGGGCGCGTTCGACGCGCTCGACGCCACGCTCGACGGCCGGGGCGTCTTCGGCGATGAGCGCCGCGATAGCGACATCTGCCGATTCGACCGCCTCTCTGGCCGCGGCGAAGAACGGGTAGCGAGCGTGGAGCGGGCGCATCCGCATACCGCCTCCTTCCGGGTGCCCACCGATAAACGCGACGAATCTCCCGGTCGGGTGGCCACCCGCGTCGCCGACGCATCACACGACCTATTACGGACCACACCTTCAGTCACTTTCGTGCCGCACTTCGACTACCCGTGTCCGGACTGTCGTGCCACGACGAGTCTCCACGACGCCGACTGCCGGTTCGAGGGGACGCCGTGGGTCGAGGTCGAACGCGCATACGTCGATATCGTCTCGGTCCTCACCGGCGGCCCGTGCGACGAAGAGACGCTTCGCCGGGAAGTTCCGGGTGAGTGGGGGCCGCTCCAGCAGGCCGCCCTCGACCGTCTCACACGCGACGAACGGGTGTCGGAAGCGAACTCCGGCGTCTTGCGACTGCTCACCGCCGAGGAGTTCAGAGAGGAAGTCTCGGAGCCGACCCGCGAACCGATGCGGACGCTCTACCTGAAAGGGAGCGTCCCTGGCTGTCACGACAACGCCGTCTTCGCCATGATTGCGTGGTACGAGATGGTCGGTCTCTCGTGGCCCGAGACGCGTGAGAACGTCGTCAACTGGCTCCGCGAGACGGGTGCGTGGGACCGCGGCGGCTTCGAGGAGGCGACGCCGCAGGAACTCGTCGAGAAGAAGCGCCACGTGTACGAGGCGGGCTACGGGTGGAAAGAGAAGGCGACGGCGGCGAAACGCGTCATCGACCGTTACCACGCCTGAACCGGCCTCTCGAATGCTCTCTCCGGCGAGTGGCCGCAATGGTTAGGAACGTCTCGCTCCATTGATGAGTCGTGAGTGTTCCGGAATCGGCAGTCGCGACTGAAGCGCCCCCACCGGCGGACGAGGGGGCCAAGGGGTCGAGGCGCGCCCTTGCGGTCATCATCGCAATCGTGTTTATCGACCTCCTCGGTTTCGGGGTGGTTATTCCGATTCTCCCGTTTTACGTGCGAAGCTTCGCCGTCAGCGACGTGTTCATCGGGTTGCTCGCGGCGTCGTACTCCATCATGCAATTTCTCGCCGCACCGATTCTCGGTCGTATCTCCGACCAGCGCGGGCGGCGACCGGTCATCATGCTGTCGCTCGTCGGGAGCGTCCTCGCGTGGACTGTCTTCGGCCTCGCCGGACAGGTCGAACTCGCACTCGGAACGACTGCCGCGGTGGCGACGCTGTTCGCCTCACGGATGCTCGCGGGGGCCATGGGGGGGAACATCGCCACGGCGCAGGCGTACATCGCGGACATCACGCCCGCCGAACGCCGTGCTGGCGCGCTGGGACTCATCGGTGCCTCATTCAGCCTCGGGTTCATCTTCGGTCCGGCTATCGGCGGTCTGATGGCTTCTGACCCAGTAGTCTCCGGAGCGCGCGACGTTCTCCCGGCAATCGTGCCAGCGACGCGCTTCTCGCTGCCGAGTTTCACCGCCGCCGCGTTGAGCCTCGTCAGTCTCGGCTTCGCGTTCGTCTTCCTCCGCGAACCGGACAGAAAGCGGAGTGCCGCCGCATCGTCGACGACGACGCTGGTCTCGCAGTTCCGGGGCGCGCTCGCCGACGACGCACTCCGCGGTCTGGTCGTGTCGTTCTTCGTCGTCTCGGTCGCCTTCTCGGGGATTCAGGTCATGTTCATCCCCTTCGCCGCAGACATCTACGGCTACGGCGAGACGGAGACAGCGCTGTTCCTGACGTACATCGGTATCCTCGGCACGCTGAATCAGGGCGTCGTCGTCGGGCAACTCGCTCGCCGGTACTCCGAGGCGGTGTTGGCCGTCGTCGGTGCGACGGGACTCATGCTTGCGCTTGCCCTCCTTCCCTTCTCGCCGACGCTCGGGGGATTCCTTCCTGCCCTCGCTGGACCGGCGTGGCTCACGCGCGAACTCGTCGCGCTCCTCCTCGTCGGCGCGCTTCTCTCGTTCGGCAACGGGATGTTGAACGTCTCGCTGTCGACGCTCGTCTCGACCTCGGCCTCGGACGACCAGCAGGGGAACGCCTTCGGCGTCACGCAGGGTGCAGGAAGTCTCGGGCGTACTGTTGGTCCGCCGGCGATGGCCGCGCTCTACGTCCTCGCGTACTGGTCGCCGTTCGTCGCTGGGGCCGTCTTGGTCGTCCCCGTAATCTACATCCTCGCCGCGGTCGCTCGTCGCCCGCGTCGGGTGATGTCGTGACCCCGACCGACGCGACGTATCGCAGGTGGCCGTGGACCCACAAGTGTTAGGCCCGCGGACTTGGATTGCTACTCGTGGTCTCGGTCAGCGTGATTTCGCCCCTCGTAGTTCTGTGTGCGCTTGCAGCCGCAGTCTCGGGAACCATCGCGGTGATTGCGTGGCGCGAAGGGACCGAACCGGGCTCGAAGTCGCTTTCTGTCCTCCTGTTCGCCGCGACTCTCTGGGCGGCGTCGTACGCGGTCGCACTCACGACGTTCGACCTCGGCACTCGCGCGTGGTTCGAAGTCCCAATCGAAATCGCACAGGCAATCATCGCCCCGGCGTGGTTCGCCTTCTCGCTCGCGTACACCGGCCGCGGCGACCTGCTCACGAAGCGAACCGTCGGCGTGTTACTCGTCTTTCCGGCCTTCGTCGTCGCCAGTATGCTGGCCGACCCGGCCAGTAACCTCCTCTGGACGAACTACCGACTCGCTCCGACGCTCGGTGCAGCGACGGTCCGGTTCGACCCGACGTTCTGGTACATCCTCCACGCCGTCTACGGGTACGTCATCATCGGCACCGGGTTGGTGCTCGTGGTGGAGATGCTGGTCGAACGAATCTCTCACTACCGCGAACAGGCTGTCGCACTCGCTATCGGCTCCACCGCGCCAACCGTCGCACACGTCGCCCACACGTTCCAACTCGGCCCGCTGACGATGATTAACTTCACACCCATCGCGCTCTCCGTGACGGGCGCGACGTTCGGCTACGCCCTCTATCGGTTCCAGCTATTCGGTCTCTCGCCCGCGACGGGTCGGTTGGGCCGCCGCTCCGCTATCGACGACGTTGCGGTCGGCATTCTCGTCCTCGACCGCGAGAACCGCGTCGTCGACGCGAACGCCGCCGCGACGTCACTCCTCGATATCGACGGTTCGTCGGCGGCGCTCGAACCGCTCTCGGCAGTCCTCCCCGGCGTCGACCTCGACTCGGACCGCCAACTCGTCGACGTGACCGTCGACCGCCGTCGCCGAACCTACGAGGTGACTGTCTCGCCAGTGACCAACCAGTACGGCCAGACGCTCGGCCGAACGGTCACCATCTCGGACGCGACGACCCGCGTTCGACGCCGCCAGCGCCTCGAAGTGTTGAACCGCGTCCTCCGGCACAACCTCCGCAACGATATGACGGTCGTCATCGGGTACGCCGACATGGTCGAAGACCGCCTCCCGGACGACGAACGACACGCGGCGGAAACGATTCGCTCCCGGTCGAACGCCCTGCTTTCGCTCGGCGAGAAGGCGCGTTCCGTCGAGCAGGTCATGGCGAACATCGACGCCGAAAGCGACTTCGACGCGGTACAGACGGTCGAAGACGTCGTCAGCGATGTACAGTCGTCCTACGACATCGGGTCGGTGACTATCGACGCGCCACCGACGCTCCGAGTCGCTGGGAGCGACCGGGCGACGAAACTCGTCGTTCGCGAACTCGTCGAGAACGCGTTCGACCACGGTGGCGACGACCCGAACGTTCGCGTCGGGGTTCGCCAAGACCAGTCGGACCTCGTCGTGACGGTCACAGACGACGGCCCCGGTATCCCGGAGTACGAACGCAGCGTCGTCGAGACGGGTGCTGAGTCCGCACTGGAACACGGAAGCGGTATCGGACTGTGGGCGGCCCACTGGACGGTCGACGCGCTCGGCGGTCGGCTCTCGTTCGATGTCGAAGACGGGACGGCCGCGACGGTTCGACTCCCGCGGTGGTGCGGGAGAGCCGTCGACTCGCCTGACGAGTAACCTACCCACCTCGAAACCTGGCCGTCCACAACCGAGAGTCTAACCACTCACAACCGAGAGTCTAACCACTCACGAGTGTCGATGCCGCGGAAAAGAGGTGGGACGCCTCGGTTAGTCGCTCTGGATACGCGGGGCGAGCATGTAGGTGATGTCGCCCATCCCTTCGGCAATCTGGTAGTGAAGCTTGACCGGGAACTCTTCGCCGAGTTCGACGGTGACCTCTGCGTCGGACGGAATCGCCTTGTTCATGTCCTTGAGGTAATCGAGCGAGAACAGCGAGTCGGCCGCGCCCGCTTCGATGGCGATGAGGTCCGCCGGGGGAAGCGAGAGGTCCACGTCGTCGGTGTCGCCCTCTGCTTCGATGTGGAACGTCTCTTCGGTGTCGTCGACGCGGAGGCGGATGTGGTCAGAGACCATGTCGGCTGCCTTGATACCGCGGTCGAGGTGCGCACCTTCGAGGACGATGTTCGCGGGAAGGTCGAGGTCCGGGATGTCCGGTTCCTGACGGATGGAATCGGGGTCGATGAGCGCCAGGGTGTAGGAGAGTCCGTCGATACGGATGTTGAGCTTCCGGGTCTCCTCGTCGAGCGTGAGGTGGACGAGGTCGCCGGCACCTGCCATGCCTGCGACTTCTTCGAGACGCGAGAGGTTGACGCCGATGACGCCGCCGTCGGCTTCGTAGGACTCGAACGCAGACGCGTCGAGCGAGAGGTCGACCATACCGACGTTTGCGGGGTCGACGGCGCGGATGGCGAGGCCCTCCTCGTTGAGTCGAATCTTACACTCGTCGACGAGCACGCTCACCGAATCGAGCGCGTCCCGGAGCGTCGCGGCACTCACGATGGCCTTGAACATATGTGCCGTCGTACGACAGCGGTCTTAAAAATACTCCTGATTTGCGACGGTATGTTGTTCCCGCACGCCTCCCCGCGTGCGCGACCTACCACGTGCACAGTTATCTGTCCTCTGCGTACGCCGAATCAGCCCCCTGCGTACGCCGAATCACCCCGCTCCCGACTGCTAACAATGTCATTCATTGGCAATCTAGCCCTCCGTATCGAAAATGCCGCAAACTGGCGTTTCGGGCTTCGATGCACTCATATGGCGACTTCACAATTGCTCGAACATGGCGACTACACCACGCCGAAGTAGTTCCTGTATGACACTACCGGCCGCCGACCGAGGTGCCGACGAATGAGCGACGCGACTCCGACCGAGACGACACGGGTCGCGTTCGTCTGCGTCCAGAACGCTGGCCGAAGTCAGATGGCCACCGCGTTCGCCCGCCGCGAACAGGCCACCCGTGACCTCGACGGTCGAATCGACGTCGTCACTGGCGGGACCGACCCGGCCGACCACGTCCACGACGAGGTCGTCGACGTGATGGGTGAGAAGGGATTCAACCTCGCCGACGAGACGCCGCGAGTCATCTCCCAAGACGAGATTATGGACGTGGATGTCGTCGTGACGATGGGTTGTTCGGCGGAGGGAATCTGCCCGATGACGTGGCGCGGTGACGCCCGCGACTGGGACCTCGACGACCCCGACGGCCGCGACCTCGATGAAGTTCGAGAGATTCGCGACGACATCGAAGCCCGAGTTGCGGCGCTGTTCGACGAACTCGTCGGCGACGCCTGAGGTCGACTTCATCAACCTCACCGGTGCTGCGAACGTCGATTCGGCACTCGCATTCGTCCGGTCCCGAGTCGGCACCCCTTTCAGCGCTGACGCCGTCGATACCGATATGAGCGACATTTCGCACGACTCCGGCGTTCGAGACCGACCGAGGGGTGCACTGAGATAACCATGGCGCGCAAGGACCACTACTACAACAAGGCCAAACAGGAGGGCTATCGCGCTCGTTCGGCCTACAAGCTCAAACAACTCGACCGCGAGGCCGGACTGTTCGGTCCCGGCAACACGGTCGTCGACCTCGGTGCCGCCCCCGGTGGGTGGCTCCAAGTCGCCTCCGAGAAGGTCGGCGACCACGGGAAAGTCGTCGGCGTCGACCTCCAGCGAATCCGCGACATCGACCACCACAACGTCGAGACGGTTCGCGGCGACATGACCGAAGACGACACGAAGGAGCAACTGAAGGATATCGTCGGCGAGCAGGGTGCTGACGCCGTCGTCTCGGACATGGCTCCGAACATGACCGGCGAGTACTCGCTGGACCACGCCCGTTCTATCTATCTCGCTCGGCAGGCGTTCGAAGTCGCACAGGAACTCCTCGCGACCGGCGGCGACTTCGCCGTGAAGGTGTTCGACGGACAGGACCTCGCGGACTTCCGCGCGGACATGGAACCTGAGTTCCAGTACGTCCGGTCGATTCGTCCCGACGCCTCTCGCGACAGTTCTTCCGAGCAGTACCTCGTCGGCAAGCACTTCCTCACCGCGCCCGTCCGAAAGGGCGACGAAGTCGAAGTCGAAATCGTCGACGTCGGCAGCGAGGGCGACGGAATAGCCAAAGTCGAGGACTTCACCGTGTTCGTCCCCGGTGCCGAAACGGGTGAGACGCCGCTGGTTCGAATCACTGACGTGAAGCCGCGGTTCGCCTTCGCCGAGCGCGTCGACGACTGAGGTTCCACTGCTCGCAGTATCTGGCGTCTATCGTCTCTCGTTTTCTCCTCGCCTCGCGTTCTCCGTCCGAGTAGACGCTCTTTCCCGTCGGTCACTCACTGATGACGAGTTCGAGTTCGAGTCCGGACACACACCCCATCCCTCGACACTGCCCCGTCGCGAGAATGTCCCCGAACGACGTGTACGTCCCGCAGTTCGGACACCGAATCCCCATCTCCATCGCGTCTCTCTCGCTGAGACGCACCCGCTGCTCACCAGCCATGCTGTGTGGTATGCTACCAAAAGATATAAGCCGAGCGACGACTCTCAGACTCAGTCGGCGACCCAGCCGTCGTCTTCAGCCTTGGCACCGTCGCCGAGGAGGGCGACGACGGCGTAGACGAACGGCGTATCGACGAGCGCGATGAGGAGTTTCAGGAGGTACTGTCCCACGATAAGCGCGAGAAGGACGTTCTGTGGGAGTGCCTGCCCGATTCCAAGGGCCGTTGGGGCGACGTAGAACGCGACACCGACGAAGATGACGGTGTCGATAGCCTGACTCGTCGCCGTCGAGACGATGTTGCGGAGCCACAGGAACGACCCGTCGGTCAGGTCGCGGATGCCGTGGAAGACGATGACGTCCCAGTTCTGACTGACGACGTACGCGAGGAGGCTCCCGGCGATGATGTTCGTCCCCGACCCGAGTACGTCGGCGAACTTCCCGGCGAACTCGGGGTTGGCGGCGGGGGCCGCGATAGTACTCCAGACGAGGGCGAGCAGGATGAAGTTCATCGCGAAGCCGACGTTGACCATCACTTGCGCCGGGCGGCGGCCGTACAGTTCCGAGTAGCAGTCGGACGCGAAGAAGGTGACTGCGTACGCCAGCGCCGCACCGGGCATGATAATCGACGCACCCACGACCGGCAACTCACCGAGGGCCGACGGGAGCGGAATCGCCAGCACCTTCGACGCGGTCAACTGCGCGGTCGTCAGGGCCGTGACGAACAGCCCAATGAGTGCGACCTGTCCGACGTTCAGACGCCCGTCACTCATCTTCTGCGAGTCGGTTGTGGCGGTCGTCGATCTGGTCGAGGAGGTCCAGTGTCTTCCGAATCGACGCTCGAACCGCGTCGCTTCGATTCACGAACTTCTTGTCGTCGCCGACGTGCTCGTCTAAATCCGTGAGCAACTCGTCGGGAATCTCGACGCTTATCTTGGCCATATCTGACGATTATTACGATAATACTTACGCCTTTTCAACGGCTCTCAGCGCTGAGAACCCTCCTGACAGCAGATATTGACAAGATACTTCGACGACGGCCTACTCTGCCGCGCCGCGTGCCGGAGCGAGGTTCCGCCGCCCGCCGAGCGTTATCACGAACAGGATTCCGAGCCCGATGCCGTAGGCGGCCATCAGCGGAATCGTCACCATGAACATTGTCGTGATGCTCGCAGGGGTGAAGACTGCCGACAGCGAGAGGATGAGGACCGTCACCTCGCGCCAGCGGCTCCGCATCGTATCGTAGGTGATACCGGCCGTGTTCAGCAGTATCATCAGAATCGGGACGTCGGCGAGGAGGCCGATACCGGCCGTCGTGAAGAAGATGAGCCAGAAGAAGTTCGTGATGCGGTAGGCGACAATCATGTTCGCCGCGATGGCGTCCTCGACGAGGAACGTGATGACCGTCGGCGCGACGTAGCTGTAGCCCAGCGCGAAGCCACCGAGGAGCCCACCGGTGAGCGCGCCCGTCCACAGGAAGACGCTGCGACGGCGCTGGCGAACGACGTTTCGTTCGCGGAGTGCGGGCCACGCGAAGTACGCGAGCAGCGGGACCGTCGCCATCGCGGCCAGAATCGTCGAGAACTTCACCTCGAAGATGAGCGCCTCCATCGGGTGGAGGGCGACGACGTTCAGCACCTCTTCGGGCGTCACTGCGGCGGGAAGACGGCTGAGGAAGTCCTCGTACACGTCCCGGATGCCGCCGGTGTAGAGCCAGCCGAACGTGCCCGCGAGGACGAGCATGAACCACCCGACCAGCCAGAACGCTCGCGAGGTGAGCGACTCGACGATGAACGCGATGTCGGTGTAGTAGCCGCCGATATCGTCCTCGTCGGTCTCGCCGTCAGTGAGCTCTGAGAAGAACGCGCCGCCGGCGCGAGTCGTCCGGTCTTCGAGTTCGCTGGATTCCTCTTCGTCGGATTCAGCGGCCTCTCTGTCGGCCTCCGCTTCGTCGAAGCGGTCGAGGATGGCCTGTGCTTTCTCCGTGTTGTCGTCGTCGATAGCGGCCGACGCGAGCGCCATCGCGTCGTCTTCTTCGAGGTCGACGAAGACCTCGGGTGGTGCCGCGCGGACGCCGTCGGCGTCGAGTGCCGAGAGGTCGAGTTTCGTCGGGTCGCCGACGCCGACTTCCGTGCGTTCGAGGCGTTCGATGTCGCGGTAGACGAAGTACCCGAGGCCGAAGAGGAGACCGACGAGACCGCCGGCGACGACGAACGCACCCAAGACGAGTTGCGACTCGGCGGGCAGGAATGCGTAACTGCTTCCGGCAGCATCGAGGCCGTCGTTCGCGAGTTCGACGCCGCCGTACTCGTAGAAGGCGTAGACGAGCAGCCCTGCGACCACGCCGATGCCGGCGAGAATGTTCCAGTGCGACGTTGCAGTCGCCTTGATGTCCATCTTTTCGCTGCCTCGCTTGGCCGTGACGACGACCTTCGCGAGATAGAGGCTGAAGCCGTAGAGCGAAATCACCGGTACAGCCCACATAATCTGCGTGAACGGGTCCGGCGGGGTAAACAGCGCACCGAACGCGAAGATGCCGACGACGGCGTGCCGCCACTTGTCGCGGAAGGTCTCGTAGCGGACGATTTCGGCGTACGAAAGCCCGGTCATCGCCAGCGGAAGTTGGCTGGCGAGACCGAACGAGAGCGTGAGCAGGAAGATGAACTGCGACCACTTCACGATGGAGTAGGTCGGCGTGAATCCCGCGGAGAAGGCGTTCTTCGCGAGGAACGCGAACGTGAACGGGAAGAACACGAAGTAGCCGTACGCGACGCCGGTCGCGAACAACACAATCATCGTCAGGCCGATGAGGACCAGTTTCCACGGCGCGACGGGTGATTGCGGCCACGCGCCGCGGGCTTTCAGCGCGTCCCTCGCGAAGTAGATAAACGGCGGGAGCGCCATGATGATACCCACGACGAGCCCGATTTTCGCTTGGAGGAGGATGACGTCGAAGGGCGTCTGCGCGATGATTTCGAGGACCCCCTCGGTCGACGCGTCCATCTGGGCGACCGTGACGCCTTTGAAGAAGTCCCAGACGTAGAGTCGGAGGGCGTAGAACGTCCCCAGGAAGCCGATGAGGAAGACGATGAAGACTTTCTGGAGGTCTTTTTGCGCCGCTCGAAGCATCGCACCCGCGGTCTCACGGCCTGCGGCGAGTGCCTGTTGGGTGTCGTCGTCGAGGGCGCTGGACATACCTACGTGGCGAAAGCAGTCTGGCGGTTATCAATCTTTTTCACCGAACCCGTCACAGTCGGGGGTCTCGCCGCGTTCCGACGGCCCAATCCGAAAAGACCTATAACAAGCCGGAAGCGTAGGTCACCTGAATGGCGGACGAGGCGCGCGACGCGGAACGGTCTCCGGACGACGACGAGGCCGACGCGTCGGACGACATCGTCGATGCCGACTCGGAACCTTCGGACGACACAGCCGACGGCGACGGCGAGGAGTCGACGGAAAGCGAGTTCGTCTACGGCCGCGTGGAATCACGCGACGAGACGGAGAGCGACGCGTCTGACGAGACAGAACGCGGTGCTGTCGTCGAGGCCGAAGCGGACGCTGACGTTGACACCGAGGCTGAAACGGACGCTGACGCCGAAGCGGACGCCGATTCCGACCCCGACGCGGACTCTGACCCCGACGTGGACACCGAACCGGACGCTGATTCCGATTCGGACGCCGATTCCGAACCCGAAGACGACGACAGGGAGTCGGTCCCGAGCAACGTGTCTCGGATGGTCCCCGAATCCGAGACAGACTCAGACGCTGAAACTGAGACGGATTCAGACGCTGAAACCGAGGCCGACTCGGGTGACGACATCGAGACGCCCACCGCAATCGACGCGGAAACGGCCCCCGGCGGCGACGACCCGGACGATTCGTCCGAACTCCCCTACGCAGAGGGGGACTCGCCTGTGCCGAGCCCCGAAGACGACAGTCTCGCCGACGACGGCATCATGGGCTCTGCACCCGAGAGCGACCAGGAGATGCCGCTGACCGACCACATCGAGGAGATGATTCGTCGGTTGGCGGTCGTCTTCGCGGTCGCAGGGACCATCACACTCCTGTTGTTCCCCGGCGCGGACATGCTCAACGCGTACGTCAACACCGGTCTCCCGAGTGCGACGGACGTCATCAACTTCCTCTGGAACACGCACATCCCCTCGGCGGCCGAGATGGCCGACCGCCGCCCGCGTCTCTACGGCCCGCTCGAACTCATCCTCACCAAGCTCAAAGTCGCGGGCCTCGCCGGGACGGTCATCGGGCTTCCGGTGTTCGTCTACGAGACGTATCTGTTCATGCGCCCCGGGCTGTTCCCCAAGGAGCGCAAGTACTACCTCGCGGCTGTCCCGACCAGCCTCGTTCTCGCTATCATCGGCGTCACGTTCGCCCACTTCGTCGTCCTCCCGGCTATCTTCGCGTACTTCACCTCGTACACCGAGGGGACGGCGGTCATCGCCTTCGGCCTGAAAGAGACGTTCAATCTCATCCTCATCCTGATGGGCTACATGGCGGTCGTCTTCCAGATTCCACTGTTCGTCCAGTTGGCTATCATGATGAATCTGGTCACGCGACAGTGGCTCGAAGACCGCCGCCTGCTCTTCTGGGGCGCGTTCCTCGGGCTTGCGTTCCTCGTCAGCCCCGACCCGACCGGGATGGCACCCATCATCGTCGGCGCGACGATGATTGTCCTCTTCGAGGGGACGCTCGCGCTCTTACGCTGGACTGGAAACTAAGCCCACTACGTCGACTCGGTCGCCTCTCGCTCTTCAGCCTCGACGAGCTCTTCCACGCGCACCTTCAGCGCCTCGTTCATCGCTTCGAACCCGTCGCGCGTCTGGTCGCCGATACGCCAGAGGATGAGCCCGGCGAGGATGCCGGAGAACTGTTCTGCGTGTTCGAACCGCGTCCGCTCGCCGCCATCGAGCGGTTCGAGGCGGAACCGATGTTCGCCGTCGAACAGGCCGGGCACGAGAAGGTGGCCGAGCCATCTGAACTCCCGGTGTTTCTCACAGTGCGTCACGTCGGGTTCGAACACCGATTCGCGCCCGCCCGGCGGCATGAGGTGGACAGTCAGCGTCGCGCCCTCGTTGACTCGGCCGGCGACGCGCATGAAGGGGTTCCACTCGTGGTAGTGGTCGAAATCGACGAGGACGTCCCACACCCGCTCCGGCGGTGCGTCGATTTCGATGCTCGTGGTCAGTTCACGGGCCATACGGAGGTATTTGTCCCCCAGCACCGTGAATCTCGCGCGGAACGTTCATTGCGGGTGCGACAAGAGACGGAAACATGGCAACCCTTCTTCTCGCCCGGAGCGGCGAGACGACGTGGTACCGCGAGGGGCGTGTGCAGGGGTGGGCACCCGTTTCGCTGTCCGACGACGGGCGGCGACAAGCAGACGCACTCGCACGCCACGTCGAACGGGCATACGGCGTCGACCGTATCGTCACCTCGGACATCGAACGCGCACGCGAGACAGCACAGTTCGTCGCCGACGCGGTCGGTGTCGAACCGGCGTTCGACCCGGCGTGGCGCGACCGCGATGCGGGGTCGCTTCAGGGACTCGACGCCAGGGGCGTCTTCGCGAAGTATCCGCAGTACGCGCTCAGAGATGTCGGTGTTCCGGCGACGCGCGAGCGACCGCCAAGCGGCGAAAGCCTCGTCGAGGCGCGCCGACGCGTCGTCACGGCGTTCGATGGACTCGTCGGGTCACTCGACGACGACGAGACGGTCGTGGTCGTCACCCACGGGACGCCGATTCGCCTCGTTCTCGGAGCGGTGAAAGAACTCGATACCGTCGATGCGATACTCGCACAGGAACTCGACCATGGATGTCTGTGCGAACTCGACGTCGCAGTCGCGACGGACGACGTAGGCGACGAGCCAACCGTGACTGTCGTCGCGGAGAATCTGTCGCAGTTCGACGCGGCCTGACGCGAGTCGCTGGCTGGTTATTTTCGCATCGGGTAGTCCTGTGCGAACACGTCGTCGACGAGCAGGTCGTCTTCGTCTTCCTCGTCGGCGGCAGGGCTGACGCTGCCGGTTCGGTAGCCGTGTAAATCGAGCGTGACGTGGTCGAAGCCGACGTCTTTGATGTGGTCGCGGGCGGCACGCACGAAGTCGGGGTCGAGCGCGCGCTCCAGTTCGTCCGGGGCGACTTCGATACGCGCGAGGCCGTCGTGGTCGCGGACTCGGAACTGCTCGAAGCCCCACGTTCGGAGGATGCGTTCCGCCTGTTCGACGCGCGAGAGACGCTCTTCGGTCACTTCGAGACCGGTCGGGATACGCGACGAGAGACAGGCCATCGAGGGCTTGTCGGCGACGGAGAGACCGTACTCGTCGGCGATTTCGCGGACTTCCTCTTTCGTGATGTCGTGTGCGAGAAGCGGTGAGACGACTTCTAGCTCTTCGACGGCGCGGAGTCCCGGTCGGTGACCTTCGCCGGGGTCCGAGGCGTTCGTCCCGTCACAGACTGTCTCGATACCGCGTTCGCGTGCGGCCTCGTACATTCGGCCGAGGCGCATCGTCCGGCAGTGATAACATCGGTCGTCGTCGTTCGTCACGAAGTCCGGGTTGTCGAGTTCGGAGAATTCGACGACGACGTGTTCGATGCCGATTTCGTCGGCGACGCGCGCCGCGTCTTCGAGTTCGGCTTCGGGAAGAGTCTCGCTCTTGGCCGTACAGGCGACCGCGTCCTCGCCGAGGGCGTCGAACGCGAGGGCGGCGACCACACTGGAGTCTACGCCGCCGGAGAAGGCGACGAGGGCACTGTCTCGTTCCGCGAGTGCCTCGCGTACTGCGTCTGCCTTCGCCGCGGCGTCTCGCTCGCTCATGCGCCCTCCTTCCAAGTCGAGTGGCAAAAGCCCCTCGTCACCGGCGCGCTCGGCCGCAACTTTCCGAATCGGCGCGGAACCCACCGACGGCGGAGACGACGTACCACTTTTTGTCCCTTGCCGCGATAGGTGCGCCCGAATGGACTTCGAGACCATCCCGGGCGTCGGCGAGAAGACGGCGGCGGCGCTCGCGGAACTCGACGACGCCGAGCGAGCGCTGACAGACGGCGACGTCGCGGCGCTCGCACGAGCACCGGGGCTGACGGAGGGCAGGGCAGCAGCTATCGCGCGCGGAGCCATCCGCCGCGACCACGACGACCCCGGCGGCTTCCTCGCCACCGACCGGGCCTCGGAGTTGTATCGCGACGCGCTCGGCCTCCTGCAGGACCGCACGGTCACCGACTACGCCGAGAAACGACTGGAGACGCTCTTTCCGACAGGCTCCGCCTCGCGTATCGATGAGGTCCGCGAGTTCGCCCGTGACGCCGCCGACCTCGACCCCGACCCTGACGTGTTGGCCGCACTCTCGGGCGTCGAACCACTCTCGGACCCGAAACCGCGTCGCGTCCGCGAGCGTTGTCTCGCCACGGCCGACGCAGAGCGCTACGCCGCCGCGAAAGAGGCGTTTCCCGAACTCTCAATCGAAGTCGTCGAAGACGCCCGCGGCATCGGCGAACTCGCGCGCTCGTACTCGACCGTCATCGTCCTCGACGAGTCCTTTGCGGGTATCGACGTGGACGGCGACGTGCGCGTGCTCCCGGATGCTGCCGAGCGCACCCACGAAGTCGTTCCCGAGCGTCTCCTGACGTTCTTCGCCGAGAACCGCGAGGCGCTCGTCGCCGCGGCCGAGGTCCACGACGCCGCGGGAATCGACCCGCCGTGTAACCTCGACGCGCTCCGCGACGCGCTCTCTCGCCTCGACGACGACGGAACAATCGTCGGCGACGACGAACTCCAGCGACTCACGGCCGCAGTGGACGACATCGACGCCGCGGTCTCGACCGCCGAATCGGTCGCCAACGACCGCCTCCGCGACGTGATTCGCGAGCGCGACGTGACCATCGAGGGCACGGACTTCCTCTCGTTGGTCGAACAGGGTGCGCGCGTCGATTCCCTGCTCTCGCGGGAACTCGAAGACGAGTTCGACGAGGCACTCGCGGCCGCGCGCGACCACTTCGTGGACTCGCTGGGTCTCCGCCCCGGCGAAGCGGACCTCACGGACCGCGTCTTCCCGGAGAACCCATCGTTCCCACTCGAACACGAAGAAGAAGCGGTCAGTCGCCTTCGAACCGAACTCAAGGCCGCCCGCGACCGCCGAGCCGCGAAACTGAAAGCCGACCTCGCCGCGGACCTCGGCGACCTGCGCGACCCGGTCGAGACGCTGGTCCGCGACGCGCTCGAACTCGACGTGCGCCTCGCCATCTCGCGGTTCGCCCGCGACTTCGACTGCGTGTTCCCCGAATTCACGGGCGCTGCGGGCGACGACGGCCTCGGGACCTTCACCATCGAAGCCGGACGCTCGCCGCTTCTCGACGTGGATTTCGAGGACGTGGACCCCGTCGATTACGAAGTCTCGGGCGTCACGCTCCTCTCGGGTGTCAACAGCGGTGGGAAGACCTCGACGCTCGACCTCGTGGGACTCGTCGTCGTCCTCGCTCACATGGGCCTTCCCGTCCCCGCGGAGTCGGTCCGCCTCTCTCGGTTCTCCGAACTCCACTACTACGCCAAGTCGCAGGGGACGCTCGACGCCGGTGCCTTCGAGAGCACGCTTCGGGACTTCGCGGCGCTCACCGACGGCGCGGCCGACCGACTCGTCCTCGTGGACGAACTGGAGAGCATCACCGAACCCGGCGCGTCGGCGAAGATTATCGCCGGAATCCTCGAAGAACTCGCCGAGCAGGGCGCGGCCGCCGTGTTCGTCTCCCACCTCGCGGGCGGCATCCGCGAGGCCGCGGACGTTCCAGTCGCAGTGGACGGTATCGAGGCTGTCGGCCTCGAAAACGGCGAACTCGTCGTGAATCGCTCGCCCGTGAAGGACCACCTCGCCCGCTCGACCCCGGAACTCATCGTCGAGAAGTTGGCGGGCGAGAGCGACGGCGAGTTCTACGGGCGGTTGTTGGAGAAGTTCTAGAACCTACTTTTCTGCGTCGGGGGCGCTTTTGGTGACTCACTCCTCGCCCAGCCACTCCTCCCGAAGCAACCCGTACCGAACCAAATCCCGGTGGGCCCCATCGACGTACATCAACTTCCGCTGTCGCCCTTCTTCGACGAATCCGAGTGATTCCAGAAGGCCGCGAGAGGCGTCGTTGAACGCGAACGCCGCCGCGCCAATCGCGGGGGTGTCGTGGGTTCGAAAAGCGTCGTCGATGGCGAGCGAGACTGACTCTTTCCCGTATCCCTCGCCGTGGACGTCGGGAACCAGCCAGTAGCCGAGTTCCGGGCGCTTGTAGTGGGCGTCGGCGACGGTCACTTGTCCGATTCGCGTGATGTCGTCTTCGTCCGGGTCGACCGCGTCGGTGTCTTCGGATTCGAGACAGACGAGAAGTTGGTCCGGCGCGTTGCGGTCGTCGGATATCTCGTGTTGCTCGCGGTTCATCAGCGGATTCCCGAGCGTGTGCCGAAGCTCGGGGTTTGTGGTCGCCCGCTGGGTAAACGGGATGTCTTCGGTCTCGACCGTTCGGAGCGTGACTCGCTCGCCGCTCGTGACAATTGCGCCGGGCATGGGTAGAGCGGCGCGGGGGTCCAGTATACGTTTTCTGTGTCGCTGTTCCTATCACGCTGTTTATAGTGTTTTAGGAACACATTTGGCCGTGCCCTCCGATTCACTCTCACCCGAAGAACAGTACGAGATAACCTACCGAGCGACGAAGAACGCCATCTGGGACGTGCTCGGAACGGCGGTGTATCTGGTGTTTCTCATCTTCGCGGTCGCCCTTGCGCTGTTCGCTATCGCACTCCCGGCGATTGGGTCGCTCGCGGCCGGAAACGCGAAACCGTTCGTCGTCGGCGTTGCGGTGCTCGGTCTCGCTGTCGCGGGGTTCGGCTCCTATCGTATCTACCAACTGATTCAGTAGGTGACGTAACGACTCGCAACTTCCCAGCGACTCGTCGCTCTTCGCCATCGAAGGACCGTGGTCTCTCTGCTCTGTCTCGAACGGTTCGATTTCGGTGCCGTGTCTGACTTCCGTCCGCCGTCGCGGTAAACGATTAAGTCCCCGGCGCGTGGTACTCTACTCGATGAGGGAGGACCCCGAAGAGGGGATGTTGTCGTGGGACGAGACGGTGTTCCGCGACGAGCACGTCTTCGAAATCGACCACATTCCGGAGACGTTCAATCACCGCGAGAGCCAACTCCGGAGTCTGAAGTACGCGCTTCGCCCGGCAGTCCGGGGTTCTCGCCCCCTGAACACGATGGTTCGCGGACCACCCGGGACTGGCAAGACCACCGCCGTCCAGAAGCTCTTCGGCGAGTTGGGCACGCAGTCGGGGGTTCGCACGGTCCGGGTGAACTGTCAGGTCGATTCGACCCGGTACGCGGTGTTCTCGCGGGTCTTCGAGCACATCTTCGAGTACGAACCCCCGTCGTCGGGCATCTCGTTCAAGAAGCTGTTCGGCCAGATTACCGACCGCCTCGTAGAGGACGACGAAGTACTCGTCGTCGCGCTCGACGACGTGAACTACCTGTTCTACGAGAACGAGGCCTCCGATACGCTCTATTCGCTGCTTCGCGCCCACGAGGCACATTCCGGGGCGCGCATCGGCGTTATCATCATCTCGTCGGACCTCTCGCTCGACGTTATCGACGAACTCGACGGGCGCGTCCAGAGCGTCTTCCGCCCCGAAGAGGTGTTTTTCCCCCGGTACGACGTGAACGAAATCGTGGACATCCTCCGCGGTCGGACCAAACGCGGCTTCCACGAGAACGTCATCGGCGACCCCGAACTCGACCGGGTGGCGGAACTCACTGCCGACAGCGGCGACCTGCGCGTCGGTATCGATTTACTCCGCCGTGCGGGTCTCCACGCCGAGATGCGCGCCTCGCGGACCGTGGACGAAGAGGACGTCGAAGCCGCCTACGACAAGTCGAAGTACGTCCACCTTTCGCGGTGTCTCCGCGGCCTCTCGGACCCCGAACGTGAACTGGTCCGCGTCGTCGCCGAGTTCGACGGCGAACGCGCCGGCGCAGTGTACGAGGCGTTCAACGAGGAGACCGGGCTTGGTTACACGCGCTACTCCGAACTCGTGAACAAACTCGACCAACTGGGCGTCATCGAGGCCCGGTACACCGAAATCGAAGGTCGCGGCCGAACCCGCGCTATCTCGCTCGCGTACGACGCGGACGCCGTCTTGGACCGACTCTGAGACTCGGTGACGAGCCCGGACGGTTCGATTCTCGCTGCCGACCACGACACCCACCTCGACTCTCCGCCCTACGTTTCAGGTCCATTTTTACTCGCTGCCCGAGTCGCCATAGACATGAAGACGACTGGCGGAACCGACGACCAGAAACGCCGCGCCGCCGAGGCCGCGGTCGAAGCAGTCGAAGACGAGATGGTCGTCGGTCTCGGTACCGGGAGCACGGCCGCCTTCGCAATCGAGGCTCTCGGCGACCTCGTCGCCGACGGAATGGACGTTCGGGGCGTCCCGACCTCCTTCGCGTCTCGCGAACTCGCCCGCGACTGCGGCGTCCCACTCGCCGACCTCGACGAAATCGACGCACTCGACCTCGCTATCGACGGTGCTGACGAGGTAGCCGACGGCGCGCTCGTGAAAGGCGGCGGAGCCGCTCACGCCCGCGAGAAGGTTGTCGACGCCTTCGCCGACCGATTCCTCGTCGTCGCCGACCCCTCGAAGCTGGCGGACGAACTCTCGCACCCGGTTCCGGTCGAGGTGTTGCCAGACGCCCGCACCACCGTCGCAGCAGCAGTTTCGGACCTCGGCGGCGACCCCGAACTCCGCCGCGCCGAGAGAAAAGACGGCCCGGTCGTCACCGATAACGGGAACCTCGTCCTCGATTGCGACTTCGGAACTATCGACGACCCAGGGCCACTCGCCGCTTCGCTGTCGTCGCTTCCGGGCGTCGTCGAACACGGTATCTTCGCCGGACTCGCAGACGTTGTCTACGTCGGAACCGACGATGGCGTCGACGTAATCGAACTGTAAGCCGTCGCGACGGCTCGCGCAGCGCTCGTCGCAGTCGCTCGCGGATTTGTTGTCGTCTGCTATCGCGCCGAGCGCTGCCGCTCTGGACTGATAAATAAATGAAAGAGAGTAGTTGAAACCGGTTTACAGGTCGCGGGGCTGGACCGTCTTACGGTCGTTCTGCTCAGCACGGCGTGCAGCGTCGTCGAGAAGCTCCTTGACTTCCTCGTCGAGAGCGTCGTAGAAGTCCGAGGCCACGTTCTTGTCCTGAAGCGCTTCCTTGACGGCTGCCTTGACAATGAGGTCTGCCATACAGGATATCCTACCGATTCTCCCTTAATAAACATTCCTATATTGGACGTTAATACCGGCGAATACGGCGGTTATGGCGCTTCTTTGAGGACGAATTTCGGACTGATAGTATCCACTTATATATGTTTTCCGCATCCGAGGGTGAAACGACGGGTATGAGTACGCCTCGGGCCAACGAACGGCCATGCGCGACATTCTGGAGGCTGTCGCGGCGGGCGACCTCTCGCCGGCCGAGGCCGAAGCACAACTCGCGGGATACGCGACCACCGACGCGGGTCGGTTCGACGCCGCCCGAGAGAGTCGTCGCGGACTCCCGGAAGCCATCCTCGCTGAGGGGAAAACGCCGGACGAGACGGCGACGCTCGCCGTCGCGGCGGTCGAAACGAGCGGTCGAGCGCTCGTCACCCGGGCGAGTCCCGCCCACGCGGAGGCCGTCGCCGACGCGCTTCCGAACTGCGACATCGACCGCAACGCCCGAGCGAAGACTATCGTCGCCTGCGAGTCCGACTACGAAGCCCCCGACATCGACGCGACCGTCGGCGTTGTCACCGGCGGCACTTCCGACGCGGAGGCCGCGGGCGAGGCCGCGGTCGTCCTCGAACAGATGGGCGTCTCCGTCGAACTGCTCGAAGACGTGGGTGTGGCCCACCTCGGTCGCGTGCTCGACCATCTCGACTTGCTCCGCGAGGTCGACGTGCTCATCGTCGCCGCCGGTCGAGAGGGTGCGCTTCCGACTGTCGTCGCCGGATTGGTCGATACGCCCGTCATCGGGCTGCCAATCTCGACCGGCTACGGCCACGGCGGCAATGGCGAGGCGGCGCTGCTCGGGATGATTCAGTCCTGTACCGTCCTCTCGGTCGTGAACACGGACGCCGGATACATCGCCGGTTCGCAGGCCGGGTTGATTGCGCGAGCGGTCGCGGCCGCCAGAGACGAGTAACCACCTGTGCACTTCGTCTACGTCCTCCGGTGCAGCGACGACTCGCTGTACACCGGTTACACGACCGATGTCGAGCGCCGCGTCGCGGAACACGACGCTGGCGAGGGAGCGAAGTACACGCGCGGGCGCACGCCAGTCGAACTCGTGCACGTCGAGTCGTACGAGTCGAAGTCGGCAGCGATGTCCCGCGAGTACGAGATTAAACAGCTCTCCAGGCGGCAGAAACTCGACCTCGTCGACCAGTCCTAACAACTCTTTTGGCAGGTCCCTCCGGCGTCGTAACGTAGTTTTTTGCCTCGCGGCGGCGACGTGCGAACATGGACGAAATCTCCTTTGGGACCGATGGGTGGCGAGCCACGTTGGACACGTTTACCGACGACCGCGTCCGCATCGTCGGGCAGGCGGTCACCGACTATCTGGCTGACGAGGGCCACACAGACCCGGTTCTCGTCGGCTACGACGCCCGCGAGACGTCGCCCGGATTCGCCGAGTCGCTCGCGGAAGTGCTCGCCGGAAACGGCTTCGACGTCCTGCTCCCCGAGCGGGACTGCCCGACTCCGCTCGTCGCCTACGCCATCGTCGAACGCGGCCTCTCGGGGGCGCTCATGGTCACGGCGTCGCACAACCCGCCGGAGTACAACGGCGTGAAATTCATCCCCGCCGACGGCGCGCCGGCCCTGCCGGAGATAACCGACGCCGTCGCCGACCGCCTCGCCGAACCGGACCTGCTCCCCGAATCGGAGCGCGGAACCATCGAGCGCGTCGATATCGTCTCCCCGCACGCCGACCACGCCATCGACCTCGTCGGCAGCGACCTCTCGGACCTGACGGTCGTCTACGACGCCATGCACGGCAGCGGCCGCGGCGTGACCGACGCCCTCATCGAATCGGCCGGTGCAGAGGTCATTCGCCTCCGCTGTGAGCGCGACGCCACTTTCGGCGGTATCTCGCCGGAACCCTCGGCGGAGTACCTCGACGGACTCGCCGAAGCCATGGACGAACACGACGCCGACCTCGGCGTGGCCAACGACGGCGACGCCGACCGCATCGCCATCGCCACGCCGGACCGCGGCGTCCTCGACGAGAACCTGTTTTTCGCCGCCGTCTACGACTACCTCCTCGAATCGGACTCCGGACCGGCCATCCGAACCGTCTCGACGACGTTTCTCATCGACCGTATCGCCGAAGCTCACGGTGAGGAGGTCTTCGAGACCGCGGTCGGGTTCAAGTGGGTCGCCGACGCGATGGGCGAACACGACGCCCTCATCGGCGGCGAGGAGTCCGGCGGCTTCTCCATCCGCGGACACGTCCGCGAGAAAGACGGCGTCCTG
Organism: Haloferax larsenii; assembly: GCF_024730625.1. Lineage (NCBI taxonomy): Archaea > Methanobacteriati > Methanobacteriota > Halobacteria > Halobacteriales > Haloferacaceae > Haloferax > Haloferax larsenii. The sequence continues at coordinate 1,094,034 of NZ_CP078063.1, forward strand.
ATGGGCCTGCTTGCCGCGAGCGCCGCCGCAGAAGAGGACTTCGACGCCCGACTCGCCCGCATCGCAGATGAGTACGGCGACATCGTCGCCGACAAGATTAGCATCGACTGTCCGGACTCGGAGAAAGCCCGCGTCATCGACGACCTCGAAGACGAACTCCCGGAGACGGTCGCCGGCCGCGACATCGCCAAGGTTGTCACGCTCGACGGCTTCAAACTCCTCTTAGAAGACGGGTCGTGGCTGCTGGTTCGCCCCTCTGGCACGGAACCGAAGATGCGCGTCTACGCGGAAGCGGACAGCGACGAGGCGGTCAGCGAACTCCTCGATGCGGGCCGCGAACTGGTCGCACCGCTCGTCTAACTCTCCATTCGGCCCCGCCGACGGCTTCGATTACTCCTCGCCGGTCTCTTCCGGTCTGACGACGCCGCGATACGACGGCGTGAACAGTGGAAGCGTCTCTGCGTGGTCGGTCAACACCACTTGGTCGTCGGACCACTCCACGAGGTCCGCCGCTTCGAGTTTCGGCAAGTGGACGTGGACGAACCCGACCTCCGCTTGCTCGACGATTTGCACGTCGATTTTGTCCGGGGGTCGGTCGGTCGTCCGGCACGCGAGTGCGAGCGCGAGTTCCCGCGTCGAGACCGGGTCCGGCCGCTCGTAGAGATACTGGAGCACGTACCGGCGCGATGAGTCGGAGAGAGCGTCGAATACGAGGTCCCAGTCGGTGAGGAGCCTCTCCGGTCGGTCTCGTTTTGCCATTGGCTGCCTACGACAGTTACTCGACCCGCGCGTATGTCTGTGTCGCTTGATAACACAAACCATACATTATCGGGATTTGCTCGCCTGCGTTCCATTCCACGCGTCGTCACTCCCCCGCGCCGTCACTCCCCCGCGCCGTCACTCACTGGATTCGTCGCGGACGCCACGAAGTTGGTCGCCCCCCTCGTCGATGTCGAACCCGAGTGATTCGTAGAACGGCCGAACCCGCTCGTCGAAGTCGGCGACGAGACGGCCCCGCCGGGCCAGCGCGTCGCGGACGAGCGTGGTTCCGATACCGCGTCCACGTCGACTGGGTGAGACGGCGACGGAATCGACGTAGTCCCCGTCGAGAACGAGTGCGCCGACGACCCGACCCGAGTCGTCGGCGACGAGGCAGTCGCCCGCGGCGAGCGTTTCCCGGATTTCTTCGGCAGTCGCTTCGAGCAGGCCAGCGTCGAGGATGCGCATGACTGCGACTAACTCGTCGGGCGTGCCTTCGCGGACGACGATGTCGCTCATCACTCGGTCTGGGGTGCGAGGAAAGAAAGGTTCGGTGGGAGCAGTGTAGTGGGAGGTCGGAGCAGTGTGGTGGGAGGTCGGAGCAGTGTGGTGGGAGGGTTGGATTGGAACCGTGGGCGCTTACGACGCGAGACGGTCGATGCGCTGCAACAGGTCGTCGATTTCGGGGCGGTCCGAGGGACTCGACCCGCGGTGGGTGTAGGTCACGTCGGGGTCGTCGCCGCGCAGGTCGACGAGCACTGCCTCGGGCATCCGCCCGACCATATCGTGAAGCTTCCCGAGCGCGCCGAACCGCGTCGGTTGGTCGAACTCGTCGCCGACGTCGGCACCGGGGTCGGCCAGAAGCGGGAACGGTAGGTCGTAGCTTCGCTGCCACTTTTCGGCGCGTTCCGGTGGGTCGGGAAGCACCGAGACGACTTCGGCGTCGCGCGATTCGAACTCGTCGTACCGGCGTTTCATCGACTGGACCTGTCTGCGACAGACCTTGCAGTAGTAGTCGCGCTGGAGCAACAACAGGAGGAAGTCGGCGTCGACGGTGGCCGGGGAGAGCACGTCCGGTCCGGCGGCGACGTTCGGCAGTTCGAAGTCGAGGGTGTGGGTGCTGGCTGACACAGTCAGGGATTCGTGAACGTTCGCAATAATCGTCGCCCGGGAGTGCGCCCGACCTGCCAGACTCCGAAACCCGTCTGTGGTCGGTATCCAGTTCAGCTACCCGCCCTTGATGAGCCGAAGCACTTTGACCCGGTCCACTTCGACCGGTTGGTCCTCGGGGACGGGGCGGCCATCGACGAGGACCGACACCTCGTGCGGACTGAGGTCGACCGCCTTCACGAGGTCCGCGTAGGTTCCGTCGTCTCCGACGGCGACCTCGTGGGTCTCCTCGCCGACGACTTCCACGGTCACGTTCATGCTCGCTCGTGGGGTGGCGGCGGATTTCAGTCCGTCGCCTCGCACCTCCTTCGACTGGTGACGGAACGCCCCGCGGCACTGTCTCGGACGGTTTATGTTCGGGGCGACCCGTGGGATGGGTATGAGCGAGGCCGCGGAGTCGGGCGACGCCCCGGCGGGTCGTGAAATCTGGATCGAGAAGTACCGACCGCAGACCCTCGACGACGTCTACGGACAAGAGGAAATCGTCGAGCGCCTGCGCAGTTACATCGAACGCGACGACCTGCCGCACCTGCTGTTTGCCGGCCCGGCGGGCGTCGGAAAGACCACGTCCGCGACGGCTATCGCCCGCGCCATCTACGGCGACGACTGGCGGGGCAACTTCCTCGAACTCAACGCCTCCGACCAGCGCGGTATCGACGTGGTTCGCGACCGAATCAAGAACTTCGCCCGGTCGTCCTTCGGCGGCCACGACTACCGCATCATCTTCCTCGACGAGGCCGACTCGCTGACGAACGACGCGCAGTCGGCGCTCCGCCGGACGATGGAGCAGTTCTCCGACAACACGCGCTTTATCCTCTCGTGTAACTACTCCTCGAAGATTATCGACCCCATCCAGTCGCGGTGTGCGGTCTTCCGATTCTCGCCGCTCGGCGACGACGCCATCGCCGACCAGACCCGCGACATCGCCGCGGCCGAGGGCATCGAACTCACCGAAGACGGCCTCGACGCGCTCGTCTACGCCGCCGGTGGCGACATGCGCCGCGCCATCAACTCCTTGCAGGCCGCCGCGACGACGGGCGAAGTCGTCGACGAAGAGGCAGTCTACATGATTACGTCGACCGCGCGCCCGGAGGACATCGAGCAGATGGTCCGAGACGCCATCGACGGCGAGTTCACGGCCGCGCGAAAGCAGTTGGAGACACTCATCGTCGACACCGGGATGGCCGGCGGCGACATCATCGACCAACTCCACCGCTCGGTCTGGGACTTCGACCTCGACGAACGCGCCGCCGTCCGCCTCATGGAGCGCATCGGCGAGGCCGACTACCGCATCTCGGAAGGCGCGAACGAACAGGTGCAACTCGAAGCGCTGCTCGCGTCGCTGGCGCTCTCGGAGAACTAATCGCAGTTCGGCTTCGGTTTCAGGCTCGGTTTCTCACGCCCGAAACTCGAATCGGGCACCGCCCGACCGTCCCGAGGTGACGATGACCGACCAGCCGTGGGCTTCGGCGATAGACGAGACGATGGTGAGTCCGTAGCCGATACCGTCGCCGCCGGTCGTCTCGCCGGGCTCGAACACCTCGTCGCGGCGCTCCGGTTCGATTCCGGGGCCGTCGTCTTCGACGAAAAAGCCGCCGTCGAGGCCGCCCACAGTCACCGAGACGTCTCTTCGACCGTGTTCGACGGCGTTTCGGAACAAGTTGCCGAGTAACTCGACCAGTCGGTCTTTGTCTGCCTCGACTTTGACGCCCTCGGAGACGGTCAACTGGGCGTCGGCGGTCTCGGTTCTCGACCACGCCGCGCGCGCTGCACTCGCCACCTCGACCGGTGCTGTCTCGTCGACGAGTTGGCCGCGACGCGCGAGCGACAGCAGGTCGTCGATGAGTTCCTCCATCTGGTCGAGTGCGTCCAGTGCAGTGTCGAATCGGTCTTCGTCGCCCGTCTCCTTGGCGAGTTCGAGATTTCCGCGGGCGATAGAAAGCGGGTTTCGGAGGTCGTGGCTGACGATGTTCGCGAACTCTTCGAGTCGTTCGTTCTGTCGTTCGAGCTCGCTTTCGCGCTTCTTTCGCTCGGTGATGTCGGTGTAGATGGCGTAGCCGGAGCCGCGCTCTTCGCCGGGAGACAGCGGGACGACGTTCAGGATGAACTCGCGGATGCCGTCTTCGGTGCGGCGGCGAACCTCGCCGCGATAGCTTTCGCCCGCCGCGACGAGGAGTTCGGGGATGCAGGCGTCGTAGTCGTCGTCTTCGCAGTCGCTTCGCTCGTCTTCGGACGGTATCACCCGGCCGAGGAGGTCGGTGCCGACGACGTCGGCGGCATCGTAGCCGAACGTCTCCTGAAACGCCTGATTCACACATCGAACCGAGACGGTCTCGTTTTCGACGTCGTATGCGACTGCGGCGTCCGAGACGTGGTCGAAGAGTGCGCTCGACCGGTCGCGCTCCTCGCGGAGGTGTGTCTCTGCGTCGATGTGCTCGGCGGCGACGGTAACGTGAGCCATGAGCAGTTCGGCCAACTCGACGTCGGCGTCGTCGAACGCAGCTGCCTCGAAGGATGCTGCCTGAAACACGCCGAAGTCGCCGATTGGAACGCTCAGCACTGCTCGGTACATCCGTTTTGCGGGGCGAGCTTCGGGGTGGTCTCGAACGTCGTCTGCGACGTGTGTCTCGCCGGTGGTGTACGCGAGTGCCGCCAGCCCGCCATCCTCCAGCGAGACGCATTCTGCACCGTCTGCCGGTGTGCCAGACGAGATTGCTGCCGGGATGATGGAGTCGTCTTCGACGCGACCGACGTAGCTGATGTCGAATTCGAGGATGTCGTCGCTGATTTCGACGGTCCGTTCGAACAGGTCTTCAAGCGTCGTCGCCGTCGCCAACTCGGTCGCACCGTGGTGGAGGCGCTCGATTTGCTCGCGACGCTCGGCCATCTCGGCTTCGGAGATGATGCGTGCGCGGGTTTCGGAGACGTATCTGGCGAGCAGTTCGGCCAGTCGCCGGTCTGTCTCGTCGTACGCCCCGACCTCGTTCGAGATGGCCTGAAAGACGCCGACCTCGCCCATCGGGACGCTCACGACCGAGCGATACGCGGGGTCGGCCGGTGCTGCCTCGGGGTGTGTTCGAACGTCGTCGATAAGGAACGACTTGCGAGTCTGATACGTCTGCCCGAGGATGCCTTCGTCGGCCGGAATCGGTCCTGGCTCTTCCAGGTTGCAGCGGTCACTCGCGCGGACGTACATGCCGTCGCCCTCGTGGACCAGAAACGAGCTATTGTCGAATTCGAGGATGTGTCCAGCGAGGCCGAGTGCTCGCTGGTACAACTCCTCGACCGAGTCGGCGGCAATGAGTGTCGTCGTTCCCTCGTAGAGCTGTCTGATGCGGTCCCACTCCCCGTTCAGTTGTGGGGTGTTCGATTCGGGGGTGTCAGACTGAGACTGTTCGGTGGCGTCCGTCCGGGACTGCTGGCCCTGCGAGAGAACCCATCGAATCTGGGTCTGTAAGCTCTCGCCGTCTCCAGAGCGGACGTACGCCGCAAAGCGCCCGGGATTCGAGATGTCTTCCGGTGGGACGTCTGTGTACAGAATCGTCGGGACGTCCCGCGAGACCGGCTCGTCGGGGTCCGAGACGATAACGCACACCGGCTCAGACGATTCAGACGTGTCACTCGACGAGGCGACTGTGACCCCACCATCGAGTTCGAGGTCGCAGTCGACGTCTTCTTCCACGAGAATCGTCGGTTCCATCGCGGGCACGGTATTCCATCGATATGACGGATAGGAAATATATAGTCGTTGCGGCATGTTTCACCACACCGCGTACACTGCTTTCCACACGCACGTTCTGGCCCGATGACGATTCGTTCCGCACGTATGGGTGAATTTGGCCGGAATCGGGCGTCTGCGTCTATTTCCCGGAACTGTTTTACCCAACGGTAGACCAGACTTTGGCAATGAGCGAACTCGAAGAGGAGTACCGCCTCGACTATTTCGAGGAGGAGGGCTTCTACCGGAAGCAGTGCCCCGTGACGGGCGTCTACTTCTGGACCCGTGACCCCGACCGAGAGACGTGTGGCGAACCGCCGGCGGACGACTACACCTTCATCGACAACCCCGGATTCGACGAGGAGTACACGCTGGAGGAGATGCGCGAGAAGTTCCTCTCGTTTTTCGAGGACCACGACCACGAGCGCATCGACCCCTACCCGGTCGCCGCGAACCGCTGGCGCGACGACGTCCTTCTGACGCAGGCATCTATCTACGACTTCCAGCCGCTCGTCACCTCTGGTGAGACGCCGCCGCCGGCGAACCCCCTGACTATCTCACAGCCCTGTATCCGCATGCAGGACATCGACAACGTGGGCAAGACCGGCCGCCACACGATGGCCTTCGAGATGATGGCGCACCACGCGTTCAACGCCCGCGAGGAGGCTGGCGACGAGTACGCCTACGAGGGCGAAGTCTACTGGAAAGACGAGACGGTCCGCCTCTGCGACGAGTTCTTCGAGTCGCTCGGCGCGGACATCTCCGAAATCACGTACATCGAAGACCCGTGGGTCGGCGGCGGCAACGCCGGTCCCGCCTTCGAGGTGCTCTACCGCGGTGCCGAACTCGCCACGCTCGTCTTCATGTCGATGAAGCAGGACCCCGACGGCGAGTACGAACTCAAGGACGGCAACTCCTACTCGCCGATGGACACCTACATCGTCGACACCGGCTACGGACTCGAACGGTGGACGTGGGTGTCGCAGGGGACGCCGACGGTCTACGAGGCCGTCTACCCCGACATGATTGACTTCCTCAAGGACAACGTCGGCATCGAGCACACCGACGAGGAAGAGGAACTCATCCACCGCGCGGCGAAGCTCTCCGGACACCTCGACATCGACGAAATCGACGACCTCGCCACCGCTCGCGCCGAAGTCGCCGACGAACTCGGGGTCGACAGTGAGGAACTCACCTCGCTGCTCCGCCCGCTCGAAGACATCTACGCCATCGCCGACCACTGCCGCACGCTCGCGTACATGTTCGGCGACGGCATCGTCCCCTCGAACGTCGGGACGGGCTACCTCGCCCGCATGGTGCTCCGCCGCACCAAGCGCCTCGTCGACAACCTCGGCGTCGACGCCCCCCTCGACGAACTCGTGGATATGCAGGCCGAGCGGCTGGACTACCAGAACCGCGACACCATCCGCGACATCGTCCGCAGCGAAGAGCGCAAGTACAGAAAGACGCTCGAACGCGGGTCGCGGAAGGTCCAGCAACTCGCCGACGACTACGCCGACAAGGACGAACCGATTCCGGTCGACAATCTCATCGAACTGTACGATTCCCACGGCATCCAGCCCGATATGGTACAGGAGATTGCCGAAGAGCGCGGCGCGACCGTCGATATCCCCGACGACTTCTACTCCCTCGTCGCCGACCGTCACGAGCAAGTCGACGCGGGGACCGCAGCGAGCGACCGCGACGAGCGCCTCGGCGACCTCCCGGAGACGGACAAACTCTACTACGACGACCAGGAGCGCACGGAGTTCGAGGCCGTCGTCCTCGACGTGTTCGAGCGCGAGGAGGGCTACGACGTGGTCCTCGACCAGACGATGTTCTACCCCGAAGGCGGTGGCCAACCCGCCGACCACGGGACGCTCTCGACCGACGACACGACAGTCGAAGTGTCCGACGTGCAAATCGAAGGCGACGTGGTGCTCCACCGCACCGACGACGACCCCGGCAAGGGCGAGTTCGTCCGCGGCCAACTCGACGTCGAGCGTCGCCGTCGCCTGATGCGACACCACACGGCGACTCACGTCATCGGCCACGCGATTCGGACGGTCCTCGGCGACCACATCCGGCAGGCCGGTGCCTCGAAGGGTGTCGACCGCTCGCGCCTCGACGTGACGCACTACGAGCGCATCACCCGCGAGGAAGTCAAGCAAATCGAGCGCGTCGCCAACGAACTCGTGATGCGGAACATCCCGGTCAAACAGGAGTGGCCGGACCGCCGCGACGCCGAGAAGAAACACGGTTTCGACCTCTACCAGGGTGGCATCCCGCCGGGAGAGAAGATTCGCCTCATCCACGTCGGCGACGACGTGCAGGCCTGCGGTGGCACCCACGTCAAGCGCACCGGCGACATCGGCGCTATCAAAGTGCTGAACACGGAACCCGTGCAGGACGGCGTCGAGCGCGTCGTCTTCGCTGCCGGTGACGCCGCCATCGAGGCGAGCCAGCGCACCGAAGATTCCCTCTACGAGGCCGCCGACGTGCTCGACGTGAACGCCGAGGACGTGCCGGAGACGGCCGAGCGCTTCTTCACCGAGTGGAAAGAGCGCGGTAAGACCATCGACCGCCTGAAGACGGAACTCGCCGAAGCGCGCGCCGCCGCGGGTGCCGACGACATCGACATCGACGGCACGCCCGCAGTCATCCAGCGTCTCGACAGTGACGCCGACGAACTTCGCGCGACCGCGAACGCGCTCGTCGAAGAAGGCAAAGTCGCCGTGCTCGGCTCTGCGGCCGGTGGCAGCGCCCAGTTCGTCGTCGGCGTCCCCGACGACGTCGGCATCAACGCCGGACAGGTCGTCGGCGAACTCGCCGGGAAAGTCGGCGGCGGCGGTGGCGGCCCGGCCGACTTCGCGCAGGGCGGTGGCCCCGACGTCGACGCCCTCGACGACGTGCTCGACGAAGCGCCGGATATCCTCCGGACAGTGTTGAACGCGTAGGCCACAGGCCGCTGTTCGTTTCTCACGTTTTGGTATGCAAATACCAACAATGTGGTTTCATCCGCCACATTTTGGTACGTAGCCGGGAATAATTGTTCAGATACCTCCCACGAGTACGTAGTTTCAAGTCTATGAGAACGTACACTAGTCGAAGGGGTGACAATAGTGATGGACCGATTGGGTAGCGAAGAGTTACAGACGGTGCTCGTCCTCGACGGTGGTGTGTCGGCCCCCACGGGCGGACTCGTAAACGGGTCCAACGTTCGGCTTATCGCCTTGGATTTCTCGCCGCGCGGAACGGAAACGCCCACCGAATGGGGGCGTCGCCTCGGATTCGAACCGTCGGAGCTGGCTGTCGTCACGACGGACGCGCGGTCTGTCGATTCGTTCGACGCGGAGATGATACAGCAGGTCCGGTCGCCCGCCGACTTGACCGGCATCGGCGTCGAAGCGACGAAACTCCTCGACACGTGGGGCGAGGAGACGGCGGCGACCCCGTGTGTCGTCCTCGACTCGCTTACGGTCCTGTTTCAATACGCGCAGTTACAGCCGTTGTACCAGTTTCTTCACGCGCTGACGACGCGAATCGCCAACGTCGGTGGATACGGCATCGCTTTTCTCGACCCGATGACGCAGGACCAACAGACGGTGCGGAGTATCGCATCGTTGTTCGACGCGACTGCCGAACGAACCGACGGGGACGACTGGCAGATTCGCCCGCGGTAGACGATTTCTCTCCCGAGTCGGACGTGAGACCGATACACTAAGTCGCTCGCAGGTAGACCGACGAGTATGCCTACCGCAGTATCCGACGGTGTCAAACTCTTCTATGACTCTGATGGCGACGGTGAAACTGTCGCGTTCGTCGGCGACGCGGGCTACGGCGCGTGGCAATGGGGCTGGCAACACGCCGCCGTCGCGGGCCCGTACGAGAGTCTGGTGATGGACCTCCGTGGCTCGGGACGTTCCGACGCTCCCGCTGGCCCGTATTCGGTCGAGACGCTGGTCGACGACGTTGTCGCGGTCCTCAGAGACGCGGGCGTCAGGAAAGCCCACCTCGTCGGTCTCGGACTCGGTGGGATGGTCGCGCTCGAAACCGCCCGCACGACGTCACGAGTTCGGAGCCTCACGCTGTGTAACACTGGGTCGTCCGGGGCGGACGTCGACCCGGCCCCGCTGTACGGCGCACCGGACGACCCCGACGCGCTCCGCGCTTCGCTCGTGCCCGCGCTCTCCGAGGAGTTCCGCACCGAACAGCCCGACGTCGTGGACCAAATCGTCGATTGGCGCGGAATGGAAGACGCCGCTCCCGACGCGTGGGCGGCACAGACTGCCGCTATCGCCGACTACGACGCTGGTCCGCTGTACGAGGTGACGGTGCCGACACTCGTCGTCCACGGGAGCGACGACCCCGTATGGTCGGTCGAAGACGGTCGGGAACTGGCCGAGGAACTTCCGAAGGGGTCGTTCGAGGAAGTTTCCGGTGCCCGGCACCTCGCCATCGTCGAGCGGTCACGAATCGTCAACGACGCCCTCGTCAGCTTCCTCGACTCGCTCGACGACTGAGGTGCGCTGCTTCTTTCTCCGCGCTTGGTTCCGAATGCTCGTGAGATGACGCTGTCGCCAGCGACTCGCCGACACTGTTCCAAATTCGGGAACCATAATTAATATGCAATGGTGGTGGTCGTAACGAAACGACATGCTCGGAGTCGACGGCGACAGTGAGAACAGAGCGAGGTCCCGATGACGGGGGCCTCGGATTCGGACTTCGAAGACAGTCTCGGGTTGCTCGACTGCATCGTCTTGAGTCTCGGTGGGATGGCCGGGGCAGCGATTTTCATCTTCCCCGGAACCACGGGACAGCTCGTGGGTTCCGCGTCGATTGGCGCGTGGTTCCTCGCCGGGATACTGATGCTCGCGCTCGGTCTCTGCTACGCTGAACTCACACTCGCGTTCCCACAGGCGGGGTCGGTCGCAGTGTTCCCGTTCGAGACGTTGGGCCCGCACCCGCAGGTCCGTGCGTTCGCGAGCTATCTCGAAGGCATGGGGTACACAATCGGCTGGATTCTCGCGATTACGATTTCGGCGCTCTCGATTCCCGACTATCTCGCGGTGATACTCCCGGCCGCCGCCGGAAACGCCGGCGTCGTCGCGCTCGGGGCAATCGGGTTGGCGACGCTGAGTAACCTCCTCGGCGTCGGCGTCACCAGTCGGGCAAACCTGCTCTTGACTGGCGTCGTTCTCACGATTTTGCTCTTGTTCCTCGGCGTCGGCACGTCCCACGTCCACCTCGGTCACTACGAACCACTCGCTGTGAGCGGACCGATGAAGTTCTTCGCGGCCGTGCAGGTCGCACTTACCTCCTACGGGGCGTGGACGGTCATCCCCTCCGTGGTCGAAGAGATAGAAACCCCGTCTCGCACGGTGCCGCGAGCAATCGTCGTCTCGCTGGTCGTGACCACGCTCCTCTATACGGCCCTCGTCGCGCTCGTCCACGGCGTTGTCCCGCTCTCGCGGTTTACGGCGGGTGACGTGGCAATAACTGCCCCGCTCCGCGTCGCGACCGAACTGATGGGCGTCGCGTGGCTCCGTTCACTCCTCGCGCTCAGTGCGATTAGCGCCATCTTCACGACGATGCTCGTCGGGATTCTGAGCGCGGGGCGCGTGCTCTACGCGCTGGGGGAAAACGGCACGCTCCCGTCGGTGTTCAGCACGACCAGTGCTCGGTTCCGGGTTCCGTGGGTCGGCATCCTCGGAATCGGCTGTGTCGCCGCCGTCCTCGCCAGCGTCCCCAGCTATTTCTATCAACTCTTGGTCGTCGGCGCAGTCGTCGGAACTGGCATCCCGTACGCCATCAACATCCTGTCGTTCCTCGGGCTTCGATACTACCGGACCGACGTTTCGCCCGACTTCCGAGCACCCGGCGGGAGCGCGCTTGCGGTCGTCTCCTTTGCCGTCCTCGGCATCGCCATGCTCGGATTGAGTTCCACGGCAGTCGTCTGGTCTGCTGGCGCACTCGTCGTCGTCAGTGGATACTACGGTGTTCGATACGCGCTCAATCCCGACGGAATCACACCGAGGCGGTCTGAGGAGTTCCCGTAGCGACGCGCCTCTTCCACTCGGCCACCGTGAACCTGGGTCGCGGTGACCCCCGGCCGTCACGAACTCCGGCAGAACCCGGCTTAGACGCAACGCATTTCCATCCCTATCGTCTGTATTCTGCCAATGAATCGACCGAGACTCGCCTTCCTCGACGCGTCGCACGGCGACGACAACACTTCGCGGAACTTCAGACGCGAACTCGACGCCGACCTCGTCGAGTTCGACGTGACCGACGACCACCTCCCCTCGCACTTCGATTTCGATGGCGTAGTCGTCACCGGTTCGTCCTCTTCTGTCTACTGGGACGACGAGTGGATTACGAACCTCGTCTCGTGGGTCGCCGACGCCGACGACCGCGACCTCCCGATTCTCGGCGTCTGCTTCGGGCATCAGGTGCTCGCCGCTGCACTCGGTGGAACCGTCGACGATATGGACGACTTCGAGCTGGGGTACAGCGAAATCTCTCGCACGGCGGACGACGACCTCTTTGCGGGTATCGCCGACCGCTTCACCGTCTTCACTTCCCACGGCGACGTCGTGACCGAACTCCCGCCCGGTGCGGACCTTCTCGCCGAAAACGAGTACGGCGTCCACGCCTTCCGCCGAGACCACGCACTGGGCGTGCAGTTCCACCCCGAGTACGACGTGACGACGGCCGAGGCAATTGCACGCGAAAAAGACTTCCTCCCCGACGAGCGGATTCAGGCCGTCATCGACGACATCACGCCCGAAAACTACGACGCCGCCTGCGAGGCAAAGCGCCTGTTCGACAACTTCGTCGCCTACGTCGACCGCGTCCAGTCGGAGACGGTCGAATCGGCGGCCTAAGCCAGAGAAACTGGTCGCCAGAGTCGGAGGAACCGGCCGCCTGAATCGGATGCATCGGTCGCCTACGTTATTCGAATTCGCTGATTTTTCTGCACGCTCGGTGTGGAATGCGTTCGGACCAGCGCATACCTCCGAGCTATATTTCGGACAGACAAATTCCCCCGAATAATACGCAGACGGCGTTCCTGTCGTGTGTGAGCGAATCGCTTTTCACCGACCCAATCACACGGTCTATCATGCTGGATTATCTCGGAATGGAGGAGGACCTGTCGTCGGAAGAGAAACTGGTCCGCGACGAGGCACGTCGATTCGTCGAAGAGCAGGTGAAACCGGACATCGGCGAGCACTTCGAAAACGGAACGTTCCCGATGGACCTCATCCCCAAGATGGGCGAACTCGGCTTCTACGCCCCCAACCTCGACGGTTACGGGCTTCCGGGTCTCGGCGACCGCGCGTATGGCCTTCTGATGCAGGAACTCGAAGCGGGTGACTCCGGGCTTCGCTCGATGGCGAGCGTGCAGGGGTCGCTCGTCATCTACCCCATCCACGCCTACGGCTCCGAAGCCCAGAAAGAAGAGTGGCTTCCGGCGCTCGGCAGCGGGGAGGCAGTCGGCTGTTTCGGACTGACGGAACCCCAGCACGGGTCGAACCCGGCGGGCATGGAGACGAAAGCCGAGCAAGACGCCGACGGCTACGTTCTCAACGGGTCGAAGACGTGGATTACGAACTCCCCCATCGCCGACGTGGCGGTCGTCTGGGCGCGTGACGTCTCCGCCGAGGACTCCCCGGTTCGCGGCTTCCTCGTCGAGACCGACCGCGACGGCGTGACGACGAACAAAATCGACGACAAACTCTCGATGCGCGCCTCCGTGACGGGCGAAATCGGCCTCGACGACGTTCGCGTTCCCGAAGAGAACGTGCTCCCCGGCGTCGAGGGCATGAGAGGGCCGCTGTCGTGTCTCACGCAGGCCCGCTACGGCATCGCGTGGGGTGTCGTCGGCGCGGCCCGCGACTCGTTCGAAGAGGCGCTCCAGTACTCGAAGGACCGCGAGCAGTTCGGCGGTCCCATCGCGCGCTTCCAACTCCAGCAGGGCAAACTCGCCGAGATGGCGACCCAGATTACGAACGCCCAACTGCAAGCCCACCGCCTCGCCGAACTCAAAGAGCGCGGTGAGTTAGAACACCAGCAGGTGTCGATGGCGAAACGCCACAACGTCCGGGTCGCCCGCGACGTGACGCGAACGGCCCGCGAGATGCTCGGTGGAAACGGTATCACGACCGACTACTCGCCGATGCGCCACATGTCGAACATCGAGACGGTGTACACCTACGAGGGTACCGACGACATCCACACGCTCGTCATCGGCTCTGAGTTGACCGGCATTCCGGCGTTCGAATAACGCCCGTTCCGAGCGGCCGGGCCGCTTTCGGTCCTGTGCGTGTACTGTGCCAACACCACACATACCTTTTTATCCTCCGACTCATACGGTACGATAGAGCCCCAATGACCACCTCGGCCCAGGACCGTCCGACGGCGCTCGACCTCTCGCGTGAGGAGTCGTGGGTCGTCCACGCCGCATTGCTCGCAGCCATCGAGCGGGCGCTCGAAGCCGACGAAGAGCCGACGCTTCCGGTCGACCTGCTCGCACGCATCGAAGCGGGAGATGAAGACTTCGACAGCGACGAACTCGACTACCTCGTGAAGGCGCTCCGCGCCTACCGAGACGACGCGCCCGACAGAGACCGTCACCACGTCACGCACGTGCTCGACCACATCGAGTCCGCACAGGCGTAACGAACGGTCGCCCTCCACTATTCTTCGAACTACACTGGTTACTGATATGTGTGCCAATTTATACTGTTTCAGCCAGCCTTCCGCCCGTTAGCACGAGGGCTCAAATTGACATTCCAACAACTACTTCAGGTATCGTCACGCTACCGACAAATGATGCGTTCCTCCAACGCACACACACTGACGATTGCAGCCCTCCTCATGGTGGTCCTCGCGTCCGTCGCGACACCAGTGAGTGCTGCCTCGCAGTACGAATTCACAGATGATGCGTACGAAGGCGAACAGGGCGACGTAATCGAAATCACGTTGAATGCGTCGGCCGACGCGAACGACACGGTGGACGTTCACATCGGGAGTGAAGCCGCCGGATTCCTCGTCCACGCGACTGCGACCGACGAGAACGACGACGGCAACGTCACGCTCGCGCTCAACACGAGCACCGCGGGACAGGTCGAAGCCTCGTCGTACCTCTCTGCGGTCGGCAACGACTCCGTGTCGAACGCCACTCAGGCGACCGACAACATCACCGAACTGCTCGACGCTGGCAGTTACTCGCTGAAAGTCGGGTCCATGAACAACTCGTCGGATACGTCGGTGCTCAGCGTCAAGTCGAACGAGTCGGCGACTGACCCAGTCGAATCGACGCCGTCTGACGACGGTGACGACGAGTCCTCTGAACTCGACTTCGAGAAGACCGTCATCACCGCTGACGCCGCCTCGGACGGCGTCGCCGAAATCCCGGTCCAGTTCGGCTCGAACGACACTGCGACGCTCCTGATTGCGGCTGACGAAACCGGCTACGATACGACGCTCGAACTCACCGACGCCGACGGCGACGGTGACGCTGTCGTATCTGTCGATGCTACGTCTGACGCCGAGTCGCCGCAGGAGTACATCACCGCCTCCGATGGCGACGAATTCGAAGTCGTCTCGACGAACGAGTCGATGACGGCGCTTCAGAAGGGAATCGACTACGACCTCGAACTCATGCCTGTCGGAGCCGAAGACGCCGCGACGATTGGGACGCTCGTCGTCGAGGAGAACCTGAACGAGACGCCGCAGACGATTACTACGACGGAACCGACGACCGAGCAGACGACGTCCGAACAGACGGACGAACAGACGACTACCGAATCGAACGTGTCGGCGACGACGACCGGTGAATCCACCGACACTGGTGTTCCCGGATTCGGTGCGGCACTCGCCGTCGTGGCGCTCGTCGCAGCAGCGTTCGTCGCAACCCGTCAGTAAGCACACTGACGCTCTTCGACCCACATTACCTTTTTGCGCCGCGTTACTGCCTATCCACCCGCTTACCTCGACCTCTTCATAGATGACAATTTAGTAACTTATTTAGTCGAAATCGAGAAAGTGACTCTCGATGTTTCCCTCCAAACGAATCGAATTGTTGACGACGCTCGTCGTGGTGGCGCTTTTGGCGTCCGCGGCGACGCCCGTATCGGCCGCGTCGGGTAACTCCGAGTTCGCCGACGACGAGTTCACGGGTGACCGAGGAACCGTAATCGAAATCACGCTGAACACGTTGGACGACGCCAACGATACGGTGAACCTCCACATCGGGAACGAGGTAAACGGATTCCTTGTCCACGTGACTGCAGTCGACGAAGACGGTGACGGCAGCGTCACGCTCGCGCTCAACACGAGCACTGCTGGCCAGACTGCGGCTTCGTCGTACATCTCTGCGGTCGGCGACGACTCTATCTCGAACGTCACGCAGGAGTCTGACCTCCTCGCCGACTTAATGGACGCCGGCACGTACCCGATGAAAGCCGGGCCGATGGACAACTCGTCGGACACGGCGACGCTCCTCGTCGAAGAGAACGAGTCGGCGACCGACCCAATCGAGGCGACACCGAAGCCCAAACCTCCCGAAGAGGTCGAGAAAGGCTACGCTGGCCCACCTAACGAAGACGGTCTCGTGACGATTCCACTCGTGTTCGACACCAGTCGGACGATGTCGGTCGAAATTTCGTCCGAAGAGACTGCGTACAACACGACCCTCGAACTCGTCGACGGGAACCGCGACTACAAGACGAACGTGACTCTCGATTTGACCGCGACTGACCAGCCGCCGAGCGAGTACATCTCGGTCTCGAACGGCGACCAAATCGAGGACATCACGTGGAACGAGTCGGCGACAGAATTCAAGACGGAGCACCACTACAGGATTAGCCTCTCCTCTCCGCAGAGTAACTTCAGCACATTTTTGATAATCGACGAACGGGAGACTAAAACGCCAACCCCGACGACGTCGGTCGAAGCGACACCGACCGAAAGCACGACCAGCGACCCGGCGACGGCGACGACGACCGGTGAATCCACTGACACCGGCATCCCCGGATTCGGTGCGGCACTCGCCGTCGTGGCGCTCGTCGCAGCAGCGTTCGTCGCGACCCGTCGCTAACTCCTGCGGTCGCTCACGCGACTCCCTCTTGTCCATCCAACCAACCTCTCTGTCCCCGCTCTGTCGGGGAGTTTTTCGGCTCCGATGCGGGCGCTTTAGTACCACGCCCGGACAACGCCCCGTCAATGGCTATCGACCCGAACTTCGACCAGAATCGCGAGCAAGTCGGCGAGGAAAACGGAGTCGCTGTCTGGGGGCCCGTCGAACCGCCGGAGAAACTCGGCATCCACGGCACCCACGTCGCAGTCGACTACGACATCTGTCTCGCTGACGGTGCGTGTCTCGAAAACTGCCCCGTCGACGTGTTCACGTGGGTCGACACGCCCGACCACCCCGTCAGCGAGACGAAGGTCGAACCGACGAACGAAGACCAGTGTATCGACTGCATGCTCTGTGTCGATATCTGCCCCGTCGACGCTATCGACGTCGACCCCGGACGCGAAGGCCGGAACTGAGGGTATCGGGTCGCCGCACTCCTCGATTGCGCCTCGGTTGGCAGACGTGACGGCGAAACCAGACGTTATCTCGCTCGCCCGCCTGCCGTCTCTATGGGTCTTATTCACACTGCACTCGCCGTCTCGGACCTCGACTCGACGCTCGACTTCTACGCCGAACTCGGTCTCGAACAGACCAACGAGTTCGAACTCGACGGCGTGCGAAACGTCTACCTCGGCAGCGACGACACCGACATGGAACTCCAACTGAAGTACGACCGCACCTCGACCGAGCGTGTCGAACCCGCGGGCATCGACCACGTCGCTATCGAAGTCGACGACGTGGACCGCGTCTTCGAGGACCTCCTCGAAGCCGAGTCGCCGGACGTGGTGAAGCCGCCGGTCGATATTCCGGCGGTCGACGCCCGCGCGGCGTTCGTCGAGGACCCCGACGGCTACGTCGTCGAACTGGTCGAATTCGAGGACTGAAGCGCGCGCCTACTCGCAGTCGACGTCGTCGCCGTCGACTTCGGTCGGACTCCCGTCTGCAACCGTTGCTGTCGCCTCCGTCTCTGCGATAAGCAACTCGTCTTCGGGACCGTAGAACCGAATTTCGACGGTGTCGCCGGGTTCCATCGGCCTGTCGCCTTCGTACGCGACGGGATACCGGCCGTCGGTTCTGAAGAACGGGCCGTCGCCGGTGTCGATGTCGTTCCAGTTCGATTCGACGTACCGGACACCGACGTCGTCGCGGCCCGTCTCACCGGCCGTCTGCCAGCGATTGTGAACCATCCGAACGACGAGTTTCTCTCCGGCCCCGAAGTCGCCGGTGCAGAACGCGCCGACCTCGGCGTCGTGGTACTGCTGTTCGGTGTCCTCATCGAATCGGTTGGGATTGACGAACCGGAGGTGGCCACCCGACCCGTCGTCGCCACGCCACCGGACGAGCACCGAGCCGATATCGTCGCCTTCGAAGACGGGGCCGTGGCTGTATGCGACCGTGATACGGTCGATGTCACCTCTCGTCTCTCCACCTGCGGAGTTCCAGCCGTTCCAGGACCGGTGTTCGGGGCCAAGTACGACGGACGTTTCACCGAAGACACGGGCGTCCTGGGGCTCTACGTATCCATCTGCTGAGTCGTAGAAGTACCCTGATGCGGTCGTCGCGAGGATAATCACGATAGCAACCAGCAGTATCGTCGCAACCACTTGGGAGACAGCCCTCGAATTTCTACACACGGTTTGTACTCTCACCGATAAATGGACAGTGTAAAA
Organism: Haloferax larsenii; assembly: GCF_024730625.1. Lineage (NCBI taxonomy): Archaea > Methanobacteriati > Methanobacteriota > Halobacteria > Halobacteriales > Haloferacaceae > Haloferax > Haloferax larsenii. The sequence goes on from NZ_CP078063.1 coordinate 1,112,494, forward strand.
ATACTTTTGAGAAAAAATTATCAGCACGTGTATGGGAGTTCTGGCGACATATTTGGGTTCAGAAACCGAACGAACTCGCCCCCTCGGACAGGTATATGTTGCCAGCGTGGCAATATGTGGTCGCCATGTCTGAGGACGTGACTGCGCTCTTGAAGCGCGCTTACCAAGACGAAATCGAGACGGTGATGAACTACATGACGAACTCCATCGTCCTCGATGGCGTTCGGGCCGAGGAGATTAAAGAGTCGCTCAAGACCGACATTCAGGAAGAACTCACCCACGCCGAACAAATCGGCAACCGGCTGAAACAACTCGACGAAAAGCCGCCGGGTTCTGCTGCGTTCGAAGCACGTCAGCACGAACTGCAACCCCCGGAAGACAGTACAGACGTGCTCTCGGTCATCAACGGCGTCCTCGCGGCCGAGGAGGACGCTATCGAGACCTATCGGTCGCTCATCGACGCGGCCGAGGAAGCGAACGACCCCGTCACCGAGGACCTCGCAGTGACGCTCTTGGCGGACGAGGAAGCCCACCGGACCGAATTCCGCGGCTTCAAGAAAGAGTACGAGCGCGAGTAACTCACGGCGACGACGAGTAGCGTCCGCCGACTAACTCAACTGTCCGGCCGGCGCTGCTTGCGCGCCCGAACCCCACTTCAGCCAACTCGTATTCGTTACCGAAGCGGAAAACAGAAAACAGCGACAGCGCCCGGTCGCTCAGTCGGCCGACGCGGGCGTCGTTCCCGTGCCCGTCACGCCGGCTTTCTCGTCGAGCGCTTCGACGATGAGTTCCGAGATGTCGATGACGTCGAGGTCGTCTTCGTAGCCACCGGTCTTGCGGCCGTCTTCGTACATCGTCGCACACATCGGACAGGCGACGACGAACCGCTCGACAGCCCCAGTAGAGTCGGTGTCTTCGAGGGCTTCGCGGAGACGTTCTTCCGACGGCTTCGACTCTTCTTCGTGGTCTAACCAGAGCCCACCGCCACCGCCACCGCAACAGAACGAGTCGTCGCGGTTACGGGGCATCTCGGCGAGTTCGACGCCGGTCGCGCGGATGACCTCCCGTGGTGCCTCGTACTCGCCGTTGTACCGGCCGAGGTGACACGGGTCGTGGTACGTGACCGTCTGTGCGGACAGTTCCGTCCCGGAGAGGCCGAGGCGGCCGTCGTTGACGAGGGTTTCGACCAGTTGGGTGTAGTGGTACACCGGGTAGTCGAACGACTCGTCCATCTCGGGGTACTCGTTTTTGAACGTGTTGTACGAGTGCGGGTCCGTACAGACGATTTTGTCGAAGTCGCAGTCGTCCATCGCGTCGATGTTGTCCTCGACGAGCATCTCGTAGAGGCCCTCTTCGCCGACGCGACGCACGTCGTTGCCATCGTGTTGTTCGTCTTCGTAGAGGATGCCGTAGGAGACGCCCGACTCCTCTAAGATACGAGCCAGCGAGCGAGCGACGGCGCGGTTGCGCTCGTCGTACGACGGGTAGTCGCCGACGTACCAGAGGAACTCGACGGACTCTTCGCGGGCGTCCGGCACCTCGAAGTCGAGGTCGTCGGTCCAGTCGGGGCGCTTGCGCTGTGGGTCGCCGAAGGCGTTCCCGTTCTGGAAGATGTTCATCATCGCCTCTTGGACGGGTTCTTGCTGTTGGCCCGTCTCGGTGAGGCGGCGGTTCATCTCGGTGAAGTGCGTGAGATGCTCGATATCGACCGGACAGGCGTCCATACAGGCCATACAGGCCATACAGGACTCCATCGACTCGGCGTCGATGACCGAGGTGCCACCGTCGGCGACGATATCGACCGACTCACCGCCCGCATCGAGCGAGTCGCGGTAGGTCTTCAGGTCGAGAATCACGTCGCGTGGGTCGAGGTTGCGACCGGAGGCCTTCGCCGGACAGGCGTCGGAACAGCGGCCACACTTCGTACACGCGTCGTAGTCGAGAAGCGCCTTCCACGAGAAGTCGTCCTCGGAGACGTAGCCGATTTCGTCCGGCGGCGTGTCGGCCGGCACCTTCGGAAGGCGCAGGCCGGCTTTCTCGTCGGCGGTGACGACGTTCGCAAACGAGGTGAGCATGTGCAGCGGCTTGGCGTAGGGAACCGCCGCGACGAACGCCAACGCGAGCAGCGCGTGGGACCACCAGCCGAACCAGTAGAGCGTCTGTGCCATCTCGGCGTTCATCCCCGCGGTCTGGAAGACGAGCGCGACGAAGTAGCCGACGAAGCTCACCGTCTCGAAGTCGGGGAACTCGGTGCCGACGATGCGAATCGCTTCGATGACGTAACCGCCGACGCCGAGCAGGAAGAGCGTCCAGACGAACGCGTCGTCTTCGAAACTCGTGTGCTTGCCCCAGAGACGCGGGTGGCGGACACCGTAGCGCCGCCAAATCGCCATCCCGACGCCGACGACGAACAAGAGCCCCATGAGGTCCATGACGAAGGAGTACGAGAGGTAGAAGTCACCGACGAAGAAGGAACTCCCCGTCACGCGCCGCCAGATGTCGATGTCGATAGCGATGATTCCGGTTCCGATGAGCAGCGTCAGAAAGCCCCAGAGGATGAACGAGTGCATCACGCCCGCGTAGAAGTCGCGGTCGAACTGCTTCTCGTTCGTGAACACCTCCTTGGTCGCCCGCGCCGTCCGTCCCGGGAGGTCGGACAGCCTATCGAACGGGTCTGGCCCACCGCGAGCGTACCGCACGACACGTTCGTACACCCCGTATAGGAACACGAGGGAGGCGATAACGGCGAGCCCGTAGAAGAGGGCCTCACCCACCGGGCTAATCGTCCAGAAGGTCTCCCGGGTGACCTCCGCTTGTGCCGCAAATACCATAATCAATCACTGAAGAACGAGATGTTAAATCTTGCCACCTTATCGAACTCGCGTCGGCGAGTTTCACAGCGTTCCACGTGTCCGAGGGTTGAAGTCGGTTCAGCGAGTGAACGTTCTCAATAGATGTACGGCCCGTTTTCCCGGCGTCGAGTGTGTCTCGGCGTCGCCGGACTGCTCTCTCTTTCGGGGTGCGCCGGGACGCCCCCCGAGCAGGATGACACGGGGTCGTCGCCGACCGCGACTCGCACTTCCTCGCCACCGGCCGACACGGAGACGCTCACCACTCGGCCCTCGTCGACGCCCAAGCCCTCGTCCCCGTCGACACCGAACCAACCGTCGCCGTCGAAGCCACCATCGGGTCTCGACAGCACGCTGGCCGGTCTCGCCGATGCCGACGATAGAGACGCCTACGCCGACCAGCACGGGCTGGACTACCACGATGGAACCGTGGCGGTCGTGGTCGAACTCGAACCCGACCGCACGCTCCCCGAATCAGTCGATTTCGAGGCCGAACGGAAGCGCGACCGCCTCGTCTCTGGACGCGTCGCAGTCGACGACCTCACCCCGCTTGCGACACACGAGAACGTCACGCTGGTTCGACCGCCGCAAGCGCCCGCTGCCGATGGGGGTGCTGAATGAACCGTTTGGTTGCGCTCGCCGTCGCCGTCTTACTGCTCGTTGCACCCGTTTCCGGTGCAGCGATGCCAGTACCCGGTGCCGCTGGCGGGGGCGACTCGATATCGGCGGTGTCGGACTCGACGCCAGAACCGACGCAGACAAGTTCGACACAGGACACGGACTCGGCGAACGACACGACGCAGGGAACTGCTTCAGCCAACAACACGTCGCAGACGAACACCAGTACTCCTGCGCCGCCGCCAGCCAAGGACACTGGCCATCCGAACGTCGAAGCCGGACTGCTCGACGACCCGCAATCGTCCGGATTCGTCGCAGAGGGACTCGGAACTGGGCCTGACCGCGTGACGGTCGTCGTCGAAGCGAGACCGGGGTCGACAACCGCCGCCGCGGCAGCGGTCGGCAACGCTGGCGGTGAGATAACCATCCGACGCGGGACGCATTTGCAGGTGACGCTCCCGCGGTCGGCCATCCGTGGGTTGGCAGCCTCGCCCGCAATCGACCTCGTCAGAACGCCGCGTCGGCCGACGACGACCGCAATCACGAGCGAGGGACTCGACGAGATGAACGCCTCCGCGCTCCACCAACGGGGGTACACCGGTGAGAACGTCACCGTCGCCGTCATCGACACCTCGTTCGACGTGACGAACGCCGAAATCGCGGGCAACGTCGTCGAACACCACAACTTCTCCAGCGGCGACGCGACGATGGCGAATTCCTCGGGACTACACGGCACTGCCGTCTCCGAACTCGTCGTCGACACCGCACCGAACGTCTCGCTCGCCACCTACAGCGTCGGGACGTACACCGAACTGCTGGCGGCGATAGACCGCGTCGAATCCCGCGGCGACGTGGACGTCGTCGTCATGTCGGTGAGTTGGTTCGGCGTCGAATCGCTCGACGGAACCGGGCCGCTCAGTCAGGAAGTCGCGTCCCTCCGGGCGAACGGGACGCTCTGGGTCAACTCGGCGGGGAACTACGGACAGGCCCACCACAACGTCACGTGGTCCGACCCCGACGGCGACGACTTTCTGAACTTCGACGGGAGCGACGAACTGCTCGCACTCGACCTGAACGGCGACCTCGACCTCCGAGTGAACTGGGACGACTGGGACGCGCGCACCGCCGACTACGACGTGTACGTCTACGAGAACGAGACGGCGTTCCAGAACGGCAATCCGATTGCCGGGTCGACGAACACACAGAGCGGGTCGTACCCCCCGACCGAAGTCATCAGAGGTTCCGGGTCGGGAACCATCTACGTCGCCGTCCACCGGGCAGACGCGCCCGGAACCGCCGACTTCGACCTGTTCTTCCTCGGCGACTCGTCGGCCGAGTACGTTACGTCAGCCCGCAGTCTGACGGTTCCGGCGGTCGCCGACGCGACGGTCGCCGTGGGCGCGGTCGACCACGACTCGCTCGCGCTCGAACCGTACTCGTCTCGCGGCCCGACCGTCGATGGCCGCCTGAAGCCCGACCTCGTCGCACCGGACAAAGTGACCACGTCCGCCGACTCGTACTTCGCCGGGACCTCCGCTGCCGCCCCGCACGCTGGTGGGGTCGCCGCGCTCGTCGTCGACGCCGCCGGCGAACCACTGTCCCCCGACGAACTCGAATCGGCGCTCCTCGGGTCGGCGACGAAGCTCTCCGGGTCGGAACCGAACGACCAGACGGGCTACGGGCTGGTCAACGCGACCGGCGCGGTCGAACGACTCTCCGTCAGAACGGTACAGACGTGCCGGGTAATCGATACGCCCGGGCGGTACGTCCTGGACCGCCCGCTCTCGGCCGCTGGCGGCACCTGCCTCGAAATCACCTCCGACGACGTTGTCGTCGAGGGCGACGACTACAGCGTCTCCGGCGATGGGTCGGGAACGGCGCTCTCCATCTCGGGGACCAACGTCACCGTCTCGAACCTCAGCGTCTCGTCGGTCGGAACGGCAGTCTCTCTCGCTTCGGGGGCGAACGCGACGCTCGACTCAATCTCCACCGATGCGAGCGAGAACTGGACGGTCGAAGCGGCACAGCAGACGAACTACACCGCCTCACTGTCGCTCGCGGGCGACAACGTCTCCGTGGATGCCCGGGCCGTCTCGCTCGAACGGAACGCGAGCCATCCCGCAGTTCCCGCCTCGACGACGCGAGTCGGTGCTCCGCTCTTCGCGCGCTCCGAGTCGGGTGCCGCAACGGCGAATTTCACCGTGACGTACCCCGAGGGAACTGAGAACGAGAGTTCGCTTCGCCTCCACAGACACACTGGAACCGAGTGGACTCCCCTCGCGGGGGCTGTCGATACCGACGCGAACACCGTCACGGCAAATGCGTCTTCGTTCGGCCCGCTGGCGGTGTTCGAACTCTCCGACCCGTTCCTCGCTGCCACGCCGACCGACGTGTCGTTCGGCAGTGTCGACGTCCAGAACTCGTCGTCGACGACCGCCTCGGTACAGAATCTCGGCGGGAGAGACGCGGCAGTTCAGTCGGTCACAGTCACCGGGCCGAACGCCTCGGCGTTCGCGGTGACTGAGGGTCTCCCGGCGACGCTCGCCCCCAGCGCCACTGACTCGCTCACTGTCACGTACACCCCGTCAGCTATCGGGACGCACAACGCTACGCTGGCTATCGAATACAACGGCTCGTCGTCGCCGACGAACCTCTCCCTTTCGGGGTCGGGAGTCGACCAACACGCACCCGTCGTCACGAACGCGACCGGCGAGTCACTCGGGGCGAACGCGTCTCTCGTCGGTCGAACCGGGTCGGTACGCGTTACCGCCGACGTGACCGATTCGGTGTCCGGCGTCGCGTCGGTGACGGCCGACCTCTCGGCGTTCGGCGCTGGCACCGTGTCGCTCGCGCCGAACGAGACGGGGACCTACGTCGCCACTGCGGACGTTGACGAGACGGCCGCTGCGAGCGACGGCGCACACGAGATTCGCATTCGGGCGACCGACGCTGCGGGCAACACCAACGAGTCTGTCGCCGGAACTGTCGTCTTGGACGCGACGAACGCGACGCTCGGTGTGGATTCGCCCGCGAACCAAACGGCCAACCAGACGACCCTCTCACTGAACGGGACGGCCACCGACGCGACCAGCGGCGTGGACCACGTCGAGTGGCGACTCGACGGCGGTTCGTGGACTGAACTCACAGAAACCCAGCCGTGGAATACGTCGGTGTCGGGACTCGCAGACGGAACTCACACGCTCGAATTCCGCGTCACCGACGACGCGAGTAACGTCGCCCCTGTCGTCGAGCGAACTGTCGTCGTCGACACGGTCGCCCCCGCGCTCGGCGGGGTCTCGGCGAACCGGACGACTGCGGTCGAACCGGGCGGGTCGCTCGCAGTGGACGTCTCGGTCACTGACGCGACAAGCGGTGTCGCCAGCGTCGAGGCTGGCGGAACCCCGCTCACCACGAATCAGACGGGCGCGAGCGGCGTCGTCACGGCTCGCTCCAACCTCGGTGCCACATCCCTCTCGGTCGTCGCACGCGACGCCGCAGGCAACGAGAACCAGACGACGCTCGACTACGATGTCGGGGCGACTGCGACGCTCTCGGCGGCTGGTTCTGGCGTTTTCGCCGCGGACCTCGACGATTCGATGCTTCAACGCGTGCGCGTGAACTCCTCCGACACTGGTGTCTCGGTACGCTACGGAACTGCGCCGACGGCACCTGCGTCAGTTCCTGCTGCGCCCGGTGACGTGGTGCTGGGCTATCCGCAACTCGACACGAACCAGACGGCGGCCGCGGTGTCGAACGCGAGCATCGTCGTGAACGTCTCCGACCAGACGATTTCGTCGGCCTACGCGTTGCCGTCGACAGTCACGGTTTCGCGGTTCGACGGCAGTTCGTGGGTCGATGCGAACGCGACCCTGGTCGAGACGACCGGTGGGAATCGGTCCTATCGAGTGCCGGTTTCGAACAGTTCGGTGCTCGCGGTCCACGCCAGCACGGAGTCCGACGCGCCGAACGTGACCGACTACGCGCCGACCGGAACCGTCGATGCAGGCTCGGTGACGCTCTCGGTCGCCTACGAAGACGGCTACGCTGGCATCGACCCCACCCGCGTCTCGCTTCTGGTCGATGGAACCGACGTGACCGACTCGACCAGCGTCGGCGCCGACGGGGTCTCGTACACGACCGACCTCGGTGCCGGAAGTCACACAGCCGAGATTACGGTCGTCGACCGCGCGGGGAACCAGCGAACCAAATCGTGGTCGTTCGAGACCGAGTCTACTGGCGGGTCGTCGGGGAGTTCGACGGGCGGCTCGGCCGGAAGCAGTTCGACGGGGGGAAGTACAGGTTCGACCGGCGGAAGCACAGGCTCGACCGGTGGTGGCGGCCTCGCACCTGCAACGTCACCAACTACGACCTCCACGCCCGCAAATCAGACGACCACCACTCCGAACGCGACGAACACGACGACCGTCAACTCGACTGCGACGAACACGACGACTGCGACGACAGCACCAAGCCCCGAAAACGAGAGGCCGAGCGCAAACGAATCGGCGTCACAGACACAGCTGTCGAACGCATCGGAGACCCAGTCTCCTGCACCCACCGAGGAAGCTGCGGAGTTGACGACGACCGTCACAGATGCTAGCGACGGCGGCTCGACAGAGAGTGACGCGCCGGGCTTCGGACCCGTGGTAGCACTCACGGCACTCGTGGTCGTGGGTGTCCTCGCCCGGCGACGCGGGTAGAAGCTCCTTCCCAAGCGAGCCTACAAGAAGACGCTGACGCTGAGGCCGTTCACAGGAAGACGCTGACACCGAGCCCGAGTGCTAACACGAGTGCAGGCGCGTCCAGCCGCGTCAGGCGAATCTCCGGAAGCGTGGGGTTCCACGCGAAGCATCGCGCACGAAGCGCGAGTGCGAGCGCGTCCGCTCGGGCGAACGACCGTCGGAGCCCACCGGCAGCGACGGTGGCGAGGCGCTCGTCAACTCGTCGCTGGTCGCCCAGCCGGGCCTTGTTCGCCTCGCGGACCCGAAGGAGGTCACGGCGAACGACCGGCAGGAACCGGAAGACGAGCGCGACGCCGATACCGAAGGCGACGCCGACCCGACCGGGAACGAGGCGCTGTATCGCCGCGCGCGACTCGCGAACTGCGGTCGTTCTCACGTACGCCGCGGCGACGAAGAACACCAAGAGCACGCGAATACTGGCGAGCGTCGGCGTGACGGCCGCGTTGGGGTCGAACCACGGCGCGCCGAACTGGGCCGCCTCGATGACGGGGCCGAGAAGGAGGAAGGGAATCGCGTAGCGAATCGCGTGGAGAGCCGAGAGTGGGGACGTGTCGGCGGCGTAGAGACTCGCGGCGGCGACGATGCCGAGGACGGTGAGTCCGGTCGGTGTCGTGTGTGCGAGTCCAGCCGCTGCGAAGGAAATCTGCACGGCGAGCTTCGTTCGCGGGTCGAGTCTGTGGGCGAGCGAGTCGCCCGGTTCGTAGGTCAACACGGCGGGCGAACGTCGAGGTCGGGGAGGTCGTCTGCGACCGCCTCGGGAGCGCCGTCGAGGGCGACCCGGCCGTCCGAGAGGACGACCACTCGGTCGGCCAGTTCGCTCACGTCGCGCAGGTCGTGGGTGACGACGATGAGGCTGGTTCCCGATGCGCGCAGGTCGCGGAGACGCGAGAGAACCGACTCGCGGGCGGGTTCGTCGAGGCCGGTAAACGGTTCGTCGAGGACGAGATGGTCTGGCTGCATCGCCAGCGCGCCCGCGATTGCGAGGCGCTCGACTTCGCCACCCGAAAGCGCGTCGACGCGCTCGCTCTCGCGTCCGTCGAGGTTGACGGCGGCGAGTGCGTCGTGGACGCGGCGGTCGATTTCGCCCCGGTCGAGCCCGAGGTTCTCCGGCCCGAAGGCGACGTCAGCGCCGATTGTCGCGGCGACCAGTTGGTCCTCTGGGCGCTGAAACACCATCGAGACGGCAGTACGCGCGGCGACGAGATTTTCGGACACGTCGGAACCGTTGACGTGAACCGTGCCTTCGTCGGGTTCGAGCAGGCCGTTGAAGTGGCGGACGAGCGTCGTCTTGCCGGACCCGTTCGCCCCCGCGAGAATGACGCATTCGCCGTCGTCGATGGTGAGGTCGAGCCCATCGACTGCGGCGGTGTCGCCGTAGCGGTGGACGAGGTCCGCGACCCGTATCATCGGTTAGTTCGCCGCGATTGCGTCGGAGCGGACGATACCGATTGCGGCGGCAATCTTGAACGCCTCGGCGGGGATGAACGCCGCGGCGACGGTCCAGAAGGACGTGACGAGACCGACGCCTTGGACGACGCTGTAGCCGACCGTTCCGAACGCGTAGACGACTGCCGTCGCAGCGACCATCGCGCCGACGAGACGGACGGTGCCGACGCGGTAGTCACGGAGCGCGAACCCGCCGTGGACGATGACGCCGGTGATGAACGCGGCGACGGGGAACGACCAGAGGAATCCGCCAGTCGGCCCGACGAGCGCACCGAACCCGGCGGACCCGCCTGCGAAGACCGGCGCACCGATTGCACCGGCGGCGAGGTACAGGACAATCGAGGTGCCGCCCCATACGGGGCCGAGGAAGATACCCGCGAGGAAGACGACGAGCATCTGCATCGTCACCGGAATCGGTGAGATTGGGTTGGGGAACGAGACGTACGCACCAGCACCCATGAGCGCCGCAAACAGGGCCGCACGGGCGACGTTGGCGACGACTTCGTCGCCGACGAGTTCGACCGACTCGTGTTCAGTTGCCATGTCTCTGGCTGTCTCGTAAACTGTGTTTAAGATATCGGTTTACGCGCCTGAGAGTGTCAAACGCACAAGAACTCGGTTCTGGGGCGGTGGCTTCGATCTCGTCAGTACGATTAAAGGCGCTCGCGGTGCCATACTCTCGATATGGACGACAAGACTGCCGAACTCCGCGATATCTTCGTCGAGACGACCGGGTCGGACACCGTGACAGAGCGGCAGTCCGAATCCCGCGGGTCGCTGGCGAACGTCGACGACCCCGAAACGGTCCGAGAGCGTGTCTCTGAACTCGTCGCGACGATGCGCGAGCGCTACGAGTTCGAGACCGACCTCGGCGACGACGCGCTCGTCAATCTGGTGGTGGGCTACTTCGACGGCGACTCCGACGAGGACCTCGCACTCGAACTCGACGTCTCGCCCGACGCGGTTCGGACCGCCCGCTTCGACCTGCATCTCGTCCGCGACGCTGACCGCGACGCTCCCTTCGAGATGGACCGTCTCGACAAACTCCTCGTCGAGGGTGCGGACGACGAATCGATTGCCGAGGCGCTCGACGTCGACATCGCGCTCGTTCGTGAGTTCCGCCCCGTCGCCGAGGCTGACGTTCGTTCGACGCGTGCGAATCACCGCTTCCGCGACGACTTCGCCGAACTGCTCACCGACGACGACCTCTCGGGGCGACTGGTCGACGAGGCTCGGCGTGACGGCCTCAAAGAGGCCACAGAGGACATCGAGACGGACGTTTCCTTCTAAAACGTATTCTGCCGAACGTCTCTTTCTCGGCCGACGACGAAGGTTCTTAACCGATTGGGAACATACCCATCTTCGATGTCGCAGGCCCCTCAAAACCGAGAACTCACAGAGCGGTTCATCCAGTTCTACCGCAACTACTATCGGGAGGAAATCGGAGACCTGGCACAGCAGTACCCGAAAGAAAAGCGCTCTCTGTACATCGATTACGACGACCTGTACAACTTCGACCCGGAACTCGCCGACGACTACGTCACGAAACCCGGGCAGTATCAGGAGTACGCCGAGGAAGCCCTGCGACTGTTCGACTTGCCCGCGGACGTCAAACTCGGACAGGCACACGTCCGGATGCGGAACCTCCCCGACACCATCGACATCCGCAACATCCGGGTCAACGACGACCACATCGGGACGCTCATCGCCGTCCAAGGAATCGTCCGCAAGGCGACCGACGTGCGCCCGAAGATTACCGAGGCGGCCTTCGAATGCCAGCGCTGTGGGACGATGAGTTACATCCCGCAGGGCGACGGCGGGTTCCAGGAACCCCACGAGTGTCAGGGCTGTGAACGACAAGGGCCGTTCCGCATCGAGTTCGACCAGTCGAACTTCGTCGACTCTCAGAAACTACGCGTCCAAGAATCCCCCGAGGGCCTGCGCGGGGGCGAGACGCCACAGAGTATCGACATCAATCTCGCCGACGACGTGACCGGGAAAGTCACCGCCGGCGACCACGTCACCGTCGTCGGCATCCTCCACATCGAACAACAAACCTCTGGAAACGAGAAGACGCCCGTCTTCGACTACTACATGGAGGGCATCGCGCTCTCTATCGAAGACGAGGAGTTCGAGGACATGGAGATTACCGACGACGACGTGGCCGAAATCGTCGAACTCTCGAACGAACCCAACATCTACGAGAAGATGGTCGATTCCGTGGCGCCGGCCATCTACGGCTACGAACAGGAGAAACTCGCCATGATTCTCCAACTGTTCTCGGGTGTCACCAAACATCTCCCCGACGGGTCGCGGATTCGCGGCGACCTGCACATGTTGTTGATAGGGGACCCCGGAACTGGCAAATCGCAGATGTTATCATATATACGACACATTGCGCCACGCTCCGTCTACACCTCGGGTAAGGGTTCCTCGTCTGCAGGTCTCTGTGTGACTGGTGACACTCGAATCCACACCGAAGACGGATTCCGAGAAATCGAAACTGTCGCACTCGACGAACATCCCAAACCAGTATCAGAGGAGACGAGCGCGGGGAAACAGGTGGGAATACAGACGTTCGATAGGAACGCGGGCGAGATGACCGAGCGACAATCCTCTCACGTCTGGCGTATGCCGAAAAAGCCGTGCCGACGCATCGAGACCGCACACGGAAAGACGCTCACAGCGTCCGAAAACACGCCTGTTCTGACGTGTGGAAAACAGGGTATCGAGTGGGTCGATATCTCGGACATTGAGCCGGGACAGTTTGTTGCAGTCCCGAAGTATGGTGAACTCGAACGTTCTGAAGTTCCTGTTCGAGACTTCCTCGAACTGACGACCGAGAAGGTGAAACTCTCTGAGGAGTCTATCGAACTCGTTCGAGACGAACTATGTGGGCGGTTCGGCCACCTACGGGCCGCAGCAGCCGCGCTCGACCTCTCAGAGGACTTCGTATACGATTCCCTCCGGAACCGTCACATACCTCTCTCGAAACTCGATAGGATGCTTGATGCTGTCGAACTGACCCGTGACGCCATAGACTTCGACCGCGTAATGATCCGTCACGGGGACAGTATCACTGTTCCGGAGACGTTCGACGAGGACCTCATGTACCTCCTCGGGCTTGTCTTCGGCGATGGTGATATCTCTCTCGACCGGCGTGGCGGTAACCGTGGACTGGTCCGGATTTCGAACAGTGACGAGGCGCTGTTAGAACGAGCGAAAGCGATCTTTGCCGACAAGTTCGACAAACATCCGGAGATTGAGCGTCAGTCCGGGCGGGTACCGTGTATCAGGGTGAGCAGTGCGACGATTGCACGGCTCTTCGCAAACGCCGGAATGGAAACGCCAAAGGTCGATCTGGAACTCGCACCCGAACTGACGACGGCGGCGCACGCTGACGCATTCCTCCGGGGGTTGATGGATGCTGACGGCTCCGTTTCGGTCCGTGAAAACGGCGGATCGAGCATTCTCATTTCTACTATCAGCGAACCGCTTGCCGAGCAAGTGCAGCTGATGCTGGAGACGTACGGTATTCGTGCGCGTCGACGTGAGCGCGACCGGCGTGGAACGTCTGAGCTTGCGAACGGTCACACAATCGAATCGAAGCACGTCCAGCACTTCCTGGAGATGTATGGTTCGAACATCGAGCGGTATGCCGACGAGATTGGATTCGATGTCGAAGCCAAACAACAAGCGCTTGATAAAATCACGAACGCCGCGCGGCGACGAGAGGAAACGATTCCTGTCGGCTCAGCATTGGTCGCAACTGATGGTGCGGGCGGTGCATATCATACGAACGTCTCTCGTGGCGATAATCCGGGGCGTGGACGTGCGAAAGAGATTCTCGAGAATGTCGACCTCGGGGATGCGGAATCTGCTATTCGTGAGGCGGTCGATGCCGACCTCCGGTGGGACCGCGTCGTCGATTCGGCGGCTGTCGGTGAGCGGGAAGTGTTTGACTTGACAGTCCCCGAAACACACAATTTCGTTGGCAACGGTATCGTGACCCACAACACCGCCGCCGCCGTCCGCGACGATTTCGGCGACGGCCAGCAGTGGACGCTCGAAGCGGGTGCGCTCGTCCTCGCCGACAAGGGAATTGCGGCAGTCGACGAACTGGATAAAATGAGGAGCGAAGACCGCTCTGCGATGCACGAGGGCCTCGAACAACAGCAGATTTCGGTCTCTAAGGCGGGTATCAACGCGACGCTCAAGTCGCGGTGTTCGCTTCTCGGTGCGGCGAACCCGAAGTACGGTCGCTTCGACCAGTACGAACCCATCGGCGAGCAAATCGACCTCGAACCGGCGCTCATCTCCCGATTCGACCTCATCTTCACGGTCACAGACGACCCCGACCCCGACACCGACGCCGAACTCGCAGAACACATCATCAAGACGAACTACGCAGGGGAGTTGAACACCCAGCGGACGAACGTCGCGAACTCCGAGTTCACCGAAGAGCAGGTCAACTCCGTCACGGACGAAGTCGCACCCGACATCGACGCCGAACTCCTTCGGAAGTACATCGCCTACTCCAAGCGGACCTGCTACCCGACGCTGACCGAGGAAGCCAAGAACATCATCCGCGACTTCTACGTCGACTTCCGCGCCCGCGGGGCCGACGAAGACGCACCGGTGCCCGTCACGGCCCGGAAACTCGAAGCGCTCGTTCGGCTCTCGGAGGCCTCGGCGCGTGTCCGTCTGTCGGACAAAGTGACCGCCGAAGACGCAGAGCGCGTCACCGGCATCGTCGAGTCGTGTCTACGCGATATCGGGATGGACCCCGAGACGGGCGAGTTCGACGCCGACATCGTCGAGACGGGACGTTCGAAGACCCAGCGCGATCGCATCAAGAACCTCCTCGAACTCATCCGCAACATGCAAGAAGAGTACGAAGAGGGTGCGCCACACGAAGAGGTCGTCGAGCGCGCCAACGCCGAGTTGAACATGGACGAAAAGACGGTCGGCGACCAACTGGAGAAACTCAAGATGAAAGGCGATATCTACGAACCGCGCGGCGACGTCTACCGGGCGACGTAGACCGACGCACCGATTCGAGAGGCAGGCCACGCCCCGTGCGCGGTGCCCAACCGAGCCACGAACGTGTAACTCTGGTCGGGTAGTGAACCGACGAACTTAGTGGAGAGTGAAGCGATGGGACAGACGACCTAATGGACCGAATCTCCGCTATCCGGAACATCGAGGACGCCATTCGCGACTTCGAGTCGGGCGAGGCCGACCTCGCAAGCACGGAACGACGTGTCGTGACCGTCCTCCGGACGTTCGCGACGGAGTTCGAGACAGACACCGGTGAAGCCGCCCTCGATGCGTGGAAGGCCGTCGGCGACGAGCGAGCGGAAGGAATCGTCGTCCTCGCGGCGACCGAGTCCGAAGCAGCCACGCGAGTCCGTGACCTCCTCGCTGAAGCCGCGGAGTCGGCCGACAGCATCGACTTCGCTGTCGAACGCGTCTGAACCCCCGTTCAGCGCCACTTCTCTGCGGCCGGTGTCGAACGATTTTTCTCCCGACTCCGTGACCCATCGCGCGTGCTGTTGGTCGTGACATACTCGAAGGCGGCACGGACGACGCTCCGCAACATCTGTCGAACCCACGACGAGACTGTCGTTCGTCGGTTCGGGCGGGCCGCACTCTTCGAGGAGACGGAGTTGGGTGCGTTCCTCGCGTTGCGGCTGCAAGCAAAACACGGCGCGGACGTGCAACTCGAACAGACGGAACCGTTCAACGAATTCGAAGCCGTTTCCGAGCCAGTTCGCGAGGCCGCTAGCGCGTACGAGAACCGTGAGTCGCCGTCGACCCCCTATCGGAAATTCGCGTCGGGAACCGACCACCCGTCTCCCGACCAGATGCGCGACCGGGAGTTATGAAGGCTCGACTGCCGGACGGGACGACGATTCAGGGTCGGGGAATCGACCTCTCTGCGTTCGATATCGACGCCGACAGCGTGGTCGATTCGATTCGATGTTCGACAGCCGACCAGCGCGGACTCCACATCGACTGTCCCGACCCGGGACCGGGCCACGACCGACTCGCCGTGGTTCCGCTCCCGAGTTTCTCACGTTCGCACGCCCTCGCTGCTGCCGGGCGCTCTCGTGGACTGACGACGCCTGTCGACGACGAACTCGACCGAATCGAGACGCGGCTTGCCGATATCGAATCGGACACGGACACCGACGAGTCGCTCGAAGCGCTTCGAGCGGCCCGTCGTCGTCTCGCGACGGCCGGGGCAGACGAGGACCGTCTCCGAGAACAGGTTGCGACGCTCCGCGGGCAGTTGAACGCCCACCGCGACGCCGATGACGAGGATGCGGCCGCAGCGGTCAAAACCGAACTCGTCGAGACGACGACGAAACTCTCCGAAGTATCGACAGAGCGCATCGCGGCCGAACAGCGGCTTTCGACCCTCGAACAGGACGCGCGGCGCTCACGAGACACTCGCGAAGAGCGCCTCCGCCTGCAGGACGCGCTGGACAATCGCCGCCGCGAGGCCAGGCAGTACCTCGCCGACACACTCGAAGCCGAGTTCGAGAGCGTGGTTCGAGAACTCCACAAACGAGGTGCTGACGTGGCCGACTCCCGAGCAGAACACGTCGTACCCACGCTCGCCGCAGTCAAACTCGCCGACTTCTGTGCGCCGGTCGTTTTGACGGCGCGATTTTTCTCCGACGCCTCGACTGCCGCACAGGTGCTCGATACGCCGGTTATTCGAGTTTAACTGCACAGTCTCACGTGAATGGCCGTTGCGGGCATCGATTTATATACGAAAAGGCGGCCATCCCCGTCATGGATTTCGACGTCGACGTGTCTGTCGCCGACGCCGTGGCGCTCGTCACGGTTCGATTCGACAACACCACACCCGTCGACCAGCGGGTCAGACTGCGGAACCGCCTCGATGGACCGGTGTTGCCGCCGCGTCGGTCGGGCGTTCCCGAAGACGGATGGGACGAAACCGGGTTCGAGGGCGTCGTTCCCACTGATTCGACGCTCGCAGTTGGCTACGCCTGTGCGATAGACGCCAGTGGAGACGACGGCAGTTCGCTCACGCCCGAAGACGTGGTTTCGGTCGACGTTCTCGGCCGCGACGACTCGGAAGCGATTTCACAGCAGGCCTCACCCGAAGACGCGATTCGTGAACTCGGGCCGTGTCGCCCGCCTGCTGACGTCGTTCCCGCGCCGCAGCCAACGCCGACTGAGGTCGCAGGGGAATCTGAAGTCGAATCGGAGTCTGACGCTGGAGCTGAACTCTCCCGCGAAACCGCGTCGGTCGACACGGCTGCCGAAGCCGAGCGTGCTACAGGCCCGGTCGAATTCCCGACCGACGAGGAGGTTGCGGCCGCAGTCGAGTCGGAGACACCATCTGTGGAGGTGTCGGAGCCGCGGTCTGATTCGCCTGCCGACGACACTGAGGTGACCCACTCGGCTATCGACGACGCTGAGGTGACCCACTCGGCTATCGACGACACTGAGGCCCACCCGACTACCGACGACGTTGGGTCGTTCCTCACGGCCGCCGAGCGTCGAATCGAACTCGCCGAGCGCCTCGACGGCGCGTCCGTCGAAACGGCGGCGACTGCACTGGCGTCGAGTGAAGTAGAGGCGTCAGCCCTCTCGTCGCTCGCCGCAGACCGTGACGAACTTCGCCGACTCGCTGCCCGCGCGACTGCGCTCGCCGACCGCGCGGCGGATGCCGACCCAGACACGGACGCACTGCGGAGGTTGGCGTGATTCTCGCCGTCGTCTCAGGCAAAGGCGGAGTCGGCAAGTCCACGCTGTCGTTCGAGTTGGCTGCGGAACTGGATGCTGTCGTCGTCGACGCCGACCTCGGCATGGCGAACCTGCCGTACGCGCCCGGTCCGGACCTCCACGACGTGCTGGCGGGCCGTGCAGACCCGGTGGAAGCTGTTCGAGATAGTTCGTCGGTGTCGATACTCCCCTGCGGGCGGACGCTCGCCGGTGCCCGTGCTGCCGACGTTCGCCGTCTCGCAGACACGCTTCGCGCGGTCGAGGCCGCCTACGGCGATGTCGTAGTCGATTGTCCGGCCGGGATGCGCGCCGACGCAGGCGTGCCGCTCGCGGTCGCCGACGCGTGTCTCCTCGTCGCGTCGCCGAAACGTTACGCGCTGGCCGACGCGGTTCGGACGCGCGAACTCGCGCGGGAACTCGACTGTGGACTCGCTGCGGTCGCTGTCAACCGCGTCGTCGACGACCCACCAGTGGACGCTTTCGCCGACGTACTCGGCGCTCCGACGACGGCGATTCCCGCCGACCCACGGCTCGCAGCAGCAATCGAGGAGTTCGACCCGGCGGTCCTCGATGCGCCGAACAGTCTCGTCAGTACTCGGATTCGAGAGCTCGCTGCTTCGGTGTCGACCTGTCGGCGCTGAGGAGAAGTGCTGTTTTCCAGTCGCGTGTATCGAGCGATGTGGCTACTCGCGGCGTGCTTCGAACCGTTCAGTCACGGAGTGCGACGTACGTCTTTCGAAGGGTAACGGGCGTCACGTCCGCAACGTCGGCGGCGTCGGCTTGCGTGCAGTCTGCGCCAACGTCGCGCGCGGCGGTGTAGAGACACGCCGCAGCGACGCCGCAGGGGTTCTTCCCGGCGACGATACCGTCCTCGCGTGCGTCCGCAACGTATTCGCGGGCGCGGCGCTCCACGTCGCGGTCGAGGTCGAGTTTCGTCGCGAAGCGCGGGATGTACTCGGTTGGGTCCGTCGGAGCGACCGGGAGGCCGAGGTCGCGGTTGAGCGCTCGGTAGGCGGCGTGGTGCTCGGATTCGGTCGCCTTGGCGACGTCGCAGACTTCCTCGACGCTGCGTGCGATACCAGCGACGCGGCAGGCGGCGTAGACGCAGGCGGCCGCGAAGCCTTCGAGCGAGCGTCCGCGCAGGAGGTCTTCGTTCTGTGCGGACTCGAAGAGCGCACACGCCTGCTCGCGGATGTGGTTCGGAAGCGACAGCGCGCTCGTGAGACGACGAATCTCGGTGAAGGCGTACACCTGATTGCGCTCGCGCTTCGACGAGATGCGGGCGCGGTTGTGCTGACGGCGCAGGCGGGCGAACTGGCGGCGCTTGCGCCCCTTGATACGCGTCGAACGACCGATTTCGGTCGAGAGGCCGCGGTCGTGGCGGGACCGAGTCAGTGGTGCGCCCGTGCGAGCGGGGTTTCGGTCGTCGTCGGCGAACGAGCGCCATTCGGGACCGTGGTCGATGCGGTACTCCGAGACGACCAGTCCGCAGTCGCCGCAGACCGTTTCGCCGGCTTCGACGCCGAGGTGTCCATCGCATTCGGGGCAACCCTGGGTGGAACGTGCTTCACTCATCACAATTGAAAATCGGGCTCGAAGGAGTATTTAAACACGGGACAAACCGCCCCTAAATCGGTGATTTAGTCGAAGGTAACGTACCGGTTATCGGTACGCTCAACTATCTATTCTGATACCAAGTGGTAACGCTTTTGTTCTGAAACGCGAGAGCATGGACCGATGGGGTTGTCGGACATAGCTGCGACACTGGAGACAACGACGACTGAACAGCGCTCGCGCCACGTCCCGACTGTGGACGATACCGATGTTTCACTCCGTACGCGATTCGAGACGCACGCGGACGCGCTCCCCTGCGCGCCCGCAGAAGCGGAGAGGGTTGTCGAGGCATACGGGTCGGGCACGACTGTCGGAGACAGTGCGCGTGCTGCCGGCGTCGCTCCGGTGACTGCGGCCAAAGTCCTACATCGCTGTGGCGAAGCGGGTGTAAACCCCCTCGCGCCCGAAGCGCGACGAATCGTCCGCGACTGGCTCGACGGACAACTGTCGCGCGCCGACGCGCTCGCACTCACTCGTGCGGACGAGTCGGAGTTCGCCCTGGCGACGTATCTCGAGACACACGACCCCATCGACCCCCTCGTCGAAGCCGTCGAGGGCGCGCTGACCGACCACGGAGATGCCTCCGTGGCGAAGCGCGATTCACTGGCCGAAACCATGAGTTCGGTCACCGACTTGCAGTTCTAGCGGGACACAAACGCCTCCCCCCACCACCTCCCGTTTTCGCACGCTGAGCCGTCGCTCTCGCAGTCGCTTCCCGCCCAGCACAGCTATCTTCTCAGGTTTCTAACCACTCCTCATGGACGACACAACGAAGGCTAACTCGACGGTCTGGCCCGGTGGGTCCCCCCATATCGGAGAGTCTGCCGAGCGGTCACGGACGATTACCTCCGAGGACATCGAGCGCTTCTCGGAACTGAGCGGCGACTACAATCCGCTTCACTACGACGAGACGGTTGCTGAGAAGACGAAATTCGGCGAAATCGTCGTCCAGGGCGGCGTCACGACTTCGATTCTCAACGCCCTCGTCGCTGAAGACCTCCCCGGTCCGGGGTCGGTGTTTCTGAACGTCAACTGGGATTTCACCGCGCCGGTCCGCCCCGGCGACACGATAGTCGGTCGCATCGAAGTGACTGCGGTCCGGGACGACAAGCCAATCACCGAACTCCTGACGACGGTCACCCGCGACGACGGGACGCGCGCCCTCGACGGGACGGCACTCTGTTACACGATGCCGATAGCGGACGCTGACTAGTGTTTCTCGCGCGCTGTGTGTCCTGCGACGGCTGATTCGCCGCCTCAGTTTCTCACGAATTCGCCGACCGACGACAACACGCCCCCGGAGTCGAGCGCGTCCGAGACGTCGACGTCGAACAGGACCGACGCCACACCCGCGACACTCGCGGCGAGGTCGGTGTCGTCTCGCCACGCTGGCGCGTCGGCGACGCGTCCGGATTCGGTTTCGGGCACGACTACATCGGCGTCGTCGAGCGCGCCGAACGTCGAAATCACGGCGTCCACGTCGGCACTGACGTCTGCCGCGCGTGCTGTCAACCGGCCGACTGCGTCCGCACCGCGGTCGGTCGCCGGTGCCACGAGCGCCACGCGGTCGCACGTCGTCGCCGCGGCGACAGTCGGATTCGATGCGAGCAATGGGGCGTCCACGAGCACGTGGTCGAACTCGGTGGTAGCGTCTTCGATTCGCCCCTCGAACGCCTGTGCCGCGCCGGTGGTCATCGCCCGCGCGAAGCGCTCGAACGGCGCATCGGCGGGACAAGCAGCGACTCGGCCGTCGGTGTCGGTATCGACGTCGACGAGTCCGGAACCGAGCGGTTCGTCCGCGGCGTCGGTCAAAAGCGCCGTCGCGTCGGGTGAGAGGTCGCCCGCGACGTAATCTGAGAGTCCCTGTGTGGCGAACGCCGCGTCGAGGATGGCCACGTCGCGGCCGTCAGAAGCCAGTGCCGTGGCGAGTTCGAACGTGAGTCGCGTCGTGCCAGCGCCGCCGGTTGCGCCGACGAGCGCCGCGGTGGTTGGAACGGTCATACCGCGACTGGCCCGGTTTTCGGATTAATACCTTCGGTCGGGTGGGTGAATATGCGGGTAGTAGGTCCCAACGGTATCGAAAACAGTGATTTGGCTGTCAGTTCGAGATGGCCGTTTCGATGTCGTCCAGCTCTTCGTCGGAGAGGTCGGGTCGCGTGCCGCCGACGGCGTGGATGGGGCTGCCGCCGTCGCCGTCGAAGCGCGGGACGATGTGGACGTGGACGTGTTCGACTTCCTGTCCGGCGGCCGGGCCGTTGTTGACGCCGACGTTCGTCGCATCGGCGTCTACCGCGTCTTCGACGCGCGGGACGAGTTCGTCCACGGTTCGCCAGAGGTCCGCCGAAATCTCCTCGGGCAGGTCGTCGAGGCGGGCGTAGTGGTCCTTCGGCACGACGAGCGTGTGCCCCGGCGCGAGGGGGTTCACGTCGAGGAACGCCAGCGAGTGTTCGGTCTCGTGGACGATTCGGCCGTGGACGTCCTTCGCAGCGATGGCGCAGAAGATGCAGTCGGACATGAGTGAGGTGTCGGGTGGTGTGGAAAAGAAAGTTCCCACCGATTATTCTGTGAGTGTCGTATCGGCGGTTGATTCGTCAGCGTCATCGCTGGGAACAGAGTCAGTCGTCGTCGCCTCGCTTGCTCGTTCACTCACTCACTCACTCACTCGCTCCGACTCGTCTGACTTCGCGTCGGCGGCACCCCGCCGGAACTGCGCTGCGGCCTTCGAGACGCCGCGTTTGAGTGACCCAGCGACGAACTCGATACCCTTCAAAATCGGGCGAGCGACGAGTTCGATAATCAGGTCTGCGATGATTTCACCGAGCATCTTATTTCAGACGTATTGACACGAGTTTGTGATGAGCTTTGGGCTTCGACTCAGGGAAGCAACCGCGCCAACTCGTCGAAATACTCGTCTAACTCGTAGCCGACTCGGGACAGCCACACGTCGCGGTAGGCAGGGTGGAGAAGCGGAACGATAGTATAGCCGAATCGCTCGCTCTCGATTGGTTCGAGGACGGTTTCGAGAAAGCCGCCGAGCGTCCGGTCGTCCAAGGAGAAGACGCTCTCAGTGGCGTGGCGACCGGTCGGTATCACCACGTCGGGGTCGATGGTTTCGAGTTCGGTGACGAGGTGGTCCAGACAGTTGGCTTTCTCGTCGGCGCTGGGTGCGCGATTCGACCCCTCGCCGTCTGCGGGGAAGCACTTCACGGCGTTCGTGTAGAAGACGCCCTCGTCGTAGCCGACGGTGGCCATCGTCTCGCGGATTCGGCGACCGGAGTGTTGGGCGGTGTAGGACATCCCGGTCCAGTTGCCGCCTTGCCAGCGCTCTGCGTCCGGATTTCCCGCACCGGGGGCCTCACCGACGACCACGACAGTTGCATCACCTGGGCCGACACCCCACGAGATTCGGTTGCGACACTCGACGAGCGCCGGACAGCGGGTGCAGTCGCTCTCGACGACGAGTTTGTTCTTCGGGTCCGGAAATTTCGGGTCGGCCATCTACGCCCTCTCCATTTCGACCATCTACTCGGTGAGCGGGAGAACGATGCCGAAGATGATGGGCGAAAACAGCGCCAGCGCGATGCCGAGCCACTCCGCGTCGAAAAAGAGCGTGCGCTCCCATCCGGGGATGTGGCCGTTTCCGCTCAGTGCGAGTGCGACTTTCGCGCCAATCGCGCCGAACAGGAAGAGTGCGAGTCCGAGTCCGAAGCCAGCTTTCGCCAATCGGGGATAGTCGAGTTTTCCGTAGCGTCCCATAGCAAACCGAGGTCGGGGAGCGAAGAAAATCGTTGCGAGAGAGTGTGTGATACGTTAGCGTCGGAGAACGTCGGCGACGACGGGCGCGACAGAGACCGAACTCACGTCACGCTCGATAGTGTCGGTGCCGACGACGCGCTCGATACCGGCGCGGCAGAGCTTCGTACGGGCGTTGCGGGCGAGAAGCGGGTGGACCGTCGCACAGAAGACGCGACGTGCGCCGCCGTCGGCGAGGACGGACACGGCTTCGCTCATGGTCGACCCGGTGGCGATGATGTCGTCGGTGATGACCACGTCGCGACCCTCGAAGTCGGCGTCGCTCGGTGTGATTTCGACGTCGGTCCCGGAGTGGCGCACCTTCTCGAAGTAGTCGGTCTCACCGCCGCCGTAGGCGTCGCGGACGGTCTCTGCAATCTCGATTGCGCCCGCGTCGGGCGAGAGGAAAAGCGGGTCGTCGAGGCTCGGAAGCGGGTCGGCGAGTTGCCCGGCGGCGTCGACGATGTCCACGGGAACGTCGAAGAAGTCGGCGACGGCGTCTTCGTGGGGATTGACGAGGACGACGCGGTCCGTGGTCGTACTCACGGCGCGGGCGACGGCGCGGGCGGAGATGGGGTGGCCGACTTCGAACGCCTTGTCCTGTCGGGCGTAGCCCATGTACGGGATGACCGTCGTGACTTCGGTGGCACCGGCCTCGCGGACAGCGTCCTGAAGCTGGAGGAGTTCGATGTAGGCGTCGTTGCTGACGGTGCTGGCGACGATTGTCGCGGTGTCGGCGTCGAAACCGGGGACTGCCGCGAGCGTCTCGCCGTCCGGGAATCGGTCGTACTCGACGGCCGCGAGCGACTCGCCGAGTTCGTCGGCGAGGGCGGCCGCGAGGGCCTGTGAAGATGCGCCGGGTACGAGCATACTCGTCCGTCTCTCGTGGTGGGTAAAACCGCTTTTCGTTGCGCGTAGGCGTGTCAGCGTACTGCGATGCCCACGGTGTCCAACCCGAGGACCTGCGTCCGCCAGTCGGACTCGGTCGTCCGCAAGCAGAGCGACCCCGCATCAGTCACTGCGTAGGTCGTCCGCGCGTCGTGTGCGACCCCAATCACCGTCTCGTCCAGCGGAATCGGGTCGGCGACCCACGCGCCGTCTTCGAGCGACACGACGCCCGCTGAGCCGGCTGCGTGGGCGCGCCCGTCGGGCATCGACGCGACGACGTTCGTCGGGTCCTCGAACTCCGACATCCAGCCGTTTCCGAGCCGGTAGAGTCCCGATTCTGCTGCGGCGTAGGCCGTCCCCTCCGCCCCGCCGAGACGACCTGCCGGGTCGGAGATGTCGGCCACGTCCGGCAGACCGACGTGAGTCAGTTCGCCGTCGGCGATTCGGTAGACACCGTCGTCTGCGGCGACGAGACTCCCGTCGATAGTTTGTACTCCCTCGGCGGTTCCGATGTCGGTCCAGCCTTCGTCGTCGAATCGGGCGATACGACCGGTCTCGTCGGCGGCGACGACGCGGTTCTGGTGGAAGCCGACGGTCGTGGCCGGGCCGAAGTCGAGTTCGTGGTAGTCGTCGTTCTGAAGTAAGAGCACGTCCTCGGCGGTCGCGATTGCGACTTCGCCCGGCGACCCGGCGATGTCCCGCGGGTCGCACTGGTGGTCGATTCGGAACCCGCCGACGAGGTCGTCCGAGACGTCCACGCTCACGACGCCGACGCTCGCGGCGACGTAGGCGGTCTTCTTCCCCGACTTGTCCGCGTACACGCGCTTTTCGTCTATCGAGAGGTCGAAATCAGCCATCCGTTGGGGGGAGGTTCGATGCGACGTTCGGAAAGGATTGTGGTCGTTCTCGGGGGGCGGTGACGGTGAGTCGCTCTCGGTGCGGTCGGGCTACAGAAACTCCCTGACCTCCGAGTACCACATGTCGTGGTAATCGACTTCGTCGAGGGCGTCGGCGATGTCGACGGCGATGACGTGCCAACAGCGCTCACCTTCGTCGGGGTCGAGGTTGTAAATCGAGTCCTTGCAGGTACAGCCGCGGCCTTCGACCACGTACTCGTCGTCGAAGCCGACGACCACGTCGAAGTCGCGGTAGCGCTTCACGCGCCGCTCTGAGACGGCCTCGATGGCCTGAATCCCGCGGTCGCCGTGGGCGTCCGCGATGGCCTGCACGATTGGGGGCGAGAGGCTGCCCGCGTCCGCGAGCGCCGCTCGCCAGTCCTCGACCGTGTCCACGTCGTCGTGTTGGCGGGTGGCAGTCAAAACGCATTCGGTGCCAGCGGGGCGGCGGCATCGATTCGTATCGCAGTGCGCTGCGGTACGTCGTAGTGCATCGCAATCGGTTTCCCCGCACGGGGGTGAACGCAGTAGTATGTACGTCAGCGAGGGAGGCGTCGAAATCGAGGTCCCCGGTGCTCGGGACGGGGCGTCCGAAGGGGCCGGCGACGACGTCTTCTACAACCCGACACAGGAGTTGAATCGGGACGTCACGGTGGCGGTCCTCCGGGCCTTCCGCGAGCGTGAACCCCGCGCCGAGTCGTATCTCGACGCGATGGCCGCCTCCGGGATTCGAGGCGTCCGCGCCGCCGCCGAGGGCTACGACGTGACCTGCGCCGACCTCGACGCCGACGCGGTCGAACTCGCTCAGTCGAACCTCGACCACAACGACTTCGACGGCGAGGCGGTCCACCGCAACGCCAACGCCCTCATGTACGACGAAGTGTTCGACGTGGTCGACCTCGACCCGTTCGGCACGCCCATCCCCTTCGCCGACCCCGCGTTCGCCAACACCCGCGACCTCGTCTGTGTCACGGCCACTGACACTGCACCCCTCTGCGGTGCCCACCAGAAAAGCGGCATCCGAAAGTACGGCTGTGTCCCGCAGAACACCGACTACCACCCCGAGATGGGCCTGCGTGTCCTCGTCGGTTCGATGGTCCGAACCGCCGCCCGCTACGACAAGGCCGCCGTTCCGATTCTCTCGCACGCGACGCGCCACTACGCGCGGACCTACCTCGAACTCGACGAGCGAGCGACGAAAGCCGACGAACTCCTCGGTTCGACCGGGTTCGTCTACCACTGCGAGGACTGCCTCCACCGCGAACACGAACACTCCCTCGTCGCCCACCCGCCCGAGGAGTGCGCCAACTGCGGGTCGACGCGCATCCTCGAAGCCGGTCCGATTTGGCTCGGTTCCGTCTCCGAGAGCGACTTCGTCGAGTCCGTCCGCGACGAGGTGACAGACGACTTCGGCAGCGCCAAGCGCGCCCGCGGCATGCTCGACACGCTCGCCACCGAACTCGACACGCCGACGCACTTCGACCAACACCGCCTCTGCAAACTCTGGGGCCGCTCTGCCTCGAAGATGGAGGAGTTCCTCGCGACGCTCCGAGACGCCGGGTTCGACGCGACGCCCGCCCACTACCACGGCACCGCGTTCAAGACCGACGCGACGGTCGCAGAGATTCGTGACGCGACCGCCGAACTCGACCCCGAAGCTTGAGCCGTCGCCGAATAGTTCGACACATCCGGACTAGTTTCTTCCCGCTCCGCGTCGTTTTCACAGCGCGTGAGCGCGCAGACTCGGTCCTTCGTTTCGGTTGTCCGGGCTATCGTCGAGATGATTCAGGAGAAAGAACTGAGCTTTCTCGCGGCGAGTATCTCGTACTACGCGCTCGTCTCACTCGTTCCACTTCTCGTGTTAGCCGCTGTCTTGGCGACATTTGTTGGCGGTGAGGCGCTGCAAACGCAACTCCAGGCCCTCGTCAATCAGTATCTCGTCCCGACCGGACAGGGCCTCGTCGAAGAGGCGCTTTCAGACCGAACCGGTCAGGGGAGTATCGGACTGGTGAGTTTCGGCCTCACCCTTTGGGGGGCGTTGAAACTCTTCCGCGGCCTCGACATCGCCTTCTCTCGCATCTATGGGTCCGAAACCGGCGGGATTCTCGACCAACTCCGCGACGGAACCGTCGCACTCGTCAGTATCGGCCTCGGAACCATTGGTGTCGCTGCGCTAACTGCTCTCCTCGCGCTGTTGCCGATTCCCTCTCTGCAACTGCTTTCACCAGTGATTCTGCTTCTCACGCTCTGTGTGGCATTCTTTCCGCTTTACTACGTCTTTCCCGACATGGACTTTGCGCCACGGGAGGCGGTCCCGGGGACCATCTTCGCGGCTATCGGATGGACGCTTCTCGGCGTCGTCTTCGGCTTCTACGCGACCGTCGCGGGCTCGTCGGTGGCCGGTGCGCTCGGGTCGATTCTGTTGCTCGTGACGTGGTTCTACCTCTCGGGCATCATCCTCTTGACGGGGGCGGTCGTCAACGCCGTGCTCGCCGGTGTGGACGATGCGGAACCGACCGACCCGCCGGGGGAACCCGGCGACCGGGACCGGCAGCTACAACATACGGGAGTTCGACATGGCGGTCGTACGGATATGAGCGACGACCGAGGAGACACCGATGGCCCGCAAACGGGTGACGACGCTGGCGACGAGAGTCGCGCCAGTACCTCCGCCTCCCCGCAGGGTGCCCCCGACATCGAGGAGTTAGAAGCGCGCGTCGAGGAACTCCGCGCCGACCTCGACACGTTCGAGGCCGACGTACAAGACCGGACGGTCGAAAAGCCGAAGCTCGAAGCAGAGCTCAAGCGATACGTCCGGCGACGAGTCCGTCGCGGCAAAGCCCGCGGATGGGGGCCGTATCTCGTGCTCCTCTACGGCGTGGTCCTCACGCTCGGCGCGTTCTACTACCTCCAGTCGGACCTCATCGCGGTCGTCGCTATGCTCATTATCTTCCTGTCGACGCTGGGGCTGTACGTCCTCTTTGTCATCTTCGGTCTCGGACTGAGCGCGCTCGGCGTCCCGGGACGCGCGGTCGACGCGGTTCGCGAACGCCGAAGCTAACCGATGTTCTTGCAGACACGCGGCTTTGGTGAGACGGTGCTCGCGGACGCCCCGGATATCGTCGTCTTTCTGTTCGGGCTTCTCACCCAGCTCGGCGACCAGTGGTTCTTCTTCCTCGTGTTCACGTCGCTGTACTGGCTTGCTCGCCCTCGTATCTCGGAGCGCCCGCGACGAGTCGCAGCCTCGTTCGTCGCCCTCGCGTTCATCTCTCTGTCGCTGGTGACGGCGCTCAAAGTCGGCTTCGCGCTCCCCCGCCCGCCGACGGCCGACATCGCTTCGGCACCGAACTGGCCCGCCCCGTTCGCGGACCTGTACGTCTCGTTTACGACTGACGACGGCTTCGGGTTCCCAAGCGGGCACGCACTCGGGACCACGGTCGTCTACGGGGCCGCCGCGCTCCTTCTGGACGCGTGGGACCGACGGCGACGCGTCCTCGCTGCCGCGGCTATCGTCGCAACAGTCGCGCTCTCCCGCGTCGTCATCGGAGTTCACTACGGTGTCGACGTCGTCGTCGGCGTGCTCCTCGGACTCGTCGTGTTGAAAACCGTCTTCACCGTCGCCGCCGCAGACGACGCCCCCGGCCACCTCGACCCGACGCGACTGTTCGCACTCGCGGTCGGGCTCGGTGTCGTCGCTTTCGCAGTGGTCGTCGCGAGCGGGGCGTCGCACCACGCGGCAAACGCGTCTGCCGCCCTCGGTGGGTCTATCGGCGGCCTTGTCGGCTGGTCCCGGCTTTCTGACCACGAGTCGCTGCCGACACTGTCGCTTCCGGCTGCATTCGTGTCACTCCTCGGCGCGGGCGCGCTCTGGGTCGCTGCCGACGCGCTTCAGGTAGTGCCAATCGCGATTCTCGCGACCGGAACTGTCGTCGCGTTCATCCTCGTCGCGCCGTGGATACAGGACCGACTGAGCGGCGACGCGGCGACTGGGCGGTCTGTCGAACGGTAGTCGAAACGGGAGCCGATTTAGGACGCGAGCCGGGCGGCGAAGAACGTCCACGGGTCGTCGTCATCGTCTCCTGTCTCTTCTCCGTCTCCCTCGTCCGGGTTCAACGTCTCTGGCGCGCCCCACGTGTCAGTAACGTCGAACCCGGCGTTCTGTAGTTGCGTGCGCGTCTCGTCCGCACCGGCGATGTTCCACTCCATCCGAACACCGCTTTCGAGCCAGTCGGGATTCTCGCCAGCCCATTCGTCCGACCCTTCACACAGGAGGACGTGGCCACCGGGCCGAAGGACCCGGGCGAACTCGTCGATGACCGTCTGGTGGCCGTCCATCGGAACGTGAATCAGCGACCAGTAGGCGACGACGGCATCGAAGGTGTTCGATTCGAACGGGAGTGTCGTCATATCTCCCTGCAGAACTGGTGCGTCGGGGACGTTCTCGGCGGCCCGAGACAACTGCCCGCGAGAGAAGTCGAGTCCAACCGGGTCCGCTTCGAACGCCAACCGAGACAGAATCGGTGTTCCCTGCCCACAGCCTGCGTCGAGTACGCGAGGTGACACAGAGAGCGAGTCGAGAAACTCCGCGAGAATGTCTGTTCCGTCTCCGTCTCCAGTGCGCTGTTCGGCGTACACTGGAGCCAAGTCGTCGTATCCCCGACGAACGTCGTCTTTGTTCACTCTCACTGACCACTGGTGACTCTCGATGGTGTAAGTGTCTTGTGCTATTCTGAGAACAAATTAAGCGACTATCTGCCCGGCTCTGCCGCTCTCGGTGCTGGAGTCCGAAAGAGAGAGACCGCTGAGAGTACGTCGCGCTTAGAACTTTTCGAGGTAGCGGTCGAGTTCCCACTCGGAGACGGAGACGAGGTAGTCCTGGAACTCCTCGCGCTTCGCTTCGATGAACTTCTCGGTGACGTGGTCGCCGAGTGCGCTCTGGATGACTTCGTCCTCTTCGAGGGCGTCGACGGCCGCGCCGAGGTCCTTCGGGAGCGTCTCGATGCCGTACTCTTCGCGCTTCTGCTCGTCGAACTCGTAGATGTTCTCGCGGACCGGGTCGGGGCAGTCGAGACCGCGCTCGATGCCGTCGAGACCGGCGTGGATGAGCGCCGCGAGAGCGAGGTACGGGTTACAGGACGGGTCGGGGAAGCGAGCCTCGATACGCGAGGCGGCCGGCGTGCGGGCAGCCGGCTTGCGGATGAGCGCCGAGCGGTTGCGGTCGGACCACGCGATGTAGACCGGCGCTTCGTAGCCGGGGACGAGGCGCTTGTAGGAGTTCACCGTCGGGTTGGCGACGGCCGTCACGGCAGGCGCGTGTTCGAGGATACCGGCGGTGAACTGCTTGGCAGTCTCGCTCAGGTCGAACTCGTCGGCACCGTCGTGGAACGCGTTCTCGCCGTCCTTGAACAGCGAGATGTGCGTGTGCATCCCCGAGCCGTTGATGCGGGCGATGGGCTTGGGCATGAAGGTCGCGTGGAGGTCGTGTTCGGCCGCGATGGCGCGAACGACGGAACGGAAGGTTGCGACGTTGTCGGCCGTCGAGAGGGCGTCGTCGTACGTGAAGTTAATCTCGTGCTGACCTTCGGCGACTTCGTGGTGCGAGGCTTCGATGTCGAAGCCCATGCTTTCGAGGCCGTAGATGATGTCACGGCGCACGTCCGACGCGAGGTCCTTCGGCGCGAGGTCGAAGTAGCCACCGGCGTCGTTGGTCTTCGTCGTCGCGCGGCCTTCGTCGTCTTCTTCGAAGAGGAAGAACTCCGGTTCGGGTGCCGCGTTGATGTCGTAGCCCATCTCTTCGGCGCGGGCGATAGCGCGCTTGAGAACGCCGCGCGGGTCGCCGCTGAACGGCTCACCTGTGGACGTGTTGAACACGTCACAGATGAGGCGGGCGGCTGCGCTGTTTTCTTTCTTCCGCCACGGCAGGATGGCGAACGTGGACGGGTCGGGTTCGAGGCGCATGTCCGACTCCTGAATACGGACGAAGCCGTCGATGGACGACCCGTCGAAGTAGATGCCTTCCGTGAACGCCTTCTCGGCCTGGGACGCCGGAATCGAGACGTTCTTCACCGTGCCGAGAATGTCGGTGAACTGGAGGCGGAGGAAGTCGACGTTCTTCTCTTCGATTTCGTCGACGACTGCCTGTGCTTCGGCGCTCAGACCGCCGTCGGTGACTGCATTGTCTTCCGTCATTTTCCTGGACACACGAGTGGAACACCCGGAGTATAAAGACCTTTCCGCTTAATGCAATTCCCCGGTGTTCGCTGTAGAATTGGATATTCGTAAAATTCTAATGCCCCCGGACGGTTTCTCAATGTAATGACGTACGAAAACCTCGACGCCAAACTCATCAACGCACTACTCGGCGACGGTCGCGCGAGTCTGCGAAGCCTCGCCGAAGAACTCGACGTGTCGGTCACGACCGTCTCGAATCACCTCCGCGACCTCGAAGACGAGGGCGTCATCGAGGGGTACACACCGCGCGTGAACTACGACGCACTCGGCTACGACGTCACCGCCGTCATCCAACTGAAAGTCGAGGGGTCGGCTCTCCCCGACATCACAGAGCGTCTGCAGTCAGAAAAGCAGATGATTTCGGTCTACGAGGTCACCGGCGACTACGACATCATCGCCATCGGCAAGTTCCGCGACACCGACGGCATGAACACGCAAATCAAGAAGCTGCTCACCGACGCCGACATCCGCGAGTCCAACACCTCAGTCGTCCTCAACGCCGTCACCGAAAACGAGCAGTTCGAACTCGACATCGAGGAGTAGCGACGCGAACGTCACTCGGTTTTACGATTATTCCGAACCTACCGAGCACTTCCGAGTCTCTACAGATGGAAGGGCACCGTTTCGACTGGAGAATTCCGGACGAGAGCACCTGTGAGACGCCCGTCTGACGGATGTCGCACACGGTAGTTGTTGGTACGTTGAAAGGGTAGTGTTTCGACTGGAGAGTGATGGACGGCGGTGGCCTGCGGGGGCAGACATGTGGAGACGAAGCTCTACTTTTTCCCGACCGGAACGAAGTGATGGTCGCAAAAACTCGGAGGGAAAAAGACCGCACCGAGGAGTCGCTGCTTAGGAGTCTGTTCAGAACTCGTCTTCGAACACAAACGTCCCGTTGCGCTGGACGACTTCCCCATCGACTTCGATGCGCGATTCTTCGGACATATCGACAATCATATCGACGTGTTCGGCGCTCTCGTTGACTTCGTTGTCGTCGCCGACCGTCTCGGGGTAGGCCGAACCGACGGCCATGTGGACCGTGTCGCCCATCTTCTCGTCGAACAGCATGTTGTAGCTAAAGCGGTCGATGCTGCGATTCATGCCGATGCCGAGTTCGCCAAGGTAGCGCGCGCCCTCGTCGGTGTCGAACACGCCGTCGAGAACCTCCTCGTTTCGCTCGGCGGAGTACTCGACGACCTCGCCGTCTTCGAAGGTGACGCGGACGCCCGAGACCTCGCGGCCCTGTCGGTACAGCGGCAGGTCGAAGTAGACCTCGCCGTTGACCGACTCCTTCACGGGCGCGGTGAACACCTCGCCGCCGGGAAGGTTGTGTTCGCCCTTGTCGTTGATGGTGGTGTTGCCCGCGACGCTCATGGTCACGTCCGTCTCGTCGCCCGAGACGATGCGCACCTCTTCGGCGTCGTCCATAATCTCGACCATCTGCGCCTGCAGTTCCTCCTGTTTCTCCCAGTCGAGGCTGACGGCGTCGTAGACGAAGTTCTCGTACTCCTCGGTGCTCATGCCGGCGAGTTGGGCGCTGCCTTTCGCGGGGTACTGCGTGAGACACCAGCGTTTCGAGAGCGCTTCCTTCTGAATCGGCTGGTAGGCCCGTCGCCACGCGGCGTTGACCTCGGGGTCCACGTCGCTCATCTCCGTCGCGTTCTCTTCGGCGCGGACGTTGATGAGCACGTCTGCCTCTTCGAAGAGCGCGAGTTGGTGCGACGGCGTCTCGAACTTCTCGCCGTCCGAGGCGCGGAGGTACGCGCGGTCGAATCGGGAGTTGCTGTCGGTGGTGACGACGTACGCTCCGCGCTCGCCGACGAGCTCGCAGATGGCGGTCACGAGGTCCTCGGCGACTGGGGGTGCAGAGACGACGACGTTGTCGCCTTCCTCGACGCGAGTCGAGTGGTCGACGATAGTCTGAGCGTGTTCGCGGATGCGTGGGTCCATACCGCGACGTGCGTCTTCGCACACCAAACACATTTCGAAGCGCAACTATTGCCGATGCAGTGACGCCGCGGCGAGTGACCCCCGATTATTTCTCGCTCGGTGCGGTCTCTTCGCGCGATGATAGACCTTCGCAGCGATACGGTCACACTCCCCTCTGACGAGATGCGCGCGGCCGCGAAAGACGCCGAGGTCGGCGACGACGTCTATGGCGACGACCCGACGGTGAACGAACTCGAAGCGCGCGCCGCCGAACTGGTTGGTAAGGAGGCCGCGCTGTTCGTCCCCTCCGGCACGATGGGCAACCAAATCGCCGCCCGCGTTCACACAGACCCCGGACAGGAAGCACTCGTCGATGCCGAAGCCCACGTCTACAAGTGGGAGGTCGGCGGCTTCGCCGAACTGTCGAATCTGCAAATCCGCGCTTTCGACGCCGGCGAGCGGGCCGCTCCGACGCCCGAGCAGGTACGCGAGCACGCACGCGAAGAATCCCTCCACGTCGCTGGGACAGGCCTGCTCTGTCTCGAAAACACGCACAACGCTCGCGGCGGCGTCGCAATCCCGAAAGCCGACATCGACGCGGCGGCCGAGGCGGCCCACGACCTCGACATTCCGGTTCACCTCGACGGTGCCCGTCTGTTCAATGCCTGTGTCGCGCTCGACGAGGACCCCGCAACGATGGTCGAGAACGTCGATACCGTGATGTTCTGTCTCTCGAAGGGTCTCGGCGCGCCCGTCGGGTCGATTCTCGCCGGTCCCGAGGCGTTCGTAGAACAGGCCGTTCGCGTTCGAAAGCAGTTCGGCGGCGGCATGCGACAGGCCGGACTCATCGCCGCACCCGGCCTCGTCGCCCTCGACAACGTCGAGCGCCTCGCCGACGACCACCAGAACGCCCGCATCCTCGCCGAAGGTCTCGACGATATCTCCGGGCTGTCGGTCCCGACGCCGGACACGAACATCGTCGTCATCGATTCCGAAGGTGCAGAATTGACTGCCGAGGAGTTCGTCGGCCTGTGCGACGACGCGGGCGTCCTCGGCGGGACGTTCGGTGAGTACCACACGCGCTTTACCACGAACCTGAACGTGTCG
Source organism: Haloferax larsenii (assembly GCF_024730625.1). NCBI lineage: Archaea > Methanobacteriati > Methanobacteriota > Halobacteria > Halobacteriales > Haloferacaceae > Haloferax > Haloferax larsenii. The sequence continues at coordinate 1,146,370 of NZ_CP078063.1, forward strand.
CGCGCGGAGGTCAAAGAAGCAGTCGAGCGAGTTGCGAAGGCAGTGCAGTCGAAGTAGGCTGTCGTCCCGCTAGAACGCCAGTCCGACGACGAGCCACAGTACACCGCCGAGGGCGAGCGCGCCGCCCAACGCCTTCGCTAATACGCGCTGGAGTTGTTCGGCTTTCTCTGGCGAGTCCTTCCACTTCTGCGGCGGAACTACGTTCCGTACCGACATCGGCCGTCTGTACATGTAGCTACCGGCGGCGACGAACATCAGCGGGGGAACGAGTAGTGTGAGGTCCATCTATAGCTCGGGTTCGATGTAGACGAAGTGGACGCGGTCGTCTTCGGACTTGAGTGTCTCTTCGATTTCGGTGATGTAGTCGTCTATCTCTTCGGTGCCGAGACTCGAATCGAAGCTCACGTCGAGCGTGACGAGTAGCTTCTCCGCCCCGACGTAGGACGCCCTGAACTTGTCGACGTGGGAGACCATCGGATGGTCTCGAACGAGTTTGCGAAGGCGCTGTTCGTCTCGCGTCGGCACGCTCTCGCCGATGAGGAGGCGCTTGTTCTCCCACGCGAGCGCGATTGCGAAGCCCATGAGCATAATCCCGATGAGGAGCGCGGTGGCAGCGTCGTACATCTCGTTGCCCGTGTATTCGGTCAGCCCGATGCCGATGAGGGCGAGCACCGCGCCACCGAGGGCGACGGCATCTTCGGTGAACGCAGTCAGCGTCGTCACGTCGCTGGTCTCGCGGAACGCCTGCACCAAGCCGTCCCACTCGTACTCGTTTATCTGGCGGCGGAGTTCGGCGTTCGCCTTCACGAAGGCGTACGTCTCGAAGACGATAGCACCGACGAGGATGGCGGCGTTGACCCAGACCGGACGAACCTCCATCCCGAAGAGGAGAACTGCCTCGCCAGCGCCACCGTGGCCGGGGTGCATCAGGGCGTTGTAGCCGTGTTTCGCAGACTCCCAGCCGGCGATGCCGAAGAGCATCACCGAGACGAGAAACGAGTAGAAGAACTGCGCTTTGCCGAAGCCGAACGGGTGTGATTGGGTCGCCTTGCGCCCACTGTATCGGATTCCGATGAGGAGGAACACCTGATTCCCCGTGTCCGAGATGGAGTGGTACGTCTCCGAGAGCATGGAGGGACTCCCGGTCGCGAGAAACCCGAGGAATTTGAGAATGGCGATGGCCCCGTTCGCAAAGAGGGCCGCGACGACGACTGACGTGCTGCCTGCCATATCGTGGGCCACTCTGCCCGCCCGGATAGTGTTTCCGTCGTCGACACGACCGAATCCACGCCGCGGTCGGTAGGTTTCAATGCCCCCATTGCATAGGTCGCCACATGCTCGTCGTCCTCTCCGACACCCACAGCACAGCCGGTCATCGACTCTCTGGTCCCGTCCTCGACGCGGTCCACGACGCCGACCTCGTCGTCCACGCCGGGGACTTCATGCGCGAGTCGGTCCTCGACGACTTCCTCGACGAGACGAATCGGTTCCTCGGCGTCTACGGAAACAACGACGACGCGGGGATTCGCGACCGAATTCCCGACGCTCGAAACTTCACGTACGGCGGCGTCGAGTTTGCGATGACGCACACGCGACGCGGCGGCGGTACCGCGCTCTCACTGTTCGGACGCGAACGCGGTGCTGACGCAGTCATCTTCGGTCACAGCCACCGACCGACGGTCGATACTGGCGGCGACGTTGCGCTTCTCAACCCGGGGAGCCACGCCCAACCCCGGGGCCACCGCGAGGCGTTCGCGGAGTTGGAAGAACTCCCTGATGGCGGACTGCGCGGTCGATTGGTTGCGACTGACGGCGACGTATTCGAGACGTTCAGGATTCTCCCGCGGGACTGAGTGTGTGACTTCCCTCTCCATCGAGGACCGACAGGAGGGGCGTCAGCAGGGAGGTTCGGAGGGGGCCGAAAGAATCAGCGGGGGCAGGGCTTGCTTGGGGGCTGTTCGAGGCCACGTTTGGAGGACGACGGGGGGCAGGGGCACGGAACTGGGGAGGGTGGATTCACCCGTCGTCGGGGACCGAACGCAGCCTCTACCCAACCAATAGCGTGGTGAGATGAAATACACTCCGTAGGCTAAAAGAGGTGTTTTAGCTACGCAGCAGGCCGAGCGTCACCCACGCGACGAGGACCGTCAGCCCTCCGAGGAAGAACAACGCGCCCGGCGAGAGCGACCCAATCGCATCTGCGACTCCCGACGACGCAGTCGTGAGTTCGACCGCCGTGTCCGTGACGTACTGGGTCGTCGTCACCGTCTCGGTCGCTGCCGTCTCGGTCGCGGCCGGTTCCGCGGTCGGCATCGGCGTCGACGTCGCTGTCTCGGTCGGAGCACTGGTCGCAGTCTCGACGGCTGTCTCAGTCGCTTCCTCGGTTGCAGTTCGGGTCGCTTCCTCGGTCACGGTTTGGGTCCCCTCGTCACCCGCCGTCCACGTCGCCTCGTCAGTCGTCGTCGCCTCCGAGATTCCGACATCGCCGCCGTCGGACGTCGTCGTCGACTCGGTTCCTATCGTATCCGACTGTCCACTCGTTGTGGTGGCGTTTGCTCCGTCGTATTCTGTGGTCGTCGAGGCGTTGCCCGTACTGACGGCACCGTCACCGCCGCCGCCGTCTCCGCCGCTTGCGCTACTTCCCATCGCAAACGGCGTAATTGGGCCTGTTCTGGCGAGACGGTTGACGACGGCCGCGCCGATACCGAGGACGCCGACGCCGCCGATGAGACGCGAGAGCGCGCTCTTGAGGCCTTTCGTCTCTTCGTCGCGCCCGGCGACGACGACGAGGGCGCGGTCCGAGGGGGCGTAGACGTTCATCTCGCGGCCTTTCTCGGAGTAGCGCGTGCCGGTGACTTCGATGAGCCCCGCGTCCGAGAGATTCCCGAGGTGGTACTGGACGTTCTGGAGCGACGTGTCGACTTCCGTCGCGAGGTCGGAGGGTGTCGCGGGCGACTCGTGGAGTGCAGAGAGCATCGACCGAGCGGTAGACGAGGAGATAGCGCCGAGAAAGTCGTCTGCCTCCTCGCTGTCGAGGCCGATGACCCGTGGGTCGCGTTCTTCCCGGTCGTCGTCCGAGCCACCGGAAAGGGAGGGAATGAGGTCGGCCATCTGTTCGCCGTACTCACCTGTCACGTATGAGTGTTGATGTTCTTGCAGGACGACACGCCGAAATTGCTATACTTCGGGGACTCGGAGACGTGCCACATGACTGGTCTTCTGGTCGTTGACGGCATCGTCGACTTTCTGGCGGGCGACCCCGTCTTCACGGGCCTGCTCGTCTTGATGCTGCTTTTCGTCTTCTTCGCGTATCTCCTCGTTCGACGGACCCTCTTGGGCCTGCGCGAGGGATACGACGACGCCCGGAAGCGGTAGGATGTCCCACAATACTCCCTCGCGTAACCGAGGTGTTCGTCTGTGGTAGCTATTGGCGCAGTCGGGACGTTCGTCGTCGCAGCACTCGCGAGTCTGTTCATGGCGTGGGCCATCGGCGCAGGGTCGTCGGGGTCGACGCCGTTTGCCCCGGCTGTCGGCGCGAACGCAATCTCCGTGATGCGCGCGGGCTTTATCGTCGGCCTCCTCGGATTCGGCGGTGCGATTCTCCAAGGTGCGAACGTCACCAACGCCGTCGGAAACGAACTCATCGGCGGCGTCACGCTGACGGCACCCGCCGCGGTCGTGGCACTGCTCACGGCTGCCGTGCTCGTCGCGCTCGGCGTCTTTGCGGGCTACCCAATCGCGACGGCGTTCACCGTGACCGGTGCTGTCGTCGGCGTCGGTCTCGCGATGGGCGGCACTCCAGCGTGGCCCAAGTACCAACAAATCGCCACTCTGTGGGTGCTTACGCCGTTCGTCGGCGGGAGTGCAGCATACGCCACCGCCCGCGGCCTGCGCGCCGAACGCATCTCCGAGGTGTGGGCCGTGCCAGCCCTCGCGGGTCTCGTCGGCGTTCTCGTCGCGAACATGGAGTTCGCTGCGTTCGCTGGCCCCGGCGAATCAGACTCGATTGCGCGACTCGCGGCTCGCTCACTGGTCGTCAGTGCAAGTGTCGGAACCGAGACGCTCTGGTTTGTCGCCTCTATGCTCGCGGTCGGTCTCGTCGCTGCCGCGGTCGTCGGACGGTGGGTCACAGTCGACGTCGCGTCGGGACAGCAGCGATTCCTGCTCGTCCTCGGTGGACTCGTCGCGTTCTCTGCCGGCGGGTCGCAGGTCGGTCTCGCCATCGGGCCGCTCGTCCCGCTTCTCGACGTTGTGACTGTCCCGCTCCCGGCGCTTCTCGTCGGCGGCGGACTCGGTCTGCTCGCCGGGTCGTGGACGGGCGCGCCGCGGATGATTAAGGCGCTCGCGCAGGACTACTCCTCGCTCGGGCCGCGCCGCTCTATCGCCGCGATGATTCCCTCGTTCGCCATCGCACAGACGGCGGTCGCCCTCGGCGTCCCCGTCTCGTTCAACGAAATCATCGTCAGCGCCATCATCGGTTCCGGATACGCCGCGAGCGGTGCTGGCGTCTCCGGGCGGAAGATGCTCTACACGGTCCTCGCGTGGATTGGGTCGCTACTCCTCGCGTTCACCCTCAGCTACGGCGGGTTTACGCTCGTGTCGAGCGTACTCTCTGTGTGACTGTTCGCGCCCTCCGCACCGCACTTGCGACACTCGTTGCTGCTCTGTGGGCCGTCTTCGGCGTCTACCACGTCGCGATGGCTGTCGTCACTGGCCTCTCGATTCGTGGGGTTACGTTCGGAAGCGTCGGTCTCGGAGCGTTCGCCCTCTCGGTTCTCTTCTGGAGACGGTCGCGGCGGCTCACCACGGGAACCGAGACGCGACAGGAGTTGGTCGTGCTCGCGGTGGCGTCGCTGGCGCTGATACTCGTTTCGTTCACGCTCCTCGGGTGAAAATAGAGTCGAAGGCGGCTCAGGCGTCGGTCTCGACTTCCGCCTCTTCTTCGTCGTCGATGTCGTCGGCGTCGTCTGTGCCGCCGACGTTGGTCTGGATGCGCGCTTTCATGATGCGCGTGTTGTCCACCTGCTCGATGCGGATGACGATGTCGTCGTAGGTTATCTCTTCGCCCTCTTCGACGAGACGACCGGCGCGGTTGAAGATGAAGCCGGCGAGCGTCTCGAACTCCTCGCCCTCGGGGAGTTCGATTCCGAGAATCTCGTTGACCTCGTCGATGTTGACCTCGCCGCGGACGAGGAAGGTATCGTCGTCGACCTCTTCGAACGGCTCTTCTTCGTCGCCTTCGAGGATGTCGCCGACGATTTCTTCGACCATGTCTTCGAGCGTGATGAGACCCTCTGTGGTCCCGAACTCGTCGATGACGATGACCATCTGCATTCGGGTGTCCTGCATCTCGGCCATCAGTTCGTCGACGTTCTTCGACTCGGGGACGTGGAGCGTCGGCGAGACGATGTCGGCGAGGCTGATGCCGCGTTCGCCGTAGTACTTCTCGCGGACGAGGTTACGGATGTTGACGATGCCGATGACGTTGTCGAGGTTGCCGTCGTAGACGGGCACGCGCTCGTGGTCGGCCTGGACGCAGGTTTCGATGGCCTCGTCGATGGTCGCGTCCTTGGAGACGGCGGTCATGTCCAGTCGCGGGGTCATGACCTCCTTGGCAATCGTCGAGTTAAAGCGGAAGATGCGGTCGAGCATCTCGCGCTCTTCTTCCTCGATGACGCCCTCGCGCTCGCCCGTCTCGATGAGGTTCTGAATCTCGTCGCGGGTGACGTACGTCGTCTCGATGGCCGTCTGGCCACCGGTGACTTTGTTGATAACCCGAGTCAGGTAGTCGAAGAAGACGACGAGTGGCAACAGCAGCAACTCGGCGTACTTCAGGGGGCGCGCGATGCGGAGCGACCACGACTCGGTGTTTTCGACCGCGTAGGACTTCGGCGCGCTCTCGCCGAACAGCAGGACGATTGCCGTGATACCGAACGTCGCGATGGCGACAGCTTCGCCCTGCTGGAAGCCGACGAACACCAAGAGCCCGGTCGAGATGGACGACATCGCGATGTTGGCGATGTTGTTTCCGACCAGGATGGTCACGAGGAGGCGGTGTGGGTCGTCTTTCAGCGCTTTCACCCGTTTTGCACCGGGGACTCCCTCTTCGACCATCGAGTCGACACGGTGTTTCGCCAGCGAGAACATCGCAATCTCGGATGAAGAGAAGAACGCCGAGAGTCCGATGAGCACGATAATTGCAGCCACTCCGAGGGCAGTGATTACGTCGTCGCCAACCGGGAGGTTCGAGACCTGTGCGGCCGCGAGTATCGTGGCTGGAAATATTGGTAGCAGCGGCAAACCCATGTAACTACAAAGTCTTGCATGGCACCGAAATTAAGAGTTGCCCTCGGGCGCATCGGCAGTCGGCACCGGGGAGCGACTGTCTCCCACCCAAAGACGGCATTGCGGCCCAGATACCCGGGAGCGAAGCCCTTAGGGTGAAAACTTCCTAACGACCCCCCATGTCCGACGACCAGCCGGCGATTACGCTGTATCGGTTGCAGGCGTGTCCGTTCTGCGAGCGCGTCGTTCGCGTTCTCGAAGAAAAAGGGCTGAACTACCAATCGCGATTCGTCGAACCGATGCACTCCGACCGCGACGTAGTCAAGCGAATCTCCGGCAAGCGAACCGTCCCCGCCATCGTCGACGAGAACACCGGCGTCACGATGTCTGAGTCGGCGAACATCGTCGAGTACCTCGAACACACCTACGAGGGGGCCGCATAATGGTCGATTTCGAGGTCGTCGAACTCCCCGACCACGACGCGCCCGCCGTCGGCGACACCGCGCCGGACTTCACCCGCCCGCTCGTCGAGGACGAATACTGGGAGGACGCCTCCCTGTCGGACCTGACCGACGACGGTCCCGTTCTCCTCGTCTTCCACACCATGGACGGCGCGTTCCCCGCGACGTACATCTGGAACAACCTCCGCGACCGCGGCGTCCCCGACGACGTGCAGGCGGTCGGCGTCTCCATCTCGTCGCCCTACGAGCACAAGACCTTCCTCGCGGAACGCGAGGTCGACGCTCGATTCTTCTCGGACCCCGCCGCAGGCATCGCCACCGAATACGGCATCGAAAACGACCTCGACGACATGGCCGGCATCACCGAACATCGACCCGCGGTCTTCCTCCTCGACGAGTCGCGCGAGATACAGTATCGCTGGGTCGCCGAAGCGTGGCCGGACTTCCCGGACTACGACGATGTCGCTGCGGCTGTCTCGGACCTGTAGCAGACGCTGCCTGTCCGAGACGCCCACACGCCACGAATACCGGCTTTCGTCACCCTTTTTCTCACCTCCCGCTTCGATTCAGCTATGAGTGACGACGCGCCGACCACCGACGACGTTCACCGAGCGGCCGCCGCTATCCGTGACGGCGACGCGGTGGTCTATCCGACAGAAACAGTCTACGGAATGGGTGCCGACGCCACCTCGCCCGAGGCCGTCGAACGCGTCTTCGACATCAAGGGCCGCGACCGCGACAAACCGCTCTCGGCCGGCTTCCCGGACGTCGACTCCGCACTCGACTACGTCGAAGTGACCGACCACGAGGAAGCGTTCATGCGTCGGTTCCTTCCCGGCCCGGTGACTGTCGTCGTCGAACGCCGCGAGAGCCTGCCGGACGTCCTCGTCTCCGGTCGCGACCGCGTCGGCGTCCGCGTCCCCGACCACGACCTCGCGCTCGAACTCTTCCGCGCGGCCGAAACACCCGTGACGGCCACGAGTGCGAACCTCTCCGGCGCGGGGAGTATCACGAATCCGTCGCAACTCCCCGACGAAATTCTCGACGCCGTCGCGGTCGTCCTCGACGGCGGCACGACACCCGGCACCGAGAGTACGGTCGTCGACCCCGGACAGGGAATCGTCCACCGTCGCGGCGCGATGGCCGACGATATCGAAGCGTGGCTCGAAAACGAATTGTAGCGGCTCCGACTCCAGCGACTCGGTAGCACTCGCTGGCTGATTTAGAACCCGAGTAACGACTTCAACGACCGCGTCTTCACCCCGCATTCGGTCCGGTACGAACATCCGTCGCACTTCGCCGAGTCTTGGAGCCGCGGCGGGACGAAGTCGAGTTCGCGCGCGACGCGAAGCGCGCGCCGGTAGGCTGCTTTGTTTCTCGTGGTCAGGGTGACCGTCCTGACGACACCGACTGCCGGATACTCCACGATAGCTCGCGGCACCTCGGCCTCGCGCTCCCACGCCAGTGCCTTTGCGAGCGCGACTGCTCTCACGCGTTGCGGTTCCCAGACGCCCTGTTCTGGAGGTGTTCCGGGTGACACGAACGACGGAATCGGTGGGTCGCCGACGAGTTTGTGCGCGATGCCGCGGCAGTCCTTTCCCGTGAGGAGGACGTCGCGGGCGACCGGCTCCGTCAGTGCCTCCCACTCGTCTCGGTTCCGTAGCTCTCGGAGGTTCGTGCGGTAGTCCTCCGGGGACGTCGCGAGTGGCCGCGTCGTGAGTTCGTCGTCACGCGCCTCGACCAGCGACGGATACTCGAAGGCGAGTGCTCGAATCGCGTCGACCGACGATGGCGGCTCTCGCGTCTCTTCGCGGCGGGCGTAGTACAGTTGCCGCGGGCAGTAGGCGGCGCGGGCGAGGTCCGACGCGGCGACCAGCGACGACATGGCGCGTCTGGCCGCGCTTTCGTATTTATGTGTTCGCCGCCCTAGACATACCGACATGGCATCGACGTCCGTCCGCTCGTGGGTTCGGATGACGCGCCCCGAACTGGCCGTGTTCGTCTCCGGGGTCACCAGCATGGGACTGGAGATTCTCGCCGGGCGGATGGTCGCCCCCGAGTTCGGAAGCAGCATCTACACGTGGGGGAGCATCATCGGCGTCTTCCTCGCCGCGTTGAGCCTCGGCTACCACCGAGGCGGCCAGCGCGCGTCCAACGCATCGAACACCGCACTCGTCTGGGTGTTCATCGCCACGGCGGCGTACATCGCGGGTCTCATCCTCCTCGGAGACTTCTTCTTGCAGGCGACTGCGACGCTCCCGCTTCCCAACCGATTCGCCTCGCTTCCGGCGGTCACGCTGCTTTTCGGCCCGCCGACGTACCTCCTCGGCTACGTCAGTCCGTACGCGGCAGAACTCTCGGGGCAGTCAGACGTTGGCGCGGCCTCGGGCCACGTCTACGCCGTGGGAACTGTCGGCAGCATCATCGGCGCGTTCGCCACCACGTACCTCCTTATCCCGTCGCTGAGCGTCGTCGATATCGGACTGGTCTTCGGCGTCATCTCGGTCGGCACGGCGCTGTACCTCGCGCGGCCGAGCGTCAGTTCGCGGGAGACCGTCTGGAGCGTCGGTATCGTCGCTTTGCTCGTCCTCGCGGCGACGACCGGGAGCATCGGTCTCGACGACCGCGGGACCACCGTCTACCACACTCAGACTGCCTATCAAGAACTTCGCGTCGTCGACGCCGACGGGACGCGAACGCTCTATCTCGACGGGCAACCCCACAGCGCGATGGACCTCGACGACCCGACGCGACACGTCTTCGACTACACCTCGTACTTCCACGTCCCGTTCCTCCTCTCGGACGACATCGACCGCGTGTTGTTCGTCGGCGGCGGCGGGTTCACCGGCCCGCGAGTGTTTCTGGAGAAATACCCCAACGTGACCGTCGATGTGGTCGAAATCGACCCCGAAGTCGTCTCGGTCGCAAAGGAGTACTTCGACGTCGAGGAATCGGACCGACTGAACATCTACACGATGGGCGGACGGCAGTATCTCCAAGAGACGAACCAGACGTACGACCTCATCGTCCTCGACGCCTATCGGAAAGACAGGGTCCCGTTCGAGTTGACCACGGTAGAGTTCATGCGCCTCACCTCGGAGCGACTCGACGAGGACGGCATCCTCTTCGCCAACATCATCTCCGCCCCGAGCGGCCCCGCCTCGAAGTTCTACCGCGCCGAGTACAAGACGATTAACCAGGTCTACCCGCAGGTGTACAGTTTCCCCACCGCGGGGAGCGTCGTCGTCCAGAACATCGAGGTGGTGGCGACGAAAAACGCGACGCTCGTCACCCGAAACGAGTTGCAGCAGCGGAACCGCCAACGCGACGTCGGCGTCTATCTCGCGTCCGAAGTCTCGACCTACCGGAACAGCGAACCGACCGACGACGTGCCGATTCTCCGCGACGACCGCGCTCCCGTCGATAGCCTCATGGACCCGATGGTCGGCCAGCGGTACGTCATCCAGCAGTCGAACGAGAGCGACCGGCCCGAGAACGACAGCAGTCGAAGTCCCCCATCCGAGAACAACAGCAGCGAAAGCGACCGAAACGAAGTCGGTGCGAACGTGATAGCCGCCGTCGCTCGTCGTTAGCGACGTATTAGCTAACACGCTTCTGTGCGTCTATCAAGGGAATGAGCCAATACCGGCAGTCGGTATTCGCGGCGATACTCCCCAATCGGCTCCTCCAGCCAATCAAGCAACACGGCGTGGCGGGTGCAACGCGAAAGGCACTCACCAGTCCGACGGCGGCGTATCGGCATCTCTCGGCCGCCGAAACGCCGGAACTGCTGCCGAGACACCGGTATGAATCCCCGCCGTCCCCGAACGAACTCGAATCGTTTGTCTTGGACCTCGGACTCGACGCGACGCATCGTGACATCACCGACGCGTGGCTTGCGCTCGCGGGCGACGAGCAGTTCCGTGCGGAGTTGACGGCGTCGTTCCGGCGAACCGCGACCGGCCCGGACGTGTTCTACCACAACTGGCGCGACGTTCTCTCCGTTCTCGTTCGACTCACAGAACCCGAGATGGTCGTCGAAACCGGCGTCCGTGGGGGGCTGAGTGCAGCGTATCTGTTGAGCGCCCTCGACCGCAACGCCCGCGGGTCCCTCGTCTCTATCGACCTCGGAGACACCTCGGTGTTGCCTGCGGACCTCGACGACCCGGAAATCGGGTGGCTCGTCCCCCACCGACTCCGGGAACACTGGGAGTTACGCTTGGGTGACTCGACAACCGAACTGCCGTCCGTCCTCGACGACAGCACGGACCTGTTCTTCAGCGACGTTCCGAACGCCATCCTCCGAGACGAGTTGGCGATAGCGGCAACGCGGATGCGACCCGGGTCGATTATCGTCACCTGTTGTCCAGTCGGGTCGGCCGCCGAAGCGACGTGGAACGAGTTCGCCGACGCCGCGCTCACGAACACCTCGCGAGCGACGCGATGGGTGTCTGAAGACGGCCGGTCGGACCTCTGTGCTGGAATCCTAGGAGACCACGGCACAGGTGGCTTCGAGGCGTAAATCACGCTGCATTCGGCTCCGCACTACTTCTCCGATGGCTTGCCTCACCCCTCTGACTGCCAGTCGAAGGCCCGTTCGAGGTCGTGTGGGATGTGACCGCCGCCTCGTTCTGCCCGCTCCAGATACCGGCGCAGGTCGCTTCGATACTCGGGATGCGCACAGTGTTCGACCAGCTCTTCGGCTCGTTCTCGTGGTGCGAGTCCGCGTAAGTCGGCGACGCCCTGTTCCGTAATCACGACCGAGATATCCTGTTCGGTGTGGTCGACGTGCGGAACCATCGGCACGATGCGCGAGATGGTGCCCTCCTTTGCGGTCGACGACAGCGCCACAATCGGAACGAGCGCGTTGCGGTTGAAGTCCCCGCTCCCGCCGATGCCGTTCAGCAGGTGCGTCCCGCCGAGGTGCGTCGAATTAACGTGTCCATAGAGGTCGACTTCGAGGGCGCTGTTGACGCCGACGACGCCGAAGCGGTTGACGACCGCTGGGTTGTTGGAGATGTCCGACGGTCGGAGCACGACGTTCTCTGCGTAGCGGTCGATGTCTTCGCAGAGCCGTTCTTGGCCGTCTTCGGACAGCGCGAGGGAGGTCGCACTCGCCACGTCGAGCAGTCCGTCGTCGAGCAGGTCCAAGAGGCCGTCCTGTATCACCTCGCCGTAGTAGTTGACCTCGCGGTCGCCGAAGTCGAAGTCGCCGAGCGCGCCCATAAGCGCGTTTCCGAGGCTTCCGACGCCGAATTGGAGTTGAACCGATTCCGCAAAGACCGGATTGCCGTGAATCTCGTCGGCCAGAAACTCAAGAAGGTTCGCCGCGATAGCGCGGTCAGCCTCGGTCGGTTCGCGGAACGTGTACGAGGTGTCTCGGCGCTCGGTTCTCGTGACGCCGACGAGTTTCTCGCTCGGGAACTCGATTCGAGAGGTTCCAATCCGCTCGCCGGGATGCGTCAGCGGAATCGGCTTGCGGTTGGGCGGTCGCCCCGGCCGGTAGACGTCGTGTATCGCTTCGAGCTCTCGCGGGAGCGAATCGTTGATTTCGACGATGAGGCGGTCTGCGGCGGCGACGTACGCCGGCGTCGGCCCGATGGAAAGCGAGGGGACGAACCAGTCGTCGCCCACGGCGACTGCCTCGACCACCGCGATATCGACATCGACGTGCTGGCCGAGTTCGATTTCGTCGCTGAGGCGGGAGATGTGACTGTCGTGAAACGCGATTTGCCCCTCGTTAATGGCCGTCCGCGCCTCCGTGGTGACCTGATAGGGGTAGCGGCGCTCGATAGCTCCCGCTTCGACGAGTCGCGTGTCGATTTCCTCGCCGACACTGCCGCCGCTGACGATGGTCAACGAGAGGTCGCGGTCGCTCTCGGCGAGTGCGAGCGGTACGGCCTTCGGGTAGCCGACGCTCCCGAACCCACTCGTCGCGAGGGTTGCATCCGCCGGAATCGACGCCGCGAGAGTCTCGGCGTCTTGCACGGAAACCGACCCGTGGATTCGACTCTCGTCGGATTGCCTGTGAGTTTCGTCGGCCATCTCAGTTCACGTCCTCCGGTTGGGTGCCGATTCCTTCCAGCCAACCGCTGACGAGTCGGCGTTCGGGTGTGTGGGGTGAGCTTTCGGTCATTGACACTCAGTTTCGCGCTCCGAACGTTACTCTGTTCTGTCGAGGGCGTCACGGTATGCGCGCGGTCCCGCGACGGCGGCGGTTCCGAGTACCATCAGCATCACTCCCGTTTCCAGTCGTTGACTCGCGACGACAGTGGGCGTGAGCATCCCGGTCAAAAGGAGGACGCCGACGAGAAACATGATACTGCCGAGGATATCGAGTGGTTGAATATTCACGTTAGTTGGGGGGATTCCCGCTCGTCGCAAAAGTCTTGTTGCTGCTACCTAGGGGTTCCGCGGTGATGGATGGCGATTACTGTCTGAAAAATTCTATCTCGAATCCATTTAGAATGTGGACGATGAGAGATTGACCTTTCTCCCCGGTTACTTCCCATTGCGTACTGCGCTGGGCACGCTCCTGGTCTTTCGAACTGCGTTGGGTGTGTTCCTCGTCTTCCATCTGCTCCGCTTCGACCTGTACGTCGTACGTTCCGGGGCGAGCAACGTCAGTGTGTGTCGAGCGATAGCCGTGCGCTTGCGGTTTTTGCACTCTCTCATGGTATACTTGCTTGGGGTCCGAAAATAGTCCGCCGTCGCTTCGTATCGTAATCTCGACCCAAATTTTCTGTTCTGTGAGGTTTCCAACCTGAATGTTTCCGCTCTCATTGGGGGGTAGCGAACAGCCAGCAAGCGGAACGATTCCGACAGCTGTGGCGATGAATTGGCGTCTGGAGGACACAATTGTTCAGATGGTTGTCATCCAAATGTGTCTTTTGTATCTCACGTTTCTCATCACTGTAACCACCTCAAACGGTCGAAAACTTACTTGGGCCGCATTCCGGAGTCTCGCCCCACTGCAATCTTGGTCTTTCTCGCACACGCTACGCGGTGCTCGAATGTCAATTCAGAGTCAAAATGGGACCGCCCGGATGTTGAACCTCAGTCGTTCCGCTTCGCTCCACTCCTTGGCTCAAATCACGGGGTCGTCCCCCACACCCCGGATTTCGCAGTGGCTCGCATACACTACGCGATGCTCGCCGAAGAAATCCGCGTAGAAATGGGACCGCCCGGCCTTTCCCTACCCGAGTTTATTCGTACCAGCAGTGTGTCTATTCGTCGAGTCATGTTGTAGGCATTCATGGCTCAGTCAATCCGAAGTTTCTCCAAGTGGGGGCGGCGGCGCAACTCCATCCGCTCCCGCTGGGAAGCTTTGTCGTAATGCTGTTCAATAACCTGCTGAGACGCATTCACGCGCTCAGCCGTGACCTCAGCCGGGAAACCACGGTCCCGATGCCACGTAATCGACCCCGTCCGAACGTGATGCGGAGCGCGAGAAGACGGGCACTTACTCCCCTGCGTGTACGACCCCGCGAACTCACAGGAATCCTTCTCGTACTCGTGCGGGCACGGACCAACAACGCACGGCTGCGTCGCCTGATACATCCACCCGCGAAACCCCGGCTTCGAGATACGCTTTCCGTGGTGCGTGACGAAAAACGGCGACCGACCGAACTCGTCGTGACCCTCCGGCCGAAAGTTCTCGATGTACGCATTCAGCGACTCGACGACCTCCGGCAAGAGCGACACCGTGCGCTCACCATTCATCTGGTTCTTCAGCGGCGTATCCGACTCCGGTCGGTGGACGAACTCGACATACTGCTCGTCGGGGTAGTAATCACGCAGGTCGAGACCACGAAGCGCACCGAGACGCGCCCCAGTGTGCCACGCGAGTTCGAGGACAGCATGATACCGAGTTCCGCGGACACTACTGTTCGACCGGTAGAACCGGAGCAACCGAAGCGCATCCTCAGGAGCCAACATCGTATCTCGCGACCGCTCCGACATCGGAACCTTCGGAACGTGGACCTTGTCGGCGAGACCGTCATCAACGGCCTCGATACGTTCGAGGTACTCGACGAAGCCGAGAAGGGTTTCCATCTCACCGTGGAGCGTCGGCGACGCGATACCCTGACCGGCGCGGAACGCCTCGAACTGCTCGAACGTCCACCCGTTCAAGTCCGACACACGCTCGATATTCCGGTCCTCGCACCACTCAACCCACAGCTTCAGACGGTACTTGTAGGTCTTGAGGCTCGACTTCGAGAGTTCCGTCCCCCGGCGGTCGAGATACCGACGAACAGCCTCCCGAGGCTTCAACTCCGAAGGTTCGTTCATCCTCCCACCACCGTCAGGTCAACCGTTGCGCCGTTCTGGTCGCGGTGTTCACGGAGCGTCGCACCGCACCCACTACAGGACCAGAGTTCGTCTGACTCGCGCGTCAGCTTCTCGACTCGCTCACAAGCGGGACAGTCGAAAATGACGAAGAGGCTCATGCCGCCTCCTCCTCGGTGTCGAGGTCCGAATCGAACGGCCCCGTATCGGTCATCAACCGGACCTCATCACGAGACCGAAGCTCGCCAGTCAGCCGGTCGAGCAGTTCATCGAAAACCGGGTCGATACCCTCGATTTTCGAGCAACGTTCACACCAGAAATGGTGATTGGTCGGTTCCCAAGACCGGTGATACCGCGGACAGGTGAACCGCCAACGGTCGGTTCGGTCTTCGATTCGCACAACTTGTTTCTCAGACATCAATTTCAAACGAGGAATGGATTCGTAAAAGTCCGAATCCATAAACGCAGAGTGAAACTGAAACGTGGCAAAATAGCTACCTGTCCCCCGGAAATCGGGGGATAGCGGCGGTGAAACTAAACGGAGGTTCGAAAACGGTACTACCGGTCGGTCGGGGGATTCAATACCCCGCGGATGGTGCGATTTCATGGCTTTCGTGCCTATCTCACGGAAGCCCGCGCGGACCCGATGTCTTCAGCATCGGGGTCCGCTTGCTTTTCAAGATGGACCCGCTGACGAGCAACGGGTCCGCGAAGTGCTTCCGTTAGAAATCCTATACGATTGTTAGAGCATAAATCTACCTCACGATATAGTGATTTATAAATCACCGCATAGTGATTCAAATATGACATATACGAAGAACGAGAATGTCGGTGCAAGGTGGCAGATTCGACGCGCAAACCGGGACCGTGGATGCAACTCCCAATAGATGACAGAATTCTTGAAGTGTTGAGTTCATCCGGCCTCATTTTGTCTCCCACGATTATCGCAGAAAACATCGAGAAGAGTCGGGAGGAGGTCAGTCGCCGTCTATCAGTACTGACTGAACACGGGTTAGTCGAGAAGATTCGCCGAGGACGATACCGAATCGACGACCTCGGAGAGGGCTATCTTACTGGCGATTTAGACGTTTCAGAACTCGAAGAGACCAACTCATGAGCATCAAAAACGCGATTCGACCACACTTAGCGGATGGGGAAGAAATCAAATCAGCGCGGGCAAGCGGAGTAGACGCAATCGTCGTTACCGACCGCCGGGTGCTGGAAGTGAAACGGAGTAACACCAACAGCGGGCAAGACCTTCAGATGGTGAGTAGCACGGTGTTCACAGGTGACCACGTGACCGGTGCGAAAATCATCGAGGTTGGAGAGGAACCCGTCGATATGTGGAAACTCGTCGTCGGCAGTTCGGTCGCAATCCTCTGCGTCCTTATCGGCCTCGGTGTGAACGAGGTTTTCCCCGGCGCTATCGGGATGGGATTCGGTGCGGTCTTCGCTCTTCTCGGCCTCGGTATCGGTGGAGCGTATATCTACACCGCGCTACAGCGGTCCAGCGGTCGAATCCGAGTCTCGATACTCGGCGACGAAGGCAACTCGATTGGCTCATTCACCCTCGCAGATGACGAAATAGAGGTTGCATCGGCGATTTCGAAGGCTGTTGGGGCGGCTCACGCACCTTAGAAATCTATGAGTGACGGTAAAATTCCGGTATTCAAGGCGACTCAGGACATCGTTGGTGGTGCATTCGGAGGACTTGTTGTATTGTTAGTTCAGGACGGCACTTCGGACTTGATAGTTGGTTTCTTCACACTATTTTTAATCGGTTTATTAACACTTAGCTATGGGGTTCACGACCTGACTAAGGCCTACATCAAACCTAACAAAGAGGAGAAAAACGAAGAGGAAGAGAGCGATTCAGACCCCTCTGACGAAGTAGATTACTACTGGCCTCCGCACCGAGCTTCTTGATTTCACCGCCACCGACTCTCTACCCGCGTGCGATACCGTAACCCGATAACTGACGTATTCGCTACCTGCTGAATCGTTGTGGGGTCAACGTCTCCGCGTGCCTTTTCGATGTTCTCTTTCGATTCGATGAGGTGAGTAAGCGCGGCGTCGAGGACCACCGAGCGTGGTGGGTCGTCGGTCTCGTCGGCGGCGACTATCTCGCTGGCTTTCTCGAAGAGACGTTTCCGTTCGTCGGTGAGTTTGAGGCTGGTTCTACTGGTCATTGTATGCACCGGGGTTCGAAACCCGCGGAATTGGGGTTGCTGACTGGTCGATTCTTTATTAGTGGCGCTTCCTTCACCGCCGAGGTCGTGGAAGTCACTGAGCGTCTGGCCCCGATTTCTATGCACTTCGCTTGCTGCGCTCGCCGGGCGGTGTGCATACATCGAGGATACCGTATACATTCGCGAGCTACCCCGTGGGGTCGGTCTTGAAGACCCCTCTGTACGATGCTACTGGTCGAAGATTGGTTGATTCGGCACACCGAGAAGACCGGCAACCTGCTTTGTTATGACTGTTCTGGGAGGTCAAACCCCACAGGCGAAGCATTTAGGTTGTAAGCGTTGTAAGGATTATACACGAGATCCAAAAAGGGCATGCGCGTGGCAACCGTTTGCTTGAAAAAAGGACTCGTCCCTCTCTCCGAATAACAGGCCCACTGGATAATGGGATTATACCTGGAAAACGGGGATGAAATCAAAGAAGGAAACCAAGGACAATGTCGAATGCCACTAAAAGAATCCCAGTAACAGAAGAAAGATGGAAAGAATTGAACGAACTCAAGCAAGCAGGCGAAACGTACGACGATCTGCTCTCAGAGCTGATTCAGGAGCACCAACAGAGCCAACTCGCAAAGAAGGTACGCAAGGTCCGAGAGGCGGACAGCGAGGAGCTGACGTCGCTCGATGAGCTATGAAATTCTGCTCGCACAAGATGCACGCGAGTACGTTGCTGCGCTTGACGAGAAGAGCAAACGCATCGTAAAGAAAAACCTACGAAAGCTGGAGGAAGACCCATTTCCTCGCCCCGGCACTGGTTCTGGAGACAAGGAGAAAATCGTAGTTGACGGTGAAGAGATCTACCGACTCCATATTGGTCGGACACACACTGCCTTCTACGATATTATCGAATCCAAGCAAGAAGTCCGTGTAGTCGAAATCATCGACATCGACGAGGCTCACAAAAGGTACGGTTTCTGACTGACTCTTCTCTGAATAGTATCCGTTTGCGTACGTCGTTGAGTAGGTGATTGTAGGGGCTCAGATTTTGATGTACCCTACTGTCCGCTGGTCTGGATGGAGACGGTATGAAATACATCAATCGGGATTCGGCACTCAATCCTGACTCACCCCATTGGGTCGGAATTGAGCAGGGGGTCTGCACGGGCCTAAGCAGACTCGGACTCTTCGCCACGGTCATCACCTCCGTCAGTCGCCGCGAGTTCAGGTGGTGACTCTCGAAAGTAGAAGTGCTTCGCGGCGTACAAGGCCAGCAAGACGATAGTGAGGGACCCGATGGGGAGATACGTCGGCACTGGCTGGTACGCTGGTGTATCTACCACCTGTCTGCCGTCGTAGTGCGAGTTCATCGGAACGTCGAGGGCGGCGCTCGGGATAATCCAGATGCCGACCCAAACGCCAAAGACGAACATCACCGCGGCGCTGAGGATGATTAGTGTCTTTTCTCGGTCTGTGAGACGGTCTCGAAGACCCCCTTCCACGATGCTACTCACGACTGAAACACCCGGTCAAGTTCGGGAATCCCGTTCGCGCTCACCGCTCGAACCAGATACGCACCTTTCCCGACGCGCTGAACGTGCATCTCTTGGCTATCAGGGATTTCTCCCGACTCGTCGATGATGCCGTCCATCCGCAGTTCGTCCTTGTCGAGCGATACGGTTGGTGTACCTTCTCTGTCGCACAGTTTTCTGAACATTGTACACGTGGCGGCCCACCCGCCCCAATAAAAATGTTCCTGCTGTGTCACTCTCGTAGCCAAAACCCTGAGAGATAGGACGGGTCGGGTGGCGGTCGCTCTCGTATCATGTCAGTGATGGAATTTGACCCGGAGGATGCGGCGGCACTCGTCGCCACGTTCGTCGGGACCACAGCAATGGCAGGAATCGCATCGTGGTCGCTGTTCGACGTGACGCTATCGGATGTCGCGTTCCAACTGGCGGGCAACGACGTTACCCTTGCGACGCTCCTCACGTTGGCGGCGCTGGGTGTCACAATCGTCACGAACGACAACGCCGAGTTGTCTTCCCTGCACCAGCAGGCGAAGAACCTCGACGACTACTATTACTACTCCATCGTCGCGTCTGTCGGCCTACTGGTCGGCTGGGTTTTCGTTGGAGACGTGTCCTCGTTCGTACAGAGTCGTGACCTGTGGGGAGTCGCCTACGTGGCGGTCTCTATCACCGCGCAGATGGCAATCGGGTGGATGTTGTAATGTTCGACGACGTAGACCTCGACCTCGAAAACATCGCCATCCTCGGCGCAAGTATCGGGTCGCTCAACGCCGGTCTCGCCGCGAACACAGACATCACGCTCTTGTCGGACCTGCTCGGGGGGAACCTCGAAATAGGGTTGCTCGCCGTCGGTGCGGCGGGCGGGGTCGTCATCGCCGATAAGCTCGGTCTCGTTGAGGTGTTTGACAGTGAGTCGAGCTAAGAAGGTACTCGCCCTCGTCCTCGTGGTGCTGCTGGTGACGACCTCGGCGGCGGCTCCGGTGGCTGCACAGACAGTCTCAGGTGACTGTTCTCCCTCGGGATTCCTCCGCGACTTCATCGGGTTCTTCATCGGCGTCGATGACCCCCACGGGACCTGCGAGGTTCACACGACGAACACCATTGAGGAGATGAAAGAAATCGACGCGAACCAGACAGAGGTCGATATCTATTCAGGGGCAGTCGGTTCCAAGGCCGGGCACGAGGCGTGGGTTGCTCCGGTTGACAACTACCTCAACGACTCCGAGTCGGTCGCGTGGATGAAAGCGCAGGTCGCTATCGCTGAAGCCTACCAGAACGGTGCAACGAAGTTAGAGGCACAAGTCGCTGCACGGCAGGCGATTGCTGACTACTACGCTATCAAGCAGAGGAACGTCCTTGAGGCGACTTCGCAACACGCCAGCGAAATGGCGTACCTCGCCAGTGTCGCCCGCAACGAGTCGGGAGTGTCTAAGCGGTTCCTGTACGCTCACGGCGACCACTCAGACGGAAGTTCCTACGATGGACAGTTCTGGATTACCGGACGGTCGAATGCGACGTACACGCTTGTCAACGGCAACACGACGACGTACACGACGCTGACGGTCAAGAATCACCAGTTAGGGTTCGGCACGACCGGCGACGAAGAGACGTGGAGCCTGTCGAATCTGGAACCCCACAACAACAAGAAGACCACGTTGAAAGGGGCGCTGAAGGTCAAAGCACCAAACAGCAACTACGACCAACAGGAGGTCTTCGACTACGAGTGGTACAAGACTCGCCTTCAGGTAATCCAGTCGAAGAACTCGAACCTTCAGGACGAAGCCGAGAACTTCGTCAACGCGACGTGGGAAGACTACGATAGCGGCCAAATCAACGCCTCAGACGTGATTTCGGCCAACACCGCCATGTTCGAGTACGGTACTCAGACGGGTGATGAGTCCTCGTTGTACTCGTCGACGGCGGCGCTCGCGCTGATGGGGTTCGATACGCCGGACCTCAACTCGTCCGGTCTGATGAACGTCACCTACCAGAACACGACCTATCAGGGTCTCGTGCTGGCTCGCAGCGCGCCCGGTGGCGCGTGGCAGGCTAATACGACGTACAACGCCTCGAACATCTCCGGTCCAGTGTTCTTAGCGACCGCAGACGGTCGGAAAGTGGACCTCACTGATGAGTTCACTGTCACCGAGATGACGGCGAAAGATGGCACCAACATCCAGACACAGAACACGACGACCTACGTCTACAAGACCGCCAACACCAGCCAGCTGCTCGAAATGCAGGAGCAACTCACCGAACTTCGCATGGAAATCGAAGAGCGGGAAGCCGCGCTTGGGTCCGGCGGTGGTGGTATCGACCTCGGAAACCTCACCGGCGAAGCGAAGGCAATCATCGTCCTCGTCGCTGTCGCGCTCATCGTCGTCTTCCGCGGGTAGCACCGACCACGAACAACCCTTTCGACCGCACTATGCGCCGAATAATTACACTCATCATACTCATCACAGTTGCATCGCCCGCACTCGTCGGCACGGTCGTAGCGGAGAACAACACGACCACGACCGCAGCACCAACGCCGGAAGTCACCCGGACCATCGACCTGTCGCCGACGACGCGAATCACGAACTGGCGATTCAGTAACGGTACGTTCTATCTGACGGTTCAGGCGGACTTACCGACGAGAATCGCCATTACGGACGCTGGTGAACTCTCTCGAATCTTAACCGAGGGAGACGGTCCGGCAGCCGGAAAAGCTCGAGTGCGTCGCATGACCTTGACCCCCGGCGAGACTGTCGTCAAGTTCCACGCCGAGGACATCAACGGTGCGTCAGCAATCACCGTCTCATCGAGCAACGCAGACGGTATCGTAGCGATTCGCTCGGATGCCATCGAGACCGGGAAACCGCCTGTTGACTACGGAACAGTCCAGACGCTCCTCGGCGGGACTGCCATTGCAAGCGCCGGAGGGACGTTCTACTGGGTGAAGCGCAAGCGCGACGAGAAGGAGATGGAGGTTGAGCGAGAATGGTGAGCGACTGGCTGAAGCTCGGTGCAGCAGGTGCGGCGTTCGCGTGGTTCGGCGGCACAGAAATCCCCGCGTGGGCACCGCTCGCAGCGTCCGGTCTCGTCATCGCAGGCATCGGTGCGCTGTTCGCCACGGGCAAAATCAACGACCTCCTACCGGACCCGCCGCGTGTCCGTCTTGTTCAGGTCAACGCCAACGGAGACGACCCGCTCGCGTGCTGGTCGCTCTCGCCGGACAAGTTCGCCGAGATGCAGGTCGAGTGGGGGCCGCTCTATCCGCACGAGCAGGCCCACGGAGAGGTGTACGAGTGCTACGCCTACGATGCAGACAGAAACGTCGCTGTCGGGACGTGGCGGCGTTCTGTGCCCGGCTCTGCACTCGTCGGCAGGCACGACACTGACGACGTTCTCGACGTGATTGGGGAGCTTCGCGGCGACCTCGAACCGGCGGCTCGTCGAGGTCAAGAGCTTCGGCAGGCACTCCCGGCCATCGTCCGCCGCGTGAAGTACGACACGATGGAGGCGCAAAACGCCGCTCTCGACCCATCCGCGCCGATGATTACGGACCAGCCAACTGTTGACGAGATTATCACCGCAGAACTCCCCGACGAACTTCGGCCCGGAAGACTCCAAAACGGCGACCTCCGCGACCTCCTCGACGCTGCGGCGGAACCTGACCAGCAAGACGACTGGGGCGACGGCATGGGGATGGTCTTCGACGACGACCTCGACAGAGACGCTATCCCGCCCGCAGACCCGTTGCTCAACGACGGAGGTAGTTCGTCATGAGCAGTCGGAAGCAAGGCGACTCGGCGGTGTACGCGGCTGCACAGGGCCGCGAGTTCCTTCGTGGCGCACTCCGCGACAAGAGCAACGAGTGGATTCGAGAGTTCGCCGGGATGATTGACGACCCGGACGTACTCGACTTCCTCAACAAATACTGCTCTATCTACGAAGAACGCGGCCTGAACTTCTTGGATACTCACGTCGGTCGCCACATCGTCCGGTCGGCGGCGACTTCGATGACAGACCGTGCCTACCGCGAGGGGAACGTCTCGCAGCTACAGGGCATGGTGGGCCTCACCAACCAGAAGCGCGACGGCTCCGAGGCTATCGTCGAGGCGGCGAAACGACTCGCCGACGAGGGTGCAATCTATCTCGTTCTCGGTCCGCCGGGCGCAGGAAAGACCGCGTTCGCTCTCGACGTGGCCCGCGTCTTCGGTTCCCTCACGGGCGGTACTGTCCTCGCGAACGTCGCGTGGGACGGTGCAGACAAGATTACGACATCCTCCGGTTCGATGCTCGACGCGATGGGTTCGACCGACGGACAGGTGCTACAAGTCATCGACGAGGCAGGGCAGTCGCTCACGTCTCGCGGCGCTGAAGCGGCAGTCACCGACGAGTTCGTGAAGTCGCTGAAGTACGTCCGAAAGAAGGAAGACGGCGACAAGTACGCGAAACGCGGGAGCGTCCTACTCATCGGCCACACGCGGAAGGACACGGCGGCCGAGATTCGACGACTCGCGTCTGGTGCGTTCGTGAAACCGACTCGGAACGACCCCGGCCGCGTCGTGTTCCTCGACTCCGAGGGTGGCGCGGACTCGTTCGAGGAAGCCGCCGAGTTCACGGGCGTCACGGACACCCGCGAGAAGTACGACGAACACGAAGCGTCTCACTTCTCGGTGACGCTTGACGACGACGGCGACGAACAGGACGACTCGCCAGACCCCACGCAAATCGCGTGGGAGAAGGACGTGGCGACGGCCATCAAAGCGTGCAAGCCGTGGGACGAGGAAAACGGCATGAGCTACCCTGACGCGGCCGAACTCGTGCCGTACAAAGATTCGTGGGTGGGGAATCGCGTCCGCGAGTGGAAGCGTGGCGACCACCGAGACATCGTTAGTGCCCCGGAAGGTGATTCCGCGTGACGGCGTTAACCTTCCGCGACCGCCACCACCACGGACCCCCCAAGCGGCGTATAATTACTTATCTAGTGATGCGCTGCTGGCTGCCCCCGGTGGTGGTCCGGTCCCGACCGAACCGGGATTTTCGACGAAAGTCGTGTGTCGAGCGTCGAACCGAGGCGGTGGGTCAAAGAAAATGAATCGCTCGCGGAAAGCAGCACGCTACGGTCGGCTCGCGGAAGAAGCGGCGCGGCGAATCTATGACCTCGACGCCGACCACGCGAGTTGGCACGACGCCCGCACGTCGGACGGCAGGCCCGTCGAGACGAAAGCGGCGATGCTGAACCGGGCTGATGGCACAGAGGGGCGGTTTCGGATTTTCGAGGACTACCACGAGCGACTGGTGCAGCACGGTGGCCTGTACGTCTTCATTCCATACCGCGCTCGTGGACGCGGAATACAGGTCGTTGACGCTCGCTCGGTGGACGCCTCGAAACTACGGCTCAACTTCTACGGCGCTGGTGGGCATCGTGAGAGCAAGCAGGTGAAAATTCATCCGCGCCGTGTCTTCTCCTGAAATGGCCAGTAAGGAAGTGGGAAACTCTGTCACCAATTAAAAAATCAGACCTCTGTATTCGTTGCAGAGAAACATGACTACGCCAGTATATTTTCAAAGGACAGGATTGTATTTATGATATGGTTGGGGCCACCGTTGAGCAGCTTATCGAGTACGTCCATGAGCGGGCAGGTGATGGACTCCGGACAGTTGTCATGATGAGTGAAGACAGTTGGGAAGTCGTCTACCTCCGGAACGACCTGCAACAGAAATATTCCAGTGATACGTACGCGGCGGTCGTAGACCGGTTCCGTCTTGAGGGTCCGTCTATGTCCCCTGCCCTCGAAAACAAACCTATCGGCGAACGTCGCGCTCTCCTCTATTACCATGAGAATGCGTGCGTGATTCAACTCCCATACTCAGAGTCGGAAACGATTCTCATTAGTGTTTCACGAGATGTCGGGCGGGGCTTAGTGAAATTCATCGAATCATGTCGAGAAATAGTACAGACACAGGAGTAGGAACCTATCACAACTGTACTCGGAACCACTTCGACAAACTGTCTCCGTCCGATAATTCCAACAGAGTCTTAGAATTTTTCGCGCGGTCCACGGGACCGACGCGTCCGCTGTTCTGCGTGCGTAGCTGTGCGGTGTATTTTGGTTAGGTGGCGTTAGCCACACATGCTAAGCGACGCGCGGCCACCCCTTGGCCGCCGGGCATCGCTGAAGCCCAGGAAGTCGGGAAGGAACGAGCGTATCTTTCGAGAGGATGTGTCTCGAAAGCAGTTGTCGACAACTGATTTCTGACTAACAAGAGCGAAAATAAGGTGAGTTGGTAGTGATGCCTCTCACAAGGCCACGCGCTACGTGTCGTCGCGGTCCTTCGTGGGCTGTGGAAGGCCCGCTTTCCATGCGCCCCAGTCTACGCTCTCGACCTTCTCTCGAATCGAGCGCACGTCGAGGTTCGTGATGTTGCCAGTGGTGAGTTGAAGGTCGGAAAGGACCGTCGTGTGCTCACCTCCGAGGTGGTCGTGGTAGGTCACGGTCACTTGGCGCAGCGATGTCCACCGGTCGCGGGCCGCACGCTTGATGTCGCGGAGCATGTCGGTTCGGTCCTCCCAGTCGGTCGGCCGATACTCGACGTGTATCTCGTCGCGTCGGCGGTCATGCTCGACGACGCGGGCGGCGTACCGGTTTTTCATCTCGGACCACTCCGACCGACGACGGCCCGCAGCCGCGTCAGCGGCGGTCATCACGGCGTCTTCCATCGCGGTCTCGAAGTTCTCGGCAGCGGCGCGGACGCGGGAGATGAGCATCTCCTGCATGTGCTTACTCCCGATTTCGAGCTTCCCCGCGGCGTCGGTCACGATGGCTTCGCACCTGTTGACGTACCGCCGAACGGTACGGTAGCTCCATCCGGTTCGCTCGGCGAGTTCTTGGCGCGTTGGTGTGCCGCCGTCCTCGATGAGGCTGCGAGTGAAATCCCTGTCAGATGTCCTCATATCGCCCCAGATTCGCATCACGACGTGTTCCTGTTCGTCCTCGATTTCCGGCAGCGGACAGTCCACGAGACGGCGCGAGCGGCGCGTCTCGCTCTCCGCATCGAAGTGTACGTCTGACTCAAACACGTCCTCGTCGGCACGGGTGGTGAGGCCAGCCCAGTTGAGGTAGTTCAGTAGCGTCTCGTCGAGTTCACGCAACACGTCGTCGAGGTCGGACCAGTAGACCGTCTCGTCGGTGATGCTGGTCTGAAGTGAGACTTCGAACTTCGGGTTGTAGAGTGGGTGGTCCTCGTCGAACTGTTCGGGGTGCAGCGGATAGTAGTGCTTGGCCTCTTTGCCGTACTGGTGGCCGGAGATGATGTCTCCGGCGCGTTCGTCGGTGATGTGTGTCGAAACGTAGAATCCCGGTATCTTGCGGTGGTCCTCCTTGTGCATCCGGTATCCCGACATACCGCTCGTCATCACCGAGTGAGTTCGGGCGATTGGCCCATCCGGGGCGTAGATAGCTCCCGAGTGCTCACGCGAGAGGCGGACGTAGACGGCGAGGTCCTGAACGTTGCTCATCTCGTGTGGCGTCTGGAAGTATTGACGACTCACACCGAAGGCTTCCATCGCGGTCTGAACGAGGTCGTGGTAGAGATGGTGGTCGATGTTCGACGCCTGAATCTGCACGTCGAGGTAGGGACCACCGAGGTTCGGGACTCCGCGAACAGGCTTCCCGTCCTTGGTCATGTTGGGCCACCGCGGGCGAATCGTCATCGTGCCGCCAGTGGTCCGTGCCGATTGGTCGGCGGGTTTGTCGTCGTACAGCGAATCAGCCGCGACGAAGTAGATTCGGAATAACGGGACCGTCTGAAGGTCGTAGTCCTCGTGGTCGCGGGGGTCGATGGGTTGCACGTCGTAGTCGTAGGCGAGATGCCACGTCTGGTTCCGCCAGTTGACCTTGCGAGTAGGCTTCCCGGCCGTCTGCCAGCCGTCGTAGTCCTTCCTGACGCTATCGAGCGCGAAGTACGGCTTCAGTCCGTACTCGTCGAAAATCAGGTGAACGTCGCCCTCGTGCGGCTGCGGGTCGATGAACGGGGCGACCGTCATCGGCGACCTCCATCGGCACGGGCGACACGCTGCCGACCGGCGACGCGGTGACTTCGGTGGTGCTGTTCGTGTTTCTCTGAGTCGAGCAGCGAGACGTTCGAGGGTCGGTTGTCCCACCGAATCCGGTTCCCGTGGTGGACGTGGTAGTCACCGTTGGAGAAGACGAGGTGCGGGTCCGCACCGTCCGAGATGCAGAGGAGTTGGTGGACGTAGACGTACCGCTCCTTCCGTTCTACGGGGTCCCACGACCGCCAGCGTTCGTACCCGTCCCCGCGCGTCTCGAAGCGAGCAGGACGGCTCACGCCTTCTCACCTCCGTGGTGGCCGAGGTAGTCATAGATGGTCTGCGCGGAGAGACCGCACCAGAGACAGGACTTCGTGTGTCTCCCCTTCCCGTCGGCGATGAGAGTGTGATACCCCGTCGAACAGGCATCGTTGAGGTGCGGGCGCGTAGGAAGCTCCTCGCGGGCGAGATACCGAGCTTCTTCCGCGACGAGACGACGGTGACAGTACGAGTCGTCGGCTTCGTAGCAGACTAACCAGACGGGTGCTGCCCGAGCGTCTTCAACGAGCGTTTTCAGGACTTGCCGTGGGCCGGGCTTTGAGAGCTGTTCACGGAACCGTTCTTCGAACTGTACTGACCGCCACGCGACCGCCTGCGGTTCGTCTTCCCCGGCGTCTCGCGCGGCGTTCTCGACTTTCTTGTACGCTTCGAGGAGTTCATCCGGCGGTGCTAATGCGGAGATGTTCCGGTCAACAACGTCGGTAATCCAGTCGGCAGGCTGCCGAACGAGACTAAAGAGGCGGGCGTCGCCAGTGACCTTGACCTTCTCGTGGGTGAGCGCCGAGAAGTACGTCGTCTGGATGCTCACCGCTCCTCACCTCCCGCGCTCTTGAAGGAGCTAAGGTTACGCTGTTCGCCGTCCCGGAATACTGGCGCTTCGTCGGGATTGAACGTCAGCAGCAATCGCTCGGGACATTCCTTGTCTTCCCCGTTGCCTCGGGAGAGCGTCGAAGTGACCGTCTTCTCGCGGAGGTCCCACGTGCTGGGGTACTCAGGAAGCTCACCGTATGAAATGACTGCCTCTCCCTGAATGTCCGCGAGCCTCTGAATGAGAGCGTCGTGGTCAATCCCATGGTTCGGATAGTAGCCCTCTGAACGGACTGCGAGATACGGCGGGTCAACGTAGAATACCGTCGTATCTGAGTCGTATCGGTCGATGACTTCGCGCCAGTCGAGACATTCGATGGTGACTGCTTGGAATCGACGTGAGAACGCTTCGAGGCGTTCACGCGACCGATGGTAATTTCGTCCCTGCGAATCGCTCGGGTACCCTCGCGCAGAGGTTGACGTGGAGAACGAATTGCGCTTTGTGAGGTCTCCGTTGAAACCCGCCTGAACGAGATACCAGTAGCGACCTGCTCGAACTACCGGGTCAGTTGGATGGTTATCTGAGTGGTAGTCGTCTGCGTACTCGTTGTACAGTCTCCGCGAGTAGGGCGTGTGACGAAGCCAGTCGAGTAGCTCGTCTCGACGATCGCGGAGTACCTCGAAGAAAGTAATCAGGTCGTCGTCGACATCGTTGTATATCTCGTTGACCGACTCGGGTTTGTGGACCAGTACCGCTGCGGAGCCGCCGAAGACTTCGACGTAGGTGTTGTGGTCTGGAAGGTGGTCAATTATCCACGGCGCAAGTCGCGCTTTCGCTCCCGGGTAGTTCATCACTGCTTTCCCGAAGTCGATTCCGCGACTCACCGGCCGTCACCTCCGACCGCGCGACGAACGTCCTCGTCAGTCGCGTCGAACGCGGGGTGGCGAACAGTCGTCCGGCTCTCGACGTGGTAGAGCGTCGAGGCACGGACGAACCCGACGGGGTTCACTGCGACCACCTCTCGGGTTCGTTGCCGTGGCGACCGGGCGACGTTTGAGGGTCCGGTGTCCGAACGTTACGACCGGCTGCCGACCCCTGTTGTATGCGGACGGTGGTGTCGCACTTCCGGCAGCGGTGTACGCGGTCGTCGGAGTCGCCGTAGACGCGACAGAAATCGTGGGTGACGTGGCGGCCGCAGTGCCCGCACTCCCGAGGCTTCGCCTCGGTGAATAGGGGCATCACGCCAACCACCTCTGTTGGCTGTTAAAACCGGCAAAATTAGCCGAATTCCCCTTAATGGGTATGGGACCGCCCGGATTTGAACCGGGGTCACGGGCACCCAAGGCCCGAAGTATACCAGGCTAACCCACGGTCCCGCATATACGTCTCTCCCCGTCTTGGAGTAAAGGGTTTCGTTCCTCGATTTTCAGGTGAGGGGGAAGAAATACGCCACCCCGAGGGTCGTCACAATGCCGAGAACCAACTGTAGCGGGCCGCCAACGCGAATGTAGTCCGTGAACTTGTACCCGCCCGGACCGTAGACGAACAGATTCGTCTGATAGCCGACGGGCGTCATGAACGCGGTCGAGGCAGCGAACATCACCGCGAGGACGAACGAGAAGGGCCGCGCGCCCAACGTCGTCGCCGCCTCGATGGCGACCGGAATCATGAGCACGACACTCGCGTTGTTCGAGATGATGTTCGTCAGGAGCGCCGTCACGAAGTAGAACACCCCGAGCACGCCGAGAAGCGGGAGGAACGTCCCCGACATCACGACCAGCTCGGCGAGGAGGGCGGCCGCGCCCGAGGTCTCCATGGCGATGCCCAACGGGATGACGCCCGCGAGGAGGAAGATAACGTCCCACTGGACGGCGTCGTACAGTTCGGGCGGTCGGAGACACTTCGTTGCGACCATCGCAAGCGCCCCCATGAGTGCCGAGACGACGATGGGGACGAAATCGAGTGCCGCGAGGGCGACGACGCCCGCGACGATGCCGACGGCGACGGGAATCTTCGACTCGCGGTAGTCGTGACGCTCGATTTCCT
Source organism: Haloferax larsenii (assembly GCF_024730625.1). NCBI lineage: Archaea > Methanobacteriati > Methanobacteriota > Halobacteria > Halobacteriales > Haloferacaceae > Haloferax > Haloferax larsenii. The sequence goes on from NZ_CP078063.1 coordinate 1,176,075, forward strand.
GTGCGACGATGAAGTTCCGGTTGTTGTCGAGGCGCTCGATGCTGCTGGCGGTCCCCTGAATGAGGAGCGTGTCGCCGACGCGAAGCGGGAGGTTGTCCATTCGGCGGCGGATGAGTTCGCCGCCACGCCGGAGCGCGAGGACGGTCGCGTTGTATCGCTGTCTGAAACTCGCAGAGGTGAGCGTCTCACCGAGCAGTGAGGACCCCGGTGCGACGACGATTTCGACGAGGTTCTGTCCCTCGTCTGCGAGTTCGAGTTCGTCTTCCGTGACCGTCACGGGGACGAGGTCGAGTCCCTCCACGTCGAGGAGTTCGACGAGGGTGTCGCGGTCGGTTCTGACGGTGAACACGTCGCCGACCTGAATCTCCTTCGGGCCGAGCGGTTCGAGGAAGACGCTGTCGCCGCGAATCAACTGCAGGAGGTCGACGTCGAAGTCCGTCTCGACGAGCGCGGTCTGTACCTGCTGGCCGACGACCGGCGAGTCCTCCCTGACGACGACTTCGGTCAGATACTCCGCCATCTCGAACTCCTCGGTCAGGTCGCTTTGGGGTTCGATTCTGGCAGGTGTGAGTCGCCGCCCGACAGTCAGGAGATAGATGGTCCCGACGACCATGACGACCACACCGAGAGAGGTAAACTCGAACATCGAGATGGCCGGCTCACCGGTGATACGCGAGTACACGTCGCTGGCGAGGATGTTGGTCGACGTTCCGATGAGGGTCAACATCCCGCCGAACATCGAGGCGTACGAAAGCGGCAGGAGAAGCTTCGACGGCGACGTATTCCCGCGCTCTGCGAGGTCGGTCACCATCGGGAGCAAGATGGCGACGGCGGCGGTGTTGTTGATGAACCCCGAGATTGGGCTGACCACACCGACCGTCGCGCCGAGTTGCTTCAACTCGTCGTCGCCGGTGAACGACGCGATTTTCGCCCCGAGCAGTTGGATGATGCCCGTTCGCTGGACGCCCTCGCTCAGGATGAACATCGCAAGAACGGTCAGCGTCGCCGTGTTGGCGAAGCCAGACAGCGCGTCACCTGGATACGACTCGAAGAAGACGATTGGTGCGCCGAGCAGTCCGACCGAGACGAGTGCCTCCGAGACTGGCTGGACCAACATCAACGTCACCATCACGCCGATGGCCGTCACGTCCACCGGAACTGGCTCCGTCGCGAAGAACAGCAACGCGAGGAGGATGATGGCGAAGATGACCACGATGCCCGGAGTTATCGCTACCACGCGGGTATCGAGGTACTGACAGCCGAAAAGGGTGCGGGATTCGGAACCTCTCTCTTGGCTGACTACCGGTGTCCGAAGTTACCGCCCTTCGTCGGCCAGTTCGAGGTCGGCGACGATGTCGTACGGAGAGAGGTCGTTCCGAATCCCGTCGAGGATGCGGAACGCGTCGCTGGGCGAGAGGAACTGTCTGGTAATCGCCCGGCCGAGCGGCGTCGGTTCGAGCCCGTCGATGAATTCCCATTCGATGAGCTTTCCGACGGCGTGCGTCGTCGGCACCTCGCCGAGCATTCGGTCGTTGAGCGCCTTCGCTTTCTTGCCTGCGACGACGATGTTCGCCAGCGTCTCTTCGACGGCGGCGGATTCGTCGTAGACGGTTCGAACCTCTTCCATCTCGCCTTTTAGAAGCTTGAACGCGACCTCGTCTTCGGTCATCTCCATCGTGTTGTGATAGCTCGTGTCGGGTTCGACGAGGAGGTAGACGGTCCCTTTGTCGTGGTAGTCGGGGCGACCTGCACGGCCGAGCATCTGACTGAACTCTTGGACAGAGAGCCACTCGATACCCATCGCGAGCGTGTCGAAGATGACTTGCGACGCCGGGAAGTCGACACCCGCGGCGAGTGCTGCGGTCGTCACGACGGCGGCGAGGTCTTGGTCGGCGAACTGTCGCTCGACGCGCTTGCGGCGCTTGTAGTCCAACCCCGCGTGATACGGCGCGGCGTTGTACTCCATCTTTCGCGAAATCTCGTGACAGCGACGCCGCGAGTTGGTGAAGATAATCGTCTGGCCGCGGTAGCCTTTCGACGACTTGGTGTCGAACGCCCGTTTCACGAGGCGGTTTTCGATTCTGGTTTTCTCCTGCCCGTCGGCGAATGTGACGTGGCGTTCGATGGGGACCGGCCGGTCTTCGTACTCGATGAGTTTCGCCCGGAGGGTCTGAGACAACCAGTTCGGGTTGCCGACGGTCGCAGAGAGGTAAATCCACTGCGCGCCGCCGTAGTCGTCGCTCCGACTCGCTCGCGACTCGCAGTAGTGCTTGAGCCGCGAAATCATTCCGTCGAGGCGGTGGCCTCGCTCTTCTTCCTTGAGCGTGTGGACCTCGTCGATGACGACAGTGCCGATGTCGCCGAGGTCCTTGCCCGTTCGGAGCGCGTGGTCGATACCCTCGTAGGTCCCGACGATGACGTCGGCGTTCGGGTCGAATCGGTTGCCGTCGTCGTTGATGCGACTCGCACCGACGCGGATGGTGACCTTACCGAGGTGGCCGTAGCGCTCCTTGAAGTCCTCGTGTTTCTGGTTGGCGAGCGCGACGAGCGGGACGAGAAAGAGCATCTTTCCTTTCCCCTTCAGCATCCGGTCGATACCGGCGAGTTCACCGATGAGGGTTTTCCCCGTCGCCGTCGCACTCACGACCAGTTGGTCGTCGCCGTCGAGCACCCCGTTCGAGACGGCGAGGCTCTGGACCGGAAGTAGGGTTTCGAACCGGTCTGTCAGCATCGACTTCAGGTTGGGGTGGACGTCGAGGTCGGCCGTGTCGACGAGGTCGACGTCCTCGGTGGTCGCGCTGATAGTGTCGAACTTCGTCAGGTCGGGGTCGAGTTCGCCCTGCAGGAGGTTCGTGATGCGCGTCAGGTCTTGGGTCTCGTAGAGGAGTTCTTCGAGGCGGTCCTGCGCAGCACGGGTGAGGCCGCCACTATACGAGAGTTCCTGTTCGAGTTCCTGCACCGCGCAGTCGCGGCAGATATCCTCGTGTTCGGCCTTGATTGCCGTGTCGTCGGTGATAGGCGAGTAGCGCCCGTTTATCGCACAGCGGCGACAGGTCCGAACGACGAGGGCTTCGAGTTGGTACCCTTCGAGCATCGCTTTGAGTTTCTCGCGGCCCGCACTGGGGGTCTGCTGCGAGATGCGGATGCGCGAGGCCGAGCGAGCGAGTTCGACAAACTGGCTGGGGTCGCGCGGCTCTTCGGCACCCTTCTGGACCACGAGGAAGCGAAGCGGTCGGGGCCCCGCGTTCGTCTGCTTCAGTTCGAGTTTTCCGCGGAGCACCCGCTTTCCATCCCGACGGACGACGACGAGATAGTCGTCACCTGTCTGGTGGAGAAACAGCGTATCGACGCGGGTGACCTGTTGAGACACACCCGTTGGTGCGTTCTCGCGTTATTTGAGCAGTTCGCTTCGAAAAGGGAGAAGAGACTATGGACTCGGCGCTTCGGCACCAGTTCCGCTGGTCCCCGTGACACCGACTTCTGACGTTTCGTTGCCGACTTTGACAGTGAAATCGGTCGTGGCGACGGTGATGCCGACGTGCTGGTCGGCAAAGTTCTGGAGGGTTGCGTACGAGAGGCCGGAGGCGGTGTAGCCGTTGCCTTCGAAGTCGTAGTTCCCCAGTTCTCCGCTCGGATAGACGATTCGACTGTTGCCGCTGTCGAAGTCCGCTGCGGGAATTCCGAACCCACTGAATGCACCGGTCGATGGGTCTCCGTTCGGTCGCTGTAGTTCGAACGTGTACCGCAGGAAGACTCTCGTCTCTTTTTTCTGTTCGTCTTCGGTCGTATCTCGGAACTGCGAAACGTCGCCAGCAGCCCCGTAGTAACCGGCGTTGGCACCGGGGAAGTTGTTGACGAGCGGGAGGCCTTGGCCGTCGACCAGCATCGACTCGGCGTCACTCGCCGGTCCCATACTGGTCCCGTCGAGATAGCTTGCTTGCGACCCGGCGGGATAATCACCGTCTGCGACACTCTCGTAGTCCGGGCGCCCCGCTTTGTTGAACACGTCCAACGGTCGCGGCACAGGACGGGACGTATCAGCGTTCGAGACACGCGAATCGTTAGAGAGGGCCTGCGAGAGGGGGACCGTGAGTTCGTAGTGTCCGGTCGTGCCCGGTGCACTCTCGGAGACACCCGTCGGGGAACTGGCGTTTATCCAAGGTGTCGCACGGAACACTGGAGAGAACCCGTCTCCCAGATAGCCGCCTTCGTACGGTGTTCGGCCGTCCTCGTCTTCGAGTGCCGCTTCGACGAGGTAGAATATCTTGGCGACCGTCTGGTCGAAGTTCCGCCACTCGACTCTGAATTTGGGGTCGATGGTGACTGCATCGACTTCGCCCTCGTCGTTCGTCCCCACGTTGACGTCTCCAGCACCGATATTGACGTTCATCGCCGCGGCGTTTCCTGACAGGGCACCCACACCGACCGCACCGACTACACCCACTCCTGCAAGCGTCTTGAGGTATGTTCTTCGTTGCATGATTTGGTTCTTTGACGCCGCGTGTCCCCCACACAGGGTTCCCCAGCGCCCGAAGCACACTGACTGCGCTTCTTGCTGACACTCCGTGACGCCGATTCTTTGTTACAAAACACCTGACAACTCATTGTGTATGACTAACACACTACTCTAACTGTTAGCGACGACATAGCATCCGCAGTAGGCAGTCACATACGGAGTTCGGGAAAACAAGAGACCGGGATGAGATGGAAGGTGAGCGCTTACTCGTCGTCGACGAGTTCGATAGCGTCGTCGCCATTCGGAACCGCACAGATGAACGACCCTTCCTCGTCGGAGTCGTTTCGATACCAGTGGGGGACGCCTGCCGGGATGAGAAGCGAGTCGCCCGCTTCGACGTCGTACTCCTCGTCACCGATGCCGACGGTGTAGGTCCCAGAGAGGACGTACTGTTCGTGTTCGACCTCGTTGGTGTGGTTCGGTACCGACGCGCCGGGTTCGAGGACGAACCGGCGGATTGCAAAGTGTGGTGCGTCGTCGTCGTCGGAGATGAGCACGCCCTTGTGCATCCCCTCGGCGGCACTGACAGCCTCGTACTCGATGTCGTCGCCGCGCTTGACCACTGGGTCGGGTCGGGAATCGCTCATATCTCTCCGTGTATCGCCGGGCCGCGTAAGCCTTCCCCCGTGCCTCCAGCCTGACGACTTAAGACCTTCCCATGGTAAGTACGGGTATGCGAGGAATCCGCATTGGTAGCGCCTTCGGTATCCCGATTCGGCTCGACCTCACCTTCCTCTTGGTCCTCCCGCTTTTCGCGTGGCTCATCGGGTCCGACGTGGCGAACCTCACGCTCGTCATCAACGACCTCTTCGGGACCGCCATCGACGGCGAGGTCCTCACGACCGGGTCGATGCAGTGGATACTCGGCTCTGCCGCCGCTATCGGACTGTTCGCCGGTGTCTTACTCCACGAGTTCGGCCACTCGCTCGTCGCCATGCGCTACGGCTACGAAATCGAGTCGATTACGCTGTGGCTCTTCGGTGGTGTCGCTCGCTTCAAGGAGATACCCGAAGACTGGAAACAGGAGTTCACCATCGCCGTTGCTGGCCCGCTCGTCTCCGTCGCTATCGGCGTCGTTTCGTACGTCGGCTTTCTCGCCCTTCCCGAGTCGCAGGGCCCGGCGCTGTTCGTCTTCGGATACCTCGCGCTGATGAACGTCTCACTGGCTATCTTCAACATGCTCCCGGGGTTCCCGATGGACGGTGGGCGCGTCCTTCGCGCACTGCTCGCCCGGACCCGCCCCCACGCGAAGGCGACCCAGATGGCCGCCGAAGTCGGGAAGGTGTTCGCCTTCCTCCTCGGAATCTTCGGGCTGTTCTTCAACCTCTTTCTCGTCGCGCTCGCCTTCTTCATCTACATGGGCGCGTCGGGTGAGGCCCAACAGACCGTCCTCAAAGCGACGTTTCAGGATGTCGTCGTCCGCGACATCATGACCGGAAGCGAGGACCTCGACGTGGTCGAAGAACAGACGTCCGTCGCAGAACTCCTCGAACGCATGTTCGTCGAACGCCACACGGGCTATCCCGTCCTCCGAAACGGTGACCTCGTCGGCATGGTCACGCTCGACGACGCCCGCAGCGTCAAAGAAGTCGAACGCGACGCCTACCGCGTCGACGATATCATGAGTGACGAACTCGCCACCATCGGTCCCGACGCGGACGCGATGGACGCGATTGCCCTCATGCAGGAACGCGGCGTGGGTCGACTCCCGGTCGTCGACGAGCAGGGGGACCTCGTGGGTCTCGTCTCCCGGTCTGACCTCGTGACCGCCTTCAACATCATCCGCAGTCGCGGGTCGCTCGACGCGATGCCGCTCAACGAGGCTAGCTTAGCCCAGCTCCGCTAAGCACTCACTCGACAATTCACTACTCTCCTACTCGCTCACTCACTCACTTATTCACTCACTCACTCACTCACTTATTCACTCACTCACTCACTCATTCATTCACTCACTCACTCACTCATTCATTCACTCACTCACTCACTCATTCATTCACTCACTCACTCACTCATTCATTCACTTTCCTCCCGTGCGTCTTCGACCGCACGCTCACTCTCGTAGAGGTTCACGGTCGTCTTCTCACGGAACCACGCCATCGCGTCGTCGAGGACGACCGGGTCAGCACCGCTGAGTTTGATTCGCGTCGGGCCGCCTCGGTTGGGATAGCTCCCGACGTCCACGCCGAAGTTGGTCGCCACGGCACCGAGTTCGCGGGCGACGGCACCTTCCGGTGCGTCGGCGTAGACCTCGCGCGAGGCCCTCTCACCAGCGAACCGCTCTGCAATCGTTTCGAACATCGGCTTCATCTCGGTGGGGATACCCGGCAGCACGTAGACGTTCCCCGCTCGGCATCCGGGTGCGAGTCCCTCGTCGTTCGGGAGCACTTCGGCTCCCTCGGGCATCGAGGCGTACCACGCCACGTCGAGGTCGAAGTCGATGTCTGGCCGTCGTTCGAGAATTGCGTCGATAGTCGCTTCGACCCGCTCGGCCGCGTCGTCGACAAGTACGAACTCACGACCGAGCCCGGCGGCGACAGCCTCCATGGTGATGTCGTCGGGCGTGCCGCCGAGACCACCGGTCACGACGACCGCATCGAACGACGCGCTCCACTCCGAGACAACCCCAGCGATGACGTCGTGGTCGTCCGGAACCGTCTGGATGCGCGCTACTGTCGCCCCTTCTTCGGTCAGCCGTCGGGCGAGCCACGTCGCGTTCGTGTTCTCGATGTCGCCCGCGAGGAGTTCGTTGCCGACGGTGAGGATGGCGACGTGCATGAGTGACGATTGCCGTGTGGAGAGAAAGCCGTACTCGTTTCAAGCGGAGTTCGCTCTCCTTGCAACCGCGGCGCACTGACACGCAACGATTAATCCACGCCGTGCCGTATTGTCACACACCATCGGGGTGGTGACACAGAGATGACCAAGCGAATCGTCTGCCGAGAGGCGGGCTACGATTGTGACTTCCAGGTCCAATCAGAGAACGAGGACGAACTCGTAGAGTTCGTCAAGGAACATGCGATGAACACACACGGCACCGAACTGTCCGCGAGCGACATCCGCGGACTGGCAGTCGAGGTCTGACTGCCTCATTTTTGGGGTCCGACGCTCCCGATACTCCGGCTTAGGTCCAGCACACCGCCGACCTGAGTGCCGTCACTTCGCTTCGACGCCAGCGCTGAGACTCTCTTCGACGGCCCGCTCGACGTGGAGCGCGGTCGTGTCGAAAAACGGTGTCTCGGGGCGGTCTGCTTGGTCGATGAGTTGCTCGATTTCCGTACAGCCGAGGACGACGCCCTCTGCGCCCTGTTCGACGAGGTCGTCGACGACTTCGAGGTAGCGGTCGCGAGACGCGTCTCGAATCTCGCCTTTGGTCAACTCCTCGAAGACGATGCGGTCTACGTCCTCGCGGTCGGCTTCGTCGGGCACGACGATGTCGATGCCGTGCTGTGCGAAGCGCTCCCGGTAGAACGCGTCTTCCATCGTCACCGACGTTCCGAGCACGCCGACGGTGTCGATTCCAGCGTCCAGAATCGCGTCGGCGGCCGCGTCCACGATGTGAACGAACGGAATCGAGAGCGCGTCGGTGATGTCCGGTGCGACTTTGTGCATCGTGTTGGTGGCCATGATGACGAAGTCGGCACCGCCCGCTTCGAGGTCCTGTGCGGCATCGGCGAGGTACGACCCCGCTTCGCCCCACTGCTCGCTGGCGATGAATCCCTCGATGTCGGCGAAGTTGACGCTCCGAATCAGGATGTCGCCGGCGTGGTGGCCGCCGTAGCGTTCGTTGACCGCGTCGTCGATGAGGCGGTAGTACTCGACGGTCGATTTGCCGCTCATGCCGCCGAGGATACCAATCGTTCGCGGTTCGTCGCTGGTGTTCGCATTCGCACTCTCTGGCATATATTTCGAGAGCGAACGCCACCCTATCAGCGAGACCCTTCCATAGAAGGGCCGCCCAGAACTCCTGAAAAATCTCCGCTCGCCTACTGGTTTCCGATGAGTTTCGCCTCCGCCTTGCGGAGGTGTTCGAGAAACGTCGCCTTCGAGACGCCGAGTTCGTCGGCCAACTCCTGTGCCGATACCTCTCGCGGCCAGTTGTAGTAGCCGTACCGCTTTGCGGTGCTCACCGCCTCGCGTTGTCGCGGGGTGAGCAACGTCGGCTCTCCCACCGACGGCGGGCGCACTGGCTCGGACGCCGGGGCGATTTTCGTGACCGAAATCTCCGCGTCGCGGTCCTCCCGAATCTCGTCGAGCAGTCGCCCGAGCGACGACCGCGACGTGTGCGCGAGCAGGTTCCACGTCTCGACGCCGTCTTCGATTCGATAGGAGCTATCGACGAGCACGCCACGCGTCAGGAACGCCGAGCCGATTCCTTCGTCCACGTCGTATTCGATGAACACGTCCTGTGCGGCGTGGCCGATTGGCGACGCGAGTGCCCCTTCGCTCGCGGCCGTGCCGATCGGCTCGATGTGGTTGATAAACGAGACGTCGTGTGCGACTTCGATTGCCTGCGTCACGTGCTCGCGCGAGTCGCCGTAAATCGTACACCGCTCGTACGCCGAGGTGTCGTCGACCGCCGCACCGTGACCGATGAGGCCACTCCCCGCTTCGTCTGTGGAGATAATCCCCCAGCAGTCGGGATGCCAGACCTCGAGGGTGAGATTGAGGAGTTCCCGTTCACCGTTCGATGCGCTCATTGATGGGACCATGTTCGTCTGTCGTGAAAAATTGGACAGGTTGGCAGGAGGTCGTTCACGTGGCTGGCCTCACTGACTACGCCATTCGACAGCTTCCTCACCGTTATGTCAGACTTATTCTCCGATATGACACACATTCAAACTACAAATTTGGAATTTCCAGCCATTTTGTGCAAATAACCGGGATAGAACGTTATCGTTAGAAACCCTGAACGAAAATCCCGAGACATGTCTGATGACAGTGATTTTTCGAGACGGGCGTTCGTCGGAACGATTTCGAGTGCCGTCGCTGTCGGCCTCGCTGGTTGTACTGGAGACCGAACAGCGGGTGACGAGACTGAAACCGACGCGACGACGACGGAGAGACGAGAGACGTCGACCGAGTCCGGAGAGCCAACCACGACTGCTGAATCGGATACGTCCACGACTGCCGAATCCGACGCGTACAGGAATGGCGTCGGCTCCGACGCCAGCATCACGTTCGAGGTGCCGTCGGCGGGGTCGGAACTCACCAGTACGTCAGTGCAGTGGAACGCCACCGCGGACGGGGTCACCATCGAGCAGTCGGGGGCGGTCTCGAAGGGCGCTGGTCACTATCACGTCATCGTCGACACCGACCCCGTGACACCGGGCGAAGTCATCCCCAGCGACGACTCGCATATCCACTACGGAAGCGGGCAGACAGATGGTGTCCTCGAACTCGAACCGGGTGACTACACGCTCCACCTCCAAGTCGGTGATGGCAAACACAAGGCGATGGATTTGGTCGAGACTGTCGAGGTCACAGTCAGCGACGACGCGAGTCTCAGCCTCGATACGAGTGTCGATGGGAGCGTTGTCGAGTGGGACATCACCGCCGAGAAGTACACTATCGAACCATCTAGCGAAGGCATTTCGTCCAACGCCGGACACCTCCACGCGATTATCGACACCGACCCCGTCCCGGTCGGCGACGTTATTCCGAGCGACGCACAGCACGTCCACTTCGGTGACGGGTCGACGAGCGGCCGCCTCGACCTCGAAGCACAACTCGGCGACGAGTACGAACCGGGCGACCACACGATTCACTTCCAAGTCGGGTCGGGCACCCATCGGGCGACGATGGTCCACACAGATACGACAGTGACGACCGAGTAGACACGACGCTCACCGGTCGAGTCGGTCTCACGTCGCGTTTGGTACAGTGGACGTTCACGTCCTCACGCTCGCTTCGCTCGCGTGAACCTCGGTCGGACGTGCTCGCTCACTTCGTTCGCTGTGCGCGACCTCCCTGGTTCAATTTTGCAGTTACACCTCACATCAAATTTCGAGAACAGGTTCGCGCACGCTACGCGGCGCTCACCGGTCGAAATTTGAAGAAGAGGTCCAGGTGCGAGAATTGAACCCGCGTCTCAGCCTCCACAAGGCTGAAGGATAGTCCACTACCCCAACCCGGACACGCTGCAACCATCTGTAATCCGCTACGACTAAAATACGTTACGACTCGGGGGCAGTGCGACTCAGACCCGCACACTCTCCACCGGGAATCTTTTGCTCGTCACGGCCAAAGGGACGCCTACGCGTGGCTATCACGGACAAAATCTATCTCAAGAACCACCGCCAAATCGTCTCGCAACTGGATACGAACATCCCAAAGCGCGTCTTTAGCGGTGCGACGCTCGAAATCCTCTACTCGGGCGAGGGGCTCTCGAAAGTCGACGACGCGACCCGTGACCGCCTGTTGGACTTCGCGCAGGACTTCCTCGACTGCGAGAACTCCGACGACATCTACACCGGATATCCCGAACGCAAGTTCATCAACTACCTCCTCGAACTGCGCGCGCAGGGGCTCGGCCCCGACGCTATTGTGGACGTGATGAGCGACGAGTACATGGTGTACGCCTATCCCGGCGACGTGCTCTCGTTCCTCGACAACTCGGTGCGGACGCTCGAATCGGTCGAAGCGCTCGCCGACGTGGAAGGAGACAGAGAGATGCTCGACGAAGCGCGGCGCGCGAAGAAAGACTTGGTCGGCCCGCGCTAAGTCGCCGCTTTCCGAACCGATTCTCAGCCGAGTTTGAACGGCGGTTCGTCACCCGACGCGTCGAGGTCTTCGAGTTGGATGACTTCCTCGACTTCGCCGGTGTCGTTTTCCAGTTGCTCCCGAAGGTAGTTCACGTAGCCTTTGTGTTCTTCGAGCTGCTCGCGGAGGTGTTCGGCCTCCAGTTCGAGGCGCTCGTGCTCGCGGATGAAACTCTTCGGCACTTCGACGGTCGGCGGGAACGACTCGTGTGTCTCGTCGCCCTCGCGCAGCCGGTCGAGTTCGTGTTCCGGGACGACTTCCACCTGACCGTCGTGGGCAACTAACGTGTCCACGTAGTCGCGGAAAACGGCGGACAGGGAGATGTCCCGCTCTTCGGCTATCTCCCGAAGGGTCTCGAACGCGTCTTCGTTGACGCGAAACGAGATGGTCTTGTTCTTGTTGCCCATGATACTCGTCGGTCTGTAGTCTGGCCACTTAAGATTTCGTCAGACGAGAGAGCAAGCGCCGATTCCCGTCGAAAATGATGTGGTGTTCGCGTGGCCGTTATTCCAGTTCGTCGGAGCCTTCGAGGCTCTCCAGTGCGGCAATCGAAGCCTGCTTGTACTCGTCGACGGGCAGGTCGTAGTTCTCGCCCGCCATCAGGGCGTACTCGTTGCCTTCGTCGTCGAACGATTCGATACGTTCGAGCGTTCGCGTCGCCGTCTCGGAGACCCAGCGGTCGCGCGTCGCGGCATCGACTTCCGTGATGGACTCGGGACGGACGGAGACGTTAATCGAGCCATCGTCCGTCTCGTAGGTCCGCGGCTTGCCGACGACGGCGACGTAGGCCGGAGGTTCGAGGTCGCGCAGTGCGCTTGCGGCCTCGGGCTGGTACTGCCCGGCGTAGACGAAGAACGTCCCCGTCGGGTCGACGATGCGACCTCGCCAGTACTCGTTGTCCTCGCCCACGTCGTCTTTCTCGGTGAGGGTGCCGACGAGGAAGACGCGGTTGGCACGCTCGCCCGTCGGGAGAAGGAGATAGACGGGTGCGCGCTCGTCGTCGGACTCTTTGAACGTGTAACCGGCGTCGTTGAACTCCTGTGCGAAGACGCGCCGGGCAACTTCTCGGGTTGGAATCTCGTTGGAACTCATCTACATCGACCTCGCTTTAATCAGCAGTTCTTCGACGTCCGCGGGTTCAGAGAGCCGTTCGACCTCGTTCGCGAGAACGTAGCGGCCGAGGGTCGGCCCCGTGACCCGGTAGTAGACGCCGACGAGGTCGTCTCGCATCTCCTCTTCGACGATGGTGGTGTCGAGGGCGTCCATGGCCATCTGCTTCGCTTCATCCAGCTCGATACCCGTCAGTTCCTCGGTCATCTCGCGGTTGAAGATGACCTCGTGGACCTCGTTGCCGTCGTCGAGTACGGCCTTGATGCGAAGGTCGAATTCGCCTTCGACGTTGCCGTGTTCGGAACAGCGACCGTTCTGAAGGACGCGCGTACAGCCCTCTTCGGGACAGCGCTTGATGAGACCGCTTCCGGACTGGATGTCCACCAGCGCCCCCTCGACGCTCGTCGAGTCGTCGCCGACTTCGATATCCTCGTCGAGTTCCGTGATGCTCGTCGTTCGGTTGAGCTTCACGGAGAAGTTGCCCTGGTACTCGTCGGTGACGACGTTGCCGAGGGCGTACGATTTGCCTTCTTCGAGTTCGGGGAGTTCCGACGTGGTGAAGGAGACGAACTTCATCCGCCCGGAGTCGTCGCCGAGCAAGCCGACCTGTGCGATGGCCTCGCTCCGGGGTTCCCAGAGTTCGACGACCTTCGCGCGCACGTCGACCCACTGTTCGTCCTCGTCGATGTCATTGAGGAGCGTCTCCTCGTTGCCGCCGGCACCGCCGCCGAGTTCGTCGCGGTCGATGTCGGCCTCGTCGAGGTAGCTGTTGACGACACTCCGCCGTGCTTCGTCGACAGGGACGCGGTACTCGTTGACGAGACTCTCCAGTCGCTCTTCGACGTCGTCGACGGACACGTCTAGATGGTCCGAAAACTGTTCAGCTATCTCTGCTGCATGGGTTCGCAGATCAGTCATGGTTTACCTCGCCTCCACCTTGGTTTCCATTGGGAGGCATACGCAGGTTGGATGCGTATTCATATAAAAAGTTGCATAGGGCGGAGTGAAAGTGAATACTGCTATCCGTAGGGCCGGTAATGCGTCCGATTTAAACTCCAGTGTCGAACGCAGACGAGCGAGGAATTGATACGCCCGGGGCACGCACCGTGTTCCATGGACGACCGCCTCGAAAGCATCATCCGAAGCGCTGCTCGAACCGCTGGTAAGCGCTACGAGGAGGTCAAACGCGCCTACAGCGACGGTCGATCGTCGTCCGACGCTGTGGACTCCCTTCCGAAAGACGCCGAGGGACGCGCGAAAATCGTCTGTCGGCGACACGCGGAACGCCGCGCTGTGGCCATCGACGCGAAGGGCCGCCCCGCCTGCTTCGACCCCGACCATCCCGACTGTCAGGGCTGTGTCGAAGACGTTCGCGAAGGCATCGTCGAGACGTGGTAGGGTGATGTGCGCCGAGACCTGACCGGATTGTCTCGCTCCGGGACGTGGTAGGATTTTTACCCTACGTCTCGACCTGCCGATATGGACCGCCCGCTCGTCGCACTCGTCCTCGCCGGTGGAACCGGCACTCGGCTCTATCCTGCCAGTCGAAGCGACCGTCCCAAGCAGTTCCTCCCGCTCGGTGGCGACCAGTCGCTCCTCTCGGCGACCGTCTCCCGCGCCGACTTCGCAGACCACGTCGTCGTCTCCACGCGCCCGGAGTTCGCCGACGACATCGCCGACCACGCACCCGACGCAGAGGTCGTCGTCGAACCCGCCGCAAAGGACACCGGCCCGGCGCTCGTCTACGCGACCCACCGAATCGCCGAGCTGTACGACGACCCCGTCGTGGTCGTCCTCCCGAGCGACCACCACGTCGGCGACGGCTTCTCCGAGGCGATGGCTCGCGGCGCTCGCGTCGCCGCCGAGACCGACTCCCTCGTCGCCTTCGGTGTCGAACCCACCCGTCCCGACACCGGCTACGGCTACATCGAACCCGGCGCGTTCCACGGCGACTACGCCGCCCTCGCGACTTTTCACGAGAAACCCGACGCCGACACCGCCGAGCGGTACGTCGAACAGGGCTATCTCTGGAACGCCGGGATGTTCGCGTGGACGCCCGACGCGCTCCTCGCGGCCGCCCGCGACTCGCCGCTTGCCCCCCTCGTCGACGGTCTCGATGCCGGAGCGGTCGAAGCCGGATTCGACGCGGTAGAGCCACTCAGCATCGACTACGCGGTGATGGAACGCGCCGAGGACGCCGCGGTCGTCCCCGTCGAGTTCGAGTGGGACGACGTGGGCGCGTGGGACGCACTCGCTCGCGTCCTCGACGCCGACGAAGATGGAAACGTCGCACTCGGCGACGACCCGATAGTTGTCGATGCCGCCGACAACGTCGTGGCCACCGATGGGGCGAACGTCTCGCTCGTCGGCGTCTCCGACCTCGCGGTGGTCGCGTGGGACGACCGAGTTCTCGTCGTCCCGAAAGACGAGGCGCAACGCGTCCGAGAAGTCGTCTCGCAGTTGCAGGACGACGGCGAGTTCTAACCGTCGCGTTCTTCGCCGTCGAAGGTATCAGGTAGTATTACAGTCACAGGTTCTGTCACGCACCGTATGTCCACCTCACCGCTCACCCGCCTCCGGCAGAACGCCACCGAAATCGTCTCGGTACTCGTCACCGGGGTGTGGCTTACCGCACTGCTGACCAGTCAGGACTGGTGGCTCGGCGCGCTTCTTCTCGGGTACGTGGTCGTCATCCCAATCACAGACATGCTCTTTGGGACCGACGAGGAGACCGAGGATGACCTTCCCGAACGGGAGGACTCGCTGTCCGAGCAGTCTACCCACTCGACTGCGGCGCAGACCGGCTCGGACCGTGACGCATTGCAAACGCTCCGTGACCGATACGCTCGCGGCGAACTCACAGACGAGCAGTTCGACCGAAAACTGGAGGTACTTCTCGAAACGGAGACGCTCGAAGATATCGAAGACCGGTCGCGTGAGAAAGAACGGGCTTAGTCGCTCGCGAGTCGTCCACCATCGACGGGCACGCACGCGCCCGTGACGAAACTCGCCCGGTCGCTGGCGAGGAACGCGACCACGTCACCGAGTTCGCGCGGGTCGCCGATTCTCCCGAGCGGGATGTCGTCGGCCCACGATTGCAAGCCCGCTTCGTAGGTGTCGTGGTCGCCGCGCTCGACGCCGGCCTCGACTAACTCTTCGATACGACTCGTCTCGTGTGCGGCGGGGAGAACGGCGTTCACGCGAACGCTCGGAGCGAGTTCCCGCGACAGCGACTTCACGAGACCGATGACGCCGCGACGAACCGCGTTCGAGAGGATGAGGTCGTCGGCGACTTCTCTGACCGTCGTGGACGTGATGCAGGTGATTGTTCCGGCGTCGCTGGCTTCGAGGTGTGGCCGGGCCGCCTTGACCGTCCAAACGGCGCTCATGACGAGCATGTCGAACGCGCCGTACCACTCTGCCTCCGTCACGTCGGTGAATTTACCCGGTGGGACGCCCCCAGCCGAGGTGACGACGTGGTCGACCCCACCGAACTCCTCGACGGCCGCCTCGACGAGCGCGTCGATGTCCTCCTTGCTCGTGATGTCTGTTTCGACGCCGACGACCGACCCATCGAGCTCTGATAGCTCGCGCTCGGTCGATTCGAGGCGCTCGGTGTCGCGGCCGCAGATGACAACGTTCGCACCCTCGTCGGCCAGCGCTTCGGCACTCCCTCGGCCGAGACCCGCGGAACTCGCCGTCACGATGACTGTGTCTCCTGCGATTCCGAGATTCATAGCCGAGGGGACGAACGGCCGCCGCAAAAACGTGCGTGTTGGAGCAGAATGGTGCGGGAACGCGTCAGCGAGGCCGTGTTCGTTAGACCGTCTCGGCGTGCTTTCTGACGCGAACTCGTCCGTCGCTGGTGACGCCGACAAAGAGCGTCTCTTTGACCTCTCGCCCCTCGACGGCGTCGCCTGCGGCGTCGGAGACGATTTTCATCAGGTCCGGCGCGGTGTGGTTCACTTTCACGCCCGCGTCGTCGCAAGCGTCGTAGACGCGTTTCGGCACGTCGTAGAGGTCGCTCCCGGCCGCGACTTCGATGCGGACCGGCGCGGTGAGCGCGTCGACGAACGTGACCGTCTCGCGGGCCTTCTCGACGTTGCTCCGCGCGCTGGACTCGATGCTGGAGACGTTCGCCCGAGAGGTGCCGAGGAACTCGGCGATAGTCGATTGTCGAACGCCCTGCTCACGAAGTGCCAGCACCTCGGCCTGTCGGCGGGTGAGGACGCTCGCTTCGGGGTCGAACCCCGCCCGGTCGAGGAGTTCGTCGACATCCGGGACCGTCTCGTCGTCGCGTCCGTCGCTCATACGTCGGGGTCGGTCGGAGGGGTCAAAAAGATACAGCAGGCTGTCTGTCCACTGCAGTCGCTTCCGGGTCGGTGTTACTCGCCCCAGAAGTTGTCTCGGCTGCCGAGTGCTTCCGGTCGCTTCGGCATCGTGCGCGTCTCGTCTTCGTCGTCCGAGTCGGCGTCGCCAGAATCGGCCTCGTCAGCCGCGGCCGTCGAATCTGCCGCGTCCTCGCCCTCGTCGGGGTCCAGCGGCAGTCGCTCGACGATTTTCTTCGCGCGAGCGTGGCTTCCCTTGACTTGGTCGATTCGGACGATAGCCCGAGCGTCGGGGAGGAGTCCGTCCACGAAGACGATGAAGCCGTCTTCGGTTCGACCGACGCCAGCACCACTCTCGTGGATGTCCTCGACGGTAACGACGACTTCCTCACCGGGTCTGACTGGTTGCTGCTTCAGTTCGTAGATGGGCCGCTCGTAGTGGTCACACCACTCCGCGCCGCCGCGGTCGCCGTAGTATTGACACCCCATCCCGTTGATTCGCTCGGAGAAGCTGGGGCAGTCGTCCGCCAGTGGACAGTCCGACATGTGGGGAGGTACACTAGGGGCACTCTAAACGCTTGCGGGTAGTCCTGGGGTTGCTGAAACCGCCTCTGCCGGCGTTATCCCGCCCCCGAAAGCCTTTCAGCCCTTCGCGCCAACCCCGCGACATGACCGAGCGCGTCCCCGAGTTCGCCCTCCTCATCGGCATCTTTCTCGGACTTTCGGCGACCGTCTCCGGTGCCGTCCTCACCGGCGAGTTGTTCCGTCCGCTTCTTACCGGCGTCGTCGTCTGCTATCCGTTTGCTGCCTTTGGCATCGTTCGGTCCGAGGACCCGAGCGAGGCGATTCCGTCGAAATACGTCCTCGCGGTCGGTGTCGTCTTGGCCGGCGTGACGCTCGCTGCCGCGCTCTTCGAACGCCCCCTCTCTGACTTCGTGGCCGGACTCTTCGCCGCGACGCTCGTTGCGCTTCCACCTGTCGCGTACGCGGTTCGGTACGGTGCGGGCGTCAACCCCTTGTCTCCCGCGCAGACGCTCGCCGTGACGAGTCTCTTGGGGGCGTTGTTCGTCGTCTCGGCCCCCGTCACAGGGGCGCTCGCGGCTGCTATTGGATTCCTCGTCACGCTCTCCGGTGCGCTCTACGCGGACACTCGCGGGTATCGACTGCCGCGGAAACACCAGCGCCTCGCCATCGCGGCCGGCGGACTACTCGGCATCGGTATCGTCGGTGTCGCTGTCGTCTCTCGACTGCCCCTCGTCTCGGCGCTCGCGTCGGGTGCGGCGTTCGCACTCGCGCCGAGTCTGTTCGTCGCGCTCACGCGTGAGCGGTGACAGTCCATCCTGTGGACGACCTGCGAGGGAGAATTTGTAGTGGACGACCTGTGAGAGACAAATCCGACTGAAAATTCAGGCCAGAGGGGTCCGCTCGACGACCGTCCCGTCGAAGGTCGGGTACTGCTCGACGATTTCGCCGTCGTCGACGTCGCCGTCTTCTATCATCTCTTCGAGCAGCCACCACGCGACCTCAACGTGGTTCGTCTTGACCGTGTAGAACTCCTCGGGGACGCCGAGTTCGGCGAACTTCTCGGCCGGGGTGTAGGTCTTTCCGTAGACGAGGGTGCCGTCTTCGGTCACTTCGTCGAAGGGGCGACGGAGGTTCTTCGCCATCCGCTTGAGTCGGTTTCTGTGCTGGGCGGCGTCTTTGAACACGGAGGTACAGAAGTAGACGCGCTCGTGGTCGCCCATCTCGTCGAGGATGGCCTGCTTCGAGCCGTCGACTGCGGACATGTGGCCCTCTTGGAGTTCGTAGCCTTCCTGTTGCATCCGGCGGTAGTTCCCGTCGGACATCTCGAACTCGTTGACGTTGCAGAACTCCGCTGCGCCCTCGTCGAGGAAGTCGAGGAACTCCGTTTCCGCGCGGATACCCGGAATCTCGAAGGCGGGAGTCAGGCCTTCTTCACGGGCGATGTAGAGGATGTCTTCCCACTCGGTGCCGTGCATGTCGCCCCAGAGTTCGAGCGGCGGGTGGAAGCGAATCTCGTCGAGTCCGGCTTCGGCGAGACGGCGCATGTTCTCCCGACCGCCGGTGATGCCCGTATAGAGGTGGATGTGGTGGTCCTCGCCGAACTCGTCTTTCAGAAGCGAGATGTAGTGACAGGTCTTGTCGAGTGCTTCCTGTGGTTCGCCGCCGGTGATAGACGACCCGAGCGCGTCCATGCGCTTTGCCTCCTCGATGACGTCCGAATCAGATTCGACCTTCCGCTCGTTGGCGTACACGTCCGTGACGTTCTTGCGGTTCTCGCCGAGCGGGCAATAGAAACAATCACGCTGGTCGCAGTACCCGTAGACGAACAGCACCATCTTTCCTCCCATGGCGCACTGCTCGCAGCCCTTCGAGATCATTCGTTGAACACACGATATTCGTCCCACGTGCAAAAACCGTGCGAAACGCGGTTCGAGTGGACTCTGTCCATTCACCCCGTTTTCGAGTGGTGTGTCGACTCGGACCACACATGGATTAGATTAAGTCCTCCCCGAAAATGAATTGGGATAATGACAGAAGATGCTGACACATCCGTCTTGGAACGGTTGGCGAGTCTCCCAACAGCCATCCATCCCACTGCGTCACCGACTGGTGACAAAGTCGCCTTCTACTACGACGTCACCGGGCGCAACGAACTGCACGTCCTCGACGTCGAAACCGGTACTATCGAGCAGTGGAGCGACGGCGAAGTCCCGCGAAACGCCCGCTGGCCCGTCGTGTGGGGTGCCGACGGCGACCGCGTGTTCTTCCACCTCGACGACGACGGCGACGAGCAAAACGACATCTACGCTATCGACCGTTCGGGAACCGCAGAACCCGTCGTCGAGATGGACGGGCAAGTCACGCTCTCCGACGTGGGGTCCGACGTCGAGACCCTCCTCGTCGGGTCGTCGCGAGACGGGCAGATGAATCTCTACCGACACGACCTCTCGGCCGACGAGACGACGAAACTCACCGACTACGACCGAGCAGTGTGGGGCGCGATTCTCTCGCCCGACTGCGACCGCATCGCCTACGGGACGAACGAATCCGACGACGACACCAACTACGACGTGTACGTCGCCGACATCGACGGGTCGAACCCGCGAAACCTCGATATCGGTGAGACAGGCGCTGAGGCAATGCCCGTCGATTGGGGCCCGGAAGGCGACCGACTCCTCGTCTCGGACAACACGCCCGACCTGAATCGCTGCGGCGTCTACGACCTCGCGACCGACGAGGTGACGTGGGTCGGAGACGGCGACTACGAAGAGGTCCCCATCGCGTTCCTCGCCGACGGAACGAAACTTCTCGCAACCCGAACACGCCGCGCTGCGACCGTCCCGGTTGTCTACGACATCGAATCGGGAACGGCCAACGAGTTCGACCTCCCGGAGGGTGTCTCCGTCTTCGGGCGGACGAGCGACCACTGCCTCTCGGACAATCGCGTGCTGGTCTCGCACACGACGCCGACGACTCGGAACGAACTGCTGGCGTACGACCTCGAAACCGACGCGGCCGAGACGCTTCTGGAAGCCGACCACGGCGACTTCTCCACCGACGACTTCGCGGACGCCGAGTACTTCCGCTTCGAGTCCGACGGCGTGCCGGAGACGCCTGCGAAGGCCGTCGAACACGACTCCTACGACGAACTGGAGATTGGCGCGCTGTTCTACGACTCCGGTGTTCGCCCGTCGCCGCTTATCGTGAACCCGCACGGTGGCCCCCGAGCGCAGGACAGCAAGTCGTTCGACCTCTACACGCAGTTCCTCGTCCAGTGTGGCTTCTCCGTCCTACAGGTCAACTACCGCGGCTCGACCGGTCGCGGCCGCGAGTTCGTCGAACAAATCTACGACGACTGGGGCGGCGCGGAACAAGGTGACGTCGCCACAGCGGTCGAACACGTCCTCGAAACCCACGACTGGATAGACGAGGACCGCGTCGTCGTCTTCGGTGGCTCCTACGGTGGCTACTCGGCGTACTGGCAGGCGGTGCAGTACCCCGACCTGTACGCCGCGAGCATCGCGTGGATTGGCCTCACCGACCTCCGGGAGATGTACGAGACCACGATGCCGCACTTCCGAACCGAACTGATGGACGTCAACCTCGGTTCCCCCGACGAAAATCCCGACCTGTACACCGAGCGCTCGCCGATAACGCACGTCGAGAACGTCGATGCGCCGATGTTCATGGTCCACGGCGTCAACGACCGGCGGGTCCCCGTCTCGCAAGCGCGCTTGTTCCGCCACGCGCTCGACGACCACGGCTACGAAGAGGGCGTCGACTACGAATACGAGGAACTCGGTGCGGAAGGCCACGCCTCGTCGGACATCGACCAGAAGATTCGGATGTTCGAACTGCTCGCGGACTTCCTCGACCGGCGCGTCGAGACGACGACGGCCGCGGCCGACGACTGACCCCCGCCGTCGTCGGACGGTCCCCCGAAAACAGATATATCCCCACGGCATAGGTGCCACCAATGCTCTTGGTCCTCTGTGTCGACCTCGACGACGACCTCGGCCGCAAGACGGGTCTCGATACGCCCGTCGTCGGTCGACAGAACGTCGAGGACGCGGCGGTCGCGCTCGCTACCGCCGACCCCGAGGACTCGGACGTGAACGTCCTGTTTCAGGGGATTCGCGTCCACGACGAACTCCTCGAAGAGGAAGACGAGGAGGTCGAAGTCGCCGCAGTCACCGGATTAGAGGGAAGCGACGTGAAGGCGAACCGCGCCATCGGCGAGGAGATAGACACCGTGCTCGCGAGCCTCTCGACCGGCGAACCCATCCACGCCATCGTCATCTCTGACGGCGCACAGGACGAGTCTGTCCTGCCGGTCATCCGGTCTCGCGTCCCCATCGACGGGGTTCGCCGCGTGGTCGTCAGACAGGCTCAGAACCTCGAATCGATGTACTACACGATGAAGCAGGTCCTCGCCGACCCCGAGACCCGCGGGACCATTCTCGTCCCGCTCGGCATCCTGCTTCTCATCTACCCCTTCGTCACTATCGCGAGTTTCTTCGACGTTCCGGGTGCTGTCGTCCTCGGTCTCATCTCTGCTCTGCTCGGACTGTACACGCTCTTCCGGGGTCTCGGACTGGAGTCCGCCGTCGACGAGGCGGCCGACCGCGCCCGCAACGTCCTCTACGCCGGTCGAGTGACCATCATCACCTACGTCGCTGCCGCCGCTCTCCTCGTCGTCGGCGGCGTCCGTGGCATCGAACTGCTCCAAACCGTCACGGACTCCGTCGGTGGCGATCCCGCGCCGGGACTCATCCTCGCAGCGCTCGTCCACGGCGCTGTCGAGTGGTTCGCCGCCGCCGGCATCACGAGCAGTCTCGGGCAAGTGACAGACGAGTACCTCCACGAGCGGTTCAAGTGGCGCTATCTCAACGCGCCGTTCTACGTGAGTGCTATCGCTATCGTCCTCTACGCACTCTCCGGGTTCTTCATCCCTGCCGGAACCGCTGGCGTGCAGACGTTCGAACTGCCCGGTCTCGCCGTCGCACTCACGGTCGGTACGCTCCTCGGTGTGCTGAGTACGCTCACTTTCGCAGTGGCTGAATCCCGCTATCCGACGGCTCCCGAGGGTGACCAACCCACCTCTGTCACCCACGACTGAGCCGCCGACTGGTAGCTGTTTTCACCACAACCGAGCCGTCGATATGAAAAACGAGTCCCGACTACTGTCTACGGAAGCGTGCCAACTACCGCTCGCGGACGACGACGAACTCCGCAAGGTCGCGGAGATAGTCGAGCGATTCCGAGTCGCCGACGCCGGATGATTCGAGCGCTTGGAGCGCGGCGTCGGCCCGATTCCGAGCCCGGTTGTTCGCTTCTTCGGGCGTCAGGTCAGTCACTTGGACGAGCGAGGGGCGACCCATCTCGGCGTCCTGTCCGGTCGGTTTGCCCAGCTCTTCCGCGTCGGCAGTCGCGTCGAGCACGTCGTCTCGAATCTGGAAGGCGACGCCGACCTGTTCTGCGTAGTCGCCGAAGGCCTCCACGACGTGCGCGTCGGCGTGGGCGGCGACAGCACCTAACTCGGCCGCAGCGCGGAAGAGCGCGCCCGTCTTCCGGCGGGCGAGCTCCATGTATTCGGCTTCGTTCGACGGGATGGCGACGATTTCAGTCGCTTCTCCCTCGCCGAGTTCGACCATCGACTCGGCGACGATTTGCATGGCCCGGTCACTCGACGAGAGGAGCGCGAAGGCCTCTCCGAGCAGGCCGTCCGAGGCGGTGATGGCCGGTCCGTAGCCGTACTCGGCCCACGCGCTCGGCGTCCCGCGGCGGATGTCCGAGCGGTCGATGATGTCGTCGATGACGAGCGAGGCGTTGTGAACGAGTTCGATGCCGACCGCGAAGTCGACGGCGTCTTCGGGGGCACCACCGATGGCCTCGCACGCGAGGATGGTGACGGCGGGGCGAACGCGCTTGCCCCCCGCCAGAGCGACGTGGTCCAGTTGGTCGGCGAGTTCCGACGGCTCGACCGCCGAGACGACCTCTTCGAGGCGGTCGTTTACCATCGTGACCCGGCGCTCCAGGTATTCCATTGTCGGTTCGTAGGGTTGGGTAGGGAAGTACGTACCGGATTTCCGGAAACTGTGTGCGGACACTCCCGTGGGCGGTCGGTTTCTGACCGAAAAAGAACGACGTGATTTTGCTGAGGACGGTCACAGACCGTCCACAGTGCAAACGCTCTATTCGAACTGCTCGATGAGTTCGGGAACGACTTCGAACAGGTCGCCGACGATACCGTAGTCGGCGATGTCGAAGATTGGCGCGTCGGGGTCGGTGTTGATGGCGACGATGTTTTCGGCGCCCTTCATCCCGGCGACGTGCTGAACCGCGCCGGAGATACCGACGGCGATGTAGAACTTCGGCGTCACGACTTTGCCGGACTGGCCGACCTGCCGGTCCTTCGGGAGCCAGCCGTTGTCGACGATGGGGCGGGAAGACGACAGGGTCGCATCGAGCGCGTCGGCGAGTTCCTGGACGAGTTCGATGTTCTCTTCTTCCTCGATACCGCGGCCGACGGAGACGAGCACGTCCGCATCCGCGATGTCGACGTCGCCGGAGCCGACCTCTTCGAATCCAGTTACACGCGAGCGCACGCGGGAGTCGTCGATTTCGATGTCGAAGGCCTCGACGGCGGGTTCGCCAGCGGTTTCCGCGACGTCCCACTCACCGGGGCGGATGGTGACGGCAGCCGTGCCAGCGTCGACTTCGACGGTCGATTCGACCTTCGAGGCGTACATCTCACGCGTGACGGTGAGGGCACCCTCGTTCTCCAGTCCGACTGCGTCGGTGACGAGCGGGAGGTCGAGTTGCTCGGCGACGGCGGGCGCGTAGTCGAGGCCGTTGACGGTGTTGCCCATCAGGACGTACGTCGGGTCGAGTTCCTCGTACAGCGCCGTGACGGCCTGCACGTAGACGTCGTGGTTGAACTCGTCGCCTTCGGTGACGGTGTGGATGGTGTCGACGCCGTCGAGCGAGAGTTCCTCGGCGAAGGCGTCCACGTCGCCGCCGATGACCGCGAGGTGCAGGTCGCCGCCCGACTGCGAGGCGAGGTCGCTGCCGGCGGTGACGAGTTCGAACGACACGTCGCGGAGTTCGCCGCGGCGGTGCTCGGTGATTGCGAGAACGTCGCTCATTGGGCACCCACCCCCTTCTCGCGGAGGACGGTCGCAAGTTCGGCGGCCTGCTCCCCGGCGTCACCGTCGAAGTAGACGGCGTCGGACTCCGTCTCTGGTTCGTACATGTCGGTCAGTTCGAGGTCGGACTCGACGGCGGACGCGTCGAGACCGAGGTCCGAAAGCGACATCGGCTTGATTTCCTTCGACTGGGCCTGGCGAATCCCACGCAGACTGGCGTATCGGGGTTCGTTGATACCAGTCTGGATGCTGAGAACCGCCGGCAGGTCGACTTCCGTGAGTTCCTCGACACCGCCTTCGAGTTCGCGGCGGACGTTCGCCACGTCGCCTTCGAGGTCGAGGTCGAGGTCGTTGACGACCGCGGCCCACTCGAAGTCGATTGCGGACGCCAGCGAGACACCCGTCGCACCGAAACTGTCGTCGTTCGCCTGCACGCCCGTGAGGACGAAGTCAGGCTCTTCGGCTTCGACGACGGCCGACAGCAGGCGTGTCTTCGCACCCACGTCCAGCAGGTCGACGTCTTCGAGCGCGTCGTCCCACACGCGGATGGCGCGGTCGACGCCTTTCGCGAGAGCCATCCGGATGGTCTCTTCGGACCGCTCCGGGCCGATGGTCACACTGACGACTTCGATGTCGTCGTTCTCCTCGGCGAGTTGGACCGCCTCTTCGACCGCGTACTCGTCCCACTCGTTGAGGTCGTACTCGAGGAACTGTTCCGCGACGTGAAGGCCGTCGAGTTCGAAGTCCTCTTCGACCTCGGCAACCTCCTTGACGGTTACGAGAACTTTCATCAACGTTCACTATTGAAAGGGGGCGAGTAAACGTTTTCGCCCCGTGGCCGAGGTCGCCGCCGTCTTCCGATTATTCTTCGAGGTCGTCCTCGTCCGGGAGGGAAATGAGATTCTCCCGTCCGAGCCGAAGCTTCTCGACGCGACCGTTGTCCGCCATCGCCGATAAGAGTTGCGAGACTTTGGCGTCCGACCACCCCGTCTCCTTGACGATGTTGACCTGCTTCATCCGGCCGCCGTTCTGTTCGAGAAGCAGTTCGACCCGCTCTTCGTCCGACAGGAGTTCGAGGTCGACTTCGTCGTCGCTGCCGTTCCTTTCGTCTTCGTCGGCTGGCTGTTCCGGGACTGGCGACGGCTCGTGCGTTGGCTCGACGGCCCCACTCTGGGGTGGCTCTTCGTCGGACGAAACAGCGACACCATCGCCGTCCGTCGGGCGACGACGGGTGAATGCGACGACCGCGATACCGACGAGTGCGACTGCCGCGAGGCCGCCAATGATGAGGTCCCACGGCAACTGGGTGGGGCCTGGGCCGGCCGTCGGACGGTAGCTCACGCGCAACTCGTCGACGGACTCGAAGGTTCGCGGACCTTCGACGACGACGGAGTTGTTCTCCAGTGGGATGTTCGTACTGTTCACCGCGTATCGCGGCGGTGTCCGTATCGTGAGGTTTTGATTCGAGCGAACTGAAGTGAGCCACAGTTGGTCTCGCCCCGTCGAGAAGGCGTCGCCGAGTCGGAGGCCGTCGTCTGTCTGTTCGAGGAAGTTCGTCCACGTGAACGAAAGGATCAAGACACCGGTCTCGTTCTCGACGAACCCGCGTCTCGTCGTGTTCTCGATCGACATCTGTCGTCCCGTGTGGTCAGACACGTCCGTGCTGATTCTCTCGAAGAGCGCTTCGTCGAATCCGACGTCCGTCTCTCCGCGTTCGAAGTCTCCCGCGAACTGCTCGAATGCCGCCGTATCGTTGTCCGTTTCGAGCGTATACCGCATCTCGATGTGCCACTCGGCGGCACGGTCGTCACGAAGTTCGATGATAATCTCCGTCGTCGGCGTCTGTTCGATTCCCGACTGTTGGGCGAGCACCGCCCGGTCTCCGAGCGCCGCCGCTGTACCACTCTCGTGTGGGGCTGGACCGAGCGACTGGGCTGCCGCGATTGGTGTCGCAACACCAGCGACGAGAGCGAGGAGGGCAACGATGACGGCGGCGCTCCGCATACCTAAAACCGTTTCGTCCGGCGATGAAAACGCTTTCCATCGACGTGACCGTGTTATTCCGTAGTAACGTCGGCTCGTAAGAGGGTCATTTTAGTACCGCCGTCGTGTACCGTCACGGCGATGAAGGCCCTCCCGCTCGTCCTCGCTCTCGTCTTGGTGGCCTCACCAGCTCTCGGTGCGGTCGGCCCGGGTACAGGGGACCTCGCGGACGCGTCCAACGGAACACAGGTTCAGACCTCGTCGAACGAGACGGTTCGCGTCCTCGACATCCCAGACTCGTCGGTCGTCAGGTCGACAGTCGACGCTCAACACGTCGACCTCGGCCCCTCGCTTGACTTCGCCGGACTCAGAGCGGGAAGTCAGATTCAGACGCTGTCCTCTCTCGAACGCATCGAGTCGGCCAGTGACGAGGGTGTGCGACAGCAACTGATTCTCGGCGAAATAAACCAAATCGAGCAGCGAGCTATCGCGCTCCAGAGTGCGCAACAAAACGCCATCGAAGCGTACAACACCGGAAATATCGCTGCTCGGGAGTTGCTCGTCGAACTCGCTCGCATCGACGCCGAGGCACGCGAACTCAACGAACGCCGTATCGAACTCCGCGAGGTCGCGGCACAGACTCCTGACTTCTCTATCGACCCCGGGCGACTCGCTGCCCTCGAACGGGAACTGGATACGTTCACTGGCCCCGTCCGAAAACACGCTGCGTCGGTCCTCACGGGGAACGAGCCATCGACGCGGTTCTTCGTTCGGACGAGTGCGGATGGACTCGTTCTCAGCGTCATCTCGGACGACACCTACATTCGGGAGGCCTACCGAAGCGACCTGCGTGACCGGGACCGGAGCGGTGTCACGCCGACGCAGGCACTCGACAAAGTCGCTGAGAACTACCCGACTATCTGGAACAGCCGGGCGACACAGAACGGCGCCGACGTGGTCGGTGCTGGAAACAGCTATCTCGTTCGCGTCAATCACGGCCGCGGACAGCTCTTCGCCTACGTCGACAGTGGGAGTGCAGAAGTGTTCAAAGAAGCTCAAATCCGCCCGCTCGACACGGTCTCGAACGGGACGGTCGCAACCGAGGTCAAAGACGGGCTCAGACTGTCTGCCAATCGGACCTACCCGGGCGGTCCGCTTCGAATCCAACTGAACGAGACTGAGTCGGGCGACCCGGTCGACGCCAACGTAACGCTCGGACTGGAAGCGAGCCGCGAGAGTACGCTCCTCGGGCGGACCGGTTCGGACGGGGCAATTTGGACTGTCTCACCGGCGAGTCGGTTCACCATTACGGTCATCAGAGGCAACGCCGCGGTCGTCCTCACCGTCTCTCCGACGCCGGTTCCCCAACTGGCGACGAACGAGACCCAGACGAACGAGACGACTCTGACACCGGCGAGCGAGCTGTCGGCGGATAGCTCGGTGACACCGGAACGAACTCCCGCGTAACCACTCTCTTTCGGGTTCTCACCGACCGAACCTTCTTATCGGGTGACGCGGCCACTCCGTCTCGATGCCTCGACAACTTGCTTCCGACACCCGAGGGTCGACCGTTTTGATTGGTGGCGTCCTCATGGTTGGTATCGTCGTCGTCATCGCGGGCGTGGTCGGTGCTGCCGCGTTCGACGTGGCGGAATCGACGCCCACGCCGAATCAACCGACGATGCTTTCGCTGTCGGTCACCGGGAGTGCGTTCGAACTGACGCACGACGCGGGAGCGCCGGTACAAGTTTCGTCGCTTCGGCTCCGGGTTTCGATAAATGGTGAGGAGTTACGTCACCAACCACCGGTGCCGTTCTTCTCGGCGGCGGGGTTCAAGCCGGGGCCGACCGGGCCGTTCAACACGGCATCAGATGGGACGTGGACTGTTGGAGAGACGGCAGGGTTCGAACTCGCAGGGACGAACGCCCCGACAGTGACTTCCGGTGCTCGGGTCGTCGTCCGAGTCTACGAGGAAGACACGCTCGTTGCAGTCGTTCGAGCGACGGCGAGCTAAGTGTGTCGAGGCGGCAGAAAGGGCGCAAGTCGATGAAACGTTTCGCGACGGGGACTTATTCCTCGGGGGCGCGCGCGATGGTGACGATAGCGCGAGGGCTGCCGGGCTGTCGCTGGAGAATGTGGTGTTCGATGTCGACGAACCCCGCCGCTTCGAACATCCGGTCGGCTTCCTCTTCGTCGTAGAAGAGCATGATTGCGTCGGCGAGTTTCTGGAAGAGGCTGTTCTTCGGGTCGTCAGGCCCGACGACGAGAACCTTGTTCCCCGGCTTGACGACGCGCCGGAACTCTTCGAGTGCGGTCACGGGATTCGGCCAGTACTCGATAGACCCGGACGACCAGATGATATCGAAGGAGTTGTCGGCAAACGGCAGCCGTTCGGCGTCGCCGCGGTAGAACCGGACTTGGTCGTTCTTTCCGAACTTCTTCCACGCCTTCTGCATCTGGTGGATACTCTGGTCGAGACCGTGCACGTCGTCCGTATAGCGGAGCAGACCTTCGGTACCGAAGCCGGTCCCGCACCCGACGTCGAGGACGCGGTCACCCTCTTGGATACCGAGTAGTTCGAGCGCCTCGTCGCGCATCTCCTCGTTCCAGATGAACGGGTTCACCTGGTCGTACACCTTCGAGAGGTACTTGTAAAACAGGCGGGCCCGGGCTTTGTTTTCGAGGACTCCCATCGCGCCGGGATTAGGACTCACCGATGATAACGGTGCGGATTCACCGCGCAGCTCCGTGCTTTCGAAGCCCAGACGGTGTCGACTATTCGGTCGTTTCTCAGCACTGTTCCGCAAACACCTTATACAGCGCTTGTGCAACTTCCCTGTGATACGAGTATGCCGAGACAAGAGGTTCTCGAGAAAATAAAATCGGCCGAGCAGGAGGCCGACGACATCATCGAAGAGGCCGAGGCGGAACGCGAAGATCTCGTCGCGGAGGCGCGCCACGAGGCAGACGAGATCCGCTCCGAGGCCGAGCAGGAGGCCGACGAACTCGAATCAGAGCGCTTGGCGGAGGGGCGCAAAGACATCGAGAAGGAGCGTGAACGCATCCTCGAAGAAGGCGAATCGGCGCGGGACGAACTGGTCGCCGACGCGGAAGACCGCATCGACGAGGCGGTCGAGTACGCCGTCGGCAAATTCGAGGAGGCGGTGAATGCTCAGACCTGAGCAGATGAGCAAGGTCTCGGTGACCGGTTCCAAGGGCATCATGTCCGAGGTCATCGAGACTGTCCACGACCTTCGACTGCTCCACGTCACCGAATACGACGGGTCGTGGCAGGAGGAGTTCGGTTTCGACACGGGGACTCCCATCGAGGGAGCGGAGGACGCCTCCGAGAAGCTCGTCACCGTTCGTTCGCTCAAGAGCATTCTCGGCGTCACCGAAGATGACGCCGGTCGCCAGCGCATCGTCCCCGACGACGCGCTCGGTGAACCGCTCGAACAGATTCGCGAGCGCGTCAACGAACTCGACGACCGTCGCTCCGAACTCGAAGGAAAGCTTCGTGAGGTAGACGAGGAGATCGACGCGATGAAGCCGTTCGTCGACCTCGGCCTCGACCTCGACTTGCTCTCGGGATACGACTCCCTGCAAGTCGTCGTTGGACAAGGGAAGGCCGACGAAGTCGAGCGGGCAATCGTCGATGCCGACAGCATCGGCGCCTTCGAAATCTTCTCGGGCGACCGCACGCTCGCTGTCTTTGGTCGCCCCGCCGAGGGCGCTTCCGAGATGGCGATTACGGATGCACTCGTCGGCGTCGAGTTCGCGACGCTCGAAATCCCGGACGCTTCGGGAAGCCCCGAAGATTACATCCGCGATCTCAAACAGCAGAAGCGCGAAATCGAATCCAAGCTCGAAACCGTCGAGTCTGAGCTTCGTGACATCGCGGTCGAAGAAGGTGAATTCCTCCTCGCCGCCGAAGAGCGACTCGCCATCGACGTCCAGAAGACCGAAGCGCCGTTGTCGTTCGCGACGACGGAGAACGCATTCGTCGCCGAGGGCTGGATTCCGACCGAGCGATACAACGAGTTCGCGAAGTCGCTGAAAAATGCGGTCGGCGAACACGTCGAAGTGGAAGAACTCGAACGCGCGGAGTTCTCCCACGATGGTAACGACCACGCACGTGAGCACGTTTCCGAGAGCACCGGAACGCCCGCTGCGACTGACGGTGGGACGGTCACGATGGCGAACGACGAACCGCCGGTCGTCCAGAACAACAACGGAGTTGTCAAACCGTTCGAACTGCTGGTACAAGCAGTCAACCGCCCGAACTACTACGAGTTCGACCCGACACTCATCCTGTTCCTCACGTTCCCGGCGTTCTTCGGGTTCATGATTGGTGACTTCGGCTACGGACTCATCTACACCGCCATCGGGTTCTTCCTCTACGCGAACTTCGACTCGGACGCGTTCAAAAGTATGGGTGGAATGACGATTGCAGCCGGTGTCTTCACGACGATATTCGGCATTCTGTACGGTGAGATATTCGGATTCCACCTCATCACGGAGTACTTCTGGGAAGGTGTGCTCCAGATGTCTCACCCGCCGATTGAGAAGGGTCTGTCGCCCGCAACTTCGGAGTGGGCGCTTGCTTGGCTCACCGTGAGCGTCGTCGTGGGTATCTTCCACCTGAACGTCGGGTACCTCTTCGACTTCGTCGAGAAGCTCCAACTTCACGGCGCGAAAGAGGCAGTCCTCGAAGCTGGGTCGTGGATACTCATGCTGAACGGCCTGTGGATTTGGGTCTTCAGTGACGCACTCGGCGGTGTCCCACCGGAGTTCCTGTTCACGACGTTCGCCAGTGGCGGACTCATCCCGCTCGGCTTCTCGGGCTTCTCGTACACTGTCGGCTGGGGAGGCCTTGGACTCTACCTGTTCGGTGCGCTCCTGCTGGCGTTAGCAGAGCCGGCCGAACTCGCTGAGTTCGCGGCTGTGCTCTCCAACGTCCTGTCGTACACTCGTCTCGGCGCGGTCCTCATCGCGAAGGCGTCGATGGCGTTCGCAGTCAACCTGCTCGTCTTCGGTGTGTACGTTGACGACCACGGTGGCTGGCACTTCGGCCTCGGAGGGATGCCCGACGCCACGGCTGTGGCGGCACTCGGACCGGGTGAAACGCTGAGTTACCACGGATACGAAGTGACCAACGTCCTCTTCGGCGGGATGTTCCACTCGGGCGCTGCTGGCGTCCTCGGTGGACTGCTCGTCCTGGTCGTTGGCCACGTTGTCGTCCTCGCACTCGGTGTCACGAGTGCAGGCCTGCAGGCCGTCCGTCTCGAATACGTCGAGTTCTTCGGCAAGTTCTTCGAGGGCGGTGGCCGCGAGTACGAACCGTTCGGCTACGACCGTCAGTTCACCACCGAAGACTGAGTGAACAGGCGGTACCTTCTTTATCGACCGTACCGATAGCGGCTGCTCTCCCGGAATCACGCACGACAGCCGCCCGAATGCCGTATTTCAGCCGATTATTTTGGGAACCTTTATGAGACGTCTTGCAACACATACGAACGTTCGGAGACGACAATCCGGTACTCAGGAACATACAATGATTGAAGCAATTGAACCCCTCATGACTGCACTGCAGAATGAAACCGCTTCCTCGCCTGCTATCACCGCTGACGCCGCAGCGGCCCTTTCGGTCGGCATCGCCGCTTTCGCAGCCGGATACGCCGAGCGCGGCATCGGTTCCGCTGCGATGGGTGCCATCGCCGAAGACGAGGGTCTCTTCGTCAACGGGCTGATCCTCACGGTTCTTCCCGAAACCCTCGTTATCCTCGCACTGGTCGTTGTCTTCGCGGCCTAAGCACCCCTCCCTTTCCCCATTATGAGTTTGGATAACGTCGTTGAGGATATCCGAGACGAAGCCCGCGCACGCGCAGAGGAAATCAGGCAGAACGGCCAGGAACGAGCGGACGAAATCGTCGCTGAAGCCGAAGCAGACGCCGAAGAAATCCTCGAATCGCGCACGGCCGAAATCGAGCAGCAACTCGAACGAGAGCGAGAACAGTCGCTCTCCAGCGCGAAGCTCGAAGCCAAGCAGGCTCGGCTGAGCGCCCGCCGAGACGTGCTTCAGCGTGTCCGTGAGCAGGTCGAAAGCGAACTCGCCGACCTCGAAGGCGACCGTCGCGAGGAGCTGACCCGTACGCTCCTCGATGCGGCAGCGGTCGAATTCGAAGACGAGGACGAAGTCCACGTCTACGGTCGCGCCGACGACGCCGACATGCTCGAAGACATCCTTGCCGACTACGACAGATACGAAGTGTCTGGTGAGCGCGACTGCCTCGGTGGCGTCGTGGTCGAAGGCACGAATTCGCGCGTTCGGGTGAACAACACCTTCGACTCGGTCCTCGATTCAGTCTGGGAGGACAACCTGAAGGAAGTGAGTGCGCGACTGTTCGACGACCAATGAGCACAGCTGGCGGCTCGAATCCGGAGTACGTCATCGCTCGGGTACGAGCGAGACGAAGCGCCCTCTTCGGGGACGAAGAGTACCGCAAGCTGGTCCGCATGGGCCCGGCCGAAATCGCCCGGTTCATGGAGGAGTCGGAGTACGAGACGGAGATCAACGCGCTGGGAAGCCGATTCTCGGGCGTCGACCTCATCGAGTACGCGCTGAACGCCAACATGGCGAAGCAGTTCAACGACATCCTCGACTGGGCCGGTGGTCGGCTCTACGACCTCATCGCCCGGTACCTTCGAAAGTTCGACGCGTGGAACGTCAAGACGGTCCTGCGTGGAATCTACGCGGGGTCGTCCCGTGAGGAGGTCAAATCCGACCTCATCCGCGCTGGTGAGTTCGACGACCGACTCATCGAGCGACTGCTCGATGCGACCGAAATCGAAGAAGTGGTCGAAATCCTCTCCGGGACGATGTTCGGAGACGGGCTTGAGGCCGCGTTCGAAGATTACGAGGAAGCCGGTGTCCTCGTGCCGTTAGAGAACGCTGTCGACCGCGCGTTCTACGAGCAACTGCTGGAGAACTTGGTCGTCGGTGAGGAAGCAGAACAGTATCGTGAGTTCCTCGAAGCGGAAATCGACTTCCGAAACGCCCGAAACGCACTCCGAATCGCTCGCAGTGGTGCCGACCTCGATCCTGCAGATTATTTCATCGAAGGTGGCACGCTGTTCCGAGCGTCGGAGATTACGGCGTTAGCGACCAGTACCAGCGAACTGGTCTCGAAGATTTCGGACAGTCAGTACGGTGACCGCCTCTCTGGTGCCATCTCGGACCTCGAGGCGGCAGACAGCCTCATTAGTTTCGAGCGCGCCCTCGATTCGGCGCTGCTCGAGTACGCTGACACGCTCGGCTACGTGTTCCCACTGTCTGTCACGCCGGTCATCTCGTACATTCTCGCCAAGGAACGCGAAGTCGACAACATTCGGGCGATTGCCCGCGGCCGCGAGGCCGGGCTTGGTCCCGACGAAATCGAGGAGGAACTGGTCATCCAATGAGCCAGGAAATCGCAGTTATCGGCAGTCCCGACTTCACGACGGGCTTTCGACTTGCGGGCGTCCGCAAGTTCGAGAACGTCCCGGACGAAGACAAGGACGAAGCACTCGACGAGGCCGTGACGCAGACGCTCGAGGACGAGGATGTCGGCATCATCGTGATGCACGAAGACGACCTCGACTACCTCTCGCGTAACGCCCGCAAGTCGGTCGAGCAGAGTATCGAGCCAACGCTCGTGACGCTCGGCGGTTCCGGCGGCGCAAGCGGCCTCCGCGACCAGATCAAGAGAGCTATCGGTATCGATCTGATGGACGAATAACAAACATGAGTCAGGCAACACAAGATTCCGTTCGCGAGGACGGCATCATCGCAAGCGTGAGTGGTCCGGT
Source organism: Haloferax larsenii (assembly GCF_024730625.1). Classification (NCBI taxonomy): domain Archaea; kingdom Methanobacteriati; phylum Methanobacteriota; class Halobacteria; order Halobacteriales; family Haloferacaceae; genus Haloferax; species Haloferax larsenii. Next base: position 1,210,292 of record NZ_CP078063.1, read on the forward strand.
CGTGACCGCCCGTGACCTTGACGCCCGTATGAACGACGTTGTGTACGTCGGCGACGAAGGGCTGATGGGCGAGGTTATCGAAATCGAGGGCGACCTCACGACCATTCAGGTGTACGAGGAGACTTCGGGCGTCGGTCCCGGCGAACCCGTCGAGAACACGGGCGAGCCGCTGACCGTCGACCTCGGTCCCGGCATGCTGGACGCCATCTACGACGGTGTCCAGCGTCCGCTGGACGTGCTCGAGTCCAAGATGGGCTCGCCGTACCTCGACCGCGGTGTCGACGCACCCGGTATCGACCTGGAGAAGAAATGGGAGTTCGAACCGACGGTCTCCGAAGGCGACGAAGTCGCCCCCGGTGACGTCGTCGGTACGGTTCCCGAAACCGTGACCATCGAACACAAGGTCATGGTCCCGCCGGACTTCGAAGGTGGCGAAGTCGTCGCCGCCAACGAAGGCGAGTTCTCCGTCACCGAGGCGGTCGTCGAACTCGACAACGGCGAAGAAGTGACGATGCATCAGGAGTGGCCGGTTCGGAAGGCGCGTCCCGCGGCAGAGAAGAAGACGCCCCGCGAACCGCTCGTCTCCGGGCAGCGTATCCTCGACGGTCTGTTCCCCATCGCGAAGGGTGGGACGGCCGCGATTCCGGGTCCGTTCGGGTCCGGAAAGACGGTTACGCAGCACCAGCTCGCCAAGTGGGCTGACGCGGACATCGTCGTCTACGTCGGCTGTGGTGAGCGCGGTAACGAGATGACCGAAGTCATCGAGGACTTCCCGGAACTCGACGACCCGAAGACCGGGAACCCGCTCATGGCGCGGACGTCGCTCATCGCGAACACGTCCAACATGCCCGTGGCGGCCCGCGAGTCCTGTATCTACACCGGTATCACCATCGCGGAGTACTACCGCGACATGGGGTACGACGTGGCACTCATGGCCGACTCCACCTCGCGGTGGGCAGAGGCCATGCGCGAGATTTCCTCGCGTCTCGAAGAGATGCCCGGCGAAGAGGGGTACCCCGCGTACCTCGCCGCGCGTCTCTCCGAGTTCTACGAGCGCGCAGGGTACTTCACGACCGTCAACGGCAACGAGGGTTCGGTCTCCGTCATCGGCGCAGTTTCGCCGCCGGGCGGCGACTTCTCCGAGCCGGTCACGCAGAACACTCTGCGTATCGTGAAGACCTTCTGGGCACTCGACGCCGACCTCGCAGAGCGTCGTCACTTCCCGGCAATCAACTGGAACGAGTCCTACTCGCTCTACCAGGACCAGCTCGACCCGTGGTTCGTCGAGAACGTCGAGGACGACTGGCCCGAAGAGCGACAGTGGGCGGTCGACGTGCTCGACGAAGAGAACGAGCTTCAGGAAATCGTTCAGCTCGTCGGTAAGGACGCCCTGCCGGAGGACCAGCAGCTGACCCTCGAAGTCGCTCGCTATCTCCGCGAGGCGTACCTGCAGCAGAACGCGTTCCACCCGACGGACACGTACTGTGAGCCAGAGAAGACCTACGGTATCCTCACCGCCATCCACACGTTCAACGACGAGGCGTTCAAGGCGCTCGAAGCCGGCGTCCCCGTCGAAGAAATCCAGGCCATCGAAGCGGTTCCCCGTCTGAACCGTATCGGTGTGCAGGAAGACTGGGAGGCGTACATCGAGGACCTCAAGGCAGAGATCACCGAGCAACTCCGCGAGCTGTACTGAGATCATGAAGGAATACCAGACTATCACCGAAATCAGCGGCCCGCTGGTGTTCGCCGAGGTTGACGAGCCGATCGGTTACGACGAAATCGTCGAAATCGAGACGCCGCAAGGCGAGACCAAGCGTGGACAGGTCCTCGAATCGAGTGAGGGCCTCGTCGCGATTCAGGTGTTCGAAGGAACCACCGGTATCGACCGAAACGCGTCCGTCAAGTTCCTCGGCGAGACGCTCAAGATGCCCGTGACCGAGGACCTCCTCGGTCGCGTGCTCGACGGGTCCGGCCAGCCTATCGACGGCGGCCCGGAAATCGTCCCCGACGAGCGCCGTGACATCGTCGGCGCAGCAATCAACCCCTACTCCCGCGAGTACCCCGAGGAGTTCATCCAGACTGGCGTCTCCGCCATCGACGGCATGAACACCCTCGTCCGTGGTCAGAAGCTCCCCATCTTCTCCGCGTCGGGACTTCCCCACAACGACCTCGCACTGCAGGTCGCCCGTCAGGCGACCGTGCTCGAAGAGGAAGGCGACGAAGACTCCGAGTTCGCTGTGGTCTTCGGCGCGATGGGTATCACGCAGGAAGAGGCCAACGAGTTCATGGAGGACTTCGAGCGCACGGGTGCACTCGAGCGCTCCGTCGTCTTCACGAACCTCGCGGACGACCCCGCAGTCGAGCGGACGGTCACGCCGCGTCTCGCCCTCACCACGGCCGAGTACCTCGCGTTCGACAAGGACTACCACGTCCTCGTCATCCTGACCGACATGACCAACTACTGTGAGGCGCTCCGCGAAATCGGTGCGGCTCGCGAAGAGGTCCCCGGTCGCCGTGGCTACCCGGGTTACATGTACACTGACCTTGCGCAGCTCTACGAGCGCGCAGGTCGTATCGAGGGTCGCGAAGGGTCTGTCACCCAGATTCCCATCCTCACGATGCCGGGTGACGACGACACGCACCCGATTCCGGACCTGACCGGCTACATTACGGAAGGTCAGATCTACATCGACCGCGACCTCAACTCGCAGGGTATCCGCCCGCCGATCAATCCGCTTCCGTCCCTCTCGCGTCTGATGGACGACGGTATCGGTGAGGGACTCACCCGCGAAGACCACGCCGACGTGTCCGACCAGATGTACGCGGCGTACGCAGAGGGTGAAGACCTCCGCGACCTCGTGAACATTGTCGGTCGCGAGGCGCTGTCCGAGCGTGACAACAAGTACCTCGACTTCGCAGAGCGCTTCGAAGAGGAGTTCGTCGACCAGGGCTTCGACACGAACCGCACCATCGACGACACGCTCGACATCGGGTGGGACCTCCTCTCGATGCTGCCGAAGTCCGAGCTCAACCGTATCGACGAAGAGCTTATCGAGGACTACTACCGCGACGAAGCCGAGACCGTCGAAGCGGACGCCTAACTCGGCGACTTCGATTCTTTCTTCGGACGCGATTTCCTTCCGAGAGCGGTCGCTTTCGTCCGCGCTCCCGTGAGTACGCTGTCGAACCGTCCGAGAGCGAGGTTCCTTGTGCTACCAGCGTGTGTATGAGGTATGTCAATTGCTTCGCCGCAGGCGCGTGTCTTCTCTGTCGTCGGCGACGACATCCGAGCACGAGTCGAACGCGAACTCTCGTCGTTCGACGTCGAAGCCGTCGACTCGGCCGACGCTGTCGAGCGACGACTCGCCGAAGACTCTGCGGACTGCATCGTCATCGACACGGACTCACCAGCAACCGTGACAGCCATCAGCGAGACTGGCGTTCCGGTCGTCGTACTGGTCTCTCCGGACGCCGACCTCTCGCCGGGTGACGCACTCGATGCCGGTGCGGAAGACGTCGTTCCCGTCGTCGAGTCTAACCTCTTCGACCGACTCGGTGCCCGCGTCGCCAGCGTCGTGTCGTGGCACGACCGTCACGAGGAGGCGACAGACCGGATTACCGAAGACCTGAAAGAACGGGCGATGGACGAAGCGCCCGTCGGAATCACTATCTCGGACGGCTCGCTCCCCGACCACCCGCTCGTCTACGCCAACGACGCGTTCGAGTCGATGACGGGGTACACCATCGAAGAGGCGCTGGGTCGAAACTGCCGATATCTGCAGGGTGACAAGACGAACCAAGAGCGCGTCGCCGAACTTCGCCGCGCAATCGATGCCGAGGAGTCGGCGTCGGTCGAACTGCTGAACTACCGGCGAGACGGCTCGACCTTCTGGAATCGCGTCGATATCGCGCCGCTTCCCGGTCCCGATGGCTCCGTGACCCACTACGTCGGTTTCCAGACGGACATCACAGAGCGCGTCCGCGCCGAGCAGGCCGCAGAGCGGTACGCCGCCCGCGTCGAAGAAGAACGCGCCCGACTCCAGAATCTCGTCGACCACATCGAAGGGCTGCTCGAAGATGTCACGGGCGCGCTCGTCCGCGCGGAGACGCGCGCGGAACTCGAAACGACAGTGTGTGAGAAAATCGCCGCATCGCCGTCGTTCGAGGGCGCGTGGATTGGCGACGTCGACCTCTCACCGAAGGAAATCGTGCCGAACGAGTGGGCCGGAGCCGAATCGGCCACGCTGTCGGAACTCCGAATCGACCGCGACGACGACACCGACCCGACCGCGCTCGCCGCCACGACCGGGGAGGTACGGTCACAGACGGCTTCGGATGGCCGCCTCCACACCGACGTGTCGCTGCCATTTACGAACGTTATCGCCGTCCCGCTCGTCCACCGTGATACGATGTACGGTGTGTTGAGCGTGTACGCGACAGCGGCCGTCGACGAGTACGTGCAGGCCGTCTTCGGGACGCTCGGCAGAGCAGTTGGGGCCGCCATCGACGCGTTCGAGAGCCGACGGACGCTCATGTCCAACGAGGTTCTCGAACTCGAACTCGAAATCACGGACTCGACACAGCCCCTCGCCACGCTCGCCACCTCGTGGGGATGTCGGCTCGAATACGAAGGGTCGGTTCCGCACGATGACGGGACGGTGAGCCTCTTCGTCTCGACGACGCCCCCGACCGCCGGCGAGGATATCGACACCGAAGAAACGTCCGAATTCGGTGCTGAGGGTATCGTACGCGTCTCGCAACTCCCGCGGGGAGACGACGCCGGACTGTACGAAATCATTCTCGCATCAGATTCGCTTTTACACCTCGTCGCCGACGCGAGCGGCCGGATATCAGACCTCGAAGTCGACACCGACGGGACCCGACTGACCGTCGTAGTCCCGGACCGCGCACTCGGTCGGTCGCTTCTCGACGACCTGAAAACGGTCGCACGGGGTGTCGAGCTCCGTGCCGTCAGGGACCGTGCGGTCCCGCCGCAGACCCAGCGAGAGTTTGCCGCGAGCGTCGGTGCAGAACTCACCGACAGACAGCGAACTGCGCTCCAACTGGCGTACCTCGGCGGCTTCTTCGAGTGGCCCCACGGGGTGAAAGGCGACGAACTCGCCGAGGCGATGGGTGTCTCCCGACCGACGTACCACCAGCATCTCCGTGCGGCCGAGCGAAAGCTGGTCACTCGGTTTTTCGAGAGCGAGGTTCTGTAGGCGACTTCCCCCGCCCCGTCCTGTCCCGCCTCGACTCCGGGGAGAACGTGTTGGCCGGCTACCACGTCGTCGCGGCTCCCCCTGCCGCCTGCCCTGTTTTCGCCCCGGACAGCGGGCCAGACAGTAAAAGATTAACACCCCAGGCGAACAACCCTCGCCAAAGATGGCCGAAGACGTCAAGCCGACCCGCAAGAACCTGATGGCGATCGAAGATCGCATCGAACTCTCTGAGCGGGGTCACGACACGCTCGAACAGAAGCGGGACGGCCTCATCATGGAGTTCATGGACATCCTCGACCAGGCACAGGACGTGCGGGCGAACCTGAACGCGGACTACGAGCGCGCCCAGAACAAGATCAACATGGCTCGCGCCATGGAGGGTGACGTCACGGTTCGCGGTGCTGCCGCAGCGCTGAAAGAGTACCCCGAGATTACGACGCAGTCGAAGAACATCATGGGCGTCGTCGTCCCGCAAATCGAGTCCTCGCGCGTCAAAAAGAGCCTCGACCAGCGCGGCTACGGTCTGCTCGGTTCTTCGGCCCGCATCGACGAGGCTGCCGACGCCTACGAGGAACTGCTCGAATCCATCATCCTCGCCGCGGAAGTCGAGACGGCGATGAAGAAGATGCTCGAAGAGATCGAGACGACGAAGCGCCGTGTCAACGCGCTCGAATTCAAACTGCTTCCCGAACTCTACGAGAACCAAGAGTACATCGAGCAGAAGCTCGAAGAGCAAGAGCGCGAGGAAATCTTCCGCCTCAAGAAGATCAAAGCCAAGAAGGAAGAAGAAGAGAAGGAAGCGCGAGAGGCCGAACAAGCCGCCGAAGCCGCTACTGCGGACTAATCTCGTCACTTCTCTGCGGTATCTTCTCGGTCGCCCCACCGACCACTTTTCGTCGCGCAACCGCGTAGGTAGTGGTATGGCCTGTCCCGAGTGTGGTGGTGCGACAGTCCGGTACGTCGTTCCCGAAGACCTGCGAACGTACGCTCCCGAATCGACCGATATCGTCGCGCTGTGCGGCGATTGCCTGCACGTCTCCCCGGCGACCGTCGCGGGGGCACAAGTCGACGAGGCGAAGCAACTCGTCGATGTCATCCCGGACGGTGACGGCGGCGCGGCCCTCGCTGTCGCGCTTGGGTTGCTCGACTCGCTGGCGCTCAACCGTTCCGGTATCGTGGAGTGTCTCGAATACGCCGAGGAGTCGGGCGTCGACGTGCATCTGGCGCTCGATAGACTCGCCCACGGATTCCCCGATGCGCACGTCGACCTCGAACGACGTCGCAGTCAACTCACGGCGTTTTTCTGACGAGTCGAACAGTCGCTCTTCGCGGGGTGAAGTGCTGAGGCTAGCGGCTGTGGTGTCTATGCTACTGACTGGTGGAGTGCCGCGGCTATCGGCCGATAGGCACGGCGCTCGCGTTGCCTAGTGATTCGTCTCTCGCGCTTGCGCGCGAAGACGCCGAGGAGAAAGTGCTTAGACGCCCGTGGAGTACCGGAGAATTCCGGCGATACCACCGAACGCGTCGTAGAGCTGTTCGCCCTTTTCGAAGTCGGTGCTGATGAACTTCGTCTCGGTGCCGCGCTGGTCGGCGATGTCCATCAGGAACTCGATGACGTCCTCGCGGGACTCGGCTTCGACTTCGGTGCCGTCCTCACACTCGTGAGTGGGCGTGTTGTGCCGGTGATCGACGAGTTCGTACTCTTCGTTCCCGTTGCAGTCGTAGATGACGACGTCTTGGCGGAGGTCCTCGGAGATGAGGAGGCGGTCGACAGACCCCATCACGAGGTTCTTCCGCGTCGGCTCGAACCCGTAGGTGGACTCGTTGCCGCGGTGGAGTTTCTCGAAGAACTCCTCCATCTGCTTTTTGTCCTTGATGACCTCCTGGTCGGCCAGCACGTCCTGTCCGGCGTCGACGAGGTCGTAGAGGCCGGATTCGTCCGTGTAGGCGACGTCGAACTTGCCGACGACGAGGTCCTGCAGTTCGTGGTGGAGATAGTCACCGTCGAGGAACTCGTCTTTCGTCGGCGAGGGACCGCCCACGAGGATGCCGTCCATGTCGTGACGTTGGGGGACGAACAGGTCGTTCGCCATGCCAGCGACTTCCTGATAGAAGTTGTCGATAGCTTCGAGGCGCAGGCGGGCGAAACGCTGGGCGGACTGACCACCTTTGCGCTGCTTCCCCGGGACGAGCGACGAGGCGCTCTTGACCGGTTCCACGCGCTTGCCTTTCAGCCATCCGACGTTGGCCTCGCGGCGGTCGAGGACGACGAGCCCGAACAGACCCTTGTCCATGAGCATGTCCTCGAGGGGCCCGGTGAGGAAGTTCGAGTCACAGTGGTACCGGAACGACTGGATGGGTTCCGGCGGGCTTTCGAGTACCTTCGTGACCATGTTCGTCTGGCCACCGCCGGAGTCGACCGCACCAGAGAACATCACGATGCCGTTGTCTGGCGGGAAGTTACCGTAGTATCGGAGCCGGTCTTTGATGCTCGTCAGGGCGTCCTGCACGTTCGTCCGCGTCTGCTTGGACTTGATGTTGGACGCTTCGCTGTGTTCTGTGATGACGTGTTCGACCACGTCGGAAATCTGCTTGTCTTCTGGGATGTAGATGGTGACGAGCTGAGTTCCGGAGCCTTCGAATTCTTTGAGGTCCTCGATGACCTTCTTGAATTCATACTTTCGCCGGTCTTCGCTCGCCTCCTCGGCGTCGCTACTCATCACTCCACATAGTCCCGCCAGCGGCTAAGTAACCTTTGACTGTCCACGTGGCGAGCTATCGTGTCACACCCATGACGGCGCTCGGAGAACATTTATGGTGCTGTCACGGTAGGGTTTCGACGTTGGAATCATGGCACGGGTGTACGCAATTGCCAGCGCGAAAGGCGGGGTTGGAAAAACGACGACGACAGCCAACCTTGGAACCGTCCTCGCGATGGCCGGTCACGAGGTTGTCGTCATCGACGGTGACCTCGGGATGCCGAATCTCGCTGGTGCCCTCGGTGTCGACCCAGACGGGGCGACACTTCACGACGTCCTCAACGACGACGTAGACATCAAGTCGGCTATTTACGAGGGACCGGCTGGTCTCGACGTCGTCCCCGGGTCGAACGCGCTGGAAGCGTTTGCCCGAACTGACGCCAAAGGACTCGAAGCGGCTGTCGACCAGCTCGACGACTACGACGTCGTCATCGTCGACACCGGTGCGGGTCTGAGCAACGACACGTTCGTCCCCCTGAAGTTCGCCGACGACGTGGTGCTCGTCACGACGACCGAACGAGAGGCACTCGGCGACACCGAGAAGACGCGACAACTCGCCGAGCGCATCGGCGCGTCAATCGTCGGTGCCGTCCTCACCCGTGTCGACGAGTCGAACCCGAACGCCGAGGTGGTCGCGTCGATTCTGGATGCTGGCGTCGTCGCCGTCGTCCCCGAAGACCCGGCTATTCGTGACGCGCTCGACAGCCAAGTTCCCGTCGTCCTCCGCACACCTGACAGTATCTCGGCGGCAGGCTACCGCGCGCTCGCGGAGGCACTCACCGGAGAGCCGGTTCCGGTCCCCGACGAGACCGGAGCAGCCACCGACGACGACCACACGACTGAAACGACAAAGCAGGACGTCCAAGAGTCGGAGTCAACGCAGGTCGTCACTACTGATTCGTCTTCCGCACCCGACACCGAACTCCCTGAAGCCGACCCCGAGGCGGAATCCGAACCGTCGTCGGACACCGGTCGAACCACTTCTGAACCGGACTCGATGGATGTCTCGGAATCGGAGCCAGCGACGCCGTCCGACAGCTCGTCGGAAGCTGAACCGACGCCGGTCGCCTCAGAGGACTCCGTCGACACGACCGAGTCGACGACCGAAGACCCGCTTGCGCCAGACGCAGACGCTGGCGAGTTCGAAGCCGCAGATACCACTGACGAATTCGAAGCCGCAGATACCACTGACGCGACGGACTCGAACGCGCGGGAGACATCGGGTGCGGACACTGACGACTCCACTGCGGTCCACACTGCCGAGGACTCCCCGACAGAGGCAGGCGAGTCGTCGATGCCGACTGCCGAGGACTCCCCGACAGAGGCAGGCGAGTCGTCGATGCCGACTGCCGAGGAGACTACCGACGCGACTCCCGAACCGGACCCGACGGACGCACCGGAAGACCCGCTCGCTGCTGACGTGGACGAGGACCCATTGGCGGCCGAGTCGTCCGAAGACCCGTTAGCGGGCGATGCGGTCGACGAAGACCCGTTGGCGGGTGAGGTGGTCGACGAAGACCCACTCGCTGCCGACGCGACCGACTCGGAATCACTGGTCGAAGCGTCGAAGGCGGCGGCCGACGAGGTGCTGAACAAGAACAAGAACAAGCGAGACGCTGAACCGAAGCCTGCTTCGGAGTCGGAACTGGGAACGGAGCCAGAACCGGAGTCGACTGCGGAACCGGAACCTGCCGCAGAGCCGGAACCGACGATGGAACCGGAGTCGACGACTGAGTCCTCCCCGGAAAGACAGCCGACTGAGGATTCGGCCTCGACGACCGACTCGTCGGACACGCCCGAGCCAATCGTCGAAGACGACATCATCGTCGCACCGGTCGAAGAGGAACACGTCGAAGACGAAGACCCGACAGACACCGACTCGCAGGTGCCGTTTGCCGCCGGAAGTGACGGTAAGCCCGCGGTGCGTGACGACTCGGCGGAGCCACAGACCCCGCCGACCGAGACACAGGACCCGACGGCAACGCCTCGGGACCAGCCGCAGTCGCCCGAACCCACCGAGTCCCGCGCACCTGCTGACCGGACAGCACCACCTGAGTCGACCACTCCCTCCGAACCCACCGAACAGTCGGGTGAACCGCTCGTCCAAGACCCATCGAGTGCGGATGACGACGAACCCCTCGTCGCAGAGGCGGAGTCTGAACCGGACGACGACGCGGACGGGACCGGCGAGGACGAAGAAGAGGGCGTCTACACGACGACGCTCGTCGAAGAAATCGACTCACTGGACGAAGACGGAGACGACAAGAAGAAGAAAGGCTTCTTTAGCCGCTTCCTCGGCTAAACGAGAAGGCCTATTAATCGCGTCTGCCGATGACCCGGTATGACAGAATCAGAGTCCATTCCGTTCTGGTGGGTCGTGTTGTTCCTGCTTCTCGCGCTCGGTAGCGGCGCTGCGGCCGTGTTCTCGGTCGGCGGGTCGCTCGTCTCGGGGACGGTCGCACTCCCACTTCTCTTCTGAAAAATCAGAACGCGGTCGTTTCGACCGACGTTACATCGACTCGGGAGCCTCGACGCCGATGATATCGAGCGCGTTGGCCACCGTGTGCTTCGAGGATTCGACGAGTGCGAGGCGGGCCGCGGCGACTTCCTCGTCGTCGGCCGAGAGGACCGGACACTCGCGGTAGAAGCGGTTGAACACTTCGGCGAACTGGCGGGCGAACGTCGCAATCGTGTGGGGTTCGAGGTCGTCGGCCGCCTCCTCGACGACGGCGGGGAAGCGCGCGATGACGCGCAGCAGTTCGCGTTCGGCCTCTGAGTCGAGGACCGACGGGTCGACGTCGCTCGCGTCGAGACCGGCGGCGGCCGCCTCGTCGGTGATGCCACAACAGCGCGCGTGGACGTACTGGATGTACGGCGCGGACTGGGCCTCGAAGTTGAGCGCCTGGTCCCACTCGAAGGTGATGGACTTGGTGGGCTGTTTGGAGACGATATCGTAGCGAACTGCGCCGATACCGACCTGGCGAGCGATACGCTCGATGTCGTCTTCGTCTAAGTCGTCGTTGCGGATGCGGTCTTCCATGCGCGTCTCGACTTCCTCGCGGGCGCGGTCGATTGCCTCGTCGAGCAGGTCGTCGAGCATGACGCCGGTTCCCTCGCGGGTGGACATTCCGAGACCGCCGGGGAGGTTGACCCACGAGAAGATGACGTTCTCCAGTTTGTCCACGTCGTTGCCGAGGAGGTCGAGGGCGGCGCGAAGTTGCCCGGCCTGCAGTTTGTGGTCCTCGCCGAGGACGGTCACGGCGCGGTCGTAGTTGTCGAACTTCCACTCGTGGTGGGCGAGGTCGCGGGTCGTGTAGAGCGACGTGCCGTCCGAGCGGAGGAACACGAGATTCTTGTCGATACCGTACTCGTCGAGTTCGAGTTGCCACGCGTCTTCCTCGTAGACGGCGTGGTCGGTCTCTTTGAGGCGCTCTGCGAGGTCGCGGGTGCGCCCGTCGAACATGAAGCGCGTCTCTTTGACGAACTCGTCGAACTCCGCGGGGAGGCGGGCGAGACACTCGCGCATGCCACCGAGCACTTGGTCGACGACGTTCTCGACGCGGGCGTAGGTCTCTTCGTCGCCTTCTTCGATACCCTGTAGAATCTCCGTAATCTCGGCTTCCGCGGCGTCGACCTCGTCGGGGTCGGCTTCTTCGAGGAAGGCGTTGCCCTTCTGGTAGTACCGCACGAGGTCGTACTCGATGCGGTCGCGGTCGGGTTCGCTGTCGAGGTCGTCCTCGTCGAACGTCTCGTAGGCCCACGTGAAGACGGCCATCTGGCGACCGGCGTCGTTCACGTAGTAGTGTCGCTCGACGTCGTTGCCGGCGAAATCCAGCAGGTTGGCGACGGCGTCGCCGACGATGGGGTTGCGGGCGCGCCCGACGTGGACCGGGCCGGTCGGGTTCGCACTCGTGTGCTCGACGACGACGCTGTCGCCGGTCGAGGGGAGACGGCCGTACTCGACGTCTTCGGCCGCGGCGGTGAGTGTGTCGTCGTAGTAGGCGTCGGTCACGTGGAAGTTGACGTACGGTCCCTGCGTGTCGACCGCGGCGAGGTAGTCGTAGCCGTCGACGGAGATTTCCTCGGCGATGTCGGCGGCAACCGACGGTGGCGCAGCACCGACGACTCCGGCCAGTCGGAACGCCACGCTGGAAGCGAGTGTCGCGGGTACGTCTTCCGGTGGCTCCTCGACCCCGAGGTCGTCGTCCGGCAGGTCGAGCGACGAAAGCGCCGCAGAGAGCGCCGCTTCGACCTCCTCACGGAACTGTCTGAACATGCTCACGGGTTCTCGGCAGACGGCTAAAGGCCTTTCCGAACCGGTTCGGGGCGGGCCGACTGCGACCCTCGCTGGCGACTGACTGTCGCCCCAGCGGTCGCCGTCTGAACTACCTTACTAGTTAGGTAGAACTGGTATGCTGACACCGGACAAAGGAATGAATGAGGCAGGAGGAACCTGCCACCCCCAACAATGAGCCGATGCAACTACTGCGACGCGTTCGTATCGAGCAACTTCATACGCGTGTTCGGTGACGACAAAGGGCGCGTCTTCGCCTGTCCGAACTGTTCGGCGAACGCCGGCGTCTCCCAAGTGAGCGCCGAGCGAAAGGCGGCGGGTCTCTGAGCCTCGCTTGGTCCTGCCGACCACGGCCCTACGTGTGTCTCCACACGTCCCACCCACCGCACGTGCGCTGACCAACCTCCCCCGATTCCAACCCTCACCCACCCCACTCCTCTCGTTTATTACCCCTTCCAGCGACGCGACTGCTCGCTTCTCGCGTTGCTGGACCGACCGACGGACTTACCACTCGGTACTCGAAAGTCAGGGTACGAGCGGTTCGGTACTCTCTCATCTCATTTCTGGAACGCATCTCATATACGATACGCTTATGGGACGAGCGTTCGAATCCACGAGTATGTCAGAATCGGCAGTCGCCAGCGAGGTCGGGTACGACGAGTTGGCAACGTTGAAGCTCGTTGCCCTCGACGGCGGGCGCGCTGAACCTGTCAAGGTCTCTTGCTCTGGACTTGCAGACAGGCTAGACGTCTCTAACCAGACGGCGTCGCGTCGCTTGCAACGCCTCGAAGAAGGTGACTACGTCGACCGAGAGGTCGTCTCAGACGGCCAGTGGATTACGATAACCGAGGCCGGCGAATCTGCACTCCGCCGAGAGTACGCCGACTATCGACGTATCTTCGAGACGCCGTCGATGGTCGTCCTCGAAGGCGAGGTGACAGGCGGCATGGGTGAGGGTCGCCACTACATCTCGCTTCCGGGATACATGGAGCAGTTCACCGAGCGACTGGGCTACGAGCCCTTCCCGGGCACGCTGAACGTTCGGCTCAGTGACGATGCGATTCGTGCTCGCGCCGGGATGTCCGCGCTTGACGCCGTCCCAATCGACGGCTGGGAAGACGACGAACGCACCTTTGGGCCGGCGACCTGCTACGCCGCTGTCGTCGAAGCCGACGACGAGACGTACGACCCGGTTCACATCATCGTCCCCGAGCGAACCCACCACGACGAGTCGCAACTGGAGATTATCGCGCCCGACAAACTCCGCGACGAACTCGACCTGGAAGACGGCGACATCGTCACGGTTCGCGTCGAGGAGGTCGAGACGGAATGAGTCGCTCCGCGGAGACGGACCTCGACCCGACAGAACGCGTCGTGGAGGCGTTCCGTGCGGGTGAGCCGGTCCTCGTCCACGACTTCGACGACCGCGAGGGCGAGACAGACCTCGTCTACCCCGCGGGAGCGGTCACGCCGGCCGAAGTCGCCCGCATGCGCAACGACGCCGGCGGTCTCGTCTGCGTCGCGCTCCCGGACGACGTGGCCGAAACGCTTGGGCTCCCGTTCATGGACGACGTGCTCGACCACCCGGCCGCGGCCGCCCACGACCTCGCGTACGACTCGCGCTCGTCGTTTTCCTTCACGGTGAACCACCGCGACTCTTTTACCGGAATCACCGACCGCGACCGGGCGATGACCATCTCGCGGCTCGCGCCCGTTGCCGAACTGGCTCGCGCGGGTGACTACGACGCCGACGACTTCGGCGGCGAGTTCCGCGCCCCCGGCCACGTCCACCTGCTTCGCGGCGCGCCCAACCTCCTCGACGACCGACAGGGCCACACCGAACTCGGTCTCGCACTCGCCGACCATGCCACGCTGCCGCCAGCCGTGGTTGTCTGCGAGATGCTCGACGACGAGACGGGCGCGGCCCTCTCGAAAGCCGACGCCCGCGAGTACGCCGGGCGACACGACCTCGCGTTCGTCGACGGCGACCGCCTGCTTTCGGACCTCTCCTAACTCGTTTTCCTCTCAGGTTTCGTCTCTCCACGACCACTCCGGTTTCCACCCGAGGAGCCGCGTCGCCTTCTCCGTCGAGACGAGTGATTCGTGTCCCGAGAGGTCGCCGCGAACATCGGCGTCCGGGTACACGTCACGCGCAATTTCGGCCGATTCGATTGTCGTCGAGGTGTCGGCGGCGGCCGCCCAGAACACTTCGTGGCCCTCGAAGTCGGCTTCGATGGCCCGCCGAACGAGTCTCGCGGCGTCGTCGCGGCCGAGGTACGCAAAGAGCGTGTTTCGCGCCGTGTGAAAGACCCCGGATTCGCGGAGTCCGTCGAGTGTTCGGTCCTGTTCGGCGAACGTCTCTATGGCTTCTTTTCTGCTCGGCATCCACGGGAAGCGGAGGCTGGCAATCGTGGATGGCGCGTCAGCCCTGCGAGCGAACCCCGCGGCCGTCTCTTCGGCGACGTACTTGCCGAGACCGTAGGGGTTCGACGGCGTCGCTCGGTGTGTCTCGTCGACAGGCAGGAAGTCGATTCGCGCGGGGTCGGGTTCGAACCCGCCGCCGATGGCGCTCATGCTCGACGCGAGGGCCACGGTGTCGATGCCGAGGGCGGCTGCCGCTTCGAGAACGACGTAGGTCGATTGGACGTTGCTCTCGAAGACGCGGTGGCCGGGGTCGTGGGTCGGCGTCGAGATGGCTCCGAGGTGGACGATGGCGTCGGCATCGACGGCGGCGAGCGTCGCCATGAGGTCGCCGGGGTCTAACGCGCTCACTCGGTAGTCGTGGTCGGCGTGGTCGGACCCGCCGGTGCGACTCACGTTGGTGACCGTGTACCCGTGGTCGCGGAGGTGGTCGATGACCGTCGGTCCGATGTTACCCGTCCCGCCCGTGACGACGACGGATTCGAGAGTCATACTGCGATATGGCAACACATCGCCAAAAACGGTCTGGGACGCTGTGGCCGGTTCGTCATGATTTTAGAGGGGGGCCTCCGAAGGCCTGTACATGGGATTCGACGACATGGACGTGTCCACGATTTGGATGAACGGCGAATACGTGGACTGGGAGGACGCACAGATTCACGTCCTCACGCACGGACTCCACTACGGCACGGGCATTTTCGAGGGCGTTCGCGCCTACGACACCGACCGCGGTCCGGCTATCTTCCGCTGGGAAGAACACCTCGAACGCCTCTACAACTCCGCGAAGCCGTACGACATGGATATCGAGTACTCGCCGGAGGAACTCACCGAGGCGACGCTGGAAGTCGTCCGGCGCAACGACCTCGACGGCTGTTACATCCGTCCGATTGCCTACTACGGCTACGACTCGCTCGGCGTCAGCCCCAAGGACAACCCGACGGACGTCGCAATCGCGGCGTGGCCGTGGGGAACCTACCTCGGCGAGGACGCGCTCGAAAACGGCGTCGACGTGATGGTCTCGTCGTGGCGCAAGCACGCCTCCAGCCAGATTCCGACGAACGCGAAGACGACCGGTCTCTACGTGAACTCCCTCCTCGCTGGTGAGGAAGCGCGCCGCAACGGCTACGTCGAAGCCATCGTCCTGAACAAGGAAGGCAACGTCGCCGAAGGCCCCGGCGAGAACATCTTCATGGTCCGCGACGGGAAGATTTACACCCCCGGTCTCTCCCAGAGCATCCTCGACGGTATCACCCGCGACACCGTCATCACGCTCGCCCGCGAGCGCGGCTACGAAGTCGACGACAGCGCCGTCATCAGCCGCGGCGAACTCCACACCGCCGACGAACTGTTCTTCACCGGCAGCGCCGCCGAAGTCACGCCCATCCGCAAGGTGGACAACGTCGTCATCGGCGAGGGCACTCGCGGTCCCGTCACGGAAGAACTCCAGACGGCCTTCTTCGACCTCGTGGAGCGTCGCACCGACGACCACGAAGAGTGGTTCACCTACGTCGAAGAGCAGTAAGACTTCGAAAATCCGTTTTTTGGAGATTGTACCGCCAGTCGCAACACCCTGCCAGAGGTGTCACACCCGTGGACCGGTGGGTGACTACTCGTCTTCCTCGGTCACTTCGATAGTGTACTCGTCGATGTGTTCTTGCTCTGCGAACCCGGCCGAGAGGACACGTGTGAGGGCTTCTTCGACCTTCTCACCGGTCTCTTCGATATCTTCGGGGTCGACTTCCATCACGAAGCCGGTGGTGATGTTCGGGGCGGTCGGCATGAAGATAATCTCCTTGCCGTCAGACGTCGTCTTTCCCGTCTTGAACGCGGTCATTCGGATACCTGGCCACGTTTCGAGACGGACCGGCTTCTGGAGGTCTTCGGTTCCGGTGAGTGCAGTTTCGACCGCGAGTTTCGAGGCGTTGTAGACGATACGAACGAGCGGGACCTTGTTCATCGAGGCGTCGAGGCCCGCTTCGATGAGCCGACCGGCCGTGGTCCGCATGAGATAGCCGACCGAGAGGACCAGCAGAAGGAAGATGATGATAGCGACGAAGAAGCCGAACACCTCGGAGAGAAAACTGAACTCACCTTCGACCTGCAGTAGCGTCGCGACGCCCGGTATCTTGACGATGCTACTGTAGAGGATAGACAGCACGTACAGAATGACAATCAGCGGAACGAGAACTACGAGACCGCTGGCGAAGTCGCGTCTCCACGAGGACATTGATACGCGGTACGTGAACCTGCGGGCTTAAGGGGATTTCTAGTGCGAATGGTGATACTGGGCCAGAACGCGGCGTGGCCCGCGACGGCGTGTCGCCTCCCGTTAGATGCCGAGGACGGCGCGAATCGCGAACAGCGCGTTTTCCTTGCGCTCTCGGACGCGACGGTAGAAGTACTGGAACCACTTGCCGCCGTAGGGGGCATACTGCCAGACTTCGACGCCCTCGGAGGCGAGGTCGCGCTGGGCGTCTTCGCGCACGCCCATGAGCATCTGTATCTCGTAGTCGGTGTCGTACTCCTGTCCGAGTTCGCGGGCGTACGAAATCATCTCGGGGTCGTGGCTCCCGACCGCGATGCTGCCGGTGTACTCCCGGAAGAGATACGCGAGCAGTTCTTTGTACACCTCGTCGACCTTCGCTTTCTTCTTGTGGGCGACGCTCGCGGGTTCGTCGTACGCGCCTTTCACCAGTCGAATCTTCCCCGGCACGTCCGAGAGGCGTTCGAGGTCGTCGGGCGTGCGCTTCAGGTTCGCCTGCACGCACAGACCCATCCCGCCTTCGAACTCGCGAGCGAGTTCCTCGAACGAATCCAACGTCGCGTCCGTGGTCTCGTGATCCTCCATGTCACACCACAGGAACACGTCGTGTTCGTCCGCCGCCTCGGCGATTCGGCGGTAGTTCTCGGCGAACACGTCGTCACCCATGTCGAGGCCGATTTGTGACGGCTTGACCGACACGCAGGCGTCGAGGTCGGTCTCCGCGATGTCCTCCACGAGTTGCACGTAGGCGTCGGCGTCCTCGTCGGCGGGGCCGCGTTCGTGGTAGTGCTCGCCGAGCAGGTTGAGGATGACAGCGACACCTTCGTCGTTCATCTGTCGCGCGTGGTCGAGTGCTTCTGCCGGCGACTCACCGGCGACGAACTTGCTCGCGATGGGAGGAATCATACTGAAAGATAACCAGCGTTTGGTATTCAGAGTTATCATCCGTCGGCTGCGTAATCGGGGGACACCGCCGACACGGCTCCGAGCGAAACCGTCGGAACTTACACCCCTCCGTGCGCAGTCACGCGTATGGTCGTCTCTCTCGTCGTCACTGCGTTCTGGGCGATGTTGCCCGCGTACGTCCCGAACAACGCTGCGGTCCTCGCCGGGGGCGGAAGGCCGATAGACGGCGGCCGTATGCTGGGCGACCGTCGCCTCCTCGGTGACGGCAAGACGTGGCGCGGAACGGCCGCGGGAACACTTGCGGGAACACTGCTCGCTGTCGCCCTCAACGCGCTCGTCCCGTCGGCTTCCGCCGCAATCGGGGTCGACCTCCCCACCTTCCCACTTACTGCCGCATTCGGGCTCGCGCTCGGCGCGATGCTCGGTGACATCGGTGCCTCGTTCCTCAAGCGTCGCTCGGGTCGCGAGCGCGGTGCCGCGTTCCCCGGCCTCGACCAACTCGACTTCGTCGTCGGTGCGCTCGTCCTCGCCTTCGTCGCCGCTCCCGGGTGGTTCTCGGCGACGTTCACGCTCCCCGTGCTCGCCGTCGTCCTCGTGATGACGCCGGTTCTCCACGTCGTCACCAACGTCGGTGCATACTTCTTGGGCCTGAAGAACGAGCCGTGGTGACTTTCCTTTCTCTCCTTTGGGGCCACCTCCGACGACTCGCAGCTTGACGCTGCCGCTCCGAACCAACCCGCTTAAGCGCCTCTGTGAACCCTCTCGAAACAAGATGACGAACACAGAACTCATCGCGGCGCTTCGTGACGCCGACGCGGTCCAGTTCGGCGAGTTCGAACTCTCCCACGGCGGCACGTCCGACTACTACGTCGACAAGTACCTCTTCGAGACCGACCCCCGGTGTCTGAAGCTCATCGCCGAGGCGTTCGCGGACCTCGTCGAAGACGACGAAAAACTCGCGGGCGTCGCTCTCGGCGCCGTTCCGCTCGTCGCGGCCACGGCAGTCGAAACCGAGAAACCCTACGTCATCGCCCGAAAGAAGGCCAAGGAGTACGGTACGGCGAAGCGAATCGAAGGCGCACTGGAGGAAGGCGAAGAAGTCGTCGTCCTCGAAGACATCGCGACGACCGGCCAGAGCGCCGTCGACGCCGTCGAAGCACTCCGCGACGCCGGCGCAGTCGTCGACCGCGTCATCGTCGTCGTCGACCGCCAAGAAGGTGCAGACGAACTGCTCGCCGAACACGACATCGAACTCCAGTCGCTTCTCACCGCCGAGGACCTGCTCGCCGACGCCGACAACTGAGACGCGATACACGCATGTGAGTAATTCGCGTGCGAAAGCCAATCGAAATATTCATTTTTGTGCAAACACGAGG
This sequence comes from Haloferax larsenii, assembly GCF_024730625.1. Lineage (NCBI taxonomy): Archaea > Methanobacteriati > Methanobacteriota > Halobacteria > Halobacteriales > Haloferacaceae > Haloferax > Haloferax larsenii. Next base: position 1,229,533 of record NZ_CP078063.1, read on the forward strand.
GCGAAGGCATGAACAGAGCAGAGAAGGCCGCACTCCAGCTACAGGCGGTGTCGGTGCTCCGGATGCTCAAAGAGACCCGGACCTACGACGAACTCGCCGAGTTGACTGGGCTGCCGGCCGGCGACCTTAACCGCTACGTCAACGGGCACGTCTTGCCCGGCGTCGAGCGCGCCCGTGAGGTCGTCGAAGGTGTCGGACGCGACGCGCTCGCCGACGAACTCGAAGCGCGCGTCCGCTTCGACGACGAGGGCTACGTCGACAACTCCGACGTCGTCTTCGACCAGTCGTTCCTCGACCTCGTCGCGCCCGTTGCAGCGAACACCCTCGGTTTCGAGCGCCCGGACGTGGTCTTGACGGCCGCGACCGACGGCATCACCCTCGGTGCCGCCATGGCGAGTTACTTCGGCGCGCGCCTCGCGTACGCGAAGAAATCGAAAGAGACCGCGGTCGAGGACTTCATCGAGTCCCGACAGCGCCTCGCCTCCGGTATCGAACTGACCTACTACCTCCCTGCGAGCGCCATCGACGCGGGCGAACGCGTCCTCGTCGTGGACGACCTCATCCGCTCCGGCGAGACGCAGGAACTCCTCTTGGACATCGCCCTGCAGGCTGACGCCGACATCGCGGGTGTCTTCGCTCTCATCGCCGTCGGCGACGAGGGTACGTCCCGCGCGGCCGAACTCACGGACGCCCCAATCGGCGCACTCAGCGTCTTCGAGTAAACTGTCGGCGCTGCTTCGGTGGGGACACTTCCCGACGGAGCGGCCACCGTGCTGACGCAATAAACGGTTCTAACCTCACTCTCAGTTTGACAACCGAATAACACCAGTGGGTTAAATTCTATTGTCTTCTACTCGCAAATAGTCATGCTCGTGCTGGTGTGTTTCATCAAACACACCATTTAATACACGAACGTGTGTATATCCGGAGCTATCGATGGTAATGCTTATGTGTGGAATCGCGGGTATGCTTACTCGTGCATTATGGGGCTCACTGAAACCCTCGCAGATTACTTCGACGTGCATAAACACGGGTCCTCAGTCGGGACCGAGATTATCGCGGGGATAACGACATTCCTGACGATGTCGTACATCGTCGTCGTCAACCCGTCGATTCTCGCAGAAAACCCGGATATTCCTGGCCTCGATGGCATCGCCATCACGGGCTACACCTTCGGTGAGGTGCAGTCGATGCTCGCCGTGGTGACTATCGTTGCGGCGGCTATCGCGACGCTCGTCATGGCGTTCTACGCTAACCGGCCTTTCGCGCAAGCGCCCGGACTCGGGTTGAACGCGTTCTTCGCGTTCACCGTCGTCGGCGCGCTGGGTATCCCGTGGCAGACGGCACTCGCCGCCGTCTTCGTCGAGGGACTGGTCTTCATCGCGCTCACCGCTGTGGGCGCGCGTGAAGCCATCATCAAGATATTCCCCCAACCGGTCAAGATGGCCGTCGGAACCGGTATCGGTCTGTTCTTGACTATCATCGGTCTGCAGGCGATGGGCATCGTCGTCGACGACACTGCGACGCTCATCACGCTCGGCAACCTCGCTTCTGACCCGGTCGCCGTCGTCTCTATCGTCGGCCTGTTCGTCACGTTCGCCCTCTACGCGGCGGGCATCCCCGGGTCGATTATCCTCGGTATCGTGTTCACCACCGCTCTTGGGTGGGGACTCACCACCTTTGGCTTCGTTTCCCCTGAGGCTGAACTCGTCGCCGGCTCGTCAGCCGCGACCTACGACGTGACGCCGCTCGTCGGCGCGTTCGTCTCCGGGTTCGGCAACGTCGAAGCGTTCAGTTTCGCTCTCATCGTCTTCACGTTCTTCTTCGTAGACTTCTTCGACACCGCCGGGACGCTCGTCGGCGTCGGGCAGGTCGCTGGCTTCCTCGACGAGAACGGTGACCTCCCGGACATCGACAAGCCGCTCATGGCCGACGCGGTCGGTACCACCGCTGGTGCGATGATTGGCACCTCGACCGTCACGACCTACATCGAATCCGCGACCGGCGTCGAAGAAGGCGGCCGCACGGGCCTCACCGCGCTCGTCGTCGCACTTCTCTTCCTCGCCTCGCTCGCGCTCGTCCCGCTCGCGACGGCCGTTCCTCTCTACGCCTCGCACATCGCGCTCGTCGTCATCGGCGTCGTGATGCTCCAGAACGTCGTCGACATCGACTGGGACGACATCACCAACACGATTCCGGCCGGGATGACCATCCTCGTCATGCCCTTCACGTACTCTATCGCCTACGGCATCGCCGCGGGAATCATCTCGTACCCGCTCGTGAAGGTCGCTGCAGGAGACTACGACGACGTCAGCGCGGGCCAGTGGGTCCTCGCGCTCCTGTTCGTCGTCTACTTCGTCGTTCGGACGTCCGGGATGCTTCAGGCACAGGTCTGAGGCGACGGTCTTCTTTCCTCTTCTCTTCTCTCCTCTCCTCACTGCGGTTTGCACCGGCGACACACAGCTCCGCCGCGCTTTTTATATCGGACTCCATAGCAGGCGATGATGTCGAACCTCACGCTCTACGAACTCCCTGGCTGTCCGTACTGTGACAAGGTCAAGAACAAACTCGCCGACCTCGACCTGGAGTACGACTCGGTGGAAGTTCCCCGCGCACACCCAGAACGAACCGAAGTCAAAGAGATTAGCGGCCAGACCGGTGTTCCGGTTCTCGTCGACGAGAAACACGACATCGAGGGGATGTCGGAGTCCAGCGATATCGTCGAATACCTCGACGAGACCTACGGCTCGGCGTCGTAAACAGACGACTCGGCCCGAAGCGCTCGCTCTCGAACTCCTCCGTTCTCACTTCGATTTTCGGTCCTGCAGGTACGCTGGAAGCCACGAAAAGACAAAGCGGCGCGTCAGGACGAGCGTCCCACCGTCAGATTTCGGCGGGGTCGCGGGCGCGCTCGCGAATCAGGTCGCGAATCTCGTCGGGGTCGTCGATGGCGGCCAGTTCGTCGCAACTGACGATGCCGGTTCCATCGACCGATTCGCGCTTCTGTTTCTCCTCGACGAAGTACACAGAGCGCGTGCGCGTCACCTCACCCAACGAGGACATGATTTGTGCGCGTTTCTCGGCGCTCCGCGTGAACGACGAGTGGCCGGTGAGGACGTTCGTGTGCTTGCGCCGGCCGGAGTCCTCGCTCACCGCCTTGAACGGTGCGCGGGAGGTCGGGTGGACGGTAAAGCCCGCCTGCGTGAGGACGGAGAGGACGTGTTCGTCGTCGGGGTCGGCTGCCGGGTCGTCCGGCGTAGGTTCTGCGTCGCGGACTTCTTCTGCGCCCGTGAGCACGTCGACCGGGTTCGAAAACGGCCGGTCGAACATCTCTTCGAGTTGAATGGCCACTTCGATGCTCGCGTTCATCCCGTCTTCGTACTTCGAGACGGTGCGGCGCGAGACGCCGAGTTCCTTCGCGAGCCGGCCGAGGCTCCAGCCGCGTTCCTGTCGTTCTTCGGAGAGGATGTCGCCGTCGATGCTCACATAGAGGCCGCCGGGTGCGGCGTAGATGAGCGGCGGGACTCCCTCGACGAACAGGTCCATCGCGGTGTCGGGGTTCAACACCGGGACGCCGTGGCGGAAGTAGACGACGCCCGGTTTCAGGTCTTCGTCGCGAGTGCGTAGTCCGACGACCATCGGCGTCGCGTCGAGGTACGAACCGAGGCGTCGCATCTCGGAACCGGTGACGCCGTCGAAGGCGTCGATGTTCCCGAGTATTTTGAGGAGCAACAAGTCCTCACCTCTGCGTGCGGCGAGGTCGAAGCTCTTGGGCCGGATGGCAATCCGGTCGCTCACGACGAACCCCGCATCTTGGAGCATCGCGGCGATGTTGCCAACCAGCGCTGACCGGGACATAGGGGGCAATAAGCGATTCGGCCCATAAAGCGTTTTCCCCGCGCGTGGCCCCGATGTCCCCCGATTCCTCCTGTTCTTCGACGACATTTATATAGTCGCCTCTGACCCGAAAGGCGTTACTGCGTTCTTCGGCTAGCTTCGGCGATGACCGTCATCGGCCTCGACGACACCGACTCCCGGACGCTCGGGATGTGTACGACGTACCTCGCGACGCTCGTCGCCGAGGCCATCGAACAGGAAGGCGGCGCTGTCGAGCGCCTGCTTCTCATTCGGCTCAACCCCGCGGTCGAACACAAGACGCGGGGAAACGCCGCGTTAGCCATTCACACCGACGTACCCGCCGGGACCGCCTTCGACGTTGCGCGGGCCGAACTCGAACGCTGGGCGGTCGTCGACGACGACCGGACGAGTCCGGGCCTCGTCGTCGCACCGGGGTCGCCCGATACTGTCTCGACTGCCGTCGAGGAGTTCGCCCGCGACGCCGTCCGCGACTTCCACGACACTGACCGCGCCGTCGAACTCGCGACCGAATCCGGTTTCCTGAGCCAAGGGTGGCACGGTGGTCGCGGCCGAATCGGTGCCCTCGCCGCCGTCGGTGCGTGGGCCGCGTTCGACGAGTGGACGTACGAACACATCTCGTATCGCGAGTTCCACCGTTGCGGGACGCCGCGAGAGGTTGACTTCGACTCCGTGTTCGAGGCCGCAGACGCCGGTTACCCGGACGCGTGGGATACGGTCGACCGGGTAGAGGGCGAAGCAGTCTGTGTCCCGAACGCGCCGGGGCCGATTCTCCACGGTATCCGTGGCGACGACCCCGAGACGGTTCGGTCGGTCGCTGCCGACATCGTCTCGGAACCAATCGACCGCTCGGCGACGTTTCTCACGAATCAGGGGACGGACGCCCACCTTCGGGATGGGTCGCTCTCGGACCTCCGAGATGAGCGGGCGTATCGCGTCACAGGCTCGGTCGCGTCGAAACCGGAGACGCGAACCGGCGGCCACGTCTTTTTCGACCTCTCTGAGGACGATGCGACGATTACCGTGGCGGCGTTCGAACCGACGAAGCGTTTCCGTGACCACGTTCGCTCGCTCCGCGTTGGCGACCGCCTCACCGTCTGTGGAGAAGTGTCCGATGGGACGCTCAAACTCGAAAAGTTCGCCGTGCGTGACCTCGTTCGCACGGAACTCGCGACGCCGACATGTCGAGACTGTGGGCGGACGATGAAGAGCGCCGGGCGAAACCAGGGCTATCGCTGCCGCGACTGTGGGACCGATGCACCCGGAAAGGTCGAGACGCCACTCGACAGAGCGCTCGAAGTGGGGTGGTACGAGGTGCCGCCGTGCGCCCGTCGCCACATTGCGAAACCACTCGTCCGAGGCGGATTCGACGCACCGACACACCCCGAGCGGTAGCACTTGCTCTCATCGTTCGCTAACGGGAGACAACGTTATTTCGTGACACGTCTACAAATAGATGAGAGGCGTGTTCCGAACGACAGGTCCCACAGGGCGCTCTAACTCCGATGCCACGAGATAGTGACTCTATTCGAGAGCGAATCTACGCGACGTTTGCAGACGATTCGCTCGACTTCGAAGCCTCCGTACAGACGGCGCTTGAGTACACTGCCAACTATCTCGGCGTCGAGTACGGCTTTTTGACTCGAATCGAAAGCGGCGAGCAACGCATACTGCAGGCCGTTGGCTCGCACGAACTCCTCCAACCCGGTGAGTCGTGTCCGCTCGAACAAGCCTACTGTCGGCGGACGATAGAGATTCCGGGAACGCTGAGCACCCAAGACGCCGCAGCGTCTTCCGCCGTCTCAACAGAGGCGTTCGAAACGTTCGAACTCGGGTGCTACATCGGCACGAAAGTCGTCGTCGACGACGAGGTGTACGGTACTGTCTGCTTCGGCGACTCGGACCCACGTGGCGAGTCGTTTTCCGAATCCGAGGGCATGCTGGTCGAACTCGTCGGGCAACTGGTCTCTCAGGCGCTCGAACGACGAGCCTATCAGCAGACGCTCGCAGACCAGAACCGACAACTCGAAACCGAACGCCAAACGTTCGAGGAGATTGCCGAGACGACGTTCGACGTAATCTACCGAATCAACATTCAAGGGCTGTTTACGTACGCTTCCTCGTCGATCGAGCGCGTCACCGGCTACACACCAGACGAACTGGTCGGAACGTCGTTTACCGAATATGTCCGTGAGTCGTCGCTGCCGCAGACTATCGAGGCCTTCGACCAACTACTGGGCGGTGATCCGGTCGAACATCTCGAACTTGAGTTCGAAACGAAGGGCGGCGGGACTGTCACGCTGGAAGTCAATGCACGCCCCATCTACAGTGACGGCACGGTCAGATTGATTCAGGGAGTGGCCCGCGATATCTCGAAACGAGTCGAACAGGAACGCGAACTTCGGCTTCAACACCGGGCGCTCGAAGACACGGATGTCGGCATCACTATCGCCGAAGCGGCGAACCCGGAGTTCGTCATCACCTATGCGAACGAAGCCTTCGAAGCGTTGACCGGCTATTCACGCGACGATATCACTGGACACCCGTATCGGGATTTCTTCGCGGAGGGCACCAAGTCTACGGAAGCAGGCGATATCAGTGAGGTGCTAGCGACGGGCGATTCCAGCGTGTTCGACCTACTCGTCACTCGGCAGGACGACACACCCCTCTGGTGTCGTACGTCTATCAGCCCCGTCACAGACGAGTTCGGCGAGGTGACACACTACGTCGGATTCCACGAAAACGTCACCGAGGAAAAGCGAACTGTCCGGTTGGTCGAACTTCTCAACCGAGTTCTCAGACACAACTTGCGAAACAGTATGAACGTCATCCTCGGGAACATCGAGTTGTTGAACGACCCTGAGATGGCGTCCGTAGCTATCGGCCGTATCCGTGAACGCGGACACGACTTGGTTCGGTTGAGCGAACGCGCTCAGGAACTGAAGCGGTACGCACATCGGGAACGCGACCCGCAGCGTCTCGACCCGAAAGAACTCGTCGCTCGTATCGTCGAGCAACACGAGGCGTCGAACCCACAAGCCACAATCACCGCCGACGTGCAGTCCGAACGCGACATCTGCGCCGGGAGCGAACTCAGTCGCGCGCTTTCGGAACTCGTGGCGAACGCGATTTCGCACCATCCCGCTGAGTCGGCCCGCGTGTCGATATCGGTCGCCGACGCTGGAGACCAGATACGAATCGAAGTCGTCGACGACGGGGAGGGAGTCTCACCTAGTGAGACCTCGTTCGTTCAGATGGGACGCGAGACGGATTTGGAGCACGGGAGCAGTATGGGTCTGTGGCTGGTCAATTGGATTGTCACCCGATACGGTGGGTCGTTCCAAATCGGCCCTGCTGACGAGGACAACCAGGGGACGCGTGCGACGATTCTCGTCCCGTCTATCGACGCCGAGACCAGTGTCGAAGCGGCGGCGAAGCCATCGACAGCACTCTTCTGGTAACGCTCGCTCGCCGGCGTGCTCTCGTGACGTCCGTGGTCCGTGTCACTTCCTGACGACGAGAATCGCCGTGTTCTCGCGACGGTCCACGAACGAACTCCCGGCAGGTGGTTTCACGTCGACGACGAGCGTTCCGTCCTCTCTGTTTGCGCTGAGTTCGGCTTCGACTGTCGCCGTCGCCGTCCCGTCGCCGCCCGTCTTCTCTGCCACGACGTCGCCGAGTTCGGCAGTTCCGGATTTCACGACGACGGTCGCTCCTTCGACGGGGTTCCCCTCGTGGTCGACGACGGTGAACGTGATATCGTGAGTGCCCGGTTCGACGACATCGGGACTCGGCTTGACGTTGAGTTCCGACGTGGCGAGTCCCTGCACTCCCGAGAGCATGTTGAGCATGACGCTCATGCTGGCGACGCCGACGACGAGTGCGACGACGAGACGAACTGGGAGTCCTTCGATAGCGCGCGTGTCTGACCGGAATGCTTCGAGCATGGGCCGTCTGGCCGCGGTTTCGTATATAAACCCTCGTCCGGGGGTTCAAGTCGGAAGCCGGGACCACGAGGTCCCATGCACGTTATCGGCCGCGACGCAGACGCAGGCGGCCCAGTCTGTGACCTCGGAACGTACCGCGCCCGCGACGGGAGCACCGGAGCACCCGTCGGCCTCGACGTAAACCACCCTCACGCGGCGGTCGTCGTCGGCAAACGCGGGAGCGGGAAGTCGCACACGCTCGGCGTCGTCGCCGAAGGGCTAGCTCGCGCCGAGGGTGTCGCACCAATCGTCGTGGACCCGATGGGTGTCTTTTCGGGACTCACGGCTGCCCCAATCGATGGAACGGTCCATCATGACCCGACAGTCCGCGCAAGTGCCCTCCCGCCTAGCGCGTGGCCCGACCTCCTCGGACTCGACCCAACTAGCTCGGTTGGGTCGCTCGTCTGGCAAGTCGCTGCTGAGACCGACTCACTCGCCGAGATGCAGTCAGCAGTCGCCGACGCCGACGTGACGGCCGCCACGCGACGGGCTGCCGCGAATCACCTCGCGCTCGCCGACTCGTGGGATGTGTTCGGCTCCGATGGGATAGCAGTCTCCGACCTTTGCAGCCCGACACCGGACGTCCTCGACCTTTCCGGGATGGACGAGCGCCCTGCGAGCGCCGTCGTTCGCGTCGTCGCCCGAGGGGTGTACGAGGCCCGCGTCGCAAGCGCGGTGGACCACCTCCCGTGGCTCCTCGTGGACGAGGCGCACGCCTTTGTCGGCGGCGTGGCAGACCCGGCGCTTCGAACGATTCTCACGCGTGGGCGCGCACCCGGTGTCGGACTCGTCCTCGCAACGCAGCGCCCATCTGCACTCCCCGATGTCGCCGTCTCGCAGGCCGACCTCCGAATCGTCCACCGGCTCACCGCCGGACCGGACGTGTCGGCGATGGCCGCCGCCGACCCGACGTATCTCGATTCGAATCTCGAATCTCGGCTCCCTCGAAAACTGGGCTGTGCGCTCGTCGTGGACGACACGACCGAATCGGTTCACGACGTACGCGTCCGTGAGCGCGACACGCCCGACGGTGGTTCGACACCCGTCGCGGTCTCGGAGCGCGACGCGACCCCCGCCTCCGTTCCGACCCACGACGCTTCCGAAACCATGGAGTAGTCCCTCCGGGTCAGGGTTGGTATGGACCGCTCGGAACTCGCATTGGTCGCCGTCGGTGGCTTTCTCGGTGCGACGCTCCGCTATCTCGTCGGCGTCGCCATCCCCGGAACCGGCGGGACGCTCGCGGTGAACGTTCTCGGGAGTTTCGTCCTCGGGGCGTTCATCACTACCGTCTCGTCACGGCGAGCGCAGTGGCTCTTCGGGTCGGGAGTCCTCTCCTCGTTTACGACCTACAGCACGTTCGCCGTCCAGACGGCCGGACTCTCGATGACCGGTGGCCTGCTCAACATCGGCGCGAACTACGCCCTCGGCTTCGTCGCCGCGGGACTCGGCATCGCCCTCGGGAGGCGACGATGAGCCTCACGCTCACCTCGGCACTCCTCGTCGGCCTCGGCGGAATGGCCGGGGCGACCTCGCGGCACGTCGTAGACCAACAACTCGTCGGCAAGTGGAGTACCTTCACCGTCAACGTCCTCGGGAGCATCGCACTGGGGTTCATCGTCACTGCGCCCGTGGGCGACGTGACCGCGACGCTCGCCGGAACAGGGTTCTGCGGCGCGTTCACGACCTTTTCGTCCTTTGCGGTCGGTGTTGCCGAACTCGTGGACGTCGGCGACTACCGGACGGCCGCCCGGTACGCCTTCGGAACGTTGCTGGCGGCGCTGGTCGGCGTGGTGATTGGTGGGGCGGTTGGTGGGATTGTTGGGTAGGGCGTCGGCGAAAGGCCAGTTCGGTTCGTCTTTCGGACGTGACTCTTCGAACAGTGCGGTGGATGCCGATTGGGCTGTTCCGGTACCGTTAACGGAATTCCATCATATATTTTGACATGAGCGTCGGTTCAGGTCTCGCCCTTCCCTTGCTTATCCCTGGGGTGTTCGTTAGCCTGCTCGGTGCTGTGATGCTGGTGAAACCACGACAGTCCGCGCGCGTCCTCGAACAACTGAACGCTATCGGGAGCAAACGCAACTTACGGACCGTCGAACCCACAGACTGGAACGTCACGCTCACGCGGGCCGTCGGTGGGTTCATCTTTCTGATGGGGGTCGCCTTCCTGCTGCTGGTACTTGCGAGAGTCGGTGGAGGGTGAGGTCCCACTCCACCTTGAATAATATATCCGAGGCGGGAGTGCCGCGAGCGGAGCGAGTGGCACGTCGGCGAGGCTCTGCCTCGCCGGAATTTGAACCTCAGTCGCTCTGCTCGCTGACGCTCGCGTCGCTCCTTGGTTCAAATCCCTCTGTGGGGTATTTACGAGAATTACGCTCGCGCCGAGACGAGACTCGGCGCTCAGGAAGTAATTCATCGAAAAGTACGCCCGAGGCGGGATTTGAACCCGCGTCACGACCGTGACAGGGTCGTATGATGGGCCACTACACCACCCGGGCCTACTGAAGTGAGTTTGCGGTACGGAGAGCGCCCGAGGCGGGATTTGAACCCGCGTCACGACCGTGACAGGGTCGTATGATGGGCCACTACACCACCCGGGCCCTCCGTCTGCAATCATTCGTAACCGAGGTTTATAGATAAGACTTACCATCTGAAACGGCCTTGGCCTGCGGTACCGCGATTCCTGCCCCGAAGACCTTTATATCGGGATTTCCCATGCCAATACGTGACGATTCGCGCATCTCCGGTGCGTGACCTCCGGTAGCTCAGCCTTTCTTCGACGAAGTTGGGAAGTGTTAAATGGGTGGCTCCCAAAATCTGCCGTAGTATCCCGTGACAGCTTCTTCCAGCACCCAGCAGCACCATACATGGTAGACGTAAGCCAACACAAACTGGTTCCGGAGCACACGGTTCTCGACGACGAGGAAGTCGAGAGCGTGTTGCAGGAGTACAACGTCGAGAAGACGAACCTGCCGAAGATCAAGCGCAAGGACCCGGCGCTCCCCGACGACGCGGAGCCCGGCGATGTCATCAAGATCGTTCGGAATTCGCGAACGACCGACAAGGCGGTCGTATATCGATTGGTGATCGAATGAACCGACAAGCGCGACGCGAGGTTTCTCGCAAGTACTTCTCTGAAGAACGGCTCGCTGAACATCACTTCCGCTCGTTCAACGCGTTCCTCGAACGCGGCATGTCGGATGTCGTCGAGGAGAAGGCGACCATCGAGACGGACATCGGTGACAAGGAGGGCGAAGAGCCGGTCTACGTCGAACTCGGTGGCGTCCGCGTCGAGACGCCCCGTGTCCGCGAGGCCGACGGCTCTGAAGAACTTCTCTTCCCGCAGGAAGCGCGCCTGCGTAACATCACCTACTCCGCCCCCGTGTTCATGGAGATGTCCATCGTCCGCGGCGGCGAAGAAGAAGAGGAAGTCGTCGTCGACACCGCCGAGACGAAGGTCGGCCGGATGCCCATCATGGTCGGCTCCTCGAAGTGTAACATCGCCGAACTCTCCGACGCGGACCTCGTCGAAATCGGCGAAGACCCCGTCGACCCCGGCGGCTACTTCATCGTCAACGGTTCCGAGCGCGTCCTCATGACGTCCGAGGACCTGGCTCCGAACAAGATTCTCGCCGAGTACGACACGAAGTACGGCGACGAGATTCAGGTCGCAAAGACGTTCAGCCAGCGCCGCGGGTACCGCGCGCTCGTTCTCTGTGAGCGCAACCGTGAGGGCCTGCTCGAAGTGTCGTTCCCGTCTGTCTCCGGGAGCGTCAACTTCGTCACGCTCGTCCGCGCGCTCGGTCTCGAATCCGACGAGGAAATCGTCCACCGCGTCTCCGAGGACCCGGAGATTGTGAAGTTCATGCTCGAAAACCTCGAAGAGGCCGACGTCCAGACCCAAGAGCAGGCCATCGAGGCACTCGGTAAGCGCGTCGCTGGTGGGCAGGGGAAGAACTACCAGCTCAAGCGCGCCAACTACGTCATCGACCGCTACCTTCTGCCGCACCTCCACGAGGAGGGCGCAGAAGAAGAGGAAGTGCGCATGAACAAAGCGTACTACCTCTGCCGGATGGCCGAGGCGTGTTTCGAACTCGCACTCGGTCGGCGCGACTCCGACGACAAGGACCACTACGCCAACAAACGCCTCAAGGTCTCCGGCGACCTGATGAAGGACCTCTTCCGCACTGCGCTCAACAAGCTGGCACGCGACGTGAAGTACCAGCTCGAACGCGCCAACATGCGTAACCGTAACCTCACGGTGAACACCGTCGTCCGTTCCGACGTGCTCACCGAGCGTCTCGAACACCCGATTGCGACCGGGAACTGGGTGGGCGGACGCTCCGGCGTCTCTCAGCTCGTCGACCGGACCGACTACATGGGTGTGCTGTCTCACCTGCGTCGCCTCCGTAGTCCGCTGTCGCGGTCACAGCCTCACTTCGAGGCACGCGACCTGCACGCGACCCAGTGGGGTCGCATCTGTCCCTCCGAGACCCCCGAGGGACCGAACTGTGGGCTGGTGAAGAACTTCGCGCAGGCGATGGAACTCTCCCAGAACGTCGAAGACGAACAGGCACTGAAGCGAGAACTTGCGTCGATGGGTGTCGAGGGTATCCCCGGCATCGATAGCGTCGACGCCACACCCGCAGACGACTAACATGGCTCAGGCACAGCGAGAAGCGAAAGTATACGTCAACGGTAGTCTCGTCGGGACGCATCCCGACCCCGAACAGCTCGCGGCGCAGATTCGCGAGGCACGTCGCCGCGGCGACGTCAGCCAGATGGTGAACGTCTCCGTCAAGGAGCGCACCCGCGAAGTCATCATCAACGCTGACGCCGGCCGCGCCCGCCGTCCGCTCATCGTCGTCGAAGACGGTGAGCCGCTCCTCGGCGACGAACACGTCGAGGCACTCGAAAACAACGAACTCGACTTCGACGACATGGTCGAGCGCGGCCTCGTCGAGTTCATCGACGCCGAAGAGGAAGAAGACATCTACGTCGGCGTCGACGAGGACGAACTGACCGAGGACCACACGCACCTCGAAATCGACCCACAGCTCATCTTCGGTATCGGTGCCGGGATGATTCCGTACCCGGAACACAACGCCTCGCCGCGTATTACGATGGGTGCAGGGATGATGAAGCAGTCGCTGGGACTTCCGGCGGCGAACTACCGAATCCGTCCCGACACCCGACAACACCTCCTTCACTACCCACAGCTCTCGATGGTCAAGACCCAGACCACAGAGCAGATTGGGTTCGACGAGCGTCCGGCGGCACAGAACTTCGTCGTCGCCGTGATGTCCTACGAGGGCTTCAACATCGAGGACGCGCTCGTCATGAACAAGGGCTCTGTCGAACGCGCCCTTTCGCGTTCGCACTTCTTCCGTACCTACGAAGGCGAAGAGCGCCGCTACCCCGGCGGTCAGGAAGACCGCTTCGAGATTCCGTCGCAGGACGTGCGCGGTGCGCGCGGTGAAGACGCCTACTCGCACCTCGACGAAGACGGCCTCGTCAACCCCGAGACGGTCGTCGACGAGAACTCCGTTCTCCTCGGGAAGACGTCGCCGCCGCGGTTCCTCGAAGAACCCGACGACATGGCAGGTCTCTCGCCGCAGAAGCGCCGCGAGACGTCCGTCACGATGCGCTCGGGCGAATCCGGTGTCGTCGACACGGTCACGCTGATGGAGGGTGAAGACGGCTCGAAACTCGCCAAGGTCTCCGTGCGCGACCAGCGCGTCCCGGAACTCGGCGACAAGTTCGCATCTCGTCACGGTCAGAAGGGTGTCGTGGGCCACTTGGCTCCGCAGGAAGACATGCCCTTCACCGCCGACGGCGTCGTGCCGGACCTCATCATCAACCCGCACGCGCTGCCGTCGCGGATGACGGTCGGTCACGTGCTGGAGATGCTCGGCGGCAAGGTCGGTGCGCTCGAAGGTCGGCGCGTCGACGGGACCGCCTTCCAGGGCGAGTCCGAGGACGAACTTCGGTCTGCGCTGGAAGAACGCGGCTACATGTCTTCCGGGAAGGAGGTCATGTACTCCGGTGTCACCGGCGAGAAGGTCGAAGCCGAGATTTTCGTCGGCATCATCTTCTACCACAAGCTGTACCACATGGTGAGCAACAAGCTGCACGCCCGCTCGCGCGGTCCCGTGCAGGTTCTCACCCGCCAGCCCACCGAGGGTCGCGCCCGCGAGGGTGGGCTTCGTCTCGGTGAGATGGAGCGTGACACCGTCATCGGGCACGGCGCGGCGATGGTGCTGCAGGAGCGCCTGCTCGACTCCTCCGACAAGGAGAGCGTCTACATCTCCGCGGACACCGGCATGGTCGCCGTCGAGGACCGCGACCAGCGCCGTATCTACGACCCGGTCACGGGCGACGAGGACAACATCCACGAAATCGACATCAGCTACGCGTTCAAGCTGCTGCTCGACGAGATGGTCGCACTCGGCGTGCGCCCGCGAATCGAACTGAAGGACGCGGTCTAACTACACATGTCAATACAGACACCCAAAGAAATCGGAAGTATCCAGTTCGGGTTGATGGACCCGGAGACGTACCGAGACATGTCCGCGACGAAGGTCATCACCGCGGACACCTACGACGACGACGGTTACCCCATCGACATGGGTCTCATGGACCCGCGTCTGGGCGTCATCGACCCCGGTCTGCAGTGCCGCACCTGCGGCCAGCACTCGGGGTCGTGCAACGGTCACTTCGGCCACATCGAACTGGCCGCCCCCGTCATCCACGTCGGTTTCACGAAGCTCATCCGTCGCCTGCTCCGCTCGACGTGTCGCGAGTGCGGTCGCCTCGCGCTCACGCAGGAAGAAGCAGACGACTACCGCGACAAACTCGGTCGCACGAAGGAACTCGGCGACGACTGGAGCGACGTGATGAAGTCGGCAGTTCGGCAGGCCCGCAAGGCCCACCGCTGCCCGCACTGCAGTTCGCCGCAGCACGACATCAAACACGAGAAGCCGACGACCTACTACGAGGTCCAGAACGTGCTCGCCGGGGACTTCTCCGAGCGCATCGCCGAAGCGATGCAGCCGGACCCCGACGACGAGGACGACGAAGGCATCTCGCCGGTCGACCTCGCCGAGAAGGCCGACCTCCCGGCAGAGCGCGTCAACCAAGTGCTCGCCGGTGAGTTCCGCCCCGTCGGCGACGACCGCAAGGCGCTGGAGAAGGCACTCGGTATCGACCTGACCGAAGAGGACATGAACAAGCTGATGCCCTCGGACATCCGCGACTGGTTCGAGGACATCCCGGACGAGGACCTCGTCACGCTCGGTATCGACCCCGACCGGTCGCGCCCCGAGTGGATGATTCTGACCGTCCTCCCCGTCCCGCCGGTCACCGCTCGACCGTCGATTACGCTCGACAACGGCCAGCGCTCCGAGGACGACCTGACCCACAAGCTCGTCGACATCATCCGCATCAACCAGCGGTTCATGGAGAACCGCGAGGCCGGTGCGCCGCAGCTGATTATCGAGGACCTGTGGGAACTGCTCCAGTACCACGTCACCACGTTCATCGACAACGAGATTTCGGGAACACCGCCGGCACGTCACCGCTCCGGCCGCCCGCTCAAGACGCTCAGCCAGCGTCTGAAAGGGAAGGAAGGTCGCTTCCGTGGCTCGCTGTCCGGTAAGCGTGTCAACTTCTCCGCGCGTACCGTCATCTCGCCGGACCCGACGCTCTCGCTCAACGAGGTCGGTGTCCCGGACCGCGTCGCCACCGAGATGACTCAGACGATGAACGTCACCGACCGCAACATCGACGAGGCTCGACAGTACGTCCGTAACGGACCCGAGAGCCACCCCGGTGCGAACTACGTCCGTCGTCCCGACGGCCGTCGCCTGAAGGTGACAGAGAAGAACTGCGAGGAACTCGCAGAGAAGGTCGAAGTCGGCTGGGAGGTCAACCGCCACCTCGTCGACGGCGACATCGTTATCTTCAACCGACAGCCATCGCTGCACCGGATGTCCATCATGGCGCACGAAGTCGTCGTGATGCCGTACAAGACGTTCCGCCTGAACACTGTCGTCTGCCCGCCGTACAACGCAGACTTCGACGGCGACGAGATGAACATGCACGCCCTCCAGAACGAGGAAGCCCGTGCCGAGGCGCGCGTCCTCATGCGCGTCCAAGAGCAGATTCTCTCGCCCCGCTTCGGTGAGAACATCATCGGGGCCATTCAGGACCACATTTCGGGTACGTACCTGCTGACCCACGACAACCCGCACTTCGTCGAGACGCAGGCGCTCGACCTGCTTCGCGCGACGCGCGTGGACACGCTCCCCGAACCCGCAGGCGAAGACGACGACGGCACCCCGTACTGGACGGGACACCAGATCTTCTCCGAACTCCTGCCTGACGACCTGAACATGGAGTTCACGTCGAAGGTCGGCGACACCGTCGTCATCGAGGACGGTCAACTCCTCGAAGGCACCATCGACGAGGACGCAGTCGGTGCCTTCGGTGGCGAGATTGTGGACGTGCTCGCGAAGGACTACTCGAAGACGCGCTCGCGCATCTTCATCAACGAGATTGCCTCGCTGGCGATGCGCGCCATCATGCACTTCGGGCTGTCTATCGGTATCGACGACGAGTCGATTCCGGACGAAGCGACCGCACAGGTCGACGAAGCCATCGACGCCGCCTACGACAAGATTCAGGAACTCATCGAGATTTACGAGGCGGGCGAACTCGAATCGCTGCCCGGTCGCTCGGTCGACGAGACGCTCGAAATGAAGATTATGCAGCGTCTCGGCAAGGCACGTGACTCTGCTGGTGAAATCGCAGAGGACCACTTCGACGAGGACAACCCGGCAGTGGTGATGTCCAAGTCCGGTGCGCGTGCATCCATGCTCAACCTGACGCAGATGGCTGGCTGTGTCGGCCAGCAGGCAGTTCGTGGCGAGCGCATCAACCGCGGGTACGAAGAGCGTACCCTGAGCCACTACCAGAAAGGCGACCTCTCGGCAGAGGCCCACGGCTTCGTCGAGAACTCCTACTGTGCCGGTCTCACCCCGCGTGAGTTCTTCTTCCACGCGATGGGTGGCCGCGAGGGGCTTGTCGACACTGCAGTCCGTACCTCGAAGTCCGGGTACCTGCAGCGTCGTCTCATCAACGCCCTGTCCGAACTCGAAGCGCAGTACGACGGCTCCGTCCGAGACACCTCGGGCACCATCGTCCAGTTCGAATTCGGTGAAGACGGCACGAGTCCGGTGAAGGTCTCGTCGGGCGACGACAAGCCAATCGACGTCGACGCCATCGCGGACCGTGTCGTCGATGCGGAGTTCAGCTCCGACGAAGAGAAAGAACGGTTCCTCGGCGAGCGCGCGCCGAAGACGAACCTCTCCGAGCACGGCGTCTCGGCCCGTGCGGAGGTGGAATCCGATGACTGAACACGAACCCGAATCCGACTACGAACACGTCGACGCCGACGCCGTCGATGTCGTCGAGGCGGCCGACGTCCCTCGACGCCTGAAAGAGGAGATTTACCAGACTATCGACGACCGCGAGGGCGTCACGAGCCAGCAGGCAGCTGAAATCGTGAAGGCCGTCGAGACGCGCTACCGCGAGACGCGAGTCGACGCGCTCGACCCCGTCGGCACGGTGTCTGCGCAGTCTATCGGTGAGCCGGGGACGCAGATGACGATGAACACGTTCCACTTCGCGGGTGTCGCGGAGATTGACGTGACACAGGGGCTTCCCCGCCTCATCGAACTGGTGGACGCCCGGAAGACTCCGGACACGCCGATGATGACGGTCCACCTCGACGACGAGTACGCGAAGGACCGCGACCTCGCCCACCAAGTCGTCTGGGACATCGAATCGACGAAGATTCTCGCCCTCGGTGACATCTCGACGAACGTCGCCGACATGGTCGTCCAAATCAACCTGAACGACGACACGCTCCAAGAGCGCTGGCCGACCTACGACGACGTGGGTGTCATCGCCAGCGAAATCGCCGACACCATCGAAGACGCCCTCGGCGTCAAGACGCGTCGGCAGGGGACCATCATCGAGTTCGGCCCCGAGAGCCCGAGCTACCGTCGGCTTCTCCAACTCGTCGAGGAACTCCGCGACATCGTCTTCAAGGGTATCGAAGAGGTCTCGCGCGTCGTCATCCGCAAGGAACAGAACGACGACACCGACGAGGAAGAGTTCGTCCTCTACACCGAAGGGTCGGCCTTCGGCGACGTGCTCTCTATCGAGGGCGTCGACGCCTCTCGCACCACGTCGAACAACATCCACGAGGTGCACAAGCAACTCGGTATCGAGGCGGCCCGCGAGGCAATCATCGACGAGACGATGAACACGCTCAAAGAGCAGGGTCTCGACGACGTGAACATTCGTCACCTGATGTTGGTCGCGGACATCATGACCAACAACGGCGAAATCGAGTCCATCGGCCGCCACGGTATCTCCGGGTCGAAGGAGTCCGTCCTCGCGCGTGCAGCGTTCGAGGTCACGGTCAACCACCTGCTCGACGCCGCCATCCACGGCGAAGAAGACGACCTCGACGGTGTCATCGAGAACGTCATCGTCGGCAAGCCAATCGCCATCGGTACCGGCGACGTGGACCTCCGAATGGGGTCGCTCGACGTCGACGACGCCGACGCGGGCGCAGCACCCGAACCGTCTGACGACTGACGATGAAAGTCACGCTGTCGGATGCGGCACGCCGGTTCGTCGTCCTCTTCGAGGACGAGACCGGAGCGACGGCGCACGACTGTCTCGTCTTCGACGACCGGGTCGTCTTCCTCGTCGCGGCGGGCGACATGGCGACGGCAATCGGTCCCGGTGGTCGAACGGTGCAGGCGGTCGAGCGCCAAATCGGGCGCACGGTCGAACTGGTCGAAGACGCCGACACGCCCGAGGCGTTCGTCGCGAGCGCGCTCGCGCCGGCCGCAGTCAGACACGTGACGATTTCGCGGCAGAACGACACCGTGGCGTACGTCGAAGTCGAAGAAGACGACCGCGGTGTCGCTATCGGGTCCGGCGGGAAGACCATCGATACCGCCCGGACGCTGGCGCAGCGCCACTACGACATCGACGACATCCAGTTGACGTAGGCTGTCGCGTCGGCCGCCGCGTTCGGAGTGTGCTCTCTGCGGCCACACGTTTTTGCTGCCCGCGCTCGCCTGAGTAGGCATGTCCGCGAGTATTCCGAGCGCCACGAGCGCCGGTTCTATCTCTGTACCGAGCGCTGGCTCTGTTTCGGCACAGATTGACTTCGGCCTCTTCCGCGGGTACGAGGGCGTTGCGGGCGCAGCCCTCGGGTTCGTCGTCGGAACGGTCGTCGTCTACGTCGTCGGGCGCCTCCTTTTCGTCCCGGCAGTCACGAGCGTCGTCAGTTCGCGGAACCAGAACAACCCGACGTTGGAGACGGCGACACAGACGTACGCGCACGTCTTCGTCGTACTGCTCGCAGCGTTGGCGGGAGTCGTCGGTGCGGGATACGGCGAAACGCTGACCGACGGCGCGCTCATCGTCGCCGCATTGACCCTCGTGGTCGGTGTCGCCGGTCAGGAGGTCATTGGGGCGCTCATCAGCGGTATCTTTCTCGTCGCCGACCCCGATTTCAACGTCGGTGATTGGATTTCGTGGCCCGGCGGTGAGGGTGTCATCGAGGCCGTGGATTTCCGGGTCACGCGCGTCCGAACCATCAATAACGAGACGGTCACCGTTCCCAACACCGAACTCACGACGAACTCGCTTCTCAGGCCGTACGGGCGAGAGCGGTACCGGATTACGGAGCGCGTCGATATCGCCTACAGCGACGACGCGGAACTGGCGCTGCGCGAACTCGTCGAAGTCGCCCGCGAAGACGACCGAATCGTCGAGACGCCCGCGCCCAACTCTCGAATCATCGAGTTCGCAGGGAGCAGCGTAGCCCTCCGTGCAGAGTTTTGGGTGGAATCGCCGATGGACGTCGACCTCGTGGACGTGCGCTCGAAGTTCCGACGGCGAGTCAAACTACGATTCGATTCGGAGGGGCTGACGCTCGGCCCGGCGTCCGGCCGCGAGGTGAGCGGCCACCTCGACGTCGACCTCGTCGAGGGGTGACACGCCAGCCCCAACGACAACTTCTCCGGTCACTTCAGTCCCTCTTCGCCAGCGTGCGCCCGTCGTTTGATTTCGTGAAACGCCCTCAGATTCGTCCTTAGGGGTCGCTAACCGGAGCTGAATCCGTCTCGCCGGATTCGAAAAGGGAGGCTTAAGTAGCTCCATATGGAAATCACGTCCACTATGGCAAACGGCAAATACGCCGCGCGGAAGCTCAAGAAGGACCGGCAGAAACGCCGCTGGTCCGACTCGGGCTACGCACGACGCGAGCGTGGACTCGGCAAGAAGTCTGACCCCCTCGAAGGTGCCCCGCAGGGCCGCGGTATCGTCCTCGAGAAGGTCGGCATCGAAGCAAAGCAGCCGAACTCGGCAATCCGAAAGTGTGTCCGTGTCCAGCTCATCAAGAACGGAAAGCAGGTCACTGCCTTCTGTCCTGGTGACGGCGCAATCTCGTTCATCGACGAGCACGACGAAGTCACCATCGCCGGTATCGGTGGTGCGAAGGGTCGTGCGATGGGTGACCTTTCCGGTGTCAACTACAAGGTCGAGAAGGTCAACGGCGTCTCGATGATTGAACTCGTCCGCGGAAACGCAGAAAAGCCGGTGCGATAATATGTCTGAAAGCGACGCCCCCGAACCCGAGTCCCCCGCCAGCAGCGACGAAGCAAAGCAGAACGCGCTTCTGTTCGGCGAGTGGGATGTCTCCGAAATCGAGTACAGCGCCCCGGGCATGAGCCGCTACATCAAGGCGACGCCGATTGCCCACACGATGGGCCGTCACGCCTCGAAGCAGTTCAAGAAGTCCGAAATCAGCATCGTCGAGCGCCTCGTCAACCGTCTGATGCAGACGGAAGACAACACGGGCCACAAGCAGAAGACGATGAAAATCGTCCGCGATGCGTTCGACATCGTCGCCGAGCAGACCGACGAGAACCCGGTTCAGATTCTCGTCACCGCCGTCGAGAACGCCGGCCCCCGCGAGGAGACCGTCCGCCTCAAGTACGGTGGCATCTCGGTCCCGCAGGCCGTCGACGTCGCACCCCAGCGCCGTGTCGACCAGGCCCTGAAGTTCATCGCACAGGGCACCCTCAGCGGTTCGTACAAGTCTAAGACCAGCGCCGCCGAAGCGCTCGCACAGCAGCTCATCGGTGCCGCCGACTACGACGTGCAGGCATACGCCATCTCGCAGAAAGAAGAGAAAGAGCGCGTCGCAGAAGCGGCCCGGTAATCTCTCGTCTTTCTCTTCGTTTTCTTCTCGGCGAGCGGTTGCGCTATCGAACGCTCGTGCTCGCTCTCGCTCTCCTCGCTTTCATTTCACTCCCACTCCAGTGACTGTCGCCACCTCGACACCACCACGAAACTTATGATTTCGACGTAGTATCTGTCTGTATGTCTCGACGGTTCTCGCGTCGCTCGTTGCTCGTCACTCTCGGTATCGGGTCTCTCGCCGGTTGTCTTCGCGGTGATTCTTCGACCGGGTCGACTGCCGACACGCCGACACCGGCGACCGAGCAGACGGCAGCGACGACGACAGCGACCGCGACTCCCGTCCCGCCAGTCACAGAACGGTACGACCTGTCTGTCGACCACGACTCGGCGGCGAGCGAGACCGCATGGGAACCGCCGACGTCACCGCCGCCGACGGAACTCGAAGTCGAGCCAGTCGTCGAAAATATCGCGATTCCGTGGGAGGTCACCTTCGCACCTAACGGCGACCTGTTCGTCTCCGAGCGTCCGGGTCGCATCCTCCGGTACACCGCTGGTGCGCTGGAGGCGTCGTTCGAAGCTGCAGACGTGGTCGACGCCAGCGCAGTCGCCCACGGGGAAGAAGGTGGCTGGTGGGCCGCAGGCGGTGAGGGTGGACTGATGGGTCTGACAGTCCACCCACTGTATCCTGCTGTTCCTGTCGTCTACGCCGTCTATACCTACGATGCCGAGGACGGCCCCCGAAATCGGCTGGTGTGTTTCGACGTCACTGCGGACGACCCCGCGAAGACCGAAACGGTACTCATCGACGGCATTCCGGGTGCGAACGTCCACAACGGAAGCCGCCTCGCGTTCGGTCCAGCCAACTACCTCTGGATGACGACCGGCGATGCCGCCGAGGAAGCGAACGCCGCAGACCCCACGAACCTCGCGGGGTCGGTCCTTCGCCTCGAACCGGACGGAACCGCGCCGTCCGACAACCCCGATTTCGGCCCGGACTCCGACTCCCGACTCTACACTATCGGCCACCGAAACCCACAGGGGCTCACGTGGCTCCCCGACGGAACGACGCTCGTCACCGAACACGGTCCCGGTGGAAAAGACGAGATAAACCGCCTCGTCGCCGGTGGCAACTACGGCTGGGGAACGATGGAGCCGACGAACCGCAACGCGGAGGGATACACCGATTCGTCGTTCGCGCGTCCGGTCGTCAACACTGGTTCGAAGACGTGGGCACCGCCGGGGTGTGCGTTCTACACCGGGTCGTTCGACGGCTTTCGGAATCGTCTCGTCGTCGGTGGGTTGCGGTCTCAACGGCTCAACATCGTCACGCTCGTTCCGTCGGACGACGACCTTCCCGGTGCGGACTCGGGCACGGTGTTCGACGCGTCGTGGATGGACGCCGAGTACGACGCCGTCGCGCACGTGCGACTCGAAAACGAAGTCGGGCGCATCCGCGACGTGACGCAGGCTCCTGACGGGTCGCTTTTGATTTCGACGTCGAACCGCGACGGCCGAACGCGGAGCGACGAGGTAGACTACCCGCGACCGACCGACGACCGAATCCTGCGGGTCGTTCCGGCGTCTGAGTAACCCAGTCTGAAGCGGCGGCGTCTCAGTCGGCCGCCATGTTCGACCCGACGACGTAGTTTTTCACCACGTCGACGAGCGTCCGGCGGTACTCGCTTTCCGAGGGGTCGGTCGCGAGCGTGCGGAAGTGCTCTTTGAACGTCGGAAGCGAGATGTCCGGCGCGTCGTCTGCCGCCGCGTGCGCAAGGTCGTACAGTCGGTGGTCAGACGAGATGAGGTCGTGGCGTTCGACGAGCGCGAGCGCGAACGCGGCGTTCACGACGGTAATCTCCGGGTCCGACCCGTTGCTGACGAGTTGTGTTCCTGGGCGCTCCGTGGCTCTCGGGCGGTCGGCGACGGCAGTCGCTAACTGCGATTCGAGGAACTGAACGAGTTTTTCGGCGGGCGCGACGCTGAGTGTCAAGTCGTCCGCGTAGATGTCCTTGCAGTGATTCGCAATCTGGTAGCAGTGAGCGAGCTTTCGCCGTTCGACTGCTCGCCCCGCGAGCGCGAGAAACACCGCTTCCCGAGTCGATTGGTAGTGCGAGGCGTGGCCGGCCTCGTTGAGGGCCATGTGGGAGAGTTCGTGGAGGGCGAACTCTCGGGCCATCGCACTCGTCGCGGCTTTCCGCGAGATGTTGAGGACGTGTCGGTCTGTGTAGTGGGCGGCCCACGTTCGGGAATCCGGGTCGTCGTGGACGCGCACGAAGACTGGGTAGTCGATGTGGAATTCGGTTTCGAACAGGTCGGCGGCGCTCAAGAACGGGTCTGCCGGTGCGCCTCCGAGTACACGGAGGTCCATTCGTGTTGTGTGTAATGGTACCATTGAACAAGACTCTTGCGCTGACCCACCAATCCGTTGGACGGCGTGACTATCGTGACAAAAATGCTCATACCCCGGCAGTAGGATACCTGACGAGGCCGAATCCGCTCGGACAAAACACTACTCTTTTGACCCTCCTTCCGGTAGACCTCTGTATAATGGGCCGACGAAAGAAAATCGTCCAAGAATGTGAGAAACTGATGGACAAGCCGGAGCAGATCCGGAACATCGCCATCGCAGCTCACGTCGACCACGGGAAGACGACCCTTTCGGACAACCTCCTCGCGGGCGCAGGCATGATCTCTGACGAGACTGCCGGCCAGCAGCTCGCGATGGACACGAAAGAGGACGAACAGGAACGCGGTATCACCATCGACGCGGCAAACGTCTCGATGACTCACGAGTACGATGATGAGAACCACCTCATCAACCTCATCGACACGCCGGGCCACGTCGACTTCGGTGGCGACGTGACACGCGCGATGCGCGCCGTCGACGGTGCGCTCGTCGTCGTCGACGCCGTCGAGGGTGCCATGCCGCAGACCGAGACGGTGCTGCGTCAGGCACTCCGCGAGGGTGTCAAGCCGGCCCTGTTCATCAACAAGGTCGACCGCCTCATCAACGAGCTGCAGGAAGGTCCCGAGGAGATGCAGCAGCGTCTCGTCGACGTCATCTCCGACGTCAACGAACTCATCCGGGGCATGACCAAAGAGAAGGACTACGATTGGACGGTCTCCGTCGAAGACGGTACCGTCGCCTTCGGGTCCGCTCTCTACAAGTGGGGTGTCTCGATGCCGTCGATGGAAGAGACGGGTATCTCCTTCGGCGACATCATCGACCTCGAACGTGGTGGCGACCGTCAGGAACTCCACGAGCGTACGCCGCTTTCGGACGTCGTGCTCGACATGGTTGCGGAGCACTTCCCCAACCCGCTCGACGCCCAGCCCCGTCGTATCCCGACGGTCTGGCGTGGTGACTCCGACTCCGACCTCGCGCGCCAGATGCGCGAAGTCGACGACGAAGGCGAAGTCGTCTTCATGGCGACGGACATCTCGATGGACCCCCACGCGGGCGAAATCGCGACGGGTCGTCTCTTCTCCGGTACCATCCGCAAGGGTCAGGAGCTCTACGTCTCCGGTACCGCGGGCAAGAACCGCGTCCAGTCCGTCGGTGTCTTCATGGGTGGCGAGCGCGAGGAACTCGACCGCGGCGTCCCCGCAGGGAACATCGCGGCCGTCACGGGTCTCCGTGACGCAATCGCTGGTTCCACCGTCTCCTCGGTCGAGATGACGCCGTTCGAGTCCATCGAACACATCTCCGAGCCTGTCATCACGAAGTCCGTGGAGGCAGAGCGCATGGACGACCTGCCGAAGCTCATCGAGACGCTCCAGCAGGTCGCCAAGGAAGACCCGACCATCCGCATCGAGATTAACGAGGACACTGGCGAGCACCTGATCTCCGGTCAGGGTGAACTCCACCTCGAAGTCATCACGCAGCGTATCCGCGACAACCAGGGCATCCCGGTCCGCACCGGTGAGCCGATTGTCGTCTACCGCGAGCAGGTCCAGGGCTCCTCCCACGAGGTCGAGGGTGTCTCCCCGAACCGCCACAACAAGTTCTACATCACGGCGGAACCCCTCTCGCAGGACATCGTCGACTCCATCAAGCTCGGCGAAATCTCGATGGACATGCCCGAACTGGAGCGCCGTGAGGCACTGCAGGAAGCCGGCATGGACAAGGACACGTCCCAGAACGTCGAACACATCCACGGGACGAACATCCTCATCGACGACACGAAGGGTATCCAGCACCTCAACGAGACGATGGAACTCGTCATCGAGGGCCTCGAAGAGGCACTCGACGACGGTCCGCTCGCCGCGGAACCCGTCCAGGGTACGCTCCTCCGTCTCCACGACGCGAAGCTCCACGAGGACACCATCCACCGCGGTCCCGCACAGGTCATCCCTGCGACGCGTGACGCGGTCCACCGCTCGCTCATCGCGGGTCAGGTGAAGCTCCTCGAACCCATCCAGAACGTCCGCATCGACGTTCCGTCCGACTACATGGGCTCGGCCTCCGGCGAGATTCAGGGTCGCCGTGGTCGCGTCGACGACATGTACCAGGAAGGTGACCTCATGGTCATCGAGGGTATCGCACCCGTCGAAGAGATGATTGGCTTCTCGTCTGACGTCCGCTCCGCGACGGAAGGCCGCGCCTCCTGGAACACGGAGAACGCCGGCTTCCGCGTGCTCTCGGACAACCTCCAGCGCGAGAAGATTATGGAGATTCGCGAGCGCAAGGGCATGAAGCTCGAGCTCTCGCAGGCTATCGACTACATCTAAAAGCGCACGACTGCGCTTTCTTTTGCGTACTGCCCCAGCAGCGACGGCGCTGCACTCGTCGGCCCCCTTCCGGGCACGCTCGCCAGCGCTGTTCGACTTGGTTCCAGTACAGTCGTGTCTCGCCGATGTAGAACCGTGTGAAATGCCACCACGGTAGCGACATCGGCAAACCGTGACGGCTACGAAGGCTTATACCTCGTGGCCGAATCACGGACACATATGCGTACGGGCACGTACCCCGACTCCTGGCGCGTCGACGCGAAACCACGACTGAGCCTCGCGTCGCCGACAACACTGTCGGGGCGGCCCATGGAGGTGGGACGATGAGTACACAGGACGTCGAATCCGAGAGCGACGCCGAAACCGACGGGAGCGGGGAGCTTCCCCAGCCGCACACGATTCGGCTCGAACTCGTCGACGAGCCCGGGCAACTCCTTTCGGCACTCCAGCCCATCGCCGAAAACGGCGGCAACTTGCTGTCCATCTTCCACGAACGCGGCAACCTGACGCCGCGGGGGCACATCCCGGTCGAAGTCGACCTCGAATGCCCGCCGGACCGGTTCGATACCATCGTCGACGCGCTCCGTGACGCTGGCATCAACGTCATCCGCGCCGGTGCGGAGCACTTCGGCGAGACGGTGTCGCTTATCCTCGTCGGCGACCTCGTGGACACGGACCTCTCTCATACGCTCCACAGCATCGAAGACGGTGCGGAAGCGACCGTGACAGACGTGTCGCTGTCTGCGCCCTCCGGGACGCAGGAGCCGTCCAGCGCTCGCCTCCGACTCGCGACGCGGTCCGGGAAGACCGACGAGGCGCTTACGGTCGTTCGCGACATCGCGGCCGAGAAGGACTTACACGTCGTCGAACCGCTCACGGAGGGGTCGGCGTGAGCCTCAAACTCGCTATCCTCGGTGCGGGCGCAGTCGGTGGGTCCGTTCTCGACCTCGCGGGCGACTACGGCCACGAGGTCGTCGCCTTCGCGGACTCGTCGTCGTCGGTCTCCGACCCGGCAGGTCTCGACGCCGAATCCGTACACACGCGGAAAGAACGCGATGGTGTCGTCGGCGACGACGACCCCCACGCCGTGTTCGACACCGAATACGACGTGCTAATCGAGGCTACGCCGACGACGCTCGGTGACGCGGAGCCTGGGTTCTCGCACGTCGAGCGCGCGCTCGCGGACGACCGACACGTCGTCTTGGCGAACAAAGGGCCGGTCGCAGAACGCTACGGCGACCTTCGCGCGCTCGAAGCAGAGAGCGAGGGAACCGTCCAGTTCGAAGCCGCCGTCGGCGGGGCGATTCCGGTCCTCTCGACCATCTCCGACCTCGGTCCGAGCCACGTCACTGCCGCGCGCGGTGTCCTCAACGGGACGGCCAACTTCATCCTCTCGCGGATGGCCGCCGAGGGACTCGACTACGAACACGTCCTCGCGGAAGCACAGGACCTCGGTGTCGCCGAGACCGACCCCTCGTTCGACGTCGATGGCATCGACGCCGCACTGAAGTTCGTCATCCTCGCTAACGTCTTGAGCGACGGTGACGCGGAGTACCGACTCGACGACGCCGACGTCGAGGGTATCCGAAACGTTCCGGGGTCGGCGCTCGACCTTGCCGCCGAAGATGGTCGGACGGTTCGACTTATCGGCGAGGCAACCTCGTCCGGCGTGCGCGTGGCACCGCGCTTGGTGCCGCAAGGCTCCGCGCTTTCGGTCACTGGCACGCAGAACATCGTTCAGTTGGAGACGACCCACGCCGGCCAGTTGAACATCAGCGGCCGCGGCGCGGGCGGTCCAGAGACGGCAACCGCCGTTTTGTCGGACGTTTCACGTCTGGAGTAACCGCGTCTCTGGCCTTCACGGACCATCTTATCGCCGTTCGACCGGTGAGCTATTCGCCCCGCGAACCACTGTGGTATGGTTCCGCAAATCGCAGTACGCCGGTTAGACGGCCCGTAGAGCGTATCGAAATCGTTTTAGGGGTTTCAGCGAAAACACTCCCCACAGAGCGCCTTAGCGCGTGAATATATCAATGAGCGACAAACCCCACCAGAACCTGGCCATCATTGGCCACGTCGACCACGGTAAGAGTACGCTCGTCGGCCGACTCCTGTTCGAGACCGGTTCCGTCCCGGAACACGTCATCGAGCAGCACCGCGAAGAGGCCGAGGAGAAGGGCAAGGGCGGATTCGAATTCGCCTACGTCATGGACAACCTCGCAGAAGAGCGCGAGCGCGGTGTCACCATCGACATCGCCCACCAGGAATTCGACACGGACGAATACTACTTCACCATCGTCGACTGTCCTGGCCACCGCGACTTCGTCAAGAACATGATCACCGGTGCCTCGCAGGCTGACAACGCGGTTCTCGTCGTCGCTGCTGACGACGGTGTCGCACCTCAGACCCGCGAGCACGTCTTCCTCGCCCGCACCCTCGGTATCGGCGAACTCATCATCGCGGTCAACAAGATGGACGTCGTCGACTACAGCGAAGACACCTACAACGAGGTCAAGGAGCAGGTCAACAAGCTCCTCAAGCAGGTCCGCTTCAACTCCGACGACGCGACCTACGTGCCGATCTCGGCCTTCGAGGGCGACAACATCGCCGACCGCTCCGACAACACGTCGTGGTACGACGGCGACATCCTCCTCGAAGCACTCAACGCCCTGCCGGCACCGCAGCCGCCGACGGACGCGCCGCTGCGCCTGCCCATCCAGGACGTCTACACCATCTCCGGCATCGGTACCGTCCCTGTCGGACGTATCGAGACGGGAACCCTCAACCCCGGCGACAACGTGAGCTTCCAGCCCTCTGACGTCGGCGGCGAGGTCAAGACCGTCGAGATGCACCACGAGGAAGTCGACAGCGCGGGCCCCGGCGACAACGTCGGATTCAACGTCCGTGGCGTCGGCAAGGACGACATCCGCCGCGGCGACGTCTGTGGCCCGGCTGACGACCCGCCGAAGGTCGCCGAGACCTTCCAGGCTCAGGTCGTCGTCATGCAGCACCCCTCGGTCATCACGGCTGGTTACACGCCGGTCTTCCACGCCCACACGGCGCAGGTCGCGTGTACCATCGAGTCCATCGACCAGAAGCTCGACCCCGCGTCGGGTGAGGTCGCTGAGGAGAACCCGGACTTCATCAAGTCCGGCGACGCCGCTATCGTGACCGTCCGTCCGCAGAAGCCGCTCAGCATCGAGCCGTCCTCCGAGATTCCGGAACTCGGCAGCTTCGCTGTCCGTGACATGGGTCAGACCATCGCGGCCGGCAAGGTGCTCGAGGTCAACGAGCGGTAACGATGCAACAGGCACGCGTTCGGCTCGCCGGCACGAGTCCGGAAGACCTCGACGACATCTGCGACGACGTCCGCGAGATCGCGAACAAGACGGGCGTCAACCTCAGCGGGCCGATCCCGCTGCCGACGAAGACGCTCGAAGTCCCCGCCCGCAAATCGCCTGACGGCGAGGGGACTGCGACGTGGGAACACTGGGAAATGCGCGTTCACAAGCGTCTCATCGATCTCGACGCTGACGAACGTGCGCTGCGCCAACTGATGCGCGTCCAGGTTCCGAACGACGTCAGCATCGAGATCGTCCTCGAAGACTGAACACGGTCTGTCCATTCGGACACACCATCCGTGACGTGACGGCTCGCCCGTCACATTCGCGGCTGTCGAGGCGCGCGTCCGGAGGACTCTGCCTCCGAGCTGGTTCACAGCGCTAAGGCGCGTGTCACCGCACTTCCGTTTCGACACGTCGACACCACAGACGAGAGCGTGGCGTCGGTGCGTCGCCCGAAGTGAGTGACCGTACTCGTCGGAAGCCGCACGACCGAATCGCCCGACGGAACGGCATGCAATCGCACGCCTGACCGGGAAACAGAGGGTATAAGTGTATCCCACGACTCCGTGGGAGTGAGGGCTCGTAGATCAGTGGCAGATCGCTTCCTTCGCAAGGAAGAGGCCCGGGGTTCAAATCCCCGCGAGTCCATTTCCTTTCGTTCACTACGTTCACTGCAGTCAATGGACTCGCTTGCCCCCGCTCGCACTGCTCGCGGGGACCCCGCGAGTCCAGCAGTGGGTCCGTAGCCTAGCACGTTGAGTCGTGAGTCTGGACGGAGTCCGTTCTCCACTGCGTACTCGTTCTCTTACGACCGAACCGCCAACCACGTCTCACCCCGAACGGATGCTCATTATGCCAGTCACCATTCCGAACAGCAGCATTCCCCACGCCAACACGGTGATGGGAACTGAAAACTGAAGCAGTGACGAGACGGTGAACGCCGACACACCTCCGATTATGGCCCCGAGCGTTCGGTTCTTGGACTCGGTCCCCGAAACCATCAGTTTCGGTTCGATTAATCCGACACCGATAGTGAACACGTAGACGAGGAAGATGGCCGGGTAGACCATGAAGTACGCATGGCTGAAATAGTGGTACGTCGCCACAACGATACTGAACGCGACGGGGAGTGCAATCAAATAGCGGAGGGACCTGCGCATATCTTCTGAGAACCGACCACCGGACAAAAATCCTAGTTACTTGACGGGTTCTCTGTTGTACAGTCGCCCGGAGACCGAGTCCCCTCGGTACAGAACGGTCACCAAATCGATAGACAACAGACGCATAAATCTGAACGAAACCATACATTTGATTTATATTAGACACTAGATAATCACAATTGTCCTAAACGAACCGGGGTAGAGGGGAATCACTATAGGGACGAACTCACTACAGCAGGTAGTATGGCCGGCACGATTCGGGTCTTACACGTCGACGACGACCCCGACTTCACGGAACTCACTGCGACGTTTCTCGAACGCGAGAACGCCCGACTGAGCGTGACATCGGCCACCGACACGCGCGAGGGGATGCGCCGACTGGACGAGTCCGATATCGACTGCATCGTCAGCGACTACGATATGCCCGGCCAGACCGGCATCGACTTCCTCGACTCAGTTCGCGAGGAGTACACAGAACTGCCGTTTATCTTGTTCACCGGGAAGGGGTCCGAGGAGGTCGCTGCCGACGCGATTTCGGCCGGTGCGACCGACTACATACAGAAGGAACTCGGAACCGGCCAGTACACCGTACTCGCAAATCGAATCACGAACAGCGTCGAACAGCATCGAGCGCGCCGCCGCTCCGAGCGGGCCAACCGCCGTCGTCGCCAGACGCTCACTCGAATCACAGACGGATTCGTAGAGATGGACGCCGACCTCACGGTCACGGACGTCAACGAGCAGACGGTGGAACTGACGGGGTTGTCACGCGAGACGCTTCTCGGGATGAACTACCGAGCGGATATCGCTGAAGCGGACGACAACCCGTCTATCGAGGGATACGAGCAGGTCATCGAGACTGGCGAACCGCAGACGGTCGAAGCGCTCTCGGATATCAACGAGGGGCGGTGGATCGAAGAGCGCATTTTCCCCACCGAGGACCGCGACGGCGTCTACGTCTACTTTCAGGACATCACCGAGCGCAAGGAGCGCGAACGGAAACTCCAGACGCAAACGAGACGGCTACAGGGCGTTCTCGACAGTGTACAAGCCGCGCTTTGGATGCGAGACACCGAGAATCGGTTCATCCTCGCGAACCAGAACTATCGGGACCTGTTCGACATCGACAGCGAAATCGACCTCGCTGGCGTCGACGTCGCGGAGTTGTTCGACCAAGAGACAGTCGACCGGCTCAGAGAGACTGACCAGCGCGTGCTGTCTCGCGGTGAGCCAATCAAGGTCGAAGAGGAGGTCGAAACGGCGTACGGGATGCGTGCCTACCTCGCGCGAATCACGCCACTCTTCGACGACGACGGAGAGGTGTTTGCGACGGCCGGGGCCGCAGTCGATATCACCGAGCGAAGAGAACGCGAACGGACGTTGACGGCGCTGCACACCGCGGCACAGAAAATCGAGCAGTCCGAAGACGAACAGACCGTCTACAAGACGCTCGTCGAGACCGCCGAGAATGTCCTGCAGTTCGACCTCGTTGCGGTCGACATCGAACGAGACGGCTACCTCGTACAGGAGTTCTGGCGGTACAACTCCGAGGGTGCAGGCTGCTTGGAGAAAACGTCGCTCGAGTCGGACGATACGTTCGCCGCGCGAGCGTACAACCGACAGGAGACGATTACCGTCGACGACCTTCGGGAGGTAGACACCAAGACTGCGGACGACGACTACCGGTCGGCGCTGACCGTCCCAATCGGAAGGTTCGGAACGCTTCAGGCCGCCTCCAGTGAGGTCGGTGCGTTCGACGAGTACGACCGGGAGTTCGCCGAACTGCTGGTCGAACACGCGCGGGTAAAACTCGACCAGTTGGCGATGGCGTCGGACCGCCGTACGTGAGTGCGGTATTCGGTACTGTGGTCGGCTGTCAGAGCGCCTTCACAGGAGGACCATCCGTTTCACTTCCACCGAATCCTTCACTTTCACTCCACCCTTGGCGGACCCTCTTTAGTCCGCCGCGCAACCGGGGTGGTATGGAAACAGGTCACGGCACCCCCTCGTCGGACCCGACCGAGGTCTTCCGAGACGTGGTCTCGACCCTCCGGGAGACACGCTGCGGTGTCCACCAACACCGCATGGCGCAGGCGCTCCTCACGAAAGACGCCTCGGGGTCCCGGTTGGTCGCCCTCGTCGACGACACCGAGCGAGCGGTGTTTTTCAATCCCGCGTCACGAACGCTCGAATCGGTCCCGTTCGACCGCGAGGGCACACACGAAGACGACGCCGAGGTGCTCTCGCGTTCGTTGGGCGACCCTGCCGCGTGGGTAGAGACACACGCGGCGCGACTCGAATGGATTCACCCGCACTTTCGGTGGGCGTGCGGATTCGATGGGGGAGAATAGGGGAGCGTAGGGAAGAGAAGAGTAGCGTAGTGTAGCGTAGGAGTAGCGTAGTGTAGCGTAGGAGTAGCGTAGTGTAGCGTAGGAATAGCGTAGGAATAGCCTAGCGACTGCTCACCCTGCAAGCCAGCGGTATCCGTCTCGGAGAAGCGAGACAGCGCCGACGAGCGTCAGTACCCCCGCACCGAGTACAACGCTCTCGTGGACGCCCGGAAGCGATGGCAGTGGAGTGTGTCGTCCCGCAACGAGGAGCACGACGGCGACGAGCCAGCAGACGTAGAGCCCGACCGCGACTCGCCAAACGGTCTCGCGCATCTGTCGTATTCCACGGGGGTGTTCGACCGTGAAGAATTATACGGTCCCACGCCGCACACACCACCAGACCAATGAACGACGAAGAACTCGACGAACTTCGGTCGTCACTCACACCGCACGAATCGAGCGGTGGCGTCACTACCTACCGGAACACGGTCGCTATCGCGTGTCCGGCCTGTGAGAAACCGTTCGACGACCTCGTCGTCTGTGAGGACGACTACAACAGCCTCGAACTGAGTATGATGCTCGACCTCTGTGTGACCCAGCACGACGGCGACGTGCTGCTTTTCACGCACAAACAGTAGGTTTTCACTCACAAGTAGTAGGTTTTCACGCAGAACAGCACGCTTTCACGCAGAACAGGACGCCGACGCGCGGTCGCGCTCGGCGCGCGTCGGTCGGTGCTTACTCCTTCGGCGGCAGACCGTTTTCGTCGATAACGTCGCCATCTTCGTCGACGGTGACGATACCGCGGTTGTTGACGGCGTAGGGGTCGAGACCGACCTCTTCGAGGAACTGCTTGTAGAGACGCTCTGCGGTCTCGGCGTCTTTCTGGCGGTCCGAAGCGCGGTCACAGAGTTCCACGAGGTCCTCGGGAACGTCGTTTTCGTGGACGATCCAGTGATTGATGAGGTCCGACAGCCGGCGGATGGGCGAAGTGAAGTGCCCGTAGATGTCGAAGTTGAGCGCGTAGTGGCCGCCGAAGGGGTCGTTCATGTACTTCGCACGAGGCATGACCTTCAGCACGGCGCGCTGAATCTTGTTGAGCGTGCGGGAGTTCGCGCTTTCGAGGGCGTCGTTGACGGCCTTCCGTGGTTCGTCCCACGAGGTGGACTGGATGCTCACGCCGTTGAGTTCGGTAATCTCGCGGAGCGCCTTGTCCCACTGGTCGGGGGTCGGCTGCGGGTGGACGCGGTACATCGCCTCGACGCCGCGGTTCCACATCAGTTCGTGCGTGACGGCCTTGTTGGCCTTCAGCATGCACTCTTCGATGATGGTGTGCGCGCGGTCGCGGCTCGGATTGAGGACGAGCGACCCGTCTTCCTTCCGCTGTTCGTGCAGTTGGTCCGCGAGGTCGAACACGAGCGAGTTCTCCTCGTGAAGCGGGAGTTCTGGGTCGTCGAGGCGGTTCTCACACTGCGTGTAGGTGAGTCGTTCGTCGGAGTGGATGACGGACTTGTAGATGTCGATAGATTCGAACGAGAGGGTGTCCTTCTTGATTTCCATCTCGACTGTGTGCGCCAGTCGGTCCTCGTTGGGGACGAGCGAACACACAGTCTCGGCGAGGACTGGCGGAAGCATGTGGATAGTGTACGCGGGCATGTAGACGGTGTTGCCGCGCTTGACGGCCTCGGCCCACATCTCCGATTCGGGGTGGACGTAGTGGGTCACGTCGGCGATGTGGACCCACAGCGTGTACGTCTCCTCGTTCTCGCGGATGCTCAGGGCGTCGTCGAAGTCCTGGGCGTCGATAGGGTCTGTCGTCCACGTCGTCAGGTCCCGAAGGTCCTGCCGGTGTTCTAGTTCCTCTTCGATCTCTTCGTCGACGCCTTCGGTCCGCGCGCGCG
This sequence comes from Haloferax larsenii, assembly GCF_024730625.1. Classification (NCBI taxonomy): domain Archaea; kingdom Methanobacteriati; phylum Methanobacteriota; class Halobacteria; order Halobacteriales; family Haloferacaceae; genus Haloferax; species Haloferax larsenii. Next base: position 1,264,154 of record NZ_CP078063.1, read on the forward strand.
CCTCGGAGAGAACTTCAGGGGGGAACGCATCTCGAATCTCGAACTCCTCGAACAACTCCTCGCGCTTGTTCTGGAGGTGTCGCGCGAGTTCGGCGTCGATTTCGACCGGTCCTTGCCCTTCGGCGGTACCGGCGTACGCCTGCGAGTCGTCTGACATGGCACCGTCTAAACGGGGCAGGGAGAAATGCGTGTCGGGCGCGATGGGGCGGCGGCGTCTCGACACCGCCGGGGGTTCGGCGGCGCAGCCGACTACCGTTCGCGCTCTTCGGCGGATTCGTACTGGGCTTTGACGGCGTCGTAGTACCGATACAGGAACTCCTCGTTGGAGACGCCGTGTTCTTCGATATCGACGAGCAGTGCTTCGAGACCAGCGCGTGGCTGGTGACAGAGGTTCCGGTAACAGGATTTACAGAGGTGTTCGAACCGTTTACCGTGTCGTTCCCAACGGTTCCCCTCTTTGTCGTACTCGCGCGCCGCCGACCGAAGGACCGAATCGCCGCACGCGATGCATACGACAGTCTTCCGGTCCCGGCTGCTCCGGGAGCGCCACATACTCGTTTGGTGGAGACACCGCTACTTATCAGTTGTTCCGCCCCGTCTGACGAGCGTGTGACGAAGCGCGTGTCGCCGGCGGTCGAAGTGCGCTCGACAGTCGAATGACGACGCGTGTGCGCTCGCCGGTCGGACCGCGCGCCGTACTGGACGCGGAGCGGTCGATTTATCGGCACCCAGCGTCCACCACCGGATATGAAAGTCAAGTCTCGCCACCATCTCCGAAGCGACGAAATCTCCGAACTGCGGGAGTCTATCGAAGCCAACCTCGGCGTCGACGTCGACGGCGACGCATTCGAGGGTGTCGAACTGGCCGACTCCGACTACGACATCGTCCTCGTCGACGGCGAACCGATGGTCGTCTACATCGACGACGAACCGTTCTTGACCGTCACGGGCGCAAACGAGTTCCAGCCGACGAAGCACGTCGTCACCGTCGACGCCGGTGCCGTCTCGTTCGTCTCCAGCGGCGCAGACGTGATGCGCCCCGGTATCACTGAAGCCGACGAATCCATCTCCGCGGGCGACCTCGTCGCCATCGCCGAAGAGACCCACGGGAAGGTCCTCGCTATCGGCCGCGCGCTCGAAGACGGGGACGACCTCGTCGGCGACTCCGGAAAGGTCGTCGAGTCCATCCACCACGTCGGCGACGACCTGTTCGAATTCAGCGTCTGAGGCCGTCTTCGCGGTCCGGTACCCACTCACCGGTCGTCAAAACCAGCTGACTGCACTGGATAGTGGGATTATTCGGACAGTTTTCGCGGGACGAACTCTCGGAATATGGACATACGTCTGACGTAAGAACTAACCTCGTCGTCCCGGTGTACATCCTATGGGCATCATGAGCAAAATTCTCGGTGGCGGGGACTCCCGTTCGACCGAGGACTACGTCGAACTCGACCTCGACGACTTCGACACCGCCCGCGGCGAGGCCGACATTTCGGTCCACATCGCGGAGATCGGTAGCCAGCAGGACGTCATCGCCATCAAAGACGCCGTCTACGACGGCGACCTCGTCATCGCCGACATCACCCGGCACACGACCTCGGACAACACGATGGAACACATCATCGACGACCTCCGACAGGTCGCCGACGAAGTCGACGGTGACATCGTCCAGAAGGGCGACGACCAACTCATCATCACGCCGACTGGCGTGAAAATCGCGCGAAGCAAACTCAACAGTCCGTAACTCGGTTTTCTGCGGGCGACTCCCGCATTCTCGTCTCCATTCGTGTCCACTGTTCGTCGAGCCGTCAGCCTCGACACCCGGTGATTGTAGTGCCCGAACAGCGTGGGATTCGCGTCCTGAAATCCCGCCCGAGACGCCGCCGTAAGTTGCGGCTCAGATGACTCGAACCGATGCCTATTCGGTCCCCACGTCCGTAGGAATCTTCGAATGAGCAAGGACTACATCGAGGTTCGTGGTGCCGAAGAGCACAACCTCAAGGACCTCGACGTCCGCATCCCCCGCGAGACGTTCACCGTCGTCACCGGCCTGTCGGGGTCGGGCAAATCCTCCCTCGCGTTCGACACCGTCTACGCCGAGGGACAACGCCGCTACATCGAGTCGCTGTCGGCGTACGCCCGCAACTTCCTCGGCCAGATGGACAAGCCGAAAGTCGAGGCCGTCGAGGGACTGTCGCCCGCTATCTCTATCGACCAGAAGAACGGGGCGAACAACCCCCGCTCGACCGTCGGGACCGTCACCGAACTGCACGACTACCTTCGTCTCCTCTACGCCCGGGTCGGTACGCAGTACGACCCCATTACGGGCGAGGAAGTCGGCGAGCAGTCCGCACAGGACATGGTCGAACAGATTCTCGAACTCCCCGAGGGGACCCGCGCGAAGGTCGCCGCACCGGTCGTCCGCGACCAGAAAGGCGAGTTCAAAGACCTCTTTTCGGACCTCGTCAGCGAGGGGTACGCCCGCGTCGAAGTCGACGGCGAGGAGTTCGACCTCTCGTTCGAGACGCCCGAACTCGACAAGAACTACGACCACACCATCGACGTCATCGTCGACCGCGTGAAGGTCGCACCCGAGTCGCGCTCGCGCATCGCCGACTCCGTCGAGACGGCGCTCGACGAGGCCGACGGCGTCCTGAAACTCATCGTCCCCGACCCGCCGGAGAACCCGCCCTTCGCGTCGAACACGCGTTCGACCGGGTCGCTCGCGGGCGAAGAAGACGACCGACTCGTCGTGGAGTTCTCCGAGGAACTCGGCAATCCGAACTCGTCGTTCCGCTTTTCCGAAATCGAGACGCGGTCGTTCTCGTTCAACAGCCCACACGGCGCGTGTCCCGAGTGTGAGGGTCTCGGCAAGGCCAAGGAGGTCGACCCAGACCTCGTCGTCACCGACCCGTCGAAACCTCTCAAGCACGTCTTCGAGCCGTGGAGCTACAACCGGACGTACTACCAGCGCCAACTCGACAACGTCGCCGACCACTTCGGCGTCAGCGTTGACACCCCGTTCGAGGACCTCGACGACGAGATTCAGGACGCCTTCCTCTTCGGGACCTCCGAGGACGTGGTGTTCGAGTGGACGACGAAAAACGGAACGCGACACAAGGAACACCCCTTCGAGGGCGTCGTCGGCAACCTCGAACGGCGACACGTCGAGACCGATTCCGACCGCACGCGCGACCACATCGAGGAGTACATGGCCGTCACGACTTGCCCCGAGTGCAACGGGTCGCGCCTCAAAGAGCAGTCGCGGCACGTCCGCGTCGGCGGCACGACGCTCCCCGAGGTCAACCGCCTGAGCATCGCCGACGCCCTGGAGCACTTCGAAGGTCTCGAAACCGACCTCTCAGAGCGCGAGCGCACCATCGCACAGGAGATTCTCAAGGAGATTCGCGCCCGCCTTGGCTTCATGACGGAAGTCGGTCTCGACTACCTCACGCTGGACCGCGAGGCCGCGACCCTCTCGGGCGGCGAGTCACAGCGCATTCGTCTCGCGACACAGGTCGGGTCCGGCCTAGTTGGCGTCCTCTACGTCCTCGACGAGCCATCGATTGGCCTGCACCAGCGCGACAACGACAAACTCCTGAACACGCTCGAAGGTCTCCGCGACCTCGGAAACACGCTCATCGTCGTCGAACACGACGAGGAGACGATGCGCCGGGCCGACGAGATTATCGACATGGGTCCCGGTCCGGGCAAGCGCGGCGGCCAAATCGTCGCACAGGGCGACTTCGACGACATCGTCGCTGCCGACAACTCCATCACCGCCGACTACCTCGCCGGCCGTAAGGACATCGACGTCCCCGAGACGCGGCGCGAGGGTGACGGCGAACTCGTGGTTCGCGGCGCGCGCCAGCACAACCTGAAGGACCTCGACGTGCCCATCCCACTTGGCACGTTCACGGCCATCACCGGCGTCTCCGGGTCCGGCAAGTCCACCGTGATGCACGAGATTCTCTACAAGGGACTCGCCCGGACGATGAACGACAACACCTCCGTCGACCCCGGGGAACACGACGCCATCGAGGGCTACGACGAAATCGAGACGGTGCGTCTCATCGACCAGTCGCCCATCGGGCGCACCCCGCGGTCGAACCCCGCGACCTACACCGGCGTCTTCGACTACGTGCGCGAACTGTTCGCCGAGACGAAACTCGCCAAGCAGCGCGGCTACGAGAAGGGCCGGTTCTCCTTCAACGTCAAAGGCGGGCGCTGTGAGGCCTGTAAGGGACAGGGCAACGTCAAAATCGAGATGAACTTCCTCTCGGACGTGTACGTGCCTTGCGAGGAGTGTCACGGCAAGCGCTACAACGCCGAGACGCTCGACGTGACGTACAAGGACAAGACCATCGCCGAAGTCCTCCAGATGGAAGTCGACGAGGCCCTGGAGTTCTTCGAGGCGAACTCGCAGATTCGCCGCCGACTCCAACTCCTCCACGATGTCGGTCTCGGCTACATGCAACTCGGTCAGCCCTCGACGACGCTCTCGGGCGGCGAGGCCCAGCGCGTCAAACTCGCGGAGGAACTCGGTAAGAAACAGACCGGCGACACGCTCTACCTGCTGGACGAACCGACGACGGGGCTTCACAAGGAAGACGAGCGAAAACTCATCGACGTGCTCCAGCGCCTCGTGGACAACGGAAACACCGTCCTCGTGGTCGAACACGAACTCGACCTCGTGAAGAACGCCGACCACATCATCGACCTCGGCCCCGAGGGCGGCGAACACGGCGGCACCATCGTCGCCAGCGGGACGCCCGAGGAAGTCGCCAAAAACCCCGACTCCCACACGGGTCGGTACCTCCGCGATTACCTCCCGGACGTGGACAAAGAGGGGCCGCGTTCGGACCGCCGCAAACCGGCGAAAGTTCCGAACGACGACTAAGCACACGACTCTCTTTCGGCTCGGACTTTTGCCGATTCGACTCGTAGCCCATGTATGCAACTCTACGCGGCAGCAGACGGTGCGGTTCTGTCGGCCTCCGGTCCACCGGATTCGCCCACGGTGCGTCGACGACTCGAAGACCGTACGCCCGAATGTGTCGCCGCCGACTCCCGCGCGCCGGCCCGAGCCTTCTGCGGGACGTTCGACCGCGGACTCTTTCGGACGACCGACGGCGGTGAGACGTGGCACTCTGTCGGTAGAAACACCGTCTCTGAGTCGGTGACGAGCCTCGCCGTCTCGCCCGACGACCCCGCTGTCGTCTACGCCGGGACCGAGCCGTCGGCAGTGTTTCGGTCGAGAGACGGCGGTGAGACGTGGACCGAACTGCCACCGCTTACCGGTCTGCCCTCGGCCTCCACGTGGGCGTTTCCCCCGCGGCCGCACACGCACCACGCACGGTGGATAGAAATCGACCCCTGTGACCCACAGCGTCTCTTCGTCGCTATCGAGGCTGGCGCACTCGTCACCTCACCGGATGGCGGTGAGTCGTGGGTCGACCGCGTCCCGTCGTCCAAGCGCGACGTTCACTCGATGGCGATGCACCCGGCGAGACCGGGTCGTATCTGGGTCGCCGCGGGCGACGGCTACGCCGAGAGCGACGACGGTGGCGAGACGTGGACGACGCCCACAGATGGGCTTCAGCACAACTACTGCTGGAGCGTCGCCGTCGACCCGTCTGACCCCGAATCTGTGCTGGTCACGTCCGCCCACGGCCCTCGACGAGCGCACTCGACAAACTCGGCCGAAGCGTACCTGTATCGACGGCGCGGGTCTGAGCCGTGGACCCGACTCGACGACACCGGGTTGCCGACGGGCGAGGGGGCGACGCGAGCAGTCTTAGCGACGGGGGATTCGGGCGGTGAGTGCTACGCCGCAAACGACCACGGCATCTTCCGAACGACCGACTTCGGAGACTCGTGGACGCAACTCGACGTGCCGTGGCGTGAGTCGAGACAGACCGCATCGGGGCTCGCGGTCGCCGAGTAAGGTTGCGACTATCGTACGACACCGCATCGCACCGCACCTCACCTCTCCTCACCCCTCCGTACCTCTCCGCACTTCACTGCACCCTCGCGACCGAACCGAGAAGTTTCTTGCCGCGTCGGTTCGACGACCGACCATGTACGATTTCGCCGTCGTCGGTGTTGGTCCCGCCGGCGCGCGGTTCGCCCGCCGTGCCGCCGAGTCGGGGTACGACGTGCTCGCGCTGGAGAAAGGCGAGGTAGGGACGCCGCTCGCGTGCTCGGGCCACGTCAGTACCGACATCTGGGACTACGTGCCCGACGACGCACGCGACCACCTCTTTCAGAACCGTATCTACGGGGCCGACTTCCACGTCGGCGGTCCGAACTCGAAGGCATACCCGTTCTACAAGCAGAGTGAGGTCTCGAACGTCATCGACCGAGTCGAACTCGACCGGACGCTCGCCGACTGCGCCCGCGAGGCCGGGGCGGACGTCCGCGAGGGCCACACCGTCACCGGAATCGAAGAACTCGACGACCGCGTCCGACTGACCGCGAGCGTCGCGGGCGAGGCCGGAACCGTCCAGTTCGAAGCGAAGATGGTCGCCGGATGCGACGGGCCGACCTCTCGCGTCCGTCGCTCGCTCGACCTGCCCGAACCGACCGAGACGCTCCACGGCGTCCTCGCGTTCGACCCCGACCCCGACGACGGGGACTTCGTGGACGTGCATCTCACCGTCCCGCGGTTCTTCGCGTGGCGCATCCCGCGCGGCGACGCGGGCGTCGAGTACGGACTCGCTGCCCCGCCGGGTGCGGAAGTCACCGAGATGTTCGACGCGCTTACGAACACCTACGACGTGGAGACAGAGCACTTCTGCTCGGGCGCGATTCCCATCGGCCCGCCGGAGCAGACGACGACCGACCGCGCGTTCCTCATCGGTGACGCGGCCGCCCAAACGAAGCCCTTCACCGGCGGCGGCATCCTCTACGGGATGACTTCAGCCGACCACGCCGCCGACGCAATCGACCCTGACGACCCGGCCACGCTCGCCGACTACGAGGAAGCGTGGCGCGACACGCTTTCGACCGAAATCCGCCTCGGTCACCTCGTCAGAAAGTGTTATTCGTTCCCCGAGTGGCTCCAGCACGTCGGCTTGCGCACGCTCTCGGGCGAAATCGGCGTCCACATGGACAAGCCGAGTTCCTTTTTCTCCAGAGAGCATCTGAAGAAGTTGTTCTGAGACGGGGCTCTGCGCTCCAGCAGAACCTTGTTCCTGCGTGTCGAGACACGAACATGCCCTTGTCTGCGTCTCAAGAGACCGTTCTTGAGGAACTCGTGGAGAAGCTGTCCGACAGTGCAACGTGGTGCGTCATCGGAAGTACCGACTCCGTGCTGCGAGGCCTCGACGATGACCCATCCGATATCGATATCCTCGCCACGGAAGCGGCGGCGAAGCAGTTCCGAGGCCGGTTCTCGGACGGGTTCACCGACACTCGTGAAGTCGGCCAATCCCAAATCGACACGTATGTGGTCCACGGTGAGGAGGTCGAAGTGATATTCTGTCACCGAGAGAAGAGCCACCAGACCCCACTCATCGACCTCGAACGCATCGAAGTTGTGCAGACCGAGAACTCAGGGGTTCCGCTTCTTCCACTCGAACACCTCGTCACAGTCTACGAGCAGATAGGGAAACAGGAGACCGTGGTACGCTTACAATCCGAACTCGGTGTCTCTGCGCGGTAACTGAGGGATGCCGCGGCGGAGACTACTGGTGACTACTCCGAATACGTCGGAATCCGAAGCGACCGAGCGCCGCCTTCGACGAACGGGAGCGTCTCGCGGGTCGCCGCCACGCGCTCGCCATCGGCCTCGACCGCCAACTCGTCGGTGTCGAGACCGTACTCGACGAGCGCGAAGCCGATTGGCGCCTCGCGCATCGGACTCTCGACGGCACGAGTCACTTCGCCGACGCTGTCGTCACCGGCGAACACCTCGGCACCGGACTCGGGGAGGTCGTCGGCGCTGAAGCCGACGAGACGACGCGACGGTCGGCCGCGGTTTTCGACCTTCGACACGACCTCTTGCCCGACGAAACAGCCCTTGTCGAAGTCGATGGCGTTGCGGACGCCGACGACGTTCGGGACGCGCCCGCGAAGTTCCGTGTCGAAGCGCGGCGTTCCGGCCTCGGTGGTGAGCGTGTCCCACGTCTGGTAGCCGAGGGGAACCGCCGGGTTGCCGTAGTGCAAGAGGGCGTCGAACACGTCTTCGGCGTCCTTCGCGCGGCAGATGATGCTGTATCCCTCCTCGCCGGTCGGGTTGTCGGCGGCGACGACGGTCACGCCCAATTCGCCGCCGATAGACCCGCGAACGAACGTGAGTTCGGGTTCGGGCGCACCGGCGTTTGCGAGGACGCTCGCGACCTTCTCTGTCGCCATCGCGCCGTGGACGCCGAAGATACCGAACTCGTCGGAGGCGTCGCGGATGCGGACGCGCTGGAGGAAGGTCTTCGAGCGCCACTCCTCGACGAGGTCCTCGGCGCGGTCCGGCGGCGTAAACAGAAGCAGGCGCTCGCCAGCGTTGTAGATGTACATGTCCGTCTCGATGCGTCCGTCGGGGTCCAAAAGCAGCGCGTAGGCACCCTCGCCGTCTTCGGTCGGGACGGCGTTCGTGACGGCGTTGTCGACGTACTCGATTCGGTCTTCGCCTTCGACGACGACGACGCCGTATCCGTGTTCGATGACGCCGACGCCGTTTCGGACTGCGCGGTGCGTCCGTTCGGGGCGGCCGTAGTGGCCGACCACGTCGACACCACCGCGTGTTTCGAACGTCGCACCGTGGGACTCGTGAATCGAAGCGACGAGTGTCATTACTCCCCGTTTGGCGTCAGCGGGTAAAACAGTCCCACTCTGCGGCAGGGTAGTCGCGGCCGAGTGATAGAGTAGTCGCGGTCGGATGATAGCTATCTAGACGGCCGCGCGGGGCGACGCGCCCGAGACAATCAGAGACCCAATCGGTCGCGCACGCGGTCGAACAACGATGCATCGGCTTCGACGCTCTCACCGGGGTCGGGGACAACGCGGTCGTCAGGGTAGATGCGTACACCCTGGTGGTCTTCTTCCACCACGATGAGACTCTCCGACTTCAGCGAAGACAGCGCGTCTTCGATAGTGTCGATGTCGGAGTCGACGGCGGCACGGAGTTCGAACACCGTCATCCCATCTTCGTGGCGGTCGACGAGCGCGTCGAGCACCGCGACTTCGATGTCGCGGCGGTTCCGAAACTCCCGCCTCGCTCTCATAGTCGGTACATCGCCCGCATGAGGTTTACTTGTACCGCCCGTCTGACGGGCGTCCGACGAACAGGAGGTACCTTTTTGTTCCAGAACCCCCGAATGCTCGCGTAATGGGACTTACTTGCCGTCTTCTCGGGCATTCCTATGGGGAACCCGAGACGGAACGGGAGCGCGAGGAGCGAGGCGACGAGGTGGTCGTCTCGATTCGGGAGGTACAGGTGTGCTCGCGCTGCGGTCACGAACAGGTCATCAGTGAGAACAAAGAAGTAACCGCGATTCGGACGCCCGAGGAGGTGGGAATGACGGAGGCCGAAGTCGAGACGGCCGCGGCAGGGTTCGAACCAGCCGACCCCGAACCGACCCCTGTCCCCGACGAGTCACCAATCGAGACTGCGCCCGACCCGGAGACGGAGGCGCAGGCCGATGTAAGCGCCGACGCGGCCTCCGAACCGGCACAGACGCCCACGTCGACGCCGGACGAGGCTACGGCGTCGGCACCGGAGCAGACGCCGACACCGGAGCAGACGGGCGACGAGAGCGCCGAGCAGTTGGACGAACCGCCGGTCACCGACGACGCAATCATCCTCGACGACGATGACGACGAATCGGGACGCGACCGGACGCAGTGGCCCGACGAGGTGGACGAGATGGACACCGAGGACCCCGTCCCCGAGACGCCGACCGACGACGACGACGCGGAGTTCATCGACGCGGACGCGGCCGCCGAGACGTCTTCCGACGCCGCATCCGACACGGACCGGCGTGACGCCGATGCGACCGGCCAGACGAAGACTCGCGAACACGGTGCGTGGCCCGAACAGCAGGGCGAAGACACCGGCTGGGACGCCCAGCCCGACGACGGTGAGCCAATGTCGGTCTCCTTCGGCGGCGGCCTGCGCCCCGAGGCAAACGGGGCTGTCGACTCCGACTCGAACGACGAGTACATCGAGGCGGCGGACGACGAGTTCGTGCGCGCCGACGACCCGAACCTCGGGACCGAGACGCCAGACGAGGCGGTCGAGTACTACTGTCCGAACTGCGGACACTCTCGCGGTGCCTCCGCGTCGTCGATGCGCGCGGGCGACATCTGCCCCGAGTGCCGAAAAGGATATATCGCCGAGCGACAGGCCTGACCCCCGTCACGCCGTCGCAGGCTTCGTAGAGTCACGAAACAGGTAAACCACCGGCTATCGAAAGAGCGCCCATGAAGGAATACAAGATGCGTCGTGGGGAGACGCTCGAAGAGCGGGTCCCGGACATGGAAGCGACTGTCGAGGACTACTTCGGCCCCATCACGGAGACCGAGGAGTACAAAGGAAGCGACCTCTACGTCGTCGGCGAACCGAAGAATCCCGTCTTCCAGCGCGTCGTCGTCGGCGCGGTGAAGTACAGCGGGAAGAAAGACCGCCTCGCAGTCAACTTCGAAGAGGCCGACCCGACCGAACTCGGCCCGGACGACCTCGAAGCAGCCGGCGAGGCCGTCAGCGCCAAAAACGACTTCCTTCTCGAAGCGACGGGCCGCGACGCCAAGTCGCGCCGCGACTCCATGAAGCGCGCCGTCGAAGACGACGCGCCGGACTACTGATACGTCTGCCGCGACTCGATTTCTCTCACCACTCACGTCCAGAGCGACAGCGCTCGCAACCTGCGCGCGCCGACCCACGTCAGAGTCGTTCGGGCAACCACCCGCCGTCGACTTCGATGTTCTCGCCGCTCATGTAGTCCGACGCGGGATGCAGGAAGAACAGCAATGCCTGTGCGATATCGTCTGTCGACGCCCACCGACCGCGGGGGGCCTCGTCCGGGAACTTGTCCGAGTTCTCGACGACGTAGGGCGAGACGGCGTTTACGGTGATGCCGTCGTCTGTGGTGTCGGCAGCGAGCATTCGCGTGAACATCAGGACGCCCGTCTTGGCGACGAAGTACGGGAAGTTGACGGGGTAGACGAGTGCTTTCTCGCTGCCAGCGTAGCCGACGTTGACGATGCGGCCGAACCCGGCGTCGCGCATGGGACCGAGCGCGCGCTTCGAACAGAGATACGTCCCGTAGAAGTTCGTCTCGACGACCGTCTGCCACGTCTCGAAGTCGATGTCTTCCCAGTGTTGCGGTGCGAACGCGCCGACGTTGTTGACGAGCGCAGTGACCGAACCGAGGTCAGACTCGACCGCGTCGAAGATACCGTCCACGTCGTCGGGGTCGGTCACGTCGCCGGAGACAGTCGTCGCGTCGGGTGCACCGCGTTCGAGCGCTTCTTCCATCGTCGCCGTCGCTTCCGCCTCGCTCGTGTTGTAGTGCACCGCCACCGACGCGCCCGCGTCGGCAGTCGCAAGGAGGAGGTCGCGACCGACGCCTTTCGCACTGCCTGTCACCAACACCACGTGGTCCGAGAGGTCGACCGAGAGCATACGTCGATGTCGGTGTCGGGAACCAAAGACACACCGACCGAACCGACAGATAAGAGCATACGACCGAACCGACAAATCTCCGGACCGAAGTAAGATACATAGTGCTAACAAACAACATACTAGCGACGAGCGACTGCGACACCGATAGCCGCAAAAATCTTACTTCGAAACTGAGTAAATACTCCGCCACGGTTAAGTACGCCGAGAGCGAACCGACTGGTATGGCTATCGAAACTATCTTACTCGCCGTCGGTGCCGGAGACACCGACAGACTCGACCGACTCGCAGAGGAGACAATCGACGTCGCCGGTCCGACCGGCGCGACCGTGGTCATCGGCCACGTCTTCACGAAAAACGAGTACAACGACGCGCTGGACAACCTCGACTTCGACGTGACGGCCGAAGAGGTATCCGGCGACGACGTCGCCCGCCGGCACGCGACCGTCCGAGACATCGTTCGGAAGCTCGAAGAGGCGGACGTCGACTACATCGTCCGAGGGGCCGTCGGCGACTACGCCGACGAACTCGTCGACCTCGCGAAGGACATCGACGCCGACCGCCTCCTCGTCGGTGGCCGGAAGCGCTCTCCCGCTGGAAAGGCCGTCTTCGGGAGTCTCGCACAGGAAGTCATGCTTGAATCTCCGTGCCCGGTGACGTTCGTCCGCGCAGATACCAAGTAAATCCCATCTGTATTCGCCTTTTCTGTCATTTCTGCGATACGCACATGGTTCGGCGCGTCGTCACGTCTGCATGGACTACTCCATCGAGTACCGGCCATCGTTCGCCCTCCTGACCGTCTCCCTCGGCGAAGGGGAGTCGATACGCGCCGAAGCGGGCGCGATGGTGAGTTACGACGAGGGAATCGACATCGAGACGAGTGCGCAGGGCGGCCTCCTCGGGTCGCTCAAGCGCAGCGTCCTCGGCGGCGAATCGTTCTTCCAGAACACGTTCACCGCGACGACACCCGGTGAGGTTTCGTTCGCTCCACCGCTTCCGGGCGACGTCGTCGAGAGCCACCTCTCGGACGAGGTGTTGTACGTCCAGTCCGGGTCGTATCTCGCCTCCGAGACGACCCTCGACCTCGACACCTCCTTCGGCGGTGCGCGCACCTTCTTCGGGAGCGAAGGGCTGTTTCTCCTGAAACTTGAGGGGACTGGCGACGCGTTCCTGTCGAGTTACGGCGCGATTCACGAAGTCGAACTCGACGAAGGGCAGAAGTACACGGTCGACACCGGCCACATCGTCGCCTTCGACGGCACGACGAACTTCGACGTCGAGCGCGTCGGTGGGCTGAAGTCGACCCTGTTCAGCGGTGAGGGGCTGGTCTGTACGTTCACCGGTCCGGGGTCGGTCTGGTTGCAATCGCGGAGCATGGACGCGTTCCTCTCGTGGCTCATCCCGCAACTGCCGACGAGTAACTCGTCGCAGTAGACACGAACAGCCTCTCGCGAGGTTACCACGTCGTTCGGCGCGCCAGACCGCCGAATACTTCGGCTCAGCACATTTTGTGAATCGCTATCGGGTACCGAGTAAATCTGCAGTAAATCCCGCTTAGTTAAGTGCCGCGCGAATCCCTATGGGGACAATGGCGTACTACGTGGGCGTCGACCTGGGAGCGACGAACGTCCGTGCGGTCGTCGCCGACGGCGAGGGAACACTCCTCGGACAGGCGCGCGACCGGACGCCGCGAGGGCCGACCGGTATCGCAGTCACCGAGGCAGTCCTCGGCGTCGTCCGTGAGGCGTGTGGTGAAGCAGGTATCGACCCGAGCGAGGCGGTCGCGGCCGGTATCGGCGCGATTGGCCCGCTCGACTTGGCCGAAGGTGCGGTGGAGAACCCGGCGAACCTTCCCGACACTATCGACCGGATTCCGTTGACCGGCCCGCTGTCGGTCCTTCTCGACACCGACGAGGTGTACCTCCACAACGACACGAACGCCGGCGTCATCGGCGAGCGCTTCCACTCGGACCGCAACCCCGACGACATGGTGTATCTCACCATCTCCTCGGGTATCGGTGCTGGCGTCTGTGTCGACGGTCACGTCCTCGCCGGGTGGGACGGCAATGCCGGCGAAGTCGGTCACATGACGCTCGACCCGCACGGGTTCATGACGTGTGGCTGTGGCCACGACGGCCACTGGGAAGGATACTGTTCCGGGAACAACATCCCGAAATACGCGCGCGAACTTCACGAAGAAGACCCGGTCGAAACCTCGCTGCCGATAGACGACCCCGACTTTTCTGCGGTCGACGTGTACGAACACGCTGGCGACGACGACTTCGCCGACCACGTCGTCAAGCAAGTCGCTCACTGGAACGCGATGGGCGTGGCGAACATCGTCCACTCGTACGCGCCGCTTATCATCTACGTGGGTGGTGCAGTCGCGCTCAACAACCCGGAACTCGTGTTGGACCCGATACGCGAGCAGATGAGCGAGATGGTCATGTCGAACATTCCCGAGATTCAACTGACGACGCTTAGCGACGAAGTCGTGGTCGAGGGGGCGCTCGCAAGTGCGATGACCGCTGGTACTGGTGACCGCTCTCGGCTGTAAGGCCGGAAGGATTCACCAGTGGGAGCGCTGGTGGTACTGGTGACCGTTCGCGGCTGTAAAACGACACTTCTGGCAGACACAACTTCGAGAACGAGTTGAGTTTGCACTTCATTTCGACCCCGTTACCCCGCCGCCGTGGTGCGACGAGCCGAGTCGGACACCCCGAATAGTATTATCTCGATTGATATTCGATGGTACAGGCTTATAATCCCCGTGTGGGATACTCGAAATGTGCACCCGTCGCCGCCGAGAGACGCGGTGCGTTCGTCGATGGTCCCGTTCCCATCGTCGACGACGGTGCACGGGCGTTCCACCGGAAGCTAGGACGGGATTCGGTCGGCACCTCCCCCCACCACCACTGCCGACCGTTCGACGCCGCCGGCGGTTTCCCACCACCCACCCACCCACCCACTGCCGGTCGGTGTCGTATCATTCTCACCCCTCTTGCCTTCCGAGCGTGGCGTCCGTCCGACTTTTCTCCTCTCCGCACCGAGGACGTGTGTGGACCGTCGCCAGTTCCTCCGCGTCACCGGCGGTGCCCTCTTCGCAGGCTCCGTCGGAGCGTCTCACCGTGTTGCCGCCCACCCCGGCCCCTTCGAACCGCTCGGTCGCGTCGATATCGAGGGGGCGAAAGAAGCTGTCTGCTCGGCCGACGGCCAGACCGCGTTCGTAGCCGCGACGACGGGCTACGTAACAGTCGATATCTCGACACCCGACAGGCCGACTATCCTCGCCGAGCGACGAAACCGTCTCTCCGACCACGATGACGGCCCGCTCCGTGGCATCTTCGACGTCAAACTCGACGGCGATACGCTGCTCGTCGTCGGCCCGGCGAACCCGATTCCGGGCGCTGTGTCCGGCGTCCTCGTCGTGGACGTGTCGGACCCGAGCGACCCGAGCGAGCAGGCGTTCTACGAGACTGACTTCCCGATTCACAACTGCTTCGCCGCCGACGGGCGGGCGTACCTCACGGCCAACGACGGCGACGAGAACCCACTCGTCGTCCTCGACGTCGAAACTGGGGACGAACTCGGGCGCTGGTCGCTCGTCTCGGAAGACAGCCAGTGGGCCGAGGTTGGGTCGTCGGTGCGGGCAATCCACGACGTGTGGGTCCACGACGACGTGGTGTTCATCGCGCACTGGGACGCCGGCACGTGGCTGGTCGACGTCTCCGACCCAACGAACCCGACGACGCTCGGGTCTATCTCTCCCGGTGACCCCGCGGAACTCGCCGGTCTCTCTGGGCGAGAGCGTCGCCGCATCGGGCGAACACCTCCGGGGAACCACCACTACGTCGCCACCGACGACTCGGGCGACCTGCTCGGCATCGGCATCGAGTCGTGGGCACTCGAAGTCGAGCGCGACGACGGGGAGTCGAGCCAAGGCGACGAAACGGCACAGGACGACGAGACGACACAGGGCACCGAGACGACCACGTCACAGACCGAACTCGTCGGTGGGCCGGGTGGCGTCGAACTGTGGGACGTTTCGGACCCGACGGCCCCGGTACAGCGTTCGACTATCGACCCACCGGCGAGTCCAGACCCGACGCTGGGCGGCGTGTGGACGACCGCGCACAACTTCGATTTCCACGACGGCCGCCTCTACACCTCGTGGTATCGCGGCGGTGTGAAGCGCCACGACGTGTCGGACCCGAGCGACCCGGTCGAACTCGCGTGGTGGCGCGACCCGGACCGGTCGAACTTCTGGACCGCGCAGTACGCCTACCCCTTCGCCGACGAGGGCGTCTTCGTCGCCTCCAGTTGGGGCTTCGACGACGTGCCGGGCGCGCTCTATACCTTCCCCGACCACGCTGGCGAACAACTCGACCCGCCGGAACTCGCCCCTGAGACGAAGACCGATTCGCTCGTCAACACGCCGACTGAGACAACACAATCGAGCAACGGGAGTGCGCCCGAAACGGCGACAGCCGCCACGAACGCACCCGGATTCGGGGTTGGCGTCGGCGCTGCTGCATTGGGGGCCGCAGGCCTGTGGTATCGACACCGCGCCCGCCGCGAGGACTGACTCGACCCGGAACCGAATCTATCACGAACGACCGCGACAGCCTTTCTCTCACCCGGCTGTGTGGTGGGAGAACCGTTCCATTCTAATCCGTGGGATTCGAAGCTTCGAGACATGAGCGACGAGTCGGAGACTCTCAAAGAGCGCGTCGAGACGTGGATGGTGGGTCAGATGCCCATCATCCAGATGCACGGCGGCAACAGCGTCGTGCGAAAGGCCGACCCAGAGACGGGCGAGGTCGTCGTCGAACTGGGTGGGGCCTGCGCCGGCTGCGGCATCTCCAACATCACTGCGCAGAACATCCAGTCCGACCTCATCATGACGTTCGACGAGATTCAGGACGTACAGGTCAAAGTCCCCAGTTCGGGCGACCACGGCAGCAGCACCGTCGAAGGCGGCCGCGGCGGCGAGGTGCAGTACGGGACCGAAGACCCCGGTCACTTCTAATCCACTCCTCTACGCTTCGGGGTCGCTACGCGACCCATACACCGTAAAAACCGAGATTAGATACGCAACCGTGCGCTGACGGAAGCCACCCTATTCCGACAACGCCGACTCCAGACTCGACGCCACCGACCGGGCTTTCTCTGCCAGTTCCTCCGAGATGTTCCCTGCTTCGACTGCCTCGTCGAGTTCGTCGTCGTCGACGCGTTCGACCGTCCCGTCGGCGTGTTTCACCACGTCGACGTGGAGGTCGACGTAGCGAACCTGGTCGGGGAAGCACTCGACGGGCGTACAGATGTTGACGTAGGTTCCCTTCACGTCGCCATCCGAATCGCGGTAGGTCGTCGGATACCACCAGCGCCCTTCGCGGAACTTCGTCACGGCCACGTCGCCCGATTCCCGGTCGATGCCGAGGCCGTCGTAGGTACCGCCACCGGACATCTGGCGTCGAATCTCGATGGTCCCCTCGGGGTCGCGTTCCACGACTTCGCCCGCTCCGAGCGTGATGAGGCGGCCGTCGGGTTTTCCGTGGCCGATACCTACCTCGTCGCCTTCGAGGGGGCCGAACTGCGCCGTCACCACGTCGAACGGGAACTCGCCGTTCTCGACGCCGTCACAGAGGGCTTCTGCGAGGTCGACGCCGGCCGAGGCCGACGACGACGCGGCCTTGGTTCGGTGGTGGCCCGCCATCGTCGTTTCGACCGCTCTGCGCTGCTCGTCGAGCGCGAAGCGCGTCTCGCGGCCGAACCAGACCCACGTGGTCGCCGAGGGGGCGGCGACGGCGCGGGGTGCCTCGACTGGCTCGTCGAGGACGGCGTCGAGTTCGGAAGCGATGTCGGCCGCTCGGTCGAGCGCGTCGTCCAGCGCGCCCATGTCGGCGTCGACGGCGTCGCGATGCCAGCGAATCCCCCAGCCTTCGGGCGGGTCGCCGCCGAGGAGGTCGGTCATTCCGGCGAGTTCGCGGGCGGCCGCCTCGTCGCGGGTGTCGACGCGGACGCCCTCCGAATCGGGGTCGAGAGTCGCGAGTCCCGCGATAGCGCGGATTTCGCCCGTCAGGTCGTGTCTGCGGTCGCGCCACGGGGCGGCCGATTCCGAGACCTGAACCCGGACTTCGTCGCCGACTTCGACGCGGCCGTCGATGTCGCCGTAGGAGAGGTATCCCTCCGTCTCGCCGAGGTCGCAGAGAGCGCCCCCACCGAGGGTTTCGGTCACGCGGGCGTCGAACACTGCGCCAGTCGGCGCGGGGTCGTCCCACGCGAAGGTGTCGATACCGAGGTCCGAGAGGAGGTCGGTCGCCTCGGCGACAGCGTCGGACGTTCCGCTCACGCCGACGCCCTGTCTGTCGGTGGTCGTCTCGACCGCGACGTCGTGGTCTGCGGCGTCGAACTCGGCGTCGAATCGCTCTCGAATCGGGTCCGACGCCTGTACCACGTCGTGGCCGGTTTCGAGGAACAACCGCGTCAACGCGGTGGTGTAGATGCCGCGGACGCGAACCTTCATAGGTCGTCGGCGTCGCGGGCGAACTTCACGCGCCCGTCCACGGTCGGTCCGAGGGTGAGTTCGACGACGTCCTCGGAGAGGATGCGTCCGCCTTCGATGGGAACGCCCCACGAGTCGAACTTGAGGTAGCCACGGAGTTCCGCGCCGTGAGTGTAGAGGTCGACGTGGTCGACGGTGTGTTCCTGTACGTCGCTGGCGCTGTGGGCCATCTCCATGTTCGAGTAGAACGTTCCGCCGTCGCCGAAGAACTGGTCGAGTCGCTCGGCGTCCGAGTCGACGGCGTCGCTCACGAGGTCCGAGGCCGTTCGGAGGTCGTCAGTGTCGAGACCGACCTCGCGGAGTGCCGCCTGTTCGCGGGGGTCGAAGTGCATGTTCGGCCGTTCGTCCTGCGGGTTTTTAACCTCTCTCGGTCTGGCGTGGCGTCTCCGCAGGGCGAAGCTATTACCCGACGGGAGACCGTTCTGAGTGACAATGGACCGCAGCCAAGACCCGGTCGAGCGCGCGACGGGCGACTCGACCGACCTCTACGACATCGCCACCTGGGAAGAGCGAACGTCGGTCGACGGGCTGGCGGTCGCGCTCTACCGCCTCTTGGTCGCTTCGACCCGCGCGACGGTCATTCTCGCCGCCTTTCTCATCCTCGTCGGTATCGGTGGTCTCTCTGCTATCACTGACCCGCAGATAGGGGCGCTCACACTTCTCTCTGCGCTCCCCGCGCTCGGACTGGCCGCGTACGTCTACTACAGCGACGTCACCAGAAGCGAACCCATCTCGATGCTGGTAGTGACGTTCCTCCTCGGCGTGCTCACCGCGACCTTCGCGGCCGTCGCCAACTCACTGCTGAGTCAGGTCGGCCAGACTATCGCCCGCGACTTTCAGCTCTCGGTCGGCTTCTTCGGCTCCATCATCTTCTTTTACCTCGTCGTCGGGCCGGTCGAAGAGACGGTGAAGCTGCTCGCGGTCAGGCTCTACGCCTACACCCACGACAGTTTCTCGGCCGTCGTCGATGGGGCGGTCTACGGCGCGATGGCCGGGCTCGGCTTCGCGACCATCGAGAACGCCCTGTACATCACACGGAACATCGCCGAATCCGGCCTCGACCTCGGCGCGGCAGGTGGTGTCGGACTCATCGGTGCTGGCGGTACCATCACGGCCGTCCGCGCCCTCGCCGGGCCGGGACACGTCATCTACTCGGCTATCGCAGGCTACTACCTCGGACTCGCCAAGTTCAACAAACAGCACGCAGGCCCAATCGTCATCAAGGGACTCATCCTCGCGTCGCTCGTCCACGCGACGTACAACTCGACGGTCGGTATCGGCGCTTCCCTCATCTCGTCGGCTACTGGCCTCGGCGTCCTCGCGTCGTTCCTCGTCTACGTCATCATCTACGACGGTATCTTCGGTCTCTACTTGGTCGGGAAGATTCGCCGATACGCCCGGGCGTACCACACTGCCAACGCGACCGGCCCGAGTGCCGCGTCGCTCGGCTCCGAGACGACTGAATTCGAAGATTAATCGGACGCAGCGCTACTCGGCGAGTAACTGTTCTGCGTATCCGTCTAGCATCGACTCGACGTACTTGGCGACGACGTCGACCTCGACGTGGACCGGGTCGCCGACCTCCTTGTCCGAGAGCGTCGTCAGGTCGTACGTCGTCGGGATGATGGCGACCGCAAAGGAGTCCTCGCGGCGGTCGGCCACGGTGAGGCTGATACCGTCGAGACAGACAGACCCCTTCTGGACGACGTACTTCCCGAGCGACTCGGGGAGGTCGAACTCGAAGAACCAGTCGTCGCCGACCTGCTCGATGGCCGTGACCGTGGTCGTGCCATCGACGTGGCCTTGGACGAGGTGGCCGTCGAACCGGGCGTCGGCCGCGAGCGCGCGTTCGAGGTTGACGCGGTCGCCTTCTTCGACGGTTCCGAGATAGGTCTTCTCGACGGTCTCTGCGGCGAGGAACACGTCGAACCAGTCGTCGCCGAACTCTTCGACGGTCAGACAGACGCCGGAGACGGCGATAGACTGGCCGTGGTGGAGGTCGTCGAACGCGACGTCGGTGCGGATGCGGAGGCGTCGGCCACCCTCGGCGTCCGTCACGCCGACGATTTCGCCCGACCCTTCCACGATGCCGGTGAACATACACTCGGCTTCGGGTGGTGGCATTTAATCCCTATCGTTTCTGTTCGATATCACGTTTCCGTGATGGGTCACGTGCTCCCATACCATTTTGTCGTCGTCGCTCCCACAGGCCGTATGGGCGTCTGGTCTCGACTCCAGAGTAGTTTCGTCACGGGTCTCGTGCTCGTCACGCCGCTGGCGGTGACGGTGTTTGTCCTCCAATTTGCCTTCAACCGAGTTGCGACGACGATTCGCCCGGTCGTCCGGCAGGTCAATCCCGTCGTCGCCGACGTGCTGTCGTACTCTGGTGATATCGTTCTCATCTCGCAAGTTCTCTCGGCGCTCGTCATCGCTGCCACCATCACGTTCGTCGGCTACCTCGCGTCGATGAGTCTCGGCCAGCGACTCTTCGGGAGTTTCGAACGCGGCGTTCGACTGCTTCCGTTCGTCCGTACCATCTACTTCGGGGTCCGGCAGGTCTCCGAGTCGCTCACCGAACCGACCGCCGGATACGACCGCGTCGTCCTCGTCGAGTACCCACGTGAAGGGCTCTACTCGCTCGGCTTCGTCACCAACGATGCGCCCTCCGCGGTGACGAACGAAGTGGGCGAAGAACTCCTCACCGTGTTCGTCCCGCACAGTCCCAACCCGACTGCGGGGGCGCTCATCGTCGTCTCGCCCGACGAGATTCAGGAACTCGACATGCCTGTCCGCCGCGGCCTTCGACTGCTCGTCACGACCGGACTGAGCGTGGACGACCCCGAGACACTCCCCTCCGGCCCAGCAGCGTACTCGCCCGAGAATTCGAAAGCGGAGCACGCGGAGCACGCAGGGCAGCGGAAGTCGGGACAAGGACAGTCAGACGGCTCTCAGGCCGAGCCGACAGAGTGACGACATCCTCCAAGTTCTGGTCCCGACCTACACGCCCCACAGGAACGCGATACCGACCGTCGTAACCCCCGCGAGCAGCAGTTGGAGTGGCGCGCCGACCCGGAGGTAGTCGGTAAAGCGGTAGCCGCCCGGCCCGTACACCATGAGATTCGTCTGGTAGCCGATTGGCGTCATGAACGCGGTGCTTCCGGCGAACGTGACGGCGATAGCGAACCCGAAGGGGTCCGCACCCAGTCGCAGCGCCGTGTCGATGGCGATGGGTAAGACGAGGACGACACTTGCCACGGGCGTAATCACGTTCGCCAGCAACCCCGTCAGGACGTAGAACAGCGCGAGGACGCCGAGAACCGGGAGCACCATCGCCGTCTGTCCCACCAGTTCGCCGAGGAGGGCGACGCCACCGGTCAGCTGGAGCGCCCGCCCAAGCGGGATGACGCCCGCGAGCAGGAAGATGACGTTCCAACTCACGGCGTCGTAGGCTTCGCTCGGCGAGAGGACGTCTGTGACGACCATCGCGACGACCCCGCCGAGCGCGGCGATGGCGATTGGCACTGCTCCGATGGCTGCCAAGCCGATGACGGCCGCGACGATGGCGAACGCCCGAAGCGCCGATGGAGAGAGTTCACCGTTTCCGATGAGGTCCTCGGCCACTTCGCTCGTGACGACGAAGTCGTCGGTATCCTTCAGATATCGGGCCGTCTCGTCGGTCGTCTGGAGGAGCAGCGAGTCACCGACCTGAAGCTCCACGTCGCGGAAGTGCTCGCGAATGAGTTCCCCGCCGCGCCGACGAACCGCGAGGACCGTCGCATCGTACCGCTCGCGGAGGCGTGCCCCACCGATTGTCTCGCCGACGAGCCCCGACTCGCGAGGGACGACGAGTTCGACGAGCGCGACTTGGTCCGGGCGGTCGAGTTCTTCGTCCGTGACGCTCGCCCGCGGGAGAAACCGCAGTTCGGCGAGTCGGCAGAACTCCCGTATCGTCGCGGGGTCGCCGCGAATCGTGAGGATATCCCGCGCCGCCACGTCGCGGTCGGAATCGGTGGCGATGAAATGCGTTTGCCCCCGCAACACGTCCAGAATGTCGACGTTGAGGTCGCGGTGGGCGTCGTCGGCGACTTCCTTCGCGGGCGACCCGACGAGCGGCGACCGCGACGGAACCAACACCCGGGCGAGGAACGGTTCGACGCCGTAACTCGCTGTCCGGTTCCCCGGTGCGATGCGCTCGGGGATGAGACGCGGCGCGACGGTCATGAGGTAGACCCCGCCGACGACGAGGACGAGCACGCCGAGCGGAGTGAACACGAACATCGAGAAGGGTGGCTCGCCCGTTGCAGTCGCGTACGCCTCGCTCGCGACGAGGTTCGTCGCGGTTCCGATGAGTGTGAGTGTCCCGCCGAGCATGGACACGTACGAAAGCGGAATGAGTAGCTTCGACGGCGAGACGGCCGCCTCGTCGGCGAGGTCGGCGACCATCGGGATGAACACCGCGACGACCGGCGTGTTGTTGATGATGCCCGCGATAGGGCCGGTCAGGCCGACGATGGCACCGAGTAGTCGGCGCTCGCTTCCGTGGGCAAATTTCGAGACGGCGTCGCCGAGGAGGCGAATCGCACCGGTGTTCTGGATACCCTTGCTGAGGGCGTACATCGCGAGAATGGTAATCGTCGCGGTGCTCGAAAACCCCGAGAGTCCGGTCTGTAAATCGACCTGTGTCCACGGTTCGAGCACGACGAGCGCGACGATGACGCCGATGGCGGTCACGTCCGGCGGAGTCGTCTCCGTCACGAAGAGCACCATCGTGACGACCACGAGTGCGAAGACGACGAGCATCCCGGGTGTGACCGCGACCATGCCGTGTGTGGATTCGGAGACGGCTTAATGGTTGCTCGGGTGAGGTGTTCGCACGGCTGACGGGTGGGCTCGGCTGTCGCGACACTTTTCTCTGCCCGCGGACTACCGGTGCTCGATGCGACTTGGAATCTTGGAGATGCTCGGGTTGGGGGCGACGCTCATCTTCGCCATCCCCGTCGGAATCTTCGGGGTGCAACTCCTCACCGACGGCCAGACCGTCTTCGGCGGCGGTATGCTTCTCCTCGCGGTCCTGATGGTCGCCCTCCCGCAGTATCTGACGACGCCGCAGGACATCCCGATGATTGCCGCAGAAAAAGTCGTCGGCGGGGTCGCAAAAGACCCGGACGAAGACGAGTAACCGCTTTTTCCCGAGTCGCGGTCGCTACTGCGACCACGCTGCCGGGTCGAGACTCGTCGGTGGGTCACCGAGAAACGTCGGCCCGTCGTCGTCGATTGCCATCACGTCGACCAGCTCGATGCGTCCGTTTTCCGGGTCGCTGACGGCCGTTCGAACTCGAACGACGTTTCCGGCCGCCAGCTCTGTGTCGCCGTCGAGCGGCGGGGATTCACGCAGCGAGAGTCCGATGCCGCCGCCGACGTCTCGCGCCACTTCCTCGCTCGGCGAAAACCCGAATGCGGCAGTCTCGGCACGGATTTCGCTGCCAACGAACGCGGCGTCTGCTCCCGGGCCTGCTTCGACGAGTGCAACGTCTCGGGCGGCGTCGCAGGCGACGTGCGCGCGGCGCTCCCAGCCGCCGTCGGCATCGACGACGAACGTTCGAGCGAGCGCGCCGCGGTAGCCGTCGCGGCCACGGGGAGCGACCGAGACGACGACCGGGTCGTCGGCCCGGAGGACGACCGCGCTGGTGTCGTGGTCGCTGTCGGCCTCGGCAGTCTCTCGTTCGGCTTGCCCGCCGACGTCCACGCTTGTCGCACCCGCGGCATCGACGCCCTCGATTGCGAGCGCGACGTTCACCTGTCGGCGGATGCGTTCTGTCGAGAGTGGTGCGCCGTCCCAGACGAGCGTGCCGTCGTCGTCGGCCGTGTGGGCGGTGTCGTCGTCGGTCGCGTTGGCGTCGGTCGCGTCGGCGAGTATCTCGGCTGCCCGAGCGATACCGCGTCGGGCGGCCCGCTGGACCGTCTCGATAGCGGCGCGCTCGTCGTCGTCTTTGACCGCGCGCACCTCGCTGAGAACTGGGGTCGAAGCGAGGTCGTATCCGGCCGATTCGAGGTGTAACGCGGCGTCGTGGGGAATCGTTTGCGGCGCGAGCACCGTGCCGCTGGTCGCCTCCGAATCGAGGACCGCCGCTGCGGCCTTCCCCGGTGGTTTGTCGTCGATGCGGGTGGTGACGCCCGGAATCTCGGGTGTCTCTATCGTCGATGGAACCCGGAGATGGCTCTCGCCAGCGACGCGAACGTACACGACGGTAGTGTCGAACTCGCGTCCCGTGAGGTACCGCAGGTTCGGGTCGGGACCGCGGCCGATGAAGACGAATCCGAGGGCGTCTCGGTCGTCGAGTGCGGCGTCGAGCGCGTCACCGCCGCGGGGACCGAACGGCACGGCGGCTTACGCCTCGGGTTCGGGGGCAGGCGGTTCCTGCGCCGCGTCGACCAGTTCTTGGGCCTCTACGTCGCGAATCTCGTTGTGGAGCAGGACGCTAATCGGGAGCGTCGGGGCTCCGCTGACGAGGTTTTCGAGGAGTACGAGGTGCTCACGAGCGCGCGACATGCCGACGTAGAAGACGCGGCGCTCGTTGTCGGTGATGAGCGGAACGGGACTCGTCGCCGACGTGAACTCGTCGATTCCGCGGGCTTCGAGTTCTTCGTCGGACACGGAGGCGGCCATCTGCTCGACGACCTTCTCGGTCAGGTCGGTCGCCATGAACACGTGGTCGGCCTCACGACCCTTCGCGGAGTGGATGGTCCCGACGCGAACGCGGCTGGGGTCCATACCCTGATACTCACCAGCGAAGTAGGCGTCGACGGATTTGCGCTGGAAGCTCGTGACCTTGCGGACCATGTCGGAGGCCGCAGAGGTGTCGGGCGCGAACGGCGCGAAGTTCTTGATTTCCTTCGGCGTGAACTCGAGTTCGGTGATGTCCTCGACGCCTTCCTCCTCTTGGCGCTCGTCGATGAGGTCGAACAGGTCGTCGCGGTCGTTCGTCCCGAACGCGGAGTCTTGCAGCATGTCGGCGAGCCGGCGAGCCTGTAGTCCATCGACAGGTTCGTCGTCGGCCATCGCCTCGACGGCGCGGACGTACTGCGTGAGCCGGTCTGTCCACATCCGCTGGTCGGTGAGCGTCGAGAAGGGGATTCCAGACGGGAGGAACTCGTCGATGAACTGGAACATCTGATAGCGAGCACGGAACAGCAGCATTATCGTCCCGTCTCGTTGCTCGACGGTGTACCGGATGTTCCGTGCGAGCTCGAGCATCGACGGGTTCGGGACCGCTTCGACCGACCCGCCTTCTTTGCGCGGCTTGAGGTCTTTCTCTTGGCGCTTGTCGATGTGTCGAATCTCTCGGTTGACGACGTTGAGAACGTTCGACGGGAGCCGATAGGAGTTCGGCAGCACTTCGTCGTTGTCGCGTTCGGCGTCGAGAAGCAGGTTCGGGTCCGCACCCTGCCACGCGTAGACGACCTGGTCGTCGTCGCCTGCGATGAGGACGCCCTCCATGTGAGGTTTCCACTCCTCGTACACGTCGTACTGGAGCGTCGTGATGTCCTGGAACTCGTCGATGACGAGGTAGTCGACGTTCGGGACGAGCGCGCGTTGCTTGACGCGCTCGAGCATGTCAGCGAAGCCGACGAGACCGTTTTCTCCCTTGTAGGCGCGCCACGCGCGGATTGCCTCGGGGATATCGACGCGGTCGTCGTCGGACGGCCACGTCGGGGTGTACTTGTTGCCCTCCTGGGCGTTGGGGTCGACTTCCGGCGGGAGGCGAACCTCTTCGACGTTCCACTGGAAGGGGACGTCGTACCAGTCGGCGACGTCGCGGCGGGTCCGCTGGAGCCACTGGCTCGTCGCGATAACCTTGTTCCCGATGGTCGTCGAGCGGGCGGTCCGGCGACCTGCGCCGCCGTACTCGTCTTCGTACTCGATGCCGTACTCCTCACAGAACTCCTGTTTGTCCTTCTCACCAACGACGTCGTTGCGCGAGAGCCCGAGGAGTTCGTACGCCTTCGCGTGCATCGTCGACACGTTCCCCTTCAGCGACCGCGGGTTGATGTCGAGTCGTTCGGCGAGACGCTCACGGACCTCGGCTGCGGCAGCCCGGGTGTACGAGACGACGAGAATGTCGCGGATGGTGACGTCGTCTTGTTCGAGAATCGCCTCGACCTTGTCGAGCAAGGCCGTGGTCTTCCCGCTACCCGGTCCCCCGAACAGGCGAGTGACCGTCACGTCGGATTCGCTCATTGTCCACGTTCACGGCCTTATCGGTGATAAACAACGTGCTTCCGACGAGGGAAAAACGCGGCCGGAGTCTCGGTATGCCGGGCGCTTGCAACGGAATAGCAGTAGTCGCCTGCTATCCCGGAAAAAACGGTGCTCTGGCTTGGTCAGTCCGGACGCGTTAGGCCTCCGGCACCCACCCGCAGACGGAGCAGGTCGCCGCCCCTTCGTCGTGTAGTGCCCCACAGTCGGGACACTGCAGTTTGTTATACGATCGATCCCAGCGTACCGGTTCCGTCTCGTGACCGCGGTCGGCCAAGAACTGGTCGAACAAATCGTCACTGGGTGCTGAGGCCATACATGGCATGGTATGCCACAGCACTATTTAGTTCCTGCGGCGATTATGACTCCCGGGAAATCGGGAGTAAAGACTGTCTCGCTGCCCTACAGGTCGTATAGCTCGCTATACTTCGATTCGACGTAGTCGAGGAAGTCGTCGGCCGCGAAGTCCTCGCCCGTCGCGCGCTTTACGAGGTCGTTCGTCTCGTACTGGCGGCCGTGCTGGTGGACGTTCTCGCGGAGCCACTCGCGGAGGTCACCGAACTCGCCGCGTGCGATTTTCTCGTCGAGGTCGTCGATATCTTCCTCGGCGGCGGCGAACAACTGGGCTGCCATGATGGAGCCGAGCGAGTACGTCGGGAAGTAGCCGAAGTTCCCGTAGGCCCAGTGGATGTCCTGCAGACAGCCTTCGGAGTCGGTCTCCGGGCGGATACCGAGGTACTCTTCGTACTTGTCGTTCCACGCCTCCGGCACGTCTTCGACGTCGAGGTCGCCCGAGACGAGTTCGCGTTCGAGTTCGAACCGGATGACGATGTGAAGGTGGTAGGTCAGTTCGTCCGCCTCGACGCGGATGAGGTTGTCGTCGTACACCTGATTGGCCGCCTCGTAGGCCTCTTCGACCGACGCGTCCACCTCGGGGAAGTGCTCGGTGAACGTCGGCAGGAAGTGCTGCCAGAAGGCACGCGACCGACCGACGTGGTTCTCCCAGAGACGCGACTGCGACTCGTGGACCGAGAGGTTGCGGTCCTCACCGAGCGGGGTCGCGTAGTGTTCGTCCGGCAGGCCGAGCGTGTAGAGCGCGTGGCCGAACTCGTGGATAGTCGAAAACAGCGACCCGAGGGGGTCCGACTCGTCGTAGCGGGTCGTCACGCGGGCGTCGAACTGCGTGCCCGACGAGAACGGGTGCGGCGCGGTGTCGAGACGGCCGCGGTCCCACGGATATCCGAGCGTCGAGAGCGCGTCGCGGACGAGTTCCTCCTGTTCGTCCTCGTCGAATTCGCCCTCGAAGGAATCGACGGCGAGTTCCGTGTCGGACTCGCGGATGTCCGCTATCATCGAGACCAACACCTCGCGCACGTCGGCGAGGATGTCCTCAGCCTGGTCGAGCGGGAGGCACGGTTCGTAGTCCTCGAACAGCACCTCGTAGGGGTCGCGGTCGGGGTCGATGTGCTCGGCGTACTTCCGCTTCAGTTCGACGTGCTTCTCCAGATGCGGCGCGAACTCCTCGAAGTCGTCTTCGGCTTTCGCCTGCTTCCACGCCGGAATCGCCTCGGAGGACGCCGCCGAAATCTTCTCCACGAGGTCGTTCGGCACGCGTGCGGCGCGTTCGTAATCGCGGCGGAGTTCACGAAGCACGGCGGCCTGCTCTTCTGTGGGGTCGTCCGCCTCGGCGGCTTCCAGCAGCTCGCCGAACTCGTCGTCGGTTAGGAGTTCGTGGCTGAGCGCCGAGAGCGCCGACATCTGCTGGGAGCGCGCGGGCGTCCCCTCGTCGGGCATCATGACCTGCTGGTCCCACGAGAGAATCCCGCCAGCGTTCTTCACGTTGGCAATTCGCTTGTACTTCGTGAGCAGTCGGTCGTACGCCGATTCCGCTTCGGTGGAGGATTGTGCCATATCGATGACGATGGTCTCGGGAGTGTATTAAATCGAAGGTGACGGAGATTTCGGGTGGTCTTCTTCGTCTGATGCAGTTGACGTAACAGATCATTCGACGTCGGCCAAACGTTCGCCGAGAGAACAGCGATCAGACCCACAGGAAGTACGCGAAGGAGAATACTATTAGACTCAGAAGGATGCACGCAATACCAATAATTTGTGTTACTCGTTGCATAAGCGGCCCCGGTTCTTTATACGATGGTCGATGGCTGAACGTCTTGTCAAGATAATATTTTGGATGATATATACACTCCGCTCCGATAATGAAAACAATGATTCCTAAGATGAGAAACACCATCGCGAAGAGTAGTAGCATAGAGTTTCTTTCGTAGGTGGCGGCTTATAGCTCGTCTCGCTCTGTGTGTCGACTAGTCGCTGATAGGGTCTTTACACTTTCGTCGACCGTGTCGTAGGTGTTCTTGGCAGTTCCCGACGGCTTCACCACCCCTCCACGAGTCTTCGATACGTCTCGTAACACCGTTCTAGCACGTCGAACGAGACACTCTCGGCTTTCGTGTGCGCCTCGCCGGGTTCCGAGGGACCGTAGACGACACAGGTCGTCCCTGCCTGCGTCAACCACCCGGCGTCGGTGGCGTGGGGCTTCGTCACCTGTTGTGGGTCCGCGTCGCCGCGAGACTCGTGAACCGCGCGGGCAACGTCCAGCACGCGCTCGGCGAACTCGGCGTCGTCGCAGGCCATCGGGGGTAGGTCCTGTTCGACAGCCCACTCGACGCCATCGATAGATTCAGTCTGCGAGAGGTCGGCGTACCCACCGGGGACGGTTCGCTCGTCGATGGTCACCTCGCAACGGTCGGGGATGACGTTCCACGCGCTCCCGCCGTCGATTTCGGTGACGGCGATGCTCCCCGAGACGGTGTGGCCGAGGACCTCTGTCTCGGGGAACTGCATGTCGCGGACGATATCGACCGCGTCGCAGGCGCGGTAGACCGCGTTGTCGCCTTCTTCGGGCATGCTCGCGTGGCAGGCGGTTCCGTGGACGTGGAGCGTGCTCGCCCGGCGGCCGCGGTGGGCGACGACCACGTCGGTTCGGTTCGGTCCCGAGTAGTTGGTCGAGCCTTCGGCGACGACCGCGTAGTCGAGGTCGAGTCCGGCGTCGAGGGCGTCACGGACGCCGATGCCGCCGAGTTCCTCGCCGACGAACGAGGCGAAGACGACTTCGTTGGTCGCCGATTGGGCGGCGTCGCGGAAGGCGAGCATCGACGCGACGACTGCTCCTTTCATGTCGGCGCTCCCCCGACCGTAGAGTCGGTCGTCGTCGGCTTCGACGACGTACTCGCCGTCGTCGGTTATCTGTCTGGCGGCTGGCGGGACTACGTCGTGGTGGCCGACGAGTGCGAGCGAGTCGCCGACGCCGGGGTTGACGCGGGCGAGGACGTTCCCGGCGTCGTCGCGGGTCACTGTCGCGTCCGTCTCGGCCCGGAGCCACGACTCGATGAAGTCCCCGGCCTCGGTCTCGTCTTCGTGGCTCGGAATCGAGACGAGGTCGGCCGTGAGCGTTTCGAGTTCGTCCATATCGATACGACGTGAACCAGCCCGAAAAGTATGGCCGCCGCGACGGTGTCGAAATTTCAGTGCGAAGAACCGTCATTCTCAGTGCGAAGAATCGCAACCCCGGAGACGGGGGTATCTGTTCTCACGTATCGAGAATC
The DNA here is from genome assembly GCF_024730625.1 of Haloferax larsenii. Lineage (NCBI taxonomy): Archaea > Methanobacteriati > Methanobacteriota > Halobacteria > Halobacteriales > Haloferacaceae > Haloferax > Haloferax larsenii. The sequence goes on from NZ_CP078063.1 coordinate 1,294,216, forward strand.
GGGATTGTGGCTTATGGCTGTCCGAGAATATGTCGGCCTATGAGTATCTTCTCGACGTACGAACGACTGCTGTGGGGGACCATGGACGTCCTCAGGGTCTCCGACTCGGTCGAACGGAAAATCGTCGCGGCCGTCGGCATCCAATTCGCCGTGTCGATTGCACAGGCAGTGCTGCCGTGGGTTGCGACCGGCGATACTCGACTCGCGCTCTCCGCACTCCTGTTCGCGGGTGCGGCTCTCGCGTTCGTCAACACCATCCTCATCGCTCGCAGAGACATCGTGAACCCCATCGAAGCCATCTCGGAGTCGGCCGAAGGCGTCGCAAACGGCGACTTGTCGGCGACGCCGCCGGCGGTCTCTGGAAACGACGAAGTTGCGACGCTCGCGTCCGACTTCGGCTCGATGCACCAGCACCTCTGTACGGTCGCCTCGCAGGCGACGGCGCTGGCCGACCAGGACTTCAACCACCCCTCGCTCGACGAGGAGATGCCGGGCGAGTTCGGTGACGCACTCGACCGCATGCAACGCGATTTAGCCGACTACACGCGGAACCTCCAGCACCTCGTCGAGGCGTTCGCCGAAGCGACATCGCGGGCACAAGCGGGCGACCTCACGGCGACTATCGACACCGACGACTGGGGCGTCGACGACGAGCGCTACGAGGAAGTCGCAGAGACGTACAACGAACTCGTTCGGACGCTCTCGCGGACGATTGGCGAAGTCCAGACGTTCGCCGAGGAAGTGTCCGAGATGAGCGCCTCCGCCAAGGAACACGTCGAGCGGGCGAACGAGGCCAGTCAGGAGGTCGCCGCCTCTGTCACCGAGATTTCGGACGGCGCGACCACCCAGACCGAACACCTCCAGACGGTCGCCGACGAACTCAACACGCTGTCGGCGACGGTCGAGGAGATTGCTGCATCGGCCGACGAAGTCGCCAACACGGCGGAGACGGCGTCCGAACGCGGTGCGGCCGGACGCGACGCCGCGACCGAGGCGATGCAGGAGTTAGACGCGGTCGAAGAACGCATCGACCACACGGCCGAGGCGGTGGCCGAGCTCGCCGACGGTATCGAGAAAATCGACGAAATCGCGGCGTTCATCGACCACGTCGGGTCACAGACCGACCTGCTCGCCATCAACGCGGCTATCGAGGCGGCCCACGCTGGCGAAGCGGGTGACGGGTTCGGCGTCGTCGCACAGGAGGTCAAGTCGCTCGCCGAGGAGACGCGCGACTCCGCGGACGAAGTCTCGTCGCTCATCGAAACCATCACTGAACACTCCGAGGAGACGCTCGCGGACGTGCGGGAGATGAATCAACAGGTCTCCGACAGTCTGGACACGGTCAGCGAGGCAATCGAGGAGTTCGAGACCATCGTCGACATGGTCGCCGATATCGACGCTAGCGTGGCCGAAGTGAGCGACGCGACCGACCAACAGGCCCAGTCTGCACAGGATATCGCCATCCGCGTCGACGACGTAGCGAACATCTCCGAGGAGACGGCCGGACAGTCCCAGACGGTCGTCGAGACCGCTGACCGGCAGTCGGACTCTATCGACGACCTCGCCGACCAGGCTACGCTCCTGTCGTCGCGGGCAGCGAATCTCGAAGGACTCGTCGGGTCGTTCGACGTGCTCGACGAACAGCGCGCTGTCAGTTCCCCGGCCGACGACTGAGTAGGTCATTCGTTCTCGTAGGACACGCTTCGTCCGTCGATTGTCACCCGCTTTATCTACAACCTTATCCGTTCGCCGCTCAAACCCCCGCGCATGAAGATAGTGCCGGACACGAGCGCGGTCATCGACGGTCGCGTGTCCGAGCGAGTCGACGACGGGACCTACGACGGTGCCGACGTGCTCGTCCCCGAAGCAGTCGTCAGCGAACTCGAATCGCAGGCCAACGACGGCCGCGATACGGGTTGGGAAGGGCTCTCCGAACTCCAGCGCCTCGCCGAGTTTGCGGACGACGACGTTATCGAACTCAAGTACGTCGGTCGCCGCCCGAGCGCTGGTGAGACGAAAGGCGCTCACGAGGGCGACATCGACGCGCTCATCCGCGACATCGCCGCCGAGCGCTCGGCGACCCTCCTCACGAGCGACGTGGTACAGGCCGAAGTTGCGAAAGCGAAGGGACTACGCGTCGAGTTCGTCGAAGCCGAGGTCCGCGGCTCTGGTGGCCTCATCATCGAGCGGTTCTTCGACGACCAGACGATGTCCGTCCACCTCAAGACCGACACGAAGCCGAAAGCGAAACGCGGCGACGTCGGTCACATGCACTACCAGACCATCGACGAGGAGGTGACGGACGAGGCGACGATGAAAGAGTGGGCCGACGACATCGTCAACTCCGCCCGCGCCTCCCCGGAGGGGTTCATCGAACTCTCCGAAGAGGGGATGCACATCGTCCAGTTCCGTGACTACCGTATCGCCGTCGCCCGGCCGCCCTTCGCCGACGGCATCGAAATCACTGCGGTTCGGCCAATCGTCAAGACCGAACTCGAAGACTACGAGTTCGCCGACGAACTCCGCGACCGACTCGCAGAGCGCCAGCGCGGCGTCCTCATCGCCGGGTCGCCCGGTGCCGGGAAGTCCACGTTCGCACAGGCGGTCGCCGAGTTCCTCAACGACAGCGACTACGCGGTCAAGACGATGGAGAAACCGCGCGACCTGCAGGTCGGCCCGCACATCACGCAGTACACCGCCCTCAGCGGCGACATGGCCAAGACGGCCGACTCGCTGCTCCTCGTTCGCCCCGACTACACCATCTACGACGAGGTCAGAAAGACCGAGGACTTCTCGGTGTTCGCCGACATGCGCCTCGCCGGTGTCGGGATGGTCGGCGTCGTCCACGCGACCCGCGCCATCGACGCCCTCCAGCGTCTCGTCGGCCGCGTCGAACTCGGGATGATTCCGCAAGTCGTCGACACTGTCGTCTACATCGAAGACGGCGAAGTCCACACAGTCTACGACGTAACGACCGAAGTGAAGGTACCCGAGGGCCTCACCGCCGAGGACCTCGCGCGCCCGGTCATTCAGGTCCGCGACTTCGAGACCAGCACGCCGAAGTACGAAATTTACACGTTCAACCGGCAGGTCGTCACCGTCCCGCTCGACGGCGAAGGCGGCAAAAAGAAGGAAAGCGGCGTCTCGCGTCTCGCCCGACAAGAGGTCGAACGCGAGATTCGGTCTATCGCCCGTGGCCACGTCGACGTGGAACTCAAGGGTCAGAACCGTGCGGTCGTCTACGTCGAAGAAGACGACATCTCGTACGTCATCGGCAAAGGTGGCGGCCGCATCTCCGACGTGGAAGACCGACTCGGCATCGACATCGACGTCCGAACCCACAGCGAGAACCCGAGTCGCGGCGGCGGGGGGTCAAACAGCGGCGCGACTGGCTCGTCCGGCGGCAGCCAGTCCAACGAGGGCATCGTGGTCACGCCGGAAGTGACCTCACGACACGTCATCGTCAACATGGACGGCCACGTCGGCGAGACGGTCGAAGTCCGCGCCGACGACCAGTACCTCTTCACCGCGACAGTCGGCCGCGGCGGCGACATTCAGGTCTCTCGCGGCAGCGCTATCGCTGAGGAGTTGGAGAACGCGATCGACAGAAAGATGCAGATTACGGTCGTTCCGGCCTGAATACGCGTTCAACCGGGAGTTCCGGCTTCGACCCTGCAGTCGGTCGAGTCGAAGTAGTTCGTCCGAAGTGCCGCGCCACGTCGGTACGGACCGCGGTGACGCGAGAGTGAGACGACGCTATTCGGCGCAGCAGGCCTTTTCTTTGCCGCCGTCGGCTTTGGCCTGTGCTTTCTTCGGAGCGATATCGGTCAACTGATAGAGGTTCTGGCGAGCATCGGCGAAGTAGACGTCTTCGTCGACGATGCCGATTCCCTCCAGCCGTTCGAGTGCGTAGCGAACGGTCCGAGCCGAGAGCATCGACTCTTCGACGATGCCCTTCTGCGTCAGCGGACCGTTGTATTCGAGCACTTTGAAAACCAACTTCGCACTCGGTGGGAGGTCGTCGAGACTCTCCTCTTCTGTTCCATCCATCGTTACGAATCGAAACGCGCGACCAGCATAAATCTTCTTGGCTGAGAGTACCCGACAACGCTTTATCGACTGGCCCGAGGGGAGGAACGAACGCCTTTTGACGCCGGGTATCGCACGGGAACACATGGCCACGGAAACGCAGACCGGACTCCCGAGTCATCTTCGCGGAGTGACGGTCACGACCTTCGCCTGCCTCGCTGGCATCGCCGCTGCGGTGCTCTCCGGGGTTCTGGTGGGGACGAGCGTCGAGGCCGCGACCAATCAGTTGGCCGTGGGTATCCTCGGAGCGTTCGTTCTCGCACAGTTCCCGGTGCTCCGCGTCATCGGTGTCGACGTGAGCGACTTCGGCGTGAAAGACTACCTCTACGTCATCTTCATGACGTTCGCGCTCTGGTTCATCTCGTTTGCCATCCTGCTGACGTCGGGTGTTCAGCTGTAATCATGGCAGACGATAGTATCGCCGTCGTCGACTTAGACCGGTGTTCTCCCGACCGCTGTAGCTACGAGTGTTCGAACTTCTGTCCGCCCAACCGGACGGGCAAGGAGTGTATCACGCTTCGCGGCGAGGACGCCGAACAGGGCGGTCCCGACCAGGTCCGTATCTCCGAGGAAATCTGTCTTGGTGAGACGTGTGGTATCTGCGTCGAGAAGTGTCCGTTCGACGCTATCGAGATTATCAATCTCCCGTCGGAACTCGACGAAGACCCGACCCACCGCTACGGCGAGAACGCCTTCTCGCTGTACGGCCTTCCAGTGCCCGAATCGGGTGCCGTGACGGGGATTCTCGGACCGAACGGTATCGGTAAGACCACCGCCGTTCGCGCCCTCGCGGGCGAGATGGTCCCGAACCTCGGAAACTACGACGACGAACCCACGTGGGAGTCGGTTCTGGACCGCTACCGCGGCACCGAACTCCAGAACTACATCGAGAGCGTCCGCGACGGTGACGTCTCCATCGCGCGGAAGCCCCAGTACGTCGACCAAATTCCCAAGCAGTTCGACGGGAAGGCAATCGACCTGCTCGATGCGACCGACGAACGCGGCGCGCTCGACTCCTACATCGAGCGCCTCGACATCGCCCCGGTCGTCGACAACCACATCGACACGCTCTCCGGCGGGGAACTCCAGCGGGTCGCCCTCGCGGCGACGCTCGCCCGCGACCGCGACTTCTACTTCCTCGACGAGATTACGCCGTACCTCGACATCGGCCAGCGCGTCACCGCGGCGCGTCTCATCCGCGAACTCGCCGAAGAAGAAGACCGGGCGGTCCTCGTGGTCGAACACGACCTCGCAATCTTGGACCTGCTCGCCGACACGCTTCACGTCGCGTACGGTGAGCCCGGTGCGTACGGTGTCGTCACCGACCCCAAGTCGGTCAGAAACGGCATCAACGAGTATCTCAAGGGCTACCTCTCGAACGAGAACATGCGCATCCGGCCGGATGCCATCACCTTCGAGGAACACGCGCCGCGCGAGACCTCGAAGGCCGCGCCCCTCATCGAGTACCCCGAGATTCGGAAGTCCTACGGTGACGGCGAGTTCTCGCTCGACGTCGACGCCGGCACCATCTACAACGGCGAAGTGCTCGGCATCGTCGGTCCGAACGGTATCGGGAAGTCCACGCTCGCGAAGTTGTTCACGGGCGACCTGACGCCTGACGTGGGCGAACTCGACTTCGAACTCGACATCTCGTACAAGCCGCAGTACATCGAAATCGACCAGCACATGCGGGTCGACGCGTTCCTGTCGTCCATCACGGACCAGTTCGGCTCGTCGTACTGGAACACCGAGGTGGCGAACCCGCTGCAACTCAACCGCATCATGGAGCGCAACCTCACCGACCTCTCCGGCGGTGAGCGCCAGCGCGTCGCCATCGCGGCGTGTATCTCGCAGGACGCCGACCTCTACCTGCTGGACGAGCCCTCTGCCCACCTCGACGTGGAACAGCGCGTGCAGGCCACCTCGGCTATCCGCCGCTACGCCGAGAACCACGACGCGACGGTCATGGTCATCGACCACGACATCTACATGATGGACCTGCTCGCCGACCGCCTGATGGTGTTCGACGGCGAGCCGTCTGTCGAGGGGCACGCCTCTAAACCGCAGGAGATGCGCGACGGCATGAACGACTTCCTGTCGGACCTCGACATCACCTTCCGCCGCGACGAGCGCACCTCGCGCCCGCGTATCAACAAGCCCGACTCGCAACTCGACCGCGAGCAGAAGCGCGCCGGCGAGTACTACTACGCCGAGTAATCGCACTCGCTCCCGCGAGTCGAATTCGCGTTTCCGTCTTCTGAACATCATTCGGCAGTTACGTCTCCGGCGGCCACCGCGTCGGTTACACCCGTGTCACTGCCATGCCTTTGACGCGCACGCTCCAAGAGTCGGACATGACTGACTCCACGTCCGAGACGCCACCACTCACCGACGCGACCCGCCTCGGTCGGGTCGCACTCCGGGTTAGCTCGCTCGACCGAGTCGTTCCGTTTTACCGCGATGTGGTCGGCCTCTCGGTCGAACGCTATGGCTCCCGTGCCGTCCTCTCCGCCGGAGGTGCACCGCTCGTCGTCCTCGACGAAGACCCGGACGCACCGCCCCGCGCCGGAGACCAGGCAGGGTTGTTCCACCTCGCGATTCGCGTGCCCGACCGTCCCGCACTCGGCGACGCACTCACCCGAATCCGCGACGGAGCCACGGTGACGGGCGCGTCAGACCACCTCGTCAGCGAGGCGCTGTACCTCCGCGACCCGGAGGGAAACGGCGTCGAAATATACCGTGACCGACCCCGCGAGGAGTGGCCCCTGAAAGACGACGGGCGCGTCGCGATGGACACGCTTCCGCTGGACCTCGAAGCACTTCTCTCGGACGCCCGCGGCGACGACGCCGCCCCCGGCGGAACCGACCTCGGACACGTCCACCTCGAAGTGACGGACGTGGACCGCGCCGTCGAGTTCTACACCGACGCGCTCGGGATGAACCTCCGCGACGACGGCTACCCCGGTGCTGCCTTCGTCGCGGCTGGCGAGTACCACCACCACGTCGGCCTGAATCGCTGGAACGGCCGGAGTGCCCCCGCCGAAAACGCCCGCGGTGTCGAGTGGTTCGAAGTCGTCGTCCCCGACGAAGAGACGCTCACTGCCGTCCGCGAATTACTTCGACAACGCGAGCACAGGGTCGAAGAAACCGATGGTGCTCTGGCGGTAGCCGACCCTGACGGCATCGGCGTCCGACTGCGCGCGGAGGAGTAGACACGTCGAAACCGGCGAACGAACCATTTTGTCACTCGCCCGCCAAGTGTGTCGTATGGCACCACCAGACGAGAGCGGCGCGTCCGGGGGGCTCACACTGGCGAGTCCCGCGTTCGACGACGGAAGCGAGATTCCGAGACCGTACGGCTATACGAACGAGAACACGAGTCCGCCGTTGCGGATCTCCGGCGTTCCTGGCGACGCCGAGTCGCTGGCGCTCGTGATGGACGACCCCGACGCGGTGAAACCGGCGGGGAAAGTGTGGGACCACTGGGTGGTCTGGAACATCGACCCGGCGACCGCTCGAATCGACGAAGGGGATTCGATTTCCGGTGCGACCGAAGGGCAGAACAGCTACGGCGAGCGCGGCTACGGCGGCCCCAACCCGCCGGACCGCGAGCACACCTATCGGTTCGTCTTGTACGCTCTCGACACCGAACTCGGCCTCGAACCGGGGGCGACGAAAGCCGACCTCGAATCGGCTATCGAGGGCCACGTCCTCGACGAGGCGCGGCTGACCGGGACGTACGCGCCTTGACGAAAAACTCGACTTTCTCGGAAACTACCCCTCGATAACCGCGCCCGTCTCCGTTTCTCGAACGTCCACGTCGTAGCCGAAGGCCCGAATCACGTCGAGGTTCGTGCGCACGTGTTCTGTGACGGCGGGGATTCGGACTGTCCCGCCCGCCAGCGCGACCCAGACGAGCAGTTGGTCGGCCATGTGCCGGTCCACGGGTACCTCACCGCGGTACCAATCGAGAAACGCCTCGGTCGCCTGCGCGCCGACCGACTCGGCCGGGACGCCGCGCTCGCCGTAGGCGTCGAACCCTGCGACGATATCCCCACACCGGGCCGCGAGAACCACGGCTGTCCCGGGTGAGTCGCTCTCGACGTACGACGCAGACGACTCCAGCGACAGGTCGATTCCGGCATCAGAGAGTGCGGTTCGGACGCCTTCGACCTGCCTCTCCGCCACCGAGGCGTCGGCGAGGTCGTCGCTGGCGACGGAGGACACGCGGAGGTCCGCCAGCGGCGGTCGCGTCCCCAACGCCAGCGGGGCTGGGTTCGAGGGATGCAGTCGCATCGAGAGTCGGCCACCGCCGGCCGGGTAGAATCCACGTCGGTGCACGTCGACGTCGAAGTCGACTCCGAACGTCGCACAGAGCGGCCGCTTTACGTGGCGAAGGTAATCTGCCGGTGGCGACCACCGCACGTCGGTCCCGCCGGTCACGGTGAGTCGAAGTGGGTCGTCCAGCGCGACCGCGACCGGAAGGAGCGTCTCGCAGACGAGCGTGGTACTCCCGGCGGTTCCGACCGCGACGCCGACGGGGTCGCTGCGGACCGTCTGTGGCGCGAACCGAAGTGTGGACGAGCCTTCGTCGTGGCCCGAAACCTCGGCGTTTGCGACCGAGCCTGCGGCTTCGACGCACGCGACGTGCTGCGGGCGAAGTCCCGGATTCGGGCGGTTGCCTCGGATGCGCTCCATCTCGAACGCCTCGCCAGTCACGAGCGACAGCGAGAGTGCGGTTCGGAGGAGTTGTCCACCGCCCGCAGCGCCATCGAGTCGATGCATTCAGCGGACGACCGTGACCGGGCAGGTCGCCCGTTCGACTAACTCCTTGGCGACGCTCCCGACGAGACCTTCGTATCGCTCGTCGAGGCCGCGGTGGCCCACGAAGATGCCGTCCGAAGCAGCGTCTTTTGCGTACTCCGGAATGGACTCGACGGGGTCGCCGTAGAGGAGTTCGGTCGTGGCTTCCACACCGGCGTCTCTGGCGCGCTCGGCCGCCGCTTCGAGCACTTCTTCGGCTCGGATTTCGGCGTCTTCGAGGCTCTCGGCGAAGATTCGGTCGCCCGCCTCGGCGGCCCCCGAGACCGGTTCCTCGCCGCCCTCGACGAGGACGTGAGGTTCCACCGAGTGAACGACCGTGACGTGAGCGCCTAACGGTTCGACTATCGTGAGGGCGTGGTCGAGCGCGCGCTCGGACGGCTCCGACCCATCTACTGCGACGATGAAGTTCATACCTGAATACAGGTGCCGAGACGAGAAAAAAGGGGAGGCGAAGGAATTAGTGAACGAGCCTGCTACACGAGCCGCAGAGATTCTCTTCTTTCACGTCGACTTCGCGGACCGTCGGCGAGAACGACATCACGCACTTGTTGTTGTCGCAGTGTTCGAGGCCAAGGGTGTGGCCAATCTCGTGGACGACTTCCTTGCGGACGCGGTCCGAGAACACTTCGTCGGCGGGTTTGGAGGTGATACCGCCGTCGGAGGAAGTCTGGAGCCGGTACGTCGAGATAACAGAGCCGTTGCCGTTGAGATACGCGAGGCCGAAGACGTAGTTTCGGCGGCGGTAGTAGAGGTCCTTCGCCGTGATGCCGATGTTCTTTTCGCCGCGCCCGACGCGACTCGCGAGTTCGATGAACTGCTCGGCCCGGTATTGATTTCGACTCCTATCGAACGCGCCCTCGGGGATGGGTTGATTCGAATTGACGGTCACGTCACAGTCGTAGACGGACCGAAGCCCAGCGGACGCCTCTCGCTTGACCCCGGCAGAGACGTCTCCGATGGGCACGATATCGACAAGCATGCGAGGGATTAAGCGGTGGCGCGCCATAAATATCCCGACGTGAGAGATTCACTGCGTGACACGATTGTCGCCCGCTTGTCGGAGTACGAGCGCGTCGTCGAGGTCGGCATCGGACGACAATCTGCCGTCGCGTCCGGCCTCGCCGACCACGGGGTCGATGTCGTCGCCGTCGACGTCTACGACGTGCCCGTTCCCGAGGGCGTCGTGTTCGTTCGTGACGACGTGGTCGCCCGCGCCGACGTCGCTACCCGCGGCGACGACGCTTCCCTCGGCCCCTACGAGGGTGTCGAGGCCGTCTACGCGTTGAATCTCCCGGTCGAACTCCATCGCCCGACGGCCCGGGTCGCACGCCGTGCCGGGGCCGACTTCCTCTTTACCACGCTCGGCTACGACGAACCCTCGATTCCGGTTCGCCGGGAGTCGCTCGCAGAAGATACGCTCTTCGTCGCGACCGATGCCCCGGGTTCTCGTCGTAGGTAATTGCTGTCCCCGTCGTGGGTGACCCCCCGCCGTAGGTGACTGCTGTCCCCATCGTGGGTGACTGCCTATTGTCTTCGTCGCCAAGCGACTGCCGCCGAGAGCGGTGGCTTCGTCGGCACCAAGAGTAAGGCACTTGCTCTCTCGTCGCACCGTTCCAGTATGAACGCGGACGCTGTCGTTCTCGACATCGACGGAGTGCTCGTCGACGTTGCCGATTCGTACCGGCGCGCCATCGTCGAGTCGGTCGACCGATTGTACGGAGACACTATCTCGCGGGAAGCGGTCCAGTTGTTCAAGGACGCAGGCGGGTTCAACAACGACTGGGAACTGACCTACGCTGCGGCGCTCTACGTTCTCACCGCCCGCGAAGTCGACCTTCCCCTCTCGGAGTTCACCGCCCAGATTGCCGAACGCGGCGGCGGTCTCGACGCCGCCGAAGCGGTGGCCGAGGACGTGCTTGACGACCCCAAACCCGTCTTCGACGAGTGGGACCCGACCGCTCTCCGAGAGACGTTTCAGGCACTCTACCTCGGTTCCGACCTCTACCGTGACCTCGAAGGTGGCGAACCGCCGTTCGAGGCGTCGGGCTACATCCACGACGAACCCGTCTTGCTCGAACAGGCGACCCTCGACGCGCTCTCGGTTCGCGAACTCGGTGTCGTCACGGGCCGACCCTCGGCCGAGGCCGACATCGCCCTCGACCGCGTCAGCCTCGAACTCGACGACGACCACCGATTCACGATGGACGACTGGGAGGAGGGCAAGCCGCACCCCGCGGCCCTCGTCACTGTCGCCGAACGACTCGGCGCGCAGTCGGTCGTCTTCGTCGGCGACACCCTCGACGACGTGAAGACCGCACTCAACGCCGACGCGGCCGACCCGGAACGCGTATACTACGGTGTCGGCGTCCTCTCGGGTGGGCTGACCGGCGACGACGGCCGACAGAAGTTCTCCGAAATCGGGGCCGCGGCGGTCGTCGAGGACGTGAACGACGTGCCCGGCCTCCTCGATTAGTCAGCCGATGAGTCACTTTCGCGCGTTCCTCGTCACGCTCCTCGCGCTCGACGCCGTCGTCTTCGTCGTCGGGTCGGTTTTCGCCCCGCCGGACCCGGTTACGCAACTGCTGCTCGTCGGCCCGGCGCTCCTCCTCGCGCCGGCCATCGCGTGGTGGCTGGTCTACCGCGACGGATTCGCCCGCCTGCAAGGTGCTGTCGACCCGGACGAGGAGTGAACCGCGTCTCGATTTGTGGCAGCACCCTCCGACGTGTAACCATTTAGGTCGCCGCGGTTCTCACGTGGTGGTATGCGAATCGCACTCCTCGGTGGAACCGGCGACATCGGCGAAGGACTCGCCCTCCGCTGGGCCTTCCACACCGACCACGAGGTCATCGTCGGGTCTCGCGACCCCGAGAAAGCCCGCGCAAAGGCCGACGAGTACGAGACCGAACTCTCCAGTCGCGGCCGCGACGTGAAGGTAAACGGCTTCACAAACGAGATGGCTGCCGACCGAGCCTCGGTCGTCGTCCTCGCGGTGCCGCCGTACCACGTCTCCGACACCGTCGAAGCCGTCTCTGACTCGCTGTCCGAAGGCGACGTGCTCGTCACGCCCGCGGCGGGAATCAAGCGCGACGACGACGGCTTCCACTACCACCCGCCGAAAGCGGGGAGCGTGACCGCGCTCGTCGCCGACGCGGCACCCGACGGCGTCCCGGTCGTCGGCGCGTTCCACAACCTCGCGGCCGGCCGCCTCGCCGACCTCGACGCCGACCTCGGTATCGACACACTTCTCGTCGCCGACGACCCCGACGCGAAAGAGACGGTGCGACTCCTCGCGGACGGTATCGACGGACTCCGTCCCCTCGACGCCGGTGGTCTCGCCAACGCCAGCGAAATCGAGGCGTTGACGCCGCTTCTCATCAACGTCGCACAGAACAACGAGGGGATGCACGACCTCGGAATCGAATTCAAGTAAGAATCGGCACTCAGAACCGCTTTTTCAGTTCTTCACGCAGGTCGTCGAGTGACGCATCGTGCATCGCCAACACGACCAGCAGGTGATAGACGAGGTCGGCGCTCTCGTAGAGCAGTTCTTCGCGGTCGTCGTCCTTGGCTGCGAGGATGGTCTCTGTCGCCTCTTCGCCCAGCTTTTCGAGCGCGTAGTTTTTGCCCTTCTCGTGGGTGAACAGCGTCGTCGTGTAGGAGTCCTCGGGCAACTCGGCCTTCCGCGACTCGATAGTCGCGACGAGTTCGTCGAGAACCTCGTCTGTCGGAGTGTCCGCGTCCATGGTCCGAAACAGGCGTGGGCGGAAAAAGACTCTCTGGTTCCGGCGGAGACGGCGTGTGGTCGTCTCTGATTCCAGCGGGCGTGGGGTTGTGGTCGCGACGGCCGAGTCGCCGTGTGCGACTTACGCTTCGACTTCGACTTCGAGTTCGTCGAAGAACGCGAGGTCGTGAATGCGGCTGTCGGCGGTCAGTTCGGGGTGGAACGACGTTCCGACCACGGGGCCGTCGCGGACTGCGACGGGGTTTCCGTCCCACTCGGCGAGCACTTCCACGTCGTCGCCGACCGCGTCGATGAGGGGTGCGCGGATGAACACCGCGGGGAACGGCGAGTCGAGGCCCGCAACGTCGAGGGGGGCTTCGAAACTGTCGACCTGTCGGCCGAAGGCGTTGCGGTCGACGGTCACGTCGAGGAGGTCGAGCGTCTGGACGCGGTCGTCTTTCGCGTCGCGCGAGGAGACGATGAGGCCCGCGCAGGTCGCGAGGACGGGCTTTCCGGCCGCGACGTGGTCGATAATCTCTTCGTCGATGCCTTCGCGGTCGAGGAGACGCGAGATAGTCGTCGACTCGCCGCCCGGCAGCAACAGCACGTCGCAGTCGGGGACGAGCCCCGCGCTTCGAATCTCCACGATGTCTGCCTCGACGCCGTGGGCGTCCGCTGCCCGTTCGATAGCGTCGGCGTGCTCGGAGACGTCACCTTGGACGGCGACGACACCGGCGCGTAGCGTACTCATGGTCGAAACTGCGGAACGGGAGGACAAAAAGCGTCCGTTCGTCGGCGCTTCGCGTTAGAACGCGAGTGCGTTCAGCACCAGGATACCGATGCCGAACAGCACGCCCGATGCGACGATTGTCTTGGGGTCGACTCGAATCGCGTTGCGGTCCTCGGCGTCGAAATAGCGGACGAGACCCGCGCTCGACATCAGGCCGCCAGAGTTCTGGCCCTTGCTCATGCTCTGTCGTCTGTGCGTCCACCGCCTAAACGTTTCGGCTCGCGGGCGTGACAGACACCCTTCGAAGTCGGACGCGCTCGCCGACTGCCGCGCTCGGGCGCTCCTCGAAGCGGAACGTGCAACCCCATGAGTAATCCTTATGCGCGGGGGCAAGCAAACTCCGCCGGGATACGATGACTGTTCGACTCTTGGACTTTTACGCGGATTGGTGCGGCCCATGTAAGACGCAGGACCCGATTCTCGACGACCTCGAGGCCGATTACGAGGAGGTCTCCTTCGAGAAGGTCGACGTCGACGAGAAGCAAGACGTCGCCAACGAATATCAGGTACGCTCGCTGCCGACGCTCATCGTCGAAAACGACGACGGTATCGTCGACCGATTCGTGGGCGTGACCCAGCGCGAAGACCTCGAAGACGCGCTCAAGCAGGCTGGCGCGTAGGTCCGCACGTCGCCCGCGACTTCTCCGCAGTGCTCTCGACACCGTCAGTCACGACGCTGTCGCTCGCGGGCCGTCTCGCAAGCGTTATACGACCGGCGTGGGGAATCGTAACCATGGCTAGTGACGCTGCGACGGAACGGACGCTCGAAAAGCAGATTTGCATGCGATGTAACGCACGCAATCCCAAGCGCGCCAAGAAGTGCCGCAAGTGCGGCTACAAGCACCTTCGACCCAAGTCGAAGGAACGCCGCGCCGCGTAAGCGCCTCCGTTCTTCCTACGATTCTCGACTGTACAGCGTGACCAACACGCCGATGAGCGCGAGCTGGACGATTTTGTCGACCACGCCACCGATGCCGAAGATGTCGGGCCAGTTCAGGATAACGTAGAACACGACCTGTCCGGCGACGAAGGGAATCCCGAGCAGGATTGCTCGCGAGCGCAGTTGCTCGTCGCCGCGAAGGACTGCGACGATACCACCCGCGAACCCGGCAGCGGCAGCGATAAACGCCAAGCCAAGCGGGTCGGCGAGGTTCGACGCGAGTGCGCCAGCACCGAGCGCGAGGTGAATCAGTCCCGTGACGACCGCGAGGGCGACGCCGATGTAGTGCAGGCGCGTCAACTCGCCGCCGTCTGACGTTGTGGTTGCCATCTCAGGCCTCCGGATATTTCGGTTCGCGTCGTTCGGCTCGTTCGAGGGCGCGTTCGATGACGTCGCGGACGGTGTCGCCGCCAGTGCCGCTCTCGAAGACGTCGCCGTGGCCAGCGTACATCGTCTCTACCGTCTCCGGAAGTCGGTCGAGAAGCGTCCGGAGGCTCTCGATGAGGCGCTCCCGAGAGGCCCCCGGCCGGTCGGTCTTGCCGAAGCTGCCGTCTTCGAACGCGGTGTCGTTGTACACCACCACGTCGCCCGAGAAGAGTCGCTGCTCGCTGACGAGCGAGACGTGGTCGTCGGTGTGGCCCGGCGTGTAGACGACCTCGAACGCCTCGTCGCCTATCTGTACTGTCTCGCCGTCCGCCAGTTCGTGGGTTCGAAGCGGGTGGTCGGCATAGGCGTACACCTCGGGGGCGAATCGCTCGACGACGGCGTCGAGTTCGCCGACGTGGTCGTGGTCTTGATGCGTGACCACGACGGCGTCGAGGTGGTCTGTGTGCTCGGCGACGACGTCTTCGACGCCGGACATCGACCCGGCATCGACGAGGACGGTTCTGTCGCCCACGACGAGGTACGCGTTACACGTGAAGACCTCGGCGTCGGCGGTGACTGGAATGACGCGCATACGTCACGTACGCACCGGAGCGAAAAAAATCGGTAGGCACGTCGCGTCTCTTCGGTCGCATCTCTCACGTCCGTCGGGTCACAGTTTCCGGGATTCGTGCGGCAAACCATTTTTCACAGTCGGTCCCGTATGACTAGATGTATGGGATTCGGGAGCTACGACGAGTCTGAGCAGAGCGACCAGAACGTCGATTTTGACGAAGAAGATGGCGTAGAGACGAGTGAAAGCAACCACGAGGGGGAAGTCGACTTCGAGATTGGTGCGTCGAACGACGAACTGCTCGACAAGCTCAAAGACATCAAAGAGGAGTGAAGTCAGGGACGCGCGTACTGGGGGTCGCTGAATCGTACGTCGGAAGCACTGACGACGCAGCCACCGAACCGCCGCCCGCCAGCGCCGCGCCTGACGCAAACGACGAATCGACCGATAGACCAGACGACACTGATTCTTTCGAGGCGACGACTGCCGAGAGTCACACCGCGGCTTCCACCCCGACGAGTGTCCTCTGCGGCGCGGTCGTTCGCGCCGACCGCGTCGTCGACGGCCTCGCCTTCGAGACGTGTACTGTCGGCGGCGACGACGCCACCGATGCCATCGCCTCGCTGTGGTCGTCGCTCGGCCGCGAAGACGCGCGCTACGTGCTCGTCTCCGGTATCGCCCCCGCGTGGTTCAACCTCGTCGATAGTCCCCGACTCGCCGCCGACCTCGACCGCCCGGTCATCTCTGTCTCGTTCGAAGCGAGCAACGGCCTCGAACCGGCGCTCAGAGAGCACTTTTCGGGTGCAGCCCTCGACGCCCGTCTGGAGACCTACCGCGATGCTCCGCCGCGAACTCCCATCGAGGTGAACGACGAACGGTTGTTCGTGCGGGCTGCTGGCTGTGATACCGCCGAGGCCGAGCGCGTCGTCCGGGCGTTCACGCCGACTGGCGGGCGACCGGAGCCGATTCGCGTGGCGCGGATGGCCGCGCGTGCGGCACGGCAGTTCGTTGGAGATTAAGCGCCCCCCGCCGTCGGGTGAGGTATGGAACACATGGAGGGCCTCTGCGTGACCGACTGCGAGCGCTGCCCGGACCTCGTCGCGTCGCGGAGTCGAATCGTCAACGGGGTCGGTCCCGACGACGCCGACCTGCTCTTTCTCGGCGAAGCGCCGGGAGCGAAAGAAGACGAGGGCGGCGAGCCCTTCGTCGGCCGGTCGGGGACCGTCCTCGACGACGCGCTCCGCGAAGCCGGCCTCGCGCGCGCAGACGTTCGTATCACCAACTGCGTTCGCTGTCGCCCGCCGGAGAACCGCGACCCGCGGAGCGAGGAGTTGTCGAACTGCCGGGGCTACCTCGCCCGCGAGTTCGAACTCGTAGACCCGAAACTCGTCGTCACGCTCGGAAAGGTGCCCTCGCAGCACTTGCTCGACCGGGGTGTCGCAATCACGAAAGAAGCGGGCTCGGTCGCCGACGCTCGCCTCGGCGACCAGTCGTACCGCGTCCTCCTGTCTGTTCACCCCGCTGCGACCCTCTACGACCGCGGCCAGCGCGAGGGGTTCTTCGAGACGATTTCGCGGGCCGCCGAACTCTCCGGCCTCGCCGACTCGTCGAGCGGCCAGTCGAGTCTCGGTGACTTCTGAGTAGGCTCGCCGACTTCTGAATAGGCTCGCCGGCTTCTAAGCGCGGTCGCCACCGCTATTCTACGCCGACAGCTCTTCTGTCCCATCTTCCGACTGCTGTGTTCGCTTTTCGGCTCGGGCGTGTTCGTTCAGGTGTGCCCGCACGTCGAGTCCCGACTTTACGAACACCATCACGACCAGCGCCGCCACGGGCGCACCGAAGGCCGCGACGAGGTACGCGCCGAACAAGACAGTCAGATGCAGGACGAGGACTCGGTGGAACGGTTCCGACATCTGGGTTTTGGGCGCGACCGACTGGTACTCCTCGTCGCCGACGAAGTTGACGGCGAACGACCCAGCGTGACTGACGAGCGTCGCGGCGGCGGCCAGACCGACAGGAACCAGCGGAACCCCGCCGATGTCGCCGACGAACGACTCGAAGTCCCAGACGAAGAGTCCGTGGACTGCCCAGAAGAGACCGTAGTGTAGGACGAAAAAGCCCGCTGCGGGGATGTTCGTCGGGTAGAGGTGGAACCTGTCGCGTGAACGCTGCGGCGGTGCGAGGTCGAGCCGATACCCGCCGATTGTCACAGAAAAATGGGCTTCGTCGTCCGACCCACACGCGCCCAGAATCTTCGGGACGTTCACCAGCCCGACCACGGCACTTTCCAGCCAGTACGTGACGAGAAGCGCCTTCAGACTCCAGTCGAACCAGACGACGCCAGCGAGTGGGAGGCCGCTCGCGGCGACGAGTGCGGCGAGGGCAAGCGGGGACGAAGGAACACCCGAGGACCAACGCATGCGCTCGCACCGACGTGATACACCTGAAAAAATTGTCTCTTTTCAGACGGTCACTGGGGGTGACGACCGTCGTGGCTCGTCACTTCCTGTTTCCCGTGCCGAGCCACTTTCCGGTGTCCGCGAGGTCGAGGAGGGCATCGACGATACCCTTGGACTCTGTCTCGCCCGGTCGGAGTCGCGCGCGGAGGCGAGACGACGTGAGTTCGACCGAGAGGACGATGACGATAATCATCGCGATACCGGCCGCGGCCTGGTCGTACGCGAGGAGGCTGAGCCGTCCTTTCACGTACTGTCCGATGCCGCCGGCACCGACGACACCGAGCGAGACGGCGATTCGGACGTTGATTTCGAGGATGTACAGCGTCCACGCGACGAACGACGAAGACACCTGACTCAACATCCCGAAGACGACCGTCTGGGAGGACGCCGCACCGGTCGAGGAAATCGCCTCGATTGGGCCGTCAGACACCTCTTCGAGTTCGTCGGTGAACAGGCGGCCGAGATTCCCGATGGTGTCGGTCCCGATAGCCAGCATCGCCCCGACGGGGGTAATGCCGACGAGCGGGATGTAGATGAGGACCCACACGAGTGCTGGCACGGCGCGGATGACGGACATCGTCCCGCGGAAGAGGAAGTTGAACGGGAACGGCGTCACGCGCTCGGAGCCGAGCACACCGAAGATGAGTGCGAGCGGGAACCCGATAACCGTCCCAGTGAACCCGATGACGATGGTTGCGACAGCACCACCGATGATGCTCAGTCCTTGGTCGCGGTTGAGGACGGCGTCGAGGAGCGACCCGGGAGTGAGGAGGCTCTCGAAGAGGGCGGTGAAGCCGTGGAGGTCGTTTTGGATGGCAAACAGCGTGAAGTAATGGAAGTCCGGCGAGAGGAATTCGGCGACGTTGTTCAGGAACTGCGGGAGTTGGCGGTAGATTTGAGCGACGGTAAACCCGAGATACGTCATCCCGATGCCCGTCAGCGCCAAGAGCGCGATGATGCCCACGAAGATGAGCACGCGACGGATGAACTGCGCGCGCTCGATGGTCGAAAGTGCGTCTTGGATGTGCCGCGGTGCCGACGCACTCTCGCCAGCACCGTCGGCGCGGAGTTCGTCGTCGGTCATCCCATCGCCTCCACCATACCAGTCTCTCCTTCTTCGTAGTAGATGTCGTCGACGACGTCCATCGTCAGGTCTTCGCGCCGGCCGTCGAAGACGACTTTTCCGTCTCGTAGGCCGATGTAGCGCTCACCGAACTCGCGAGCGAGATTGACCTGGTGGAGACTCGCGATAGTCGTCAAGTTCCGCTCGTGGGCAGCCGTTTTCATGTAGCCCATGACCTCTTCTGCGGCCTTCGGGTCGAGGCTCGCGACCGGTTCGTCGGCGAGAAGCAGGTTTGGTTTCTGGACGAGCGCGCGAGCGATTCCGACGCGCTGTTTCTGGCCGCCGGACATCGACCCGGCGCGCTGCCGCGCTTCGTCGAGCAGTCCGACCGTGTCGAGTGCTTCGAGCGCGGCTAGCTTGTCTTCTTCACTGTACTGCGACGCGAGGCTTTCGGCGAGCGAGACACGCGAGAGAGCGCCAGTGAGGGCATTTCGATAGGCGCTCATCGTCTCGACGAGGTAGTGCATCTGAAAGACCATCCCCACGTCTGACCGTTGGCCGGTGACAGCCCGGTCGTTGATGTGGACTGTCCCTTCTGTCGGTTGACTGAGGCCGTTTAGGATTCGGAGGAGTGTCGATTTCCCGGCCCCGGAGGGTCCTAAGAGGATGACGAACTCCCCTTCGGGTATTTCGAAGGAGATGTTCTCTAAGGCGACCGTGTCGCCGAACCGCTTCGTGACGTTCTGTACCGAAACTGCAGGCATTGGTTTGTTGTCTGAAAGAAAGCAATTGGTTGTTACGTCCTATGCCACGTCGAAAGTGCGTTCAACCTTGGTTCAGAAGGTCGGTAGAGAGATTGAGTTCGTCGGCGACTTTGATGACAGGCTTGTAGGTTTTGAGGCCGGCCGGGCGGACGCTGTCGAACCAGAGGTCGTCGTCTGTGTCCGGCTCGCCGTCCGCGCCGTAGTATATCTCGTCTGGAGCGTCTTGAAGCGTCTCGACGATGTTGTTTTTCTCCTCCTCGGAGAGGTTCGGATTGACCACCATCGGCGCGCGGGGGATGCCATCGTACGTCTCGACGTACTCGTAGCCGTCTGCGAGTTCGCCGTCGTCGTCGCGGGTGATGAACTGCCCGACACCGGCGGCGGCCACTTGGTCGTTTTCGAGGGCGGCGAACGCCTCCGCGTGTCCCGACCAGACACCGGTGAAGTCTGCGCCGGAGTCACTGACCGGCGCTTCGCCGATAGTGAGTCCTGCCTGCTTCAGCATGTACAGCGGGTACAGCGACCCGGAGGCCGAGGTCATGTCGGCGAAGCCGACCTTCTCGCCTTCGAGGTCGGTCAAGGAGTCGATATCAGAGTCCTTCTTGGTCACGATGACGCTCGTGTAGTCCCACGAACCGTAGGCGTGACGCTGAAGGGCGATTTTCGCTTTGTCAGCCTTCACGCCGAGCGCGGCGGCGAAGGGGCCAGTCTCTGCGATGTCGGCCGTCCCCGAGCCAAGTCCCTGAAGGACTGCGGAGTAGTCGGCAGCGTACTTCAGCGAGACCGTCGTCCCGGTCTCCTCTTCGAGATAGCCCGCGTACGGCTTGTACTGCGACCGCATGTAGTCTTGCGGCTCAGACGGCGACATCATGAAGTTGATCTCACCGTTTCCGTACGATTGCTCACCGAAGTTCCCAATACACCCACTGAGTCCCGCCATGCCGAGTGCCCCTGCTGCACCGGCTGTCTTGAGGAAATTCCGTCGGGAAGACATGTGATTCGTACGGAAGCTATTGCAGATTGAGGTTAAAAGTTCCTATTTTTTCTCTATATTTGTCGGGAGTTATTCGGTCATCTCGTGAATCTCGTGAGTAACCATAGAACGCGTGCTAAGTTGTCTCAACCCGCGACGGTCGCCGGGACGGAAACTCACTTGCCCCCGGTCGCCAAGATACACACATGAGCACGACACAGGCCTCCGAGGAGACCCTCGCCGACGTGGTGATGGTCGACTACGGGCTTGGTAATCTTCGGAGCGCCCGCCGCGGCCTGGAGCGCGCGGGTGCGAACGTCATCATCTCTGACGACCCGGCCGACTTCGACGACGCCGACGGCATCGTCCTCCCCGGCGTCGGCGCGTTCTCCGAGGGGATGGAGAACGCCGGGCCGTTCCGCGAACCACTCGCCGAAGCCGCCGAGTCGGGAACGCCCGTCTTCGGCATCTGTCTCGGGATGCAGATGCTTCTCACCACCTCGGAAGAGGCGGACCACGCCGGCGAGGGTGAGGTCGAAGGTCTCGACTTCATTCCCGGCCGCAACGTCCGGTTCGCCGAGGGACAGAAGGTTCCGCATATGGGATGGAACGAACTGCACGTCGAGCGCGACCACCCTATCGTCGACGGCGTCGAGGGCGAATACGCCTACTTCGTCCACTCGTACTACGCCGACCCCGACGACGACAACGCCATCGTCGCCACGACCGACTACGGTGTCGAATTTCCGGCAGTCGTCGCCAACGAGGAAGGCACCGTCTTCGGAACGCAGTTCCACCCCGAGAAGTCCGGCGAGACCGGCCTGACTATCCTGCGGAACTTCGTCGAGTTCTGCGCCGAGCAGTAGGTCGAATTCGCCGCCCCCGACGCGCTTTTGTCACCCGTGAGTCAAGGAGTGCCCATGCAGGCAGTCACGCTCGGCCCGGCGGGCACCTACTCTCATCGCGCTGCCCGCGCGGTCGCCGACGACGTCGCGTTCCGCGAATCGGTCACGTCTATCGTCAACGCCGTCGCCGATGGCGCGTTCGAACGCGGTGTCGTCCCCATCGAGAACAGTATCGAAGGCAGCGTCTCCGAGAGCCTCGACGCCGTGGCGAACTCCGACGTGAGCGTCGTCCAGGAAATCGTCACGCCGATTCGACACGCCCTTCTCGCCCAGTCCGAGGAGTTCGACACCGTCGCCAGCCACTCCCAAGCGCTCGCACAGTGTCGTTCCTACCTCGAAGCGAACTACCCCGACGTGGCGCTCGAAGCAGTCGCCAGCACCGCTCGCGGTGTCGAACGCGCCCGCGCCGACCCGTCGGTGGCGGGGATTGGCCACCCGGACAACGTGGGCGACGACCTACAAATCATCGCCGAGGACATCCAAGACCGCTCGTCGAACGCGACGCGATTCCTCGTGGTCGCCCCCGAGTCGGCCCGCTCCGATGCCGGTGGCAAGACGTCGCTCGTGGTCTACCCGAACGCGAACTACCCCGGACTGCTCCTCGAACTCCTCGAAGCGTTCGCCGAACGCGACATCAACCTCTCGCGTATCGAGTCGCGCCCGAGTGGCAACCGCCTCGGCGACTACCTCTTCCACATCGACGCCGACGCCGGTCTCTACGAAGAACGGATGCAAGCCGCTCTCGACGAAGTCGAAGGCATCGCCCGAAACGGCTGGGTTCGCGTGCTCGGCTCGTACGACACGCGCCACGTCCTCTACTGAGACTGCCGCCTCTCTCTTTCGGTCGCCAACGTGTGGGAATAGCCACATCTCTCTTAATCGTGCATGCCCTACGTTGTCACGCATGCAGCGAAACCCATTCGACGATATCGAGGAGTTGTTCGAACGAATGAGCCGGTCGTTCGAGGAGACTGGGCTCGCACGAATGCAGGATATCTCTCTCGACGTCGTCGAAGCCGACGGCGACATCGAGGTGGTTGCGGACCTCCCCGGATACGACAAAGACGACATCGACGTGACCGTCCGCGGTCGGCAACTGACAATCTCCGCCGAGCGTGAGGACTCGACCGACGTGGACGACGAACACTACGTCCGGCGCGAGCGACGACACCGCTCTGTCTCTCGGTCGGTCACGCTCCCCGCGGAGGTCAAGCGCGACGAGGTGTCGGCGTCGTACCACAACGGCGTGCTCACCGTGACGCTCCCGAAGTTGGAGGCCGAACCGGACGACTCCCATCGCATCGACATCGAGTGACGCTGGTGGGGCCGAGCGGGGCGACGGCCGAAAACGCGAACCCCCGAAAGACCGACCACTCTTTTGAGCTTATTCTTGGTATTTCGAGTGTAGAGTCCGTGAGGCGTGCGAATTGATAGACTAGGTCTGATAACGATTATCTCCTCAGACGACGTTCCTACCCCTCGGTGAATTACCAATGATGCGACGTACCAATCCCTTCGACGACTTCGAAGAACTGTTCGAACGAATGTCCCGCCAATTCGACGAGATGGGCCGCCAGTTCGACCGCTCGGGCATGATGTCGTCCGTCCGCACCCACGACATGGCTGTGGATATCACCGACACAGACACCGAAATCATCGTCACGGCCGACCTGCCGGGCTACGAGAAGTCCGACATCTCGCTGTCGATTGCGAACCGCACCCTCTCTATCGACGCGGAACGCGAACTCCACGACGAACACGAGTCGGGCGAGTACCTCCGGCGCGAGCGACGCCACGAATCCGCCCGCCGCACCATCCGCCTTCCCGAGATGGTCGACGAGGAAAACACCTCGGCGTCGTACCACAACGGCGTCCTGACCGTGACGCTGCCCAAGTTGGACACCCAGCCCGACGACTCGCGCCACATCGACATCGAGTAAGCGGCGAGGGAGCGTCGTCGAACAGCGACTCTCGGCGTTTGTTTGTGCCTTCGACGACCTGTGAGTCGTACACGCCCGTTTTTCTGACACCGACAATCTGTACTGACCAGACTGTGGTGTCACCGACCGAACACTGCCCCAGACACTCGCGTGACAATATCTGGCAATATCTGCCGCAATCAGACAGACCCACAAGTCGAGTATAGGAGTTATTTTAGGCCGGGGTGCCACTACCACGGATATGGACTACGACCCGCAGGAACTCGAAGCGCGTTGGCGGGAGCGCTGGTCCGAGACCGGCCGATACGAGGCCGACCCGGACGCAGACGCCGACGACGCGACGTTCGTCACAGTTCCGTATCCGTATCCGAGCGGTGGGATGCACATCGGGCACGCACGAACTTACACCGTCCCCGACGTGTACGCCCGCTACCGACGCCAGCAGGGCGACAACGTTCTGTTCCCCATCGCGTGGCACGTCACCGGAACGCCCATCATCGGTGCTGTCGAGCGCTTGCAGAAGGGCGAAGAGAAGCAACTGTCCGTTCTGAAAGACACCTACAACGTCTCCGAAGACACGCTCCCCGAACTGGAGACGCCGATGGGGTGGGCACGCTACTTCATCGAGGAACACTACAAGAACGGAATGCAGTCGCTCGGTCTCTCTATCGACTGGCGACGTGAGTTCACCACGAACGACGAACGCTACTCGAAGTTCATCGAGTGGCAGTACCGGACGCTCCGCGAGCGCGGCCGACTGGAGAAGGGGCTCCACCCCGTCAAGTTCTGTACGAACGAAGAACAGCCAGTCACGACCCACGACCTGCTGGAAGGCGAGGAAGCGGAGTTCCAAGAGTACACGCTGGTTCGCTTCGGCTGGGAACGCGACGGCGAGTCGGTCGTCGTCCCGATGGCGACGCTCCGCCCCGAGACGGTCCACGGCGTGACCAACGCCTACATCGACCCCGAAGCGACCTACGTCGTCGCGGAGGTCGACGGCGAGACGTGGTTCGTCTCCGAGTACGCGTCCGCGAAACTGGAGTACCAGGCCCACGACGTGGAGATTCTGGACACCGTCGAAGGGTCCGAACTGGTGGGCCAGACCGTCGAGAACCCGGTCACGGGCGACGACGTGCTGGTCCTCCCGGCTTCGTTCGTCGACGCCGACAACGCGACGGGCGTCGTCATGTCCGTTCCGGCACACAGCCCCGACGACTACGTGGCGCTGCAAGAGGCGAAAGCCGACACCGACTACCTCGAATCGTTCGGTATCGACCCCGAGGACGTCGAGGACATCGAGCCGATTCCGATTCTCGACATCGACTCCGAAGACGACGACTACGGCGAGATTCCCGCCCAGTCCATCGTCGAGAACCGCGGTATCGAGTCCTCGGACGACCCCGCCCTCGAAAAGGCCACCAAGGACCTCTACAACAAGGAGTTCCACGCTGGCCACCTCAAGGAGTTCTACGGCGAGTACGCTGGCGAACTCGTCGAGAAAGCCCGCGACGACTTCAAGGCCGACGGCGTCGAGTCGGGGCAGTTCGACGTGATGCAGGAGTTCTCCGAGGAAGTCGTCTGTCGCTGTGGCGGTGACGTAGTCGTCGCCGAACAGGACACGTGGTTCCTCTCGTACGACGACGAGGACTGGAAGCAGATCGCCCACGACGTGGCCGATGGGCTGGACGCCATCCCGGACAACACCCGCGACGAGTACCACCACACCATCGACTGGCTGAACGGATGGCCGTGTATCCGGAACTACGGGCTCGGCACTCGCCTGCCGTGGGACGACCAGTTCGTCATCGAGCCGCTTTCGGACTCGACTATCTACATGGCGTACTACACCATCGCCCACCGTCTGCAAGAGATTCCGACCGAGGAACTCACGCAGGACTTCTTCGACACGCTGTTCTACGGCCCCGAGGCCGTAGACGACGCCCCGGAGAAGGCGCTCGAACTCCGCGAGGAGTGGGACTACTGGTACCCCGTCGATTACCGGTTCTCCGCGAACGACCTCATCACGAACCACCTGACGTTCTACCAGTTCCACCACGGCGAACTGTTCGACGAGGCGCAGTGGCCGCAGGGAATCGTCATCATGGGCATGGGCCTGCTCGAAGGCGAGAAGATGTCGTCGTCGAAGGGCCACGTCGTCCTCCCGGGCGAGGCTATCGACGAGTACGGTGCCGACACCGTCCGGTTCTTCCTGCTCAACTCCGCCGAACCGTGGCAGGACTACGACTGGCGCGACGACCTCGTCGGCTCGGTCTCCGACCAACTCGAACGCTTCTGGAACCGCGCACAGGAGATTATCGCCGACCCCGGTCCGGAAGAACAGCCCGAACTGGAGACGGTGGACCGCTGGCTGCTGTCGAAGCTCAACGACACCATCCGCGACGTGACCGACGCGATGGACGAAGCCGAGACGCGCTCTGCCAGCCAAGCCGCGTTCTACAACTTCGAAGAGGACCTGCGCTGGTACCGCCGCCGGACCGACCTCGACCGCGAGGCCGCGAAGTGGACGCTCCGACAGGTCCTCGAAACGCGTCTGCGACTGCTCGCGCCGTTCATCCCGTTCATGACGAACGAACTCCACGAGCAGTTGACCGGGACGCCGGCCGAGGACGCGCCGTGGCCGGACCCGGACACCGAGTTCGACGACGAGACGGTCGAACTCGAAGAGCGACAGGTCGAGCGCCTGACCGAGGACGTCCGCGACATCATCGACGTGACCGACTCCGACCCCGAGACGATTCGCGTCTACGTCGCCGCCGACTGGAAGCACACCGTCTTCGAGACGGTGGTCGACCAGGGCGACAACGTGGGGGCTATCATGGGACAAGTCATGCAGAACCCCGACCTCCGCGAGAAGGGCAACGCGGTCAACGACCTCGTACAGGACCTCGTGAGCCAGACCCGCGGGCAGGACGAAGACACTCTGCGCGCACAACTCGACCTCGACGAGGTCGAACTCTACGAGCGCGCCGCGGACTTCCTCTCCCGCGAGTTCGACGCCGAAATCGAAGTGTTCGCCGAGGACGCCGACGACATCGTCGACCCGGCCGACCGCGCGTCGAAGGCGATTCCGTTCCGTCCGGCCGTCCACCTCGAATAGACGGCTGACGTTCTCTCTACTTTTACCGACGTTCTCGAACGTGTGACGTTCCGATACTGCCGGGGGCAGCGTTCATCTTATCGGCTTTCCCTTCCTATTTGGTAACATGAGCCAAGAAGAATCGCTCGCCCGTCCGACCGAAGACGAGTACGAGACTGTCACGCCGCGCTTCGACAGCCGACCGGACGGAGAGATGGACTCAGTCGGATGGCTGATGTTTGGGCTTCTCGCCGTCCTCATCATCCCGCTACTGCCGTTTATTGCAATCGTGTACGTGCTTTCGAAAGCCTTCGGCTACCTCGGTGCACAACGCGGCGCGGGAGAATAGCCAGACACTGAGCCCGGCCGCGGTAGGGACTGGGGTCGCGTTTACTCCTCGGCGAGGCCGAGCAGGTCGAACGCGTAGCCGTTGTCGTTTTCGATGGCGTGTTCGTAGGCGACGTGAGCCGCAGCGACGTCCTGAATCGCGAGACCCGTCGAGTCGAAGACGGTGATGCCATCTTCCTCGGTGCGCGCGTCTTTGTTGCCGGCGACGATTTCGCCGATAGCGCCGAAGATGTCGTCGTCGTCGAGGACGCCCTCGTGGTACGGGACGTTGATTTCGCCGGAGTGGGTCGTCTGGGCGTGGTCGTCGATGACGAGCTTTGCGTCGAGGAGAATCTCGTCGGCGAGTTCGTGCTTGCCCTCGGCGTCGGCACCCATCGCGTTGATGTGGGTGTGCTCGCCGACCGCGTCACGCGGGACGATGGGCGATTCGACGGGCGTCACCGTCGAGAGGACGTCGCACTGGGCGGCCTCTTCGATGGAGCCCGCGCGGATGTCGAACTGGTCTTCGAAGGCGTCGATGAAGTCGGCGACGCGCTCTTCGTCGAGGTCGGAGACGACGACTTCCTCGATGTCGCGGACTTCGCTGATGGCGCGAAGCTGCGTGTACGACTGGACGCCAGCGCCGATGATACCCATCGAGGAGGCGTCCTCGACGGCGAGGTAGTCGGTGGCGACGGCCGCGGCCGCGCCCGTGCGGAGCATCGTCAGTTCCGTCCCGTCCATGAGCGCGAGGGGGAACGCGTTCTCGGGGTCGGAGTAAATCATCGTGCCCATGACCGTCGGCAGGTCGAACTTATCGCCGTTGTCGGGGTGGACGTTGACCCACTTGATGCCTGCTGCGTCCCAGTCGCCTGCGTCGAGGTACGCTGGCATCGACCGGAAGTCGCCGTTGTACTGCGGCAGGTCGATGTAGGACTTCGGCGGCATCTGGGCGTCTCCGGACTCGTAGGCACCGAAGGCGTCTTCGATAGCCGAGATGAGCTCCGGCATCTGGACGTTCTCGTGAACGTCGTCCTTGTTCAGTAGCAGCGTCTTGCGCATAGGGAAACGTTGCCGTACCTCCTACTTAGTTCGTTCTATTTCTGCATGGAAGTCCAAGGCTACTGGAAAAAGTGAGAGAATTATCCAACTTGTCTGCCGTGTGATTTGTTGCCACACAGTCTGGTACGAGAGAGTACCGTTGCTGTCTGGTGATTAGCCCTGCAAAAAGAATCAGGTTATCGCGCGGTACGGCGGTTGGGTTGGGGGAACGGAGCGTGTGTTAGTGTGACGGGTGCGTGCCTACTTTCACATCGCGTTGCCGGGCTACGCCCGGCAGCTTATGTGGAATTGGAGTACCTACTCCAATTTCACATCGCGCCGCCCATACCGCCCATGCCACCCATGCCGCCAGCGGGTGCGCCGCCTTCGTCGTCGTCGCCGCCGGTGGAGAGGTCACCAGCAGCGATGATGTCGTCAATCTTGAGGACGAGGTTCGCGGCTTCGGAGGCGGAGGCGATGGCCTGCTCCTTGGCGTGGGCCGTCTCGACGACGCCAGCTTCGAAGGCGTCTTCGACTTCGCCAGTGAAGACGTTCAGACCAGCGCGGACCTGACCGTCTTCGTGGGCCGCGCGAAGGTCGACGAGCGTGTCGATGGAGTCGAGACCGGCGTTCTCAGCGAGCACGCGCGGGACGAGTTCGAGCGCATCGGCGAACGCCTCGACGGCGAGCTGCTCGCGGCCGGAGACGGAGTCTGCGTAGTCGCGGAGGCGCGAGGCGAGTTCGACTTCGATGGCACCGCCGCCAGCGAGGACGCGGCCATCGGTGACTGTCGCGGCGACGACGTCGAGAGCGTCCTGGACGCCGCGTTCGAGTTCGTCGACGACGTGGTCGGTCGAACCACGCAGGAGGAGGGTGACACCGTGGACGTCCTCGCCGACGCCTTCGACGTAGAACAGCTCGTCGCCGTCGTCGCGGCGGATGGACGCCACACCGAGGTCGGCTTCGTCGACGGAGTCGAGGTCCGAGACGATAGCCGCACCGGTGATGTTCTTGAGGAACTTGATGTCGGACTTCTTCGTCCGGCGGACCGCGAGGATACCCTCCTTCGCGAGGTAGTGCTGGGCGAGGTCGTCGATGCCCTTCTGGCAGAAGACGACGTCAGCACCGGAGTCGACGATTTGCTGGACCTTCTCCTTCAGCTGGGCCTCTTCCTGGTCGAGGAACTTCTGGAGCTGGTCGGGGCTCTCGATGGAGACGTTCGTGTCGACGTCGGTCTCCTCGACTTCGACCGGCTCGTTGAGGAGCAGGACGTTGGCTTCCTCGAAGGAGACCGGCATGTCGTCGTGGACGGGGTCCTTGTCGATGACGGCACCGGTGAGGAGTTCGGACTCGGACGCGGAGCGACCGGTCTGGGTCTCGATAGAGAGGTTCTCGAGGTCGGAGACGTAGGTACCGTCGTCGGCTTCCACCGTAACCTGCTCGACGGCGCGGACGATGAGGTCCGCCAGAAGCTCCTTGTTGAGTTCGGAGCTCTTGCCCGTCATGGAGGTCTCGGCGACCTTCTTCAGGAGTTCTTGGTCGTCGGGTTCGACGTGTTCTGCGATGTCGTCGACTTCCTCGCGGGCCTTCTCGGCGGCGAGGTTGAACCCGCGGATGACGGCCGTCGGGTGGATGTCCTGTTCGAGGAGGTCCTCGGCGTTCTTCAGGAGTTCACCCGCGATGGCGACCGCCGTGGTCGTTCCGTCGCCGGCTTCGTCTTCCTGCGTCTCGGCGACTTCGACGATCATCTCGGCCGTCGGGTTGTCGATGTCCATCTCTTTGAGGATGGTGACACCGTCGTTGGTGATGGTGACGTCGCCCATCGAATCGACGAGCATCTTGTCCATTCCCTTCGGTCCGAGTGTGGAACGTACCGCCTCGGCGACTGCCCGAGCGGCGCGGATGTTGTACGCCTGCGCGTCGCGGTCCTTGACGCGCTGGGAGTCTTCACCGAGAATGATCATCGGCTGACCCTGTTGCATTCGCTGGCTCATAGACACCGGCTGATTGTTTGTGATTCTATAAAAATCTGTCGCCGGAGAGAGACACAGGGTGACAACGAATTACCGAGCAACTCACCACCTAATCGACAGACTGCGTTGGATTTTCAGGGAATATTCTCGACCGTGGTATGAGACACCATGCATCAATGCCGGGCGGCTACGGCTGGTGTTTATATATCATTCGTCGACCGGCGCTTTCCAGTGGACGGTAATCGTTCCGACAGCGAAGGCGTCGTCGCTCGCTTCGTCGCGGACGAACCGAATCGTGTTCGTTCCGCCGACGAGTTCCGCCCCGGTAATCGTGTCGACCCAGTACTGCCAGCCGTCGTTCGGCGGGATGTCGAACCCGGAGAGCGATTGGCCGTTGATTTCTATCTCGTGGCCGTACTCGCCGACGTCGAACGCCTGAATCCCGATGTAGGGGTCCTGTGGGTCGTCGGTTGGCACGTCGAACTCGAATTCGTCCGTCGCGTCGCCGACATCGTCGGCCCAGTCGAGGTCGAGCGTTTCGTCTGGCGGGTGGAGGTGCGACCTGACGAAGAGCGTCGCGTAGTTAGCGCGGTGTGGCACGCTCTCGGGTTACGCTGCCGTCGATAAAAAATCGCCTGTGTAACTGTCGCGCGGCGCGTTAGTCTTCTTCCGGAAGTTCGTCAGCAATGAATTCACCGGAGGTGTCTTCGAGCGAGGGTTCGTCCTCCTCTTCGTCGCCGTCTAACACCGATAATTCTCGTTCGTACAGCCGTTCGGTGAGCTGGGACTGCTTGTTGAGACCCTTCTTCTCTCGGCCGCTTTTGGTGTCAGGCATTGTCAAACGTGGTATTGGTTCCCATAGGGATGAATGTTTTGCACGCTGTGCTGATACAGAGTTGGCACGGTCCGGAAGCCGTTCTACGTCGCGCCGGACTGTGGCAGTGGGAGTTTTGCCCACCTTGTCTTACCGTCACACGCCAATATACTTGCTGGCGATTCTGGTGTGTCGGGAATAGTCATGGGCACAGAATACGTCTGCAGGTGTCTCGGGGCGGGGTGAGCGGACGACGCGATAAGAGGAGTAGGGGCGGGAAGATGTGAGAAGAGGTGGGAAGAGAAGGGGAAGAGGAGGGAAGAGAAGGGAAGATGTGGGAAGAGGTGGGAAGATGTGGGAAGAGAAGGGGAAGAGAGGGATTTGAACCGCGGTCGTTCTGCTCGCTGACGCTCGCGACACTCCCTGATTCAAATCCCTCTGAGGCGCTTCACGAAAACAGCCGTCCGCGATGCGCCGAGACGCATCGCTCGGGGGCGTAGTTTTCGGAAGAAGCGCCAGGAGAGGGATTTGAACCCCCGATCCCAAAGGGAACACGCTTTCCAGGCGTGCGCCTTACCGCTCGGCCATCCTGGCTTACAATACAACGTTTCCGCCTGGATAATTTAAGCCCTTCCTTTCCGTTCGAGCCGGGGTTCGATGACGTATGTCACAGACGCGACGACGACACCGGACACCAGTGCCACCGCCGCAACCGTCTCGAACGACAGGTCGAGGCCTAGTCCGAGGAGAATCGAGGTCTGCGCGATGACGCCCACGAGGAGGACGCTCACGAGTCCCCAGACGATAGCGGAACGTCGGCGGCGACTCACTCCTCGTCGACGACGGCGATAGCCTCGATTTCGACGCCGACGCCCTTCGGGAGGTTTCCGGCTTGGACGGCCGAGCGGGCCGGCGGCTCGTCGTCGAAGTACGTCGCGTACGTCTCGTTCATCTCCGAGAAGTCGTCGATGTCGGCGAGGAAGACGGTCGTCTTCATGACGTCACTCGCGTCCGCACCGGCCTCGTCGAGGATGGCCATCAGGTTGTCGAGCGACTGCTTGGTCTGGGTGGCGATATCCTCGTCGTCGAGGAGTTCGCCCTCCGGCGTCATGGGAATCTGGCCCGCGGTGAAGAGGAGCGAACCGTTGGTCGTTGCCTGACTGTACGCACCGACTGCGGCCGGCGCTTCGTCTGTTTCGATGACGCGCTTCATATCCGGCAGAATTCGCCACGGCGTGATAAATTAGGTGGGAACGAGTGAACCGCCGTCACTCGACTGGATGAGAACGACCACGACGTGACCGTGCGGTCGCCTCAGACCGACTTCCCCGACAGACCGATGCCGGTGGCGAAGACGCCCGAAACGAGCAGGAGTCCCATCCCGAGCGCGGTGACGACGTCGCCATCGCCGAGTGCGACGCCCGCGACCGAGAGACTCACCGCTATCAGGACGAGACCGAGGAGCGTGAGTGGTTTCGTGAGCGATTCGACGGTGGGATGGATGGGTGGAAGTGTGACCATGGGTTTGGTGTGGGCTGTTTGTTGACTCTGGGGACCGTTGGAATCCGGTCGCAAGGACGGTTGGACCTCGAACTACTGGCGGTGCTTACGAGTACGATTCTCCTGTTTCGACGGGGCCGCTGAACGACGAGTAGAGGATGCCGAAGTACGCGAAGACGAGCGGCAGCAACAACGCCGACGCGATGCTCATGATGTTCAGCGGGAGTATCGAGATAATCGCGTCCGAGACGGTCAGCCCCGCGGCGGGGTCGGCCATCGGGAACATGAGCACCGCGACCAGCGCGACGAACGCGAAGACGAGAACCGGGACCGTCGCGAACGCGAGCGTGAACCGACCCTCTCGAAGTGCGACGACGTAGCCCCCTGCCGCGACGAGTGAGAGGGCAACGAGCGCGAGCGGAATCGGTGCGAGCACGCCGAGGTCCGGACGCACCGCGACGAGGTATCCGAGTGTGACGACGACGAGCGCGAGGTAGGCCGCCACCGCCTTCGGGCCGTAGGCGACGAGGTCGGCGCGGAGCGTTCCGCGAGTTTTCAGCCCGAGGAATCCGACACCGGCGACGACCGTCAGCGCGACGACTGCGAGGCCGACGACGACGCCCGGAAGCGACACGAGCGTCTCGACGCCGAGGAGCCAGTGGGCCGCGAACACGCCGAGGAAGAACGGCGCGGTCACGCTGCCGACGACGAACGAGCGCCCCCACCACGTCTGCCACGCCTTGTCGTGGCGCTGTTCGTACATCTCCGGGGCCAGACCGCGGAGGATGAGCGCGCCGAGGATGGCGAACATCAGCAGGTAGTGGCGGCTAAAGAGGTTGGCGTAGACCGCGGGAAACGCGGCGAAGAGCGCGCCGCCGAAGACGACGAGCCACACCTCGTTGCCGTCCCAAAACGGGCCGATAGCGGCGAGGAGCGTCTCGCGTTCCGCCTCGTCCTCGCGGGTCGCAAACAGCGCGCCGACGCCGAAGTCGAACCCATCGAGGAACAGGAACATGGCGAGGATGAAAAACACCAGTCCGAACCACAGTTCCTGCAGCGGCAGGCCGAAAATCGGGTCCGTCGCGAGGGTTCCGTAGTCAGTCATCTGCAGTCACCTCCGTCGGGGTTGGTGACGCGGTCGGACCGCCCCCATCGACTTCTGGCGGCCCCTCGCGGATGATTCGCCGGACGATGTAGGCGTACAGCGTCAGCAACCCGGTGTAGACGAGACCAAATCCGACGAGCGTGATGGTCGCTTCGAGACCGGTCAGTCCCGGCGACACGCCGTCGCTGGTCTTCATGACGCCTTGAATCACCCACGGTTGGCGGCCGACTTCGGTGACGATCCAGCCGACTTCGACGGCGAAGATGCCGAGGAGCGACGACCCGACGAACGCCTTGTGAAGCAGGTCGTCGTCGTACAACTCGCCGGTCCACCAGCGGTACGCCGCCCAGAAGGCGAGGACGACGAACCAGAACCCGGCGGCGACCATGAGGCGGAACGACCAGAAGACGATAGCCACGGGCGGGGCCTCGGTCTCGAACTCGTTGAGACCGGTAATCTCGGCCTGCGGGTCCCCACCGCTGGCTAACCACGACGCCCCGCCGGGGATACCGATGCCGAACAGTTCCTTGGCGCGTGGGTCCGTGATTTGACTGAGGTCGGTCGGGAGGGCGATGATGTACTCTGGGACGTAGCTATCTGTCTCCCAGACAGCTTCCATCGCGGCGAACTTCTGGGGTTGTGTCTCGGCGACGTGGCGGCCGTAGGCGTCGCCGTGGACCACCTGAAACGGGGCGGTCACGAGGAGGACGACGAGCGCGATTTTGAGCGTCTTTCGCCAGAAGCGGGCGTCCTGTCCGTCGGAGTCGGCGTCGATACCGCGTCGCCAGACAATGTAGGACGCGACGCCCGCCATGAAGAGGGCGACAGAGAGGACGGCGGCGTTCTGCATGTGGACGAACATCCACGGGAAGCGGGGGTTGGCGTAGGCGGCAATCGGGTCGACGAGCGAGACGACGAGTTGGCCGCTCTCGCTCGCGAGTTCGTAGCCGCGGGGCGTCTGCATCCACGAGTTGGCGACGAGAATCCAGACGGCCGACAGCCACGTTCCGAGGCCGACAGCGACAGCGGAGACCATGTACAGGGCGTCGGAGACCTTCTCGCGGCCGAAGACGAACACGCCGAGAAACGTCGCTTCCAGCATGAACGCCATCATCCCCTCGGTGGCGAGGGGGCCGCCGAACAACTCGCCGGCGGCGGTGGAGAACGCCGCGAAGTTGGTCCCGAACTCGAATTCGAGGACGATTCCGGTGACGGTTCCGACGACGAACGAGACGGCGAATATCTTCGTCCAGAACCGTCGCAACTGTTCGTACACTGGGTCGCCCGAGCGGATGTCCTTCCACGTGAAGTAGATGAGGAAGGGTGCGAGTCCCATGCTCATCACGGGGAAGATGATGTGGACGATGGTCGTCAGCGCGAACTGGGCCCGGCTTGCGATGACTGGGTCGAGCATGGTTGCAGGGGGAAGGGCAGCGGCGCAGTCTGTGTGCAGACGAGCGAGCCTCGACACCCTTCAAAAAGTACCTTAGAATGACGGGGATGTGTATGTAATCGACGGTTCCCGGAAACTGAAAACCATCCCGGAAGGTCTGTACGAACTGCGACCAACGTCGAAAATTAGCCCGCTGGAACGTTGCCGTCAGTCGAGCACTTCGACGTCGTAGCCCGCGTCGCGGAGCGATTCGAGCAGGGTATCGACGTGTTCCGGGCCGCGCATTTCGAGGTCCACTTCGACCTCGGTGGCGTTCATCGCAATCTTACGCGAGGTTCGGTCGTGGCGAATCGCGTAGATGTTCGCGCGTTCCTCGGCGATGATTTCGATGAGCTTTTCGAGGGACCCCGGCCGGTCTTTGAGTTCGGTTCGAATCTTCAGATAACGGCCCGTCTCGACGAGGCCGCGCATGACGACCGTCGTGAGCGTGTTCATGTCGATGTTGCCGCCACAGAGCGCGGGGACGACGACCTCGTCGGCGTCGTAGTCGAACTTCTCGAAGATGAGCGCCGCGAGCGCGACTGCGCCGGCTCCCTCGACCAGCGTCTTCGAGCGTTCGAGCAGGTACGTGAGCGCGACGGCAATCTCCTCGTCAGAGACGGTGACGACCTCGTCGACGCGCTCTTCGATGACCGGGAACGTCTGCTCGCCGACCCGACGGACTGCGATGCCGTCGGCAATCGTGTCCACTTCGTCCAGTGCCTGAATCTCCCCTTTCTCCAGCGACGTCGCAACACTCGATGCGCGGTCGGCCTGGACGCCGATGACTCGCGCGTCGGGGTGCTTCGCTTTGATAGCTGTCGAGATACCGGAGATGAGGCCGCCACCACCGATGGGGACGACGACAGTATCGAGTTCGGGGCAGTCCTCGGCGATTTCGAGGCCGATGGTACCCTGTCCGGCCATCACGTACTCGTCGTCGAACGCGTGGACGTAGGTTCGACCCTCTTCGGCCTCGATTTCGTGGGCGCGCTTCTGTGCGTCGTCGTAATCGCTGCCGTAGAGGACGACGTCGCCGCCGTAGCGTCGCGTCGCTTTCACCTTCGAGATGGGCGCGTGCTCCGGCATCACGATTTTCGAGTCCACGCCTGCACGCGAGGCGGCGAGAGCGACTCCTTGCGCGTGGTTGCCGGCGCTCGCGGTCACGACGCCAGCAGCTTTTTCCTCCTCAGAGAGGGTCGTGATGCGGTTCATCGCGCCACGAATCTTGAACGACCCCGTCCGCTGGAAGTTCTCCAGTTTGAGATGGACCTCTGCCCCACTCATGTCGGAGAATGTGTGTGAGTACTCCAGTGGTGTCCGGCGAGCAACGGATTCGACGCGCTCGCGGGCGTCTTCGATGTCTGAGAGAGAGAGCATGCTCACGACTCGCTGCCGTTAGTGTTTAATCGTTCGGGATACTCGCAGATTCGGTCTGTGGTGTCGAATCGCACGCACCGTCTGGCGATTGCTGCTGCTCTGGGGTGTAGTCCTAGGGGGAAGGGGGGAACGCACGCGTGTGACGTGCAATTGCTGTTGCGAGGCCCGACCATATAAACGTCCCCCACCCGGAGTGGAAGTGAAACCGAGTGACGGCGGCGACAGTCGAATTTGCGTCAGACACGCGGCATTCGCCCGTCGTCTCCGTCCTTTTGGGTCGACGGCGTCTCGCGTTCAGGTGTCCTTGCGAACCGACAGCGGCACCGTCGCGACCGTACTAATCACCACCGCGA
Organism: Haloferax larsenii; assembly: GCF_024730625.1. NCBI lineage: Archaea > Methanobacteriati > Methanobacteriota > Halobacteria > Halobacteriales > Haloferacaceae > Haloferax > Haloferax larsenii. The sequence goes on from NZ_CP078063.1 coordinate 1,330,644, forward strand.
CAAAAGAAAACGAGCCCAACCGTGTCGCGTTCGCCGTTCGTTACCGCTCGTCGATACCGGGGAACGTCAGGTCTTTGTCGCCGGTGTAGCGAGCGCGCGGGCGGATGAGGCGGTTGTCCTCGTACTGTTCGAGGACGTGCGCAATCCAGCCACCGACACGCGAGACGGCGAAGATGGGGGTGTAGAGGTCTATCGGGATGCCCATCTGGTAGTACGTCGAGGCGGAGTAGAAGTCGACGTTGGGCGCGAGGCCCTTCTCCTCGCCGATGTACTCCTCGATTGCGACCGACATCTCGTACCACTTCATGTCGCCTGCGGCCTCACCGAGCGCCTCGGATTTCTCGCCGAGAATCTTCGCGCGGGGGTCCTTGACGTTGTAGACGCGGTGGCCGAACCCGGCGACGCGCTCGCCGCGGTCGAGAGCGTCTTCGACCCACTCGACGGGGTCCATGTCGCTGTCGTCGATGTCCTTCAGCATGCGCATGACGTTCGCGTTCGCGCCACCGTGGAGCGAGCCGGCGAGCGTCCCGACTGCGGACGTAACCGCGCTGTACATATCCGAGAGGGTAGACGAGGTGACCATCGCGGAGAACGTCGAGGCGTTCAGACCGTGGTCGGCGTGCAGCACGAGAGCCATGTCGAACGTCTCGGCGAGCACGTCGTTCGGCTCCTCGCCGTTGAGCATGTAGAGGAAGTTCGCCGCGTGGCTCAGGTCTTCCTTGGGTGCGACGTAGTCGTCGCCGCGGCGGAAGCGCGCGTAGGCGGCGAGCACAGACGGCATCTTCGCCGTGATGCGCTTTGCCTTTTCGAGGTTGACCTCTCGGTCGGTCACGTCCTCGAAGTCGGCGTTTTCGTCGTACGCCGACATCGCCGACACGAGGCTTCGGACGGCCGCCATCGGCGACTCGTCCTGCGCTGCGAGTTCACGAGCAACGTCGAGAATACCGTCGTCGAGAGAGCGATGCGCCGCAAGTTCCGAAGCGAAGTCGTCGAGTTCCTCACTATTCGGAAGATTCCCGTGCCAGAGGAGGTACAGGACCTCTTCGTAGCTCGCATCACGTGCGAGGTCCTCGATGGAGTACCCGCGGTAGATGAGTTGTCCCGCGTCGCCGTCGATGAAGCTGAGCTCAGATTCTGTGACCAGCACACCTTCCAGCCCCCGCTTCAGTTCACCTGACATACCCAGAACGTTGCCTACCATATCAAAAAAGCGTTATCGTTTCCACGGATTTGTTACCGACCACCAATTGGTGGTCGCCCCGACGCCGTCTGTCGATTTCCCCGACCGTGCTGTCTATACTCACGTTCGACATTCGTCGATAATTTTGGGGGATTTATATATCCTTAGAATGTGGGTATACATCATCATTCGTGAGGGACGTTGTCGGCGATAGTGGCCGGTTCTCGGCGGAGCGGCTAGCAACGCGACTCGCGGAGAGGTCATATTGGTGGGCGGCATAGACTACGCGAGAAACGGTGGCACCGATATTCCTGGCAAGTCTTTTCCCGTCACGTCGTGAAGGCGGGCGCATGAATCCGGAGGACGTCGAGTACGAACCCGTCAGCGTGAAAGCCGTGCTCGCGGAGATGAAGGACACGGCCGAGCTACTTATCGACCTCTCGTACTCGTCGGTCCTCCACGCGAACGACGAACTCGCGGCCGAGGTGCTGGACCTCGAAGAGCGGATGGACATCCTCCAACTGCAAGCGCGGATGAGCCTGATGATGGCCGCTCGAAGCCCCGAGGACGCCGAGGAACTCGCCCCGGTGCTCGGCGTCGTCGGCGCCGCGGAGAAGATTTCTGACGCCGCCGGCGACATCGCCAAGGTCGTCATCGAAGACATCGGCCTCCCGGACGCCATCCGCGCGGCCCTCCCGGAAGCGGTCGAGACGACGATTCGCTGCAAACTCACCGCCGACTCCTCCTACGCCGACCAGACGCTCGGCGACATCAACATGGAGACCGAGACGGGCGTCCGCGTCGTCGCCATCCATCGCGCCGGCGAGTGGGTGACGAACCCCCACCACGAGACGGTCCTCCGGGCGGACGACATCCTTCTCTTGCGCGGGCGCGACGACGGACTTCGGACGGTCCACGAGGCGGCGACCGGACTTAGATACGACCCGCCGGACCTCGAAGAACCGGCCATCGGCGACCTCGAACGCGCCGTCGACTCCATCGTCCTGATGAAGGACATGAGCGAACTCGCCGTCGACCTCGCCTACGGCGCGGTGCTGTTCGACAGCGAGGGCGTCGCCGAAGAGGTCGAAGAACTGGAAGCCGAAGTGGACGCACTCAAGTCCCGCTTCGAGGCGTGGACGCTTCGCGCCGCGAGTCGCGTGGAAGACCCCGTCTCGCTTCGCGGGCTGGTCCAACTCGCCAGCGCGACGGAGATGATAAGTGACGCCGCGCTCGAAATCGCCGAAGGCGTCCTTCGGGGTATCGACGCACACCCCGTCGTCGCCGCGGCGGTCAAGGAGTCCGACGAGGTCATCATCCGCCTTCGCGTCGCGCCCGGGAGCCATCTCGCCGACGCGACGCTCGGCGATAGGCGCGTCAAGACCGAGACGGGGATGCGCGTCATCGCAGTCCGGCGGGCCGGCGGCAAAGAGTGGGTCGTCTCGCCGGGGCCGACGACGCGACTCCACGCTGGCGACCTCATTATCGCCAAAGGGACCCGTGCGGGAGCCGAGCGCCTCGGCGAACTCGTCGGCGACGAACGCGAGTTCGACGAGTAGCGACTCCCGCGACTCGGTGATTCGCGACGAGAAGCCGAGCCGACCTCACGAGAAATTGAACCGAGTTAGAGCGTTTTACTCAGCCGATACGCGGACACGAGCGTCAGCACCGTCGCCACGAGCAGCGCCGTCGCCGACGCGAGGACGAACGCGAGGATGAGGAACCAGCCTTCCGGCCCGAGAATCGGGTACTCGCGCGTCCCCGCGAACGGGCCGAACAACTCCAGCACGCGGAAGAGATAGGCACCGACGGCGAGCGCGAGACCCACAGAGACGCCGATAGCGGCGTTTCGGGGCACGTCCAGCGCCTCGACGAGCGTGGCGGTCGATGGGCGTTCGGGAACGTCGTCTGTCACGACCCGAGGTTACGGCCCGGCGACCAAAGCGCCACCGCTTCGGTGCCGATTTCGCCGGACCGAACCCCTAAAGGGAAATGGGTCCGAGTTTCGCGGTATGATTACCTTGGGAACGGCGAGCGCGGCCCCCGGGGAGATTGACGTGGGCCGTCTCGAGGTGGGTGAATCGCGCGACGGCGCGACTGTCGGCCTGCCCGTCGCCGTCATCAACGGTGCGTCTCCCGGAAAGACGCTCTATATGCAGGCAGCCTCCGACGGCGACGAACTCAACGGGGTCGGCGTCATCCAGCGGGTCGTCCCGCAACTCGACCCGGCCGAACTCTCTGGGACGATTCTCGTCGTCGGCATCGTCAACTACCACGCGTTTCAGGTGGCACAACACCGGAACCCAATCGACGACACGAAGATGAACCGGGCGTACCCCGGCGACGAGCGCGGCACCTCCTCGGAGCGCATCGCCGCGGCCACGTTCGAGGTCGCCCGGCGCGCCGACCTCATTTTGGACCTCCATCAAGGGTCGACCAGTCGGATGATAAACGAGGTCCGAGTGCGCTGTGGTCGTCACCACCGCATGCACGCCAAGTGCCTGCGACTCGCCAAGACGTTCGGCTGCGGCTACGTCCTCGACCAGAAAGGCCCGGACGGGCAACTCGCCCGCGCTGGTCCCGACGCCGGCATCCCGACTATCGACCCCGAACTCGGCGGCTGTGTCGGCTGGGACGAAGAGAGCATCCAGAAGGGCGTCAGTGGCGTCTACAACGTCCTCCACGAGTACGGATTCCTCGACGGCGACGTCGAACTCGAATCCCAGACCCGCGCCCGCGGCTTCGACCAGTACGGGTCGCCCGCAGGCGGTCTCGTCCGGTTCAAACAGGAGCTCGGAAACGAAGTCTCCGCCGGCGACGTTCTCTTCGAAGTGACAGACGTGTTCGGGCAACTCAAGGCCCGCGTCACGGCTGACCACGCCGGAATATTCTGGCGCTCGCGCCGACTCCCGCAGGTCGCGACCGGCGAATACGTCTGTTCTGTGGGCATCAATACCGACACCTACTGACCGATGTCTGCACACTCACTTCCCGCTCACCTCCGTCTCGCGTGTCACACCTGCGATTCGACGTACGACGAGTGGCGCTGGCGTTGCACCTGCGGTGCGCCGCTCGACTTCGCCACCCCGCCGTCCCCGGACGCGGCGACTCCCGACGACGCCGACTTCGACTACCGAAACGGCCTCTGGGCGTTCGACGAATTCCTCCCGACCGACCCACGCGCCACCCTCGGCGAGGGGATGACACCGCTCGTCGATGCACCGGAGTGGAACGCCTCGTTCAAACTCGAATACGTCTTCCCGACCGGGTCGTTCAAGGACCGCGGCGCGACGACGATGCTCTCGCTCGCGGCCGAACTGGGTATCGACCGCGTCGTCGAAGACTCCTCGGGGAACGCCGGGGCCGCCGTCGCGACCTACGCCGCCCGCGCGGGCATCGAGACGGAGATTTACGTCCCGGCGTCGGTCAAGCCCTCGAAAGTCAAGGCCATCGAACGCGCCGGTGCGAAACCAGTTCACGTCGAAGGCACCCGACAGGACGTGACCGACGCCTGCGTCGAGGCGGTCGAAACCGGCGACGCGTGGTACGCGAGTCACGCGTGGAACCCGGCGTTCTTCGCGGGAACGGCCACCGTCGCCTACGAAATCGCTGCCCAACGTGACTGGAACGTCCCCGACGCTATCGTCACCCCGCTCGGTCACGGCACGCTCTTCCTCGGCGCGTACCGCGGCTTCCGCGCGCTCCGCGACGCCGGATGGATAGACCGCGTTCCGAGACTGTACGGCGCGCAGGCCGCCGGATACGCCCCCATCGCCGACGCGAGACACCACACGCCGGACGAGACCAACGACGTGGCCGACGGCATCCAAATCGAGAACCCCGTTCGCGTGACGGAGATTCACGAGGCGCTCGACGAGACCGGCGGCGACGCGGTCGCGCTCTCGGCCGACGCGGTCGAAGACGAACTCGACAGACTCCACCGCCACGGGTTCTACACCGAACCGACGTGCGCCGTCGCGCCCGCGGCACTCCGCGAACTTCGGACCATGGGCGAAATCGACGCCGAAGACGACGTGGTCGTCCCGCTGACGGGAAGCGGCCTCAAATCCTAGCGCGGACGCGCCTCGGAGTCACGGTCGGACGCCGTTCCGAAGAAATAGTTACTGCATCCGGGGTTCGACCGGAGCCTCGGTCTCGGCCTTCATCTCACCCTTGTAGGTGTTGAAGCCGAGCGCGTCGTTGAGCGGGCACTTCTGGGTAACTGCGGTCGTCGCAAGCACCGCGCCGACGAGGAGCAGCGCTCCCGCGATGACGAGTCCGAGCGTCCCCGCAGCGATGGTCAGGAACCCCGCGAGCGCCGCGGCACCGACGATGATGAGCACCGGTCCGAGGATGGCGCGGGCAATTCTGTCGTATCCACCGACGTTTTTCTCCATTGTTTGTCACCGTGTATGCGTACGCGTTACACGGGGATAGCGACGTACGAAGGTTCCCGGAAGTGAGGAATCGTGACTGTCACTGGTCCGGATACATTGGCAAAACAGCCGCTCAGTTGTGGCCGCCCCAGTCAATCCACTCTTGCTCCCAACCGCTTCCCGCGTGCCAGCCGCGGCCCTCGTACTCGGGGTCTTCGCGCTTCGTCCGGTTTCGGACGACACCGCCCGTCTGCTCGCCATCGACGAGGAGCGGTTTGAATTGCAGCGGGCCGAACGTCTCGACGACTTCGCCACCTTCGATGGCGACGAGTGTCTGGTCGGTCGTGCCTTTCGGCATGACGAGTCGGCCGTCGGCCGCGAGTTGCGAGCGCAGTCGTCGCGGCGGTCGAACGGCCGAGGCTTCGACGAGAATCCGGTCGTAGGGAGCGTACTCCGGGAGGCCGTCGGCGCCGTCGCGGCAGTCGACGAGGACGGCATCGTAGCCCGCACGCTGGAGATTCGTTCGCGCTTCGTAGACGAGCGAGCGGGTGATATCGACGGCGTGGACGTGTGCGTCGCCGACGATTTCCGCGAGGACGGCCGCGGTGTAGCCGACGCCTGCGCCGACGATGAGCACGTCGTCTTCGGGTTCGGCGGCGAGCGCGGTCAGGAGGCGTGCGACGGTGGTGGGTGCGAGAATCGTCGTGTTCGTCTTCCGGTGTGCCGTCGGCTTGTTCTGGTACGGCGAGTCGGTGACGAACTCGTGGCGCGGGACGTTTCGCATGGCGAGGTCCACGGCCTCGTCGAACTGGTCGAGCGAGTGCTCTAACCCGTCGACCATGTCCTCGCGCAGCACCGAGTGGTCCATACAAAGCCTCGGCGGTCGCCCCTAATCAACCGCACGCTCGGCCACGACCGCCTGCAAGTCGGTTCCGGGCACGTCTTGGACGGTCTGGCGGGCGAATCCGGCCGATTCGACCCACGACCGGACCGTCGACTCGTCGTGGAGGTCGCCGCGGCCGAGTGCGAGCGCGTCGACCGCGGCCTGTGTCGTCGCGGCGGTCGAACACCGGCCGTGGAGTGCATCGACGAACACCGCCGTCCCGCCCGGTTCGAGGGCGTCGTGCGTGGCCGCGACCACTTCGGCCGCCTCGTCTGCGTCGCGCCCGGCGAACGCGTCGCCGACGAAGACGAGGTCGAAGTTCTCTACGGGCGGGTCCGTGGGGTCGCCTGCGACGAGTTCGGCACCGGCACGTGAGAGGAGCGGGCGAACCACCTCGACAGTCTTCGGGGTATCGAGGAACGTCACTTCGTACCCCCGCGCGAGGAACTCTCTCGTGAACACACCCGATGCACCTGCGAGGTCGAGCACACGAGTCGCGTCCGGTTCCGCTCGAACCGCAGCGGTCACGCACGCGCGAACGACTGCGTCGTCTGTCGCGTCGTGTGCGCCGAGTCTGTTCCGCGTCCACTCGGTTGGCAGTGCTGGCGGCGCTCCGGTCTGCATCGTCTCCGGGAGGTCGGTGTAGAGCGAGAATCTGTCGAGCGCGTTCGGAAGGCGGCCGATAGAGCGAACGTCGCGCTTTGCGAGAAAGCCGAGCGCGCGATTCGTAATCTCGAACTCGTCGCCGACGCGCTTGATGAAGTCCATCGATTCGAGCGCATCGACCGTGATTCGGGCTGCGCGGCGGTCGATAGCCGCTGTCTCGGCGACGGCTTCGACGGTCCCGGCGCTGGTCGTGAGCGCGTCGATGACGCCGCTCTCGCGGGCGGCCCAGAGGAGCGCGAGCGATTCGACCGAGAAACGCGACCGGTCGCGGGTAGGCATGTCCGCACCGACGAGGTGCGAGAAGTTAGGTAATTTCGTGTTCCGCGGACGGGCGTCGCCGGAGTCGCCGTCTTACCAGGCGGACCACGCGGTCGAGGTCTGGTCCCGCGCGTAGACGCGCTTTGCGTCTTTCGCGTACACCATATCTCCGGGGTGGTCGAGTTTGCCGTGGCGGTATTCGGGGGCGTCCTCGCGGACGACCAGTCCTTCGATTTCCACTTCTTCGTCGCCGAAGGACTCGGTCTCGCCGACGACGAACTCGTAGTCGCCGGGGACGTTGACGGTGATGCTTCGGGTGTCCTCGCGCTTGCCGTCCTTCGGGTGGACGGTCACGTTGACGGCGACGTTGTCGACCACGCGGGTCCAGACCGTCTTTACGTCCTTGACCTGCGCTTCCTCGGTGCGCTCTTCGGGGCCGACTTCGATGCCCGTGATGCGCACGAGTTGAATCGCCTCGGGCGTGTCGACAATGAACTCCTCGCCTTTCGCAATCTCGGCCTCGGCGGGTGCGGAGACCTTCGTCGAGACGGACGACCCGTCCTGCGAGACGACGACGTTCATGTCGATTTCGTTCGGGACTTCGATTTTCTCTTTGTGGACGTGACCGCACTCGGTACAGCGGACGGTCGAGTGACCGCCGGGCTTCAGCACCTCGTGGACGGTGGGTTCGTCGGGCGAGCACGTCGGACAGGAGAGAGGGACGCGCTCACCGGCGTCGGGTAGGCTCATAGAGGGTGTTACCCCATCAGGCCGTAAAAAGCCGCCTTTCTCCTCGTGCGCGTGGGAGTCGATGGCGAGGAGTGGGTGGTGGTGCTGGTGAGGAGTGGGCGGGCGCTGATGCTTGAGGTGGGAACCAGATGGTCGCGGCCGGTTCGTTTTTCATATTGGATATTCGACTATTTTGCCATGCCCTCCCCATCTCGTCGGCAGTTCCTCGCCACCCTCGGTGCTGCCGGTCTCGCGTCGACTGCCGGGTGTGTGACCTACGACCGACCATCTCACGAGGGGCGTTGGCCCCCCGAGACGAACAGGTACGTCACCGACGTTTCGGGCCCCGGCTCGGATGCCTACATTGCGTGGTCTCGGGAGATGCGGGACGCGTTCCCACCGACGATGCCGGTCGTCGCCGACGGCACAGTCTACCATCTCGATTCTCGCGAGGCGCGACGTGAGCAGTCCGGTGGGACGTGGCTCGGCGCGTTCGACGCCAAAACCGGCGAGACGCAGTGGGAGACGCGCCTCTGGGAGACAGACGAGTTCTACTATCTCTACCACCAGGGCCCGCCGGTCTTCGATGGCGACCGACTGTTCGCCCAGACACACGACGGCGTCAAGGCTGTCTCGACCGACGGTGAACTCCTGTGGACGTTCCAGAATCTCGGGCCACACCAACCGTTGCCCGACTACGCATCACCAGTCGTCACTGACGACCTCGTCGTTGCCGGTTCGTACGGAACAGAAGATAGTGACCACCCCGAGGTGCTGTACGGCATCGACCGTCAGAGCGGCGAACGCGTGTGGAAACAGTCGGTAGCTGACTTCGACGGAGGGTCCCTCTGGCGACTCACGCTCGATGGCGACACGTGTTACGCGCCACTCTCCAGCGATGGTCGCGTCCTCGCACTCGACGCGACGACTGGTGAGCCGATAGAAACGTACGACGCCGGTCCGATTGGGGCGGTCAGTATCTCAGACAACCAACTTCTCGTCCTTTCCGAACACGGGCAGGAAGAACGGTTGTACTCGTTCGATGTCGCCACTGGAGCCCAACAGTGGAGTGTCGACCTCAACGCGGGGATGCTCGAAGGGACCGTTGTCACCGACGGGACACGGCTCTATCACAACGAATTTCGGTATCTCGTCGCCCGCCGACTCGACACCGGCGAGGAGGTTTGGCGAGTCGGCGGCACAGACGACCGCTATATCCACCAGTCGACGCCCGTCATCGCCGCCGACAACCTCTACGTCAGCGCGTATCGGTCGCTCGGCGAAAACGAAGGCGATGGTTCATTTCTGCTCGTTCTCGACCCCGAGACGGGGACCGAAGTCGGACGGATAATTCCGTGGAACGATGGTACGCCCGACACATCGACACCAGCAGTCGCCGACGGCGCGCTCTACCTCTCGCACAGCTATGGCGAACTCGTCTGCTTCGAAGACTGTGCGGCGGGCGTCTTCGACCACTGTCTAATCGGGTAATCGAGATGGCCGACGCCCGCACGTGCTGTCCAGCTATTCGACGTTCGACCCTTTTCCGCCTGCGCGACCAATACTCTAGGTTGTGTCCGGCCCCACCCGCCGCCAGTTCCTCGCAGCCCTCGGCGCGTCCGCACTCTCGGCGACCGCCGGGTGCGTCTCCAGCGACGCGCCAACCTACGAGGGCACGTGGTCGCGTCCCGGATTCGACGACGCCCGAACCGGGTTCTCACCGGCGACTGGGCCCACTGGCCCCCTCACCGTCGCGTGGCGCGCGGACGTATTCGACGGGTATCCGACGACCTCACCGGTCGTCGCCGACGGGGTGGTCTACTACCTCCACACGCGCGGCGGGAGGGGAAATCCTCACGAGTCGGTCGTCTCCGCGTTCGACGCCGCAACTGGTGCAGAGCGCTGGCGGACCATCGTCTCGGTGGCCGACGACGACGAACTCGCGTATCACCACGACTCGCTGGTCGTCGCCGACCGCATCTATCTCCGGACGCTCGAAGCCCTCTACGCGCTCTCGCTCGACGGCGACCGCCTGTGGCGACACCCCATTCCGACGACTGCACAGCCGTACCCGATTGCGGCTCCGCCGGTCGTCTCCGACGGTGTCGCCGTCACAGCCACCTACGGAGAGCGAACGCCGCCGATTGGCGTGGCCGCGGTCGATGCCGAGACTGGGACCCCACGGTGGCGCGTCGGATTCAACTCCCGGCAGATACCGTGGACGCTCGCGGCCGCCGACGGGGCGGTCTACGTCCCGTTCTTCAAGGGCGACGCGGGGGTCGTCGCGCTCGACCTCCAGACGGGTGGACGGGAGTGGTCCGTTTCGCTCCCGGTTGCAGGCCCCGTGACAGTCGCGGGCGACACGCTACTCGTCCCACTCGACGGCGACCCTGAAGCTATCGCGGCGGTCGACCGCCGAACTGGAGCGATTCGCTGGCGAGCGCCGGGCGTCCGACACACCGAGGCTGGCGTCGCCGTCGCTCACGACCGCGTCTACTACTGTGCCGACCGAATGCTACTCGCGCGCCGCCTCGACACCGGCGACCTCGTCTGGTCGTTCGGCCCTACTCCCCGTGTCTCGCTCAGTTGGACGCCGGTAGTCGCCGGAGACGTCGTCTACGCCCTCGCAGAGCATCGTGCGGAAAACAGCCGCCCGCACTATCTCTACGCGTTGGATGCGGCCTCCGGGCGGGTCCGCGGGTCCGGGCGAGTCTCCCGCTCTGCGACCGTCTCTGGGTTCGCAGTCGTCGATGGCGCGGGCTACGTCGCACTCGGGAGCGGCGAACTCCTGTGTCTCGAAGCGTGCGCCGTCTCGGCCCTTGGGCGGTGCGTGAGGAACGGGTGAAACAGGAGTCAGCGTGGCTTGTCAGGGGGCGCGAGGTGTTAGTGTGACTTTCAGGGCTGCGGCAGGTCGACTTCTTCGCCGTCGGCGTAGACTGTCGGGTTGCGGACGATACCGTCGAGGTGGAGGGGTGCGTCGGTGTCGCCGCCGATGCCCGCGTCGTCGCCGATGGCGATGTGGATGGTTCCGGCGGCCTTCTCGTCGAGGAGGACCGAGCCGACGAGGTCGGTCACACCGACGTTGGTGCCGATGCCGATTTCGGCGAGGTTGTACGCGTCCTGTCCGACTTCCTCGGCGGCCTCCTCGACCTGCTCGCGGATGTCGTCGTCCGAGATGTGGGTGACGAAGCCGTCTTCGACCTCGAAGCGGAGTTCCTGCCCTTCGTCGAGGAGGCCGTGGGGCATCATCGTCCCGTCCACGACGAAGGTCCCAGTCGCGGACTCGGGACTGAGGAAAATCTCGCCCGCGGGGAGGTTCGAGAACGACCCGGCGTCGGCGATAGAGCCGGTGTCGGCGAGCCATTCGCGGTCGCCGCGGACGAAGGTGATGTCCGTGCCCTTCTCGGTCGTGACTCGTACCTCGTCGGCGTCGCCGACGGCGTCGAGCATCGCTTTACTGTGGTCGTAAATCGCGTCGTAGTCGGCGTCGAGACCCGTGACGAACACCTCTTCGGTGATGCCGGGGAGGGTCGCGCCGCGAGCGCCGGCGTCACAGGCGTCACCGCGGGCGCGGGTGTGACTGAGGCTCTTCGACGTCGGTGCGAGGAAGGCGTCGGCGTCGGCCATCGCCGCGGCGACCGGTGCGGGTGGTTCCTCACCGTGCTGGTTACCCGGCGGGTAGCGGATGATGGAGGCGTCGTCGGTCACTTCGCTTGCGACTTCGTAGAGGGCTTCGCCGATGCGCTGGCGCGTGTCGTCGGTGACGACGACGAGTGATTCGTCAGCCTGCAGGTCGAGACACTGGTGGACCGCCGTCTCGCTGGCGGCGCGGAGGTCGGAGTCGTCGATTGCCATGGTCGAACGTGTGATAGCGGTCCGGTTAGGCGTTCCCATCCGCGAGTCAACTGTGTGTTCGTTTCTGCCCGCCGCCTCGCAGTCGGCGAATTTTGCCTGTCAACCACCCCGAAATTCACAGAAAAGTCAAGGCGGATGCCCCGAGGCTTGACCTCGGGGAGGAAGCCGACAACTCGGTACACAAACCACGCTACGATGGTAGCCTGACTCCCAACTAGTAAATAACCACAGCTCAATATGTGAAACACAGTGGAATACCGTCGTACCGCCGTCATCAAACTCGACACACCCGATGGATCCGACCCGCTCCTCCGCGAGACTGTCGATCAGTTCAAACACTGCGCCAACACCGCTTCGGAGTGGTGCTGGCACGGCGACGACGGATACCACGTTACATCCAAAGCCAAAGCCGAACGCGATCTGTACGACCAACTCCGCGACGAAACCAACCTCACCGCCAACCTCGTTCAGAAAGGCATCAGGCGGGCCGTCGAAGCCGTCAAGAGCGGAGTTGAACGTCTCAAACGTGGAGAGAACACGTCACGACCCTACTTCTCAGCGGACAGCGCGGTGTACGACAAACGAAGTGCAACGTTCCACCGCGACCACGTATCCCTCTCCACCGTAGACGGACGTATTGAGTGCGACTACATCCTCCCCAACGACTCGGAGACCCCGCCGACAAAGTACGTCTCCGACGAGGACTTCGAGTTCAGGATGGCGAACTTACAGTACCGAGACGGCGACTGGTACTTGCACGCTTCCATGCGGAAGGTCGAAGCAGATGAGTCCGAATCCGAGTCCAAGCACAGAACAGTCCTTGGTGTGGATTTGGGCGTCAACAACATCGCCGTCGCTTCAACTGGGCGATTCTGGTCGGCAGACGAGTTCAACCACTGGCGAAACGAGTACGAGAAACGCCGTGGGTCGCTTCAACAGTGTGGCTCGCGTCACGCTCACGAGAACATCGAATCAGTGGGTCGCAAAGAGACTGGACGTTTCGAGATCTACTTGCACACGGTGGCGAACGAACTCATCACGGAGGCTGTCGAACACGACTGCTCACACATCGTGTTCGAGGACTTGACGCATATTCGGGAGAACATTCCGGAGGCGACGTGGCAACACGTCTGGGCGTTCAGACGCCTCTACGAGTACATCGAATACAAAGTAGAGGAGTACGACGTGGAAGTCGTACAGGTTGACCCACGGAACACGTCGAAGCGGTGCTCGACGTGCGGGTTTACCCACCCGGAGAATCGGTCTGGTGAAGCGTTCTGTTGTCAGAAGTGCGGATACGAGAACCACGCTGACTACAACGCTTCAAAGAACATCGGTTTGCAGTATCTCCGTCGTCGGCAAAACGCAAACGACGGAGGCGCACCCGTAGATGTGCGCTTGAATCGCGGGACGCTGAACGTGAACGGCGAATATTCGCCTACCGTTGTTAACGGTTAGAACGGGAGCCCACGCGAAAGCCTCGGGGCTTGACCCCGAGGTAATTTACCCCGGGAGTTGTCCAACGACTCACTCACATCGGAGTTAATTTCTACCCACTAACCATCGAAATAACTATGGTCGGCTGCGGCCGTGTTTCAGCCATGATACGAGTGGGTGTCAACGGCTACGGTACAATCGGAAAGCGCGTCGCCGACGCGGTCGAGGCGCAGCCCGACATGGAAATAATCGGCGTGGCCAAGACCCAGCCCAACTTCGAAGCGCACACCGCAGTCAAGCGCGGCTATCCGATGTACGCCGCCATCCCCGAACGTGCTCCGTTGTTCGCCGAAGCCGGCATCGAGGTCGCCGGTGAAGTCGACGAACTCGTCGCGGAAGCGGACATCATCGTCGACTGCACGCCCTCCGGAATCGGGGAGCAGAACCGAGAACTGTACGAGACCCACCACACGCCCGCTATCTTCCAGGGCGGCGAGAGCGCGGACGTCGCGGACGTGAGCTTCAACGCTCGTTCGAACTTCGACGCCGCACGCGACGCCGACTACGTCCGCGTCGTCTCCTGTAACACGACCGGGCTCTCTCGCGTCATCGCCCCGCTCGAAGAGGAGTACGGCGTCGAGAAGGTACGCGCGACACTGGTTCGCCGCGGCGGCGACCCGGGACAGAACTCTCGCGGACCAATCAACGACATCCTCCCGAACCCGATTAAAGTTCCCTCGCACCACGGCCCCGACGTCAAGACCATTTTCCCCGACCTCGAAATCGACACGCTCGGACTGAAAGTCCCGGCGACGCTGATGCACGTGCACGCGCTGAACGTCACGCTCGGCGACGACGTGACGGGCGCACACGTCCGCCAACTGCTCGAAGACGAAGACCGCATCTACGTCATTCCGGAAGGCCTCGGCATCGACGGCGCAGGGAAGCTCAAGGACCTCGCACTCGACGCCGGCCGTCCGCGCGGTGACCTCTGGGAGAACTGCGTGTGGGGCGAATCCATCGGCGTGAACGGCCGCGACCTCTATCTGTTCCAGGCCATCCACCAGGAATCCGACGTGATTCCGGAGAACGTCGACGCCATCCGCGCGATGTTCGACCTCGAAGACAAAGAGACCAGTATGCAGCGCACCGACCGCCAACTCGGCGTCGGTATCTCCGGCGACCCTTCTGGGTTCTCTGAGCAGGCGCGCGCGGAGTTCGCCGACGACGACTAATCGGCGAATCGTCTGTTCAGCCTCTTTTCGGTCGTTTATTGCTCACAGCGCTTCGAACGATACGTCCCCCGTCCCGAGGTCGACGATCGCGACGTGGAAGTCGTCGTCAGCACCTGCAATCGGAAGCCCGCCGGGGTTGAGGTGTGTCGTCTTCCCGTGGTGTTCGACCACCCGCTCGTGGGTGTGCCCGCGGAGGACGTAGTCGTAGGACCCCGATTCGACGAGTGCGTCCACCAGCCCCGATTCGGTGCCGTGGTAGACGGCTATCTCCTCACCAGCGAGCGTCAGGTGCGCGAAATCGTCGTGATAAGTGCCAAACGACTCCACAATTTCGCGGAGTTTCCACTCACCGTCGTTGTTCCCGCGAACCGCGTGGAAGTCGAAGTCCGCGTCGAACGGGGTTGCAGAGAAGGGCGAGACGATGTCGCCGCAGTGGACGACCACGTCCACGGCTTCTGCTTCGAAGTGCGAGACTGCCGCTTCGACGAAGTCGAGGTTGTCGTGCGTGTCGGAGACGACGCCGAGTTTCATACCAGTTGGTTTGGTGGCATCGGATATCAACGTTCGCCGACACTTATGTGCCGAGCGCCCGCCGTTGTCGGTATGTCCCACTTCGCCATCCACTCGGAGGTCGGATTATGAGCGGTGACCCGAATCGCCACCGCGACGATGACCACGATAACCGCGACGACGAGCCACCAAATGAGACTGAATCGGGTGTTCTCGTCCTCGCAACTGGCGACCGCGGTGCCGTCTTCGTCGGTGCTGTGCTCATCCGAATTTCGTCACACAGCGCACTCCATACGCTTGCGGTCCGTGCGGCTGGTTCCTTCTCAGATGGTGGATCTCTCGGCACACTGCTCACGCTCCTCGTCTTCGCAACTGGCGTGGTCTCCCTCGTCGAAGGGGCCGCCAGTCTCGTCGCGAAAAAGAACGCAGACTCCTAAGCTCGACCGTCAGTCCTGCGTCAGCGCTTCGACGCCAGCCAGCGGCGCACCCGTCAGCGCGCGGATGTAGGCGCCGCCAGCGATGGAGACGTGGCCGAAGTCCTCCTCGTCCATGCCGTACATCTCGATAGCGCGGGAGGTGTCGCCGCCGCCGACGACCGAGAAGCAGTCGGTCTCGGAGATGGCCCGAAGGACGCCGACGGTCCCGGCAGAGAAGCGCTCGTCTTCGAACAGGCCGAGTGCGCCCTTCACGAAGACGGCCTCGGAGTCGCGGATGACGGGGTCGTACGTCTCGACCGTCTCGGTTCCCACGTCGAGGTAGGCGCGGTCCTTCTCGTCGATGTCGGAAACGGCGATTTCGGCGCGCTCGTCGTCGTCTTCATACGCGAGGTCGGCTGCGAGAGTAATCTGGTCGCCGCGCTCGTCGAGGAGCGATTCGATGGTCTCGCGGTTGGCTTCCCACTGGTCGTCGAAGAAGTCCATGCCGTCGAGGTCGAAGCCAACGTCGTGACCGGCGGCGCGGAGGAACAGTTCGCCCGCGATACCGCCGAGCAGGAAGCGGTCGACTTTGTCGCCGAGGTTGTTCATCACGTCGATAACGTCGGTCGCTTTCGTCCCACCGACGACCATCGTGACCTGCCCGTCGAACTCGCGTGTCGCGATTGCGGAGTTCGCTTCGTACTCGGTCTGCATTACGCGACCCGCGTAGGCTGGCAGTTCGAGCGCGAAGCCAACGAGAGAGGCGTGAGACCGGTGGGCGGCGGAGTAGGCGTCGTTGATGTAGGCGTCGAACAGGGGTGCGAGCGTCTGGACGAACTCGGTGTCGGCTTTGACTTCGGGTGCTTCCTCGGGGAGTTCCTCGTCGCACATCCGGGTATTTTCGAGGAGGAGAATCTCGCCCGCGGACAGCGACTCGATGGCGTCGATGGCCTCGTCACCGAAGGTGTCGGCGACGAACTGCACGTCGTGGCCGACGTGTTCGGCGAGGATGGCGGCGTGCTGTTCGAGCGAGACGAAATCGTCGCCGCCGGGGCGACCCTGGTGGGCCATGAGCACGACGCGATGGCCGCCCTCGGCGAGTTCGCGGACCGTCTCGGCGTGGCGGTCGAAGCGACGGTTGTCCTGTACCTCGCCGTCTTCGACGGGGGAGTTGAGGTCGAGTCGGACGAGGACGCGCTGTTCTGGGTCGAGGTCGTCGAGGGTGTTGAACATCAGGTGAGAGAACGAAGAGGTGTTACTTAGTGGTGGTCGGGTTGGACCGAAGGCGTGGACTGTTCGGTCGGTGTGGTGGTCGAATCTGAAACGGGTGTCGCGGCCGAGTCGGCGGCCGGTTCGCGGACGTGGTTACTGGTGGGTGATGAAGTGTGCGACGTCGAGCATCCGGTTGGAGAAGCCGTACTCGTTGTCGTACCACGTCAGAATCTTGTAGAGACCGCCGTCGTTGACCTGGTTCGTCGTGTTGAGGTCGACGGTGCTGGAGAACGGCAGGCCGAGGATGTCACGCGAGGTGACTTCGTCGTCCGTGTAGCCGAGGACGCCAGCGAGCGGGCCGGAGTCGGCGGCGTCGCGGAAGGCGTCGTTGATCTCCTCGACCGAGGGCTTGGCTTCGAGGCGGACGACGAGTTCCGTGAGCGACCCGTTCGGAACGGGGACGCGAATCGCCATCCCGTCGAGCTTGCCGTCGAGCTGGGGCAGAATTTCGGTCGCCGCCTGTGCGGCACCGGTCGTCGTGGGGACGATGTTCTCGGCGGCGGCGCGACCGCGACGCTGCTTTGCGTGCGGGCTGTCGATGAGGTTCTGGCTGCCCGTGTAGGCGTGAACGGTCGTCAGGAGACCGTTCTCGATGCCGAACTCCTCGTCGAGCACCTTCGCGACCGGCGTGACGGAGTTGGTCGTACAGGAGGCGTTCGAGACGACGTCTTCGCCCGCGTACTCGTCGTGGTTGACGCCGTAGACGAGCTGTTTGACCGGCTCGTCGCCCTTCGGCGGGGCGGAGATGACGACCTTGTCAGCACCGGCTTCGAGGTGCGCCGAGGCGTCCTGCTTCGTCCGGAAGATGCCCGTACATTCGAGTGCGACGTCCACGTCGAGTTCGTCCCACGGCAGTTCTGCCGGGCTCTGGACGTTGTAGAGTCCGACGGACGTGCCGCCGATGGTCAGCGAGTCGCCGTCGCGTTCGACGCCGTCGAGACGACCCATGACGGAGTCGTACTTCGCGAGGTACGCCATGTCGTCGAAGTCCATGACGTCGTTGATAGCGACGAGGTCGACCTTCGGGTTCTCCTGTACGGCACGGAAGATGTTCCGACCGATTCGGCCGAACCCGTTGAGTGCCACCCGCACCACGTCCGACTCGTCCACGCTCTCGTCCGCGTTGAGGTAAGAAATTTCACTCATGTTCGAGTAGTTACCGGCTAGATATCCAGGTGCCAACAGTATATCTGTTTCGGAAAACGCAGAGAATCAAGCGGGAGCTGTCGTCCCCGAACAATCATAAACAAAAACCAATCAAAACCAAACAAATCACTCCGCTCGTCGGGGGACGGCGAAGTGGTCGTCAGCGGCCGTATACTTCCGCCTCGTGCCGGTTCTCCGAGATGTGACTGTCGCGGACAGAAACGTTATAACCTCCCATTCCATAGCGGCCCCCATGGTCAGAGACGACCGCGACGACCCGTTCGACAACATCTTCGACGAAATCGAACGGATGATGAACGACATGACGAGAGGCGACGCCGGATTCGCCTCCGAAACCCACATCCACGTGTACGATGAGGGTGACGTGCTTCGACTCGTCGCGGACCTTCCGGGCGTCGATAAAGACGCAATCGACCTCAAGTGCGACGGTGAAACGTTGACAATCAGCGCCGCCGGAGACCGCCGCGAGTACGACGAACGTGTCCGCCTCCCCGCACACGTCGACGAACACTCCGCGAGCGCCACCTTCAACAACGGCGTCCTGCAGGTCACGTTCGACCGCTCTGAGGACTCCGCCGAAATCGACGTCGAGTAACGCGCTCGCCGCCGGAGACGGCCGACTTACGACTTCTTTGCGACCCGTTCGACCAGCGCCGCCAGTCTGTCGAAAAAGCCCGCTTCGTACTTCGCGTCGTCGTCGATAGTGGGCCGTGCGTTCGTCTCCGAGACGACGACTCGCCCGTCAGATTCGAGGAGATCTACGCCGAGATAGCGAATCCCGAGTTCGTCGGCGACCGACTCGGCGAGTCGGCGGTATCGGTCCGGAACGTCGACGCCGACAGCGTCGGCTCCGCGGTGGACGTTGTGTTTCCATCGCCCCTCGTCGCGTGCCTCGGCAGGCAATTTGCGCTCGACTGCTCCGACCACCCGACCGTCGAGTACCATCACGCGATAGTCGCGGGCGTCGGGCAGCCACTCCTGGACGAGATACGACTTGTCGCCGGTGGCTCGATAGTCGTGGACGAGGTTTAGGTGGTCGACGAGACCGAGCAGTGAGTCGGGGTCGTGGGCTTTCGCGATGCCGACGCCGCGCGTCGTCGAGTTCGGTTTGACGACGACCGGGTAGTCGATATCGGCGTCGGAAACGGCCCGGAGGAGGTCCTCAGCGTCGGTCGGATTCGAGACGTACACGCTCTCCGGGACCGGCAGCCCGGCACGAGAGAGTCGTGCGATAACGCCCGCCTTGTTCCGCGACATCAACACGTCCTCGCGGGTGTTCACCCACGGGATGTCGTGCCGGGCGGCGACGACGCCGCCTTCCATCGCGCGCGTGGGAAAGACGAATCCGACGTCGAACTCGTCGCTCGGGGAGCGACCGAGGTCGAGCGCGAACTGCTTGGCGCGCAGGTGACCCACCTCGATACCGCGCGCCGCGAGTGGCTCGCGCATCCGCTCGAACGTCTCGCTGCTGGTCGTGACGGCCAGCCGAAGCATACGCTACGAGGGGCAGCGCCAGGTCAAAAAGTGGCTGGTTCGTGGCGAACTTACGCGACGAGCAGTTCTTCGCCGCGCTCGACGACGATGCGGCACGGCGGCGACATCTTGTTGTACGCACGGCGGAAGGCGTCCTTCGCGGTCTTGGCGTCTTCGACGTCGCAGTAGATGGTGAAGACCTTCTCGCCCTTGGGGATGCGAGCGGCGGTCCCGACGACCTTACCGAACGACTGGCGCATCCCGTCGGAAACACGGTCTGCACCGGCACCGGTCGCCTGCTTGTTCTCGCGGATGACGTGGTGCGGGAACTTACGCAGGACCATCTTGTACTGCTTCTCGCCGGCGTTCTTGAGCATCGTGCGGTTCGCCGACAGACGCGCGGATTCGAGCGAACCGTGGCGAATCTGGACGTCCTCGTCGACGATCAGGCTGATCTCGACGGGGTAGTCCTCGGGGTCCGCCTGCAGGTCGCCCATGTTGTGCTGTGCGATTTTGGAACCGGGAATGCCCGTGATGTACTCGCGTCGCGTGTACGCCGGGTTCTTGATCTCCCGGTACATAGAGGCGGGTTTGTCTGACATAGTTACTTGTGAGGTGTGAGGGTCACACGGGCTAAAAACGCTTCGAAGCGTCGTTCGGCCGCCTCGTCGTGTGATTTCCTCACACGCGCATCCCCGCCGAACCGAATCGGCGTGTTCCTGACACAGCTCGTGGCTCGTGATACCGATGGACAGTCTTATCAGATTTCCACACTTCGCTTCGGACGATGTTGCTCGTCTGCGACACCATGCCGTCGGACGGTCCGACGTACTTCACGGATGCCCTCGTCACCATGGCGCTCGACGGGCGCGAGGGCGTCGTCCACTCGATACCCGATGCGGGCCTCCCGGCACTTTCGGGTGTCGACGCAGCTATCGTCAGCGGGAGCACCGCAGGTGTCTACGAGACCGACGACCGGCCGTGGATCGACGGTGCCAGAAAGCTCGTCCGCGACCTCGCTGCCCGAGAGATTCCCACGCTCGGCATCTGTTTCGGCCACCAACTCGTCAACGACGCCTTCGGTGGCAGCGTCGAAGCGGGCGACCAACAACGCGGACTGGTCGACGTCGAATTCGACGACGACCCGCTTTTCGACGGCCTCTCCGAACGAACCCCACTCGTCCACGGCGACTACGTTGTCGAACCGGGTGACGGCATGGAGACCATCGGCTCGGCAGACTACTACGACCACCTCGCGACCCGACACGAGTCGCTCCCGGTCTGGACCGTTCAGTACCATCCCGAGTTTACGGCGTCACTTCTCGACCGCATCGCAGACGACTTCGGCTGGCCGGACGCGGACGACGAACGGGACTTCTCGGACGTGAACGCGGCACAGACTATCGATAACTTCGCGCGCGTAGCCGGTCTCGACTGATTCTTCGCCCTCTCTGACTACGCTTCGTCGTCTTTCGACCCACCCTCGTCATCGTCTTCCGACTCGCTCTCGTCGTCAGCCTCGGGCGGGCGCTCGCCCGTCTCCGGGTCGAGGGCGACGAACTCCAGCCCCTCACGGTCGAGTAGGTCTCCGGCCCGGTCCGTGACTGACGGTGCGACCAGAATGCCGCGAATCGTCTCGCCGTCGCCGAACTCGCGGTGGAACGCGTCTACGTATCGGCGGAGTTGGCTCGCCGCGGCGGGGCCGACTCGCCGTCGCTTCAACTCCACGACGACGGGGTTTCCGTCGGCGTCCTCGCCGAAGATGTCGACCGGGCCAGCGTCGCTCTGACGCTCGGTTTCGAGCGGTTCGAACCCGGATTCGAGGATGTCGGGGTCCGAGAGGATGTGCTGTCTGAGGTCCTCTTCGCTGCCGAACAGTTCGAGGTCGCTTCGGTCGTCGACGGCGTAGGTCGAACACTGGTCGACGCGCTCGAAGAACACGTCGAGTCGTTCGTCCGGATTCGAGCGCGTGCTTCGAACGCGGAGGCGACCGTCGCGGACGCTGGCGGTGTGTTCGCACCCCGGCGGTTGCCAGTTGACGGGCGTTCGCTTCTCGTCGGTGTGGACGAGGATGGAGCCGTCCGGCTTCAGAATCACCAGTCGGTCGCCGGGGCCGAGTTCGCTCGTCGCGCGACCGTCGTAATCCACCGTACAGCGACCGAACACCGTAATCATGTCTTCGCGCTCGAAGGCGGCTTCGAGATGGACGAGCGCGTCGCGATGGGTCGGTCGGTGAAGTGTGTTCACCGTCATCCGGATGTCGTCGTGCGGTTCGTCGTCACGGGGGATAAACACCGCGTCGTCGCCCGAGCCGTGGGACTCGATGCTACGCTTATGTCGCTTCCATGCGTATATGTGGCATGGCCCCCGAATATCCGGAGAGCAATCGAGTCGAGATGACCGACTCGGAAATCGACCGCATGCTCCGCGACCACGGCGTCGGCGTACTCTCGCTCGCCGACGAGGGTGTCGCGTACGGGATTCCCATCTCGTTCGGGTACGATGAAGAGCGAGGCAAGCTCTACTTCGTCTTCCTCCGCCCGGGAGCGTCCTCGAAGAAGTCCGACTTCGCCGAGCAGACCGCACGCGCGAGCTTCTCTGTCTGGGAAGCCCCGTCGCGGTTCGAGTGGCGGAGCGTCGTCGCCGAGGGTGAACTCCACCACATCGAGGACGACGACTGGGAGCGCGTCAACGATATCCTCGAAGACAACGCCTGGTTCCCGAGCCTGTTCTCTGAGACCTCCCCCATGCAGGATATGCTCGGGTGGGAACTCCGTATCGACCACTGCTCCGGCCTCCAACGTCGACAGGCGTAAAGCGCCCGTCTGCGCGGAGCGAACGCACTGCCGCAGTTGTTCTTTTATTTCGCCCCTCGTCGTATCGTGTGTGAATCGCTCGCAGTGGTACGCGCTGACTGTCGTCGCCATCGGGGAGCTATTTGTCATGTCGCTGTGGTTCAGCGCCAGTGCAGTGGCTCCACAACTAGCAGTCGAGTGGGGACTGACCCTCAGTCAAGCCGCGTGGTTGACGACGGTCGTCCAACTCGGATTCGTCGGCGGCGCGCTCGCCTCCGCGGCGCTCACTCTCTCTGACGTCGTCCCACCGCGATATCTCCTCGCGGGGTCTTCGCTGGTCGGTGCTGCCGCGACAGTCGTGCTCGGAACCGTCGTCGAATCGCCAGCGGTGGCGTTGTCGCTGCGGTTTCTCACGGGTGTCGCACTCGCCGGTGTCTATCCACCCGGAATGAAGCTCGTCGCGGGGTGGTTCCGCGAGGGGAGAGGGTTCGCAATCGGGACGCTCATCGGCGCGCTCACTGTCGGATCCGCCCTGCCGCACCTACTCCGTGCCGTCGGCGGTATTGACCGCCCTCGACTCGTCCTCCTCGGGGCGGCGACTCTCGCAACTGTCGGCGGGCTTCTCGTCCTTCGCGTTCGCCCCGGTCCGTATCAGTCCCCTGCGGCCCCGTTCGACCCGGCGGCGGTGCGGCGCATCCTCCGTGACCCGCCGACGCTCCTCGCCAACACGGGCTACTTCGGACACATGTGGGAACTCTACGCCGTCTGGACGTGGCTCCCCGTGTTTCTCACGCTCGCGTTCGACGCCTCTTCCCACCCACAGGCGACTCCCGAGGCCGCCGCTCTCACCGCGTTCGGCGCGATTGCCATCGGTGGCGTCGGCGCACTCGTCGCGGGCCGCGCCGCCGACATCTGGGGTCGGACTACCGTCACGGCCGTGAGCATGGTCGGAAGCGGTCTCGCCAGTCTCCTCGCGGGGCTCGTCTTCGGTGCGTCGCCGCTCGTCGTCGTCCCCTTCGTCCTCGGGTGGGGATTCGCCATCGTCGCCGACTCGGCGCAGTTCTCTGCGGCCGTCTCGGAACTTGCGGACCCGAGCTACCTCGGAACCGCGCTCACGCTCCAGACGGCGTTTGGATTCCTCCTGACCGTCGTCTCGATTCAACTCACGCCCGTCGTCGCCGACCTCGTCGGCTGGCAATGGGCGTTCGCGCCGCTCGCGGTCGGCCCTGCCATCGGCACGTTCGCGATGTTGCGTCTCCGGCGACACCCCGACGCAGCGAAGTTGGCCGGTGGACGCGGGTGACCCTCCCGAGCGTCGAGCATGCACACTGAACGAACGACGGAGAAGACGACGCTGCGCTCGCGGTTCGAAAAGACATTCGCGGGCGCGCCCGAGAAAGACACAAACTGAACGCGACGTTCCGCCCTCTTTTCGCACCCCTACTTAAACCACCCCGGATAGCGCGGGACTGGATACCTCCGGCATACGGCCGTCAATAGAAGTATGAACTCGTCGTCTCTGTCCATCGGTGGTGTCGCGGCTCACAACTCCCACAACGCTGACCCTGGCGTCGTCCTCTCCGCCCTCAGCGACGACGATAGCCGGCGTATCCTCGCCGCCTGTGACGAACAGGCGATGACTGCCCAAGAGTGCGCAGACGCCTGTGACGTGCCGCTTTCGACGGTGTACAGGAAGCTTGGCACGCTCTCCGAGGCGTCTCTCCTCGAAGAGAGTCGCCGGATTCAGGCGGCGAACCACCACCCGCGCGAGTACTCGACGAGCTTCGACACGCTGTCGCTGTCGCTCGCGGCCGGCAGCGACGTCGCAGTCGAGTTCCGAAACGTTGCGACCGACGGTGGGACGACCACCGAGGAGCGCTGAGTGGGATGTCAGGCACCGAACTCGGTGCGGCCGGCGTCGAACTGATGCGGGACATCTCGGTTACTGTCCGCGAAACGGGGTTCGAAGATGCACACGCGTCACCAGAGGTCGATTAATCATGACTGACTCACAACAAGAATACGAATTCACCTGTCCGGAGTGTGGACAACAGTTCGAAGTAAACGGTGGCATGCGAGACGCGCTCTTGGAACGGGGCTGTCCGGTCTGTGCTGCGACAGTCCCGAACGACGCGTTCTCGGCAGCGATGACGTAGTAGTGTCGGAGCGAGTTTCATTCTTCGCGGAGTTCTCACCGCCGGAGAAACAGCAGACTACATATACTACGACTTACCGTACTACAAACTACCATGACCGACAGCGCGGACTACACCTTCGAGTGCCCGGAGTGTGGCGAGTCCATGATGGTCAACGCCTCCATGCGGGACGCGCTCATCGACAACGGGTGTGTCATCTGTGGGTCGACCGTCTCACAGCAATCGTTTTCGACCGCGTGAGCAGTCGGCGCGCTTCTCCTCACTACTTCGGGCGGGTCTGCGGTTTGCTCGACCGGGCTCGTCGCCCGTGACACAAAGATAACAGTGATTACTTGTCACCCCAGTTTGAGGGGTATAACAGATGTCCTTGGACCAGCAGACTGAACTCTCGTCTGACGCTATCGACGAGCTTTTGGCCCGGCACGAGACCGGTGTGCTGACGCTCGCCAGGAGTGACGAGCCGTACGCGATTCCTATCTCCTACGGGTACGACCCCGAATCGAAGCGATTCTACCTCCGCCTCGTCTCGACGCCCGAAAGCGAGAAACGGCAGTTCCTGACTTCGTCGCCGCAGGCGCGCCTCGTCATCTACGAGGAAGCGGGCCGAACCTACCGGAGCGTCATCGCCGAAGGGACGCTCAATCAGGTCGACCCCGACGAGATGACTGTCGAACACATCGTCCAGTACGGGGATGCAAAACGACCACTGTTCGAAATCTGGGGCGAGACGAAGCGTAACCTCGATATCCAGCTCTTCGAACTCGACGCCGAGACGCTGAGCGGCCGTGAGGTCGTCGTCGACGAAGACGAAGAATGAGACCCCTGGGTGGGACGACCCACTCGGACGGCTACTCTCCACTCGATACACTCGTCTCTCCACCCGATACATTCGCCTCTCGCGTCCCGACGTAACCACCCGCCGGGACCCGCAAACTCAAGTACGTCGACTGCCGACTCGGGCGTAGTGCGATGCCTGCTGGGATACGTGCGACAGTCGAGTTCAACTCGCCATCTATCTGCCCGATTACGGCGGTTGCGTACGCGACCGACTCGACCGTCCACTCGGTTTCGACGAGTGTCGCACCCACGCCCGACACCGTCAGCATCTCGGAATTCGTCGTCGACTCCGAGGACGTTCCCGACGACATCCCCGTCGAATCTGTCTTCTCCTACGGTGACACGCACGTCTACCGAATCGAACACGACGGGAGTGCCAACTGCCCGTGTGAGTGTCTCGGCGAGTTCGGCTGTCCAATCGACCGCTATTTCACCGCCCGCGGGTCGCTCACGCTCGTCTTTCACGCGAGCGACTACGACCAACTACAGGCGGTCATCGGTGAACTCCGCGACCGGTACCCCGACGTAGATATCAAGCGACTCGTCCGCTCTCCGACAGGGGAGGCTGCCGAGGACAACGTCTTCGTCAACCGCGGGAAACTCACCGACCGCCAGTTAGAGGTTCTCCAGACTGCCTACGAGATGGGCTACTTCGAGCGCCCGCGACGGGCCAACGCCACCGAGGTTGCCGAAACCCTCGACATCAACCAATCGACGTTCGCCGAACACCTCGTCGCCGCCCAGTCGAAACTACTCGAAGATATTCTCGAAGAAGGGTCCTGACTACTCCACGCCACACCATATCATGGCATAAAAGGCCATGTCGTACCATACCATACCACTCCACTCCACTCCACTCCACTCTGTCGTCAGTCGCCGCCTCCACGCGGGGTATATAAACCACCCCTGCTATCGGGGATGACCGTTCGTTCCGGTTTAGCGAGTTCATTGGAGTATGAGTCAGGCAACGCTTCCGCCGTCTGTTCGTTCGCACACTAGTGGGTCTCCCTCCGAAGTCGTGGTCGACGACCAGGAGACCATCGACGTCCTCTTCGAGACGCTCGACGACCCTGACTGCCGACGTATTCTCGATGCGACTGAGGGGAACCCAATGTCCGCGAGCGAACTCGCCGAGGCATGTGACTTGCCGCTCTCGACGACCTACCGGAAGCTCGACCGACTCACCGATTCCGACCTCGTATCGAAGGAACTCCGTATCTGCCGGTCTGGGAAGCACACTGCCGAGTACGAACGCGCTATCGACGACGTGACGGTCTCTGTCTCTCCGTCCGGATTGGAAGTGCGACTCTCGTTCGTCGGCAACTGAGTTCGCCGTGGGCTGTTGATTGGGCGAAGAAAACGTCTCGACGAGGTCGTTGGAGAGTCGTTACGCGATATCGGCGGTACTAGCCGAGCGAGAGGGCGAGATTCCGGTAACCTTCCCGAACGCGCTGCCGAACATGTAGAACACGGAGACGTTGACGTAGAACTGGACGGTCGGGACGAGAATGATTCCGATACCGAACGTGAACGTCACCAGTGCGCTCGTGAGTAGCTGCGCGACGAACGCGATGCCGAACGGGATGAGCCACGCGATGAGGTAGTCGAAGCTCAGAAGCACGTCTTTCAGAAGCGAGAAGTCGAACGCTGCGCCGATGCTGTCTTCGACGGCCATGTTCGTGAGCGCAGCAGGGACGAGGTAGTACAGGACGAACAGTCCGACGAAGCTCGCCAAGAGGCCGATGACACCGACGCCGCCGAGGATGCCTGCAGCGGCGTCGTTTCCGCTCCCCGCACCACCGACGCTGAGTGTGAGACTGACACCGATGAGTGCGAAGGGGAGGATTCCGTATACCAGTGTGACGACGACTCCCTTGAGGCCATCGACGAACATCTTCCCCCAATCATCGAACTCCGGAGGCTCCGGTTCGTTGCGTGCAGTCGATTCGAGGACGCGAACTAGATATCCGAACAAGAGGAACATCGGGATAACCAAGATGCTCCCGGCGACGAGCAGTGAACCGATAACAATGCGACCGAGTGTGTTGTCCCCAGAAAGGGGGTAACTCAGACCATCTTCTAACATTTGCAACTGATTGATTTATTCACACTCATTTAAATGTTCGACTTGCTAGACTATCTTGAGTAATTTACTGTTGGGCGAGGAATAATGGCGATTTCTGTGGAAGGTCACTGCCGTTCTGTGTTGAACAGTCACTTCGCCACGAAGTCGTCACAAAGTTCCGCTATCGACTTTTTGTGTCCTTCCGTGCAATACGTGCGCTGTCGCTTACAGGACACGGCTGCCTCCCGGATTGTGAACCACGCCCGGAAATGCTCGCTTCGCTCGGTGGTCGGGTTCAGAGAAGTGCCGCCTCCCGGATTTGAACCGGAGGAAGACATGCTCACTCGCTTCGCTCGTTGCGCGTGCCTTCCAGGGTTCAGAATCCGGTCGCGAGCATTTTCACTGCTCACGTTGTTCGCAGGAAAATGCCGCCTCCCGGATTTGAACCGGGGACAGCTCGATCTTCAGTCGAGTGCTCTCCCAGTCTGAGCTAAGGCGGCGCAACTTGGAAGAAGCACAGGGACGAAAAAACGATTTCGAATTCGCCCTACGTATCGGTCGGTTCCCACCCGGTCACGTCGCTCGGAATCAGCTCACCGTTGACGTGCCAGTCCCGCGGGCGCAACGCCACGACACCGATTGTCGCGTAGAACCCGGCGACCAGCGCGACGACGACGTTGCCGGGGATACCTCCCACGCCAGCGCTCGCGACCAGACTCGTCTGGTCGGCGTACGCGGTCAGTTGGATGACCCACGCGACGAGCATCACGAGAAACAGCGGGAGGTAGACACGCCGGAGTCGGTGGGCGAGCGCCTCCTCGAACGGTATCTTCAGGTTGGGCGTCCGGTAGTCGTCACCGAGTTTCTGCCGCCAGTTGTCGTCGACGACACCACCCTCGGGGTCGAGCGCGTAGGCGAAGACGTTCTGTTGGAACATGCGCACTCGCGACCGCCAGATGTCGTACGCACGGAACCGACGCGCCTCGATACAGAGGAAGATGCTCAGCGTCACGACGCCGAGCAGGATGATGTAGTGCGGGTGGTTCTGTGCGGAAAACGACCACGTGAGGATACCGGCCATCAGCGTGATTGCCCAGTTGCTCGTCCTGTCTAACCGCTCGCGCCAGGACTTCATTCGGTGGATTTCACCGCGATACAGGTGGGCAAACGACGACCCCGGCCCCATCGACTCCTCGAAGACGCCTGCACCGATGTGTGAGTCGGGTGGCGACGGCGGTTCTGGTGACTCCCCCTCGTCAGACATTGTTGTTCTATTTATGCACAACTGCCAGCGGATATGAGCCTTCTGCCTTCGCGATGGTCCGACGCACACACTGCACAACTGTTTGGGGTACGGTCGCCAAGCGTCGCCACTCGCAGATGTTAGAAAATGTCTCAGAACTCGATACTCCTACCGCTGCGGGAATCTCGGCGAGTTACAGTCGCTCGAGGTTCTTCGCGCGCGGGCCCTTGGGGGCGTCTTCGATTTCGAATTCGACTTCTTGTCCCTCTTCGAGGTCCGGGCCGCCGATGTCTTCCATGTGGAAGAACACGTCGTCGTCCGCGTCGTCTGTCGAGATGAAGCCGTAACCGCCGGTGTCGTTGAAGAAGTCAACCTTACCTTTCGCCATTGCCTTTGTATGGGGGTCCCACGGACGGTTAATCTTTCCGCATACTCGACCGTCGGGTCGTGGCTCGGAACGACTCGCGAGCGCCGCCGCTCAGTGGTGTGAAAAACCGAAGAAAGTCCGTTCGTCTGTGAGAGTACCGCGTGGAACTGAAACCTGCTTAGAGGCGGGTGACGTTCTTCGCGCGGGGACCCTTGGGGGCCTGTTCGATGTCGAATTCGATTTCCTGTCCCTCTTCGAGGTCCGGGCCGCCAACATCTTCCATGTGGAAGAACACGTCGTCGTCCGCGTCGTCAGTAGAGATGAAACCGTAACCGCCAGTGTCGTTGAAGAAGTCAACCTTACCTTTCGCCATTGCCTTTGGATACCCGCACGACGCACTCATAAGTCTTGTGAAGCTGTGAACGAACGGAGCCAATAACCAGCTCCGAATCCAAATCTATCGAGGCATCATAATCAGAATTGGATGTGTGTTGTCTTCGACACCTACTGACGACACTCTTTGGCGGTGATTCTGGCTGCTTCTTTCCTTCCCGAACTTCCAGCCGCCGTCTCCCGAATCTGCACACTGTTTCCGTTCACGGGGACGGGGGACAGCTCGACCTTTAGTCGAGACTGATGAATGGGAATTACGCCGAAAAAGTATGTCGCCTCCCCGATTGTGAACTACGCCCGGAAGTGCTCGCTTCGCTGCGCGTTCCCGGTCTAGTTCAAATCCGGTCGGGAACAGTTTCACTGCTCACGACTCGGTCGCGTCGCTCCCTCGGTAGTTCGCAGGAAAATGCCGCCTCCCCGATTTGAACGGGGGACAGCTCGATCTTCAGTCGAGTGCTCTCCCAGTCTGAGCTAAGGCGGCTCGCATTCTTCCGAAGCCGGAGCCAGTCAAAAAGACTTTCGAATCGGCCGTCGGCGTCGGGTCAGCGATACCGTCCGTTCATCGCGGCCGAGCGCCCGCGTTCGACGCGAGTTCGGATGCCTTTCAGCATCTTCCGTTCCATGAGGAACTGTATCGGCTCGGTGACGAGGCGGTTCATCATTCGCCCGTACAGCGTCTCGGAACGCCCGCGGAATCGAATGACGAGCCTCGTCGCTCCGGGGGCGACCTCGTGCAGTGCGAAGGTCCACGTCGCGTCACTCTCGCCGGTTTCCCATCCGGGCGCGCTCAACACGAGGCTTTGCCCGGGATTGACGACCGCGACGTGGAACGAGGGGAGACCCGACCCGCGCGGGCCGAGTCGCACCTCGTCCCCAATGTCGAGTTGCTGCTGATTGGGGCGATTGCCCCCGGCGTCGTCTATCTGCAGTCCGAAGAGGTTCTCCAGTCGTTCGTAACTGTAGAATCCGCTGCGGCCCTGTCCCATCTGTACCAACCACGGCCAGACCGCCCGCGCTGGTGCGGCGATGGTAATCGCTCGCGTCGATTCCCAGTCCGCATCGTCGACGAAGTCGTCGCCCGGAAGTGTCTCTGCTGCTTCGTCGTCGGTCGTTCCCCATCGTCTGTGCCACGGCCGCAATGCGAGGAGGTAGCCCCCCGCGAGGGTTGCGCCCGCAATTCCAAGTGCCCGTGAAAGTCGTTCGATACCCATTGTGCCTCTGGTGGACCCACGTTCGGCAGAGGGTATGATAATGTTACCCCCGAGTATCGAATTCGAAACTATTCACGACCGACCAGAGAAGCCCACCGACCACTGCCCCGAGTGCATTGGCGAGCATATCTGCCACAGAGAACATCCGATTCGGTGCCATCACTTGAAAGAGTTCGACGCCCACGCCGTAGGCAGTCGCGATGGCGATAGCTGCGAGGAGGACCGTGTTTTGCTTGGCACGCAGGGCGGCCGCGACGCCGAATCCCAACCCCGCGTAGGCACCCGCGTGCAGCCACTTATCCACACCAACGAGTCCGAGTGGCCCCAGTGCGGCGAGGTCGGCCCCGGTTGGCTGTATCGCCGAGGCGATGAAGATGGCTATCGCATAGGTGTAGACGGCGACGACCGAGTACGGGTGTTTTCGGGCGCGGGCTCTGATGGTCACTAGGTAGGTGTGGTTTCGGTATCGGGTAAAATGGTTCGTGTTGGTGAGGTTGGGGGTTGTGGGGCTCGGGCGGAGTCGAACCTCGGTCGCAACCCTCCGGGTTGTTCCCTGGCTCGACTCCTTCCTCGCGAACAGATTTGTGACTCACCGTTCGGTTCGTCACAAAATCTGATGGGCTCGGGCGGAGTCGAACCACCGATCTCTTCCTTGTAAGGGAAGCGTCATAACCACTAGACCACGAGCCCTGCATCTGCAAGCAATCCGCTCGCGCTCATAACGGTTGTTGTTTCGACCGGACCGCGGAACCCTTAGACATACGGCGCGCTACCACTCCACTAATGACCTCTCGGGCACGGACTGTCCTCTTCCTCGCTGCCGTCCTCGTTGCGGCCGGAAGCGTCGTCTATCTCATGAACCCGGCCATCGTCCCCGGGTCGACCTCCGACTACGAGCGAACCACGCTCACCATCGTCGACGACGAAACAGGTGACACACTCGCCCGCGTGGACGCTCGCGTCGCCGACACCCACGCAAAGCGCTACACCGGGCTGAGCGACACCGAATCTCTCGAAGCGGGCGAAGGCATGTGGTTCGTCCACGACTCGTCGGGCACCTACGCCTACGTCATGCGTGACATGGACTTCCCGCTGGACATCATCTTCGTCGCCGAAAACGGCACTATCACGACCATCCACCACGCCGAACTCGACCCCGAAGGAACGAGCGAGTCGGACCTCACCCGCTATCGCGGGACTGGGACGTACGTGCTCGAAGTCCCCTATGGCTACACCAACGAGACGGGTATCGAGGAAGGCGACCGAGTCGTCCTCGACTGAAAGCGAAACGTCCGAGGGGGCGGGGTGTCTGTCCCCGGTATGGGCGAACACGTCGATGCACTGGCGGACCTCGAAGGCTGGCGCGCCGAGGACTTCGCGGCGCGCGTCCACTACCGCGGCGCTGACGACGCCTACAGCATCGAATACTACGAGCCGTCGAACTGCGTCCTCTACTGGAAAGTGAAAGGCGACGGCGAGGTAGCTGTCCCCGTCGGCAGAGAGTCCGTTCCCGACCCGCTCCGCAAGCGCGTGCGACAGGACCTCGACGACGCGGGCGTCGACCCCGACACCGAAGCCCGTCAGTTGTAGAACCGGCGCAGCGCGCCCCCACCCGAGTCCTTTACTGTCGCCGTCCCTTCCAACACTGGCATGCCCGCTGATTCGGACGACGACCCCTTCGAGGACCAGCGCGAGCGGGTCGACAACCCGATGCGACGACTCTTCGCCGAGTACGGACGGGAGAACCTCCCGCAGTTCGTCCTCGGCGTCGTCGCTAGCGTCGCCGCTCGCGTCTTGGACCTCCTTCCACCGGTCGTCCTCGGCCTCGCCATCGACGCCATCATCCGACAGGAGAAGTCCTTCGCGGCGGCGTTCCCCGTCGTCCCCGAGGCATGGCTCGCACCATTCGTTCCCACCGCCAGAGGCGACCAGTTCTTCTTCGCCGTCGGCATCATCGTCTTCAGTTTCCTCGGCGGGGCCGCGTTCCACTGGCTTCGCAACTGGGGCTGGAACTCCTTCGCCCAGAACATCCAGCACGCCGTCCGCACCGACACCTACGACCGGATGCAGCGACTCAACATGGACTTCTTCGCCGACAAGCAGACCGGCGAGATGATGTCTATCCTCTCGAACGACGTGAACCGACTCGAACGGTTCCTCAACGACGGGATGAACTCCTTTTTCCGCCTGTCGGTGATGGTCCTCGCAATCGCGGTAGTCCTCCTCTCGTACAACTGGCAGCTCGCGCTCGTCGCGCTGGTTCCGGTTCCGCTCATCGCCGTCTTCACGTGGAAGTTCGTCCAAATCATCCAACCGAAGTACGCCGAGGTTCGCTCGTCGGTCGGCACGCTCAACTCCCGCCTCGAAAACAACCTCGGTGGCATTCAGGTCATCAAGACGTTCAACGCCGAGTCTCACGAGTCAGACCGCGTCGACGGCGTCTCGATGGACTACTTCGGCGCGAACTGGGACGCCATCAACACCCGAATCAAGTTCTTCCCGGCGCTCCGCATCCTCGCGGGTATCGGCTTCACGCTCACCTTCGTCGTCGGTGGCCTGTGGGTCATCGAGGGACAGGGTCCCGGCCCGTTCACCGGCGAACTCGGCGTCGGTGAGTTCGTCACGTTCATCCTGCTCACCCAGCAGTTCGTCTGGCCGCTCGCCCAGTTCGGGCAAATCATCAACATGTACCAGCGTGCCCACGCCTCCAGCGAGCGCATCTTCGGTCTGATGGACGAACCCGCCCGCCTCGCCGAGAAAGAAGACGCCCCGGACCTCACCGTCACCGACGGTCGTGTCGAGTACGACGACGTCACCTTCGGCTACGACGACGACGAGACAATCGTCGAAGACATCTCCTTCGAAGTCGGCGGCGGCGAGACGCTGGCCCTCGTCGGCCCGACGGGAGCGGGCAAGTCGACCATCCTCAAACTCCTCATGCGGATGTACGACACGGACGAGGGCACCGTTAGCATCGACGGACAGGACGTGCGCGACGTGACGCTCTCTAGTCTCCGCCAGCGCATCGCCTACGTCAGCCAAGAGACGTTCCTGTTCTACGGGACGGTCCGCGAGAACATCGCTTACGGGACGTTCGACGCCGACGAAGAGGACATCGTCGCGGCCGCGAAGGCCGCCGAGGCACACGAATTCATCTCGAATCTCCCGGACGGGTACGACACGAAAGTCGGCGAGCGCGGCGTGAAACTCTCGGGCGGCCAGCGCCAGCGCGTCTCCATCGCCCGCGCGATTCTCAAAGACCCCGATATCCTCGTCCTCGACGAGGCGACTTCGGACGTCGACACCGAGACCGAGATGCTCATCCAGCGGTCGCTCGACACGCTCACGGAAGACCGGACGACCTTCAGCATCGCTCACCGGCTCTCGACGATTAAGGACGCAGACACCATCGTCGTCCTCGAAGACGGCCGTATCGTCGAACGCGGCACCCACGACGACTTGCTGGCTGACGACGGCCTCTACGCCCACCTCTGGGGCGTGCAGGCGGGCGAAATCGACCAACTTCCCGACGAGTTCGTCGAGCGCGCCGCCCGCCGCCAGGCCGAAGTCGATGCGAGCGACGACTGACCGACCGCGCTCGTTCGCCCGAAGCGCCTACCACTAAGGCCGCGCCCCGCTTTCTCCCGGCATGCGACTCTCCGAGGCCACTTGGACCGAGGTCGCCGACCTCGACACCGACCTCGCGCTCCTCCCGGTCGGAAGCACAGAGCAACACGGCCCGCACGCACCGCTCGGCACAGACGCTCTCAACGCCGAATCAGTCGCCAGCGCTGGAGCGGAGGCCTTCGACGACGACGTGCTCGTCGCCCCGACGATTCCGGTTGGCGTCGCCGAGGAACACCGCGCCTTCGACGGCACACTCTGGGTCTCCCCAAATACTTTCCGCGCGTACGTCCGCGAGACCATCGACTCCCTCGCCCACCACGGCTTCGACCGCGTCGTCGTCGTCAACGGCCACGGCGGGAACGTCGAAGCCCTCACGGAATGCTGTCGCCGCCTCTCCCGAACCGGAGACGCCTACGCCGTCTCGTTCACGTGGTTCAATGCGGTCGGTGACCACTCCTCGGACATGGGTCACGGCGGACCGCTCGAAACCGCACTCCTCCGACACACGCACCCCGAACTGGTCCGTGAGGACCGCATCGACGAGGCCCGCGAGGGTGCGGCCGACCGCTGGGGCGAGTGGGTTGCGGGCGTCAATCTCGCCCACGACTCCGACGAGTTCACCGAAAACGGCGTCGTCGGCGACCCGGCTGACGGCGACGCCGAACGCGGCGCGGAACTGGAGTCGCTCGCCGCTGAATCGCTTGCGACGTTGCTGACGGCAGTAAGAGAGAAATCACTCGACTGAGGCGAGGCAGTCGGCGGAGGCCGACCCGATTACCCTATTCTTCCTCTTCCTCTTCCTCTTCCTCTTCCTCTTCTTCCTCCTCACTTTCTCCGTCGGCGTCTGCTGCCTCGGCAGCCTCGGTGAGCGCACCGCGGAGTTGCGGCATCGTGTTGGTGAGTTCGCCCACGAGTTCGTGTGCCTCCTCGACCATTTCGAGGAGTTCCTGCAGTTCCTCGATGGCTTCTTCGAGGTCCTCGGGGTCGTCGAACGCATCGGCGCGCTCGCCGATGACGTACCACTTCTTGGCCTGCCGGACGTGCTCTGCGGCACCGTCTACGTCCAGTGACGAGCGAAGGCCGTTGAGGACGCCCAGAACGTTGTCCGCTTCGGCGTCCCACACGTCGTCCGCATCGGGCAGGGCCGTGCGTGCCTCGCCGAGGTGTTCCTCGACGTCGGCTCGCATCTCCGCTGCCGCCTCTCCGAACAGGTCGTCGTCGCCGAGCGTACTTTGACTCATGCCAGCACATTCGGCACGTGGGGGTTTAAAAACAACCCCGAAAGTGAAAGTGAAATCGAGGGACTCGGTCGCGGTCGCGGCCGATTTACTCAGCGAATGTCACCGAGATATCGCGCCTCTCGATTCGCGGTCTTCACTTGACGCTGAAGCGCGTCTGGCAGTTCACGCGGGAAAAACCAGTAGTCGTCGAGTTCGTCCACCGCGAGCCACGTGACGCCAACTTGTTTTGCGTCTCTCACCGTGGGCTGGACAGGGTCGTCATCGACGAGTTCGCACCAGAAGAAGTGGTCTACCCGGTGGTCGTCGTCCTCGGCTCCACCCTCATCCTCGTCTTCGTCCGTGTCATAATTCGATGGGATGTAGTCTCGGACGAACGCGAGCGATTCGACCTCGACCTCGTACCCTGTCTCTTCGCGGACTTCGCGGCGGACCGTCTCCGAAAGCGACTCGCCCGTCTGTTGTCCCCCGCCGGGGGTCAAATACCAACGCTCGCCGTCGCCGGACCCGTATTGGACGGTCAGGAGGGTTCCATCGTAGACAACGAGGCCGCGAGCGGCGATTCGGGGGCTCATTCCTCGACCGAGACGAGTTTCATCAGCGGGTAGCCGTCTTCCATCTCCATCTTCGTGCGGACGGTCACGTCCTCGTACTCGATTCGCATCTCGACGCGCATCAGCGACCCCGTGAGCTCGGTGTAGTCGGCCGTCGAATCGGCGAGTTTGGCTTCGAGTTCGTCGTCGAGGATGTCCACAGTGACGGACTCGCAGTGGGGTTGGTTCTCGATGGACTCCGCTATCGCTTCTTCGAGGCTTCGAGCGCTGTCGGGAGACACCGGCGTCCCGGCGAACTGGTGGTAGAGCGAGCCGAACTTGATGCCCGCTTCGAAACAGGCAGACTGCGGGTCAGTGACCATGTCTGCGAGTCTGTCGCTCGGGCCTAAAGTTCGCCGGTCGGGCCGCTCGCGGGCGCGAACCGGTCCTTACTTAGTCCCGCTTGTCGGACGTAGAATCGAATGGACAAGCCGGTTTTGCTGACGGGGGCTGGCGGGCGCGTCGGCCAGGCGATACTGGGGCACATCGGCGACGCCTACGACTGGCGATTGCTGGACCGCGAGCCGCTGTCTGACGAGAAGATACCCGAATCCGTCGACCAGACGAACGTCTACGTCGCGGACATCACCGACGAGACTGCGATTCGAAACGCCATCGAGGGCGTCGGCGCAGTTATCCACCTCGCCGGTGACCCGCGTCCCGAGGCACCGTGGGACAGTGTCCTTCGGAACAACATCGACGGCACGCAGAACATGTTCGAGGCGGCTATCGACGCGGGCGTCGAGAAGTTCGCGTTCGCCTCGTCGAACCACGCCGTCGGTGCGTACGAGACCGACGAACGGACGCCGGAGATGTACCGACCCCACCACGAGTTCCGACTGGACGGGACCGAACTCGCCCGCCCAAGTAACCTCTACGGTGTGAGCAAAGCGACTGGTGAGACCCTCGGCCGCTACTACCACGACCACCACGACATCTCCGTCGTGAACGTCCGTATCGGCAACCTCACCCAGCATCACCCGCCGAAGGAGTACGAACGCGGCCAAGCGATGTGGCTCTCCTACCGCGACTGCGCCCACCTGTTCGCGTGCTGCATCGACGCCGACTACGACTTCGAAATCGTCTACGGCATCTCCGACAACGACCGAAAGTACTACTCCATCGACCGCGCCCGTGAGGTCCTCGGCTACGACCCGCAGGACAACTCCGCGGAGTTCACCTTCGAAGGCGAACCGCTGGACGAAGCGTAGGTTTCAGGGCTGGTGCGTTTTTTTCGGAACCGACGGATTCCACAGCGACCAGCGTGCCCGCCGCTGGTCAGGACGTCCGGGTCTCGGCCCGCCCGCGCTGTGGGTTCGCCCGATTCCAGACCACGTAACTGTACACGACGAGCACGACCGCGAGCGCCGTATCGACGACTTCGATAGCGAACAATAGCGGCGGCATCGCGTCCGGCGACGTTGGGAAGATGCCAGCCAAATCGAGGCCGTAGACGACGATGTAGAGTCCCCCGGCGACGACCGCAGCGAGTAGCGCGTCAGTACTTCCCGACCAAAGGCGATACGCGGTGGCGAAGCTCCCCAGCCCCAACAGGATGAGAAAAGCGTTGAATCCCCAGTAGACGGCCGGAGAGAGGTGTTCGAACGACCGCGTCTCGATTGGTCCCCACGGCGCGAGCGAGACGAGAAGCAGGGTGACGACGGTCAACAAGAGTGCGATTCGTCGAGCGGCGGTTGCTGCCATAGCTACACTTTCGTCCACTGACGAGATGTGGCTGACTCCGAGCATACGAGGTGTATTTATAATCTCAGTCTACCCACTCTGCGCCAGCACCGCCGCCGCCGAACTTGGACGATGAGATACACCACACTGCGACTCGGCTGGGACGACACCGAACTGCACCCGTTGACAGCAGCGTTCACCGACGACGCGGGTGTCTCCATCGAGTCACTCCACTACGTGAACTCGGTCGGAGACGGCGGCTACACCGAACTGAGTCGCCTCCGGGGCGACCTCGACGCGGCGAGGAGCATTCTCGACTCGGTTTCCGAAGTCCGGGCGTTCGACGTCTCTGCTGCTGGTATCGCGTACATCCACTACGAGTCGTCGCCGCTCATGGACCGACTGCTGGCGGTCGTCTTCGACCACGCAGTCGTCCTCACGTGGCCGGTCACCTTCGCCCGGTCGAACGGGAACCTCTCGGCACAACTCACCTTGCTCGGCACCGAGGACGCACTGAGTCAGGCTATCACAACTATCCCGGC
Source organism: Haloferax larsenii (assembly GCF_024730625.1). Classification (NCBI taxonomy): domain Archaea; kingdom Methanobacteriati; phylum Methanobacteriota; class Halobacteria; order Halobacteriales; family Haloferacaceae; genus Haloferax; species Haloferax larsenii. The sequence goes on from NZ_CP078063.1 coordinate 1,368,851, forward strand.
CGAAATCGACGTCTCGCTCGTTCGCACCGGCCGATACGAGGCGTCTGCCCACGACCCGCTGTCGTCGCTCACAGACCGCCAGCGCGAGGTTCTCGACATCGCAGTCCGGGCTGGCTACTACGAGGTCCCCCGAGAAGCGACACACCGGGACATCGCCGCCGAACTCGCCGTGGCACCCGGCACTGTGAGTGAGCATCTGCAACGAATCGAAGCCAACCTCGTGTCGGCACTGGTCGGTGCGCCCGGAACCGACGGCGAGCCGTAACGAGTCACTCGAACAGTCCGGTCACGTCGTCCTCGCGTCGTCGCTTCCGGCGGACGTGTTCTGCCAGCCGCTGGTAGACCAGCCCTCGTTGGGCCTCGTTTTGGACGAAGTCGAACACCTGTGCGGTGTACTGCGTCTGTGTTCCGTCTGCGACCTCCTCGCGGGCGTAGGCAATCGCGTCCTCGACGACCGACTCGTCGAAACCCGTTCCTTCCTCGGCGAGCGTCTCGGCCGCGACGACAATAGCGTCGAAGTCGAGGTCGTCGTACGTAAGCACCTGCCCGTCGTGGCGGAGCGCGACCGGCCCGTCGCGGAGTGCGGCAGCAGGGTCAGCTTCGAGCGTGGAGAGAAAGTTCCGAACGTCGCCGAGGTTGACACCCCGGTAGTCGTCAGCTAACCCGTCGAGATACGCCTGTGCGCTCTCGGCCAACCCCGTCGCACCGGAGTAATTCTCTTCTCGCGCGTGGTGGACGGCCGCCGTGAACTGGATGAGTCCGTGGAGAAACCGCTCGTCGGCGCTGCCGTCCGGGAGGTCGAGCCACCGTGACTCCCACGCGCCGTGGGCCGCCCGAAAGGCACCGGCGTTGTAGATGGCGAGACCGGCGCGAAGCGAATCGTCCATGGTCGTCGTTCGCCGGCGACGAGTAAAGATTCCGCGGGAACCGGCTCCCTCGATAGGTAGGGTGTACATGCTTATCCCTCTTCAGAACATATGTGATATGGTAGCACATGAATGCCCTCTCCTCCCTCAGCCGAGGTGTCGATTAATGACCCCCTCTCCAGTCTGCATCAGCTGTGGAGACGCGTACCTGTTCTCCAGAGCCTACAAGGGCAACTACTGCCCCGATTGCAACGAAGAGTGGTCGTCGAAACCTCGGACTGAGAATGCCCCCCGTCCCCGCCCACAGAGCCCCGCTTCCGTCTCGTCGGTCACGCAGCCCGACGAAGACGACGCACCACACCTCGAACCACCGTACGACGACGAGTAACACTCACTTTTTGCCGGACTGGCCGCTGAGCGACTGTGTCGTACCGTGGAGTCCGTGTCGGAGTTACGACCGAGAGACGGTGGTCTCTCGAAGGTTAGTGTTCGGAAGGAAAACGTCCTGACGGAGATTTGAACTCCGGTCCCTGGCTCCGCAAGCCAAGAGGATAGTCCACTACCCTACCAGGACTGTCTTGCTGCATCCTTCGGTACTCGACGGTTACTTAAGACGGTTACGATGTTGACTCCCAGTGAACCGCGGGACCACGGCACGGAGAAGCACGGAAATAGCGGGGCGGGCGTCTCCTCGGTCCGTCTGCGACGTGTCCCGACACAAGGACTTTTTTCCGCCCCGCTGTACCTTTGGTCGTGAACCGACGCGCCCTGCTCACCGGGACCGCAAGCCTCTGTGCAGCCCTCGCAGGGTGTACGAGCGACGACGCAACCGACGACGGCACAGAGACCACAACCACCGAATCGACGCCGACGCCGACTCCGACGGAACCACGATTGGTCGACAAATCACTCTCGCCGCGGCACGACCCGGATTGTCCGCAGGGCGGCGCTGCACGGGCGACGTACGTCTCGACTGGCGTCCTCGTCGAGGGCTGTCTCTGGGGTGCAAACGGGTGTGCTATCGCTCGACTCGGCGGGGTGGCCTACGACCCCGAATCCGACGTGGCGTCGCTTCTCGTCGAGACGGTCGAGGACCGAGACCCCGACGAGGCGTGTACCGAGGCGCTCAAGCCTGTCGGCTACGAGGCCCGACTTCAGTTCGCGAATGGCCTCCCCGGCGAGGTCGTCGTCGAGCACGACGACGTGGACGGTCGCCGGGAGATTGCCCGCATCGACTTCGACGACGCCTGACGACTTCTCGCAGTCGCCCCTTTCGACGGCCCACCGAAGGTTCATCACGGAAGACGGCTTCACCCCCGCTATGTCACTCGATTCGAGGGGGCTTTTCGAAGCCCGAATCACGAGGAAAACAACGCTTAAGCGCCGGCCTTCCCTGTTCGTGCATAGAATGAGTACGACGTGTGTTCTGCGACGCGGTGCGTCTTTCGTCGATGGAGGTGACGCCTGATGGGCGTCATCGAAGACGTCTACGACGACCTCGACACGGATGTCGAGTTCGAGAAGTTCGAGGCCGCGGTGAACGACAAAGTCGAGCAGATGGGCGGTCTCGCCGACGAGGAGACGGCGGCGATGCTCATCGCTCACGAACTCCGCGACGAGGAGGTAAACGGCATCGCCGACATCGAACCGGGCATGGAGGACGTGAAGTTCCTCGCCAAGGTCGTCAGCGTCGGCGACGTTCGAACCTTCGAGCGCGACGGTGAGGACGAAGACGGCAAAGTCCTCAACATCGAAGTCGCCGACGAGACGGGTCGCATCCGCGTCTCGCTGTGGGACGAGATGGCCGCTGGCGCGGAAGAGAACCTCGAAGTCGGCACTGTCCTCCGCATCGGTGGCCGCCCGAAAGACGGCTACAGCGGCGTCGAAGTCAGCGCGAGCAAGGTCGAAGAGGACCCCGACGCCGAAGTCGACGTCAAGGTGCTCGACACCTATCGCGTCGAGGACCTCGCACTCGGGCTCTCGGACGTGAACCTCAAAGGGAAGATTCTGGACGTCGGGACCGTCCGCACGTTCGACCGCGACGACGGCTCCGAAGGCCGCGTCTCGAACCTCTCTGTCGGTGACGCCACGGGTCGCGTGCGCGTCACCATGTGGGACGAGCGCGCCGACCTCGTCGAGGAACTCGACGCCGGGCAGTCGGTCGAAGTCGTCGACGGCTACGTCCGCGAGCGCGACGGGTCGCTCGAACTCCACGTCGGGTCGCGCGGCGCTGTCGAAGTCATCGACGAAGACATCGAGTACGTCCCCGAGACGACCGACATCGGTGCCCTCGAACTCGGCCAGACCGTCGATATCGCCGGCGGCGTCATCGAATCCGACTCCAAGCGAACGTTCGACCGCGACGACGGCTCCGAAGGACAGGTTCGGAACATCCGCGTCCGCGACGACACGGGTGACATCCGCGTCGCCCTCTGGGGCGAGAAAGCCGACACGGACGTCGACCTCGCCGATTACGTCGTCATCACCGACGTGGAAATCAAAGACGGCTGGCAGGACGACCTCGAAGCGTCCGCCGGCTGGCGCTCGTCTGTAACCGTCATGGACGACGCACCCGCAGGCGCGGGTGGCGACAGCGACGCTGGCGCAGACCAGACGAGTTCCCAAGGTCTCGGCGCGTTCTCGGGCGAGTCGAGTGGGTCTGACGCATCGACCGACTCGACTACCTCGACTACCGCGGCCACCTCGTCCAGTCAGTCGGCCGACGACACAACGACCTCCAGCGGCGAAGTCGTCGAGTTCACCGGCACCGTCGTTCAGGCCGGGAACCCGGTCATCCTCGACGACGGTTCGGAGACCAAAACCGTCGAGACCGACGCCGACCTCGGTCTCGGTGACGAAGTAACCGTCAGCGGCCCCGAGACCGGCGGTCGAATCAGTGCCGACTCGGTCGAAGTCCACACCGGCGCGAAGCGGTAACGAGCGTCCACTCTAACGGGTGTGTTCGTCACACCCCGATACCAATCGTGGGACTCGGGTGAGCCGGTGGTCTGTAAAATCCAATGGACGCCGCTACGGAAAGGATTATACGCCGGTCGGACCCGATATGTGGGTATGAGTGTCGAGCTACCGTTCGCCCCGGTAGACGCGATTATCCGGCAGAACGCGGGCAACCTTCGCGTCAGCGCAGGTGCCGCAGAGGAGCTCGCGCGCCGGATTCAGGAACACGGCGCCGAGTTGGCAATCGACGCGGCCGAGCGGGCGACTGAAGACGGTCGCAAGACGTTGATGGCCGAGGATTTCGGCGTCGAACAGGTCGTCGAGCGCGACGACCTCGAACTCCCCGTCGCACCAATCGACCGCATCGCTCGCCTCCAAATCGACGACCGCTACCGGGTCGCGATGGATGCTCGAATCGCACTGGCCGATATCCTCGAAGATTACGCGACCAACGTGGCGAGTGCCGCCGTCAAACTCACCCACCACGCCGGTCGCCGAACCGTGCAAGCCGAGGACATCGAGACCTACTTCTCCCTGTTCGAATAATGCGCTTCGGCTACAACGAATCGTGTCTCGACCACGATACCGGGGCCCGACACCCAGAGACTGCCGACCGACTCCGTGCGATTCGGCGCGGGTTGGCGAAGCGTCACGGCGTCGAATACGTCGAAGCCGCGCCCGCCGTGAAATCGACCGTCGCGGCCGTCCACGACGACGACTACGTGGACGAATTCCACGACTTCTGTCGCGGCGGCGGCGGTAACTGGGACCCAGACACCGTCGCCGTCGAGGAGACGTGGGTCGCTGCACTCGCGTCTGCGGGACTCGCGGAGTGGGCCGCTCGCTCCGCACTCTCCGGCGACGACGGCCGTCGGACGCCCTTTTCCTTAGGCCGTCCGCCGGGCCACCACGCTGTCGAAGACGACGCGATGGGGTTCTGCTTTTTCAACAACGCGGCGGTCGCCGCACAGGCCGTCATCGACGACGACCTCGCCGAGCGCGTCGCCATCTTCGACTGGGACGTCCACCACGGAAACGGCACGCAGGACATCTTCTACGACCGCGACGACGTCTTCTACACGTCGATTCACGAAGACGGTCTCTACCCCGGGACTGGCGAGGTCGACGAGACGGGCGAAGCTGGTTCCGAAGGGACGACGCTGAACATCCCGCTTCGCGCTGGCGCGGGCGACGCCGACTACGTCTACTCGTTCGAGGAGACTATCGCCCCCGCAGTCGAGCGATTCGACCCCGACCTGTTCATCGTCAGCGCTGGCTTCGACGCGCACCGACACGACCCAATCTCGCGGATGCGCGTTTCGACTGAGGGGTACGCGATGCTCACAGAACGCGTCCGCGACCTGTGTGACGACACCGACACTGCGCTCTCGTTCGTTCTCGAAGGCGGTTATGGGCTTGACACGCTCTCGGAGGGCGTCGCTATCGTCCACGAGACGTTCGACGGCCGACTCGCGATGGACCCCGACGAGGACCCAGAGCAGAAGAATATCGACTTAGTCGACGAGATTCGCGACGTTCACGGTCTCGGGTCGTAGAACCGACCTAACTCGGCGCCGAACGTCTCGGCGAGGGTGGCCACCTCGTCGCCGACGAACACCTCGTAGCCGTCTTCTCGTAGCGTCGATTCCACGTGCTTTCCGAGCGCCACGTCGAACAGCGCGTCGCTCGTCACGAAGTCGGTTGCGGACGTGAACTCCCGGTCTCGCTCGACCACGTAGCGGTCGCCGTCGAGGAACGGCCCGTAGTGGTCGTTGCCCTCGGCGTACGCCCCGTAGAAGCCTTCGGCATGTTGTCGAACGTGCACGGGCGGCCCAACGTGGCGTTCGACTGTGGGTCGCTCGGACACCGCGAGTTCGACGAACAACACGGCCTCGTCGGCGGCGAACGTCGTCGCGCGGAACACGTCGAACCCGCGTCGGTCGAGCCCGTCGGCGACCCCCGAAATCGACTTTCTGAGTTGCGGATACAGTTGGTCGTCGACGAGGTCCGGCGCGTCGAAGACGATGGCGAGCGGCGTGGTTCCGCGCCGGTCGATGTGCTTGCGGACGCCGTCGGCGTCGAGTGCGGGCGGCGCGGAGTTGAAGAAGAGCGATTCGCGCGGGTTCGACAGCAGGTCGCGGGCGTAGTGCTGGAGGCGGGCGACGTTTTCTGCCGAGCAGACGGCCGCGACGTTTCGCTCGGGGTCGGTCGGGTCGATGACGACGAGTGGGTCCGAAAACGACCGTGTGCCGTGGTCTTCCGGGTCGAACTCGACGGGCGGGTGCCAGTCGGTGGCGGCGCGGAGAAGCGGTTCGAACCCATCGTATTCGAGGATGAGCAACTCCGCGAGATAGCCCGAAAAGCCCTCGGTACGGAGGTCGCTCCCATACGCGCCGATGCCTTTCAGGAAGCGCTTGAAGACGCGCACGTCGGCCGCGAGGTCGTCGTCGAGGTGTTCGACGAGATATTCGTTGTGGAAGGGTGTGCGGTCGACCGCCGAGCGAATATCGGGGGCGGTGGGCACGTCGTAACAGGGGACGAGGTCCACGTCGAAGCCGTCGTAGTCGCCTTTCACGTAGGGGTGTTCGGCGTACTCTTCGTGGCCGTCGGGGAGGACCGCATGGCCGACGTCGAGGCCGTAGGACTCCAGTTCGTCTCGCGGGAGGTCCTCGGGAAACCGAACGAAGAGGTCGATGTCGCGGTCGCCGGAGAGCCACGTCCCGCGGGCGGTGCTGCCGACTTGGAGCACGTCGGCGTCCACCGGCAGGTCGTCGAGGGCGTCGTAGACGCGTGACTCCAACTCCGCCGCCGCATCTGCGAGCGCCCGACGCTCCTCCTCGTCGGGGTCGATGCGCTCGCGGACCGCGGCGACGACTGCATCGAGGTCCGAATTCGTCATGGGCGACGCTTCCGCGCCTGCGGGCGAAAGCGTGACGGTGCTGCCGCGGCCGCGTGAGACGATGGCACCCGACAGCCGTCGTGCGGAAACGAAAGCCCTATCAAGAAACGTCGAATACGAAGGAGTGCAGACGAAAGCCGCCGTAGCTCAGTTGGTAGAGCACCTCGCTGTTAGGGAATTCAGTTCCGGCTGTCTTCCGCAGCCACGAGGTGGTCCCAGGTTCGAGTCCTGGCGGCGGCGCTTCTCTCACTTTCAACGCCTTCGAGTGACACGTCTCTTTCGTGACGCTCTCGTGGTTCGACAGTCGTACTTCTCCGAAGCGAAACGAAATCCACTTCAATCAGTCGTCGGTACACAGAAATGAGAGCCGCCGTAGCTCAGTTGGTAGAGCACCTCGCTGTTAGGGAATTCAGTTCCGGCTGTCTTCCGCAGCCACGAGGTGGTCCCAGGTTCGAGTCCTGGCGGCGGCGCTTCTTCGTTTCTCGCGTCCTGAGCCGGTTGACTGTCGAGTACCTTCCGGCGACGTCTTCTGATAAGACATAAGAGGCACGCCGGAAAAGAATCGACCGAGGGCCCCTAGCTCAGTCTGGTCAGAGCGCTCGGCTCATAACCGGGTGGTCATGGGTTCGAACCCCATGGGGCCCATAAAAAATTTAGTCGGTTTGGTGCAAAACTAAACCACGCTGTACGGGCTGTCACGTGCCCGAAATCGGCGTTTGACGGAAATCCTGAAACGCCGAAATTTTCCAATTCCATAAGCTCAGCTTACGGACCGGGCTACGGTCTGTCGATAACTTTAGCCGGAGGTGTTCGGTAGATGGCTGTCGCTGGTCGGCAGCTGCAACTCTGGCGGCATGTCCGGTACCACTGCCGGAGCTGCAACGCTTCGTGTCTCGTCGACCACGCAGAGCGCGCGACTAACACTAACCGAATCAGAGCGCGACCACCACCTGCCAGATTCCTGCGCCGACGAGCACCACGCCAGCGACTGCATCGAGATACCGGTGTCGACGCCCAAGCCAGTCCAGAAGCCCTCTGTGGCCCACCGCGATAGCGACAGTCGTACCCAGAAGGAGTCCGCCGAAGCCGACCGTGTACGCGCCGAGGACGACGAGTGCCGGACCGGGCGGGAACGTCACCGCTCGAAGCACAATCGCCAGAAACACGGGTGCGACACAGCCAGCGGCGGCGATAGCGTAGCCACCACCGAACAGCACGAAGCCGAGTTTCGACGACCGCCGCTCGGGCAACTGGACGTGGATATCCGGGCTGTAGCCGACGAGGACTGCGACACCGAGCGCGAGTAAGCCGACGCCGACGAGCGGTTCGAGGACGCCGAGGACGGGTTCGATTGACCGTCCCAAGAGCAGTATCCCTGCCGATAACACGGCGAAGACGACGACCACGCCGAGGAATGCCGCTGCGCCGCGAACGGTGGCACCGACGACCGGTGTATCGGCGTCTGGTTCGTCTTCGACGCTCGATACGTAATAGCCGACGTACCCCGGGAGGAGGGCGTACGCGCACGGCGAGAAGAACGTCGCCACGGACGCGCCGAGTGCGAGCGTGGCCGCGCCTGCGGTCTCCGGGCTAATCATCGTGTCCTCCGCGGGCCTCGTCGATGCGAGAGACGAGTGTCTCCGCCGAGTGCTTGCCTTTCGCGGTCCACGTGACGACGTTGTCGGCGTCGAGGACGACGACCATCGGAACGGCGCTGGCACCCAGCGCCTCTGTGAGCGCGAGGTCTTCGTCGGGTGCCACGGGCCACGCTCCGTCGTGTTCGACCCACCACTCACGAATCTCGGCGCGGGTGATGGCGTGGCCGAGCGGTTCGTTGGTCACGGAGACGAACTGCACGTCGTCGCCGACGCGGTCGGAGGCCTTCCCGAGCGGTGCCATCGATGCGGCACAGACGTCACACCACGTGGCGAAGAACTCGACCAGTGTGACGCGACCCCGCTCGGGAACCGTCAGCGTCTCTCCGTGACTTCCCGGTGCCTCGATGGCAGTCAACGCGACTGGCTCGACACCTTCGGGTTCATCTCCGAACCCGTTGCCCCCGCTGACGGCGTAAGCGCCAGCCCCCAGTGTTGCCGCACCGGCGAGTCCGGCGAGGAGGTCGCGGCGGCGCATCGTCTACACCCCCACGAGTGCTTCGACGTCGTCGAGAACTGTGGTGGGGTTCGGTGGGTCGCCGGCGTACGAACGCTCCACTACGCCTTCGTCGTTGACGAGGAGGATGAGACCGCTGTGGAGAAACGGCATCTCGGCTCCTTCCTCGTGTTTGTACGCCTCGCCGAAGGTGTCCTCGACGACGGTTCTCGCTCGCGTTGGTGACTCGGGGCGCAGGAGATAGCAGTTCCCGAGGTCGTACTCGAGGCCGCGTTTCGCACCCCACGTCCGGAGTCTAGTTGGCGTGTCGTGTTCCGGGTCGAACGAGATGCCAGCGACGGCGATTTCGTCGGTGAACCCGGCGTCAGCAGCGTGGGCTTGCACGTGGACGAGGTTCTGTCCGAGGTTGAGACAGATGCCGTCACACCGGGTGTAGACGAACGTCAAGAGCAGATGACGCTCGCCGACGAACTCTCGGGTCGAGACCGGTCGGTCGTGGACGACGCCGGGGACGGTGACGGCCGGCAGTTTCTCGCCGTAGATTGGATACGGCAGGTCGGCTTCGACGAGTTTGTCGTAGTTTTCGGGTGGGTCCAAGGTGACGTTTGCTGGTCGGTCGCGTGCGGAGAGGCACCCGGCGACGCCGATGGTTGCAGCGACGCCAGCCGCCCGCAGCACTGTTCGTCGGCTGACGGGGCGTGATGGTGTAGTCATGATTCTTCTGTGGGTGTGGTGCTCTCGTTCGACAGCAACGAGTGCGTCTGGTCGTTCAACTCCTCGATTCTGGTTCGCGCGATTCGCGGGAGTTCAGACTGCGGCGGTCGAAGCGCGGGCTGTGCCTCCGGGTCGAGTTCCGGCCATCCGACGACGACGCGGCCGACGTTTCCAATCTGCTCGTGGGCCGTACAGACAGCCTGTGTGTCGACGTAGTCGTACACCCCCGGAGTGTCGAAGGTCCGTTCGAACGTCTCGCCCACGGAACTCATCGTGTCGCTGGCCCACGGTTCGGTGCCGGGTGGGATACGGTCCGGACCGTAGGTGTCTGGATGGTACGCCGTCGAGTCGTGGTCGCCGGAGTGGAGCGTCCAGACGACGGTCCCACCGACTGCGACGTGGGCCAGACGGGGTTCGAACTTCGGCGTCGGTCGGGATGTCATCGTGACCTCCACCCGCGATGGGAGGCCCGAGTCGCTCGCTTCGGGAGCAGCCCCGTCGCCGCCCGGCTTCGACCCTCCGAGGCAGCCTCCCAGTACGCCCGTGACGAGGCCGCCCCCAGTTGTCGAGAGTAGTCGCCGCCGTGTGGTGGGTGAGATGGAGGTCATCGGTACAGCTAGCCCTTCGCGAGCACGTTCGATTAAGAGACACAGCGATTCCGAGGGTGGAAGAACGGTATCGAATATGTTCGTCCTCCACAACATTGAGAGACATTATCTAGCAAGCATTCCATATATGTTATGAATAACGAAACTGGTATGAATACGACCACGCATATTACTACCTAGAACCATGAGCGTGAGCCTTCAGAACCTCAAACAGGCCGACGTATCAGCGCTCGCGACGACGCTCAAGAACGCTGGTATCGCCGGGGCGGGCGGTGCTGGGTTCCCGACGCATGCGAAGTGGGAGCGTATCGACGAGGTGTCGTCCCTCTTGATGAACCACCAGGAGAGCGAACCGAACTACTACATCGACAAATGGCTCGGCGACGCGCACGCCGAACTGTACGCCGAGTTCTTCGAGTTACTTCTGGAGAACACGGTCGACCTCGTCGTCGTGTGTGCGAAAGAGTCGAAGCGAGACGACTGGATGGAGAACTTCGAGGCCGCGGCCGACCCGACGGTGTACCTCCCGGATGACCTGCCGATAGACGCCTCCGAGGAGTCGGGAATCGTCGTCGCGTACACCGACGATAGATACGAGTACGGAATGGAGAGCGTGCTGCTCCGCATCGTGGCTGGCGTCGCCTTACGCGACGAGTTGCCGATGGACAAGGGCTGGCTCGTCCAGAACACCGAGACGGTGTTGAACATCTACCGGGCGCTGGAGAGTGGGAAGTCGGTGACGCACAAGTACGTCCACGTGGACGGAAACGTGCCCCACCATCGCTTCCTGAAGGTTCCGGTCGGAACTCCGGCGTCGGCCCTGCTCGAAGCCGCCGGGCGGTCACCTGACGACCTCCGGGATGACGAGGTTCTCGCCGACGGTGGGCCCGGGTGGTGCTTCGAAATCGAGGAGTCCCCGGACGAGTTCGGCATCACCAAACGCACCAACTGTCTGCTCGTCCTCGACGAAGACGAGGCCGAAGAGAACACGCTGGGCAACGAACGAATCAACGTCCTCAAGGCACGCGATTGGCCCGGAAACCACGAGACTGAGCCGACTACTCTCGAACCCGACGAGGCCCGCGTCCCGCTTCTCACCAATCCGAACTTCGGGTCACTCGTCGACCAGAGCCGACCAATCGTCGACGTCGGCGACACGGTCGAAGCGGGAGAGATGATTTCCGTTCCGGGACAAGCGGGCATCAGCAACGCCCAGCACGCGCCGTTCGACGGAACGGTCACGGAAGTAACTGAGACGCACGTCGTCGTCGGCCGCGACGCGGCGGACGTGGGTGCCTCGGGTGGTCGCATCCTCGAACACGACCACAAGGTCTACTGGACCGCGTGCGCGGAGTGCGGTGCATACATCGCACGTCCCGAGTGGGAACACCTCGGAGCGAGCACAGAGTACGTCTGTCAGGACTGCCGCTGAGCCGAGTCGCTCTCGATGGCTCTCACGCTGAAGGCGTCACTGTGTGCCCGCCGTCGTCAGTGCAGCCGTCAGTCCGAGACCGGTCGCGTCTCGTCGGAGCGAATCCACGCGTTCGGATTCTTCGTGTCGCAGATGACGAACGCGCGGCCGTCTTCGTAGCCAGTCAAGTCGTCGAACGTGGAAACCGACTGCAGGTCGGTCACCGATTCTCGTGATTCAGTACGCATTGATAGATGTGTCCAGAGTGTCCTGTGACGGACGGTCTGGAGGGTATCACGTTCGAATCAACTCTGACAGAAAAACACTGTGACTAGGGGTGTGTAAGGAGATTATACGAAATCGAGGAGAATACCTGACTCTTTAGGGTCAGGATGAATCCGACAAAATCCTACACGAACCCCCTTCGATGGCATTCCTGAGTTTCCAAAATCCGCAGTTCCAAGTATTGTAACTTCATATCAATGAGTAAGGTCAGGTCGGAACGGAGCGATTCCGAACTGCCTTCGGAGGCGGTCTACCCGCCACTAATGAGACAGTATCCGAAACGCCAACACGGTGAACACGAATGCTGAAACGTTCGTCTCGTGCCTGTTGGTTGAGCAAGCCAAGGTAACTCCAAGTCCGGCGAATCGACGTGGACTCCCTGCTGGCAAAAACAACAGATGGGAGTCAACGACGCCGAGGATAGGAGTAACGGCGGTTTGGCACCGCCAGTCAGCCGCTGACCACGACGACTGGGTTAAATGGGTTCCCGAAAAGTGGCAGAGTCATGGTTGCGAACCTGAAACTCTCAACGCTCGGGGTTCCTGCGTCTTCAGGCGCAGGAGGATGTCAAATCGGCTGTCGCTCGTCGTAGATGGTGCGGGGAGAACTTCGGAGCGTCGGAGTCCGTGATTCTCGTCGGGTGGGAACGAAAACGGGAATTCACCCACCCGAACACGAAATACTCTTCGAAGAACATGACTGAGGAAGCACACGAGCCCTCCAAAAGCGGACGAATCGCGAGCTACTGGGACGAGGGAGGACTCGTCATCTGCGATACGAAGGAACCCAGAGCGTGGATTTGGTCGGACACACTGCTCACAGTTGGTGCCCCGGTCCCAAAGTACAGCCACGTTCGATAACGGTCGAGAAGTCGAGCACGACGACTGCTGTGGAAAAATTGACAATCGTCGTCGCTGACTGGGTGGCATGGACGAAGTCTCTCGCACGACGACCGTCTACGAGAGTCACGCGGACGCGTACGTCGAGAAGTATCGCTCCGAATCTATCGCTGCACGCTTCGGCGACGAGTTCTACGAGGCCCTCTCGGGCGAGCGCGTGTTGGACGTCGGATGCGGTCCCGGCAGTGATACACGGACCTTCAGCGACGACGGCTTCGACGTTACTGGCTTCGACCTCACGGCGTCGTTCGTCGAGAAGGCGGCGGCCGACGTTCCCGCGGCCTCGTTCGCCCGTGGCGACATGCGACGACTCCCGTTTGCAGACGGCACCTTCGACGGCGTCTGGAGTTGTGCATCTTTCCTCCACGTTCCACGAGAAGACGCACCCGAGACGCTTCGCGAGTTCAGACGAGTGCTCGTCGACGACGGGACGCTCTACCTGTCGCTGAAACACGGCGACGAGAGCGGATTCGACGCCGCAGGCCGGTACTTCGAACGCTACCGTCCCGAGGAGATTCGGTCGCTTCTCGACGAAGCGGGCTTCGGGACGGTCAGTATCGACCGAGAAGACGAGAAGTGGATACAAGCGCTTGCCAGCGTCTGAGACGTCGGTGGCGACGTACTCGAACGGGTACCGGGTCCGGCACGTCGTGGCTCGGCGGAAGGTACTCTCGAAACGAGGACGACCAATTATTCTGGATATTTTGTATTAGAATTGTGGAATTAAACGAATGGGGGCGACAAATGGTAACGAATAACGCACTGCGCGATGTACTACCGGTAGCGCACTATCCGCATTCGGACTGAATGAAAGTGGTGGGAAGGGTGCGCGTGAAAAAACTATGTCAACAGCAAGAGACGATGCAACGATACCCGGCGAACTCCGGGATTCGTTTCGGGGTAACCTGATTCGACCTGGCGACTCGGAGTTCGACGACGAACGAGCGATATATAACGCGATGATAGACAAGCGTCCGCGACTCATCGCAAAGTGTACAGACGTCGCGGACGTCATCGCGGCAGTAAACTACGGCCGCGAGAACGAAATCGAGACGGCGGTTCGGGGTGGCGGTCACAACGGACCGGGACTGTCGTTGGTGGACGACGGACTGGTCATCGACCTCTCGGAGATGAACGGAATCCGCGTCGACGCAGACAAGCAGAGGGCTTCTGTCGAAGCCGGCTGTACGTGGGGTGACGTAGACCACGCCACCCACGCGTTCGGGATGGCCACGGTCAGCGGAATCATCTCGACGACTGGCGTCGGGGGACTGACGCTCGGTGGCGGACACGGATACCTGACCCGCAAGTACGGCCTGACGATAGACAATCTGGTCGGTGCGGACGTGGTGTTGGCCGACGGCCGGATGGTTCGCGCGAGCGAAGACGAGAACGAAGACCTGTTCTGGGCGATTCGGGGCGGCGGCGGCAACTTCGGTGTCGTCACCTCGTTCGAATTCCAGTTACATCCGGTCGACACGGTCATCGCCGGACCGATGTTCTGGCCGCTCTCGGAACTCGAGACGACCATGCGGTGGTACCGCGATTGGATAACACAGGCACCGAGAGACGTGTACGCCTTCTATCTCGTCGCCGAAGTACCGGGCGACCCGTTCCCCGAAGCGATTCACGGCGAGAAGGTCTGCGGCCTGATGTGGTGCTGCACGGGAGACGACGAGCAGGCGGAGTCGATGCTCCAGACTGCCCGTGACGTGGCCGAACCGATGTTCGAGCACGTCGGCGAGATGCCGTACCCAGCACTGCAAGGGATGTTCGACGGTCTCTACCCGGAAGGAGACCAGTGGTACTGGAAAGGGGACTTCGTGCGCGAACTGAGCGACGAAGCCGTCGACGCCCACAAGCGCTTCGCTGAAGTGCCGACGGCGAAGTCGGCGATGCACCTCTATCCCATCGACGGTGCCGTCCACGACGTGGACGCCGACGAGACTGCGTGGTCCGCCCGCGACGCGAACTGGTCGATGGTCATCGCGGGCGTCGACCCCGACCCGGCGAACGTCGACAAACTGACCGACTGGGCCACGGACTACTGGGAGGCAGTCCACCCCCACACGCTCGGTGGGTCGTACATCAACTTCATGATGGAGGAAGGGGAAGACCGGATTCGCGCCACCTACGGCGACAACTTCGAGCGGTTACAGAAGGTCAAGGCGAGATACGACCCCGAGAACTTCTTCCACGTGAACCAGAATATCGAACCCAGAGCATAGCGCCGCCAAACACAGTCTCTCGTTTTTGTCGGGCAGTCGTCGGACAACGCCGTCTTCTCGGTCTCTCACCGACGCGTCACTTCCGGCCAATCTTCGTCAACGTCCCCACGCACACTGCAGCGACGACGACGTGCATCGCCATCAAGGCGACCACGCCCGGAATCGTCGCCTGCGGGTCACCGAAGAGGATGCCGATGTCCGGGAGGAACGACAGCACCAACGCCGCAACTGCGACCCGGAGGAACGTCCGGTCTGGATTTTCGACGCGTCGCGAGAGCACTCCATACACGAGGGTCGCACCGATAGCTCCCACCGCGGAGAGAAACAGCACCGGCGGGTACGAAAGCGGCATGAACGGCTGTACTGCGCCACTTGCGAGGACCAGCGCCAAGAGCAGCCCATTCGCTGCGACGGAGCCGACGACGGCCGTGAGACCACGCCGGGCGAGCACTGACCGAGTTGGTCGGACGGTGGGTGTGACTGTAGACATTGCTGCACGAACTACGCCGCCAGACGGCATGAAGATACGCTCGGTGGAGCGCAGCGAGGGACCGCGGCATTTCATGCTCGTCGGAGAGTTACCCCACCGGAACGCCCTCAGTCCTGCGTGAGCAGGCGGCGCAGGACGTAGTGGAGGATACCGCCGTTTTCGACGTATCGAACCGCGGCCGGAGTGCCGACCTGTGCGGTCACGTCGAATTCGACTTCGGTTCCGTCGTCCTTCGTGGCGACGACAGTGAGTTCGTCGTTGACGTCGAGACCGTCGTCGAGCCCGCGGATGTCGAAGTGCTCAGAGCCGTCGAGTCCGAGGGACTCCCACGAGTCGCCGTCTTCGAACTGGAGCGGCAGAACGCCCATCCCGACGAGGTTGTCGCGGTAGATGCGCTCGTAACTCTCGGCGATAGTCGCCTTCACGCCGAGGAGGTCCGTGCCTTTGGCCGCCCAGTCGCGGCTGGAGCCGGTCCCGAACTCGACGCCCGAAAGGACGACGAGCGGGGTGTCTTCCTCGCGGTAGCGTTCGCTCGCTTCGAAGACTGTGGTCTCCTCGCCCGTCGGGTGGTGGATGGTGTAGCCGCCTTCCACGCCGTCGAGCATCTGGTTCTCGATGCGGACGTTGGCGAACGTCCCGCGCATCATCACTTCGTGGTTGCCGCGGCGGGAGCCGTAGGTGTTGAAGTCGACGGGGTCGACGCCGTGGTCCATGAGCCACTGGCCTGCTGGGAGGTCAGAGCCGAACGGCCCGGCGGGGCTGATGTGGTCGGTCGTCACGGTGTCGCCGAGCGTCATGAGACAGCGGGCGTCTTCGATGTTCGAGACGCCGGGTTCCTCCAGCGGGAAGTCTTTGAAGAACGGCGGTTCGCGGATGTAGGTGGATTCGTCGTCCCACTCGTACACGTCGCCGGTCGGCGCTTCGAGCGCGTCCCAGCGCTCGTCGCCTTCGAACACTTCCGCGTACTTCTCGCGGAACATCGAGGGGTCGACGCTGTCGTGGATGGTCTCGTGGACCTCGTCGGCGTCCGGCCAGATGTCGGCGAGGTAGACTGGCTCACCGTCTTCGTCGGTGCCGAGTGGGTCGTTCTCGAGGTCGATGTCCATCCGCCCGGCGAGGCCGTAGGCGACGACGAGCGGCGGACTCGCGAGGTAGTTCGCGCGAATCTTCGGGTGGATGCGCGCCTCGAAGTTCCGATTGCCACTCAGGACGCTCGTGGTCCACAGGTCGTGGTCGTCGATAGCGTTCTCGATGGGGTCGGGAAGCGGCCCGGCGTTGCCGATACAGGTCGTACAGCCGTAGCCGACCACGTCGTAACCGAGGTCTTCGAGATACGGAAGCAGGTCGGCCTTCTTCAGGTACTCCGTGACGACCTGGCTTCCGGGCGCGAGACTCGTCTTGACGTAGTTCGGCACGTCGAGACCCTTCTCGACCGCGTTGCGGGCGAGGAGCCCCGCGGCGACCATGACCGACGGGTTCGAGGTGTTCGTACAACTCGTGATTGCGCTGACGACGACGCTCCCGTGACCGATTTCGGCCGTCTCGCCGTCGCCGAGGTCCACTTCGACGCGCTTCGTCAGGGGGTCGAGGTCGGCGTCGGGTTCGACTGCGGCGGCCGCGCCGCCGTCACCGGCGAGTTCGGGGTCGCTCCCGCCCTCACCCAACCACTGTTCGAGTTCGCGTTCGTCGTAGTCGTCGAGTTGGTCTTCGAACTCGCCGTGGACGAGTTTGCGGAAGTGGGTCTTCATGTCGCCCATCGGGACGCGGTCCTGCGGGCGCTTCGGCCCGGCGAGGCTCGGTTCGACAGCCGAGAGGTCGACGTCGACAGTCTCGGTGTACTCGGGGTGCTGCTCGCCGAAGAGGCCCTGCGATTCGAGATATTCGCGGACGAGTTCGATGTGCTCCGGGTCGCGGCCGGTGAGTTCGAGGTAATCCAGCGTGGCCTCGTCCACCGGGAAGACGCTGATAGTCGACCCCTGTTCGGGAGCCATGTTCGAGATGGTCGCCCGGTCGGGGACAGAGAGGTTCTGAACGCCGGGGCCGAAGAACTCGACGAAGCGGTCGACGACGCCGACCTCGCGGAGTTGCTCGGTGACGTGCAGCACGAGGTCGGTCGCCGTCGCGCCCTCGGGCAGTTCGCCTTCGAGTTTGACGCCGACGACTTCGGGGAGCTTCATCGTAATCGGCTGGCCGAGCATCGCCGCTTCGGCCTCGATGCCGCCAACACCCCAGCCGACGACGCCGATACCGCCAATCATCGGGGTGTGGCTGTCGGTGCCGACGAGGGTGTCAGGCAGGAGCCACTGGTCATCGCGCCACTCGCGGTCGTGGACGACTCGCCCGAGGTGTTCGAGGTTCACCTGGTGGACGATGCCGGTTCCCGGCGGCACGACGCTGAGGTTGTCGAAGGCGTTCTGCGCCCACTTGAGCGCCTTGTAGCGCTCGGCGTTTCGCTCGTACTCCAGTTCGACGTTCTTCTCGTAGGCGTCCTCGCTGCCGAAGTAATCGACCTGCACGCTGTGGTCGATGACGAGGTCACACGGGACCTCGGGTTCGACGAGTTTCGGGTCTTCGCCGGCGCGGTCTGCCGCAGAGCGAAGCGCCGCGAGGTCCACGACGGCCGGAACGCCCGTCAGGTCCTGTAGGACGACGCGAGACGGTGTGAACGGAACTTCGACGTTCGGCACGTCGGGTTCCCACGAGGCCGCGTTTCGCACATCGGCTTCGGAAACCGTGTCGCCGTCGACGTTCCGAAGGACGGATTCGAGGAGGATTCGAATGCTGACCGGCAGTTTGTCGAGTTCGCAGAGGCCCTGTTCTTCGAGGACCGTCAGGTCCGCCATCTTGTACGTGGTGTCACCGTGTTCGAATTCACGGATGGCACCGAACGGGTCGGAATCTACCATTACTGGGTGTAGGGCACCAGCAGTCTTGAAACGAGTAGCTGTTCTCACTATCTCGGAACGGGGGCGAACAACTGCGGTGTGGGACCTGAATAGGGGAGTCGGGAGTCAGGACGTGCGCTTCGGCTTCGAGGGGTCAGTTCTCCGGCATTCCGGCGGCACCGACGAACTCGTTGACCTCGTCTTGCACGTACCGACGAATCCGTTCGCAGTAGTCCCACAGCAGGTCGTTGAACTGCTCGCGTTCGGGTTCGGTGAGGCTCGTCTCGCCTCGTGACCATTCGGTGGGGATTTCGGGGTGTTGCGTACAGACGACCGAAAGCGGGTGGTTCTTCGGGTGGCCGCGGACGATTTCGTACTCGTCTGCGCCCCAAAGCCCCTCGTCGCCGTTGACCGAGAGTTCCGAGTCGATGTCGTCGAGCAGTTGGCGCTCTTCTGGAGTGACCGCGGCGTCGTCTCCCGTGAACAGGTCGTGGTACGCCTCGTCTCGAGCGGCGTATATCCAGCCGTCGAGATTGTCACGAGCACGCCGGAGGAGTTCCCTATCTGCGTCCATACCTATCTCAACGGTTGCCATGACCAAAGCAGTACGCTCGAATGGAGCCGTCACCCTTTGATATTCGCCAGTGGTGTGGTCTGGGCGACTTTCGTCCCGAGTCCGAGTTCGTGGCAGACGTGTACGACTTCGTCGACGTTCTTGTACGCGCCGGGCGACTCCTCGGTCAACGTCTCGCCGGACTGTGCCCTGACGAAGATGCCGCGGGCACGCAATGCCTGCTGTAGTTCGCCGGCAGCGTACTCTCGACTCGCCTTCGTCCGCGACTTCGCTCGGCCGGCACCGTGTGGAGCCGACCCGAAACTGCGTTCGAGCGACCGCGACCCGCCAGCGAGCACGTACGAGCGAGAGCCCATGTCCCCGGGGACGAAGACCGGTTGTCCGACGTCTGCGTAGGCGTCGGGCACGTCCGGGTGGCCGGCGGGGAACGCCCGACTCGCCCCTTTTCGGTGGACGAGAAGCGTCTGTTCGTCGTCGCCGACGGCGTGGTGCTCCTCTGTGGCGATGTTGTGTCCCAGGTCGTAGACGAGTTGGACGTCGGCGTCTTCGAACAGGTCGGAAAACACCTCGCGGACGGCCTGTGTCATTGCCTGTCGGTTGCCCCACGCGAAGTTCGCGGCGGCGTTCATCGCCGACCGATACTCTCCGGCGAGTCGGTCGGAAACCGGCGCGTAGACGAGTTGTTCGTTCGGCAGCGACTCGGCGAGGTCGGGGTACGCGCGCTCGAACTCGTCGATGTAGTGCGAACACGTCTGGTGGCCGAGTCCGCGAGAGCCGGCGTGAATCATCACGACGATTTCGTCGAGGTCGATGCCGAACGCCGCCGCCGCGGCCGAGTCGTACACCTCACTGACGCGCTGGACTTCGAGGAAGTGGTTCCCGGACCCGAGCGACCCGACCTGGTCGACGCCTCGTTTTAACGCCTCCGTCGGGACCGCGTTCGGGTCTCCGGGGTGGCGGCCGTTCTCCTCGCAGTGTTCGAGGTCGGCTTTCCGCGCGTGACCTTCGTTGAGGAGCCACTCGACGCCCGTTTCGAGAATCCCGCGAACGTCTGCGATGTCGGTGTCGAGGTAGCTTCCCGCTCCGAAGCCCGTCGGAATCGTCTGAAACAGGCGGTCGGCGAGCATCGACTCGCGCCCGGCAACCTCGTGAAACGAGAGCCCGGTCCTGAGGAGTCTGACGCCGCAGTTGATATCGAACCCGACGCCGCCGGGACTGATGACGCCGTCGTCCGCGTCGACGGCCGCGACGCTCCCGACCGGAAATCCGTACCCGCGGTGGCCATCGGGGAGCACGACCGCGAACTGCTGAATGCCCGGCAAGGTCGCAACGTCTTGAATCTGGGCGAGCGTCTGGTCGTCTGCTGTTCGCATCGCTTCGACGAGCGATTCCGAGCCGTAGACACGCGCAGGCACTCGCATCTCCCCTGTCCGCGCTATCTCGTACACGTCCGGCTCGATTTCGACGGGTTCCACGTGATTGTCACCGTGTCCACATATGACAACTACTCGCATAACCGTTCCCACGGTTGAGACGGACTGATTTCTCTGCTGACAAACTTCAACAGCACGTCGGCCGTAGTATCGGACATGGACATCTCGAACATCGTCACCGACGAGTTCCCGACTGTTGGCCCCGGTGCGCGCGTCTCAGAGTTACAGGGCGTGTTCCACGAGACGGGAACGAAGGCCATCGTCGTCGCCGCCGACGACGAGTACCACGGGCTGGTCACGCTGCGGCAGTTGAACGCCACCCACCGCGACCCCGACGCCAAGGCTCGGAGTATCCTCTGGCACCCGGCGACGGTCACGCCGGACGAGAACGTTCGACAGGTCGCCCGTCTCATCCTTGCGAGCCAGAGTGAGGTCCTCCCCGTCTTCGAAGCCGACGACCTCGTCGGCATCGTCGCCGCCGACGACGTGCTGTCCGAGGTACAGGAGTTCCTCAGCGTGCTGACCGTCGAGGACGTCTACACCGACTCGCTGGTCACCGTCGACGAAGACGCCACCTTCGGGGAAGCGCTCCACACCTTCCGCGAGAACCGCATCACCCACCTTCCCGTCACCGACGGCGACACCATCGTCGGCGTCGTCAGCCTCTACGACGTGCTTGGATTCACGACGAGAGCTGTCGATAAGGCCTCGGGCGGCGCATCGGGCGGATTCGACGTCGCCGCTGGCGAGGCTGGGCCGGGATTCCGTTCACCCGGTGGGATGGGAGAACGAGCCGGCGAAATCGACCGCTTGCTCGACCTTCCGGTCGCCGACGTGATGAGCGAGCCCATCGAGACGGCACTCCCCGAAGAGGGTCTCGACCACGCTGTCGAGCGAATGCTGACCGAGGGCGTCTCGTCGCTCATCGTCATTCAGGAGGACGCGCCCGCGGGAATCGTCACTAAAACAGACGTGCTTCGCTCCCTGACGTGGACCGGCGAGACGCGGCCGCCCGTCCAGATTACGAACGTCGACTTGTTGGACGACATCTCCCGCGACGAGGTCGTCGAGATGATAGACGGACTGACCGGGAAGTTCGGTGGCATCACGCTGCTCGAAGCAAACATCCACTTGCAGGAACACGACGAGAAACTTCGTGGCACGCCACTCATTCTGGCTCGGGTACGCCTCTACACGGACAAGGGCCACTTCCTCGGAACGGGTGAGGGATACGGTGCGTCGCACGCGCTGCATCTCGCTCGAAACGTCGTCGAACGCCAGTTGCTCGAAGGGAAGACGCACGTCGAGACGAAGAAACCGCCGTCAGACCCCGAGGAGTACTGGTCGAAAGTGTTCGGCTGGTGGCTGACTGCACCGCCCCGTCGGCGCTGACGAAAACCGACACGTCCCCGAAACCTCACCGAGTGCCACAACTTCTATTGAACTACCTCTCGCACGTTTCGTATGGACGGTCCCGAACAACGACCGCCGACCGAGGACCATTCTCCCTTGGCAGTCCTCTACGTCGGTCGGGACCCGGATTTCGCCGACTTAGTCGAGACGGCACTCGAACGGCACGTCGACGCGCTTGACGTTCGAACCGAAACGTCTCTCATCGACGGTATCTCGGCTGTCGAAACCGGTGATTTCGACTGCATCGTCTGCGAGTACCACCTTCGCGACGGTGACGGCTTGGGACTTCTCACGGCGGTTCGCGCACAGTCTCCGACGCTTCCGTGTATTCTCTACGCCGCCGACGGTGACGAGTCAGTCGCCAGTCGCGCCATCTCGATGGGCGTGAGCGACTACGTTCGTCGCGACAGCGGCAACGAGGACTTCCGCCTCCTTGCCAGCCGAATCCGAAACGCTGTCGACCAACACCGCGTTCAGTCACGACTCGTCGAGTCGGATTCGACCCTCGCAGCGGTCTACGAACGAATCTCAGACGGCGTCTTCGCCGTCGACGACGATTGGTCTGTCGTCTACTGGAACGAACCGCTGGAGGAACAGACGGACATCTCGGCCGAGGAGGTGCGCGGCCACGACCTCCGCGAACTCTTCCCGAAGGCACGCGAGACCGACATCGCTCACGCACTCGAACGCGCCATGACGACACAGGAGCCACAGACTATCGAGACGTTCGTCGATGTGCTCGATGCTCGGGCCGAAGCACGCATCTACCCCGACGAGGATGGGCTGACAGTCTGCGTGCGCGACTGGACAGACGCCGAGCGTCTCGACCCCGAGCACAAAGCGGTCTTCTCGCGGATGACGGACGCCTTCTTCGCTGTCGACGACGAGTGGAACCTCACCTACTTCAACGACCGTGCCGAGGCGTTGATGAACCGAACCCGCGACGTCGAACTCGGCGACCACCTCTG
The DNA here is from genome assembly GCF_024730625.1 of Haloferax larsenii. Taxonomy (NCBI): domain Archaea; kingdom Methanobacteriati; phylum Methanobacteriota; class Halobacteria; order Halobacteriales; family Haloferacaceae; genus Haloferax; species Haloferax larsenii. The sequence goes on from NZ_CP078063.1 coordinate 1,391,594, forward strand.
GGAGACGTTTCCAGAGTTGGTCGGCACCGAAGTGCACGAGGAGTACCTCGAAGCGATGGCGTCCGGCGAGCCGAGGACGCTCGAATTTCACGGCATGCTCTCGGACGCGTGGTACGAAGCACGACTGTACCCGTCGGAGTCGGGACTCTCGGTGTACTTCCGCGACACGACCGAGAAACGGGAGGCGGCCCAAGAACTCCGTGCCCGACACACACGGCTGCAAACACTCGTCAAGAACCTCCCGGTCGCCTCGGCTGTCGTCGACGCCGACGGCATCGTCACGTTCTCCGAGGGGAAGGCGCTGGAGCCGCTCTCGATAACGCCGGAAATCGCCGCCGGGGAGTCTATCTTCGACCTCTACGCCGACGTGCCAGCAATCGTCGATGGAATGCGTCGCGCGCTCGACGGCGAGGCGGTGAACTTCACGGTCGAAGTCGAGGGCCAGACGTTCGAAGCGTGGGCCGAGCCAGTCTTCGACGACGACGGAACTGTCGAGGAGGCCATCGTCGTCGCAATCGACGTGACAGACCGCGCCCGTCTCGAATCCGCACTCCGCGACCTCCAGTCGGTCGCCCGCGACCTGCTTCAAGTCGAGACGCGCGACGAAGTGGCATCGGTCGCGGTCGATGCTGTCGAAGAGGTGGTCGAGTGGCCGATTGCTGCCGTCTGGTACTACGACGACGAGAGCCAGTCGCTCGTCCCGGCCGCAGAGAGCGACACGGCGCGGGCGATGGTCGGTGACGCGCCACTTTTCACCCCCGACACGGGGCTCGTCTGGGACGCCTACGACACGGGAGAGATACAGGTCTACAACCGCCTCGAAACGGAGACAGACGTCTTCAACCCGGACACGCCGTTCGAGTCCGAAGTGCACGTTCCGCTCGGGGAGTACGGCGTGCTCGTCGCTGGTTCGAGCGAGTCGGACTCGCTTTCGGATATCGACGTCGACTTGCTTCGTATCCTCTCGGCGACGGTCTCGTCGGCCATCGAGCGGGCCGAGCGCGAACAGAGTCTCAGAGATAGAGAGTCCGAACTCGCGGCCGCAAACGAACGCCTCGACGAGTTCGTCTCGGTCGTCGCTCACGACCTTCGGAATCCGCTTTCGGTCGCAAAGGGGTACCTCGAAATCGCGCTCGATACGCACGACCCAGCGCATTTCGAGAAGATAGAGACGGCGCTCGACCGAATGAACTTGCTCGTCGACGACTTGCTCACGCTCGCTCGCCACGGGTCGCCCATCGCCGAGCGGGAGGCGGTCGAACTTCGGACCGTGGTCACGCACGCGTGGAGTTTCGTCGAGACGAACGACGCGACACTCCAGGCGAACGGGCTGGGTGTCGCCGTCGGAGACGGGAGTCGCCTGCTCCAACTGTTCGAGAACCTCTTTCGGAACGCAGTGGAACACGGTGGGTCAGCAGTCGAAGTGACTGTCGACCGACTCGACGACGGCTCTGGGTTCTACGTCGAAGACGACGGACCGGGAATTTCGGAGGACGAACGAGAGCAGGTGTTCGACCACGGCTATACGACCAGCAGTACCGGAACGGGGTTCGGTCTCGCTATCGTGAGAGACATCGCCGACGCACACGGCTGGTCGATTCACCTCTCCGAGAGTGACTGTGGCGGTGCTCGGTTCGAGTTCAGCGGTGTCGGGTGGGTGCAGACTCCTTCCCACGAACAGGAGGTACAGAACGACTGACGATGGTGTTGGGTTGCCGCTCTCGGTGGTCGAATCGTCCGTCAGTCGGCGGCCGCGTCTAGCTTTTCTCGCAGTCGCTCGGGGTCGACCTGGAATTTGAACGCCGGACGGTCGTCGACGTAGACGTACGGGACTCGGTCGCCGTACTCCTCCGCGAGCGCTCTGTCTGTGTCCACGTCGACGACGTCGATATCGACCGGAACGTCCTCGGACGCTGCGACTTCGCGGATGGTCTCTTCGGCGACCTCACAGAGGTGGCAGTCCTCGCGCGTGTAGATCACGATTGGGACAGGGTCGCTCATTGGGTCACTAGTGGAGCGCGCTCGCTCATTAGTCCATCTCTGTTCGGCGGAACGTGTCCTCGAAATCACCGAATTATCCGAATTGTTACGGTATTCTATTCACACGTATACTAAGTAGAGTACTTGTCAAATCCATCTATTATAAATTCACTATAATCATCAAAATCGACTGCAGTCATGCGATTTTGAGTAATATAGTGGTCGATAATGTACATATTCATTGTTTGATAAAATGTCGCAGCATTTCTAATCCCACCGCAGAAATGTCATTGTCAAGTACGAACTATGACAGACGATAGTGTCTCATCAGCTTCCGGGGGTGGACGAAACCGGTTCGTCTACGTAACGGCCGCACTCGCCGCGCTCAACGGACTTCTCTTCGGGTTCGACACGGGTGTCATCTCGGGGGCGTTCCTGTACATCAAAGACACGTTCACGATGAGCCCGCTCGCCCAGGGTATCGTCGTGAGCGGAGCGCTCGCAGGCGCTGCGTTCGGTGCCGCGCTCGGTGGACACCTCGCCGACCGCTGGGGTCGGCGGCGACTCATTCTCGTCAGCGCCGTCGTGTTCTTCGTCGGCTCGCTCGTGATGGCTATCGCACCGACCGTCGAGGTGCTGGTCGTCGGGCGTCTCATCGACGGCGTCGCTATCGGCTTTGCGTCCATCGTCGGCCCGCTGTATCTCTCGGAGATTGCCCCACCGAAGATTCGGGGGTCGCTCGTCTCCTTGAACCAACTCGCCGTCACCGTCGGTATCCTCTCGTCGTACTTCGTCAACTACGCCTTTGCCGACGCCGGGCAGTGGCGCTGGATGCTCGGGACGGGGATGGTCCCCGCGCTCATCCTCGGTGCCGGAATGGTGTTCATGCCGGAGAGCCCCCGCTGGCTCGTCGAACACGGACGCGAAGGCCAAGCACGGGACGTCCTCTCGCGAACCCGCACCGACGACCAGATTCGCGCCGAACTCGACGAGATTCAGGAGACTATCGAACAGGAAGACGGGAGCATCCGCGACCTCCTCGAACCGTGGATGCGCCCGGCGCTCGTCGTCGGTGTCGGCCTCGCCGTGCTCCAGCAAGTCACCGGCATCAACACGGTCATCTACTACGCGCCGACTATCCTCGAATCGACCGGCTTCGAGTCCTCGGCGTCCATCCTCGCCACGGTCGGTATCGGCGTCGTCAACGTGGTGATGACCATCGTGGCCGTCTTGCTCATCGACCGAACTGGGCGGCGTCCGCTCCTGTCGGTCGGTCTCGTCGGGATGACGCTCACGCTCTTCGGTCTGGGTGCAGCGTTCTACCTCCCCGGCCTGTCGGGCCTCGTCGGGTGGATTGCCACGGGCAGTCTGATGCTCTACGTGGCGTTCTTCGCCATCGGCCTCGGCCCGGTCTTCTGGCTCCTCATCTCGGAGGTGTACCCGCTGAAGGTTCGCGGGACTGCCATGGGTGTCGTGACCGTGTTCAACTGGTTCGCCAACCTCGCCGTCTCGCTGACCTTCCCCATCATGGTCGGCGCGATTACGAAAGCCGGGACATTCTGGGTGTACGCGATTCTCAGTGCCGTGGCACTGGCCTTTACCTACGTGTTCGTCCCCGAGACGAAAGGTCGGTCGCTGGAAGCTATCGAGTCGGACCTCCGCGACAGTATGCTCGGTCGTCAGGACGCCGACGCGCCCTCGGACGTCGCGTGGGGTGACGACGACTGAACAGTCAGAATCGCCCGTCGAATTCGGTGGTCACTCGTCGACGACGTTCGTGAACTCGTCGATGGGCATCACCGAGTAATCGACGCTCAGCGTGTCTCGCGTCGCGCGAATCCGCCCGACGAACGTCGAGATGTCCTGTAGTTGTCCTTCGAGAACGAACAGTTCCATGCAGTAGTGGTTGCCGACGTGGTTGTGGAAGTTGGACTTGACGAGGCCCTCGTACTCGTGGCGGAGTCCCATCATCCGCTCTTCGACGCTCGTCGTCTCGTAATCGAAGATAACCGTGACGACGGCCATCAGGTCGCGGTTTTCGAGGCGCTTGTCTTCAAACTCTCCGAGGAGGTTTCGCGCCGCCTCTCGGACGACTTCACTGCGGCCGGTGTATCCGTGTTCTCCGGCGAACGAGTCGATTCGTTCAAGCAATTCCTCCGGCATCGAGACACTGACGACGGTCATATATTAACTCGGGTGCCTTCGAATGATAAATATTGGTATCAAGTAAGTCGGTGTGTCGGAAGAGTGTCGGTGAGTTCCGGTCTTCGACACTAAATTTCAGCAGAATTAGACGACTCAAGGACCCCGGCCAAACCCCCCGCAAACTAACTCGTGTCGGGCGATTTCGACACATTCACTCAAACGCGACTGTTTTCAGCCGAGATAACTGAGGCGAACCGTTGATATAGAAGAAGCGACCAGTCACGAACCAGTCGCATCCTCGTATGGCGAGCACATCTGATTCCGACCTATCCGAGACCCGCATCCACGAGGTGTTGAGTAACGACCGCCGACGGATGGCGATCGAATTTCTACAGGACACCGACGAACTGACGCTCCGTGACCTTTCGGAGCGTATTGCGGAGGCAGAGACCGGGGAGACGCCGCCTCCACGAAATATTAGACAGAGCGCGTACGTCTCGCTCCAACAGACGCACATCCCGAAGTTGTCCGAACTGGACATCGTCTCCTACGACGAGAACTCGAAAATCGTCGCACTGGAGGAAGCGTCCGACGTCACCGTCTACATGGAGGTCGTTCCCGAGGGCGAACTCTCGTGGAGCGAGTACTACGCTGCACTCGCGGCGCTCGGAATCGTCCTCATGATAGCGGTCGCCGTCGGTGTACCGCTCCTCTCCGACGCCGGGGCTCCGCTTCTCGCCTCGCTCGTCTTCGCCGTCCTCGGTGGGTCTGCTGTCTACCAACGCTGGTCACAACAGCACTGACCAGACACACTCCGCCACTCACTGACCCGACCGTGCTCGTCTCACTATTCTCTCGCGTAAAATCCGTCATCAACGTTCGAAGCAGTCATATTCTGGGAATCCGAGACACAATGAAGTAGCCATGGTGAACTTCTTCACTCGAACATGAGTTACGCTGTCGTGCTCAGCGACTTTCACATGGTGGACCCCGACCACCAGCGTCGCGTCCTCGGCGACGTGGCCGACGTTACGACCGCCGAACTCGGGTCGGTCGAGGCGCTCGTGGAGGCCTGCGAGGCGGCCGACGCCGACGCTGTCGTCACCGACATCAACACCCCCGTCACCGCGGACGCGCTCGACACCCTCGATTTGTCCGTCGTCGCACGTGCGGCGGTCGGCTTCGAAAACATCGACGTCGAAGCGGCGACAGACCGCGGCGTCGTCGTCACCAACGTCCCGTCGTACTGCACCGACGAGGTCGCCACCCACTCGGTCGCGCTCCTTCTGTCGTGTATCCGCGCGACACCCACCTACGACCGGGCCGTCCGCGCTGGCGAGTGGCCCGCGACGCCCGGACGCGAACTCCACCGCATGAAGGGCCGCACCCTCGGCTTTCTCTCGTTCGGCGCGATTGCCCAGCGAACCGCCGAACTGTGCAGCGGGTTCGGCCTCGAATTCGTCGCCTACGACCCCTACGTCGACGACGACACCCTCACCGAATACGGCGTCGAGCGCGTCAGCCTCTCGGACCTCTACGCCCGCGCCGACTACCTCTCTGTCAACGCGCCCGCGACGCCCGAGACGCGCGGCATGGTCGATGCCGACGCGTTCGACGCGCTCGACGACGACGCTATCGTCGTCAACACCGGCCGCGGTGAGGTCATCGACGAAGCCGCGCTCGTGGATGCGCTCCGCGAGGGCGACATCGCGGCCGCCGGACTCGACGTGTTCGAGACCGAACCGCTGCGCGAGGACTCGCCGCTCCGAGAGCTTGAGAACGCGGTTCTCTCACCCCACGCCGCGTGGTGCTCGGCCGAGGCCCGCGCCGAAGTCAACGAGCAGACCGCGACGGACATCAAGCGCGTCTTCGCGGGCGAAGAACCGACTGCGAAAGTCGAACCCGAGTGGGATTGAGGTTTCGTATTTCTAAATAGCTCGGTGACCGTATCCTCAGAACGCTTTGTGTTCTGCTGGGTGCACGAGAACCCCAACCCGTGAACGGGACTCTGGTACTCCCTGTAGATTACCGAGCGAAAATTGATAATTATCCAACTAGAAGGCTCACAGACTAGAAATGCGTCGACGAGATTTCTTGTGTGGTATTGCGGCTACTACCCCGATAGCTGTCGCAGGTTGTTCAGCAATCGCTGACAAAAGTGAGACGAAAAAGACGACTCACCATCATGTTCAGTCAACCACCATCCGAAATGGTGTTCCATCAGATATCGAGCAAAGTGTGTTCATATTAGACCTCGTCGAAAAGAATGGGGCGGTGGAAATATTTGTATCACCACAAATAGACTTGGGTCAACACCAGTACACAGGGGAGAAACAAACGACAGTCCATTTAATTGTCAATGACATCGTTGACCAGTGGCAACAGAGTTGGACAAATCAGAATGGAGTAGCAGGTGTCCTTACATTTGAGTCAGGAAGTGATAACCCAATTTCAATTACTGCTCAGACAGAATTTGAGGAGGGCGGGTCAATTCAAACCACTCGCATGGAGGAATTCCAATTCCCTTCCAACGAAATGTGAAATAAATATACCATTCATTTGATTCAACTGCTATTGATTATATTTCATATTGGTTCTGTCTCAGCGGAAGTCGTGAATCCATGTGTAATGGCACCACCGCGTGTTCAGGCCGCTGCTGCAGACTGGTGGGAACGAACAATGAGGTGGCCGACGGCGACGAGCACTACCCTTCGCAGTACGTCTCGCGCATCGTCCGCGCGAACAGGCCCGCCTTGTCGAACGCGATAGCAACGAGGACGAACGACTCGTCCAAGGGACGCATCACGAACACCTCTCGGGGTGCGTCGGGGGCGTCAGTCTGCTCGTCCACCCGCCCCACGAGCGGGTCCAGCGGGAGGACGCCGTCTCTGAACTCCTCGAACAGGTCGCGCGCGCCGGACTGTTTGGCAAAGACGTAGAGCACCGCGTTCGGGTCGTGCTCGGTGCTGTAGGTGACGCGCGACCCCATCGCTTCCCCGGCGTCTTGGACCGCACGCCACGTCTCTTTGGCGGCGTCGAACAGTCCGGTTGCGGCCCCGACGAACCGGAATCGCGTCTCGTCGAGAATGTCGAGCGACGCAAAGCGGGGGTCGCCGTCGTCCCACGCGAGCGTCGCATCCACGACGTGTCCGGGTTCGAGCGCCGCGACGGTCTCGGCGAGTTCGCCCTCGTACCCGTCTGACGGGACGTAGGTCGGCGAAAACGCTTCCTCGGCCTCGGTCGCGGCGCTGGGGTCGGTCCAGTCCACGTCGTCGTCGGGGCGTTCGAGCAAGAGCGTCTCGTCTCGGTCCCGCGGACTGCGGTAGACCCGAAACTGTCCAGCCGTCGTGACCTCCATGGCCGCGGCTACTCGGCGGACGAAAATACGACTACCGGTCCGGGGTGCGTGTCCGAAAAAAGGCCGCGCGGCTCAGTCGTCGTCAGCGAACGACGCGATAGCGCCGCGAAGACCGGCTTGCGTGTCCGAGCCTTCCTTCGTGATTCGCCACCCGGTCAGTCCCATAACGACGAGGATGACCGGCGAGAGGAACCCGAGGAAGTAGTACGGCGCGTACTGGAGCGTCGGCACGCCGAGCACGTCGGTCATGTAGGCACCGCCAGTCCCCCACGGGATGAGCGCACTGGTGGTCGTCCCGGCGGATTCGACGGCCCGCGAGAGGTTCCGACTTTCGAGGTCGAAGTCGTCGTAGAGGCCGCGGAAGCTCATGCCGGGGACGACGATACTCATGTACTGGTCTGCCGCGATGGCGTTCATCGCCAGCGACGAGGCGGCCGTCCCGACGGTGAGCGAGGCAACCGAGGTCAGCACGACTCGAAGCTTGTGCGCGATGACGGCGATACAGCCGGTTCGTTCAAGGATACCACCCAGCGAGAGCGACGCGATGATGACCGTCATCGTCCACGACGAACCGAGGAGACCGTCCGAGTTGAGCAGCGAATCGACCGTCTCGACGCCCGTCGCGGGTTCGGTCCCGGCGAACGCGACGTTCCACGCGCCGACGAAGGTGTCGATGGCGACGGGCCCCTGCACGAACAGTTGGGTGAGCGTTCCGGCAACGACGCCCGCGATGATAGACGGCAGCGCGGGGTAGCCGCGAAGCGCGAGCACGAACGTGACGACGAGTGGCGCGAAGACGAGCGGCGAGAGGGCGTACGACCCCGCAAGCGCCGTCTGAATCTCGGCGACGCGTCCCGCGGGAATGTTCCCCGTGGCCGTGAGACCGAGGGCGGTGTAGGCGACCAGCGAGATTGCGAGCGCGATGCTCGTTCCGACGCGCATCGTCCGCACGTGAGTCAGGAGTTCCGTGTTGGTGACGGCGGCAGCGAGGTTCGTCGTGTCCGAGAACGGCGACACCTTGTCGCCAGTGTACGCGCCCGTCAGAACCGCACCCGCGGTCATCGCGTTCGGCATGCCGAGGCCAGACCCGATGCCGATGAAGGCGACGCCGAGGGTTGCGGCCGTCGTCCACGACGACCCGATAGCGAAGGTGACGATAGCCGAAAGCAGCGTCGCAACGGGCAGGAACACTGCCGGTGACAGGAAGTCAAGCCCGTAGTAGATGAGCGCGGGAATCGTCCCTGCCGCGGTCCACGTCGAGATGAGCATGTAGACGACGAGGAGGATGAGCAGTGCGGACATCCCCATGTTGATGCCGTCCCGGATACCCTCCGAGAGGCGCGACCACGGGATGCCGAGCCAGTATCGTCCGACCGCACCGGTGAGGATAATACCCCACAGGAGCGGCAACTGCGGGTCGAGGCCGAGCCAGATGACCCCGACACTCAGGAAGACGAGCATCCCGACGACGGGAACGAGCGCCTGCACGAGCGACGGTCGCTCATCCTCGGGAATGTCGTCGTAGGTCAGCGGTTCGAACGAGAGAGTTGCCATTACCGGTACCGTCTTCCATGGTAGGTAATTTCAATCTGGCCCTTTGTAGATTATAAATAACCGTTATCATTACTCAATCATCCAACTCAGATGATGCGTTTCGGAACAATGAGTCAAGAATTTCCGGCGTCGTTGGATGATACGCCCGGTCTGGGAGGTCGCGCACGTCGAGTTCCATCTCGACGGCGACCTGCATCGTCTTCGCCATCACGTCGGCGTGGTAATGGAGTCCCTGGTAGCCGAGGACGGTGCCGTCGCTTCCGACGACGAGACGCGCCAATCCTTTCGGCGTCGCTTTGGTCTTGAACACTCCGTCGTCGCGGGCCTCTCGGGTGACGACGACGTGGTCGATTCCCGCGTCCGCCGCAGATGCCGCCGAGTGGCCGACGCGGGCGTAGGGGTACACCGTCGCCCCGGAGAAGACGACGTGGTGGTGGACGTTGTGGTACTCTGTGAGTTCACCACCCCGGATGTCGGCGAGGATGTTGTCGGCGGCGACGAAGCCCTGTTCCTTGGCGACGTGGAGAATCGGTTCCTTGTCGTTCGCGTCACCCACGACGTACACTCGGTCGTCGTCCACGGCGCGCATCGTGTCGTCCACCCAGGCCTCACCCGGCGAGAGACCCGCTGCGTCGAGGTTCAGGCCGCCGAGATTCGGTTCTCTCCCGGTGAACAAGAACACCTCGTCGCCCTCGACTGCCGACCCGTCGTCGAGATGGAGGCGAACACCCCCGTCGTCGGTCTGTTCGACGCGCTTTTCGTACACTTCGGTCCGAATCTCGATGTCGAAGTCGTCGCGGTAGATATCGAGGAGTGCATCACCGAATTCGGGGTCCCCCTCGTCGATTGGGCGCTCGTCGTGCTCGACGACCGTGAGGTCGACGCCCGCCTCCGCGAGATACGGGACGAGTTCGAGGCCGACGTAGCCGAACCCCATCACGACGCCTGACTCGGGGAGGTCGGTCGCGTCGAGCACGTCGGCGCTGGTCGAAAAGCCCACCTCGTCGAGACCGGGGAGGTCGGGGACGAACGGCGACGACCCGGTAGCGACGACGACGTAATCGGGGTCGAACTCGCGGTCACCGGCCCGGATGCGACGCTCGCCGACGAACCGGCCGCGCTCGCGGACGAGTTCGACGCCATCCGTCTCGGCCAGCTTTCGGACTGCAGCCCGGCGGTGACTGGCGAACCCCGAGATGTGTTCGTCTTTCGTCTCGACGACTGCGTCGAGGTCCATCTCGGGCGCGTCGCCGTCGAGTCGGTCGTCGTGCCGCGCTTGATAGTGGTGGCCCGCCGCCGAGAGGAGTTCCTTGGATGGCATACAGCCGCGGAGGATGCAGAGGCCCCCCGCCGGGTCGCCGTCGTCGACGAGCGTGAGTCGGTCGATGTCGTCGCCGACGTGCGGGACCAGTTTGTCCGCGACGGCGACTCCGGCGCTCCCGTAGGCACCGATAATGAGTACGTGTGTCATACTGTGTCGCGGGTGCGGAGGGCGCTTAGTCGTTGGGTCGGAGTGTGCGAAAATCGCACTGCTAGTCGAGATTGTGTACCGCGAAAAACGGTGCGGGCCGCGCCTACCGTGAAATGCCGTCGCCCTCGTCCGCGACGACGCGCTCGATATCTTCGGGCGTGACGACGGCCACGTCACCCTCGATGGTTCGCTTGAACGACGCCGTGGCAGATGCCCACTGGAGCGAGTCGGCGACGTCGCCACCGTCGAGGTGCTTGGCGAGATAGCCGCCGACGAAGGCGTCGCCCGTGCCGATTGCGTCGTGGGTTTCGGCCTCGTAGACGCCCTGTTCGTACACGTCGCCGTCGGCGAGTGCGAGCGAGCCTTCCGCGCCGCGGGTGACGACGACCGTCTCGAAGTCGTAGTCGGCCGCGAGGCCGCGGGCGACGGATTCCGCGTCGCCGTCGCGTCCGAGGACGGTTTCGGCGTCGCGCTGGGCGGCGAACAACACGTCGATGGCGTCGAACAGGTCGCGGTAGCCCGCGGCGGCCTCGTCTGGAGTCCAGAGCTTCGTCCGGTAGTTCAGGTCGAAGGCGGTGGTCGTCCCCGCCTCCTGTGCCACTTCGAGCACGTCTTTCGTCGTCGCGTGGAGCGTCGTAGAGAGCGCGGGCGTGATACCGCTGGTGTAACACACGTCGGCGTCGCGGACGGCATCGAGGTCGATTTCGCCCGTTTCGAGGGTCGTTACCGCGGCGTCCGCGCGGTCGTAGACGACGTTCGTCGGCCGCGGTTCGACACCGTGTTCGAGGTAGTAGAGACCCTGTCGGTGTTCGTCGTCCCAGACGACGCCGTCGGTGGCGACGCCGTGGCTTCGCAGTTCGCCCACGACGCGGCGGCCGAGCGGTGAGTCGGGGAGTTTCGAGAACCACGCCGCGTCCCGGCCGAGTCTGGCGGCGGCGACGGCGACGTTACTCTCTGCGCCGCCAGCCTGCACTTCGAACTCGCGGGCAGTTTCGAGTCGCTCGCCACGCGGCGGCGACAGGCGAAGCATCGTCTCGCCGAAGGTCACGAGGTCGGTCATGCAGAGGCGTTCGACGGCACCGTATAAACGTCCGGCGTTGGCGTCGAATCACGCGACCGAGTCGGCGCGGCGGCACAACAGGCAACGGCCCGTCGTCGCCCTCACGCCCCGGTCAGCCGCCGGACGAGGTAGATAAACGAGATTGGAATACTGAGGAAGGGAACGCCGATGAGGTAGTACAGCGGAGACGGTATCCAGTTCGACTCGCGGGCCAGTCTGATGCGGTCCATGTGGAGCGCGGCCGGGCCGACGATGACGGCGAGCGCCGTCCCGTAGAACCGAATCGCCTCGCCGACAGGGTCGGCCCACGGGGGGACGCTTGGCCCAGTGGCGGCGGTAAAGAGGTAGGAAACCACCAGAACCAGCGGCCCGAACAGAATGCCGACGAAGACCAGCGGGTGCATCGGTTCGACCCTCTCGGCGGCCTGACTTCAATCCTCTGTGCGTCGCCCGCCGTGTCCGGGGTAGTCGCGCTCGAACCGCGCTTCGATTTCGTCGCTGTCGAATTCGACGATGACCGGGCGGCCGTGCGGACAGGCGTACGGATTCTCACAGTCGTCCAACGCCGACAGCAGGTCGAGGACCGACCCCTCCCGAAGCGAGGTGTTGCCCGTAATCGACGGGTAGCACGCGAGGTCGGCGAGGAGTTCGTCGGCGACGGCATCGACCGTCTGTTGGCCTCCCTCGGACTCGTCTTGGACGAACGCGGTCAGCGCATCCCTGACGAGTTCGGGGTCGAGCGCCGCGTCGAAGACCGCTGGCACGGTCCGCACGGTCACGGTTCGCTCGCCGGTGCGCCCCGCGTGGAATCCGACCTGTGCGACGGCCTCGCGGTACTCCTCGAACAGGGCGGCCTCGCGGGCGGTCAGTTCGAGTTCGACGGGGTCTGCGAGGGCTTGCGTCGGCGTGTCGCCCTCGACTTCGGCCTTCAGGCGCTCGTAGTTCACTCGCTCGTCGGCGGCGTGTTGGTCGACGAGGACCAACCCTTCGCTCGTCTCGGCGACGATGTAGGTGTCCATGAGTTGCCCGAGGATGCGCATCGACAGGAGCGACTCGAACTCGGGTTCGAGCGTGGCTTCCTCGCCCGACAAATCACGCTGGGTCGTCGGGGCCGAGATGCGGCGCGGCGGGGTGGTCGCGGTCGAGTCGGTTGGCTGGTCGATGCCGCTGCCGGACTCCGTGTTCAGCGAAGACGATTCGCCGAAGTCGGACGACGACTGCGACCCGCTATTCGGGGCCGACGACCGCCCACTATCCAGCGACGATTGCGACCCGCTATCCAGCGACGATTGCGACCCGCTATCCAGCGACGACTGCGACGTTCGCTCCGGGCCGGGCGCGAGGTCGTATTCGCGGGGTGGTGTCGGCGGCGGCGATTGGGTGTTCGCGTCGTCAGCCTCCGCCGACTCGGCCGTCGCCGTCGTGTCGGTGTCCGGTGAGGTATCGTCTGGACTCTGCGGTCGGTCGCGCGTGGCCTGTACGTCTCTCGCGCTCGGTCGCCGGGCCGCTGAATCCTCGCTGTCGGTCGCCGCCGCGTGAACGTCGTGCGGGTCGTCAGATGGCGAAACTTGCTCGTCTCGCTGGTCGTCCGAGCTGTCGTCACCGACTTCGCCGTCTTCACCACCGGGTGCGATAGGCGTCTCGTCGGCTTTCGACAACCCGCGCGGTGCCGACGACCGGACGAGGCCGTTCGACAGCAGGGCCTCTTCGACGGCGTCGGTCACGGCCTGCCGGACCTGCGTCTCGTCGTCGAATCGGACTTCCATCTTCCGCGGGTGGACGTTCACGTCCACGGCGTCGGGGGCAACCTCGACGAACAGGACCGCGAAGGGATAGCGGTCGGCGTCGAGTTGCCCGCCGTAGGCGTCGAGGACTGCCTCGCGGAGGACGCGCGCGGTGACGTAGCGGTCGTTGACGAACGTCGAGAGGTAATCGCGGGTACTCCGCGTCGTCTCGGGGTGGCTGACGAGTCCCGAAACCGAGACGTCCCCCGAGTCGTATTCGACGGGGACCATCGCCTCGGCGACTTCCCGGCCGTAGACCGACAGCACCGTCGATGCGAGGTCGCCGCGACCCTCAGTTGCGAACACCTCGCGGTCGTCGTGTTCGAGGGAGACGGCCACGTCGGGATTGGCGAGGGCGTAGTGCGTGACGACGGTGTTGACGTGGTCGAACTCGGTTGCCGTCGTCTTCAGGAACTTCCGGCGGGCGGGGGTGTTGAAAAAGAGGTCCTCGACCTCGACGACGGTCCCCTCTGGACAGCCTGCGGGTCGAATCTCCTCGACTTCCCCACCTTCGTACTGCAACTCCGTCCCAACATCGCCACCGCGGGGTTTGGAGCGAATAGTCATCCGCGAGACGGCCCCGATGGTGTGGAGCGCCTCGCCGCGGAATCCGAGGGTTCCGACGCCGGCTTCCAAATCTTCGATATCCGAAATCTTACTCGTCGTGTGCTCGCGCACCGAGAGTTCGAGTTCGTCTTCGGTCATGCCGACGCCGTCGTCGCGGATGCGGACGCCTTCGACGCCGCCAGCATCGACGGCGACCGAGACGCGCGTCGCGTCCGCGTCGAGGCTGTTTTCGACGAGTTCTTTCACGACCGAGGCAGGGCGTTCGACGACTTCTCCGGCCGCGATTCGCTGGATGGTCTTCTCGTCGAGTTGGACGATATCGCTCATTCGTCACCCTCCAGTTTCGACTGCCACGACTGCACTTTCGCCATCAGGTCCAGCGGCGACGTGGCGTTCACGTCGACCGATTCGAGTTCGTCGAGGACGGCTTCGGTTTCGGGGTCGATGGCGGGGGCGGCACTCTCGGTGTTTTTGGTGCTTTCGGTGCTCTCGGCGCTCTCGGCGCTCTCGCTTGCGACCGCCGCTGCGGACTCGACCGACCCGTTCTGGGGTGCACCACTTGCGTGACTCCGTTCTCTCTTCTCACTCTCGACTTTCATCTGCCCGCTTCCCACGTCGAAGACGGCTTGTACGGGTTCTGACGACCCCGAGCCTTTCGCCTCGATGGCCTTCTCGTCTCGGAGTCGGTCGAGTACGTCGGTGGCTCTGTCCACGACGGGACGTGGAACCCCCGCGAGGTCGGCGACGTGAATCCCGTAACTCCGGTCGGTTGGCCCGTCCACGACGGTCCGGAGGAAGGTCACGTCGCCGTGGCGCTCGTCGGCCGCGACGTGGACGTTCGCAACCCGGTCGAGGTGGTCGGCGAGACTCGTCAGCTCGTGATAGTGGGTCGCGAAGAGCGTCTTCGCACGGACTTCGTTGTGGAGGTACTCGGTCGCGGCCCACGCGATAGAGATACCGTCGTAGGTTGCGGTTCCGCGGCCCACCTCGTCGAGGATAACGAGCGACTCTTCGGTGGCCGAGTGGAGGATGTTCGACAACTCCTGCATCTCGACCATGAACGTCGAGCGTCCCTGTGCGAGTTCGTCCAGCGCGCCCACGCGGGTGTAGATACCGTCGACGACGCCGATAGTCGCCTCGTCGGCGGGGACGAAACTCCCGACCTGTGCGAGAAGCGTGATGAGCGCGGCCTGCCGCATGTAGGTCGATTTCCCCGACATGTTCGGGCCGGTGACGATGAGGAAGCCGCGCTCGTCGTCCATGTGGAGGTCGTTCGGGACGAAGTCGGTCGTGGTCTCGACGACCGGGTGGCGACCCGCTTCGACGTGGAGGACGCCCGGTTCGGTGAGTTCCGGGCGCGTCCATCCGTTCCCGGCGGCGTGGGCTGCCAGCGAGGCGAGGGCGTCGACTTCGGCGAGTGCGCGGCCAACGTCCTGGAGAAGTTCGGCGTGGGTGGCGACGCGCTCGCGGAGGTCCTGAAACAGGTCGTATTCCAGGTCACCGCGCGCCTCTTCGAGGCGAAGAATCTCGCGTTCTTTCTCCTCTAACTCCTCGGTGACGAAGCGTTTGGAGTTCTTGAGCGTCTTAATCTGCTGGTAGTGGTCGGGCACTTGGTCGGCGACGGACTTGCCGACCTGAATGTAGTAGCCGTCTGTCTTGTTGCGGTCGACCGTGACGTGCGAGAGGCCGTGCTGACGCTTCTCGCGGTCGGAGAGCGTCTCTATCCACGACTTCGCCGACTCGTGGCGCTCGATGAGGTCGTCGAGCTCCTCGTCGTGGCCTTTCTGGAAGAGCCCGCCCTGTGTAACCGTCTTCGGTGGGTCTTCGGCGAGCGCGTCGGCGAGCTCCGCTTGGAGGTCTGCAGCGGCGTCTCTGTCGGGTCTGGCGACTACGTCCGCAAGGGGCGTGTCCGCGAGTTCGGTTCCCTCGATGGCGTCGGCGAGTGCGGGGAGAATACC
This sequence comes from Haloferax larsenii, assembly GCF_024730625.1. Lineage (NCBI taxonomy): Archaea > Methanobacteriati > Methanobacteriota > Halobacteria > Halobacteriales > Haloferacaceae > Haloferax > Haloferax larsenii. Next base: position 1,407,471 of record NZ_CP078063.1, read on the forward strand.
GAGAGTGTCGCGGACGGAGAGGAGCGCCGACGCGTCTGCACTCCCCGAGGCGGCGCGTGAGGCGAGGCGTTCGAGGTCGTACGCACCATCCAACACGTCGCGGACGCGCTCACGGGCGAGGGCGGCCGACGCAAGCGACTCCACGGCGTCGTGTCGGCGGGCGAGTTCGTCCCGGTCGCGTCGCGGTCGGGTGAGCCATTCGCGGAGGAGTCGCCCGCCCGGTGCGGTGACCGTGTGGTCGATAGTGTCGAACAGCGACCCCGAGCGGTCGCCGTGCATGGTCTCTGTGAGTTCGAGGTTACGCTGGGTCGTCGCGTCGAGTTCGAGCAGGTCGCTCGGGTGGTAGACGCGAAGGCGCGTCATCGACCGCAGGACGCCAGCACCCGTCTCTTCGACGTACGCGAGAATCCCGCCCGCAGCGCGGGTCGCAAGTTCGGAGTCGAGACCGACGCTGTCGACGGTCGATTCGCCGAACTGTTCGCGGACGGCGTGGCGAGCGCGACCCGGGGCGAACGCGTCGCTGGAGAAAAGCGAGAACGAGGCGTCCGTGGCATCGCGGAGTTGCGAGAGCGTTTCGTCGTCCGCTCTGAGGTCCGGGCCGGGGAGGACTTCGACCGGCGAGAAGCGGTAGAGTTCGGCCGCGGCGTCCTCGACGGTGTCGGCTTCGGTCACGAGGAACTGTCCGGTCGTCACGTCGGCGAACGCGAGGCCGAGACCGCTATTTCGACCCTGCACGACGGCGGCGAGGAACTGGGCGTCAGCGCGCGACGTTTCGAGGAGGGTACCGGGCGTGACGACGCGCGTGATTTTCCGTCGGAGGTCGCCCGATTCGGTCTCGTACTGGTCGGCGACGGCGACGCGGTAGCCGCGTTCGACCAGCGCCTTGAGGTAGGGCGTCAAGTCGGCAAGCGGAACGCCCGCCATCGGATACGACGAACCGTGCGACGACTTCTGTGACACCTTGAGGTCGAGTTCGCGACCGACCGTCTCGGCGTCGTCCGCAAAGAACTCGTAGAAGTCGCCACACTGCATGGCGAGGAGGTCGGCGTCGGTCTCCTCTTTCAACGAGAGGAACTGGCCGACGATTCCCTGAGTAGTCATGTGCGCACGTGGGTCGGCGGGCGGATAAAACGCTACGATGGCGTGCGGACGGGAACGATGCCGTCTGGGTGCTTAGGCGACCACGACGGTGTTACAGTTCACCCCCGCGGGAACCGAAACGTAGCCGACCGGTTCCTGAAACACTTCGATTGCCTTGATGATGACACCGTATGGGGAAAACGTGAGCAGTCCCTTGGTCATCAACGCCATGCTCGCGACGTCCATCGAGACTTGGCACTGGACCGTCGAGTTCGCCTGCTGACCACTGTCGCCCACTTTCCCTGCGACGGGAACGCTCGAAACGGCCATCCCGATGACCAGCAGTGCTGTGACGAGTGCTCCACAACGCAACGTTCTGTCTGAAAATTGTGTCATGCAGGAATAATCTATGTTTCGATGCCATTAGTTGTGGTGCTTAGACTAATCGTTACCAGCCTCGGTGTTGGGCAGCCTCCAATTATCATTTGGATACTATCAGCTCGCCGTCTATTTGAGTGAGTGTGAATCTCACTCCAACATATCCCTCAAATAACGGGGCTTAATATAAATATAGACATGTATTTGACATCAGAATATATCGACTGATAATCGGCGGCCCAAAGTTATATGCTGGTTCGCTAGTCGGTCTGGTGTGACTCGCTCGTACAATCGACGAGGGCTTCTTCGCGCCGCCGGGAGCGCCGTTGCGCTCGGTTCGCTGTCGGGGTGTGTGGGGGAACTCGGTACTCAAGGAAACGAACCAGTTCGGTTCGGGGCAGTCCTGCCGGTCAGTGGCTCCCTCGAAACGCTCGGGACGCACGGAATGCGTGCAGTGGAACAGGCTGTCGCAGACGTCAACCGAGCCGGTGGAGTGCTCGACCGGCCGGTAGAACTGACGGTCGTCGACACGGAAGCAAACGCTCAGAAAGCGGTTGAAGGATACAAGACACTCGTCGACGAGGGTGTCGTCGGGTTCGTCGGTGGACTCGTGAGCGACGCGTCCATCGCGCTCGCACCAAAAGCAGCCTCGGACGGCATCATGGAGATGAGTCCGGCGAGTACGAGCCCTGCGCTCACGGATGCTGGCCGAGCGGACGGCCGGAAGTACTTCGGCCGGACGGTTCCCAGTGACGCGCTGCAGGCCATCGCGATGGCGAAAATTCTCGACGCGCCGCAGTACGCGGACGCCGATTCCATCGCGATTCTCGCAATCGACAACGCCTACGGCAACGGTCTCGCCAGTGCGATGAAGGAAAGCACCGACGCAGAGGTCGTTTCGGACGTTCGGTACGACCCGACCGCCTCGTCGTTCGACGGCGTCGTCGACGAGGTGTTCCGGAACTCGCCCGACGCAGTCGGCTTCGTTAGTGTGGCCGGACAGGAGACTGGTGTCCTCGACGCGTACGGGTCGTCCGACTACGAGGCTCCGTGGGTGTTCTCTGCGGGGATGTTCGGAAGCGACGTTCCGAAGTATTACGAAGGATTCTACAGTGCGTCGCTTTCGAGCGTCCGCACTGACGGGTACTTCCATCTCTCACAGCGGCTCTCTGACATCGCGCCGCTTGCGGCCTACGCTGTCAACGCGTACGACGCACTGTTCCTCATGGCGGCGGCCGCGGAGAAGGCCGGTGAGGCGACCGGCTCGGCGATTGCCGACACGATTCAGTCCGTCTCCGGCGGAACCGGACACACGGTTTCGGTCGGTGACTTCAGCCGTGTCCGTTCGCTCACCAGCGCCGGTCGTGAGCTGAATTATCAAGGCGCAGCGAGCGGTGTCGACCTGACTGAAGACCTCGAACCGCTGAGCCCGTACGTCGTGGAGGAAGTCCAAAGCTCCGAAGTCAGGCAGTTAGAGCTGCTTCAGCGGCAGTTCTTCGAATCAGGAGGAAATCAATGAGTTCACCACTGAAACAGTTAGCCGACGCCTTCGAACGGCTCTTGCCGAACGTGATTCGCCGCCGGTACGCGGCGAAGTTCGGCCTCGCACTCCTCGCCATTATCATCGTGATGGGTGCCGCAGGCGCGTTCATCCACTTCGACACCAAATCGGTCGTCGAGACGCAGACCGAAGAGGAGATTCGCGGCATCGCCAAATCCGAAGCGCGCTCTGTCGCCGATTGGACCGCAACCAAGCAATCGACCGTCTCGTTCCTCTCGTCGTCGCTCGCGGAACGCCCGGCGAATACGTCGGCAGCAGAACACGAACGATGGCTCGAACAGAAGCTCATCGAACTCCCGAGTGACGTTCGGTCGCTCCACTACGTCGATGCGGATACGATGTCTGTCGTCGCCAGCACGACCGACGGAACGAGCGGCACGTCGCTCGACGCTGTCGATTCGACGTGGGCGGGTCAAGCAGCCTCGATTGCGGGGTCGAACGAACCAGTCGTCTCGGAACCCTACGACGTCAACGGCGAGCCAGTCATCGCGTTCGCCGCACCAGTCACCGAGTCCAACGGGTTCATCGTGCTGACCGCGTCGCTCGAAGCGCGGTCCCACGAGTTCGAATCGCCGATTCCGACGGGTGACGTGAAGGTCGTCACCGAAGAGGGGAACATCCTTCTGGACAACCGGAAGGCGTCGCTTCTCGAACAGTACTCCGCGTCTGAAGGGTCGGTTACGGCAATCGAATCTGCACTTAAAGGCCAGAGCGGGTACAAGCAAGTCTCGGCTCGGACCGGCATGGAAGAGGGCCAGTACGCGATGGCGTACGTGCCCATTACCGGCACCGACTGGGTACTTACCTACCACGTTCCAACGGAACGGGCGTTCTCGCTCCAGACCACGGTGACGCGTAACCTCGCGTACCTCATCGCGTTCGCGGTCGGGTCGCTGTTCCTCGTCGGCGTGACGATTGGCCGCGGCACCGCGAAGTCGCTCGCGACTGTCGCACGGAACGCAGACCAGATTGCCAGCGGTGAGGTCGACGGCGAGGTTCCCTCTACGGCCCGCATCGACGAGATGGGACGGCTGTACAACTCGTTCGCCGAGATGCAGTCGTACCTGACGACGGTCGCCGGCCAGGCCGAAGCCCTCGCGGCGAAAGAGTTCGACGACCCCGTGTTGGACGAGGACGTGCCAGGGTCGTTCGGTGAGGCGATGGGTCAGACTCACAAAGACCTCGAAGCACTCATCGTCGAACTCGAAACGAAAGCCGAGGAGTTCGGCGACGCACTGTCGGCCGCCGCCGACGGTGACCTCACGGCTCGGATGAGCGAAGACGCCGACAACGAGGCGATGAACGAGATGGCCCGGTCGTTCAACCAGATGGCCACGGAACTCGAAGCCACCATCGCCGAAGTGTCCGGATTCGCCGAAACCGTCGCGGCAGCCAGCGAAGAGGTGACCGCGAGTGCGCAGGAAATCGAACGCGCGAGTCGGCAGGTCAGCGAATCTACTCAGGTCATGGCCGAGGGCGCACACGAACAACAGGAGAACCTCCGCCAGACCACGAACGAGACGAGCAACCTCTCGGCGACCATCGAGGAAGTCGCCTCCTCTGCGAGCGAACTCGAACGCACGGCCGAACACACGCTCGAAGCGAGCGAGGCGGGACACACCGCCACGGTCGAGGCTATCGACTCCATCGAGAACGTCGAGGAGAAGACCTCCGAGACGGCCGAACGCATCGAAGAACTCGAAGCGCACATGGCCGAAATCGGCGACATCGTCGAACTCATCACCGACATCGCCGAGCAGACGAACATCCTCGCGCTCAACGCGAACATCGAGGCCGCCCGCGCGGGCGAAGCGGGTGAAGGCTTCTCGGTCGTCGCCAACGAGGTCAAAGACCTCGCTGGAGAGACCAAGGAGTCCGCCGAAGAAATCGAAGCGACCATCGAAGAGGTCCAAGAGAAATCCGAGGCCTCGGTCACTGAGATGCGAGAGACGAAAGACGCCGTCGAATCCGGCGTCGACGCAGTCGAAAACGCTCGCGAATCGCTCGACACCATCGTCGACAACGTCCGCGCGACCAAGGACGGCGTCGACGAAATCAGTCGGACGACCGACGAACAGGCCGCCTCGACCGAGGAAGTCGCGTCGATGATGGACCGCGTCACCGACATCAGCGACGACACCGCAGCACGGTCCGAATCCGTCGCCGCGGCCGCCGAAGAACAGACGGCCTCCCTCGGAGAGGTCTCCAGCGGAACCGACCGCCTCGCCTCACAGGCCGAACAGCTGATGTCGCTCATCTCGTCGTTCGAAGTCGACGCCCAGCAGACCGAACTGGACGAATCAGTCGAAATCGACGACGACGGAGTCGACACTGCCGAGATGCCACTGAACGAGTCACCCGTCACTGACGGCGGCGACGACGACACTCAGTAGCGAACGAACTCCGACGACTCACTTTTCGACGCTACCGACAGCCCCTTTTCTACCACACGCTGACACATCGCCGAAAACTAGTTCATCTGGTTGGTATCGTCCCGGTCAATACCTGGCTCTCGTGGCACCTCGGCCCTCCTCTCTGTTATCATGCATGATAACTAATTGCATAGCATTATATTGGAAATGTTCGTGGAAGCAACATATGGGCCTGCTTTCGCGAATTGCGGCGCTGGTCCCTAGGGTTGGGACTCAGACGCGTGCTGACGGTGGCGCACAGTTGGCGGTGGGAGATACGGTGACTCCCGCCGCAGAGCAGATGCAACTCGGCGGCTTGCTCAACGGGGTCGGGACACCGGTGTTCATGCTCGACGCGGACAACCGGGTCATCGCGTGGAACAAGCCGATTTCGGAGCTGACGGGTGTCTCTGCCGACGAGGCGCTCGGGTCCGAACACGTCAGTGAACTCTTCTACCCCGACGGCCGCCGAGCGAAGACGCTCGCAGACAAGATTATCGACGCGCCGCGAAACGCAGACGAAGCGTACGGTCTCACCTTCGCCGACGAGTCGCAGTACCTCTACCGAGATTCGAGTACGATGGTGGACCGAAACGGCGACGAGCGACACATCTCCTTTTCGGCGCGACCGCTGTTCGAGGGCGACGAACTCGTCGGCGTCATCGAGACGATTCACGACCGAACCGAGGAGGTAATCAAAGGCCAAGCGTCGCTCGCACTCGTCGACGAGGTGTCGACGACGATGCAGCGCATCACCGAGGGGGACCTCTCGGCGCGCGCGGAGTTCACGGACGAACACGACGTCCTCGACGACGAAGTTGTTCTCGTCCTCGACCACCTCAACGAGATGGCCGCGCGATTCGAACGACTGGCCTCCGACGTCGACGACACGACTGCCGACCTCGGGACGGCGATTCAGCGGGCGGCGACCGCCGCGACCGATATCGAGTCGCAGGTGACAGAACAGACCAAACTGCTCTCGAAGGGTGCCGAAGAGATGCAGGACCTCTCGGCCAGCATGGAAGAGATTGCAGCCACCTCCGACGAAGTCGCCTCGGCGGCGAATCAGGCGCAGGCGGCCGCCGAAAACGGACGCGAGGCCGGCCAGAGTATCCGAACCGCGACCGACCAAGTCATCGATATCTCGGACGAACTGCTCGACAGCGTCATGGAACTCCAAGAGCGGATGGGCGCAATCGAGGAGGTCGTCGAGGTCATCGCGGAAGTCGCCGACCGAACCAACCTGCTCGCGCTCAACGCGAACATCGAAGCGGCCCGCGCGGGTGAAGCGGGCGAAGGCTTCTCCGTCGTCGCCAACGAGGTCAAGCAACTCGCCAATCAGACCCACGAGCACACAGAGGAGATTGCCACCAGCATCGAAGAGATTCAAGAACAGGCCGACGAGACCGTGATGGCCTCCGAGCAGTCCCACGAGCAGATTCAAATCGCCTCCGGCGAAATCGGCGACGTCCTCGAATCCCTCGACGAGATTGCGAACGCGGCGGACACGGCCGCAAACGGCATCTCGGAGGTCGCCCGCGCGACCGACTCGCAGGCGACCAACATCGAGGAAGTCACGACGACGATTCAGCAGGCACAGGAACACGCCCGAACTGCCGAAGACGCCACCTCGAACATCACGGACGCGACGACGGACCAGACCATGGCACTCGACGTCCTCGCAGAGCGCGTCGACGAACTCGTCGGCGGCGACGCCGACGCGGTCGACGAAGTCGAGACGCTCGAATCGGAGGTCTCCGACCTCAGTTCGGCGGGTACCGACGGCGGTGCGACCGGTTCTTCGTCAGATAGCAGCGTTGCGAACGGTCAAAACGGGTCGGGCGAAGCCAGTTCGGACAGCACGTTCAACTTCGACCGGTAGGTGGACACAAGAGGGTTCGATATTTCCTCTCGACCGCTTTGCTACAGGTTACTGCGTGTGTTTTCGAATCGTTGGCTCTGGTACGTCGACTGCGACCGTTTCGTCTGAACCACGGTGTACAGAAATCTCGAAAGAGGCCTCAAACTCCGCAGCCTGGTCTTCCCAGCTCACCACCTGCTCGTCAGTGAACGTCCACGTACCGGCGGGAAGACACGAGTCAGTCGCCCAGTTCAACAGCGTATACTCGTGACTGACGGTTTCTCCCGGTGAAACCTGTGTATGGAGTGAGGTCTGTTTTCGGAGTGTCCCGTCGTATGTGGCCGTCCAACAGCCATTGGTTCGTGATTGTGGGATGAGTGGAACGTCGAGGACGTTTCCGTCCCCATCTGTCGGTGTTATCCAGTCCCGTTCATCGGGAATGAGGAGTAGTCGTTCATCTCCGTCCTGCTGTTCGCCACGAATCGATGAAAACGGAAGAATCGGACCTCCAGATAGCGATAGCTCCGACTCGCTCGTGTTCGTGAATGCGAGGCGGAATCGAGCGGGATGCTCCGCAGTCGCTTGTTGCAGAACGGTGGCAGTAAACTCGAAAGCGTCTGTCGTTACCTTGGGGAGGGGACTCCCGGATTGGAGCGTCTGTCGTCGGTGACCTCGCTTCAGGCGACGGTGAGTTGGATTGCTGGGCATCGAATTGCGTACAACCGGCAACTGTTCCGAGTAGTGTTGCGCCGATTGTTTGGAGGGCCGTTCGGCGTCGCATCGTCTAGCATCTAACTGTCAATAATCTATGAATGTTGTGGGTTGGCTGCCCTCACTCCAGTGAAATCGCACAGCCCTCGACGTACTCGATATCAGCGATAGAGTCCAGTCCTCCCTCGCCGCAGACCGGACACTCGGGGTTCTTTCGATACGGCACCGTCTCGAAGGTCATGTCCATCGCGTCGTAGAACAGCAACCGACCATCGAGCGACTCGCCCGCGTCGAGAAGCAACTTCACGGCCTCGGTCGCCTGAATACACCCGACTGTTCCGGGGAGCACGCCGATAACGCCGGTCGTCGCGCAATCGGGGACTGTCCCCGGTTCGGGCGCTTCGGGGAACAGACACCGATAGCAGGGCCCGTCGGGACGGAGCGTCGTCGCCTGTCCCTCGAACTTGTAGATAGCGCCGTGGACGAGCGGAATTCCCTCGAATCGGCACACGTCGTTCAGGAGATAGCGCGTCGGGAAGTTGTCGGAGGCGTCGACGACCACGTCCGCGTCCGCGACGATTTCGTGGACGTTCGATTTGTCCACACGCGCTTCGAGTGGTTCGACGCTCACGTCCGGGTTGAGGCCGCGGACGAATTCGGCGGCGCTCTGGGCTTTCGGTTCGCCCACGTCCTCGTCGTGGTGGATGACCTGTCGTTGGAGGTTGCTTCGCTCGACCACGTCGTCGTCGACGACCACCAACTCACCCACGCCGACGGCGGCGAGATACTCGATAGCCGGTGACCCGAGCCCACCCGCCCCGACGACGACGACCCGCGCCGACAGGAGCCGCTCCTGTCCCTCCGGGCCGACCTCGTCCATGATGATGTGACGAGAGTAGCGTTCGAGTTGCGTGGCGTCGAGTGAGAGTGTCATAGGCCGACGTTGGCGGTCACACCGAATAAACCCGCGGCACCGCGTTGGGGTCGCGCTCGCGTGCGTCTGGTGTTTCTCGTTCGCCGGAAGCGACGTACATTTCCCGCTTCGGTCGGACTGCCTCGTATGGTCGCAGAGACGACCCCCGACGAACTCCGCGAGCGACTGGCCGACGACGACCCGCTGGCCGTCGTCGATATTCGAGACCCCTCTTCGTTCGCCTCGGGGCACATCCCCGGGTCGGAGAACCTCCCGGCGGCGACGCTCGGCCCCGAGGTGTTCGACCGCGAGTGGCCCGACGAAGTCGTCGTCTCCTGCTACGTCGGCAAGAGTTCCAAGCGCGTCGCGTCCGTCCTCGACGAGAACGTCGAGGCCGACGTGAGCAGCCTCCGCGGCGGCTTTGACGGCTGGGACGGCGAAGTCGAACAGGGAACTGAAGACAGCGAAGCGGACCTCGGCCCGTCGGCACCGTTCTGAGCACCTACGTTTTTCTGACAGTGAATTGATGTTCTAGGTATGGCTCTCCCGACTGGACTGCTCCCGGTCTTCGTCTTCGTCGTAACTGCTGGTGTCGCGACGCTCGTGACGCTCGGCGCGTACCTCTCGTGGCGTCGTGGGTCGCGGTCGTTCAGCGCCGGTCTTCGACGCTCACTTTTGGGCGTGAGCCTGCTGTACCTCGTCGGAACGGCGGTCGTCTGGGCGGTCGCGGGCGGTGGCTCGCTGTGGGGCGTGGCGGCCGCACTCGTCGCCTCGGGCGTCGCCGCATTCGTCGTGCTGTGGACGGCTCCGCTCTTCCTCGGCCAGTCCCTCGTTCGTCGCCTGCGGGGTGTCGATTCGGAGACGGCGTTGCGGCAGGTGACGTACGGGTGGCCGGTTGCGATGCTGGTCGTGTTCGGACTCTTCGTCGCACCCGGTGGGCCGACAGATGGCCATCTGCTTCACCTCGACGGCGCGACGACCTGTCTCGCCGGATTCTGTGGACTCAGCGTCCTCCTTCTCGTAGCCGTCGCTCTCGAACTCGTCGTCGCTGTCGTGGGGCCTGGCCTCGTCGGTCTCGTACTCACGAGTCAGCAGTCGCTCAGCAGTCGATAAACGAGAGAATTTGTTGCGGTGCGCGGGCGTTACTTACCGCGGCCGCGGCTCGCACCGATGGAGGGACGGACGTGTTCCGTACCCTTACCACGGTTCTGGAGGCCGCGGTTCTTCTTGCCCGCGTTGGTGAGACCGCGGAAGGCGCGGCCGTCGTGGGCGTCGTCGCAGATCCAGTTGAGTTCGTCGTCGTTCTGGATGGCCGGGTGCTCGGGGTCGACGAGGATGACTTCCTGCCACTTCTGGGAGCCGTCCTGACCGACGCCGTAGGAGTTCAGCACACGCATGTTCGGGTACTTGCGCGAGGCGCGTTCCTCCGCGATGCGCGGGATGGACTTGCGGCGACCGATGCGGTTGACACCCTGGCGCTTCGTACGGCGGCCAGCCTTGTGTCGCTGCTTGCGCGCGCCACCCTTGCGGACGGAGACGCGGACCATGACGATGCCCTGCTTAGCCTTGTAGCCGAGTTCACGCGCCTTGTCGAGGCGGGTGGGACGCTCGATGCGCTCGATAGCACCCTGCTCGCGCCACTCCTGTTTTCGCTGCCACTGGAGTTCGGCCAGTTTGCCTTCCTTCGGGGTCTTCCACGCTTCCTTGATGTGGGAATAGAAGCTTCGTGCCATTGTATATCACCGCGGGCGCTTGCGATTCAGTCGAATGAGGGACCATCCCTCGATGACCACATTTCGTCCCGTACGTGACGGGTGCCCTCTGGCGTGCCCGCATGCCAGCGAGTTGGCGGAACTACCAACAGGGGAGGGTTAAGAACTTCGGATTGAGAGCTGGCGTGTAACGCGTACACACGGAAGTCCACGCGGGAGAAACTCCGTCGATTACGTGTCAACATAGTATAAGAACGTTGCGAGGAAACGTGCTGAATATGCCGTCCTCAGATGTCCCCTCCACGAAGAAACAGGCGCGTGTGACCGCCCTCCAGTGGGGATTGGTGCAGGCGTTTTTGCTGGATACGTTCGCTCGGTTGCTCCGAAATCACCACCGAGCGACGACTGAGGCGTTTTTCCCACCCGATTGGGTAACGTCGATTCAGTTCGCAACACCACTCGCCCTCGTCGTCGGCGGAATCGGTGGCTACCGCTGGGTGACCAACAGAAACGCGGCGACTTCGGCGTCGGCATACCGCAATCGTGTCGTGTTCGTCGGGTCGCTCGTTGCCGGGTGGACCCTCGCAATCGTTCCGACGATGGCGTTCCAATCGATACTCGGAGGACGACTGTACACCGTTCCGTTCTTCGTCCTTCCGACCCTCACTGCAATTGCGGTCTTCGTGGGTTCGTACGTGCTGGCCTACCGGGTCGATACAGAGTGGTATCGTCAGAACCGAGGGCGGCTACTGGGTGCAGTAGCGGGTGCTGTTGCTGGGTTCTTTCTCGGAATGGCGGGCTTCGTCGCGTACGGCGAGTACCTGATTGCGACTCGAACCAGCGTTAGTCTTGATGGCGGGGCCGGAATCACTGTGGTCGCCTGTCTCGGCGCGGTTGGCGGGTACGTGCTAACTGAGAGGGGCGGTACTGGTGACCGGGCGGTAGAATTTCTCGTCATCTTTCTGCCGTCGGTGTTCGTTCTCACTCTTTTGATGGGTCTCAGTTCGGTCGCTCTCGCCGTCGCCGGTATCTCAGTACCCAGCTTCAACTCGTCGCTCATCACACTCTTCGTACCGATTGTCCTCTCGCTTGGGTTGGCGAGCTATCTGGCGTACGGTGCCAAAACAGCAGTGTACCAACGGTTCGTTGGTGGCTAGTCACTCCCTGAACGGTTTGGTGGGGAGAAAGCTCAAACAGATGACTTTTCATCCCGCTTTCGAATCTGTGGACCATGCTCACCGACATCGACTGGCGGCCGTACGACCTCGACGACGAGGACCCCGTCGACGGCGACGTCCGCATCTCCGACGAACTCTCGTCGGAGTATCTCGATTTCGAGCGCCATCTGCTCGTCTATCTCCCACCCGATTACGACGAGTCGAACAGGCGATACCCGGTGTGCTACATGCACGACGGCCAGAACGTCTTCGACGAGGCGACCAGCTACTCCGGGTCGTGGGACATCCATCAGGCGATGGACGAACTGCACGACGAGGGCCTCGACGCAATCGTGGTCGGCGTCCCGAACGCGGGCGACGACCGGACGGTCGAGTACACGCCCCACCCGCACCCGGAGTTCGGTGGCGGCGGTGCCGATAGCTACCTGCAGTTCCTCTTCGAGGAGGTAAAGCCGCTCGTCGACGAGACGTTTCGGACGCGACCCGAGAAAGAAGCGACCGGACTGCTCGGGTCTTCGCTCGGCGGTCTCATCAGCCTCTACGCGTTGTTCGAGTACCCCCAGAAGGTGGGTTTCCTCGGGGCGATGAGCCCCGCGTTCTGGTGGTCCGGCGAGGAAATATTCGAGTACGTCGAAGCCCAACCGTTCACTCCCGCTCGCATCTACGTCGACGTGGGCGACACCGAATCCATGGACGACCCCGACCGCTGTGAGTTGTACATCGACGACGCTGCGCGCATGGTCGAGTTACTGCGCGAGAAAGGATACGACGACGTCGAATTCCTCGTCGACGAAGGCGGCGTCCACCGAGAACACGCGTGGGCGCGCCGGTTCCCCGGTGCGATGCGGTTCCTCTTGGACGACGACTGATTCCCTCCTCTGTTCCGGTTCGCCTAGTGCTTATTTTACTCCCGCAAGACGACCACGTCGGCGACCTCGACGCAGGTCCCTTTCGCCGTCTCAGCACTAGAGTTGGCCGCCACATCGACCCCACTAAGGAGGTCTTCGGTCTCACAGTCCGCCTCCAGCGACACCGTCGCAGGCGACGAATCGAAGTTCAGCACGACAAGCAACGACTCGTCTTCGCCCGCGCGGCGGTAGGCGACGACCGAGTCGGCGTCGCCCGATTCGACCTCGACGCTCGCTTTCGACACGCGGTCGGAACGAAGCGCGGGGTGTTCGTTTCGGAGGGCGACGAGTCGCCGGTGGAAGTCGGTCAGGTCGGCGTCGCCGTCGTGCCAGCGCATCGTGCCGCGCTGTTCCGGGACGCCGCGTTCTTGCCCGTAGTAAATCATGGGCACGCCGGGAAGGGTGAACGTCGCCGCCGCGGCAGGACGGAGGGTCCCGTCCTCGCACTCGGTCGCATAGCGCGTCTCGTCGTGATTTTCGACGTAGCGCATGTGGACTGCTTCGTCCGGGAAGCCGTGGTGGTCGGCCTCGACGAGCGCGTCGAATAGCGCAGACGCCGGGGCGTCGCCGGTCCCGATGTCGCGGAGCGTGTCGTACAGGTCGGTGTCGTAGTGGTAGTCGAACTCGTTTTCCCGGAACTGAACGTCCCGCGGGACCGTCTCGTCGAGGAGGAGGAAGTCGTCGTTTTCGGCCTTCAGGCGCTCTCGAACTTCCTTCCAGAAACCGTGGGGGACGCCCCACGCCACGTCGCATCGGAAGCCATCGACCACGTCGACCCACTCGTCGATGACGTCGAGCATCCACGCTCGCACGTCCAGCGAGTCGTAGTTGAGATTGGGAATCCGCGCCCAGTTGAAGTACATGCCGGGCGCGTCGTCGCCCGCCCAGTCGATGCCCGACGCGTCCTGTTCGGCCGGGACGCGTTCGTAGTAGTCCTCGTATTCGGCGACGCCCGCTCGGTGGAGTTGGAACGCCGGATGGTCCCGAGAGGTGTGGTTGATGACGAGGTCGAAGATGACCGTGATTCCCGCTTCGTGGAGCGTGTCGACGAGCGATTCGAACTCCTCTCGCGTGCCGAGGTCTGTCGCGGTGTCGAAGAAGTCGGTGATGTGGTAGCCGTGGCGGGTCGGACTCTCGCAGACGGGCGTGAACCACACCACGTCCACGCCGAGCGATTCGATGTACGGAACGCGGCGCTTGATTTCGGTGAACGTCGTCTCGACGGTTTCACCGGCGAACTCGCGGACGAATATCTGGTACATCGTCGCGTCGTCCAGCCACTCGGGCGCGTCGGCGGGGTTCGAGAAGCCGACCGCCTCTCCGTCGGCACGGATTTCGAGCGTGTCGGCGATACTCGCCCGTTCGATGGTCTCGCCGTCCTCGTCGGGGTGCGGCTCCTCGCTCACGGCGACAGCGTGAACCCGCGAGAGAGTCGGAAGGGCCTCGCGGCCGACGACCACGCGGTTACCGTTGATTTCGACTGCCGATTCGTCGAGGTCGTCGCGGTCGTCGAAGTAGAACTCGACTGTCGGTTCTCTCCCGTCGGGTGCCGGTCGCGCCTCTGCCTCGACGACGACTTCGTCGCCCTCGACGCGGCCATCGAGTCGGATGTTCGGTCGGCCCGCCCCCTCGATAGTCACCTCGGCCGTCGCGTACGGGTCGAACTCGTCGTCGAACGCGAAAAGCGCGTCGTGGTCACCCGGCGGGAGGCGAACGTCCACGCTCCACTCGTCGCCGTCGCGCTCGACCCGGTCTGCGCCCAGCGTGAAGTCGTTGAACGGCCCGATGAGGGACGCCGATTCGAGTGCGTCGATATCGAAGTCGCTGGCACCCACTTCGGCCTCGTCGTCCGACCCCTCGGCGTTCTGTTCGACCTCGTCGGCCGTGATGGAGAACCGTGCTGGCTGGCGCGGGTCGGGGAAGACGCGGACGGTCACACGGTGAGTCCCGTCGGGGGCGTCGAGTTCGGCGACGTAGACGCCCGGCACGTCCGAATCGAGGTTGACCACGGGGTCGTCCGAGAGCGTCGCACTCGACTCCTCGGGCGCGTCGGTGAGAGTCCACCGAAAGGTCGCATCTGGGTCGGGGTTTCGCGGTGCGAGTTCGACTGGTTCGCCGACAGTGGTGAACCGCGGCGGTCCGGGGTGATGCATTACCTATTCGGGCGCAACACTGCTCATTAAACCTATTCTGAAGGTTTCTTCTGTTACCGAGATGTGGTTTCGGCAAGCGTCTGTGTTGTGACCGCACCGCGACTGCGACGAGCGAGAAATCGCCAGCCAGCGCGGCGGTGTGGCTGTCGTCGTTTCTGGGTGTCGCTGCCGCGGTGCCTTGGGTGGCGGTCGTGGTGTTCGGGAGTTGCTGCCGCGGTGTCTTGGATGGCAGTCGTGGTGTCCGGGAGTCGCTGCCGCGGTGTTCCGGGTGTGAAGATTTCTTCAGTTCGCACTCGCCGAGCGGAAGATGTTTTCGCGTCCGCGCCCGCGTGAGGAGTAATGGCTGACGAGGACTCACTCACCGTCGACGTCGAGCAGGCGGCCGACGCAATCGGCGCGCTCGCGGACACCGACCGAATCGCCATCCTCGTCGCCCTCAGAAACGGCGGCCGACAGTCGTTCGTCGAACTCCAGTCGGCGGCGGGGTTCGAAGACAGCGGCCGGTTCAACTACCACCTCGGCAAGCTCGTCGGGCGATTCGTCGCCAAGCACGAGGACGGCTACGAACTCCGTGCGGCAGGGTCGAAAGCGGTCGATATCGTCACCGACGAACGCTTCGGCGAGTCGCCACCGCCGGAAGAGCGCCCTATCGACGCGGCGTGCCCGTCCTGCGGAAACCAACTCCGAGCGCGATACGCCGACGAGAACGTCGAAATCGCCTGCCCAGACTGCTCGACGCTCGTCCACTACGGGTATTTCCCGCCGCGCGGGCGGACCACCCGCGACGCCGATTCGCTGTTCGACGCTTACGGGACCTGTCTCTGGCGGGATTTCACGCTCGCGTACCGAGGCGTCTGTCCGTACTGCCGCGGCCGGATGCGCACGCAGGTCGAAACCGAATCCGACCACCATCTCGACTATCCCGCGGTGAGCGACTGCCTCGACTGCGGTGCGTCCATAGCGACGACGATTGGCCTCCGCCTCTTGGCCGACCCCGCGGTCGTCTCGTTCCTCGCAGACCACGGAACCAGCCCCGACGACCGCCCGTTCTGGGAGTTCGACTTCTGTATCGACGACAGCGACGTGACGGTCGTCTCGGAGGACCCGCTTTCGGTGTCGGTTCCGATTCGGCAGGGCGACGAAACGCTTCGGGTCGTTGTGGACGAATCTGGGTCGGTCGTCGAGACGACGCGGTCGGTGCCGCGGTAGGCGGTTCGACGATTCAGTCGTCCGACTTCACTTCCACGTGCTGGTCTTTACTTCCACGTGCCAGTGTACTCGCCGGTCGAGTCCGTCGGCGTGGTGTACGTTCGGTTCGACCCCGACTCCCACGTGACGGTGCCGTCGTCGGCGATTTTGACGAACTTGAACTCGATGTCCGTCCCCGCGGGGAGGTTCACGTCGTAGTACCAGTTCGGGTACTCGTGGACGACCTGATTGAAGAACGGCCCCACTGCGCGGTCGGTGTCCCAGTTGCCCAGTTCGTGGACGTTGCCGACGACGTAGACGTTCTCGCCCATGTCTGTGGTCGCGTCGTTGACGACGAACCGGGCCGAGATTTGGTCGCCCGAGAGGACTTCGTAGCCCGAGAACGCGTCGCTCTGGACGCCGTTCGCGTCGGTGACGGTGATGTCGTAGTAGCCGCCTGCGACGGCGGGGACGGTCGCTTCGATTTCGGTGTCCGACCACGAGACGATGGATGCTGCGGTTGAGCCGAATTCGACTGTCCCCTCGGTGTCGCCGAAGCCCTCGCCGCTGAGGACGACCGTGTGGCCGGGTTGTCCCATCGTCGGCCCGACGTGGCCGAGTGCCGGTTCGGTCGTGGTTCCGGTGTACTCCCAGACGCAGACGGTCTGCGGGCCGAACGAGAAGGTGTCGATAGAGCCGTCGGCGTTGACGGTCGTCGAGAACCCATCGAGGGTGCCGCCGAGCACGTCGTCGTAGGTCCCCTCAGGAAGCGACGTCACGAGACCGGAGACGTCGTACCAGTCGAGACTGCGGTTGATGGCGACGAGGACGACGTTGTCACCGAACTCGCGCTCGTAGATGAATACGTCCGAGTTTATCCACCGCTCTTGGGTGTCACCGTAGGCGAGTGCCGGATTCGACGAGCGCAGCGCGGTGAGTTCCTGAATCACCTCGTAGGCGGTCGTCGTCGTGTCGAACGACGGCATGGGCTTGCGGTTGTCGGGGTCGTTGCCACCGGTGAGGTACTGTTCTGTCCCGTAGTACACGGTGGGCGTCCCGCGCGAGGTCAACAGGACCGCGAGCGCCATGTCGGTGTTTCGTGTGTCGCCGCCTTCGACGGTAAACCGCGGCATGTCGTGGTTGTCGATGAAGGGAACCTGGTCGATGACCTGGTCGTGTTCCGCCGCGGTCTCGTCGAGCATGGCTTTGAACCCGTGCCAGTCGTCGGTGAAGTCGCGGAGGACCTGCCGAATCTCCTGTCCGAATCGGAAATCGAGGAGGCTCATGCCGCTGTCGTTCGAGAACTCGTAGTACCGCGGATTCGACTGGTCCGCGCCGAGGAACCACTCGCCGAAGGTAAACACCGGTTTGTGGTCATAGATGGTATCGACGAGCGTCTTTTGCCACTTCGGCGGCATGTGTGCCACCGCGTCGACGCGGATGCCGTCGATGCCCGTATCCAGCCACTGCTCGATGGCGTCTTTCAGGTACTGGTCGATGTACGCCTCGTGTTGGTCGAAGTCGGCGAGGTTGTACAGATTGCGGTAAATCTGCCCCTCGTAGCTCGAATAGTCGGTGCCGCCGTTGTGGTGGAAGTAGCTCTCGGGGTCGTCGTTGTAGGCGGCGACGTAGCTTCCGTTGTCGTAGAGGACGCCGTCTTCGAGTTCGTCGTCGGCGGTCGATGGCGACGTGTGGTTCGGCACGAAGTCGATGACGACTTTGATGCCGTTTTGGTGGGCGACGCTGACGAGCTGTTCGAACGTCTCCATGTCGCCGAAGAACTGGTTCGCGTCGGTGAAATCGCGCGCCCAGTAGCCGTGATACGAGGTTCCGATGTCTGAATCGACCGCGGTGATGTTCTCGAACGGCGGTGAAATCCAGATGGCCGACACCCCGAGGTCGGTCAGATAGCCGCTTTGAATCTTATCGATGATGCCCTGCCAGTCGCCGCCGCAGTACTTCCGGAGGTTCGAACAGGAGTCGCTTCCGAGTTCGCCAGTCGGATTGTTGTCGGAGTTCCCGTCGTGGAATCGGTCGGAGATAATCTGGTAGATGACGTCGTCTGCGAAGTTCACCGCGTGGCCGGGCGGCGTCGCCGCAGACGCCTGTGAGACGAATGCGAGGTCGTCGCCTCCAGTGCCGGTGCTTCCGGCGATACCGATTGCACTCAATCCGAGCCCTTTCAGGAACGTTCGCCTGTCGAATGGCATAATTCGTGAATGAGTATCTCATAACAAATAGTTATCTTCTAGTTCTAGATAAATTGGTTTAAGATAGAAATGAGATATTTCTATTGCTACTTAAACAAATATAAAGAGAGCACCACCGGGGGCGTTCCGGCTTAACCTTCGACGCCGCCGAACGACAGCCCACCTTCGATGTACCGCTGTGCGAAGAGGTACACGAGCATGATGGGAGAGGCGAACGTGAGGGCGAACGCCGAGAAGCGCGCCCACGGGATGGAGTACTCGCTGATGAGCGAGTACAGCCCGACTGGGAGGGTGTAGTTCTCGGTCCCGAGGAGCGTCTGTGCGACGACGAACTCCGTCCATCCGGTGAGGAACGTGAAGATGAACACCGTCGCCAGTCCCGCCGTCGAAAGCGGGAGGATAATCTCGATCACGACGCGCCACGGTGGTGCGCCGTCGACGAGCGCGGCCTCCTCGTAGGAGACCGGAATCCCGTCCATGTAGGTCTTCAAGAGCCACGTGTTGAACGGGACTGCCGTCGCCGCGTAGTACACCGCCAACGCGAGCTTGCTGTCGTTGATGCCGAGTTGGACGTACACCGTGTACAGCCCGATGAGCAGCGCGATTCCGAGTCCACCGCCGACCTGCGTCAACAGGACGTAGATGAACAGAATCTTCCGGCGGAAGATGAACTCGCGGCGCGACAGCGCGTAGGCCGCCGGGACGATGAGAATCATCGCGATGATGACCGTCGGAATCGCCACCGTCAGGCTGTTCCAGAAGAACGACTTGAACGACGACGGATTCTCGATGGGTTCGACGCCGAAGCCGGGGAACAACTCGACGGACCCGAACGCGATTCGCCCGATAGTGCCGGGTTGTAAGGCGCTCACGTCGAGGAACGCGAGTTGCGGCGTGCTCAACACGATGGCCGAGTTCGTCGCCGGGATGTTGAACGAGATGTCGTATCCGGGGACGATGAGGTCGCCGACGACCCAGAGGAACGGCACCAGAGACGGCGCTTCCGGGAAGAGCTTCAGCCCGCTCGACGAGTATATCGACCCGCCCGTCCCCGACAGTCCGGCGATGAGAATCCAGTAAATCGGGAACAAGAGCAGACAGACCAGCACCAACGCGCCGAGCGTCGCACCGGCCGTCTTCAGTGGCTCTACCGGCGAGATGTCGCCGCGTCTGACCGATTCAGCGGTGTACCGCACGTCTTGTGCCGCTTCCACCGGGGCCTTCGCCACGTTCGTGGCGTCTTCTTTTACCTTCTTGCCGACCGTCTCGAGGAGGCTCATGCGTCGTTCACCCCGTCGGCGAGTCGGCCGCGCTTGACGTTCAGCCACATGAACGCGCCGATGAACATGAGGGCGATGATGCTAATCGCCGCACCACGCCCGTACTCGGCGAACGAGAGGGCTTCGCGGTAGCCGTAGACGACGATGAGTTCGTTCTGGCGTGCCGGACCGCCTTCGTTGAACACGAAGGGGATGAGGAACTGCTGGAACGACGCCGCCGCGGTCAGGATGGACGCGAAGAACACGGGCCGCTTGATAGACGGCAGCGTGACGTGGAAGAACCGCGAGAGGTACCCCGCGCCATCGACGATTGCCGCCTCGTGGAGTTCGTCGGGAACGTCCTGGAGGGCGCTCACCGTGATGATGACCATGAACGGGTAGGCGAGCCACATCTCGGTGACGTTGTAGGCGGCGAACGCCAGCCAGCGCTCGCTGAGCCACGAGACGGTGTCGAAACCGAACATCCCGAGAATCTGGTTCGCCAGTCCGAACTCCGCGGAACTGAAGATACCGCGCCAGACGGTGATGGTAAAGATGGACGGCAGCCCCATCGGGAGGATGATAAGCGAGCGCATGAGGCGCTTGCCACGGACGCGCTCGCTGGTCACGACGAGGGCGAGCGCGAGGCTGAAGGCAATCTTCAACGTGACGCTCGTGGCGACGAACAGCCAGGTGACTCCGAAGGAGTTCCAGAACTGCCCGTTGATTGGGAGCGTCACGATGGTGCGGTCGAACAGGACGATACTGAACGTCCCGCCGAACAACACGTCAGCGTAGTTCTCGATGCCGATGAACGTCGCCTCGCCGAACGTCAGGACAGAAAACGCGCCATCGCCAGCGAACAGGTTCGCCGGGGCCGCATCGGTAAACGAGATACCGATGAGGTAGACGACCGGAAACAGCATGAACGCCGAAAAGACGAACAGTCCCGGCAGGACGAACAGGAGCGAAGCGTCTCGCTTGTCGAGAAACGGAATGTCCTCGACGCGGCGGGCAACACGTGATGCGGTGCTCATTGGCTTAGGTCGTTATTCGAGGTTGCTGCGAATCTCTGCGTCGGCAGTCTCCATCGCCTTCTTCACGTCTTTGCCGTTGAAGGCCTTCGTGAGCGCGGCCTTGACCGGGTCCCACACCTTGCCCATGTCCGGGTGAGTCGGCATCGGCTGGCCCTGTTGGACGGCCTCGGAGAAGCCCTGCACGTTCTCCGGCAGGTCGCCACTCTCGACGAGGCTTTTGAGGACCGGAATGCTGCCCTGTTCTTCAGCGGACTTCAGCGCGAGGTCCTCGTTGGTCGCGTACCACTCGATGAACGAGCGGCCGGCGGCGGCGTCGGCACCGCCTTCCTCCATCGCCTTGGCGAAGTACCACATCGTGATGCCCGTAAACGGCTTCGGCGAGCCGCCTTCGGGGGTGGGGAGCTTGGTCACGCCGTAGTTGACGCCCTTGTCGTTGAGCGTCGAGAGGTACCACGGGCCGTTGATTGCGAACGCGGCGTTGCCTTCTGCGAACGCGGCCGCCTGCGGCTCGTAGGCCGGGTCGTTCGGCATGTACGGGACGAAGTTGTCGACGGTGAACTGGACGCCCTCGATAGTCTCGGGGAGTGCCACGCCGATGCGCTCGTCCGCCGAGTCGTCGAAGTAGTAGCCGCCGAAGGCGTGCGCCCACGCGCTGAGGAAGTAGCCGTCAGCGTAGGGCATGCCCAGACCGTACTGGTTGTTGTCCGGGTCGTGGTACTCTTCCATCACGGAGACCATGTCGGCCACCGTCTCTGGCGGTTCGTCGACGATGTCCTTGTTGTAGACGAGCGCCACGGTCTCGGCGTCGTGCGGGAGACCGACGAGGTTGCCGTTGAACTGGATTGCCTCGCGGGCCGCACTCGTGAACACGTCGAGGTCGACGTCGACTTGGTCGCTCTGGTCGACGACGAACCCGCGCTGGTAGTAATCGCCGGCCCAGTCGTGCGCCCACTCGAACGACTGCGGACCCTGACCTGCGGGAATCGCACTCGTCGTCTTCTTGCGCATGTCGGAGATGTCGGAGCCTTTGATGGTGTGCTTCGACTCTTCGTTGAACAGTTCGAGCGCCGACTTGCGACCGGGAATCTCCGGCTCGGGAAGCGAGTACCAGACCGAGGCCGTTCCGGCTTCGACCGTCTCGTCCGCACTGCTTTCTGTGGTCTCGTCGCTCGAACTCCCGGAGTTTCCGGAGCTACCGGAGTCGCCGCCAGACTCGCCGGAGGAGCTCTCTTGGACGCCAACGCAACCCGCGAGCGCAGCGGCAGAGCCAGCCACGCCGAGGTTCTTCAGTAGGGTTCTGCGATTCAGTGCCATGGTGTGAATAGATGATGAATAAGTAGTTCACATATTAAATCATTCGAATACACCACAAACTTTCATTCTCGATTTCACGCGACAGTCGTGCTTCCCGCTCGCGGCACGACCGGCTCGCGGAGACAAATAAGGTGCCAGAAGTGCGTCTTGGTCCCCGGACAGGGACGGACTCTCTCATTCAGACGCGTCTCACGGTCTCTCGCCCCAGTATAAAACTACTACGAAATTGTGCTTCACACATTCGAAAAAGAGGGGAAGAACTATACTGTGGCACACCGAGCCATGGATATAATGGCAACAATCACGCTCGAAACGCTCCGGAAGGAGTACGACAGGGGCCGCGTCGTCGCCGTCGATGACCTCTCGCTCGAGGTGGACGACGGCGAGTTCATCACCGTCGTCGGACCGTCGGGGTGTGGGAAGTCGACGACGCTTCGCATGGTCGCCGGTCTCGAATCGCCGTCCGACGGGACGATTCGCATCGGCGACGAGGACGTGACCGAACAGAGCGCCCGCACACGCGACGTGGCGATGGTGTTCCAGAACTACGCGCTGTACCCGCACAAGACCGTCATGCAGAACATGGCGTTCGGCCTGCGGATGAGCACCGACCTCTCGAAGGACGAACGCGAAGCGCGCGTCCGCGAGACGGCCAGCATGATGGGCATCGAAGACCTGCTCGACGACAAGCCGGACGAACTCTCCGGCGGGCAGAAACAGCGCGTCGCGCTCGGCCGCGCCATCGTGCGCGAACCCGACGTGTTCCTGTTCGACGAACCGCTCTCCAATTTGGACGCCAAACTCCGGACGACGATGCGCACCGAGATTCAGCGTCTCCAAAACGAGTTCGGCATCACCTCGCTGTACGTCACCCACGACCAGGAGGAGGCGATGACGATGGGCGACCGTATCGTCATCCTGAAAGACGGCAAACTCCAGCAAGTCGGCCGCCCGAAGGACGTCTACGAGAACCCCGCAAACGAGTTCGTCGGCGGATTCGTCGGCTCGCCCTCGATGAACTTCGTCGACGTGACGCTCGACCGCGAGGGCGATTCGACGGTCCTCGTCGCCGACGACGGCCCGTTCTCCTACGAACTGTCCGACGACTTCGCCGCCCACCTCCGCGACGAAATCAGTGAACCAGCTGTTCGCGTCGGGATTCGCCCCGAGGACATCACCACCACGACCACGACCGACGACTCGAAGGCTATCCGAACCACCGTCGAAGTCGTCGAACCAATCGGCTCCGACAACTACCTCCACCTCGACGTCGCGCCCGACTTCATCGCCCGCGTCGACTCCGGCGTCGAGCCGTCTGCCGGCGACTCGATTCGCGTCACGTTCGACGAGTCCGACCTCCACGTCTTCGACAAGCAGACCGGCGAATCGCTGCTCTACCGCGAGTCGAAGCAGACGGCCGCCCCCGTTCAGTAAGCACGGCTGGTCGCGGGGGACGCTGACTGAACTGATTCCGTCGAAAAACGACTTTTCTCTGTTCTCGATACCGACGCCGACTAGCGCGTCGCGTCCGTCGCCTCGACCTCTAACGTCGCCAGCGTCGCGAGCCGAAGCGCGTGCGGCCAGCCGAGCGGGGTCGCACTGTCGGGCGTGCCGTCGTCGAAGAACTGCTCTGCGAGGTAGCCTTCGTCGGTGCAGAGCGGGCCGCCAGGGAGGACGAGCGAGAGGAGCGACCGACTCTCGTCGAAGAAGTCGCCCGCGCGCTCGTCGCCGCGAGCAGCGAGCAGCGCGCCGAGTTCGACGGCGGCGTTCGCGCCCCACGCGGTCGAGACCGTCCAAATCTTTTCGGACGACTGCTCGCGCATCCGCCAGTCGTCGCCCTCGAAGCGGACCAGTCCCTTCACGTCGCTCTCATCGGGGTCGTGCCAGAGGCCGTCGAAGACGGACTCGACGTGGGTGACGAGGTGGTCGATGCGCTCGTCGCCGACGGCTTCGAGTCGGTCGTAGGCGCGGTGGGCAGACACGAGCGCGAGCGCGGCGGAGTCGTATCGGTCGTCGAGTTCGCCGTCCGCGAGTCGGAGGCCGTAGCAGTCGCGCTCGTCGCTCCAGAGCAGGTCCACGCCGTCGTACACCTCGTGGGCGCGCGTGGCGGCTCGGTCGGTGAGGTCGTCGTCGAGGCCCGAAGTGGCGAGCGCCGCGTAGGCTTCGAGGAACGTCGCCGCCGTGTGGCTGAATCGGCCGGTCATGTTCTCCCACGCGTTCTGGCACTCGACTGGGAGCCCATCGTCACCGAGCGTCTCGTCGAGGCTGTCGAGCGCGGCTTCGAGCGTCGTTTCGATGTCGGCGCGCAGGGCTTCGTCGTCGCAGTCGTCGTAGAACGTCGCGAGGAAGGCAATGACGCTGCCCGTCTGGTCGGCCTGGTAGTCGGCGTCGTCCCCCGATTCGAGCCGCGCATTCGCCCACCCCGGCGCGAGCGACCCGTCGAAGGGCCAGACGCGGTGCGGCCACGAACCGTCGTCGCGTTGCGTTCGGCAGTAGGCGCGGGCGCTCCGGGCGTGCCAGTCGTCGAGGTCGAGGCCGAGTCGCTCGTCGGATTCGAAGAGGAACCGAGAGATTTCCGCATCGTCGCGGAACCACGTGTAGCCGTAGCCGCCGGAGTAGGCGTAGTAGGGGTCGAAGTCCGGCCCGGCGATACGAAGCCCGAGCGGACCGGAGAGAAGAGAGAGAACGCGCAGGTCGTCGCGCATCGCGCTCGCATCGGCATGGTCGGGGACGGTCCCGGCGATACCAGCTCCGGCGCGTGCTTCGAGTTCGTCGCGGTCCAGTTCGACGAGCGACCGGACGATTTCGAGCGCCTCGTCGCGGTCCGTCTCGCTCTCGTCGGTGACGAGTGACCCGACGGTCGCCGTCCCAGATTCGAAGGGGACCGTTGCGACCACGGCACCGCTCAGTTGGCCCTCTTCGTAGCGGTCGTCGGAGCGCGGTCGAGGGAGTTCGACGTGTGTGTCGGCGAGCAGTTCGTCGAACTGCTCTGGGACGCGGCCTTCGACGGTGTCGAATGCGGGCGACGACGCGACGAAATCGTGTTCTTCGGTGTGGTACACTTCGACCGCGTCGCCGTGGGTGAGTTGCCCGACGAGCGTGTCGCGGCCGTCCGGTTGGAAGTGGACGAAGGCGACGAGTTCGACGTCCGCGTCCGTCTCGAACTGCGTGACGTGCGCGTCGTCCGTGGTCAGGTCGTACTGCGTTACGTCTCCGAGCGCCGTCTCGTGTTCCGTGATGACCAGTCCGCCGTCACCGGCGTACGACTGGGTCGCGTCGTCGTCGAACCACTCGACCTCGGCGTCTTCGTCTCGCGGCCGGACGCCAAATCGGGAGCGCTCGACGCCCCAGCGTCCGGTCAGTGGGAATCCGAAATCGCGGACCGAGCCGTCGGTCTCGACGTGGACGAGTCTGTCCCCGAGTCCAGAAAAGCGGCCGCTCGTCGTTCGTCGTTCGCCAGGGAACCGCGTCGGGTGGTCCGCATGGCGTTTGTAATCGGCGAGTGCGTCACGGAGTTGCATTGATAACTCGTCTCTTTCCGGTGAGTAATAACTTTGGTGTAATGCTCATTCAAACTTTCATAGATTCCCGAAACGCTATCAGCCCCGTCGGTGAACGTCGCAGTATGACACGTCACACTGCTATCATCGGATGGGCGGAGGGTACAGTGCCGCAGAATCGTCGCAGAACCGTCGCCGACGCGTCGGAGTCGAGTGATTAAGTACCGTGGTCGATGACACTCCCACCATGGACGACCGCGAACTCGCCGACCACTTGGAGCAGTTCGGCCTCTCCGAGAAGGTCGTCGACACGTACCTGACCCTCCTCGAACTCGGGGAGGCGAAGGCGAGTCAAATCGCCGACGCGGCGGGTGTCTCCAAGCGCTACGTCTACAGCGTGAGCAAGGAGCTCGAAGAGCGGGGCTTCGTCGAGGTCAACGACCACGTCGTGCCGACGACGATTCGTCCCCGCCCGCCGGCCGAAGTCATCGAATCGCTCTCCGAAAACGTGGCGTCGATGCGCCCCGCGCTCGAAGCACGATACACGGCTACCGCGCGCGACGAAGAGCGATTCGAGGTCATCAAGTCGCGCGTCACTGTCATCAAGCGCATCGCCGAACTCGTCGGTCGCGCCGAATCGGAAATCACGCTCTCACTCCCGTACGACGTCATCGACGAGGTCGAAGACGAACTGCGTGCCGCCCGCGAACGCGGCGTTCTCATCTCGCTCGTCATCAGCGGCGTCGAACCCCACGACGAACTCTCGCTCGCCGGTCTCGCGTCGCTCGTCCGCGTCTGGCACGAACCCATGCCGACGATGCTCACCGTGGACTCTCGAATCGGTCTCGTCGCCCCCGGTGAGATGGTCGCGCGGTCGAACACCGACTCGCAGGCTATCGTCTTCGCACAACCGCATCTCGGCCCGGTCATCGTCGGGTCGTTCTTCGGGAACTACTGGCCGATGGCTGCCGAGGCGTACATCTCCGAACCGGACCCGCTCCCGACGACCTATCACAACTTCCGCCACGCCGTCCTCCAGGCCGCGCTCTGTGCCCGCGAGGATATCGACCTCGAAGTGACTGCCCACGGTCGTATGGTCCACACCGACGGCCCGACCGAACTCCACGGCCGAATCGTCGATATCCGTCAGGGGCTGCTCGAACCTGCGAACAACTCCTTCCCGGTCGAGAACACGCTCGTCATCGAGACGGACGACGGCACGTACAGCATCGGTGGACTCGGCGCGTTCGTCGAGGACTTCGAAGCCGAGTACGTCGAACTCGAGCACGCCTCCTGAGTCGTCGCTGTTTCAGTTGCAATCGTGGTCTGGTACGCTGCTCTGTGTAGTGTTTTAGGTAGTTGACAACTATGCTAGGGTATGTCTATCTCACGACACGGAACAGGAGCGAAAGCGGCGCTCGGCGCGCTCGCATCGCAGGTCCACCCGGTGTTTATGCTTCCGCCACTGGTGGCGTCGTGGTTCGGTGCCATCCTCGCGGGCGAGTTCTCGCTGTTGCC
The DNA here is from genome assembly GCF_024730625.1 of Haloferax larsenii. Classification (NCBI taxonomy): domain Archaea; kingdom Methanobacteriati; phylum Methanobacteriota; class Halobacteria; order Halobacteriales; family Haloferacaceae; genus Haloferax; species Haloferax larsenii. The sequence continues at coordinate 1,434,363 of NZ_CP078063.1, forward strand.
GGGGGTACTCCACGCCGCCGCGGTGTTCTTCGGCGTGTACACCGCGCACGTGAAAGACGGCTACATCGACTTCTACCACCGCGGCGAGGACGACGACCACCCGATGACTCGACGCGGGTGTTATCTCGGCCTCGGCGGCGCGACACTCGGATTCGCGCTTTCGACCGCGGCGCTCGTCGGCGTGGTCGATGTCGGCGTCGTCCTCCTCACCCTTCCGGGGTGGCTCCTCGGCTTCTTCCACGCCCCGCAACTGGACACGAATCCCGTGACGGCGACGGTCGGCTATCCACTCGGCATCGCGCTCAGTATCCTCGGCGGGTACTACGTCCAGACCGCCACTCTCGCCGCCGCCCCGCTCGCGTTTGCAGGTGTCCTCCTTCTCGTCCTCGCCGGCATCAAAATCATCGACGACGCGGACGACTACGAGTACGACCGGTCTATCGACAAGCGAACTGTCTCGGTGGTTCTCGGCCTCGACTCCGCGTTTCAACTCGCCTACGCGCTCATCGGCGCTGGTCTCTTCTTCGTCGTCGCAGGCTCGATTAACGGGCAGTTTCCACCCTTCGCGGCGGTTGCGACCCTTCCCTTCGTCCTCGTCGTGCTCGTCGCCCGCGGTGCGACGCCGAAACTCGCGACGATGCTGCTCGTCCGCGGGTCGTACGTCTTTCTCGCACTCCTTGTCGTCGCCGTGGCGTTTCGCCCGCTCTCTGGCGTTCGACTCCCCGATATTGGCGTGCTCGGCCCCTACACCTATCTCGCGACGGAGGTTTTCTTCGGGAGCGTCGCAGCCGTTGTTCTTGCCCGCGCCGGGCGCGAGGCAGCAGTCCGCGTCGCTCGAACTATCGCTGTCGTCTACCCCGTCGCGTACGTCTGGGACTGGTACTCGCTCGAAGTCGGCATCTTCGCCATCCAACTACGGACTGGCATCGACTTGCTCGGCATCCCGCTGGAGGAACACCTCTTCATGGTCGTCGTTCCGGCGTTCGTTCTCGCGGTTCACGAGACGCTCGGTGAGTCCGACGCCGAGACGCGTCGGTAATTGTTCTTGGACGACGTGAGATGCCCGTTAGGTGATTCTCTATCGCGGCATTTGATTTATTTGCGAGAGAAGCGGCTATCGCTCACCGAACGAACAGCACAGAAACGAGCGGGACAGAGCGTCTCGGCGGAAATTCAGTCGCGGTAGGCGTCGAGGCGCTCGAAGTCGTTGCGGGCGATGGCGTCAGTCAGCGAGTCGAAGTCGACGTCGTCGGGCATCTCGCCGGGATACTTCCGGCGGAAGTAGCGGACGATGTTCTTCACGTCGCGTGCGAGGAGTTCGCGGGCGTTGTCGTGGTCGGTGGGAACTGCCTGCGGCCAATCGAAGATGGTGATTCCCTGCTCGCCGACGGCGACGTTGTACTCGGACATGTCGGCGTGGACGTATCCGGCATCGTACGCCGACGCCATCTCGTCGAGAATCAACTCCAGCACGCCCGTCACCTGTTCGGACGCGAGCTTCGCCTTCGAGAGTTCGACGCCGTCGAGCTTTGCCATCACGATGGCGTGGCGGTTGTGGTCCACCGGACGCGGGACCGACACCTGCGGGAAGAGCGTCTCCAGCGCGTCGTACTCCCGCTCGGCCGCCTTGCGCGCGGTGTAGAGCCACGAGACGTGGTGGTTGTCCGAGGTGTAATCCCGTTCGCGGCGGACCTCGCGGAAGTTGGTGTAGCCCTCGCGGTGGAACTTCAGGGCGAGGGGTTTGAACGACTGCACCTCCAGCACGTCGCTTTCCTTCCCGACGCCGAGAGGTGCGCCGACGCCTTGGATGGTGTCCCGCTGTGAGAAGGTTCGCAGCGCGAGCGCGTCGTACCCTTCGACCGTGAGTTTGTACCCCTCGTACTGGATGGTCTTGCGCTCGATGAGTTCGCGGGTCATACAGCGGTCGATGCGGTAGTCGACCTCCTCTTTCGTCAACCCGGAGTTCTTCGGGAGTTTCTCGCGGTTGACCCACTCGCTGAAGCGCATGCCCTGCTCGACGCCCGAGAGGAGATAGAAGTCCTCAGACTCGAGTTCGGCCATCACGCCGGCGACGTTCCGTACCATGTGAGGTGTTCCGCGACCAAGGGGTAAAAGGCCCGCGAGTCGGCAAATCGACATCCGATAAATCCCATACGACGATACAGAACCGATGGACGCCGGTCCAACCGCTGCTCAGAGTGCTGGAGAACCAGCTCTCGGAGACCGTCGGCTGTCACTACTTCGGACGGGAGTGGCGGGATGAAAATCACTATCAGTGGTGCAGCGCACCATCGGTCACGATGAACCAGTACGCCTACGTCGTGAACGTCGAGGGAGCGGTCGTCCGAGACGGGACGTATCTCCTCATCGAGCGTGCGGCTGAAGAAGAACACGCTGCTGGTATGCTGGCATTCCCGGGTGGCAAAGTCGAGCAGCCGCCGGGTCACTCCGCGCCAATCGAATCGACCGCTCGTCGCGAAATCGACGAAGAGGTCGGCGTCGAGGTCGGGTCAGTCGAATACGTGCACAGCCGAACCTTCGAAGCTGTCGGCACACAGTGCATCAACGTCGTCACGCTCTGCGAGTACGAGGGCGGTGAAGCCCACGCCCGCGCCCCCGACGAGGTTGACGCGGTTCACTGGCTCTCGCCCGAGGAGATTCGTGACCACGACGACGCACCCGAGTACCTCAAAGAAGATGTCGAGCGTATCGAAGCCTACCGAGACGAATCCACGACACAGTAGCCAGAGACGTCCTGTTCGAGAGAGACGCTACTGTTCGACGTTGACGCGGTGCGGCAATCCTTCGGGTTCGAAGGTTCCAGTCGCGTCGCACTGCACGGACACGGGAACGACGGTTGCCGGGGTGTCCGTCGGGTACCACGGTCGACCCTCGGCTGCGACGACGAACCGTGCGGTCTGGTCGCCGACGAAGACGACACTTCCCTCGCCGAAGTCGCTCCACACGTCCACGTCGAGGGCGTCGGTCAGCGCGGCGACGAACGCATCGACATCGCGGGCGACCAGCCCGACTTCTGTCACGCCTACGAGGTCCGTCTTCGGGTCGAACTCGCCGGACGACTGCCCGTCGTAGCAGACGTATTCTACGACGTTGCCTTCGGGGTCCTCGAAGTAGACCGAGTCGGCCTCCATGAACTCGAATCGGATGCTTGCTCCCTCGTCGGTTTCGAGGATGTCGATATCGTGGTCGTCGAGCCACGCCACCACGGAGTCGATGTCGGCGTCGGCGGTGAAGGCGAAGTGTCCCGGGTCCGTGTCGCCGAGTTCGAACCAGACTGTCGTCTCGCCAGCGGTCACGGAACGCTGTGAGCCCGGAACCGCTGCGAACCCGAGCGTCTCGGCGTAGAACTCACACAGGGAGATTGGGTCTCTCGCGGCGAAAGCGACGCGGTGGAAGTGCATACGGGAACGTCACGGCGGCGTGGTTTAATCGAATCGCTCGGCTGGGGTGGTGAGGTACTGGGTCGGTCGTACTGGTCGGTCATGCTGGCTTCGTAGCCCACGGTCGAAATCGCTTTCCCCCAGATGTTCCATGTTCGACTATGAACGACGCGCCGGATGCGATTGCAGACCGAGAGTGGCGATTGATTCGTGAAGACGTCCACTCCGGGGCGATGCAGATGGCTCTCGACGAAGTTGCGGCGGAGACGGCCGCCGAGGGCGGCCCCCGGACGGTCCGCGTGTACTCGTGGAAGCCGAGTTGTCTCTCGCTCGGGTACGGACAGGACCCCGAGACGGTCGATTGGGACTACTGCGAACGCGAGGGAATCGACGTGACGCGCCGTCCGACCGGCGGTGGCGGCATCTACCACGATAACTACGGTGACGTCGCCTACTCCATCGTCGCGCCGAAAGCCGAGTTACCGGGCGACCTCATGGACTGTTATCACCTGCTGTGCGAGCCGATTCTCGACGCGATTCGGTCGGTCGGCGTCGACGTGGATTTCGTCGAGGACGACATGCCCGTCATCTGGCATCCGGCCTGCTACCTTCGAGCGCTCCACCCGGCTCACGACATGGTCGCTGAGGGACGGAAAGTCGCGGGGAACGCCCAGTACCGCCGCCGCGACGCGGTTATCCAACACGGCTCTCTCACCTACTCGGTCGACGCCGAGACACATCTCGGCGTCCACGAGGGCCACGACGTGACGCCCGCGGAGTTCCGCGAGCGCGTCGTCGGCATCGACGAACTCGCCGACGTCTCTCGCGAGGCGTTCGTCGAGGAGTTGGAATCGACACTCGCCGACTTCGTCGAGGCCGAAGCGGGGTCGTGGACGGACGACGAACTCGACAAAGCGAGACGGCGAGTCGAAGAGAAGTACGACACTGACGACTGGGTTCGCCGGAATCCGAAGTCGAAGTCGGCGTGAAAATCCGCAACTGAACGTCGGCGTGAGAGTTTCCAACTGAGCGCGGGAGCGGTCGAAAACGCCCGCCTCGACCGCCGCGATTCAGAACCCGAACGTCTCTTGGGAGTCTAATTCGAGCGCCTCGACGACGCCTTCGTACACTTCCGTCAGCGGCGGGATGTCTCGGGTGGGGTCGAGCCAGTGTTCGCCCAGCCAGCGGTAGCGGACTGTGAGGTCTTCGTCGATGAGAAAACAGGAGCGTCGGGCGCGCTTGGAGACGCCGAAGGTTCGGTAGACCACGTCGAACGCCGACGCCAGTTCGAGGTCGGTGTCGGCGTACAGCGGGAAGTTCAGGTCGTGTTCGTCCATGAACCGGCGGTGCATCCCGACACTCGATTTACTCGCGCCGACCACGTGAACGTCGCTTCCCGTCGAGAACCAGTCGAAGTCGCGGATTGCACACCACTCTTTCGTGCAGTCCAGACTGAAGTCTGCAGTGTAGAAACACAACAGGACGGGTTTCTCGGCGACGAGGTCTGAAAGACTCCGCGAGACGGTCTCGCCGCCTGGTTCGACGAGTGTCTGTGTGATATCGTCGGCAGTCGCTCCGACAGAAAGCCCGGTCATACTGGGAGGTGGGGAGTAAGCGCCATATCGATTCCGGACGCCGAACCGACCAACTCCGAAGTCCCTTTGTTCGGGTACCCCGTGGAGTTCGCCATGCGAGTAGGAGCACACGTCTCTATCGCCGGTGGCGTCGACAACGCGGTCGAAAACCAACTCGACGTCGGCGGGAACTGTGGACAGATATTCACCCACTCACCACAGGTCTGGCAGGACCCTAACATCGGCGACGACGAAGCCGATGCCTTCCGAACCGGAACGGGCGACTCTCTGAAAGGACCGTGGGTCATCCACACCTCCTACCTGGTCAACCTCTGTACGCCGAAAGACGGCCTCCGCGAGAAGTCCCTCGACTCCATGCAGAAGGAAGTCGACGCGGCGGCCAAACTCGACATCCCCTACGTGAACGTCCACCTCGGTGCCCACACCGGCGCGGGCGTGGACGGCGGCCTCGACAACGCCGTCTCCGTCCTCGACGAAATCGACGTTCCCGACGGTGTGACGATTCTCATCGAGTCCGACGCCGGGTCCGGAACCAAACTCGGTGGCGACTTCGCCCACCTCGGGTACGTCCTCGAAGAGTCCAAACAGGACCTCGACATCTGTCTCGACACCGCCCACGCGTTCGCCGCGGGCTACGACCTCTCGACGCCCGAAGGTGTCGACGAGACGTTCGAGGAACTCGACGCCGAAGTCGGTCTGGAGCACCTCAAGTGCGTCCACCTGAACGACTCGAAACACGAATGCGGGACGAACAAGGACGAACACGCCCACATCGGCGAGGGCCTCATCGGCGAGGAAGGCATGCGCGCGTTCATCAACCACGACGCCATCGTCGACAACGAGGTTCCGCTCGTCTTGGAGACGCCGACGGAAGACGGCAAGAGTTTCGCGTGGAACATCGACCGCGTTCGTGAACTCCGCGCCGACGAAAACTAACGACTGCCTGAGCCGTCGGGCAACGATTATCCGGCGCGCTTTCCAAGCGCTTTCTGAATGCCCTCCCCGTCGGATACGACTCCCGGCCTGACTCGCCGGACCGTCCTCCACTCTGCAGCGACAGTTCCGTTTGCTGCGTCTGTTGTCGGAGTCGCCCGCGCAGAACCATCGGGCGGCCCACGAATCGCGACGCTGAACCTCGGTCTCGGCGTGAGTCTCACGCCAGTCCTGTTCGCGGAAGACGCGACCCAACGCCGCCGCGTCGTCGGCGACCTGTACGAATCAGTCCACGCGAGTGACGTCCCCCGCCGGATGGCCGTGCTCGCAGACGAACTCGCCGCAACCGGCGCAGGCGTCGTCGCCCTGCAAGAGGCCGCGTCGGTCGCCGCCGACGGTACCGACTCGGTCGACTTCCTCGACGAGTTGACGCAGGCACTCGACGACACCGACGCGGACTACCGCGTCGCGGCCGTCTCCGAGACGACGAGCGTCTCGCTTCCGGGTCTCGTCGACGGCGACGAGACGACTGTCACACTCCGCGACAGAGACGCGATTCTCGTCCGCGAGGGTGTCGAATCGACCGAGATACCGAACGTGACGCTCGACGCTCGCCTCGCCGTGCCACTCGGTGAGGGGGGTGAGACGGTCGAAATCTCCCGTGGGGTTGCCGCCGCGAGGGTGTCTGTCTCGGGTGGTCCGACGTTCGCCGTCGGTTCGACACACCTCGAACGGGCGAGTAGCGAGATTCGAACCGCGCAGGCGACCGAACTCGCTGCGTGGGCCGACAAGCGCGACGGCCGAGTCGTCGTCGCGGGAGACGTCAATGCGACACCGGACGACGAAGCCTACGACACGCTCGCGGCCTCGCTCGAACCAGTCACCGGCGACGTTGGTCCGACGTGCTGCCGAAGCAGCGACCTGACGAGCGGCGACCTCTCGCGGACGGTCGACCACGTCTTCGTCCGGGGATTCGACGGAACGGACCCCACTCGGTTCGTCACCGGCGACGACCTCCGAATCGAAACGCCGGAGGGCGAGCGGTGGCCGTCCGACCACGCGGGCGTCGTGGTGAATCTCGACGCCGTGCCTCTCGAAACTGCGTCGCCCTCGGCGACCCCGACACCGACTGTGACGACACAGTCGTCGCCCGAACCGACCACGAGCAGTACGCCGACCGAGAACCCGACCAGTCCCCCAACCGATGGAACGTCGACGTCAGCAGACGCTGCTGGGTTCGGTATCCTCGCGTCACTCGTCGCACTGGTCGTCGCCGCCGTCCGCGCTCGGAAGCACGACTGACGCTGGTGCTGACGACTAGCGACTGGCTGCTGACGCTAAGACAGACGACAGACGACTGCGCCGAAGTCGTCGACACCGACTCATTTTTGGCTCACCACGCCCGAACCCGGGTGTGCGACGCTTTTCGGAATCGTATCTCCGGCGGACGCGACAGGGGATGTGGGACGACTCGCGCGCCTCACTCTCTGACCTCGACCTCGACGGGCGCGAGCGCATCCTCGACGTTGGCTGTGGGACGGGCGAGTTTACGCGCGTCCTCGCCGAGTCGTCCGACGCGCGCGTCGTCGGCGTCGACGCCGACACCGACCTGCTTTCGGTCGCTTCCGAGCGTCCGGGAATCGAGGCAGTCGCGGGTGACGCCACGCGACTTCCCTTCGGCGACGACAGTTTCGACCTCGTCGTCTGTCAGGCACTCCTCGTGAACCTGCCCGACCCGGCGGCCGCGCTGTCGGAGTTCGCTCGCGTCTCGTCTGACCTCGTGGCGACGGTCGAACCCGACAACGCCGCCGTCGGGGTCGATTCCACGGTCGATGCCGAAGTCCAACTCGAACGCCGCGTCAGAGACGCCTTTCTCGACGGTGTCCAGACGGACGTGGCGCTCGGCGAGCGCGTGTCTGACCTGTTTTCCGACGCCGGACTGTCGGTCGTCGGCACGCGACGCTACCACCATCGGAAGGTCGTCGAGCCACCGTACGACGAGTACGACGTTCGGAGCGCGGCGAAGAAGGCGACCGGCGAGGGACTCGACCGCCACGAGGCGGACCTTCGGCGCGGCCTCGGCGACGACGACTCCTACGAGGCAGTCCGACGCGAGTGGCGGCAGATGGGCCGCGACGTCGTCAGACAGATTCGAGATGAGGAGTACCGCCGGGCAGAGGTCGTCCCGTTCGACGTGACGACTGGCCGTGTGTGACGAGTTCGTGTGAACAGATTGGATAAAACGCGGTCACTCCAAGAATCGGTCTTCGAAGTTCCCGTTCGAACTGCCTCGATAGAGCTCCGAGTACCCGCACTTCGCACACGAGACGACGGTGAACTGGCGGTTTTGGATGTCGAACATCTGCGAGACGCCAGTCCCCGACGTTGCAATCTCGTCCATCACCGTCTCGGCGTGTCCGCATTTCGGACATCCGTTTTCTGAACTCTCACTTGGGGGACTCATACTACCATGTGTCATTCAAAACTACATAAAAATTATCGCGACAGACAATACCGACGACACGTTCGGCGTCAGACCACGTCGCCGCGGACGGTCGCGCCGGTCTGTTCGGCGCGGTACTCGCGCATCGCTTCGACGGCCACGTCGGCTTCGTCGTCGTCGACGCCGAGCATCTCTAGTGCCCCGGTGAGCGTCGGGAACGCGAACTCACCGTTGCGAAGTTTCTCCATCGCGTTCGGCGAGCGCTGGCCATCCGCGTAGAGACAGACGCCGCGTGGATCGAGAATCTGTTCGTACTTCTCGCGGGCCATCGCGCCCTTCAGTCGCTGTGTGACGTTGTCTTCGAAGGAGGCGTTACACACTTCGAGGTGGATTGGTTCGTCGTCCGGAAGCAGGTGCGCGGCGAGGCACTTCTCGGGGGCGGCGTAACCGTTCGAATTCGCCCGGAGCAGGTCGGGATTCTCCCGTGCCCACTCGGCGCGGACGCTCTTTCCGACGCCCTTCACGCCGTGGCTGGCTTCGAATTCGGCGGCCGCATCGCCGTCGCCGCGGAGCAGGATGTCTTTCGTCACGTACACGTCGAGTCGGTCGAGCGGGTCGAGACCGAGCGCGACGTCGCCGTAGACCCACACCTCGCGAACGGGGACGGGGAGCGTTTCGGATTCGACCGCATCGACGATTGCTTCGACGCGGTCGAGGGCAGCGTCTCTGTCCATCGCGTGACGGTGGGAGTTCGAGGGGGAAACCGGTTTCGCGTCGGGTACGCTGTCATCTCACACAGGGGCGACAGACTGCCAGCCACTCCGAGGCGAAACCCGTATCCCTACTGCCGAGCAAGCGACCGGCAATGGAGTGCGACAAGTGCGGCCGCGACGCGGTAATGCACGCGGCTTACTCCGGGGCACATCTCTGTGAGGACCACTTCTGTGCCTCGGTCGAGAAACGAGTCCGCCGCCGCATCCGCGAGGACGATATGCTCCCCCGAGACGCGAGTCCCGAGAACCCACAAACGTGGGTTATCGGCCTCTCGGGCGGCAAAGACAGCGTCGTGCTCACCCACATCCTCGACGAGACGTTCGGGCGCGACCCGCGAATCGAACTCATCGCGCTCACCATCCACGAGGGCATCGAAGGCTACCGCGACAAGTCGGTCGACGCCTGCGTCGAACTCTCCGACGACCTCGACATGCGCCACGAGATGGTGTCGTACGAAGACGAGTTCGGCGTTCGGATGGACGACGTCGTCGAGAAAGACCCCGAGAACATGGCCGCGTGCGCCTACTGCGGCGTCTTCCGACGCGACCTGCTCGAAACCTTCGCCGACGAGTACGGCGCGGACAAACTGCTGACCGGCCACAACCTCGACGACGAGGCTCAGACGGCGCTGATGAACTTCCTCGAAGGCGACGTCAGACAGGTCGCAAAGCACTTCGACGCCAGTATCGGGGCGTTCGACAAGCGTCGAGACGAGGGTGATTTCATCCCGCGAGCCAAGCCGCTGCGCGATATCCCCGAGAAGGAAGTCGCCCTCTACGCCCACCTCAAGGACCTCCCCGCGCACATCACGGAGTGTCCCCACTCCTCGGAAGCGTATCGCGGTGAGATTCAACAACTGCTCTTGAAACTCGAAGAGAACCACCCCGGTACTCGGCACTCGATTATGGCGGGCTACGAGGAACTCGCCGAGTTGACCGCCCGCGAATACCGCGGTGACGGGCAAGTGAACCTCAACGACTGCGAACGCTGCGGGTCGAAGACGGCAGGTGACGTGTGCCGGAAGTGCCGTCTTATCGAGTCGATAGAAGCAGTCTGACCGAGCCACGCAGTACGTCTCGGCGGCGACTATTCTGACAGACGCTCCGTCGAAGCCGCACAGCTCAGCGTTTGAAAATCGAACAAAGAGAGGTAATCCGCGGCCGTGTCGGACGGACGCGGCGGTATCGAAAGCGGGGCCGACAGGGCGTTACCGGATTACGTCGAGACCGTTGTTCTTCTCGACTTCGTCGCGACCGCCGTCGGACCACGTACCGCTCTGCGCCGTCTCGGCACGTTGCGAACTATCGAATTCCTGACGCTGCTGGCTCTGACTCTGTCCCTGACCTTGGATGCTCTGGCGGGACTTGTCTGCCTGCTTTTGCGTCGTCGGACCGAGGACCTGTGCCGACTGGACACCGGTCATGATAGCCATCACGCGGACCTTGCCCTTGTACTCGTCTTGGATGCGAGCGCCCCAGATGACGTTCGCAGCCGCTTCGAGTCGTTCGGTGATGTTGCTCGCGATTCCCTCGGCCTCCTTCAGTGTGAGGTCGGGGCCGCCCGTGATGTGGACGAGGCCACCGGATGCACCCCGGTAGTCGACGTCCAAAAGCGGGTGGTTCATCGCGTCGTTGACCACTTCTTGGGTCTTGTTCTTGTCCTGTGTCTCACCGACGAGCATCACCGCGACGCCGCCCTGATTCATGATAGTAGACATGTCGGCGTAGTCGAGGTTGATGAGCGACGGTTGGGTGATGGTCTCCGAGATGCCCTTGACGGTCTCGGCGATAATCTGGTCCATGACCGAGAACGCCTTACCGATGGGCAGGTTCGGGACGTAATCGAGGAGACGGTTGTTGTCGAGGACGATGATGGAGTCGGCTTCGTTGCGAAGCTTCTCCAGACCTTCCTCTGCTTTGACCGTCCGGGCACGCTCGACGTTGAACGGCGTCGAGACCATGCCGACCACGATAGCTCCTTGTTCTTTGGCAATCTTGGCGACGACCGGTGCCGCACCAGTACCGGTTCCGCCACCCATGCCGGCGGTGACGAACACGAGGTCGGCGTCGCCGAGGACGTCCTTGATGGTGCCTTGCGCCATCTCCGTAGCGCGCTCGCCCATCGAGGGGTCGCCACCGGCACCGAGTCCCTGCGTCAGGGACTTGCCGACGAGTATCTTCGTGTCCGCTTCGATCATCTTCAGGTGCTGCTTGTCGGTGTTGATAGCGACCGTGTCAGCACCTTCGACGCCGATATTGTAGAGCCGGTTGATGGTGTTGTTACCGGCACCACCAGCACCGACGATGACGATACGCGGGTCACCAAACTGGTCGTCGTCGTCAGACGACATCTTCGATTGGCGTTCTGCTTCGTCCCGCTCCATCGCCTCGCGAACAATATCCTGCATGATTACACCTTTGCCCAGCTGCGCTTGCTGGTAGATTCGCGCTGGCGGTTATCGGCTGTCTGTTCGTTGAGCATATCGCGGACGGCGGACCGAATGGCTTCAGACCGGTTCGGGAATTCTCCCGTCTCGACCATTCGCTCGACCTCCTCGATCTGCTGCTTCGGAATTCGTAGTGTCACACGCTCCATGTTTACATTCCCCCGGTAAGACGGCGCGCCGCACGTGAGTGCGAGTGTCATACGTCCCAAAACCGACGGACAGCGCCCGTTTCGGGGTGCCCATCGGGAGGGTGTAAGACAACCGTCTTACGCGATAGTCACCACAAAGCGACGGGATATAAATGTAACGGCGGTTGTAAGACAGTACTTGAATGGGTTATATACTGTATTTAACCGGGGATTATGGTCCTTCGAGAACGTTTGCTGCCGGCGTCCGACGGCCGCAGTCTGGACAGAACGCCCAGTCAGACCGAAGTTCAGCATTGCACTCGCAGAATACTCGTTGGGTCGCCTTCTCGCCGCAGTTCGGACAGTAGACGTGGTCTCCCTCGATGGACTCGCCGCACTGTCCACACGTTAGTTCGGTCGCTTCCGGGACGTTGCCTGCCCGTGCCGTCTCGTGGTGCGTGTCGTCACCCGGCCCAGCGGGTGTCTTACGTTCTGCATTCGCCGTTGTTTCGGGCTCGTACTCCGTGTTTACGTCCGAATCGCCGTCTGCACCGTCGACGTTAATGTTGACAGTAACTTCAGACGAATTGCCATGCTCGTGGTTGGGGAGGGCGTCGTCGAGATACGCGGGAAGCCGTTCTTCCAATCGGCGTTCGACGAGTTCGTCGACGCGGGCAGTCAGCACGTCGTCGAAGTCCGTCGGCTGACCGTCGGACTCGTCTGCGTCGGTCTGGTCACGTTCCATCTGGTCGAGGTACTGGCGGAGGGCTTCGCGCATCACCTCGCTCTTGGAGGTGTCGAGGTCCTCCAATCGCCCGACGAGAGCGTCGTCGGCGCGGAACGTGATTTTCGTCATCTGTTCCGAGATTATCTGGGTTCCTTATCAATGTTCGCTCCCGTCGGACGCGAGTCACACGTCTGGTTCGCGGCGAATGAAAATGGTTAAAACTGCCCACCGGGTAGAATTCAGTGACCGCTCTTAGCTCAGCCTGGCAGAGCAGCCGACTGTAGATCGGCTTGTCCCCCGTTCAAATCGGGGAGAGCGGACTTTTCCTGCGAACAACGTGAGCAGTGAAACGTCCGTCTCGACCCGATTTGGGCAGCGAGCAACGCGAAGCGTTGCGAGTGAGTTCAAATCGGGGAGGGAGGTTACGACCGCCACAACTCGCTTCCAACGTCACCCGTCTCCCGCACCGTATAATCAGGCACCGTACAGCTCTCCGGCATCTGCCCCCACGACACCCACACAGACGTGAGACCTGCCGCGTTTGCGCCCGCAACGTCGGACGCCAGCGAGTCGCCGACGTGGACTGACTCGTCTGGTTCGGAACCGAGTTCACGAAGTGCGCGTTCGAACGGGTCCGTATCGGGTTTCACCGCCGACTCGGGGGTCGCAAAGACAGCCGCGTCGAACGAATCAGCGATACCGAGCGTGTCGAGTTTGGCCTGTTGAGCTGCTTTCCCACCGTTCGTGACGAGGCCGAGCTTGTAGTCGTCACAGAGGGTGTCGAGCGCATCTGACGCTCCCGCACAGAAGACGACGTTCGTGTGGTCCGGGTCTTCGTACGCGTGAGCGAGCCTCCGAGCGGTGGCTGGTTCGCGGTCGTTCTCCTTCGCGAGCACGCCGAAGACCTGTAACCGGAGGTCGAGCAGACTCTCCGCGTTGACAGTGGGAACGAGGCGTTCTACGTCTGCAGGTGTGAAGAACGGCTCGACGCCGACCATCGTAAACGCGTTCGCGAGGCGGTCTGCTTCCGAGCGACGGTACTCACAGAGCGTGTCGTCGAGGTCGAAGAGAACCGTCGAGATGTTGTCTCCCATGTCGTGGGGACGACTGTCGATATATTGAAATCACGTGGTCGCTATTTGTTTTGCTGAGCGACGCGCGCGAGAAACGCGCCTACGCGAAACAATATATTAGCCGTCGTCGACTCCCTCGTACCACGAATCCATCACGATTCATCAGTCTGCTTATCAACATGTGTCGACTTTCTCCGAATATGTCTCCAAGTCTCCCGTCGAGCGAATTCGCCACTCGGCTCGACGCCGTTCGCGGCAACCTCGCCGACACCGACGCAAACGCCGGCGTCTGGTTCAGCGCGACGAGTATCGAGTACCTGTCCGGGTTTCACAACATCCAGACCGAACGTCCCGTCGCGCTCGTCGTCACCGACGACCGAGTCGAACTCGTCGGACCACGACTCGAACTCGAACGAGCGAGCGATGTCCGACAAATCGACCGCGTGCGCACGTACTTCGATTACCCCGGTGGGAATCCGATGGAGGCACTCGCCGACGCACTCGACGCGCTCGGTGTAGACCACGTCGCGGCCGACGCCGACGGCGCACCCGGTGTGATGGGCTATCAGGGTCCCGCTCTCTCGGAGTTCGTCGAGGTGACGACACAGCAGTGGGTGCCGCGAATGCGTTGGGAGAAGACCGACGCCGAAATCGCCTGTATTCGTGAGTCTGCCCGATGGGCCAATCTGGGACACCGATACCTCGCTGACTTCACCGAGGTTGGCGCGCACCCGGTGACGGTCTCACAGCGTGCCTCCATGGAAGCGTCGCGAGCCATGCTCGACACCCTCGGCGGTCGGTACGTGCCACGAACCCGTGGTGGTGGCCCAGTCCACGCCGGTTACATTTCCGGGTCCGAAACCGCGCTCCCGCACGGGCACACGCCGAACGAACGCCTCTCGGAGGGCGACGCAATCATCACCGGCGCGACGGCCATCGTCGACGGCTACTACTCCGAATTGGAGCGCACGATGTTCCTCGGCGACCCCGCCGACGAGGACGAACACTACTTCGAACTCATGCTGGAGGCGCAAGACATCGCCATCGACGCGCTCGGGCCGGGCGTTCCGGTCGATTACGTCGACCATCTCGTCTGGGAGTACTTCGAAGAGCAGGGCGTCACCGACCTCGCACAACACCACGTCGGACACAACATCGGCCTCGGCGCGCACGAACCGCCGTACATCGACCGCGGCTGGGCCGACCACTGCCTCGACGACGAGACCGACTTCACCGAGTCGGACGCCGAAATCGCCGCCGGACAGGTCTACACTATCGAACCGGGACTCTACACCGAGACGACCGGCTATCGTCACTCGGACACGGTCGCCATCACCAACTCGGGGACAGAGATGCTCACGTACTTCCCCCGCGATATCGAGTCGAACACGCTCTCTGTCGAACGCTGACGCTCTTCTCTCTTCTCGGTGAGCGGCGCGGAACCACCCGCTTCGCTATCTTCAAGTAGAGTTTCACCAATGCAATTCTAGTGGCCATCACGTTCGACCTCTTCGGCACGCTCGTCGACGTCGCGTATCCCGACAGCCCCAGTTCGGCCGTCGCAGACGCGCTCTCCGAACTCGGCGTCTCGGTTCCGGACGATTGGGACGACGCGTACCGTGAGGTCCACATCGACGCTCCCGAGGGCGCGGAAGTCCCGCTTCCGGCGCACGTCGCTGCGGCGCTTCGCTCGCGCGGCGCTACGTCTCCCGACAACGCGGCCCGCCGGGCAGTCGTCAACGCGTTCGACCCCGAAGTGACGACGCGCCCCGGCGCGGTCGCTGCGGTCGAGGCGGCCCGCGAGTGTGGCCCGGTCGGCTTGCTGTCGAACTGCTCGGTCCCGGAACTCGTCTCGCGGACGCTCATCCGGTCGGACCTCGGCCGACGCGACTTCGACGATATCACGACGAGCGTCGCCTGCGGGTGGCGAAAACCGCACGAACAGGCGTTCGAAGCCTCGGCCCGCGGGCTGGGTGTCGACCCCTCGGACGTGACTCACGTCGGCGACGACCCAGCGACAGACGGCGGTATCGAGGCCCTCGGCGGGCAGTTCGTGAACCTCCGTGAGACGACGCTGGACGCGTTCGCAACCCGCATACGACGAGGTGACGGTCCATGCCCGTGACCGCCGCGGTCGCTGTGGTCGCCGCCGCAGTGCTCGACCGGCTTTTCGCCGAACCGCCGGCCAGCGTCCACCCGGTCGCCCTGTTCGGACGTGTGGTCGCACCCTTCGACCGAGAGTGGTCGTCTCCGACGGTTGTGGGTGCGTGTGCCGCGTTTACGCTACCTGCGCTGGCTGCGGGTGTCGTCGCAGTTGCGACGTTGGCCGGTTCGTCCGTCTCTCCGTGGGTCGGTGCGACCGTCGCCGCGCTCGTGCTCTTTTCGACGACGAGTCTCCGAATGCTTCTCGACGCGACCGAGGCTGTCGTCTCGGTGACTGCCTCAGACGTCGAGGCGGCTCGAACGGAACTCCGTGCACTCGCCGGACGCGACCCGGCATCGTTGTCGGCAGGCGAAATTCGAAGCGCCGCCGTCGAGAGCGCGGCCGAGAATCTCGCGGACGGGCTGGTCGCGCCGCTTCTCGCGTTCGCGCTCGTCGTCCCGTTCTCGCTTCCCCTCGCAACCGGCGCGGCAGCGTGGGTGAAGGCCGTAAACACGCTCGATTCGATGCTCGGCTACCATCACAAGCCGGTCGGTCGCGTTCCGGCCCGACTCGACGACGCGACGATGTGGTTTCCCGCCCGTGTGTCGGCTGTCTTACTCGCCGCCGTCGGCGGGTCTCCGAGTGTCCTCGGGCGCGTGGGGTCGCTGGCGCGACGACCGGCCTCACCCAACTCCGGATGGCCGATGGCGACGCTCGCGGTCCTTCTCGGGACGCGACTGGAGAAACCCGGACACTACTGCCTCGACGGTGGACCCGACTTCCCGGATTCGGAGACGGCTGCACGGGGAGTTCGACTCGTCTCACGTGCAGGCCTGAGCGCGTTCGCGCTCGCGGGCGTGGTCGCGTGGCTGTCGCCAACGAGGAGTGTATCCATCCCCGTGGAGGTGTTTGCATGGTTCTGAGCGCAGTTCGCGGTGGGCTTGGGTTCCTCACACGACTCCCGGTTGGCGGTGGCGAGACCGAGTGGGACGCCTTCAGACGCTCGCCGGTCGCGTTTCCACTGGTCGGCTACGTCGTCGGCGGACTCGCAGCCCTGCCGCTTATCGCTCCACTGCCGGTCTCGACCGCTGCCGCGCTGTATCTGGTCGTCTTGTACCTCGTGACCGGTGTCACTCACGCCGACGGCCTCGCCGACTTGGGCGACGCCGCTGTCGTCCACGGGGACGACGAACGCCGGATGTCGGTACTGAAAGACTCGCAAACGGGCGTTGGCGGCCTTCTCGCGCTCGGACTGACGCTGGTCGTTCTCGCACTCGGTGCGCTCGGTCTTGCAGGTGCTGCCGGACGTGTGGCGCTCACCGCGGGCGTCGCAATCGCGGTCGCTGCGGAGGTCGGCGCGAAAGCTGGAATGGCGACGCTCGTCTGCCTCGGCGACCCGGCCCACGAGGGACTGGGCTCGGCACTGGTCAGCGAAAACGGTCCACTCGGGCTGTTCCGCGTCGCTGTCGCGTGTCTCCCGGCGGTCGCACTCGCCCCGCTGACGGGCGAGGCTGCTGTATTTACCGCACTTGTCTGCGGCCCTCTTGTCGCCCTCGTCGTTCGCTCGTGGGGACGGAACCACCTTGGCGGCGTCTCGGGCGACCTCATCGGCGCGACGAACGAACTCGCGCGGGCGACTGCAATTCACGTGGGGGTGGTGACGTGGACGCTCTTGTGATGTGCGGTGGCCTCGGAACTCGCCTCGACGCGTCGGTCGAAAAGCCGCTCGTCGAGGTGTGTGGCCGACCGATGTTCGACCGCGTCGTAGACGCGCTTCGGCAATCACGCATCGACCAGATTCACGCAGTGGTCTCACCGCACACGCCCGACACGCGCGCTCACGCGAAGATGAGAGATATCGCGGTCATCGACGCACCCGGCGAGGGCTACGTCGCCGACCTTGGATTCGCCCTCGAACGAGTCAGTCGCCCGGTTTTGACCGTCGTTTCCGACTTGCCGCTCTTGGAGCCGAGTCACGTGAACGACCTCATCGACGATGCCGCTGGCGCGACCCGGACCGCGTGCGTGCCGGTGTCGCTGAAGCGGTCGCTCGGAGCCAGTGTCGACGATTTAGTCGTCTTCGAACACCGCGGGCGCGAGGTGTGTCCGACTGGGTTGGGAATCGTCGGTGCCGAGGCAGCAGACCGTACAGACTCAGAAGAACGTACAGATTCGACGAACACAGCTACTTCCGATTCAACCGTGTACCTCACTGCAGACCCGAAACTCGCACTCAACGTGAACCGTCAGACAGACATCGCACTCGCGGAGGACCGATGCGAGTAATCCTCGTCGCCGGAACGACCCAGACGGCGAAGATTCCCGGCATCAGCGCCGCCGGTGCCGACCCGTCGCTCGTCGGTCACACGCCGAGCGCCGACGCCGAAATCGTCGAGTTCGGCCAGACCGTCCGCTCGCCGGTGACGCCGGTCAGTCCGACAGGGTGTCCGACGCCCGCAGCCATCACGCGCGCCGTCCGAGAACTCACCGGATTCGACGCGCTCGTCGTCGACGGCGGACTCTCGGAGCCGACTGGCGCGCCGACTATCGACGTGGGCGCGATGCCCGGCCGCGACATCCGCGAAGAACAACCTGTTCCGACCGCGCCGGGTGCGTTCGAGGCCGCCCGCCAACTCGCCACCACGCTTCCAGAAGACGAACTCGTCATCGGCGAGACCGTCCCCGGCGGGACGACGACGGCGATGGCCGTCCTCCGCGCGCTCGGCGAAGACTTCGGCGTCTCCTCGTCGCTCCCGGAGAACCCCACCGACCTCAAAGAAGAGGTCGTCGCCGACGCGTTCGACGCCAGCAGCCTCTCGTCGGGCGACGCGGCGCACACCCCCAAACGCGCCGCTCGATACCTCGGCGACCCCGTGCTCCCTGTCGTCGCCGGGCTGACTGTCGGCGCACTCGAATCGGGTATCGAGGTGACACTCGGCGGTGGCACGCAACTACTCACGGCCGCGGCGCTCGCCCGGCACGCCGGTGCAGTCGGCGACCTGTCACTTGCGACGACCAGCTATCTCGCCGCCGACGTGCCGCATCTCGAAGACGCGGCCGAGGCGTTCGACCTCGACCTCGTCGTCACCGACCCCGAGTTCGAGTCGCACCCGCTCGACCGATACGCCGCTGGCGAGGCCAAGGAAGGCGCGTGTATGGGCGGCGCGCTCATGCTCGCCGACCGGATGGGCGTCCTCGACGACGTCGAGGCGGCGACGCTGGACGTACTCTCGCGTCTCGACCCGGAGGCTGTCGACGCCGACGTGGTCGAAGACGATGCCTGAGGTCGCCGATGGACCCTGACGCCGTCTCTCGCGCGACTCGCGTGCCACACGGCGGAACCACGGACACGTCCGTCCTCGACTTCAGCGCGAACACGAACCCGGAGCGTCCCGACGGTGTTCGAGACGTGTACGCGGCCGCCTTCGACGACGCCACACGCTACCCGGACGACGAGTATCGGGAGTTTCGGGTCGCCGCCGCGGAGTACGTCTCGCGCGACCAGACTGAGCCGGCCTGTTCGCCCGCCGACGTGATTCCGACCGCGGGCGGTCTCGAAGCACTCCGCCTCGCGTTCGAGGTCACGCTCGGTCCGGGTGACTCGGCACTGGTTCCGCAACCGAGCTTCGGCGAGTACCACCGAGAGATTCGGCTACAGGGTGCCGAACCGGTTCCGGTCGCCCACGACGCGATTCTCGACGCTGACCCCGAACCCCACGAGGTCGCCGTCGTCTGCACGCCGAACAACCCGACCGGAGAGGTTGCATCCCCGGACGCGCTTCGGGAGTTTGCCGCCCGGTGCCGCGAGTCGGACACCGTTCTCGTCGTCGACGAGGCGTTTCTCGACTTCACCGACGTGCCCAGTCTCGCTGGTGCTTCGGGCGCCGTGGTCGCGCGCTCGCTGACCAAGATGTTCGGGCTGCCGGGTATCCGCGCCGGATTCGCCGTCGCGGTCGGGGGACTCCGCGAGCGACTCGCAGTTGCCCGGCGCTCGTGGTCGCTTTCGACCCCTGCTGCCGCAGTGGGTGCCCACTGCATGCGCGACGAGGCGTTCGTCTCTCGGACCCGCGAGCGAGTCGCGGCCGAGCGCGAACGACTCCGCGAGTCCCTGTCGGACGACTTCGACGTGTCCCCGTCGGATGCACCGTTTCTCCTGCTCGACGTTGGTGACCGCGACGTCGCCACCGTGGTCGAAACGGCGCGCGAGCGAGGCGTCGCAATCCGCGACGCGACGACGTTTCCGACGCTCGATTCGCACGTCCGCGTGGCCGTGAAGCGCCCGGACGAAAACGACCAGTTGCTTCGGGTGCTCACGGATGTTTGACGTTACGGGCCGCGACGGTGTCTGTCGAATCTTCCGGCCCGATACACGGTGGCTCTCGACTGGATACGACGGCGGCGAGTCCACCGGGAACGTCGTGTACAACATCTCGGTTCCCGAGGGCTGGCCGGAGACGGACCTCGATACGTACGTCGAGGAGCGACTCGCCGAGGCAGGCTTTGCTGACGTTGGTCCGGCACTGCTCACCGGCGTCGACCAGGAGCATGCTCGCCGGGCACGGTTCGGGCCCGTCGAGGTCGTCGCGACCGCGGGTGTCTCGAACCCCGCCGAACTTCCGGTCGAGGGCCTCCGTGACGGAGGGTGCGAGAATGAGTCAGTCGGTGGTGTCGCTGACGACTCGTCGAACTCCGACGGGCCGCAACTCGGTACCGTGAACGTGGTCGTCGGAACGACGCGGTCGCTCGCGCCCGGTGCGTTGCCGAATCTCGTCGCGGTGGCCGCCGAGGCGAAAGCGGCGACACTGCTTTCGCGATGTGGGTCGCCCGGAACGACGACCGACGCCGTCGTGGCCGCCTGCGACCCTGCGGGTGAGACTGCATCGTTTTCGGGGAGTGCGACCGAGGTCGGAAACGCCACCCGCGTCTGCGTGCGCGACGCGATTCTCGCCAGCCTCGACTCGCGATACGCCGACAGAGAGCTTCCCACGTCGGTCGCAGAGGCAGCGTACGGCGTCGTCGCAGACGAACACGCGACCGTCTCGACCGTCGACTAACTGACGGGGTCGAACGCCGACTAACTGACGAGGGACGACGTGGTACCCGTGACTGCTCTCGCGTGGGTGGCCGCCAGGAGGTGCGAGTAGAGAACAGATTAGACAGAAAAACCTCTGTTTTTCCATCGAATCGTCGGTGGTACCCAGTCGGTCTGTGAGGAAGATTTGAATATGGTTCATATCTAGCATGTGGTCATGGACTCCAGTTCCGTTTCAGACGTCGACCCAGTGACGCACGGCGGAACTGCCGACTACTCGCTCGTTGATTTCAGTCTCGGGGCGAATCCCGAACGCCCCTCGGGACTCGCTGGCGTCTACGAATCTGCCCTCTCTACGTCTCGGCGGTACGCGTTGGACGACTACGCCGCGTCCCGCGTCGCGGCCGCCGATTTCGTCGGGTGCGACCCTGAACACGTCGTTCCGGCACCGGGCGTTATCGGGGCGCTGCGCCTCGCTATCGGTGTGACTGTCTCGCCCGGTGAATCGGTGGTGATTCCGGAGCCCTGCTCCGGCGAATACGCCCGCGAGGTCAGGTTGCAGGGCGGTGAGCCGTATCACGTCCCGTACGAGGACGTGCTCACCGTCGACCCCGAAGAACACGCCGCCGTCGTGCTGAGCTATCCGAGTGACCCACTGGGGGCGGCGTACTCGGCGGACGAACTTCGGGCGTTCGTCGACATGTGTCGCTGTGCAGGCACCCCACTCCTCGTCGACGAATCGCAACTCGGGTTCACCCGACTGCCGAGTACGGCCGGTCTGGACGGTGTCATCGCACTCCATTCGGTGACGAACGTCTTCGGTGTCCCCTCTCTCAGAGCGGGGTTAGCTGCGGCCACGGGCGACCTCCGGGACAAACTTGACCGCGCGCGCTGTACGTGGGTGCTGTCGAAGCCCGCAGTCGACGTCGCAACGTTCTGCCTGCGCCAAACTGAGTTCCTCGAAGCGACTCGCACGCGAGTCGAGACCGAGCGACCCCGAATCGTCTCCGAACTTCGTCGTCTCGGCTACGACCCGTCTCCGTCCGACAGCGCCTTCGTCTTGTTCGAAGCACCGGACGTCGACCGCGTCCTTCACGAGACGCGGAAGCGTGAACTCGCGGTTCGCGACGCCAGATACTATCGGTCGCTGGACTCACACGTTCGAATCACCGTTCGCCGACCGCGCGAAAACGACAGGCTCCTCGACGCGCTCGCCGAGGCGATTTGAACGCCGTCTGCATCGGATTCGACTGCAGCGGCGGCAGTGACGGCAGCAGTGGCAGCGGCGGCAGTGACGGCCAGTTCCTTCCGAACACTTAACACCCGACACCGGCCACCAGAGAGCATGGTAGAGGCGTTCGCCGTCGCCAGCGGGAAAGGCGGGACGGGCAAGACCACGAGTACGCTCGCGCTCGGGATGGCACTCGCAGAGGAGTACGACGTGACGGTCATCGACGCCGACACGGGGATGGCGAACCTGCTGTTCCACGCCGGGTTGGACGATGCCGACGTCACCTTACACGACCTGCTCATCGCCGACCGAGACGCGGCGGTCGAAGACGCCGTCTACGACCGGTTCGGCATGTCGGTCGTCCCCTGTGGAACCAGCCTCACGGCGTTCGAAGCGGCCGACCCGAAGCGATTGCGCGACGTGGTCGCCGAACTCGCCGCCGGCACCGACGTGCTCCTTCTCGACTCACCCGCCGCACTCGGCTCGAAGAGTGCCGTGCTTCCCATCGTTCTCGCGGACCGAATCGTCGTCGTCCTCCAACCGACGGTGCCGTCACTCTCTGACGGGCTGAAGGTCCAGGAGTACGCCCACTCCTACGGCACCGAGACGGCGGGTGTCGTGTTCAACCGCGTCCGCGACGACGAGGACGTAGACCAAATCGCCGACCAGGCGGGACGGTACTTCGGCGGGCAGACACTCGCGTCAGTCCCGGAGAGTGACGCCGTCCGCGCCGCGCGGCGGTCGGGTGAACCGCTCTTGGCGCACGCCCCCGACGACCCGGCGGCGGACGCATTCAGAGAGGCGGCGGCACGGCTCGACGTTCGCGATGGCGACGAACACGACGTCGCCGAGCGATTCCGAAGCGCCGTCGTCCCCGAGCGAGTATGAGAATTCCGCGTGGTGCACTACTCCGGTCACGCGTCGTCGACGACCCCGGCGACGCGCTCGCCGAGTTTCTCGACGAGGGACTGACCGGCTACGTCGTGTTCGAACCACAGGACGCACTCCTGCTCGGTGAGTCGACGCGCGGCATCGTGACGTTCGAAGACGGGATTCCCGTCCTCGCGTACGACACCGAACGAGACGAGGGTGGTCGCGACGGACTGGAGGGCTTCGCAGTTACAGGTCCCCATCGGGTCGCGGTCCACGCCGTCGACGCCGACGACCTCGCAGAGGCGCACGAAACTGAGGCGTTCCGGGTGTCGCCGGGCGAACCTGCGCGCGTCCTCGCTGGCGACGAACGGTTGTCGGACCGGACGCTCGATGCCGCCCCCGAATCGAGACGCGACGAGGGGCGCGACCAGAGCGCGCTCGAAGCGTTTCTCTCCGACCAGGAGGCCATCGAGCAAATCCAGTCGGAGGCGCGGGCAGAAGCACAGGCCCGGGCCGAAGAGTGGGGTCTCGAATCGGCCCTCGCCGATGACGACGAGCAACTGCCCGGGCGCGACGAGGCAGACGACGTCGCACACGGCGGGACGCGGTACTGACCGACAGCCTCGGCCGCCTTTGTTGCCGGCGCATCACCATATGCCATTGGTGTATACCGCCACAATATTTACGTGCTAGCGGCACGTCCGAATCCGTGATATGGGATGTCACCCGGCAAATGACAATTGAAAAATGTTTTAACACCGGAGAGCATTGGGGCTATCGCAGGTAGTTACCTGCACTTGGGTTGCGTATATGGGGTTCGTTCCCCCAGTGTCCGTGGAGTGCAGATGGGTGCCCGGTCATCTGCACTCTCTTCTCAACATTCCTGAGTTACCGCTATCGTTTCGGCAATGCTGCGTCGTGCCGCTCTTTTGTCGAGCCTGCCGACCGTGAACTGGCAGTCTCTTTGCCGAGGTGTTCTCCGCCGATAGGATTCGACCTTACTTATACCCTTTATAAATGTGGTAAATAGGGATAATCAACCTATGTCGAAATGTTTGAATGTAATAAAACTAGATGTGTCACTATCGGCGGGTGTCACGGCGGAACCCCTGTCCCTCGCCGCGGGTAATACATGTCAGGAGATGCAAAAGAAGTCGCAGGCGGCGTCTCGAACCCGGCACCCTCTCAGACAGAGTCTACGCAGTGGTTTACGAACCCTGCTGAGGGAGTGATTACGGCCTTCAGGTACAGTTCGGCGTATCTCGCCGTTATCGCGATGGTGCAGGTGCTTCTCGTGACGGCCGCACTCTCGTTGGAAGTCACGCTCGCGCCTGCCGTCGTCGGACTCGTTACGTTCGCCGTCTACGTGGGCGACCGCATCGCCGACGCCGACACCGACGCGGCGACGAATCCCGAACGGACGGCGTTTATCAAACGCTACGAGCGCGTGCTCCAACACGCGGTTTCGCTGTCGTACGGACTCGCAATCGCACTCGCCGTCCTCGGCGGCCCGGTCGCACTGGCGATTACGCTGCTCCCCGGCGTGTTCTGGATTCTCTACGCCTCGGAGTGGCTTCCATCGGTCACGTCGCACTTCCGCAGGCTGAAAGACGTGCTTCTCGTCAACTCGTTCGTCGTCGCGTTCGCCTGGGCGCTGACACTGACTGTCCTCCCACTGGCGTTCGCGGACGCACCCTTCACGCCCGCTGCCGCCGTCATGTTCGTCTACTTCTTCCTCGGTATCTTCGTCAACGTCGAGATTCCGAACGTCCGCGACGCCGCAGGTGACAGCGAGATTGGCGTCGAGACGCTCCCCGTCGTTCTCGGTGTGCATCGGACGCGACACGTCCTCCTCGGCGTCGACGCGCTCACTGCGTCGGTCCTCGTCGCCGCTGCTGTCACCGGGGTGCTCGACGCCATGTTCGTGGGTGCGCTTCTCCTCGGACTTGCGTTTTCGCTGACAGTAACCTCGCTCGTCGGCCGAACGAGCAAGGAGGAACTCCTCACAATCGCGGCCGAATCCGAGTACGTCGTCGTCGCGCTCGCCCTCGTCCCGTTTGCACTCTGACCGACCACGAAACACGATAACAACTAAACAAGTTTTCGCGTGTCTGCTGGTGTTTATTATAGTGTGATGGCCATGTACCGCCCATACATGGTGCCGATTACCCCGCTCACTGTGGTGCTGTTTGCCACTATCGTCATCGGTGTGGCGGCGACGCTCACCGCATGGCGTGCTCGTCCAGAGCCGGGTTCGCTGCCGCTTGTCGCCATGCTCGCCGGACAGAGTTGGTGGTCGACCTGTCTCGTCCTCCAGGTACAGGCGACGACCCTCCAGGCCAAGATGCTCTGGGTCGATGTCTCGTGGGTCGGCGTCGTCGTCATCCCCGTGGCGTGGCTCGCGTTCGCCTTGCAGTACACTGGCCGCGACGAGTACCTCCAATGCAGATATCTCGTTCTCGTTTCGCTCGTCCCGGCGCTCACAATCGTCCTCACGCTGACCGGCGAGTACCACGACCTATTCTACCGCGAATCCCGCCTGCTCGTCCAGAACGGGTCTCTCCGCATCCATCGAACTGTCGGCCCGTGGTTTTGGGTCATCACCGGCTACACCTACCTTCTCGGACTGTTCGGTGGCATCCCGATTCTCAGTCTGCTGTCGAGTGACGCACGACCGTTCCGCGGCCAGAGTTTCGCGCTCCTCCTCGGCACGCTCGCGCCGTGGATGAGCAACGTGTTCTTCTTGCTCGGCTTCTACGACACCTCTGGACTCGACCCGACGCCCGTCGCGTTCTCGGTTTCCGGTGTCGCGTACCTCGCCGCAGTCACGCGGTTCCGACTCTTCGGTGCGAGCCCCTCGCCGACACACCGGGCGCGCCGACTCGTGTTCACGAAGATGCACGACGGCGCGGTGGTCGTCGACCGCCACGACACGGTCGTCGACATGAACGAACCGGCGACCGAGGTACTCGGCGTTACACCGTCGGACGCACTCGGCTCACCGGCGACCAGTGTCATTCCCTCCTACGACACCTTCCCCGCCGAAGGCGCGCTGTCCACGCCACTGTCTATCGACTCTGACCGCGGTGTCGACCGCTACGACGTTTCTATCGTTCCAATCGACGACGTTCACGACCGGCCACTCGGCCGCGTCATCTCGTTTCACGACGTGAGTGACATCCTGCGCGAGCGCCAGCGCCTCAAAGTACTGAACCGCGTGCTCCGGCACAACCTCAGGACCGAGGCGAACCTCATCGCGGGCTACGCAGACCTGCTCGCAGACGGCGACGAAGCACACGAGAGCCGCCTCATCAAGGAGCGCACGCAACGAATCATCGACGTCGGCGACAAGGGGCGGATGGTCGTCGAACTCTTCGAGCGAGACTGGTCGGAGGTCGAACCGCGTGACGTCGCCACCCTGCTCGACTCCTGTGTGACCGACGTGGCTGCCGAGTATCCCGAGGCCCGCGTCGTCGTCGGCGACGCGCCGACGGACGCCTCCGTCTCGGCCGTCCTCAAACCGGTCGTGTTGAACCTCGTCGAAAACAGCGTCGAACACAACTCGGCCGACGCGCCGTGGGTCGAGGTGTCTGCCCGCGTGGTCGAGGACACAGTCGAGATACGAATCGTCGACAACGGCGACGGAATCGGTGACTACGAGCGTCGCGTCCTATCGCAGGGCGAAGAGTCCCCGCTCGAACACGGCAGCGGACTCGGTCTGTGGCTCGTCACGTGGGGCGTCGATATCGCCGACGGGAGCGTGACGTTCGAGAATCGCCAGTCCTGCGGTTCGATTGCCACAGTCCGGGTCCCGAACGTGTCGGTACCGGCCGAAACACACGCCCGATAACTGCGCGGTATTTTGGAGGTGACGCCGAGAGTCGCCTGAGACGGGTGTCTCCGCTGGGCGCGAAACACCTTACTTGGGTGCCGTCAGACAAACGGTATCGATGACGCCACCACTCCCAACGCGGGCAGCCCTGCCGGACGAGCTTCTCGATAGACCGCAGTGGGTTGGCTGGCGCACGCAGACGACCGGTGGGAACGAGACGAAGGTTCCGCTGGACGTGAACGGCGGTTACGCGTCGGCCACGGACGCCTCGACGTGGACTACCTTCGACGAGGCACTGGCCTACGCGACAGCCGGCGAGGCCGACGGTGTGGGATTCGTGTTCACAGACGAGGACCC
This sequence comes from Haloferax larsenii, assembly GCF_024730625.1. Classification (NCBI taxonomy): domain Archaea; kingdom Methanobacteriati; phylum Methanobacteriota; class Halobacteria; order Halobacteriales; family Haloferacaceae; genus Haloferax; species Haloferax larsenii. The sequence continues at coordinate 1,461,351 of NZ_CP078063.1, forward strand.
CTACGTCGGCGTCGCGCTCGACGCCTGCCGCGAGCGCGAGACGGGCGCGACCGAAGACTGGGCACAGGTCATCGTCGACCGGTTGGACTCCTACACCGAGGTCGACTCGGCGGGGACCGGGTATCACGTCATCGTTCGCGGGTCGCTCCCGCCGGGTGGCGACCGAACCGGCGGGTTGGAGTTGTACGAGCGCGCTCGCTTCTTGACAGTCACCGGTGACAGAGTGGACGAAACGCCAGACCGTGTCGCGGACAGGACAGCCGAACTCACAGCCATCTATCAGGCGTACGTCGAGTCGGGTGAGTCCCCAGACGTGCCATCGCCCGTCGATGCTGAGGTCGACTCGACACAGTCGACCTCGCTGGCGGCTCTCGACGCGCCGGGGAACGACCTCACGGACGAAATGGTCGTCAAGCGGGCGTCGAACACGGCGAACAGCTTGGAGTTCAGACGGCTGTGGGCCGGCGACGCCGACGCCTACGACAGCCGCGAAGACGCCGATAGCGCACTGTGTTCGATACTGGCGTTCTGGACGGGCGGCGACCCCGAGCAGATGGACCGGTTGTTTCGCGAATCCGGGCTCTACCGCGGGAAGTGGGACGAGGTCCACTTCGCAGACGGAGAGACCTACGGCGAGAAGCTGATTGCTCGCGCTCTCGAAGAGGCGACCGAGTTCTACGACCCGTCGGGATTCTCCAGTGCAGTCCGTCGGACGGCGTCGAAGGGCGAGCCGAGAGCGTCGGACCCCTCCGAGGAAACGAGTCGCGACCGCAATCGCCCGGACGAGCACGACCACTCAGACAAGCACGACCACTCAGACAAGCACGACCACTCAGACAAGCACGATACCACCCGAGACGTTGGCACAGCGTCAGCCGCGGATGCAGACGACACGTCGGGTGCGCACTCGGATGACCACGCGGACACTCGCGCAGCTGACCACTCCGGCGACAACACCGGCAACCACTCCGGCGACCGCGAACGCCGCCTGAACGAGTTACAAGAGCGCGTGGAGTCACTCGTCGAGGAGAACGACCGGTTACGCGACGAACTGGCCGAAGAACGCACGCGGCGACGCGAGTTGGAAGCGGCCGACGACGAGCGCGACGATGACGACGGTGGCTGGTCGCTGTTCGGTTGGTTCAAATAGATTCATCCTGACCCTGAAGGGTCAGGCATTCTCCTTGAATCCTGTAATCGGGGGTTTTCGAGCGGTGCGCGTCGTCAGGCGTGTTTCTCGATGAGGCGTTCTAATTCCTCGCGCACCGTCGATTTGTCGTCCGACCGAATCGTCGTCTGCACCGTCTGTTCGTCCATATCGGTGAGTTCGCTCAAGAGTCCACCGCGGCGGTCGACTTCGAGGAAGAGCGTGAGTTCGTTCGGCCCCGGCTGGGCGACGAGTTCTATCTCGTCGAGTGTGCCGCGGAAGGGACCGGACGTGGCTCGGAATTCGAACTCCTGGACGAATCGCTGCTGGGACGTGTAGCGGCCGTAGGGGTCGGCCTCGCACTCTGCACTGTGCAGCGAGAATCCGAGGTCGTCCATCGCGTCGAAGACGGCTTGGAGTCGCGGGGTCGGCTGCACGTCGAGGTAGTCTTTGTCTTCGGGGTCGACCGCGAGGTCGATGTCGAGTTCCGTCTCTATCCAGACGTCGATTTGGCCGACGGTAATCGGCGTACTGTACGGAATGTCGATGGAGACCGGCCGTCGCTCTTCTTGACCGGGTTCGATAGTCAGCCCGTCTGCAAGGCTAAACCGTCCGATATCGGCCTCTTGATACCCGTCTTCGGTCCGGTATCGGGTTTCGATTTCGAACTGAATCGCGCCGACTTCCTGTTCGGCGTTTCCGCCCGTGATGTGGACTTCCGCGTCGATTGTCTCTCCTGGTCGGACCGTCTCAGAGGGGAGGACGGTGTCTACGGTGGCGTTGCCGATTCCGATGCTCGCGAGGACCTTCTTCATAGCTACGTCTGGGTGTGTGCCCGTCGAGAGATATAAGAGTACGCGACAGTCCGGCAGAAATGAGAATCACTCGGCTCGCCTCTGCATCGAAAACGAACAAATAGATGACTGTTTATAATCGTGCAGACGAATATCTCTCGTCATGGAACGTCCCCACAGAAAGACAGCGGCCTTCGCCGGTCTCGCACTCCTCTTGGTCCTCGCCGGGTGTGCGCAGGTCACTGTCCACTCCGAAGTCAAGGCAAGCGGTGAGGTCGGAGAGCTAACGTACCAAATCAACATGTCCCGAACGGCCTACGGCTACCTCGAAGAGTCGGCCGAGACGGAAGGATACGACAGCGTCGAAGATTCGATTCTCTCCGATTTCAACGAGAGCGAGCAGGAGGACATCGAGTACACAGAAGAGTTCAACGGCGACCAAGTCACGCTGACGCTGACGCGTGAGAACTTCGTCCCCGACGGAAACAGCAGCATCAACGTCACGACGAAGGACGGAAAGATAACGTACGAAGACACCACGTTCGTCAACGAGAGCGCCGCTGCAGTGGACGGGAGTGAAGGCTACTCCGGCGCGCTGTCTGGCGGATTCGCCGTCGACTACTACCTGACGATGCCCGGTGAAATCACCGACTCGAACGCCGATACGGTCGATGGGAACACCGCCGAATGGCACGAAAGCGGCTCCGAGGCGTTCACTGACAACCGAATCTACGCCGTCAGCGAAAAGCCAACTCTCGGGTCGGTCCCGGGATTCGAAGCCGCGGGTGCGGTGGTTGCACTCCTCGTGTTAGGGCTGTTCCTCGTACGGCGGCGATAGTCTTCGAGTCGCCCCCGACGGTGCGGTGACACGCGAATTTCTTTTTGGGTATACACGCAGCCCGTACACTGAGTGCAGCCTCTACGGCCAGAGCCCTCGTGTCTCGTGTGCCGCTGCGATGCGCGACAGCGCCACGATGTAGGCTGCATCTCGCCACGTCACGTCGTGGCGTTCGAACTCCGTCTGAACGGCACGCCACGCACGTTCCATCTCTGTCTCGAGTTCGTCGTACACGCGTTCGAGGGACCACGCCCGTCGGTTGATGTCCTGCAACCACTCGAAGTAGCTGACCGTGACACCACCGGCATTCGCGAGAATATCGGGGATGACCGCGACATCTCGCGTTTCGAGGATGGAATCGGCCGCTGCGGTTATCGGCCCGTTGGCACCTTCGACGACGAGGTCCGCCTCGATGTCTGCTGCGTTGTCCTGTGTGATGACGTTCCCGAGTGCGGCGGGAATGAGCACGTCCACATCGAGGGTCAGTAACTCGTCGTTCGAGATGACGGTGTCCGCGTCTCTCGTCACGGCCTCTGGCTCCTCGTCGTGAGACGGGACCGACGTCGTGTCGATGCCATTCGGGTCGTACAGAGCACCGTTCACGTCACTGACTGCGACGATGGTCGCGCCCCACTCGTCGAGGAGGCGTGCTGCGTTTGCCCCAACGCTGCCGTAGCCTTGGACTGCGACGGTCGTCTCGTCGAGGTCGCGGTCGTAGTACTCGCAGGCGAGTCGCGTGATGAGCGCGACACTTCGACCAGGGGCTTCTTCGCGGCCCTCGCTCCCGCCGATGACGGGCGGTTTTCCGGTGACGACGCCGGGTGTCGTCTCACCTTCTTGCATCGAGTACGCGTCCATCATCCACGCCATCGTCTGTGGGTCGGTTCCCATGTCCGGAGCGGGGATGTCTTGATTCGGACCGATTATCTCACGAAGTTCTTCGGTGAACCGGCGAGTGAGTCGCTCTTTTTCGGCCTTCGACAGCTCTTTTGGGTTGACGGCGACGCCGCCTTTGGCACCCCCGAACGGGAGGTCCATCACTGCGCACTTCCACGTCATCCACATGCTCAGCCCCACACACTCGTCTCTCGTCACGTCTGGATGGTACCGCAGGCCACCTTTGTAGGGGCCTCTGACGCTATCGTGTTGCGCTCGATACCCGCTGAACACGTCGACGCTCCCGTCGTCGCGCTTGATGGGTACTGCGACCTCTTGCACTCGCTTTGGGTGCTTGAGCCGTTCGACGATATTGGGGTCGATGTCGAGAGACGCAGCAGCGTGCTGCAACTGTCGGCGAGCAGTTTCGAGCGCCGACTCCGACACCGGTGATTCTTTGTCCTGTCGTTCGGCGGCCTCACGACTCGCATTCGAGCTCGATGGCATCGTTACTCGATGGGTGTCCGCCGATTTCGCATCGAGGCATTACAGTCAGGACACGTCATCGGATGGGTTTCTGTGACGACGATAGCCCCACACTCGAAGCACTCATATGGGCTCTCTTCGTCCGTCTTAGGTTCGACATCGTTCATGATTGAGTCACGAGTGCCGCGGGTCGACTGGGGCACTCTGGGAGAGCGTAATAAGTGTATTAGGGAATAACAGCTGGTTGAATAACAAACCACTCTGCGTGTGACTGGTTTGTTGCCTAACTCCCTCAGGGGGGCGTCACTGAGAGCGTACTCTCTTCGAACAGTGTCGTAAACAGCTTTCGCTGGACAGTTCGGGCGTGTTTGTAGAATGCCGGGGGCGAAATCCCGAGTGTGTCCGCAACTTCCTCACCGCTATTTTCGCGTGGCGACTCGAAGTACCCGCTGTAGTAGGCTGTCTGAATGACCTCTAACTGCCGGTCGGTCAGCTTTTCCAAAAACCGTGCGTAGAGGTCGTGTTCCATCGACTGGTCGAGTGACTGCTTCGCGCGCAGTTCCACGGATGTGAACGTCTCTTCGACGAGTTGTGTAATCGTTCGAACGTCGATACTCGTCGGGATGTCGATGACGAGAACCGTCGTCGTCGGGTCGGCAGTTGCCTCTTGGAAGACGACACCGTGGTCTGCGAGTTCGAGCGCGAAGAACGGCTGTGTGAGGCGCAGACGGAGGACTCCCTCTGTCCCGTCTGCACTGATTTGCTGTACGTCGTCGATTGCGACCAACTGTGATGCCGTTTCGGCCACCTCGTCGAGAGGGGCGTCTGCAACCGTCACGAACACGTAGCTCCCCTCCGACGATTGCTGGACGCCGCCTTGGTACGACAGCGTACACGCTGCCTCCTGTGCGAGGCGGGTGAGGACGAACGTTGGGTCGGTGATGGCGAACTCGACGCGCGTCATCGACGTCGTGAGGAGTGCGTTCTTTCGCTCGATTGCGCTGAGTGCAGATGCAATCGTCTCTCCGAGTTCGGCGAGGACCGACTTGCCAGTGTCATCGAATGCCTTCTGGGTCGGTGCGTACACCGTCAACACCCCGTGAGTGAGGTCATTGTAGACGAGTGGGATACTGAGTACAGAGAGGTAATCCCGAGCGAGAGCGTCCTTGCGCCACGGTTCGTCTCGGAGGCCGGATGCGACGTTGCTCACCATCGTTATCTCTCGACTCGCTGCTGTCTTGCTGGCAGGTTCCGTCGCTGATTCGGTCACGGTGAACGTCTGACTGTCCAGATACCCTCTCTCGCTGCCTGCCCAGGCCTGCGGCTCCACCGTGTTTGTCGTCGAATCGACCGTTCCAACCCACGCGAACCGAAACCTGTCGTCCGCGGTCAACAACTCACAGACGGTGTGGTAGATTTCGTCTCGCGTTTCGGCCTGCACGAGTGCCTGGTCTATCTCTCGAATCGTCTCGTTGATTCGATTCAACTCCGAGAGTTGCTTGTTCTGTCGCTGTAACGTCCGGTCTTGCTCACGGAGTCTCGATTCGCGGGTGACTCGGTCGAGGGCTGCCTCGGCCGTTGCTGCCAATAGGTCCGCTAGTTCCCGAGTGACTGCTTCGAATGCACCCACTTGTTCTGCCCCGGCGACGAACACGCCGTGGTTTCCGAGGGGAATGTAAATCGCACTGCGAATATCTGTCGCCTCGTTTGCGAGACGGTCCGCTTCGTGGATGTCGTCGTACAGCAGTTCTGTTCCCTCGACGAAGCTGTAGCTCGGGAGGCTCTCACCGTCGGCGCGGACCGTTGGAAGTGGCCCGTTCAATTCTCTCATCGCCCGCGAGTTCGCGACAGGCCGAAGTGCGTTCGTTTCTGCGTCGAAGAGATAGACCGCACTCGCGTCTAGATTCAACACACTCGGCGTGTCGTCGACGATTTCCTGTGCAATTTCTTGGTGTGTCTCGGCATACAGGAAGTCGCGAGTCGTCTCGTGAAGGGTTGCGAGCGCCTCTTCGCGCCGTTTTCGTTTAGTGATGTCCCGACAGCTAATGAGCAGTGTCCCGTCTTGAATCGACACTTCGCGGACGTTGACTAACAGCGTGTGCTCGCGACCCGCCTTGTCGGTTGCCGTACACTCGATGTTTTTGAGGACGCCTTTCTCCGCAAGTTCGTCGCGGTCGAACAGGTCTTCACCGAGTAGTTCGTCGATGGTCCCCAGTTCGCGAATCTCTCTGGCCGTGTATCCAAATATGAAGTGCACGTTGGGACAGACGTAGGTGTACTCCCCTGCCTCGTCCGTAATCAGGACCGTATCGGTCATGTTGTTCAGCGTAACCCGGTGGAGTTCCTCCGATTGTCGCAGGTCTCGTTCTAACTCGACTCGCTCAGTGATATCCACGCCTTCGACGACAATCGACACGAGTTCGCCCCGTTCGTTCTCGACGGGGCGCACCGAGAGGTCGAAGACGCGAGGGTCGTCGAGGTGCGGCGGTTGTGGGACGACGACATTTCCGAACGTCCCGTCGAGCGCTCGCTCGGTGATTTGTCGGACTTCGGCCCGCGTCGTCTCGTCGTGCGTCCACCACGGAAGCGACCAGAAGGGGTCGCCGACGAGCATCTGGATATCCTCATCGACCATCTCCTGTGCCGTCTGATTCACGCGAGCGAGTGAGCCGTCCGGGTCGAGAACCCACGTCGCCGTCCGCGAATCGTTGAAAATCGCATCGAACTGTCTCGCCCGGTCACGCTGCGTCGACGCGCGTCGTGCAGACCGAACTGCACGTTCTGTGCGGGTCAGCAACGCTTCGGCCGCCGCGTCCATCGACTCAGAGACGGGAACGTAATCGGTGACTCCTGCCCCAATCGCTTCGCTTGCAATCGTCTCGCTTCCAGACGCAGTCCCGATAATCACCGGGAGTGCGGCCGTCTGAGTCCGAATCTCTTTGAGTAGGTCTACTCCGGTGGTCTCTTCGAGCACGTACCCACTGACGAGACAGTCTATCGGCTGGGTCTGGACGTATTCGAGTGCTTCACTCTTATCACGGGCGTGCGTTACCGTTGCGTCCGTCTCTGATTCGAGTTTGCTTTCGAACTGGTCGAGCCACTCGCTCGTCCCGGCGAGCAGGACGGTGGCCGAATCGAGGATGCTATCGGAACCGGCCATCAGCCTCGAACCTGGTTTGGAGTGGGCAGTCTCTCGGTCATCACTTGTTCGTAACCAAACCAGCGAGAACTATGGCTGTTTGGTACTCAACCCCTCCGCGAAAGGGACCGCCCACTCGACTCCCCCGGTGGGTGCCGGTATCAAATCGACACGTGAACTGTCATACTCGCGGTGGTCTCACGCTGTCCGTGTTGCGAGCTTCACGTCCGACCACTCCACAGTCACCGAATAGTACGTCCCATCTCGTTCGATAAACTGTGTTCCCGGGCGCGTCGTCGTTCCGAACAAGCGGTCGTAGGCGAGTTGCCACCCGACGACATCAACCGTTCCCTCTTCGATGAGTGTGGCGACGGTGTCGCGTTTTCATGTGGCGTACAGGCCACCGATATGATGCAGGACAGTATTGCACAAGTGTAGAAATATAACAGTACAATATATTGTTATAAATAATGTGTGCAAAAATGCAATTCCCAAAACATACTGTCTATAACCCGATCTATAATGGCTGATGGAATGAATATTTTCCATATACTGCCCATAATAGTACTTATCCATATTTTATTACTCATTTAATGTTTATTCGTCCAATATTGGTGGATGGAGAAGATAGCTGTATCAACTTCTACTATTTTGAAAAGTATTCTCCAATTCCAATATTTTCATGTGCTATGATTACAATACTATACAAAATTTGTATGTCTCCCAATGTAAAAATCCACCATTAATAATTAATCATTTGATAGCTCTTTATAGGTACTTCTCTCGAAGACCAGTGAAAATAGAGATTATCGTGACTAAAAATGCACCTGCTACACAAAGAAGGAGTGCATTGTGGTCGGTTGTTCCAACCCCTTTCCCAATTTCATACAAAGATATGGTTATTATCAATAACAAAATATTAGTAGTGATGTTCTCACTCATGTTTGTATATTTTCACAAACCCAAATAATCTTTTTGACATACATTCATGGTATTAAAAAGGACAGCAATAAATGATTGTCAAAAATCGTGCTATTTCATCTACTCGGGTGGATTTTGAGCGTAGCGCTCTAGTTGGATGTTTTCATCCAAAGCCATCTGCGCAAATTGTCCACTGATGTTATATGTGTCTTCTCCGTCTATAACTCGTCCGTTCATCCGCTTGTAACCATCCACCGTCACCGCAAGCGTCACGTCGGCTCCTTCCACAGTCACCGTCTCGAAAGGGAGGCGCGGTACCACGTCCCGGAAAACGACATCACTGCACCGTTCAGTGAGACGTATCCCGACTGCTCGGTGGGAATATTGTCGGTCATCCCGAGTCGGTCGGTAATCGCCGTCAGGTCGTCAGACATCGAACCGCGCTCTTTGTATTGTCGCCCTGAGCCGAGGTCAGTCGCCGTTTCGAGGATGGAAATCACACCGTCTGTGCTGTTGTTTGTGCCGAAGGTCGCATCCACAACCGTCGAATCGACGTACGATTCAAGTTCCGCCTGCGAGGACGCAACTGGTTCGACCTCGTAGGTGTAGCGGGTTTGTTTGACGGGACCACGTTCGGCGCGGGGGACAAAATAGGCGTCACCCCGGTTCAGGTAGTCGAACGGTGCCGAGGGAACGAGTTCGCTCGCGTTGGGGTCCATCTGGTGGTGAAACGTCGGGCCTCGGCCGCCGAGTGGGCGCTCGTCGACGTCGACAGCACCTCCGTGTCCCCAGACCGGTTCGAGGGCACGCTCGACGAGTAGTTGGTCCGCCTCAGAGAGCGAAGAAGGGGGTTCGGTAACGACGGTGTCTGACGAAGTCGGCGTTTCATCGACGAGGTCGAGATAAAACACCCATCGGGTCACCGTTCTCTCGATCCGTCCAGCCTCAGTCACCGAGTAGTACGTCCCATCTCGTTCGATGAACTGCGGTTCCGGACGCGTCGTCGTCCCGAACGAGCGGTCGTAGGCGAGTTGCCACTCGACGACATCGACGGTTCCCTCCTCGATGAGCGTGTCGACGAGTTCGCGTTTATACGCGTCTGGATAGTCGATTGCAAACTGCGCCTCGATTTGTGTCGGGTCCGCTTCGATAAATGAATCCGTGAGTTCAGTCAGCGACTCACCAACTGGAAACGTACTGAACAGGAACGTCGTGCGGCCAACCGAACCGAGACAGCCCGAAAACCCACCGATTCCGGATGCGATAGCGGCTTTTGACAGAAGACCGCGGCGGGTGAGATAATTAGTCACTGTAGGATCATTTTGGACTGGATGATGCGATGAATGTTGTGGCTGACGAGGGAGTGCCTTTGGTCAGATGGTTGGTGTTACCGATACTCGACACCAGCGGTTACCAGTTTCCGTTCCTCCCGGACAAAATTTTCATCGGGGGGTCGTGACGATACGGGTAGAGCGCCGACGGTCGCAAAGGACGAAGCGTCTCCTCCCAGACACAACCCGAGCGAATCCGATGGGTTACGCCACAACTGAAATCGGTCGAAGTAGCACCTTTGGCGACCGATCTCCGCCCTTATTATGGTCTGAAGAATTCACAGCCCGCTGGTACTTGCAGTTGCATTGGTCGTGGTGACTGCTGGGTGCGCTGGTATCGCACCAGACCAACCCGAACAGACGCCACAGCAAACAGACGCACCGCCGACTGAATCGACGACACACACTGCATCGACTCCATCTACCGAATCGGAAACGCACACTGAAACAGCAACTCCGGAGCCGACACCGACACCCGAACGTGGTGGGTTGCTCGTCGTGTCTCCTGCCGACGAGGACGCTGGCGACCACCCCACTATCGAGTACAATCAGACGCTGTTCGCAGAAGTCCCCGTCCTCAACGAGTCAGTCACAGCGGCTGCAACGACAAACGAGTCGGTCAGCAGCGGCCTCTCAGCCGAGCAACTCGACTCACTCGACCAGTTCCTCTCGGAGGAGTATAACGTCACACGCAGTGACATCCGGGTTATCCGTAACAACACCACACTCGACGTTTGGATCGCCCGAGCAGCCTGACGTCGTGGTGCTGTTTAGTCATGTCTGCCGTTCGTCTATCGAGCAGAGTCAAAATCACGCTTAATCGATTGCAATCTCGACCTGTGCTTCGATGTCTTCCGGTGGTGAACGACCTTGTTGGTGGAATGCGAGGAGATTGTGGTGGATACGTTTGTTTGGTAAGCCCTCAGATTCACTGACCGTATATCTGGGCCGAAGCGTACCGCGCTTAAATCCGCACCCGTCGTAATTCAACTCGAACCTTTTGGGAAGCACGTGGCCAATAACTGCAAGAAAATCTGTGTCATAATCGAACCCATATAGCTGAGGCACGTCCATGTCGAACTCGTCTCAGATATATTCGCCCCGGTACCGTTGGTCGGATACCATTTAGACGCTGGTGAGGATTTTGCATCGCTGAGTTCACATTTCAGAACTAAGGTGCTGAAGCGGGAGACCGCCGAGGATTGTGCGCTGCAATAGCCACCACGGTCAGTTCGACCACAAACAGCTTCATCCACGGGTTACTGAGTCTGTGCCCTCAGGTTCGTTTCGTTCGCTCCCAGTGAGCCCTACAAAAGTTGGCAGCTCGGCATCGACGGTAGCGCTATCTACCTCACGATTCAACTCTCGTCGCCGTAGCTCTGGCCGGAGAGTCGCGTTTTTCGTCTCATCCGCAGCATTCCAAATTTAAACCGATAGTAGATATTGCGAAGAGAGAGCCGTTCGTTACCGAGCCTGTATTCATTGCCATCCATCGTGACCGTGTGCTCTCTCTTCGAAGTGACAATCCACGAGTCATTATCTGGAACTAATTCGTACACTTCTCCCGTTTGCTGTATCTCCAAGCGGATTTTTTCAGCATCTGATGGAATAATATACGGTGGCATGGGCCGCTCTTGCGCATCGACCTCTGAGAGAAGTTGCTGATAGGTCGTTTGGAGTGTTTCTAGATCGTTCATCTCCATCGTCGAAGGGTCACAGGATTCCCCTACGTGTACGTCAGTGACGCCATCACCGCTTGTCTCGACAGTTTGCAACGTCGTAGATGGCCACAATCTGACGTTCGGTGGCACTGTTCGGAAGCGGGTGAAGTCAAGCGGACCGAGTTCTGTACGGTATGCAATGTTCGGGAGACGTGCTGTACCTGGACGTGCAGGATAGAGATAATCTACAGATGAACCCGTTTCATCTAGTGAAAATTCAGCCATATCTCGTGGTTCATCCTCGCCAGGTAGCCAAACCCGCATTTTCACCCGAAGGACGACATGTGACGTGTGTGATGTATTCTGGAGTAAAAAGTCGGTTGAATAGTCCGTTTGTCTCGCATCGAGTAACGCTGTAGATAGCTTCTGTGTCCTGAAGGCGTAGTATGTAACTACCAGCGTGAGGGTAATCAACACGAGATTGAGTAACGAGACCGGAACCTGAGAAGCGATTGTCTCCAACAGGTTGGCGAACGAACTAATCATTGGCTTGTAAACTCGATAGGACATTTCGAGCAACCAAAATCAATCCTTGGTCCGGTGATTGGTCGGTCATCTTGGGTACACCGTTTGCCCGTCTCAAATTCTATCGGCATGACCCACTCACCACTCCAAGCTTCTCTATCGTGCTGCGCGCGCAGTCACGCCCTTTGTGAGCGTGAAGTTTGACCCCCTCTTTGACCTAGTTACTCTGTCCCGTATTTATCGAAGCACGAGAATTTTTGCCTCGTTTTGCTATCGTCTCTAGCTGGCTCTTTGCTCGATCGAGACACTTGATTGCGCTACTCGAATTGCCGCTCTCAATCCAATCGATCGTCGCACCAACGCAGTTCACGAAGCTATTCCACGTATTATCGCGACCAACAACGGTTGGATACTTTTGTACTTCCCACATAGCCTCGAGAAGACGCCTGATTGCGAGTTTCTGCTCGGAGGTGAGCCGGTCATGAGCCATCTGTGTACCGTCTAGGTCTCGACATGCCTTCTCACATTCAGTGAGGTTTTTCGACGCAAATCCAATATTGAAGGTGGACGCAGATATCGGATCTAGTTTCCCAATCTCCTCAGAGATTTCAGACACCTTGCGATAATTGAGTTGAAGTTCTGCATCCGGTAGAGCCAGATACGCCTCTGGACTCCAGTCATGTTTTGTTCCTTCGATGAAGTGTCCGTAGCGACTCAAAAACGCCGCAATCTCGAGATACTCGTAGCCAGCAGAATTCAGTTCTTCTCCGGTGACCACCGGATTTTCACGAATACCCGCGACTGAGGCACGGGCAGCTACTAACAGGTAGAGTAGCATCTCATCGTACAGCGTGAGTGGTTCCGGGTGGTCAATCAGTTCGAAGGAACCCCCGCTGGAACCAGAGTCCACATCATTATACCGAAGAGTAAACCGGTCTTTGTGCTGTTCTGCTTTCTCAATGATGAGGTCGGATGTAACTTGGACGATTTCATCATCTATCTCTCGGTTTGGCTCCTCGTTTTCCAACACGGTGTCTGTTTGCTCAGACCTGCCTGTCGAAACTAATTCCACACCAGTAGATTGGTCTGTGTGTTGAGTGTCTGGTTTTGGTATATTCTGACCAGTTGAGACACTCTTATTTGTCTCTTTGATTCCTCTCCAGATGCTTGTAAGACTCACTCCGAAACTAACAACACCGATGACTAGTGGTGCCACTCGGAAAAATGACTTATTTAAAAATAGAGCCACAGCAACTGCAAGAGAGAGGACCCCAGAGAGGGACCCAATTATAAAATATGATCTCGATTTCATAGCAGACTTATTTGCTTTTTTCTATACTAATAATTTTTGATGAATTTCCGAAAAGGTGATGGTCGGGAGTTGCTGTAAGGTCTCAAACGGATACTGTGCTTCGTAGCTCACCTCACTCTCACACCGCCGTCACCGCAAGCGTCACGTCCGTCTCGTGGCGCGGCGTCGACACCACGACGTCGACCGCCACAGCGACAACCGTCGTCTCACCGGCGCGTTCCTGCACGACGACGCCACGGTCGGCGACACAGGAACCGAAATCCCGATACACACCACTCGGACAGTTTCTGAGCGCCCACCCGCTCGCCGCAGAGTCGTTCGTCGTTATCGCCACCCCGCCAGACCCAGTGTGGGCGCGTTCGATTCGCGCGAGGTTGGGGTCGAGTTCGTCCCTGAACTCGGAGACCGCTGCCTGTCTCGCGCCCCAACTGTATCGCCCGGCGACGTGGGCAGTCGCGGCGTGAGCCGCGTCTTGGGTCGCCGCCGAGATGTCTGAGAGTTCTGGTGCGTCAGCCGACCCGCCGTAGGCGAGTTGCGCGTGTGCGAAGACGAGTGCGAGGAGCGCGACGGCGACGACAGCGCCGGAGACCAAGACGAGTTGGCCGCGGTCTGCGGCGGTGGTGTCGCTGCCTCGCTTCAGATACGCTCGCCACCGGCGACTCACGGGTACCACACCTCCAGCGTCGCCGTACAGCGCGGGACGACGACCGACGCGGACCCGACTCGCGCGTCCGCCGGTGGCGACGTTCCTGCCTCGCCGACGTCCGTCTGAATAGCGACGAATGCCCCCGGTGAGACACCCGATTTGGCGACCGTTTGCAACTGTGCGGCGCGAGCGTCGAAGTCGCTTTCAGACGCGCACGCAACCCCGAGGAGCGTTCCGGGACCGTCTGCTGGAGCGGCAGCGACGAGTGCGGCAGCATCGTGCGCTTGCTCGTCGAGCGGTGTGGATGAGTGGTCCAGCGTCGCAGTCGGATATTCAGGCGTCAGCGCGAAGCCAGCCGCGACGGTGAGCACGAGCAAGGTCGCAACCGCTGCCTCGATGACGGTCAGCGAGAGTTGGCCGCGACTCTCGCCCTCACCACTCGGCGAACTGAAGCCACGCTCACGCATCGACTGTCACCTCCACGCGAGTCGGCCGTCGTTCGATGATGGTCGCCGAGACAGTCACCTGCCCGGCCGGTGCTGGGCCGGTCGCTTCGACACCGACTGTCGGGTCGGCGTACGTCGAAACGTTCACTGTGTGGGTTCCTTCGACGCCGGTCGGCCTGTGAAGGACGACCCGGTCGTTGACCGTGACGGCCCGCACGGTGGTACCGTTCGCTGGGTCGACGTCGATACGAAGCTGGTCGGTCCGGCCGTCGAGACTTCCGCGACTGTCGTTGTCGATGGCGAACGTAATCTGGTCGGAACGCGTGCTGAGGAGTCCGACGCCACGGGTGGCGGTCGTGCCTGTTGTGTTGTTGATGCCGCCGCGAGTTGCGACCACGTTGCCGTCGACGACGACGCGAAAGTCGGTCCCTCGAAGTGCCGGAATCGCCGACGCGAGTTCCGACGCGTTCGTTTGGTTGACTCGCTCCGCAGAGACCGTGCCGTCTGAGATAGCCAGCGGCGACTCGGTGACGAGCGCCGAGGCCGCACTCTCTGCGTGACGCTGTTCGGGCGGGTCGCCGGTCGCGTCCACGAGCGCTTGGTCCGCCAGAACGACGCTCGTGGTCGTCACCGCGGTCAAGAGAACCAGCGCGATAGCGAGGCCAGCGAGCGTCGTCTGTCCCCGGCACGAAGTGGGCTGACTCAGGCGGAGGTGGCGGAGGTTCCCTCTACTCATTGGCGTCCTCCACACCGCTCGTGTCTGGTCCATTCAGCAGTTCGAGCGTCGTTCCGTCGTCTTCGACGGTCACTCTGACAGCAGCGTCGCTGCCACTGTCCCACGTCCCCGAGACGGTGACCGAATCCGGGAGCGAAACCGGAAGCTGCCGGTCGAACGCGTCTCTGGGGTGGTCGAGGACGAGCGCCGGAGTGGTGGCGTTCGAGTCAGAGTCGACCGAGGCGTTCTGCACGTAGCGAATCCGATAGCTATGGCCGCGAATCGACCGTGGAAGGTCGACGATGACGGTTCGGTGGCCACGAGTCACCGAGGCGGGGATGCGAGCGGCCGTCTCGGTTCGCTCGACTGCGTTCGAGAGTGTCCTGTCGGCGAGTTCGTCGGCGACTGCGTCTCGGTGGTCGGGCACGACACCGCCGAAGAGGACAGTCGTCAGCAGTCCTACGAACAGGACGACGACTGCGGCTTCGAGCGCCTTGCTGACGACAGGAACGACTGCGCGCCGGTCAGTTCGAAGTGAGGGCGACGATTGCCGCCGGGGGCGACGGTCAGCCACGTCGCACCTCCACCGTGAGGTCGTACTGGACGACAGTGAGAGTCTGGTCTTCGGGAAGCGTCGCCACGACGCTCGGAACGCCATCGCCGTCGAAGTCTGCCCGTGTCGTGTCGAACCCGCGTCGTTCGTAGGCTCGCTCCCACGCAGTGGGTGCGGCGGTTTCGACGGCGACCGTGTACGTGTCGGCCGGACGCTCATTGACGGTTCGTGTCGTTTGCGTCTGGAGTTCGGTTCCGGCGTCGAGACCGCCGCCATCACTCGACGAGGCGTTCAGTACAGGGAGCGGGAGAAACGCTGCGTCGCCCGCGCTGGAGAGGGGTGCAGGAGTCACGAGTTGCGCGTTTTCACCCGTCCCGCGTACGACGGCACCACCCACGAACGCGACTCGGTGGCTCCCGATGGTCACGACGTAGCCGTCGGCGTCGTAGGTTCGGTTCACTCCGTTTACAGCGCCGATTCGGACCGTCCGATTCACGCGGACGAGGTCACCATCGGTGACGCGCATGGGGTACGCGCCGTCTTCACTTGCAAACGTCCCGTCTCTGAGCGATTCGAAGCCGTCCGCTGCGGCACCGGCGTCTGCCGAGGTGCGCTGGGCGTCGACGAGGCCGCCGACGCTCGCAGTCACGAGACCGATGGCGACGACGCCGATGCCGAGTAAGAGCGCGACGCCGACAACGTTCGACTGGGCGCGGTCACCGCCCTTCGAACTCGACGTTCGGTTTCGACTCGTCGAGCCGGTCATATCAGACCGACCCCCGCGTACACGACGTAACAGGCAGTGACGAGGATGGCAGAGTGGAGGAGGGCTTCGTAGCGGCCGCGACTCGCAGTACCGGCGAACCACCCGGACGCGAGCATTGTCGCCTGTGTGACGACGTACATTCGATAGCGGTCGCGAGTCAGGTCGACGGCATCGGCGTCGATGGCGAACGACCCCGAAGACGAGAGTGTCGACAGTTGCGCGAACCCGTCGAAGACGTGGACGTTGACGGCGACGGTGATGCCGACGACCAGGAGTGCGGTCGTCCATCCGACGGCGACGTAGACGAGCAGGCTCGACCGAAGTGCCCGCTTTTCGTGGTAGAGGCGGCCGATTTCGCTTTGTAGGGTGTCGAAGACGGTGCCCGTGTCACTCCCGCCATCGAGCGCCCCGACGACGAGGCCAATCGTCTGTTCGGCCATCGGCGTCCCGACTCTGTCGACGAAGCGTTCGAGTGCGGCAGTTCGGAGGTCGACGTCCGTCCCTGCACTCGGTGCGGTCAGTCGCAAGTTGAGCGCGAGGTCGGCCACGTCGGGGTCGAGCGGTCCGAGGTCGACGTCCTGCCCGACGTGTTCGACGGCCGCAGCGAACGGTCGACCGAGGCTCACGTGTCCTGAGACAGCGTGGACGAAGTCTTTCAGTTCGCGGTCTTTCGCGTCGTCGATGCGGGCGCGTCGGACGCCGACGAGACCGACGGGAAGCGCGTAGGCAACGTACCCTGCCAGAGTCACGCCGAATGCGTCGACACCGACGAGTCCAGCAGCAGCGCTGACGGCGAGTGCCGGAGCGACAAAGGCAACCGCAGCGCTCGCAGGATTCATCGTCGCCGTTCCGAGGAGTTCGAGGATTTCGCTCGGCCGCTCGTACTCGACTGACTGGTCCGGCGGGCGCAGGCCGGCGATGAGGATACTCGCCGCGAGTCCGACGCCGACGATGAAGAACGCGCTCGCGTAGACGACCACGCCGCGGACCGTCGTCGTTCCAACCGGCGTGACGACGGGTGCGGAGAGTCCGGGCGCGATGACGCTCATCACCGTGAGGACGATGACGAGAAGCGACGGGAGGACGAGCAGGACGATGAACAGCTCAGCGAGCAGTTCGAGAAAACCCTCGGCGCGGTCGCGAGCGCGGGCCTGTCTGTGTCCGAGCATTCGGCTCTCCATGCGGAGGTAGTTCCGAAGGGCGTCGTCGCCCTGCCCGGCGTGCTCGCGGAACTTCAGGAGGAACGGCGCGAGCATCCCCTCCGAGGGCGTGTCGCGGGCGACACGTCTGAGCCCTTCGTTCACGTTGCCGGTCAGCGAAGCGGTGTTGAGGACGCTCCGAAACGCCACGGCCGACTCGCCGTACGCATCGGTTTCGGCGACACGGCGGAGCATCTCCCGCGGGCCGTCGCTTCCCGACGCGAGGACGTGGAGGTAGCGAACTGCGCCGGGAAGTGTGCGTTCGATATTCTCTCTGCGTGCCGTGGCCCGCCAGCTGAGGTACTGTCCCGCGACGGTGAGGACCACGCGCCGAGTAAGTATCGCAACCCCGAGTGCGACCACTGCCGCGATTGGCGTTCGCGGGACGACCGGAACCGGGACGCGGTCGAAGGGGGGCACGACCGCACGAAGCAGATTCAGCACCGAATCGACGGCTGCATCCGGAATCGCCATCACGACCAACAGGGTCGGCAGTGCGACGAACAGTCCCGTCGCCCACGCGAGTCCGTAGCTCCGGGCGAGATAGAGGTCGAAGCTGATTCGGAGGTCGGTGCCGCGGTACCGACGCCGGTCTCGGTCGTGTCTGTCGGCGTCGGCGTGCCGGGCGAAGAGCGCGTAGAGCGCCCTGTCGAACACCGAGAGCGACCGGATGCGCGAGACACGCCGGTCGTCGATAGGGGTGTCGAACCCAGTCACGGTTCACCGTTGCGGGCGTGACTGCCCTCTTCACTATCGCGTTCGGCCATCCGGCGACGGACGCGCTCTACGGTCGCCGCCTCGTCGGTTCGGAGGTCCGAGAGGAACCCGAACAGTTGGTCGACGTTACTCACGTCTTCGCGGACGAGATATTCCACGTAGCGGTGTTTGCGGTGGAACTCGCGTTCGACCGCCTCGACCTCTCTGTCCGTGGCGTTCGCGATACGATGGAACAGACGGAGGCCGACGCGCCGGTGGTCGTCGCCGAGTTGCGGGTGTTCGTACGAGAGGTTGAACGTCCCGTCCGGACGGCGACGCGCGACGGTGTTCCAGTGGAGTTTTCGACCGTCTTTCTCGACGACGCCGCGGCGCCCCCACGT
Organism: Haloferax larsenii; assembly: GCF_024730625.1. NCBI lineage: Archaea > Methanobacteriati > Methanobacteriota > Halobacteria > Halobacteriales > Haloferacaceae > Haloferax > Haloferax larsenii. The sequence goes on from NZ_CP078063.1 coordinate 1,479,803, forward strand.
CTCGTCGAACTCCGATTCGGGAACGAGTTCGACGACTTCGGAGACGTATCGCTCACCGTCGACTTTGTGCGGGAAGATCACGAGGTCGAGTTCGCGGAGCAGGTACGGCGGAAGCCCCTGTTCGATGACGCGGTTGACGAGCGTTTCGACGTCCGCAGCGTGGGTCGTTCCGATGACGCCGTGGCCGGTGTTGAGCGTCTCGGCGAACGTGGCGAACGACTCTGGGGTGTTGATTTCGGCGATAACCTCGACGTCCGGGTTCAGGTAGTTCGCCTCGGTCATCAGGTCGGCCATCGAGACGCGCTTGAACTCTGATTCGTGGTCGCGGGTCGTCAGCGAGATGCCCGTCTCGTGCGGAAGGTGGACTTCGCGGGAGCCCTCGTCGATGCTGATTGGGCGGTGGTCGTAGGGGATGAACGGCATGTGCGCGTTCATGAGTGTCGTCTTCCCAACGCCTGTCGCGCCCGAGAACAGCACGACGCGGTGGTGCTCGTAACAGATCCACAGCAGCGTCACGAGTTCGGTCGACAGCGACCCACCTTCGACGAGGTCCACGGGCGTCAGCACGTCTTTCGACTGCTTCCGAATCGAGACGTGCGGGCCGCCTTCGGAGATTACAGGGAGTGCGACCGCACAGCGAATCGTCTCGTCGCTCTCAGTCGCCGTCGAGCCGTCGACTTCGCCGGGGCGGAGGTTGACCTTCGCACTCGGATTCGAGGCGTTCAACTCCACGCCGTCGGCGGCAGCGAGTTGGGTCACCACGTTGGTGAACTCCGTCTCGTCTTCGAACGCGAGATTCGTCGGCACGCGGAGGCCGCCGCGGCCGGTCACGTCGGCCCGCGGGATGACCTTCACGCGCTCGCCGACGCGGTTGGCCTCGATGTCTTCGAGGTTCGGGTCACGGATTGGAATCGTCAGGATTCCCTCGCCCACGTAGTCCCGGAGGACGTAGTACACGAGGTCGTCGAGGCGGTCCTGCGCGAATCGGCGGTCGACCGGCGGCAGAGCGAGTCCGTACTCCGAAAGCGCCGACCTGAGACGGAATCGGGTCGCATCGACCCACGCCTTCGTGTTGCGGGCGGTGAGTTGTCGCGAGAGGAACTCGCGCGCTCGGTCGCGGACGAACCCGATTCTGTCGGCAACCACGTCGTCGACGTTGGCCTCCCAGATGCGCTCTTTACAGGCGTCGATGAGGTCAGTGTCGCCGGGGACGAGGTCCGGTTCGAGAACTGCGTACTTGGTCGCAAAGCGGTCGTCGCCGAGGAGTCGGTCGCGGTAGACGACCACGTCCACGTCGTAGCCGGCGAACGGGACCGTGTAGTGTCGCACGCGCTCGGCGGCGATTCGGTCCGCGAACGCCACGTCGGAGTCGAACGCGGTCGTCGCCGGGGCGAAGTTCTCGGTGTGGACGACGAGTCGTTCGGTGCCGTCACCACGACCGGCGTCGACGACTTCGATTTTCTCGTCGAGCGCGAGGGGTGTCACGTTACCGAGCAACCGGAGGTCGGCGAGAGTGTGATACTCCACGCGCCTGCGAGCGGGCGGCGAGAGGTCGAGCAACCGGTCGAGGACGCGTCGGTACTTCGGTGAGAGTCCGTCTGCGGCACGTTCGGCCGCACCCTCACGAGTGAGTGGCCGACGGCGCGTGACCGTCGAGAAGTGGTCGCGGACTGTTTCGAGTGCCCGGGCTTCTCGAACACCGAGTGACGGTTCCCGAACGTCGTAGTCGAACCCGTGGTCGGCGTCGCTAATCGTGACGACCGTGTCGGGGGCGACTTCGTACTGTGCGCGGACGTTCGGCGCGTACCACGCTGCCGGGTCGTCCGGCGGCACTGGCGCTGGAACGGCATCCTCCTCGTTGGGTGTCGAGGGGGTACCGAATTCGAGGGTCGGAGTGGGTGGCTCCGTCCCGTCAGACTCACCTTGGGTAGGCATACTACACGGATTGCTGGGTTTTCGTATTTAATAATTAGCTGATGGAGGTCGCCGTCGACACCGAATCTGTAAAACCGAGATGCGAGGTGATTCGAGTGACTAAGGCGGGAGTTTTGAATTTGTTCTCGTGTCTTGAGACGACTATCTGCTATTGGTAGATACTGCTACGATTATCAGAACTTGGATTGTGGGAGGGTGTAGTTTCCGAAGAAGTACCCCATTCAAGAGTGTCAGACTGGTGGCTATTGTCGGTTTCAGTGTCTAGACCGATGCGGGCAAAGATGTATTGGGGAAGCAGAGTTGCGACGCGTGGCGACTGAAACTGCAACCAAACGAGAGCAAAGGCTGAGAGACACCGACTCCTGATGCGACTCCTCGGTAATCAAATTGGACGCAACGGACGTAGTGACCCTGTTGAACCCCTCATTCGCTGGGAGTTTGTTGAGGCCGTGGTGAACACAGGGGGTGAGTCGGTCACGCATTTGGAGTGGATGTTAGCCTTCTGCTGTCTGGAATTTTCCAAACGCGAACTCTAAAGCGAACATGACGACACCCATCGTGACTGCCTGAACGAGGTAGAACTCTCGGCTCAGTAGTAAACCGACTACGAGAACGCCGATGGCTGCCGACGCTCCCAAGAGCGCAGCATACCGAGCGCGGGAGAGGTCTCTAGCCCAGTTATCAACTCGGTTGTAAAATTGTTTGACAGGAACCACACTCCGATTGTATGTGTCCGGTCGTGAAATAGGCTACGAGAGTAGCCAGTTGAGAGCACCTCAGTTGCTATCCGAAGCGAACTGAATCTCTTCGTAGCGACTGGTTTCGACCGAACCGCCCTCCTCAAATTCTGTCTTTGCAATAATCGTAACTGGCGTCTCAGGCCGTGACTCGAACGAAAGAGTACCTGCGAGCCCATTTTGTTCCGTCCACTGCTGCTGCCACTCGTCGACAAAATCGTCGATAACCAGATGGACCGTCGTTTGCTTCGGTCCCGAGACATGGTATCTCCCAAAGTCTACTCGTGGAGACACCAGCAGTTCTACAGTTTCGTTCTTCTCGACGAGGTCCAGGATGAACACCGTCTGCGTGATGTCAGATGGAACCCCATTCCAGATAGTGCTCGATTTCACGTGGTGATGGGTCGTTTTCTCGATCTCGCGCTCGCCAATCACCCCCGAACAACCCGCGACAGCTATCGAGGAGGATGCAGCGATGCCACACAAGAAGTCTCGCCGATGCATTTCCATTTCCGATATTCTAGTTAGCAAGTTATCATTTTCTATTTGGATGACAACAGACTCTCGCCACTGCACTGATTGACAACTATCTCACACCGGCTCCACAGTAGTCGTAATTCCACTTGCTGAACAAAGTGGTACGCCCCTTCGGGGCTGTCTCAGCAAACAAAGCTATACAGCATCCTCTGACAATCTGCCAGAACATGAACAGTCGAGAAAAAAGAGACTACCTCGGTGCTCGAAATGGGTTCGTAACCGCAGCAGGACTGTTGGCAGCGATTACCGCGTATCAATTGCTGACCCAGGGAACATACGAGAACGAGACGTTCGTGGTACTGATACTATCTGTGACCGCGTTTTGGGGAACAAAGTTAGTTCATACGCGTCGGGACTAGCGAGAGATAGGTCTGTGCGACCGTCGGTGTCCTTCCTACTGTTCTCACCGGCCCAGCCACTCCCCACTTCGTTGAAAGTTTCTGTCCATAATCATTATTAAATATTGTAGTGTGGTGACACGTGCAATGGTGGAACACAATTTAGCAGACTACGAGGCGGCACGGACTGAGTTCTCGTGGCAGGACATCTACGACGAGGCATCGTGGGACGCGCCGGAGTCGATGAACATCGCACACGAGGTTGCCGACCGCCACGCCACCGCGCGGGACCGGGTGGCCCTCTATCAGGTCGGGACGGACGGCGAACTCACCACGCTGACGTTCTGGGAACTCGCAGACCGGTCGAGCCAGTTTGCGAACGTCCTCTCCGAACTCGGCGTCGAACCGGGCGACCGGGTGTTTTCCTACATGCCGCGGATTCCCGAACACTACGTCGCGCTCGTGGGGACGCTCAAACACGGTGCCGTGTGGGGCAGCATCAACGAGCGCTTCGGTCCCGACGGAATCTCCTATCGACTCTCGGACTGCGACGCCTCGGTCGTGGTGACGACCACCGACAACCGCGACACCATCGCCGACGCGCTCGAAGACGCGCCGAGCGTCGAGCACGTCATCACGGTGGACCGCGGCGGTGGTGCGCCCGCAGACGACGTTATCTTCACCCCGACGCTCGACGACGCGAGCACCGAGTACGAGACGGCGCAAACTGGCGGCGAGGACGACGCCCTCTTGTACTACACGTCCGGGACGACGGGGCTTGCCAAGGGCGTCCTCCACAAACACCGCTGGCTCGCGGGCGTGGCAGCAACACAGCGCTACGCGGTTGACCTCCAACCCGGCGACGTCTACTGGTCCACGGGCGACCTCGGATGGCTCACCGGCGCAATCAACACCCTCGGCGCGTGGTTCTGGGGCGCGTCGCTGTTCACCTACGAGGGCGAGTTCGACCCCGAAACGTGGGCCGAACTCCTCGACGAGTATCCCATCACGGTCCTGTTTTCGGTGCCGACAGCCTACCGGATGCTCCGAGAGAACGAGTCGGTTCTCGACGACACCTCACTGGACCTGCGACACGCACTCTCTATCGGCGAACCGCTCAGCGCCGGTGTGGTCGAGTGGGCCGAAGAGACCCTCGGCGTCACCGTCCTCGACACCTACGGGCAGACCGAGACGGGGAACATGATTATCAACAACTACCCGACGATGGAGGTGCGTCCGGGGTCGATGGGCAAGCCGCTTCCGGGTATCGAGGCCGACATCATCGACCCGGAGACGGGGGAAGTGCTCCCGCCGGGCGAGACGGGCGAAATCGCCGAGCGAGGCGACTACCCGTGTTTCTTCGCCGAGTACTGGAACAAACCCGAGAAGACGCAGGCGGCGTTCGTCGACGGCCCCAACGGCCGCTGGTACCGCTCTGGCGACCTCGCGCACAAAGACGAAGACGGGTACTTCTGGTTCGAAGGCCGCGCCGACGACGTGATTCTCTCGTCGGGCTATCGCATCGGTCCCTTCGAGGTGGAGAGTTCGCTTGGTGAACATCCCGCTGTCGCCGAGGCGGCCGTGGTTCCAAAGCCGCACCCCGAACGCGGGAACATCGTCAAGGCATACGTGGTTCCGAGCGATGACGCGAGTCCGTCAGAATCGCTCACGACGGAGATTCAAAACCACGTCAAATCCGAGTTGGCTGCCCACGAATATCCGCGCGAAATCGAGTTCCGTGAGGAGCTTCCGAAGACGGTGACCGGGAAGATTCGCCGGACTGAGCTCCGCGACGACACCGAGGGCGCATCGAACTAACCTCCCTCGGCGTGGCCGTGTTCTGCCTCGCCGTTCTGTGCTCCTGTGGTCTCCGAGTCGTCCGCGACCCGTTGGACAGGAACCTGTAGCGAGACGGTGGTCCCATTCCCGTTGTTGCGCTTGAACGACACCTCACCATCGAGTTGGTCGACGCCCCACGTGACGAGCCAGAGGCCGAGTCCACTCCCGTGTTGAAGCGGCGTCTCTCCGTGGGCGCGGATTGCGACGAGTTCGTTCGGGTTGATTCCCGGTCCGTCGTCGGTAATGTGAATCTCCACGGTTTCCTCCGACTCGAACGCTTCGACCTGGACAGTCGGCGTGTCGGAGTAGTTGTGAACGACGCCGTTTTCGATGAGTTCCTGCACGACGTGTTCGAGTGTAGACGAACAGACGATTTGGTCGTCGAGGTCAGACTCGACGAGGACGACACATCCTGGGTGTTCGTCTTTGACCGCGCTGGCTGCCTGTTCCAGTTGGACGCCGACGGGAACTGGTGTCGCCGTCTCGTCGTCCTCGGTCGTGTTTCCGTGGAGCGCGGCAATCTTCCTGGCCTTCTCGCTAATCGTCACGAGGCTAAACGCATGGTCGCGGACGGTCTCTGAGTAGCGCTGCGCTCGGTCCAGAGAGTCGTTTGCGAGCGCTTCGACGACGAGGTCGGCGTACCCAAAGAGCATGTTCGCCTCGGTTCGAAGGTTGTGGCGAAGCACGCGATTCATCACCTCCAGTTGTTGGACGTTTCGGCGACGGTCGGTCACGTCGCGGAAGACGAGTGCATTCCCGATTGGGCGCCCGTGAAAATCGGTGAACGTGCTCGTCCGAAGTTCGAAGTCTCGTTGGCTCTCTCCCAGTTTGACCGCGACGTTTCCGTTCGACTTTTTCGAGGCAGTCCCAGAGATAACACTGCTAATGGGCCGGCCTTTGAGGTCCGCAGTGGTTCGGTCCAGTATGTCCGCTGCCGTCTGATTGAGTGCGATGATTCGCCACTTGGTGTCGGTGACGACCACGGCGTCGGCCATCGATTTGACCACTCGCTCGCAGGCAATCGACCGCGGAACCGGCCGCGACCCGAGTAAGTCGTACTGACTGAGTGCGATGGCGTACGCGAGTCCCGCGAAGGTGAACGTCGCGGGTGTCACGTCGAGTGCCACCCCGTACAGTTCGAGCAACACTGTGCTGAGGCTCCCGAGAATCGGCATCAGTGTCCCGACGATGAGCGTAATCGCCTGCAGTCGGTAAATCGTCGGCAGGTCGAGCATCGTCTGGAAGAGCGCGAGCGCACCGGCGAGCCACAGCAAGTAGCTGTACGCCAGAATCACCCAGTACAGCGGACCCCACTGGTGGTCCATGAGCGTGATTGCCCCGGTCGCGGTCGGAACGACCTCCGAAGTCGCCCACATGATGTGGTGGGCGGGATTCGTCCAGGCAGCGATGAGTGTGACCATCGGGAGAAACGAGACAATCATGAGCGGCCCCGGTGCAGTGTACCGGTCGCGGCCTGTGTACGAGAACGCAAATGCGAACCACGCGACCGGTGCGACAAGCACGCCAATCCACTCGACGTTTGCGACCAGTAATTTGAGTTGGAGGTCCGAGATGAGGAGTTCGATGAGGTATCCGACCGACCACAGCCCACTCGCAGCGGCGAGCGTACCCAACCCGACTGCCCCCGGCTTCTTGCGATGACGCCACGTGTACGCGGTAACGCCGACGCTGATGAGGCCGGAGAGAATCATCAGCCCGACGACGGCAGCCACCACTGGAGCAGATTGGGCGACGAGAACTATCTCCCACAGTGGCCCTCCCTCGGGATTCGCGTTCACTATGCTGAATTTCTTTGCGAACGACAAAAGTATATGTGGAACTTTATACAGGAACCGGGACGACGCCGGACAGTGCGACGACAACACCGAGGACCATCAGTACCCCCTCACCGTCTCTGAGGGTACACAGCCGTTCTACCGACCGGTTCGTTCCGGTGAGCGCGTACGTAATCCACACGGAGTACACGATTGCAGGGAGGAGCGCAATCGGTGCCCAGATGGGGACGTATTCGAGCCACGCCGCACCGACGAGCAGTCCCAGCGAGAGGAGTTCCATCGCGTAGAGAATCAGTTGCGTCCGACGAACACCGACGACAGTCGGGAGGGTCGCGACGCCGTTTTCTTTGTCACCTGCCACGTCCCTGACGTTGTGGACTTCGACCGAAATCGCAGAGCGAATGAAGAACCACACTGCGGCGACGACTGCCCCGGCGACGTACTGTGATTGGCCTGCGACGACCGCGAGCGGGACGAACGCGACGAGAACGGCCCACGCGAGGGCGACGACCGCCGTGTTGACGAGGAAGATATCTTTCAGTCGGTCCGCAGACGGAATGGGAAGCAAGGGGAAACTGTAGAAGACGGCGACGACCCCCGGAAAGAGCGTCAACCCGAGTCCGTAGAGGCCGCCGCGAGAGATAGAGAGTCCGAGCGCGCCGATGATTGCGAGCGCCGAGAACCCGGCGTACAGTTTCGGGTGCGCTGCGACGAAGGCGGTTCGACCGGCGTAGTTCGCTTCGTCGGCGTCGAGGTCGGCGAGCTTGTCGAAATTGTAGATGCCGACGGTGATGAGGAATCCAACGAGGAGCGCCGCGTTTGGTTCGATTCCCGCGAGCGACGACGCGACATAAATCTCTCCGATGGTGGCAACACCGAGGAACACCGAACTGTGCACGACTGCTGCGTATAGCTGTTTTGGGACAATTTTCATTGCAATATGACAATTAAATTGACAAGAATTAGTTATGAGGTGCCCTTCTCACTGCGTGAGTTCCCCAAGCGGTCGCTGCTCGCCGCAGCTATTTCGATAGCCCGCGGCGTGTTTTGACACCCTAATGAAACCCTGAAATGGGGCCGTTTCCACGCTCTCGTCTCAGGTGGTCTGACGTCTTTGCGCGGGTGAATTCCGCTGTGTTGCACGGAATTAGCAGCCTACTTCGCAGCGTTACCAGCTTCCTTCGCTAAGTTACCGGCCTACTTCGAGTGAGTAGGCGGGGGTTATCAGAACAGTATCACTTCCCTGACTGACTCTCACGGACGCTCTCGAACACGCTCGAAGTTGGCGGCGACTCCCACGGACGCTCTCGAATACGCTCGACGTCCTCGTCGACCGCCTCGAACGTGTTCGGGAGGGTGCTCATCCGCTGGCGCGTCGTACTCGCGTGTATGACGACGAACGTGTCCGACGCGACTGGAGAGTCGAGCCAAGGCCTCCCTCAGACGACTGTCGAGGTCGGCTGCACCGGTCACGTCCGGTCAGAAATTGGGACCCACCAACTCGAATTCACCTTCCGCGGAGAGACGCTTCGGCAATTTCTCGATGCGTTCTTCGACGAGTACGACGTGCGCGACCTCGTGATGGCACAGCGAGAATCGGAGGCGACGACTCCCGGATGGGTGTCCGCCGACAGTCTTCCCGGAACGTGGCGAAAGAACCCCGAGGGCGAACAGACCCGCGCGTACGCGAGAGTTCTCGTCAACGGTCGGTTCAACGAACTGCTCGATGGCCTCGACACACACCTCGAAGACGGTGACCGAGTCGCGCTCGTCTATCCGTTCATATTCTGTTGTTGACCGTCCGCGCCCCGTCGAGCGTGAGGGTCTCACCAGTAGTTTGGTGTCTGGTGTCACCACACATGAAAGCCATTTGAATTGAAACACTCGCCCAATACCGAATATGTTCGACCTCATATGTGGATGTTGCTACCGAGTGACATTGTGGGTATCAATACGTGGAATTAGGGCGAGCAGTTTAATAGCACATTTTTAGAGTCCTGCCATATGGGGTTGGACAGTCTAAACCGCAATTATTGCGGGCTGAGCATGGAACGTTCGAGATGTGGGTTGGTGTAACCACCGATGAATATTCGAACGAAACTCATCGCGCTGTGTCTCGCACTCTCGCTTATTCCAGTGACGATAATCGGGGTTGCAGGGGTATACAACATGAACCAAGTTGGGTCGTTTGCACAAGACCAGAGTGCGTCCCATCTGGAGGCACAGATAACGGGTGAGTTGAACAACAGTGTCGATGCGAGGCAAGAACAGATACAGAACGTCCTCGACTCGCGCGAGGTAGATGCTCGCTCATTAGCACGCTCGTCTCCTGTCGAGAACTATCAGGCGGCGAGTGCTGGGGAGATGAAGCTCATCCAAGAGCAAAACCAGAAGCAACTCGGGTACATGGCGCTTCAGCTTCACGGGACCATCGAGAGCACGAAGCGAGCGATTCTCGAAGAAGAGTACGACGGGAAAAGTTGGGAAGAACTCACGCCGGAACAACAGCGCCAAGTGAAGACACAGGTCGAAGAGACGCTCGCTGGAACGAGTGGTGACATGACGCGACCCGGTGGAACCGTCTACAGCATGTTCCAACCCGGGTACATCGGTAACAGCGGCTACGCGTACATTATCGACGGGGAATCGAAGGTCGTCGTCCACCACGGCATCGAAGACGGCTTCGACCTCGAAGACGACGCGAATCTGATGGTGTTCGAAGGCGTCCACTCGGAAATCGACGAGACGCCCGCAATCAGACGTGGCGACACGTGGGGTATCGCCGAGTACGATTGGGAAGACACCACGCAGGACGGGAACCCGGTCGAAGAGAAGTTCATCGCCTACACGTACTACGAGGACTTCGACTGGGTGCTCGCACCGAGCGTCTACTACTACGAACTCCAGACGACGGCAGTCGAGGACGCAGAGCGCGGTATCTCCGACTCCTTCCGGACGTATCTCCAGTCTCGAACAGTCGACGTCAACGGTGAGAAACACCCCGTGTTCGACAAGATAATCCTCACCGACGAAACCGGTGAGGGTGTCGTCGAAGCGACCCGCACCGGCGACGACGTCAGTGCCGAATCGACGACTGGTGTGACGTACGCGAACGCTGAGTGGTTCAATGCGACGAAGTCACTCGATTCGAGTGCGGTCCACGTCGGCCCGGTTCGAATGCGCGACGGAGAGAAGAGAGGATACGTCGCGACCCCAGTGTACCACGATGGCCAGTTCGCGGGGACTATCGCGCTCCGATTCGATTACGGCCTGCTCGACGCCCTCGTGACCGACGTCACAGTCGGTGAGACTGGCCGCCTCAGCATCGTCAACAGTGATGGAACCGTACTCACCACTACCCACGAGACCGTGGCTACTGCCCAAGAGAGCATCTCGGGGCAAGAGTACATCCTCGCCGGTGAGAGAGGGCTGACGACACACTCAGTGACCGGCGAAGACGGCGTGGAGCAACGCTACTACGTCGGGTACGCGCCGTTGTCCTTCGGTGACAAGCAGTACGAATTGATGGCGACGGTTCCCGAATCGGACGTGACGGGACCGAGTGAGACGCTCGGCCAGCAGGTCGACAGCCAGACTGCATCGGCTCGGAACATCCTGTTGTTGCTCATCGGTGGTGTCGTCATCGTCGCGAGTGGGACTGGCTACACTGCCTCGAAACACTTCTCCGAGCCGATTGAACAGCTCAGAGACAGAGCGCGGTTGCTCGCCCAGGGACAGTTCGACGACGACACCGAAATCGAGGCGTCGGACGACGAAATCGGCGACCTCGTCGAGGCGTTCGACGACATGCAATCGAACCTCCAACAGCAGGTCGCCGAACTCCGTGCGGTCGGCAAGAACCTCGGTGACGGAACGCTGAACCAGACCGTCCGAACCGACCTCCCCGGGGAGTTTGGTGCGATTATGACGGACATCGCAGACGGAGTCGAGAAGCTGGAAGCCGGGTTCGTCGAAGTGCAAGCCGTCGCAGACCGGTTTACTTCCGTGACTCACCAGACGGTCGCCAGCACAGAAGAAATCGAAGCTGCGAGCCAAGAGACCGCACAGTCAGTCGAAGAGATTGCCCACGGTGCAGAGCAACAGGCACAGCAACTACAGACGGCTGCAGGTGAGATGAACGACCTCTCGGCGACGATTGAAGAAGTTGCGGCGTCCGCCGACGGTGTCGTCGAGACTGCCAGCGCCGCCACCGAACTCGCGGGTCGCGGCCGCGAAAACGCCGCCGGTGCGACGCGCGAAATCGCTGCAATCGAGTCCGAGGCAGGTGCGGCGGTCGACCAGGTCGAAGACCTCAGGGCGCAGATAGACGAGATTAACGACATCGTCCAACTCATCCACGGCATCGCCGAGCAGACGAACCTGCTGGCACTCAACGCGTCTATCGAAGCCGCACGCGCTGGTGAGGCGGGCGAAGGGTTCGCCGTCGTCGCGAACGAAATCAAGTCGCTCGCAAACGAGGTCGGGTCGGCGACCGACGAGGTCGAAGAACGCATCGAGTCGATTCACGAACAGACCGACGAGACGGTCGACGACATGCAGGAGATGCAGGCAAACGTCGAACGCGGTGCCGAAACTATCGAGAGCGCTATCGAGATGTTCGACGACATCGCCGAGGCCGTCACGGAGGCCGAACACGGTGTCGAAGAGATTTCGGAGGCGACGGAGGACCAAGCAGTCACCACGGAAGAGGTCGTGTCCATGGTGGACGAGGTCTCCAGTGTGAGCGAGGAGACGACGTCACAGACGGCGACGGTGTCGGCGGCGGCCGAAGAACAGTCTGCGGCTATCAACGAAGTGCGCCGAAACGTCGAAGAAGTCTCTCAGTTCGCGGAGTCGCTGCGTGACCTCGTCGATGAGTTCGACGTCGATGATACCGTGCTCGACGACGACCGCACGGTCGCGTCCGAGACGACCGGCAACGTCGGTGCATCCACTATCGAGGGCGAACGTGGGTCCTCAGCGTCTGCGGTCGCCCCCGACGCTGACTCCGACACGGCCTCTGAGGCCGGACAGGGATTCGACGCTGCCCTCCCTAACGGCAAGGGGTCGTCTCCGCAGGAGTAGAACCCCAACACGCTCTCGGGCTCCCTTTCTTTAACAGCACGTTTACACGTAGTCATCCCGTAGCCGATGTATGTCTACGCCTTCCTCGACACCATCGGACCGCAAGCGCGGCCCGAACGACGTGTTCTGTCGTGACTGCGGTGCGATTATCGACGAACGCGCCGAGATTTGCCCGTCGTGCGGCGTCCGCCAGCGCGACCCACCAAAATCGACTGCCGACTCGGCGCTCGATGACCTCTTGGAGGGCGGGAACCCCTTCGTCGCTGGGCTGCTTTCCGCAATCTTCCCCGGTCTCGGCCAACTGTACAACCGTGAACTCGAACGGGCGCTCGCGTTCGCCGTCGGGATTATCATTGCAACGTTCTCCACGCTCGCCTTCGTGGGATTTCTGCTGGTACCCGTGGTGTGGCTCTTTGCGATATACGACGCCTACACGAGGGCTGAACTGCGGGCTGAAGAACGTCGGGCAGAGGAGCGTGAGGAAGCGCCAGACGAGGGTGGCGAGGAATCGGCGGCGCTGGCGGAATCAGAGAGGTCGATGGAGTCGGACACGTCCGACGACAACGACGATTCCACAGCGTCGGACGAATCGCAGTCCTAAGCAGTCACTTCGTCCTCGACACAGACATCGGACAGTGGTCACTCAGCCTCTCGGTCCGGCGGCAGGAGTGGTTCGGGGTCGTCGTGGACGAATTCCACGCCCTGTTCGGGGTCGAGTGGGTGGACCTTCGTCTTCATCGTCTCACCGTCGTCGACGAGCGAGAACATGCGCTCGGTCTCGGCGAGGCGGTAGTACACCGGAAGACAGACTGCGACTTCGTCGTCAGTCGCGCGGACGACGAGCGTGAGGTAGACGAGGCCGCCCGTGACAGCCCGGAATGCCTCGTACTCGTCGAACGATGCCCCTTCGACGGCCGATTCGAGTTCGGCGTACACGTCGTCGCCGACGACGATGTCGAGACCGACGTGGTCGACGGTCGAATCGCCGGGTTGTGGAACGGGGACTACGTCACCGGGAGTGGCGACGACGACGCGCCAGCCGCGCTCTCGATAGTCGTCGGCGATGGACTCGCACTCTTCGACGACGGTGTCCCACGTGTTCGACGACTCGGAGAGCGGATGTTCTTCCATGTGGGATGGTGTCGGGGTGCGATACGTAAACGTTCGCTTCTCTGTCCTTCCGCGCACACGTAACAAATAGTGATTTTATGTACCACCTGATACCCAAAAATCGGCCGAAATAGCGGGGTGTCTACTCGACGACCCCGACGAAGTCCCGTATTTTCGGAGCTAACCTGTTCGAAAGGTTCGAACAGTACTGATTCGTGGTCGCGGCAAAGATTGGAAAGTTATATGATGGCATGAGGGTGATTCACAGTCAATGACGAGTCTGCTCTCTCTTTCGGACCTCCGAACTCAGTTCTCGACCGACCGTGGTCGCGTCAAGGCAGTCGATGGACTCGACCTTACCATCCGAGAAGGCGAAACGGTTGGGCTGGTCGGTGAGTCGGGGTCCGGAAAGAGCGTGACAGCCCTCTCGACGATGGGTCTCGTCGACGACCCGGGAGAAATCGTCTCGGGGAGCGTCGAACTGAACAGTCCGCACCTCGCAGACGAGTTCCGGGAGAACTACAACGACCCTGGATTCGTCGATGGTGACATCGTCGACCTCGTTTCCGCGCCCGAGGAGGCGCTTCGGACCATCCGGGGGAGCGAAATCGGGATGATTTTCCAGGACCCGATGACCTCGCTGAACCCCTCGCTGACGGTCGGCGAGCAAGTCGCCGAGAGCCTTCGTCTCCACCAGTACGGCGGCCGTCGCAAGGACTCGTGGCTCAACGCAGTGCGCGAACTGCTCCCCCGAATCAGCAGGGACGTCGACGACGAAATCGTCGAGCGCACCATCGAGGTCCTCGAATCGGTCGGTATCCCGGAACCGGGTGCGCGCGTCGACGAGTACCCCCACGAGTTCTCCGGCGGGATGCGCCAGCGCGTCCTCATCGCCATCGCGCTCGCGTGTCAACCGCGTATCCTCGTCGCCGACGAGCCGACGACGGCGCTCGACGTGACGATTCAAGCGCAGATTCTCGACCTCATCGACGACCTGCAGGAAGACCTCGGGATGTCGGTCTTGATGATTACCCACGACCTCGGCGTCGTCGCCGAGACGTGTGACCGGGTCGCGGTCATGTACGCCGGCGAAATCGTCGAGGAAGGACCGGTCGAGGAGATTTTCCACAACCCGTCGCACCCCTACACCTACGCGCTTCTCGAATCGCTCCCGAACGAGGAAAAAGAGCGCCTGACGCCCATCGACGGCAACGTTCCGGACCTCATCGATATGCCGGACGGGTGCCACTTCGCACCGCGGTGTCCGTGGGCGAAAGAGGAGTGTACGGCGGGCGAGATTCCGTACAAACAACACAGCGGCGAGGGAGTCGACCACCGCTCGAAGTGTGTCCTCGACGAGTTCGACAAAAGCGAGTACGGACACGACGGCATCGGCGCGTGGTCCGACTCCGGCCCGAGCGACGAACCGCTCGTCGAAGTCGACGGACTACAGAAGTACTACCAGCAGGGCGATGGCGTCCTCGACCGCGTCCTCGGGTCGAACAAAGAGAGCGTGAAAGCAGTCGACGGTATCGACTTCACCGTCTACGAAGGCGAGACACTCGGACTCGTCGGGGAGTCCGGATGTGGGAAGTCCACGGCCGGGCGTGCGCTGCTCCATCTCACTCCGCCGACCGACGGTCGGGTTGTCTTCTCGGGGACCGACCTCTCGGACCTCGATAGCGACGGGCTGCGCGGAATGCGCCGCGACATGCAGATGATTTTCCAAGACCCGCTGTCGTCGCTCGACCCGCGGATGACCGTCGGCCAGACCATCCGAGAGCCGCTCGACGTTCACGACCTCCCCGTCTCGGACCCCGAGGTTCGCGGCGAGGCCGAGGTCGAGATTTCCGGCATCGACGCCGGCAGTGTGACCGTCACGGCAGACGACGAAATCGACGCCATCGTCGGGTCGTCGAACGGGGTTGCGACCGCCCACGTCTCGGTGACAGTCGCCGACGGAGAAGTCGACGTCTCGGTAGACGAGCGACTCAGACTCGACGTCGAAGTCGAGCGAACCGGTGACACCGTCTCGGCCGTCGACGTGACCGTCTCGCCGGGGCACTCCGACCGGGAGCGTCGCCGTCGCCGTGTGCACCAACTGCTGGACGCAGTCGGTCTCGAAGTGGGCCAGTACGACCGCTACCCGCACGAACTCTCCGGCGGGCAACGCCAGCGCGTCGGTATCGCCCGTGCACTGGCTGTCGACCCCGACTTCATCGTCGCGGACGAACCCGTCTCTGCGCTCGACGTGTCTGTGCAGGCGCAGATTATCAACCTGCTCGAAGACCTCCAAGAGCGCTTCGGGCTGACGTACCTGTTCATCGCCCACGACCTCTCTGTCGTGCGCCACATCTCCGACCGGGTCGCCGTGATGTACCTCGGCGAAATCGTCGAAGTCGCCGACACGGACGAACTGTTCGACGACCCGCGACACCCGTACACGCGGGCGCTCCTTTCGGCGATTCCCGAACCCGACCCGTCTGCGGACACTGGCGACCGAATCATCCTGGAAGGCGACGTGCCGAGCCCCATCAACCCACCGTCGGGCTGTCACTTCCGCACGCGGTGTCCGCAGGTCATCCCGCCAGAAGACATCGACATCGAACAGGAGGCGTACCGCGAGGTGATGGACCTCAGACAGCGTATCGAGCGCGAGACGCTCGACACGTCGGTCGCACCAGACGGTGCGTCGATAGACGGCGAACCGGAAGAGACTGCCACGGTCTCTGCGGACGGCGGTGTCACAGACCGCGACGCTGTCGTCGAACAGCTTCGAGAGTCACACCTCTCTCACACGCTGTCACCGGACAATCAGGCCGTCGTCGACCGCGCACTCGGTCACGTCGTCGACGACGAGTGGGACACCGCCAGCGAGGTGCTTCGGGAGCGGTTCGAAAGTGTCTGTGAACGTGACGCTCCGACCCTCGGAACGGACGAACATCCCGCTGCCTGCCACCTTCTCGACGACTAACTAATCCGGGGCGACAGCCCCCAGCGACCTATTTTTTGGTAGTTGCGTATATTTTCCGTATCACCCCGATGCTGTCTTCCAATCGTCCTTGGCCGACTCCGTTATTTTTATACCGTGTGGTAGATAGTTACTCGTATGTCACAGGATGGCAATACTGTCTCCCGGCGTCGCTTCCTGAGCGCGGCGGGTACGGCCGCGGCTACCGCGGCCCTTGCTGGCTGTAGTGGAACCTCAGACACCGAGACGACCACTGAGGAGAATACTGGCGGCGGTGGCGAGGACACCACCGCAGAAGAAGGTGGCTCCGACGGTGACGACAGTGGGTCGCCGAAGGTGCTCCGCTACGGCCGCGGCAGTCACTCGCCCACGCTCGACTTCCAGAACAGTACGAGCGGCGAGGTTGCCAAAGTCACAGAGCAACTGTACGACACGCTCATCAACTTCGAGCCGGGCAAGTCCACGCTGACCCAAGGGCTTGCGACGGAGTACTCCCTCGACGGGAAGACGGCCTCCATCAAGCTCCGTGAGGGCGTGAAGTTCCACAACGGTGAGGAGTTCACCGCACAGGACTTCGTGGCGACGTACCGCCGCTTCGTCGACAGCGACTACGAACACTACGCTGGCGACGACTACGTCTCCGCGTACGGTCCGTTCACGCTCGGTGCGTGGATCGACGAGATTCAGGTCGACGGCGACTACTCGATGACGATTCAGCTGACCCAGACGTACGCGCCGTTCCTGCGCAATCTGGCGATGTTCGCGGCCGCCGTTCACTCCAAGGCCGCCATCGAGGAGTACGGCACCGAACTCAACAAGAACCCGGTCGGCACGGGGCCGTTCCAACTCAGCAACCTCGACGACGCGAACGAGCTCATCCGTCTGGAAGCCAACCCCGACTACTGGGGCGACGGTCCTGACGTGGACGAAGTCGTCTTCGTCACTATCGGCCAGAACTCCACGCGTGCGCAGTCGCTCGCGAGCGGCGAACTCGACATCATCGACGGACTCGGCGCACAGTCGTCGATTCAGATCGAAAACGCGAGCAACGCCGAACTCGCCCGTACCGAGGGTATCAACATCGGCTACATGGCGTTCAACATGGCCAGCCGCGAGGAGTTCCGCGACAAGCGCGTCCGGCAGGCCGTGAGCTACGCCATCAACACCGAAGCCATCGTCAACGAGATTTACTCCGGCTTCGCGACGCAGGCGAGCCAGCCGCTTCCGCCGAACGTCCTCGGTCACAACGACAGCCTCGACCCCTATCCGTACGACCCCGAGAAGGCCAAGAGCCTCCTCGAAGAGGCCGGCTACGGTGACGGCTTCACGTTCGAACTCGCGACGTTCCAGAACCCGCGCGGGTACAACCCGTCGCCAATCCAGACCGCAGAGACGGTCGCGTCCAACCTCGGCGACGTCGGCATCACCGTCGAAATCAACCAGCAGTCGTTCGGTCCGTTCCTCGAATACACCGCACAGGGACGCCACGACGCCTGTTTCCTCGGTTGGTACACCGACAACGCCGACCCGGACAACTTCATGTACGTGCTCCTGCACCCGCAGGTGGAAGACGACAAGCTCACCGAGGGACAGGACTGGGTCAGCTTCGACACCGAGGGCTACAACACCAGTAACCGCTCGGGCTGGGCCAACAAGGAGTACATGGACCTCGTCGAGCAAGGTCAGAGTTCCTACGACGACGCCGAGCGCGAAGAGCTGTACAAAGAGGCGAACCAGCTTGCACACGACGAGGCACCGTGGGTCTACCTCGACTACGCTGAGGAGCTCCGCGGCGTCTCCAAGCGCGTCAGCGGGTTCAAGCCCGCGGCCATCAGTGGACCGTACCTCAACCTGGTCAGCCTGAACTAAGGACTGACCACTTTTCGACACATGATTTCGTCACGATTCGTACTCAAGCGGCTGCTGTTGCTCGTTCCGGTGCTGGTGGGAGTGGCATCGCTCGTCTTCTCTATCCTGCACCTCTCCCCGGGCGACCCCGCGCTTACCATCGCGGGCGAGCGTGCGAGCGAGGAGTTCGTCAAGCAGGTCGAAGAGAGCCTCGGCCTCAACGACCCAATCTGGGTGCAGTACGGACGGTTTATCGCCGACGCCGCCCAGTTCCAGTTCGGAGAGTCGTTCATCATCCAGCGGAACACGACCGTTCGCGAGGTTCTGGTGAACAAGCTGCCGGTCACGCTCGAACTCGCCATCTACGGCCAGCTTATCGGCGTGTTCCTCGGTATCCCGCTGGGCATCCTCAGCGCCGTCAAGCAAGACAGCATCACGGACCACTTGACCCGTATCGGCGCGCTCGCCGGTATCAGCGTGCCCATCTTCTGGAGCGGTCCGCTTCTCATCCTGCTTTTCGCGCAGGTGCTCGGCGTGCTCCCGACGAGTGGTCGCATCTCGGTCCTCTACAACGTAGAGGCCATCCGAGTGACGGGCCTCGTCACCGTGGATACCCTCATCGCTGGGGAGTGGGACATGTTCGTCTCCGCTGTCCGGCACATGATTCTCCCGGCGTCGGTCATCGGCGTCTACTCGATGGCGCTCATCTCGCGGATGATGCGGTCGTCGATGCTGGAGGTCATCCGCCAAGACTACATTCGGACCGCCCGCGCGAAGGGCCAAGGCGCGAAGATTACGGTCCTGAAACACGGCTTCCGCAACGCAATGATTCCCGTCATCACGGTCATCGGCATCCAGTTCGGTGGCCTGCTCGGCGGTGCAGTGCTGACGGAGACGGTGTTCGCCATCGGTGGCATCGGAACGCTCCTCGTCGAGGCCATCAAGGTCGGCGACTACCCCATCGTTCAGGGGACGGTCCTGACGTTCGCGTTCCTGTTCACGCTGGTCAACCTCGGTGTGGACATCACCTACTCCATCCTTGACCCGAGGATCGAACAATGAGCACCGAAACGAAAACCACGACCGAGACGACGACGGGGACTGGAGAACGCGGCCTTATCGACCGCGTGACAGCGTCGCCGTTCGTCTCGAAGCTCCTGTCGAACCGCCTGGCGTTGGCGGGTATCGCCATCATCGTGACGATGGTGGTCGTCGCCATCTACGCGAGACTCTTCGTCTCGCTGGACGCCATCACCCAGTCGCAACTGGGGACGAACCCGAACCGCGCCGCACCCAGTCTCGAATATCTCTTCGGGACTGACGGGCAGGCGCGCAGCCTCCTCCCGCGGGTCGCCTACGGCGCGTGGTACGCGATGCTGTTCGGAACCGTCACCGTCGCGGCCTCGACCACCCTCGGTGTCGGTCTCGGCATCATCGCGGCCTACTACGGCGACGTGACGGACAACGTCATCATGCGGACGATGGACGTGCTGCTCGCGTTCCCGTCGCTGTTGTTGGCGCTCGCGCTCGTCGCCATCTTCCCGGACGACCTCGGACTGTGGCGTGCGGTCGCCGCCCTGACGCTCGTCTACACGCCGCGGTTCGCCCGCGTCGTTCGCGGGGCGGCACTGACCGTCCTCGAAAACGAGTACATCGACGCGACCATCGCGCTGGGTGCGACCGACCCGCGCGTGCTCGTTCGGCACGTCCTGCCGAACTGTCTGGCACCCATTACGGTCCAGAGTACGCTCAACTTCGGGCTCGCCATCATCGACCTCGCAGCGCTCTCGTTCCTCGGCTTCGGTGCCGCGGCGGGGACGCCCTCGTGGGGACTGATGCTCTCGAACGGTGTGAGCCAGGGCCTGCTGACGGGTGTCTGGTGGTGGTCGTTCTTCCCCGGGTTCTTCCTCGCACTCACCGTGCTGGGATTCAACCTCCTCGGCGACGGGATGCGCGACGCACTGGACCCGCGGATGCGGGAAGCGGTCGATTAATCGATGACTGCCGCGCCCGACCACCCTGCGGACGAACGCCCACCGCTCAGTGAACGACTGGGTGTCAGACTTCGGTTGGTCGGCACGGCGCTCTTCGCGGGCGTCGTCGTCACCGCCGTGTCGGTGGTCGCCGCGACGATGCTCTCGGACCCGACTGCGAGTGTCGAGACGGCGTTCGCGCTCGGCTCGCTCGTGTTCGGGTTCGGCCTGCTCGGGTGGTCGGGTGCGGTCGCACTCGGCCGCGGTATCGAGTCGATGCAGGAGACGCTCGACACCCAAACCGGGTGGACAGAACCCGATGCCCGTCGGGCGATGGCGCGAATCATCGGCTTCGGCCTCGGTGTGATGCTCGGAGCGGTGGTCGTCGGCTCCGTCGTCCTCGGGCTCGTATAGCGCGATACGGCCGGTTTTTTGGCTGCACGTTCACAGCGGCGTCACCCTGAGTGCACGGTCACAGCGAGCGTTATCTCCGCTCCGTCCGTACGACTGTCATGAACAGAAACGAGATTCGACAGGCGTGGGACGAGGTGTCTGAAACGTACGCTCGAACTCGCGACCCGACCGGGTCGGATGCGGTTCTCCTGTCGGAACTCACCGCGATGCTGCCCGAGAATCCACTCGTCGTCGACGTGGGCTGTGGCGACGGTGCTCGGACGCTCGCGAACTTGCCACCCGGAAGCGTCGGTCTCGACTTCGCTCGCCGCGGGTTGGACCTCGCCCGCGACACCGTGCCGGAGGCGCGACTGGTGCAGGCGGATATGTGCTCGCTCCCGTTTCGAGAAGCGTCGGTCGATGCGATTACCGCGTACCACGCGGTCTTTCACGTCCCGCGAGAGTCGCATCCGGCGGTCTATCGGGAGTTCACCCGCGTGCTGAAACCGGGCGGAATGTTGCTGATGACGCTCCCGTCTGGGCGCTTCCAGACAGTCCGCCGCGGATGGATGGGCGGCGAGATGTTCTTTTCGGCACCGGGGCGCGCACAGACGCTTCAGCAACTCCGGGACGCAGGGTTCGAAGGTATCGAGACACGAGTCGCGGACGACCCGCTCGGCAGTCAGAGTGAGTTCGTGTTTGCAACGCGAAGCGACGCGTGAGATTAGACAGCTTCGGCCTGCTGTGCCGTCCGGCGAATCTCTTCTAAGACGGAGTCGAGAGCGAGCACGTCAGAGAGCGCTTCCATCGCGCTGGAGAAGGGCACGTCGAGGGCGTAGCTGTAGTAGTTCCCGCGCGACCCGGTGCGGTTCTCTTCGGCCGAGAGGATGCCGAGCATCCGGAGGTCCGAGAGGTGGTTGTGAACCGAGCGCTGTGCGAGCGGGTCGATACCGGCGGAGTTGCACAGCCGAAGATACTCCTGATACAAGTCGCGCATCCGGCAGGGCGTCTCGTCGTGGGCGGCCTTCGAGACGACGGCGAGGAGCGCGAAGTGCCCGTTTTCTGTGAGTTCGCGCATCCCCTCGACGACGCGCTCCTGTTCGAGTTTCTGCCGGGCGATATCGACGTGGTCGAGCGTGATTTGTGAGTCGTCGTTGTTCTCGGCGTGTTCGCCGGCGAGTCTGAGCAGGTCCAGTGCCTGTCGAGCACTCCCGCTGTCGCGGGCGGCGAGGGCCGCACAGAGGTTGAGGACTCCTTCTTCGCACGCGCCCTCGGCGATAGCG
The DNA here is from genome assembly GCF_024730625.1 of Haloferax larsenii. Classification (NCBI taxonomy): domain Archaea; kingdom Methanobacteriati; phylum Methanobacteriota; class Halobacteria; order Halobacteriales; family Haloferacaceae; genus Haloferax; species Haloferax larsenii. The sequence continues at coordinate 1,501,648 of NZ_CP078063.1, forward strand.
ACGTCGGCACGCGATTCGAGGATGTTCTGGAGTTCGGGTGCTTGGTAAGGCGGGAAGTGCAGTTCGCGCTCACAGAGCGTGTCCTGCACGCGCGGGTCGAGTTGGTCGTGGAACTTGAAGTCGTTCGAGATGCCGACGAGGCCGACTTTGGCCGCTTCGAGCTTCCCGTTCGAGCGCGCCCGCGGAAGTTCGTAGAGGAGTTCGTCGCGCTCCCCGATGGAGTCGACTTCGTCGAGGACGATGAGGATGGTTCCACCCACGTCGTCTAACTCTTGGAACAACTTCTTGAAGACGGTCTGTTGGGGATAGCCGGTCGAGCTGATTTCGGCACCCGGCGGGCGAAGTTCGTTGACGAGTTCCACCGCGACCTGATACGACGAGTTGAGTGTCTTACAGTTGATGGAGATGACGCTCAAGTCGACGTCGTCGTACTGAGAGACGTCTTCGAGGAGCATCTCCAGGAGAAACTCGGTTACTGCCGTCTTGCCCACGCCGGTGTTCCCGTAGAGAAAGACGTTGTTCGGTTCCCACCCGTCGACGACGGGCTGGAGCGCATCCATGTACTCCGAGATTTCGTCGTCCCGCTCTTGGATGCGCTCGGGCTTGTAGGACTCCCCGAGGGCGTCCTTGTTTGTGAAGATGTTTTGTTTTCGCTCGAACCGGCGCATTGGCGTCGGGTCGTTGTGCCGTCCCCTTATTTAAAACCCCGATTTCATCTGATACATGTGAATTTGGTTGGCTAGCGGTAGGTGACGTGAATAACCGATAGAGGGGTCTAGACGGGTGTGTGGTGGTGTTGTGTCTGTGAACGAGTCCTAGAAGAGTTACTGAATAATCACTTAGTGGGACGAACAATCAGTGGATGACTGTTTGCTCGGTTCGAGTCCTCGGTCGACTCTCCGATTGTGTTGTGTCACTTCTTCGCTCTGGTTCGAGTGACGTGGTGTCGAGTGTGTCACTTCATCGGTCGCAGGACAGACACACACCACTCTTGCAAGTGAAGCGTCTTCTACGAGAGTGTCTAGAAGAACAACAGTGCGTACTTTCAACTAAAGCGTTGACACTTGTTGGGTCGGTAGCAGGGTGGCAATTGAACTGCAGTGGCGGTGTATGCCGCCCAGAGAGTCCAAAGCGGCTGATTCACCTGTAACGGTGGTGGGTGAACGGTGGAGCACGAATCAGGAGTTCACTTGCACCGGTGGTCTGTCCCACTGACTCCCCACCCAGACGCTCACACCTCTTCACTTGCATCGGTGGTGTCTGTCTGTCCCCGATGCCCCCCGCCTGTCGGCTAGATTCACTTGCAATTGTGGTGTGTGGGTGCCTGTTCGGCGGTCACACCGGGCTTCGGTATCGCCGCATTCACTTGCATCAGTGGTCTGTGTGGGGTGGAAAGGGGTGAATGGAGTCACCCGTTTCGATACACCACCAGTTGGACGTTGCTGTTGTCTCTGGTTCACACGAGTTCACCAGAAATCGGCAGACAGTCACGCCATCGAACCCTCGCCCTTTAGGCCAACGGACGTGTGAACTCCTGTCGTGGACCGACGTGCTCTCCGTACGCTTACACTCGCCCTCCTCGCGGTAGTCGCACTCGCGGTGGTCGCCGCGACTATCGACTCGACCGTCGTCACCGAAGGTGGCTCCTCCGGGTTCGGTGCAGGACCGAACGACGGTGCCGTTGCAGGCGAGAGCGAATCGACAGGATTCGAGCCGTTTTCGGGGTCGGGAAGTGGATTTAGCCTTCCGACACCGTGTCTCCCGTGGCTCCTCTCTCCGACGATACTCGGACTCATCGCCGGTGTGTTTCTTCTCATGGGCGCGTACGCCTACTGGCGCTCGCAGTCGTTTCTCCCACCGATTGCGATTGGGCTGGCGCTCGGACCGCCGGTTATTCTTGTTCTCGCACTCCTGACGGCGTGCCAGCGCGACTTCTCGTTTTCGTCGCGTGCATCCGATGCGGTCGGAAACATCTCACTGGTCCCGCCGGGTGGCGGCGGCCTCCCCGGAGGCGGTGCCGGGAGTGCGAGTAGCGTCTCGCCACCGACTGCACTCTTCGGTCTCCTCCTGCTCGTCGCACTCGCAGCGGCGGTCTTGATGCTCGTCACGTCGACCGGAGACTCGTCTCCGTCGGACGACGACCCCGAGATGGACCCTGACGACGGGCATCCCGACGTTGCTGCTGTGGGGCGGGCGGCCGGAGCCGCGGCGGAACGAATCGAATCAGGCGGTGCCGACGTGGAAAACGAAGTCTTCCGCGCGTGGGGTGAGATGACTGCCCTCCTCGACGTTCCGAATCGGTCGGCGGCGACGCCCGACGAGTTCGCCACCGCGGCTGTCGACGCCGGGATGGACCGAGACGACGTCACCGAACTGACGACGCTGTTCGAAGCAGTCCGGTACGGTGGCGCCGAGGCGACTGCGGAACGCGAGCGCCGCGCCGTGGACGCACTCCGCAACATCGAAGCGACCTACGCCGACGCCGACGCAGACGACGCCAACGCAGACGACGTGGCCGACAACGCGGGGGAAGACCGATGATTTCGAGACGCTCGTTCGCCGTGCTCGTCGGTGTCGTCGTGACAGTGACTGGGCTGGCGGTCGTCGTGGGCGTTCGACTAGGACTCGGTCTCACCGACGTGTTTCTCGCTCTCGTCGCGGCGTTGGCGACGATTCAAGGGCTCCGATACGTCCAGCGACGCCGGGAAACCACCGTGCGAACGACCCAAACGAGTGACCCTGAAGTTCGGGTCGCCGTGCCGGTGCCGGGTTCGGACTTCGACGACCAACTCGTCGCAGCCACGTCGCGCCGAACGCGGTGGTCTGCCCGCGACAAGATAAACGACCGTCTCGAAACGGCTGCGCGCCGCGCGCTTATCCTCCGGGATGGCCGAACGCCGGACGAGGCAGACACGCTCATCGAAACGGGTGCGTGGACCGACGACGTGGTCGCTGCTCGGTTCTTGGGCGCGGATATTCCGATTTCGTTTCGGCAGCGACTCCGCTTTTTCATCTCTGGGCAGACGGTGTTGACGTCTCGCGTCGCCCGAACTGTCGATGCTATCGACCGAATCGGACGCGACTCGCGTCCCGGACAGGACACCGGGCGTGCGACCGACCACGAACGAACGCGGCGACTCGATGCAGAGGTGGGACGATGACGCAGGGATTCGACACCGAACGATGGCACGGAATCGAAGGGCTCGTTCTCGTCAGTGCGGCCGCGGGCGTCTTCATGCGCACTCCCCCACTGCTTCTCTTCGCGGGGCTGGGCATCGTCCTACTCGGATACGTCCGAATCGCGACGCTCGACGAGGTCTCGATTCAGGTCGAACGCGAACTCTCCGACTCGACGCCCGACGCGGACGACGAGGTAACGGTCACGCTCCGCGTCACCAACGAGGGAACGAGGACGCTTTTCGACCTCAGACTCGTCGATGGTGTGCCGCCGGCGCTGGCAGTCTCGGACGGGACTGCCCGACTCGGGACCGCTCTTCGACCGGGTGCGACTGCGTCTACCACCTACACCGTGACTGCAATTCGCGGCGAGCACACGTGGGACGAGACAGTCGTCGTCGCCCGCGACCCGAGCGGGGCTATCGAGCGCAGAGAAACGTTCCACACCGAGACGACGATGCGGTGTGAGCCAGAACTGGCGGCTACCGCCGACCTTCCGCTCCGGGGACTCACCTCGCAGTACACCGGTCGCGTCGAGACCGACGTCCCGGGGTCTGGCTTGGAGTTCGCGTCGATTCGCGAGTACCGCCACGGCGACCCGATTCGCCGCATCGACTGGAACCGACGCGCCCGGACGGGAGAACTCTCGACAGTCCAGTTCAGAGAGGAGCGCGCAGCGACGGTCGTCCTCGTCGTCGACACCCGCTCCGAAGCGCACGTCGCGCCGACGACGGATGCCGAGACTGCGGTCGAACGCTGTGTCGACGCGGCGAGTATCGCGTTCCCGGCGCTTCTCGACAGCGGCGACAGGGTCGGCGTGGCCGCATTCGGTCCCGAGGAGTGTTGGCTGCCGCCGTCCGGCGGTGGCGACCACCGCGCCCGTGCGCGCCGGCTCTTTGCCACACACTCGGCGTTCTCACCAGCGCCGTCTGATGCGGCGTTCTTCCCTTCAATCGCGATGCGTCGGTTGCGCCGCCGACTGTCGAGCGACGCACAGGTCATCTTCTGTTCGCCGCTGACTGACGACTACGCCGTGACGGTCGCGCGTCGATTGGAGGCGTACGGTCACGCCGTCACTGTCGTCTCACCCGACCCGACGTCGACCGAGTCACTCGGTGCGCGCCTCGCCCGCATCGAGCGAGACCTGCGCCTCCGTGACCTCCGTCGCGCTGGCGTTCGCGTCGTCGATTGGGGTGACGAACCGCTCGGTGTCTCGCTCGAACGAGCGGAGGCGGGGTGGTCGCGATGAGCGAAATCACCCGCCAGCCGACTCGACCGGGGACCGCGATGGCGCTCTCTGCGGCGGGGCTCTCGGTTCTCGTCCTCGCCGTCACGTCGCCGGCCGCGGCGCTCCTCTCGCTTCTTGCGGGTATCGTTCTCGCTGGGGGACTCACTCGCGGGTCACGGCGCATCCTCGACGCTGCAGGGGGCATCTACGTCTTAGCACTCCTCCTCGGTGGTCTCGGAGACGCCGGCTCAGAAGTGCTCTTGCTGGCTGCTATCGCGTCGATTCTCTCGTGGGACATCACCGAAAACGCGCTCTCAGTCGGGGACCACCTCGGTCGCGAGACGGACACGACTCGCCTCGAAGTCGTCCACGCGGCGACGACACTGGTCGTCCTCACAGTCGGTGCAGGCATGGTATTCGCTATCGGCACCGCGGCGTCGGGTGGTCAGCCCATCACGGCCGTCGTGTTGCTGTTGGTCGGTGTCATCGCGCTCGTCGCCGGGTTGCGTCGATAGTACGGCGTCGAGAACAGTGGTGGCTACACGCAGCCAGCTTCTCTTCGCTCGGGAGCGAGTCAGTCGAGGGTCGGAACCACGACTCGGTCGAGGACGTCGGCGACGACGTCCGACTTCTGGACGTCTTCGACCCGTGCGTCCGCCGTGAGAACGAGTCTGTGGGCCAACACCGACTGCGCGACGCGCTTTACGTCGTCCGGGGTGACGAACTCGCGACCCTCGATGACGGCACGGGCGCGGGAGGCTTCGAAGAGTCGTTGCGTCCCGCGAGGTGAGACGCCGACTCTGACGCGACGGTCAGTGCGTGTCTCACGCGCGAGTTCGGCCATGTACCGAAACAGGTCGTCGTCGACGCGGACGTCCTCGGGAGCGCGGCGAATCGCGAGCACGGCCTCGCGGTCGAGGATACGCTCGATGCTGGGGCTCTGTGCTTCGCGCCCGGCCCGTCGGCGGAGCAGTTCGATTTCACCGTCCAGTTCGGGATAGCCGATGGCCGACTTCACGACGAAGCGGTCCACCTGCGCTTCGGGAAGCGCGAACGTCCCTTCCTGTTCGACCGGGTTCTGGGTCGCGATGACGAAGAACGGTTCCGGGAGGGAGTGCGTCTCGCCGTCGACAGTCACCTGTCCTTCTTCCATCGCTTCGAGGAGGGCCGCCTGCGTCTTCGGCGGTGCGCGGTTGATTTCGTCGGCGAGGACGACGTTCGCGAATATCGGGCCGGGTGAGAACTCGAACGACCGGTCGCGTTCGTCATAGATGTTCGTCCCGGTCACGTCGGCGGGGAGGAGGTCCGGCGTGAACTGGACGCGGGAAAACGAGAGGCCGAGCGCGGTGGCGACACTCCGCGCCGTCAGCGTCTTCCCGGTGCCGGGAACGTCTTCGAGGAGGACGTGACCGCGGGCGAGGACGCCCGTGAGCACGGTTTCGAGGAAGAATCGGTCGGCGATAACTGCCTCCGAGACGGCGTCGAGGACTTGGTCGCACGTCGTTGCCGCCGTGTCGATATCCATGCCACGACTCCGGGGCGCGTGCGTCTTAGTCTCACTGGTAGCTCTCGAATCATATTCGCCTCGACCCCTGCGTCATCCCTCTCGACACCCTTCGCCGTCTTCGGAAATCGAAACGGATTAAACTATCCGGCGGATACGAGGTGATGGAAGCCGAGGTAGCCTAGCCCGGCCAAGGCGGTAGATTCGAAATCTACTGTCCATTCGGACACGTGAGTTCAAATCTCACCCTCGGCGCTTCTTCCGAACGTCACCCCGCGAGAGACTCCCGTGTCTCTCGCTTTGCGTGACGAGGATGTACACCGACCTGAGATTTTAACGAGGCCAGTCGCGCGCAGCGAAGCGAGCACGTCTGGACGTAGTTCAAATCTCACCCTCGACGCTCGGTCTTCTCTCGAACGCAGTCGGTGAGCAAATCTTCTCGCAAAAGACTTGTTACAATAGTGTCATGAATGGACATATGGAACCCGACATTCAGCGGCGACTCGATGGTCTCATCCTCCTCGTTCTCGCACTGTTCGCGTTCGAGGGATACCAAATCGCCGGTCTGGCCGGCGTGTTTTTCGCACTGCTGTTCGCTTCCGGAATCGTGTACGTCTTTATGCCGTCTGCCACTCTCGGTCCCGTCACGCGAGAGTAGTGGCCGATAGAATTGTTAGTAAAACACTACGAAGACGTGTATGGGGTACTCGCTCGAACAACGGCTCAACGCGCTCGGTGTAGTAGTGTTCGGGGTGGTCGCACTCCAGGGCTTCCTGCTCGGAGGCTCGGCCGGTGCAGTCGCAGGGATTTTCGTCGCAGGAGCCGCCGCCTACACCGTGTTGTTGTTCTCCGCACCGTCCCGTGACGATTCTGGGCGATAGCGACGAGACGCCCTGTGGATGCGGGCGGGTGAGACGAACGCTCCGCATTCACTCTACAGATTCTGACCCAGACCCCCACCGCTCCCAGTGGACGAGTTCGTCCACGTCGATGCGCTCGCGCCAGCCCTCCTGCTGAAGCACCGGCTCTTCAGGGAAGCCATCCTCGGGATAGCCGACGCAGAGATACGCAATCGGTTTGACGTGGTGCGGGATGTCCAGCACCTCCCGAACTTCGTGCGGGTAGAGAAACGACACCCACCCGACGCCGACGCCCTCGGCCCGCGCGGCCAACCAGAGGTTCTGCACCGCGAGGCACGTCGAGTACACGTCCATCTCGCGCATCGTGTTGCGTCCGAGGACGTGCGGCGCGCCGCGTGTCGGGTCGCAGGTGACACAGATGTTCACCGGCGAGTCGGTGATACCCTCCAGTTTCAACTGTCCGAAATCGGACTTTCGCGGCTCTCGATACCCCTCACGGGCGGCCGCAATCGCCCGGTCTGCGATGGACGCAATCGCCGATTTCGTCTCGTCGTCCTCGACGACGACGAAGTCCCACGGCTGCGAGAACCCGACGCTCGGGGCGTGGTGGGCGGCGTCGAGAATCCGCGCCAGCGTCTCCTCGGGAATCGGCTCGCCGCTGAACCGCCTGATGTCCCGCCGCGCGTACACCGATTTGTAGACGCCAGCCCGCTCGGACGCGTCGAATCCAACCATACTTGCTATAGAACTGTCTCGGTTGCATATCGGTTCTGGTACGTTTCCTGCCTCTCTCGGCACTCTCGAAAGAAGTTTCAGTAAACTCTCATATTGTCGCGTATGGACCCCGTGCTCAAGCGGAGACTCGACAGTATCGTCGCGTTACTCTGTCTCATCTTCGTGGCTGTGACGTATCAGGCAACCGGTCCGATAGGCATCCTCCTAGCACCTCTCGGGTTAGTGGGGGTGCTGGTCTTCGTCTCGGTGCGGTCGAACCGAACGTCGGTGACGACAAGCGAGCACGAATAGTACGCTGTTTTCCACCGTCACGCCTCAGTCTCCCGATTTTCACTTTCACTCTCCTAGGATTCGATACATATCCCGTCCGGCCATTGGATGAGATATGAGTGCGAACGCAGCAGAGACGAACACGAGCGAAGAGGGCGGCACGCGCCGAATCAACGTGACGACTGTCCGTACCGGCCGCGTGGCCGACTTCGCGGAGACGGAACTCGGCGACGACGCAATCGGGTTCGAGCGCCGCGGTGGCTGGACCTACCTCGTCGCAAAAGAGACGCGCTGAGGCGCGCCGAATCGAAGTTCTTCAGCAGTCTAGTCGTCGGCCGACGCTGCAGGCTCCGAGACTCCCGGTGTCGGTGCAAGCAGGCGGTCGAGTGCATCGACCATCGCCTGCACGCTCGCGCGGGTGATGTCCGCGTCCGAGGCGGCGACAGCGACGCTGCGGTCGCCGCTTGACATCGTCACTTCGACGGTCACGACGGCGTCTGTCCCGCCGGTAATCGCGTCGACGTGGTAGTCGTCTAACTGCGCGTCTGCGTTGGGGCCGAGTGCTTTCCGGACTGCCTTGACCGCGGCGTCGACCGGGCCTGACCCCGTTCCGGAGGCGACTCGCTCGTCGCCATCGACACGGAGTCTGACACTCGCAGTCGGCGTCCCGCCGCCGGAGGCGGCCGTGAGGTCGAGGAGTTCGACCTGCCGGTCGCGTTCGAGTCCCTGCACGTCCTCGGCGAACGCGAGCAGGTCCGCGTCGGTGACGCGCTTGCCGCGGTCACCGAGTTCCTTCACGCGCTGGACGACGGCGGCGACTTCCTCGTCGGTGGCGTCGACGCCGTGTTCCTCCAGCGCGGCCTTGACACCGGCGCGTCCGGCGTGCTTCCCGAGGACGAGACGACGCTCCCGGCCCACCGTCTCCGGTGGGTAGGGTTCGTACATCGCGTCGTCTTTGAGCGTGCCATCGGTGTGGATGCCGCTTTCGTGCGTGAAGGCGTTCTCGCCGACGACGGCCTTGTTCGGCGGCAACACGACGCCGGTCGCGTGTGCGACTTTCTGTGCGAGCGCGTAGAGTTCGTCGAGTTTCACCGTCTCGACGTCATAGCAGTGGTGCAGCGCGATTGCGACCTCTTCGAGTGCGACGTTCCCGGCGCGCTCGCCGATGCCGTTGACTGTGGTGTGGACGAGGTCCGCGCCCGCAGCGAGGCTGGCGTGGACGTTCGCCATCGCGAGACCGAGGTCGTCGTGGGTGTGTGTCGAGGTCGGTCCGAGTTCGGCGAGACGCGAGACCACGTTGTAGGTGTGCTCGGGACTCGTGTGGCCGACCGTGTCCGCGAAACAGAAGCGGTCTGCCCCGGCGTCGTGGCTCGCCCGCGCGATGTCTTCGAGGAAGTCGGGGTCTGCCCGCGACCCGTCCTCGCCGATGACCTCGACCCAGAGGTCGTGGTCTTTCGCGTAGGCGACGAGTTCGGTGGTCGTCTCGACGACGCCGTCGCGGGTCGTTCCGACCTTCGACTCGACGTGGCGGTCGCTCGCCGGAACGACCAAGGTGATGCCGTCGACGTCGCAGTCGAGCGCGAGGTCGACGTCGCCCTTGACGCCGCGTGCGAAACTCGTGACCGTCGCGTCCAGCCCGAGCGAGGTAACGCGTTTTATCGTCTCGCGCTCGCCGGGACCGGTACAGGCGCTTCCGGCTTCGATAAACCCGACTTCGGCACGGTCGAGTGCGCGTGCGATGTCTGCTTTTTCGTCCGGCGACAGCGAGATGCCCGGCGCTTGCTCGCCGTCGCGGAGTGTGGTGTCCAACAGTGCTACGGAGTCAGAAGTAAGGGTGTGCTCGGCAGGCTCCCCGAATACATCGTTCACGGTAGAATCGTATCCTCGTGAGTCAGCGGAACCGTTGAATTTCACAGCCAGCCGTCTCGCGACGACTTACTCTATCCTCCGTCGGTGTGGTATCTCCCGACATGGTAGTTGTACAGATGTGTTGTCGGTTGTATAAAAGAGCGGGTTCCGACAGAAATTGGTGTCACGTTTCGGAAACCGACGGACTGAACCTCAACTCCAACTCCAGCCTCACCCCCTATTCGACTTCGACGAGGTCGCCTTCTTCCACGTCGTCTGCTGCCCCGGCAGGAAGTTCGACGATAGTGTCGGCCATGCCGAAGCCGATACCGGTCCACGCCGAGAGGCGTTTCTTCTTCGCGACCTCGCCACCGACGAGCCAGAGGGCGTCGATGTCAAAGGGGACGAACACCATGTGGAGACTGTGGCGGTCCACGTCGTCGAAGCGGAAGACGAGCGCGTAGTCGTCCGGAATCGCGCGGCGGAACATCAGCCCGCGCGCCTTCGTGAGGAACGAATCTGCCGTCTCGACGTCCGAGGCGAGCGTCGTGTGGTCTCCATTCCGTCGGTGGACGAGTTTCACGGCCGCGGATTCGGTGGGGTTCGTGATGAAACCTCCGCCGCGTCACCTCCAAGAAGGGCCACCGAGAGCAACGTTTACCCTGCCACCGCACCACCGAGAGCAACGTTTACCCCGCCACCGACCCGACGCCGGGTATGGAGCGGACGCCGACCGGGACCCCCGTCGGAGTCGACGACCCCTACGACCACGCCGGCCGATGCGACCACCTGACTGGCGACGGCGCGTGCCGACTCGCCCGCGAGTACGCCGACCGCGACCCCGAGTTCGCACGCGAGCGCGCACGCGAGAACTACGACTGCGTCGCCGCTGCGGAGGGGTGTGACTTCCGCGACTGCCCGCACTACGCATCGACCACCTCGGGCCGCGAGTGCATCCGGTGTGGACTCGAAGAGGTTCGAATGGCACACGACTCGACCGCCCGGCCACTCCTCGAAGAACACCACCTCTCCTACGGGAGCGGCGCGAACGCCGCGCACGCAGACGGTGAAGAGCCGTCTCACGAGATTACCGTCGCACTCTGTCGGTGGTGTCACACGAAAGTCCACAAGTCCTTCGCGCGCGTGGACGACGACGCCTCGCCCGACCCGGAGGCCATCGCTGCACGTGAAGCCCGTCGGACGAAAGAGCAAGCGGAGTTGGGTTTTCAGTCGGCGCGTGACCGCGCCAGCGACCGATAGGAATCGGTGAATGTGCCAATTCGATGCACGGATACGCTCATCTCGGCCAGTCTTCGATTCACTTTTACGCACGGTAGTCCAACCCGGCACATGACCCGCATCGTCGTCATCGACAACCACGGGCAGTTCACCCACCTCGAACGGCGCGCACTCCGTGACCTCGGCGTCGACACCGAACTCGTCGACAACGACACGGACCCGAACGACATCGACGCAGACGGCATCGTCCTCTCCGGCGGCCCCGACATGGACCGTATCGGCCGCAGTCCCGATTACCTCGACCTCGACGTCCCCGTCCTCGGCATCTGCCTCGGGATGCAGATTCTCGCCGAAGAACTCGGCGGCCGCGTCGGTGGCGGCGACTACGGCGGCTACGCCGACGTCGACGTAGAGATTCTCGACGACGACGACCCGCTTATCGGCTCGCTCGCCCCGGAGACTCGCGTCTGGGCCAGCCACGCCGACGAAGTCAAGGAAGTCCCCGAGGGATTCACCCACACCGGCACGAGCGACGTGTGTACCATCGAATCGATGAGCGACACCGAGCGCAACCTCTACGGCGTCCAGTGGCACCCCGAAGTCGCCCACACCGACGAAGGTGAGGAAGTCTTCGAGAACTTCATCGACATCTGCGAACAGTAAGCAATCTGACTGCTCGGTTCTGCTGATTTTCGCTCGAACCCGACGCCGTCCGATTTCGGACAGTGTCTTTCATCGTCGTTTCGCTGAGACAAGCCGAGACATTTACCGCCTTCCACCCTGTCTGTTCGAAAAATGACCTCCACGCAGAGCGACCTCGCTGGGTTGTCGCGGTTCATCTTCCGCGCACCCAAATGGTATACGAGTCTCGGCTTCGCCCTGCTCGTCGCTGCGATGGCGGGTGTTGCGGCGTTCGACTCCGGCGACCTCGCCGGGTCGTGGCGAGGACTCTTCTTCCTCGGGCGGGACGCGTGGGAAGGAATCTTCTTCATCGGCATTCCGACCGTCGTCGCGGCGTTCGGGACGACTGGCGTCGACCGATTCGTCGGCGGAAAACTCACGCATAATCGCTCGTCGCTTCTCGCGCTGGCGGGCGAAGTCATCATCGTCATGGTCGTCACGCTGGCGGCTATCGTGTCAGTCGGGACTGGACTCGGACAGCGATTCGTCTTCGACGCGCTCGTCGTGGCCCTCGCGTCGGTGTTCGCCTTCCGTCTCCTCATCATCATGGCGGTGTCGCGGTCGTCCCTGCTCATCGCCTCGGTTCCCGCGAGCATCCAGACGCTCACCGCCGCGGCGCTCCTGTTCGTCTACAGCGGGACGCTTCGCTTCTTCGAAGTCGGCGGCCCGCTCCTCGAAGCGTACCTGATGCCGTATCTCGCGCGCCCATCGCGCGCCCCGCCAGAACTCTCGGTCATCGCCCTCAGTCACTTCCAACTGCTGGTAATCTCGTGTGTCATCTACGCGCTGGCCGTCTACGCGTTCCTTCAGGTCGTCGACCGCCCGTGGCGTCGCAGCCTCGGCGTCTCGGTCCTCGATTTCATCCGGGGTTTCATCGGCCACGTCGCCGAGGGGACCCGCGAGTTAGAGGACTTCTTCGAACAACTCGGACAGGAGGCTATCGTCCCCGTGACGGTCCTCTCGTTCCGGCGAGACGACGGCACCGAGAAAGCCCGATTCGTCCTCCCGATGATTCATCCCGGACCGATGGGTGAAATCGGCGGGGGGAACTTCCCCGAACGCGTTGCTCGCCGCTCCGAAGGCTTGGCCTTCCCGCCTCACGCGACCGCCGGACACGACTTCAACCTCGTGACCGAGCGCGAAGTCGACGTGGTGCTCGACGCCATCGACTGTGCTGCCGACGACATCGAGTACACGTCGGAAGCGACACAGAGCGTCCGCGTCGAGTCGGGAGACGCGAAGATGCTCGGGCAGTCGTTCGGCGACGACGCCGTCCTCGTCTCGACGTACGCTCCGCTCTTCGCCGACGACGTCGAGTACGCAGTCGGCCTCTCGGCGGCCGCCGAAGCCAGAACGACCGGCCTCGACGACGTGCTCTTGGTCGACGCTCACAACTGCAACAACGGACTTTCCGGCCCCGACCTCGGCCACGTCACGCCGGGCAGCAAGCGCTCGTTCGACATGATATCCGCGGCGGGGCTCGCGGGCGAACGACTCACCGAAGCCAGCCGAGACTCGTTGTCGATGGGGACCGCGTGGGAGGAGACCGACTGGGTTCCCCGCGAGGGAATCGGCCCGCTCGGTATTCGCGTGGCTGTCACCCGAGTCGACGGGCAGACGACGGCCTACGTCCTCATCGACGGCAACAACATGGAACCGGGACTCCGCGACCGTATCGTCGACGCGCTCACGACGACCGACGGCGGCGTCGACGTGGCCGAAGTGATGACGACGGACACGCACATCGTCAACACCGTCGAAGCCGAAAACCAGGTCGGCTCGGCCATCGACCAGGACGAACTCCTCGCGACCATCGAACGCCTCACCGACGCGGCGCTCGACGACTGCGAACCGGTCACTGCGGGGATGGCGACCCGGCGCGCAGAAGTGACCATCTTCGGAAACGACCGAACCGAAACGCTCGCCAGCCACGCCAACGCCGTCGTCTCCATGGGCGGGGCACTCGCGCTGGCGGTCATCCTCGCTGCGATGGCCGTCAGTCTTCTCGTGTTCTTCCTCGCGTAGCCACTCGGTGAGTGGGGTGCGTGACGAAAATCGACCCCGTCACGTCACTTCAGTTTGAGCGTTCGAACTTCGATAGCGCCACAACTCGGACAGACGCGTCGGTAGTCGATTCGGTTGCCCGTCGTCTTCGCGGACCACTCACCGTCCTCGTCTACGAACCCGCACTTCGAGCACTCGCGGTCGGCGTCGGTGTAGTGGTCGCGCAGTCGGTCCAACGCTGTCGTTCCTCTCCGTGGCCGCCTGGTTGACATGCGTTAACTTATGGCATTAAGTGGTATAGATGTACCGCCGAACACTGAGGATAGTTGATACTCACAGTGACGGTGGACAGGCCGACGTCGTGACGGACGGAGCGCCCGCTCCGCTCAGCGGTCGGCGAGTCACGGGGGGTGCCCGCGAGAACCCTATTCGTCTTCAGCGGCCGCGAACAGTTCGTCCACGGCTTCCTGCGCTGTCTTGGCCGCCTCGTCGGCGACCGCGGCAGCGTTCTCGGCGTCGTCGGGTGCGTTGATGTACACGTCGACATCGAGCACGCCATCTTCGAACGTCACGGTGACGTCGAAGTCTTTGACGCGGGATTGTTTGAACCGGTCGAAGATGAGGCCTTCAGCCGCCTCTGCGGCGGTTTCGACGACCTCTTCGTCGCTCGGCTGTGGCATTTACGCGCCGCCGGGGCCCATCGGGCCAGCGCCGCCGCCCTGCAGCATCTGCTGGAGTTCTTCCTGCAGACTCTCGAATTTGTCCTGCACGCGCGTCTCCTGCTTCGTGAGCTGCTCGACGCGGACTTCGAGGCTGTCGACCTTCTCTTCGAGGTCGTCTTTGGCTTCGTCGTAGTCGGCTTCGACGAGGAGTTCGCCGACTTCGCGGTACATCTTCGTGTCCGCGTCGATGTCTTCGAGGGTCTCCAGTGCCGTCTTCGCCTCGTTGAGCGCAGTCTCGGAGGACTGCTTCTGCTCAGCGACGTTCTGGGCGGTTTCCTGAAGGTTCTGAAGTTCTTCGAGCTTCTCCTGCGCTTCCGGCGGCAGACTTCCCTGCATACCCGAACCGACGGGCCGCCGGCCCTAAAACACCCGCGGTCTCCTACGCGAGTCGGCCGCGGTCTGTCGCGGCGTCGAAAACAGTCTCTGCGGCCTCGACGAGGCGAATCCACGTGTTGACGCCGGCGCGGAGGGCGACGAGGTCGTCGGCCTCGATGGTGACGACGACCGTCTTGCCCTCGCGGTGGACGCTCGCGCCCGAGCGAGCGTCGTCTATCTCGCCGACTTCGACCGCGATGCTTCGCTCGACGATGCGTGCGCGCCGCTCGTCGGGGTAGTCGAATTCGAGAGCAGCGCGATGCGCTGTGCGCACGTTACTCGACGGCGACTTCTTTCACGTTGGGGGACCGCTCCTTCAGGAGGACGCGGTGCCCACAGTACGGACAGCGAACGCCACCGAACTCGTCCAGTTCGACGTCGCGTTTACACCGGGAACACTTGTAGCTCATTGGTAGTGTGAGGAATCGAGGCTGCTGCGGCGTTATTCGTCCTCGCCGGTCAGCGCGGCGCGGATGGAACGACGAACCTGCTTGCCTGCGGGGGTCTCGGGGCGGTAGGAACCGCCGGTGAAGACCTCACCGGTCTCTTCGTTCTTCCAGATACCAGTTCCAACGCGAGTGACGTCGTCGCCGTCGACCTTGGAATTTCGCATCTCTGCTTCGATTTCCTTGACGCGGCGGCGGGCGACGCGGCCGTACCGTGCGCCAAAGCGCCCGGCACTTCCGACGGACCGTGCCTTATTCTCGGCCATAGTACCGCCTACTACCCCAGCGGCATGGATAAACCCTACGAGTCGAGTCGGCGACGACGTCGCCCCGTGTGGGACACTATCCCCCCTCGTCGCGCCCTGCTCGGGCGTGCTATTCGTCCTGTAACTCCGCCTCGCGGAGCGCGTCGTTCAGGTCGTCCCTGACTCGCTCGCCCGTCTCCCGGTTCATCGCCGTCGTCACGATGCGGTTTTCCTGTACGCTCGACCCGTCGCGGAGGAGCAAGCGAACGTTGCCGTTGTTGTCGGCGCGCGTGACCTTCGCCCGGAGCCCCGACTGCGACCCCTTCCCGCCGGCGTCGATGGGGCCGGGGATGACCTTCTTGACGTGCGGGTGCCCGGCGACAACGCCAATCGCGCGCCGACCCTTCCGGTCGCCGATGAGCGTCGTGTGGCTCCCGCCGAGCTTTTCGGCTGGCGGGATATCGACGACTTCCAGCGCCCGTTCGCCCCGTCTGTCGAGGACGGCAGCCACGGGGTCGTCGTCGGCGACGCGGTAGAATTCGTAGTGGAGTTGCGCCCGCGTCTCGCGAAGTGGGTCGCGCTCGCCAGCAGCGTAGACTGTCTCGGGGCGCTTTCGGCGAATCTCGTCGGCGACGAGGCCGGCGAAGTTCCGCAGTTGGACGACCTTCGTCTCGTCGCCGGACTCTGGAATCGTCGTCACGGTGGTCTCGCCGACGACGTCGTCTTCGTCGAGATACGTCAGCGTCGCTCGGTCGGCTTCGAAGACGGCGACCACGGCGTCGCAGTTGGCGGTGTTGCAGGTGAGACAGTAGTCTCCCGGTTTCGCTAACGGCGTTCCACACCGCCGACAGTGCATAAATCCCCCTCGGGCGTGCGTCTACAAAAGGTCGTTTATACATCGACCGACCCCTCGTGTTCTGCACATTGACCGCCCCCTCGTGTTCTGCACATCGACCGACCCCTCATATCCCCTCGCCCGCCTGACACGGTGGCGAAAACTATTGGTGGCCCGTCCGTGAGGCACGCGTATGCAGGGTCTACACCGGGGGGCTCTTCTCGCGTCTCTCCTCCCGCTCGCCTTGGTCGGCCTCGTCGGCTTGTTCGCCCTCGCCCTCGACCCCGAAGCGACCATTCGAATCGCCACCGAACTGGCGAACCAGGCGTTGGCACTGGCACGCGCAGTCGCCTCGTATCTCCGCCGGGCGGCCCCCATCTCGACTGGCCTGTTCGCCGTCTTCGCGTGGGTCGCCGCCAGCACCTTCAGCGCGTTCTTCGTCCACCGCGACCACAGTGATACGCGCACGATGGCCGAACTCGCTTTCGCCCTCGTCGCCTCCGCGACGATTCCGCTCGTCGCGGTCTTCGCCCGTGACCGCCCCATCGTGGTCGTCGGAACGAGTGTCGTCCTTCTTGCGGCCGCAGGTGCCGTCTTCGCCGGCCGGTCCAACACGGAAGGCGTCGTCACCGGCTCGCTGTACGCGGTCGCACCTATCGCAGTCGGCGGGGCTGTCGCGTATCTCTTCGTCAGCCCGTCGGTCGCGCAGATTGCGACGCTCGCACTCCCGCTGGCTGTCGGCTACTCTCTCGGCGTCGCCAGCGCACACGGTCGCCCGACTGCGGGCGCGTTCGTCTCCACGCTCGCGTTCGCCATCCCGGCGTGGACGTACTTCCCGCCCGCCGCAGAGGCTTCGGGCTTCCAACTCGGGACCGTCGGGTTAGCAGTCGGCTTTGCCATCGCGGCGGTCCTCTTGTCGCTCCCGTTCGCTGCCATCGGCTACGCGACGACGCGAACGACGAAAGCAACGAAAGCGCCCCCGAACGCGTCAGCAACGGCAGACGAATAACTCGAAAAAGCGCGCCTCAGAGGTCGAGCGGCCCGGCCTTCAGATACTCGCGCATCACGGCGGTCGCGTACGACCCGTGCGGGAGGCCGAAGTCGAAGACCAAACTCTCGTCTTCGACCGTCAGGTCCGTGCGGACGAGAATCGCCCGTCGCGTCCCGGTCGAACGGAAGTTTCCGGGGAGGTCGAAGTCGGCGGGTTCGAGGTCGAGGTCGTCGAGAACCTCGCGTTCGATATCGCCCTGCTCGCCCTCGGCGAGTTCCGTCTCGGTGCCGACGAGGGGTGCCGTGACGAACGCCCGGCCGCGCTCGATGTGGCGGGCCATCACGTCCACTCGGCGGCCGGTGGCCGACTGGAGACGGCTCACGTCTGGAATCTCGATTCCGTCCGGGGCGTCGCGGTCGGCGAAGGCCACGACGTCGCCCTCGATTGGGCTGTCGAAGGGGAGGCCGCGGTCGAGTCGCTCCGAGAGTATCTGGTTGAAGACGTACGACTGCGCGGCGTTGACGAACAGGCGCTGGAGGTTCGAGGGCACCGATTCGAGCGCGTTTCGCCAGTCGTCGTCGGTCTCCGCGCCGTCTTCTGCGAGTCGGTGGAGCATGCCGCGCTCGTAGCCGAGGTAGCCCGGAATCGCGTCGAGCGCGCGGTGCCAATCCGGGTCGGCCGAGGCCGCTTCCTCGTCGACGATGGCCCGGCCTTTCTGCGTCTCCTCGGGTTCGTCTTCGGTCGGCCCGCCGCAGTACGCGAGGACGGCCTCGCGCCACTCGCCGCGGACGACGTGCAGGCCGACTGTGTGGGTAATAGGTCGGATACTGCCGAATCGCTGGTGGCCGAAGTAGTTGGGGACGCCGACCATGCCGTCGCGACCGCCGAACTCGCGGAGCGAGTCGGTGATGTCCGCGACGTTCTCAGGGTGGTCGGGGTTGCGGACGCGAATACGGAAGTGGTTGCCCGCGAGGTCGCCGAAGTCGAGCGTCCGGCCGAGTCGGCCGACGACTTCGATATCGGCGTTTCGAATCTCGGGCACGTCGTCGGCGTCGCCGCCGTGGACCGTGAATAGCTGGGTCGTGACTGCGTGTTTGTCTTTCGTGCCCGCCCACGAGACGCGCTCTCTGCTGACGCCGAGTTCGTCAGAGAGGTGGCCTGCGAAGTCGTTGGTGTCCCAGCCGCGGAGCGTGACGCGGAGGACGAGATTCGGGAAGTCGCCGGTCGGCGCGTCCGGCGGGCGAATGTTCAGCGAGTCGAGTTCGACTTCTCGGACGCCGAAGTCCTCGGGTTCGACGCGGAGCACGCCGCCGATGCCGTCGGCGTCACTCACGTAGTGGTCGATACCGACCGCCCGCTCTGTGGGGTGCGCCTCGCGCATCAGTACAGAGAGAGGTCGCCCGTGACGCGGTCGACGAGGTCGTCGTCGGCCGGCCCGATTGCCAGTGCAGTCACCGTTCCCGGTTCGAGTTGGGTGTGGCCGGCGTCGCGGATGATGGCGTGCGGGATGCCTTCGTGTTCGGCCTTCGAGGCGAGTTCGAACAGTTTCGATTCGCCGTTCGCCTTGAGGACGACCTTCTTCTGTCCTTCGCCTTTCCAGCGCTTTCGCGTCCGCGAGTCCGTGTCCTCGTAGGCGGACAGCGACGCGTGTGCGACCTGCGCGGCGAGTTTCCCCTCGCCCATGCCGATGTCGGCTCGTGCGACGATGGCCTGTTTCATGCGCCCTACTCCCCGCCGACGCGGTAAATGTCCTCCCATCGCTGAGCCGTGCAGACACGCTGTCCCTCCTTCGGGTCAAAAGAAACTTACCTGACACTACCCACGTTCAGTCGATGACTGGTCCCCGAACACCCCTCCTCAACCCGCGCGAATACTTCGCGTCGAAGACACCGCCGCTCGACCTCGGCAGGGCAGTCGTCGCTGTCGCGGTCGTCACGCTCGTCCTCGCTGCCGGTATCGGCGGTCTCCTCTGGACGTTCACACAGCAACTCGACCAACAGGTCACGGTCGACAACCCCGAACACCACCCCGAGTGGGCGTGCGAAAAGTACGAAGACGGCGGCCCGTTCGATGATATGTCTCCACCCGAGGGGTGCGACCCGTCCGTCCCCGAAGAGATGCAACGGCCGCTAGGCGAACTCATCTGGGAGGAGTTCTCGTGGGTTCCGTGGGCCACGCTGGTGCTCGTTCCCCTCACGTGGCTGTTCGAGGGAGCGATGCTTCACATCGGGAGTTCACTCGTCGGCGGCGAGGGTCGGTTCACCGACACGCTCGCAGTCGCCGGCTGGGGGATGGTTCCCACCGCGGTCCGAACCCTCGTCGTCGGGTCGTACCTCATCTATCGACTCGGGTCGCTGTCGCTCCCGTCGTCGCCTGAAGCTGCGGTTCAGGCGGTTCAAACAGCTGTCAGTGGTCTCGGCCCCATCTCGGGTGCCGTCATGCTCGTCGTCGTCGCGTGGGCGACGTACATCCGAACGTACGGACTCGCCCGCGCCCGCGACCTCCCCGTGGGAACCGCTGCGGTCGTCACCGTCGGACTGTCGCTCGTGGGGCTCCTCTTCGAACTCGTCTGAGGGTCGGTGCGCCCCACGGCTGACTCGATAGTCGTGTCACCTCATCTATGCCGCCGAAACGAGAGGATGGATTTACCTACGTACGTCGCGCTCATTCGAGCATGATACTCTCCGACGCCGACATCCTCGCTCGCCTCGAAGCGGGGGACCTCGTAATCGACCCGCTCGACGACATCGACATGCAGGTCCAGCCGGCGAGCGTGGACCTCCGACTGGGGACGGAGTTCCTGGAGTTCCAGCGAACGAACATCTCGTGTATCCACCCGAACCGCGAAGACGAAGTTTCGACCTACGTCGACGAGACCTACGTCGAGGAAGGCGACGACTTCATCCTCCACCCCGGCGACTTCGTCCTCGGGACGACCAAAGAGCGCGTCGAGATTCCCGACGACCTGCTCGCGACGGTCGAAGGCCGGTCGTCGCTCGGCCGTCTCGCAATCGTCATCCACGCGACTGCCGGTATCGTCGACCCCGGCTACGAGGGTCAGATTACGCTCGAACTGTCGAACCTCGGTTCCGCGCCCGTCGCGCTCACGCCGGGAATGCGCATCTCGCAACTCGTGTTCACGGAGATGAAGTCGCCCGCGGACCGGCCCTACGGTGCCGAGCGTGGGTCGAAGTATCAGGGCCAGCGCGGCCCGCAGGCGTCGCGTATCGGGTCTGACCCCGAATTCGGAGACACTGAAAAATGAAATTCATCGAAGAGCTCGTCGTCGACGAGTTTCTCCCGACGTTCCGCGCGCTCCTCGCAGAGGACCTCCGCGACCGCGGGTTCACCCAGTCGGAGGTGGCGGACGCGCTCGGAATCAGCCAGAGCGCCGTCTCGAAGTACGCCCACGGCGAGGTCAACGTGAACGCCCGCGTCGCGGACGACACGCGCGTCCGCGAACTGGTCGACCAAGTCGGTGAGGGACTCGCAACCGGCGACATGACGCCGGTGCAAGCCCTGGTCGAAGCCGAGGTGCTCATCCGGCAACTCGAAGAGGCGGACCTCCTCTCTGACCTCCACGAAGAAGCGATGCCCGAACTGGCCTCGTACGACGGCTTCCACAACATCCACGACCCAGAGAGTCACCTGCGAACGGTCGAACAGGTTCGCTCGTCGGTTCGGCGGGGACTTCGGAAGCTCACCAACACCTCGGGGTTCGCGGGACTCATCCCGAACGTCGGGTCGAATCTGGTGGAGTCGCTGCCGGACGCCGAGGGAATCGACGACATCGCCGGCATCCCCGGCCGCATCTTCGACGTGAAGGGACAGGCGACGGTTCCGGGCGAACCGGAGTTCGGCGTCAGCGAACACGTCGCGTCCGTGCTCCTGTCGGCCCGTGCCGCCGATGCCGACGTGAACGCCGGTCTCAACATCGTCTACGACGCCGGTGTCGTCGAGGAACTCGAAGCCGCCGGCTACGAATGCATCGAGTTCGATGCAGACGCGCCCACTGACCCGGTTCGCGCCGTGCTCGAAGCCCGCGACGACGACCTCCCGGAGACGTTCGTCGTCTACCAGACCGGGAGCTACGGCATCGAGCCGATTACCTACGTCCTCGGCCCCGACGCCCCGACTGTCGCCGACGCGGTTCGCGTGCTGCTCTGAAGGACGATGGCTCCCGACTTCTCGGCGGAACTGTCTCCTGACTCCGACGCCCGCTCGCCAGCGACTATCGCGCAATCGTTCTACACGCGCTGGGCACGTCTCTACGACACGCTCGCCCGCCGAGCGCCGGGTGTCGGAACCGTCCGCGAAGAGGCGGCAGACGCCCTCGACCTCTCACCCGGCGAGACGGTGGTCGAGATGGGCTGTGGAACCGGCGCGAACCTCCCGTACCTCGCGGAACGCGTCGGCACCGACGGAACCGTCGTCGGCGTCGATTTCTCACCCGGCGTCCTCGACGTGGCTCGCGAGCGCGTGCACGACTACCCGAACGTCCACCTTGTCCGCGCCGACGCGACCCGGCCACCGCTCGCCGACCCGGACGTGATTCTCGCGACGTTCGTCTCGGGGATGTTCGACGACCCCGCAGCAGTCGTCTCGTCGTGGGCGGACCTCCTCGGACCGGGCGGGCGGCTCTGTCTCGTCGACCTCGCGGAGACGACGGATTCGACGTGGCGGGCGCTCAACCCACTCTTTCGAGCACTCGTTCGCGTCACTGCACCACCCGGCACGCGGACGATGCGCGGGTCGCCGACTGCGATGCTCGACGAGCGACTCGTCTCTGCGCATCAGATGCTCGAAAAACGGTGTCGTGTGACTCACCGAGAAAGGCACGTATTCGGGTTCGCACGCGTCAGGGCGGGCGTCGTCGAGTGAGTCGGACAGTAAGTCGGTAGGTGGTCGGGGGATACTGTCGGTAGGTGGTCAGAGAGTCGAAATAGGTTGCGTCAAAGAGGCACTGGGGGAAGTAGCAACGGGACCGGGGGAGACGGCCTAGTCGTCGGCGGCTGCGGGACCGCTGATGGTCACTTCAGCCGCGTCGCGGCCGAGTTCGTCGAGGCAGGACTGCGCCGCCTGCTTCCCGGACAGGAGCATGGCACCGAAGGTCGGACCCATGCGCGGGAGGTGGTGAGCCGTGGCGACGGCCATGCCGGAGGCGACGACGCCGGGGTGGACGACGCCCGTCTGCTCGACGATGTTGTCTTCGCTCTCGGAGACCCACATCGAGTCGTGGCCGGGCGAGTCGTGGCCGGGTGCGCCGTACTCGCCGTCGCTCGTCTTGTCCATTCCCGTGTTGTGCTCTTTGGCGTGCTCGATACCGCTCACGTCGAGGACGCCGCGCTCGGAGAGCTTCGAGAGGACGACGGCGTCGTGGCCCGTCGCGTCGAGCACGAGGTCGGACTCGACGGCGATGGGGTCGACACAGGTGAGTTCGCGCGGGAGGGCGTGGACCGGCGTCCAGTTCATGACGATGCCGCCGACGCGGTCGTCTTCGCGGAGGACGACGTCGGTGAACTCGGTCATGTTCTGGATTTCGGCACCGGCGTCACAGGCGGCCTTGATGAGCGCGGAACAGGCGTGCGGGCCGTCCGCGACGTAGAGTCCGTCGGCCTCGTCACTTTCCTCGTACGGAACGTCGAGTTCGTCGAGGACTTCGTGAGCGGGGCTGCGGACAGTGATTTTGTTCATCAGGAACCCACCGAGCCAGAAGCCGCCGCCGAGGTAGTTGTTCTTCTCGACGATGGTTACGTCGACGTCGCGTTCCGCCAGTTCCTTCGCTGCGACGAGCCCGGAGGGACCGCCGCCGACGATGATGACTTCGGTGTCCGTCCGCTCGCGGAACTCCTCCATCCACGAGTCGGAGATTGCGCGCGTGACCTGTGCTTCTGTCGCGTCGGTGAATCCATCGAACGACATACTACCTAGTGATATTACTTAGTAGTAAAACGTTTCGACACGCACACCTCTCCGTCGAGAGACGACGAAACTCCCGTAGACCCCGGTTACATCCATGTCGCCTGCCTCTTTTTGTTGGCGAGGTCCGTACGATGTGTTAATGCCCGAATCAGAGGTGGCAGTCGCATGAACATGCTCTACGACGGTGAGTGGCGAACCGACGAGTTCGTCGCTAACAACGAAGACGGAGAGTTCGAGCGACAGACCACGACGTTCCGAAACTGGGTCGGCGAGGACGACCGGTTCCCCGTCGAATCGGGACGGTATCACCTGTACATCTGTCGCGCCTGCCCGTGGGCACACCGCACCGCGATGACGCGCGCCCTGCTGGGACTCGAAGACGTCATCTCCCTCTCGCTCGTCGAACCGGTGCGCATCGACGACGGGTGGGAGTTCTCCGAGGAGTACCCCGACCCGCTCTACGGCGAGGAGTTCCTCCGCGACGTCTACCTCCGGGCCGACGAAGAGTTCACCGGCCGCGTGACGGTTCCAGTGCTGTGGGACAAAGAACGCGAAACCATCGTCAACAACGAGTCGCGCGAGATAATGCGGATGTTGACGACCGCGTTTTCAGACCTCACGACGACCGGGGTCGACTTGCTTCCCGAGGGGTCCGAAGACGAGGTAGACCGCCTCATCGACGAGATTTACGACCCGATAAACAACGGCGTCTACCGCGCTGGATTCGCATCGACCCAAGAGGCCTACGAAAACGCCGTCACCGAACTGTTCGACGCGCTGGACCACT
Organism: Haloferax larsenii; assembly: GCF_024730625.1. Taxonomy (NCBI): domain Archaea; kingdom Methanobacteriati; phylum Methanobacteriota; class Halobacteria; order Halobacteriales; family Haloferacaceae; genus Haloferax; species Haloferax larsenii. The sequence continues at coordinate 1,525,517 of NZ_CP078063.1, forward strand.
GGGACGACGTGCTCGCCGACCAGCGATTCCTCGCCGGTGACACGCTCACCGAGGCGGACATCGCCATGTTCGTGACGCTGATTCGCTTCGACCACGTCTACCACACGCACTTCAAGTGCAACAAGAAGGCCATCCACGAGTACGACAACCTCTGGAACTACACGAAGGAACTCTACCAGTTGCCCGGCGTCGAAAAGACGGTCAACATGGACCACATCGTTCGCCACTACTTCGTCAGCCACGACGACATCAACCCCAAGCGTATCTACGCTGTCGGCCCGGACCTCGACTTCACCGAACCGCACGACCGGGACCGACTTGACGCCGACCTCCCGCCAGCTATCGCCGCCGACGACTAAGTACAGCACCCTCTATTTTCGCTCCGCTTCTCCCCCGCGACGAGTACTTCCGGCCGCCAGCGCTAGGTGTTCACATGGCCGGTCGAATAGCCCAGCTTCGAAATCGACTCGAACCACCACCCCGAGCGGTGGACTGGTCGATTCTCGTGCTCGTGGTGTTCGAGACGCTTTCCGGCGTCCTCAGCCTCGGCGCTGGCCATCCCGCGAACGCCCTCCTCTTTGTCGCCCATGGTGTCGCCGGACTCTCACTCGTCGCCCTCGTCGGGTTCAAACTCTATCGCGTCCGTCACCGCGTCCTCGACTCACGCCTCCACGACCGAACGACGGCCATCTCTGTCCTGCTCGCCATCGTCGCGCTCGCGGCACTCGGAACCGGCATCGCGTGGGTCGCGGGTGTCGAGATTCGGTTCGGCTTCTGGACGCTCCTCAACGTCCACATCGGCTTCGGCCTCCTCGTGATTCCGATTCTTCTCGTCCACCTCCGGTCGCGGTTTCACACGCCGAGCAGAGCCGACTTCGAGGGGCGTCGCCGGGCGCTCCAGTACGGGGCGCTCCTCGTCTTCGGCGCGGCGGCCTACCGGGCGACAGAAATCGCCGGGGCTGTCCAGGGGACGACGCGCCGATTCACCGGCTCGCGCCCGCTCCCGGAGGGGTCTGGAAACGCCTCATTCCCGGTCACGAGTTGGGTCGCCGACGACCCGGACCCTATCGACACGGACGCGTGGTCGCTTTCGGTCGTCGGCCTCGTTTCCGACCCACTCGAACTCGGCGTCTCCGACCTCGACCCCGACGAGACGCAGTCGGTACTCCTCGACTGCACGAGTGGCTGGTACACAGAACAGGACTGGACCGGGATTCGCCTCGGCGACTTGCTCGATTCGGCCGGGGTCGCAGCGGCGGGCCGCTGGGTCACGGTCCGGTCGGTGACGGGTTATCGATGGTCGTTCCCCATCGAGGAAGCCCGCGAGATGCTGCTTGCGACTCGCGTCGGCGACGAACCGCTCTCCCACGGCCACGGCGCGCCGCTTCGGCTCGTCGCTCCGGATCGCCGCGGGTTCCAGTGGGTCAAGTGGATAGAGACAATCGAGGTGCGGCGGCGACGCGACCCGGCGCAGTGGGTGGCGGTGCTGGTGAGTGGGTTTAGCTGAAGTAGCTCTGATCTCTAAATAGCCAAGTGTCAAATCAGACACTATCGCCCACAGAACATGAACACGACTTTCGAACTCGTTCCGTTCCACGAGGACGCTGCTGTTGCAGCCGCGCTTGGAACACTACTTATTCAGCGGGGCTCGGTTGACCCAACACCACTTGCTGAAATTGCCCGTGGGTTCGATATAGACCCAAACCAACTGACGGTAGCTGCCATCAAACTTGGCGTTGAAGACGAGATTCTAGATGACGTAGCGGCCCCAGAAGGTGAGCAAATCAGCCAGCGGTCTCCGCCTGAATTCCTTGCCTCGAAAGGCTCAGTGACACGAGAATACGGTGGTCTGCGTGACCCCGGTTCGGGTGAGTCGACCACGAGAACGAACGAGATGTCGTTCCAGAGTTGGCTTCTCGTCGAAGCGACAAAGTCGGCAAGAGAGACCGTCAACCAACTGTTGTCCGACCATTTCGATGATGAAGCAGCGGTTGTGCGGGCTGGTACACAGGCCGCTATCGGAACGGCAGCGTTCCCAGAGCGGGTTCTGTGGGTGGCGGTCAGTTATCCTATCGACAAAACCGACCCGAAAACGGTTCCTGCGGTTCCAAACCCGCCTTCGTTCCCGTTCGATCGTCTCGGTGAAATCCTTCCACAAACACTTGACGTACCTGTTGAACACGGGGGCGAGACGTTTCTCGTTCGGAACATCCCTGTTGTCCCGTTTCGAGAACCGCGCGAGTACTAACTGGTGCTCTGTCGAAATGCCCAACAGGTAATCTATCCGGCCCTCCAATTGCTATCGTTCCGAACTGCTATTCGCCGTCTTCGCCCGAGCGAATCGCCCGCTCGGCCGCTTCGAGCGCCTCGTCGGCGTCGAAGTCGGCGACGATAGCTTCGAGTTCTTCGCGGGAGGCTCCCGAAAGTTCCTCGGCGTGGGCGGTGATGTTCGGAACTGCCCGCATGATGTTGTCCACGATGGGCACCGTCGCCACCTGTGCGGAGCGCGACATCGGGTTGAGGTCGACGACGATTTCGATTTTATCCATCTCGCCGAGTGCCTCGGCGCGGTCGCCGTCTTCGAGGGGGACGACGACGACGTCTGCGCTTCCGATTCCGTCGGCGTCGACTTTGGCGCGCTCGTGGTCCAGTCCGGGGATGCGTCCATCCGCGGTCAGTCCCTTCACCTCCTCGATACCGTGTTCGCGGAGGTGGTCGGCGATGGCCTGCATTCGCTCTTCGGTCCGGTTGAAGAGGTTGACTTCCACGTCGGCACCGACTGCCTCGGCGAGGTCGCCGACTTCCGCGGGGCAGAGCGCGGCCACGTTGCCGTTGACCGAAATGACCGGGTGGTCGGCGAGAAGGAGATGCGCGGCCGCAGCACGCTCGGCGGCGTCGGCACTGGGAATCGTCTGCTCGCCGAGGAGATAGTCGAACGCCTCGCCGCGACCCTGTGCGATGAGACCTTGCTTGCTCGTGATGCCCTTTTCCACGCCGTCTTCGATACGATGTCGGGTGAGAAGCGACTGGTAGCGGGGATGGCTTTCGGGAATCTCGATGTCGCTCATTGGGTAGGAGTCGTCACCGGGGGTCTAACATGTTTTCTCATTTCCCCCACCACCCAGTCGCTGGGTGCCGAGAACTACTGGCTCTCCAGCGTCGCTCCCGCCGGGTGCACGCGACAGACTTCGGGGTCGTAGCCCGCGTCGGAGAGGCCCGTTCCGATGGCGAAGACCGTCTCGCCGAGCATCGCCATCGCGGCGTCGCCGCCTGCATCAGAGACGTCCTCGATAGCGGTCGAAACGCGCTCGGTGAGCAGTCCCGCGTCGCGGGCGAACTGCTGGCACTCAGTCATGAACCGGTCGAGCGTCGGCTCGTCACGGAGGGTTCCGAGGGCTGCCTCGCCCGCGGCCGTGAGCGCAGTCGTATCCCCCGAGAGCACGTCGGCAGTCGAGAGGCCACCGAAGGCGACGTACTCGATTCGGGGGCGTGCCGGAATGCCATCCATCCGACCGTGTTCCGGTGCGCCGGGTTCGACGCGAATGGGCAGTCCGCCGCGTGCCTGTGCGACCACGTCTCCGAGTCCGGTTCCGGCCCGCACTTCTGCCTCGTGCGCGACGGTGACGAGGTCGTTTTCGGAGTGGCCACAGTCGAATACGGCGTTGGCTGCGAGGGCCGTTCCGAGTGCCATCCCACCCGAGACACCGAACCCGGCACCGAGCGGGAGTTCGCTCTCGGCCCGAACGGTGGCGGTCACGCCGAGTCGCCGAAGCACGTCCGAGACGGGCGGCATTTCGACTGTCTCGCCATCGAGGCTGACGACGGATTCGGCCGCCGGTTCGACGGTCACGGTGACGCCGTGAGAGAGCGTTACCCCCGCACCGCGCGACCCTGCGACTGCGGGGTCGTCGGCGGGGTGGGCGCTGAAGAAGCCGGTGATGTGACCGGGCACGAATGCCGTCGCGTCGTCGCTCATCGTCATCCCTTCGTCCGGGGTCGGTTAACGGTGTTGCGTTTCGTCGGCCCGCTTTCCCTTGGCGTCAGTTTCGGTCGAACTCCTCGTTGGCGGTGTCTACAGCCGCTTCCTCTCGGGTGTCGATGCTCGTTCGCTTTCTGGCGTCAGCGACCGTCTCAGTTTCCAACAACCGTTCGACCTTGGCTTCGAACTCCGCTTCGGTGAGTTCACATGACTACGAGGAGGAAGCCCACCCGTTTACGGGTGGGAGGAATCCGACAACCTCCTCCACCAACCACGAGCGATAGCAGTCCGACTCCCCCACACAAACCCGAATCATTATAAAAAGACAATTCGATATGTGAATCACCGATGGAGGTGATTCGCACCGTCAAAGTCAAACTCGATGTCCCCGACGAGCGGTGCGACGATCTCCATCAGACCAAACAACAGTTCCTCCACTGTGCGAACACCACCGCAGAGTGGTCGTGGAGACACCCGACCGACTACTGTGTGACTTCAAAACAGAAAGCTGAGAAAGCCCTCTACGAGGGACTTCGCAACGAGACGGAGTTGACTGCGAACCTCGTCCAGAAGGGGATTCGACGGGCTATCGAGGCCACCAAAAGCGGTGTCGCCCGACTCAAGAAAGGCGACAACACCAGTCAACCACACTTCGATGCGTGGAGCGTCGTCTATGACAAACGTTCTGCGACGTTTTACCGCAACCGTGTTTCGCTCTCAACCGTCAACGGTCGCGTCGAGTGTGACTACATCATCCCCGACGACCCCGAGGGAACACCGATTGGTGAGTATCTGCTGAACGACGACTACGAGTTCCGAATGTCCACGTTACAGTACGACCGCTCCACGGAGTCGTTCTACCTCCACGCACGGATGCGCCGAACCACGGACGAGCAAGAGCAGTCCACAACTGATTCTCCCGACGTTCATCAGACAGAGTCTGATGCAGCCCATCAGAACGCCCCGCGTTCTGAGGACGCCAAGCACAGAACAGTCCTTGGCGTTGACCTGAACGTGGACGGCTCGCTCGCCGTGACTTCAACAGGCGCGTTCATCGGGAACGCCGACGAGATGAACCACCGACGCCGAGAGTTTGAGAAGACTCGCGGGTCGATGCAACAGACAGGCACGCGGTCGGCACACCTGTCGATTCAGTCGATGAAAGACCGCGAACACCGCTGGATGCAAGACGAACTCCACCGTGCCTCGAATCAGATTCTCGAAGAAGCCCGCGACCACGACTGTACGTATATCGCGTTCGAGAACCTGACCGACATTCGTAAGCGGATGGCTGGTGCAAAACGCTTCCACGCATGGGCGTTCCGACGCCTCTACCAGTACACCGAGTACAAAGCCGAGATGTTCGGCGTCGATGTTAAGCAAGTGAGTCCTGCGTACACGTCTCAGCGGTGTTCGTCGTGTGGGTTTACGCACAAGTCGAATCGGCGGTCGAAACACCAGTTCGTGTGTCAGAAGTGCGAGTACGAACTGAACGCGGACTACAACGCGAGTAAGAACATCGCTCGCAAACTTCTCAAGAAACTCCGCTCGGGGCAGAAGTCTCCGAGTGGAGGCGCACCCTGTCAGTGTGCGCTACCGTCAGGGACGCTGAACCTGAATGGCGATTTCCACGCCTCCGTCGGTTCGACGGTAGAAGGGGAGTCCACTGACAAGCCCACGACTTCAGTCGTGGGTTACTGACCAGCTGCGTAGCGTTGCCGGAGTGTTTCGAGCGCGTCTTGGGTCTCGGACTGCTGTGAGTCTTCAGCACCATCCTCGCGGCGGGACTCGTAGATTTTCACGAGCGCGAGTGCTGCGGGAAGGACGCCTGCGAACCCAATCGGGAACGCGACCCAGAACCACGATACGTCGAGGGCGAGCAGGCCGAAGCCGACGAGGAAGATGAGCCCGATGACGACGCCGGCGACTAACTCTTCGAGCGGTGAATCGTCATCGTCGAGGCGGTCGACGATTCCGCCGCGGTTGCTCATCGTGCCCTCCGCCGGAGACCGAGCTGGTACATGGTGGTATCACTCGTCGGGGAGGTAACGACTGTTTCGCTGCTGCGGCCGCAAAAGAAAACTACTCGTTGGTCCGTCAGGCCTTCGCCCTACGGCGACAGACGCTGGCGGTCTGACGAGACTCGCGTCGCTCGTCTCGTTGGCTCGCCACGTCTTCGCCCTTACGGGCTCAGACGCTGGCGATCACGCGGGAACTCACTCGCAACGCTCCGCGTTGCTCGCTGTTCCCGCTCGTCCGAAGCGTCTCTACGGAGAGAGACGCTGACGGTCTCGCGGGAAGAGAACAGCCTCTCGGATGTTCTCCAGTCCGAGCATCGTCATGATGAGACGCTCGCCGCCGAGGCCGAAGCCTGCGTGCGGGGGCATGCCGTACTTGAACATCTTCGTGTAGTATTCGAACGCGTCGGGGTCGAGACCCTGCTGCTCGAATCCGGCGACGAGATGCTCGAAGCGGTGTTCACGCTGGCCACCCGAGACGAGTTCCATGTTCGGGTGCATCATGTCGAAGCCCGTCGAGAGGGTGTCGTCGTCGTCGTGGTCCTTGATGTAGAACGGCTTGATTTCGCTGGGCCAGTCGGTGATGAAGTAGTGCTCGCCGACGTCCTCACCGAGCGCCTTCTCGCCTTCCGTGGGCAGGTCGTCGCCCCAGACGAGCTGCTCGTCGAGTTCGCCCGTCGCGTTGATGCGCTGGATGGCCTCTTCGTAGGTGAGACGCGGGAACTCGCCGGACGGCGCTTCGAACTCCTCGGCGAGACCGAGGGCTTCGAGTTCGTCCTGGCAGTTCTCTTCGACTGCCTCGTAGGCGGCCTTGACGACCGCTTCACAGACGTCCATCGCTTCGGTGTGGTCGATGAAAGCCGACTCGAAGTCGATGGAGGTCGCCTCGTTGAGGTGTCGCGGCGTGTTGTGCTCTTCGGCACGGAAGATTGGACCGACTTCGAAGACGCGTTCGAGACCGGAGCCGACCATCAGCTGCTTGAACAGCTGTGGCGACTGGTTCATGAACGCTTCCTGTCCGAAGTAGGTGATGGGGAAGAGCTCGGTGCCGCCTTCGGTCCCCGTGGCGACGATTTTCGGCGTGTTGATCTCGGTGGCGCGGAGGTCGCGGAACTTGTCGCGAACGGCGCGCTGCACTTCGGCGCGAATCTCGAAGATGGCCTTCACTTCGTCCTTGCGGAGGTCAAGCGTCCGGTTGTCGAGACGCGTCGAGAGTTCGGCGTCGACCTTACCGGAGGGGTCGAGCGGAAGCTGCGGGTCGGCCTCGGCGATGACGTCGAGGCTCTCGGGCGTGACTTCGACGCCCGTCGGCGCGCGCGGCTCTTCTGCGACGTCGCCGGTGACGCTGATGACGCTCTCGCGGTGGACGCCCAGCCCCGTCTCGACGAGGTCGTCGTCCATCTCGTCTTTCTCGAACTTGACCTGAATCTTGCCTGTCGTATCGCGGAGAATCAGGAACGCGATACCGCCGAGGTCACGAATCTCGTGAACCCAGCCGGCGACGGTGACCGTGTCGCCGGGTTCGGCGTCGGCCGTGTACGTTCGGTTTCGCATACGACGTGATTCCTGACCGTGCGCCTTAAACACGGTCGTTTCGCTCTTGCGAGTTATTTGGTACCACACTCCTCTGCCAGGGCGGAGGTTTATGTACGATACCGGGACCACTCCGGCGCGAACATGGACTTCTCAGACCTCGAATCCGCGATCGCACTCCCGCTCGCCGAGGACACGTCACTCGACACGGTCGCCGTCGGTGTACTCGCGACACTCGCTTCGTTCGCCACGCCCCTCGCAGGTGTGGTGCTCGTCGGCTACGTCGTCCGACTGGTTCGCGCCGGCGGCCGAAACGCGACTGCGCTCCCCGCGTTCGACGAGTTCGGTGGCATGGTCGTCGATGGGGTTCGGCTCTCGGTTGTCCTTCTCGCCCTGCAACTCCCGGCAGTGGGTATTGGAGTCGCCGTTGCGAAGCTCGCCGGAGCATCGTTTGCGACGCTCGTGTACGCCGCCGAGATGCACTCACTGAACGTTATTGGAAACTCCGCGCTCATCGGCGTCGGACTCGTCGCAGCCGGTGGTGCTGCACTTGTCGGGACGTATCTCTCCGCCGCAGCAACAGTCGCAGTCTCGCGTGAACGGTCGCTCGTCGCGGCTGTCCCCACCACCCGTGAACTCGCCTCGGATGCCTCGTTCGTCCCCGTCGTCTCGGCTGTCGCGCTGGTTGTCTTCGCCGGTCGGCTCCTCACCGCACTCTTCGGCGCACTCCCGCTCGTCGGCAGTGTCCTCGCGGCTCTCGTGTCGTTCTTCGCGCTCGTCGCGTCCGCGACGCTCCTTGGACGAGGGGCATCGAAACTCGCAGCACGCGACAGCACCCCACGCCCAGACTCGACTGTCGATGCGGTCGGGTCGGCGTAGAAGAGAAGAGAGACCGCGTGTGGTTATTCCGCGCCGACGAGTTCCGCCGTGGCGTCTTTCGCGCCTTCGACGGTCTCACGGACGGCATCGACGCCCTTGTCGTGCAGGAGGTTCCCGACGACCACTACGTCGGCGCACTTGCCCATCTCGTAGGCCGAGTCGTAGTCGTGGATGCCGCCGCCGTAGAACAGCGTCGCGTCGTCCAGCGCATCGTGGGCCGCACAGACCTTTTCGGGGTCGCCGTAGGTCCCCGAGTACTCCACGTAGATGATGTCCTGACCGAACATCCTCTCGGCCACGCGGGCGAAGGACGCCACGTCCTCGGCGGACTGGTCGGTGTCGGCGTCGGTGTACTCGGCCACCGACGAGTCGGGGTTCATGACGATGTACGCCTCGGTGTGGGTGCGGTCCCAGTCGAGGCCGTCTTCGATGCGGACCCACTCTTTGTGCGCGCCGGTAATCCAGAAGGAGTCGCTGGCGTTGAACACCGTCGGGATGAGGTAGCCGTCCAGTGCCGGGTCGTCGATGACGACGCCGGGGTTCGACGGTTCCTGATAAATCGGCACGTCGTACTTTGCAGTGGCCTCGACGACGCGCTCCATCTTCTCTTCGGTGATGTCGAGCGTGCCACCGATTTCCAGCGCGTCGGTGCCGGTCTCGCAGACGTCTTCGAACGTTTCGCCGTCGACGAGGTCTTTGTCGGGGTCGATTTTGGTGATGTGGTCCCAGTCTTCCCAGGGATAGCTCATTGGTCGGTCTATGCTTGAGGGGGCCTAAAAACCGTGCGGAAGTGGTGTACGATACCGGACGAGAGTGAATTTAAAATCACCTGCCACTAAATCAGCTGTTAAGATGGATACCGCCGCTGCAACGGAATATCTCCAAGATAGGTCGTTGTCCCTCTCTGCGGAGGAATTTGAATTACTTTGTGAGTCGGTGCTCACAGAATCACTCCCTCCAGCACGATTCTCGGTGACTGCTTTCCGACAGGACGGTGGTATCGACATCGACGGGAACGTCCGGAATTCGCTTCTCGACATCTCACTGGGCGTTCAAGTGAAACAGTACTCCCCGACGAATACAGTCGGGTCGCCCGAGATTCAGCGGTTTCAGGGTGCATTATCCGACACCGGTTGTGACACTGGGACGGTTATTACGACGAGTTCGTTTACCGACCCTGCCATCGAAAGTGCCCAACGTGCAGGAATTCATCTGGTGAACGGCCAGTCGTTGTTCCAGTCGATGGTGGATTTGCAGGTCGGCGTTCACCGGGGAACTGAGCGGTTCGAGCCCGACGAAACATTTTGGGAGCTGTTCGGAAAGCCCGAGGAAAGCGGTTCGGTTCCATCAAAGCAAATTCCACTTGCGAACTCGTTCGAGACGCTTGATTCTGTTCTAGCAGCTATCAGTGACTCTCGTGGTACGAACGCAGATATCGTCGCCAACACAGACGTGTCTTCTCGCCACGCAGACCTATACGCAGTCGCTGGGTGGGCTCTCGGATTTGTCCACCAAGAGTGGCCTGACGATGAGAAGCACAGACGACGACGATGGTCACTCACTCGGGATGGTGCTCGATACGTCGCGTATCGTACGGCAGGGATCGACGAGGAAGCGGAACGGCTGCTCATCGACGCGATTCGGGATACCGAGATTATCGCTCGACTCACTCGCACACTCCGAGAATCTGGGTCAATCAGCCACGGCACGCTAATCGAGTGTATTGAATCGGAGTCGGAACTGTCACGGAGTAGTGCGAAGCGTCGAGGGAGTTCGGTCGGCGTTTGGCTTGCCCGACTGCCAGAGGTATCAGTCGAGAACGGTCGAGAGAAGACGTATTTCTGGCAGGAACCTTAGTCAGCCGCCGCCTGCCACTTCCGAACCGTATCCGCACCCACGCCCTCGACATTCTCAGCAACGTCGTCAGGCTCGGCGGCCTTCAGCGTCTTCACGTCCTCGTAGCCAGCGTCTTTCAGTTTCTCGGCGGTCTTCGCGCCGATGCCCTTGATGCTCTCTAACTCGGACCCGCCGTCGCCGTTCTGTTGGGCCTGATACTCGCGGTAGTTGCAGATGGGACAGCCGAGTTCCCACGGTTCGCGGTCGCCGTCGTAGGTGATGCGAAGTTCCGGCAGGTCGTGTTCGTCACACGACTCGTCGGTCACTTCGATGTCGCCGCGACGGGGGAGCGGAAGCGAGTAGTCGCAGTCCGGATAGCGGGTACAGCCGACCAACCGAGAGCCGGAGCGGAGGCGCTTGATTGCCAGTTCGCCGCCCGCCTCGGCGGTTTCGTCGCCTTCGTCTTGCGACGTCGCACCCTCCCCACACTCGGGACACGAGCCGATGACGAGGTCTTCCTCTTCGTCGGCCTCTTCGGCCTTACACAGCGGACAGCCGTGGACGAACGTCTTGCGCCCGGCGAGCATCTTGATGTGGTGGAGGTCGTGTTCGTCGCACGTGTCCTCCATGATGAGCGGCTTGCCCGTGGAGGGAAGCGGAAGCGTGTTCGTACAGTCGGGGTAGGAGTCACAGCCGATGAAGTACGACCCGCGGCGACTCTTTCGGACGACGAGGTCGCCGTCGCACTCGGGACACGGACCGACCGTCTTGTCGGCCTTCAGGGAGTCCTGAAGCTGTTTACCGAGTTCCTCGCGGGACTCCATCAGGCCCTCGAACACGTCTTCGAGGATTTCCTTGGACTCCTCGGTCACGTCTTCGAGGCTGGCCTCGCCGCGGGCGATGGCCATCATGTCGGATTCGAGTTGCGAGGTCATCTCCTCGCTGACGATGAGTTTGGCGAAGTCCTCGGAGGCCTCCACGACCGCCCGTGCGAGACGGGTGGGACGCGGCGGGTCGCTCTCGATGTAGCCGCGGTCGTAGAGCTTCTGAATCACGTCGTGACGGGTCGCTTTCGTCCCGATGCCCATCTGCTCCATCGTCTCGATGAGGCGCGACTGGCCGTAGCGACGGGGCGGTTGGGTCTGCTTGGCGTCGAGGTGAGTGTCCGAAAGCTGCAGTTCCTCGCCTTCCTCGACGTCGGGGACGAACGACTCGGTGGAGTTGAAGTACGGATAGACCGCGTGGTAGCCCGGTTCGAGCAGGCGCTTGCCGTTGGCCTTCAGGGTGCGACCGGCCGCCTCGGCGACGACGCGGAGGTGTTCCCACACGGCGTCTTCGGCGACGGTGGCGAAGAAGCGCCGGACGACGAGTTCGTACACGTCCCACTCGTCCTCGTCGAGGTCCGACGCCGAGGGGAGTTCGCCAGTCGGGTGAATCGGTGGGTGGTCGGTCGTCTCGTTGTCGCCCTCGGTGGGTTCGATTTCCTCCTGTTCGAGGAGCGACTCGGCGTCCTCTTTGAAACGGCGGTCGCCTTCGAACGCGCCGAGCAGTTCGCGCGGGTCGAGGTCGTCGGGGTAGACGGTGTTGTCAGTCCGGGGGTAGGTGATGTAACCGGCGGTGTAGAGGTCCTCGGCGATGCTCATCGCCCGCTGGGCGGAGTAGCCGATAGACCCGGCGGCGCGGATGAACTGGGTGGTGTTGAACGGCGCGGGCGGCTTGTCGGTTCGGGTGCGTCGTTTGACCGCCGTAACCTCGGCGGCATCGACACCGAGGAGGTCTTCGTAGGCCTCCTGTGCGGCGTCTTCGTCCCAGATGCGTTCGGCTTCGGTGCCGTCGTCGTCGAGGTAGAAGTACTGGGCTTCGAAGGACTCGGCGGCCCCGTCGGCGTCCTTCGTGAGTTCGGAGAACAGCTCCCAGTAGTCCTCGGGGTCGAACGCCTCGATTTCGCGCTCGCGGTCGACGATGAGCTTCAGGGTCGGCCCTTGGACGCGGCCGACGGAGATGAAGTCGTTGCCGAGTTGGCGAGCCGAAAGCGAGAGGAAGCGCGTGAGGGCAGCGCCCCACACGAGGTCGATAATCTGTCGCGCCTCGCCGGCGGCCGCGAGGTCGAAGTCGAGTTCGTCGGGGTTCTCGAACGCCTCGGTCACTTCGCGTTTCGTAATCGACGAGAAGCGAACCCGGTCGACGGGGACGTCCTCGTTGACCTCGCGGACGAGTTCGTACGCCTCCTTGCCGATGAGTTCACCCTCCCGGTCGTAGTCTGTCGCGATGGTGACGTTCCCCGCCTTGCGGGCGAGGCGTCGGAGGGCGGCGACGATGTTCTCTTGGGTCGGGTGCTTCTCGACGGGAGCGCTGATGAGCTCGACCGGCTCGACGTCGCGCCAGTCGTTGTACTCCGGCGGGAAGTCGACGCCGACGACGTGGCCGGACAGGCCGATACAGCGCTTCCCGCCCCACTTGTAGACGTTCACGCCGTTCATTCGCTCTGCGGAGGCTGTCTCGCCGCTCAAGATGTCGGCGATACGCCTCGCGGCGTTGTCCTTCTCCGTGATGATGAGGTCGGGGCCGCGACTCATTGCCCGGCGATATGTCGGGGGAGGTTCTAAACCTTTCGTGGGCGAATTCGGCTTCGAGAGGCGTCAACGCGCGCGTATGTGGGTGTACAGGCGAGAGCGCGGTACGCTCGCGCGCGAGAGGTGTATCACGTCCCGAGAGCGTTCCGCAACCCGAAGGGCTAACACGCCTGACTCGAACTCCCGAACGTGTCGAGCGATTCACGAATAGACATGACAGACGGGGCTATCGCCCCCAAACTGTTCGCCCTGTCGTGGCCACTCGTGGCTGGAAACCTCCTGCAGACGCTCTACAACCTCGCGGACGTGTTTTGGGTCGGCCGCGTCGGCTCCGACGCAGTCGCGGCAGTCTCGCTCATGTTCCCGACGAGTTGGATGTTCGTCTCCACCGCGATGGGCATCACGGCAGCCACTATCGCGCTCGTCTCGCAGCACGTCGGCGCTGGCGAGGACCGGCAGGCGGACCACGTCGTCGGCCAGACCGTGCTTCTCACGCTCGCGGTCTCCGTCGCGCTCGCCGTCCTCGGATACGTCTTCAGACATCCGCTTTTGAGCCTCATCGGTGCGGAGGGTGCGGTCTACACCGAGGCGTTGGCCTACATCGAAGTCATCTTCTTCTCGCTTCCGCTCACGTTCCTGTTTTTCGCCTTTCGGGCGGCGTTGCAGGGCGCTGGCGACACCAAGACCGCCATGTGGCTGATGGTCGCCTCGGCCGGTCTCAACGTCGTTATCGACCCAATCTTCATCCTCGGCTGGGGGCCAATCGAGGGGATGGGGACTCGCGGCGCGGCCGTCGCAACGCTCCTCTCTCGTCTCTTCGCCACGGCCGCTGGCGTCTATATCCTCCTGCGCGGTGACTGGGGCGTCCAACTCCACCTCGAAGACCTCCAGCCCGACCCCGACCGCCTGCGCAAACTCGTCGATGTCGGCTATCCAGCCTCTCTCGACGGCTGGGCGCGCAGCTTCTCGGCGGTCGTGATGGCCGCGCTCGTCGCCCGGTTCGGCCCGATACCCACCGCAGCCTACGGCATCGGCCTCCGCCTGATGTCCGTCTCGTGGTCGGTCTCGGGTGCGGTCGGACAGGCGACCGCGACGGGCGTCGGCCAGAATCTCGGCGCGAAAACACCCGACCGGGCGGCGTCGGTCACGTGGACCGCCACGGCGACGACGATGGGCATCCTCTTCGCCGCGGCCGGTCTCGTCGTTACCTTCCCCGCCGAAGCGATGCGCCTGTTCATCGGCGAACAGCCGGTCATCGACGAGGGAATCACCTTCCTCCGCATCGTCGCCCCGTCGTGGGCCTTCTTCGGCGGCGTGATGGTCATTCAGGGCGCGTTCCGCGGCGCTGGCATCACGAAAGCCGCGATGGCGCTGTCGTTCCTCTCGCGGTGGATTTTCCGCGTTCCCGTCGCGCTCGCCGTCGCGTTCGCGTGGACCGTCACGGTGCCCGTCATCGGCCCCGTCTCCGGCCTCGCGTGGGGCGTCGAAGGCCTCTGGTGGGCCTACGTCGCTGGCGCGGTCGCGTCGTTCGCCGTCGCAGTCGTCTGGTTCCGGCTCGGCACGTGGCGCGAGGGCGTCATCGACCGCGGGGCGACGCCTGCGGCGGGCGACGACTGATTCCGTCGGGTCGGTCATTGTGGCAAAGTATCATCTCCGCCCGCGTTGAATTGCTACTATGTCGCACACTCCAGAGCTGCCGGAGCGATTCGTCTGCGATGGCTGTCACGCCGTCTACGCTGGCACGGTGACGAGAGAAGGCGGGTCGTATCACTACAGCGCCCCCGACGAGTGCGCCGCCTGTGGGACGGCCGAGTTCGTCCCGTTCGAGCAGTACGTGCGGCGGCGGACGCAGTGATTCGCTCGCAGTAGGGGCGGCGGATGTGGCCGTGACCTGCTGGCCAATCCGTCGTACTCGACAGTAACGAGAGGACATTTCGCACCAGTCCGGTTAGCGTTCCTAATTTCTGAAATTTTATAATCAAATGAGGTTGATATGTCCTCGGATGTCCCCGAAAACTAACCGGAGAACGTTCATCGGTACCACCGCCGCCATCAGTACCAGTCTGCTGACCGGATGTAATGCCAGAGTACCGCATATCGGGTTTAGCGGTGATGTTGAAAGCAACATCGAATTAATCGGCCGTCGCGTTCCAGAGGCTCCTGAACGTGCGAAAGTTATCCCACTGTCTGATTCTCGAATTCCAGACGAGTCGTTGATTCGGGAGACGGTCAAATCGGCGATTGAAGAGTCGCCAGCTCACGCCGGTGTCAAAAAGAGTGAAAAGAAAGTCCTTCAGTCGACACTCGACTCGCTACCAAAGCATACCAACAGTAACGAGCCAGCAGAGAATGGGTGGTACATAGAGCACCAAAACTCGGTTGTCCACGTCTCTAAGTACATTTTAGACTAATCTGAAGCACACGACACGAGAGCACGAAAAGGATTCGTGCGTTTTCTTACTCGTCGAGTTTCTCGCGGAGCAACTGGTTCGCTGTGCCGGGGTCGGCGCTCCCCTTGGATTTCTGCATGACCTGTCCGACGAGGAAGTTCAGCGCGCCGCCTTCGCCGTCGTGGTAGTCGGCGACTGCGTCGGGGTTCTCGTCGATGGCTTCCTCGACGAAGCCGACGATTTCGTCGTCGTCGGCCTTGCCGAGACCTTCTTCCTCGACGATGGTGTCGGGGTCCGTGCCCTCGTCGAGCATCTTCCGGAGGACGATTTCCTCGGCGTTCTTCGTCGTCACCTCGTCGGCATCGACGAGTTCGACGAGGCGGGTGAACTCGTCGAGGCGGTGGGCGACGTCCGTGATGTGCATGTCGCGGTAGTTGAGTTCGCCGAGCAGGTTGTCGGCGACCCACGTCGCGGCGAGGTCGGCGTCGAACTCGGCGGCCACGTCTTCGAAGAAGTCGGCGACTTCCTTCGTTGAGGTGAGCTTCGAGGCGGACTCCTCGTCCAGTCCGTACTCGGTCTGGAAGCGCTCGCGGCGGGCGTCGGGGAGTTCGGGAATCGGAATCTCCTCTTTCCAGTGGGCGACTTGCAGCGCCGGAAGGTCGGCCTCTTGGAAGTAGCGGTAGTCCTTCTCCTCTTCTTTCGAGCGCATCGAGACGGTGATGCCGCGGGATTCGTCCCAGTGGCGGGTCTCCTGTTCGATGGCGCGGCCGCGTTTGATGGCGTTCTTCTGGCGGGTGACCTCGTAGGCCAGCGCCTTCTCTGCGCCCTTGTGGCTGGAGATGTTCTTGACTTCGGTGCGGTTCGCCGCTTCGAGCGCCTCGTCGGAGATGTCGCCGTCGTCGTCGACTTCGTCGGCGGGGACGAGCGAGATGTTGGCGTCGATGCGGAGCGAGCCGTCGCGGGTGGCGTCGAACACGCCGAGGTATTCGAGCACCTCTTCGAGCTTGGCGAGGAACGCGCGGGTCTCTTGTGGGCTCCGGAAGTCGGGTTCCGTGACGATTTCCATAAGCGGCGTCCCGGCGCGGTTGTAGTTGACCAGCGTGTAGTCGGCGGTGTCGATGCTGCCGCCTTTGTGCTGGAGGCTCCCCGGGTCCTCTTCGAGGTGGGCGCGCGTGATGCCGATTTTGCGGCGCGTGCCTTCGACGGAAACCTCCAGCGTCCCGTCGGCGCAGATGGGCGCGTCGTACTGGGTAATCTGGAAGTTCTTGGGCAGGTCGGGGTAGTAGTAGTTCTTCCGGTGGAACCGGGTGTCCTCGGCGATGTCGGCGTTGAGTGCCTTGCCAATCTTCACGGCCGATTCGACCGCTTTCTCGTTGAGTACCGGGAGCGCACCCGGGAGACCGAGACAGACCGGGCACACGCGTGTGTTCGGCTCTTCGTCGTCGGCGGACTCGGTCGAACAGCCACAGAAAATCTTCGTAGCCGTCTCGAGTTGAACGTGAACCTCCAACCCGATGACGACCGCGAGTTCGCGCTGTTCGAGCGCTTGCGCAGTCATTGGCCGCGCTTCGACGGCGGTGGGCTAAAGACTAACGGGACAGACCCGAGAGCGCGTCTCGTCACCGCCGAATCGAGTCGCCGCGACCGAAAATCGGGGGCGATAACAGTTCGCACACGTATCACATTTTCGGTGATTGTCTGACGCACATTTATGTCTCCAGCGCGGCGCTACAATACGCATGAGCAATCGGGTGGAGGAACTCGAATCGAAGGTTGCAGAACTACAGGCCGCGGTGAACGGACTCACCGAAGAACTCGTCGAGACGAAAGAGCGACTTCGACAACTCGAAGACGCGAACGACGTCGAAATTCCGACGCGCGCTGCACAGCGACGCGGCGATGCCGAGGCCCAGTCCCAGACTCAGTCCCAGTCCCAGACCCAACCTCAGTCGGACGCCACCGACGAGACGGAACTCGTCGACGCCGACGCCGAGGGCGGACAGGTAGACGACGATGAAATTAAAACGGACGAAACCGAGGACAGTGACGAAGGCGAAACCGAGACCCTCGGCGACGACATCATCGTCGCGTAACTGGGTCCGTCGCTAGCGACGAGCGTGCTTCGTGTCCATGCGGTGCGCTCGACTGCGGGTGTCGCCCGCCTGAACACCAACACATGCACATCAAGGAACTCGTCCTCGACAATTTCAAGAGCTTCGGACGACCGACTCGCATCCCCTTCTACGAGGATTTCACGGTCGTCACGGGTCCGAACGGCTCGGGCAAGTCGAACATCATCGACGGCGTCCTCTTCGCGCTCGGACTCGCTCGCACGCGGGGGATTCGCGCCGAGAAACTGACAGACCTCATCTACAACCCCGGCCACGCCGACGGGAGCGACGAGGCTGCGACGGGAACCAAAGAGGCGAGCGTCACCGTCGTCCTTGACAACTCCGACGGCGCGCTCGACCGGTCGCAGGTCGTCAACGCCGCCGGCACCGACAACGTCGGCTCCGTGGACGAAATCACCATCAAGCGCCGGGTGAAAGAGACCTCGGACAACTACTACTCGTACTACTACCTCAACGAGCGCTCGGTCAACCTCTCTGATATTCAGGACCTCCTCGCGCAGGCCGGTATCACGCCGGAGGGCTACAACGTCGTCATGCAGGGCGACGTGACCGAGATTATCAACATGACGCCCTACCAGCGGCGGGGCATCATCGACGAAATCGCCGGCGTCGCCGAGTTCGACGCGAAGAAGGAAGCCGCCTTCGAGGAACTCGAAGCGGTCGAAGAACGCGTCGACGAGGCGGACCTCCGAATCGAGGAAAAAGAGACGCGCCTCGACCAACTCGCAGACGAACGAGAGACCGCGCTCGAATACAAGGGCCTTCGCGACGAGAAAGAAGAGTACGAAGGCTATCTCAAAGCCGCGGAACTCGAAGACAAGCGCGACGACCTCTCGCAGACCGAATCGCGCATCGAGTCCACCGAATCCGACCTCGCGGACCTGCAGGCCGAACTCGACGAGCGCCAGGGCAAAGTCACGCGTCTCGAAGAAGACCTCGAAGACCTGACGCGCGAAATCGAGCGCAAGGGCGAAGACGAGCAACTCCGCATCAAGTCGGAGATGGAGGAGATAAAAGGCGACATCGCGCGCCTCGAAAACGCCATCGAGGCGGCCGAGGAAAAGCGCGACGACGCCGAGGCCGAGCGACGAAAGGCGTTCGTCGATATCGACCGCAAACAGGAGAAGATAGACGACCTCGAATCTGACATCCGGGAGATAAAAGTCGAGAAGGCGTCTGTCAAGAGCGATATCCAGTCTAAGCGGGTCGAACTCTCCGAAGTCCAAGCCGAAATCGACTCCGTGGACACCGAGTTCGACGAGCTAAAATCCGAACTCACAGAGAAAAAAGAGACGCGAGAGGAGTACAAGACGGAGAAGAACGACCGTCAACGCGAGAAAGACCGCCTCCTCGACGACGCCCGTCGGCGCTCGAACCAGATTTCGGAGACGCAAGACGAAATCGAGGCCGCACACGAGCGCATTCCCGAACTGAAGGCGACGCTGTCGGACCTCCACAGCGAACTCGACACCGCCGAGAAGAACGAGGCCAAGATAGACGGCATCATCGAGGAGTTACAGGACGAGAAGGCCGAGTTACAGGACGAACTCTCGGAGGTCACCGACGAACTCCAGTCCAAGCAGTCCGAGTACGCCCGCCTCGAAGCGCGCGCCGGGTCTGACGGCGACAACTCGTGGCCGCGCGCGGTCACGACGATTCTCAACGCAGGACTCTCGGGCGTCCACGGCGCAGTCGGCCAACTTGGCTCCGTAGACGGCGAGTACGCCAAAGCCTGTGAGACGGCCGCCGGTGGGCGTCTCGCAAACGTCGTCGTCGACGACGACGGCGTGGGTTCGACCTGTATCGACCACCTCAAATCACGGAACGCGGGTCGCGCGACGTTCCTGCCCATCTCCAAGATGGACAATCGGAGCCTCCCGCGCAAGCCGAACCATCCGGGCGTCGTCGACTTCGCCCGCAACCTCGTCGACTACGACTCGCAGTACGAGTCCATCTTCTCGTACGTCCTCGGCTCGACGCTCGTCGTCGAGGACATGCAGACCGCTCGCGCGCTGATGGGCGACTACCGGATGGTGACTCTCGACGGCGACCTCGTCGAGCGCTCCGGCGCGATGACCGGCGGGTCCGGCGGTGGCTCTCGATACTCCTTCTCGAAGTCCGGCGAAGGCCGACTCGAACGCATCGCGAAGGAGATCACGAAACTCGAAGACCGCCGTCGCTCGCTCAACAGCGAGGTTCGCGACATCGAAAGCGACCTCGAAGACGCTCGCGGCCGGAAGTCCGATGCTGCAGACCGCGTCCGAACTATCGAGCGCGAAATCGAAGACGCCGAGGAAGACATCGAGGACGCGGAAGCGGAAATCGAGCGTCTCGAAGACCGCCTCGACGAACTCCAATCGGAACGCGAGTCGGTAGACCAGAAGATGGCGACCCTCGACGACGAAATCGCCACGTACGACGAGCAAATCGAGGCCGTCGAAGCCGACATCGCCGACATCGAACAGCAACTCGAAGATTCGGAGATTCCGGAACTCACCGCCCGCGCCGACGACATCCGCGCCGATATCGACGACCTCGAAGACCGGATGGGGTCGCTCGACGGTCGCCTCAACGAACTCCAACTGGAGAAACAGTACGCCGAAGAGGCCGTCGACGACCTCCACGGCACGGTCGAGTCCGCCCAGAACCGCAAGGCGGAGGCCAAAGAGGCAATCGAGGACGCGAAAGAGGCAATCGAAGACCGCGAAGCCGACCTCGAAGAAAAACGCGAGGCGGTCGCCGAACTCGAAGAGGAACTGGTCGACCTCAAGGAAGACCGAAGCGAGTTACAGGACGACCTGCGCGAAGCGCGCTCGGCCCGCGACGAGAAGAAAGACCGCGTCAACGCCGTCGAATCCAAACTGGAGAGCCTGCGCTCGGCGACCGAGCGACTGGAGTGGGAAATCGACGAACTCGAATCGCAGGTCGGTGACTACGACCCCGACGAGATTCCCGACCACAGCACCGTCGAGTCCGAAATCGAACGTCTCACCGAGGAGATGGAGGCGCTCGAACCGGTCAACATGCTCGCCATCGACGAGTACGACGACGTGAAGGCGGACCTCGAAGACCTCCAGGAGCGCCGCGACGTGCTGGTCGAAGAGCGCGACGCCATCCAAGAGCGCATCGAGCAGTACGAATCGCAGAAGAAAGAGACGTTCATGGAGTCGTTCGACGCCATCGCCGAGAACTTCACCGACATCTTCGAACGCCTCTCGAACGGGACGGGGCACCTCCACCTCGAAAACCCCGACGACCCGTTCGAGGAGGGCCTGACGATGAAGGCCCAACCCGGCGACAAACCAATCCAGCGTCTCGATGCCATGTCCGGCGGTGAGAAGTCGCTGACGGCGCTCGCGTTCATCTTCGCCATCCAGCGTCACAACCCCGCGCCGTTCTACGCACTCGACGAGGTCGACGCCTTCCTCGACGCCGCGAACGCCGAGCGCGTCGGTCAAATGGTCGACGACCTCGCTGGAGACGCCCAGTTCGTCGTCGTCTCGCACCGCTCTGCGCTCCTCGAACGCGCCGAGCGCGCTATCGGGGTGACGATGCAGGGCGACAACGTCAGCGCCGTCACTGGCATCCAGTTCTCGCCGGAAGACGAAGGCGACGAGGGCGCGGGCGGCAATGGCGATGGCGACACCGGCGGCAGTGACGACCGCGACGACGGTGGCGACGACGCGCCCGACACCGGCGACGGAACAGACGGCCCGGAACCAGAGGTGCTGGCGAATGACTGACGATATCCCGTCGCTCAATCTCACTCGTGACCGCGGTGCCGACCGCGATGGCGACGACCGCGACGCAGACCGCACCGACGCAGACGAGCCGTTTTCGTTCGACCGTGCTGAGGGCCAGGACCGCAGCGCCGACGCCGAAGCCCCGGCCGACGCCAGCGCCGACGGCATGGACGACGTGCTCCCGGACGATGTCCAGCACGGCGACGACGACGAGGTCGAACCGGTCGAACTGCTCGTCCAACTCGCGAAAGACGGCGATATCGACCCGTGGGACATCGACATCGTCGAGGTGACAGACGCCTTCCTCGACCGTCTCGACGCGATGGACCTTCGGACTACCGGACGGGCGCTGTTCTACGCGAGCGTCCTCCTTCGGATGAAGTCCGACGAACTCCTCTCGCCGGACGACCCCGAGGAAGAAGAACTCGAACCGTGGGAACTCGCCATGCAGGGTGGCGACGACGACGAACGCCCACCCGACGACGGCGCACCCGGATTCGACCCCATCAATGCGCTGGAAGCCGAGATGGACCGTCGGCTGGAACGCAAACACGCCCGGGGGTCGCCGGAGACGCTGGACGAACTCGTCCGCGAACTCCGCGAGGCAGAACGCGGGTCGTGGTGGAAGCGCCGCCGCGAGTACGACACCACCGAGTCGCCGCGTGGGTTCTCCCGTGGGACGCAGACGCTCGACTACCACTCCGCTGGCGACATGCGCGGCGCGGGCGAACCGACCGAAGACGACGTGACGGGGACCGCCCACAACGAGGACATCGAGGCGGTCGTCGACGCGGTCCACGACGTGCTCTCGACGCACTACGAGAAGGGCCGCGACGAGGTCCTCTTCGCCGAGGTTCGAGGCGTCGGCGACACCGTGATGACGACGTATCTCGCGCTGTTGTTCCTCGCCCACCGAAGCACCGTCTATCTAAATCAGGACGAACTGTTCGGCGACCTCTGGATTCGGAACCCCGAGGTGTTCGACGAAGTCGAAGACGACGAAGAGTCACCCGAAGGCGAGGCTGAAGCGGACGAGGCGGCTGTCGAAGCTCTCGCTGACGACTGAGTGCTGAGTCTCTGTCGTTCACCCGTCCGAAAAGTGGACCCTCTGGGTGTTTGTATCGACTTCAGTGGACGTTTTGTGTCGAAATGCTCTGTTATATCGACTCGTCAGTGTCGGGGAACTTCACAGCACGTTTGCTCTGTCTCTTCCCGTGGTCGAGTTGCGTCGAGTCGGCACCTGTGGTTGCTTCCGAATCCGTGACTGTATCCTGCTCAGAGTGTACAGAGACGCTGGTACGTTGCAGCGGAATGCAGACGAATTCTCCGTCGTAGAACTATCCTGATTACACTGAACTAAATTTCAATTATCGATTCTATACTGAATACCTGTTACACCGTTTTCACGTTCACCCGCGTTACGTTGCGCTGTCTTCGCGCCGAAATGCGGGGATGAGTGGTGACAATGACACGACCAGACACATCTCAGAACCCACAGACGACAGGACAGACACGCCGCACCATCCTCCGGACGGCTGGCGCGCTGACGGCACTTGGCGTCTTCGGCACGACGACGGCAGCGGCCGCGACCGAACTCGTTCCGGACGCAAACGGGGACGCGACGATTACCTCACCCGGCCACTACACGGGAAGCGCCACCTTCCGAACGGTCACAATCTCGTCTGACGACGTAACTCTCGACGGCCTCACGTTCGGTGGCGGGGCCTCGGTTGCAGTGAAAAACGGCGTCGCCGGGCTGTCGAACGTAACGGTACAGAACTGCTCGTTTTCGGGCTACTCCGGACGGGTGATTACCTTCGGGTTCGCCGAGGGTGTGAGCAACGCCGTGAACCGCGCGTCGAACATCAGTATCGTCGGCAATTCACTCGGTGCGATGACCGGGAACGCTGCCACCGCAATCGCCGTCTTCGACACTGACGGCGTCTCGGTGCTGGAAAACACCGTCGACCGGTCTTCGGAGACGAACTCTGGGCGGCGGGGAATCAACCTCGACGGAGATACCGACGTCGAAGTCAAGCGCAACACGGTGGATTTGGGAGCGTCGGGGAACACCGGTTCAGCGTTCGGGTTCCCCGTCTTCATCGCGGCGAGATGGACGATTCAAATCTCGATGAGCAGTGCCGAGTCTTCTGACCTCTCTATCGTCGATAACACGCTCGTCGGGGCGTACGACGGCGTCGTCGTACTGAGCCAGCGCGACGTAACTGGCCTCGACGTTCACGGAAACGACGTGGAGACCGTTCAGGGTGTCCGGCTCAACGCCGCGAGTGGTCCGACGTTCGGCCCACAGGGACCAACGCTCACCTACGAGGACGTCACGGTGAGTGGGAACCGCTTCGACGGGTCTCGGTTCTCAGGAAGTCCAATCACAGGCGTTCGGCTACAGAACCTTAACAAGAACGCCGCGGATGTCACGTACCGCGACGTTGTCATCGCAGGAAACAGAGCGACCGGTGTCGACGACGTCGTGGTGGTTCAGGACGACGGAATCACGCTCGAAAAAGTCCGTGTGAGAGGCAACCGATCGCGCTGAAAACCGGGTGTTCGTTCCCTTACTCGACGTACTGGTCGATAAGCGGCGCGAGCATCTCTTTCGTTTCTTCGGGGATCGCCTCGTCGGGCGTGTTGATGGTCCCTTCGAGCGCGGAGTGGCTGTCGGTCTCGTGGTCGTCCGGAATCTTACGGATGGCCGCCTCGACGGTCTCCTTGATGGCCTCCTCGTTGGCGGCGGCGTTCTTCAGGACTTCGTCGAGCGTGACTTCGCTGTCTTCTTTCCAGACGTCGTAGTCGGTGACGCCGGTGATGGTCGCGTAGGCGATTTCGGCTTCACGAGCCAGCTTGGCTTCCGGAATCGTGGTCATGCCGATGACGTCCCAGCCCTGGTCGCGGTAGAACTCGCTTTCGGCCTTCGTGGAGTACGAGGGGCCTTCGATGCAGACGTAGGTGCCGCCTTCTTGGACCTGTGCGTCGGTCGCCTCTTCGGCGGCTTCCGCGAGGATAGAGACGAGTTCTTCGTCGTACGGCATCGCGAAGGGCTGGTGGACGACGATGCCCTCGTCGAAGAACGTAAGCGGGCGGTGTTTGGTGCGGTCGTAAATCTGGTCCGGGACGACGAGCGTCTGCGGCGGGAGGTCTTCTTTGAGGCTGCCGACGGCGTTGCTGGCGAGGATGTGGGTGACGCCGAGTTTCTTCAGCGCGAAGATGTTCGCGCGGTACGGGAGCGTCGTCGGCGAGTGCTGGTGTTCGGGACCGTGACGCGGGAGGAAGACGACCTCGCGGCCTGTGTCGCCGAACTCACCGACGATGGGCGTCGTCGAGGGCTCTCCGAACGGTGTCTCGACCGGTTCCTCGCGGGTGTTTTCGAGGGGGAGTGCTTCGTAGATTCCACTGCCGCCGATAAATCCGATTTTCATACACGAACGTGGATGACCGAGCACAAAATCGTGGCGAATCGGGGTTTGGTCGGGCCCGAACCGACGGCCGTACAACCGTGTCGAACACGCTCAGACGACGACGCCAGCGTCGAGGAGGAAGATGAGTACCGAGAGAAGGGGGACGCTGAGAAGCGTCGTTGCAAAGACGGCCGCTGAGACGAACTCGGCGACGGGAATCGCCCCGCCGACCTCGGTGTCTCCGAACTCCGCGACGAGGATGAGCGGCGTCACCGCTGCGGGCATCGCCGATTCGAGGACGAACGTCCGGGCGACGACCGGGTCGCCGAAGCCGGCGACGAGTGCGACACCGACTGCGACGGCGGGCGCGACGACCATCTTGAGCCCCGAGACGACACCGACTTTCGGGAGCGTCGAGCCGAGGTCGGCGTCCGAGAGTTGGATGCCGAGAATGAGAAGCATCACCGGAATCGCCGAGTCACCGACGAGTTTGAGCGTCTGCATGGCCGCGATGTCGGTCGGCGGGACGACGCCGAGCCACCGGGCGACGAGCGCGAGGGCGACGGCGTAGACGAGTGGGATGCGAAGGACGCGACCGAGTCCGATGCGCCACGTCGCACGTCCATCGTCGTCGCTCCCGCCTCGTCCGGCGATGTAGACGCCGAGCGTGTAGATGAGGACACCCTGGACCGCGAGGTAGACGACTGCCGTCGACCGACCGGTCGCCCCGAACGCGAACGACGAGACGGGAAGGCCGTAGTTCCCGGAGTTCGGAAAGGCGGAGACGAGGACTAGCGCGCCGAGTATCGGTTCGGAGACACCGAGCAGGCGCGCTACGATGCCCGCGACGAGAATCATGACGACGTGGTAGACGACGATACCGCCGGTGAGTGTGGCGAGCGTCTCGCTGGCGAGTTCGGTCGTCGCGAGACTGTAGAAGACGAGTGCGGGGGCGAGGACGTACACTGTCACCGTGTTGAGCGGGTCGGGGTCGACGTCTCGCAGGCGACCCAGTGCGAACCCCACCGCACCGATGGTGAGGATGGGAAGCAGCGCCGTCGCGAAGATAGACAGAAGCGACACACGCGTGGCGATGTGTCTCACACTCTCGAACGTTACGCTTCCGGCACAGTAGTACCCAAACGTCGTGCGGTACGACGTAACCCGGTCGCCCCGCGTGCCTTAGGCGCCGACGCCGTCGTTTTCGACGAGTCGCCACGCGTCATCGCCGGTGGATTCGACGTAGCCGCGTCGCTCCATCTCGGCCATGACTTCGGGCATGCGGTTGGGTTGGGCGATTTCCATCTCGATGCGGTCGACGTCGTGGTACTCCGTGAGGTAGTGGCGGATGTCCTCCATCTCGAAGGTCTCCTCGTCGGCTTTCGCCATCACGCCCGAGACGAGGTCTATCATGTCTTCGATGAAGTTCCACGGGTAGACGACCCACGCCCACTCTTCGAGGCGCTCGCCCACGTAGTCGGGTTCGAACTCGCTCGTCTGGAGGAGTTGGAGCGTGGCCGTCCGAACCTCGCCCGCGTTGCGGTCGGTCACGTACTCGTAGGCGCGCTTGATGGACCCGCCGGTGTCGGCGATGTCGTCGATGATGAGCACGTCTTTGCCTTCGACGCTCCCCTCCGGCATCGGGTAGCGCACTTCGGGTTCGTTCGATTTCTGGGCCGTACCGACGTAGTGTTCCATCTTGAGACTCGTCAGGTCGTCGAGCCCGAGGAAGTCGCAGATACACCGGCCTGCGAACCACCCGCCCCGCGCGAGTGCGACGATGACGTCCGGTTCGAATTCGGACTCCTTGACGTCGTCAGAGACGTCTCGGCAGAGTCCGTAGATGTACTCCCAGTTCGTGATGGTACACTTAAACTCGTCGGGGAGGCTGCCCATAACTTCCGTTCACCGTCCGTACTGCGGCGCCTGATACCCTTTAATCTGTACGACTCGGCCCAGGCGTGTGCACAATTACCAAAAACGACCAAGACAGCCGGTTAATGCCCTCCTAACTCCCGATTCCGCGGTTGTGTTCGATGTGACATTCTCGTCAGGAAGAAACTAACCCATGTTAACAAGGCACATAGTTATGTCTGATGGGTGAGTACGACAGGCCGTAGGTGAAAAACCGATGCACACGTGCGGAAACTGTGGTGAATTCGTCTCGCGCGACTTCGTCCGCGTGTTCGGAAACGAGCACAACGAAGTCGTTGGTTGCCCGGCATGCATGAACATGCGCGAAGTGATGCAAGGGGAGGGCGCGGCCCGGCGCTCTCAAGGAGTCCGCTGGTCGCGGGCGTGACTGACCGGTCTCCAGTCACGGCTCCGTATCGCTCTTATCTCATTCTCACCTTGCATCCGACTGCTGACCCGCTGGCGTAGACTCGTGTCCGTGACCCGCTGGTTTGATACCGCGCGGGCAAGTGCGCACTTCCATGGATAGCCGACGCGCCCTTCTCGTCGACGCTTTCACGACAGAACCGTTGACGGGGAATCCCGCCGGTGTCGTCCCCGACGCCGACGGCCTCGACGCGGAACAGATGCGAGCAATCGCGGCGGAACTCGGCGCGAGCGAGACGGCGTTCGTCTGCTCGTCTCCCTCGGCCGACCGCCGAATCCGATACTTCACTCCGACACAGGAGGTCGACCTCTGCGGACACGCGACTATCGCCGCCTTCGCGCATCTCGCCGCGGAGCGCGCCATCGAACCGGGGACGCATACGCTGGAGACGAACGTCGGCACGCTCGACGTCGAAGTCGACGAGTTCGGCGAGGTGTGGATGACACAGGACGCACCGACCGTCCGAGAACTCGACGTCGATTACGGTCGCCTCGGCGACGCCCTCGGTATCGACGCTGCTGCTCTCCAAGATATCGGCGCTGACATGCCCGTCGCGCTCGCCTCCACCGGCCTCCCGTTCGTGATGGTCCCGGTGAACTTTCTCGAACATCTCTCCGGTGCCGCGCCCAACCACGACGCGCTCGCAGCACTCGCCGCCGAGTACGACGCTGCTGGTGTCTACGCGTTCTCCTTCGACGCCATCGACGGCGATTCGACGCTCCACGCGCGCTGTTTCGCCCCCGGCGTCGGAATCACCGAAGACCCGGCCACGGGAACCGCCAGCGGTGCCTGCGGTGCGTATCTCCGGCACGTCGGTGCTTTCGACTCCATGCCGGACGAACTCCGGTTCGAACAGGGACACTTCGTCGACCGACCCAGTCACATCTCGGTTCGCGTCGCAGAATCAATCGAAGTCGGCGGGCGCGCGGTGCAGTCGCTCGACGGTGAACTCGTGGTGCCGGAGTCCGAATCCGACGACATCATCGAGGCCTGAAGCCTCGTCGATTACGGCGATTAGCCGATGTACCGCAGGTCGTCGTCGCTGGCGATACTCTGTTGTTGCTGCTGCATCTCCTGTATCTTTCCGGCGACTTCCTTCATCTCCTCGGCGCGGTCTTCGAGCGCCTCGAAGTCGACGTCGAAGTCGAGGAGTTGCTGTAGCACTTCGATGACGGCCTGTGCGCTCTGTGGGTCGACGAGGTAGCCGCTGGTCTCGCCCATCAGACACGTCGCGTCCAGACCGCGACGACTACCGAGACCGAGCATGAGCCCCGAAACGCCGACGATGCCGCCCGCGGGCTCGCCGTCGCGGAACTCCACGTCCGCGTCTTCGAGTTCCTCGATACGGTCGTCGTCGGCGACGGCTCCCAGGACCGATGGCTCGTCGACGAGTTCGCCCGTCGGGACGCCACCGAGCGCGAACACCTGCTCGACGCCGAACTCCTCGGCGATGTCGAGGAAGGCGTCAGTGAGGTGGTAGTGACCCTCGTTGGACTGCGATTGGTGGTCTCCCGTGAGCAACAGCAGGTCGGGTCCGTCGCCCGGTGTCTCGACGGCGTGAATCTCGGTGTGAGTCAACTCCGCGACGCCGTCTTCGATGCTCACCTGCGGTGGGAACACGTCGGCGTAGACCCGCCGGACCAGTTGGGCCTCCTCGAACTCTTCGAGCAGGTGCTCGACGGCGAGTTTTCCGACGTTCCCGACGCCCGGAAGTCCCTCGATGAGGACCGCGTCGGAGAGGTCAGCCTCTGCGACAGCCTCGATTTCGATGTCGTCCATGCACGTAGTGCCGAACGCACTGGTTAAGAGGGCGTCGGTAGCCGACCCCGGATTCGGCTACTCCTCGGTCGCCTGTGAGTCGCGAGTCGCCTGCGACTCCTCGTCCGTTTGTGACCCCTCGGCCGCCCGGCGCTTTCGAGCGCGACGGTACTCGCCGTAGGTGTCGTCGGGATTGTACGGAGCGGGCGCGCTGTTCTCTGTGGATGCGCCGCACTCCGGACACGTCTGAGAAAGTGAGTACACCGGGCGGTCGTGGCGACCGCGCCACGCGCTACACACCCGGATGTCCGATTTCATTACTCTTCGTCGCCGCTGCGTTCGCGGTGGTACTCGGCGGTGCCGCCGACGGCCTCGATGGCCTCACGGGCGCGTGCGACGCTCGCTTCGAGCTCCGATTCGGCCGTCTTGTAGTCGGGTGCCTTCACCTTGATGCGGTACTCTGGCGCACCGACGTAGGTGACAGACAGTTCGATTTCGTCGCCGACGTCGCCGTCGCCTTCGGCGGCCTTCAGCGCCTCCTTCACGTCGTCGACGCCGGTGCCCGAGGGCGAGCGCAGGTCGACGTAGCCGGTGACGTTGACGAAGGGAACCGAGACGTTCTGTCGTGCGGTGTCGACGACAGATTCGAGGTCGTCGTCGTCCAGTTCGACGTCTTCGAGGGCTTCGATGCCGTGAATCGCAGCCTGCTCGAACCCGTCGTAGAGCGACTCGAACTCGGCGAGGAGCGCGTTCGCGACGGTGCCGTACTCTTCGTCAGAGACGTCCTCGCCGAACGCGATGGCCATCCACTTGTCGGCCTTCTGCTCGTTTTTCCACTCCTGAATCTTCTCTTTGCGCTGGTGCTCGTTGACGTCCTTGATGGTGAGGTCGATCTGCTGAGACCCCTCGTTGACGTCGAGGACCTTCGCGACGACCGTCTGGCCTTCTCGGACGTGGTCACGAACGTTCTTGATCCACCCGCTCGCGACTTCGCTGATGTGGACGAGTCCGCGCTTGTCTTCGTACTCTTCGAGGTCGACGAAGACGCCGAAGTCCGCAATCTCGTCTACCTTCCCCACGACGAGTTCGCCGGAGTCAGGCCATCCGCTGTACTTCATGAAGCGTCCTCCAAGAAGTTACGCCTCGAGCTCGGTGCTGTCTCGGCGCTCGACCGTCTCGACGACCTCGCCGTGGAACTCGGCGTTGCCGCCGGTCGGCGTGGCGAGGGTCGTCCCGCAGACGGCGCAGTTGACGACCGAAGAGGCCTTTCCGAAGATGATCTGTTCGTTTTCGCAGTCGGTACACGCGACTTTGTAGTAGTTTCCTGCCATCGATTTACTCCTGGAATTCGAGGCGGCCTGCGCGCCATCCTTTGCGCATGTGGGCCTTGCCACAGTCCGAGCAGATGTACTTCAGGTGCGTCTTCTTCGTGGGTTTGTCTCCACCAGGCACCTTGGAGAACTTACCGGCGTTACCGATGGTGGCCTTGCCGCGTCGCGTCTGACGGGCGTTCCACTTCATACCGGTCGGTCGGCCCTTGCGGACCTTCTCGACTTCGTGCTCGTGGTGTGCCTTGCAGTGTGGGCAATACGTGTTGAAACGGCGTGGCATCTGCATAGATATCGACCTTGTGGGGGTTTTGACGTGGCCCGTTAAAACCCGTTTGGTTCGACGCGGCCGCAAAATCCTCTTCCGTGCCCCGTTGAGCCGTGGCAACGGCCCACAGTCTCTCGACCGACAGCCGGGGCAGTTCGAGGCCTCAGTATGTTGGTCTCCGGCGCCGGCCTCCACGCCCGAAGCCGAAGCGATTAAGCGGTGAGTGTGCCAATCCCGGCGCATGAAGAAGCTCATCATCCACGGCGACCCCGGAATTCGGCGCGACGCCGTCATCAAATACGACGGCGAGGAGTACACGTGCTTCGCCATCGACCGGCAGGGCGACTGGCACGGCCCCGACCGCGTCCAGCTGTGGTGTACCATCGGCACCGAAGACGAGCGCGAGACGTTCGAAAAGCGCGAGTTCGTCCCGCACTGGCTGGACACCGAGGGTGTCGAAGCCGACGCCATCGAAGTCATCAAAAAGAGCGGCGCGGCCTAGCCCTGTCTCAGGGTAACTCCGACTTTTCCACTTCGTAGACCACCACAGAGCCGGAGCGGTGCACCGGCGTCAACCACGGCACGTCGGTGTCGACGTCGCCGTAACGGGCTCGTTCTCCCGGTCCGACCCACACGTACTGCACGTCGTATCTCTGGATGAACTGCGCGCGGGCCGACTCGTCGCCGACGTACATCGTGTCCACGTGTCTGACTCGCTCGTAGTACGCTTCAGGGCCGCGATAGCCGACTTCGTGGGCCCACCCGGCGACGGTCGGGACACCAGTGAGGCTCGATTCGGGGTTCGCGCGCCACGCGTACATCACGTATTCTCGCTCGTCTGTGACTGCCTCGGACCACTTCGTCCCCGGTGCCGTGAGGACGACCGTCTCCTCGTCGGCGGTTTCGTCGAGCCACGTAATCGCGGCTGCCTCCTGCGAATGCCGCCACTCGGTGAACGCTGTTGCGTCGAGGGTCACTTCCTCTCGGGGCGAACTGGCGTGTTCGCTGACTGCGAGGCCGCCGTACACCGACGTCGATGCGACGAACAGAATGACGACGCCGACGCCCATCGCGCGGATTGCTTCTCGGCGGATGCTGAGGTCGACGTTCGGAACCGACAGGTCGCTCGCGGCGGCCGCCTCGCGGAACAGCCCTGCGAGGACGGGCCCCATGGCGACGCCCCAGAGGACCCACACCTGCATGTACGTCTTGAACACCGTGTTCATCCGACCCGGACCGGCCTGCTCGTTCACGAAGACGATTTCGACGAGCATCGCCAGTCCCCCCCCGGCGACGACGAGCACCGTCGCGAACTGCGGGTCGTCGCTCGCACGGAGGAGCACCCAGCCGACGAGGACGAACGGGACGAAGAGGACGAGCGCGGCGAACGAGTGCATGGCGGCGACGACGGCCAGCACGAGGACGCCTGCGCCGACTGGAAGCGCCTCGCGGACACCGAGGTTTCGGACGTAGTGGAGCGCAAACGCGGCGATGAATGCACCGTGGACGAGGAGCAGCGCACCGACCCCACTCCGCTGTGCTGGCGTGAGAATCTCGATTGTGCGCGTGCTCCCACCGCCTGCGACGCTGCCGAGGAGGAACGGACTCGCAATCGCGACCGCGGCGACACCGCCGAGGCCGACGACCGCAGTCGTCCCGAGCACTCTCGCGCCTTCACTGCGGACCGGGTCGTCGCCGACGAGTTCGGCGAGTCGGTCGCGTCCGGGAAACAGTGTCCACGGGCGTGCGGGCGCGAACACCATCCCAAGGAAGAGCACGCCGAAGATAGACGGGAAACTCCACGTATCGACGACGACTTGCAGGCCGCCGAGCACAGCAGTCGCGCCGACGAGGAGGCGGCGCTCACTGATGGCGTCTTCCGGTGTTCGGAAGTACGCGAACGCGAGCGCCGCGCCGAGGAGGAGAAACGGGGTCCCCATCATGTGCGCGTGAAGGTCGCCGTTGAGCCACGCGAAAAGCGGGAACTCGTTTATCGTCTCGGGGATGACACGGCTCGCAGTCCAGTACGAAAAGTCCGACGTTCCGGCGAGAATCTGCGAGACGGTGTAGCGCGAGCGCTCGGCGATTGCCTGTGCGATTGGTCGCTGAATTCCTTCGGGGAGGAGTCGGAGGACGAACCGACCGGCCGTGACGAGGTTGCTCGCGAACCCGACGAAGAACGCCGCGAGGATGCCACCGAGTCGCCCGTCGAGGCCGCGACTCAGCGAGATGCTGCGTCCGAGTTCGAACGCCCCGGTCACGAGGAAGCCGAAGAATCCGGCGAGTGCGAGATTGTAGGCGAACGCGGGGTCGGTGCCCGTGAGCCACGCGAGCAGAATCGAGACGAGGTGGCCGCCGTAGTAGTAGCGAACCGGTTCGCCCGCGAACCACATGTCTTCCGGCGGGAGCGTCGACGACCGGGCCAGCGACTTCAGGAGACCGAAGTCGAGGAACTTCTCACCGCCGCCAGCGTGGACTGCGGGGTCGAGTGCACGAAGGGCCACCGCGAAGAGAAACGCGATAGCGAACACGGTGGCTGCCTGCGTGAGGGCGCGCCTGTCGATGTCGATTTCGGGGGCGAGTCGAACTGTGCCGTCACGGAGCGCGTCGCGGTCGAGTCCAGCCAGCGCCGAGAGTGTCACGAGCGTGCCGACGCCGACACCGACAGCTATCGCCGGGCCGAACGCGAGGTGGCCGACGAGGTAGACTGGGAGGGTCACGACGACGAGCGACACGGGAAGCGTGAGGCCGGCACCGCGGCCGGGAAGGCGGGCGAACAGTCGGTTCGAGAGGGGAAGACCGACCGCCCAGAGGACCGCAAACACCGCCAGCCAGCGGGCCACGAGGGCGTATTCCATCTGTCAGAGAAAGGTGCGTCCGGCGGTAAACGTGTTGTGGATGGTGTGCGCGCGAGAGCGGTTCGCTTTTTACCACGTTCGAAGAATGGACGGGTATGTCGCAGTCTGTCGGGGTGGTGGTCCCTGCCTATCGGCCCGACCCCGAGCGTCTCGTCCCGTACGTCCGCGCCCTCGTCGCGGAGTTCGACCCGGCAGTCGTCCGTGTCGAACTCGACGCGCCGCGAGCGGGGATACTCGACTCTCTCTCTGCCCTCCCTCCAGTCGCAGACGTGAA
The DNA here is from genome assembly GCF_024730625.1 of Haloferax larsenii. Classification (NCBI taxonomy): domain Archaea; kingdom Methanobacteriati; phylum Methanobacteriota; class Halobacteria; order Halobacteriales; family Haloferacaceae; genus Haloferax; species Haloferax larsenii. Next base: position 1,558,840 of record NZ_CP078063.1, read on the forward strand.
CGCTGTCGATGCCCGGCGCGGCAAAGGCGCCGCCATCACCGCCGGGTTCGAAGCCCTCGATACGGACATTCTCGCGTTCGCCGATGCCGACGGAAGCACGCCCGCGGAGTCGATGGGGAACGTCGTCGCCGCCGTCCACGAGGGTGCTGACCTCGCGGTCGGCTCGCGTCGCCACCCCCGTGCAACAGTCGCATCGCACCAGACCGTCGCCCGCCGCTATCTCGGCGACGGCTTCGCGTGGCTCGCCCGCCGCTTGCTCGACGTGCCACTGTACGACTACCAGTGCGGCGCGAAGGCGATAACCGCCGACGCGTGGGACGACGTTCGCAGCCACCTCTACGAACCCGGATTCGCGTGGGACATCGAACTCATCGCCGTCTCGGGCGCGTTCGGACACCGCGTCGCCGAGGTCCCGGTTGTCTGGGAAGACCAGCCCAACTCGACGGTCTCGCCGGTCGATACGACCATCAAGATGGCACGCGGCCTCCTGCGGTCGCGTCACCGCGCTCGGACGATTCGCGAGGACCGTCTCCACGAGTTCATCGCCGCCCAGAACGACGAGTGTACGCTCGTCGATGAGTTCTCCGCAGAGGCCACGGATGACTGACCGGTTCTCGGCGCTCGCCTCCGGCACTCGGTTCGGGAAGTTCGCTTCCGTCGGTGTCGTCGGCGCGATGTTCGACCTCACGGTGAGCAGCATCCTCATCATCTTCTTCGGCGTCCTCGGTGAGTTCGCCAAACTCGCTGGCGCGGAGGTTGCCATCGTGGTGATGTTCGTCATCAACGACCGCTGGACCTTCGCGGGCGCGGGCGCAGACCACCTTATGGCGAAGGGGCGGCGCTTCCTGAAGTCGAACCTCGTCAGGAGCGGCGGCCTCGCGGTGCAGGTGCTCGTGGTTCGTGCGCTTCGGGAGGTTCCGGTGTCGATTCCGGTCTTCGGCATCGACCTCTGGCAACTCATCCCGTTGCCCATCGCTATCGCCGCGTCGATGTTTCTGAACTACGTCGCTGAGAGCCTGTTCACGTGGCGAATTGCCGCCGGTTCGAGTCAGCGGTAGTCACGGTGAAAATTGACACACGGCTCCCGAAACAGAAGTCTTAACAATAGAAGTCGCGTTTGTTGATTCAGCGGGATGGGATAGCCAGGAGATTCCGCCGGGCTCATAACCCGGAGATCGGTAGTTCAAATCTACCTCCCGCTATTCTCCTGAAAACTACACTCCCAAGCAGTGCGTCTTGTCGCACTGCGACGACGTGTTTCTCTGGAAATCGGACGTGGTAGTTTGAACTCGGGAGCAACACGAACGTGTTGCGACCAAAGTTCAAATCTACCTCCCGCTATGGTTTTGCCGACCTCAACTCCTGAGCACCGAGTCTCGTCTCGGTGCGACCCCTGAGGTCGGCTTCATAGCACAGTAGAGTTGAACCCGGGAGCGACAGCGACCTTGGTTCAAATCTCCCTCCGACAGCATCAACCGTTTCCGAAGAAGATTTTCCGCACCTTACCGACCAGATACCAATGAGTGACCTCGAACGAATCTGTTCGGTCGACGACGTGCCCGCGGACACGACGTTCTTGTTCCGCGTCGCGGGCGACGACGAAGACGAGCGCGAGGCGATTCTCGTTCGCACCGACGGCGACATCCGCGGCTGGCTGAACTACTGCATGCACCTGACGGACATCAAAATCGACAAGGGCTCGGGTGCGACGATGCGGAACGGCGAACTCATCTGCGAGAACCACGGCGCGTACTTCGAAGCCGACACGGGCTACTGCAACTACGGCCCCTGCGAGGGCGCGGTGCTCGACGACCTCGACATCACCGTCGACGGCGACCACGTCTTCCTCTCGGACGACGACTACTCGTTCGTGGGACGGGGCGGTGTCGAGAAGGACCCGGCCGACCGCAGTTCGAGTTCGAACGTCGAATTCTGAGGCGACCTACGCTTCTGTTCCGTAGCACTGCCGTTCGACGTAGTCGTCGTAGAGCCGCGAGAGAAGCGTCGTCACCGGGCCGTCGCCGATGCTGATGCCATCGACCGTCTCGACCGGGCGGAGTTCCCACGTCGAGTTGGTGAGAAACGCTTCGTTCGCATCCCGGACTTCGTCGGGCGTGAAGCGCCGCTCTCGAACTGGGATACCCTCCTCCCGGGCGAGGTCCAACACGACGCGACGCGTGATTCCGGGGAGGACCGGGCCGTCGAGACTCGGCGTACAGAGGGCGTCGTCAGCGACGAAAAAGAGGTTGCTCGTCGCGCCCTCGGTGACGTAGCCCTCCGAATCGAGCATGAGCGCCTCGTCGGCACCCGTGACTCGGAGTTCGGTCCGGGCGAGGATGCCGTTGAGGTAGTTGTGTGTCTTTGCGCGGGCGGGGAGCGCGCGGTCTGGAATCCGACGGGTTCGGACGGTCTGGACCGTCGCGGGGCCGTCCCACACTGGTTCGGACCCGCGGCCGCCACGCGGCAGGGGTTCGACGATGACGACGACTCGCGGGTCCACCTCTTCTGCGGGGGTCAGGCGACCCGGCTGGCTTCCGCGCGTTATCGACAGACGGACGTACGCGTCTTCGAGGTCGTTAGCGGCCAGCGTCTCGTCGATACACGCCCGCAATTCGGTATCGGTGAGACCGTGGTCCATACCGAGTACGTCGCAGGTTTCGGCGAGCCGGTCGGCGTGCGCACCCCAGTGGAACACGTCGCCGCCGTAGGCGCGAAGCGTCTCGAACGCTGCGTCGCCGTAGAGAAAGCCGCGGTCGGTGACCGGAATCGACGCCTCGTCGGCGGGGACGATGTCGCCATCGACGTAGTAGGAACGGGCTGTCTCGTCGCTCATTGTCCGTCCCCCGTGCGCGTGCGTTCTCCCCACGCTTCGGTCGCTGGCCCCTCGTCCGCCGCGATAGCGACGAAGTTGCGAACGATAGCCTTGCCCGCGTCGGTGAGGATACTCTCGGGATGGAACTGGACGCCGACGTGTGGCTTCTCGCGGTGACGGACGCCCATGACGACGCGTTCGTCAGAGGTGGGCTCGTTGTCCTCGCTCCCCCCGCCGTCTTTGCTGTCTTCGACGGTCGTGGCCGTCACGACCAGTTCGTCCGGGATGTCGTCGTGTTCGACCGCGAGCGAGTGGTAGCGACCGACTTCGATACGGTCCGGAAGGCCGGCGAAGACGCCCTTGCCGTCGTGTTCGACCACCGAGGGTTTCCCGTGGACGACCTCGGGCGCGTGGCCGACGCGACTCCCGAGCGCGGCGCACAGCGATTGATGGCCGAGGCAGACGCCGAGGGTCGGATAGTCGAGGTCGCGGAAGACGGGGACAGAGACACCGGCCTCGGCGGGCGTGCCCGGTCCGGGCGAGACCACGATACCGTCGGGGTCGAGGTCCCGAATGTCGTCCACGGTCAGGTCGTCGTTGCGATAGACAACCACGTCGTCGGCGAACTCGCCGACGTACTGGACGAGGTTGTAGGCGAACGAGTCGTAGTTGTCCACGACGAGGATTCGCGTCATCGCTCTGCCCCCACGGTCAACTGAGTCTGCTCGCCGAGCGCCTCGTCGATGGCGTTCACGAGCGCCCGCGCCTTGGCGAGCGTTTCGTCGTACTCGCTGTTGGGGTCCGAGTCGTGGACGATGCCCGCGCCGACGCGCAGGTGGTACTCGTCGCGGAAGCGGACGAGCGTCCGGATGACGATATTCAACACGGCCCGGTCGTCGAAGCCGATGGCGAACATGCTTCCCGTGTAGGGGCCGCGCCGGGTCGCTTCGAGTTCGTCGATAATCTCCATCGTCCGGGGCTTCGGCGCGCCGGTGATGGTGCCGCCGGGGAAGACGGCAGCGATGGCGTCGGCCAGTGAGGTCCCGTCTCGGCGGCGTCCTTCGACCAGCGAGACGAGGTGCATGACCTCGGAGTAGCGGTCGACGCGGCGGTACTCGGTCACGTCGACGGTCCCGTACTCGGAGACTTTCCCGAGGTCGTTGCGTTCGAGGTCGACGAGCATGGCGTGTTCGGCGCGCTCTTTCTCGTCGGTCGTGAGGTCTGCTTCGAGTTCGGCGTCCTCGTCTGTAGTTGCTCCGCGCGGGCGCGTTCCGGCGATAGGCTCCGTGACGAGTCGGTCGCCATCGACGCGGAGGAGCAGTTCGGGACTGGCGCTCACGAGGTCGACGCCGCGGAATTCGAGCAATCCGGAGTACGGCGCGGGATTGACCCGACGGAGGGCGGCGTAGGCATCGACCGGGTGGACGGCGGCGGGTGCGACGAGTCGCTGCGAGAGGTTCGCTTGGAAGGTGTCGCCGTCGCGGATGTACTGCTTCGCGGCTCGAACGCGCTCTGCGAACTCGCCGCGCCCGCAGGCGCTCTCGAACCGGGCTTCGTCGGCGACCACGGCTGGCTCGACTGGTGCTCTGTCGCCCTCGACCGCCTCGGTAGCGACTGCCGTCGCCCGTGCGAGCGCGTCGTCGTAGACGCTGTCGAGGTCGGTATCTGGGTCAACCTGCGGGCAGCAGGTCACTCGGAGCTCGGTTCGGTCGCTTTCGTTCTCGCTCTCGTTCTCGCTACCGTCACCACCACCACCCCGTGGTTCCTGCCACGCAGCCACGAGGTCGTACACTCCGAGTTGCAAGTGCGGGAGATGGCGGTCGTCTTCGGTGTCGTCCGGGAGCGATTCGAGTTCGCGAGCCACGTCGTACGAGAGCCAACCGAACAGGCCGCAGGGGTACGGCACGTCGCAGTCGCCCCGGACGAGCGACTCCGATTCGACGAGTCCTTCGAGTGCGGCGAGCGTCGGCGACTCGCCGGTGTCTGTGACGGCCTCGGGACCGACAGTGAGGCGTTCGACGGGAGAGACGCCGAAGTAGCCCCAGCCGGATTGGCCGCCGGTCGTCTCGTAGAAGAAGCCACCAGAACTGCGTCGCGTGCGCCGATAGGCGTCGAACGGGTCGTCAACGATGACCCTGACTTCGACGGGAACGCGACTCCCGGCGGGAGCGCCTTCGGCAGTCGCGAGAAAGTCGTCGCGCTCGGTGACGACGGTCGGTGCGGTCATTACTCGCACCAGTTCGTGCGTCGGGTAAACGGTTTCGTGACGTGTCAGGTGGTGCCGGGTTATTCGTTCGCGCGGTCGATCCAGCGCTGGACGCGCTTGGGCGACACGTCGATTTCGGCTCCGACTTCGTCGGCGTCTGCGACGGCGAGGTCCGCAACCGTCTCGATGCCGATATCGGAGAGCCGGCCCGCGTAGGCCGGACCGATGCCGCGAACCGTCTCGACGGCCGGTGAGTCTTCGGACTCGTCCGCGGCGTCGGTGGTGTCTTCGGTCGCTTCGGACTCAGACTCGGGTTCGTCCGCTGTTTCAGTCTCTGACTCGTCGTCCGCTTCTGCCTCGGTCTCTGCTTCGACCGTCTCCGAGTCAGCTTCCTCTTCGGCTGTGTCAGGCTCGTCTTCGTCTGCGTCGGACTCTGCTTCCTCTTCTTCTGCGTCAGGTTCGGTTTCCTTTTCCTCGGTCGCCGGTTCTGTCTCGGCTTCGTCTTCCGGTTCGACTTCGTCTTCCTCCTCGACTTCCTCTTCCGTCACCGATTCAGATTCCGCTTCCGCTTCGGACTCCGGTTCCGGTTCGGACGCTGGCTCCGCTTCTTCGATGGCTTCGTCTGCTTCGGCGGCTGTTCCCTCCGTCGAAGCATCTTCGTCGTCCTCCGCGTCGGCCGACGCCTCTTCGACTGGTTCCTTCACCGCGGCTTCTGTCTCGATATCCGGTTCTGCGCGTTCCGTTCGCGTATCTCGTTCGACTGTTACTGTCGCGTCGGTGTCACGGCCGTTTTTCGACGCGGACGACGAGTCGCCCCCGAGAAGCGATTTCAGAAAGGACGAGATACTATCGAGCAAACCCATATTAGTTCTCTGTATGCGGTGCCGTTATTTAAAAACCTGCGGCAGCGTCATGCGGTGAGACGGTCGCGGAGTGCGGCGTTCATCGCTTCGACGGGAGCGTCGCGGCCGGTCCACAGTTCGAACGCCTCGACTCCCTGCAAGAGTAACATCCACGCGCCGTCGATAGTGACCGCTCCAGCGTCGGCGGCTTCCCGGAGGAGTCGCGTCTCGATAGGAGTGTAGACCGCGTCGAGAACCGCGAGGTCTCCGTGGAGGTATTCCGCCGGGACGGGGGTCTCGTCGGGTGCTTCCATCCCGACGCTCGTGGCGTTGACGAGCACGGTCGCGTCGCGGATTCGGTCGAGGCTGTCGAGGCCGCCGCCGGTCGCATCGGGGACGTCAGTTGCAAGGTCGACTGCTTTCGCCGCGGTTCGGTTGGCGACGTGGACCGACGCACCGGCGTCCGCGAGGGCGAACGCGGCGGCGCGACCTGCACCGCCTGCACCGACGACGACTGCGTTCGACCCGTCGAGATGGACGTCGTGGCGGTCGAAAGCGCGCGTGACGCCCGCGGCGTCCGTGTTGTACCCTTTCGGCGTGGTATCGCCGACGTGTTCGCCGTCACCTCCGCCGGCGTCGTCGAAGGCGATGGTGTTGACCGCGCCGATACGGGCGGCGAGTGGGTCGGGGTCGACCAGTTCGAGAACGTCCTGTTTGAAGGGAATCGTGACGTTGAGACCGTCGATTCCGAGTGCGTCAGCACCGGCGATGGCGTCGGCGAGCGCCGACGGCTCGGGTTCGAACGTGACGTATCGCGCATCCAGTCCCAGCGTCTCGTACGCCGCTTCGTGCATCGGCGGCGAGAGCGAGTGGCCGACGGGATTCCCGACCAGACCGTAGACGTGCATACCGAGGTGGTGTCTGGCAGACGGTTTAACTCGCCCGCCTGCGTCGGATTCCGCCGGGACCCGACTGCTGTCCGGTGCTGCTACCGACCGACTCGGGGCGTCGAGGCGGCTGTTCCAAATAATGACTATTTTTAGTGTGGTACCTAGTAACGCGCGCCTCCTGTACCGGCGTGTTTTTGTTCTCCCGTTGGTCTACTCCCGCCTATGTCGGCACTCGCAACCTTGCTTTCCTTCGATACCGCTATCCTCGTGGCCGGTATCGTCGCACTCTACCTCGGGGCGGAGGCCCTCGTCGAGGGTGCGTCCCGGCTCGCTATCGGCCTCGGTCTTCGGGCGGCTATCGTCGGCGTGACCATCGTCGCGTTCGCGACGACGACACCAGAACTGTTCGTCGCCGTCTTGAGCGGTCTCGGCTACAGCGCCGACCTCGGTCTTGGCGCTATCGTCGGCTCGAACATCGCCAACATCGGCCTCGTCTTGGGAATCTCCGCGCTCATCCAGCCGATGGGCGTCTCGACGACGACGCTCCGGCGACACGTTCCGTTCATGATTGCGGCGGCGCTCGCGCTCGTCTTACTCGGCATGGACGGACGGCTCGGTCCGCTCGACGGTGGGATTCTCCTCGTCATTCTCGTCGCGTTCACTGGCTATCTCGTCTACCGGGCGCAGGCCGCCAAGGCAGACGCCATCGCGACCGAGGAAATCGACATCGAAGACGAAGACGAGGTGTCGGCGACGTTCAAAGACGTGCTCTATCTCGGCCTCGGTCTGCTCCTCCTGTTCGTCGGGTCGAACTGGCTCATCCAGGGCGGGAAAGGACTCCTCGAAGCCTACGGCTTCAGTACGCGCTTTATCGGACTGACGGTCCTCGCGTTCGGGACGTCGCTGCCGGAACTCGCGGCCTCTGTGGTCAGTGCCGTCCGCGGCGAGGCCGAGTTCAGTATCGGGAACGTCGTCGGCTCGAACATCTACAACGTCGTCGCCGTCCTCGGTATCCTCGCAATCATGGTCCCCGTGTCGGTCCCTGAGAGTACCATCACCCTCGACTTCCCTGCGCTCCTCGTGTTCACGTTCGGTGTCATCGCGATGATGCTCCGCAACCGCGACGTGTCTCGACTCGATGGTGGTCTCCTCGTCGGTGGCTATCTCGTGTTCTTCTGGCTCATCCTCCCGTAAGCAGGCTGTCTTCGGCGCGGTGTTTCTCACGCCCGTTCGTCCGCTCTCCACCTCGCCGTTTCCGACGCGCTTTTCGCTGGTCTCGGCCACTCTCGAAACGTGATTGGAATCGTCGTCAGCCGCGCCGACAGCGCATCGGTTCACATCGGCGAGCACCTGCGAGACCTCGCGGAATGGGAGGAAGCCACGGACGACACCCGCCCAGACGAAGCGGGCGGCGGTCGATACTACCGTCGTGATGGCTTCGAACTCCGCGAGTTCGACGACCTGCACATCTACCTCGACGACCCCGCCGAGGCGTTTTCTTCGACGCCCGATTTCGTTGCTGTCGTCTCACGGCACTCTGGTGAGACGGGACCGCTTCTCACCGCACACTTCACCGGCAACTTCGGCCCTGCCGACTACGGCGGTGAGTCCGGGCGGTTCGCCCGCGCCTGTCCGAACGCCCAGCGAGCTGCCGTTTCGGCTCTGCGTGACCACGCGCCCGACGGCTACGAGGTCGGCATCGAGGCGACTCACCACGGACCGACAGAGACGGACGTGCCCTCGATGTTCGTCGAACTCGGCAGTGGCGAAGTCGAGTGGGACGACCCCGAGGGCGCGCGCGCCGTCGCGGCGGCCGTCCTCGACATCGACGGCGTCGCCCCCGACTCCGACCGCCAACTCGTCGGCTTCGGCGGCGGCCACTACGCTCCCCGGTTCGAGCGCATCCTCCGCGAGACGGACTGGTCGGTCGGCCACATCGCCGCCGACTGGCAACTGAAGGCGATGGGTGACCCCGACGAGAACCGAGACGTGCTTCGCCGCGCGTTCGACGCCTCGGCCGCAGACGTCGCACTCGTCGATGGCGACCGCGAGGGCCTCGCCGACGTACTAGACGACGAAGGCTACCGCGTGGTCTCCGAGACCTGGGTTCGAGAGACGGCTGGCGTGCCGCTCGCGCGCGTCCGCGACCTCGAATCGACGCTCGTCCGCATCGAAGACGGGCTTCGGTTCGGAGCCGACATCGACGCTGCCGACTACGACGTCGTTTCGCTCCCGGACCCGCTGTTAACCGAAGCGCAGGGCATCGACATCGATGCCGCGCTCGACGCCGTCGCGGAGACGACAGTCGCCTACCAGACCGTCGAAGGTGGGACGCGCGCGAGAGGTCGCGCCGCGGTCGCGGGCGACAGCTACGACGAACTCGTCGCGCGACTCTGCGAGATTCTGCGCGCGAAGTACGACTCGGTCGAGCGAGACGACGGTCGCGTCGTCGCCTCGATGACCGCGTTCGACCCTGAGGCGGCCAAACGGCGCGGGGTACCCGAAGGACCGGCGTTCGGAAAGCTCTCCGCAGGCCACGAAATCGAGGTCGATGGAGAGGTAATCTCGCCCGCAGCCGTTTCGAAGGAACGAATCGTCGATTTCTCGGTTTGATGCAATTTCTGCCCATAATTTATACATAATCTTGTACAATCGGGGGGTTGACCTCCCAACCCAACGCCATGTCGTCGGACAGATGTCTGACGAAAGGGAGAAAGATAATTAGTGGTCCTCCGTAAACCGTCTCCACAAATATGGACTCTATCGTCGACGACGCAATCGATGAGGCCGAGGACATGGGGGAGGGGACGCCTGAAGTCGGCGACCCGACGGAAATCAACCGCTCCGGAACCATGACCGACGACGAACTGAAAGCTGTCCTGAAAGACCTCCAGACCAATATCACGGTCGTCGGGTGCGGTGGTGCGGGTGGCAACACCGTCAACCGAATGCACGAAGAGGGCATCAAGGGCGCAAAGCTCGTCGCGGCCAACACAGACGTACAGCACCTCGTGGAAATCAACGCGGACACGAAGATTCTCATGGGCGAACAGAAGACGCAGGGCCGCGGTGCCGGGTCGCTTCCGCAGGTCGGCGAAGAGGCCGCACTCGAATCCCAAGAGGAGATTTACGACGCCATCGAGGGGTCGGACATGGTGTTCGTCACGGCTGGCCTCGGCGGTGGGACCGGAACTGGTTCTGCTCCCGTCGTCGCCAAGGCCGCGCGCGAATCCGGCGCACTCACCATCGCCATCGTCACCACGCCGTTCACGGCCGAGGGCGAGGTTCGGCGGACCAACGCCGAAGCCGGACTCGAACGCCTCCGCGACGTCTCCGACACGGTCATCGTCGTTCCGAACGACCGCCTGCTCGACGCCGTCGGGAAGCTTCCCGTTCGGCAGGCGTTCAAGGTCTCCGACGAAGTGCTCATGCGCTCGGTCAAGGGCATCACCGAACTCATCACCAAGCCCGGCTTGGTCAACCTCGACTTCGCCGACGTGAAGACCGTCATGGAACGTGGTGGCGTCGCCATGATTGGTCTCGGCGAGTCCGATTCCGAGTCTAAGGCTCAAGAGTCCGTCAAGTCTGCCCTCCGTTCGCCCCTCCTCGACGTGGACATCTCCGGCGCGAACTCCGCGCTCGTCAACGTCACCGGTGGCTCCGACATGAGCATCGAAGAGGCAGAGGGTGTCGTCGAGGAGATTTACGACCGCATCGACCCCGACGCGCGCATCATCTGGGGGACCTCGGTCGACGACGAACTCGAAGGCATGATGCGAACCATGATTGTCGTCACGGGCGTCGAGTCGCCCCAGATTTACGGCGGTCGCGGTGAGGACCAACAACAGCAGCAACAGCAGCAACAGCAGCCTCAGCAACAACAGCAAGTACCGAAGGAACAGGTACAGCAGGGCGGCCGCCTCGAAGATATCGACTACGTCGAGTAATCGAGGTCGCGCGCTGTCGATAGGGTCCGTTTGGGTCCCCGCCCGCTCTTGCCCTGTCATCCCCGCGCCGTGAGTCACATCGCTGTGGCCCGCGCGTCACGTACGGGGTCGCTCGCGCCGCCGCAGACCCGCGCGTACTCTCGTCGTGGCATCAATAGATAGAAAAAGGGCGACCCCCTATGCCTCGACAACATGGACGTCAAGTACGACCTGACCAGCTACATTCGCGTGCTGAAGCTCGCGAGCACCCCGTCCTGGCAGGAGTTCTCTCAAATCGCCAAGATTGCCGGCGCCGGTATCTTCCTCATCGGCCTCGTCGGCTTCATCATCTTCGCGGTCATGAGCTTCCTCCCCGGGGGAATCTGAGATGCCAATCTTCGCCGTAAAGACGACCGCTCGCCAGGAGCGAACGGTCGCGGACATGATTGCGACGAAGGACTTCGCGGAGATACACGCCGTGTTGGCTCCCGACTCGCTCACGAGCTACGTGATGGTCGAAGCCGACGACGACGGCATCCTCTCTCGCGTCCTCGACGAGATTCCGCACGCTCGCGGACTGGTCGAAAGCGGCGGGATGGTCGGCACCTCCAGCATGGCCGAAGTCGAGCACTTCCTCTCGCCGACGCCGGACGTCGAAGGTATCGCCGAGGGTGACATCGTCGAACTCATCGCCGGGCCGTTCAAGGGCGAAAAGGCACGCGTCCAGCGCATCGACGAGACGAAAGACCAGGTCACCGTCGAACTCTACGAGGCGACGGTTCCGATTCCGGTCACGGTCCGCGGAGACCAGATTCGCGTCCTCGACTCCGAAGAGCGGTAAGACCGCGCCCGCGATATCTCTCTTCTCTCTTTGCGTCGGCCCCCACCAGCGGCGCGTCTCGTGTTTCGCGTGGGCGATTTCTCGGCGTCTGCTCAGAGCGCGCCCTGTTCACGGAGCGTCCGAACGACGCTGTTGAGGTCTGCTTCTTCTTCGACGTCCGATTTTATCTCCTCTCGAACACGGACCGCAGAGGAGTCCGCGTCGTAGGCGCGGACGAACTCGGCGCGCGTGTGTTCGTCGAACGCGTGACGGATGGCGAAGTAGCCGTCCGGGACAATCGTTCCGCACACTTTGCACTCGTGGCGTGTGTGTTCCGTCGTCTGGTGGATGATGGCACCTTCGACGTCTTCGAATCGCGCATCGCACCCCTCGATACCGCATTTCCACCGGGACATGTGCGACCCGACGGCCGTGGGGGACAAAATCGTTTCTTCGGGCAGCCGACGTTAGCGAAATAGCAATCACTAACTGTCGCCTGTTCAGAGATTCTCGCGTGACCGCGAGTACGACGACTCGGGTAGATATGCACGTGAAGATTCTCGACGAGCGAGTCGTCTCGCGTGCGAAAGCCCGCGGCATCGACGTGTTGGTTTACGCCCCGCACTTCGTCCGTCTCCCCGACATTCGCGCCCGTGCAGCCCGGTTTTCTGACGACGACCTGCTCGTCGTCCCCGGCCGTGAGGTGTTCACCGGCTCGTGGCGCGACCGAAAACACGTACTCGCAGTCGGCCTCTCCGAACCGGTCCCCGACTTCTTGACCCTCGACGGCACGATGGCCGAGTTCGACCGACAGGGTGCTGCCGTTCTCATCCCGCACCCCGAACTGCTCAACGTGAGTCTGACCTCGTCCGACATCGAACGGTACCGCGACGACATCCACGCCGTCGAGACGTACAACGCGAAGGCATTCTCGCGACAGAACAAGCGAGGACGCGAAATCTCGGCCGAGACGGGACTCCCCGGATTCGCCTCGTCGTACGCGCACGTCCGCTGGACGCTCGGCGAGGCGTGGACCGAGTTCGACCGGGCTATCGACTCGGAAGCCGACCTCGTCGAAGCACTCCGCGACGGAGCCGAGCGACGGGCGATGCGTCGGTCCGGGCTCTCGCACACTATTCGCGGTGCAGCCGAGTTCGCCCATCTCGGCTACGAGAACTCGTGGGGGAAACTCGACCGACTCCTTCTGTCCGGGATGGAACCCACACACCCGCGACACATCGCGTACGACGGCCGGTTCGACGACGTGAGCGTCTATTAAGAGAACTCGACGACCTGCTGTGCGTTAGAACGACCCGACGAGCGACGCCGTCGCCGCCGCCAGCGACACGTCGAGCGAGAACAGGTAGTAGTGGATACCCGCGAGGACGCCGAGTTCGGCGACGGTGACGACCACAGTCACCATGTCGGCGTACTTCGAACTCGTCGCCACGCCGGTCGGTAAGTCGTACTCTTGCGGCGACAGCGGGTAGAACAGCGCGATACCGCGCTTGGACCCGACCATATCGAGGACGTAGTGGGTGGCGACGCCAATCCAGACGAAGTGGAGGTTGCCGAAGACGATGGGGAACGCGAGGAACGCAATCAGCACCGGAAGGTTGTGGAGCGTCTTGCGGTGCTTGCCGAAGGCGGTGTCGACGTCGGGAAAGAGCGCGCCGAGGACGACCGGAAGCGACAGTTGGCCAATCTTCTGTGCGAGGAGAAACAGCGAGTCGACAGTCGGTTCGAACGACCGCGGGTCGACGGTGAGGATGACGCCGAGCCCGAGCGCCAACAGGATGGCGTTGAGCACGTGTCCCTTCTTGTTCATAGGCTGAAAGTGACCGCACGTGATACAAAGGTTTCCCACGCGGTCGCCAGACGGCAGTCCGACTGTACTGGGACCTCCCGCAGTTAGTCGCCGTCGACCGACTCGATGTCCGCCGCCAGCATCCTGAGCGCGCCGCGCGCAATCTGTTCTTTCACCTGTGTCCGCGACCCGTCGTACTCGAAGCGCTCGACGCGGGTATAGGAGTCACCCGACCCCCACGGAGCGGCGTAGGCGATGCCGACGAAGACGGTCCCGACTGGCTTCCCCGGGAGGCCGCCCTCTGGCCCCGCGATGCCGGTCGTGGCGACGCCCCACGTCGTGTCCACCACGTCGCGGACGCCAGCGGCCATCTCGCGGGCGACAGCCTCGGAGACCGCCCCATCCTCGTCGAGCGCCTCGCGCGAGACGGCCAGTTCGTGGCGCTTGGCGTCGTAGGAGTAGGTGACGAGCGAGCGGTCGAAGTAGTCGCTCGACCCCGGAACGTCCGTGAGGAGCGACCCGATGAGGCCGCCCGTACACGACTCGGCGGTGGCGACAGTGTGGCCGGCGTCGCGCAGGGCGTCGCCGACGCGCTCTTCTTCGGGCGGGTCGGATGCGAATTCGCGCATAGGTACGCCGACGCTCGGCCGGGACAAAAACCCGGCCGCCACTGACACCACGAGCGTTCGCCCACCACTGCTGACACCACTCGCCCGCACGGGCTTCCGAGACCGAGAAGTACACAAGTGCGGGCCGTGCAGGGACCGACATGGATATCGACGTCGAACCGACCGAGCGCCCGGACGACGACAGCGACGGCGACACCGGCGACGACGGCGGCCCCGCCGAAATCGAAGTCGAGGTCACGGACCCCGAGACGGCGACGACCGAGCGGGCTGACCTCCCGCGCGGCATCGACGCCCCCGAGTACGTCCTCTACGGTGGGAAGGGCGGTGTCGGAAAGACGACGATGGCCGCGGCGACGGCACTCGCCAGCGCGGCCGACGGCACCGCGACGCTCGTCGTCTCGACCGACCCCGCACACTCGCTTTCGGACACCCTCGGCGTCTCGGTTCCCGCCGAACCGACGCGGCTTAACGAGGACATGCCACTGTACGCGGCCGAAATCGACCCCGACTCCGTGATGGACGGCCCGTTCGCGGACTCTGGAATGGGCGACGCGGCTGGAGCTGGCGGAGCAGGCGGAACGGGCTCGGCTGGTGGGGCAGGCGCGGCAGACGAAACCGAGTACGATACCTCCGAGTACGACGCCGACAACCCGTTCGTCGGCAACGGTGACGCCTCGAACTCGCCGTTCGGCGGGATGGGTGACGCCATGGGCGGATTCGAAGACATGCTCGGCGGCGACGGTCCGCTCGGGATGGGTGGCCCGATGCCCGGTGCCGACGAGGCGGCGGCGATGCAGCAACTCCTCGAATATCTCGACGACCCGCGGTTCGACCGCGTCGTCATCGACACCGCGCCGACCGGTCACACCCTCCGACTGCTCGAACTGCCGGAGATAATGGACTCGATGCTCGGTCGCATCGTCCGAATGCGCGACAAGTTCTCGGGGATGATGGACAACATCAAAGGCATGTTCGGCGGCGGCCCGGACGACCCGCAGGCGGGCATGGCCGACCTCGACGACCTTCGAGAGCGCATCGAGCGCCTTCGGGCCATCCTCCGCGACCCGGCGAAGACGGACTTCCGCGTCGTCATGATTCCCGAGGAGATGAGCGTCGTCGAGTCGAACCGCCTCGTGTCGCGCCTCGACGAGTTCGGGATTCCGGTCCAGACGCTCGTCGTCAATCGCGTCATGGAACCCGTCGACGACGTGGCCGACGTGGACCCCCGATGGTTCGTCTCGCCCGACCTCGACGACTGTTCGTTCTGTCAGCGTCGCTGGGACGTCCAACAGCAGGCGCTTCGCTCTGCGACCGACCTGTTCCGCGGCCGCGACGTCAAACGCGTCCCGCTGCTCGCGGACCAAGTGCAAGGCGAAGACGCGCTTCGTGTCGTCGCCGCCTGTCTCGACTGACGGGAGAACGGAAGCCGCTTACACTAATTTTCGGACGAACCCGTACAGCGCGTCGCGCCACGCGTCGGGAACGAACCGACCGAGAACGCCGACTCGCGCGACTGCGCCGGGTTGGTAGCGGGCGTGCGGCTTGGTCGAACTCGCGGCGTCGACGATGTCTTCTGCGACTCGTTCCGGCGGAATCGCGCCGGGGCCGCTCCCACCGAGGGCCGCCGTGTCGTCGAGGAGTTTGTAGATGGTCTCGTACGCGCCGGAGCGCTCGATACCGTCTGACTTCTCGCCGCCGTTGACCTCGGCGTCGACGCGGTCGTTGAAGTTCGTCTCGACCGGGCCAGGTTCGACGAGGACGGCGTCGATACCGTATTCTTCGACCTCGCTGCGGAGGGCGTCGGTCATCGCTTCGAGCGCGAACTTCGACCCCGCGTAGACGCCGCTTCCCGGCAGCGAGACGCGCCCGATGACGCTGGAGACGTTGACGATGGTCCCATCCTCCTGTGTGCGCATGTGCGGCAGCACGGCGCGTGTGAGTCGGTGTGGGCCGTAGACGTTCACGTCGAACTGGTCGTGAACCATCTCGGTCGGCACGTCCTCGACGGGACCCAACTGGCCGTAGCCAGCGTTGTTGACGAGACAGTCGAGACGACCCTGTTCGTCGATGATGCGGTCCACGACGCGGTCGACGTCCGACTGGTCTGTGACGTCGAGCGTCGCGATGGTCGCACCGCGTTCGCCCAGTGTCTCGATGTCTGCTGGGTTTCGCGCGGTGGCGTAGACCTCCCACTCCTCGTCGAGGAATTCGAGCGCGGCCGCGCGCCCGATTCCCGAGGAACAACCGGTGATGAGGACCGACTTCTGATGCACGCCGGTAGGTCGAACTGTGCGCTGTTAAGTGTACGCGGTTCGCCACGAGAAGACTCCCGAACTCACTCGTATCGCGTTTTCACTTCGTCGGCGTAGGCGTCCGCGAGACGTGTCGGTTCGGGGAGTTTGTAGTCGCCGCCGAGTCGTGCGACGAGGTCGACGGTCGTCTCCGGCGACAGGCGATGGCCGGGACTGACGTACAGTGGATTGACGATGGGCTGTGAGTCGTACTGCCGCGACTGGAACGCGTAGCCGAGGACAGTCTCCGGTGTGGCCGGGTGGCCACCGACCGCATCGACAGCGTCGTCGGCGCGGATTGGCGTGTTCCATCCTTCCGGGTGTCCGTCCACGTCTTCGTCGGGAGTGCCACAGAGGAGCGACTTGGCGACGCCGATGCTCGGCACGTCGCAGACGACGCCCACGTGGGTCGCCAGTCCGGCCTGTCGGAAGTGGATGCGCCCGGAGCCGTCGAAGACAAGGAGGTCCGGGTCGTGTTCGAGTTCGGCCAGTGCGTCGAGAATCGGGCCGCCCTCGCGGAACGACAGCAGCCCGGGAATGTAGGGTAAATCGAGGTCTGACACGGCGTAGACGCGCTCGACGACTTCGCCGCCCCGAAAGACGACGACGGCGCTCACCGCGCGGTCGTCGAGAAATGCTTGGTCGACGCCAGCGACGAGGGGTGGGTCGGTGTCCGAACCCGAGTCAGTCCCCGTGAGCGTCGTGGCATCAGGGTCGTCGAGCGAGACGCTCGCCGGGTCGAACGGGAGGTCGTCTTCGAACACCGCCGCCTCGGCGACGCGACGCTGAAGCGCCTCCATCTCGTCGCGCGAGAGGCCGGCGCGCGGTGCGAGGTCCGGGGTGGCCGGTCGCATCTTAGAAGCGGCCGCCGGGACCACCGCGACGCCCGCCGCCGAGCGACATCTGGTTGGGAATATTCCGTTTTCCATTCACGCGCTGGCCGTACGCGAGGCCGATGACGAGGCCGACAAGGTGGGCGAAGTGGGCGACGTTGCCCTGTCCGGCCGTCGCGGCCGTTCCTGGGTCGAGGAAGAACACGACAGAGAGGGCCGCGAAGCCGAAGGTAAACAGCCACAGCGGGATTGGAATCACGAAGTACAGGTAGATTCGAAGTCCGGGGTTCAGGACCGTGAGAACGCCGAGGATGGCGAAGACGGCACCTGAAGCGCCGAGGACCGACGTGGTGATACCTGGCGTCAGGACGAAACTGCTCCCGATGTGAGCGAGTCCCGCGGCCATCCCGGCGATGACGAACAGCGCGGTGAACTTCCGCGACCCGATGTAGCGTTCGACTGGCGGGCCGAAGAAGTACAGCACGATGCTGTTGCCGACGATGTGGAAGAACGACACTGGGCTGTGTGAGAACACCGACGTGACCCAGGTCCAGACGAAGAGTGGGTTCTCCGTACTCAGGGTAAACAGCGCGCCGAACGTCCCGCGGGGGAAGATGCCAGCCTGCATCCCGAGGATGACGGCCCACTCCAGTGCGAACATAATCCACATGACCCCGAGGAAGACGTAGGACATGTTCCCGCGGAAGTATCCGAGCAGCCCGCCCGTGCTGGTGAGCGAGTCGAGAAGACCGCTCGCACGGCCACGCTGGGAACTCACCGAGTCGTCGAAGCTACTTTCGAAGACACCGGACGGGTCGTCCCAGTCTGAAAGCCCCGGACACTCGTGATTCTCCGGAAGGCGGTGTTCTGAACAGAACGTGCCGCCACATCGAGAACAGCGGTACGGCAGGTTCTCGTGCCGACCGCACTCGTCGCAGGTAGCCATTAGTGACGACTTGCAGCGGCGAGATAAAAAGGGGTTGCCTCCTGCGCGTCGATGTCACACACCTTTCGCGGGCGACGCAGACCGGCGCGGCCGCTCAGAGTGCGGGCGTCCAGAGAAAACAGACGGCTTACTCGTCGTCGGACGACGCTTCGTCGGCGTCTCCGTTCTCCGCGGATGCGGGCGTGAAGTTCGTCGGAACGACGGTCGTGTGGTGGAGACCGAGGCGGGGTTGTTTGGCTGCCATTCTCATCAGTAGCTACCCGTCGAAGTGACTAATAATTACCCATGCGCATAATTTATCCCCTCGTGGGGGTCCGATAACCGGTGGGTATGTGCGGTGACGACGGCTGTCGATTTCGTCGAGCGGTGAGAGCGCAGTCGCTCACGGGTTCGCGGTCGAAGAAAGAAATTCGGGAGTCGCTTACGCGAAGTTCTCTTCGTAGAGGTCCATCGCGTGTTCGATGGCGTCCTTCGCGGCCTGCTTGTCTTCCCAGCCGAGGGTCTCGACTTCTTTGCCCGCTTCGAGGTTCTTGTACGTCGCGAAGAACTCGTCAATCTCGTCGAGCGTCTGCTGCGGGATGTCTTCGAGGTCTTCGATGTGGTCGTAGCGCGGGTCCTCGATGGGGACGGCGATGACCTTGTCGTCCTGCTCGCCGTCGTCGTCCATCTTCATGAGGGCGACGGGACGGGCTTCGATGACGCAGCCCGGGAACGTCTGGTCTTCGACGAGAACGAGCACGTCGAAGGGGTCTTCGTCGTCGTAGTACGTCCGCGGCATGAAGCCGTAGTCCGACGGGTAGTGGACGTTGGAGTGGAGCACGCGGTCGAGGACGACACCGGGGATGTCCTTGTCGTACTCGTACTTGTTGCGCTCGCCTTTGAGGCACTCGACAACTGCGTAGATTTCGTCCGGCGCGTTCGGGCCGGTCTCCATATCTTCCCAGAGGTTCACCATACCGAACTCATCCTCCATACGAGCAAAAGTCCTTTCGGCATCGGTCGCCGGTGACATAACTGCGCGACCGATAGCGCATCCGGATTTGGTGTGTCATGCACTGACAATGGTGATTTTGTAGAGAAAGTACTGTTCTGAACGTATCCAGATTCAGAGGTATTCTTTCAGTATTCTCTTGATACTACAATACGTGGCATTCACGTATTATTCGGGGAATGCTAAGGGCATACCAGCTGGTTGGGAAGGTATATACCACTGAGTGGTTTTACAGTATAATAACGCATTCACTAGGTTTCCACCCTGATTTTGCCGGTGCTATGCCTATTATCACATCGGAAAAGCGGACCTGCGTTGACAAAGTTTAAATAGATAGGTGACATTTCCACATCCATGTCAGAGGCACAAACAATTGGCAATGAGTCTGGCGCGGCTCGCGACCTTACCGCGTTCCAGCAGAACATCCTCGTCATCCTGGCTGAGGAACCGATGTACGGTCTTGCAATCAAGCGTCACCTCGAGACGTACTACGGCACCGAAGTGAACCACGGGCGCCTGTACCCCAACCTCGACGACCTCGTCGAGATGGGTCTCGTCGAGAAGAGCGAACTCGACAAGCGTACCAACCAGTACGAACTGACCGAAGACGGCCTCCAGGCTGTTCTCGACCGGTTCGACTGGATGTTCGCGAAGTTCGTCACCGACGACGAACGCGCCGAGAAGGTCATCGAACGCGTAAACGCCAAGCTGTAATCTGGCATACACCGGGCTCGTCAGTTGTACTCGGGCACTTCGGCGCCTGCGGCGTCGAAGAGCAACTGTAACGACTCGGGAAGCAACGACCGTTGTTTATCGGTCGGCCACGCATTGCGTGGATAATATTCTTCGACGAACTCACGCACCTCGGGAGCGCCTGCTGTCTCGATTCGCCGGACGTAGTGGTTCCCGAGGAAGTCCGCGAACGCGCGGGCGTTCGCCGCGTGGACGGGACCGTGTTCCTCTGCGACCGACTCGACGAGTTCGGCGTTGTGCGACTCGACTGCGTTCCACTCGTGGTCTTCGCCGGTTCCGCGAAGCGGCCGTTCGATGCCGCGGTCGATGTCGTCGATATTGCCCGGATGGACGAGTCCGTCGTCGTCGACCCACGACTCCGGGTGCAACACGAGCACGTCGTCTTCCTCACGAACCCGTGCGGTGAAGCCGTACGGTTCGACGAGTTCGTCGCGCGCCGACTGGTAGGTCTCACGCTCGTCAGGGTCGACGGCGTCGCGTGCGAGCCTCGTCAATCGCTCGGCTTCCTGTTGTACGTCTTCCGGGATGTCGTCTGACTCAGGCATTGTCGAGCGCCTCGTTGGCCAAGGAGTCGGCGTGTTCGTTTATCTCTCGCGGTACGTGTTCGAGCGACCAGCGGTCGAACTGGTCGAGAAGTTCGCGCACCGTCACCCGGTGTTCGCGCAGTCCGGGGTCGTTCGTCTTCCACTCGCCGCGCACCTGCTTGACGATGAGTTGCGAGTCGCCTCTGACGTCGACTTCGTCGTACCCGTACTCGGCGGCGGCGGTGAGCGCCTCGACGAGTGCCTCGTACTCCGCGCGGTTGTTCGTCGTCTTTCCGATTCGCTTCGACCCCTCGGCGACGATACCGTCGCTTGTGACGATAACCCACCCAATCGCTGCGGGACCGGGATTCCCTCGGCTCGCTCCGTCGAAGTAGACGTGTGCACGGCCGCCACCGGGCTCCAAGATGGGCAAGAGGTCCGTCGGCGACCCGCCTTGCACGACGACTTTTCCGTCGTAGGCGACCGCAGTCGCGTCGCCACGCTCGGCTCGCCACCGTTCGTGGTCGGTATTTCCGGGGGTGACGTCCACACCCGCCTCTTCGAGCCGTCGTCGCGCTTCGTCGGGGTCACACTCGACCGTCGGCATGTCCACACCTCGCCGGTGGGAGGGTAAAGTCGGTTCGTTCGGTCCTCTATAGATTTCTGGAAACTATCTCCTCCCGGGATAAGTTTGAAGTGGGAAGCTCTAAACAGTATATAAATGCGATGAAACGGCCCACACGCCAGCGGGAGCGCGAGCACGACCGGACTCGATGGGGAGACGAGTCAGCGGACGACGAAGCCGAGACGGACATCGACCTCGACGATTTGGACTCTGACGAGGTCGTCCGCACGGCAGACGGTGAGTTGATCCACGAGGAGACTGGTATCGTATTGGAAGAAGAGCGAATCGACCCCGGCCCGGAGTGGCGCGCGTTCAACCACTCGGAGCGACAGGAGAAGTCGCGCGTGGGCGCGCCGACGACCAAGACGATGCACGACAAGGGGTTGACGACGACTATCGACTGGAAGGACAAAGACGCCTACGGGCGGTCGATTTCGTCACGAAAGCGGTCGCAGATGCACCGCTTGCGCAAGTGGCAGGAACGAATTCGAACCAAGGACGCCGGTGAACGAAACCTGCAGTTCGCACTCAGCGAGGTCGACCGCATGGCGTCGGCACTCGGCGTCCCGCGGTCGGTCCGGGAGGTCGCGTCGGTCATCTACCGCCGCGCACTCGACGAAGACCTGATTCGCGGGCGCTCTATCGAGGGGGTCGCGACCGCCTGTCTCTACGCCGCCTGCCGGAAGGAAGGGATTCCACGCTCGCTCGAAGAGATTGCCGAGGTCTCTCGCGTCGAGCGAAAAGAAATCGGCCGCACCTATCGGTACGTCTCACAGGAACTCGGTCTGGAGATGCGCCCGGTCGACCCGAAGAAGTACGTCCCGCGATTCTCGTCGGAACTCGACCTCTCGAAGGAGGTCCAGTCGAAGGCCAACGAGATTATCGAGACGACGGCCGAGCAGGGCTTGCTCTCGGGCAAGTCGCCGACCGGCTACGCCGCCGCGGCAATCTACGCCGCCTCGCTCCTCTGTAACGAGAAGAAGACCCAACGCGAAGTCGCAGACGTCGCGCAGGTGACCGAAGTCACCATCCGCAATCGCTACCAAGAACAAATCGAAGCGATGGGCATCCACACCTAAGCGGGCCGTCGTTTCGAGTTCACACGCCGAATTTCATTTACCGCGCCGTCGCCGAAGGTTCATACCGCCGGACGACTCACTTCCGGTGATGCGGCTCGACGAGTACATGGACATCGAGCGAGACGAGCGCGCCGAGCGCCGCCGCCTCGCCGAAGAGAAGTCCTACGGCATCCTCGACCACCTCGAAACGTTTCAGGACCGCTTCGAGGAGACGGTGCAGGGAGACTCGCTGTACGGTGGCGTCTCGCCGTCCATCTTCGTCGGGCGTTCGAACTACCCGCGCGTCTCGACGGGCATCCTCTCGCCGGTCGGCCACGACGAGGATGCCGCCGCGTTCGAGACGAGCGCCGCGTGGTACGACGAGGGCGTGAGTATCGAAGACGTGTTTCAGCGCCGCACCTCACTTTTGAACTCGAATCGCGGGACGAAGGTGACGAACGTCGCCGACTCGTGGGACGGCTTTCTCGGAACGCAGCGCGAAGTCGCTATCGCCGACCGGCCCGTCACCGTCGAAATCGGACTCGACGGCAAACCGGACCTGAACCTCGACGCCAGCGCCGACGACGTGGCGACTCCGGTCGGGCCGCGTGCACGCGCTCGCTCTGCCGACCTCGCGGAGAATCCGCACGTCCCGAAACTGGTGGAGAAGACGCTGGAAGACGACGACTGGAACGCACAGGGTGCGATGGCGTTTCTCTACCGCCGCGGCTTCGACGTGTACGACATCAACACCATCCTCTCGGCCGGCGCACTCGGTCAGACCGAACAGCGCCGACTCGTCCCGACGCGGTGGTCTATCACCGCCGTGGACGACACCGTCGGGAAGTACATCCGCGGGCAAGTGAAACACGCGCCCTCCATCGACGGCGTGGAAATCTACCGAAACGAGTTCCTCGGCAACGCCTTCTGGGTGATTCTCGCCCCGGGGCGCTGGGAGTTCGAACTGGTGGAGATGAAAGCGCCAGGGAGCGTCTGGAACCCGGACCCGCAGGCGGGGATGTACCTCGCTGCCGACAGCGAGGGCTACGAGGGTCGGTCTGGATACGTCGAGGAGACGGCCGGCGCGTACCACGCCTCCCGTCTCGGGGTGCTCGAACACCTCCACGACCGGGGCAGACAGGCGAAGGCAATCGTCCTGAGACACGTCTCCGACGAGTACTGGGGTCCGGTCGGCGTCTGGCAGGTCCGCGAGTCCGTCCGCAACGCCTTCGACGGCGAGAAAGCGGAGGCTGAGACGTTCGGCGACGCCGTGCGCGACGTGACGGAGTACCTACCCATCTCGCTGGCTGACCTCAAGCGAAAGTCGACGATGGCGGCCGGGTTGCAGACGAATATCTTCGACTTCGGGTGAGCGACGGCCATCGCCGTCGGACGAGCGACTTCGACTTCGGCCGAGTGAAGTATTTTGACAGTAGCGCGGGAGATTCACGTATGCTCCCGTTACAGGTACCCGGCGGTCCAGAACTGCTCGTTATCTTCCTCCTCTACGCCGTCGTCGGCCTCCTGCCGGTCGTTGCGGCAGTCGTCGGCATCTACTTGCTGTACAAGATTCGCGGCGATATCGAGCGAATCGCCGACGCGCTCGAAGAACTCGACTCGGTGTAGGCCCTATTCTGGGGCGGCGTCGAGGGGGCGGCCTACGCCTCGACAGCGTCGAGGTTGGCAATCGCCGCGTCGACGAGTTCGCCCGTGTCGGCGACGATATCGGCCATCTCCTCGTCGTCGGGGGCGATGCCGACGAGGCGAGCGATGCGCATGATGCTCACGTGGTAGACGACCTGCGTGCCGGGTTCTTCCTCCCAGATGACCACGTTACAGGGGAAGAGCGCGCCGAGTTGGTTGTCGCTGGCGTCGAGTGCGCGGTCTGCCATCGCGGGGTTGCACGCGCCGAGCACGTAGTACGGGTCGCGGTCGGCGTCGACCTTTTCGTTGAGTAGTTCCGAGGGCGAAAATTCGGTGGCGACACCGAACCCGGCGTCCGTGAAGGCCTCGCGGACGTGCTCGATTGCCGCCTCGTGTTCCATGTGGAGAACAGCGCGCTCCTCGCCGATGTCGTCCGATTTGATGGCTGTCGGGTCGATTGGGAGTGCCATGCCCTCCCGTTGACGCCCCGGCGTGGAAAAGCTACCTGTATTGTGCGGTTCGCGCACTCACTGGCGGGAAGGTGTTCCACTTATCTACTCACTTTTCGGACGAGTCGTTCTACTCGTCCGCGACGGCGTCCGTCCCGTCGAGGACTGACTGCACGAACGACGATTTCGCTTCGGTGTAGACATCGCGGTCATCCGGGTGAACCGACGCGAGGCCGCGTTTCAGTTCCTCGTACGCTGCGGCGAGCGGCCGGTTTCCCCGGAGTGCATCGCGGAATGCGACCTGCTCGCGGTGGCAGTCGCTTCCGCGTTCGGTCACAGAGAGGTAGTGCGTCCGGCAGGATGGCGGTCCGCGGGCGAAGAACCGCCGGTCCGGAACGTCGTCGTTCGGGCGCTCTTCGTAGCCCGCATCGGAGAGGACGCGTGCAACGTCCTCGGTCGCGTCGAGGTCGGAGACGAGGACGAGCATATCGACGATTGGCTTCGCGGCGAGTCCCGGGACCGAGGTGCTTCCGACGTGCTCGAAGCCGAGGACGCTCTCGCCGAGTCGCGGGCGGAGTCGAGCGACTTCGGATTCGTACGCCTCGCGCCACGCAGGGTCGTATTCGACGAGTTCGACCGTCCCGCGGGCGAGGCCGAGACTGGGGTGTGTCTCGGGGGCGTGGTCGCTGTTTTCGTCTCGGGTCATATTGGAATCGGGAGCCACTGAAGCGCAGAGACGACCTTCTCCGGCGGGAAAATCGGCGGGTGAAGCACTAACCAGTCGAGGAGGATGAGTCCGAACCCGTGGGCGACGATAGAGGGGAGAATCGAGTTGCTCTCGTAGTCCACGAGACCGAACAGCACGTCCGTCGGAGCCGACAGCAGAAGCTCTATCGGGGGTTTGCCGACGTGGTGGAACGCGTAGAGGATGGGACTGATGAGCGCGCTCTTGCGGCCGATGTCGCGGACGCCGACGCAGAGTAAGCCGCGATAGTAGGTTTCGGCGGCGACGACGATGAGCAGTTGCTGTGCGGCGTGCGGCAGGAACTCCGCGAGCGCCGTCGAGGTGTGCCACATCGGGTAGTACGTCCGAATCGACGGTAGCGACGACCCGACGAGGTAGAACGGGAGGACGAACAGCGCGAGGAGGACCGTGTTCCGAAGCGCGGTGCGGTCCACTGTCCAGCCGAGGTTGCGGCCGTGCGACACGGCGAGCGCGCCGGGAAGGAGAATAAAGAGCAGCGCGTCGTGGACCGCACGGTACGTGAGGTCACCGCCGGGTATCGGCCAGAGACTCCACGCGGCCCCGATGACGCCCCCGGCGAGGAGGGCGCGATGGAGCCACGGAAGCCGCGCGAACCGGCGGCGAAGCACCGTTATTCGGTTGCGACCGGTTCCCGACCGACGATGTCGAGCACGTCCTCGACGAACGTCTGGCGGGTGTCGAAGTACGTCTCGTCAGCGTCTTCGAGTATCGCTTCGAGGGTCTGGGGACCGGACGGCGTGCGGATGACCGCGTCGCCTTCCTTGTTCAGGATGCTGCTCTTTTCTTGGGGCCACGTCAGCCGAGAGGCGACGCGTGCGAGCGGCGCTCCTTCGACGGATTCGCCCTCGCCCAGTTCGACCACAGGTTCCTCGTCTGCTTCCTCGTCAGCCATGGGCGACGGTTGGCTACCGCGCATGATAATCCCTTCGAGATTCGCATCGATTCGGAGCCACCGCCGAAATCAATAGCCAGCTACGTGTCGGGGAACAGACAATCGTCTGACGCATCGTTTTAGGGACTCGTTTCATATACGGTCTCATGACCAGTCTTTCGGAGGCGTATCACGGTGGCCGCGGTGGCCCGAGTCTCCGACGGCTCTCCCTGGGGTTCGGGGTGTTCCTCGCCGGCGCGCTGCTCGTCATCGCGGGCATCGTAGTCGCCACGACAGACGTGTACACGTCGGGTGGCGCGACGCTCGGCGAAGCACGGGAACTCGGGGGCATTCTCGGTGGTGTGGGTGTGCCCGCCGTCTTCCTCGGCGTGTTCACCGTCCTCCCCGCCAGCCGTCGGACCCGTGCTGCTGCCATCATCGGCGCGAGCATCGCCATCCTCGGGGTCGCGCTCTTCTCGCACGCGTACCCGTGTCAGTGGTCGGGTGCGACCTGCGGCGAGGGGCTCAGAGACCTGACACTGGAGACCGTCGGCGTCTACTTCTTCGGCGCCATCACGACCTTCTGGTGTCTGTTCGTCGGCGTCGCCAACTTCAAGACGCGGAACGACCCCGGCGGCACCGCGACGGTCCAGGTGACGAAGAAGGGCGAGACGCGCGTCGTCGAAGTCGAAAAACGCGTTCGTGGAGGTCTCGGCGGTATCGGCTTCCTCGGCGGCACGCCCGACGGCGACGTCGATACCCAGACCAACGCCCAGTCGAAACAGAACCAGCGGCCCTCGAACTCGCAGTCGAATTCGTTCGGGGCGACGACAACCGGAGCCACCGACGGCGGCGCATCGACACAGGAAATCTCGTCTCCGCTCGACGGCCAGCGCCAAGCACAGAGCCAAGCCCCGAACCAGCGTCAGAACCAAACCCAGAGTCCGAACCAGACCCAAAGTCCGAATCAAACCCAAAGTCCGAACCAAACCCAGAACCCATCTGGGTCGACGACTGCGAGCGCCGGAGCCTCGTCGCCCTCGCAGGGCCAGAACATGCAGGCCTCGGACGCCTCCGAACACCCCGACGCGGACCGCCCGGAGAACGCGACGGTCGGCGACCGCTACTGTGGTAACTGCGCGTACTTCGAATACGTCCGCACTTCGGACGGACTCAAACCCTACTGCGCAATCCACGACGAGATGATGCAGGACATGGAAGCCTGCGACGCGTGGTTCCCGCGCGGACGTCAGTAGAGAGACGCCACTGCGCGTTTTTCGCACCGTTCCGCTACATCACTCTTTTACAATTCGCTCACCCGCGATTCGACGTCTCGCCAGTGACTCCCGCGCCAGAACACCTGTCCGCAGTCGCGACACCGCCACAACGTCGTCTCTCCGTCGCTCGGGGCGTATTCGGGAATCGGCTCGTCGTTGCCGAGTTCTTTGACGGTCCCGTTGCAGACGCCGCAACGCGCTGGCTTCTCGTCCAGCGAGATGTCGAAACCGACCGAATCGAGTTCGCGTAGTTGGTCGAGTGGGCGTTTCGTCGCCAGCAGAACGCTTCTGGTCGCTCGCTTGGCGAGCGACACGTCGCGGGTGAGGAGCACCCGCGATTCCTCGGCCGCGCGGTCGAGGAGGGTCGAATCCCCGGGGTCGGTGTCGTGTTCGTCGAGCGCGTAGGCCGTGTCGTACCCGCACATCCGCAGGTACGTGGCAAGCTTGCCGAGCATCACGTCCAGAAGGAATCTCGTTTCTGCCGCGCTTCCGCTGTCGATGCCCGAGGCGATGGTCCCCGGATGGTCGGGCCCGACGCTATCGCTGCCGGTGTCGTTGCTGGCGTCGGTGTCGTTGCTGGCGTCGGTGTCGGTGGTGTCGCGGTCCTCGGTCACTGCACGAAGTCCCGGAACTCTTCGACCGGGCGGGCGTTCAGCACATCCGCAGTTTCGACCCACCCGCGTCGGGCGGTGTGAACCCCGTACCGGACGTGGTCGAGTTCGGCGGGTCGGTGCGCGTCGGTGTTGATGGCGATTGTCGCGCCCGCCTCGACAGCGATTTTGAGCGCTTCGCCGTTCAGGTCGAGTCGGTACGGACTCGCGTTGAGTTCGAGTGCAACGTCGTTTTCGACGGCCGCCTCGGCGATTCGTTCGTAATCGAGCGGAAGCCCCGGACGTTGGTTGATGAGGCGTCCGGTCGGGTGGCCGAGGATATCGACCGCGGGGTGTTCCATCGCACGCACGAGGCGTTCGGTTGCCGTCTCGCGGTCTTGGTCGAGCGCGCTGTGGGGCGAGGCGACCACCACGTCCAGTTGGTCGAGCACGTCGTCTGCGACGGAGATACCGCCCTCGGCGTCGATGTTCGCTTCGACACCGTGGAAGACTGCGATGTCGGCGTCTTCGGAAACAGCGCGGACTTCCTCGGCCTGTTCGAGCAGTTCGTCGTCTTCGACGCCGACGCCGCCGACCATGCCGGGACCGGTCGCGTGGTCGGAGACGACGTGGTACTCGTAGCCGCGTTCGTCGGCCGCGGCGACCATCTCGGCGATGGTGGTGTCGCCGTCGGACCACTCGGTGTGGGTGTGGAGGTCGCCGCGAATATCACCTTCTTCGAGGAGGCTCGGGAGTGCTCCGTCGGTCGCGGCCTCTATCTCGCCCGTGTCTTCGCGCATCTCGGGCGGAACGAGTGGTAAGTCGAGTGCGGCGTACATCGACTCCTCGGTGTCTCCCGCGACTCGTTCGCCGACGCGGGGACCGTCGTCGGTGTCGGAGACTGCTGTGATGTCGAACATCCCGTACTCGTTCATCTTGAGGCCGCGGTCGATGGCGATGTTGCGGAGGTGGACGTTGTGGTCCTTGCTCCCGGTGAAATACTGGAGGGCTGCGCCGTACTCGTGGGGGTCGACGACGCGGAGGTCCACCCGCATCGCGTTCACCCGGATGCTCGCCTTCTGCTCGCCCGCTTCGATGGTGTCGCCTGCGAGTTCGAAATCGACGAAGGAGTCGATGACCGATTGGGGGTCGTCGCTCGCGACGAGGATGTCGATGTCGCCGACCGTCTCGCGCCAGCGGCGCATCGACCCGGCGGGTTCGGCCCGCTCGACGGCGTCGTTCTCGCTGAGGGAGGCCAGCAGGTCGTCGGCGACGGGGCGCGCCTTTCCGAGCAGTTCACGGCCGGTCGATTCGCGGGCGAAGTCGATGCCGTCGAGGATGTTCTGCTCGGTCTTCGCACCGAAGCCTTTGACCTCCTGAATCTCTCCGTCGCGGGCGGCGGCCTCCAACTCGTCGAGGTCGGTGACACCGAGCGCCTCGTAGAGCGTGCCGACCGTCTTTGGTCCGACACCCTCGACGCTCGTCAGCCCGGCCATATCGACGGGCAACTCGTCTCGGAGGGCGTCTAACTCCTCGATGTGTCCGGTTTCGAAGTACTCGACTATCTTCGAGGAGATGGCGTCGCCGACGCGGTCGATTGTTTGGACCGCGTCTTCGCCTTCGTCGGCGAGGTCTTCGATGGGGTTCGGATGCTCGCGGACGTTCTCCGCTGCGCGGCGGTAACTCGACGGCTTGTACTCGACGCCCTTCGCGTCGAGGAGGTCCGCGAACTCTTCGAGGAGCGTCGCAATCTCGTCGTTTCGGCTCATCGACCGCCTCGCTTGCTTGCACCGCCTCCGCGACCCAGCGCTTTCTTGAGGAAGTTCATCCAGCGCTTCTGGTCGGCCGCGTTCTGGAGTTTTTCTTCCTGCGTGAGGTCCACCGGGCGAAGCTGTTCGAGTGCGTTCAGCGCCCGGTCGATACCGACGATGTCGTTGGCGAGTTGTCGGCCCTCCTCGTAGCTCACCTCGTTGTCCTCGATAGGTTGGAGGCGTTCCAGTCGCTCCCGCCGGAGGTTTCGCTTTGCTTGGTCGACGCGCTCGCGTTCACCTGCAGGGATGGTGTCTCGACGCTTGATTTCGAAGACGAACTCTCGCAGGTCAATCATCTCACCCTGTATCTCGATAGTCTCGGGAATCTGTACGCCCACCGTCGCGCCCTCCCGATTGACGCGCTCTAACAGTTGCTTGCGCTCGAACTCCTTCACGACCTGACCTTGCCGTGCGTGACACTTCGCTCCTTCGCCGCCGCCGTCTTCGCAGAGTCGGCCGAACACTCACTGTTCAACTGTTTGCCAGACTGTCTGTAATTGCTGAAAAATGGTTATGCGGCAGTTCGTTGTATTATCAACACGAATCATGTCTGGCGAAACTATTAACGGAGAAGAGACATCGAACGGTGAAACGCCGACGACGTTCGCTCGGGCGCGCCTCTATACGTTCTATCTGCTCGCGCTCGTGACGCTCGGGATGGCGGCGGCGTTCGTCACTGAACTGCTGTCGTACTCGATACTCGGCTGGGGTGCGGGCGGCGAAGAACTCGGGATACACCGCCTGCACCTCATGGTCATCGCATCGACCGTCTGGATGATTATCCTCGGCGTCGCGGCGCAACTGTACCGCCCGCTGAAGCGTGTGGCACTGATGCAAATCGCGTTCGCCGTGACGACGCTCGTCCTCGCCGGGACGATTATCGGAAACGGCCCGGTCGAAGAGGTTGTGCCGTTCTTCGTGCTGACCGGTCTGATGACGCTGTTCCACCCGGCGGGACGCGACGTTCTCTCGGTCGGTGACGAATACAGTCCGGCACTGCTCGGCCTCGTCGCCGTCGCATCGGTTCCCGTCTTGGCCTTCGCAGTGAACCAGTTCGGGCTTCAGAGTACCGGCGATAGCCACGCCATGATGGGCCACTACATGGAGATGGCGGTCATGTCCATCGTACTCCTCTTGACGGGGCTCGTCGGCGCTGCGGGCGCACCCGGCCACCGTATCGTCGCGTGGTTCTCTGCGGGCCTCGCAGTCTACTTCGGCGCGCTCTCGCTGACGTTCCCGGCGCAAGCGTCGAGCATCGATGCCGTCTGGGCTGTCGCACTCGTCGCGTGGGGGCTGGCGTTCGTCGCCACGAGCGAACTCCGCGTGAGCGGTCGGACCTCACTCGCACAGGAACGGCCGCTGTCGATGCCGGGGAGCCCTCGGACGCCAGAGTAGCACAGACGAGCAGTCGTTTCGGATGGGCTCTCTTCGCCCGGCGGTTTCTCGGCATGTTTCTCTTCGCCCGGCGAAACTCGCCGCAGTCTCGGTCAGCAGACGGAGTCCGTCGTATATCGCCGCAAACGCGCGTGCAGAGACGAACCTTCTTATGCTTATCTTGGATATCGTGAGGTATGGGTTTGTTCGACCGACTCCGCGGTAAGGACCATCCGCGTGTCGCTTTCATCGGCATCGACGGGGTGCCCTTTAGTCTCCTCTCTGACCACCCTGAAGAGTTCCCCAACGTCGCGGCACTGGCCGACGAAGGCGCTGCCGGTGCCATCGACAGCATCGTCCCTCCTGAATCCAGCGCGTGTTGGCCGGCACTCACGACCGGTGTCAACCCCGGAGAGACCGGCGTCTACGGCTTCCAGGACCGCGAAGTTCGGTCGTACGACACGTACGTCCCGATGGGTCGCGACGTCCAGGCCACGCGTGTCTGGGACCGCGTCACCGACGCTGGCCGCGACGCGACCGTGATGAACGTCCCTGTGACGTTCCCGCCGCAGCGAAACGTCCAGCGCATGGTCTCTGGCTTCCTCTCGCCGGGCGTCGACAAGGCGGCGTTCCCCGACGAACTCCGAGACACGCTTCAGGACATCGGCTATAAAATCGACGTCAACGCCAAACTCGGACACAAAGACGACAAGTCCGACTTCGTCGAGGACGCCCACGAGACGCTCGACAAGCGCTACGAGGCGTTCACACACTACCTCGAAAAAGACGACTGGGACCTCTTTTTCGGCGTCTTCATGACGACCGACCGTCTCAACCACTTCCTCTTCAAGGACTACGAGCGCGACGGCGAGAACAAAGACGCCTTCATGGAGTTCTACCGGAAGGTCGACGACTACCTCGGCAAGATTCGCGACCTCCTTCCCGAGGACGTGACGCTCGTCGTCGCGTCCGACCACGGCTTCACGTCGCTCGACTACGAGGTCCACTGCAACACGTGGCTCGAAGAGAACGGGTGGCTCTCCTACGAGGACGACGACCACGAGGCGCTCTCGGACATCGCCGAAGAGTCCCGCGCGTACTCGCTCATCCCCGGTCGCTTCTTCATCAACCTCGAAGACCGCGAACCCCGCGGTTCCGTCCCGCAGGACGAGTACGAGGACGTCCGCGACGAACTGAAAGCCGAACTCGAAGCCCTCGAAGGCCCGGACGGCAAGAAAGTCGCAGACCGCGTCGTCGTCAAAGAAGAGGCCTTCCGCGGCGACCACGACGATATCGCACCCGACCTCGTCGTCATCCCGAACCACGGCTTCGACCTCAAGTCCGGGTTCAAGGGCCACGACGAAGTCTTCGGTATCGGCCCGCGAAACGGGATGCACAGCTTCGACAACGCGACGCTGCTCATCGACAACCCCGACGCCGAAATCGAAGACGCCGACCTCTACGACATCGCACCGACTATCCTCGACCTGATGGAAATCGACTACGCGCGCACCGAACTCGACGGCGCGAGTCTCGTCCACCAGTAACGCGAGCGAATCGTCTCTCAGTCGAACGCGGTATCGTCGAAAACCGGTCTTTCTTTCACGACTCAGCTACCGACCAGCGCGAGCGCGCCGCTCAGATAAGGTCGTCTATCTTGTCGTTCTGCCACATCTCACTCGGGTCCTCGCGCGTCTCGTTTTCCGCCTCGTCGATGGCCTCGCGAGCGCGCTCCATGAACGACTCGACGCGCTCGGAGCGCTCGACACCGCCCATGAGGACGAGTGCCGCGAGTCGGTCACTCTGAAGCGGGAAGTCGCCGCCGCGGACCTGCAGACTTCCGGTCTCTTCCTCGACCCACCGTCGGGCGCGCTCGACACCTTTTCGCGGAATCGAATCGGGCTTTCCGGCGACGACGACGAGCGCGGAGTCCGCGTCGCTCGCGTCCGGGAGGCTCGTCCCCGTCAGGACAGCACGGCGGACGATGCTCATCACGGCGTTGATGTTCTCTTCTGCCTTCGGTGCCGCTTCGGCGCTCGCATAGCCGAGTGCCGCGATACCCCCGGCACGGAGGGTGTTGATAACCTCGGACGAGTCGACGACGCTCTCGCCGACGCCCTCGGTCGCCTCGCCGGAGGCGAGCAGGAGGCCGACGCGACGGGCGATAGCCTCGTTTATCGCGTCGAACCCTTCGCTCATCGACTCGCCAGACGACCGGAAGGCGTCGTTGTCGACGAGGAGCACGGCGTCAGACTCACGAGCGACGGTCTTGAGCGACCGACCGGCGTTCACCTGATACATCGCGCCTTCGTCCTCGCCGGGAAGGATGCCGAGGACGTAGACCGGGATGTCGTAGATTCGCTGGAGTTCCTTCGCGAGGACGGGCGCACCACCGGAACCGGACCCCCCACCGAGTCCGGCGACGATGAATATCGACTCGGCTTCGGCCGTGACACGACCGTCGAGCGCCGAGAGTACTTCCGTCTTGTCCGCTTGCATGACTTCGGCACCGAGTTCGTTGTCGCCGCCGACGCCGTGGCCGTTGACACGGTCCTGTCCGATGAGGACCGTCTCGAACGGTAGTTGCGTGAGGTCTGCCTTTGCGGTGTTAACCCCGACTGCACCGAGGACAGCACCGAATCCCATTCGCTCGTCGAACGACTGGAGGGCCGCCGTGAGCTTCCCACCCGCTTGGCCGAGACCAATCAGGACTGTCTTCATATCCAACACCACTCTGGGGTCGCTCTTCAACGTTCCCCACGCGAGTCGGGGCCCGCTCGGAAGCGGGTGGCTGCCGCGTTTGGGGGTGGACGACTGCACCCTCTCGAAAGCGAGCGACCGCACCTGTCTGTAGCTCCGTGGCGACACCCAACCGAGACGCAGGTTTATCCCATATGACGGGACCACCCCGGCGTATGACACGCACCACCGGTCACACGACCACCGAGGAGAACACCCGAGCAACGTCAGATGCCGCGGCCGCCGACCGAACAGCCGAACTCGTCGCTCGCCTCGACGCCGTCGAACGGACACTGACGGGGACCGACGCGCCCGTCTCGGACCTCGAAGACCTCGCTGCGGTCGAAGAACGCGTCTCGGACCTCGAATCGACCGTCGAGACGCTCACCGAGCGCATGGACGACATCGACGCTGCGACGCAGGCCATCCGCGGGTACCTCGGCGGCGTTCGCGCGGTCAACGAGTCGGTCGAGCGCCGGGCGGACGCGGCACTCGCTAAAGCCGAGTCGCTGGAGGCCGCCCTCGTCGACGAATCCGATGCCGCGCGCCAGCAATCGTCGATAGCGCAGGCGACGGCGTCTCCCGAGCCAACCGATAGTGTCGAACACGGCTCGGTCGATTCCACCGCTGGCGACCGCTCAGACGACCCGAACAGCGGTCTGGCTGCTCGCCTCCGCGACGTGCTGTGATTCGCGTCGTCATCGCGTGTTGTCTCGCCGTGGCGATTGCGGGCGTCGCGTTCCCAGCGGCCGACGCCGCCAGAGCGGATGCGACCGCCGTCAGCGTCGGGTCGATGGCAGACACGCTCGCACAGGCGGCCACCTCGCTCGCGACGACCGAAGACCCGCCACCGGTCGGTCTCGACGGTGCTCGGAGACGTGTCGTTCTCGACGTTCCCTCTGGGTCGTGGCGGTCGGCGCGCGTCTCTCAACTCACGATTCGCGGCGGCGACGGTGTCGAACTCACGGCGACGACAGCGGGCGGTCCGACTGTCGTTCGTCGCGTCGGCGGGCCACGCGTTCACGTGGTCGGCGAACGACTCTCGCTGGGTCCCGGCACGCACACGCTCGACCTCACGCTCCAGTCCGATTCGCGCGGCTCGGTCGTCGTGGTCGAACCGGCGTGAATCGGCGTTCACAACCCCACTGTTCGACCGTTTTCACTCTCACTTCTCCGGGCGTAGGTTCAAATACCCGAACGGGACCACCCCGGTGTATGCCTCTCGACCTCGCCGCCGCACTCGGACTCGACGACACCTCGTCGCCCGATGCAGGACGGTCTCTCTCGCGCACGGTGTCTGACTACCTCGGCGATTCTCCCGTCGCGGATTCCCTTCCAGATTCGCTCGTCGCTTCGGACGACGCCGACTCGTCTCCGGCGTGCGACTGTGCGCCGACGTTTTCGACCCCGACCGACGACCTGCACGACGACGATGCGGTGCTTCTCGTCGATGCGAGCACGTGCCCGTATGGCGGGTCGCTCGCAACCTCGCCGTCGTGTCGGGCGACGGCAATCGGTGCGCTGGAGGACCGCGACGCCGATTCGGTCGTCGTCCGCCAAGGCGGCCGAGAGTGGCGGTACGACGACGCCTCGACCGCGCTCCTCGTCGCTGCCGGACGATTCGCCGAACGCGTCGGCTTTCGTGACGACCGACTGGCCGAACGCGCTCGCCGCGACCCACTCGCCGCCGCGCACGAGGCAACCGGCCGAGCGGGACCGGTCAAGCGCGCCGCCGTCGAAACCGGCCTCACCGAGGGAGCGGCCCGCGCCGCCGACTACGACGACGCGCTCCGCGCTGTAGTCGGGCCGACGATTGCCCGCTCGCGTATCGACCCGAAACCGCCAGCAGACGCGCGACTCGTCTCCACCAGCGAACTCGACTCGGGTGCGGTCGCCCGCCGGTACGAGGCTCCGAACGGCCCCGTTTACCACCTCGACCCGCTGGCCTCGACGCTCGATGCCGACTCGGCGCAGACGCTCGCAGACGCTCACGACGCGCTCGCACAGGGTCGCGTCGAGGCCGGCGAGCGAGCGCCCGGACGTGCGGTTCGTCTCGTCGCCGACGCCGACGACCCGGTCGACGTGCTCACGTCGATTCTGGCGAAGCACACCCACGGCCACGGCGTCCTCGACGACCTGTTTTCCGACCCGGCGGTGTCGGACGTGTACGTCTCGACGCCGGCCGACGAGAACCCGATTCGCGTCGTCGTCGATGGCGAGTCGATGCCGACGAACGTCCGACTCGTCCCCGGCGGTGCCGAGTCGTTGGCGTCGCGCCTCCGTCGCGTAAGTGGCGCGTCGTTCTCCCGTGCGGACCCGACGCTCGACACCGTCGTCGAAGCTGGCGGGGCGACGGTTCGCGTCGCGGGCGTGACCGCGCCTGCAAGTGACGGGCTCGGGTTCGCGTTCCGCAGACACGACGAGACACCGCTGACGCTCCCCGCACTGGTGGAAAACGGAACCGTCTCGGCCGACGCCGCCGCCCTCTGCTCGCTTGCTGTCGAGCGCGGTGCGTCGGTCCTCGTCGCCGGCGCACGCGGAGCGGGGAAGACGACCTTCCTCGGTTCGCTCGTCTGGGAACTGCCCGCCTCGGTTCGGACGGTTCTCATCGAGGACACGCCCGAGCTTCCGGCGGCGGCACTTCGCGCCGCAGATAGAGACGTACAGACGCTTCGAACCGACACGACTGGCGGGCCAGAACCGACGCCGCAAGAGGCCCTCCACGCCGCGCTCAGACTGGGTGACGGTGCGCTCGCAGTTGGCGAAGTTCGCGGCGAGGAAGCGTCAGTGCTCTACGAGGCGATGCGCGTCGGCGCGAACGCGAGCGCCGTCCTCGGGACGATTCACGGCGACGGAGCGGCCGACGTGCGCGAGCGGGTCGTTTCGGACCTCGGCGTCCCGGCTTCGTCGTTCGCCGCGACCGACCTCGTCGTCACCTGTGAACGCGCCGACGACCACCGCGTCGCCCGCATCGAGGAGGTGCGCCCGACCGACGGCGACGCGTCGTTCGAGACGCTGTTCTCGCACGATGGGTCGTCGCTCACGCCGACCGGGTGTGTCTCGCGCGGTAACAGCGCCGCAATCGAGTCGCTCGCGCGACCGGGCGAGTCGTACGCCGACGTGCTCGATGCAATCGACGAGCGCGCACGCCGACTCGAATCGCTCGCCGTGACGGGCAGAACGACGCCAACTGACCTCGCCGACGCCCGCGCAGGGGGTGTGTCCCAATGCTGAACGGGGCGACGCGAACGATGGTCAACACCGCTCTGCCAGCACTTGCACGGCTCTCACCGGTCTCTGTCGACCCCGGCGACGAGCTAACCCAATCGCTGGCGTTTCTCACCGCCGACCTCGACGCCCAGACCGTCGTTGATGCCGGATACGGCGCGAGCGTTCCGGCCGGTCTCGTCGGCGGTCTGCTCGCGGCGCTCGTCGGCGTCCCGCCCCTGACCATCGGACTCGTCTTCCTCGCCGTAGCGATGGGTGCGACGCACGCGATTCACACCGCTCCGGTCTGGCTCGCCAGACTCCACCGAACGCGGGCACTCGGCCGCGCGCCGGAACTCGTCGGGCGACTCGTGCTTCGGATGCGACTCGAACCGTCTGTCGAGCGCGCGGCGGTGTTCGCCGCGAACGCTGGCGACGACGCCTTGGCGAACTCGCTGGACACGCACGTCGAACGCGCCCGCGGAACGCCGACCAGCGGCCTCGGCGAGTTCGCCGCCGCGTGGCGCTCGTGGTTCCCCGCGCTCGACCGAGCGACCGCGCTCGTCGAAACTGCCGCGGACGTGCCTGCCGGCGAACGAGACCGAACACTCGAACGAGCCCACGAGGTCGTTCGCGTCGAGACGCGTGACCGACTCGCCACGTTCGTCGGTGAGGTTCGCGGACCGATTACCGCCGTGTACGCGTTCGGCGTCTTGCTCCCGCTCGCGCTGGTCGGGGCGCTCCCGGCGGCCCGCGTCGCTGGCGTCGGCGTCGGTGTCGCTCACGTCGTCGCGCTCTACGATATCGTCCTTCCGGTGTGTCTCTTCGCTGCTGTCGCGTGGGTACTGGTTCGCCGTCCCGTCGCGTTTGCACCGCTCTCTATCGACGCCTCGAACCCGGCGGTCGAGGATACCCGACTGCTGGCTGCTGTCGCCGGTCTCGTCGCCGGTGGGGCCGGATTCGTCGGTGCCAACGCGCTCGTCGCGCCGTGGGCCGCGCCACTCGGGGCAGTCGGACTCGCGTCGGGTGCGGCGCTCGTCGTCGGCTCCCGCCCGGTCGTCAAACTCCGCGAACGGGTTCGAGCGGTCGAAGACGGACTCTCGGACGCGATGTACCTCGTCGGCAGGGCTGTCGGTGAGGGCGAAGCCGTCGAATCGGCGCTCGCCCGCGCCGCAGAGACGACACCCGGCGCGACCGGGGACCTGCTCTCCGACGCTGTCGGCGTTCAGCGCCGACTTCGGGTTGGCGTCGTCGACTCGTTCTGCGGCGACCACGGCGTTCTCGAATCGCTGCCGAGCCCGCGTGTCGCCAGCGTCGTGACGCTCCTCGGACTCGCCGCACACGAGGGCCGACCTGCGGGTCGCGCCATCGTCTCGATGGCCGACCAACTCGACGCACTCGCCCGACTGGACGCCGAGGCTCGCCGCGAACTCGCGACCGTGACCGAGACGCTGTCGAACACGGCGTCCGTCTTCGGGCCGCTCGTTGCTGGCGCGACGGTCGCCCTCGCCGATGGCATGGCTCCGGCGCGAACGCTCGACCAGACTGCCGTCACTGCACCGCTGGCAACAGCCGACCTCGGGCTGGCGGTCGGCGTCTACGTTCTCCTCTCTGCGGTGCTTCTGACGACGCTCTCGGTCGGCGTGGCGAACGGACTGGACCGTCACCTCGTTGCGACCCGCGTCGGGCGCGCGCTCCTCTCGGCGACCGTGACGTTCCTCGCTGCGTTCGTCGCCGCAGGGACGCTGCTCTGATACCCTGCCCGGTGCTGAGGTTTATATACTCGAACGGGACCACCCCGTGCTATGTTGGACGTTCCGTTCGAATCGATGTACACGCTGGTCGCGCTCTCGGTGGGTGCCACGCTCCTCGTCGGCGTCGTGGCAGGACTCCCGACGACGCCGGCACCGGACGCGCAGGAGGTCGCCGAGACCATCGACGACGTCGCAGTCGCCGAGTACGACGCGACGGCCGAGATTCCACTCGGAGCGGCCGAAATTCGGCTCGGCCCGCAGCGAATCGGCCTGCGGAACGACGGCGGTGCCGCGCACGCGACACTCGCCTTCGGCCCTGTCGTCCCCACCACGTTGGATTCGCGTCTCGGTGCTGTCGCCACGGGCGCAGCCCCGAGCGACGTCTTCGAGTCGCCAGCCGTATTCCGGGAGGCTGCTGCCGAGTCCCGCGAGGTCTCGGCCGCAACTCACGAGGCTGCGACCACAATCCGCGGCCCCGCGACTGCGACCGCAACCCGTAACTCCACGACTGCGACCCACGAACCCGGTCGCTCGTGGCGTCCTGCCCCTGAATCGCTCGTCGTCCGTCACGTCACTTGGGAGGGAGTTGATGTCACTATCGTCGCAGCGTAGAGGCCAGTTATCGCCGACGTCTGCGCTCGTCGGTCTCGTCGTCGTGTGTGCGGCCGTCTCGGGCTATGCGGCGGTTCTCGACCGGTCGCTTCCGACCGCCGACCGCGACCTCGCACCCTCGACGCTGACTGCTGTCGAGTCGGCCCTCGCCGACGATTCCGGCGTCGTCGAAGTCTCTCGTCTCTCGGCGGGCCTCGACGCGTGCCCGACCGGATACTCGTGCCGTCTCGTCGTGGCGGTCGGAGACGAGCGGCGCGTCGCAGGCGCGGAAGTTCCGGAAGGGACCACCACCGACACGGCGAGCACGCAGGTGAGCGTTCGCTCCGAACCCGGCCACGTCGGCTTCGGGACGCTTCGCGTGGAGGTCTGGGCGTGACCGACCTCGTCCTCGACGTGACGCTCTGTCTGCTCCTCGTGAGTGCGAGCGTCGGCGTCGTCGTCACCGCAGACGAAGGCAGCCTCACGGGCGCTGACAACGCACTCGACGCAGACGGTATCGCAACGTCGCTGGCGACCAGCACGGCGACGGTCTACTACGACCTCGACCCCGGCGTCGAAGCCGCGGACCCGTCGCTTCTGGAGTCGGGTGGCGTCGATGCGCGCGAACTCGACCGCACTGCACACGGTAGTCTCGTCGGGTTACTCGCCCGAAGCACCCTGGGGACAGTCGCTATCGATGGCGTTCGACTCACTCACACCCGCGACGACATGCGTCAGGGCGTCGCCGAACGCGTCGCTTCGGAACTCCCGGTCCGCGGTGTCAACGTCGCCGTTCGGTGGGCACCGTACCCCGGTGCGCCGGTTCGAGCGACCGACACGCTCGGCCCTCGTCCCTCCGCGGCCGCGACGGTTCACTCGGCCTCGATTCGCGTTCCGAGTGGCTTCCCGTCAGCACGTGACGACGCGCTCGCCGCGAGCGACGACGGATTCGACGCTGTGGCGCGAGTCGTCGCGAAACGGACGGTTGCAGGCTTGTTCCCGCCCGAACAGGCTCGGCTGGCGCTTCACGGCGACGAGCCGGTTTCGACGATGATGGCTCACCGCTACGAGCGGGCGGGCACGCTTCTGAACGCGTCTGTCGAACCGGAAGTCGAGAGCGTCGAGCCTCGTGCCGCTAACGCCGACCTCGAAGCGGCGCTCGCATCCAAACTCGCAGCCGACATGCAGGCAAACTACGAGACGCCGACTGAGGCCGCACGGGCTGTCTCGGTCGGCCACGTCGACATCGTCGTCAGGACGTGGTCGCTGTGAGACTCGCAGACGACAACCGGGGACGCGTCCCCTTCGCGCTCCTCGGTATCCTCTTGCTCGTCGCCAGCGCGACGTTCTCCGGCGCGCTCTCGACCCACAACCCGGTTGCTGACCGCCGCGTCGACGAGGCAGTCGAGACGGTCACTGCCGAGACGAATACCGCAGTTCGCACAGCGGTTCACGACGCCGCGCGCGAGGCGGCCGCGAATCCGGTCACGACACGGTCGAACACGACCGTCGGTCGGGTCCTCTCGGCGAACGACACGTTCCGCGATTATCTCCGACTCCGAATCGCACTCGCTGCGTCCGAGCGCCTGCACACGACGACCGTCCGACGTGGCGGCGTGTGTGCGACCGCGTCGCTCCCGCCGACGCCGAACGAATCTGCGCTTCGGGCGGCGCTCGACCGCGTCGCAATCGAGGAACGAGAAAACGGGACACTGCTCGTCGTCACTGTCGAGAACGTCTCGGTCGATGCGTGGCGCGACGGTCGCCACGTGGTCGACGACACGATAACGACGACCGTCGGCGTCCAGACGCCGGTACTCGCGCTCCACGACCGAACCGAACGGTTCGAACATCGTCTCGACGCGGGCATCACTGACGGTGGAACCATGGACGCGACGGTCACGACCGCGCTCTGGGCCTCCGCGTGGACCCGTGGCTGGGGACAGTACGCGGGCGCACCAATCGACAACGTCGTCACGAACGACCACGCCGCGCTGGCAGCGAACGCGGGCGTCCTCCTCGCCGAGCAGCAGGCTTTCGGCGCGACCGACCGCGACGCGACTGGCGCACTCGGCCGAGCGGCCGTCAAGACCGGCGCGCGCGACCTCCTAACACTGACCGGCTCCCCCGCTGCGCCCGAGTTGGCCAACGCGCTTCCCGCGCCGAACCCGTCTGAAAACTCGGACGCTCCGACGCCGACCGACCCGGAGAACCGCACCATCAACTCGTCTGTCGGACCGGCCGCAGACCACGCGCTCGTCGCGCTCCTCGACGGCGACGAATCCGGTGGCGAGGACGGCGACCATGTAGAATCGTTCGACGGTGTCGTCACCGATGCCTACCGAGCGGACGCCGCAGTCGTCGCGGAGCGAACAGTCGAGCAAACGACTACCCAGATGACTCGGCCGGGCGACGGGTGGGAACTCGTCGGCACGGAGACCGAGTCGAACACGACGGTCACGTCACTGCCGACCCGGACGCCGGACACGCACGTGGAAACTGTCGTCGTCGATTCCGCCTCCCGGCTGGTCACGACGACCGAGACGACGACGCGAACGTGGCGTCGCGGAAACGACACGCTCTCGTCGCAAGCGCGGTCGACCACCGAAACTCGCGTCGACCTCGCTGTCGTCGTCGACCCGCGAAGCGTGCCCGGACCGAACCGCGACATCTCTCCCGCACTCTCCCGCGGGGGCGCACTGAATGGTCCGAACTACGAGTCGGTGGCGGATGTCGCCGCCGACACGCTGGAGACGAGTGGCGGCTTCGACGGTCTCGCACGCGACGTGGCTGCCGGTGACGCGCCCACCCCGGATTCTGTCGCCGTAACTCGTCCATCGAAGCTCGACACGTGGATTCGCGGAGACCTGCTCGACCTTCACGAGCGCGTCCGCAACCGGACCGTGACCGTCTCGGCGCAGTCGCTCGCGGCGGGTGAATCCAACCCTGCGGCCGAACTCGCGGCCGACATTCGAGCGGACAGAGACGAACTTCTCGACGCACCGACCACCTACGACGGCGTCGCCGACCGCGCCCGCGTCGCAGTCCGTGCGGCCTACCTCGACCGCGTCCTCACCGAACTCGACCGCCGCGCGAACCGAACCGCCGACGCGACCGGTGCCGCAGACGATGCGTCGCAGGATTCGAACGTCGGGTCACTCTCTGCGGCCGTCGCCGCGAAACGAGCAGCAGGCGACACGCTCGGGTCCGCAAACGCGACCCAGTCGGCCGACGGCGTTCGGTACGTCCCCGACGCCGACCCGATGTATCTCTCGCTCGACGGCCGCGCCGGTTCGTCGCTCCCGGCTGTCGATTCGGCGGGGACCTACCACCCGCTCGTCGCCCGCAACACCAACCTGTTCACGCTTCCCTACGGCGACGCGACCGACACGGTCCTCGAACCCGTGTTCGGTGCGAGCCGCCGGGTCCCACTCCGAGTCGCGGCGCGGACACTTCTCGCCGCGGACGCGACGCTCGCTGCGTCGAACGCCTCGAACGAGAGTCTCGAAGCTAGACGGGACCGCCTCGAAGCCCGCCACACCCACCTCGAAGCGGCTGTCACCCGAGCGATGCGGCCCCCTACGACCGCGGCCGCAACGACGCTCGCCGAACACACCGACCTCTCGAACGCCGAGCGTCGGCGCGTCCTTCGAACCGCACTCGGTCGCTGGGAGCGTCCGGGCAACCGCGCGCTCGCCGTCACGAACGGGTCGGCGTCACGGGCGATTGCTGTCGAAGCCGCGGGCGCGGGAACCACGGAGGCCGACCTCCTCGAACTCCGTCTCGACGAGGCATTCCGGACCGCCCGCAAGCAGACGGGAGCGACGGTCCCGCAGCGACTCACGAACCGGACTGTCCACACGACTCGGTCGGTTCGCGAAGACGCAGTCGCGACCGTTGCGACAGACGCCGCGATGAGTGCAACTGAAAAGGCAGTGTCGAAGCGGGTGAACAAGACGCTCTCGTCCCGGCTCGGCAAGAACTTCCGGCGCGTTCCCGCTGGATTCCCGGTCGCACCCGTGCCGGGCTACTGGTACGCGACGGTCAACGTGTGGGACGTCGAACTCGCGGGCGAGTTCGCGCAGTTCCGTGTCCACGCTCGCGGTGACACGGAGTCGCTGACCTACGCCCGCGATGGGTCTTCCGTGGCACTCGACTGGGACGGCGACGGGACCAGCGAAGACGTTGGACGCGGTGAGCGCGTCAACTTCACTGTCGAGACGGCCATCGTCGTCGCAGTCCCGCCGTCGGGAATCGGCGTCGGCGACATCGACGGCGACGCCGACGAACGTTCCGCTGGCTGGGCTGGCGGACCCGGCTGTACCGCCGTCGGGGACTGTCGGCAGTCCTGATAGCCGGATGCCGTCGTTGTCACCGCGGTGCTGTGCGAGTAACAATCGTTTTCCCGCCCCACGCCTCACACCCGGCATATGTTGTACGACGCCGTGGAGCAACCCGGTGCAGTCTCGGCCGACGAGCTTCGAGCCGCGTACGAAGACGAACTTCGCGCGGCGGTCGAGACGGTTGGCGCTGACGCGGCCGCAGCGGCGGCTGACGTCTCCGAACAGGCACTCTCCAACGGGATGTTGGAACTGACGCTCGAACAGGCAGCCGAAATCCTCGCGCTGACCGACGAGAACCCGGACGCCGACGCCATCGTCTGGGAGTTCCGAGACCACCTTCTCATGGGGATGACGACGGGTATTCTCGACGTAGACAGCCTCGCGTCCGCGGTCGACCTCGACCTCAGCGGACAGGAGGTTCAACAGGCAATCGAGGGCCGAACGTCCGTCACGCTGAACGAACTGGCTGCCATCCACCACGCTATCGCCGTCCGTAACGAGCGATGAGAGTCGCCATCCTCGGGTGCGGATACGTCGGCCTCGAACTCGCACGTGACCTCGTCGCCGACGGCCACGAGGTCTGGGGCGTCAGGCGCTCCGACGAGGGACTCGACGCCGTCTCCGAGACCGGGGCCGAAGCTGTCCGCGCCGACGTGACGGACGCCGAATCGCTGTCGGCGGTGCCCGACGTGGACCACGTCGTCTTCGCCGCCAGTTCGGGCGGTCGCGGAGCCGAGGCAGCCCGCACCGTCTACGTCGATGGACTTCGAACCGCTATCGACCACTTCGCCGCCAGCGACGATGCGCCCAACAGACTCGTCTACACGTCCAGTACGGGCGTCTACGGCGACCACGGCGGCGACTTCGTCGACGAGGAGACGCC
This sequence comes from Haloferax larsenii, assembly GCF_024730625.1. Lineage (NCBI taxonomy): Archaea > Methanobacteriati > Methanobacteriota > Halobacteria > Halobacteriales > Haloferacaceae > Haloferax > Haloferax larsenii. Next base: position 1,603,092 of record NZ_CP078063.1, read on the forward strand.
ACTCGAACCGACGACAGACAAGACGCAGGTCCTCGCCGAAGCCGAACGTGTCGCCCGCGAATACGCCGCAGAGAAGGGAATCGACGGGACGGTCGCCCGGTTTGCAGGCTTGTACGGTCCCGACCGATACCGGCTGGAACGATATCTGTCCGGGCCTGTCACTGCGGGCTATCTCAACATGGTCCACCGAGACGACGCGGCAGGCTCGGTTCGATTCCTCCTCGAAGAGGACCGCGCCCGCGACGAGGTCGTCCTCGTCGTCGACGACGAGCCGGTCTCGAAACACGAGTTCGCCGACTGGCTGGCCGACGAGTGCGGCGTCCCACGGCCGGAAAAGTACTCGAAAGAAGAGCGATTGGCGGCTGACGACCTCTCTGAGGCTGCTCGGAGGCGCATTCTGACGAGCAAGCGCTGTTCGAACGACCGCCTTCGCGACCTCGGCTACGAATTCAGGTACCCCACGTATCGGGAGGGATACCGCGCCGCAATCGACGCCTACCGCGGCGACCACGCCTGAGACGTCTGCGACCGAGCGGCGCTCGGTCCCCGCTTTTTTGTCACACGGAAACGATGGATTAGGGGGAATATTGATGACACCGGGGTTGGACGTGTGTGGTATGGCTGGTTCGGTGGGACAAGTCGACTCGGCACAGATCGCCGAGTCGGTCGGGTCGTTCGTCAACACCCATCCAGAGGTAGTCGCTGCTGTCGTCGTCGGTCTCGCTGCCTTCGTGCTCGCGGCGTACGCGGCGATTCGATTCAAACGCCCGATGGGTGCGCGCTTCGCCGAGGCGCTCGCAGACGTCGACGAAGTCGCCGTGCTCATGCACCCGAACCCGGACCCGGACGCGATGGCCGCTGCAATCGGCGTCGCGTGTCTCGCCGAACAGGTCGGGACAACACCGACGATTCAATTCGCCGGGCAGATTCGACATCAGGAAAATCGCGCGTTTCGGACCGTTCTCGACCTCGACTTGGACTCTATCGACCACGTGAGCGACCTCGCTGCGGAAGCGGTCATCCTCGTGGACCACAACACCCCTCGCGGATTCGCGGGCGCGGAAGGAATTCTCCCCTACGCCGTCGTCGACCACCACCCCGGAGACGGGACGGGCGAGGCGTTCACTGACGTTCGAACCGACTACGGGGCCTGTTCGAGCATCATCGCGGAGTACTTCCGCGACGTGGGCGCGAAACCCGTCCCGCCGGACATGCACGCAAGCGAGGTCAACTCGTCGTACACCGTGCCCTCGGAGGTTGCGACGGGGCTCGTGTACGGGATTCTCACCGACACGAAACAACTCACTGCCGGGTGTTCTGCCCCCGACTTCGACGCGGCGGGCTATCTCTTCCCCGGCGTCAACGAAGACCACCTCGACCGCATCGCCAACCCCGAAGTATCTCGCGAGGTGCTCGAAGCGAAGGCCCGCGCAATCGCTGGACGCGACGTCCGCGGTCCGTTCGCCGTCGCCGACATCGGAACCATCTCGAACGTCGATGCCATTCCGCAGGCGGCCGACGAACTCATCCAACTCGAAGGCGTCACCGCCGCGGTCATCTGCGGCGAGCGCGACAACAACGTCTATCTCTCCGGTCGCTCCCGCGACGACAGGGTCCACATGGGTCGAACGCTCGAAGCCGCACTCGAAGACTATCGCGGTGCGAGCGCCGGCGGCCACGCCCGCATGGGCGGCGGCCAGATTCTCCGCCCGGACGCGGTCACAGATGGCGGCAACGGAAACCACGTCCCGCGAGACGAACTGGTCGAGCGGGTGTTCGAGGCGCTTTCTGGCGATATTTGAGGCACACCCTGTCCGCTGTCGTGACTCCCCGACAGCGACCGGTGAGCCTTAACCGTCCGCGTTCCAACGCCCGCCTATGGCTACAGGACGGGGCACGTGGGCGTACCGCGACCGCTTCGGCGACAGTTTCGGCCGCACGTTCTTCCGACGCTTCGGGCCGGGCGTCGTCTCCAGTATCGGCATCGGGACGTACCTCGGTGACCCGACCGACGAGGTCGACGAGCAGTACCGCGAGTCGCTCGTCCTCGCGCTGGAAAGCGGAATCAACCTCCTCGACACCGCGTCGAACTACCGCCACGGGCGCTCCGAGCGCGTCGTCGGCGAGGCGGTTCGTGAGGCCGATATCGACCGCGACGCTATCGTCGTGGCCTCGAAAGCCGGGTTCGTCCCGTTCGACCGCACTCGCCCGGAGAATCCCGCCCAGTACGTCCGAGAGACGGTGCTCGACGCCGGATTAGCCGCTGCCGACGAACTCGCCCACGGCAGCCACACCATCGCCCCGACGTTCATCGACGAGATGGTCGACCGCTCGCTCGACCTGACCGGCCTCGACCACATCGACCTGTACTATCTCCACAACCCGGAGACGCAACTCGCAGTCGCAGACAGAGACACTGTCTACGACCGCATCGAATCTGCCTTCGAAGTGCTCGAACGGCGCGTCGCGGCCGACGACATCGGTCGGTACGGCGTCGCCACGTGGGAGGCGTTCCGCGTCCCCGAGGGCCACGACTCGTATCTCTCGCTTCCGGAAGTGGTTCGGCGGGCCGAACAGGCGGCTGAAACCGTCGGCAACGACGAATCCAGCCTCGACGCGGTTCAACTCCCGTTCAACGTCGTGATGGCGGACGCGTTCACCGTGGACGCCCACGAAACCGACGACGGAGAACAGACGAGCGCGCTGTGGTACGCCCACGAACACGACCTCGACGTGTTCACGAGCGCGAGTCTCGCACAGGGAGACCTCTCACGAGAGATTCCAGAATCGGTAAACGAGTTGCTGACGGGTGAGACGCTTGCGCAACGGGCACTCAACTTCTCGCGGAGCGCGCCCGGCGTGACCGCGGCGTTAGTTGGCGCGGCGTCGCCCGAGCACGTCGCGGAGAACGTCGCCGCCGGGACGTTCGACCCGCTTGGGGCGCGGTCGTTCGACGCCGTCTTCGAGTGAGCGTCGGTTCGGGCGCTGCGATACTGCTATCGGAGTTCTTTCCACTCGCTTCCGCAGTTCGGGCACATTCGGAGTGAGAACACTTCGTCGGGGTCGTTCTTCTTCTTCAGCGACTCCCCGCACTCGGAGCAGGTCAATCGCCCGTAGGTATCCTTTTTCAGCTCCCCGTCACGAAGCCCTTTCCGCGTTGTCTTCATACCGGCTGGTTTGTCCAACGAACATAAAAAGCCGCCGCCGACCCGGCAACCGAATCCCCGTTCGAAAGGATTGTCATCACGCGGTGCGCGTCTCCGAGCGTGTCCCGTGGCCGTCTCTTTGGTACGCTGTGTGGGATGGTGCTGCTCGTCAACCTCGCCCGCGTCGTCTTCGCGCCGCTTCTCGGCGAGTTCATCCTCTTTTTCGACGTGAACCGGGCCACCGTCGGCTTCGTGGCGACGCTCGTCTGGCTCGGCAGCGCCAGCCTCCGCGTTCCAACGGGGTGGCTTCTCACCCGAATTCCCCGCCACCGCGTCGTCCTCGGAACCGGTATCGTTCTGGTTCTCGCCTCCGCGCTCACCGCCAGCGCCCGGTCTATCGAGATGCTGATGGTCGGTGCTGCGTCGATGGGATTGGCCTCCGGTGCGTACTTCGTCGCTGCGAACCCGCTCGTGAGCGAACTCTACCCGGAGCGCGTCGGTCGCGCGATGGGCATCCACGGCACTGCGAGCCAGCTCGCGGCCGTCGGCGTCGCCCCCTTCGTCACCCTCGTCCTCGCGGTCGGTGCCGACCTCGACGTTCCCTTCATCTCGGCGTCGTGGCAACTCGTGTTCGTCTGTGTCGGCCTCGCGGCCGCCGTGGTCACTGTCGCGCTCTATCTGACGGCTCGCTCGACCGAGTTGCCGGACGCCGGGGCCGACGACCGCGACCTGCTCGGTGCCGTCCGCAAGGAGTGGCGCGTCATCCTCACCGGCGTCGTCATCCTCGGCGCGACCGGGTTCGTCTGGCAGGGCGTGTTCAACTTCTACGAGTTGTACATGACCTCGAAGGGACTGCCGCAGGCGACGGCGCGGAACATGCTCACTGTCGTCTTCGGCGCGGGCGTCCCGGCGTTCTTCCTCTCCGGTCGTCTCGCCGACAAACTCCCGCGTGTCCCGTACATCCTCGGCGTCCTCGTCGCGTTCGTCGTGTCGGTCCTCGTCCTCACACAGACACAGGGACTCGTTCCGCTACTCGTCGTCACGGCCATCCTCGGGTACGTTATTCACAGCCTCTTTCCGGCACTCGACGCCTACCTGCTCGACACGCTCCCGGACGAGAGTCGCGGCAGCGCCTACTCGGTGTATTCGTTCGGGATGATGATTTTCCAGGCCACCGGCGCGGGTGCGGTCGGGTACCTGACCGATGTCGCGTACACGTTCGACCAGGTGTTCGTCGGCTTCGCGGTCGGGCTTGGCGTCATCGTCGCGGGACTCCTCGTTCTACAGCGCGCTGGACGGATTCCGAACGGTGGCGCCTGACCCCACAGCGGTGAGTTGAGGACCGACTCCGACGCCCATCGCACTTTTATTCGCTGCGTGTGACCTCCGGGCTAATGACGACCCACGGGCACCACACGGGCGACACTCGAACACCACACGGGCGGCGACCCAACACGGTTCGGGGAGACAGATGAGTGAGGAGACCTACGACGAGTTGGCAGGCGTCGTCGACCTCTTCGGCGCACTCACTCGCGAGGAACTCGAAGACGCCCTGGACGAACTGGCCTTCAAACAGGGACACGAGACCGACACCGATGCACTCTCTGGTGCGATTTCGGACGCTGTGGACGCGTACTACCTCGTTCCATACGAGTCGGACGAAGCGGATGCCGAGTTGCTGACGGTCGGCCCGGTGGCCTTCCCGACGCTCCCGCCGCGAGCAGAGGACCTCCCGCACATCCTCGACTATCCGACGCGGACGGTCCCGCGCGACGAACTGGTCGAGCAGGTCGAAGGCCGACTTCGAACTGCGGCGGCGAAAGCCGTCTCGTCGGGAGACACCGACGAGGCCGCTCGACTGCTCGATATCACCTACGACCTCGAAGCGTGGGCAGACACCGACGTCGCCTCGATTCGCGAGCGTCTGGACGCAGCATTGGCAGAAGAGGGGCAGGCCTAAGTCGCACCGCCGCTTTCTCTGTCGTGACGATGGACCTCGCGAGAGTCGCCCAACACGACCCGGAGACTGTCGAGGCGGGGCGGCACGCAGCGGTCATCGCACCGGTCGTGATGCGTGACGACCGGCCGCACGTGCTGTTCACGAAGCGAGCCGACCACCTCGGCGAACATCCCGGGCAGATGAGCTTCCCCGGCGGTGGGCGCGAGCCCAGCGATGTAGACCTCAGAGCGACCGCACTCCGCGAGGCCAACGAAGAAATCGGACTTCGGGCGGACGAACCCGCGTTTTACGGCCGCCTCGACGACATCCTCACGGTGACGGACTACGCGGTCTCGCCGTTCGTCGCCACAATTCCCGACCGAGAGTACGAGCCAGACGACCGCGAGGTCGCGGAAATCGCCGTCCTCTCGGTCGACGACCTGACCGACCGCACGAACTACGAATCCGAACTCCGCGACCACCCACAGTACGGTGAGATTCGACTCCACTTCTTCCACGTCGACGGCTACACCGTCTGGGGTGCGACCGGTCGGATGCTCGTGCAACTCCTCGAACTCACGACCGACTGGGAAGTCCCGCCCGAAGTCGACCGCGTGGTCGACCCGGACGCCGATTTTCGGGTGTAGTGTCGCGACTCGGAGCACTCGTTTAGTTTCTCAGAGCCACCGCCTCACCAGTCACGGTAAAACGCAGTAAAAAATCGCTTCGTCACGGCTGCCCCCGCGAGTACCCCGGCCGCGAAGCCGAGGAGATAACGTCCCCGGTTCAGCCGAGGATGTACTTCAGGATGGGGCGCTGGCGGACGAACTCCATCTTCTCGACGATGGCGTCGAGGCCGTAGATTCGTCCCGCGGCGAGGGTGCCGACGATGACGAACATCAGGAGGCCGAAGAGGTCGCCGTTGACGTAGCCGTGCGCCCAGTCGGCGTTCCCGAGGTAGAAGAACACCATCAGGAAGCCACCGAAGAAGGCGGCCAGGCGGGTCAGGAGACCGACCATGATTCCAAGGCCGATGAGGAACTCACCGGCGGGAATCATGAAGTTCGTGAGCTCCAGCATCCACGGCGTGTTGGCGGCCCACACGAGGAAGCCGTGAATCGGCGCGCCCTCGGCTCCGTGAATCATCCAGCCCGAAGCGTCGAACGCCTCGGGACCGACGAGCTTGGTCCAGCCAGCGTGGAGGAACCAGTAGCCCGTCAGCAGACGGACGAGGACGAGGACGTAGCCCGTGACGCCCTCTGAGTAGTCGAAGTTCATGCGGTTCCCCATCATCTCGATTTGTGCGGGTTCAGCCATCGTAGTTCACCTTACAATTGAACCGTCGGCCGAGAAGACCATATAAAGGGTGTGTGGTTTTCGACTCCATGGAACTGGGAACGAGCGAAATCGATTGTCGAAGCTCGCACTTTGTATTCGACTGACTTTTACTCTACTCCGAATATGTTCGATGTCGAATCGTGGTGTTTCGAGTCTCGTACTAGCTGGTATCTCGGATGTCAAATGTTCTCATGACAGCTAGAGTAGCAGCCCTCGACTGCCTCACTCGGGTATATAAATGGTCTCCGGAGTCGCCAGCGATGCCGTCACCGATAGGGTTTTGGCGTCATCTGCGCTATCCGGTAGCACATGGTCGCACAGACGATGGATCGCGTTCCGCGACGGTACTGAAACTTTTGTGGTGATAGCATGCTGACCGCCGAGCGTGCGGTCTCGAAAGCAGGATTGGACGCAGTCGCACTCAAACCCAAAGAGTGCGACGTGCGTCGGGCGCTCGACATCCCGCTCGATGTCGTCGCCATCGACTACGAGGGGCGACATCACCTTCCGGCGTCGTCGGTCCTCGAAGAACTCGCGACGGAGAAAGAGGTCCGTCTGACGACGCCCGTCCGAGCGGACGGGTTCGACCCGCTCGGTGACGACTCGTTGTACGAGTGGCTCCCCGACGGCGTTCGGCAGGTCCTCGTCGCCGGCCACAGCGCCTATCTGACCGACGACGAGAAGCGACGGCCGATTGCGCCTCGCCTCCGGGCGGCCAGAGAGCGCGCACCGGACGCGTGGGTCGGCACCGAAGGCATCGAGCGCATCGCGCTCGCGGCGGGCGGCACGCAGTACGAACTCCTCTCGCGGTCGACACGGCGGGACGTTCGCGCGCTCCGCTCGGCCGGATTCGACGGCGAAATCGCCGTCTACGCGCCGACGGTCCTCTCCGACGACGAGGACGAAATCCTCGACGCCGTCGGTGCCTACGTCTCGCGGCGGCGACCCGTCACTCGGGCACTTCCCGACGCCGCCGCCACCGACTCGTCGGCCGACGGTCGCGCCCGCGAGGTACTGCTGAAAGCGGCGAAAGACTACGCCCTCATCGGCTCGGTCGCGGACGTCCGCGGCCGTGTCGACGAACTGCGCGAGACGGGCGTCGACATCTTCGTCGGCTATCCGGCCCGCGGAGTCGACGAGTTCGTCGGGTAGTCGGACACGTCGCTCACACGCACTCGATTCCGTTTTTTCGCTGCTCGTACCGTGCTGCGTTCAGCGCGTGTCGACGACTACCAACTGCGTCCGGCGTGTTCAGACGACCCCAACTGACCCTAACGTAGTCAGACGATTGCCAGTTCGAGTACCGGAGGTGTTTTACGAGACCACCGGAGAAGACAAGTGACGGCACGGTTGGACGGCTCCTTTCGACCCACGTGGTTTCCACGCGGGTTACTGCTGGCCAACCTACCCCGTCTCTCTAAAACTGTGAGCGACTGCGACGTGCGCTCGACGATGCTCCTACACGACCGACGAGCAACGGCTATTCAAGTTACTCGCCGACCCAAACCGGGTATGGACGTTCCCGAGCGAGTCGCGGTCGTCGGTGCGGGCGCGGTCGGTCTCACGACCGCGTACGACCTCGCCGCCCGCGGCGCGGCTGTGACAGTCTTCGAACGAGGCACTCCAGGGTCAGGAATGACGGGTCGCGCGGCTGGCATCTGCTACGACGCCTATGCTGAGGACGTGGACGTAGCGGTTGCAGACCGGGCGATGCGTCGATTCAGGGAGTTGGACGGCGACCGCGAATTCGAGTTCTACGAAGTGCCGTACGTCTTTCTCGCGCGCGAGGGCGACGACGCTGGCGCGACCGCCCTCTCGGAAGCGGTCGACCGAATGCGGGTCCACGACCGGTCGGTCGAACTCGTCGACGCCGACGAATTGGGCGAGCGGTTCTCCATTCGCACCGACGACGTGGGTCTCGCGGGTGTGAGCGACAGCGCCGGCTGGGTGGACCCGAAGGCGTACGTCGACCTGTTCGTCGAGAAGTGCGAAGCCGAAGGCGTCGAGTTCCGTGTCGGCGAGGCGGTCTCGATTCGAACCGACCCACCGGGTGTCGTCGGAGGGGATGGCGAGCGTGTCTTCGACTACGACGCAGTGGTCGTCGCGGCGGGCGTCCACTCGCGCGCGATACTCGCCGCGGCCGGATATCCAATCGCACTCAAACCCTACCGAGCACAGGCGCTCGTCGCCGAGTGCGACTACGACGGGCCGACCGTCTACGACGCCACCGACGGGTCGTACCTTCGGCCGCATCCCGCCGGTGTTCTCGCCGGCGACGGCGTCGAAGCGGTCGAAGCGGACTTCGACGACTGGGACCCGGCCGCAGACGACTGGTTCGTCGCAGAGTCGACCGCCGCCGTCCGCCACCGAACCGAGACCGCCCCGACAGTCGAGCGAGCGTGGGCGGGGCTTTGCGGGGCGACGCCGGACCGGAATCCGCTGGTCGGCGCTGTCGCGTCGGGTGTCTACGTCGCAACCGGCTGGCACGGCCACGGGTTCATGTGGGCACCCGCAATCGGCGAACTGCTCGCGGCCGACGTGCTCGGCGCTGACGAGTCAGTTCCAGATTCGTTCGACCCCTGCCGATTCGACGGGGACGAGGAGTTCGAGGTCGTCGAGGGGATGACGCTCGACGAGTGAGTCGCAGTCGGTGTTCGGGCTTTTCAGGCGTCTTGGTCGTCTACTTTTAGGCGTCGTGGTCGTCGTGATCGTCGAGGACGTCTACGTCGTCGTCCGGGCGCGAGACGTCCGCTGAGTGGTCGTCGCCCGTCTCGGCTTCCTCGTCGTTTTCTTCGGTAACGTGGATGTCGCTGGCGGAGCCGTCTTTGGGAATCTCGACCTGCAGCGTGCCGTTTTTCTTGACGGTCGCGGTCGCCTCGGCGGCTTCGACGTTGGCGTCGGAGGGGAGTTTGGCACTGCCGGAGAGCGTGAGGCCGCGGCCGGGGAAACGCATCTCGAATCCCTCGTGGAAGTCGCGGAAGCGGTCGATTCGAATCTCGACTTCTCCTTCGAGGAATCGCACTTGGACGTCTTCGCTGCGGGCGTCGGGGGCGTCGAAGACGACGAGATAGGCGTCTTCGGATTCGAGGAGGTCGTACGCGAGCGGCTTTCGCTCTTGCATCTGGCTCACGCCGCGGCCGACGCGTTCGAGGACGGCGTTGGCGGCCGACTCACCGAACTTTCGGAGGTCGCTCATAGCGCTATCTCCTCCAGGAACTGCCCCTCACCACAGTACGGGCAGGTAAAGTCCGCCACCGTCGTGTCGTCGGGCATGTCGTAGGTGTAGTGCAACTCGAACATGTCGAGTTCGCAGTCCGCGTTGGCGCACTTGACTTCGAGGGTCGCGGGCATAGGGGTTGGTTGCGCTCCCACGCCCATAAACGCGCTGGAGGCGGAAGGTGCGTGCTGTCGGTCGATGTCGGTACGCTCCGCTCTGGTGTGTGACTCGGCTGCTCCGGTGTGTGACTCGGCTGCTCCGGTGTGTGACTCGGCTGCTCCGACAACTCGCGACCGGTTCCGTTTTCAGCGTCGAACTCGAACCCCGACCAATGACTGACCCCGCCGACCTCACTGTGACCATCGTCGACGGGTACGTGGACGAACCGGCGCACTTCGGCGTGCCGCCGTACATCTCGACGTATCCGCGATTCACCGCCGGGGCGCTGGTCGACGCGGGCGTCTCCGAGTCCAACGTCGTCTACCACACCATCGACGAACTCCGCGAGGACCGACAGAAGTGGCGCGACGTCGCCGACGCCGACTTGATGATTTACATCGGCGGGATGACCGTCCCCGGAAAGTACGTCGGCGGTACCCCGGCCGAACCCGACGAAGTCCGCGAACTCGCGTGGGTCGCCGAGGGAACAGCGCTGATGGGTGGCCCGATTCGCTTCGGCGTCGGCGAGGAGAACGCCGGCGCACAGGACATGGAGCGCAAGAACCTCGACTACGACTTCGTCGCCAAAGGCGACATCGAGGCGGCCGCCTACGACCTCGTCGACTCCGGCCTCGAAGGCTTCGGCAACCGAATGCGTGACAACGAGGAACTCGACCGCTGGGCCGCCAAAGGCGCGTTCGTGGTCGAACAGCATCCGAACCACCCCGACTACCTCATCTGCGAGATGGAGACCTCTCGGGGCTGTGCCTATCGGTGTTCGTTCTGTACCGAACCGCTGTACGGGAATCCCGCGTTCCGTACCGCCGACTCCGTCGTGAAAGAGGTCGAGAACCTCTACAACCGCGGTGCGCGACACTTCCGTCTCGGCCGACAGGCCGACATCCTCGCGTTCGGCGGCGACGGCGAAGCTCCGAACCCGGACGCCCTCCGCCGACTCTACGGTGGCATTCGCGAAGTCGCACCCGACCTCGGAACACTCCACCTCGACAACGTCAACCCCATCACTATCGTCGGGTGGCCCGAGAAGTCACGCGAGGCGCTGCGCATCATCGCCGAGCACAACACCGCGGGCGACACTGCCGCGTTCGGTCTCGAATCGGCCGACCCCGTGGTCCAAGAGGAGAACAACCTCAACGTCTCCGCCGAGGAGTGCTTCCAGGCGGTCAAAATCGTCAACGAGGTCGCCGGCTGGCGCCCCGGTGACGACCCGGCAGACGCCCCCACACACGGCCCGGATGCCGCCGACCGACTGCCGAAGCTCCTCCCTGGAATTAACCTCCTGCACGGTCTGAAAGGCGAACGCGAGGAGACGTTCGAGCACAACAAACAGTTCCTCCAGCGTGTCTACGACGAGGGCCTGATGGTCCGCCGTATCAACATCCGGCAGGTCATGGCCTTCGACGGGACCGACATGTCCGACACCGGTGCGGACATCGCCCGCGACCACAAGCAACTGTTCCAGGAGTACAAACAGGAGGTCCGCGAGGAAATCGACCGGCCGATGCTCCGTCGGGTCGCACCGCCGGGAACCGTCCTCCCGAACGTCCATCTGGAGTACCACCAAGACGGTCGAACCTTCGGCCGCCAACTCGGAACCTACCCGCTCCTCGTGGGGATTCCGGGCGAGTTGGAACTCGGCCAGACCATCGACGCCGCCGTCGTCGACCACGGCTACCGGTCTGTGACGGGCGTGCCGTTCCCGATGGACCTCAACGAAGCGTCGATGGACGAACTCACTGCGATTCCGGGAATCGGTCGGTCGACGGCCGGTGACATCGTGGTGAACCGCCCCTACGAGACTCCCGACGAGGCCCCGACCAAAGCGAATCTCTCGAAGTACGTTCGATAGCTGTTTGAGCGCTTCTTTCTGTTTTCTTCACTTGAATCGGTGCTCTGTGTTCACTCGAAATCGTGGTGGGGTGTTCGTCCGTCGCGAGGGGAGTTCACTTGTACCGGTGGTCTGTCCACGTACGATACGGTTCGGCCTCGCGTTCTCAGAAGCATCCTCCGGTTTCGCGGCTCGCGAGAGAAGCGACGGCTCCGGTTCAGTGTGATTGCCGGCCGAGGTGGTGTGAGAAATACTCGTCGACGAGATGTACAGACGCTAATTCCGAAAGAAACGACGGATTAGAAGTCTTCGTCGACGACTTCGCCGACGGCGAAGTTGGATTTGACTTCCGTAATCTCGACTTTCACGCGCTCGCCGATTTCGGTTCCGGGGACGATGATGACGTAGCCACGCTCGACGCGGGCGATACCGTCACCTTGCTTGCCGATATCCTCGATTTCGACGTAGCGGAGTTCCCCGGTTTCGACGGGGGGTTGTGGTTCGGCAGACGGTGTCGCACCGCCGCTCGGTTCTGACGTCGTCGTCTCTGAGTCGGTACGAGAGATGAGAGCAACGCGATACGTCTCGCCGGGTTCGACCGTCCCGGTTTCGACCTCGCGGCGAGGAATCTCGACGACGTATCGGTCGTCCTCGGCGCGAACATCCGCGTTGAACAGACACAGGAGTTTATCTGAGATTTCCACCGTTAGACCTCCACATATAGGTCAGTTCGAAGTCTTAAAGATGTACCGCCGTCAGTGGATTCTACTTTTCGAGCGGTGTTCCGTCCGGCTGTTTGGCACCCTCGGAGTCGTGGACGACGACCTCGCCGGGGTTCGTCTCGACCGGCGCGTAGGACTCACTGAGACGTATCGCTTCTTCGACTTCTTTGATAGCGCGCGTCTTCAGCGCCCGTGCCAGTTCCTCTGCGTCCGCCCGCGAGATGTCTCGCCCCAACCCCTCACATTCGTGGGCGCGAACCACTCCTTCTTCGTCTACCGCTTCGCCCATCGGCTGGCTCGTCCCACCGAGTGCGACGCTAAACGGGTAGGTTTCACAGATGAGTGGCCGGGCGTCGTGAACTGTGCAGGCACCCATTCCCGCGTCGTCCTCCTCGTAGAATCGGCAATCGCCGCACGAGGTAGTCTGGAGCGCCCACTCGAACGTCTCGCCTTCCGGGCCGTCCTCGCCGTCGACGAGTCCGTAAGGCATCGGGCGGGCGACGTCTCTCCACTCCAGCGAGGCGTCCGAGGTGGAGGCCGCAGCGACTTCGTCGCCGCCAGCGTCGTCGTTCTCGTCGGCCGCTTCCTGCAAACTTCGCACCTCGTCGGGGAACACCGTGGCAGTGTGGGGTTCGGAGCCCTCGTCGGTCTCGTAGCCCTTACAGCACGCTCCACAGCGAGTGCATTCGAAGCCGATGGACTCGATGGCGTCGGCCAGTTCCGACACGTCGAGGTCGCGGGCGCGGTCGAGTTCGGCTTCGAGGTCCATACACGTCCTGCGAGCGCGACGCCCAAGAGGGGCGCGGTTTCGGAGTCATATCGGTTCGACGCGGCCTGTCTCGGGGCCCCACTGGACGCTCCCCTCGGCGGCAAGTTTCTCGATGTGCGCGACGACTGTTGCCTGCGCCAAGTCGCGGACGTCGGAGATATCCTTGTCGTAGGCGGCGTCTGTCACTGTCTCAGGCGTCTCGTGACCGGCGCGAACTGCGTCGAGAACCGCTTGCTCGCGGGTACGGCGGTGGTCGATGAGACGGGCGAGAACCGCCCGCGGGTCGTCTATCACGGGGCCATGGCCCGGGCACAAGCGTCCGGGGTTGCGGGCGTGGAGTCGTCGAAGCGCGACCAGATATGCGCGCATGTCGCCCTCGGGCGCACCGACGACGACGCTGCCCTCGGCAACCGCGAGGTCGCCACAGAGGAGGTCGTCCCCGGCGACGAAGGTCACGTGGTCGCGGGCGTGGCCGGGCGTGTCGAGGACGGTAACACCGGTGCCAACGGGGATGGTCGCCCCCTCGACGAACGTCTGGTCGGGTTCGACCCCAGTGGCGGTCGTGAACGCCGCTTCTCGCCCGCGACGACACCAGACAGTCGCGTCAGTCTCGCGTGCATACGAGGCAACCGCACCGACGTGGTCGCTGTGAGTGTGCGTCACGGCGATGTGTGAGATGTTCTGGGACTCGACTACGGCATCGAGTTCGGGCGTCCGTGCGGGAGGGTCGACGAGGAGCGAATCGTCTGTGGCGCTCCCGTCGCTGCTGGCGACGACGTAGGCGTTCGTGGCACCGGTTGGAGCGCGAGTCGCGACCGGAACGGAGACGCGCGTGACCTGCATGGCGGCGGCTACGCTCGGGGGGAAGTTATCGGGTTCGCAAAATGGTGGCTTGGTCTGTGGGAGTATGCCCCCACGGGCGGTGTTCGGTCGTGTCGGCAGATTACGTGTTGAGGAAGTAGACCTGCTTGCGCGCGTCCTTGAAGGAGTAACGCGAGCCGACGAGGTCCGACTCTTCGAGACGGTTGAGCGCGTAGCGGACGGTGCGGTCCGGTAGCAGCGACTCGTCCGCGAGTTGACCCTGCGAGAGAGGTGCATCGCTCTCGAGGACCTTTGCGACGAGCTTTGCGCTCGGTGGGAGTTCACGGAGGCGCTCACGGAACTCGGCTTCCGAGAGCAAGTCTTCAGTATCAGGCTCTGCAGTGGTGGTGCTCATATCCATCACAGCAACCTCCTCTGTGTTAAGGGTTAGCTTCAAGTGTGTCAAAACAATCCAGACACCTTATACACATATTATCATCATGAAGAAACAATATGAATACCGACTGACGACGAGACTATGCAGATTCTTGCATCGTATCGACGGCCGGCGACTGTGTTCGATACCGGCCAAGTCCCGCGTGACAGTCGGGACAGTGAATCACCAACCACTCACCGCGGGTGTGGCGAACCAGGTCTTCTGCGTCGTGGGTCGCCCCACAGATTCGACACGTTGGCATATACCATGATACGTCCTCTGTCGAGGAAAACGTATCCCCCGACGGCGAGACGCATCCAGTACCGTTTTAGGGTCGCCCCCGCGACTACCCGTAGCGTGAAAGGAAAGGAGTGGTACCAAGCCGACGACGTCGCCCAGGAATACGACTCGAAGCGGTTTTCCAAGGGCGGTCGGCTCATCGACCGGCGCGAGAAAGAGGCAGTCCTAGCTGCGCTCGGGCCAGTCGAGGACAAGAACATTCTCGAAATCGCCTGCGGAACAGGCCGGTTCACCGTGATGCTCGCACAGGAGGGGGCGAACATCGTCGGACTGGATATCTCGCGGGCGATGATGGCACAGGGACGGGAGAAGGCTCGTGCAGCGGGTGTCGATGACCGAATCGAATTCCTCCGTGGTGACGCTGCTCGCCTTCCGTTCCCGGACGACCACTTCGATGCGGTGTTCGCGATGCGGTTTTTCCACCTCGCGGACACCCCGGCGAAGTTCCTCGCGGAGATGGCGCGCGTCTCGAAAGAACAGGTCTTCTTCGATACGTTCAACGACCAGAGCCTTCGGGTCGCCTACAACTGGCTGCTTCCGATGGGCTCGCACCTCTACTCGGAGCGTGACGTGCAGCGACTCCTCAGCGACGCGGGTCTCGACCTCGTCGACGCCGCGCACGATTTCGTCCTCCCCTTCGGATTCTACCGAAAGATTCCCAACGGCGTCGCACGACCCTTCCGCAGCATCGACTTGGCAATTGGCGACTCCACCGTCGGCGACGACGTCGCGTCGGTTTCGTACTGGAACGCGCACGTCACCCAGTCGGCCGCCGCCGACACTCGTGCGACGGACCGCGCGAGTGACGCCGAGTGACGTTCGCTACGGGAGGAATTACCACGATTCTCGATTCACATTTAAGTACGTCCACCGCAAGTGTCGGGTATGGACCTCTCGGTTGTGCTCCCGACCCTCAATGGACGGGACCGTCTCGCGGCCAGCCTCGACGCGCTGGCTGCCCACGCCCCTGACGCCGAGGTCATCGTCGTCAATGGCCCGTCGGCGGACGGGACGACCGGGATGGTACGAGAACGCGACGACGTAGACGTGCTCGTCGAACTCTCCGACCGAAATCTCAACGTCGCCCGCAACGCCGGTCTCGAAGTGGCGAGCGGCGAGGTCATCGCACTGCTTCGATACGACCTCTCTGTGGAGTCGTCGTGGCTCTCGGCGCTCGAAGCCGGTATCGAAGACGCCGACGTCGTCACCGGACCGCTCCACCAGACACTCAGAAACGGGATGACGACCGAGTCACTCGAACGGAACACGATTGCCGGGCGCACGGTCACGTACTTCAACGGCGGGAACGTCGCGTTCCGCCGACAGGCCATCGAGTCGCTCGACGGCTTCGACGAGTACCTCGAAACCGGCGGCGCGCGTGACGTTGCTCACCGACTCGCTGCGTTCGGAAAAGAGGTCGCTTGGGCACCGGAGATGTGTGTTCGCCGGGAGTTCGAGGCCGACGGCGGTATCTCGGAACGAGATTGGGGCTGGAAGTACCGAGCGCTCACATATCGACTCGTAAAGAACTACGGCCCCCGACCTGCGATGGCGAAACGAACACTCAAACACGCTCTTTCTGACGCTGCTGATGCCGCCTACGGTGTACTCACGGGAGACGTCACGCCGTCTGGGTGGGTTGGAACCGGCCGCGACGTCCTCGGTGGAATCGCCACGGGTGCGTCTGACGGTCTCGTTGCGAGGGCTCGCGACCGGTCGCGGACACGGAACCCACACGGGTGTTCGAAGCGGGCCGACCGCGCCGTCGCGCGCTACGACTGGCGGTAAGGCATCTTCGGGTGCTGCCCGGCGGCGCTCACGAGTTTGGTTCTGACGACGCTCACGAGCGCCGACTCGCTTACCTTACTCTCCACCGGGTGCGAGCGCGTCGATGACGCGGGCGGCGTTCTTCGAGAACGCTTTCGCCATCGCGTCTTCCGAGACGTCGAGCGTCAGTATCTCCATGATGCCGACGTTCGGGTGTGTTTCGGGGGCACCGCTGCCGAAGAGCACGCGGTCGGGGTGTTCCAGCAGTGCACGTTCGAGAACACTTCGATACCGGACGAATCCCGTGTCGAGATACAGGTTGTCGTGGTCGTCGAGCAGGTCGATAGCTTCGTGCATCAGGTCTCGGTCGAGTGGGTATCCGCCGAAACTTGAGAGGATGACC
The DNA here is from genome assembly GCF_024730625.1 of Haloferax larsenii. Classification (NCBI taxonomy): domain Archaea; kingdom Methanobacteriati; phylum Methanobacteriota; class Halobacteria; order Halobacteriales; family Haloferacaceae; genus Haloferax; species Haloferax larsenii. The sequence goes on from NZ_CP078063.1 coordinate 1,619,938, forward strand.
GGGAACCGCCCCAGAAGCGACGACTCGACAGCGGACGGTTCGAACGAGCGGCCGCCGTGGACGAAGACGGGAAGGCCGACCTGTTCAAGCATCGCCAGCGTCTCTTCGTCCGGGAGACCGTCGACCGCGGGTGCGAGACAGAAGCCGTGGAAGCGGTCGTCGTAGGCGTACTGCTCGATGTCGCCGGGGTCGGTGTGGTGGTCGGCCCGCGAAGACGTGAAGTTGCGAAGGCGGGCGGTCGCTTTGGCACTCGGGTCGCGCGGCCCGTTGATGCGGGCGAACGCCAGAAACGGTCTATCGACGCTCATCCGCGCGACGGCGTTGTTCGGTCGGAGGTAACTCTGCCCCTCGGGTTGTGTTCCCGGCGAGACGAGTGCGCGGACGACACCCGCTTGGTGCAGTTCGCGCTCTAACCGTTCTGGACTGATTTCCCGTCCCCGCGTCGCCACCGAGTGCTCGTCGGGGTCGAGGCGGGTGTTCACGTCGACGACCCTGAACCCGTGTTCCAACTCCAACATCGTCTGTTGCTCATCGGTGAGGGCCAAATAGGTTTAGAAACCACAGCGCAAGAGACCTGTAAGACGAGAAAACATTCATTTCTGCCTTTCTTCTTCGGTGGTACACAACGACTCACGTTTTTGACCGAATCTCGCGTAGGGAGAGGTGTGTGTCTGATTGCAGAGGCAATCGCCCCGTTCTCGGCGCTTCCACTCGTCGAGGCAGACGCGCTCGGTGACCTCGAACTCGAACTCGAACGGACGGTCCCGACGGCCGAGCGGCGACAGCAGCGTCTGTGGGTGTGGGGACCGGGGGCGTCGAACTTCGATGCACACACTGTGTTCGACCCCAGCCTCGACGACGTTTCGTGTCTCGAATCGATTCCCGGCGGAGCGTTGTATCGATTCCAGTGGGACGCTGCACAGAATACACTCTTTACGGCGCTGGCGGACCTCGATATCACGCTCTTGGAGTGTGTCGGCACGAACGAGTCGTGGGAGCTGCGACTTCGAGCACCGTCGCATACGTCTCTCAGCGACCTCCGAACACGCTGTGAGGCCCACGGTATCTCGCTCGAATTCGACCGCATCACGTCGGTCGCAGAAGAGTCTGCACCGCTTGGAACGAGACTCACCGACGACCAGCGCGAGGCGCTCGTGCTCGCGCTCGAACGCGGCTACTTCGACGACCACCGACGCACGTCACTCGACGAACTCGGCCGTGAACTGGATATCTCGCGACAGGCCGTCTCCGGCCGACTTCGTCGGGCGTACCGGACGCTCGCAGAACAGGTGCGTGACGAGGCGGTCAAAAGCGAACGTTCCAATCGCGATGTCGGCTATTGAACTCCCACCAACCTCACACCAGTTCATTCAACACAGGAACAGGATTTCTCTCGATAGTGGGGTCAGAGTGTAAGGCCTTTCATAGTCAACCCATACGCATAGGTACTCAATCTCCGTTTACACAGTATGGATAACCAGCGCGATGGAAATGCTGGGTCCGTGGTCTCAGTGTCTCTCGACGGGTACGAAGAGGTTGCGGTCGCGGTTACCTCGGCCGTGGCGACGGCAGCGGAACTCAACCCGCTCGACCTCCCACCACTCGCAGACGTTGGAGTCGACCCTGAAGCACTTGAAACACTTTTCGGGACCACTCACGACCAGTCTTTGAGCTTCACGTTTCGATATGCAGGACACCTCGTCACACTCGCTGGCGATGGCTCTCTTACCGTCGACGAAGAAGGAGGTTAGCTAGTTCTGGCGAGCGGGGAATAATCGACGTAAGCGGCGCTCTGTCGTGTGATTACACGTCGCAGCTACCGGAGAAAGATATTTATAGAACTGCAATCGTTGATAGCGGTTGAGGTTTCAACATGGCTTCACGAATGCAGCAACCGATGTACATCCTGGCAGAGGGTTCGCAACGAACACGCGGCCGGTCCGCGCAGGACTCAAACATCCGCGCCGGGAAAGCGGTCGCCGAGGCCGTACGCACGACGCTCGGCCCGCGCGGGATGGACAAGATGCTCGTCGACTCCTCGGGCGAAGTCGTCATCACGAACGACGGGGCGACCATCCTCGAGAAGATGGACATCGAACATCCCGCTGCCCAGATGATCGTCGAAGTCTCTCAGACGCAGGAGGAGGAAGTCGGCGACGGCACGACCACCGCCGCCGTCCTCACGGGCGAACTCCTCGCCCACGCCGAGGACCTCCTCGATGACGACCTCCACCCGACCGTCATCGTCGAAGGCTACACCGAAGCGGCGGCAATCGCACAGGACGCCATCGACGAGAGCGTTCTCGACGCCGAACTCGACGACGACCTCCTCCAGAAGGTCGCCGAGTCGTCCATGACCGGCAAAGGAACCGGCGACGTGACCGCCGACGTACTCGCGAAACACGTCGTCAAGGGCGTCAGAATGGTCCACGAGGACAACGACGGCGCGTTCGACCGCGACAACGTCCGCGTCCTCACTCGCACGGGTGCCTCGTCGTCTGCGACCGAACTCGTCGGGGGCGTCGTCCTCGACAAAGACCCCGCCAGCGACAACATGCCCCGGTCGGTCGAAGACGCCGCTGTCGCCGTTCTCGACGTGAAGCTCGACGTACGCAAAAGCGAGATGGACACCGAGTACAACATCACCTCGGTCGACCAACTCACCGCAGCTATCGACGCCGAAGACGCCGAACTCCGCGGCTACGCGAAGTCGCTCAAAGAAGCCGGTGTCGATGTCGTATTCTGTACGAAGTCCATCGACGACCGCGTCGCTGGCTACCTCGCGGATGCTGGTATTCTCGCGTTCGAGAGCGTCAAGAAGTCCGATGCCCGCGCTATCGCCCGCGCAACCGGTGCGAAGCGCCTCGGCTCGCTCGAAGACATCGACGAGTACGACCTCGGCCACGTCGACTCTGTCAGTCTCCGTGCGTTCGGCGACGACGAACTCACCTTCGTCGAGGGCGGCGCGGCAGCCAAGGCCGTGACGCTGTTCCTCCGCGGCGGTACCGAGCACGTCGTCGACGAACTCGAACGCGCCATCAATGACGCGGTAGATGTCGTCGTCGCCGCCATCGACAAGGGCGGTGTCGTCCCCGGCGCTGGCGCGACCGAAATCGCCATCGCCGACCGCATCCGGTCGAAGGCCGCCGGTATCGAGGGCCGCAAGCAACTCGCCGTCGAAGCCTACGCCGACGCCGTCGAGGCGCTCCCGCGCATCCTCGCCGAAAACACCGGTCTCGACCCCATCGACGCGCTCGTCGACCTGCGCGCCCGCTACGAGAACGAGGGTATCGCAGGCATCATCTCGACCGGCCGAGCGGGCGAAATCGGCGACCCCGTCGAATACGGCGTCATCGACCCCGCGGCGGTCAAGCGCGAAGCCATCGAATCCGCCACCGAAGCCGCGACGATGATTGTCCGCATCGACGACGTTATCGCCGCAGAATAAGCGGGTCGACGCCCAACCTTTTCAATCAGATCACACACGCGGGAGTCGCCACTCGTACCGAAGCGCCGCCATCCGCACGAGGAACACTATCGCGGCGCACAGACCGGACGGAATCCCGGTCGGTGCGGCGACCCATTGCGCGGCGAGAAACGCGAGACCGCCGACGACAGCGGGCGTCGCGTAGAAGTCGTCGCGGAGGACCACCGGCACGCGCCCGATGAGGATGTCGGCGATAGAGCCGCCGCCGACACCCGTAATCGTTCCGAGGATGACGACGCCGAACGGCGAGACGCCCGCTTCGACGCCGACCAGCGCGCCCGTGGCAGTGAACGCTGCGAGACCGATGGCGTCGGAGGTCAGGAACGCGGGATGGTCGCGGACGCGACCCTGCATCATGTGGATGAGTACGATAGCGAGGCCGACGCCGACGAGCGCGACCGACATGTCGCCGGTCGTCGCGAGCGAGGCCGGAACGCGGTCGACCAGAATGTCGCGGGTCGTCCCGCCCCCGAGTGCCGTGACGACGCCGAGGACGGCGACGCCGAACACGTCGAGTCCGGCGTCGGCCGCTTTGAGCGACCCGGCGACGGCGAACGCGAGGAGGCCGACGACGTTCATCACCGCGAAGGGGGCGAGGTCGACCATCAGTCGCGGACCACGCGAACGCTGTCGCCCGGGGCGAGGCCGAACGCCTCGTCGCCGCGGCCGTGGTTCACGTCGCACTCGACGTTGCCGTGACTCCCGACGGTGACGAGTCTCTCACCGCGCGGGACGGCCTCGAAGGTGTGACCGACCGGGACTTCCTCGCCGTTCACCGCGACGTGGTCGCATCCGCGGACGAACTCGCCCGGGACGTTCGTGATGCAGTTGCCGAAGTCGTCGACGACGAGTACGTCGCCGGTTGCGACCCCGGCGTCGGAATCGACCGTCGCAGTCGGGAGCGCGAGGTCGACGAGGTCGTCTGTATCGAGTGGCGAAAAGCGCTCGATATCACCGAGTTCGTCGGGTGCCACGTCGTGAGCGTCCGCGGCGGCCGGGGCGAACACGTCTCGGCCGTGGAACGTGGTGGATGCCGGGTTTTCGACGCGGATTTCGTAGGCGTCGATGGTCGGAGAGCCGTCGGCTTCGTCGGCGATGCGGCGCGCTGGGGGTCGAAGCACGCCGTTGTCGGGCCCGACGAGGATGTGGTCGCCGACGCGGAGCACGATTGCTCGACGGTCGGTTCCGACGCCGGGGTCGACGACGACGAGATGGACCGCTGGCGGGAAGTACGGAAGCGTCTCACGAAGCCAGAACGCGGCGGCTCGGATATCCTGTCTGGGCAGGTCGTGTGCCACGTCGACGAGGCGGGCGTCGGTCCGCGAGAGCACGACGCCTTTCATCGCCGCGGGGTACGCCGACCCGAAGTCGGACGCGAGCGTAATCATCTCAACACGGGTTCGGGTCGTCGTCGGACGCCACGTGCTCTGACCCGTCGGAGGCGGTGACGCGCTGAATGCGCTCGATACCGCCGATTTCGTAGACAACATCCACGACCGCATCGGGAACGAGCGACTCCCAGTCCCGGTCTTCGATCATCCGCTGGCGGACTTCGGTCCCTTCCAGCACGTCGCGGTTGAACATGGGAGACTGGCGAACCTCGACGCCCGCCTCCTTGAACAGTTGGATGACGAGCGGGTTGTTGGAGTAGGCGACGTCGAACGCCGGCGACATCGACTGGACGTGGCTCACCCACACCGAGTTGCGGTCTAAGTCCTCGATTGGAACCGCGTACGTCGTGACGTCGAAGTCCTTGACGGCTTTCGTGACCATCATGATGCGCTCGCCAGCGGTAAACGGGTTCCGCGGCGAGTGCGAGTCGCCAGCGGACCCGATACCGAGAACGAGTTCGTCGACGTCTGCGGCTATCTCTTCGACCATCCGGTGGTGGCCGTTGTGGTACGGCTGAAACCGGCCGATGTAGAACCCCCGCATTGGTCAGGGCTTGGGTTGCTCCACTTATAAATACGCCGAGTTAGCTTAATTTCGGTATTCTGGTGGTAGGACTGTCGAAACCGGATAATACGGCCCGGTACGTGTGATGCAATCGGGGAGAAAGTATATCAGGCGTAGGGCCCACGTTAGAAGTAGCGACGACAGTTCTATGAGTAACGATACGAACACCGACGACAGCCTCCGCGAGCGGGAGGATTCACCCGACGACGCGCCCCAGGAGACGGGCGGCGACAGCGGGTCGTTCCACCAGCACGAGGAGGCCGATGAGGTCGACAAGAAGACTATCGACGACCTCGGGAGCGACGTCGAGATCGAGGCCGACATCCGCGAAGACGTGGACGAAGACGATCTCCTCGGCGGACTCGCTATCGAGTCTACCGACGAGATTTCCGTCCCTGACCGGCTTGTCGACCAGGTCATCGGGCAGGAACACGCCCGCGACGTCATCATGAAGGCGGCCAAACAGCGCCGCCACGTTATGATGATCGGCTCTCCGGGTACGGGGAAGTCGATGCTCGCGAAAGCGATGTCCGAACTCCTCCCCCGCGAGGAGTTACAGGACGTTCTCGTCTACCACAACCCCGACGACGGGAACCAGCCCAAGGTCCGCACTGTCCCCGCGGGCAAGGGTGACCAAATCGTCGAGGCGCACAAAGAAGAGGCACGCAAGCGCAACCAGATGCGCTCGTTCCTCATGTGGATCATCATCGCCATCGTGCTGGGCTACTCGCTTATCATCGCCCAGCAGGTTCTTCTCGGCATCCTCGCTGCAGGTATCATCTACCTCGCGTTCCGCTATGGGTCGCGCGGCAGCGACGCGATGATTCCGAACCTCATCGTGAACAACGCAGACCAGAAGGCCGCGCCCTTCCAGGACGCGACTGGTGCCCACGCGGGTGCACTCCTCGGCGACGTCCGCCACGACCCCTTCCAGTCCGGCGGGATGGAGACGCCGAGCCACGACCGCGTCGAACCCGGCGCGATTCACAAGGCCAGCAAGGGCGTGCTGTTCATCGACGAGATCAACACGCTCGACGTGCGCAGCCAGCAGCACCTGATGACGGCGATTCAGGAAGGCGAGTTCGGCATCACCGGCCAGTCCGAGCGCTCCTCAGGTGCGATGGTCCAGACCGAACCCGTCCCGACGGACTTCATCATGATTGCTGCGGGTAACCTCGACGCGATGGAGAACATGCACCCCGCACTCCGCTCCCGTATCAAGGGGTACGGGTACGAGGTGTACATGGACGACACCATCGAGGACACCCCGGACATGCGCCGCAAGTACGCGCGCTTCGTCGCGCAGGAAGTGGCCAACGACGGCCGCCTGCCGGCGTTCACCGCAGAGGCCGTCGAGGAAATCATCCTCGAAGCCCGCCGCCGTGCCGGCCGCAAGGGTCACCTGACCCTCAAGTTCCGTAACCTCGGTGGGCTGGTCCGCGTCGCGGGCGACATCGCCCGCGGCGAGGCTGCCGACTGGACGACGCGCGACCACGTGCTGCAGGCAAAGCGCCGTGCGCGCTCCATCGAGCAGCAGATTGCCGACCAGTACATCGAGCGCCGCAAGGACTACGAACTCTCCGTCAACGAAGGGTTCGTCACCGGCCGCGTCAACGGTCTCGCAGTCATGGGGCAGGACTCCGGTATCATGCTCCCCGTGATGGCCGAAGTCACGCCATCGCAGGGCCCCGGTCAGGTCATCGCCACGGGGCAACTCAAGGAGATGGCCGAAGAGTCCGTCCAGAACGTCTCGGCCATCATCAAGAAGTTCTCCAACCAGGACCTCTCTGAGATGGACGTGCACGTGCAGTTCGTCCAGACCGGCCAGCAGGGCGTCGACGGCGACTCCGCATCCATCACGGTTGCGACGGCCGTCATCTCGGCGCTGGAGGACATCCCCATCGACCAGTCGGTCGCGATGACCGGTTCGCTGTCGGTGCGCGGTGACGTGCTCCCGGTCGGTGGTGTGACCCACAAGATCGAAGCCGCCGCCAAGGCTGGCTGTGACACGGTCATCATCCCGGCCGCCAACGAGCAGGACGTCATGATCGAAGACGAGTACAAGGAGATGGTGGACATCATCCCCGTCTCGCACATCAGCGAAGTCCTCGACGTCGCCCTCGAAGGCGAACCCGAGAAGGACTCGCTCGTCGACCGTCTCAAGAGCATCACCGGCTCTGCACTCAACAAGGGCAAGGGCGTCGGACCGTCCAGCCCGAGTCCGCAGTAACGCCGAATGACAGACTGGGCGGCATTCGCTGGGTTCACCGGCGTCATCCTCGCCGTCCTCCTCACGCTCGCACACCTCTCGCGTGGCATTCCCCACGCTGACGGTGGCGACACACATTTTGCACACGACCTCGACTCGGGAGCGCCCGCTGTCGACGACGAGTCCGAGAGCCACGCTGCTGACGACAGTCACCAGACCACCGACGCAACTGAACACGGCCCGTCGCTCGCGTCGCTCTCACCAGCGTCGACGCCGGACGAGGGGCGCGAGCCGCGACCGGCGACTGACGAGGCTCACGGCCCTTGGCCAGCACCCGACCAGAACCACGAGTCGCCATCTGCGAACATCCCGCCGCACATGTTGCTCGCCAACGTCGCCGTCTCGCAGGGGCTGTTGGGTGCGTTTCTCGTCACGAGCGCGTGGTACACGTCCGTTCCGCTGTCGGCGCTCGGCCTCTCGCTTTCCGGCCTTCCGTCGAAACTCGCGGTGGGCGTCGCCCTCGGTGGCGTACTCTACGCGGTGAACCGGGCCGGGTCGTCGGTCTCCCGCGAGTTCGGTCTCGTTCCCGACGAGTCGCTGCGGGACGCACTCACGCCCGAGACGACGGGCGGATGGGCGCTGTTGCTGCTCGTGGTGCTGCCGCTCATCGCAGGCTTCGAGGAACTGCTCTTTCGCGGGGCGCTCGTCGGGGCGCTCGCCGTCGGCTTCGACGTGTCGCCGTGGCTCATGGCCGCGGTCTCGTCTGTCGCGTTCGGCGTCGGCCACGGCGCACAGGGGCGACTCGGCATCGTCGTCACCGGACTACTCGGGTTCGCCCTCGCGGCGGCGTTCGTCCTCACACAGAGCCTGCTCGTCGTCGTCGTGGCCCACTATCTCGTGAACGCACTGGAGTTCGTCGGCCACGACGTGTTCGGCTGGTAAACTGTCCTGCGAGGCAGGGCGTTCAAGTCCCCTGCCCCCGGGTATCCAGTATGGATATCGATACGCGGACGCTGACACAGGCGGGACTCATCGGTTACGTCGCGCTCGTCGTCGCGTCCATCGTCACCGGAAACCCGACGGTCGTACTCGCTGTGGACATCGCGTTCGGCGTCGTTGCTCTCCTCCTCGGCGTCGTCACGCTTCAGATCCCCGTCGACAACCAGTTGAAGTACGTCGCAGGCGGCGGCTTCCTCCTCGCGGGGCTCGCCCAGTTCGCCGAGCTGGCCGTCGGCGACTCGACAATCGGTCTCGCGAGCACGCTGTTCCTCCTCGGCGGGCTTCTCGGCTACCTCGTCTTACGGCGACAGACCGACGCCGCACCGTTCTGAGCGAAACACGGGACGCTGCGCCGAGATTTGGTACTGACTGTGCACCAACTTGGCACAGCGGTTATGCTTCGAGACGACGGTTCTCAGGGTATGAAACGTCGAACGCTGCTCGGGCTGGTTGGTGGCGGTGTCGCCCTTACTGTCGGTGGGGCGGCGGCCGCAGAGTTGTTCCTCCCCGAGAGAGCGACCCGGGTCACTGACGAAGGAGGGGCTGTCGATGCGACACCACTCTCGCGTGGGTCGTTCGTCGGAAAGACGGGCCATAAGGTGAGCGGCACGGTCACGCTCGCCCGCAACGACGAGGGTCACGTCCTCCAGTTCGAAGACTACGAGCAGACACAAGGCCCGGACGTGTTCGTCTACCTGACGCCTCAGGCCGACCCGGACACGAAAGCCGCCGTCGACGACGGGGTGAAAGTCCTCATCGACGGCGGAGAAGACGGGGGCGAGAGCACGAAACTCGGGACGTTCACCCAGCGACTCGAAGACGTGGGCGACCCCACGCGCTTCCGCGGCGTCGCAATCTGGTGCGACAGATTCTCGACTCCCTTCGGAGCGGCGACGCTCTCGCCCGTCGAGTGAGTATCACAGCGCCCCGCTTCGCTCCGACTAGATTCCTTCTGCCCGTTGGAGCACCTGAACGACCGACTCGGGCGCAGCGCTCGGGCCATCTGTCACCCGATGGTCGGGGACGACGACCGGAACCGGGTTCCCCGCGAGCGCGGTCCTGACGGTCCGAGCCGACTCGTCGTCTTCGGGGTCGAGACCGGCCATTCTGACGAGCAGTGCGATATCGACGGTGTCGCCGCGAGGGACGTTTCGGAGCGCTTCGAGCACGCTTCGTTGGTCCGTCGGGACAGTGAGACCGATGGGAATTTCGGAGAGGTTCGCCTCTTCACCGTCGAGTGCGGCGAGAATCGAATCGAGGTACTCGTGGTCCGGTTCTGCGTCGGCGGGGACCGTCTCGGGAAACGAGACGCTGATGAGTTTGTTGCTGACCACGCCAATCTGTACGGCGCGGTCGAGTGCCGACGATTCGCGGGCGTAAATTCCGGCGAGGTCCATGTGTTCGCCTCGCCGGGCCGGACGCTTGACCCTTCCGGCGTCTGCTGCCGCGGTGGTATCGGGGTTCGTTCCACGCCTGTTCGCACGCACGAGAAAGAAACACGTACCTCTGACACAAGCCTTATGTACAGATACGTCCGTTAGTGAACATCAATGAACGCTAGTGGAGATAAATTGGCCCCCGAGGTGCGTTCCATTTTGGACGCCGCGCGGGAGCGACCCGGCGGCGACGCCCGTGTCTCGGTCGAGGCGCGGTCGTTTCCGGACGCCGTGTCGGCCACCGAGGCAGACGGACGCGTCCCGATTATCGCCGAGGTAAAACCGACCAGCCCGACGACTGATGGCGTCCGTGAGGACGACCCCGTCGAGCTGGCCCAAGAGATGGTCGCTGGCGGCGCGACGGCGCTGTCGGTCCTCACCGAACCCGAGCACTTCGGCGGGTCGACCGAATCGCTCTCTCGCATTCGCGAGGCGGTCGACGTGCCCGTGCTTCGGAAGGACTTCATCCTGCGCGAGGAGCAACTCGACGCCGTCGAGTCGGACCTCGTGCTTCTCATCGCCCGATTCGTCGGCGACGACCTCGAACCCCTCGTCGCAGCAGCACGCGACCGCGGCTTCCAGCCGCTCGTCGAGGTTCACACCCGCGAGGAACTCACCGCGGCGCTCGCAGCTGGTGCTGACATCGTCGGCATCAACAACCGCGACCTCGGCAAACTCGAAGTCGACCTCGGAACCGTCGAGACGTTGGCTCCGGAGGTCCCTGACGACGTGCTTCTCGTCGCCGAGAGCGGTATCCACACGCCCGCGGACGTTCGGCGGATGCGCGAGGCCGGGGCCGACGCTCTCCTCGTCGGTACCGCCATCATGGATGGTAACGTACGACAAAATACGCGGCGACTGACCACATCGACATGAGTGTAGACGGAAAATTCGGCGATTACGGCGGACAGTACGTTCCCGAGGCTCTGATGCCGGCCATCGAGGAACTCGAAGACGCCTACGAGCGATACGTCCTGAACAACGAAGACGGCTTCATGGACGAGTTTCGGACGCGACTGCGGGACTTCGGCGGGCGGCCAACTCCACTTCAGCGCGCGGACCGGCTCTCGGAGCGATACGACCGCGAGGTGTATCTCAAGCGCGAAGACCTCGTCCACGGCGGCGCACACAAGCTGAACAACGCGCTCGGCCAGGTCCTCTTGGCGAAGTACATGGGCAAAGACCGCATCATCGCCGAGACCGGCGCTGGCCAGCACGGGACGGCGACGGCGATGGCCTGCGCGCATCTCGACATGCCCTGTGAAGTCTACATGGGCGAGCGCGACATCAACCGCCAGCGACCCAACGTCTTCCGGATGAAACTCAACGGTTCCGAGGTCAACCCCGTCACCGTCGGCCGCGGGACCCTCAAGGAAGCCATCTCCGAGACGATGCGCGACTGGGCGACCAACGTCGAAGACACCCACTACGTCATCGGCTCTGTGGTCGGTCCGCACCCCTTCCCGAGCATGGTTCGTGACTTCCAGTCGGTTATCTCCGAAGAAGCGCGAACGCAGGCCCGTGAGAAGATGGGTCGTCTGCCAGACGCCGTCCTCGCCTGCGCCGGCGGCGGGTCGAACACGATGGGGGCGTTCGCGGAGTTCGTCGAAGACGACGAGACCGAACTCTACGCCGTCGAAGCGGGCGGTTCGACGCTCGACGTCGACGAGGAAGCGGGCGTCGCGCCGAACTCCGCGTCGCTCACGACCGGGTCCGAGGGCGTGCTTCACGGCGCGCGCACGCGTCTCCTACAGGACCACGACGGGCAGATTATGGAGTCACACTCCATCTCCTCCGGCCTCGACTACGCGGGTGTCGGGCCGGAACTCGCACACCTCGTCGATACCGGGCGCGTCACCGCCGTCAACGTCGACGATGACCACGCCCTGACCGCCTTCCACCGCCTCTCACAGATGGAGGGTATCATCCCTGCACTGGAGTCTGCCCACGCCTTCGGCTACTTGGAGGAACACTCCGACGAACTCGGCGAGTTCGTCGTCGTCAACCTCTCGGGCCGCGGCGACAAGGACCTCGAATCGGCCATCGAAGAGACCTACGAGCGCGATATCGACATCGCGCCGAACATGGACGAGTTCACGGGGGGACTGTGATGTCGCTCGCCGACGCCTTCGCAGACGGCCCGGCGTTCGTCCCGTACCTCGTCGCTGGCGACCCGGACTACGAATCGTCGCTCGAATACGTCGAGGCGCTCGAACGCGGCGGTGCCGACGTTATCGAACTCGGACTCCCCTTCTCGGAGCCAATCGCGGAAGGGCCGACCATCCAGAACGCCATCGTCCGCGCGCTGGAAGGCGGGATGACCCCGGAGCGCTACTTCGAGTTCGTCGACGACCTCGACGTGTCGATTCCGGTCGTCTGCATGACCTACTACAACCTCATCTACCGCTACGGCGACGCGGAGGGACCGCGCCCCTTCGTCGAGAAGGCGGCCGACGTCGGTATCGAAGGCTTCGTCGTTCCCGACCTTCCGGCCGAGGAAGCCGACCCGCTGCGTGAGGCCTGCGACGAGTTCGGTCTCGACCTCGTGTTCATCGTCGCGCCGACGACGCGCGGCGACCGCCTCGACCGAATCATGCGACAGGTCTCTGGCTACGTCTACGTGCAGGCGCGTCTCGGGACGACGGGCGCGAAGTCGGACGTCTCCGACCAGACCGGGTCCAGCCTCGACCGCCTGTCCGACTACGACGTACCCAAGGCCGTCGGGTTCGGAATCAGTAGCGGTGAACACGCAGAACGCATCGTCCGAGGCGGCGCTGACGGCATCATCGTCGGCAGCGCGCTCGTGGACATCGTCGCCCAAGGACACGAGAACGACGAGTCCGCGAAAACGACCGCAGAACGCCTCGAAACGCTCGCCCACGAACTCAAATCGGGTGCGATAGATGGCGTCTCGCAACGCCCACCGCATTCGGAACGCACATAACTGCTCTGTCACCCTTTCACAAACATGAACACTGACGTTGGAATCTCGGCACGACTGGAACGCATCTCCACCGACGGACGATACCTCGTCGTCCCGATGGACCACGGCATCACGCTCGGCCCGGTCAAAGGCCTCGTAGACATCGAATCGACAATCGACGGTATCACACGGGGCGGCGCTGACGCCGTCCTCACACACAAAGGGACAGCACCCAGAGTACACCCGAACAAAAACGGCAAAGGATACATCGTCCACGTCAACGGCTCGACGGTCATCGGCCCGGACGAAAGCGATAAACGGCTCACCGGAACCGTCGAAGACGCACTGCGCGTCGGTGCCGACGCCGTTTCGTTCCACATCAACGTCGGGTCGGAACACGAACCCGACCAGATGACGCAACTCGCCAATCTCTGTTCTCGCGCCGCCGACTTCGGCGTCCCCGTTCTCGCGATGTCCTACGCGCGCGGCGCTGGCATCGACGAACAGGACCCCGAAGCACTCGCCCACGCTGTCCGCCTCGCCGAGGAAGTCGGCGCAGACGTGGTCAAGACGGCCTACAGCGGCGACGCTGAGTCTTTCAGCCGCGTCGTCGAGGCCACGCGCCTCCCGGTCGTCATCGCCGGCGGCAGTCGCGGCACGGACCGCGAGACGGTCGAGATGGTCCGCGGGACGATGGACGCCGGCGCTGCCGGTGTCTCGATGGGACGGTCTATCTTCCAGCACGACGACCCCGAAGCTATCACCCGCGCCGTGAGCGCCGTCATCCACGACGACGCCGACACCGATTCGGCGCTCGAACGCGCCGGGCTGAGCCTCGAAGCGTAACACCGGTTTTTGTCACGGCTGTTTCTCTCTTCTCGCGGCGCACACGCCATACATAGATAGTGGCCGAGTGCGAACGGTGGTCGATGCACGTGACGATATGGGGGTTCGACGTGGAACTGGACGAGCGACTGGTCGAGAATTCGGAAGCCGACCTCCGCGAGCAGCTTGCCGAGTACGAACGCGGCGACAGACGAGCGCTCGACGCCGACGTTCGAATCCCCGACTCGTTCACTGGTGACGTGATGCGAGCGATGCTCGACATCCCGTACGGTGAAACGCGAACTTACGGCGACGTTGCGGCCGAACTCGACAGCCACGCTGTCGCCGTCGGTCAGGCCTGTGGGCGAAACCCCGTTCCGGTCGTCGTTCCGTGTCACCGTGTCGTCGGCTCGGACTCACTCGGTGGGTTCTCTGCCGCTGGCGGGACCGACCTGAAGCGTGCACTTCTCGAACACGAACGCGACCGGGAGACGACGCAGTTGGACCTGTCTGCGTATCGTTCCTAATCGAAACGCGAGATGGTACGCATCTTCCCCTCCCCCCACTACGCCGACTGACACCCTGACGATTCTCGCACTACACGTCGAGTCTATCCCTGCTCCACTCACAAAGGCTGTTCCGTCGCCTAATTCTCCGATTCTATATCGCAGTATACGATTCATCCATCGGGATTGGGATGCCTTCGTAGATGACGAAATTACCATTCTCAACGGCTCTACCGAGAATTTCTATCGTTTCACTCGATTAGGGTGGTCGAGAGGCGCCCCGTCCGAAAAACAGAGTCGCATCTGAGTCGGAGGACGACGTGCGCCATACTGGTTCGAGACGCGTCTGCCGGGTGTCGTACGGGACGAGGAGTCTAGACGCCACCCGACTGAAAATTAAAGATTCTCTGTCGAATACAAGAGCCTGATGACACTCAGTGTCGAACGCTTCGCCTCTGAGACCGCCATCGGCAGAGGGATGCAACTCGTCGGCCTGCTAGTGATACTCCTTGCGGGCGCGGACTATCTGGGGTTCGTCGACGTAGCCTCGACGAGTGTGTACGCTATCGTGTTGTGTTCCATCGGCGCTGCTCGGTGGATTTCCGAACGTCGCGCAAGATAGCGGCCACCCCGAAATCGAAAGTCTCTGTCCGACGGCGAGTGGCTATGACGAATCAGACTCGTATCGTACGAATCACTCTAACGCGGAACGGTCTCTTCCGGGTGTGAACCCCCGGAGTTGCGTACTGGATTACGGTGCCCACGAGCCACTCGGCCGGGTGTCGTTCCACGCGTGTGGTGGCATTGAGGCGACAAGCGAACGTCTCGTCAGCGAGGACCTCGATAGGAAGCGATAGGCAGCACTCGACAATCGTGAACTCACTCTTGCGATAGTGAAGTCCTCATCTCGATACTCACTCTGTCCTACTCTCAATCTAGCTTGCATCTCGCTGTGAATAGTCACGGGTCTCGATGACGGTCTTGCCCGCGTAGCAGCGCCGCTGTCTACAGCTACTGTACTCAGTCCCCAACTGGGCCGATTTTTGTCCGATATCGGTCCTATAAATCACATACTGCGATACGAAATAGTGATTCTCGGTTCGAACGAGAATCGGGTTATTCTGCCCGCCCGCTGTTGATTCATCCGCCACGTTCAAGCCTGACCACCGAGTGAAGTCGATAATGACACGCAGCGTCTGGCTCAAAGCCGACGACACGGTCGGCGACTGGGAGACGCGGAAGCGACGCATCACGGCGGGCCTCGAAGCCGGTGTCGACTGGGTCCTCGTCGACGAGGACGACGTCGAGAAGGTGCGCGAACTCGGTGACGTGAAAGTCGCCGCGTTCCGCACCGACGCCGACGTCCACGTGATGGAAGCAGAAGGTGACGAAGACGGTGGGTCGCTCGCCGACGCCTACATCGTCGGCAAAGACGGCGAGGGCGACGCGACGGTCGAACTCCCCTCTGACTTCTCCGGATCTGCAGACCTGACGACGCTCCGCCGCGGCGACGACCACGCAAACGGGTCGTACATCCGCATCCTGAGCAAGGACTACGAATCGTTCGCCGAAGAGGCTGCCCGCGACGGCGACCACACCATCGTCGTCGGCGAGGACTGGACTATCATCCCGCTGGAGAATCTCATCGCCCGCATCGGCGAGGAGACCGAACTCATCGCTGGCGTCACGACCGCCGAGGAAGCCAAGACGGCCTTCGAGACGTTGGAGATTGGGTCCGATGGCGTCCTCCTCGACAGCGACGACCACGACGAGATTCGCAAGACCGTCGAGGTTCGCGACGAGGCAGAACGCGAGTCGCTCGACCTCGTGTGGGCCGAGATTCAGGAAGTCGAACGCACGGGCATGGCCGACCGCGTCTGTGTCGACACCGGCTCTCTCATGGAACACGACGAGGGGATGCTCGTCGGGTCGATGTCTCGTGGCCTTTTCTTTGTACACGCCGAGACGGCGGAGTCCCCGTATGTCGCGTCTCGGCCATTCAGAGTCAACGCCGGTGCAGTCCACGCGTACGCCCGAACCCCCGACGGCGGAACGACGTACCTCTCGGAACTCGAAAGCGGCGACGAGGTACAACTCATCGACACCGACGGCCACACCCGCGAGGCCATCGTCGGACGCGTGAAAATCGAAAAACGCCCGATGTTCCGCGTCGTCGCCGACTACGAGGGCGACCGAGTCGCGACGCTCCTCCAGAACGCCGAGACCATCAAGGTTCCAACCAAAGAGGGGCGAACCGCAGTGACCGACCTCGAACCGGGTGACGAGGTACTCATCTACTACGAAGACACTGCTCGACACTTCGGCGAAGCGGTCGAAGAGAGCATTATCGAGAAGTAACGCGCCGGTTTATTGCTCTTCGGTGTGCCATTCGAGTTCTTCGGCACACCACGGACAGAAATCGAGGTTTCGGTCGAGTCCACCGCCGCAGGCGGGACAGGTTGGTTGCCCGTCGTTCTGCTGGTGCCCTGGGCCTCGCATTCCGATTCGATAGGCGTCCAGCGCGCTGAGGAAGAGGAGTCCGACGATAGGGACGGTCACTTCGGTCGGCAGTTCGCTGAGCGTCGCCGTCGCCGGGTCGGCAAATGCCGACAGTAAGACCAGTCCAGCGCCGACGACGAACGTGAACCACGCGATAGCGCGTCGCCACTCGCGGAGGTAGACGTGCCCAGCGCCGGCGATTCCGAGCGATGCGCCAAGAATCCCGACGAGGGCGGCCACGAGCGCGCGACGACGAGCATCGGCCATCGTGCGTGGCCGTCGTTGTCTGCCGTCTTAAACGTCCGGTTTGCTGGACAGGTCGCCGACGAGGGCTCGGAGCGTCGCGGCGTCGTACTGCCCCGGCGCGGTCGCGTCTTCGGGGTCGACCGGTGCATAGCCGATTTTCGACCCGTACACTGGCGCGACGGCGCGGGTGTGTCTGCCCGCTTCACCCATCGCCATCGTCGCGACGGTGTCGTCCCACTCGGTCGCCGCGCGCGTCACGTCCAGCAGGCGAAGTGCGTCTGCGTCGGTGTGGGCGGTGACGGCGAGTTTCCCGACATCGCCGAGCGTGGCCGCCTCGTGAAGGTGTCGCGTGAGTTCCGAGCGCGCTGGCGTTCGCTCGAAGTCGTGGACGGACGCGATTACGTCGACGTCGACTGCGCGGGCGCGGGTCGCGGCGTCGACGCCAGCCGCTTTGTGGAGGCTTTCGAGTTCGATGTCCACCGCGGCCACGGCGTCGGTCTCCGCGGCCGCGACGAGCGCGTCGAGGCGGTCGACTTCGTCGCCATCGGCTTCACCGCCTTCCCACTCCGCGCGGTTCGTCGCGATAATCGGGAGGTCCCCGTCGTAGTCGTCGAGGGCCGAAAGCGGGTCGTCGGCGAGGTCCATCCGGAACTCGATGGCGTCTGCGTCGGCTCTGGCGGCGGGTTCGTCGCCGAGGTCGGCGGTGCTCGCTGCGAGAACGAACGAGTCGAACGAGAGGTCCATACCCGTCACTGCGACGGCGGGGACTAAATCGGTGTCCGTGCCCGCAAACGTCTGCGGGGCAGTCGGGCGTTGGCGGCGAACGGGGTGGCGTCGTCGCCGACGAGTCCGCAGTCAGTCGTCGTCCGCGTCGAGTTCCTCGGTCGCGTCGCTGTCGGCGACTGCGTCGCCCTGCGTACTGCGTGCGTCTGTGTCGTCGACCGGTTCGTGCTCGGCCACGAACTGGCGATTGTCACCCGACTCGGTCTTCGTAACCGACGAGACGGCGTACAGACGGATGTCCCGCTCCTGTTTGGTCACGACCGGGAAATCGTAATAGGTCGCGTCGTAGCCCGGTTCGTCGTCTCTGTCGGCGACGAAGTCGCGGTGTGCATCGAGTCGGGCTTCGACAGCAGCACGGGAGCGTTCACACACGTCCGTCAACCGGTCTTCGAACGCGTCCACGAGTCCGGCATCGAGGTCGTAGCCGACCGAGTTGCGCCCGGCGAGCATCGCTGCCAACGTGGTGGTTCCGGTCCCGACGAACGGGTCGTACACGGTGTCGCCGTACACCGAGTACATTCGAATGAGTCGAAGCGGCAGTTCGACCGGGAACGCGGCCGAGCGCTCTCTGGCCCCCGAATCGAGACGCTGTTCGGTACCCGTGAACTCCCAGAGGTCGGAGAACCACTCGTTTCGCTCTTCCCAGAAGAAGGCGCTCTCGTAGCGGTCGTCGTCGCCCGGCGGGAACGACCGCGAGTCGCCCTTGCGCACGATGAGAACGTACTCGTGTTCGAGCGTGACGTAGGCGTTGGTCGGCAGCGTCCCCGACCCCATGAACTTGGTCAGGCGATTGGTCGGCTTTCGCCAGAGTGCGTCGGGAAGCGGCGAGAGCCCGCGCTCGGAGAGCGCCGTCAGGATGCGCGCGTGATTCGGATACAACCGAAACGACCCGTCGAGGCTGCGCGTCGCGTCGCCGACGTTGATACACGCGAGGCCGCCCGGCGCGAGGACGCGTTCGAGTTCGTCCCACACCGCGTCGAGTTGGTCGTGCATGGCCTCGAACGCCGCCTGACCGTCGCCCGCGTCGAGCGCGTCGGCGACCGCGTCGTCGCGGGCCGAAAAGAGGTCGTCCCACATCTCTATCATGGGATACGGTGGGGAGGTGACGACGAGGTCCACGCTCCCGTCGGCGAGCTCGGTGTCGGCGGCGTCGCCCACGCGAAGGGCGTGTTCCGTGCGCATCGTACGGACGTGTCGCTCTCACGTCAAAACGTTTCTCCCCGATTGAACTCGACGTCACACCGGAACCAGCGAACAGCGCAACCGCTCAGCTGTCGAATAAGCGAGGATATGTCGCGACCGGTCTGAAAGCGCCGTCGCGGAGTGATACCTTAGACGAGGCCGAGGTTCTCCTCGGCTTCGAGGAGTTCGTGATAGCGGTTGCGGATGGTGACTTCCGAGATGTCGGCGACTTCGCTGACTGCGGCCTGCGTCGTCTTCTCGTTGGTGAGGAGTGCGGCGGCGTAGACGGCGGCGGCGGCGAGGCCGACCGGCGACTTACCCGAGTGGACGCCCTTCTCCTTGGCGTTCTTCAGGAGCTTGCGGGCGCGCATCTTCGACTCGTCCGAGAGGCCGAGTTCGCTGGCGAACCGGGGGACGTACTGCTCGGGGTCGGCGGGCTTGACTTCGAGCGAGAGTTCGCGAGCGATGTAGCGGTAGGTGCGGGCGACTTCGCTCTTCTCGACGCGCGAGACTTCCGCAATCTCGTCGAGCGAACGGGGGACGCCGGCCATGCGGGCAGCGGCGTAGGTACACGAGGTGGCGACACCCTCGATAGAACGGCCGGGGAGCAGGTCGTCGTCGAGTGCACGGCGGTAGATGACAGATGCCGTCTCGCGAACGTTCTCGGGGAGACCGAGCGCGGAGGCCATGCGGTCGATTTCACCGAGTGCCTGCTTCAGGTTGCGTTCCTTGGAGTCGCGGGTGCGGAAGCGCTCGTTCCACTTGCGGAGGCGCTGCATCTTCTGGCGCTGGCGAGCGCCCAGCGAGTTCCCGTAGGCGTCACGGTCGCGCCAGTCGATGTTGGTCGAAAGACCCTTGTCGTGCATCGTGTTCGTCGTCGGTGCACCGACGCGGGACTTTTCGTCTTTCTCGCGGGCGTCGAACGCGCGCCACTCGGGGCCGCGGTCGACCGAATCGGCGGTGACGACGAGACCACAGTCGTCACAGACGGTCTCACCGTGTTCGTCGTCGGTGACGACGTGGCCGCCACACTCAGGACACTTGAGCGTGTCTCCCTTGGTGGTCTCTTCTTCCTCTTGGCTCTGTCGTCGGCCTCGCTGTTTCTGTTTCTGCTCCTGTGCGCCGGGGTTTCGGGTCCAAATTCGTTCACTCATGGCTACGACGGCGGGTGCTCCGGAAGGGGGGATTAGATTCGGCTAGAACCCGGAGGCGGTCCGTAACACGTACGACCGCAGACGAACGCATAAATGGTTTGGTATCGCCCGCCGGTTGTCCACAATTTTTGTGTGTAGACGCCCCACACGGACCATTTACTCACCTCCCGAACTCGTGTCTCCTCCGGACACAGTGGACACGATACATATTTTTCTCGGAGGAACGTTTGCGGACTATGCGCACGGACTCTCCGCCCCGAGTCGTCTCGTTGGCCCCGAGTGCGGCGGCCATCCTCGACGCGGCCGGTCTCGCCGCTCGAATCGTCGGCGCGACCGCTCACTCTCCGCTCGACCGGCCACTCGTGGGTGGGTGGTTGAACCCTGACTTCGAGCGTCTCGCCGAACTCGACCCGGACGTCGTCTGCACGAGCGACCCACTGCAGCAGGACGTCGCGACGGAGGCCCGAGAACACGGCTACGAGGTTCACCACGTCGAACCATCGACACTCGACGAGGTGTTCGAGACCTTCCCGAGAATCTGTGCGGCCGCGGGCGACGCCGCTGCCGGTGAGCGACTCGCCGACGACTGCCGAGCACACCTCTCGCGTGTTGCAGACGCCGTCTCCGGCCGCGATGCTCCCGAAGTCTACTGCGAAGAGTGGGCCGACCCGCCGATGGCGGCCGGCAACTGGGTTCCGGACGTGGTTCGCGCCGCCGGTGGGTCGTATTCGCTCGTCGACGCGGGCGAACGCTCGCGCGAACTCTCCGGCCACGAGGTTGCCGCCGCGGACCCGGACCACGTCGTTCTCCATCCGTGCGGCAAGGGCGAACGAGGCGACCCCGAAGCGTTCGACGCTCGCGGCTGGAACGTCGATGCGGCCGTCCACGCCGTCGACGACTCGCTTCTCAATCAACCGAGCCCTGCGCTCGTCGGCGGCGTCGACCGGCTTGCCCGACTGTTCCACCCCGACGCCGACCTCCCCGAACCGTGGGTCCCGACCGCCGAGACAGAATCCGATGGAGCGATATGAGTTCCCACTCGCCTGCCGATATGGACATCGCAGTCGGAAGCGGAAATCCGGTGAAGCGGCGTGCGGTCGAGTTGGCCTGTCCCGACGCCCGCGTCGCAGCCGTCGCCGTCGATTCGGGCGTCTCGGAGCAACCCGTCGGGCACGACGAGACACTGACTGGTGCGATCACCCGCGCCGAGCGCGTCTTCGAGACCGGCGACTACCGCTTCGGCGTCGGTATTGAAGGCGGGGTCGCGTCGTTTTCGACCGACACCGAAGCGGTCGCAAGCGACGGCGACCTCTATCTGGTCATGTGGGCCGCAGCGACCGACGGCACGCGGGTCGGCCGCGGTGCCGGGCCGAGTTTCCTCCTCCCCGACCGCATCGCCGAGCGAATTCACGACGGCGAAGAACTCGGGCCGGTGATGGACGACGTGCTCGGGACCGAAGATATCGCGACGAACGAGGGTGCCGCAGGCGTGTTCACGGGTGGACAAGTCACCCGGACGGACGCGCTCCAGTCGGCCGTGACAGCAGCGCTCGCCCCATTCAACTGCGACCTCTACTGAAGACGCGTTAGTTCTTGCCTACTCCGATTCGGCGAGTTCACGCTCGCGGACGTCTGCGCTCTCTTCGACGGCGGTCGTCAGCGAGACGTTGAGCGAGAGCATCGACGCGACACCGCCGACGATGGTGACGGCGTTTTTCACCGCGTGGTCGAGGACGGCGGCGGCGAGCGCCATCGCGGGCGTGACGGGCGCGAGCGCAGCCATGAACACGGTGAAGGCGATTTCGTAGAGACCGACGCCGCCCGGAGACAGCGGGAGGACCTTCGCGAGGTTGCCGACGCTCACCGCGAAGAAGGAGACGCCGACGAGGACGGTCGGGTCGATATCGACGCCGAGCGCGAAGAGGACGACGACGGCTGTCACCACGTCTATCGTCCAGATGGCGAGGCTGGACACGCCGACGCGCCCGAAGGCGGCGCGGTTTCCGGCGACGGCTTGCAGGTCGGAGACGAACTGCTCGATGACGCCCGCGACGTACTCGACGTACGAATCCGACGAAAACCGACCGACGACGGCGCGGACGAGGTTGCTGTCGGCGCGGGCCGAGAGGGCGATAGCGAGGACGCCCGCGATGGCGACGACGCCGACGCCCGTGGCGACGTAGGCGACGGTACGCACGTCACTGGCCGACACGTCCACGTTGCCACCGCTCACGCCTGTTGCGAGCACCGACGCGATGTCGTTGAGGCCGCCGGTGGCGGCGAGTCCGACGAGGACGACGCCCGCGAGACCCGCGATTGTGAGCAGGTCGAAGACGCGCTCGACGGCGAGTGAGGCGAATCCGGAGGGGTACGGAATGCCGCGTCGTGCCTTCACTACGTACGCGCGCACCGCGTCACCCGCGCGGGCCGGGAACACGAGGTTCCCGGTCTGACTGATGAATATCGCCCCCGTGAGGAAGCCCGTCTTCTCGTGATAGCCGAGTTCGCCGAGGATGTCGCGGTAGCGTAGTCCACGGAGCGGCCACGAGAGGACGTAAATTGCGGCGGCGGCCGCGACGAGCGTCGGGTCGGCGTCGCCGAGGACGCTCAGGACCTCCGAGGGGTCGATGTAGAGCGTCATCAGCGCCACTGCGACGAGCGTCAACAGCAACCCGGAGACGATTGTCACCTCGCGGGTGATACGCGGCCGAACCGAGAGTTGCCACCACGTCCGAAGAATCTGACTGCCCATCCCGAGTACGTCGCGGACGAGGTCGACTTTCGTGTCGCCTTTCGGTTCCCAATCGACGGGGAACTCGGCGACCCGGAACCCGGCGCGCTGGGCGCGCACGAGCATCTCGGTGTCCCAGAACCAGTGTTCGTCTTCGACGTCGTCGCGGAGCGTCTCGAACGCCTGCCTGCTGAACGCTTTGAACCCACACTGGTGGTCGCGGAGGTCCGACCGGAGGAAGACGCGAACGAGCCCGTTGTAGACCTGACTCGGGAAGCCGCGTTTGACCGGGCGGTCGGCGACGTTCTCGGGCATCCACCGCGACCCGGTGGCGACGTCGTACTCTCCCGAGCGGACGCGTTCGACGAGCGATTCGAGGTGTTGCATGTCCGTCGCGAGGTCCGTATCGAAGTAGACGAGCGTCTCGCCGTGTGCGGCCGCGAAGGCGTGTTCGAGCGCGCCGCCGCGCCCGAGTCGCGTGTCGCTGTGGAAGTGGCGCACACGCGAGTCTTCGGCAGCCATGCGGTCGGCTATCTCTGGCGTGCGGTCGTCGCAGCCGTCTTCGGCGACGATGACCTCGAAGGCGTCGGCGGGGAGGAACGATTCGAGCGTCTGGAGGGTGACGCGAACGGTGTTTTCGATGGTCCGCTCCTCGTTGTACGCGGGGAGGACGACACTCACGTCGACGCTGGCCGGCGTAGCGGTGGCCGAGCGCCCATCTGTCGGGCGACCCATTATCGACCTATGGCCGCTATCGGCGTATGTATTTTCTGTCTTGCCCCCGCGGAGCGTGTCTCCCTGCTGGATTCTCCGGTTTCCCCGAGTGTTAGCTGACTGTACCTGCGGCGGCCCGAACATCGTACCCGAACCCCCATCGACGGCACCTAATCGCAAGACAGCGACGTGTTAACCTCCTGTACCAAACCCCTGATAGGCGATACGGTACTCTCTGTAAGTATGAGCACGACCGCCACGGCAACTGCCGTCGAAGCCGACGTTTCGGAGGTCCCCGCCGACCTCACCGAAAAGCAGCACCGCATCCTCCAGTACCTCCGCCGCAACGCGGGCACGAAGACGTACTTCAAATCCCGACTCATCGCCGACGACCTCGGTCTCTCGGCGAAGGAAGTCGGGGCCAACATGCGCCCGCTTCTCGACGGGAACTTCGACGTCGACGTCGAAAAGTGGGGTTACTCGTCGGGAACGACGTGGAAAGTTACGGTTTAACGTTCCTGTCGCCTGCCACCGCTGACGCCGTCGTCTCCACCTTTTTCGTTCGGAGTTGTTGTCGCCTGTCACCGTCGAGTGACATCGCGGGTCGTCGTGTGGCTCGTCGAGGCTCGCCGCTCACCGGTCAGGCTGCGGAAAACACTACAATACGACCGACGCAACCCACCCCGTCTCAGGGGTCGAATCGGATGAACCCGGCGGCGTCGTTTGCGAACGCCGCGGCGTCGGTGCCGAAGGAGTCGGCGTACCGAATCAAGAGTGTGATAACCGTCTCGGGTTCACTGACTGCGTAGCCGTCCTCCCGCGAGAGGAGGCCGACCGAATCCAGTTCTTTCGCGTAGGTGCTCACCGTCGCGCGCGAGACGTCGAGCGTATCGGCGAGTTTGCTCCCGGTCGCATCCGGGTCCCGAAGGAGGTGAATCAGCATTCCGCGCGGCGTGTCGCGCCGAAGGTAGCCGAGCGCGACCTGTTCGAACTCCGAGAACCGTTTTGCGGGGAAGAATCGCTTGTAGTCTCCGTCGCGCCGCACGTCGAGAGTGCCGTCGTCGACGAGATTTCGAAGGTGGTACTGCGTCTCTCCGGTCCCGAGTTGCAGGTCGTCTCGCACCTTCGAAAAGTGTGCGCCGGGCGTGGCCGCGACGTAGCCGACGATGGCGTCGCGCGCGTCGCTCGACTTCGACGAGTCGTCGCTTTCGTCACCACCTCCGAGGCCGACGAGCGGCGTCGCGGCCCCGAGCGCGGCGAAGCGACGAAGCGTCGCACGCTTGTCTTCATCTATCCGGCGGTCCGACATCTACCGGAAGTAGGACGTGGACGGAAGAAAAGCGCTTCGGCATTTCACTCGTCTGAAACGATGATTGTCGGTTATCGGAACTAGTCTGTATTCGACGACAAGACCGACGATACCGACGATACCAACAATAGCGACGATACCGACAGCGACGGCGACAGCGACTATTCGAGGTCTTTCTCGAACTCCATCGCTTCTTCGTCGTCGCTGCTGTCCGTGCTGCCGCTGCTGTCACTGCCAGATTGGTCGTTCGACGCGGCCGCGGTCTCGTCGGCGTCAGCTTCCGAGACGACTTCGTCGGCGGGTTTGATGGACTGTTCGTCTTCTTCGTCGGCCTCGGCGATGACCTCGTCGGGCGACTTGATGTTGTTCACTTCGGCACCCGCTTTGATGGCTTCGGCCTCCTGTTCGAGTTGCTCGACGTCCATCTCGGCCGCCTGGTCGATTTGGCCGAGAATCTGCTCGATGTCGTCGAGTCCGATGAGTTCGCGCGTCTCTTCGTCGAATTCGAGGCTGGAGAGGCTCTCCGCATCTTTCACGTCAGAGCCGGTCAGCTGCTTGCCGTAGCGGCCGAGCAGCGACGTGAGCTCTTGCGGCAGGACGAACGTCGTCGATTCGCCCTGACCGATGCGTTCGAGCGTCTCCATGCCTTTGTCGATGATGGCGCGTTCGCCCATCGACTCGGCGGACTTCGCACGCAGGACGGTCGAGATGGCGTCACCCTGCGCTTCGAGAATCTGCGACTGCTTTTCACCCTGTGCGCGGATGATGTTCGACTGCTTTTCACCTTCGGCCTTCTCGACGGCGGAGCGACGCTCACCCTGCGCTTCGAGAATCATGGCGCGGCGACGGCGCTCGGCGGAGGTCTGCTGCTCCATCGCCTGCTGCACGTCGGCGCTGGGGTTGACCTCGCGGACTTCCACGGACTCGACGCGGACACCCCACTCGTCGGTGGGCTCGTCGAGTTCCTTGCGGATGCGGGCGTTGATTTCTTGGCGTTTGTTGAGCGTGTCGTCGAGTTCCATGTCGCCGAGGACGGCGCGGAGCGTCGTCTGGGCGAGGTTCGAGACGGCGCGCTTGTAGTCGTCGACTTCGAGGAACGCCTTCTTGGCGTCCATGACTTTGATGTAGACGACTGCGTCGGCGGTCACCGGCGAGTTGTCGCGGGTGATGGCTTCCTGCCGCGGCACGTCGAGCGTCTGGGTACGCATGTCGAACGCGTACGTGCGAGAGACGAACGGCGGGATGAAGTTGATACCCGGTTCGAGCAGACGCCGGTACTCACCGAAGACGGTGAGGGCCTTCTTTTCGTAGGCGTCTACGATTTCGACCATCTGGTACACCGTCACGATGGCGAGCACGAGGACGAGAACGCCGATAGCGACGCTCCCAAACCCAAGCCCCGCCTGGAGGGCAAGTAGGTCCATATCCCGGTCTAGGGTTGGCCATGTGATAAGTATTCGTGTGCCAGCCCCGCCACGTCGGACGGTTTCTGCTTCGCGTCGGTGGTGGACGCTCGGCCCTCCGAGGTCCCCGAAGTGCGTTGGTTAGACCTCTTCTGCGCCTTCGCGTTCTTTCTCGCGCTCCTGTTCTCGTGCTTCGGCCTGCCGAACGCGCTCTCTGGCGAGTTCGCGGTCGATTTCGTCTTGTCCGACGTCGAATCCTTCGACAGTGACGACGTTGCCGCCGCCGGGGTCGACCACGACGACTTCGCTTCCGACTTCGATATCGCCGTGGACCGAGCGCGCTGCGTAGAAGGGATTGAAGCCACCTTCGTCGAGTTTTACCTCGCCGCTGGTCGGGGTGACACGTTCCGTGACGCGGCCGGTCTTTCCTTTCAGCGCGTCGGAGTCACTCGTCCGGCCCTCGCCTTTGCCCCCGTAGATGTCGAGTTCGCGGTAGCCATACAGTGCGAGGGCACCGAAGCCGAACACCAACAGTCCGAGGACGAACGGTGCTGCGAGCGGCGGGAACAGCAGCCCGACGAGACCCGCAGCGAGGAGGGCGACCCCGACGACGACGAAGTGCGCACCGGGAACGATTGCTTCGGCGAGTGACAGGCCGAGCCCGGCGAGAACCAAGAGCAACGGAAGCGTCTCGGGGCCGATGAGACCAGCCTGCAACGGGAACGGCGGGTAAACCATACAGGCCCTAGGGACGTGACCTGATTAAGGGTTGAGGGTCGAACTGCGTGAGTCGCGTCGGAAAAACCAGCGGCCGGCTTACGATTCGGTCTGTGGTTCCGCCGCCAGCGAGTCGTCGTAGACGAACGCGACGGTGTCTTCGTTCGACGGCTGGACGACCAGCGTGCCGGTCTTCGTGTCCTCGGGCACGGCGTAGACGGTCCAGACCGTCTTCGAGTCGTTCGGTGCGAAGAGACCGCCGCCGAACGCACTCACGTTCCGAAGCGGCTGGTGGCCGTGGCGGACGCCGTCAGATTCGAAGACGACGGCCGACTGCGAAAGCGAGCCCGGCGAAGACCCCTGATTTGTCACGTTGAACGCCACGACGACGAACTGCTCGCCATCAGGGGCGGTGAACGTGTTGTTTCCGACCGTTATCGACGATGTCGTCTGCGCGTTCCACCGAGCAGTCATGTCTGCGGACGACGATGGCGCGGTCGAGACCGCAGAGATGGCGACGCCGCTCGGACCGCCGGACCCTCCGGACCCGTTGACCACGGGACCGAGTGCGGCGACCGACCCGAGGGCGAGAACGAGAAGGAGGACGGCGACGACGACGACGCGAACGCTCGGCGGTGAGCTAGATTTGAGGTCGTCGAGCGAGGACGGCAGGCGGTCACGGAACGAGCCATCGTCGGAACTGCCGCCCGAGCCACCATCTCCATCACCGCCGCCAGTCAGACCACTGATTCGCTCCTGAATGGCCGCCAACGGGAGCGACGAAAGCGCGTTTTCGATTGGTTCGGGGAGGTCGAACGGCAGTCCGAACTCGACTTCTGCGGTCTCGTACACGTCGCCGTCGGTGTACTGTCTGACCGACTCTTCCATGCCTTCGTTTTCGACGGTCTCGCCGAGTTCGTCGCGGTCGAGGAGTTTCACGTCGTGGTTCGTGGCGAGGCCGCGAACCTCGTCTGCGAACTCGCCCTGCGAGGCGACGACGATGACGTCTATCTGTCGCTTTTTGGCGTGTGCGATAAATCCGCGAACGTGGTCCTTCGTCACCTCTGCGTCGACGGTCGGGAGGACCAGCATCATCCCCTTCGTCCCGTCTGCGCGCTGGCCCTGGACGAGGAAACGACCTTCGCCACGGGGTTGTATCTTGGTCTGCCAATTGCGTTGGGTCCAGAGGTCCGACAGGAAGCGGACGAACTGCTTCGACCCGAGTTCGACCAACCGCGGCATTACCAGTTCACCTCGCCACCCGCGCTGTCGGGATGTTCGTCGTGTCCGGCCATGTCACGTTCGTATCTGTTCGAGTGACGAGCAGGATTCAGATTAAAACTACCGTCGCAGTCACCGTGCTCGACGCGTTCGCCTGAGTCGGTCTCGGTTCGTTCGTTCATCGTCGATAGCCTGCTGTGATGCGTCGTGTCGGTCATTGGCGCCTCCGTGCGAGAAGTCCGGTGACGACGAGCGCGACGACGACCAACCCGGGCGAAAGCGGGATTCCCGTGTTCGTCGCCGACCCCGAGGGTTCTAACGGCGTCCGTTCGGTGACGGGGTAGGGCGTTGCCGTCGCCGTCGCCGTCACTTGTTCGGCCGCTTCTTCGGTACTGGTCGCCGTCGTCGGGTTCGGCGTCGGCGTCTTCGCGTCCGGTTCGAGGCGCACCATCGCGTCGTCGGCGACGATGCTTCCGTTCGTTCCGTTCGTCCGGTACGGCGGGTCGTCGCTCACCGAGAAGTTCTCGTCGCGGTTCTGGTCGGTGTGAGCGACAGCGAGCAGTTCGCCGTCGGCCAACTGTCGCCGGTCGAACTCGACGATGACGTTCTCGTGGGTTCCCGGTGGCAGGTACGCGCTGGTTCCCAGCGGCTCTTCGTCCGCTGTCTCGACGCGGACGAAGCCACCGACAGAGAGCGTCACCTCACTGACGGTGACGTAGGTTCCGTCGGTCTCCTGGTCGACAAAGCGCATTCCGGCGTCGGATTCGAGGAGTTCGAGCTTCGTTTCGGTCTGGTCGCGGAGGTCGTAGTAATCGCCGCGAATCCACAGTGGGAACGAGAGGCCGCGGTCCTCCGGAGCGAAGGTCAGGTTCTTGCTGAGCGTCCCGTTTTTGCTCACCGTGACCGGAACGAGTTTCAAGAACGGTTGGCCGGGTGCACGGGCACGAACTTCGAGGACGCTGTTGGGTGCAATCGTCGTTTCGCCGGTGACGTTGACTTGCAGGGCCTCCCACGGGTAGGTCGTCTCGTTGTGGACGTCGATAGAGATGGTCGGCTCGACGAGTTCGACACGCGACCGCGCCGTGATGGTGTCTTCTTCGACGAGGCTGTTGTTCTCGCCTTCGAGCGTGACCGTCACCTCGTACTCTTCTGTGTCGCCTTCGAGCGGGAGGTCAGACGTGTCCCACACGACGTAGATGAGGTCGTTTTCGAGGTCTTCGACGACCGTCGCCCCGTTTTCTGGCGTCGCGAGGAACGTCTCTTGCTCGTGGTTCGGACGCACTTCGAGTTGGTTCATCGAGACTTTGATACCGTTGGCTGTCGGGCCGCCGGAGATGTCATCGGGTTTTAACGCCGATTCGAGGCCGCTCTCGTTGAGTTTGATGACTGCGTAGTCACCTTTGGCGACCATCTGGCGTTTCGTCATCGAGCCCGGAAGCGAGTCGGCCGAGATGCCGTCGTCGGAATCGTTGAGGCTCGCCGGTGCGACGTGGGTCTCTGCAGAGGTGTTCCCACGTGGCGTCACTTTGAGCTGGCCGATTGCCCGTTCGACGCCGCCGATGGTCACGTTCATCAGGTACGTCGAGGGTTCGATGGGTTCGTCGAGCGAGGCGGTCGTGAGGTTCTTCGCACCGCCGCCGCTGATGTAATCGGACGCGTTGTTGGCGGTCGAATTGTACGTGTCGATAGTGACGGTGGTCGTTCCCGACCCGGTAAGCTCGACCGTCAGGTGGTAGCCGTAGTCGTCACCACCGATGTGGAGGGTGCCGGATTCGGAGTGCGAGACTTGTATCTCGACTTCGTCACCACGGGTGACAGTCGTGACATCCTTCTCGAACGACGCACTCGGTCCGTCGGCCGCGACTACCGAGACCGGAACCCAGAACGACGCGACGAGGACCATCACGGCGACGAGTAGCGAGGGTATGCGGACTGCGTAACTCATGTCGTATGCCCGGTTGGGGGTTGACGAGGATTCCAACCGGGAGGTTATAAATCAAGAGGCTCGGTTATCAAAATCGGAAATTCGAGGGGCGGCGGCTCGGTTCGCGTAGCTCTGAAGCGGTCGCGTTGGTGTGACCAGCGAGCAGGCCGACAGTCAGAGAGCGTTCGGGAACACCGCAGACAGAAGCAGCCCGACCGTCAAGAGAACCCCGAGCACGACGAACAGGACGTTCTCGGCGTTCGGCGACCCAGGTTCGATTGGCTCTTGCTCTGGGGGTTGGTCTTCGATAAGTCCCTCTGGACCGACCTCGTCGACGCCGGATCGCCAGTCGCCATCGTCGTCGGCTTCGGAACTGGGGGAACGTGACATCAGTTTCGAATACGCGATGCGTTCTGAAAGGGCTACCGCACTCGTGGTCGGAGCAGACTCCTGAACTCGTGTGCGAAGCGGGTACCGTACTAGTCCCGCTCGGAGCGGTCGAAGCCGATGACGTCGCCTTCGTAGACGATGCCACGTTCGGCGTGCAGCGTCACGAGCGACCCATCGCTGACCGTGGTCGGGAGGGGTGCGCCCGAAATCATCGGGATATCGAGTTCGCGGGCGACGAGAGCGGGGTAGCCCGTCATCCCGGCGCGGGCGTCGACGATACCTGCAAGCTTGTCGGCGTCGCCGTCGAACTCGCCGTCGAAGTCGGCAGTGAGCGAGAGAATCGCGCCCTCGGGCACGTCCGAGAGGTCGCCGTCGCTCGTCCGGTAGACGGGACCGGCGACGCGGCCACCGACCACTTTCCGACCGTTGGCGACGGATTCGGCGGCGACGTGGACCTTGAGCATGTTCGTCGTGTTCGTCCCTTCGAGTTCGGTCATCATCCCGGAGAGGACGACGATTGTGTCGCCGGACTCGGCCACGCCAGCGTCGAGGGCGGCCGTGACGGCGTCGTCCATCACGGCCTCGACGCTGTCACTGTAGTCGGAGTACTCGGCGGAGACGCCCCACGAGAGGGAGAGTTGGCGGCGAGTGCGGTCGTTCGGCGTGACCGCGACGACGGGGACGCCGGGCCGGAACTTCGCGGTCTTTCGGGCGGTGTACCCGGACTCGGAGACGGCGACGACGGCGGCGGCGTTCACGTCGCGGGCGAGGTAGCGCGCAGAGCGGGCCAGTGCCTCGGTTCGTGAGCTTTCGTCGGCCGTCGGGACGCGCTGTTCTTGGCTCTCGTCGTATTCGGGGCTGGCTTCGACCTCCTGGACGATACGGGACATCGTCTCGACGACGCGCACGGGGTGGTCGCCGACGGCCGTCTCGCCGGAGAGCATCACGGCGTCGGTGCCGTCGAGGACGGCGTTTGCGACGTCAGAGGCCTCGGCGCGGGTGGGCCGGCGGGCACGGACCATCGAGTCGAGCATCTCGGTCGCGGTGATGACCGGGACGCCAGCGGCCTGCGCTTTGCGGATGGTTCGCTTCTGGATGATTGGGACCTCTTCGAGCGGGCACTCGACCCCGAGGTCGCCGCGGGCGACCATCACGCCGTGGGCGGCCTCGATAATCTCGTCGAGGTTGTCGACCGCACCGACGCGCTCGATTTTGGCGATGATGGGGATGTCAGCGCCGAGTTCCTCCAGCGTGTCGCTGATGGTGTACACGTCGGCCGCGTCGCGGATGAACGAGGCGGCGACGAAGTCGACTTCCTTCTCGGCGGCGAGTTTCAGGTTCTCGTAGTCGCTGTCGGTGATGAGGTCGATGTCGAGGTCGACGCCGGGGACGTTCACGCCCTTCCGGGAGCCGAGTTGGCCGCCGGAGACGATTTTCGCGTAGACGGAGTCGTCTTCGACGCGCTCGACGGTCGCTTCGATGCGGCCGTCGTCGAGGAGCACTCTCGCACCCGGTTCTGCGGCGGAGATAGAATACGAGAGACCTACTGCTTCGGGTGTCGCCTCGTCGCCCTCGTAGAACTGGACCTCGCTTCCCGTTTCGAGGTAGATGTCGTCGTCGATAGGGGCGGTTCGTACTTCGGGGCCCTGCAGGTCGAGCATGGCCGCGAGCGGTTCCTCGGTCGCGTCGTCGACAGCGCGAATGCTGTCGATGACCTCCGACCGGTGTTCGACGTCTCCGTGGCTCGCGTTCATCCGGGCGACGCTCATTCCAGCGTCGGCGAGCCCACGAATCGTCTTTCGGTCGAAGGAAGACGGACCGAGAGTACAGACGATTTTCGCGTTTCGCATAGCGCGACCTACGGCCGAGAAATAAAAAAGCCCAATGATAAACTCGGTGTCGAGTAATTGGTTCACATACGTACGCTATTGAGACGCAGCCCCGACGTTTTCTCATTTGTTGGTTGTGAACGTTCCACATTGTTTTTGCTCTCAGAGACCAACCTAGGAGCATGCGCCGAACTGACGGCCCACTTCGGACCGATGGGGGAACCGGTGCGGGCGACACATCCGGGGCAGACAGTTCACCCGAAGCCGACGGCGGTCTCCCGACGGGGCCCGTTCCACCGGACGACGAGACGCCAACGTGGCGCGAACGAAAGGAACGAAAGACGGGGCTCGCTCGGCTCACCTACGAGTACTTCGAACGCTCTCGCTACGAGGACCAAGAGCTGAGGCAGTCGTCAGACTACGTCGAGCGCGACGTGCTCGCGTTCCCGACGTGGCCCCACGAGACGGTTCGGAACCTCTCGATTGCGTCGTTCTTCGTCGGGATGATTCTGTTCCTCTCGGCGACGATGCCGCCACACATCGGCGCACCCGCGAACCCGAGTCAGACGCCGGCGATTATCCTGCCCGACTGGTACCTCTACTGGTCGTTCGGGCTGCTCAAACTCAGTCCGTTGAATCCGGACCTCGCCATCCTCGGCGGGCAGAAAATCATGGCCGACCGTACCTACGGCGTTCTCGCGAACGGTGTGGTCGTCGGCTTCATCGCCATCGTCCCCTTCCTCAACAAAGGAAGCGCCAGACGCCCGGTCGAAGAGCCGTTCTGGGCGGCCGTCGGCGTCTTCGGTGTGGTCTTCGCGCTGACCATCTCGCTGTTGGCAGTCAAGAACCTCATGCCGATGAACGTCGACCTGCTGTTCGACCTGACGTTCCTGCTCCCAATCGTCCTCGGCATCGTCACCTACGCGGTGCTCAAGACGATGCAAGAGGGATACATGTACAACCTCAACCGCCGCTACTACCGGCTCAGACCGCCACGATAGGGCTTTTTGGTCACGGGACCGCGACGCTGGTCTTGTACACCGACCCGTCGTAGCGGACGTAGCCGGGGTCGATGAACTCGTTTCGGTCGGTTCCCTTCTGAATCGTCGCGCCACCGTCTGTTTCGAGCGCCTGCTGGAACACCGACTGCTGCTCCGGTGAGAGGTTCTCGAACGAGACGGCACCCTCGCCCGCCGGCAGTTCGTCGACCGCCTCGACGGTCAACTGGCCCGTCCCGTTGCTCCCGCCGAGACAGCCCGCAGAGAGCACGACGAGCACGACGACGAGTGAAACGGTGACCGAACCGGTGAGTCGCATGCCCGACGGTCCACCGTTAGGAATAAAAGTGACTCCGGTTGCGCTGCGACATTCGAGACGCGAACGTGTCGTGACAGTCGAGATACGAATGCATTCGACGGTCGAGACGTGAACGGCAGAAAATCCGCGTGCGACGACTCAGTTCGACGTGACGGTCGTCTTGTAGATGCCACCGTCGTAGCGGACGTAGCCGGGGTCGATGAATTCGTTACGCGCGGCTTCGTTCGGTAGCTCGACGCCGTCTCCCGTCTGGAGCGCCTCTCGGAAGGCCTCGCGTTGGTCGGGGTCGAGGTTGTGGAAGGAGACTGCACCCTGTCCCTGCGGGAGGTCGTCTACCTGTTCGACGGTCAGCGTTCCTGCGGACCCGCCCAGTATTCCGAACGCGACCACGGCCACGACGGCCACGACGACGACACCGGCGACAGTTCGGCCATCGAGTTCCATAGCCATCGCTCGGCAGTCAGGACAGATAGCGGCTACGAAATCGCATTCGGATTCGAATCAAAAAACCAGGTGTGCGGAGCTACTGGACCTTGGTACCGGGGACGGCGTCCTCGTAGGTCGTCAGCAGGTCGGCCTGCTCACCTGCGGCCAACAGCATGCCGTTGGACTCGGTGCCGAACAGCTCGGCCTTTTCGAGGTTGGCGACGATGATGACCTTCTTGCCAGCCAGTTCCGAGAGGTCGTGGAGCTGTTTGATTCCGGCGACGATTTGACGCTCTTCGACGCCGATGTCGACGGTCAGCTTGGCGAGTTTGTCGGCTCCGTCGATGCCTTCGGCGTCGAGAATCTCGCCGACGCGAAGGTCGAGGTCCTGGAACTCCTCGAAGGAGATGCGGTCGTCGGCGATGGGTTCGAGGTCAGAGTCGGCTTCCATATCGTCGTCTGCGTCCTCCTCCGCCTCGTCGCTTTCGGATTCCGTCGCAGCGACGCGCTCGGCGAGTTTCTCGTTGAGTTCCTCGACGCGGTCGTCTTCGATTTTCTCGAAGAGCGCTTCGGGTTCGTCGAACGACGCTGCCGGGGCCTCGAAGGCTGCATCGACGCCGACGTCCGCGACAGCGCCGTCTTCGCCGAGTTGCTCCCAGAGCGCCTGCATCTTGTCGGGTGCGACGGGGTGGAAGAGGACGGCGACGGCCTTCGCAATCTGGACGCAGTCGCGGATGACCTGTGCGGCGGTCTCGGGGTCCTCGTCGGTGAGCTTCCACGGTTCGTTCCGCTGGATGTACTCGTTGCCGAACTGCGCGAGGCGGACCGCGGCGTTGCCGGACTTCCGAATCGAGTAGTCGTTGATACCGGCTTCGAACTCCTCGATGGCTTCCTCGATACGGTCGCGAACTTCGGCGGAGAGGTCTGCTTCCGGCGTCCCCTCGAAGTTGCGGTAGGCAAAGAGCATCGAGCGGTAGAGGAAGTTGCCGACGGTGCCGACGAGTTCGTTGTTCACGCGCTCTTGGAACTTCGACCACGAGAAGTCCACGTCCTGCTGGAACCCGCCGTTGGTGGCGAGGTAGTAGCGAAGCAGGTCGGGGGGGAAGCCCTCGTCGAGGTACTCGTCGGCCCAGACGGCGCGGTTGCGCGACGTGGAGAAGCCTTTGCCGTTGAGCGTGATGAAGCCGGAGGCCATGACGGCGCGAGGCTCCGTGTAGCCTGCACCCTTGAGCATCGCCGGCCAGAAGACGGTGTGGTGCTGGATGATGTCGCGGCCGATGATGTGGACGATATCACCGCCGGATTCGGAGCCTTCCGACTCCTTCCACGCGGCCTCCCAGTCGAAGGTGTCGGCACCGACGCGCTCTGTGTACTGCTTCGTCGAGGCGATGTATTCGATAGGCGCGTCTACCCAGACGTAGAGGACGAGTTCGCCCTCGTCGTCGTCGGGGTAGTCGATACCCCAGTCCATGTCGCGGGTGATACACCAGTCTTGCAGTTCGCCCTCTATCCACTCGCGCGGCTGGTTCTGCGCGTTCGAGGTGCCTTCGAGGCGGTCGATGAACTCCTGCAGGTACTCCTGGAGGTCGGAGACGGCGAAGAACTTGTGTTCGCGCTCGCGGTACTCCGCGGGGTTGCCGGTGCGAACCGACGTCGGGTTCTCGATTTCGCCGGGTTCGAGGTGGCGACCACAGCCTTCGTCACACTCGTCGCCGCGGGCGTGTGCGCCGCAGTACGGGCAGGTCCCCTCGACGTAGCGGTCGGGGAGCCACTGGTCCGCGTCGGGGTCGTAGGCGACCGGAATCTCTTTTTCGTAGACGTAGCCCTCGGCTTCGAGCGTGCGGACGATTTCCTGCGTCAGTTCGGTGTTCGTCTCGTCGTGGGTGTGGCCGTAGTTGTCGAAGTCGATGTTGAACCGCGGGAACGTCGCCTCGTACTTCTCGTGGTGGCGAAGCGCGAACTCCTCGGGTGTGACGCCCTCTTCTTCGGCGTTGACGGCGACCGGGGTGCCGTGCATGTCCGAGCCGCTGACGAAGGCAGTCTCTTGGCCGAGTGTTCGCAGCGAGCGACTGTAGATGTCGCCGCCGACGTACGTTCGAAGGTGGCCGATGTGGAGGTCGCCGTTGGCGTAGGGCAACCCGCACGTCACCACCGCTGGGTTCTGTGTGGGGAAATCCTCGTGACTCATATGTGTCGTGTATCTCGGATGCGGGCCTAAAGCCCGCCGGTACGGATGTGTCTGTCAGTCGATGCGGAGACGGCCCGGGGTTCGCCGGGTTCGGACCCGCCGTGTGTTACCACGGCGAGCACCGAGAACGGGTCCACCCGTGGCTAAAAGGAATAGCGCATGCGCATGTTGTCGGGGAGGCCCGTCGCTGTCACACCGAAACGAAAGCAGAGGGCGAATATAAAATGTCGGGCTTACTACCGTCGACGGCCAGCGACGCCGAGTTCAGTCTTTGACCGTCACGCCACCGAAGGCACAGAAGCCCGAGACGACGAGGTCTACCGAGTCGTGGGTCGGTTCCTGTCTCGGCCGTTCGTCTTCGACACCGCCGAGGACGGGCAACACGTCCAGTTGGACGTTCCAGTCGCGCGGGACGACGACTTCGACGCCACCGAACAGGCACGTCGTGTTCACCCGGACCGGACTGTCGAGTTCGACCACGTCGCGGAGGTCGAGGTCGACACCGCCGAAGAGCGCGGTGATGTCGCCACCGGCGAACCGGCCAGTCGTCGCGCGTGCTTCGCGCCCGCCGAAGACGGCGACGAGGTCGACACGGTCGCCCGTGATGGGTTCGACGGACGAGCGGAATCGGCCGAGTGCCATCGAAAGCCCGAGGATGACGAGCAGGACGGGCCAGAACGACACGAGTTGCGACCCGGTCACGACGTCGAGCGCGACGGCTTGCCACGCTCCCGCGACGGTGATGAGGACCAGCGGGCCGCCGACGTTGCGGAAGCCGCTGGCGACGAGCGCGTAGACGCCCGCGAGGACGAACAGTGACGGGACATATCGGAGGAGCCCGGTCGTGTCGTAGAGACCGGTGGTGTTCGCGAGCAGTACGAGGCCGACGACGACGATTGCGCCCCCGACGACGACCTGATTTGAAATGCGTCTGTAGGCCATGGTTCTAGTACACGGCACTGAGAGATAACCCAGACTGCCGATTCTCACATCTTGAGGGGAAACAGTCAGACTCGGCGCTTGAGGGGAAACAGTCAGACTCGGCGCTTGAGGGGAAACAGTCAGACTCGGCGCTTGAGGGGAAACAGTCAGACTCGGCGCTTGAGGGGAAACAGTCAGACTCGGCGCTTGAGGGGAAACAGTCAGACCCGCGGACGAGAATTCGCGTCCGCGCTGTCGCGGCTCAGATAACCGCCGCGATGGCCTCGATACCGACGAGCGTCACGATGAGACGGCCGCAGGAGCCGACGAACGTCGCCGCGGCGAACTTGAGGTAGTCGTCTTCGAGGACGGCGAAGGCGTAGATAGAGAGCGTGTCGGGGAACCCGGGGACACAGAGGGCGGCGGCGAGCCCGGCGAAGCCCCAGTTTTGGGCGATTTCGACCGCCTTTCGTTCGGACCACCCCATCACGTCGACCGGGAGTCGCGCGAGGAATCGCTCGAAGTAGCCCGACTCTTTCGTCTCGCGGCCGATATGGAACGCGAAGACGCTGCCAGCCGACTTGCCCGCGCCGCTGACGAGGATGATGAGCGCGAGGCGGGCACCACGGGACAGGCCGAGGTCGAGCGGTGCCGCGAGGACGATTTCGCTCACGCCCGGAAGCGCGAACGCGATGAGAAACGAGTAGACGAAGATGATTGCCAATCCGACCCACCCGGTCGCCGTCTCGACGAGCGACGAGAGCCACGAGAAGTCGGGGAAAACACCGAGTGTCAGGTCAGCGAGCGACACGAGCGCGTCCAGAGTCACACCAGAGGGTCACAACTAGGCGGATGTAAGCTTTCAGGTTCGGGTCAGTTACGCGCAGGCGCGCGTGAAATATCGTCGAGGTCGGCGAGGAACGCCCGAAGCGACTCGCGGGTGACGTGCGGCATGCAGACGACGCGGAGTTCGCCCGAAGCAGTTCGCGAGATGCGCCACCCAAGGTCGCGAAGCGAGTCGAATTCGGGTTCGGGAAGACGCGCGGCGACAAGCGGGAGTTCCGGTTCGACCGCGTCGTACCCGCGGGCGACGAGTTCGTTGTAGAACCAGTTCGCGTTCGCCTGCTGGCGCTCGTACGTGTCGCGGTAGCCGTCGGGCCACAGTTCGCGCATCGCGGCCGCGGCGGACGCGACGCCAGCGCCGCTTCGCGTGCCCGTGAGGCTCGCCTGCGACGCGGATTCGAGATACGGCGTGTCCACCGCGAGCGCGTCGAGAACCTCCTTATTGCGGAACAAGAGTCCGCCCGCGGGGACGACCGCCTGCCCGTACTTGTGGGGGTCGATAGTCATGGAGTCGACTGGCGCGTGGGCGAACGACCACTCGTGGTCGGTAAAGGGGAGGATGAAGCCGCCCCACGCGGCGTCGACGTGCATGAGCGCGCCGACGTCGTGTGCGATGTTGGTCAGTTCGGGAATCGGGTCGACGCGGCCGAACTCGGTCGTGCCGGCGACGCCCGCGACGAGAATCGTGTGGTCGTCGACCGCTCCGCGGACCGCCTCGGTGTCGGCCCGGTAGTCGCCGTCGACCGGGACGATTCGCAACTCGACGCCGAGTACGTCCGCGGCCTTCTGGAAACTGAAGTGGATGCTCTCGGGTGCGACGACGTTCGGGTCGTCGTCTCGGACGAGATTTCGCGCGGCCCGGATGGCCTGAATATTCGCCTCTGTGCCACCGCTGGCGATGTAGCCGTGTGGCTCGTCGAGGCCGGTTATCTCCCCGAGGGATGCGAGGGCGTCCTCCTCCTGGGCAGCCACCGCTTGGTAGGTGGCTGGGTCGCCGGGATTCGTCGCCAGAAATCGTTCTGCGGCCTCGCGGGCGGCCGGATGTGGCTTCGTGCACATCGACGAGAGGACGCGGTCGAATTGTTGCGGTGCCGCGCGCTGCATGCATCTCTGTATATGGGCCCCCAGTAAATCGGTTCCGCTCCGGTGCGACGGTGTGTCTCACCGCGAACTCGATGTCGAGTTCACGTTCATCCCACGGCCAGCGTCGAGAGAAACAGCGTCGCGTTGTACAGTGCGTGAACCGCGATGGGAACGACGATATTTCCGGTCCGTTCGTAGACGGTCCCGAGGACTGCACCGACGAGAAACAGCGTCGTGAGCGGGACGACCACGAGCACGCCGCCTCCGATGAAGTTGAACACGTGAAGCGACGCGAAGATGGCGCTGGCGAGTGCAATCGCGCCGACGGGGCCGAACGTCGCCCGAAGTCGCCCTTGGACCGCGCCGCGAAAGAGCAGTTCCTCGCCGGGCGCGATGACGAAGATAGAGAGGAGCGCGAGCGCGACGAGTAGCCGAGGGTCTGCCGTCCCGGATGCACCGAAGACCGACCGAAGCGGGCTGAGGTCGACAACGGTCGACGCGACGAGGAGAACCGCGACAGCAGCGAAACTCCCGCCGAGTCCGACGGCGACCCACGTGAGGTCGCGTCGCGTAGGGGTTCGAATCGGCACTCCATCGAGGAGTGTCACGGCGGCGAGCACACCGACGATGGCGAAGCCGAGCTGAGAGGGTAGCAACGCGACCAGAAGGACGACTGATGGCTCTTCGGCGATCGGGATGCCGAGTGCTAGCAAGGGAACGAACGCCGCGATAGTGAGGACGACCCCGAGCGCGAGACCGGCGACGACGATGGCGAGTGCCACGGCGACGGCGCGAACGTGGGCGAGGACGCCCGTGCGGGAGGGTACCGCTGCGATGGAGGGCATGGGAGACAGACGAATCGGTCAGCCTAGAGAGACGACGGTGACGGACAAAAAGGCGGGCGTCGAGTGTTCGAAGTTCGATACCGAAAAACCGCGCGCCGCGGCTTAGCGAACCGAGTCGAGGATGAGGCGCTGTTCGACGCGCTTGACCTCGTGTTGGACGTCGCGGACGGCGTCGATGTTCGCCGAGATGGAACTGACACCCTCGTCGACGAGGAACTGGACCATCTTCGACTTCGAGCCGGCCTGGCCGCAGATACTCGTCTTGACACCCTCTTCGCGGCACGTCTCGATGGTGTCGCCGATGAGTTTGAGCACGGCCGGGTGGAGTTCGTCGTAGAGACCGGCGACGTGCTCGTTGTTGCGGTCCACCGCGAGCGTGTACTGGGTCAGGTCGTTCGTCCCGAAGGAGGCGAAGTCGATGCCCGCGTCGGCGAGTTCACGGATGCCGAGCGCCGCGGCGGGGGTTTCTATCATGACGCCCCACTCGCGCTTGTCGGGGTCGATACCCGCTTCTATCATGTGCTCTTTCGCGCGGAGTACGTCCTCGGCGTCGTTGACGAGGGGGAACATGATTTCGACGTTGTCGTACCCCATGTCGAACAGTCGCCGGAAGGCGTCGAGTTCGAGGCGGAAGATGTTCGGATTGTCGAGGCCGCGACGGATACCGCGGTAGCCGAGCATCGGGTTGTGCTCGCGCGGTTCGTTCTCGCCGCCTTCGAGTTGGCGGAACTCGTCTGTCGGCGCGTCGAGCGTGCGGACGCGGACGGGTCGCGGGTAGAATTCCTCTGCGACCTCGCGAACGCCGGAGATAATCTCGTCGACGTAGGCGCGCTCGCCGTTCTGCTCGATGTAGCGCTCGGGCGTCTTGCCGAGCGTCAGCACCATGTGCTCGATACGGAGGAGGCCGACGCCGTCTGCGCCGGTCGCCGCAGCGCGTTCCGCGGCTTCCGGAATCGACACGTTGACCTTGACTTCCGTCGCGGTCATCGGCTTGACTGGCGTCTTCGGACGCGCTTCTTCGACGGGTTGGCGCTGCTTCTCTTCGGGTTCTTCGCCCTCGCGGATGGTCCCTTTGTCGCCGTCGATGGTGATGACCTCGCCGTCGGAGATGGTCTTCGTGGCCTCGCCGGAGCCGACGACGGCCGGAACGCCGAGTTCGCGCGAGACGATGGCGGCGTGGGAGGTCATTCCGCCCTCGTCGGTGACGATGCCGGCGGCGCGTTTCATCGCGGGCACCATGTCGGGCATCGTCATCTCGGTGACGATGATGTCGCCTTCGCCGACCTGGTCGAGGTGGTCGAGTTTCGTGACGATTCGGGCGCGTCCCGAGGCGATACCAGGGCTTGCGCCGAGACCGCGAAGCATGACGTCGCCATCTCCGGACGAGGAACTGCTCGCAGTCTCGGCAGCACCGCCGTCACCGTCGCCCGAGATGGTCGTAATCGGGCGCGACTGGAGCATGTAGACTTCGCCGTCGTAGACGGCCCACTCGACGTCCTGTGGGGCGTCGTAGTGGTCTTCGACCAACTCGCCGAGTTCGACGAGTCTGTCGAGTTCCTCGTCCGAGAGCACGCGGGCGTGGCGCTTCTCGTTCGGCACCTCGCGGTCGACCGTCTCGCCGGTCTCCTCGTCGCGGATGCACATCATCTTCTTGTCGGCGATGGTGGCCGTCTCCACGTCGCCGGTCTCGCGGCTCACGACGTAGTTGTCGGGCGAGACGGTACCGGAGACGACGGCTTCGCCGAGGCCCCAGGCGGCTTCGACGATAATCTGCTCGTCACCCGTCGAGGGGTGGCGAGTGAACATCACGCCGGACTTCTCGGAGTCGACCATCTGCTGGACGACGACCGCGATATCGACCTTATCGTGGGGGAAGCCCTTCCGGTTGCGGTAGTAGATTGCGCGCTCGGAGAACAGCGAGGCCCAGCACTCCTTGACGCGTTCGAGGAGGGCTTCCTCGGTGACGTTGAGGAACGTCTCTTGCTGTCCCGCGAAGGAGGCGTCGGGGAGGTCTTCCGCCGTCGCAGAGGAGCGAACCGCGACGAACGCGTCCCCTTCGCCGAGACTGCCGTACGCGTCGAGAATCTCCTCACGGACGCTCTCGGGCATCGGCGTCTCCATGATGAGTTCGTGTGCTGCCTCGTGAGCCGCTTTCAGCGCCGCAGAGTCTTCGTGGTCGACGTCAACCGCGGAGAAGAGTTCGTCGTCGATTCCGGAGTCCTCGATGAAGGAACGGTACGTGCCCGCCGTCACGACGAACCCCGGCGGGACCGGAAGCCCCGCGCTCGTAAGTTCGCCCAGTGACGCGCCTTTGCCGCCGACCAAGTCGAGGTCGTCGGCCCGTACGTCGTCCAGCCAGACTACAGCCATGTGGTATCCGTATGGTCCCACACACGGATAAAGAAGTTTGCGAACGTCACATCTGTGAATAAAAAATAACTCGCGGGCGAGTATGAAATTGTTGCAGGAACCGAAATTCAAGGGCTTCAGCCCTCATACCGGGCGACGACGCGGGGATTGCAGGAGACTTCCCGAACGTTAGTCTGGAAACCCAATGTATCTTCGGGTTCGACCAGCAGTATCCAAAATCGAGGACCCGTTGGGAGACGCGAAGAGCGAATTCGAGACCGAGCCTAGGGCCGTAGTTCGGGTGCGGGTTTGGAGGCGTAATTCGGGAGTGGATTTGGAGGCGTAATTCGGGAGTGGATTTGGAGGCGTAATTCGGGAGCGGGCAACGCGACAGCCGCGACAAGACGGGATGGGTAGCGAGGGGTTCTTGGTTGCTCGTCACCATATTGCTAGCGTGCTTCCGGAGTGGGTCTTTCTGCTCCCGTCGTGGCTCGTCGTCGGCCTCGTCGTGGGCGCGGTGGCCTCGGTCGTGGTCGCCGGAATCTTCGTCGTCGGCAATCGCCTCTTTCCGGAGCCGCGGGTCTCGTCCGCGACTCGCGTCGACGGTGTGGGTCGCCGCCGGTACGAAATCCGCGACTATCTCACGGCCATCGACGAGCGATTCGTCGAGGACCAGCGCATCAACGACGAGGAGGTCGCGTTTTTCCTCCCCGAGCGTGGCGTCGCCATCACGTTCGACGCACAGGCGTTTTTCCGACTCGAACGCGCCGGTGTCTACACCGTGCTGTGCGAACACGAGATGCCGGGCCACCAACTCGGGCGACGACTCCCGTTCGACGTGCCCACTATCGAACCGGAACTAGCCGACCTCGACGACCCCGTCTCGGCCGCGTTCGACAGACTCGGCGTCTCGCCGAACGCGTCGTCGGGAACGGTCCGCGACGCGTATCGGAAACAGGTAAAAGACGTGCACCCGGACCACGGCGGCGACAGAGAGAGCTTCCGACAGCTTCGTGAAGCGTACACGATGGCGCGTGACCACGCCGAGGACTAAGCTGGATTTCTGTGCCGAAGACGACGCTGTCGCTCCCCGCCGAGTGCGTCCTCGCTACGGTTCCGTGACTTCGAACACCACGCCCGCGTCTCGGAGCGCGTCCGTCACGCGCCCGGAGGTGTCGGTGCTGGCGACGACCACAGCGTCGAGGCCGCGAGCGGCGGCGTCCGCTGCGACTTCTCCCGGTGCGAACCACGTGGCGACCTCGACGTCTTCTTTCCGGCAGGCGACCACGGCCTCGACGCCGCTCGCGACGACGATATCTGCCTCTGCACACCGCTCTGCGAACGCGTCGAGGTCGGTTTCTGAACTGCCGCCGAGTCGGGCCGGATGGATTTGCAGGACGCTCACGGCACCGGGTTCCATCTCGATGACGCCCTCGAAACCAGTGACGCTCACGTCTCCGCCTGCCTCGGCATCGGTGGTCGCGACGCCGACTGCCGGGCCGTCCTCCCCCGGTTCGGCGTGGAGAA
Organism: Haloferax larsenii; assembly: GCF_024730625.1. Taxonomy (NCBI): domain Archaea; kingdom Methanobacteriati; phylum Methanobacteriota; class Halobacteria; order Halobacteriales; family Haloferacaceae; genus Haloferax; species Haloferax larsenii. The sequence continues at coordinate 1,663,880 of NZ_CP078063.1, forward strand.
GGCCGTCTCGGAGCGAGAGCGTCACCGTCTCACCCGACGACACGTCGTCGGTGGCGATGGCGGCGTCTTCGTTCACGCTCTCCAGTACGTCGTCGGTGACGTGGTCGGCGAATCGCTGGAGGGCGCGGACCTCACGAAAGAGCCAATCGACGCCTTCCTTGGTGACGCGGTAGCGCGAGCGACCCTCTTTTTCGACCAGTTCGTCTTCGACGAGGCCGCGGATGTACTCCGAAACGGCCTGACTCGTCACGCCGACGGCCTCGGCAATCTCGCCTTGGCTCACGGCCGGTTGGCGCTCGGCAATCTCGGCGAGGATGCGGAGTCTCGTCGCTGTACGCTTGTCCTCGAGGGCACCGCTCATTATCCGGTAGAAGGACCGGTTTCATAAAAAAGGCCCGCGCTCCAGCGGCGTCAGCGTCGGAGTGCCCGCTCGGCGTGGCGGAGACGCTTTGTTCGCGCCACCCCTTCTCCCGCGTGTGCTCAGTGTCGCCGTGCGTGACCGCGCTGTCTACCTCCCGGAAGCCGATACTGTCGTCGTCGCCGACCTCCACGTCGGCCGCGCCGAGGCCTCAGACGTGTCGTTCCCGCTGGGTGAGCGTGCGGACCTCAGCCAGCGACTCGACGCGCTGTGTGAGGAGTTCGAACCGGCGGAAGTCGTCTTCGCCGGCGACGTTGTCCACCGGTTCGACCACGTCTCGTCCCGCGTTTCCGAGACGGTCGAATCACTCGTCGAGACGTGTCGCGACGCCGGGTCGCGCCCCGTATTCGTCGCGGGGAACCACGACACCGTCCTCGCCGACGCGTGGCCGGGCGACATCCACGACGAGTACAGACTCTCGGACGACACACTGGTTTCGCACGGCCATCGCCATCCCAATGGTTCGTCGCACCTCCACGTCATCGGACACGACCACCCGACAATCACTATCGACGGTCGGACGCGACCCTGTGTGCTCTACGGTCCCGACGCGTACCGCGGCGCGGACGTGCTGATACTTCCGTCGTTCACCCGGTTGGCTGGCGGCGTCGAAGTCAATCAGATGCGGGCCAGCGATTTTCAATCGCCACTGGTCGAGGGTGCGGGCGTGTTTCGGCCACTCGTCCGCGACGAGGACGCGGGCGAGACGCTCACGTTCCCGCCGCTGCAGAAACTGCGCCGGATGCTTTGACCCCGGTCGAAGACGACCTTAGTTCGGGAGGTCTCGACGAATCGCGTCGGCCGCCTCGCGACCGCTTCGCATCGCGCCGTGAATCGACGACCACGTGGTGTAGTCGCCCGCGAGGTAGGTTCGGCCGTTCGGGTCACGAGCGTCGGGAAGCGAGTCGTGGACGCCCGGCGGTTGGGAGAACTGCGCGAAGGAGACGTAGTCGGTGTGGAGCAGTTCGAGGTCGTCGAAGTAGCGCTCGGGATACCACGCTTCGAGCGTCCGGCGGGTCTTCTCGAACAGCGCGTCTTCCGACTCGTCCTGCACTGCTGGCCCCAAGAACGTCGCGTTCAGGAGTTCCGTCCCGCCGGGTGCGTACTCGGGGGCGACCGTCGAGAGTGGAACGATGGTGTTGGGGTCGGGGTCGGCGACGTTGAGCATGATGCGTTTTCCGGCGTCGAGACCGCTGTCGGTCGGGAGCGTGTAGTACTGGGTGACACAGCCGCGCGCGTCGGTCGGAATCGACTCGACGCCCGTGAGTCGCCGGGCCTCTTTCGGGTCGGTCGCGACGACGAGCGCGTCGGCTTCGATTGACTCTCGCCCGGTCGTCACGACCGCGCCGCCGGCGTCGCTCTGAAGCGATTCGACGCGCTCGCCGAGGCGGATGGTTGCCCCCTCGTCGCGGGCGCTGTCGGCGAGTTGCTCGGGGATAGCCTGCATTCCAGCGGCCGGAACGGCGGTCGACCCGGTCGAGAGCATCTTGAAGGTGTACTCGAAGACGCGCTTCGACGTGGAGAGCGACCGGTCGAGCGTGATGCCACCGTAGAAGGGTGCGACGAAGTGCTCGATGTAATCCTCGGAGAAGCCCCAGTCGCGGAGGTGTGCCCGGATGCTCCGGTCGGGACCGTCGAATATCTCGGCTTCGTCGCGGGTGCTCACGTCCTGTCTGAGAGCGAGCGTCCGAAGCTTGTCGCTCGTCGTGATTTCCGGGTTCCGAAGCGAGTCGACCACGCTTTCGATGTCCCGAAGCGGGTCTGAGAGCACCGAGCGCCGACTCGGCCGACAGAGCGTCGCACCCGGCGTGAACCGCCGCAGGTCGAGGGCGTCGAGGTCGAGTTCACGTCGAACCGAGGGGTAGTCGGTCAGGAGGACCTGAAACCCGCGGTCGAGCGTGAAGCCGTCCTTGGTCCGGGTTCGAACGCGACCACCGACTTCGTCACGACGTTCGACGACGGTGACGTCTGCCCCGTCGGCGGCGAGGTGGCGTGCGGCGACGAGTCCCGCGAGTCCCGCGCCAACAACCACGATGTGGCTATCGTCCATACCCGGTCTCTCGGACGGGCGACACAAAGCCCCTGCGGGTGTCCGCCGTCGGCCGACGAGAAGGGCTTAGTCCCTCCCCCCGTAAGGGCCGCCTATGCAACCGTCCGACACGTTCTCTGGGCTGGAGTGTACGGAGACCGGCACCGAATACGATGCCGACGTGACCGGTCGCAGCGAGGCCGGTGCGCCACTGGACCCGATGTACGACCTCGATGCGGTCGATTGGGACGCCGACACGCTCGCCGGTCGAGCGTTCGACTCGATGTGGCGCTACCGCGAACTGCTTCCCTTCTCCGACCCCGTAACCGCGAACGAGGGGGCGACCCCACTGGTCGAAGCGTCCGCTCTCGGCGACGAGGCCGAGGTGGGAACGCTGCTCATCAAGGACGAAGGGCGAAACCCCACGGGGACGTACCTCGACCGTGGGTTCTCTCTTGCGGCGACGGCCGCCCGTAACGCCGAGGCCGAGGTTGTCGCGCACGCCTCTCCCGGCAACGGTGCCCAGTCGGCGGCCTCCTACGCAGGCCTCGTCGATGTCCGCTCCTATGGGTTCGTCCCCTCGCGGACGCCGTTCCCGAACAAGGCGATGGTGAACGTCCACGGCGGCCAGATGAAGGTCGTCGGCGGGCGCTACCCGGACGCGCTCTCGGCGCTCCACGAGCAACTCAAGAGCGACTGGTACACGCTTCAGGAGTTCGACAACCCGTACCGACACGACGGGGCGAAGACCATCGCCTACGAAATCGCCGAGCGACTCGAGTGGTCGGTCCCCGACTGGGTCGTCGTCCCCGCTGCGACGGGTGAACTCGTCTACGGCGTCTTCAAGGGCTTCCGCGACCTCGCCGAACTCGGCCTCGTCGAGAACGTGCCCCGACTGGTGGCGGCGCAGTCTGCTGGCTGTGCACCCATCGCCACCGCGTGGGAGGCCGGAAACGACGACACCGAGGCGTGGAACCACCCAGACACCATCGTCGGCGAACTGGAGATCCCCGACCCCGAAGGCGGGGCGCTCGCACTTCGCGCTATCGAGGAGACAGACGGTCTCGCGGCGTCTGTCGGCGACGACGACGCCCTCGAATCGGCAGTCACCGCAGCGCAAAAAGCGGGTGTCGAAGTCGGCTCGGCAGGTGGTGTCGCGCTCGCGGCCGTTTGGGACCTCGCAGACGAGTTCGACGACGAAGACACCGTGGTCGTCGTCAACACCGAGTCGGGGTCGAAGAACGCCGACATCCTTCGGAGCCACCTGATGGGGCAGGGAATCTAACGACTACGACGGAAATCCCCCGAATCGGGCTTTCAAACCGGGTTCTCTCCCGTCAAACTCCTCCATCAGGTATTTGTTTTAGACGCGTCTAATCCGGGGTATGTTGAGCGACGTGATGGAGGATTATCTGAAGGCAATTTACTCGCTTCAGATGGAACACGGTCCGCCGGTATCCACGTCAGATATCGCGGAGTACCTCGGGAAGACGCCCCCGACGGTGACGAGCATGGTCGGGAAACTCGAAGAGCGAGGACTGGTCGAACGCGAGAAGTACAAGGGGGTCGAGTTGACCGACGAAGGAGAGACCGTCGCGCTCGAAGTGCTTCGACACCACCGCCTGTTGGAAGCGTATCTCACGGAACACCTCGATTACTCGTGGAGCGAGGTTCACGAGGAAGCGGACGCGCTCGAACACCACATCAGCGAAGAGTTCGAACGGCGCGTCGCGGCCGCCCTCGGGAACCCGAAAGTGGACCCCCACGGCGACCCGATTCCGAGCGCCGACCTCACTCCTCCCGACTCGTCGGGTCTTTCGATGCTCTCCGACCACGGGGTCGGCGACACGGTCGTCGTCTGCCGAGTCAGCGACCGCAACCCCGAAGAACTGGAGTACCTCTCCGAGGCGGGCATCACTCCGGGGACGACTATCGACGTGACCGACATCGCACCCTTCGGGATGGTCACGGTGCGCGTGGTCGAAACCGAATCCGAACAGAGCCTTCCCGAATCCGTCGCTCGCACCATTCGCGTCCGAGAACCTGACGGCGACTGTCAGGGCGAGGACGAAGAGGTGTCCATGGCGTGACCTCGTGGGGAGAGATTCTCGTCGTCGCGCTCGTCGCTCAGTTGGCTGTGCTCCCCGGTGAGAAAGTCCAGTTTATCATCGCCGGACTCTCGACGCGATTCGACCCCAAAGTCGTCGTCGCGGCGGCGGGGTCGGCGTTCGCTCTCTGGACCGCGCTCGAAATCGTGCTCGGACAGGCGCTTAAGAACGCCCTCCCACCGGTCGTTCTCGATTCGATTACGGCGATACTGTTCGGGCTCTTCGCAGTGTTGTTGATTCGGGCCGCACCGTCCGGTTCTGACTCTGCCCCGGCGACTGACGGCGGTTTCGCGGACGACGATTTCACGCCGACCGTCTTCGGCCACGAACTCACGAGCACCCGGTTCGGCGGGTTCTTCCCCATCTTTGCGATGATGGCGGCCGGTGAATTCGGCGACAAGACACAGTTGGTGACTATCGGACTCGCCGTGCAGTACGGTGCACACCCGGCAATCTGGGCCGGTGAGATGCTCGCAATTATCCCCGTGAGCATCGCCAACGCGTACTTCTTCCACCGGTTTTCGGACCGCTTCGACGAGCGCAAGGCCTACCTCGGTGCCGCAGGGCTGTTCGCCTTCTTCGCCGCCGATACGGTACTTGCCATCGTCACTGATTTCTCGGTGTGGGAGACGCTCGTCGGAACCGTCTCTGACGCGATTCTCTCGCTCGTCTGACGCTCGGACGCGCCGGTTCCATCGCTTTCGCGTCATTTTTCACGGTTTCGCGCCCAAGAATAGTCGATGTCAACGCTCCCATCACTCGGTGCCGGGTTAGTGTTCGGCCTCGCCCTCGCGGCGCCTCCCGGCCCGATGAACGCAGTCATCGCCGAGGAGAGCGTCGTCCGCGGCTGGGCTGCCGGGGCGCGTGCCGGACTCGGTGCGATGAGCGCCGACGCGCTGTTTTTCGTGCTCGCTGCGCTCGGTCTCGTTGCCTTCGTCGAGCAGTTTCCGACCGTTCGCGGCGTGATGGTCGGTGCTGGCGGTGTTCTCATGCTCTACTTCGCCTACGGTGCTGCACAGGAGACGAGCACGACCTTCCGTGAGGCTGCCGACCACGACGCCGACAGCGCCGGTTTCACGAAAGCGTTCGTGCTCGCGCTGACGAACCCGTATCAGATTCTCTTCTGGCTTACTATCGGCGTCGGCTTGCTCGAAACCGGCACTGTCGACGTGCTCTCACACATGCCCTACGTCGGCGCGTCGCTCACGAACCTCCTCATCGTCGAGACGGGGACGCCAGCGCTCATCGTCGGCTTCTTCGGTGGAATCGCCATCTGGGCGACTGGCTTCCCCGCAGCACTCGTCGCGGCCGAACAGCGTGTCGATTCGTTCGCCCCCGCAGTTGCGGCTCTCAGCGCCGTCGTCCTCGGCGGTTTCGGCGTCTTCTTCCTCTGGGACGCGATGCAGGCACTCGTCCTCTGAGGACGACGCTTCGCTTCGAAAGAGCGTCTTTCGCTTCGAAAAAGAAGAGCAGGCTGGTGCTTCTCCGTCAGTTCAGATGTCGCGGACGATGTCGTCAGCGATAGTGTCGAGGTAGTTACCGTGGTCGTCGCCGACTTGACTCTCGACGTCGCGGTCAGTGTAGTTCGCCGCCGACGTGTCGCCACCTTCGAGGCCGGTCTCCCCGAGTGCCTGGTCGAACTCGATGGTGTTGTAGACCCACTGGAGGACGTCGTCGGCCGCGTTGTAGTAGTTGTAGACGTGTCCGGCGCTCTCTTGGATGGCCTCGTACGTGTCGCGGCCTTCCTCTTTTCCGGGCACCTCGTTGTCGGTGGCGGCTCCGAAGGGGTGCATCGTCTCGATTGTGTACCCCGAGTCGGTCCACGCGCTGCGACTGTCGAGCGTCCGAAGCGCACTGAAGATGACCTGTGCGCCGAGTGAGTGGCTGGTGAACCGAACTGTCGTCCCGGGCGAGGCACGCTTCACGTCGAGTGCGAACTGTGCGAGTTTCCGACCGTTCTTTTGGGCGATTTCTTGGGCTTCGAACCAGCCGAACTCCCAGCCGTCGCCTTTGTCGCTGTCCCACGTGTACCCGACGACTTCACAGTCGTATCCGGCTTCGGTGAGTTTCGTGTCGGCCTTCGCTATCTTTTCGAGGGCGTCCTGTTCCGGGTTGTCGCTGTTTTTGTCCCACCCGTGAGCGAACACGAAAACCTCGGATGCGCTCCCGGAGTCGACGACGGGAACGTCACCGGAGGTGTCGTACCCCCGTGCCGTGTGGCCGGACGTGAGATTCGCGTCGTCGTCGAAGTGGTCCCGAGTCGAAATGTACGGCGTCGATGCCGCCGCTCCGGACGTGGCACCGAAGACGGTCAATCCTGCGAACGTTGCTGCTGTCGTCTTGAGGAATCGTCGTCTGCTTGCCATGGTATGCTCACCCATATGACGATGGGTATCTTCTGTGCACACCGGAACATGATAAATCAAACTACGGTCTGGTACACTGACTAATACACACATGGGCGCGGCTGGATACCCTCCCGAGACGAGAAACACTATGAACCATCGTGGCCGACTCTCGGCTATGTTCGACAAATCGACGTGGATAAAGCTCCCGCGGAACGTCCTGCAGGGCCACGGCGTGCTCGACGACCTCGCCGACGCGGTCGCCGATCTGTACCTCTCGGGCGACCCGCTTCTCGTCACGAGTCCGTCGCCCGAACGCATCGCGGGCGACCGCGTGCGGGCGCAGTTCGACGACGTCGCCACGGTCTCTCTGGACCGCGCGAGTTTCGAGTCGGTCGAACGTGTCGTCGAGGTCGGCCGCGAGCACGACGCGGGCTACCTCATCGCCCTCGGTGGCGGGAAGCCAATCGACGTGGCGAAGATGGCCTCCGACGAACTGAACTGCGGTTTCGTCTCGGTTCCGACCGCTGCGAGTCACGACGGCATCGTCTCCGGGCGCTCGTCGATTCCCGAGGGCGACACCCGTCACTCGGTCGCTGCCGACCCGCCGCTTGCAGTCGTCGCCGACACGGAACTCCTCGCGGAGTCGCCGTGGGAACTCACGACCGCCGGCTGCGCCGACATCATCTCGAACTACACGGCGGTCAAAGACTGGGAACTCGCCCACCGCCTCAAGAACGTCGAGTACTCCGAGTACGCGGGTGCGCTCTCGCAGATGACCGCCGAGATGCTCGTCCAGAGCGCGGACTCCATCAAACCGGGTCTCGAAGAGTCCGCGTGGATTGTGACGAAGGCGCTCGTCTCCTCCGGCGTCGCCATGTCTATCGCCGGGTCGTCTCGCCCGGCGTCGGGCGCAGAACACCTCTTTTCGCACCAACTCGACCGTATCGCCCCCAATCGTGCCCTCCACGGCCATCAGGTCGGTGTCGGCTCGATTCTGACGGAGTACTTCCACAGCGGCCCCCGCGGCGAGTGGCAGGACATCCGCGACGCGCTCTCGACAGTCGGCGCGCCGACCACGGCAGACGACCTCGGCATCGACGACGAGACGGTCATCGACGCGCTCACGACCGCCCACGAGATTCGCGACCGCTACACTATCCTCGGCGACGGCGTCAGCGAGGATGCGGCTATCGAGGCGGCGACGATTACGGGCGTTATCTAGAACCCACCTTTTTACGCCTCGGGTCGCGGAGCGACCACTCGGCGCAAAAACCTGTCTTCGTGAGCGTCAGCGAGCGAAGGCTCGTGAGACGCGGCGCGTCTCACGGTGGAGGGAAAAAGCCACGAGACTCGGCCTCCGGCCTCGCTCGTGGTACAGCGCGTTTGAGTCACACGACGTGGTGTTTTCGGAACCGGGGTGAAGTCTAAAGGGCGAGCGCCGAGGGTGCACAGTATGGAACTCGTCGAAGCCACCGCATCGGACCTCGACGCGCTCGTCGAGCGCTGGTATTCGCTCTCGAAAGCGATGGAATCATACGACGAACTGAACGCTCTCGTCGCGGATGTCACCGAAACCGCCGACAGTGGCTTCCGCGCTCATCTCGACGACGAGGCAGTCACCGACTACCTCGTCGTCCACGAGGGCGAGACTATCGGGTTCGTCACGCTCCGTGAGGACTCCCACCCGTCCCGCCAGTACTCACAGTACCTTCGCATCGTGAACCTCGCTATCGATGACGAGTACCGGAACCGGGGTCACGGCACGGAAATCGTCGAACGAGTGAAAGACATCGCCCACGACCGAGGGTGCGACCACCTCAAGGTCTCCTGTGAATGGCAAAACGAGGGTGCACGCCGATTCTATCGTGACACGGGGTTCCGACCGAAGCAAGTCGACTTCGCACAGCCGCTGGATTGAATCGAGCCTCGTTGGTACCACTCTCAAACGCCGTCCTGAACCCGAAGAGGCAAGACGGCTCCTTCCTAACCCCCGGCCATGGCAACTGCGAGCGCCGATAACCCGCTGAAGGAACACGCCGCGGCCGTGACCGCCGTCCTCTCGGTCGTCGGCTACACGGTCGTCGTCGGCACCTTCCTCGGGTGGGTCCCCGGCACTGTCTTCCCAGAGTTGTCGCTCGAACAGGTAAACCGCCTCTCGGACGCTATCGCCGTGGTGAACACGCTGAACGTCTTCGTCATCGCGATGGGGTGGCGCTGGATTCGCCGCAACGAGGTCCGAAAGCACAAGCTGGCGATGATAACGTCGTTCACGCTCATACTCGTGTTCCTCGTGATGTACCTCACGAAAATCGGCGGCGGCGGCACCAAGGAGTTCGTCGGCCCGGCGTTCGCGTACTACCCGTATCTGGCGATGCTGGCGATTCACATCATCCTCTCTATCGTCTCGGTGCCGGTGGTCCTCCACGCGCTCGTCCTCGGTTTGACCCACTCCGAACGCGAACTCAGGACCGAGACGCCACACCGGAGAGTCGGCCGCATCGCCGCGGGAGCGTGGCTGCTCTCGCTCGCACTCGGTGTCGTCACGTACCTGCTTCTCAACCACGTCTACGGCTGGGAGTACGTCGTCTCGCGGGCGGCCGCGCTCGTCGTTCCGGTCGTCGTCTGAACGGGTTCCGGCGGTCGCCTGACTCGGCAGCGACGGTCGCTTGACTCGATAGCGACGCCCCGTCCAGAACCGAAAGCTGTGGATTTTTATTGCATCGCGTAGTGGCGGCGAATATGAGAGTCGCGCTCGTCTCGATGTACACGACGCACCACGAAGAGACGGGGGCGACGAGACGGACGCGACGGACTGCCGAACTGCTCTCCGACCGGGGGCACGAGGTGGTCGTCCTCTGTTCGCAGTGGTGGGACGGCGAGGTGCCGGAGTTCGAGCACCAGAACGTGACCTACCGCCGCGTGACCGAGTCGCCGTCGGTGGGTGCGTTCGCCTCGAAAGTCCCCTTCGTTCTCCGCGATGTCGCGCCCGACGTGATTCAGGTGGCGAGCTACCCGCCGTCGCACGTCTCGGCGGTCAAGACCGCGGCACGATTCCTCCGAACGCCGGTCGTCGCCGACTGGTGGAACCGCGACGACCGGGGCGGAAACCGGGCGTATCGGCGGGCCGCGAAGTCCCCCGACGCGGTCGTCGTCCCCTCCGAGATGATTCGCACGCAGGTCCGCGAACTGGGCGCGTCGGCCGACGCGACGCGCCTCGTTCCAGAACCGCTCAACATGGGTCTCGTCCGCGATGCACCCGTCAAGGAGGTCGCAGACGTGGTCTACGCCCGCGACCTCGACGAACACGCGAACGTCGAGAGCTTCCTGCTCGCACTCGCCGAACTCCGGGACAAAGACTGGAATGCGGTCGTCATCGGTGACGGTCCCGAGCGGGGGACGGCCGAGCAGACGGCCCGCGACCTGCGCATCGACGACCGCGTGGAGTTCCTCGGCGAACTCCCAGCCGAGAAGGCAGTCCCGATTATGAAGGGCGCACACGTCTTCGCGCAGACGGCGACGGTCGAACCGTTTGCGACGAACCTCCTGTGGGCGCTCGCCTGCGGGTGCGTCTGCATCGTCGAGTATCAGGCGCGGTCGTCGGCACACGAACTCGTCGAAGGCCGCGAACGCGGCTCGCTCGTCACGAACCCGCAAGAACTCGCCGACGAAATCGTCGCCGCCCGCAGGTTCGACCACGAGACTGTAGACGATGACTTCTCCCACTACGACTTCCGTACCGTCGTCGACCAGTTCGAAGACGTGTATCAAACGGAAATCGACGACTACGGCTTCTTCTGACGGCGCTCGTTTCTGGCGGCGCTCGCTTTCCAGTGAACCGAAGCAGCGAGAGAGTCGGACAGCACCGCCGCTCGCGGTCGGTGATAATTGAAGAGAGACGGCGAGATTACTCGTCTATCTCGTAGTCGCCGCCGTACTTCATGAAGAAGTACGCGAGGCCGAGCGTCGCAACCATCGCGAACGAGGTGGCGACGCCGAGTGCCTTCGCACTGTCCGGGACGCTCGGGAGGTTCGCACCCCCGCCACCGCCACCGACTTCGACGGTCGCGACGTCGCCGCCGACGGCGACTGCGCCCTTCATGCCGAGTGCCTTGTGCGGTTCACAGAAGTACTTCGAGATGCCAGCGTCACCCTCTTCGAAGGTGTACTCGTAGGTCGTTCCGGCTTCGGCGACTGCCGCGCCGGAGTCGAGGCTCGCGGGGCCTTCTTCCATCTTGACGTTGTGGCCGCCGCCCTCGCCGGTCCATTCCCACGTCACTGTCGTTCCGGGGTCGACCCAGATGCCAGCGGGAGCGAACGCGAGTGCGCCGCCGTTCCCCTCAGCACCAACCTCGATGGTGACTTCGCTTTGGCCGCGGAGGTCTTCGTAACCCCCGTCGATACCGTCGAGCCAACCGCCGAAGTCGGGTTCTTCCGTCTGCGCCGCGGCCGTACCCGAGGTGGCGGCAACCGCCGCGCCACCAGCGGCCGCCCCGAGGAACGCCCGCCGAGACATATCCACGTTGCCGTCGGTCATGTCCGGCGCTTGGTGTGGGCCTGTAGTGAATACTTTGGTTCTCGTCCGTCACCACCCACGGGGCGGACCTCAATTTACAGGGCAGCAGCTCCCGCCGGAAGAAAAAACCGCCGCAATAAGTGTCGAGGCTGTGCAGTGTCCGTCGAGGCTGTACAGCGTGTGCCCGGACGCAGTTCAGAGCGTGTAGTCGAACTCGCCCGTCTCGCTGTCGAGGAAGGCGGTCAGGAGGTCGATGTAGGCTTCGACGTCGTCTTTGTGGACGCTCTCTGTGACTGTGTGGAGGTAGCGCGTCGGCATCGAGATGGCACCGACGGGCTTCGCGCCGTAGGTGTTCTGGAAGCCGCCGGTGTCCGTGCCGCCCGCGGGAAGTAGTTCCATCTGGAATGGGATGTCGTTCTCTTCGGCGACCGCGCGGAGTCGGCGGTGGACTTTCGGGTTCGCGATGGCGCTGGAGTCTTTGAGCTTGATGCCCGCGCCCTCGCCGAGTTTCGTGACGTGGTCTGCGGGGTCGAAGCCGGGGACGTCGTTCGCGACGGTGGTGTCGAGACCGAGCGCGAGGTCGGGGTCGAGGTCGACGCCGAGTGCCTGCGCGCCGCGGAGGCCGACTTCTTCCTGGACGGTCGCCGCGAAGTGGATGGTGACGTCGGGGTTCTCGATGCGCTTTGCGGCTTCGAGCATCGCGAACAGACAGACGCGGTCGTCGATGGCCTTGCCCGTGACGTGGTCTCCCATCCGGACGGTCGTCTGCTGCATCGTCACGAGGTCGCCGACGGACACCTTCTCTTCGACCGTCTCGCTCGGAAGCCCGAGGTCGACGTACTCGTCTTCGACCTTCGGTTCTTTCTTCTTCTGCTCTTCAGTGAGCGTGTGCGGGGGAACAGAGCCGATGACGCCCGTGAGGTCCTCGTCGTCGGTGTGGACGGTGACGCGCTGGGCCTTCAACACGCGGGGGTCCCAGCCGCCGAGCGCGTCGAGTTGGAGGAAGCCGTCGTCGTTGATGTGGCGGACCATGAAGCCGATTTCGTCCATGTGGGCGGCGACGGCGACTTCGTAGTCGCTCGACCCCTCGATGGTCCCGACGACGTTCCCCATCGCATCGACGCGAACGCGGTCTGTCGTCTCTTCGAGGGCTGCGCGTACGATGGTGCGAATGCGGTCTTCGTACCCGGGGACGCCGCTGGTCTCGGTGAGTTCTTTCAGTTTGTCGAAATCGAAGTTCATGGTTGTGCATGATTTGCCACTGTAGATAAGTCCATCAGTCTCGACCGAACGTTCGTCACGTCCTAACAAACACCAAACGAGTTGTTGGTTGTTCCGGAACCCTTTTGGAGTTCACTGCGGACGTAGCGTGTATGTCAGATGTCGAATCCCAGCTCCGCGAGCAGTTCATGGACGCGTTCGAAAACGCCAGCTTCCCCGTGAACAACCAGATGTCGCTCGTTCCCGCGCTCCCGAACGGCCCCGGCACGAAGTTCGAAGCCGGCGACACGACGATTACGGCGATGGAACTCGCCGCAAAGCTCGGCAAGCACCAGGACTTCCCGTACGAAGACGCCGAGAGTCTCGTCGACGACGTTATCGCGGGACTCAAGGAAGAAGGGATGATTTAATCACGGCACCCACGCCGTGACGCACACGAAGCGAACGCTCTGGGAACGGTGGGTCGACCGCTTCGTCGACACCGCCGACCCGATACCACTTTTCGAGACAACCGACGACAGAACAGTCCAGGCTATCGAGTACGGCCGGTCGAACCGTCCTGTACTCGAACGAGGCCACCGCATGGAGCGTGTCCTCCGCGAAGCCGGTGGCAGTGTCGTCGCCGACCACGAGCGACAGACCGGTCGCTACGAGGGTCTCGTATACATGATGTACACCCTCGACGGCGACGTGGTCGTTCCGCGATATCTCGGCAAGTGCGGGAAGTTCGGCGCGTCGGGAACCGCCCTCAACAGCAACCTCAAGAGCGTCGAGACGAACGACGGAAAACTCGCACGTTGGGGATACGGCCGATACTACCACTTCGGCGACCTCTCTGCGGCGGTGTTCACCGACGACGGGCCGGGCAAGTACGACCGGTGGGTCTCGGAGTTGTTCGAATCGACCGACCCGCTTCGCCTTCGTGAGCCGGTCTACTTCTGGGTCGAACCGTGGGAAGTCGGCACCGAAGGACCGTATCCAGACACTCGGCCGTACCTCGAAGAACTCGAATACCAACTCATCGGCATCGCGTTCGAACTGTTTCCCGAGCGACTCTTGAACACCGAGGGCGTGCCGACGAACCCCGAGGCGTACGCGAAGATGCGCGGCTGGACCGACCGCGAGGACACGAGACTCTCGGACTTCTGACACCCAAACCGATTTCTCGCCACCGCGCCAACACTGGTGGTATGCGAACCTACGACATCGAGCGGTATCTCAACATCAGGAGCGCGTACGGTGCCTCCTTCGCGCCCGACGGCGAGCGCCTCTCGTTTCTCATGGACACGACGGGCGTCCCGCAGGTGTGGACTGTCGACGAACCGGGTGCGTGGCCCGAACAGCGCACCTTCTACGAGGAGCGCGTCACGTTCGCGTCGTGGTCGCCGGAGAACCACGAGGTCATCTTCGGGATGGACAAGGGCGGAAACGAGCGCCAGCAGTTGTTCCGCCTCGAACCCGATACGGGCGTCATCGACGACCTGACACAGAGTCCCGACGCCAAACACCGCTGGGGCGGGTGGAGCCACGACGGCGAGCAGTTCGCCTTCACGTCGAACCGTCGGGACAACTCGGTCTTCGACGTGTACGTACAGGACCGCGACGCGACGGAAGCCGACGCTCGACTCGTTCACGAAGGTGACGGGTGGCTCACGCTCGGTGGCTGGTCCCCCGACGATTCGAAACTCATCGTCGCCGAAGCGTACTCGAACTTCGACCAAGACGTCTCCGTCCTCGACCTCGCGACGGGCGAACTGACGCATATCACGCCCCATCAGGGGACCGTTCGGTTCCAGAGCGCCACGTGGGGGCCGGACGGCGAGAACGTCTACATGGTGTCGGACCGCGCCAGCGACACGCTCGAACTCGTCCGCTACAGTCTCGACTCGGGCGAGTTCTCGCTCGTCGAATCCGGCGGCGACTACGAAATCGAAGGCGTCGGCATCGACGAAGACTCGCGGCGCATCGTCTACGCCCGCAACGTCGAAGGCTACACCGAACTCACGTTCGGCGAACTCACCGCCCCGGACGAAATCGACGTGTACCCCGAACCGGACCTCCCGAAGGGAGTCGCTGGCGGAATCTCGTTCTCGCCGGACGGCGACCGCGCTGCCGTCACCGTCACCGCGAGCGCGGACACGGCAAACGTCTACGTCGTGGACCTCAAGACCGGCGAGGCGGAACGCTGGACGCGCGCAGCTACGGCGGGCATCCCGAGAGATACGTTCGTGCCGCCGGAACTCGTCCACTACCCGACCTTCGACGGCCGCGATATCCCGGCGTTCTTCACCCTGCCCGAGGAGTCGCCAGAAGGCGAGACACCGGTCATCGTCGACATTCACGGCGGTCCGGAATCGCAGCGCCGGCCCTCCTTTTCGGCGGTCAAGCAGTACTTCCTCTCGCGGGGGTACGCCTACTTCGAACCGAACGTCCGCGGCTCTGCGGGCTACGGCAAGGCCTACGGCCACCTCGACGACGTGGAAAAGCGAATGGATTCCGTCGCCGACATCGAGGCGGCGGTCGAGTGGCTCCACGACCATCCGGCGGTCGACCCCGACAAAATCGTCGCCATGGGCGGCTCCTACGGCGGCTTTATGGTCCTCGCGTCGATGACCGAGTACCCCGACCTGTGGGCCGCCGGCATCGACATCGTCGGCATCGCCAACTTCGTCACGTTCCTCGAAAACACGGGCGACTGGCGGCGTGAACTCCGCGAGGCCGAATACGGCTCTCTCGAAGACGACCGCGAGTTCCTCGAATCCATCTCGCCGATAAACAACATCGAGAAGATTCGTGCGCCGCTGTTCGTCCTTCACGGCGAGAACGACCCGCGCGTGCCCGTGAGCGAAGCACACCAACTCGTCGAGGAGGCACGCGAGCACGCCCACGTCCGCGAACTCATCTTCGACGACGAGGGACACGGCTTCTCGAAGCTCGAAAACCGCATCGAAGCGTACTCCCAAATCGCCGACTTCCTCGACGAGTTCGTCTAACCGGACCGTTCGAGGTGGCTCTTTTCGGACCGCCGATTCGAGAATGTCAATCCAGAGAGTAGACGAAACCGTTTACTTCGGGCCACGGTTCACCGCCTGATACATGAGCGGCTACGACCGGACGCCCGACCGTGACGACACAGCCGTCGTCGGTGCCAGAATCGGAGCACGAATAACTGACACGCTCATCGTGCTGGTGTTCATGTTCGCACTGAGCGTTCCACTCGGCGACGCGGCTGGTGGGTCTCGGTCATACGGTGACCTCTTGTTCCTCGTCGTGGCTTTCGTGTACTCCTTCTTGCTCGAAGGGCTGTGGGATGGACGGACCCTCGGGAAGCGCCTGTTCCAAATCAAAGTCGTGACAGTCGACGGCGACGCCTGTGACCTCACATCGTCGCTGGTGAGAAACGTGCTCCGCGTCGTCGACGCCATCCTCTATTACCTCGTTGGCTTTGTTTCGATGGCTCGCACCGACAAACGACAGCGCCTCGGTGACATCGTCGCCAGTACCGTGGTCGTCCGCGACCAATAGTGGTCAGCAGTCGCACGGTAAACTGCCTTATCTTCCGTTAGAGTCAAACCACGGCACGCCGAAGCTCTGTCCATGAGCGCGGACTCGGAACAACAGACTATCCGGTGTCTCATCGCGAAGGTGGGACTGGACGGGCACGACCGTGGAGCACACGTAATCTCTCGCGCCTTCCGCGACGCGGGATTCGAGGTCATCTACTCGGGCCTCCACCGTGCCCCAGACGAGATTATTCAGGCGACGGTCCAAGAGGACGTCAACGTGCTCGGGATTTCTATCCTCTCGGGCGCGCACAACACGCTCGTCCCGAAGGTGATGGCCGGTCTCGAAGAGTACGGCGCACTCGACGACACGCTCGTCATCGTCGGCGGCATCATCCCCGAGGAAGACCGACCGGGACTGCTCGAAGAGGGCGTCGACGCCATCTTCGGCCCCGGGACGCCGATGCAGGAGACCATCGACTTCGTGAAGGAAAACGCACCCGAGCGGACGTGACGATGAATCAGGCGGCGGAATCCGACCTCGTCGAGCGACTCCTCGACGGCGAACACCGGGCGCTGGCGCGCGTCATCACGAAGATAGAGTCGCGTGCACCCGGCTACCGCGACATCATCTCCGACATCCACTCACACACGGGCCACGCCTCGGTGGTCGGCGTCACCGGCAGTCCCGGTGCCGGCAAGTCCACCCTCGTCGACAAACTCGCCAAGTTCTACCGCGACCGAGGCGAGACCGTCGGTGTCATCGCCGTGGACCCCTCCTCGCCCTACACGGGCGGGGCGGTCCTCGGCGACCGCATTCGCATGGCTTCGAACGTCGGCGACATGGACGTGTTCTTCCGGTCGATGAGCGCGCGCGGCCAACTCGGCGGCCTCTCGACTGCGACGTCTGACGCCGTCAAAGCGCTCGACGCGTTCGGCAAAGACCGCATCATCATCGAGACCGTCGGCGCGGGCCAAAACGAAGTGGACGTCGTGAAGACGGCCGACACGGTAGTCGTCCTCGTCCAACCCGGCAGCGGCGACGACGTGCAGATGCTGAAGGCTGGCATCCTCGAAATCGGCGACGTGTTCGTCGTCAACAAAGCCGACATGGCCGGCGCGTCGCGCACGGTCGCCGAGCTAGAGGAGATGATTCACCTCCGCGACGACCCGCGGGCGAACCTCGATACGGGCCACCACGGCCACGACGCGTTCGACGACGACCACGGCTCGGAGACTGACACAGACGGGACCGACGAGGCGACCGACGCGGACAGCGAGCCCCCGAGTTGGACGCCGCAGGTCGTCGAGACAGTCGCCACGCAGGGTGAGGGAATCGAAACCCTCGTGGACACGCTGGACGACCACTACACCTACCTGACCGATTCTGGCGAGTTGGACGAAAAGGCCCGACAGCGCGCCGCCGAGGAGATTCGCCAACTGCTCCGAAGCGACGTGGGTGAACTGCTCGAACGGGAACTTGACGCACAGGGCGGCGTCGACGACTTTGCGGCCGCTGTGGTCGAAAAGGAGACAGACCCGTACGCCGTCACCGAGGAGGTTCTCGAACCGCTCCGTGACTGTCTCGGCGACCGCGACGACTGACGCGGCCGCCCGGCGTTCTGTGAGGCCACCCCGATTCCGGCGGGCGAATTAAGGCCTCAGCGCACTATCTGGATGACATGAAACTCCGACGAGCTATCGGTGCGCTCACTGCCGGTGTCGGTGTCGCTGCTGTCGCGAACGCCGCTCTCTCGAAGCGTGCCGGACCCCTCGAACCGCCGCTTTCTGGCGACCACGGAACCTACCGCTGGCGCGGGATGTCCGTCTCGTACGTCGAGGCGGGCGACACGGACGCCCCGACGCTTGTCCTCCTCCACGGCGTCAACGCCGCCGCGTCGTCGGGCGAATTCCGGGAGGTGTTCGACGACCTCGCCGAGGACTACCACGTCGTCGCACCCGACCTGCCCGGATTCGGCCTCTCGGACCGCCCGGCGCTGTACTACTCTGCGACCCTCTACGAGGACTTCGTCGGCGACTTCCTTTCGGAGTACGACAACCCGGCCGTCCTCGCGTCGTCGCTCACCGCGTCCTACGCTGTCGCGGCGGCCGCCCGCGACGACGTTTCGGTCTCTCGGTTCGTCCTCGTCTGTCCGTCCGAGCGCGGCGGTCCCGAACCGAAAGAGTGGCTCCGCGAACTCTTCCGCGCACCCGTCGTCGGCCAAGCGGCGTTCAATCTCGTCGCGTCGCGGCCGTCGATTCGGTACTTCAACGACGACCACGGTTACTACGACTCCTCGAAGGTGAGCGAGGAGTGGGAAGACTACGAGTGGCGGACCGCACATCAGGAGGGCGCGCGGTTCGCGCCGGCGTCGTTCATCTCCGGGTATCTGAACTCCGAGATAGACCTCGAAGCGGCCCTCTCTGACCTCGACGTGCCGACGACGCTCGTCTGGGGCCGCGAGAGCGACATCACGCCGTTGAAACAGGGTCGAGAGCTCGCAGAGGCGGCAGATTGTACGCTCGTGGTGTTCGACGACGCGATGCTCCTGCCCCACGTGGAGTTCCCGGCCGCTTTCGTCGACACGGTCCGCGACGCGCTCGTGTGACCGTGTTCGAGGAACTCGCCCTCCTCGACCTCGTGTCGATTCTCCTCTACGGAGCCATCGGGTTCCTCGCACTCGGCTTTTGGCTGTGGATTGCCGGGTCTCGTCTGTTGGGCTGGCCCTCGCCACGCGACGTTGTACAGGAACACGACGCTGCACTCGACCGTGAGACGACACTGGACCGCGATGCGGGGTTTGACCGCGACGCTGAGTAACTGCGATGCAGCGGAATCACGGAGCGTCGCGACCGAGTGAGCGCCGAAAAAAGCCGGTTTCTAAGACGAGCGGCCGGGTGACCGGGTGGCCTACTTGTCGGCCGGTCGGAACACGAGCAGTCTGTCGCCCGACGTGGCGTTTTCGCCCACGTCGGCCGTGACCTCCATGCCGACGTCGACTGCCGATGGGTCGGCGTCGCGCAACACGCCCGTGAGTCGGACGGGGCCGAACGACACGATGGCGGTCACGTACGGTGCCTCGTCGGCAAACGTCGGCGCCGGGACGTGAACCTCGGAGTAGGTGACGATTTCGCCCGTCTCCGACAGCGGTTCCTCGGTGAGTTCGGACGACCCGCAGTTGGGACACGAGCGCCGAGGCGGGAGCGACCCGTGTCCGTCGGGGCACGCGAGGTAGTAGCCGTCTCCCTCCGCGATGGCGGCCAGCCACTCGTCGTAGCCAGTGTCTGCCATCAGTTCATCACCTCCAGCACGTGGACGACCGCACTGGACACGGTCCCACCCGCGTTGTGGGTGACGCCGACTTCCGCATCCGGGACGGCGTCGCTGTTGGCGTGGTCACCGCGCAGGAGCTTCGTCATCTCGACGAGTTGTGCCGTGCCCGTCGCGCCGACGGGGTGGCCCTTCGCCTTCAGCCCGCCCGAGAGGTTCACGGGCAAGTCGCCGTCGCGGGTCGTCTCGCCGCGGGCGGCAGCACCGATGCCCTCGCCGGGTTCGTAGAAGCCGAGCGATTCGAGTGCCAGCACTTCGGCGATGGTGAAGCAGTCGTGGACTTCCGCTACGTCGACGTCGTCGGGCGAGATACCGGCGTCCGCGTAGGCCATCTCAGCAGCCTTCGTCGCGGCGGGCGTCTGTGCGACGTATTCGCGGTCCTGAAGCGCGGCCTTGTCGCCGCCCTGTCCGGTTCCGGTGACAGAGACTGGCGCGTCGATGCCGTGTTTGTCGGCGTACTCGCCGCTGACGAGGACGATGGCGCTCGCCCCGTCGGTGATGGGACAGGCGTCGTAGAGGTGCAGCGGGTCGGCGACGACGGGGCTTTCGAGGGCGTCGTCGAGCGTGATTTCGCGGTGGAACTGCGCGTACTCGTTTTTCATCGCGTTAGCGTGGTTCTTCACCGCGATGTGGGCGAGGTCCTCGTTGTCGCCGCCGAACTCGTCGAAGTAGGCGCGGGCCATAAGCGCGTACGCACCCGGGAAGGTGACACCCGCGCGGACTTCGAACAACTCGTCGGCTGCGATGGCCAGCGATTGGGTGACCTTCGCAGTCCCGAGGTTGTTCATCCGTTCCATTCCACCGGCGAGGATGACGTCTGCGCCACCGCCTCGAATCGTCTGGACGGCCTGCCGGAAGGCGACGCCGGCGGATGCACACGCTTGTTCGTATCGCGTCGAGGGACACTCCAGCCCCGCGGCCTCGGCCATCACAGGCCCTTGGTGGCCCTGCGACTCGGCCAGTTCTCCCATGAAGTTCCCGTAGAAGATGCTGTCGTAGTCGTCACGAGAGACACCGGACTCGTCCCGGGCGGCGAGCGCTGCCTCGGCAAACAGGTCTCGACCGGTCCGCTCGGGGTGGTTCCCGAACTTGGTCAATCCCACACCGGCGATTCGCACGTCTTTCATGGATTATTGTACGTGATAGATGGCCCTTGAACTTGCCGTTACTCTGTAAACGTCCAGCCGACCGGCGGATACTAACGAGCACACTGCTCTAACGCGCGGTGGCCGGCGCTCGCGCCGAAAACCCACCCGACTGCGCCGCCATCGCAAAAATTACCCCCCGACCGCGTGACCTGCGCGTATGAGTAACTGGATTGGAGACACCTTCACGAGCGACGTCGGGTGGACGCACCTCGAACGCTTGGTCGACATCGGCAATCGGATGGCCGGGTCGCCCGGCGAGCGCGAGGCGATGGAGGCGACGCGCGACGCCCTCGAATCTGTCGGCGCGCGCAACGCCCACATCGACTCGTTCGACATTCAGGGCTGGGAACGCGGCGACAGCGCCATCTTCGCACACAACACGACACAGGAGTGTATCGCGCTCCCGCGCAGCCCCTCCGAAACCGCGACGGGCGAACTCGTCGACCTCGGCTACGGACTTCCAGAAGACTTCGACCGCGACCTCTCGGGAAAGGTCGTCGTCGTCTCCTCGACCGTTCCCGACCACTACGACCGCTTCATCCACCGCCGAGAGAAGTACTACTACGCGGTCGAGGCCGGTGCAGAGGCGTTCGTCTTCGCCAACCACGTCCCCGGTCAACTCCCGCCGACGGGAAGCGTCGGGACCGCGGAGGCACCAATCGGTGACATCCCGGCCGTCGGCGTCAGCAAAGAAGTCGGCGCGCGACTCGGTCGCCGGTTCGAGGGCGAGGAAGTTACCGTGGAAGTGACCTGTGAGACACCAGCGACCGACAGCGGGAACGTCCACGCGGAACTCGGTCCCGACACCGACGAGGAAGTACTCGTCACGAGCCACCTCGACGCCCACGACATCGCGGAGGGTGCGATGGACAACGGCGCTGGCACCGCGATGGTGGTCGAACTCGCGCGTGCACTTGCCACCCGCGAGGACGAACTCGAAACGCGCGTCCGATTCGTCTGTTTCGGCTCCGAAGAAGTCGGTCTCGTCGGCTCCGAACACGAGGCGACGCGACTGGGCGACGACCGTGAAAACGTGAAAGCCATCGTCAACAACGACGGCGTCGTCGCCGGGCGGACGCTCAAACTCCACACCCACGGCTTCGACGAACTCGAAGCGACGGTCCAGACGGTCGAAGACCGCTTCGACCACGACATCTCGACGATTCCGGAGCAACTCCCGCACAGCGACCACTGGCCGTTCGTCGCCTACGGCGTTCCCGCCTTCATGGTCGGCAGCGAGCGCGAGGGACGTGGACGCGGTTGGGGGCACACCCACGCCGACACCATCGAAAAACTCGAATCGCGGACGCTCCGCGAGCAGGCGATTCTCCTCACCGAACTCACCGTCGAACTCGCACGCGAGGACCGCGAGACTCCCCACGCCGACCCCGACGACATCGCCGCGGCGCTGGAAGACGAAGACCAAGCCGAGGGGATGAAGGTCACCGGCGACTGGCCGTTCTAACGACCGCGACTGTGCTCCCTCGCGCCGTTCGGTTCGAACCACGAGGGCTTTTATTCGGGGCGGCGTAGCACGTGACGATGCGCAAGGGCCGTGCCGCAGGAGGGCGGCGATGAGACTCGCCGTTACCGGTGACGAGTCGGTCGTCGGGGCGATTCGAGCCACTGGTGCGACGGTGGTCGACCCCGACGAAGCGACGAGTAGCGATATCGTCGTCGCGGTCGGCGAGGAAGCGGTCGTCGACGCCGCACTGGACTCGTCCGCCCCGGTGCTTCCGGTCGATTGCGGCACGCCGTGGTCGGTCCCGCGTCGCGTCCTCGGCGACACCGTGGACTCGCTTCTCGCAGGAGACATTCGAGCGGTCGACCACCCGATACTCTCTGTCGGTGTTGGCGGCGACCACGTCGGTCGAGCGCTGTTCGACGTCATGCTCGTCACCAGCGAACCGGCGCGAATCTCTGAGTACGCGGTTGCCCACCGACGACGGGGTGAGGCAGTCCTGAACGACCACGACGAGAACGACCACGACGAGAACGACCGCGACGTGGCGGCCGACGCGACTGCGGTATCAGGCGAGTGGCGAGTCGCCGACGAGTTCCGCGCCGACGGCGTCGTGGTCGCCTCGCCTCTCGGGAGTAGCGGCTACGCCCGTGCTGCGGGTGGGTCCGTCGTCGGCGTCGGCGCGGGGCTCAGCGTCGTGCCTGTGTCGCCCTACGCGACCCGGACCGACTCGTGGGTGTTCGACCCGCCGCTTCGCCTCTCGGTCGAACGCGACGACGCCCCCGTCTCGCTCGTCGTCGACGACACGGTCGCCCGTCCCGTCGCCCCGCACGAATCAGTCGTCGTCGAAGTCGTCGAAACGGCGTCGCTCCTCGTCGGCTAACTGAGGCGCTTCGAGGCGTTCGCCGCACGCGCCGCGCTCGCCTGCGTATTCGAGTCTCTACTGGTACGCTACTCTTACCGGCACGCTACTCTTACCAGCACACTACGCTACAGCACGCTATCGGCAGCTACCGCACACTCGCCGCTGCGGACTTCGAAGAGAAAACGACCGACGCGGGGCTCAGATGACGGCGTTCCAGACGTCGGCGATGAGGAAGAAGAGGCTCTGGTACGCGGCGTACAGAAGCACGATTGCCGACGCCGTGAGGCCGCCGTTCGGTCGGTCGAGCGGACGACCGTTCCGCGCTTCGACCTTGCGGGCTTCGAACTCGAAGAAGTCGGTGAGGAACATCCCGAGGACGAGGACGGTCAGCACCATCCCGCCGTGCGGTTCGAGGAGCAAGAAGAGAAACGACGTGACGACGAGCGCGCCGCTCGTCAGCGTGTGCGGCAGGAACCGCGAGAGCGCCTCTTCGCCACCTTCCTCCGCTTGTCGAACGTGTGCCTTGTGTCCGAGGAAACGGGTCGCTAGGTTTGCCACCACGAGCGCGAGCGCGATGTGAGGCACAACCGGTTCGACCGCCGCCAACTGGTCGAGCGGGACGAGGAACTGTAGTGGTTGCATACAGGATTCTCAGAGCGAGACTCATTAGAGTTTTTCCAATCAGTCGCGGTTCACCGACGCGAAAGCAGCCGCTATCTTGAGGGGGTTCTTATACACCGAGAGAAGAAAGACGAAAAAGACCGCGTGGTTCTTACTGTGCGTTCTTCCGCTCTTCGAGGGCGTCCATCACCTGGCGACCGGCCGGGATGAGGACCCAGAACGTGAGCGTCCCGAGCAGCGCGAACCAGAGGAACGCGTCCATCAGGGTGATGCCGATGAGGTTGAAGATTCCCTCTGTCGCCCCGGACTGAAGCGGCTCGATGAGCTGCTCCGTGCTCTCGAAACTGCTCGTCCGGTACCACGACGCAAGCACCATCCACGCGAGACCGGCCCCGGTCAGGATACCAAGCCCTTTGATGAATTCGTCAGCCATTGTTCGAACCTTCGCCGGAGTCCTCTTGAGACTTTCCCATTCCACGAGCACGGAACCGAGTCCCGAGTGTGTACACTACCGCCCCGAACGCGATACTCGTCAGTCCGATGACGGCGAAGACCGTACTCAGGATTCCGTCCGCAACGCCGACACCTACGGCCTGAAACAGACTCGCCGTGAGCGACCGCAGCGCGCTCACTTGCAGCGTCGCTGCGTCGAGAAAGACGAATCCGAGGACGACGGCGACGACGGCGATGAGCGTCGAGAAGACGGTTATCGTCTTGTAGAGCCGCATCGGAACGACGATATCGCGGCGACCACGACGGGACGCACCGCCGTCCGTGGCCTCGGTTCGACTGGTCGCGTCGCTATCTGTCATTGGTGACTCTACGAAGGGATAGTTGGTAGTGGTTCCGCTCTATTTCGGCGGACGAAGCCGGTAGTAGCGGCGGTTGAGGTCGAACATGTAGCCCTCACGCATCGTCTTGAGCACCGCGTAGGTGATGGTCCCGAAGACGATGGGGAGCAGGAACGTCAGGTCGAACAGCAGGTCGACGTTCATCGGCATGAGGTTCTTGACTGCCAACAGCGAGATGGTCATCGCGAAGACCACGCCCGAGATGCCGATTGCCGCCCAGAGCGGTTCTTCGACGGGACGCCGCGCGCTCCCCTTGTTGAGGAAGGGAACGATGGCGATGAAGCCGACGACGACGCCGTTCGCGAGAACGCCGTAGGTACGGTCGGCCATGATTTTCTGCCCGCCGAGGATGGCGAGTTCGGGGTTCAGCGGGTTGAGCTTGAGCAGCCCGAACGACCAGTAGAGGTACCAGTCGGGCAGGATAATCGCTGGCGTCTGACTCGGGTTCGCGGGCGCGCCGATGTGTGGTGGCATCGTCGCCGCGAGGAACAGAATCATTCCGACGAAGAACGACGCAATCGAGAGGTTCCGAACCGTCTCGTGGGGCCACGTCGGGAACGCGAGCACGTCGCGCTCGACGTAGTCGGACTCCGTGCGGAGGTCCTGATCTTCACGCCGGGAGCGCTCGAAGTACTCGTACGTCAGTCGGGACAGCCCGGTCTTTCGAGCCTTGCGCTCGCTCCACGTGGGCGTCTCGTTGTCCGGGGCGACGATGCCCCCGCCGTCCGTTCGAACTTCCTTGGGTTGGGATTCGTTGTCGCTCATTTCTATCACCTTAGTGCGGCTCCGCGATGCCCTGCACCCACACGATGCCGATGTGGATCGCGATGAGCGTCGTCACGACGAAGGGGAGCAGGAAGACGTGTAGGATGTACATACGCTGGAGCGTCGCCTGACTCAGCGTGAAGCCGCCGAACAGGAGCTGTGCGACCCACTCACCGGCGAGCGGAACGGACAGCGACATTTCGACGCCAATCTGACCGGCCCAGAAGGCCAGCTGGTCCCACGGCAGGAGGTACCCGGTGTACCCGAACACCATGGTCAGACTGATCAGGACGATGCCGAGCAGCCAGTTCAGTTCGCGCGGTTCCTTGTACGCGCCCGTGAAGTACACACGGAGCATGTGCAGGAACACTGCGGCGACCATGACTTGTGCCGCCCACCGGTGGACGGACCGGAGCATGAAGCCGAACTGGAGGTCGCGCATGATGAATTCGATACTGTTGTAGGCCGTCGTCGGGTCACCCGATGTCGCCGGGGAGTAGTAGAACCCGAGGAGTGCACCACTGATGGCTGCGACGACGTACGCGAGCGTCGAGAAGAGCCCGAGCGTGTACAGCGGGTACCAGTACCAGAACTTGTTGTCCAAGTTGTACTGCTCAGTGTGGCTCTTGGGCATCTGGAGGTTGACTCTGTAGTAGAGCGTCTCCAGCAGCTCGAGGTAGTCGACGATGCGAAGTCGCTTGTCGAGCCAGATGAGCGTGGTGAGGAAGGTGGCCTCGATCGGTGTGAGGTCCTTCTTCTTCATCCAGGCCTTGTGGTCGTGGTCGTCTTTGCGTTCGAGACTCATGGTTTATCGCTTGTAGTAGGGGTACACCGCGCGCTTGACCTGTTCCCACGCGCCGTCACCGAGCGTGTTCCCGTCGACGTCCTCCTCGCGGACGTAGAGGTCTTCCCATTTGCGACGCCGCTTCTTGACGATCATGACGTCTGGGAGGAACTCCTTGCGGTACAGTGCGAGGATGAACGCGAGGTCCACGAAGATGACGGCGAGGATACCACCGAGGAACATGTTACCCGTGTCCGTCAGGCCCCACCCGGAGACGAATCCGTAGGTGAAGAGGAAGACGAACACGACCTCGATAATCGTCAAGAGGACGATTGCGATGGCCGCCGCAGTGCTCTCGCGTGCCGGTTCGTATCGGTGTATATCGCCGTACGTGCTTCCTGTCGAGGACATTATTCGCCACCTCCAGTGTTACCCGTGTTGGGCGACTCGCCGTATTTCAGGATGTAGAACGTGTAGACGAGCGTGACGATGATTCCGAGGATGGTCGCCGACCCGACCCAGTGTGCCTGAATCGGTACACCGAGTTCGTGAAGCTCCTTTCGTCCGCCACCGCCACCGACTTCGACGGTCGCGACATCGCCGCCGACGGCGACTGCGCCCTTCATGTTGAGTGCTTTGTGTGGCGCACAGAAGTACTTCGAGATGCCAGCGTCACCCTCTTCGAAGGTGTACTCGTAGGTCGTTCCGGCTTCAGCGACTGCCGCGCCGGAGTCGAGGCTCGCGGGGCCTTCTTCCATCTTGACGTTGTGGCCACCGCCCTCGCCGGTCCATTCCCACGTCACTGTCGTTCCGGGGTCGATCCAGATGCCAGCCGGGGAGAACGCAAGTGCGCCACCGTTTCCGGAGGCACCAACCTCGATGGTGACTTCGCTTTGGCCGCGGAGGTCTTCGTAGCCTCCCTCGATACCGTCGAGCCAACCACCGAAGTCGGGTTGCACCTGCGCACCACCGCCGCCGCCTTCCTCTGAAGCCGCAGCGGTCCCGGCGGCAGCGGTCGCGGCGGCTGTGGCACCGCCAGCCGTTCGGAGAAACTCCCGCCTTTTCATACAGCCGTTCGTCAGGATGCCTCGCGCTTAAACCCACCGACTATGCCGTCACGGAGGGTGATTCGAGGACGCAAAGAAGAGCGGTTACTGCCCCTCAGAATGAGGGGTATCGTTCGTCGGCGACTCGACGAGCGGCTCTATTTCGGCGTCGTCGAATTCGGGAAGGAACGCTGGGCGCTCTCCTTCTTCGAGCCCGATGACGCGGAGACGGTCGCGGTACTCTTCGGCCCGGAATCGGTCGGACAAGCGCGCGTTCGCGACGACGACAAAGAGGAAGATGCCGACGAGTAGGAAGCCGAAGCCAGCAATCGGCGCGGCGATTGTCTTCGGACTCGGAAGCCACGGCCACGACGCGATGAGTGCGAGCCCGCCGAGTACCTGTCCAAATGCGACGATTTGGAGCATCTTGTTCCCGAAGTCGCCCGTTCCCTGTGCGACTTCGTCGGGGGCGGGTAGTGTGACGTTCGCCGGCGCACTGTTGACCTCGAAATCGTCCATCGAACAGAGCGCGACCGTCGGTTTCACGTCACGGAGGACGGTTCCCTCGCCTTCGACGCTTCCGTCCGGGTAGACGACTGCGTACCCTTCGTCGGAGTACGCGAGAATCCGTGGCGCTCCGTCTTCGGTGACGCGTTCGAGGACGGCGAACACCTCGCGAATCGCGACGCGGTAGCGAAGCTCTTCTTCGACGCGGTCGAGTAACTCCTCGCCGACAATCCACGAGTCGGGGTCGAAGGCGGCTTCCCACTCTTCGACGGACATCTCGGCCATATCGGCCGGGCCGAAGTTGTCGAAGTCGTACTTCGACTCCACCTCGCGGCGGAGTGCTTCGAGTTCGTCCTCGGACACCGTGTCGTCGACACCCGCCTCGGACGACTCGGGTCCCTCAGCCGGTGCGGAAGACGAATCTGCCATTGCCCGGGGTAAGTCCCACGAACCTAAACGTGTTCCGACCCGTGCGGGTCGCCACCGGCGTCTGTCTACCCGAATCGACTGCCAAAATTGGTCTAGCGCTCGAATGGGAATCACCGCATCGGTTCCTTTAGGCCGACCGGGTTCTAACGCCGGGCGATGGCAGACGAGACGACCTTCGCGACGCTCGCCGCGGTCACCGTCACGGCCAGTCTTCCATTCTACCTCTACGGTGCGTGGATTATGATAGACGCCGAGACGGTGTCGTGGGACGTGCTCGTCTACCACCTGAAAATCATCTTCCCGGGACTCATCCTGAACACCGTCCCCGTCGTGACGTGGATGCTTCCCCGACTGTTCGAACAACTGAGCGGCCTCACTGCTCTCCACGCTATCCTCGGATTACAGGCGTACGCGATGCTCGTGTTCGCGCTCACGGGTATCGTCCGTATCTTCCAAGTAAAGTGGAAAGCTGACCTGTATCGCGACCCCGACCAGGATATCGCTCTCGACGACCTCCACGAGAACATGGGTGCGTGGCGCGGGCGTCTCAGAGTCGGCGTCTTCGGCTACGTTATCTTCTGGTTCCTCGCGTGGATACTTGGTGTATACCGGTACGTGACGGGCTATATCCTAGTCTGACCCGAAAACTCCCCGCGAGGTCACCACTGTTCTGCGCTGGCGAGGTCTACGCTGTGGTCGAGTTTTGACGACGGACAGATGTCTTCGAGAACGCAGTCGTCGCAGTCTGGGTTGCGGGCGTCACAGACGGCGCGCCCGTGGCTGATGAACAGGTGGGTGAACTGCTGCCAGTCCGACTCGGGGACGACTGGCATGAGGTCTTCTTCGATGCGTTCGGGGTACTCCTCTTCGGTGAGGCCGAGTCGCCGCGAGAGTCGCTGGACGTGGGTGTCGACGACGATTCCCTCGACGATGTCGTGGCCGTGCTGGAGGACGACGTTCGCGGTCTTACGGCCGACGCCGGCGAGGTCGGTCAGTTCGGACATCGTATCCGGCACCTCGCCGTCGTGTTTCTCGACGATGTCGGTGCAGGCGCTTCGGATGTACTTCGCCTTGTTGTTGTAGTAGGTGATGGAGTTGATGTCCTCGGCCAACTCGTCTTGGTCGGCGTCGGCGTACTCTTGGGGACCGTCGTACTTCTCGAACAACTCCGCTGTGACCTTGTTGACGCGCTCGTCGGTACACTGCGCGGAGAGCATGACTGCGATGAGGAGTTCGAGCCGGTTCGAGTAGGAAAGCGAGATGGTGGTGTCCGGGTACTCCTCGTACAATCTGTCGAGGACTTCCTCGGCTTGCGCCTCGCGGGAGTCGAGTGGCGTGCCCATACCAGTGGGTGCGACCGATTCGATTTCAGTTGTTCGGGTTGAGGCGGATGGTCGGCGGCCCCAATCGGTTCTCATCGACTGAGAGCCATCGCGTTCGAAGTTCTCTCTGCCGCGCGTCTGTACTAGTGAGGGAATACCCATGACAAACTCGACACGACCACACACACAGGCGACACAGCACGCATCGGAGTCACGAGTCGTCTACGGCGTTGCTCGCCAGCGGTTCCTCGCTGGCGCGCTGTTGTTCCTCTTCGGACTCGTCGCCCTCATGGGAATCATCACCGCCGAGGCGTTCTATCCCGGGTACAACGCCGGTGTACAGGAGATTAGCGACCTCGGAGCGACGAGACCACCGAACAGCGTCATCCTCCAGCCGTCCGCGTCGATTTTCAACACGACGATGATGGTCTCGGGCGTGCTCGCCCTCGCGGCGACGTACTTTGTACACCAGGCATTCCGTGACCGCGCGGTTACCATCGCCCTCGGACTGCTCGGCCTCGGTGTCCTCGGCGTCGGTGTCTTCGACGGCAGCGAAGCCCCGATGCATGGGATGTTCGCACTGCTGACGTTCTTCTCCGGCGCGGTGTCGGCAGTCGTCGCGTCCCGCGTAATTGAGACACCGTTCAAGTATCTCTCTGTCGCAATCGGTGGATTCGTCCTCCTGCTTCTTGGGAGTCTCATCGTGTTGGGGCTGCTCGGTATCCCACACCCACTGGCGTTCCTCGGGATGGGTGGCGTCGAACGGTACGTCGCGTATCCGACGCTCCTCTGGACGCTCGGGTTCGGTGGCTATCTGATGGCTCCGGTCCCCGAGCAGGACGCGGCGTGACGCCGCTTCTAGTTCCGGTGCTCGACGGTGCCCGCGCCGACGAAGACCAACGATTTATCATTGACGACTGCGACACCCCAACCATGTCTGCGATGGAACTCCCCGGTCGTCGTGAAGCGTGGCTGACCGCGGCAGCGACGCTCGGCGGGTACGGTCTCATCCTCGCCGGAATGTTCGTTGCCCTGTTCGTGCTCCCGTTTATCGTCGTGACGGCGCTTTGACACCCTCCCCGCGCTAAAGCGCGAGGCTTTCGCCTCGAATTTTCCGTAAGTCGTCGCTGACGGACACACCGCTCGTCGGTCACTGCCGGAGCTTAGTGTGTCGAGCCGGCTGAAAAGTCGATTGAGACGAGGGGAAGAATCCGGTTACGCGAACGCGCGCGAGATTTCTGCGCCGTCGTCTGCTTCCTTCTGAATCTTCTCCCAGGCAGAGACGAAGTCCTGCATGTAGATTTCCGTGCGGTCGTCGCGGATAGCGAACATCCCGGCTTCCGTACAGACGGCCTTGATGTCGGCACCGGAGGCGTTCTCGGCCATCTCGGCGAGTTCCACGAAGTCGACGTCGTCGGAGACGTTCATCTTCCGGGTGTGAATCTGGAAGATTATCTCACGGCCGTCCTCGTTCGGCTTGGGCACCTCGATGAGGCGGTCGAACCGACCGGGGCGGAGGATAGCGGGGTCGAGCATGTCGAAGCGGTTGGTCGCTGCGATGATGCGGATGTTCCCGCGTTCGTCGAACCCGTCCATCTCCGCGAGGAGTTGCATCATGGTCCGCTGGACCTCGGCGTCGCCGGAGGTCTTCGAGTCGGTCCGCTTCGACGCGATGGCGTCGATCTCGTCGATGAAGATGACTGCCGGTTCGTTCTCGCGAGCGACTTCGAACAGGTCGCGAACGAGCTTCGCGCCCTCACCGATGAACTTGTGCACCAGTTCGGACCCGGCCATCTTGATGAACGAGGCGTTGGTCTGGTTCGCGACGGCCTTCGCGAGCATCGTCTTCCCGGTGCCCGGCGGCCCATAGAGGAGGACGCCCGACGGCGGGTCGATACCGACCTTCTCGAACATCTCGGGGCGGTCGAGCGGCATCTCGACCGTCTCGCGGACCTCTTCCATCTGGTCTTCGAGTCCGCCGATGTCTTCGTAGGTCACGTCGGGGCTGTGTTCGACTTGCATGACACGCGCCCGGACGTCGGTCTCTTTGTCGAGTCGCTTGACGATAGAAAGCGAGTTGTTCACCGCGACACGCGCGTCAGGTTCGAGCTTCTCGCGCATCTCGTCGGTCACTTCGGTGAGGGCCTCTTGGTTGTTACCGTGCTGCTTGATGATGACCCCCTCGTCCGTGATTTCCTGTACCGTCGCAACGAAGAGCGGTGATTGCTTGAGCTTCTTATTCTCGTGCGTCAGACGCTCGAGCTTCTGTTGATACTTGTTATTCTCGGCGTTCGCATCGAGAAGTTTGTCCCGCATCTCCTCGTTTTGCGATTCGAGAACCTCGAGCCGCTCTTGAAGGGCGGTGATCTTCTCCTGCTGCGACGCCGCGTCCTTGTCGTAAGGAAGGTCGACGTCGTCCACAGTGTCGGTCATCACCCGGGGTAGGACGCAGGCTCATAAGAGGCTTCGGGTGTGTGTGGGCTTCGCCGCCTGTAGACCTTCTTTACGGGGGATAACGAGTCTGACACGTGTCATACAAATTCCCTACAGTAATAAATCTGGATAGCAAATATTATCTAATAGCATTTCATCGTGTGTGGTACGATGAGCACCACCGAAGCAGTCGAACGCCAATCCGAACCTCACTCAGAAGACCGCTGGGAAACGGTTCGTGACATGCCTCCGAGCGCGAAATTGGTCGCGAAAATCCTCGATTACGAGGACACACTCACCCAGAGCGAAATCGCCGAGGAGTCGCTGTTGCCGCCACGTACCGTTCGGTACGCGCTTTCCCGCCTCGAAGAAGAAGGCGCTGTCGACTCCCGGTTTTCGTTCTCGGACGCGCGCAAGCGGCTCTACACCCTGCAGCTTTAAATCAAAAGACGGGCCCACGTCGGCCCATGACTGACCACGCCACTGTCGGCCGCGCGCTCCGCGAACTCGCCGACAGCGACGCTCCTTCTCGGCGTCGCCAACACGAAGCCGTCGTTGCCGCCGCGCGAGACGCGTTTTCCACGCTCGAACGCGCGGCCGATTTTCTCGACGAAGGCGGTGAAGAGCGACTTCGCCGTGCTGTCGGCGCCGCAGCGCGACAGGGCGACCACGACGTTGCGCGCGAGGGTCGAGCGTTACTCGATGCACTCGACTCGCTGCGTTCGTCTCTCGACAGTCCCAACTCCGTCTCCGAGAGACGCCCCGTTCAGTCCGGTCGCACAACCGTTTTCAGCGGCGGCGGCGAAGCAGCGGATAGATGACACGGGTGATACACACCGGCGACACCCACATCGGGTATCAGCAGTACCACTCGCCGGACCGACGGCAGGACTTCCTCGCGGCGTTCGAGCAGGTGGTGAGCGACGCCATCGACGAGGACGTCGATGCGGTCGTCCACGCGGGTGACCTCTATCACGACCGACGACCCGAACTCCCCGACTTACTCGGGACGCTCTCTGCACTGCGTCGGCTTGACGGCGCAGGTATCCCGTTTCTGGCTATCGTCGGGAACCACGAATCCACGCGCGGCGGCCAGTGGCTCGACCTCTTCGAGCGACTCGGGTTGGCGACCCGTCTGGGGGACGACCCGGCTCTCGTCGGCGACGTGGCCTTCTACGGACTCGACCACGTGCCGCGGTCCCGACGCGACGAACTGGACTACCAGTTCGAGCCACACGACGCGCCCCACGCCACTCTTGTCGGGCACGGACTCTTCACGCCCTTCGCACACGCAGACTGGGAGACCGAGACGGTCCTCGAAGAGTCGAACGTCGAGTTCGACGCGGTCCTCCTCGGCGACAACCACGTCGCGGACGTGACGACCGTCGACGACACGTGGGTCACGTACTGCGGCTCGACCGAGCGCGCCAGCGCGAGCGAGCGCGACCCGCGCGGGTACAACTTTGTCACCTTCGAGGACGACACGGTCGATATTCGCCACCGGACGCTCGAAACCCGACCGTTCGCGTTCATCACGGTCGACCTCGCCGAGGGTGAGGGAATCGAGCGCGTCCGCCAGCGCGTCCGTGAGTTCGACCTCGAAGACGCGGTCGCTATCGTCGAACTGACCGGTGACGGCGAGTCAGTGACGCCCGCCGCGGTCGAGACGTTCGCGGTCGAGCAGGGGGCGCTCGTTGCGCGCGTGACCGACCGCCGCGAAGTCGACACCGAAGCGGAGCAACTCGCGGACGTCTCCTTCGCCGACCCCGACGACGCGGTCAACGACCGAATCCGCGAGATGGGGCTGTCGAGCGCCGCCTTCGACGTCGACGAGACGGTTCGGGCGAGCAAGACGGCCGATTCGAACGTCCGTGACGAGGTTCGCGAGCGCGTCACCACCCTACTTTCGGACGACCCGAACGCGCTCGTCGCCGCGGACGATGGAGGCGGCGAGAGCGGTGCGGGAGATTCCGGTCAGGCCGACGACAGTGCTGACGAATCTGAGGCAGTCGAGGACGAGGGCGAACCTGAGGCAGTCGAAGGTGAGACCGAACCCGAGGTAGTCGAAGACGAGGACAATCCCGAGGGAGTTGACGGCGAAACAGTCGAGACGGAGTCCGAAGACGACTCGCCACCGGAACAACCGAACGCCGCCCAAGACAGCTCGCTGGGTGATTTCGCATGAGATTCACGCGCGTTTCTCTCCGGAACTTCAAGCCCTACGAGGACGCCGAACTCGACCTCCGAGACGGCGTCACGGTCATCCACGGCGTCAACGGGAGCGGAAAATCGTCCCTCCTCGAAGCGTGTTTCTTCGCGCTCTACGGGTCGAAGGCACTCGACGGGACGCTCGAAGACGTGGTGACGACCGGCGAAGACGACGCCGAGATAACACTGGAGTTCGTCCACGCGGGCGGCCAGTACCGCATCGACCGCCGGGTTCGTGTCTCGGGAGACCGCGCGACGACGGCCAAGTGCGTCCTCGAAGGCCCCGACGAGACTATCGAGGGTGCGCGCAACGTTCGCAAGGCCGTCGCGTCGCTCCTGCGAATGGACAACGAGGCGTTCGTCAACTGCGCGTACGTCCAGCAGGGCGAGGTCAACAAGCTCATCAACGCCACGCCTTCCCAGCGGCAGGACATGATAGACGGTCTGCTGCAACTCGGCAAACTCGAAACCTACCGCGAACGTGCAGGCGACGCCCGGTTGGGAGTTCAGGACGTGCTGACGAGCAAGCGCAGTGTCCTCGAAGACGTCGAGTCGCAAATCGAGACCAAGGAGGACGAGAACCTCCACAGCAGGCTCAACGCACTCGAATCAGAACTCTCAGAGGTCACGTCGAAAATCGAGCGCTACGAAGACCAGCGCGACAAGGCACGGCAGACACTCGAAGCGGCCCAGTCCACACTCGACGAACACGAGGAGAAACGCGAGCGACTGGCCGAGGTCGAATCTGCCATCGACGAACTCAAAGAGAAAATCGCAGACGACGAGACGACGCGCGACCGACTCACAGAGAGAATCCGCGAACTGGACGAGAACGTCGACGAACTCGACGATAGCATCGCGGCAGCCGTCTCGAAAACCGACCTCGACGAGGCCAGCGACGACGCGCTCGCAGCAGCGCGAGAGACGCTCGACGACCGTGAAGCCGAGATTCGCGAAGAACTGTCGGATGCGCGCACCAAGGCCCAGGCGCTCACGACGCAGGCCGACCGCCTCAAAGAGCGGGCCGAGGACCTCGAATCGCGCGCGAAGGAGAAACGCGAGAGCGCCGACGAGGACGAGGCGGCCGCGGGCGACGCGGCGGCCGACCTGGACGAACTTCGCGAGACGCGGGCTGATATCGAGTCGTCGCTGGCGTCCATCGACGAAAGGTTCGAAGACGCGCCTGTCGAACGAGGGGAAGCGGCCGACCTCCTCGCCGAGCGTCGAGACACGCTCTCGGAGACCCGCGAGTCGCTCGCCGAGACGGAGACCGAATTGAAGAACGCGCGCGAGCGACTGGCGGAAGCCCGCGAACTCCGCGACGCTGGCAAGTGTCCCGAGTGCGGGCAGCCGGTCGACGAGTCGCCACACGTCGATGCCATCGCCGAACGGGAGGCGGCGGTCGAGTCACTCGAAGCGAAATGCGAGTCGCTCGAATCGAAGGTCGAATCCTGCCGGTCGGCAGTCGAGGCGGCCAAACAACTGGAAGACGCCGAGAGCCGCGCCGCATCTCTCGAAGACCGTCTCTCGCTCGCCGAAGAACGAATCGTCGACCACGAGGAGACGGTCGAATCACGCCGCGACGCGGCCGAAACGAAGCGAGAGGAGGCGACGGAACTCGAAGCCGACGCCGAGGAGAAACGCGAGGCGGCCGCGACGCAAGCCGACCGCGCGGCGACGGTCAAAGAGACGGTCACAGAGCTCGAATCCGACCTCGAAGCACTCAGTGACCGCCGTGACGACCTCGACCGAGTCGAATCGCTGCTCGACGACCGCGAGGCGGCAATCGACGACCGGGACCGACTCCGAGAGAAGCGCGAGACGCTCGCCGAGGTCAACGACGAGCGCCGTGAACATCTGCAGGACCGCCGCGACCGCCGTGCCGACCTTCGCGAAGCGGTCGACGAAGACGCGGTCGAAGACGCCCGCTCGCGCAAGCAGAAGGCCGAATCGTACATCGAGCAGGTCGAATCTGACGTGCTTCCCGACCTGCGCGAGAAGCGCGACGACCTCCAGAGCAAGATTGGCGGGGTGAAAGCCGACCTCGAACGCCTCTCGGAACTCCGAGAGCGTCGCGAGGAACTCGCCGAGCGCGTCGACGCCCTCCAGTCGCTCCACGACGAGGTGACGGACCTCGAATCGACTTACGGCGACCTCCGGGCGGAACTCCGCCAGCGGAACGTCGAGATTCTCGAACGGATGCTCAACGAGACGTTCGACCTCGTCTACGGCAACGACGCCTACTCGCGCATCCGCCTCGACGGCGAATATGGGCTTACAGTGTTCCAGAAAGACGGGACTGCGCTCCAACCCGAGCAGCTATCGGGTGGCGAGCGAGCCCTGTTTAACTTGAGCCTCCGGTGTGCTATCTACCGACTTCTCGCTGAGGGTATCGACGGGGCTGCACCCCTCCCACCGCTCATCCTCGACGAACCGACCGTCTTCCTCGACGACGGTCACGTCTCCCGACTCGTGAACCTCGTCGAAGAGATGCAACGCCGCGGCGTCAAGCAGATTCTCATCGTCAGCCACGACGACGAACTCGTCGGCGCGGCGGACGACCTCGTGCGCGTCGAGAAGAACCCGACGACCAACCGGTCGTCGGTCGAACGAACCGACGCGCCGGACCTCCAGAGCGCGCTGGCAGACGACTAACACCGCGCTGTCGCCGTCTGTGGTCTTAGGGCCGGACTCCCGTCCCTTCAGCGCCGAAGGTGAGAGACACCCTCGTGAGCGACTGCCGTCGCCTCGTATCCACGCTCGCCGTACACGCGCGTCTCTTCGATGAGTCCCGCGATTTTGAACTCCGTCAGGAGGCCGTGGAGGTCGCTCTCGCAGAGGTCGTAGGCGTCCATGAGTTCGACGACAGAGAGGGGGCCGCGCTCGACGAGTTCGACGAGGAGTCCGAGTGCCTGCTCGGTCGGCACGGCGACGAGCACTCGGCGGGCTGATTCGGGAACGGCGCGTGCGGCGGTTTCGAGTGGTGACTCGCCGCCCACGTCTTCGAGTTCGGCGTTCGGAAAGTGGCGCTCCTCGCCGGTCTTCGGGTCGCGGACGCGACTGGCGTCGCTGGAGCGTTTGACGAGCAAGTACGTGCGGCCGTCAGGCCCGCGGACCGTGCGCATGGTCGGTCGAAAGCGTCGGCGACTGTTAGCGGTTGCGCTCGTCGGCGTGGGCGTGGGCGTCGGCGTCGCCTTTCTCGCCGCTGTCGTCGCCCTCGCCGTCGTCACTGTCCTCGTCGCTCGACCAGTCGTGTGCCTGGTACTCTCGGTAGAGAGAATACACACGGGTGAGCGCAAGCACGCCGAGGAGTGTCGCACCGCCGCCGACGAGCGTCTCACCGCGGAAGTAGATGAGCATCGGGCCGACCGTGACACCCGCGACACCCACGTTTGCGAGGATGACGCTGGCCCAGAACAGCCGCGACTGCTCGGGGTTGATGTCGGCGGTGACCTCGGGGGCGTCGTCGGAATTCGCATCCTCGCCGGGGATGTCGACGCGCGGGACGTTCGGGAGGTCGGTTTCGGGATTTCCCCAGCGTTTCTCAGGGTCTCCCCACCGCTCCTCCGGGTCCCCCCAGCGAGCAATAGGGTCGATTTGGGGAGCGTCGTCCTCATCGCGCCGCTCGTCGTCCGTCACGCTCTCACCGAGATACCGTGCCGAGAAAAAGGGACCGTTTCGAGTACCAATCAGGCGCAGTCGTCGAGGCTCATCGACCGGGTGGCCTCGACCCAAGCAAGTGGGTTCTCCGCATCGTAGAACACCACGCCTCCGTCGATATCGTAGGATTCGATCGTCTCGGCTCCTGTCGGACCACTGGGTCCAGTGCCGTCGATCGTGCCATCCCACCGTTCCGAAGTTGCGTGGTCGGTCATATCGCGTGTCAATGAATGTCACACATATATAAATGTCTTTCCGTAATTTGAATAACGAGTAGAGAGTAGTCTGAAAGCTAGGGTCCACAGAAGCGCGGGGATTTTAATCGGGCCCGCCAAATCGATTGCCATGACGCAGACGGGTCTGACCGAATTCGGGGGGAACGATGCCGACAGCGTCGGCGACGCGCGGCCGGACGGAGAAGCCGCTATCGCCGAAGTTGTCGCTGGCGACGCCGACCAGTACGTCGCCGACATCATCGACACGGACGAGGTACGATTTCCCGACCCCCAGGGGACGGTCGAGCTGGCTGTCACCCAGGTAGACTACACTATCGAGGGAAGCGGCCGAAACGAGTACCCCGTAATCCACATCTTCGGTCGGACGGCGGAGGACGACACGCCCGAGCACATTCGCGTCCTCGGGTTCGAACCGTACTTCTACGCGCCGACCGAGAGCCTCGACGACGACCTCCTCGACAAGGACGTCATCACGCGAACAGAGGATGGATACGAGAGTATCCGCGGTGAGGAACTGACGAGGATTCACACGCGAACCCCCCGCGACGTTGGACAGATTCGCGACGAGTTCGACCACTACGAGGCGGACATTCTGTTCCCGAACCGCCTTCTCATCGACAAGGACATCAAAAGCGGCGTCCGCGTCCCCGACCGCCGCCTCGACGACGGGTCGATTCAGGTTCCGCATCAGGAAGTCGAACCGGCAGACGTCGAAGCGAACCTCCGGGTGAACACCTTCGACATCGAGGTGAACGACCGCAACGGCTTCCCCGAAGACGGCGAAGAGCCGATTATCTGTCTCACCAGTCACGACTCCTATCTCGACGAGTACATCGTCTGGCACGCCGTCGCCGACGAGGGACTCGGCAAGCGCCCCGAGTCGCTGCCGAACTACGACTTCCTCAACGACGACTCTGAGGTCGAGGTCCGAACCTTCGACGACGAGGACGCGATGCTCGATGCGTTCCTCACGTACATCGAGGAAACCGACCCAGACATTCTAACTGGTTGGAATTTTGAAGATTTCGACGCACCGTATTTCCTCGACCGACTCGACGTGCGGAACCCGACGAGTGACTACGACCTCGACCCGGACCGCATGTCTCGCCTCGGTGAGGTCTGGCGCAGCGGGTGGGGTGGCCCGGACATCAAGGGTCGCGTCGTCTTCGACCTGCTGTATGCGTACAAGCGAACGCAGTTCACCGAACTCGAATCCTACCGACTCGACGCCGTCGGCGAACTCGAACTCGACGTCGGCAAGGAACGGTACTCCGGCGACATCGGGGACCTCTGGGAACAGGACCCGGAGCGTCTCTTGGAGTACAACCTTCGCGACGTCGAGTTGTGTGTCGAAATCGACCGCAAACAGGACATCGTCGCCTTTTGGGACGAGGTGCGAACCTTCGTCGGGTGTAAACTGGAAGACGCGCCGACACCCGGCGACACGGTCGACATCTACGTCCTCCACAAGGTTCACGGCGAGTTCGCCCTCCCCTCGAAGGGCAAACAGGAGTCGGAAGACTACGAGGGCGGTGCCGTCTTCGACCCCATCACGGGCGTCAAAGAGAACGTGACGGTGCTGGACCTGAAGTCGCTGTACCCGATGTGTATGGTGACTGTCAACGCGTCGCCGGAGACGAAGGTCGACCCCGAGACCTACGACGGGGAGACCTTCCACGCCCCCAACGGGACGCACTTCCGGCAGGAACCGGACGGCATGATTCGGGAGATGGTCGACGAACTCCTCGCAGAGCGCGAGGAGAAGAAGGGTCTCCGTAACGACCACGAACCCGGCACGTCCGAGTACGAGCAGTTCGACCGGCAGCAGGCCGCAGTGAAGGTCATCATGAACTGCTTCTCGTCGGATACCGACGTGCTCACTCCGAGTGGAGTCCGGAACATCCGTGACCTCGATGTCGGCGACGAGGTGTACTCGCTCGACCCGGAGACGATGCGGATGGAGGTAAAACCGGTCGTCGAGACGCACGAGTACCCCGACTATCGCGGGGAGATGGTCGACATCGAGACGAGCAAAATCGACTTCAGCGTCACGCCAAACCATCGGATGCTGGTCAGAA
Organism: Haloferax larsenii; assembly: GCF_024730625.1. Classification (NCBI taxonomy): domain Archaea; kingdom Methanobacteriati; phylum Methanobacteriota; class Halobacteria; order Halobacteriales; family Haloferacaceae; genus Haloferax; species Haloferax larsenii. The sequence goes on from NZ_CP078063.1 coordinate 1,703,766, forward strand.
AAGACGACAAAAACGGCGCGTCGTGGGACGACTTCCAGTTCGTCGAGGCCGGAGACCTAAACGAGTCGTCGCACTACGAACTCCCACACGGATGGGAGGGACCCACGGGAACCAGCCTGGAGACTGTCGACCTCACCGAACTTCTCGACGGCGACTACGAGGTATGGGCCAAAAACGAGGTCCACGGCCACACCCTCGCGGCCGAACTCGGGTGGTACCCCGACAAGATGCAGAAACAGGGCGAACCCGGCACCGGATACGTGTTCTCAGCCGAGGAGTTCGAAGAACACAGGGCGTATCTCGACGAGGTCTGTTCGGAGTTCTACGTCCACAGCGAACGCGGCCGAAAGTGGGTTCCGCGGTTCTACGACGGTGACGACTTCCTCGAACTCCTCGCGTGGTACATCACGGAGGGGTCGGTGTACACGTCCGAGGACAAGGCGTTTGGCGAGAACTTCCGCGGTTCGTCGACGACAGTCAACATCGCACAGGACGCCGTCGCGGATGGCGGCGGACACGACGACCACACCGCTATCGGTGAACTCCTCGACCGAATGGGGTTCGACTACTACGTCGACGGGAAGGGGTTCCAGTTCACATCGAGAGTACTCGGTCGCTGGTTGGAGACCACCTGCGGTGACAACAGCTTCGAAAAGCGGATTCCTGACCTCGTGTTCGACGCAAGCCACGAGCAGAAAGAGCGCTTCTTGGACACACTCGTCGCTGGCGACGGTGACAGGCAGGTGAACAGCTGGCGCTACACGACGTCTAGCGAGCGACTTCGAGACGACGTCCTCAGGCTCTGTGCACACCTCGGGAAAACCGCGAGCTACAACCACGACAGTGGTTCGTGGCGCGTCTACTGCACCGAAGACGCGAAAAACAGCTTCCGAATGCACCGTTCGGGCGGACAGAGTGAGGCCGAAGACGGCGCGTACTGCGTGACTGTCGCCGACAACCACACCCTTCTGGCCGGACGTAACGGAACGTTCCAGTTCGTCGGTCAGTCACTTTACGGTGTTCTGGGGTGGGACCGCTTCCGTCTGTACGATAAGGAGATGGGTGCCGCGGTGACGGCGACCGGACGGAGCGTCATCGAGCACACCGAGTCCGCCGCGAACGATGCGGGCTACGACGTCGCCTACGGAGACACCGACAGCGTCATGTTGGAGGTCGGACACATTTCGCCAGAAGATGTCGAGGGCGACATCGAAGTGACAGACGAGATGCGCGAGGCCCACCCGGAGATGTCCGAAGCAGAACTCGAGTCCCTCGCCGCGACCATCGAGAAAGGATACGAGTTAGAAGAACACATCAACGGGTCGTACGACGAGTTCGCCCTCGAGGAGTTAGACGCCCACCACCACCGCTTCCAAATCGAGTTCGAGAAGCTCTACCGACGGTTCTTCCAGGCGGGCAAGAAAAAGCGCTACGCTGGGCACATCGTCTGGAAAGAGGGCAAAGACGTCGACGACATCGACATCACGGGCTTCGAGTACAAGCGGTCGGACATCGCACAGATTACGAAGGAAGTTCAGAAGGAGGTCATCGACATGATTGTCCACGGTGAGGACACCGAGGTCATCAAAGACTACCTCTACGATATCATCACGGACTTCCAAGCCGGGAACCTCCCGCTGGAGGAGGTCGGTATCCCCGGCGGAATCGGGAAGAAACTCACGGCATACGAGACTCCCACCGCGCACGTGCGCGGGGCGCAGTACGCGAACGCCTTCCTCGGTACCAACTTCGGCCGGGGTTCGAAACCGAAGCGTCTCTATCTCAAGAAAGTTCACCCGTCGTGGTTCCGGAAAATGGAGGACGAAGAGGGCTTCGACCCGCAGCGAGACGACCGCTACCGGGCGTTCAAACGCGACCCAGACGTCATCTGTTTCGAGTACGCAGACCAGATTCCCGACGAGTTCGAAGTCGACTGGGACACCATGCTCGACAAGACGCTCGAAGGGCCAATCTCGCGTATCATCGAGGCGCTCGGGATGTCGTGGGACGAGGTCAAGAGCGGCCAAGAACAGACTGGGCTCGGAAGCTTCGTCTAATCACCGGTATCACGCGCTAAGTAACCGAATTCGATTACATTTGGACAGATAGCGTGGTATCCTTCGGTTCACCGAAACCCGGACACACGTCTCAAAACCCCTATTCTTCTTTCTCCTTTTGAAAACAAATTTTCTATCTACAAAAGGTGGCGGGGGTAAATGCGCAAGCATTATGGCCGATACTCCCTACGCTTTCAATACGAGGCAACGAACCAACGATGGCAACTCTCGAGATCAAAAACCTCCACGCACGTGTCGCGGAGGACGATGGTGAGCAGATTCTGCGAGGCGTCGACCTTGAAGTTCGTTCCGGTGAGATCCACGCGCTTATGGGTCCCAACGGGTCCGGAAAGTCGACAACCTCCAAAGTAATCGCCGGACATCCGGCCTACGAGGTCACCGAAGGCGAAATCCTCCTCCACCTGGAGGAAGACGACTTCGGCGACATCGAAATTCCTGAAGACGCCCGCACGTGGAATCTTCTGGAACTGGAGCCGAACGAGCGCGCCGCGCTCGGTATCTTCCTCGGCTTCCAGTACCCCGCGGAAATCGAAGGCGTCACGATGACGAACTTCCTCCGAACCGCGCTCAACGCGAAAATCGACGAGCGCGAGGAACTCCTCTTCGGCGAGGACGAGGAAGAAGAAGACGAAGACGTCGGCTACGACACCTCCCCGATGGAGGGCAACGTCGACGAAGGCGAGATTGGTGTCGCCGAGTTCCAGAAGCTCCTCAAAGAGAAGATGGAGCTTCTCGACATGGACGAGAAGTTCATGCAGCGGTACCTCAACGCCGGCTTCTCCGGCGGTGAGAAGAAGCAGAACGAAGTGCTTCAGGCCGCCATTCTCGAGCCTTCGATTGCCGTTCTCGACGAGATCGACTCCGGTCTCGACATCGACCGTCTGCAGGACGTATCGAAGGGGATCAATGCCCTCCGCGACGAGCAGGGCACCGGTATCCTCCAAATCACTCACTACCAGCGTATCCTCGAGTACGTCGAGCCCGACCACGTCCACATCATGCTGGACGGCAAGGTCGTCAAGAGCGGCGACGCGGGCCTCGCGTCCGAACTCGAAGACAAGGGCTACGACTGGGTCCGTGAGGAAGTCTACGAGACCGCGTAAACCATACACACCATGAGTTCCGAACAAGACCACCTCAAAGAGACTGACACCGAAGCTCGCTTCGAGTTCAAGAAGGAGCAGAAGGCCGCGTTCGCGGCCGAAAAGGGTCTCACAGAAGAGACCATCCGGGTCATCTCCGAAGACAAAGACGAACCCGAGTGGATGCTCGAGCGGCGTCTCCGCGCCCTCAAGCAGTTCCAGAAGATGCCGATGCCGACCGACTGGCCCGGCCAGCCCGACCTCTCCGAGGTCGACGTCGACCAGATCGTCCCGTACATCCGCCCCGACGTGGAAGTGCGCGGCGGTGTCGACGACTGGCGCGACCTGCCGGACGACATCAAGGACACCTTCGACAAACTCGGCATCCCGGAAGCAGAGAAGAACGCCCTCTCTGGTGTCGGCGCTCAGTACGAGTCCGAAGTCGTCTACCAGAACATGCAGGAGCGCTGGGAGGAGAAAGGCGTCGTCTTCATGAACATGGACCAGGCGGTCCAGGAGCACGAAGACATCGTCAAGGAGTACTTCATGACGAAGTGCGTCCCTCCGAGCGACAACAAGTTCGCCGCACTCCACGGTGCCATCTGGTCCGGCGGGTCGTTCGTCTACGTCCCCGAGGACACCACCGTCGACATGCCGGTGCAGGCGTACTTCCGCATGAACTCCGAAGGGATGGGCCAGTTCGAGCACACCCTCATCGTGGCGGAGAAGGGCTCCGAAGTCCACTACATCGAGGGTTGTTCCGCACCCAAGTACTCCGCGTTCAACCTTCACTCCGGCGGCGTCGAAGTGTTCGTCGGCGAGGACGCTCACGTCCAGTACTCGACCGTCCAGAACTGGTCGAAGAACACGTACAACCTCAACACCAAGCGCGCCATCGTCGAGAAGGGCGGTCGTATGGAGTGGATTTCGGGCTCGATGGGCTCGAAGGCCACCATGCTGTACCCCGCGTCCATCCTGAAGGGTCGCGGTGCCTCCGACAATCACATCACCATCGCCTTCGCGGGCGAGGGTCAGAATATCGACACCGGTGCGAAGGTCTACCACAACGCCCCCGAGACGAAGTCGACCATCGAGTCGAAGTCCATCTCGAAGGACGGCGGCCGCACCAACTACCGCGGTCTCGTCCACATCGCCAACGGCGCGAAGAACTCCTCGACCTCGGTCGAGTGTGACGCGCTGATGTTCGACAACGAGTCCACCTCGGACACGATGCCGTACATGGAAATCAACGAGTCCACGGTGGACGTCGCTCACGAGGCGACCGTCGGGAAGATCGGCGACGAGGACGTGTTCTACCTCCAGTCGCGCGGTCTCGACGACGACGACGCGAAGCAGATGATCGTCTCCGGGTTCATCGAACCCATCACGGAGGAACTGCCCATCGAGTACGCAGTCGAACTCAACCGACTGGTCGAACTCGAGATGGAGGGTAGCCTCGGATAACCAATGAGTGCGCAACTTCCCGCAAACCTGTCTGAAGAGACAGTACGAGAGATTTCGGACGCACGGGACGAGCCGGAGTGGCTCCTCGAGGCCCGCCTCGAAGCCCTCGCCGCGCTCGACGAACTCGACCTGCCGGACGTCATCCAGACGCCCGGCCGTCGCTGGACGAACCTCGAAGCCCTCGACTTCGAGTCGCTCGTCGACCCGCTGAACCAGTCCGACGAGACCGTTCGTGAGGCACCCGACGACGTCGTCGTCCTTCCGTTCACGGAGGCGCTCGACGAACACGGCGACCTCATCGAGGAGCGATTCGGCTCCGTCATCGACCTCGAAGAGAACTACCTGACGGCGCTGTCGGCCGCCCTCTTCACGACGGGCACGTTCGTCTACGTCCCCGAGGGCGTCGAGGCACAGGACGTGAAGGTTCGCGCCGAGATGAACTCTCGGTCGCTCTTCAGCCACACGCTCGTCGTGACCGAGGAGTCGTCGTCGGTTACCATCCTCGAAAGTATCGCCTCCGGTGAGGACGCCGACGAGGACCGATACTTCTCGAACCTCGTGGAAATCGCCGCGGGCGAGAACTCCTACGTCCAGTACGGGTCGCTCCAGAACCTCGACGAGGAGACCTACACGTACACGCTCAAGCGCGGTGACGCGGACACCTACGCCACCATCAACTGGATCGAAGGCAACCTCGGCTCTCGACTCACCCGCAGCGACATCGAGACCGAACTCAACGGTGACGCCTCCGAGACGAAAATCGTCGGCGCGTTCTTCGGCCACGAGGACCAGCACTTCGACGTGAACGCTCGCGTCTGGCACCAGGCCGAGAACACGACCGCAGACCTCGTGACTCGCGGCGTCCTCGACGACGAGGCCCGTTCGGTCTACGAGGGTGTACAGGACGTCGGCCGCGACGCGTGGAGTACGAACTCCTACCAGCGTGAGAACACGCTGATGCTCTCGGACGAGTCCGAGGCAGACGCGTCGCCGAAGCTCATCATCCACAACCACGACACCGAAGCGTCGCACGCCGCGACGGTCGGACAGGTGGACAAAGAGGACCTCTTCTACATGGTCTCTCGGTCCATCCCCGAACTGCAGGCTCGCAACATGCTCGTCGAAGGCTTCTTCGTCCCCGTCCTCGACGAAATCGAAGTCGACGAGTTCCGCGACGACCTCGAAGAACTCATCGCCGCGCGCTTGCAGTAAGCGCACCTCACCATCGACTTCCGCTTTCTTTTGTGGCCGACAGCGTCGGTCAGTGCAGCACAGAACGTGGAGGAGTTAAGTCAATCCCCCACAGATGCAGAGACATGAACGAGGTATCGCGCTCGAATCAGGGGTGTCTCGCGTGAGTGTGGGCTACCAAGTAACCTCGGACCACCAACTCGCGCGGTTGCTCCAGATTGGTATCGTCCTCGAAGAGGTCGTGGAGGCTCGCGCCTACCACCACCACGAGGAGATGGGCGACGACTCGCTCGACGAGGAGATTCGAGACCTGCTTTCGCACGCTGCCGAGGAGTCGAACGAACACCGAGAACGTCTCGAAGCGGTCATCGACCGACTCGACGTGGACAGCGTCCCCTTCGAAGAGATTGAGGCGCTCGTCGAAGCACAGTACGGGCAGACGAAGCCCGAAGACTTCGACGGTGTCCTCTACGACCAACTCTGCAACGAGGAGACGGCGTACAAGTTCTACGACGACGTTATCGAGGCCATCGAGGCGAGTGATGCACAGTTTACCATCGACCGCGAAGAACTCCTCACGACGCTCAGAGAACTTCGGGAGGAAGAGGCCGATGGCGTCGAAGAGGTGACGCGAATCATGGAAGGGCGCGAGTGAAACAATGAACACGGCAGACCAATACGTCAAAGCGATTTACCTGTTGCAGCAGATAGAAAACGGTCCTGCGGCGACGGGGACGCTCGCAGACAAGATGGACGTGAGCCCGGCGAGTGCCAACGAGATGATTGGCAAACTCGAATCCCGCGGCCTCGCGGAGCACGAGAAGTACAAAGGCGTCTCGCTGACCGACGAGGGAATCGTCCAGGCGCGCGACGCGCTCCAGACGTACTGTATCATCGAGCGGTTCCTCTCGAACGTCCTCGACGTCGAGGACTTCCGCGCGGAAGCCCGCGAACTGGAACCGGTCATCGACGACATGATTGCGGGTCGACTCGACACCATCATCGACCGGAAATCGGAGTGTCCAGACTGCTTCGACCCGGAGAGTGACGCCTGCGAGTACCTCGAGGTGTGCGACGCCGAGGCGGAAACCGAGACTGAAGCCGCCGACTGAAGCCGCCGACTGACGACGCTCGGTGCGCTCTCGGGACCCTTCTGAGACACGCTTATACTCCTCGACCGCAAAGTGAAATTGCAATGATGGTTGGTGGCTGCTTTACACGCCGGGTTTAAGCCCGCACACCTAGCCACTTCCATCCTCGATTCTCGACCATGTCTACGCAAGAACACGGACAGATAGTGGTAACGCTTCCAGACGGTTCTGAACTCGAAGTCGACGCAGGCGCGACTGTCGAGGACGTCGCCTTCGAAATCGGTCCCGGTCTCGGTCAAGACACCGTCGCAGGTGTCGTCGACGGTGACCTCGTCGACAAGGCGACGCCGCTCTACTCGGACGCGAGGGTCGAAATCGTCACCGCCGCCAGCGACGAGTATCTCGATTGTCTGCGACACACCGCGGCCCACGTCTTCGGACAGGCGCTCCAGCGACTGTATCCGGATGCAAAGCTCGCAATCGGCCCCCCGACGGACGACGGGTTCTATTACGATATCTACGGCGTCGAGATAGACCGCGACGACCTCGACGACATCGAAGCCGAGATGGCCGATATCGTCGCGGCCGACTACGAGATGGAGCGCGTGCTCGTCGACCGAGCAGAGGCGCTCGACCGCTACGAGGAGAATCGGTTCAAGCGCGAGATTCTCCAGAACGAAGCCGCAGGCGAGGACCCGGTTTCGTTCTACCGGCAGGACGACTGGGACGACCTCTGTCAGGGACCCCACGTCGAATCGACGGGGGAGATTGGTGCGTTCGCGTTGCTCGATATTTCGGCTGCGTACTGGCGTGGCGACGAGGAGAACGAACAACTCACCCGCGTGTATGGCACGGCGTTCGAGTCCGAGTCCGAACTGGAGCGTTTCCTCGAACGCCGCCGGGAGGCCGAAGAGCGCGACCACCGGAAAATCGGCCGCGAGATGGACCTCTTTTCGGTCCGCGACTACTCGCCGGGGTGTGTCCACTACCACCCCAACGGGATGACGATTCGCCGCGAACTGGAGGCGTACATCCGAGAGAAGAACGAAGAACTCGGGTATCAGGAAGTGTGGACGCCCGAACTCAACAAAGCCGAGTTGTGGAAGCCGACGGGCCACTACGACGCGTTCAAAGAGGAAGGCGAGATGTTCGCGTGGGAGCAAGACGACGCCGAGTACGGCTTGAAGCCGATGAACTGTGCGAACCACGCCCACATATACGGGAACGAACGTCACTCCTATCGTGACCTTCCGCTCAAATACTCCGAGTTCGGGACGGTCTACCGAAACGAGCAGTCCGGGGAGCTGTCCGGGTTGCTTCGGGTTCGGGGGCTGACGCAGGACGACGGCCACGCGTTCGTGCGACCAGACCAAATCGAAGACGAGATTCGCCAGACGGTCCGGGTCATCGAAGAGATATACGAACAGTTCGACCTCGAAGTGCTCTACAAACTGGAGACGAGAGGCGACGACGCGATTGGCAGCGACGAAATCTGGGAGACGGCGACGAGTTCGCTTCGAAACGCCCTCGAACACGAGGGCATCGAATACGATGTTGAGGAGGGAGAGGCCGCCTTCTACGGACCGAAGATAGGTCTCGACGTGCGCGACGCCCTCGGTCGCGAGTGGACGATTGGAACGGTTCAAGTCGACTTCAACATCCCGCGACGACTGGACCTCGTCTACGTCGGGAAGGACAACGAAGAACACCGGCCAGTGGCTATCCATCGCGCGTTACTCGGAAGCTTCGAGCGCTTCATGGGCGTCCTCATCGAGCACTTCAAGGGCAACTTCCCGCTGTGGCTCGCCCCCGAGCAAGTTCGTGTCTTGCCGATATCGAAGGCACACCACGAGTACGCACACGAGGTCGCCGAGAAACTGTCTGACTTCCGCGTCGAGGTCGAAGCCCGCGATTGGACGATTGGTCGGAAGATTGCCGAGGCGCACGAAGACCGCGTCCCCTACATGCTCATCGTCGGCGACGACGAGGCGGAATCGGGGACGGTGTCGGTCCGCGACCGCCAGGAGCGCGAGAAGAACGACGTGCCTGTCGACGCCTTCCGTGACCACATCGAAGCCGAACGAGCAGAAAAGCGCACCGAGGTCGATTTCCTCGGATAACTGAACACCGCCACGAGAGCGCGGGCACTATGCACGCGCTTCGTCGTGGTCGTCGAGGTCGCTGCCGATACCCCGGGCGAGCGCGAGGAGGAAGTGCATCCCGCGCTGGACGTCTGGGTCGCGCAGTGAGCGAACCATTCCGAGGGTTCCGATTTGCTTCGGCGGTTCGCGTCCGGCGTCACCCATCCCGCGCAGCATCGTCTGGACGGCACGGACCGTGTCCGGGTCGCTCGCGGTGTCAGCGACTTCGCCGAGCGAGCTACCCGTCTTGGCCAGTGTCGCCACCATCTCGTCGTCTAACGCGGCGGTGAGCAGCGTGACTGCGTCGGCAATCTGGGCGAGTTCGTCCAGCGTGCCGGTCTGTTCGAGTCGGACGAGCGTCTGGAGTGCGCTCTCCAAATCCTCGGCGTTCTCCCCCACCGACGATGCGAGTGAAGCCGTCTCGCGGGTGGCCAAGCCATCGGCCGATTCGAGGAGGAGCGAAGACGTGCCGGCGAGCCTCGTCACCATCTCGTCGTCCATCGCGGCGGTGGCCAGTTGGGTCGTATCGAGGAGTTCGTTCACGAGACCGACTCGTTCGACGAACGCGACGACCTCCTCCGGGTGCTCTGCGATTGCGGCTTCGAGCGCCTCTCTCGGCGCTCGTTCTTGACTTTGTCCGCTCGTGGTTGTGCTTGAATCACTCATCGAATCACCTCAGATGAGCCCCCGAGCGGTGAGCCAGTACGATTCGTTGTACGCGAGTTTGCTCCAGTGGAGCAGTTTCGACGGTTCACGGACTGCAGGCTCGTCTCCGTAGGCGAACTCGACGAACGTGGCTTCGTCCATCCCGCTCTCGATGAAGCAGATGGTCTTGCCGTCGTAGGTCGCCGTGGGGACGAGCCCGCGGACGCGACTCGCGAGGCGGTCCGCAACCGTTCCGGCCGCGTAGTGGGCGACGCTCCCTGCCTTCGACGTCGGCAGGTCGGCAACGTCGCCGATGGCGTACACGTCCTCGGCGTTGGCAGCTTCGAGGGTGTGTTTGTCGACTGCGACCCAACCGTCGTCGCCGAGTCCCGCGTCGGTCACGAGGTCGCTTCCCGCGTGCGGCGGGATACCGACGAGGAGGTCGTAGTCGAGTTCGGTCCCTTCCATCGTCTCGACGACCTTCGCGTCGGGGTCGATTTCCTCGGCGTTGAAGAACGTCTCCAGATTGATGTCGCGTTCTTCGAAGAGGTCGGTCGCCCAGTCGGCAATCGACTGGATGCCGTGGGCGCGCTGGATGGGGTAGGTGTACGTGATGTCGATGTCGTCGCGGAGGCCGCGCTCGCGGAACCACGCGTCGGCCATGAGGACGAACTCGACAGGTGCGGCGGGGCACATGTGCGGCACGCCGATGACCGAGAGGACGAGATGTCCCTCGGTGAAGGCCGCGAGCGCGTCGCGGAGGTGTTCGGCACCGTCGGGGCCGTAGAAGTGGTGGCCGCCTTCTTTCAACCCCGGAACCTCGTCGGGGACGAGATTCGCCCCCGTCGCGAGGACGAGGTAGTCGTAGTCGAGTCCGCGGTCGTCGGCGTCCAGTGTCAGGTGTTTGTTCTCGGTGTCGATGCCGCTAACGCGGTCGACCACGAGGTCGACGCGCCGAGTGTCGACTAAGTCGGTGAGCGGTCGGTGCGCCTCTGCGAGCGTCTTCTTGCCGAAGGCGACGTAGAGGAACGCCGGCTTGTACGTCTGTTCAGGCGTGTCGTTGACGAGCGTCACCTCGACGTCACCGGCGTCGATTTCTGCGGCGAGGTCGTCGGTGAGGCGGTTGGTGAGGACGGTGCCACCCGTGCCGCCGCCGACGATTACGATTCGTTCTGTCATGGTGTTGTGAGTGAAGTGGGTGTAGTTCGGCCGGGAGGCCGGGCGACGCGGGTGTCTGGGTCGACCCAAGCGTTACTTCGTGGTCTCGATGAAGACGGACCAGTAGCCCTCGTCTTCGTGTTCGACGACGTCGAGCGTCTCGTGGCCGGCCTTGGCGACCCACTCGGGCACGTCGTGGCTGGACGACGTATCGGTCGTCATGAGTTCGACGACGGTGCCGGGGTCGGATTTCTTGACTTTCCCGATGAGGTCCATGAGCGGACCGGGGCAGGTCGCACCGCGGGAGTCGATTGTTACGTCGGGGGTGATTGATTCGGTCATTGTCTTAGTGTGGTTGTGTGGATTGTTCGAACAGCAGTGCGTGGCGGTCGGTGGCTGTGGACAACCTCCTCAGACGAATATCACCTGTTTGTCTTGGGCGTGAGTCAGGAACCCCGAGACGCCGAGGACGTCGTCGAAGACCTCGTGGTAGTCGTCGAGGGACTTTCCGAGCATGTCCATCGACAGTTCACAGGCGTAGACGTGCAGCGGGCCGATTTCCTTCGCTTGCGCGATGCTCTCGAAGAACATCGGCATGTCCACGTCTTCGGCGGCCAGCATCGCGCGGCCGACGTTGCCGACTTCGTAGTCCATCGACGCCATGCGTTCGTTGTCGAACGCTTCGAGGCCGCCCATGGTCGCGAAGATGTCTACCGGGACCTCAGACGCGGCGGCGATAGCCGCGATGTTGCCAACCGCTTGGAGCCGTTCGAGTCGTGCGGATTCGAGGACGATTGCATATCCAGGCATGGTGTTCACAGGTAAAGGGTGGTTCCGACCAACTATATTATTGTATAGATGTTCCAAGATTGTGGGAAACGAGTTGGTGGTTAAGAGGGCTTCGAGCGAGCGGTCTTTCGGTGAGACGCTGGACACCGTGTGTGACGTTCGTCGTCGCAATCCAGTCACGTCCGGCGAATATGGGACCGAACCGCACGACTCGAAAAGTAAGCTTATTGTGCCGTCACCTCGCTACCTCAAAGTGCGAAGTTCCGCAGTCGAACGCGGAGCGAGCGAACGAAATGCGCGAAGTCCCATGGTGTAGTGGCCAATCATAGCGGCCTTTGGAGCCGCTGACGGCGGTTCGAATCCGCCTGGGACTATTTTGCGAACGAAGTGAGCAAATAGTCACGACGCGGATTCGAAGCAGGGAGCGACAGCGACCGAGGTTCGAATCCGCCTGACACGAGCGATATTCTCCAAACCCGAAAGATACCCACCGGTCTGAGTCGTTTCTATATCGATTGTATCTCGCACCTCTGACGAGAAGAACGCCGAGGAGTCGCTATGTGCTCTGGGGCAGCGGCTCCACCGGATAGACCCCCGCAATCGCGAGCAAAGCAAGGAGCGTCAACAGCGCAAAAAAGAGCCACGCGTGCTCGTCGGTCCATTCACGTACACCGTGCGATTGCAATCGCAACACCGCAACCGCGCCGAAAGTCGAGAGCGAAATACTGGTGAGCGTATTCCCGTCGATGAACATCCAGACGGCGACGACGAGCATCCCAATGGCAACACCACTGTCCGAAATTTTCGACCACCCACCATATTCTCCATCTTGTTCCATCTAATTGACAACAGTCGCAGTAGCGTGATTACCTTTGCCCTCGAGTCATCCCACGACCCGTCGCCGAATACGCCGGGGGTTTCGCCGCCACCCCAACGAACAATTTTTACTCTCTCACAATGACAACCAGATAAGGTGTCTTTCCGCCACCCGCTTACGACACTGCGACACTACGGCTATCTGCTCCATTACGCACTCGTCCGCAAGAACTACGAGTACCGACTGGTCGCACCGAAAAAGCGGGTTGGACAGACGAAATTCCGCAGTTACGAGCTGTACAACCGCCACGGAAGCGACGTGCTTCTCAAGGCGCTCTTACTCAACCTCGACCGCAGTGACGTCGTCGTCGACGTGGGTGCCAACACCGGGACGTACTCGCTCGCGGCGGCGGCGAACGCCCCGTCGGCCGAAGTCGTCGCAGTCGAACCGAACCCGGAGGTCGCGAGCCAACTCCGGGCGAACGTCGAGGCCAACCCGTTCGACGACCGCATCCGAGTGCTGGAGTGCGGACTCGGCCACACCGACGAGACGCGGGAGTTCCACCTCTCGAACTACGACGAGTTGGGGTCGTTCTCGTCGGCCCACGCGAGCGCGTGGGAAGCGCAAGTCGTCGAGACGACGCCGGTGCCCATGCGGAGTCTCGACTCGCTGGTCGAATCCGACGTGGTGCCGCCACCGGACCACCTGAAGATCGACGTCGAGGGGTTCGGCGTGAACGTCCTCCGTGGGGCGCGGCGCGTGCTGCGCACGCACCGGCCGACGGTGTACTTCGAACAGCACGACTCGCGCGGTGGTCACGACGAGTCGGTCGCGAAGAATCTCCTCCGCGAGGCTGGATACGAACTCATTCCCGTCCGAGAAGGATGGGTCGGTGAACCGACGGCCAAGACCACGACGCCGAAGTCGGCGTGAGCGTGAGCGCGAACGCGACTGTGCTCACCTCTCGCGTGTTCGTATTCACGTCCGATAGAACGCGTCCGCGCCGTGGTCGTCGTACCATGCAAACGCGAAGAGTCGTCGCGCGGGGACGCGGTCGAGTGAGCGGCCGTCCTCGGCGACACCCGTTGCGCCGTCCCACCGCGTTCCGTCGGCGCTGAAACGCCGACCATCGCCGACCGGGTCGAAGGAGTACCCCGGAGTAGCGAAGGCGTGGATGCCGGCGTCGGTGGCGAAGACGACGACGCGGTCGTCGCCAACGTCCAGTGAGAGGACGCCGCCAACCGATTCCACAGCAGCAGCGGTGACGCCGACAGCCTCGCGGTCGCGTTCGAGTCCGAGTACGACGTCTTTGGGTTCGATACCGTCGAGTCCGTCGGCGTCCCACTCGCGGCCGCCGGTCCCGCGGTGCGCACCGAGACCGAAGCCATCCATCTCGAAGTAGCGCTCGTACGGTTCGAGGTCGTAGTCGATTGGCTCGGGGTCGTCGCCCTCGCCAGCGGCCTCACTTTCTCCGCCCGGCGGTGCCATGACGCGCCCGTCAGGGTTCGATTCCTCGAAGGCGGCCCACGTCGTCACGGCGGCGGGCAGGACAGTCAGCGACGCTCCCTGCAACTCGCCCGCGAAACACTCGCCGAGCGACTGCTTCCACTCCGAGTCGGTTTCGCGGTCGTACATGACGAGGTCGTCGTCCGCGAGCTTTCCCGAGACGCCGAATTCGAGCGTCTGGCCGTCGACACGGCGGTCGTACACGACGGCGCTCCCGCAGAGTGGACACCACGTGACGGCGACGGGGACACCGGCGACGACGTCGTTGACGATTTCGTGGTAGTGGAGGTAGCGAATCGGGTACGCACGGGCAGTGCCCTCGATATCGAGCGCGATGACCTCGTCGTCACCGGGGCCGTCGTACGACGGGACGAACTGTGGGTCGTCCACACTCGGAATCGTATCCTTCGGAATGACTTGCCGGACGTTCATCGAAGTACGAATTCGACGCGCTCGTGTGAAGAACCCTGTGTCGTGCGCCCAGTCACCACGACCGTCCCAATCTCACCCGTGGAGGGGACGTGAGTACCAGCACAGGCGGTTCGGTCGAACGGGTCGGCTTCGTCGCCGATTTCGACGATTCTGACCTTGCGAATCGAGTCGGGGAGGAGGTGTAGACGGGTTCGCTCGGGGTCGAGCGTCGCCTCGGCTTCGTCGCGGTCGAGGGTGTACCACCGGACAGGGAGGTCCGAATCGACCAACTCGTTCAGTCGCGACTCGATGTGGCTGAGGTCAGTCTCGTTGAATCGCTCGTATGCACAGTCGAGGTGCGCGTGGTCGGTGTACAGTTGATTACCGGTCGTTTCGGCGTCGTACTCGTCGAGCAGAACTGCCGAGAGGAGGTGCTGCGCCGTGTGATAGCGCATGTGCGCTCGGCGGCGCTCGGCGTCGATGTCGCCTGTTACGGTCGTTCCCGGCTCGGGTGGGTCGCCGTTTCCGACCTCGACGACGTGTTCGATTCGGTCGCGTTTCTGGACGTCGGCGACGGTCCACTCCTGTTTGGCCGTCGAGAGCGTTCCCGTGTCGTGGGGTTGCCCGCCACCAGTCGGGTAGAAGTACGTCTGGTCGAGGACGACGCGGTCGGTCCCTCGAACCGCTTCGACAGTGGCATCGAACGTGAGGCGGTCGGCGTCGTCGAGATAGCGTGCGTCGGTCACAGGCGAAGCAGGTGTCGAACGGAGTTAGGTGTGACTCCGGGCAGAGAGGGTTGTGGTGGCTGGGTGGTGAGTGTCGCGGTGGCCCGGTATTGAGAGTTGAGGTGGCTGGGCGGTGGGCGTTTCGACTGGCCTGTATTTCTCGGATTCGAGAGTGTTACACTGTGACGGGGGCAACCGTGAGACGCGCCGAGTTCGGTCGATGTCGGCGATTCGGGAACTCAGGGTGTCGTAACGCCTAAGAGTAAAACGGTCCTCATTCGGTATAATGAGAATACATACGTGCCCTCTCCCACGGAGGTGTCACCGTGGGCGTTGAGATAAAAGAGTCGTCCGTCTCTGATACGGAATTCGCCGAGATGAAGCGATTCGTCTCGGATTATCTCGCCGCCAGCGTCGAGAACGAAGACGACGGCGGTCGGATGCGGTGGTACCCGTGGCACTCCGCGGAGTACCGGTTCAACCATATCTTGAACGTCGTCGGCCTCGCGGCCGACATCGCCAGACACGAGGGTGCAGACGTCGACGTGGTCAAAGTTGCGGCGCTCTTCCACGACATTTCCAAACTCGAAGCCGAACAGGAAGTCCACGCCGAAGAAGGTGCTCGCGTCGCACGCGAGTATCTCGAAACCCACGGCGACTACCCGGCGTCGTTCGTCGACCAGGTGTGTCAAATCATCGCCGACCACTCGTATCAGGGGTCGCTCATGGACGTCTCGCTGGAGATGCGGTGTCTCATCGAGGCGGACATCCTCGACAAAATCGGTGCCAACGGGACTGCGTTGATGCTCCTGCGGATGGGCTACGAGGCGCGGACCCACATGGACGCCGCGGAGATGGTCGAACGCGTCTTCCAGCGTGGCCACGACGCGTCGCGCCGAATCGTCACCGAGCGCGGCCAGAGCCTCGCCCACCAGCGCCTCAAGCGCGTCAAGTGGTTCCGCGAGTGGCTCGAAGACGAGGTCCCGCAGATGGACCACGAAGACGGCCTGCTCTAAGGGCGGGGCGTCTCAGAACTCGCCGCTGTTTGTAGTCGCAACCTCGTCTTCAGAGCGTATCGAGAATCGAGAGCACGCGCGCTTCGGCGTCGCGTCCGGGGTCGTGTTCAGACCCGTCTCGGTCGCTATCGCGGTGTGACTCGACGGAACGACGCATCGCGTCTTCGACCGGCGTCGACTCCCATCCGAGACTGGCGAGCTTGTTCGTCGCGAGGACGTGTGGGTACTCTCGATAGAGGACGAAGTCAGTGGGGTCGAGACCACCTGCGGCGAGTTCGCGCTCGCCCGCGTGGACGACTTCGACGTCCGTCCCAGCCACGTCGGCGATGACCTCGACCATCTCTTCGAGCGTCACGAGACGCCTGTCGCCGACGTTGTACGCCTCGCCCGCCTCGCCTTCTTCGGCGACGACGCGCATCGCGCTCGCCACGTCTTCGACGTAGGCGCGGTGCCAGACGTTCGTGCCGTCGCCGGGGACGACGACGCGGTCGTGGTTCAGCACGCGGTCGATCCAGTAGTCCAGGCGCTCAGTGTAGTCGTGCGGGCCGTAGACGATGCAGGGGCGGACGGACATCGCGTTGATGTCGCGAGATGCCGCCTCGAAGACGACGCGGTCGCCCTCGGCCTTGCGGGGGCCGTAACTCTCCGGCGAGTCGTCGCGTGCTTGTTCGTCGGTGCAGTCGCAGAGAGGAGTAACGCCCTCGCGCTTGGGAATCTCTTCGCGGCCGTAGGCTGCCCCGCTGGAGATGTAGACGTAGGCGTCAACGTCGGCGAAGATGTCCACCGCCGACGCGACCTCGCTGGGTTTGTACGCCACGCAGTCGAAGACGGCGTCGGGTTCGACCGTCAGTTTGGCCGTCCGGAGGGCCTCGTCGTCGGCCCGGTCACCCTGCATGTGCTGGACGCGCGGGTCGTCGGCGAAGGGATTGTCGTGGTTCCCGCGGTTGAACAGGGTCACGTCGTAGCCGTTGTCGAGGAGGTCCGAGACGAGGTGGCGGCCGATAAATCGGGTGCCGCCGATGACGAGTGCAGTATCCATGTCTGGGTCGAAGGCGTGCGGCGTGAAAAACGTGAGAGAACCGGCGGCGGATTCCGCCGCTCTCTGTGGCTCACAGTGAGTTCACTCGACGCGTTCGAGCACCACGCCGTCTTCGAACCCGCCGCGCTCGGTGGCTTTCTCGGCCGCCAGCGTTTCGATTGTCTCCCAGTCCTCGCCGCGCCGGTCGAGAATCGCGTCGATGACGGCGAACACGTCGGCGAGTTCTTCGATACGACCGTCTTCGGCGAACTCGTCGGCCTCTTCGACCAATTTTTCGCGGAGTTGGCGGTCGAACTCGTCTCCGTCGGCGACGTGGGTGATGGGCGTTTCCCCGGATTCGCGGATTACCTCGGGGATGTCGTCGCGGACCAGTTTGTCGTATTCGCGGGGCACGCCAGTACTTCTGTGGTCTGTAGTAAAATGAGTCGAGGGTATCGATATCGTTCGGTCACTGCCCGACGAGTCTGCTGTAATGTCTCAGCGCAGCACCGAAACGACGCGCCCGACGGCGGCACTTACGCCATTGCCGAGTGCCGTGAGCGCGCCGCCAACCCGGAACTCAGCCGGAGCAATACCCAGTTCGCGAGAGACGACCCCCGGTCGGGCACCGGTACCGACGACCGCGACAGTCCGCCCTCGGACCCTGAGTTCGGTCGTCAAGTCTGTCGTCGTCAGCACGCGGGTGAGTCTCTCCACGTCGAAGTTGACAGCACGAGCGACCTGTATCGCGCTCCACAGGGTCGGCACTTCTACGAACAACTGGTCTCCGGTCGAGGAGACGGGCATCGACACGCCTGCGACGGTTAGGGTGAGGTCGTCCGTGTCGACCGTCAGCGGCGCGACCAGATTATTCTCGCTCACGGGTGGTGACCCGGACCGTTCCGTCGAGTCGCCAGTGGGCGTGTTCGGCGTCCTCGCCGGTGCCACTCGGAACGTCGACAGCCATATCTTCGAAGGCGTAGGTAATCTCTGCGTTACGTCCGGTGAGTCGGTCGTAGAGACTGATTGCGAGGTCTGGCCATGTGGTCGTTTCGTCGATGCGGTTTTGGGACGCTTCGGCGTCGCTCATACACTGCTGTATGGTCTCCCCATACTTATAGACTAGTTGACGATTCTGCCTACTGTGCCTCTTTGTAGACACGCGGCTATCCACTGTGACCCGAGTATAGCCGCCTCGACGACGAAAAAGCCGTCTCGCATCGACGAAAACAGGTCTCCGTCGACGGTGTCGCTCAGTCGTCGCTCAGTCGTCGCTCGTCGTTGCTGCACCGACTTTCTCTGCAGGCACGTCGACGACTGCACCCGCGCTCTCGGGGAGTTCGGAGCGCACGTCCTGCCGGGCGTCTTCTTCGATGACCGCGGCGTAGGCGTCGGGCATCACTTTCACGAAGTCGCCGAGGGCGGCGTCCCAGTCGTCGAGGAGTTCCGCCGCGCGGTCGGAGTCGGTGTACGCGAGGTGGTTCTCGACGAGGCGGGTGAGCATCTGTTCGTCGGACTCGTCGAGGCCGTCTTCGAGCGTCACCATGCCGGTGTTCGCCTTCGCGGCGAACTCGTCGTCGGGGTCGTAGACGTACGCGACACCGCCGGACATGCCTGCGGCGAAGTTTCGCCCCGTCTCGCCGAGGACGGCGACGACGCCACCGGTCATGTACTCACAACCGTGGTCGCCGACGCCTTCCACGACAGCCTTGACGCCGGAGTTGCGGACGGCGAAGCGCTCGCCCGCGACGCCGTTGACGTAGGCTTCGCCCTGGGTCGCACCGTAGAGCGCGACGTTGCCGATGAGGATGTTCTCGGCGGCGTCGTAGTTCGCCTCCGCAGGCGTCTGGACGACCACGCGGCCGCCCGAGAGGCCCTTCCCGACGTAGTCGTTCGAGGCTCCGGTGAGGCGCATCGTGACGCCACTCGCGAGGAAGCCACCGAACGTCTGCCCAGCGACGCCGGAGAACTCACACCGGATGGTGTCGTCCGGCAGGCCGTCACCGCCGTGTTCGTTCGAGATGCGGTTCGAGAGCATCGCGCCGACGGCGCGGTCCTCGTTCGAGAGGTCGCGGCGGATGACGATAGGTTCGCCGTCGTCGATGGCCGCGCTCGCCTCGTCGATGAGTTTGTGGTCGATGTGGGTGTCTACGTCCGCGTGCGTCTGGTCTTCGGTCTTCCGACGCGCGCCGGAGTCGGGTTCCGCGAGGACGGCCGAGAGGTCGAGGTGCTTGGCCTTCTCGTGGTCGGTCTCGCGCTGGCGGAGGACCGACGGGCGGCCAATCATCTCGTCCAGCGTGCGGAAGCCGAGTTCGGCCATGATTTCGCGGAGTTCCTGCGCGATGAACGTCATGTAGTTGATGACGTGGTCGGGTTGGCCGGGGAAGCGGCGGCGCAGGTTCTCGTCCTGCGTGGCGACACCGACCGGACACGTGTTCTCGTGGCACTGACGGGCCATGACACAGCCCGAGGTGACGAGCGACGCCGTCCCGAAGACGTACTCCTCAGCGCCGAGGAGCGCGGCGACGGCAACGTCGCGGCCGGTCTTCATCCCGCCGTCGGCGGAGACGCGGATGCGCGAGCGCAGGCCGGTCGCACGGAGCATCTGGTTGGCTTCGGCGAGGCCGAGTTCCCACGGGAGGCCCGCGTTCTTGATGGAGGTCTTCGGCGACGCGCCGGTCCCGCCGTCGTGGCCGGAGATGTGGACCACGTCGGCTTTGGCCTTCGAGACACCGGCCGCGATAGTGCCGATGCCCGCCTCGGAGACGAGTTTCACGTTGATGTCGGCGTCGGGGTTGGCCGACTTCAGGTCGAAGATGAGCTGTTTGAGGTCTTCGATGGAGTAGATGTCGTGCAGCGGCGGGGGCGAGATGAGACCGACGCCCGGCGTCGCATAGCGGACGTGGGCAATCATCTCGTTTACCTTCTTGCCGGGGAGGTGGCCGCCTTCGCCGGGCTTCGAGCCTTGGGCCATCTTGATTTGAATCTCGTCGGCCGACGAGAGGTACTCGGAGGTGACGCCGAAGCGGCCGGATGCGACCTGCTTGACGTTGCACTCCTTTTCGGTGCCGAAGCGCTCCGGCGGTTCGCCGCCCTCGCCGGAGTTGGACTTGCCGCCGATGCGGTTCATCGCGATGGAGTTGTTCTCGTGCGCCTCGGGCGAGAGGCTCCCGAGCGACATCGCGGCCGTCGAGAAGCGCTCGACGATGGACTCGACGGATTCGACCTCGTCGATGTCGACGGGTTCGCGGTCGGGGTCGAATTCGAGGAGGCCGCGGAGCGTCTGAAGTTGCTCCGATTGGTCGTTGACGAGTTCGGCGAACTCCCGGTACTTCTCGTAGTCGCCAGCGCGGACGGCCTGCTGGAGCGTGCCGACGGTTTGGGGGTTCCAGCCGTGGTGGAAGCCGCCGGAGCGGTTCTCGAACTCACCTTGCCGGTCGAGTTCGGGGTCGGCACCGAACGCGGCGGCGTGGCGCGTCAGCAGGTCGGACTCGATTTCGTCGAGACCGATGCCTTCGGTGCGAATCTCGGTGCCCTCGAAGTACTCGGCGACGAAGTCGGAGTCGAGACCGACCGCCTCGAAGATTTGGGCACCGCGGTAGCTCTCGACCGTCGAGATGCCCATCTTGGCCATCGTCTTGAGGAGGCCGTCTTCGAGCGCGTGAACGTACGACTCGATTGCTTCCGCCGGGTCTGCGCCGTCGGGCCCGGCGACGACGTCCTCGATGGTCTGGTAGGCGAGGTAGGGGTTCACCGCGCCCGCGCCGTAGCCGACGAGGGTGGCGAGGTGATGGACCTCGCGGGGGTCACCGGATTCGACGACGAGCCCGGCGTGGTTGCGCAGGCCGTTGCGGACGAGGCTGTGGTGGACCGCGCCCGTCGCGAGGAGGCTCGGAATCGCCACGCGCTCCGCGCCGACGTTGCGGTCCGAGAGGACGACGATGTCCGCGCCGTCTTCGATAACTGCCTTGGCCTCGTCGCGGACGGCCTCGATAGCCTCGCGGAGGTCGGTGCCCTTCTCGTAGGTGATGTCTACGACGGCGCTCTGCATGTCGTCGTCGAGGTCTTTGATGGCCGCCGTCTGCGCGTCCGTGAGGACGGGGGAGTCGAGGACGAGTTGGCGTGCATGCTCGGGAGATTCGTCGAGCAGGTTGCGCTGGTAGCCGAGGCGGGCTTCGAGGCTCGTCACCAACTTCTCGCGGATGTAGTCGATAGGCGGGTTCGAGACCTGCGCGAAGAGTTGCTTGAAGTAGGTAAAGAGCGGGCGGTTGAGGTCAGACAGCACCGAAAGCGGCGTGTCGTCGCCCATCGACCCGACGGGGTCCTTCCCGTCGCGGGCCATCGGCTCTATCATGTGGTTCAGTTGGTCGTGGGTGTAGCCGAACGACGCCTGTGCCGCGCGCAGGCTCTCGACTTCGCCGCGGGAGGTCGGGTCGTCGTCCGCGGCGATGTCGTCGAGGTGGCGTTGCTGTTCGCGCACCCACTCGCCGTACTTCTCGTCGGTGAGTTCGTCGAACACTTCGGCGTCGGGGATGACGCGGCCTTCCTCGGGGTCGGCCATGAAAATCTCGCCCGGACGGAGACGGCCACGCGACTCGATTTCCGCGGGGTCGGTGTCGAGCGCGCCGACCTCGCTGGCCACGATGAGGCGGCCGTCGGTGGTCACTTCGTAGCGACACGGGCGGAGACCGTTGCGGTCGAGGACGGCAGCGATGCGGTCGCCGTCGGTGGCAGCCACGAGCGCGGGGCCGTCCCACGGTTCGACCAGCGAGGCGTGGAAGTCGTACCAGTCGCGGCGCTCGTCGCTCATCGCGTCGTCGTTGCGGTACGCTTCGGGGATGAGCATCCGAAGGACGTGCGGGAGGTCGCGGCCGCCCTTGAGCAGGAGTTCGACCGCGTTGTCAACGCTCGCGGTGTCGGATTGGTCGGCCTTGGTGATTGGCCGGAGCGTGTCGAGGTCCGCGCCGAAGTCCTCGTGTTCGAGGTCGGTCTCGCGGGCGCGCATCCAGTTGACGTTGCCGCGGATGGTGTTTATCTCGCCGTTGTGGATGACTTGGCGGTACGGGTGGGCGAGATGCCACGCGCCGAGCGTGTTGGTCGAGAAGCGCGCGTGGACGAGCACGAGTTCCGAGACCATGCGCTCGTCGGAGAGGTCAGGGTAGTAGTTCGGGAGTTGTTCGGCGGTGAGCAGTCCCTTGTAGACGATGGTCTTGCGGTCGAGCGAGCAGACGTAGAAGCGCCCCGCACCGGGGAGCGTGAGGTTTGCGACGGCTTTCTCGGCGGCGCGGCGACCGACGTAGAGTGCGCGGTCGAAGTCGTCGGTGTCGAAGTCGCCCGCGGCCGACGCGTCTTCGTCGGGTTCGACGAAGACCTGCCAGACGTCCGGTTCGGACTCGAGTGCGGTCGCACCGAGGCCAGAGTTGTCGGTCGGGACGTCGCGCCAGTGGAAGACAGACAGGCCGTGTTCGGCGAGGGCGTCCTCGAAGACGGCGGCGACGCGCTCTCGGACCTCGTCGTCGGTCGGCATGAACACGGAGCCGACAGCGTACGTCTCGGGGAGGTCGTCTTCGACGATTGCCTCGAAGAACTCGTCCGGGCGCTGAAGCAAGATGCCCGCGCCGTCGCCGGTGTTTTCTTCGGCTCCGGTGGTGCCGCGGTGTTCGAGGTTCTCCAGTAGTTCGATACCGTCCGAGACGACGCGGTGCGAAGCGCCGTTCTCGAGGTCTACGACGGCCCCAACGCCGCAGTTCGACCGCTCGTCGGTCGGGTCGGCCAACCCGCTTCGAGCAGAGGGTGCGTCTATGTGTGGCTTGGTCATGCATCCAAAAATTCACTACCAACATAAGCCCCTTTTCCTGAAACCATAAGGGTGTTTCAATACCATATAAGGATGTAATGAGTGTTGGAATGTACACTAATCATAATTCGACAGCCGACGAAATATATAAAAGACCGTGTAGAACTCTTCTACAGGTTGTTTAGTAGGATTTAGCGAAATATGCAGTTTCGTCTGCGGCCTCGCCACAGACGGCGCAGTCTTCGCCGTCGTGAATCTCCGCGTCTTCGTCGTTCAGGGGAACCATCACGATTTCCGCGGCGATTTGGTCTTTAATCTCCTCTTCACAGGACTCGTCGCCACACCACGGGGCCTTCACGTACCCGCCGTGTTGGCCGATGGTGCCGAGAATCTCGTTGCGCGAACTGGCTTCGCGGACGTTCGATTCGAGGTTCTCCTCGGCGGCGGCGTAGAGCTTGGCGTAGACTTCGTCGAACTGCTCTTGGACGCCCTCTGCGATGTTCTCGCGGTCGAGTTCGACCGTCTCGCCGTCAGGGCGGTGAACCACGGTGACGACTCCGTCGTCGACCTCGTTCGGGCCGATTTCGAAGCGGACGGGGACGCCCTTGAGTTCCCACTCGTTGAACTTGAAGCCGGGATTGCGCTCGTCGCGGTCGTCGAGTTCGACGCGGACGCCGGCGTCTTCGAGTTCGTCTGCGATGCCCTCGGCGTAGTCGAGGACCTTCTCTTGGGTGTCTGCCTGCCAGATAGGGACGATGACGACCTGTTCGGGCGCGATAGTCGGCGGGAGGACGAGACCCTGGTCGTCGGAGTGGGTCATGATGAGCGCGCCGAGTGAACGCCACGAGAGGCCCCACGAGGTCGTGTGGGCGGGCTGTTCGTCCTCGGCCTCGTCGGTGTAGGTGATGTCGAACGCTTCGGCGAACGAGGTGCCGAGGTAGTGCGAGGTCCCCGCCTGCACGGATTTGCCGTCGGGCATGAGCGCCTCGACGGTCGTGGTCGTGTCCGCACCGGGGAACTTGTCGTGTTCGGGCTTCGCGCCGCGGAGCACCGGAATCGCAAGTGCGTCTTCGTAGAGGGATTGGTACTGCGAGAGGCGCGTCATCGTCTCGTCCCACGCGTCGTCGCGTGTCTCGTGGGCCGTGTGGCCTTCCTGCCAGAGGAACTCCTTCGTCCGGAAGAACGGCTTGGTCTCGGTCGCTTCCCAGCGAATGACCGAAGCCCACTGGTTCACGCGAAGCGGGAGGTCACGGTGGCTGCGGACCCACTGCGCCATGTACGGCGCGATGATGGACTCGGACGTCGGTCGGACTGCGAGGCGCTCTTCGAGTTCCTCGTGGCCGCCGTGGGTGACCCACGCGACTTCGGGGTCGAAGCCTTCGACGATGTCCTTCTCGCGTTCGAGGTAGCTCTCCGGGATGAGAAGCGGGAAGTACGCGTTCTGGACGCCGGTCTGCTTGAACTCGCTGTCGAGGAAGTTCTGGACGGCCTCCCAGAGCGCGTACCCGCGCGGGCGAGTGACGATGAAACCGCTCATGCCCTCTGGGCCGTAGTTCGCGAGTCCCGATTTACGGACGACCTCCGCGTACCACTCTCCGGTGTTGTACTCCTTCGACTTGGTTATCCCAAGTTCCTGCTCGTCGCTCATTGTCCTCCGATAGCCGCAGCGCGCCCTTAAACGCCCCGAAGGGGGCGGCGACTCGTTACCTCACTCGGACGCGAGTTAAGATATGTCTGGACGAACTCCAATCCGCTCCGACTGTCGCTCGTTGCGACGGACGCATAGTTACATATCGTGAGCTATCGTACCTCCGAACTGGTGGTGGCATGTTAGCAACAGACACGACATGGAGTAGTGAGCGCCCCCGTGGAGGCGGTGGGTCGGTCCGGGTCGAACTCTGGGTTCCGTGTGGCAAGCGGGGGGAGTTCGAGGCGGTCATCGACCGACTGGAGGAGGCCGAACGACGCGGCGTGATAGATGGTTTCTCCGTCGAGGACTGGGACCGACAAGTGGACCTGTCGGGCCAGTTGTCGCCTCGCGAGAAGACGGTCAGAGAGCGACTGACGTCGTTTGCGCGGTGGGCCGCCCTCCACGGTGAACAGCTCCCGGGGCTGGGCGAGCCAGTCGTCAAGGGCGTCGGTCGGATGGGACCGGAACGACTGACGAGACGCGCGCCGCGAGCCGTCCTCGCGGAGTACGAAGATGGCGTCCTCGCGCGCGTCACTGCGTGCGAAGAGTGCGTCGGCGCGCTCCGAGACCGCGTGTGCGACCTCGACGACGAGTTCGACCGGACGCACCCCGTCGAACCAGTCACCGTCGAGTCGTAATCGGCTCGGGAGTTCGGTCTCGGTCTTCTCTCCCGACGTCCGAAGCTCGAATACCTCTTCTCACAGCCGACTCTCGAACGGACTGTCGCCTTCCTGCCACGACCATCCGGGGAGTCGCGTCTGAAAACCGGCCGCCAGTGCGGCGTCTAAGTCGTCTTCCCCGGCGACTCCGTCCGTGTGGACGGCGACGTCTGCGAAGTGAAAGGTCGCCTCTGCGAGCAACCCGAGCGGGTCGCCACCGGCGATGGTCGCCGCCAGTCGTCGGCCGATAACCTCGTCGACGACGAATCCGGGATAGTCGTCTTCTACATCGAGAGTCCGAAGGATGCGCACGTAGGCGGCGACGTTGACGGCTACGTCACCGCGGACGAACACGTCGTCGACGGCCGCGAGATAGGCGGCTTCGTCGACGACACCCACGTCAGTGTCGAACAGGTCGCCGAGTTTGTCGCGCGTCTCGTTGATGAGCGGAACGATGTCGTCTGACCGGTCGCGCACCCACTGATGTTCGTCGGCGACGGCCGCTGGAGTGAGTTCCATACCCGCTGATTGGGGCCGATGTGCTTCGATTTTGCGAAGGGTTTTATACTGACGATGTGGTAGGGTCGCATAAGCGGGTTTTCCCTGCCTCTTCCCGCAGTCGAGATACCACCGTATTCAGTTCACTATGCTCTCTCCGCAGTTGCCCGAGACTGGCACCACCACGTGTGGAGAGTCTCGCGGCCGCGCTCCTGAGGCAGCGGTTCCCGAAGTCCGCCGGCGCTGGACCGGGCGGATTGCTCGTAACTATGAGCTCAGTAGATAAACAACTCGAAAATCTGAAAGCAGAGATTACGAACGAACTCCCACGCGACATTTCGGTTTCCGACGTGAAGTACGAGGGTCCTGAACTCGTCGTCTACACGCGTGACCCCAAGCGATTCGCCAAGAACGGTGATCTCATCCGAAAACTGGCGAGCAAGCTCCGAAAGCGCATCACGGTTCGCCCGGACCCCGACGTGTTGTCGGACCCGCGCGAGGCCGAACCCAAGATTCTCAACGTCATTCCCGAGGAAGCGGGCGTCACCGACCTCGACTTCCACGCTGACACGGGCGAAGTCGTCATCGAAGCCGAAAAGCCCGGGATGGTCATCGGCCGACACGGCTCGACCCTCCGAGAGATTACACAGCAAGTCGGCTGGACACCCGAAGTCGTCCGCACTCCTCCTATCGAATCTTCGACCGTCTCGAACGTCCGCAACTTCCTGAAACAAGAACGCGAAGACCGCCGCCGTATTCTCGAACGCACTGGCCGACAGATTCACCGCGAGCAACTGTCGGACGACGAATGGGTGCGCATCACGACGCTCGGCTGCTGCCGTGAGGTCGGTCGCGCTTCCTTTATCGTCTCGACGCCCGAGACGCGAATCCTCGTCGACTGCGGTGACAAGCCCGGGTCCGAGGACGTGCCGTATCTCCAAGTCCCCGAGGCGCTCGGGTCGGGCGCGAACTCGCTCGACGCCGTCGTGCTTACGCACGCTCACCTCGACCACTCCGCGCTCATTCCGCTTCTGTTCAAGTACGGCTACGACGGCCCCATCTACACGACCGAACCGACTCGCGACCTGATGGGTCTCCTGACGCTCGACTACCTCGACGTCGCGTCCAAGGAAGGCCGCACCCCGCCGTACGAGTCCGAGATGGTCCGCGAGGCCATCAAGCACACCATCCCGCTGGAATACGGCGACGTGACCGACATCGCGCCCGACGTGAAGCTCACGTTCCACAACGCGGGCCACATCCTCGGCTCGGCGGTCACCCACTTCCACATCGGCGACGGTCTCTACAACGTCGCGTTCTCCGGCGACATCCACTACGAGGACACCCGCCTGTTCAACGGTGCCGTCAACGACTTCCCGCGCGTCGAGACGCTCGTCCTCGAATCGACCTACGGTGGTCGCAACGACTACCAGACCGACCAGCAAGACTCCGAGCAGAAGCTCATCGACGTCATCAACGAGACGTACGAACGCGGCGGGAAGGTCGTCATCCCGGCGTTCGCAGTCGGTCGGTCACAGGAGATTATGCTCGTCCTCGAAGAGGCGATGCGTTCCGGGAAGATTCCGAGCATGCCCGTCCACCTCGACGGGATGATTTGGGAGGCGACGGCCATCCACACGACCTACCCCGAGTACCTTCGTGACGACCTCCGCGACCGTATCTTCCACGAGGACGAAAACCCGTTCCTCGCCGAGGAGTTCAACCACATCGACGGCGGCGAAGAAGAGCGGCAGGACGTCGCCGACGGCGACCAAGCCATCATCCTTTCGACCTCCGGGATGGTCACTGGCGGCCCCATCATGTCGTGGCTTCGCCACGTCGGTCCCGACCCGGACTCGCGTCTCGTCTTCGTCGGCTACCAGGCACAGGGGACTCTCGGCCGCCGTATCCAGAACGGCTGGGACGAGATTCCCGTCAACGACGGTGACGGCCGCGGACGCTCTGACACTCTCAAGCTCAAGATGGACGTCGAGACGGTCGACGGGTTCTCCGGTCACGCCGACCGCCAGGGCCTCGAAAACTTCGTCAAGACGATGAACCCACGTCCCGAGAAGGTGCTGTGTGTTCACGGCGACGAGCGCTCCGTGCAGGACCTCTCGTCGGCGCTCTACCACGACTACAACATGCGAACGTTCGCGCCGAAGAACCTCGAAACGTTCCGGTTCAAGTAACGGCGCGTCGCCTCAGAGAGCACGTTTCTCGCCCTCCGGTATCTCTGTTGGCCGTCTCTCGCCAGCGGCGACTGTTCGAGTAAGATTCATGAGTACACTCTCACGAGTAAACCTATGCGTCTCGCACTCATCGCGCACGACGAAAAGAAACCGGACCTCATCGAGTTCGCCCAAAATCGGAAGGGCGACCTCGAACAGTTCGAACTGATGGCAACCGGAACGACCGGGCAACGACTCATCGACGCCACCGGACTCGACATCGAGCGCAAACAGTCGGGACCGCTCGGCGGCGACATGCAAATCGGTTCTGAGATTGCCAGCGAGACCTGCGACGGCGTTATCTTCCTTCGGGACCCGCTGACGGCCCAACCGCACGAACCCGATATTACGGCGCTTCTGCGCATCTGCGACGTTCACGGCACGCCATTGGCGACCAACCTCGCCAGCGCAGACGCGGTTCTCGACGAACTGCTCGACCAGCTCTCCGACCAGCCGTAGCCGCGTATCACTGCTGATAATTGTCGCGGAATGTTAAGTAAGCGCTCGCGGTAGTGGTGTGTATGCACACTGCGTTTCGCTTCCTGGTGGTGGCGGTGCTGGTACTCACCGTGGCGTCCGCCCCCGCCGCGGCCGCGAACGCGACATCTCCGTGTTTCCCCGGCGAGGGACACCAATTCGACATCGGTGACGAGGGCAGCACTATCGACCTCGTGGTCTTTCTCTCCATCGTCGAGAATCTCGGTGGTCCCGGTGGCTTCGGCCTCGAAGCGGCTGGGGGTATCGGCGACCAGGAGATTATCCAACTTCGTGCCGGTGTCGTCTTCGATGGCGTCGGTCCACTGACGGACTTCCTCTCGAATCCGTTTTCCCGCTTTAGCGTCGTCTACGACTTCTCGCTCGACTTCCCGATGTTCTCGGGGTCGGGCATCGATTCGAGTTACGAAGACGACGGGTCGCCGGTGAAGGGCGTGAACACGACGGAGTGTTAGTCAGAGAGAGGCGAAGCGCTGTCTGCGCCGGCAACTCACATATCTGTGTAAAAACGCGTGCTTCCGAGTCGTGGCAAGAATTTAACCTGTTTGCTGTTGAATATTTAACAAAGAGTCGCTGGGACTTGACTCGTCTCACGACAGCAGGCCGCCGAGAGGTGTGAAATAGGACGTTCGGGTGTCCGTCGCAGACAGGAGAACGCACGCATGAATCTGGAATACTCACGGAGTGGGAACAAGAAGTGGGTGGCAATCGCAGCCGTTGGTGCGGTCGCACTGTCGCTTCCCGCACTTAGTTACTTCAACTACGTATCCGGTGCGACAGCGGGTGCGTTCAATACCGCCATTCTGGTCGTCATCACGTTTTTGTACGTCATCTACACGCAGTCACTCGTCGTGGAGGGGAGAAAAGACCGAAAGCGCCCCGTCATTCACGAGATACTCGAAGAGACAATTCGTCCGACTCTCGACCGAGCAGCAGCGAATGTACAGACACTCGACACTCCCAAGTCGAACGACAAACCGAGCGCGTTCCTTCCGGTGGCCAGTGTTCCTGACCCGAATCAGAAACACGTCTTCGACATCCGAACCGTCTACCCTGACTTCGCCGAAGACGTAGCCACGTGTAACGAGCTGAGAGAGAAATACCACGAAACGCGGCAAGACGCGATAGAGGCACTCTCGTGGACACTCGAAACCAACATCACGGTCGCGAACAGGGACGTTCCCGACGACGTAGAAGAGTTCGATGACACCGTGAAAGATGCAATCGAGTGGACGGAGACACAACAATCTGAGCTGGCCGACTGGTGGACTGCGGGTGTGTTCGCTGATTTCGACGTCGAGCACTCCACACAGCTAGCGCGGGACCTGATTGAACTCACAGACCCAGCCGAGCAGTCTTACCCGTACCAGCACACGTTGCTCTCCGAGTATCGAGACGAACTGCTGGCAGTCAGAGCGGAGCGGGACATATACCAGCAGTTACTCCGTGACCACGAGAACCTTCGAGACCAGACCGAGACGCTTCTCGAAAAGCTGCGGGAAACCAGAGACCAACTGACCGCCGAATACGACATTATGCGAACCGAAATCGGCGAGTGACTGAGGAATTAGCCCGTTACTTCGCTCTCTCACTCCCGAACGTCAGCGGGGTCGCACACGTCCCTCGTCTCCGGAGACACGCCAACACTGTCGCACACGTCGTCCATCGGGCAGGCTTCCGGGCCATCCAGACACGCGGGCTTGCGCGCCGTACAGTACTCGCGGCCGAACTGAATCATCGCAGTGTGTCCGAAGCCGCACGCCTCGCCGGGGACGTCGCGTTCGAGTCGCTCCCGGACGCCCTCGTGGTCCGCATCTGCGGGGGCGAGACCGATGCGACGCGAGATACGGTGGACGTGGGTATCGACGGGGAAGACGCCGTCGCGCCCGCCCGCGAACAATAACACACAGTCGGCCGTCTTCGGGCCGACGCCCTTCATCTCCAAGAGTCGCTCGCGGACGGTTTCGGGGTCGCCCTCGCGGACCCACTGGTCGAAGTCGGCCTCGCTTCCGAAGTCCGAAAGCACCGCTTCGGCGACGCCGATGATGAGTTTCGATTTCTGGTTGTACAACCCCGCGGAGCGAATCGCCTCGACGAGCGCCTCGCGGTCGGCCGCCGCGAGCGCCTCGGCTAAGTCTCCGCCGCCAAAGCGCTCCATCAGCCTGTCGTGTGCGGGCTGACTGGCCTTGTCGCTCGTGTTCTGGCTGAGAATCGTGCGGACGAGACACTCGAACCCGCCCTGTCCGCCGTAGGCTTTCTGCCAGTACAAGTCGCCGAGGCGGTCGACGACGACAGCAGCGCGCGTGGTCGCCGACTCCGACAGGTCGACCGCGACTTCCTGGCCGCCACCGCCGGGACCGCCGCTGATGTTCTCGTCGGGTTCGTCTGGCATAGCTGTCAGTTACGATTCCGTGGGGATAAACGACCTGTCGGCAGCTATCGCCAGCGTGCGAAACGTATCAGAATGGTGGTTATTCTCTGCAGAGATATAGTAGAACAACAAACAAATACCTGCCAAACGTTACCATTCCTATGTATTCTGCTGCGCAGGTCGCACGTGGGTTGCGGAGGCCACGGTTAATCGCCGAGGAGGTTAACCGGCTCTACAACTCACGGTTCGGGTCGAAGTCGTACAACGACGACGGGGTCGACTTCATCACCGAAGAGTGGGACACGCTCGTCCTGCTCGACGCCTGTCGCGCCGACGTGCTCCGCGAGTGCAACCCGTTCGACGCTGAGGTCGGAACGCGCACGTCGCGCGGCTCACAGACTATCGAGTTCCTCCGCGGCACGTTCGAGGACAAAGACCTCCTCGATACGGTCTACGTCACGGCGAACCCGCAACTGTATCGGTTGAACAACGGGGTGTACGACCGCGGCGAAGTCGACGTGACGTTCTACGCCCAGATAGACGTCTGGAAGGACAACTGGGACGACGAGGTCCGAACTGTTCGGCCCGAGTGCGTCACCGACGCCGCCATCGAGGCCCACGAGACGTACCCCGACAAGCGCATTATCGTCCACTATATCCAACCGCACGCGCCGTTTCTCGGTCCCACCGCCCAGAAGCACTTCCGCGGCGACAGTCTCGCGTTCGACTGGGAGACACGGGAGGGAGCGAGCGACGAAATCGTACGGCAGGCGTACAGAGAGACGCTGGAAGTGACGCTCCCGGAAGTCGAGCGCTTAGCCGGGTCGATAGACGGGAAGGTCGTCATCAGCTCTGACCACGGACAAGCGATGGGTGAACGCGGATTCCCGGTCCCGATAAAGACCTACGGCCACCCGCCGAGCAACTACATTCCCGCACTCGTCGAAGTTCCGTGGGTCGAACTGCCCTACGAGCGCCGACGCGACATCGTCGCGGGAACGCGGTCGCACGTCGAACAGGACCCTGTCGAACACGACATCGTCCAAGAGCGCTTGGTCGACCTTGGCTATCGCTGACCGCCGACGCCGCCCAGCGGGTGCTACTCGACCTGTATCGTCAGCGTTAGCTCTGCTCCATCCGCGAGCGCATCGACGAGTTCGCGGTCGAAGCCCGCGGCGGCGTGTTCCGCGCCGACCATTCCGGTTCGGTCGTCGACGTAGTCGCTCGTTCGGAAGACGATGCTCCGGTCGCCCTCGAACGTCAGGTCGGGGTGGCCGCGGCCAGTGACGACCTGTTCGTACGTGCGTGCGCCCGAGTCTACCTCCATGCTCACCTGAATAGTCGCGTCGTGGGACTGGCACGCCTCGACGAACGCGTCGTCGAAGTCCGCCGGCGTCCGGTCCGCCTCGACGGCGAGGATGCAATCACCAGCGGGGGTGAGCCAGTCGTCCGACGTGACCTCGAACGTACTCGCGTGTTCGGCGCTGACGTGTTCGTGGCCGAGTGCGCGAATCGTCTCTCTCATGGGTGCCCGTCTGTAACGACGCGGTTTAGCCCCCTCGATTTGCTCCCTTTTTATATTGATGTGTGAACAACTCACATGGTGAATTCCCGGAGAAGAAGCGGTGTGGTAACTGTTTTCACCCGTTTCAGCACCGAAGTACTTATTACTTCGACGCCTGTATGGACATATACCTGAGCGCCTCCGGCGTTCCGGCGGCATAGCACGCAGAATGATCGGGAATTCTTATCCACGGTCGGTCGCACTCCAAAGAGCAGCCGCCACGCACGGAGTGGTGATGGTATCGAGGCTTGATTAACCAATGGTAACGAAGCAGGAAGTGCTAGAAGAATTCGACGTACAGGAACTCGCAGAAAACAACAACATCGATCTCCCAGAAGAAAAACTCGAGAGCGGCTCGAAGGGAGAGCTCATCAAACTTGCCGGTCAACTCCGCGACCGACGTAACGAGCTGAACCAGATGGCTTCTGAGCGCGCCTCCAAGCGCGACGACCTCAACGCGATGACTCGCGAGAAGGTCGACGAGGCGCAGAAGCACCGCGAGCAGCGTGACGAGATGAACGCTGCGGTGCAGGAGCACAAGCAGCAGCGCAACGAGCTCAACGCGAAGGCCAACGAGCTGTTCGACGAGGTCGACGAGATGAAGAGCGACCTCGAACTCGACGACGGCAAGGACATCGACGAGCTCAAAGAGGAGATCGAGCAACTCGAGTTCCGTCAGCAGACCGAAGTTCTCTCGACAGAAGACGAGCGCGAACTCATCGAGAAGATCGAGAACAAGCGCGACGAGCTTCGCCAAAAAAAGGACAAGGTCGAAGAGAGCGGTGACCTCGAAGAACTCATCGAAGAGGCCGAAGAGGTCCGCTCCGAAGCGTCCCAGCACCACCAGAAGGTGACCGAGCTGGCAGACGACGCACAGGAGCACCACAACCAGATGATCGAGGCCTACCGCGAGGCCGACGACATCCGTGACAAGGCCGACGAGATGCACGAGCTCTTCGTCGAAGCCCAGGAAGCCGCCGACCGTCACCACGAAGACTTCGTCCGCGTCCAGAAGCGCCTCCGCGAACTGGACAAGAAGGAAGAGCGTCAGCGCAAGGACTCCCGTGCCGAGGAACGCGAAGCCGCCAAGGAAGAGGCCGAGGAGATCTACCAGAAGTTCAAGGAAGGCGAGACGCTCGAAACCGAGGACCTGATGAAGCTCCAGAAGGCGGGGCTTCTCTAAACCCGGTCAGGTTATTTCTCTCTCTTCGTCGCGTCTGCGACGACCCTGTTTTTAAGACGACCGCGCCCCGAGCGTCGGCTACGTGATTTACCGTGACTGACACACTCACTCGCGTACTGCAATTTGCGATTATCCTCGTCGCGGCAGTCGTCGCGGCGGTCGTCGGATGGATCGTCTTTTTCGAACTTCCGGGGAGTCTCGCGGACCTCTTTGGCGTTCTCTTGGTCATCGCGACAGTCGTCGTGGCGATTCAACTCGGGGGGCGAATCGCCGCGTCGGCGTTTCCCTCCTACGACGTCGCGGAAGTCGCGGTCGAGGGACCGATTACCCGTGACGGTGGACGCGGACCGATTCCCGGTGGTGCTATCGGGACGCCAGCCGACGATATCGTCGAACAGATAGAAACCGCTGCCGACGACAGCAACGTCGAGGCGCTGCTTCTCAAGCTCAACACGCCGGGCGGTGAGGTACTCCCGAGCGACGACATCCGACGCGCGGCCGAGTCCTTCGACGGGCCGACAGTGGCCTACGCGACCGACGTGTGCGCCTCGGGTGGCTACTGGATTGCAAGTGGGTGTGACGAACTCTGGAGCCACGACGCGAGCATCGTCGGCTCTATCGGCGTTATCGGCTCGTCGGTCAACGCGTCGGAACTCGCGGACCGACTCGGTATCTCCTACGAGCGTTTCGCCGCCGGGAAGTACAAAGACGCGGGCAACGTGCTGAAGGAACCGAGCGAGGACGAACGCGAGTACCTCCAAGGGCTCATCGACGACTACTACGACGATTTCGTCGAGACCGTCGCCGAAGGCCGCGGGATGGACCCCGAGACGATTCGAGAGACCGAGGCACGCGTCTACCTCGGCGACGAGGCACACGAAATCGGACTCGTGGACGACCTCGGAACCCGAGACGACGTCGAAGACAGACTTGCCGACCTGCTCGACCGCGACGACGTGACCGTCGAGGAGTTCACGCCGGAGGCTGGATTCATGGCGCGACTTCGCGGCGGAGCCGAAGGCGTCGCGTACTCGTTCG
This sequence comes from Haloferax larsenii, assembly GCF_024730625.1. Lineage (NCBI taxonomy): Archaea > Methanobacteriati > Methanobacteriota > Halobacteria > Halobacteriales > Haloferacaceae > Haloferax > Haloferax larsenii. Next base: position 1,738,424 of record NZ_CP078063.1, read on the forward strand.
GTGCCGGCGTCGCCTCGACGCTCGACGCCGACGACGGATTCACCTTCAGGTTTTGACAACCGGGAGGGTTTTTAGCCCCCGGTCGCATTTGGCTTCCACGTGACAACGCTCGTCCTCTGTGTCGACCGGGCGAACGATATCGGCCGGAAGACGGGGCTCTCGACGCCCGTCGTCGGCTGGGAAGCGGTTCGGTCGCTCGTCACGGACGTCGGCCTCGCCGACCCGGAGGATTCGAGCGTCAACTGCCTCCTCGAAGCGCTGCGTGTGACTCGCGAACTCCGCGACGACCGCGAGTCTGCGGAAGTCGCGGTCATCTCGGGGTCGAGTGAGTCGACTGTGGGTGCCGACAGAGCGGTCGCCCAGCAACTCGACGACTTGGTCGAGCGATACGACGTGGAGTCCGCCGTCGTCGTCATCGACAGTGCGGAAGACGAACGACTCGTCCCCGTCGTCGAGAGTCGCCTGCGCGTCGACGCCGTGGACAGAGTGGTCGTCAGACAGGCCCACGACATCGAATCGACGTACTACCTGCTCAAGCAGTTCCTCGCAGACGAGGAGTTGCGGTCGACGGTTCTCGTCCCCGTCGGTGTCGGATTGCTTCTCGTCCCGCTGTTGCTCGTCCAGTTCACTCCGGCGGTCGCGATGGCGGGTCTGGCGGCACTTCTCGGTGCCGTCTTCCTCTACAAGGGACTCGCCATCGACGAGGTGCTGTCGAACGCCCCGGAACAAGCCCGTGACGCCCTCTACTCCGGGCAGGTGTCCGTGGTCACCTACGCCGTCGCGGCCGGACTCGCCATCGTCGGATTGTTTCTCGGCGCGCTCTCGATTCGGACGCTCGACGTTGCGGGCGACGAAGTGCTGGTTCCGTCACTCCTCTTCGTGTATCACAGCGTCCCGTGGCTGGCGCTCGCCGCGCTCACGGCCAGTGCCGGGCGTCTCCTCGACGAACTCATCGGGAGCGAATCCATCTCGACGTCCTATATGAACCTCCCGTTCGGCGTCATCGCCATCGGACTCGTCGTCCGCGGCTTCGCTGGCTTCCTGCTCGAACGGCAGGCGGAACTCGCCCACCTGGTCTTACTCGGGCGGTTCGAACTCACGCCGATACAACGGCTGACGATGTTCATCTTCGCGGGTATCGTCATCAGCCTCGTCGGCGTCCGCATCTCTGCGACCGTCTCGGACGAGACGCTCGAAGAGGTGGTCAACGGGAGAAACGAAGGGTGAGAAGTCTGCCGTCAGTTGCTCGCCCGGAACTCACCGTGTTTGACACCGATAGCGAGCGTGAGCGCACCGAACACGAGCATCGCTGGCGTCACCATCATCAACACGGTACTCGTCGCCATCACGCCCATCCCGACGAGCGCCGCGGTTCCGAGCGCGACGAGGCCGACGAGTAGTGCAACTGTCGTTGGAAGGGTGAACTCCATACGAATCCGTCGGTACGCAGGTAACAAATCGGTTGTGGCTGCGGGTTGGTTTTCGAAGCCCGTTCGAGGCGGGAAGAACGCAGCCAGACGGCGGGGATAACGCGCCGACTTACCAGGGCGCGAAGTCGGGGTCGACGCGGCGGTCGACCTGCTCGATAGCGTCTATCGCGTCGATATCTTCGTCGTCGAGGTCGAGCGCGAGCGACTCCCAGTTGTCGCGGATGTGCGACTCGCTCGTCGCTTTCGGGATGGCGGTGACGCCTTTCTCGCGGAGCCACGCGAGCGACACTTGCGCCTCGCTCACGCCGTGTTTGTCGGCGATGTCGGAGAGGACGTCGACGTCGAAGACGGTCCCGCGTGCGAGCGGGGAGTACGCGACGATTTCGACGCCCTCCTCGGCGCAGACCTCACGCAGTTCGTCCTGTTGGAGAAGGGGGTGTAGTTCGATTTGGTTCGCGAAGATACCGGCGTCCGAGCGCTCGACGGCTTCGCGGACCTGTTCGGGTTCGAAGTTGGAGATGCCCACGCGCTTCGTGAGCCCTCGCTCGACGAGTTCGTCGAAGGCAGAAAGCGTCTCCGATGGGTCGTACGCCCGGGCGGGCCAGTGGACGTACAGGAGGTCGACGTAGTCGACGCCGAGTTTGTCGAGGCTCTCTTTCGTGCTCTCGATGACGTCGTCGTGGCCGAGTTCGTTTATCCAGACCTTGGTCGCGAGGAAGATGTCCTCGCGGTCGACGTCGGCGGCGGCGATACCCGCGCCAACGTCCTCCTCGTTGCCGTATATCTGGGCCGTGTCGATGTGACGGTAGCCCATCTCCAGCGCCGTCTGCACCGCGTTCGCACACGCGTCGGGGTCCGTGTTCTCCCACGTCCCGAGACCGAGCATCGGCATCCCGTTGGCTATCGGCACGTCGTCCGCAGAGAGCGCCTGTTGTGACATACCCGTGACCACGGCAGCGAGTTGAAAAGGGGTAACGAAAGGGTACTGGATTTCCGCCTTCGTGGGTGAGTTCGATACCGAGTCGCCTCGTCGTCGCCCGAGAAGTCGGCGACAGAGTTTTCATGTGGTGTGGTAGCATATAGTATGTTGGGTGATTTGGGATGTCCACTACATCTGAGCCACTGACCGAGGAGAACACGAACGCGTTCGCACACCGCATCGCGGGTGACTCACTCGTCTACGAGTGTCCGAACTGCGAGTTCGGCGAGGTGCTCCTGACGGAACTCATCGAGTCGGACGACGCCCGCTGTCTCGAATGCGGGACGCGCTACCGACTCAGCGTGGACGTCGTCGAGGAGCCAACACCCGAGTAGGAAGTCGCTGTAGCGCCGTAGGAGTGGTCCGAGAGCACTTCTCTCGGTTCGACTGTGTCGCCGAGAGTACCTCTTCATGTCTGTCGAGAACCTATTATGCTAGCATGCCACACAAACGAACAGCTCCGGCCGTCGCACTCGCGTTTGTCGTTCTCTTCTCGGGATGCCTCGGCGGCGCGACGACGTTCACGGCCGAACCGGCGACGATTCCGGCTTCGGCGTACGAATCACACGGGTACGTCCACGGAAACAGTACGCTCGTTCCGCTCGGCCAACGCGTCGGTGTCGGTCCGGTGTCGCGTACGGTGGGCGTCGAAGTGTGGGTCTCCGGCTACTCGAAGACGACCGCCGACGAGGACGTCACCGGGCTGGCCGTCATCTCGTCGCCGAACGTCCGCGTCGCCGGTCAGTCGGTGAATCCGCTGGCGAGTCTCGGGAACCGCGAACTGGTCGGCGCTGGTCTCGACATCCTCTCGGATGTGCAGGCGCTGGGAAACGTCTCTGAGGTCAACGGCCTCCGCGAGGTCGACTCGCGGCCCGTGACGATGCTCGGCGAGGAGACTGAACTCGTCACGTACGCCGGGACTGTCGTCGTCGAACCCGGCGAGACGACTGTCGATGGCGAGTCGGTGACGCACGAAGGGGGGAGTGTCGACGTTCGCATCCATCTCGCGACGGTGGAACACGAGGGCGACGTTATCGTCGTCATCGCCGTCCACGGTGCAGACGTCGACGAGACGGACGCAGTCGAGGCGTTAGCGAGCGCTGTCGAACATCCGGGGACGGTCGAAAGAACGGGAGAATTCGGGGAGTCGAACGCGGTTCAGTAGAACTCGCGAACGAGGTCCATGGCGTCGTCGGGTGCGCCCGACGGGATGTCGGACATGTTCTCGGTGACGCCGAACTTCTCTTCGTAGGAGACCGAGCTTTCGTCTTTGTAGATGACGCCCTCGTACTCCTTCGAGGAGTCGAGAATCTTGTCGGTGGCCGCGTCGTAGTCGGTCGGGTCGTGGTCGGTGTCCGCGAGGTCGACGAGGTTGTCGCGGAAGTAGTCGTAGGTGTCCACGTCGTTGAACGTGACACACGGACTGAACACGTTCACGAAGCCGAAGCCGTCGTGCTCGATAGCCTGCTGGACGATTTCGGCGTGACGCTTGTGGTCAGTCGCGAAGGACTGCGCGATGAACGTGCCGCCAGCGGCGAGCGCGAGCGCGAGCGGGTTGACCGGGGGCTGCTGCGGCCCTTCGGGGGTCGTCGAGGTCTCGAAGTCCTCGCGCGACGTGGGCGAGGCCTGACCCTTGGTCAGCCCGTAGATGCGGTTGTCCATGACCGTGTAGGCCATATCGACGTTGCGGCGGACGGCGTGGATGAAGTGACCCGCACCAATCGAGTACCCGTCACCGTCGCCACCGGCGGCGACGACAGTCAGGTTGGGGTTGGCGAGTTTGACGCCGGCGGCGACAGGGAGCGAGCGCCCGTGGACGCCGTGGATGGCGTACGAGTGCATGTACGTCCCGATTTTGCCGGAACAGCCGATACCGGCGACCACGAACGTGTTGTCGGGGTCGTTGCCGGAGTTGGCCAGCGCCTTCATGATGCCGTTCATCGTCCCGAAGTCCCCACAGCCGGGACACCAGGTCGGTTGCTTGTCGGATTTGAAGTCAGTGAAGCGAACGTCGGAGCTCATGCTGAAACCTCCTCCTCGGATTCGAGGGTGGTTTTGATTCTCTCTGCGAGTTCGTCCGCCTTGTAGCGGACGCCGTTGTATTTGTTGATGCGCTTGACACGGGTTAACGTGTCGTGTTCGATGACGTTGGCGAACTGACCGGTCGCGTTACACTCGACGACGATGACTTCGTCGGCTGCCTCGATGTCGTCCGAGAGGTCGGGTCGCGGGAAGATGTACGGGACAGAGAGGAAACGCACGTCGACGCCGTCCTCTTCGAGGAACTCTATGGCCTCGACCATCGCACCTTCGTTGGAGCCCCACGAGATGACGAGTTTATCCGAGTCGGGGTTGCCGAACTCACGCGGCGAGAGGTCTTCGTCGTTCTTCGCGGTCTCGACCTTACGGTCGCGCTTGTCGACCTGCTCGACGCGCATCTCGGTGTCTTCGGTCCGGCGACCGAGTTCGTCGTGTTCGAGACCGGTCGACATGTGTGCACCCTGGTCCGTGCCGGGGAACGCACGCGGACTGACGCCGTCGTCCGTAATCGCGTGTGGCTGGAATCGACCCTTGTCGTCGAGCCACTCGTCGATGGAGTCGTCGTCGACGACCTTGCCGCGGTCGATTTCGACTTCGTCCATGTCGAAGGCTTCCGGCGGGAACGTCTGTTCCGTGACGGCCATCGCGAGGTCGGCCGCGACGTAGACCGGAACCTGGTACTTCTCGGCGAAGTTGAACGCCTCGACGGTCTTCCAGAAACACTCGTCGATGCTCGTCGGGGCGACGACGAAGCGCGGAACCTCTCCGTGACCGCCGTAGAGCATCATGTTCAGGTCGCCCTGTTCCTGCTTGGTCGGCATCCCCGTGGAGGGACCCGAGCGCATGACGTCGACGATGACGAGCGGCGTCTCGGAGGTCGCGACGAGACCGAACGTCTCGGTCATGAGGTCGATACCCGGACCGGACGTGGCCGTCATCGAGCGCGCACCGGCGCGTGCCGCACCGAGCGCGAGGTTGATGGCCGCGAGTTCGTCTTCCGCCTGCACGACGTGGCCGCCGTAGCGTTCGATGCGTCCAGTGAGGTATTCCATCACGTTCGTCGCGGGCGTGATGGGGTAGCCAGCGTAGAAGCGGCAGCCGGCAGCGATGGCGCCCATACCGATTGCCTGGTCACCGTTGAGCAGGACGTAGTCGTTGTCCGTCGTATCGAGGTCGTAGTCGAACTCGTGGTCGAACTCCTCGTGGACGTATTCGAGCCCTGCGCGGGCCGCCTCCTTGTTGTTCTCGACGATTGCCTCGCCCTTGCCGCCGAATCGCTTCTTGAGGGCGCTGTCGAGGTTCTCGATGGGGAAGTCGGTGACGGCGCACGCCGCACCCAGCGCAACGACGTTGCGCATGATTGCGCCGCCCGCTTCCTCTGCGAGTGCCTTGAGGGGAACGTCCAGCCCGACCATCCCCTCGGGAATCTCGACGTCCGCCATCGTCGACCGGTCGCCATCGTAGATGATGACCGACCCGTCGTGGAGTTCGTCGAGGTTTTCCTCGATAGTTCGTGGTGTGAGTGCGATGAGCACGTCGAGTCTGTCGACGACGCTCTGTACGGGGTCGATGGCAGTCCGAACCTTGTACGCAGTGTATCCGCCACGGATTCGCGAAGCGAAATCCTTGGAGGTGAACACGTGTCGTCCAGCCCGGGAGAGTGCCTGAGCGAAAATCTTCCCCGTGGAGTCGATGCCATCGCCAGCCTCGCCGCCGATGGCCCAGTTGAAGTCCGCTGGCATGCTGACTGAAATCTACCCATAGCCGGGTCAAAAGCCTTCTGAAAATTTGTGTAAAACGCCACTCCAATACATAAACGAAAACCCGTTTTAGGGGGCTTGTGAGTGTACATTTCGATAGTTTCAGTAACCCGAACCGGCACTGTATCGCCATGTGGTGGACAAGTGTCCAATTATTTCGTATTCGGGGCTCTCGCGGCAAGTATAGCAGGTTCTTCGATACGTCATAACTTATTGATACGTTAACGAAGGCAAGGCCCTTGTGACCCTGCCTCCAACCGGGTCGCATGGACGCAACCGTCACCGTCGCCGCAGTCCGCGACGTTGGACCCGACACGGTCGCTATCGAGTTCGAGACCCCCGACGAATTCGATGCCGAGCCGGGTCAGTTCGTAAAGCTCTCTGCAACCATCGACGGCGAGTCGTACGCCCGCTTCTACACGCTTTCTTCGCCGGGCGTCACGGAGACGTTCGAAGTAACGGTCGGCATCGACCCCGAAGAGGGCGGCCCGTTCAGTCAGCACCTCGAATCGCTCGCCGCGGGCGACGACATCGACCTCTCTGGACCGTTCGGCGACAGCTACTACGACGGTGACGCGCGCGTCGTCGTCCTCGCTGGCGGCCCGGGTGTCGGCCCGGCGGTCGGCATCGCAGAGGCCGCGCGCGCTGACGGCAACGAGGCCGCGGTCGTCTACGTCGACGACGCGCCCGCGCACGAAGACCGCCTCGACGCGCTCCGCGAGGAGGGTGCGAGCGTGGTCGTCACCGACGACGAAGCCGACCTTTCGGACGCAGTCGCTGACGCGCTGACTGGTGCCGAGGGAGAACAGGTGTTCGTCTACGGGTTCGCCGGGTTCGTCGAAGCCGCCGCCGACGCTATCGAAGCCGCGGACGGCGACGCCGACGCAGCGAAGGTCGAGAACTTCGGCTGAACGGGTTCTTCTCTTCCGAGTTCGCTACTCGACCGGCTTCCACGCCGTCACCACTGCCACGAAGAGCGCCCCTGCGAGCCAGCCGCCGAGCCCCACGAGCGCCACCAGTGGCGTCGTCGCCTGACCAGTCTCCACAGCGACACCGAAGACGAGCGACCGAAACGCCCCGTTCGGACTCAGGGCGAGCAGGTACGGGACAGTGTCGATGCCGAACTGCCCGGTTGCGAGTCCGGCGACTGCCGCGGCGTCGATGCCGACGACGAAGGCGACGAGCAAGCCGACGGCGAGAGCGATTGCCTGCCGTGCGGTTCGGGCCGCGGCGGAGACGGCGAGCGCGACCGATGCAGTCGAGAGCGCGAACACGACCGCGAGCACGGTAAAGCGGGCGAACGCGACCGGCGAATCGGCAGCCGCATTCAGTGCCAAAAACGTCGGTTTCTCCGGTGACAACACGGGAACGGTCGCGGCCGCGACGAGGAGCGACCCGAAGACGACGGCGACGAGTGCGAGGCTCCGGCCGAGGAAGACGCCGCCGACGTAGGCGGGCCGGGACACACCGAACGTCCGCAGAACGTCCAACTCGCCGCTCCGTCGGTCCGAAAGCACCGTGCGGTAACAGAGTGCGAACCCGAGAAGCGGGACGAGCGCCTCGACGAACGGGAGTAAGTCGAGGACGAGTGGGACGTACCCGCCGCGAGCGCCGGAGCCGGCGGCCGCGACGCCGACGACAGTCAAGGCGAACACGACCGAGAGCGCGACGACGGCAGGCGTCCGAACGACGGTCCGGAGTTCGCGGGTCGCGATGGTGACGAGGTCGTCGACGGCGCTCGTGAGGTCCTCGGCGGCGCTCATCGACCCGCTACCTCCTCGGTCGAAACGAGCGTCCCGAACGCAGTCTGGAGGTCCGTTGCCTCCGCCGATTCGACCAACTCCTGCGGCGACCCAGTTGCGACGAAGCGCCCGCCGTCGAGGACGACGACGCGGTCGGCCGTCCGCTCGACGGGACCGAGGTTGTGCGACGAGAGCACGACGGCCGTTCCCTCGGCTGCGAGTTCCGCGACGATTTCGAAGAGCCGTTCGACCATCCCCGGGTCGAGCCCGCTTGCGGGTTCGTCGAGGACGACCACGTCCGGGTCGCCGACGAGTGCCCGGGCGAGTCCGAGGAGTCGCGTCATCCCACCCGAGAGGGCTTCGACGCGGCGGTCCGCAGCCTCGCTAAGGCCGACGCGGTCGAGCGTGGTGCCGACGTCCACATCCTCCTCGACGAACTGCGTGTAGAACCGGAGCGTGTCGGCCACGGTGAACCCCTCGCGGAATTCGGGGCGCTGCGGGAGGTAGCCGACGCGAGTTCGGTCTCCTGCGCCGACCGTGACAGTCCCAGCATTCGGTGCCCGAACCTTCGAGAGGAACTGGAGCAGCGTCGTCTTCCCCGAGCCGTTCGGGCCGACGAGCGCGACAATCTCGCCCGGTTCGACCGTCAGCGAGAGGTCGTCGAGGACGACCACGTCGCCGAAGGCGTGCGAGAGTCCGGACGCGTCGATTACAGGCGACTTGGACTCTGTGTCGGCGAGTACTGTCGAGTCGGGTTCGGACGCAACTTCACTGACCGCGCTCTCTCCATCAGACATTAGCTTCCTCCGTCATGGTCGTCTCTGCTGTCGTATTCGTTCCTCGCGCTGCAGTCGATTCTCTCGCGGCGGTTGTGTCGTCTCTGTCGAGGGTTGTGCCGCCTTTGCCGAGCAGTGTGCCGTCTCCCCCGAGAATGCTCGCGAGCGTCGCTGGCCGCACTGGCTCGGTTCGCGGTGCCGCATCGACGACGCCCGACCCCCGGAGCCCGGCGACTTCGTCGCGGGCGCTTCGGAGGGCGTCCATCACGGGCGACCGCGACAGCACGAGCGCTCCCGGGTGGCGACCGAGTTCGGCGTCTATGGGGCCGGATGGCTGGAACGCTCGGTCGTACGCACCGTCCCGGTCTTCGTCGGCGAGTGGCAGGTCGCCCCAGTAGTTCCCCTCGCCGTCGGTCGTCCACGTCCGCATGGGACCGAGCGTCGATTCGACCTGCACGTCGTTGCCGACGATGTCGTTTCTGACGACGACGTTCGTCGGGAACGTCGAACTGCCGCGGACGCCGATATCGTTGCCGACGACGACGTTTCGCGTGTACACCTGCCGGTCACCGCTGACGTCCATGCCGTACTCGTTGTTGGCGAACACGTTGTCGGCGACGTAGGTGTTGCTCCCGGCGGGAATGAACCCGAAGTCGGAGTCACGGATGTCGTTTCCGACCACGAGATTGCCCACGGGTCGCGTCATGATGATGACCCCGATTCGCTCGTCTCGGACGACGTTGTCGGCGACGAGCATATCCGAGGTGTACATCTCGTGGACGCCGTAGCGACCGCCCTTCATGTAGTTGTCGCGGACGACGCTCCCGTCGGCGCGGTGGGTGTAGACACCGTCTCGGCCTTCGAGGAGCGTCGAGTGCTGGACGACCGACGGTTCGCCGATGAGCACGATACCCATGAAGCCCTCGGAGGGAGTCGCGGCCCCGCGGATAGTGAGATTGTCGAGGACGCTGTCGGCGCTCTCGCGGACGATGACGCCGCTTGCGGGCGTGTCGATGCTGACGTTGCGGAGCGCCGAGTCGGTGGCTCCGTCGAGGACGACACCGGCGTCGCCGCGGCCGTAGGCGAGTTGGACGCGCGTGTCCCAATCGACCGACTCGTTCGTGGCGCGAACGCGCCGGGTTCCAACGCTGCCGACACCGGAAATCGAGAGATTCCCGACTGCCGCTTCGTCGGCCCGAACGTGGACCACCGTCCCGTTTCCGTCGCCGACGAGGTGCGTCGCGTTCCCAGCGCCGAGGAGCGTAATCGACCGATTCACGTCGATGCTGTCGACGGAGTAGGTGCCCGGCGGGACGTAGACTGCGGTTCCCTCGGGCGCGGATTCGACGGCCGCCTCGATGGTTGGTGCGTCCTCGCCGACGACAGTCGAGACCGGACGGTCGAACAGCGGTTCACGTGCAGCAGTGGTCTGGTCGGCCCAGTCGTGGTGGGATTCGACGGACGATTCGAAGGCGTCGAGTCGCCCCGAGAGCGAGCTTTCGGACCGCTCGCGGAGCGTTTCCCAGTCGACGACCGTTCCACCGTATTCGTCGGTGAACGACCGTGCTGCCGTGGGGTCAGAGAAGGGAACGACAATTGGCCCAGATGGGATGCGGGCGTCAGAATCGACGACGAACACCGCATCGGAGGCCTCGACCCAGCCGGGATGGCGGTTGTGTTCGGTCCGAAGATAGTCGTCTTCGTCGAGGACCGGCGAGACGGTGGCGTAGTCGCTGACGAACACCGCAAGCGGGTCGCCGAACTGACGAGCGCTCTCTGGTGACGCGACATCCGCGGCGGCGGTTCCGACACCGTAGTAGCCGATGATGTACCGATACCGGGAGAAGTGCGCCTGCGCGACCGGCACTTCGAATCCGTCGGTCTTGGCTTGCTGGACGTCGACTGCGGTCCCGCCAGTTTTCACGGTGTCGTCGAAGGAAACGGGCGAGACGGTGCCCGACACTGGGACGACGAAGGAGACGCTGGCGAGGACGAGCACGAGTGCGGCCACGCCAGCGACCCATCGCGTCGCAGTCGGGGTTACGAACGCCATCGAGTGTTCGTCTCCTCTAGGGATGGGGTCAGTGATAGGCGCGATGGTCTGGCCGTCGAAGCGGGTTGTCGGATACCCGAATCCTTAATCATCGTCCATACGACTCCCTGTGTATGTACGACGACGAGGACCTCGAATCGATTCGAGAGGCTCGCGACGAGTGGGAGGAGGAGACTCGCGACCCGTTCTTGGAGAAGGGTGGCGAGCGGAAAGACCGCTTTGCGACCGTCTCGAACCACGAGGTCGACGACCTCTACACACCAGACGACGTTTCGGACCTCGATTACGAGGAGGACCTTGGGTTCCCCGGCGAGGCACCATACACACGCGGCGTGTATCCGACGATGTTCCGCGGGCGGACGTGGACGATGCGACAGTTCGCCGGCTTCGGGACCGCCACGGAGACGAACGAACGGTTCCACTACCTCATCGAGAACGGCCAGACCGGGCTTTCGACGGCGTTCGACATGCCTTCGCTGATGGGGAAGGACTCCGACGACCCGCTTTCGGACGGCGAAGTCGGGAAAGAGGGCGTCGCGGTCGACACGCTCCGCGACATGGAGATTCTCTTCGACGGCATCGACATCGGCGAAGTCACGACGTCGTTCACGATCAACCCCTCTGCGCCGGTCATCTACGCGATGTACGTCGCGCTCGCCGACAATCGCGGCGTGTCCCGTGAGCAAATCGGCGGGACCTTCCAGAACGACATGCTCAAGGAGTTCATCGCGCAGAAAGAGTGGGTCATCCCGCCGGAACCCTCGCTGAAACTCGTCACCGACACCGTCGAGTTCGCGGCCGAGGAGACGCCTCGAATCCGCCCCATCTCCATCTCCGGATACCACATTCGTGAGGCTGGTTCGACGGCGATTCAGGAACTCGCGTTCACGCTGGCTGACGGCTTCGCCTACGTCGAGGACGCGATGGACCGCGGGCTCGACATCGACGAGTTCGCGCCGCAACTGTCGTTCTTCTTCAACTCCCACAACTCCATCTTCGAGGAGGTCGCGAAGTTCCGCGCCGCTCGGCGAATCTACCACGACGTCATGTCCGAGTGGTACGGTGCCGAAGACGAGCGCTCGAAGCAACTGAAGTTCCACACCCAGACGGCCGGGCAGTCGCTGACGGCTCAGCAACCGCTCAACAACATCGTTCGCGTGACCATTCAGGCCCTCGCGGGCGTCCTCGGCGGCACGCAGTCGCTCCACACCAACAGTTTCGACGAGGCGCTGTCGCTGCCCACCGAGGAAGCAGTCACCGTCGCCCTCCGGACCCAGCAGATTATCGCCGAGGAGTCCGGGGCGGCCGACGTCATCGACCCGCTCGGCGGGAGTTTCTTCGTCGAGAAACTCACCGACGAAGTGGAAGAAGAGGCGATGGCCTACATCGAGGAGATTCGCGAGATGGGCGACGGCTCGGTTCGCGACGGCATCCTCCACGGCATCGACGAAGGGTACTTCCACCGCGAAATCAGCGACGCCTCCTACGAGTACCAGTCGCGCGTCGAAGAAGGCGAAGAGGTCGTCGTCGGCGTCAACAAGTACACGTCGGACGAAGACACCCGCCCCGACGTGCTGCACGTCGGCGAAGAGGTACAGGACCGCCAGATAGAGCGCCTCGAATCGGTCAAAGACGAGCGCGACGACGAGGCGGTCGAGGAAGCGCTCGACGAACTCAGAGAAGCGGTCGAAGCTGGCGAGAACGTCATGCCCGTCCTCGTCGACGCGGTCAAGACGTACGTCACGATGGGCGAAATCATGGACGTGTTCGCCGACGAGTACGGTACGTACCGTGAGACTATCGGCGTGATGTAACGTCGGGTAGCGCTCGTTTCGCCTTCACACACACCTCTCCTGAATCTCTTTTTCGACTGGTCGAGAGACTCGACTCGACGCGTTGCCCCCGCCCAAATCGCCTGACATCGGTGGGTACTACATAGGTTTATGACGTATGATAGTGCTAGTTAACACACACTATGGTAGACAGTGACGGAGATGGGGAACTCGAGGCACGGCTGGTGGAACAAGAGGAGTTCGAACCGTCGCGGGAGTTCGTCGAGCAGGCGAACGTTTCGGACCCGAAGATATACGACGAGTTCGAGAAGAACTGGCCGGGGTGCTGGGAGCAAGCGGCGGCGTTGCTGGACTGGGATTCTCCTTACGACGAAGTACTCGACGATTCGAACCCGCCGTTCTACGAGTGGTTCACGGGTGGCAAACTGAACGCCTCGTACAACTGCCTCGACCGACACGTCGAAAACGGCGACAAGAACCGGGTCGCCATCAAGTGGGAAGGCGAACACGGAGACACACGGACGTACACGTATCAGGACCTCTCCCGCGAGGTCAACGAGTTCGCGGCTGCCCTTCGCGACCTCGGCGTCGAGGAAGACGACGTGGTGACGCTCTACATGCCGATGATTCCCGAGTTACCCATCGCGATGCTGGCGTGTGCCCGAATCGGCGCGCCGCACTCGGTGGTCTTCGCTGGATTCTCGGCCGAGGCGCTCGCGACGCGGATGAACTCCGCGGACTCTCGATTCCTCGTCACGTGTGACGGCTACTACCGCCGCGGCGACCCGCTCGACCACCTCGACAAGGCGAACGAGGGACTCGACGGCGTCGACCACGGCGTCGATGCGGCGGTCGTGGTCGACCGTCTCGGCGACGACGGCTTCGGCCACGACCTACGGGGCAATCAGCACGACTGGGACGGCCTGCTGGACGAGCACTCGGGAGACCGGGTAGACCCAGTCCAGCGCGACGCCGAGGACATGCTCTTCCTGATGTACACCTCAGGAACCACGGGCCAGCCGAAGGGCGTCAAACACACGACGGGGGGCTATCTGTCGTATGCGGCGTGGACTTCTCACGCGGTGCTGGACATCGAGAAGGAAGACACCTACTGGTGTGCAGCGGATATCGGCTGGATTACGGGTCACTCGTACATCGTCTACGGGCCACTCGCACTCGGCACGACCACGGTGATGTACGAAGGCACCCCCGACTACCCGAACCGGTCGCGCCTCTGGGAACTCGTCGAGAAGTATGCAGTCGATATCTTCTACACCGCGCCGACGGCGATTCGGGCGTTCATGAAGTGGGGTACGCAGTTCCCCGAGAGACACGACCTGTCGAGTCTGCGCCTCCTCGGCACGGTCGGCGAGCCAATCAACCCGCGTGCGTGGAAGTGGTACTACAAGCACATCGGCGACGAAGAGTGCCCAGTCGTGGACACGTGGTGGCAGACCGAGACGGGTGGGATGATGATTACGACGCTCCCCGGCGTCGGCAACATGAAGCCCGGCTCTGCCGGACCGCCACTTCCCGGTGTCGATGCGAAGGTCGTCGATACGGGCGGTGAAGAGGTCGAGGCCGGACGCGCTGGCTACCTCACGGTCAACAAGCCGTGGCCGGGGATGCTTCGGACGCTGTACAAGAACGACGAGCGGTTCATCGACGAGTACTGGCGCGAGTACTCCGATACCGACAGCGACGACCCCGACGACTGGGTGTACTTCCCCGAAGACGGGGCGAAAATCGACGACGACGGCTACATCACGATTCTCGGCCGCGTCGACGACGTCATCAACGTCTCCGGACACCGCCTCGGAACGATGGAAATCGAGTCGGCAATCGTCGGCGTCGAAGGCGTCGCCGAAGCCGCCGTCGTGGGTGGTAAACACGACGTGAAAGGAGAAGCTGTCTACGCCTACGTCATCACCGAAGAGGGGCAAGCCGAAGACGACGAGATGCGCGACCGAATCGTGCAAGGCGTCGAAGACGCTATCGGACCGATTGCACGGCCGGAACAGGTTCTGTTCACGCCCGAACTGCCGAAGACGCGCTCGGGCAAAATCATGCGTCGTCTCCTCGAAGAGATTGCGAACGGCGAGGAACTCGGAGACACGACGACGCTTCGGAACCCCGAAATCGTCGAGGAAATCCAGCGCAAGGCCGACGCCAGATAACCGACGCAGACCTCAGCGGTCTGCCTGCTCGTTTTCTTCTATCCAGGCGGACAGCGAGGTTTCGTCACGGAAGTACAGTCGCTCGCGGACGCTGTCGCGTTCGAGGACGACCATGAGGTGTTTCTCCGAGAGGTCGATGTGTTCGCCGCTGTACGCGCACGGTTCGATTCGGTCGTCGCCCGGTCGCCAGAGTCGATGCGGCGCGACGCGGACGATGGTCTCGCCGTCGCCGGCGAGGGTGAGTCCGGTGTAATCCGACAGAGCCATACGACGGCTACGGCTTCCACGACTAAGTTATTTTCTTGTATAGTTATTGTAGAAATATAGTCTCTAGCCACGGTATTCGAGGGGTATTGTCTGCTACCTATGCGAACTATTCACATCGTCTAGTGGGCGGTTGTCCTACGACATTTGGAACCACCCTGCATATTTATCCCGAATGTTACTGAAGGAAAACCCACACATGGAAAAACCACTTCTCGTGACCGACTTCCTCGACCGCGCTCGTCGGTACTACGCCGACGAGGAGGCGGTCGTGGCGACGACAGGTGAACGCTTCTCCTACGCCGAACTCGGTGAGCGAGCAGACGGGTTCGCTGCTGCACTGCAGGCACGCGGCATCGAGAAAGGCGACCGGGTGGCGGTTCTGGACCCGAACACGCATTACCACCTCGAAGCGGCCTACGGGTCGATGCAGGTGGGTGCGGTCCACATGCCGCTGAACTACCGTCTCGTTCCGGCCGACTTCGAGTACATGCTGAGCGACGCCGACGTGAAGGCCATCTACGCGGACTACGCCTTCGCGG
Organism: Haloferax larsenii; assembly: GCF_024730625.1. NCBI lineage: Archaea > Methanobacteriati > Methanobacteriota > Halobacteria > Halobacteriales > Haloferacaceae > Haloferax > Haloferax larsenii. The sequence continues at coordinate 1,753,980 of NZ_CP078063.1, forward strand.
AGAAGATAGAACAGATTCGCGACGAGATTCCGACGGAGGTGTTCATCACCAACGACACCGACGAGGTGGACGGCGAGTGGCTGGACTTCGACGAGGCCGTCGCCGAGTCGACCGACTACGACCGCCCGGAGATGTCCGAAGACGAAATCATCACCATCAACTACACCTCGGGGACGACGGGTGACCCGAAGGGGGTCTGTCGAACCCACCGCGCCGAGACGCTCCACGCGTACCTCATCTCCATGCATCAGGAGATTTCGGACGACGACGTCTACCTCTGGACGCTTCCGATGTTCCACGTCAACGGTTGGGGTCACATCTACGCCATCACCGGACACGGCGCGAAACACGTCTGTACTCGCGGTGTCGAGGCGGCAGACGTCCTCGACGCGATTCGAACCGAGGACGTGTCGTATCTCTGTGCGGCACCGACCGTGCTCAACATCCTGATGAAACACTACCGCGACGAAGGCGGTGTCGAGACGACCGGGGCGAACCCCGTTCGGGCGGCGACTGCGGGCGCGACCCCACCAGAGGCGACGATTCGCACTGTCGAAGACGAGTTCGGCTGGCGACTGATGCACGTCTACGGGGCGACCGAGACGGGGCCACTCATCACCACGTCGGAAGCCAAGCGCTTCCTCGACGGTGATGCGGACCGATTCTCTATCAAGAAACGACAGGGAATCGGCTACCTCGGCACCGACGTTCGTGTCGTCGACGACGACGGCGAAGACGTGCCGTGGGACGACCAGACAATCGGCGAAATCGTCGTCGCGGGCAATCAGGTGATGGACAAATACTGGAACAAGCCAGAAGAGACAGAAGAGGCGTTCACTGCGCGACGAGAGGGGTACTATCACATGGGAGACCTCGCGGTCGTCGACGAGAACGGCTTCATCAGTATTCAAGACCGAAAGAAGGACATCATCATCTCCGGCGGCGAAAACATCTCCAGCATCGAACTGGAGGACACGCTCTTCGACCACGAGCAGGTGTCTGATGTCGCGGTTATCCCGGTCCCGTCCGATGAGTGGGGTGAGTCACCGAAGGCGTTCGTCGTCCCGATTAGTGGTGACTCGGACAACCCCGGCGTGACCGAGACGGCACTTATCGACTTCTGTCGTGACCGAATCGCGACCTACAAAGTGCCGAAAGAAATCGAGTTCGTCGAGGAACTCCCGAAAACCGCGACCGGAAAGATTCAGAAATACGAGCTACGAGAACGCGAGTGGGAAGACGAGGGTCGGATGGTCGGAGAGGGGTAGTCGTCCCCATATCCCGTCAAGCGACTTTGACGGGCGTTTCAGCGATTGTATGTCGAATCGGCAGACCGTGGTAGTGTTCTAGAGGTTGTAATTTCCTGGTGAAAACATATTATCAGGGAATGTTGTTGGGTGTGGTAAGTATTATCATACCAATATGAGTCAACACCTTTGACACATGTTATCATTGTTGTAGGTGGTATGTACATAACAATTATTAACGAAGTATCCGCCGGTAGTGCCATGGCACGGGATACCAAGCCACTCAATCGGCGAGATGTGTTGAAGGCGACCGGGGCTGTTGGTACGGCTGGTTTAATTGGGCTGGCTGGCTGTACAGGCGGCGGCGGTGGCGACGGCGGAGATGGCGGCGACGGAGGCGGTAATGGTGGCGGCGGGGGTGGTGACGACTACCCCGCATTGGGCAACTTCCCCATCGAAGGCGACAAGGCGATTTTTGGATTCAACGTCCCGCAGTCCGGACCGTACGCGTCTGAAGGTGAAGACGAACTCCGAGCGTATCAGCTCGCGGTGAAGCACCTCAACAACGGTGGCGGCTGGGTCGACTCGCAGTTCGACGACCTCTCCGGTGACGGCGTGCTGGGCTACGAAATCGACTACGTCGACGGCGACACGGCAACCGACGCCGACCAAGCGCGGCAGTCGGCGTCCGGGATGGTCGAGCGCGACAACGCCATCATGATTTCCGGCGGGTCGTCGTCTGCGGTTGCAATCGCAGTGCAAGGGCTGTGTCAAAACGAGAAGGTCATGTTCATGGCCTGTTTGACGCACTCGAACGACACCACTGGGAAGGACTGTGTCCGCTATTCCTTCCGCGAGATGTTCAACGCCTACATGACCGGGCAGGCGCTGGCACCGGTCGTCAAGGAGGCCTACGGGAGCGACCTCAAGTTCTACCAACTGTACGCCGACTACAGTTGGGGGCAGACGCAGCAAGCGTCGATGGAGCAGTTTATGACCGAAGTTGCTGGATGGGAGCAAGTCAAATCCGTCGCGACCCCGCTCGGGACGACGGACTACTCGACGTATCTCTCGGAGGCGCAGAACTCCGGTGCAGACGTGCTCATCCTCAACCACTACGGTCTCGACGGTGCGAACTCCGTCCAGCAGGCCGTCGACGCGGGCATCGACGAGGATATGGAGATTCTCGTCCCGCTGTACAACCGGCCGATGGCCGAGGCGGCAGGCGGCGCAATCGAGGGCGTCTACGGAACCGTCGCGTGGGACTCCCAAATCGACAACACTCCGTCTCAGGAGTTCACCGACGCGTTCAGCTCCGAGTACGACCGGACGCCGTCCGGTCCGGCACAACTCGCGTACGCTCAGACGCTCCAGTACGCTGCTGCAGTCGAGCGTGCGGGGACCTTCTACCCACCGGAGGTCATCAAGCAACTGGAGGACTACGAGTACGACAACGTCGGCATGGGCGCAGAGACCATGCGCGGGTGTGACCACCAAGCACAACGGGACGTGCCCGTCGTTCAGGGGCTTCCAGCGTCTGAACAGGAGGCCGGCAAGTACTTCGAGATTGTCAACGTCACGAGTCGCGACGACCTCGGATACGGCTGTGACGCAGGCCCGGCCGCCGAGTGTGAACTCGGGTCCTACGAGTAAGACCTCGGTTCCCACACTGGTATCTTAATGAAAATTAACTACAGACAATTGCGCACACGTAAATGAGTATGCTTAACACACCCATGAAATCGCATAATTCGAACGACTCCAAGGGGGGTGAGAAAGTGTGAGCCTCTTGGCCGACATCGTCGTCATCCTGCTCAACGGGCTTCAGCAGGGAGCGATATACGTTCTGTTGGCTGTCGGGCTCTCTATCATCTTGGGGACGCTCAAGTTCGTCAACTTCGCCCACGGCGCGCTCTATCTCCTCGGGACGTACGCGGGGCTGTTCGTCGCGCTGAGCGTTCCGCTATCCAATGGAAAACTCCAAGAGTGGGGATTCACGAGTTTCGGCCTCGACTGGGGATTCTTCGCCGCACTGGTGCTGGTCCCGCTCGTGGTGTTCGTCGCCGGACTCCTCATGGAACGCTTCCTCGCCCGCTCGTTTTACGACCGCCCGGACACCGACCAGATTCTGGTCACGTTCGGTCTCGCAATCGTCGTCCAAGAACTGTTCCGCGTCCTCTTCGGGAGTAACAGCCTTCCGTTCGAGCAGCCGGAACGCATCCTCTCGGTCGGGTCGTTCGCAGGGATTCCGGTCTCCGGTCCCGTTGCACTCCCCATCGTCGGCAACTTCCCGCAGTGGCGACTGTGGGTTATCGGCATCACCGCGGTACTCGTCTTGCTCGTCTACGTGCTGGTCGAGTTCACCGACTTCGGTCTCGTCGTCCGCGCCGGGACCCGTGACGCCGAGATGGTCCGACTCCTCGGCATCAAAATCACCCGTCCGTACATCGTCGTCTTCGGTATCGGTGCCGCACTCGCCGGCATCGCTGGCGTCGTGGGCGGCCCACTGAACGTCGTCAACCCGACTATCGGGACGAACATCCTCGTGCCCGCGTTCCTCACCGTCGTCATCGGCGGCGTGGGCAGTATCGCGGGGGCAGTCCTCGGCGGTGTCATCTTCGGACTCGCCACGGCGACTCTCGTCGCTTTCGCACCGGCGTGGTCGCAGGTCGGACTGTACGCGATTGCGGCTATCGTCCTCCTCACCAGGCCACAGGGACTCCTCGGTGACGAGGAGGTGGCACCATGAGCGAAAAGACAGACACTGCGACTGCGAGCACAGACACCACGACGAGTACGAAGAGCGAGACCGCCTTCGGCGGGAGTCTCTCCGAGCGTTGGGAGCAACTCCGCGGCAGAGAGGGTACGGTGGTCGGGCTGACGGCAATCTTCGTGGCCGTCTTCCCGTGGCTCTTCGCCCGTGCACCGGTCATCTCTGATTTCGTGCAGGGCTACCAGAGCCTCGCGACGCTCATCCTCATCTGGGGCATCTTCGCCATCGGCTTCGATCTGCTGTTAGGCTACACCGGGCTGCTCTCGTTCGGCCACGCGGCCTTCTGGGGCGGCGCCGCCTACGCCTCGGGTATCGTCGCGAAGAACGTCTCCGGCGACCCAATCGTGATGGTCGTCTCGGGGACGCTCTTTGCCGTCCTCTTGGCGTGGGTTCTCGGATTCCTCTCGCTTCGTCGCGGTGGCATCTACTTCGCCATCCTCACGCTGGCGTTCGCACAGATGATGTACTTCATGGCGGCGTCGCCACTTGCGTTCCTGACCAACGGTGAAAACGGTCTGACCGGCGTCGAAGTCGGGAGTCTCTTCGGGATGATTCACCTCGAAGCTGATATCCCCGCGTTCGGCGGGATGCTCCTCGGTACGTGGCTCTACGCCTTCGTCGGCCTGTTCTTCGTCGGTGCGGTGGCCGTCGCCTACCGCATCCTCAACTCGCCGTACGGGATGGTCTTCCGTGCGATTCGCGAGAACGAACAGCGCGCCGAGTTCGTCGGCCTCAACGTCTGGCGCTACAAGCTGATGGCGTTCATCATCTCGGGGGCGTTCGCCGGTGTCGCTGGCAGCCTGTTTACCATCCACGGGTCGTACGTTCCGCTTCAGTCGCTGTTCTGGACGGAATCCGGTGACATCGTCGTCATGACTGTCCTCGGTGGCGCGGGGTCCATGTTCGGCCCCGTCCTCGGCGTCGGGTTGTACCTCTACGTCGAGAACATCGTCAGTACGATTCAGGCGCTGACGATTCCCTTCACGGACATCGTGCTCATCAAGGACTTCGGGTTCTACTGGCACCTGCTTCTGGGGGCCATCTTCCTCGTCGTCGTCTGGGTCGTTCCGGACGGCCTGTGGGGAATCCTCAGTCGTATCCGCGAGTTCGTCTCCGCCAAACTCGGGGGTGACCGCTGATGCCCCTGTTAGAGACCGAAAACCTCGTCAAAGAGTTCGGCGGCCTCGTCGCCACCGACGACGTGAACCTCACCGTCGAGGAAGACGAGCGCGTCTCTGTCATCGGCCCGAATGGGGCCGGGAAATCGACGCTCATCAACCTCATCACGCGACGACTCGACCCGACGAGCGGCGACATCCGATTCAAAGGCGAGTCTATCGTCGGTCTCGACCCGCACGAGGTAGTCCAACTGGGCGTCTCGAAGTCGTTCCAGACGGCGTCTATCTTCCCGGACCTCACGGTCAAAGAGAACGCCGAGATTGCGGCGCTCGCTGCGGAACGCGGCGCGTTCGGGTTCGAGTTCCTGAAACACCGAAACAGCCTCACCGACGTTCACGAAGTCGCCCGCGACACGCTCGACTCGGTCGGTCTCCTCGACCGGTCGGACACCGTCGCGACCGACCTCCCGTACGGCGACAAGCGCCGACTGGAGATTGGCATCGCTCTCGCCAGCGAACCCGACTTGCTCCTCATGGACGAACCGACCGCCGGGATGTCCCCCGAGGAGACGAAATCGACGGTAGAACTCATCGAACAGGTCAAACGTGAACACGGACTCACGTTCGTCCTCGTCGAACACGACATGGAAATCGTCTTCAGCGTCTCCGACCGCATCGTCGTCCTCAGTCGCGGTGGCATCATCGCCGAGGGGACGCCCGACGAGATTCGCGGAAACGAGGCCGTCCAAGAGGCCTACCTCGGAGGTGTCGAACTATGAGTCTCCTCGAAATCGACCACATCGACGCCTACTACGGCGAGAGCCACATCATCCGCGACCTCTCGATGAGCGTCGAAGAGGGCGAAATCTGTACGCTTCTCGGCCGCAACGGTGCCGGGAAGACGACGACGCTCCGGTGTATCGCAGGGGCGACGCCGCCGGACGTTCAAGACGGCTCGATTCGGTTCAAAGGAAAGGACATCACCGGTGTTCCCGCCGAGGACGTGTCGGTAAACGGTATCTCGCTCGTCCCAGAGGAACGGCGCATCTTCCCGAATCTCTCTGTCGCGGAGAACCTTCACCTCGCGGAAGTCGTCAACAACAAGTCCAACACGTGGGGGCGATCGCTCTCGTTCGGCCACGAGGGGATGACCACCGAAGAGGTGTACGACCAGTTCCCGCGACTGGACGAGCGGCGAGACCAGCGGGCGGGGACGCTCTCCGGTGGCGAACAGCAGATGCTCGCCATCGCCCGCGCGCTGAAACAGAATACGGACCTGTTGCTCCTCGACGAACCTTACGAGGGTCTCGCGCCGAAGATTATCGAGGACGTCGAGGACGCGGTCCAGCGCATTAGCGACGACGGGACGACCATCCTCTTGGTCGAACAGAACGCGGCGGCAGCCATCAACCTCGCCGACCGCGCGTACGTCATCGACCAGGGTGGAATCGTCTTCGACGGAACCGCAGACGAACTGCGCGACGACGAAGAGACCCGCGAACGATACCTTGGTGTCTAACATGTCGGCGACACACCCAGACCCGGAGACGGCCCTCGACACGCTCATCGCAGCCGATGCTGTCGACGAAGCACCCGACGGGACGTTGACGACGACCGAAGAGTTCGAGAAAGTACTGGCCATCTACCACGACGTCTACGGTGCGGTATCGACCGAGGAGTTCCACCAGACGGTCGTCGACCTCTTCGACGTCGACCCTGACTCCGTCGAAGCCCACCTCGAAGCGTACGACGTCGGCCGGACAGACGTCGTTGCGTATCTCGCTGCCCAGTCGTTCCTCGACGTTCCGGTCGGTCAAGACCTGCTCACCGTCATGGCCAGTTTGCTGGTCGAGATTACGCCGTCGTCGCCGGTCCCGGACCAACTCTCGGAACTCGACGACGACGCGTTCGAGGCGTTTCTCGAATCGAACCCGGACGCTGTCGTCACCGTCTGGCGACGCTTCTGCACGCCGTGCGACGAGATGAAAGACGACCTCGACGGGTTTCTCGACCGGGTCCCAGCGGACGTTGCCGTCGCTGGTCTCGACGGTGAGGCGACAGACGATTTCTGTCGACGGTACGACGTCGACACAGCGCCGACGGTGCTGTGTTTCCGCGACGGAGAACTGCGAGAATCAGCGTCCGGCCGAACGTCGCCCGACGACGTCGAACGACTCGTCGACCGCGTGTACTAGTTACGGCCGCTTCGTCTCACCCGTCACCATGACGGGGCGGTCGGAGTTCAGGATGACCGACTGCGTGACGCTGCCGAACAGTGCTTTTCCTGCAGGCGACCGCTTTCGCCCAGCGGTGACGATGAGGTCTGCGTCTTCTTTCTCTGCGAACTCGACGATGACGTCTGCAGGGTCGCCAGAGGATTCGTTCACGTCGTAGGCGATTCCGTTGTCTTCGAGGTACTCACTCGCTTCTCTGACCGAGTGCAGTTGTGTCGCGGACGCACCGCTCGGGTTGTCGGTGAAACTGTGGACGAGCGTCACCTCCTTTTCGGAGGAGTCTCCAGGAAGATTTACAACCTCCTCGACGCAGGCGAGTGCGTGTTCTGTGTCGTCGTCGACGCCGATTACGATGTGATACATACTATCACGTCCCACGGGCCGATATTAGTGTTTGTGCTGATTCTCGGCCCCCGACCTCGACACCGTCGTTCGAATTACTCGGTCACGTCGTCTATCTCGCTGGAGACGTAGACGACCAAGAGAAGGGGAATTCCCAACACGAGTGCGATAGTCAGTGCGCCGTACGCCGCGAACCCGAGGGGAGTCGCAGGGAACGCCACGAGAAAGAGGAACTTCGGCGGTCGAAGTCCCGAGACGAACGTCCCCGTGAGAAACCCTGCGACACCGGCGACGGTGACGAGCGCCGCATACAACCCGATGACGAATCGCTGACCGCGGACGTTCGAGCTCACGTCTCCGGATGTGTGGGCGACGGAGTTAGCGGTTTTCGTTCGCTGCGGACACACCGATGCACCTTTCTTCGCACACACTAACGGTCGCGTATGTCGGACACGGACATCCTCGGCATCATCCTCGGCGGAATCGCGCTCTTGATGTTTGTCGTGGGTATTCTGCTCGTCGTCTGAGACTCGACTCGTTTTCGGCTCGTCGTCCAACGAGCAACTGCGCTGGTCGCTGCCAGCGCCCACAGAGCGCACAGTCACCACGAGAATCGTCGCTTGCCCAGCTGCCCAGTCGTCACCAAATTCGATAGCGACCGCTCGGAACTGAGCGGTCGAAAGAAAGAAACCGAAGTGTTCGTGGCAGCGATTACTCGTCGTCCGCGTCGGTGACGGTTTCGCCACCGTCGGTCGCGAGTTCTGCGTCTTCTTCCTCACCGCCGTCGGTGACAGCGGTCTGGAGCTTGCGTTCGAACCAAGTCCACTCCGCAGTGGTGAGGTTGTCCTCGCCGAGGTCCCACGGGTCGCCGTCTTCGACCTTGGGGCCTTCGAGCCACGACTGGACGAAGTTCCAGACGAAGATCATCTGACCGACGAGCAGGATGAGCGCGCCGACGGTCGCGAGCTGGTGCATCGTCGCGAACTGCGGCAGGTAGGTCGCGTAGCGACGTGGCATGCCACCGTAGCCGAGGAGCACCATCACGAAGAACGTCAGGTTGGTCCCGATCATCGACAGCCAGAAGTGCCACTTACCGAGCGTGGTCTGGTACATCCGGCCGGTGTAGATGGGGAACCAGTAGTAGAGGCCGGCGAAGCCAGCGAAGGCAATCGCGCCCATGACGATGTAGTGGAAGTGACCGACGACGTAGTACGTGTCGTGGAGGATGAGGTCGATCGGAATCGACGCGAGGAAGACCCCAGTGACGCCACCGATAATGAAGTTCGACACGAAGCCGATACAGAAGAGCATCGGCGTCGTGAGTCGAATGTTCCCGTTCCACATCGTCGTAATCCAGTTGAACGTCTTGACTGCGCTCGGTATCGCGATAGCCAACGAGACGGCCATGAACGAGGCGCGAAGACGGGGGTCGATACCCGTCGCGAACATGTGGTGCGCCCAGACACCGAACGAGAGGACGCCGATTGCGAGCGTGGAGTACACGACGAACTTGAACCCGAAGAGGCGACGACCCGCAAAGCGGGGGAGCACGAGGCTCACGATACCCATCGGGGGCAACACGAGAATGTACACTTCGGGGTGACCGAAGAACCAGAACAAGTGTTGCCAGAGGATTGCGCCGCCATCGACCGAGAAGAACGCCGTGCCGAAGTTCCGGTCGAGAAGCAGCATCAGAATCGCGCTACCGAGAAGCGGGAACGCGAACAGGATGAGTCCCGACTGCGTCAGGATGGTCCACGAGAAGATGTCGAGGTTCGCCCACGTGACCTTCTCGTTGCGTTCGGTGAAGATGGTCGCGATGAAGTTGATCGCACCCATCGTGGCCGAGACACCGGTGAGGTGCAGTCCGAGGAGCATCAGGTCGACACCCGCGTTCATCTGGTTCCCGGAGCCGACACCCGCCGAAAGCGGCGTGTACATCGTCCAGGCAGTCTGTGCCGGGATTATGTCCGGAATGGGGAAGAACCCGGCCCAGATGAGCAACGCTCCCGGTGGCAAGAGCCAGAATGCGATAGCGTTGATACGCGGGAACGCCATGTCATCCGCGCCGATGAGAAGCGGAATAAAGTAGTTCGAGAACGCCGCGATGATGGGCGTCCCGAACAGGAACAACATGGTTATCCCGTGGCTGGTGAGCAACGAGTTGTAAAACGTGTTCGAGAGCAGCGTCATCGAGGGGTCAGCCAGTTCGATGCGCATCGCGACGACCATCAGGCCACCCACGGCGAACGCAATCAGCGAGTAGACGCCGTAGAGCATCCCGATGTCTTTGTGGTCGACCGTTGTCAACCAGCGGATGAGTCCTGAAGGCTTCTCCTCCGAGACGTACTGCTCTTTGGTACCTCCGACGGCCCCACCACCAGCGAGAGGGGTATACGACCGCCAATCTTCGATCCGCGCGAGCCACGCGGCGACGGCGATGAGGAAGACCCCCATGAGCACCGTCAGTGCTAACTGTCCGTTAACCTCCATGGAAGTGGGTGAGGAGTGCAGGGTAATGAAAGGTTCGGGAACGCCCTGCGCTACAGGGGGCTTTAAGCCCGTTATTCAGCAGTCTCTTCCGCGTCGGCGTCGGCCGATTCTTCGAGCGCTGCTTCTGCCTTCTCTTCTTCTTCGTGCAGCGGTCCAACGCCCGGAACTGTCGCCTGCCCCGGCGGGTACACGGTGCCGGACTTCTCGGACCCTGCGATAGCTTTTCCAGAGAGGTACGTCAGCACCGCGAGCAGCACGAACGGTGCGATGAGCAGCGTGTACTGAAGCCCGGAGGCGAGCGATTCGAACCCGAACGGGTTGACGACGGCGAAGGCCACCACGAAGAACAGAATGATGGCCAACGGCACCATGTTGACCGTCAAGTCGAGGATGGTGTCCTTGTCGAACGTCTTGGTTGCCATATTGGGTCTCTCGGGGAGGCTGTTCAAATAGATTGTTGGTTTCTCGCGCGGTATCGAGTCAACTGTACTCTCGTCCTGACCCCAACTGCACCTCCTGACCCGACTCAGATTGCCTGTTTGTTGTCCCAAACGAACAGTTCGAACGCGACACCACCGACGAGGAGCAACGCGGCGGCGGCAATCGTCGCGTATCCGCGAGTAACCAGATTAATTTCGGTGAACGCCAGTGCGCCGCCGAAGGCGAACAGAATCGCCGAGAGAACGACCAGCGAGCGTATCGTCGACTCGACGTACCCCGACTCTTTCAACATCCCCGCGATGCTCCCGCAGAACAACAACAGTCCGCCGACTGCGAGGGGAAAGACACCGAACAGGAGACCGAGTTCGGAGATTGGGATGCCGAGGGCGACGAACACTGGCCATGGGCTGGCAGTGCGGTACTGGTCAGAGAGACCCGGCGCTTCGTCCATACCCGCCCCTTGGACTGTGAGATAACAAGCCCTTCGGAACTGTGATTCGAACGCCGCTGGATACACAGGGGCGAGAGACTAGTCTTCAGGGGGTCGCAATACCACGCCGTGCGAGAAAGTCGCTGACGGCGCGAACCTCGACCGGACTCCCGATGATTCTACACATTCCCGGTGCGTGTTCGTAAATCGTGACGACGAACTCGGTTTCTATCTCCTCACGAATGTCTGCGAGAAGTTCGCACGGGAGGAGTATCTGGGTGCTGTCACGGAACGTACTGGGGTCCGGCATTGCCTTCATCGGCGCGTCGAATTCACCCACAATAATCGTGCCGAATATATTCGCATCATATTGAGATTCGTGCGCACACGCGAGAGCGCCAAAGAAAAATACAGAGAACACGCGTCGTCGACGCGAGCAATGGACGGAGAACGCAGGTCCGGGGGTGTGCTACTCCCTCGGGTCGGAAGGAAAGGGTTTTTCGACGGACGCGGCGGAACTTGTGACGATGGGACTGGAGGAAGAGATCGAAGATATCCGCGAGGAGATCGCCAACACGCCCTACAACAAGTCTACTGAGGGCCATATCGGTCGATTGAAGGCGAAACTCGCGGAGTTGAAAGAGAAACTCGAGAACCAGAGTTCGGCGGGTGGCGGCCAAGGCTATGCAGTCGAGAAGACGGGCGACGCGACCGTCGCACTCGTCGGGTTCCCCAGTGTCGGGAAGTCGACGCTTATCAATGCCCTCACCAACGCCGACAGCGAGACCGGCGAGTACGAGTTCACGACGCTCGACGTCAACCCGGGGATGTTGAAGTACAAAGGTGCGAACATTCAGATACTCGACGTCCCGGGCCTCATCGAGGGTGCCGCTGGCGGCCGAGGTGGCGGAAAAGAAGTCCTCTCTGTCGTCCGCACCGCCGACCTCGTCGTCTTCATGCTCTCGGTGTTCGAAATCGAGCGGTACGAACGACTCTGCGAAGAACTCTACAACAACAAGATTCGACTCGACACGACGCCGCCTAATCTCTCTATCAAGAAGAAAGGGAAAGGTGGAATCAACGTCACAAAGAGCGACAGTGTCGACCTCGACGAGGACACGATAAAGGGTATCCTTCGCGAACACGGCTTCGTCAACGCCGAAGTGACGCTCCGCGGTGAGACGACTATCGACGAACTCATCGACGGCATCATGGAGAACCGCGTCTACCTGCCGTCTATCGTCGCCGTCAACAAGGCGGACCTCATCGACAAGGACTATCTCCCGACCGTCGAAGAGAACCTTCGCGACGTCGGTCTCGACCCCGACGAGGTGACGTTCATCAGCGCCGAGGCCGAGAAGGGCCTCGATTCGCTGAAAGAGGAGGTTTGGGACGCGCTCGGACTAATTCGCGTCTATATGGACAAACCTGGACGCGGTGTCGACTACGAGGAGCCACTCGTCCTCCACGAGGGCGAAAACACCATCGACGACGCCATCCAGAAACTCGGGGCCAAACTCGACGAGCGATTCCGATTCGCCCGCGTCTCTGGACCGAGTGCGAAGCACGACGACCAGCAGGTCGGCCGCGACCACGAACTGGCCGACGAAGACGTGCTCCGCATCATCGCCCAGCGGTGACCACCCAGACCACGGACGGTTCTTCTTCAGCTCTCGACGACTCTCGCTTCGGTCGATTCCTTCTCGTCTTCTTCGCCGGTATCGCTCCGTGGTCCATCCAGACGTACGCGTCCGGGTCGATTACGCTCCTCTTTGCGTGGGGACTCTTCACACCGTCTCCGGTGAGTATCACCACGATTACCGACTTCTTCTTCCGATTCACGCGGGGACTTCCAGAGTACATCCTCGTGTGGCCGCTGGGCGTCGCCTGCTATCTCGTCGCACTTGCAGGAGTAACGTCTGGACTGCTCTTCGACCGCGAAGACGTTCGGCTTACTGTCGCTGGGCTCGTCTGTGCCGGGCTTACCCAACTCGAAGTCGCAAGGGGATTTTCGGTGCAACCGGGACGAACTGCGTGGCCACTCGGGACAGTACTCCTGTGGGCCGTCGCGGGGTTCCTGTACTGGTCGCGTGACCGGTGATTCAGTCGCCCGCTGGTGACTCTGGGCGGTAGTCCCGACTGACCGCTTTCCATGTTCCCGTTTGGAACCGATAGTAGTTGAGCGTCGCCGGAATCGTCGTCTCGGCGACGAACGCGAGGTAGAGGCCGACGAGACCGAGCGACGTGACAGAGCCGATGTACGCAAGCGGAATCGACCCCAAGAACATCCCGACGAACTGGCTCCCAAACGTCCATCGGGTGTCGCCACTGGCGTCGAGTGGGCCTGCCGACCCACCGGACACCCCCTGCAGAATGACGGCGAGACACGCGACGTGTACGAGGTCGACCGCGATAGGGACCGCTGAACTCGTCGGGTCGTCGACGAAGCCAAGAACGATAGTTCGTGCGAACACCGCGACGATGAGTGCGGAGACGAGGTACGTCGCCACGGCGAACCGGATGACTTCGTGCCCGTATATTTCCGCCGTCCGTTCGTCGTCTTTCCCGAGTGCTTGTCCGACGAGACTCGACGACGCTAGTCCGAAGCCCCAACCGGGCGTGTTCATGAGGCCCCAGATACGCCGTGCGATGACGAACGCCGCGACGACGTCGGGGCCGAAACTGTCGACGATAGCGAGCATCGGGAACTCCGCGACGGTCCACACCAAGCCGCGTCCCATCACTGGCAGGCCGATGTCGACGAGGTCGCGGAGCGTCTCCGGGTCGACAAACTGGCCGAAGGGGTCGATAGTGACTGGGAACGCTCCGACACCCGGGAGTCGTCCGCGAGACAAGCCGATAACGAATGCACTCGTTACGACCACGTTCGAGAGGACGGTCCCCAGTGCCGCGCCGAGGACGCCTAAACCGAGTCCGAAGATGAGCACCGCGTTGATGCCGATGTTGATGACGGCCCCGCTCCCGCGCAGTGTCATCGCGGTGTAGGCGTCGTCGGCACCGACGAGGACGCGGCTTCCGATAAGGTTGAGTCCCGCGAATGGAACGCCCAGTCCGACGATTTTGAGGTATTCCGCGCCGAGTCTGATAGCATCAGGCTTGTCGGTCAAAAGCGACAACAGCTCGGTCGGGAACATCCAGAACACCGCCGTGACGGGGAGTGTCGCCACGACGGTCAAGAACGCGCTCGACCGCACTGCCAGCCCCAACTCGTGCAGTGCGTCGGCCCCGTATCGTTGTGAGACGAGTGCGATAGTCCCGCCCGCGATACCGCCACCGAGGGCGAATGCGAGTCCCCAGAACGGTCCCGCGAATCCAACACCGGTGATTGCGACGGTCCCAGATGCAAGCCCAACCATCGCAACGTCCACGGCGTTCTTCGACATGCGGGCGATGCCCGTTACGATGCGAGGCCACGCGAGGTCGGTCGTACGGACCGCTCGCTCGCGGTCGACGAGGCCGAGCCGAGAGAGGGCGAGGCCGATACCGAGGATGAGAAGCCGCACTGGATTGGGGAGGGCAGACACGACTATGGTATTCCGATGGCGGGTACTTATGCGGCACGTCTTGAGCGACACACCACCGGCTAGACACCGTGTGAACGACATTCGAAGGCTTCCGGGTCCGGTATGCTTTTCGACAGTGAGTTACACCACTCGGGTATGTCCGGAACCCTCGACCACGTGATGCTCCGCGTCGAAGACCTCGACGAATCGCTCGACTGGTATACAACCCACCTCGGTTACGAGGAGAAAGGTCGGTGGGAAGCCGAGACGTTCACCAACGTCTATCTCGGCCCGGAAGACCTGCACGAGGATGGTGCGGTCCTCGAACTCACGTACAACCACGGCGACCACACCTACGAGATGGGTGACGCGTGGGGACACATCGCCGTTCGCGTCCCCGAGGGAGAACTCGAAGACGCCTACCAGCAGCTCATGGACGAGGGCGTCGAAGACTACCGCGACCCCGAGTCGTGCGGCGGTCGCTACGCGTTCGTGAAAGACCCGGATGGCCACGAAGTCGAAATCGTCCAGCGGAATCAGGGCGCTAAGTGGAGTCTCGACCACACGATGATTCGAGTCGAGGACGCCGACCAAGCACTCGGATTCTGGACGCGGAAGTTCGAGTACGAACACACCGGTCGCTGGGAGTCCGACACCTTCGCGAACTACTTCATGAAGCCGAAGGACGCCGCAGAGGAGGCGATGGCTGTCGAGCTTACGTACAACTACGACGGTCGAACCTACGATATGGGCGACGCGTGGGGCCACCTTGCCGTCCGTGCCGACGACCTCGGCGACTACTGGGAGGCGCTGATGGAACGGGAAGCCGAAGACTACCGTGACCCAGCGTCCTGTGACGACCGGTACGCCTTCACGAAGGACCCCGACGGCCACGAGATAGAGATTCTGCCGTCGGACTTCGAATCGCCTGAATAACTAGTACTAGCTTCACTCCGGCGTTCGGCACCAAACAATCTCTGGCACTTATTTTCATCTAGACAACAGTATTTATCTCTGGAGTGTATTGTTACCAATAGAATACACAAAGCATTTATATCCCCTTGAGATAGGTCCGGGTGTACCCCTACCCAAGGTGATTCCAGCGAGTAACCCCGCGCCCTGACCTACCCCTGGGCGTATTTGGGACGAAAGCTGCTTCGCCGCTTGCAGAAACATCTCTAAACAATGACACGCAACAAACAGATTCGCGCAGTTCTGCTCTCTGCGCTGATGGTTCTCTCGGTCTTCGCCGGTTCCATCGCGTTCACGGGCACGGCTGCTGCGACTGCTCAGTCTGTTAGTGTTGGTTCTTCGACGTCCTTCACGTCGGACACGACCAACCTGACTTCTGTAACGGTTCAAGACGATGCGACTGGCTCCGGCGACGGCGCCATGCACGTATTCGTTGACGAGAATGGTAACGGCGCTTTCGACTCTGGCGAAGCGAATGTCAGCAACTCCTCTTACAGTGCAAACCCGGTTAACTTTGCAAACCTGTCGATTGCTGGCCTGTCCGAAGGTGACTACACGGTTCACGCCTTCGAAAATGCTTCGCTGAATGATGGTGACAACTCGTTCGACAGCAGTGTCACCATCTCTATTGACGACACCAAGCCGTCCCTCCTCTCCGCCATCCACTACCAGAACGGTAGCGCAAAGGCTGACGGTGAGGTTGAGGTCGCGTTCGACGAGAACGTCAAGATCAACTCCATCAACCTGACCGATGGTGAGGACTTCAGCGTCACGAGCGAAGACATCAACGACAACGGTCGCGTTGTCTTCCAGCTCAGCGACGTCTACACGCAGGACCTCGAAGTTGAGTACACGGTCGAAGACGATGCTGGTAACGAAGTCTCCGGCACCGAAGACGTCACGTTCGCGCCTGTCTACGTGAGCGGCACCAACAACAACACGGCCTACAAGGGCTCCACTGTTGCTGTCGTCTCGAACAGCACGAACGAAGACGTTGCAGTTGACGCAGTCGACGAAGACAACGACTACGTGTTCGACGGTTCCACCGGCACGAACAGTAAGGTCTTCCTCTTCGACACGTCCGACCGCGAACTCGACTCCTACGAGTTCGAATTCGACAGCCAGACGTCCTCCGTCGACGTCCGTGACCTCGGTCTCGAAGTCTCTGTCGACGACCTCAACATCACGGATGAAGACGCTCTCGAAGGCTCGATCACGGCGCACGCCGACGGTCGTACCGTCGACGTCGTCGCGCTCGACGATGACGGTGACGAAGTCGACGGCGCTTCCCAGACCCTCACGCTCGACGGTCAGGGTGAAGCCGACTTCGACCTGGGCTCCCTGGACGCCGGCGACTACACCGTCGAAGTGACGGACACCTTCTCCGGTGTCACCGTCGAATCTGACACGGTCTCGGTCTCGAAGGCCAAGGACTCCACGTCCAACTTCGGTACCTCCGTCGTCACCGAACAGGTCGGCGACATCGCTGAGATCACCGTGACCATGGAAGGCACGGACGAAGTCGACGTCATGATCGGCGGCGACAACCTCGGTTACACCGCGAACGCAACCGTCGAAGACGGTAACGACGACGGCGAAGTTATCCTCCTGTTCAACACGTACGACGCTGACGACGCTGACTCGTTCAGTGTCGACGACAGCGACGACAGTGTCACCATCGAGGACGCGAACATCACGACGGGCGTCACGACCACGCTCGACGCTGGTGACTACGACCTCGAAGTCTCGACGGGCGGCGACGCCGACAACGTCGGCACGCTTGTCCTCGAAGAACGCAGCACGACGTCTCAGAAGATCTGGACGGCCCCGACGGGCGCAGACCTCACTGAGACCGAAGACGTCTACGACGCCATCGACAACGGCAACCTGACGGAATCCGACGCTGTCGCTAACGGCGACTTCGTCGTCCAGCAGGTCTCCGCCACGGGTCTCGAAGGCGCATTCGACGAGTCTGACTTCGACGCCCTCACGGGCTCGCAGTTCAACGTCACGGTCGAGCAGACCAACCCTGGTCCGAACCGCAACGCGAAGGTTCTGGGCATCAACAGCTCCAGCGCCACGGTCATCGCTGACGGCGACAACGACACGTACTTCATCGCCTACGACCTCGACGACGTCTCGTCCTCGCGTACGGACTACTACGACAGCAACGCCGACCAGTTCGCTGTTGAAGACGACGACGCGTTCAACGCGACGTTCACCGTCCTCGAAGACGGCGACCTCGCCGAGGACGATGAGTCCGTCTCCGCAGAGTACGAAGTTGTCGAGCCGACGCTCGACCTTGACCAGGACGAATTCGGTGTCGCGGCTGCTGCTGATCAGACCGTCTCCGGTACGGCTTCGGTCGCACCCGGTACGGCTCTCACCATCCGCGTGAAGTCCGACGGCGACACCCAGCCGCGCTTCCTGAAGACCTCGACGGCCTACGTCCAGGCTGACGGAACGTTCTCGTCCACGTTCGACTTCTCCGAGCAGAACGAGAACGACACGTTCGAAGTGACCGTCTCCGTCGACTCCGGCTCCGCTGAGGACGCCTCCGCTGACGGCGTCGTTGGCGCTGCTGCTGAGCAGACGACCAGCACGCCTGCAGAGACGACGGACGCTACGGAAACCGCTACGGCAACGCCGACGGCAACCGCCACGGCAACGCCGACGGCAACCGCTACGGAAGCCGCGACTGAGGAACCCGCAGAAGAGACCACTGAATCCAGCACGCCTGGCTTCGGTATCGCTGTGGCCCTCGTCGCCCTCGTCGCTGCGGCACTCCTCGCAGTCCGCCGCGACTAACTCCGATAGCTAACTACCACCGGGAACTTCCCCGGTCCCCTCAACGTTCTTTTATTGGCCTCGTCTCGCGAGCGATAGCGCCAGGCTCCGTTCGCACAGAAGGTCACCCACCCCAACCGGTCGAGCGCACTGGGCGCACGCAACGACAAGGGATTTAGTGACTGCACGACATCCCAACACGTATGCCCGGACTGCTCTCTGATATCCTCGCTTGGGTGGTCATTGCGACCTTCGTGGCAGGTGTGGTTGCGACCGGTCGTGACCGCGGACTCGGCCGCAACGTGATGACTGCTGGGTGGGTTCTCTTTGCACTCTTTTGGCTCCAACTCATTCCGCACTTCACGCTCGTTCACAAGAGCTACATCGAGGGGCTGTTGACTATCGCCGCTGTTCCAGCATCGCTCTATGCTGGGTGGCTCCTCTACAGCGGACGAGACTCACTCTTCGTCCTCTCGCGCGCCGTTGCAGCCATGGGTGTGGTCTACTTGCCTTTCGAGACGATACCCGCGTTGGCGCTTCTCGGAACGACGGTTCCTGCACCGCGTGGAGTACTGATGGAGACCGTCGCCGCACAGACGAACTTCCTCATCGAATCGCTCGGTTACTCGACGACGATGATTACTGGCGACGAAGGCTATCTGAATACCTTCTTGTGGATGCAGGGCACCCACCGAATCGAGGTCTCGGTCGTTCTTGCATGCACTGGCCTCGGAAGTATCGCCATCTTCGCTGGCCTCATCGCGGCAGTTGACGCACCGATTCGTCGCAAGGCCCGTGGTCTCGCGATTGCGGTTCCCATTATCTACGCCCTGAACCTGCTTCGGACGACGTTTATCACCATCTCGGTCGGCAAGCAGTACTTCCACCTGTTCGTCGACGAGATTCTCTTCTTGTTTGGGTCGTCTGACCCCTACATGGTCTCGTTTTTCATCTCCGACCGAATCATCAGCCAAGTGCTCGCTGTGGTTGCACTCATCGGAATCACGTACTTGGTCGTCCGAGAGGTGCCAGAACTGCTCACCATCATCGAAGATGTCCTCTATATGATCACTGGTGAAGAACACGACCTGCGCGCCGAGCTCGGCATCGACGTCCCGGACGACCGGCGAGCATAGTCTGGGCGGCGACGAGTTTCGCGGAACTAATCCTTTTTAGAAGTCGTCGAAGCGGTCCGCTGGTGCCCCACCGAGAGCCATCAGCGCGTCGGCTTCGACGTGGTGGACTTCTCCGGGGATGATGAGCATGTGAAGCGGCTCACCGAAGTCACGCTCGGCGAGTGCTTCGAGTCGGTCCGCGGCGACGACAGGGTTCGGACTGCCGGCTCGGCAGACAGCCACGCCGAGTGCGTCGGGGTCCCAGTGCTCGGCGAACAACTCAGCTGCGTAGTCGGCCGTCATGTATTCGTCGTCGTCGATTTCGACGCCGCGGCGGCCCTCCCATTCGACTTTGATATCGAGATACACGAGCGTGTGGAGGCCGCGCTCGCGGTTCGCTTCGAGGGAGTCGACGACGCTCTGTGGGACGGGGTCGCCCCCGTGGACGAAGGGGAACGGAAGCGTGACTGCTTTTCCGAAGCGGTAGTTCTGGAGGCCGGTGAGACCGCTTGCGGCTGACTGGGCCGTCACACCGTGGACGAGTCTCGTCTCGATACCGCGTTCTTCGGCGCGGAGTCGAAGGTCGACGTGCGTCGTCGAAATCATCGTGTCACCGGCGGTGAGGAAGGCGACGTGTTCGTCTTCGGCGGCATCGAGAATCTCCTCGGGGTCCTGTTCGACGCCGGCGCGGTCGCGTACCTCGATGTCGATGTCGTGGTACGATTCGAGATCGGAGACACTCGCGCCGACGAGGTGACTGGTGTAGAACTCTGCGAACGCGCGGTCGGCGGCTTCGAGGGCTTCCGCCCCCTCGACTGTGATTGACCGCTCGTCGTACAGACCGAGTCCGGTGAAGGTGAGCATGCTGGTGCTCTGTCGTCGGCGATGATAAACAGCGTGACCTTCGTTGTCTCTCTTAATGTGTGAGAATGACAGCCACGTTATTTTGGCTTGAGGGTCGTACGTCCACCAGTATGGCAACGAGTAGTCGCACACTAGAGACTGAAATGTTCGGACAGAGCGTACGGTTCGAGTATTCGGAGCGGTGGGTCGGATATTCGCTGTTCCTCCTCCGAGTCGTGATGGGATGGACACTGTTCCAAGGGGGCGTCACGAAACTCGTCACGTACCTCGACGCCGACCCGTCGAACAACTGGACCGCCGCGGGATTCCTTGCGAATGCGATTCCCCCGGGGAACCCACTGATGGGGCTGTGGAGTTCGATGGCTGGAAGTCCGCTTATCGACATGCTGAACATGTGGGGGCTGACCCTCACCGGGTTGGCACTCATCCTTGGCGCGTTCGTCCGATGGAGTGCGTTCTGGGGTGCGGTGATGATGCTGTTCTACTGGGCGGCATCGCTACAGGGCGGTCTCCTCACGGGTCTGCCCCTCGCCCACGGGTGGGTTGTAGACGACCACATGGTCTACGCGGTGCTCCTGTTCGGCCTCGGCGCATTCGGTGCGGGCCGCATCCTCGGAGTCGACGCGTACCTCGAAGAGTTGGAGTTCGTCCGTCGGAACCGCTGGATGTCGCTCGTCATGGGCTGACGACCGCGGGACCGTCGGACCTCATTTTAGTGGACGAACTCCCCAGACCGCACATCTAACAGCATGTTCGACGCAATTATCTCGATGGGTGTGCTCTATTCGGACAATGACGACTCCTCGTGCGACGGTTCGCTGTCCGGACTGTGAGCTCGAAGAGACCTTCGAAAAACTCGCCGCAGCACGGCAACGAATCGAGGCCCATCGAGAGGAGACAGGCCACGACCCAGACTGGAAGTTGGGTCGGTTCGCACCCGGCGTAGAGCGGATGGGTGACGAGGCGGGTGTGTGCGGCCTAGGCGACTACTGAACTGCTGTCTGTCGTTTTAGTCCGTTACAACCGATTTTTGAGCTCGATTGGACGGATCCTATGAGACTCATTACAATACGATAGTCAGTGGAACGCGAGTGTATGAGATGTGAACGATGCGGAGCCGACACCACGGTGACCGGGCATACGGTCGATGGGTTCACGGGATACCTCTGCCGAGAGTGCCACGCTGTCTGGGACCGACTGTTCGACTCGGCGTGAGAGAACGCGAGTGTTCGGGTCATCCGATGGTTGCTCACAGTCAGACGTAAATTTATACTTGCTGACAGGCTACATTCACGAATGGTCGAGGCATACGTCACCATCCAGACCGGTGCAGGAACCGCGCGGGATGTCGTCGAGCAGCTACGCACACTCGACAACGTCGTGAAAGCGAGTATCGTCGCTGGCGAATTCGATATCGTCGCCGAGGTCGAAGCCGACTCGGAGCGCGACCTACTCGGACTCATCTCCGACGACATCCAACAGTTCGAAGGCGTCGGCCGGACGAGCACGTGTATCGTTCTTGGGTGAGCCGACTGAGGGGTTGAAGCCGTATCCTAACGTCGGCCGGTTCCGGAGGCTGACGCACCAGAACCCCCGTTCAGAGACCGAAGTGTGAATCGCGCTCGACGACTGTGTACCCTTGCACCGACAGCGCCTCGCCGCGGTATCGCTCCGCGATGAACTGCTGCGGGACACGTCGCAGTCCGAATCGCCGATTCGACGTGTACTCGATGTCGATAGTCGTCTGGCCGTCGCTGTTGTCGGTGCTCCCGCTGGCATCGTTGCCGTTGGTTCCGTCGTCGCCCTCGATTGTCGCGAGATACGTCGCCCACGGCTGGTCGTTCACTGTCACCTCGACGGTGACTCGGTGTGCACCGTCTGGCGTCGGCTCCGCTTGTGTCTGGAGGGTCAGTTCGGCAGTGCGCAACCCGAACAGATACGAAATCGTGTACGTTACCTCTCCGTCTCCCGTCGTTACCTCGTCCGCGACGCCCCACTGAAACGCGAGCATCGGTGGCGTCGGGCTGGCGAACGCGTCGACGACAGTCGCCGGAGCGTCGTCAGACCGGAGTCGAACCGTCCCGTACGACTGTAGAATTGGCGCGCGGGCGACGACCACCAAGATTGCAGCGACGACGACTGCGGGCAGCAGTGACGTCAGCAGGTAGCTCCCGAGGAACAAGGACGTGACGAGTGCGACGACGAGGGTACTCAACAGACGCTCGCGCCTGTAATATCGCTGTGCGACTGCGAGCACTTCCTGTGGTCGTTCGATGTCGTTCGTGGAGGGCATCGTGTGGACTGCTTCTCGCCCGGCAATTAGTTCCGTTGAAAATAGTGGTGTGTTGGGTTGAAGGGTGTAGTACGGTGGTGGTGGAGAGGATTGTGAACCACAGTCGCTCCTTGCAGTCGCTCCTTTGTTCAAATCCCTCCACGCGAGGCTCTTCAACCTCACTGTGTTCGGTAGAAAGAGCCGGTGGAGGGATTTGAACCCTCGGCCTATTCCTTACGAAGGAATCGCTCTGCCAGCTGAGCTACACCGGCGCGGTGGGCTTTCGAACGCATTCTTCCGTACCCCGGTTACGTAATTAAGGCTTGCGAATCACCGTGGTGTCTGGTGGTCGCCAGCACGCCGCTCGACTGTCCTACTGCCGTCTCGTCAGGCGAACGTCGAGACACACGTTGTACTCGTGAGGCGCGTACGACCGGACGACTTTCTCTTCGAGCACTTCCACCTCGAACGCCGGTTCGGCGGCGTCTCGAATCGCATCGAGTCCGGGACCGAACGGGTCGTCCTCGTGCTGGATATCGTAGAAGTGAACGACACACTCGTCGGCGGCGAGTTTGACCGCAGTCTCGACGAACTCGTTTGCGCTGTGCGGGAGGTTCATGACGAGTCGCTCCGCCCACCCTTCGTAGTCGGCGGCGACTTCGCGCACGTCGCCCTGAATCGCGGTGATGCGGTCGGAGACGTCGTTGCGGTCGGCGTTCTCCCGAAGATACTCGATAGCCGATTCGTTCAGGTCGCACGCGACGACCTCGGCACCGGTGGCCGCCGCGGGAATGGCGAAGGGACCGATCCCAGCAAACATGTCGAAGACGTGTTCGCCCGGTCGAATCTGCTCGACGACGCGATGGCGCTCGGTGGCGAGGCGAGGCGAGAAGTAGACCGACGCGATGTCGAGATGGAACTCGTGGCCGTACTCCCGGTGGACCGTCTCCGTGGAGTCACCGACGAGCACGTCCCAGTCCCGAACGCGGAGTTCGCCCTTGATTTTGGACGCGCGGTTGACGACCGTCTCGGCGCGGAGGTCCGAGGCGACGATAGCGTCTGCAATCTCGCGGGCGCGTTTGTCGTCGTCTTCGTCGAGGATAACCACGTCGCCGAGCCGCTCGTAGGACGGCTCGAATCCGAGGATGTCGGCGGGGTTCGTCTGTGTGTCTCGGTCGGGTGCTTCGTACTCGACAACCTCGAATTCCGATGGCACGGCGTCGGCGTCGACGACCGGGATGTAGAGGTCCCCGTCGACGACCGAAATCTGGTGGTCGTGGTCCAGCAGGTCAGCGTCGGCGAGTTGCTTCCGCGTCTCTTCACCCGATTCCCGAGGGACGCGGACGCACGGCACGTTCATACCCTCACCAATCGTGCCCACCGAGTAAGGGTGACGCTTCGCCACTGGTATAAAACAGCCTGACCAATCAGGGAGCACGTATACGTCGGTGGCACGTGAACGACTCGATGCCCACAAACTCGACCGGCATCCGTCGTGCCAGTGGGCATGCCTCTGACACTGTGGATCTTGCCCGGGTCCACATTTCGGTTCTCCGCATTCACTTCTCGACATTCGAGTTCCAAATGTGAAATTTTACGCACCAGGGGTGCGGGATACTAATAGATGAGTTGTATCGCGGAGTTTACGATTCGAAGTTGGGACCTCCCGTTGATGGGAGCCTTCGAGCGAGCACCCGAGATGCGACTCGACGTGGAACAGACGATTACCACGGAGTCGGGACGACCGGTGCTCTTCGTCTGGGCCGACAGCGGCGACTTCGACGCCTTCGAGGCTGGCTTGGACGACGACGAGACAGTCGTCGACCCCACACTGATGGAATCCTTGCCCGAACAGCGCCTCTATCGTCTGTTCGTCGCCGACGATGCAGACACGACAGTGTTTCCGACCGACGCCGAAGTCGGGGCGTCTCGACTCGATGCCTCGTTCACCGTCGACGGTCTCCACACCCGGATGCGATTCCCCGACCGCGACGCGCTGCGCTGCTACCGGCAGCGGTGTGCCGAACGTGACGTAGAGATGTCCGTCCACCGAATCTACCGCGGTGACACGACCGACCAAAACGGCTACGGACTCAGCCCCAAACAACGCCAAGTCCTGTCACTCGCCGCGAAACGTGGGTACTTCGAGGTTCCGAGAGAGGCCTCACTGACGGAACTCGCCGACGAGTTGGATATCTCGGCGCAGTCCACGTCCGAACGCCTCCGCCGAGGCGTCGACCAACTCGTCAGTGCGACGCTCGCCCCGGAGTCGAACCTCGATACCGGACCCGATTCGCCTTCGCTTCGGGACGGCGAGTAACGTGCATTCTGGGCCGGTTTTATCGCTCAGTCGTGCGTTTGATTCGATATGTTCGACCACATTCTCGTTCCGACAGACGGGAGCCGGCACGCGCTGCGGGCGGCCGAGTACGCGGGTGACCTTGCGGCGACCTACGGGGCAACGCTCCACGTCCTCTACGTCGTCGACGTCCGAACCACGCACGCCGACATGCCGCTCGACGACTCCGAGTCACAGACACGCGGCCAGAAGGCGGTCCAAACGGTCGCAGACGTTGCGTCCGACCACGACGTGCCCGTCGAGACGGAGATTCGGGTTGGGGTTCCACACCAGGCCATCGTGGGATACAGCGACGAGCGCGACGTCGACCTCGTCGTGATGGGAACCCACGGAACCAGCGGACTGGAGCGGTACCTCATCGGGAGCGTCGCAGAACGAGTGATTCGTCTCTCTGACGTTCCGGTCATGTGTATCCCTCCGACCGATGAGGACGACGCGGCGAACGAGAGGTGACTGACTGCGAGAAGACTGCAGTCAGCGAGCGGTAGTCGGTCAGCAAACGGGAGTCAGTCAGCGAACGATAGTCACGCTGACCGGCGCGCGCGTCGCGACGAGTTCGGCCACGCTCCCGAGGAGGAGATTCGTCTCTCCGGAGCGTCCGTGGCTCCCGACGTAAATCGCGTCCACGTCGGTGCCCCGAGCGTACTCGACGATAGCCCGAGCGGGGTCGCCGCGACGTGTCTCTGTCTCGACGTCGACACCGGTCCCGTCGGCGAGGGCGGTGAGTTCTTCGAATATTTCGTCGGCAATCTGCTCGGCTTTCTCGTACCACTCCGAGGACCCATGCAGTGGTTCGAGACTCACGTCTACGTCCAGCGGTGCGCTGTACCCGGGGTCGGACGGGTCGATGACGTGGAAGGCGATGACAGTCGATTCGGCGTCGCCGAGCGCCTCCTCGAAGGCACGCTTCGAAAGTGGTGAGCCATCGACGGGAACGAGAATGGTGTCTGCCATGTGCGTAATTACGCTCTCTCGACACAAAAGCACTCCTGCGACTGGGTTTTTCTCGGTGGCGCGAGACGTGACACGCGTGGTTCGTGTCCCAACACTCTTCGAATCTCCCCGCGACCGATGGCGGACGCTCGTCCTCGTAAGTGTCCTCGTCGCCGCGGCAGTCGTCGGTGGGTCGCTCGTCGTCGAGCGCGTCCCGATTCTCGCCGACCCGCGAGCACTTCGTGCGTGGCTCCTTGACTTCGGTCCGCTCGCGCCGCTCGCGTTCGTCGGCGTCCAGATACTCCAGATTCTGGTCGCCCCGATTCCGGGACAGGCACTCGGCTTCGCCAGCGGCTATCTCTTCGGGGCGGCGCTGGGGACGCTGTACAGTATGATTGGTATCGTCGTCGGAACGGCACTCGCCGTCGCACTCTCGCGGCACTTTGGCCGCCCCTACGTCGAACGAGTCGTCGCCACGGACACGCTCGACCGCTTCGACGGGCTCGTTGCAAACCACGGCCTCGCAGTGCTGTTTCTGTTCTTTCTCGTCCCGGGGCTACCGGACGACGCGCTCTGTTTCGTCGCAGGGCTGACCGACATCCCCGTCCGGCGTATCGTCGCAGTCGCCGCCGTCGGGCGGCTTCCGGGATTCCTTCTCGTGAACATCGCTGGCTCGGCGGCGGCCGACGCGAACGGACCGCTTCTCGCCGTCGCCATCGGACTCCTCGCCGCCGCGTCGGTGTTCGGCTACCTCTATCGGACGCGACTCCTCGGCCTCGTCACCGACCGAACAGCCACTCGTTGACTCGGAAGACCACGAGGTTCGCGAGGAGGAACGGGACGAACGCGCCCGCAACCCACCCCCACTCGCGGAGGCCGAGCGGAACGACGCCGAACGCGCCTGCGATGGGCGTGTAGAGAAGCAGCATGTGAAGCGCCAGCGAGAGACCGACCGCACCGACGAGCCACAGATTCGACAGTACCGAGAGTCGGTAGCGGAGCCTAACCGACTGCGTGCGAACCAACTCGGCGGTCACGAGGAACGTAAACAGGACCGTCTGTGCGACGACGAGGCTCCCGGATTCCGCGAGCGCATAGAAGAACGCGCCCAGTCCGGTCACGGTGAGCGCAACGCCGATACCGACGATAGACGCGATGGTCCGGTCGTCGAGGACGCCTTCGTCTCGTGGGCGCGGCGGGCGCTTCATGACGTCACCCGACTTCGGGTCGGCACCGAGCGCGAGCGCCGGGAAGCCGTCGGTGACGAGATTGAGCCACAGCAGGGCAACCGGCGTGATGACGAGTCCAGACCCTGTGCCGAACACGTCCGGGAACAACAGTGCGCCGAGCAACGTTCCGAGGAAGACGACGAGCACTTCTCCGGCGTTGGCGGACAGGAGGTAGTTGACGAACTTGCGGACGTTGTCGAAGATTCCCCGGCCTTCGGCGATGGCGTCTCGGATGGTGACGAAGTTGTCGTCGCGGAGGACCACGTCTGACGCCCCCTGTGCGACCTGCGTCCCGCGTTCGCCCATCGAGATACCCACGTCTGCGTTCCCGAGCGCCGGTGCGTCGTTGACGCCGTCTCCAGTCATCGCCACGGTGTAACCCACGTCTTGGAGCGCCCGAAGGATACGGACCTTGTGCTCGGGTTCGACGCGAGCGAACACGTGGGTCTCCTCGATTGCGTGGTGCAGCTCTGACTCGCTCATCTGGGCGATATCGCTGCCCGTGAGAACCGCGTCGGCGTCGATACCGACCTGCGTGGCGATGGCGCGAGCCGTCTGTGCGGTGTCGCCCGTGGCCATCGTGACCTGAATACCCGCGGACTGGCAATCGGAGACGGCAGCGGCGACCCCCTCTCTCGGCGGGTCGGTCATCCCCTGCAGTCCGAGGAAGACCAACCCGGATTCGAGCGTCTCCCCGTCGGCGTCGGGGTCGACCGCGGGCGCGTACGCGAACCCCAACACGCGAAGCGCGTCGTCGGCGAACGAGGCCGTCGCAGCCTCGATTTCACTGCGGTACTCTTCGGTCAACGGTTCGATGTCGCCGTCGACAAGAATGCGGTCACAGCGGTCGAGGACGACTTCCGGACCGCCTTTCATGAGTGCGACCGGACCGTCTCCCGGAGCGTCGAACTCGTCGACGACGACGGTCATTCGACGCCGCTCCGACGTGAACGGAACCTCGCTGAGTCTGTCGTCGACACCGTCGACACCGGCGCTTTTGGCAGCCGTGAGAAGCGCGATTTCAGTCGGGTCGCCGCGATGCGTGCCATCGTCGAGAACCGTCGCGTCGTTACACGTCACGCCGCAGGCGAGAAGGGCGCTGAGTGCAGGGTCCATCTCGGTGGATTCACCGCCGAATTCGACAGCCCGTCTTCCCGGCACCCACGCTCTCGTGACCGTCATTCGGTTCTCGGTCAGCGTCCCCGTCTTGTCGGTGACGACGAAGTCAACCGCCCCGAGGCTCTGGACCACAGAGAGGTTGCGAACGAGCGCGTTTCGTTCGAGCAGCGTCCGCGACCCGAGTGCGAGCGTGAGCGTGACGACAGCGGGCAACCCTTCGGGGACGGCGGCAACCGCGAGCGTGACCGCGACGAGGAGGACGACAACCGGGTCCGTCGCCGTGACGAACAACTGGATGAGCGCGATGACGACGATGAGTGCGACGATGCCGACGCCGATTCGCCGCCCGAGTCGGTCGACCTCGCGCTCGAACGGTGTCTTGCGCTGCCGGACGTTTTCGAGTTGGTCTGCGATGTCTCCGAGTTCGGTGTCCATGGCAGTACCGACGACGACCGCTTCGGCCCGCCCCCGAACGACTGTCGTGCCCGCGTGGAGGACACTCCGGTGTTCGGCGAGTGGTGTCGCTTCCGCGACCGATGCAGGTCCCTTCTCGACGGGTGTACTCTCACCGGTTAGCGTCGATTCGTCTGCTCGGCAGTCGGCGGTGTCGAGAATCCGAGCGTCAGCGGGCACGGCGTCACCCGCATCGAGGATGAGGACGTCACCGGGGACGATGTCTTCCGCGGAAACCTCACGAAGCGACCCGCCACGGCGGACAGTCGCACTCGGCAGTGTGAGTTCCTTGAGTGCTTCGAGCGCCTTCTCAGCGCGGTAGTCCTGAATGAATCCGAAGATGCCGTTGCCGAACACGATGAGAAAGATGAGCGCGGCGTCGGTGTACTCCGGTTCGCGCCCCGGAAGCAGGCCGACCGCAAGCGAGAGGCCCGCAGCGACGAACAACAGGAGGATGAGCGGCCCGGTGAACTGTGAGACCAAAAGCGACAGTGGAGAGACGGACTCGTCTTCGACGAGTTTGTTTGGCCCGTAGCGTTCGAGTCGGCGTTCGGCCTCGTCGCTGTCGAGACCATCGGCACTGCTGTCGAGTCGAGAGAGCGCCGCATCTGGTTCGAGTGCGTGCCACGGGACGTCCGTCGCCTCTCCGTCGAGTGGTCGTTCACGCGTCGCCTGCTCGTGCACGTTTCACGTGGACGACACGCGAGAAGGTATGTCCACCGGCGATTCTCACAGACTTGTGGTAGTTACCGCGCCGTCTCCCGACCCGTCAACTCGTCGAAGTCGAGTTCGACCAGATGAACCTGAAGGTCGTCGATTTCTTCGTCGAAGATACGGACGCCACCGAACAGTTCGTTGATGGTGGCGTCGTCGGGAACCTCGTCGTCTGGAAGCGTTCGAACCGACCCGCGGGCCATGATGCTCCAAGAGTCCTTCCCGGCGTCTTCGTAACAGACGAACGTCGCTTCGGTCGTCGCCTCGACGAAGTCGAACTTCTCGCTGTCGCCGTCGTCGGTCAGGCGAAAGAGGAGTCGTCCACCCTCCGCGTCGTACGCGACGTGAACCGGGACGCCGTAGGCTCTCCCGTCGTCGGCGAGTGAGAGAATTCCCGACGAGGCGTTCGCCAGTCGCTCGGCGACCTCGTCGTCGTCCAACCCGACCGTGTAGACGTACCTGATATCGTCCATACCGGTCGGTTCGCGCCGCCGACACATGAATGGGCTGCCGAGTTGGTGAGGCGAATCGGCTGCCGAGTGAGTGAGAGACTGAATGGGCTGCCGAGGAGAATATGGGGTGGGTCGCCGTCAGTCGGTGAAGTAGAAGTCAGATTTGGGCAGCCGCTCTCGAACGTTCGGCGGTGCGTGTCGGACGATGTGCACGTCGTAGGTCTTGCCGCTCGCGACGTTGCCGCCGACGCTGGCGAGTGGCGTGACGACGCGGCCCGCGTTTTCGCTCCCGACGAAGACGACATCCGCGTCTTCGTTGTGAGCCACTCGCTTGAGTTTCCCGACGATTTCGCCAGGGGCCGGGAATCGGCCCGCAGCGAGTGACCGAAACGATGCTCTCGGTGCGATTTTCACCGCGGTGCGGTGGAGTTCGCTGACGATATCGTCTCGGTCGAAGTCGTCTTTCGACGGTATCCACCCCTGCTCGACGGCGTACTCTGCATCCTCGGGAACGACGGCGACCGCGAGAACGTCGTCGCCGGTCTGCTTCGCGTAGGTCGCGGCTCGATGGAGCGCTGCATTCGACAGCTGTGACCCGTTGTAGGCGACGATGTACATACCGGCTAGTTCGGCAGGAACCTGATAAGTCAGTCGTTGGCGAACGATTCGAGTTCAGATTCCAGTGACCCACCGAGACGGTCGAGCGCGTCCTGTGCGGCCGCCGCGACAGCCTCGGGGTCTCGAAACGAATCGCCGAGCCCGGTCTCGCGGCGGTGCCACTCGCCGCCCGCCCGGGCGAAGATATCGACCCACCAGTAGAGTGTGAGTCCGCGTGAGAACTCCGTGATAGTGACACGGAAGCGACTGTCTGGCGACTCGTAGACGACTTGCGACCGGGGGTCGTCGACGCTCGCGTCCACGTCGAGTTCGACTGTCCACCCCTCCGGCAGCGAGAGCGAGAAGGGGTCGTCTGTCATCGTTCGTGAACGAACGACACGCAGTGACTTGACTAATGCGCTCGCGGCAGTTAGTCGAGCGACCGAGACGAGTTGGCGACGACGAGCAGACTCGACGTGCCCATGGCGATGGCGGCGAAAAGCGGGTTGAGGACGCCGAGCACCGCGAGCGGAATGGCGACCGCGTTGTAGCCGAACGCCCACGTCAAATTCCCGCGAATACGGCGGTTCACCCCGGCCGACAGCGAGAATACGTCGGGAACCGCGTCGATGTCGCGGCCGACCAGCACCGCGTCTGCGGCGTCTCCAGCGATGTCCGTCCCGGTGCCGAGTGCGATACCGATGTCGGCGGCCGCGAGCGCCGGGGCGTCGTTACTCCCGTCGCCGACCATCGCCACCGTCCCGCGACTCCGGAGGCGGTCGACCGTCTCGGCTTTCGCCTCCGGGGGCACGCCCGCGAACACGTCGGTCACGTCCGGGTGGTCACGGAAGCGGCGCGCGGCGCGCTCGGAATCGCCAGTCAGGACGACCACGTCGCGTCGGCCGTCGTCGGCGACGGCGGCGACCACGTCGTCCCACTCGTCTCGCGGTTCGTCGCCGACCACGAGGACGGCCTGTGCGCTGTCTCCCCGGCCGACGACGACGGGGACCGCACCCTCCTCGCGGGCGGCATCGATTGCCGCGGCGAGGTCGTCGCCGATGGCCATTCCCTCGTCTCGAAGGAGTGCCGGGTGGCCCACGACGACTCGTTCGCTCTCGGCGACTCCCGTGTCGCTCTCGGCACCTTCGACGGTTCCCGTGTCGTCTTCGGACCCTTCGACGACGCCCGAGACTCCCCTGTCGTGGACAGTCACGGCGTCTGCGGGGAGGTCGGGTATGTCGAGTTCGCGCTCCTCGGCCGCCTCGACGACGGCCGTCGCGAGCGGGTGCGCAGAGAAGCGTTCCAGCGCGGCGGCCGCTTCGAGGGCAGAATCGGTGTCGCAATCCCCGCCGGACTCGACCCGCAGCACCGCCATGTCGCCGTCAGTCAGCGTCCCCGTCTTGTCGAAGACGACCACGTCGACGTCCGGGACGGCCTCGAAGACGGCTTCCGAGGCGACGACGATGCCGCGGCTCGCAGCGGTCTTGATACCCGAGGCGACCGCCAGTGGGGTTGCGAGTCCCAGCGCACACGGACACGAGACGATGAGCACCGTGAGGCCGACGAGGAGTGCCGCGGTCGCCGACTGGCCGCCGTAGAGCGTCACGCCGAAGGCGACCACCGCGAGGACGAGCACCGTCGGGACGAAGATGGTCGCCAGTTTGTCTGCGAGGCGCTGGACGCCCGAGCGAGCGCTCTGGATGTCCCAGAGCAGTTCGACCAGTCGGTCGAGCGTGCTGGTGGCGTCCTCGCCGACTTCGACGACCAGCGGGCGGTCGGTGACGACGGTCCCGCCGAGGACTTCGTCGCCGGGGCGTTTGGTTCGCGGCATCGACTCGCCCGTGACGAGTGCTTCGTCGACGGCGGCGGTCCCCTCGGCGATGGTCCCATCGACTGGGACGCGCTCGCCGGGGCGGACCTCAACTGAGTCACCGGGTTCGAGGGCGTCCACGGGGACTGTCTCGACACCCTCCGCAGTGCGACGGCGAGCTTCTGAGACGCGAGACGCCGCGAGGTCCGAGAGCATACCGGCCGCCTTGCGCTTGATACGGTCTTCGTAGTAGTTGCCGAGCGTCACGACGAGGATGATGGCGACGGTCACGTCGAAGTAGACGTGGCTCTCACCGAGGACGACAGCGGCGGTCGAGTAGACGTACGCGCTGGTCGCCGCGAGTGAGACGAGCAAGTCCATGTTCGGTTGGCCCGCGCGGAGGCTGACGACGGCCCCGCGAAGGATGGGAAAGCCCGTATAGAACAGGACGATAGAGGTCATGAGCCAGATGTTGCCGAGGATGTACATCCCATCGAAGAAGCCGAGTTCGACGACCGGCGAGATGCCGACGTACGTCGGGTAGAGAAACAGGACGTACCACATCATCACCATCATCCCGAAGACGCCGCCGCCGATAACGAAGCGCGCGACCTGATTGTCGCTTCGCTCGGCGGCCGCTCGTTCTTCGGGGTCGCGGGTGCCGTACCCGTAGCGTGCGAGTGTCGACGAGAGGTCGTCGAGGTCGGTCTGCTCCGGGTCGTACGAGACCCGAACCATGTCGCTGGCGTAGCTCGCGTCGGCGGCGTAGACACCCTCGCAGTTCCGGGCCGTCCCGGAGACGAACGCCTCGCAGGTCGCACAGTGCATCCCGTCGACGGCCATGTAGGTTCGTTCGGCTCCGTCGGGGACGGTCTCTTCTTCCCCGGCGAGTTCGCGTTCGACCGTCTCGGGGTCTGCCGTGGCAGCATCCCCGAGCGTACGCGTGATTTCGAGACACCCGCGGCAACAGAACGCCCCGTCTACGTCGTCGCCCGTAATCGGCGGTGACGGTGTCGGGAGGCCACAGAGGTCGCAGCCGTCGGTATCGGCGTCACCTGACTGGCCAGCAGACCGACGGGGCTGCGTTTTGGTCGCCATCGTCACCCCAACGGTTGGTAGAAGGGAACGTGAAGGTGTGGGACCGCGACGCCGAGAAGCATCAGCCCGTGGGAAAGCGGGATGTACCCGAGAACGAGGAACGACGCACCCAGTGCGCGGTGGAGCGTCTTGCGCCGCCGCGCAGACACCTGTCCGAGGAGCGTCCCGTAGAGGAACAGCGTCGGTATCGTCCCGAGGCCGAGCAGTCCGAGCAGGGCGGCCGACCGGGCCGGCGCACCCGTCGCGAACGCATAGAGATACGCCGGATAGATGATTGGACACGGGAGCAAGCCGTGTATCGCACCGAGTCCGAGGATTCGCGGTCCGCCGACGAGACGGTCGACGCGGGCTGTCGCCCACCCACTGATGCGACCGAAGAGACGGGTGACGGGAGTCGGCGTGAACCGGTCCATCGCGCTCGACCGCCCGGCGAGATAGCCGACGCCGGTGAGGATGATGGCGCTCCCGACGAGCAGGCCCATCGTTCCGCGAACACCGGTTCCGAAGAGCGAAAGCGCGTCGACCGCGCCGAAAATCAGGCTTCCGGCGAGGGCGAAGGCGGCACCGAGTGCCGCGTAGCTCAGCGCCCGACCGACGTTGAACAGGGCGTGCTGTCGAACCTGAAAGAGCGTGAGTGAGTCAGTCTGCTCGCGCTCGCTCAGTCTGTCGGCGTAGACGCTCACGAGCGGCCCGCACATCCCCAGACAGTGCGCACCGCCGAGCAGTCCGACGAAGAGGAACGCAACCGCTTCCGGCGACTCTGCGACCCACGTGGGGGCGGTGATGCCACCGTCCATCATGCTCCTGCCCTCCCGGAGCACAGGCGGCTCCCGACCACCATTCTCTCGGCCATCTCAGGCTGCGTGTTCGTGGTCCGAGTCGTGGTCACTCTCGTGTCCGTGTCCTCCCTCTGTCGGACTCATAAGCAGGTAGATGACAGTAGAGATGATGAGGACGTTGATGGCCGTGACGACCCCTGCGAGGGGGTTTTTCGTCACGCCGAAGACGATTGCTGGCAGGAGCGCGACCAGTGCGACCGTTCCGGCACGGCGCGGAGTGAGTTCCATATCAGTGAGTTACTGTGGGTACTGTTTCGGATTTCGCCGATTCTAACACCGTGAGAATAGGGTCTTATCTTGAAGTCTTGGTCATACCCAACACCGGGTATGGCCGTTGATTCGACAACAGAGGGGAGCACCGCGTCCCCTACCTCTGACGACTCCGAGTTGGTCGGAGATGGAGGGGTAAACGTGGTGGACCAGAGCGGCTCTGAGCCGCCTACTGATTCTATCGTCGGGACGGCCGACGACAGCATCGTCCGCGAAATTGGGCACGACGAATTCGACCCAGTTGGGACGCTCATACTCGTCCTCATCTACATGGCCATCCTCCTGGGGATGTGGGTGTTCATGTACTTCGTCGAGTTCCTGGGTCGCGGCGTGACGGTGGTGGGCTGAGATGGAGATTCACGCCTACGAGAAACTCTGGTTGGCGCTGGCACTCGTGCTCATCGTCGGCTTCATCGGCACCATCACCTACGGTGCCGCCGGCGCGGGTATCGAGATGATAGACGACAAGGGTGGCACCGTCGACCCGGCGACGCTCGACGACCACCCGAAGTTCGGTGACCCCGGTATCGAGAAGACCGGTGAGAACAGCTACGACGTGTATCTCGTCGCTCGCCAGTTCGTCTTCGAGCCCGGAACGTCCGAACCGCTCCGCGTTCCCGCGGGAAGCACCGTCACGTTCCACGTGACCGCTGCTGACGTCATCCACGGATTCGACGTCGTCGGGACGAACGCCAACACGATGGCGATTCCCGGGCAGGTCGCCGAGTTCACCGTTCGGTTCGAAGAACCGGGGGAGTACGGGATTGTGTGTAACGAATACTGTGGGTCGGGCCACCACGTGATGGAAGGGTCCATAGTCGTGATGGAACAGAGTGAATTCGACAGTTGGTACGCAGAACAAAATCAGGAGGGTGAGAACTGATGGCGACCGCAGCTGGTAACGAACCGCTGTTCGTCGAGCGGTTCCCCGACGAGGCAGCCGTCGCGAAAGCGAACCTGCTCGTCGCGTTCGTCGCCCTCGGTATCGGGGCGTTCTTCGGTCTCGTACAGGCGCTCCACCGGACCGACATTCTCCGAATCATCGACTCGGCAGACTACTACACGCTGTTGACCGGCCACGGCGTGCTCTTGGCCATCGTGTTTACTATCTTCGGCCTCGCGGCGTTCTTCCACTGGGCGACCGCGCGGAGTCTCGACCAACCCGCGGTGAGCAGTCTCTTCTCGTGGGCGTGGTTCGGACTGATGACGACTGGGACGATTCTCGCCTCAGTCGCCATCCTCGGTGGACTGGTCCCGAATCTCGGGATCAGTGCAGACGTGCTGTTTACCTTCTACGCGCCACTACAGGCACACCCGATATTCTACATCGGACTGGCGATGTTCATCGTCGGAACGTGGCTTTCGGGTGCCGACTGGTTCCTCTCGTACCGCGCGTGGCGTGAAGACAACCCCGACGAGCGAATCCCACTACAGGCCTTCATGGTGCTGACCACGATGATTATGTGGTACATCGCCACCGTCGGCGTGGCCGTGTCGGTGGTGTTCTTCCTCATCCCGTGGTCGCTTGGCCTCATCGAGAGCGTCAACCCGCTTTTGACCAGAACTCTGTTTTGGTTCTTCGGTCACCCTATCGTGTACTTCTGGCTCATGCCGGCGTACATGATGTGGTACACTGTCCTGCCGAAGCTCGCTGGCGGTCGCCTGTTCAGTGACCCGCTCGCACGCGTGGTGTTCCTGTTGTTCCTCCTGCTTTCGACCCCGGTCGGCATCCACCACCAGTATCTCGACCCGGGTATCGCAGAGGGCTTCAAGTTCATCGCCATGACGAACACGATGTTCCTCCTGCTCCCGTCGCTTCTGACGGCGTTCACCGCAGTTGCGAGCATCGAACACGGTGCGCG
Organism: Haloferax larsenii; assembly: GCF_024730625.1. NCBI lineage: Archaea > Methanobacteriati > Methanobacteriota > Halobacteria > Halobacteriales > Haloferacaceae > Haloferax > Haloferax larsenii. The sequence continues at coordinate 1,790,327 of NZ_CP078063.1, forward strand.
ACAGCGTGGCGGTGAGGGCTATCTCCGCTGGCTCGGTGCGCTTCCGTGGCGTGACCCCGCGTTCGCCGGAATGGCGTTCGCCGGCCTCATCTTCGCCGCCGGTGGCTTCTCGGGCATGATCAACGCCGGGATGAACATCAACTACCTCATCCACAACTCGCTTTGGGTCCCCGGCCACTTCCACATGACCGTCGGAACGGCGGTCGCGCTGACCTTCATGGCCGCGGCGTACTGGCTCGTCCCACAGCTCACGGGCACGAAGCTCTACAGCCGCCCGATTGGACTCTTGCAGGTCGTCCTGTGGTTCGTCGGCATGGTCTTCATGTCGAACGCGATGCACCGCGCCGGTCTCGCCGGTATTCCGCGCCGGACTGCCGAACCGCAGTACCAGAACTTCGACTTCGTGACGCCCATCGGCAGCATCTTCGAACTTCGCGTCCAGATTGCCTTCGGCGGGCTGCTGTTGTTCCTGTCGGTGGTGTTGTTCCTCTTCAACATGCTCCTGACCGCGTTCGGTGAGAAGTCCGAGCGCCCGGTCGACGAGTTCCTCCCGGCACCCCTCTCTGGACCGGAGGGAAGCCCGCGCGTCCTCGACAACCTCGGACTGTGGACCGGTATCGCCGTCGTCCTCGTCATCCTCGCCTACACGCTCCCCATCGCGGGAATCATCCAAAACGGCGGAGGACTGTTCGGCGGTGGGTTACCCGTCCCAGTTACGGTGTTCCCCGACGTAGAGTTAGTGAAGACAGTTCTCGCAGGTGCGCTTGCCGCGCTCGCGGGGGTGTTACTATGAGATTCACCAAAGCACAAGCGCTCATACTGATCGCGTTCAGCATTCCGGTCGCAATCGAACTCCGCACGGTCGCAGGATTCTTCAACTACGACCTCCCCCTCATCGGGGTCGTCGTAATCGAGTTCCTGTTCCTCGCCCTGCTGTTCGTCCTGTACGGGCTGTACGGCGAGAAGTCAACTCCCGCAGCTCAATAACTGGCCTCGGAGTTCGACCTCCGTTCTGTCCCGTCCGGAGCCGACTCACCCTGACCCGTCTCACCTCGCGGAGTCGGGGCTGGCGTCGAAGACGACCATTTTTCTGACATCAGTCGCCGACAGCGACTGCTGTCCACTGTCTTCTTCGGTCAGTCACTGCATGAGAACTATCCGAAGGTCGATATTTTCCCGCACTCTGGGAACCAGTCTGCGTATATATGGGTTGTTCTGGACTACGTATAGATGACCATGAAGCTCGACTTGATGAAGGTCGGAATCGGCGTTGCGGTCGTCATCGGACTCGTCCTGACGGGCGTCGCCGGATACGCACTGTTCGCAACGGTCGGCGGTATCTCGGGGCTGACTATCGCGCCAGAACTGTTCGTGAGCATCGTCTTCGGCGTGCTGCTGCTCGCGGCCGCCGCCAGCGTCTCGAAGATTGCACCGACGCCGCGGACCCGCGTCTAACGCCGCCGAAAGCACGTCCGTACCCTCCATTCTCCGCGACCCGACTCACCGACTGGTGCCGACTCGGTCGTCACAGCAATGACACTGCCAGACCAATCCTCAGCTATGTACGAAACAGTCCTCGTTCCGACCGACGGGAGTGCTCGGTCGCGCGCCGCCGCCCGTCGCGCTATCGACCTCGCGGCGACCTACGGATCCACGATTCAGGCCCTTTCGGTCATCGACGCCAGCGACCTCGGCCTGTGGACGTCTGCCGACGTTCCAGTCGACCGAGTACAGGCCAGCCTCAGAGACGCTGCCGAGATGGCGGTCGAAGAAATCGACATCCTCGCAGCAGAGTCCGACGTTCCCTGCGAGACGACAATCCGAATCGGCGTCCCGCACCGAGAGATTCTGGACGCTGTAGTGGAAGCCGGTCCCGACATCGTCGTGATGGCGACCAACGGCCGAACGGGGTTAGAACACGCCCTCCTCGGCAGTACGACAGAGCGAGTCGTCCGACTCGCCGACGTGCCCGTGTTGACCGTCCGGGAGTAACGCCGGGCCTGCTGAATCGACCGACTACTCGATTGGAATTCGACTCCCACCGTCGCCGTCACGGTCGCGGCCGCCAGCGACGGGTCGCTCGTCGAGTTCGACCACGAGCGTCGCCGGGTCGCCGTCGCGGTAGACATCCACAGCGACGGGCTCTCCGGGCCGCGTCTCGGTGATGAGATAGCGCATCAACTCCTCGTGCGTCCGAACTGGGTTGCCTTCGATTGCGACGATAACGTCGCCGCCGACGGGAATCTCGGCACCGCGGTGGGCAACTGCCTCGTGGCAACCGTTCAGGAACGCCTCACCGCCGTCCGGCCCGACCGCGTTCACGACGAGGACACCCCGAGGCGCGTCGAGACCGTTCGCTTCGGCCACTGTCGGCGTCACGTCGAGGGTGCGAGCGCGGAGGTAGGAGTGTCGATACCGACCCTCGGCGACGAGGTCCGGGACGATGCGCGAGGCGATTGCCGGGGAGATGGCGAACCCGATGTTGTCACCCTGTTTCGCGCGGTTGACGCCGACGACTTCGTACGCCGGGTCGCTCTCTCCATCGGCGATACGACCCACGAGCGGCCCGCCGGAGTTTCCGGGGTTGATTGGCGCGTCTGTCTGGACGACGTCGGGGATTGCGAAGCCGTTCGAAGTCGGAAGCGAGCGATTCGACCCGGAGACGATGCCGGCCGAGATGGAACCATCGAGTCCGAGAGGGTTGCCAAGCGCGGCGACCTGCCGACCGGGTGCGGGGTTCTGCGTAGCGAGTGGAAGCGAGCCAACGTCGGCGGGGAGGTCGTCGACGGCGACGACTGCGAGGTCGGTGTAGGCGTCCGTGCCGACCACGTCGCCGACGCGCCACGACCCGTCTGCGAACCGGAGTTCGACGCGGCCCGTGTCGCTGCCGTCGGCCAGTCGAGCGACGTGCTCGTTGGTCACGAGATGCTGGTCGTCGTAGACGAAGGCGCTTCCCGCACCGCCGGGGCGTCGCCGGCCGCCGACGTAGACGGAGACGACCGACGGAATCACGTCGCGGTACAGCCATTCGAAGTCGATAGGTGTGGACATGGTGAGGCGTCGATAGAGCGACATCTCGCCGTCTCGACCGGCGCTTACCTCGGGTTAGTGTCCGACGGATTTGAGACTGTCGCGTGGTGGCAATGTACAAGGACGTTGCGCAGACAGGACGCTGCACCCGGCCACAATTCGGCCGCCACCGTCCTTTTTAATACCATCTGTAGTAAATATCGGGTCGAAATGGTCGCACTCGACGTACACGAGGACATGCAACGAATCGCCGACAGCGGCGTCGTCGCCGTGATGCGAGGCGCGGACGCGGACACCATCATCCAGGTCGCAGACGCCCTATACGAAGGCGGCGTCACCGCCTACGAAATCACCGCCGACAACCCCGACGCGATGGACCTCATCAGCGAGGTGTCGGCGTCGTTCTCGGACGACGAAGCAATCGTCGGCGCGGGGACGGTCCTCGACGCACCGACCGCCAACGCGGCGATTCAGGCCGGTGCGGAGTTCGTCGTCGGCCCGAACTTCGACGAGGGCGTCGTCGAGACGTGCAACCGCTACGGGACCATCGTCGCGCCGGGAATCATGACACCGACCGAAGCCGTCACCGCCTACGAAGCGGGCGCGGACCTCGTGAAGGTCTTCCCGGCGTCGTCGCTCGGTCCCGGCCACCTCAAGAGCATGAAGGGTCCGCTTCCGCAGATTCCGATGATGCCGACCGGCGGCGTCGGCCTCGACAACGCTGCGGACTACATCGAAGCCGGTGCGGTCGTCGTCGGCGCGGGCGGCGCGCTCATGGACGACGAAGCTATCGAAAACGGCGACTTCGAATCGATTACCGAGACGGCCCGCGAATTCTCGCAGATTATCGACGACGCACGAGCCGAGTAACCGAGTCGGGGCTTCGGGCTACCGAGTCGAGTCGTCGGATTACCGAATCGATTTCACGCGGTCGGCGAACTCGTCTGGGACCCACTCGACGATGGTTTCGGGGTCCGAATCACCGTTCGCGGCGACGAGGTACGCCGCCCCGTCGTCGTCGCCGTAGGCGCGCTGGAAGTCGTAGACGAAGCCCCAGCAGTCGGTCGATTCGGGAATCTCGTCACTCTCGGTGAGGAACTCTACTTGTCTGACGACGGCGTACTCGACCAGACGGTTGACGGCGTCATCGGTCGGCGTCTCTTCGTCGAAGATTCCCAATTCTCGCGCCTCTTCGACGAGCGGAACGAGACGCGAAACAGCGGCTTCGACGGCCACCGGAAGGTCGTTCGCGTCGTCACCGACGACGTACTCGTAGGCTGCTGTGATTCCACCGCACCCCGTGTGTCCGAGGACGACGATATCTGAGACGCCGAGCGAGGTGACTGCGTAGCCGACGACGTCGTTGACGACGAGTCGGCCGTCGACTTCGGTCCACACCTGATTGGCGACGTTGACCGATTTGAAGAGTTCCCCCGCCTTGTCGGTGTTCCAGAGTGCTTCGACTGGAACCCGAGAGTCAGAGCACCCGACGGTGACGACGTGTGGCGTTTGCCTGTCTCGAAGCCCCTCGAAGTAATCTGCGTCGAGGTGCTCGACGTGGTATTTGTTTCCAGCCACGAGCGATTCCAGAACCGAATTCGACATTACGTCATACTAACGCTCTTCTGACGTAAATACCTTAGACGGGTGAACAGTCACCGCAGGCCATCGCTGCCGAACAGACGCCCGGCAGCCACCCAATCAGTCGTCTGCGGCGGGTGGCGCGGCGCGTTCGGCAGTCAGTTCGGGCTCTTCGGCCGCGTCGCGTCCGTGTTTGTCTGCCGTTTCAGCAGCGACCCACGTCAGATTCTCGTCGTACTCGAACGCGGTATCGTTCTGCGTCGGGTCCACCACAGTCAGCGAGAGCCAGCCGTTGTCCAGGAGTTCGGTGACGGCGGCATTCGCTTCGAGGACAGACGTCACACGGTCGACCGGGGCGTGAATCACCGTCGAGAGACGGAGTGGTTGGTGGAATGGGTCGTCGTCGGCCGCCTTGACTGACTGGAGCGGCAGCCCCGTCATCAGGTCGCCACCGTTCCCTTGGTAGACGCCGACGTTACCGACCGGGTTGTGGGTAATCTTCGACCCGCTCCCGTAGACTGCGTTGTCCACGGTCGAGAAGTAGTACTGCATGTTTATCCACTGAGTGACGACCATGGGACCGGACACGATGGCCGCGAGGGCCTCACCAGAGTCGTCGTCTCGCCAGTCGTAGGAGTGGAGGAACGACCGACCGTCGAGGTCGAGACCCTCCGTCAGCGACCGAGGACCGATGACGAAGCCCGCGTTGCCGGCGAGTCCCCATTCGGGGCGCGTCTCGGCCCAGTCCGCGGCGCGGCGTTCGGCCTCCCGAGTTCCCGGAGCAGACGCGTCCATCGACTCTGTCCGTTCCGCGGCGGCACCCTCCCGGGCCGTTTCGAGGTCCGAACGGAGCTGTTCGAGGTCTTCCTCGTGACTTTCGGGAACAGGCCCGGTAAAGAGCGTCACCTCGTCCGTCGTCGTGTTGTGCTCGCCCGCGACGAAGACGGTGTCCGACGGGATGTCGAACCCGCGGTCGCGGAGTTCGGCCTTGACCTCGTCGTCGTTGCAGATGGCCGCGAGGACACGAGCACTCGGGCCGCCAGCGTTGCCGGCACAGGCACCGCAGTCGAGGCTGGACTCGAACGGGTTGTTCGCAGTCTGGCTGGCGTGGCCGACGAACGCGACGATGCGCGCGAACTCGTCCCAACCCATCAGTTCGAACGCGGTCTCGGCGTACTCGACTCTCTCTGCCGTAGACAGCCCTTGTGGCAGGTCGCTGTCGGCGGTCGAGTCCCCATCGAGTGCCGGTTCGCAGAAGTCTGCGTCGGAGGGAACCCGCTCTGACGCGCCGGTGAGGAAGTCGTACACGCGCGACGGGAAGAGCGTCCGCGCCGTGAGGGCGGCCCCGTAACCGACGCCGGTGCTTTCGACGAAACTGAACACGGTCGCCGCGTTCGAGGTGAGTGATTTGAGGACGTTTCCGGCGGCACTGGTCGTGTTCGTCCACGTGTCGTAGCGGTCGTGTTCGTGGTCGCACCCCTCGGCCGGGCGGTCGGCGACGTAGTGTTGGGCGTCGAGAATCGGCGGGCAGGCGTCTATCGCGACGTTGGAGTCGTAGGCCTCGTAGCGCATCGGAATCCCGAAGAAGCCCGCGTAGCCGTAAGTCTCGTAGGCACCGGCGTCCTCGATATGCCGGCGGATGACCTCCGAGCGCGTGTCGATACAGAAGACGAGTTGTGCGTCCGGGCGACCACCGTCTTCGAGGGCGATGGCTGGCTGGCTCCCTTCGGCCGCGGCTGGCGATTGCTTTTGGTCGGCAATCGCCTCGACCAGTTCGGTGCGGTAGGTGGCCTCCCACGCGTCCAGCCAGATTTCGGGAAGCGGGACTTCCTCGTCGTGTTGGAGGTTACGTTCAGACTGCGTCGATTCTACCCCACCATCCGTCGGGCCGAGCGGCGCATCGAAGAGGTCCGTGAGAACCATCCTGACGGCCAGATACTCCGTGAGCGTGATGGGGTAGGTAGCCTGCCAGTCGCCACCGTTTTCAGCCCGCTGTTTGATGAACCCGGTCCACCCCGGCAGCCGTCCGAGATGGAACTCGAAGAGGTCCACCAGCTGGTCCCGCGGATACGCGGAGACGACCTGGTCGATTGCCTCCGTCGGGTCGTCGGGGTAGGTGGCGACGGCGCTCGGGTCAGGAAGCGACCCATCGTGGCGCGCCACGGACTGAAACGCGGTGTAGAACCCGCGTTCACGGTTCGGCATCGGCCACGAAGCGTGCCCCTCGTCGAGGAATGCGGCGAGCCACTTCGTCAAGGCCGTATCGACGACGTCGTGTTGACTCGACTCGGCGTCCTCGGTGGCCGACTCCGCTTGGGTCTCCATGCGCGCCAAGAGAGTCGAGAGGTCCTTCTCGTAGCCGTGGTCGCGCAGTTCGCGCCGAAGCGTCTCCCGGTCGATTTGCCCCGTTTCGAGCGCGGCGCGAAACACGTCCGCACTCGGGTAGCCGCGGCCGCCGAACAGGTGTTCGGCCTGTTCGACGGCCTCGTGGAACGGGCGGTCTTCGAACCCGCTGAGTGGATTGGCCGTCACGAAGGAGTGAAGCGGCCAGACCGACCCGACGCTGGTTGCTGCCTGTTCGATGGTGTCACGAATCGTCTCGTTAGTACTCATTGTACTCCTCTCTGGTTGTTACGGTCGTTCCGGGCGCAGGCCGCGTCGCATTCACGAGTGCCATGTACAATCGGGTGCTGCGCCGGTAGACGCCGCTCTCGATGGTGGCGTACGCCAAGACGAACGCCGCGGCGACGACGACGTGAACGAGCGTCAGTTCGGTGGGGGCCGTGACGAACGGCACCCCGACTAAGGCGTGTTCGATGGTCTTGTAGACAAACGCGTACATCCCGATTGCCGGCAGGAACACGAGTGGAATCGCTCCGAACCGAAGGAACGTCGGAAGCGCCGCGTGGCGTATCGTCTCACGAGTGGCGTGCATCGTGGTCAGCACGACGAGTCCCGCGAGCAGCAATCCGCTATCGAAGGCGGTTCCCTCTCCGGTCGTGACGGCGAACAGGGCACCCCCCGCGAGTGCCGTCAGGGCAGTCACCACGAATCCGGTGACTCCCACCGATTGTTTCGCGGCGAACTTCCCATCGGGGCTTCCCTGTTCGACGGTGCCTCCCGCGGAGAGGAACTGGTACGCTTTGTAGAATCCGTGGAGGATGAGGTGGGTGATGGCGGCACCGAAAAATCCGAGTCCCGCCTGCATGAACATGAACCCCATCTGTCCGACGGTCGAACAGCCGAGTTTCCCCTTGACGTCCGTCTGGACCGTCTTGAGGAGCTTTCCGAGGAGGGCACTCGTCGCGCCCACGACCACGATTGCCAGCATGAAGCCGCGGTCGACAGTGACGACCGGTGCGAACCGGAGTAACAGGATACCGCCCGCGTTGACGAATCCCGCGTGCATCAGTGCCGACGCGGGCGTCGGTGCTGTCATCGACGACAGCAACCACGTGTGGAACGGGAGTAGCGCGGACTGAATCATCGCCGCCAGCAGGAGCATCGCAACCGCAAACAGAACGGTCCCGGTAGGTGCAATCTCCGCCGAGGCGACGGCGGAGACAGTCGACGCGCCGGTTTCCCACCACAGCGTCGCGAAGGCGACTGCCAGCAGTGCACTGCTTCCCGCAAAGTACCGACGTGCGTGGGCGGCCGCCGTACGCGCGTGGCGCCAAGAGTCGACGTGGCCGATGAGGTTGGCCATCACGAGGCCCATCGTCAGCCACAGCACCGCGAACACGGCAAGCGAGTCCGTCGCGACCAGTACCATCACGACGAGCGTGAACGCGAAGACGTTGCCGAAGAATTTGTTGAGCGCGCTATCTCCGGCCATGTAGCGCCGCGAGTAGCTGTGGACGATTCCGCTGAAGAACGTCACGACGACCCACATCACGACTGTCAGCCCATCGACGGAGAACAGTCCCAGAAGCGACCAGTTCTCGGAACCGGACAGTCGGAGGGAGGCTACCACGAGACTCGCCACCCACAGAAGCCACACGACTCGCGTGAGAACCTGCGGGAGTTGCGGCGTCGCCGTCGTCGTCTTCGGTAGCGATCCGACCCGAGTGAATCTCGTCTCGTCTGTCATCGTTTTGGGCTATGGCAGTCCGTGAGTCCCTCTCGACGGGAGTGGGCCAATCACTGACTGTCCTCTTCTCGCCTATAGAACGAACACATTCACTATTAAAATCTTCTATCTGAACAATTCGTTCTCTAGATTACCCATGAAAGAACATTATGGTCTGTGGTGACAAGTACCAAACCAGTGCGAGAACCCAGACGAGAAACGCTGTTCACCGGCTACACTCCGTCTCACCCTCGTTCGTCGTCTAACGTCATCCGTGCCGGATTTCGCGACTAGTTCTGAGTTCACAAACAGTTCGAGACCTGACGCGATTTCAAGCAAATCGTTCGTCGGACACGGACAAAGGTGAAAACGCAGTCGTGTGCTGTGGCGCTGTGCGGTTACTCCGCGCGACCAGCCACAGTCACTCGGTCGTCGAGGACTCGTCGCCCTTGAACCCGCCGAAGGGCGTCGTCTTGTGGCTCCGAACGAGTACCTCGTCAGCGACGGTCAACCCAAGGTCAAGCAGTTCCTGTGCGACCGGTGTGACGTCGTCGTCGTTTTCGCCGATGACGGTGACGAGGAGGTTCTTCTCGCCCGTGACGAGTTCCTGCACCGAGACGACGCCGTCGATAGCGAGGATGTCGTCGATGATGGCCCCGCGTTCGGGTATCGGAGCGGTACAGAACAACAGCATCCGAAGCGGGTAGCCGGAGGCCTGATAGTCGATTTCGGCGCGGTATCCCTTGATGACAGACCGGTCTTCGAGGCGCTGGATTCGCTTTCGGACCGTGCTGCCCGAGGTCCCCGCCCGCTCGGCGATGTCGCCGGACGACATGTTTCGAGCGTCCTCCTGCAGCGCGTGGAGGATTGCGCTGTCCACGTCGTCGATGTCGTTTTTGGCCATGTCAGTACGTACGCAGGACCGGAGAAAGGCATTTTGCTCCGCTGGTCAACGGTCGTCCGAATCGGTGCCCGAGCGGTCTTCGACAGCAGCCTCGTTTTCTTCGTCGGGAGTCTCCACGGCGTCGCCCCAGACGAAGGAATCGTCTGTATCCGGCGACTCAGTGGAGGAATCGTCTGTGTCCGGCGACTCGGTGGGGGAATCGTCTGAGCCCGGCGACTCGGTGGGCGTCTCTGCCACTCCGTCGTCGGTCGACGCCTCCGTCGCCTCGTCGTCGTCCGGTTCAGATACGTCCGGCGCGTCGACGGTGACGCCCAGGGCGGCCTGTCGTGCACGGCGGCGCTCTTCGCGGCGTTCCGCGAGGGCATCTCTGAGCCTGTCGTTCAACGTCTCACGCAGGCCAACCGCGTCGTCAGCACCGATATCGACGGCCGCGGCGTCGCCACCGACGAGCGAGAGGCTGCCTGCGGTGTCTGCGGTCACGGTGGCGACGCGCCAGCGACGCTGGAAGATGGTTCGGGTGTCGATAATCGTCTGAATCCGATAGTACGGGACGAAACGCGTCTCGCGCTTCCAGAAGCCGTTTCGGGTGACCACGTGGTCGTCGGTCAGTCCGTAGCCGCGATGTCGCCACTGATAGACTCCAGCGACGATAGCGACCGGAACGAGCGCGAGTGGGACGTACCACGGAATCGCTCTGTCGAGGAGCGTGTTCGCACCGAACAGGGCGAGCGCGATTGCTCCGAGGGCGAGCGAGTAACGGACGGCGTACCGGCGGCGGATTCGTTTCGGTGGGCGCTCGTAGGTCGGTTCGGCCACGCCTTCGAGGTCGTCTACGAGCGAGCGGACGCGCTCGCGCCGGGCGAGGGGAATCGCCGCTTCCGACCCGCGACCGACGCTCGACCCGTTTCGGCTGTCGCCGCTGGGGGCGTATCCCGCGGTTTCGATGAGGAGCGTCGCGAATCCGAAGTGCCGCTTGAGCGGGTTGTCCTCGATGGTGAGTGTCTGGAGTTTGTCGAGCGGAATCGACCCGTTGTATCGCTGGAGGAGGCCGCGTTCGTACTGGAGTTCGTCACCGACGCGAGTCAGTCGGAAGTCGTAGTAGTTGACCACGGCGCGGACGAATCCGGCACCCCACGAGACGAGCGCCACGAGGAGGACCAGCCCCCCGAGTCCGAGTGCCGTGGCGACGACCCCGCTGGTCGGGAGGGGAACGTCGATATACGACGACGCGACGGGAAACGCGGACGTGACGAAGACGAAGACGAGGCCGGGCAGTCGCAGGTCGAACGAGAGAGCACCGACGATACCCAGTTCTCGCGGAGCCAACTCGAACAGGACTTCGCGGTCGGGTTCGGTCGCCTCCCCCGCCGTCTCACCGCGCTTCAGTCGGGCGACTTCCGTCTGGATTCGGAGCGCCTCGTCGTACGAGACGAATCGGAGACTGCCTTCGGTTTCGCCGCCGCCGGCGGTTTCGAGGTTCACCGCCGCGATGCCGAAGAGACGTTGGGCGACGTTCCGCGAGATATCGACGTTCTGGATGCGACGATAGGGAATCTCGCGGTTTCGACGGCCGAAGACGCCGGAGCGAATGTCGAAGGTGTCGGGGGTGAGTTCGTACTCGAATCGTTGGTAGTAGGCAAGTTCGTAGCCCGCGATGGCGAGCACGAGCGAGCCGAGGAGGATGATGCCGCCGAACGCACCCAGGAAGCCGCCGAAGGCCGCCCCGCCGGAGAAGACGAAGAAGGCGACGGCGAACACGATGCTGACGCTTCGCTGGGCCGCGCGGTACGGAACAGAGAGTGGCGACAGATGGCTCATACCGCGTCGTCGCCCTCGGCGCGGATGGCGAGTCGCTTCAGTCGTTCCTGCAGGTCTTCAGCGCCGTCTGGCGTGAGACCGGGAATCGACACGTCGGCACCGCGGGACCCGGCAGTGTAGACGATGGTCGAGGCCAACCCGGCGAGCCGTTCGATTGGGCCGCGGGCGGAGTCGACGTGCTGGATGCGGACGAACGGGACGACAGTGTTGACTTTGGTGAAGACGCCGCGTTGGAGATACAGCGAGTCGTCGCGGAGTTCGTACCGCCACGCTCGGTACCGAAGCAAGGCAAAGCCGACGCCAGTGACGAGGAAGAACCCGCCGGTGACGACGGGTGCGTAGATGGGAATCGAAAACGGGGCGAACAGGACTGCAGCACTCGTGAGACCGCCGACGACGAGCGCAAACACGACTGCGCGGGCGACCCAGAGAAGACGAATACGAGGATGGAGACGGTTCACAGAGACACCTCCACGAGCGAGAGCATACACTCAGGCGTAGTCGTGTGACGCTAAATATCTGTGGCCGAATCGGCCTACGGTGTCGCGGCGAGGCGTCTCTCGACCCGTCGAAGCGCCTCGGATAGCGTCTCGCCGACCGCCGCCAACGTCGAGAGGATCGGGTACCGAACGGACAGGTCTTGATAGAGGTACTCGGCGACGTCCGGCACCAGTGACGACAAGTCCCGTCTGTGGTCGGTAATCGTCTGCTGACGAGTGGCCGCAAGCTCGTCGACTCGGGTCTGGACTCGACAGACGTTCTCGCGGACCGCCAGCAGTTCGTTGAAGCCGCGCTCAGACACCGGTTTGTCGTCGAGGAACGAAAGGCGGTCACAGAGCGTCGAAATCTCGTCGGCCATCGATTCGACCGATTCGAACTCCCCGTCGACGATGTCGACGAACTGCATTCGTTCGGCGACTGCTTCTGTCGCAGCAGAGGTAACGGTCTGTCGGAGCGCGGGCGAGAAGACGGTCGCCGACTGGAACGCGGCAGCGACGTCCGGTCCGAACTCTGCTGTGAGACTGTCCGCAAACGAGTCGCCGTACTCGTCGTCGTAATGCGGTACCGACATCACAGTTCGTTCGTACGCCCGTCGGACGCGCGTGAGCGACCCGTCGGTCGCCTGCTGGTGTCCGATGAGTGGGGGCGTCGGGGCCGACGAGGCTGTCGGAGCCGTGGCTTTCAGCTTTCCGACCTCACGTTTGAACGCGCGGAACGCCTCTCGCTCGTCGACACAGCGCCGACGTTCGCGTCTGAGCGCCCGCTTTGCGGCCTCCAGACTGTCGAGGTTTACCGCCATCGAACGCCTCTCACGACTACCGACTCGCCGACTCGACTCGGTAGTGGTCGTTTGTCGCCGTCGAGGCGAGTCGGCACGCGTGAGACCGGACGACCGAGACCCGGACCCGGCGTGTGCGGGTGGGCGGTTCTCATCGGTCGATTGTCCGCGTGTAGGTCCCGAGTTCGGTCGCACGGTGCACGCGGATACGTCCCGATTCCCGACACAGCTCGATTTGCAGTGACGTTTCGAGGACGTCGGTCACATCGTCCGCAGACATACACGATACCCATTCGAGGCAGGGTAGTAAACATATCGTATAAAATATATATTTTAGAACGTAGCTATTGATAGACTACGTAGTACTACAGAGCCTGGTGTAGAGCGCGACCGAGAAGCGTCTGAAAACGAAGGTCGTGGGGTCCGATTAGGAGACGAGGAGACCGGCGATGACGAGCAAGGCGACAGCGACGAACGCGGCACCGAGATAGAACGGCGCAGCGTCTTCTGCCGGGGTTCTGACTTTCTTCTCGGCGAGCCCGCTTTTTGCCTTGCTGCCGCCGATTTCGACGAGTCCAGTCACGACGAGCCAGAGGCCGAGCATCCCCAGGACGAGGTGCCCGCGAGACGACCCGAGCAACGTTTCGACGGTGTAGCGCGTCCCGGCGAGGTGGCCGCCGGTGACGAACATCAGGAGGGCACCGACGCGGGACCCCATCGTCAGTCGGGAGATAACAGACTCGAATGCTGCGGCGCGGATGTTTCCGGCCCGAGCGGTCGGGAGCACGCCGACGGCGAAAAAGAGGACGCTCCCCATCCAGAGGCCGCCGACGAGCATGTGGACTGTGGCCATCACAGTGTCGATAAGTGCCATGTCCGACGGGTTAGTTCACCGAGTCTTGAAGGTTTCACCTTCGATTCGGTTCCGTGTCGTCTCAGAACCGGCAGACGGTGTGGGCGTCGTGGACTTCGCCGACGCAAACATATTTCACGGTCGTCCGTGAGATAGGTCAATATATGTCAGGCGAACTTCCTGTCGAGTCTTTCTACGACCTCTCCCGCCCGACGGATGTTGCGGTGTCCCCGGACGGTCAGACAGTCGCCTTCACGGTGGCCGAGTCCGACCCAGACGAGGACGAGCGCGTCGCGTCGCTCTACGTCGTTCCGACAGACGGGTCTCGCGAGCCGCATCGACTCACCCGTCTTCCGGGTGCGTCGTCGCCGACGTGGTCACCGGACGGAAGCCGACTCGCCTTCGTCGCCGCGCGCGACGAGGACGTGTCGCGTCGCGTCGGTCGCCAAGACGACGATTCGGCTGACGAAGACGAGGGCGAAGCCGACGCGAGTGCGGAGTCAGACGGCGACGACGGGGGGAATGGCGACGACGATTCCGACGAATCGACAGCCGGGCCAAACGGCGACGAACCGAAACCGCAGGTGTGGTGTTTCGACCTCGAACTCGGCGGCGATGCGACCCAGCTCACGTCGCTCGACGAAGGCGTCTCGGAGTTCGACTGGTCGCCCGACGGCGACCGACTCGTCGTCTCTTCGCGCGACCCCACCGAGGAGGAACAGGAGTATCTCGAACAGCGCAAGGACGGCGGGCCAATCGAGACCGAACGCCTCCAACACAAGGTAAACGGTGTCGGCTGGACCGACGAGGTGACGACCTACCTGTTCGTGGTCGACCTCGACACCGGCGAGACGGAGCGATTGGACGAGGCGACCGCAGCAGGGCCAATGTCTGACGCCTCGGGGCTTCAGCCCGCGTGGGGACCGAACGACCGCATCGCGTACGTCACGTCTGACGCCGACGAACCCGACGATACGTTCGTCACGGACCTGTTCCTCATCGACCCCGACGGCTCGAACGTGGAGAAAGTGACCGCTGGCGACCGATTCCTCGGCGGCCCGAAGTGGAGTCCGGACGGAACGCAAGTCGCCTTCGTGAGCGGCGAAGCCGAAAACTGGTACGCCCCCAGTGAAATCCACGTCGCCCACCTCGACACCGACGAACTGCAGTCGCTCTCCGAATCACTCGACCGGACGGTTGCGATGGGCGCAGGTCCTCAGTGGGCGTCGGACGAAGAACTCTACACGCTCGTCGCGGACGAGGGGAAGTCCAGACTCGTCCGTCTCACGCCCGACGCCGACGCACCAAAGCGAGTGTTCGAAGCACAGGGAGACTATCGTGCGATTCAGGCACTCGACGTCGGCGGCGACCACGCGGGGTTCGTGGTCTCGGACCCGAACGAGGGTTGGGACATCTACGGCCTCTCGCTCGATGATATCGACGCCACCGACGAGGCGGAGGCCGAGTCGTTCAAACGTCTCTCTGCGCTCAACACCGAAATCACAGACGAATACGAGATGCCGCAGACGAAGCGCGTGACTTTCGAGAGCGACGGCTGGGAAGTCGAAGGCATCGTCTACGCGCCCGCCGACTTCGACTTCGACGACCCGGACCCGCTGCCGACTGTCGTCGCCATCCACGGCGGGCCGATGTCCTACGACGAACCCGAGTTCAGATTCGAACACCCGGCGTTCACCTCGCGTGGCTACCTCGTCTTCCGGCCGAACTACCGCGGCGGCACCTCGTACGGCCGGGAGTTCGCCGAGGAACTCCGCGGCCAGTGGGGGACGGTCGAAGTCGCCGACATCGTCGCGGGCGTCGAGGACCTCGCCGACCGTGGCTGGACCGACCCGGACCGCGTCTTCGGCCATGGGTTCTCCTACGGCGGCATCGCACAGGGGTATCTCGTGACCCAAACCGACTTGTTGACCGCCGCCGTGCCGGAACACGGTATCTACGACCTTGGCTCGGATTACGGAACCGGGGACAGTCGACTCTGGACCGAACACGAGTTCGGTACCCCGTGGGAGAATCCCGACACAATCGACGCCGCGTCGGCAATCACGGACGCCGGCAACATCGACACGCCGCTTCTCGTCATGGCTGGCGGGCAGGACTGGCGGTGTCCACCCACGCAGTCCGAACAGCTCTACACCGCCGCGAAGTCACAGGGCATCGACGCGAAGCTCGTGGTCTATCCCGACGAACACCACGCCGTCAGCAACCCCGAGCGTGCGACTCACCGTCTCGAACAGATTCTCGACTGGTACGAGCGTCACGACCCGGCCGTCGAAGTCGAGGAGTGAGTGTCGGCTGTCGGAGGCGACGAGTGAGTGTCGCCTGTTGCAGCCGTCGTGAACACCGCCTGTCGGAGGCGACGAGCGCCGCACTCGACGTAACTACCGGAGAATCTTCGGCGGTTCGGCCGTCACCCTGAGGTCGCCCGCGTAGTGGACCAGCGGGTCGCCGCCGGGGTGGTCGAACCCGCAGGCTTCGAACATCGTGTTCTCGCGTATCTCGACGTCTGCGTCCTGAATCGGCCACGGGTCGTGGTGGATGTCGCCGATAACGACCGGCCAGTCGTCGGTGTAGAACCGGTAGTTCTCGACCAGAAATGCGTCGAGCGACCCCGGTTCGACCTGTTCGACGTCTCCCGTCGGTCGATAGGTCGCGTCGAACCGTGCACCCGGCGATTTCCCGGAGGCGGGTCGGTGACTCCGGAACTCGACCTCGCCGTCGCGTTCTTGGACCGAAATCGAGGCATAGCTGTAGGGTAGGCGGTATCCGAGTCGGGCCATCGTCACACCCAGTCGGTCGGCCGCTTCGAGTGTGAAGAAATAGACGCCGCGTTTGCCCCCGTCTGCGGGCTCGACGTAGGTTCGGAGGTTCACCTCGGGAAACGCGAGACCCAGTGGTGACCCGCGGGGACGAATCTCCTCCATGTCGAACGAGACGACACCGAGCCACGCCCGCCCGTCGGCCGTCGCGACCGAAAGCTTGTCTGGGAGATGCGGTTCGACGACTGCTGGGTCGACCGACCAGTGCAGAAACAGCGTGTGTCGCCACCGCATCGAGAGCAGGTCCATACGAGATAGTTGGGCCGACAGGGGGTGTCGGTTTCGGCCGGGAGATAGTTCGTCTCGGTGTGAGACCAAGGAATGGTTCGTCTCGGTGTTTGCGGCGAGGAAGGTCGCCGAAACGACCACCTTGTTGGCTGTCTATCAGGAACGTATGGTACTCGACAATGCGAGCGGCACGTTCGACATCGGCGGCGACCTGACCGTTCACCGACTCGGCTTTGGTGCGATGCGACTCACCGGCGACGACATCATCGGCGAACCGGACGACGTACAGAACGCGAAGCAGGTTCTCCACGAGGCCATCGCCCGCGGAGTCGATTTCATCGACACGGCGGATTCCTACGGACCTGCTGTCTCGGAGCGACTCATCGGCGAGGCGCTCGCGCCGTATCCATCGGACCTCGTCGTCGCCACGAAAGGCGGCCTCCTTCGGAACACCGAGGGGGACTGGAAGCCCAGCGGCTCTCCCGACTACCTCCGCAACGCCGTGCTCGGAAGTCTCGACAGGCTTCGGGTTGACACTATCGACCTCTATCAACTCCACCGCCCCGACCCGCACGTCGATTTCGAAGACTCGGTCCACGCGCTCGCCGAGATGCGCGACGAGGGACAGATTCGGCACGTCGGGCTCTCAAACGTCTCCGTCGAACAACTCGACGAAGCGCGCGATATCGTGGACATCGCGACGGTGCAGAACCAATACAACGTCGGAAACCGAGAGTCCGAGGAGGTGCTCGACGCTTGCGAAACGTACGATATCGGGTTCATTCCGTGGTTCCCGCTCGGTGCGGGCGACCTGGATGAGAAAGCCGACGCGGTGGCTGCGGTCGCAGAGAAACACAACGCGACACCCGAGCAAATCGCACTCGCGTGGTTGCTCCACCGGTCCGACGTCATGCTCCCGATTCCGGGCACGTCGAGCGTGTCGCACCTCCGTGACAACGTCGCGGCCTCGCACATCGGGCTCGACCGCGACGATATGGCGCGATTGGAGGAGTGACGATGGAGTTCACAGTCATCCAGGGAGATATCGCGGCCCAATCGGCCGACGCGCTCGTGAACGCCGCCGGAACGAGCCTCAGGATGGGGTCTGGCGTCGCGGGCGCGCTCCGCCGGGGCGGTGGCGACGAACTCAACCAGGCGGCGATGTCGAAGGGACCAATCGACCTCGGCGACGTCGCCGTGACTGACGCCTTCGACCTCGACGCCGACTACGTGATTCACGCGGCCGCGATGCCGCACTACGGCGACGGGCAGGCGACGGCCGAAAGCATCCGCGACGCCACCGAGAACGCGCTTCAGACCGCGGACGAACGCGGTTGCGAATCACTCGTCCTTCCCGCACTCGGGTGTGGTGTCGCCGGGTTCGACCTCGAAGACGGTGCGCGAATCATCTGCGAGGCGATTCGCGCGTTCGAACCGACTACCCTCCGCGACGTTCGGTTCGTCGCCTACGCCGACGACGAGTACGAGACGATTTCCCGGGTCGCCGAGGAGACGGGCTAACCCACGATAGGTATCAAAATAATAGAACAATTATTTAGACAATAGTTTTGACAGTTACGGCTGCAATGGGCGCGCTGAATACGAAGACAGCAGTCGTAACGGGTGGCGCAAGTGGAATCGGACGGGCGATTTCGATGGCGTTTGCACGCGAAGGATGCGATGTCGTCGTCGCGGACCGCCGGTCGGAACCGCGAACGGGCGGGACCCCGACACACGACCACATCGAGTCGGAGACGGATGCGCGGGCGGCGTTCGTCGAGTGCGACGTGGGCGACGTCGACCAACTCCGGTCGGCTGTCGACGCCGCAGACGAGTTCGGCGGCGTCGACGTGATGGTGAACAACGCCGGGGTCTTCCGCGAACAGAACTTCTTCGAGGTGACTGAGTCCGACTTCGACCACACGATGGACGTGAACCTCAAGGCGGTCTACTTCGGCGCACAGGCCGCCGCAAAGAAGATGGTCGAAGGCGACGGCGGCGACATCATCAACATCTCCAGCGTCTCGGGACTCCGCGGCTCGCCGGGGTTTTCGGTGTACGACGCGTCGAAGGGCGCGGTGAAGCTCCTGACGTACTCGCTGGCGGCCGAACTCGGGCCACAGGGAATCAGCGTCAACGCGATTCACCCCGGACTCACGGACACGAAGATGACGACCGAGGACGTTCCAATCCTCGGCACCGAGTCCGAAGAACTGTTCATGCAGAGTATCCCCGCGCGCCGTCCCGGCACGCCGGACGACGTTGCGGACGCCGCCGTGTTCCTCGCGAGCGACCGCTCGGACTACGTCAACGGCGAGTCCTTGGTCGTCGATGGCGGAATGAGCAGTTCGCTCTGACGGACTGGCTCCGCGGCCGTCTCTCGCACCGCCGGTTCGATTAACGTCGTTCGCTCCCTACGTGTTGCCATGGCTTCCCCTCGGGTGGACGACCCGCTCGACCTCGGCGGCATCACGCTTCGGAACCGCCTCTATCGAGCGCCGCTTCTCGAATGTGCGGGCAACGGACCCGACGCGGCAGCAGTGCTCGCCGAAGAACTCGAACCCGCGGCGCGGGCCGGGGCAGGACTCATCTGTCAGGGTGCGACTATCGTCCGCGAGTCGGGCGGCTGCGCCGCCCTGAATATGACCTCCGTCACCGACCCCGAGTTCGTCGCATCGCTTTCGACGGTGACAGACCGGGTTCACGAACACGGGTCGGCCATCGCCATCCAGTTGGAACACGGCGGCCTGCGGAGCATGGAGACGTGGCACGCTGGCTACCGGCAGGAGCACCCGAACCTCCAGCAACTCGCGGTGTCGCGGCCGCCGCGACTGCTTCGACTCCTCGACAGACTCGGCTTTCTGGACTACGACGCCCGCGTCCTCTCGACCGACGAGGTGTACGACCTCGCCGCCGACTTCGGCCGGTCTGCGGCGCTGGCGACCGACGCCGGGTACGACGTTATCCACCTTGCGGGGGCGAATATGGGACTCATCCACCAGTTTCTCTCGCCGTTCTACAATCGACGCGACGACGAGTTCGGTGACGGCGTCCGCTTTCTCGAAGTCGTCTACGACGAGATTCGCGCACAGGCCGGGGACGTGCCGGTGATGACCAAAGTGCCTGCCGAGACGGCCGCTCCGCCGGGAATCCGTCGGCACCTCACGGAAGACGACGCGGTCGATATCTGTCGCCGACTCGCCGACTACGGGTTCGATGCGCTGGTCCCCGTCTCCGGGTCGGTGTTTTGGGACGCGAGCATCGTTCGCGGGTCGTATCCCAAGCGCGCGTGGTCCGACGAGCAGTACCAAGCGGGATACGCCGCGGCGTTCGGCGGCCCGCTTCGCGCGCGACTCGTCGCACTCGGAAACCGTATCGAGGCCGCGTGGTACGATTTCGACCCGGCGTGGAACGAACACCTCTGTCGTCGCGTCAGAGATGTCGTGTCGGTTCCCGTGCTCTGTGAGGGCGGGATTCGAGAGCGCGGTCACATCGACCGACTGCTCGGCGACGCGTGCGACGCCGTCGGAATGGCGCGGCCCTTCTACGCCGAACCCGAACTCCCCGCGCGACTCCTCGGGCGCGACGTTGCGGACGACACGCGCGCCGTCTGCGAGAGTTGCAACAACTGCGCGGTGCCGCAGGTGACTGGTGCCGGAGGCGTCTGTCGGACGCCGTCGGTCCTCCGCGCCGCCGGGGCCCTTAAAAAAGAGGGTGCGTATAATCGACCGCCCGAACCACCGGAAGCGGATGGTGGCGACCCGGAGCGTTAATAAGGCTGTCGGCGGAGAAACACGGTAATGGCGCGCGACCGGTCCGCGATGGAGTCGGCCGAACTAACAGCGGTGCTCGAAGCGCTCGACGACGCGGACGCACGAGCCATCATCAGAGGACTCGAAGAACCCATGACGGCAAGCGAGATATCAGAGACGTGTGACATCCCCCTTTCGACGACGTATCGGAAGTTGGACCTGCTCACGGACGCGGCCCTCCTCACCGAAGGGACGCAGATTCGAGCGGATGGTCACCACGCGACGACCTACGAAGTATCGTTCGACGAGGTTCGGATTGCCCTCACGGAAGACCGGGACTTCTCCGTGAACGTCGGGCGACCCGAACGCAGACCGGAGGACCGTATCGCGGATATCTGGTCGCAGGTCCGGAGGGAGACGTAGATGGGTCACCTCACCACGTCGCCGACGATTGCGACGTTCATCATCGTCGTCAAGACCGGGATTCTCATCCTCGGCGGCCTCATCACGTACTTCAGCTACAAGGCCTACCGGCGGACGCGCTCGCCGGCGCTCCGAGCGCTCGCGCTCGGATTCGGTATCGTCACCTTCGGCGCACTGCTCGCGGGGGCGTTCGACGTGCTCCTCAACATCGACCTCGCGACCGGCGTCCTCATCGACGCGATACTGACGTTCATCGGGTTTGCGGTCATCACCTACTCCCTGTACGTCGAGTAACTGCCTTTTGCGAATCAGACCCGGCGCGTCGCCTCGGGTTCAATTGTGCTGTCGTTCTTGGGCTGACTATTCTTTCGCCGCTTGTACTGCTCTCCGGTGAGAGTGTACGGCGGCGGTCTCTCGTCTCGTTGTCTTCGGGGACCCAGTTTTGTCACGGACCAACACACGACTCATATTGCCCAAAAATCACAAAACCGTTATTACGATGGGGCCAGTACGGATAGGTATGTCCGACGACGAAATCGAAGAAATCCGCCAGCAGAAACGCGCCCAACTCGAATCCGAGATTCGCGGAGATGGTGCTGGAACTGTCGAAGAAGCCAGTGAACCACCGTCGGAGCCGATGTATGTAAACGGTGTCTCTGAGCTGAACGACACCGTCTCGAAGTACGACGTCGTGCTGGTCGACTTCTACGCGGACTGGTGTGGACCATGCAAGATGCTCGAACCGACGGTGGAGCAACTCGCCGCCAACACCGATGCGGCAATCGTCAAAGTCGACGTCGACAAGAATCAGGAACTCGCTGCCCAGTATCAGGTTCGCGGCGTTCCGACGCTCCTCCTGTTCGCCGACGGCGAGCCAGCGGAACAGATTGTCGGCGTCCGCGGCTACGACGACCTCGAAGGCCTCATCGACGCCCACCTCGCGTAACCGGTCTCCCGTCTCCAGTCCTCCGTTTTCTTGTCAGTGAGTGGTAACGCGGGTGTCGCTTATACCGTTCTCGCGCCAATCCCAGCTATGGAACTCGTCGCCGACCCGGTCGATATCGGAACTCGCGCGCCCACGGTTCTTCTCAACGAGGCGGACGCGGCGGAACTCGGTGTTCACGCGCTCGAACGCGTGCAACTCCGGCGCGACGGCCGGACCACCATCGGCATCGTCGAACTCACCGACGAACTCGTCGAGCCCGGAACACTCGGGGTGACGCGTCGACTCGGCCACATCGAAGGCTCGGTCGAGGTGTCGGTCGCACCGCAACCGAACTCGGTGTACTACATTCGGAAGAAACTCGATGGTATCGAACTCGAAGCGGACGAAATCGAGCGTATCGTCCGCGACATCTACGAGGACCGACTCGCAGACGCGGAGCTCAGCGCCTACGTCTCCGCCTCGTACACACAGGGACTGTCGATGGAAGAGACGATGCACCTCACCGAGTGTATGGCCAACATCGGCGAGCGTATGTCGTGGTCCGAGGACATCGTCGCCGACAAGCACTCTATCGGGGGCGTCGCGGGCAACCGCGTCACGCCGATTCTCGTTCCAATCGTCGCCGCGGCGGGACTGAAGATTCCGAAGACCTCGTCGCGGGCGGTCACGTCCGCGGCCGGGACCGCCGACACGATGGAAGTGCTGTGCGACGTCGACTTCTCTATCGACGAGATTCGAGACATCGTCGACGAGACCGGCGGCTGTCTCGTCTGGGGCGGCGCAGTGAACCTCTCGCCGGTCGACGACCGAATCATCCGGGTCGAGACCCCGCTTTCTATCGACCCGCGCGGGCAACTCATCGCGTCGGTCCTCTCGAAGAAAGAAAGCGCCGGCTCGACGCACGTCGTCGTCGATATCCCCTACGGAGAAGGGGCGAAAGTGGCGAGTCTCGCCGAGGCACGCGAACTCGCCGAGGACTTCAAACGCGTCGGCAGTCACCTCGGCATGTCCATCGAATGCGCCATCACGAACGGCGCGGCACCCGTGGGCCGCGGTGTCGGCCCCATCCTCGAAGCCCGCGACGTGCTCGCCACTCTCGCAGGCGACGGCCCCAACGACCTGCGAGTGAAGTCGATACGACTCGCCGAGCTCCTGTTCGAGTGTGCCGGTATCGACGCGGACGCGACCGAAATCCTCGACTCGGGGCAGGCCCGCGAGACGTTCCGAGAGATAATCGCCGCGCAGAACGGCGACCCTGACGTGGCGGCGTCCGACCTCTCGCCGGGCCGCCACACTCACACCGTCCGCTCCGACAACAACGGCGTGGTCACGCACATCAACAACCGCCTCGTCAACGAAGTCGCCAGACGCGCCGGCGCACCCAAGGACGCAGGGGCGGGTATCGACCTCCACTGTCGCGTCGGTGAGACGGCCGCAGTCGGTGACGCGCTCTTTACTATCCACGCGGAGTCCCCCGACAAGCTTGCAGACGCGGAGGACTTGGTTGGTCGCGTGGATACCGTGAGAGTTCGACACCCCGACGAGGCGCTCGTCGACCGGGTCTGAGCGATTTACTCGGGGGACGTGCGTCGTGTGAATCGACTTTTCTGCCAAACTATGACAATTGTTAACGCTATTCACGACCTATACGTATCAGCGTTCGCTGAGATGGCTGGTTGGGGGGCGCGACACGTAGAGACGGGCGCTTGCCGGGTGGGAAGACTATGGCAGCGACATCACCAGCAGAGACGAACAAGGCACTCGTACGGAGGCTCTACGAGGAGGGCATCAACGAGAAGAACGACGACCTGATGTTGGAGACGTACGCGAGCGACTACGTGATTCACGGCGCTCCGGGTACTGAGGACGGTCTGACTGGTCGCGACACCTTAGCACAGTACATTCAGGGGGTCCTCGAAGCGTTCCCTGATATGACCGCGACTATCGAGGCGATGGTCGCAGCGGACGATTTGGTTGCCGTCCGGCTCAACTACACCGGGACACACGAGGGTGAGTACATGGGTATCTCCGCGACGGGGAAGGCGGCGAGCTGGGATGGGATGGTTCTCTTCCGCATCGAAGATGGACAGATTGCAGAAACGTGGCCTGCGGTCGACGTACTCAGCTTGCTGCAGCAGCTCGGAGCTGTCGAGATACCTGACCTGTAACCGAAACACGGGCAGTACGTAGCCCTCACCTCGGCAACCATTTTTCCCCACTACCTGCGTACCCCAAGGTATGGACGAGCGCGTACACCCCGAGGTCCGACACGTCGCGGCGGACATCGACACGATGGAAGTTCGCGGTGCGGCGACCATCGCGGACGCGGTGGCTCGGGCCCTCAGAACACAGGCCGAAGAGAGCGACGCGACCGACCCGGAGGCGTTCCGCGCCGAACTCCGCGCGGCGGCCCGTGCGCTCCACGAGACGCGACCAACAGCGGTCAGTCTCCCCAACGCGCTCCGGTACGTCCTGCGCGGCATGTCGAGTACGACCGTCGAGGGTCTCCGGCAGGACATCGTCACGTCGGCAGACGACTTCTGCCAGCGACTCGACAGAGCGCAGGCGGACCTCGGCAAGGTCGGTGCGAACCGCCTCCGAGACGGCGACGTCATCATGACGCACTGTCATTCGACGGACGCCCTCGCGTGCGTCGAGGCGGCCGTCGAACAGGGCAAACACATCGAAGCTATCGTCAAGGAGACGCGACCGCGAAACCAGGGCCACATCACCGCGGAAGAACTCGCCGACATGGGCGTTCCCGTGACGCTCATCGTCGATTCGGCGGCCCGGCGCTACCTCAACGACGTGGACCACGTCCTCGTCGGTGCTGACGCCGTCGCCGCCGACGGGAGCGTCATCAACAAAATCGGGACGAGTGGTCTCGCGGTCAACGCCCGCGACAGGGGGACGCCAATCATGGTCGCCTCGCAGACGCTCAAACTCCACCCGGGGACGCTCACCGGCCACACAGTCGATATCGAGATGCGAGACACCGAGGAGATTATCGACGAGGAACGGCGCGAAGAAATCGGCAGTCCGAAGGTCGTCAACCCGGCGTTCGACGTGACGCCGCCGCGCTACGTCGACGCCATCGTCACCGAGCGGGGACAGTTCCCGCCCGAGAGCATCGTCACGCTGATGCGCGAACTCTTCGGTGAGGGAACGTCGGAGCCGTGGGCCGAACCCTGAGGGCGAGCGGACGGCGAGCGGACGGCGAGCTGACGACGACCGACAACTGACGGCTGTCTACGGGTGGCCAACGAGTTCGGACATCACTTTCATCTCGGCCTTTCGCAGGTGCTCTGCGGCGGTACTCGTCGAGCAGTCGAGTCGCTCCGCCACGTCTGCGACCGACCCCAATCGCGGTTCTCGATAGTAGCCACACTCCACAGCAGCCTCGACGGCTTCCCGCTGTCGCGGTGAGAGCGACCCCGGCGACACGTCTGCCGGCCCCGAGTACGGGCGGATTTTCAGAATCTCCACGTCGATGCCGTCGGGCGTGTCCTCGACCGCCGACTGGAGGGCATTGTCGGTGCCGACGAGCGTCACCGAAATCGAGCCGTCGCCGTCGAAGATGACCGGCGGAACGACGATGAGGTCGCCTTGGGTAATCGCCGCCGTCTGTCGCGCCCCCTTGGCGTCGAGTCGCTCGTTGACGACGATGAAAAAGGAGTCGCCGGGCATCTGTTTCACCTCGTACGAGAGAATACCCGGCGTCGCCGCCAGCGCCTCCTCGTAGGCGTCGATATCGGAGCCGACGATTTCGAAGATGATGGTGTTTTTGTCGGTCACCGTCGGGTTCCAGTGGTGCAACTTCGTCCGCTCGAACGCCTCGTGTTCGACGACGAACTCGTGCATCGGGTGCATCTGCTCGTCGTCCGGCTTGAATCGGAGTCCGACCGATTTCATGTCCGGGTGTAATCAGATGGAGTATAAAAAGCGGCCGCACTTGTGAGGCAGAATTCTGAATCGCGTCTTCGGAGAAACGTGACGTAATTCCACCAATGTCTCTCGAATCTCCACAAACCGCGACCGATTCGGATGCCGCCGGTGTCGCCACCACCGACGTCGACGCCGACGTGGTACGAAAGGTGCTCGGCGATTCTATCCTCGACCTCGACCAGCACGTCCACGCTCCCGAGGTGACGATTCGCCCCGACGAAGTCCAAGCGGTCCTCTCGACGCTCCGAACCGACCTCGGGTTGGACCACCTCTCGTGTGTCACCGCACAGGAGTACGAAGACCGCTACGAGTCTATCTACCACCTGAAATCGTACGACGACCCGACGCGCGAACTGAGTGTGGTCGTTCCCACGTCGCGGTCGGACCCCGTCAGCGAGTCGGCCGCGCCCGTCTTCGAGACGGCTGGCTGGCACGAACGCGAGGCGTACGACCTCGTCGGCATCCACTACGACGACCACCCGGACCTGCGCCGTATTCTTCTGCCAGAGACGTGGCAAGGTCATCCACTCGGACGGGACTACGACCAGCGACGCCCGCAAATCGTGAAATACGACGAGAACGCGAATCCACTCCACAAAGACGGGTGGAGCGAGGACAACACGATGCTTCTCAACATCGGGCCGCATCATCCCGCGACCCACGGCGTGATGCACCTCCAAGTCGTCCTCGACGGGGAGCAAGTCGTCGACGTGGAACCCGATATCGGGTACATCCATCGCTGCGAAGAGCAGATGTGCCAGCAGGGGACCTACCGACACCAGATTATGCCGTATCCCGACCGCTGGGACTGGGGCGGTGGCGGGCTTCTCAACGAGTGGGCCTACGCCCGCACCGCGGAGGAGTTGGCCGATATCGAGGTGCCGGAGTACGCACAGGTCATTCGGACGATGGCGGCCGAGTTGAGTCGAATTCTCTCGCACATGCTCGCCATCGCCGCCTACGCCCTCGACGTCATCGGCGACTTCACCGCGACGTTCATGTACGCCATGCGGGACCGCGAACTCGTCCAAGGTATCCTCGAAGACCTCACCGGACAGCGACTCATGTTCAACTACTTCCGACTCGGCGGGGTCGTCTGGGACATTCCCGAACCGCGCGAGTCGTTCTTCGAGAAGACTCGCGACTTCCTCGATGGGCTTCCCGAGCGACTCAGAGAGTACCACGACCTCCTCACGGCCAACGAGATTCTACAGGCGCGAACGCTCGACACGGGCGTCCTTCCGCCGGAGGTTGCCAAGAGCTACGGTGTGACCGGCCCAGTCGCCCGCGGTTCAGGCATCGACTACGACATCCGCCGCGACGACCCCTACGGCTACTACGACGAACTCGACTGGAACGTCGTCGTCGAAGACGACTGCGACAACTTCTCGCGCCTGCTCGTCCGGATGCGTGAGGTCGAGGAATCGGCGTCTATCATCGCCCAGTGCGTCGAGTTACTCGAAGACTGGCCGGAAGACGAACGGAACATCCAGGCGAACGTCCCCCGGACCATCAAGCCAGAGGAAGACACCGAAATCTACCGTGCCGTCGAGGCCGCGAAGGGCGAACTCGGTATCTACATCCGCGCCGACGGCACCGACAAACCGGCGCGCTTCAAGATTCGCGGCCCCTCGTTTTCGAACTTGCAGGCGCTTCCCGAGATGGCCGAAGGCGAGTACATCCCCGACCTCATCGCGGCTCTCGGCAGTCTCGACACGATTATGGGCGAAGTCGACCGCTGACTGGCAAAAAACAGGTTCGTTGCGGACGCGGCGTGCTTACCGCGGCGTCTCGGTGCCCCACTTGTCGAGGGCGACCGCGAGTTCCGGCGTCTCGTCTGCGACTTCTTGGATGGACTTGCCGTCGACGTAGCCGTCGATGGCGGCCCGAAGCGCGACTGCTCCGGCGCGGGTGCCGTCGGGGTGGCCGTGGATACCGCCGCCGAGTTGGACACAGACGTTGGTCCCGGTCGCATCCAAGAGGTCCGGCAGGAGGCCGGGGTGGAGACCGCCGGACGCGACGGGCAGCACGTCGGTCGTTCCGTAGAGGTCGCTGCGCATCCACTCGTTGATGCCGACGGTGTCTTCGTTTGCGAGTTTGCCGAGACCCGCGGTGCCGGTGTGAAGTTGGTCGACGCCGAGGAGGCGCGAAATCTGCGCGAGGACGCGCATCGAGACGCCGTGGGTCGGCATGCGGTCGAATGCGGCGTGCATGGCGCGGTGGGCGTGGATGGCCATGCCGTGTTTCTCGGTGCGCTCGCGGACGGTCTGGAGACCTGCCCAGCCAGCAGTGATGATGTCCACCATGACGTACTCGCCGCCCTGTTCGGCCACCTCGTCCACGCGGTCCAGCATGGTCTGGGTGTCCGCGGTGACGTTGATGAGGTAGGACTTCTTTTCGCCCGTCTCGTCTTCGGCGTCGTCGCGGAGGGCGAGCGACTCGGTCAGACGGTCGGCGAAGGGGTTGAAGTCTTGGTCGGTGAGGTTCTCGTCGTCCTTCAGGAGGTCGACACCGCCGAGCCACGCGTCGTATCCGACCTGCGCGTGGGATTTCGTCGAGAGACCGACTTTCGGCTTGGGGACCGTCGCCGTGATGGGGCGGTCGTCGACGCCGAAAATCTCCTCGCGGACCGACGAGCCGAAAAGCGGGCCGTCGAACGACGAGACGATGCTCTCGGGCCACTCGCAGTCCATGAGGCGGATGGTGTCGACCGCTTTCATGCCCATGATGTTGCCGGCGATACAGGAGAGTATCTGCGGCATGTTGCCGGGTTCGAATAGGCCCGCGGGGTAGGCGACGCCGATGGTGTCGCCGTCGATGGAGAAGGCGGTCGCACCCATGTCCGTGAAGTCCGCGCCGGTCTGGAGCGCGGCCCACGTCCCGTTAGAAGACTCGGAGGCCACTCGACTCGCGGCCTCCTCTGTCGTCATTCCGGTTGCGGGGTCGATACGAAACGTGCAGACGAGGTCCTCGTCGGTCGGTTCGTAGTCGAGGTCCAGGAAGTCTTCGTAGGTGATACCCATAGCTTCGCCTTCGGCCCCACGAATCTTAAAACGCTATCCAAAAGCGACTTTTGGGGTGGGGACGAACCCTAAGGACTTGGCTCGGCGACGACCCTCACAGCACGACGAACGTCGGGAGGTACAGCCCGATACAGAGGAGTGCCGCGCGGCGGTCGATACCCCGCCGCCAGTAAAACAGCGCCAACACGGCGACCGAGACGGCGAGCATGTAAACTCCCGAGGTCGTCACCGTCCCGAGGTCTGTGACGACCACGTCCGCGACGAGGGCACCGACACCGAGCGAGAAGACCGGGTCGGTGATGTTGCTGCCGAGAATCGCGCCGACGGAGATGCCTTCTTGTCCCTCTCTGGCCGCGATACCGGCGACGACGACTTCGGGAGCGGTCGTCCCGAGCCCCGTCAGCAATCCGACGAGGTACTCCGAGATACCGACGAGTCTGGCGAGTTCGATGCCGTTTGTCACCATCACCTGTCCACCGACGACGACCAACACCAGTCCGAACACCACACGTGGTAGTCCTCGTTCGGGCGTCTCTTCCTCTTCGACGACCTCCTCGGCGATTTCCTCGCCGCCCTCGTTGGTGTAGAGCGTGTAGACGAAGTTGACGTACGCGAGCATCATCAGAAATCCCTCGGAGCGCTGGATGACGCCGTCTTCGAGCGTAAGGAGCATGATAATCATCGCGAGGGTCATCGCGCCGCCGTATATCATCACGTCGCGGCGCTCGGCGACGATGGGCGAGATAAGCGCGACGATGCCGATTGCGAGGGTAATCTGCGACGTCTCGGACCCGACGATGTTGCCGACGACGAGGTCGCCCGCGCCGTAGGTGGCCGCGTATATCGAAGTGGTCATCTCGGGAATCGACGTTCCGACCGAGATGAGCGTCACACCGATGAAAAACGCCGAGACGCCGTAGAAGCGCGCGACTTCCGCTGCGGCGGTCACGGCCCTGTCGGCACCGAAGACGAGCGCGGCGAGTCCGGCGACGAAGAGTGCAACCTCCACGAGCATGACGTGGATGAATCTCTCCGCGAAGTGACGTAAAGCTCTCTGCGAAGTGACGTAATCCTCTTCTCAGGGCGACAGCAACGCTCGAACCTCGCGGAACTCGGGCACGTCACTATCGAGCGCGCCACAGAGCGCGTCGGCCGCACCCAGCAGCCACTCCGCGCGTTCGACGCGCGATTCGAGGTCTCCCGGCCCGATGCGGTAGCGCTCGACGAGGTCTTCGATTGTCTCTCCCTGCGACCACTCGTGGAGGATACGGGCGGTCTTGACGGCCGTCAGCCAGTCTTCGAACGATTCGGTTTCGCCCATCGCGGTCGTGAACTCGGCGGCGTGTGTGCGGGCGTACTGGTACATCAGCGCCCGCTCGCGGTTGCCGAGGTAGGTGTCGAGCATGTCGGGCGTGTCGCAGACGACTTCGAGCGCGGTGCGCGGGGTCACGTTCTCGTCGGCCATCGTCTGGATGGTGCGGATGCCGGAGACGATTCGCGCCCCGGTCGTCGGCGAGACGTACTGCCGAGAGGTCTGCGAGCCGAGCGTCGTCGCCGACAGCGTCGAGCCATCGACCGTCAGCATCTCCATCCGTTCGAGTTCGGAGACCACGTCGCTGACGAGCGCGGTGAGGTCCACGTCCGACTGCTGGTGGGCGTAGTAGGTCGCGGCGAACACGTCGACGACGCCAGCCACGGAGTCCGCGAACCCGGAGGCGACGACCGAGAGCACGTGCGTCCGAAGCGACTCGCGGTCGGCGAACTGCGAGTCGACGGCTTCTGCGTCCGCCTCGACGTAGCGTTCGACCAGTTCGTCGCGCGTGGTGTCGTCGCCGACGAGGACTGCCTCGCCATAGGGGTCGAGGTGTGGGCGACCCGCCCGGCCGCACATCTGGTGAACGTCGAGGACTGGAATCCACTCCATCGCGTCCCCAGTGTAGCGTTTCTGGTCGCGGATGACGACGCGCCGCGCCGGGACGTTCACGCCCGCCGCGAGGGTCGGTGTGGCGCAGATAACCGCCAGCCGACGCTCTCTGAAGGCCGTCTCGACTGCCGCGCGGTGGGAACTCCGAAGGCCGGCGTGGTGGAATCCGACCCCGGTGCTGGCGCAGTCGGCGAGGTGGGCACCGGTCGCCGTTCCCCCCAACTCGCGTAGTTCGTCGCCGAGGTCGGTCGCAGGCGACAGGTCCTCCTCGGCGAGTCGTTCCGCCAGCGACTCGGCTTCTCGGCGGGAGCGAACGAAGGCGAGACACTGGCCGCCGTTCGTGACCGCGTCTGCGACGAGCGAGACGGTCGCTTCGGTGTCTGCATCGTCTTTCGGACCGAGCGGTGGCACGTCCACTGCGAGTGAGGTGCCGTCGTCGAAGGAGACCGACTCGTCCGAATAGACGCCTGTCCTGAGCGAAACCGGGCGCCACGTACTCTCGACGAGGTCGGCGTCCAGCCACGAGGCGATGGTCTCGGGGTTGTCGACCGTCGCGGAGAGGGCGACGAGTTGGAGGTCGGGAACGCGGCGCTGGAGCGTCGCGAGCGTCATCTCCAGCGTCGGCCCGCGGCCGGGAGCGCCGAGGAGGTGGACCTCGTCGACGACGACGCAGGCGAGCGATTCGACCCACGAGGCACCGTTTCGAATCGCGGAATCGACCTTCTCGCTCGTGGCGACCACGATGTCGTACTCGCTGAGGTCCTCTTCGGCCGAGTCGAAGTCGCCGGTGGAGATGCCGACGCTCACGCCCGGCAGTTCGTCGAACGTCTCGTACTTCTCGCGTGCGAGCGCCCGAAGCGGGACGATGTAGAGCCCCGGTCCGTCGGCGGTGAGCATCGCCAGTTCGGCGATGAACGTCTTGCCGCTGGCGGTCGGAATGGCGGCGACGACGCGGCCTCCGTTTGCGACGCCTGCCTCGACGGCGGCCTCCTGCGGCGGGTACAACTCCTCGATACCGTTCGATTCGTAGTGGGAGACGAAGTCCGCCGACAGCGGGAGGTCACACACGCGCATCTGTCACACGGTGGACCCGGATTCACTTAAATATCTTCGCCGGTGTGACTGGTGCCTGGAAACACTGGTCCAGTTCTCGAACGTCCGTAGACGGCCGATTGGGGGGGTTCCACTCGGCAGCTATTTCCCTCACCTGGCCGATAGGTGAAAGCAGAAACATGCGCCGCAGTGCCCTCTTCCTCGTTTTGGTCGTCGTTCTCGCCGGGCTTCCCTCGCCGACGCTCGGTGCGGAGGCGACCGCCTACATCGACGACGTGTCCGTCTCGCCCGCACAACCCGCGCCGGGAGAGCGGTTCACGTTGACGACGGTGATTCAGAACGCCGAGAACAGTCCCTCGAACCTCGACGTGACCGACGTGTACGTCCGACGTGTCGACGACTCGGACGACATCACGCGCGTCGAAGAACTCGGCGTCATTCCGCCGGGAAGCGACCTCTCGGTCCCGTTATCGATGCGATTCGACAAGCAGGGGACCTACGACTTGCGCGTGAACGTGGTCGGACGGAGCGACGGGCAGGTCCAGCGACTCCAGTACCCGGTCGTCGTTCGCGTCCGTGAGGGCGGGCCGCAGGTCGCAGTCGACGTCGGCGATGCGGTCATCGGGACCGAAACGCCGGTGCGCGTCACCGTCTCGAACGGCGAAGACGCAGCGGTTCGGAACGTGCGTCTCTCGCTTGCCGCCGGGAGCGCCGCTGTCAAAAACAGCACGCGCGTCCTGCCGACGCTCGATTCAGGGGCCGCCAAGACGTTCGAGTTCATGGTCACACCGGAGACAGACGAGTCGGACGTCCTCGCGACGCTGCAATACACGACCGCCGACGGAAACGCG
Source organism: Haloferax larsenii (assembly GCF_024730625.1). Taxonomy (NCBI): domain Archaea; kingdom Methanobacteriati; phylum Methanobacteriota; class Halobacteria; order Halobacteriales; family Haloferacaceae; genus Haloferax; species Haloferax larsenii. The sequence goes on from NZ_CP078063.1 coordinate 1,822,843, forward strand.
CGAACTGCCGAAGCGTCGGCCCCGCTCGTCGCGGATCAACTTCGAGAAGAGGTTCGACTGTCTCCCACCCTCGGGAGTGGAGCGCGCCCGGCGGTCCTCGTCGACGTGACGAACCTCGGAAACGCACCGCTCGAAGACCTCGTGCTCACGCTTCGTGACGGCGACGAGACGGTCCTTCGGAAGCCGGTTCGCGCGCTTCCCGCGGAGTCCGAGCGAACCGTCCGGCTGAACGTCTCGTCGGTCGACCGCGCGACCCTCGACGTGGTCGCGAGCTACGAGACGGGCGGATTGCAGGGTGAGGCGTCGTCGTCGGTCGAATACGTCGCCTCGCCCGGGACGATAGAACTCACCGGCATCGACGTGGAAATCGAAGACGGAAAGACGCACATCTCGGGGAGCGCGAGCAACGTCGGACTCAGCGACGCCCAGAGCGTCGTGGTTCGGGTCGTTCCGACTGACGGCGTCGTCCCGGCACGGCCTTACAAGGAGTACTTCGTCGGGTCCGTTCCGTCGAGTGACTTCGCATCGTTCGACCTCTATGCCGACGTCGAGGCTGGCGTCGAAACCGTCCCCGTCGAAGTGACGTACCTCTCAGACGGCCGCGAGAAAACGGTGCGGACGACCGTGGACGTGAGCGACGTCTCCAATCCCGCACCGGCACCCGAGCAGAACTCGGGCGGCGGACTTACCACGCCGTTGCTTCTCGGTGGCGGCCTTCTGGCTGGATTGGTCGTCGTGGGTGTCGGACTCTACGCGTACAGACAGCGCTGAACACCGATGTCGCACATCATCGAACTTCAGAACGTCTGGAAGCGCTACGAGACCGGCGGCGAGGTCGTCGAAGCCCTGAAAGACGTGGATTTCCACACCGACCCCGGCGAGTTCGTCTCCGTCATGGGACCGTCCGGTAGTGGGAAGTCCACGATGCTCAACGTCCTCGGCTTGCTCGACACGCCGACCGAGGGGACGGTCCTCCTCGACGACCGGGACGTGACCGACCTCTCGGACCGCGAGATGACGGCCCGACGCAAGGAGTTCATCGGGTTCATCTTCCAGAGTTTTCACTTGATTCCGACGCTGTCGGCGCTTGAGAACGTCGAAGTCCCGACACTGTTCGGGGACGACCCGGCCGCCCGCGAGCGAGCGACGACGCTCCTCGAACGAGTCGGTCTCGGCGACCGGCTCGACCACCGGCCCGACCAACTCTCCGGCGGGCAGAAACAGCGCGTCGCTATCGCTCGGGCACTAATCAACGAACCGCGCATCCTTCTGGCGGACGAGCCGACGGGGAACCTCGACCAAGAGACCGGACGGAGCGTCCTCGACCTCTTCGACGAGATTCGCCGCGAAGACGACGTCGCAATCGTCGCGGTGACACACGACCCGCAACTGTCAGACTACACCGACCGAACGGTCGAACTCGTCGACGGGAGGATTCAATGAACCCGCTGGAAGAACTCCTCCGACGCGTTCCCGCGTTGTTGATGGCGCGTCGGAACCTCTCGCGCAACCGGATTCGCTCCGGCCTCGCGATTCTCGGCATCATCATCGGCGTCCTCGCCATCGCCTCGCTCGGCATGTTCGGGACGACGCTCCGAACCGGCGCGGACCAGCAACTCGGCGACATCGGCAACGAAATCAGCATCTCGCCGAACCTGCAGGAGGGCGTCGAGGAACTGACCGACCGCGACGTAGACGAGATTCGCCGGGCCGTCTCTGACGGGTCGGTCGTTCCGATACGCTCGGACTCGGTGTTAGTCTCGCGAGGCGACCAACAGACAGTGACGACCATCTACGGGATGGAGAACCCCGGTGCCATCTACGAGGCGAGTGATGGTCGCGTCCCCGACCGCCTGCGACAGGGGGCGCTCGTCGGGTCCGGCACGGCCGAGTTGCTGGACATCGAGCCGGGGAACACCATCGCCGTGGACGGTCGCACCTACCGCGTCTCGGCCGTCTTAGCCGAACAGCAAGGTATCTCGCTCGTCAATCCGAACAGCGCCGTCGTCCTTCCGATGGAGGACGTAAACGGAACCGGCTACTCGCAGGTCGTCGTGAGCGCGGAGTCGGGACAGGCCGCAAACGAGTCTGCGGTCTCGATTCGCGAGGAGTTGAACGAGCGCGAAGAGCGCGTCACCGTCTTCGAACTCCAGTCGATTACCTCGGGTATCGACCAGTTCTTCGGCATCCTCAACACGTTCCTCATCGGAATCGGCTCGATATCGCTGGTCGTCGCGGGCGTGAGCATCCTGAACGTCATGCTCATGAGCACCATCGAGCGCCGACAGGAGATTGGCGTCCTCCGCGCGGTCGGCGTCCAACGCGGTGACATCATCCGAATGATTCTCGCCGAAGCGGGACTGCTCGGCACGGCCGGTGGCGTCGTCGGGGCACTCGTCGCACTCGCCGCGGGCGTCGCGCTCAATTCGTTCGTCCTGAACGACCCGATGGCGACGTTCCAGCCGATTAATTTCTTCTACGTGGCACTCGCGGTCGGCTTCGGTATCGCGACGAGCATCCTCTCGGGGCTGTATCCGGCGTGGAAAGCCGCCAACGAGCGACCCGTCGAAGCGTTACGAAATTAGTTCGGCGGCCGCCGTGGCGTCCGCTTTCGACTTCGAGAACGCGAAAAGAGAGACGCGTCGCGTTAGATGTAGTCGTGCTCTGCGAGGCGCTCGACGGCCTCGCGGAGGCGTTCTTCACTTGCAGCGTAGGAGATGCGGGCGTAGCCCGGCGCGTTGAATGCGCTGCCGGGGACGGTCGCGACCTTCGCGTCCTGAATCGCGCCCTCACACCACGCCTGGTCGTCTGCTCGCGGCTGCTCGCCGCTCGCGTTCTCTGCGGTGCCCTGCACCGCACTGTCGTCGACGGGGAGCATCATGTAGAACGCGCCCTTCGGGACGGCGACGTCCACGCCGTGTTCGGCGAGGAGGTCCACGAGCATGTCGCGGCGGCCTTCGAAGGCCTCGCGCATCTCTTCGACAGTGTCGTCGGTGCGGTCCGAGAGTGCCTCGACGCCGGCGTGCTGGACGAAGTTGACTGCACAGGAGACAGAGTGCGAGTGCAGCTTGCCAGCCTGCGAGATGAGGTCCTCCGGTGCGTGGAGGTAGCCGAGCCGCCAGCCGGTCATCGAGAAGGCCTTCGAGAAGCCGTTGATGGTGATGGTGCGGTCTTCCATCCCGTCGAGGGAGCCGAGCGACGTGTGCTCGAAGCCGTCGTAGGTGATGCGCTCGTAGATTTCGTCGGAGATGACGGCGATGTCGTGTTCGACCGCAAGGTCGCGGACTCCTTCGAGCGCCGCGTCGGAGAAGACGCCGCCAGTCGGGTTCGACGGGCTGTTGACGACGAGCAGTTTCGTCTCGTCGGAGACGGTGTCTGCGAGTTCGTCGAGTGCGGGTTCGAGGCGGAAGTCGTGCGGCGCGAGGTCGACGCGCTTCAGGGAGCCGCCGGAGAGCTTGACCATCGCCTCGTAGGAGACCCACGCGGGGTCCAGCAGGACGACTTCGTCGCCATCGTCGATGAGGGTCTGGAACGTCTCGAAGAGTGCCTGCTTGCCGCCGGGCGTGACGATGACCTCGTCGGCGTCGGCGTCGACGCCGTTGCCGCGGAGTTTCTCCGCGATGGCTTCCTTGAGTTCCGGGATGCCGTTCGAGGAGGTGTAGCCGGTGTGTCCGGCGTCCATCGCGTCCTTGGCTGCCTGAACGATGTTCTCGGGCGTCGGGAAGTCCGGTGCGCCGACCGAGAGGTCGACGACGTCTTCGCCCTGCGCTTCCAGTTCGCTCGCGAGGTTCGAGATGGCGAGCGTGGCGCTCGGTTCGACCCGGTCTACCCGGGCGCTGAAGTCGAAGTTCATGCCAACGCCTCCACCAACTCAGTCGCTGCGTAAACCGCTTCCGCACCTTTGCTGATGCGTTCGCGTGCTTCGGCACCGCTCATTCCGGGGCCGGAGACGCCGAACGTGACGGGTTTGTCGCGGTCGAGCGAGACCTCCGTCAGCGACTTGGCCGTCGCGTCGGCGATGACCCGGTCGTGGTCGGTGTCGCCGGTGACGATTGCGCCGACGACCGCGACTGCGTCGATGTCGTCGCGGCGGGCCAGTCGGTCGGCCGCGAGGGGCGAGTCGTACGCGCCGGGGACGTGGACCGTTTCGGCCACCTCCGCGTCGCGCTCTGCGGCCGCTTCGTGGGCCGCCTCCTCCATTTGCTCGGTGACCGACGAGTTGAATCGGGCCACCACGAGTCCGAGAGAGACCATGCGCGACCCTTCCCGTGGCCGCTAAAAGAACTACCGACACCAACTGATTTGGCCGCGACACCAGAAGGAACCGAACGTCCAAGTCGGTCACACTGAACCCTCAGGCCAGTCACACTGTCTGTCTCGACAGAACGTGTCGCCCAGTCGTAAACACAAAAGTTGTATTAGTCGGGGCGGGAGGAAGCCACATGAGTACAGACAGTGGGCCCGGGATGGTCACTCGGACCCGTGCCCTTCTCGCGGTCTTCGGCATCGTCGCCGTGGCCCTCCTCGTCCGTCTCGTCGACCTTGGCGGGCGAATCTTCCACTGGGACGAAGGCCGCGTCGGCTACTGGATTCTCCGGTATCACGAAACCGGCTCGTTCTCGTATCGACCCATCATCCACGGACCGTTCCTCCCTATCGTCAACGACTACGTCTTCGCAGTGCTACCCGCGACGGACTTCACCGCCCGCTTGCCGGTGGCGCTCGTCGGCGGCCTGCTCCCGCTTTCGGTGTGGCTCTTCCGAAAGCACCTCCGACGAGACGAACTCGTTGCGCTCGCGCTCTTCTTCGCGTTCAATCCGCTTTTGGTCTACTACTCGCGGTTCATGCGCAACGACGTCCTCGTCGCGACGTTCTCCTTCGTCGCCCTCGGGTTCGTCGTTCGGGCGTACGACACTGGTCGCCTCGCCTATCTCATCCCCGCAGGTATCTCGTTCGCGACGGGCGCGGCGACGAAAGAGAACTACCTCGTCTACCTCCTGTGTTTCCTCGGTGCCGGGGCACTCGTCTTCGACCATCGCCTGCTTGCGCGAACCTCGGCCGGTGAGTCTGCCCGCGACATCCTCTTCACCGAACTCCCCGCGTCTCTCAAAGACCGACTCCGACGACGCGGTGCGGGGAGTCTCTCGGCGGGCACGTTCCGTGCTGGCGTCGGTATCCTCGGCGGCATCGCAGCGTTCTTCGCCGTGTTCGTGTTCTTCTACGCGCCTCGCCCCGACCTGTGGAACGCCTTCGGGAACCCCGCCGCACTCCCCGGCGTCGTCGAAGCCGGGTCTCTCGGTGCATTCGAGAGCATGGGCGGAAGCTGGCTCGACGGCAGCCACCAGTCCCACGAGTACCTCCCGTACCTGAAGGACTTCCTCGAAACGTTCGTCTACGGCGCGCCGGTGCTCATCGTCTTCGCACTCCTCGGCATCGTCGTGGACCGCTACGGTGTCGTCGCCGGGCGACTCCGGTGGCTCGTCGTCTTCGCGACCTACTGGGGCGGCGTGAGCATCTTTGGCTACCCGCTCGCGACCGACATCCAAGCGCCGTGGGTCGTCGTCCACGCCGTCGTTCCGCTTGCCATTCCGGCAGCCGTTGGCCTCGCATTTATCTTCCGTGCCGCCACGAAAGCGGTCGACACACAGGACACTGTCGGCGTCGGACTCGCTGCACTTGTCTTGCTCGCGTCGGTCGGCGGCGTCGCCGCGGCCAACTACGACTACTGGAACGCCTCGACCGACGAAGACAAGGTCGTGCTCCAGTGGGCCCAACCCGAGAATGACCTGAAACCCACGCTCGACGATATCGCGGCCGTCTCGGCCAACAACGGCGGCACGGACGTGCTCTTGTACGGGACGCACCCCCCGAACAACGCCGACGAGACGCACTTCTACGTCACAGACGAGTCGAACCCGCTCGGTGGACCGTCGTGGCACAGTCGCCTTCCACTCCCGTGGTACTTCGAAGGTGCCGACGTCGAACGCACCAGTAGCGCACCCGAGACGTCCGCGAGCGAGATTGCACAGAACCCGCCGCCGGTCGTCGTCGCCTACGAGTGGGACCGCGCGGAACTCGAATCCGAACTCGACGGCTACGAAGTCCGCCAGCACGCGTTCAAGCTCTGGAGCGAGGACGTCGTCGTGTTCATCGACCGCGACGCACTCGCCGCGGCGAACGCCTGACTGGTCCGAGCTCTCGTCACCCCGGGTTCCTGTTGACTCCAAGCCCCTGCCGATTCCCAGCTGAACTTTTCGGTGGGGTGGAAGATGCCTCCGAGCGACAGCTGGTTCGAAAACTCCACTCCTTAGGCACGAACATGCACATTCTGCCGCACAGTGTGGCAACATTTATGCACCAATATACTGAATCCGCGACTGTGACCGTCTCCGTACCCGGACCCACACTCGGCGTCGTCGGCGGCGGCCAACTCGGGCGTATGCTCGCCGAGGCCGCTTCGCCGCTCGGCGTCGACGTCGTGGTTCTCGACCCGACGCCGAACTGTCCCGCATCGACTGTCGCCGACCAAATCGTCGGGGCGTTCGACGACCCCGACGCGATGGCGGAACTCGCTGCGCGAGCCGACGTACTGACGTTCGAAATCGAGCTCGCGGACCCAGACCTCCTCGACGAACTCGCCGCCGAGGAGGGAATCGATGTCCACCCGTCTCCCGACGCACTCCGGACTATCGAGGACAAACTGATTCAGAAAGACACCTTCGGCGAGGCGGGGATTCCGATTCCGCCGTTCCACCGCGTCGACGACGCAGCGGACCTTCGCGCCGCACTCGACGAGTTCGGTTCGGTGATGCTGAAGGCGCGAACCGGCGGCTACGACGGCCGCGGCAACGTCCCCGTCACCGACCCCGACGACGCGGAGGCCGCAATCGAGGAAGTCGGCGGTCCGGCGATGGCAGAAGCCTTCGTCGATTTCGAACGCGAACTCTCGGTCATCGGCGTCCGCGGCGACGACGAGATTCGGACCTTCCCCGTCGGCGAGAACGTCCACGAAGCGGAGATTCTTCGGGAGACTATCGTCCCCGCACGGACGACCGACGACGTCCGCGACGAGGCCGACCGCGTCGCGCGCGAAGTACTCTCGCATCTCCCCGGTCGCGGCGTCTTCGGCATCGAACTGTTCGAGACGAGCGAAGGCGAGGTGTTGGTGAACGAAGTCGCCCCGCGCCCGCACAACTCCGGCCACTGGACCATCGAGGGGGCGCTCTCGTCGCAGTTCGAACAGCACGTCCGCGCCGTCCTCGGGTGGCCGCTGGGCGCGACCGACCGCCGCGCTCCGACCGTGATGGCGAACGTTCTCGGAACCGTAGACGAACCCCGTGTCGCCCGCCTCGGCGGTCTCGACGACTTGCTTTCCGAATCCGGCGTCTCGCTGCACTGGTACGGCAAAGAACAGGTTCGCCCGCTGCGGAAGATGGGCCACCTCACGGCCGTCGGCGAAACCGACCTCGAAGTGCTTCTCTCTCTCGCGCGAGAACTCCGCGACGGACTGCACTTCGAGTAACGAGCCGAAGACGACTCGCACACCACACGCTACCATCCTCGTTCCATGACGACAGAACACGACCTCATCGACGAACTGCACGAACAGGCCGCCGCAGACACCGACCCCGAGACGACGCCCGACGTGGGTATCATCATGGGTTCGGACTCGGACCTCGACGTGATGTTCGGTGCCCACGAGGCGCTCGACACGCTCGGGTTCGGTGAACAGACGGACTACCACGACGCACCGGACGAGCGCTTCACCTACGAGACGTACGTCGTCTCCGCACACCGGACGCCCGACCTGATGTACGCCTACGGCGAGACGGCTGCCGACCGCGGTATCGAGGTCATCATCGCCGGCGCGGGCGGGAAGTCTGCAGACCTGCCGAACATGACTGCCTCCATCGCCTATCCGCTGCCCGTCGTCGGGGTGCCGGTCCAGGAGAAGTCGGTAGACTCCGTCATCGGAATGCCGACGGGTGCGCCCATCGTCGCCGTCGACGCGGGTAAGTCGTTCAACGCGGCGCTCTCGGCGGTCCAGATGCTCGCGCGCGGCCACGCCGAACTCGAAGACCGACTCGTCGAGTACCACGAGGAACTCGTCGCGGACGTCGCGGACACGTCGGCCCGACTTCACGACCTCGGCGTCTCGGGCTTCCGCGACTCGGTGTAGTCCGGGTTCAGTCGCATTGCGCTGTTTTTCGCCGAATGTGTGTGGCTGCGTCGCAATCGTATATGCGCGCTCCCGCATTTGAAAGGGGCTTTTTCCGGGGCGTCGGCCGGTCGTTCGGTCCAAACCGTCACCGGCGCACCGTTGCGGGCTTCTCTGGCGTATTTTCCAAATAGAAGGCTTCTCGCGCCCGAAACACACAAATCAATGTTTATAGGGGAGCGCTTCTAACCGCCGCACGTCAGGGAGACTACGGCATGAGTGAATGGATTGCAATCGGTGCGATGGGCGTCGTCGCCGTCGGCCTACCATTGGTAATGATGGCAATGTCGGCGATGCTGCGTCCGAGCGTACCGGAACAAGGAAAGAGTGCCACCTACGAGAGTGGTGAGGTGCCGACCGGCACGGCACGCGTCCAGTTTAACATTCAGTACTACATGGTCGCGTTGCTGTTCGTCGTGTTCGACATCGAGACTGTCCTCATTTTCCCGTGGACAGTCATTTACCGCTCTGCCCTCGAACAGGGCGCGTCCCTGGCGACGATTCTGACGCCGATGCTCGTTTTCATCGGTGTGCTCGTCGTCGGGCTCGTGTGGGCGTGGCGCAACGGGGCTGTCAAGTGGGTCAAAAGCCCGCAGGCCAGTCGCCGTAAGACAGAGAGGAAAGACGCATGAGTAGCGAACAGAAACCCTTCGTCACAGACGATTCACAGGTACTGACCGAGACCCGCGACGCGCGTATGGCTGGCGCGGACGACCGGTTCAACTCGAAGCTTCGGGAGGCGTTCGGCTCGTCGCCGTTCATTCTCACGAAGTTTGACAAGTTCATGAACTGGGTTCGCGGGTCTTCGATGTTCATGCTGCAGTTCGGTATCGCGTGCTGCAGTATCGAGATGATGCACACGTACGCCATCAAGCACGACCTGGACCGCTTCGCGGCAGGTGTGCCCCGTGCGTCACCGAGACAGGCGGACGTCATCATCGTTCCGGGGACGATTGTCTCGAAGTTCGCCCCCCGTATGAAGCGGGTCTACGACCAGATGCCGGAGCCGAAGTTCGTCGTCGGCATGGGGTCGTGTACGATTTCCGGTGGCCCGTTCCAGGAGGGGTACAACGTCATCAAGGGTGCAGAAGAGGTCATCCCGGTGGACATCCACATCCCCGGGTGCCCGCCGCGCCCCGAGGCGCTCATCTACGGCATCGCAAAGCTCCAAGAGCGTATTGCGAACGGCGAGTCCAGTCCCGTCACGGTCAAACCGTACGAACTGGAGCAGTTCGGCGACCTCCCGCGCGACGAGATCGTCGACAAACTCGCCGAACAGATCGACGAGGACGACCTCGTCATGCGATACAACTGGGCTGATTCACCATGAGCCTGGAAGAACAACAACCAGACGCCGAAATCGAGGCCGGTAAGACCCGTGGAGACGAACTGGCGGAACTCCTCGGAGACCTCGTCATCGGTCGCGAAGAGCACCTCAACGCACCCGGTCTCGTCATCCGACCTGACCAGGTGCAGGACGCGCTCTTCAAACTCCGCGACGAGGCTGGCTTCGACCACCTCTCGTGTGTCACCGCCGAGGAGTACGAGGACCGCTACGAGTCCATCTACCACCTCACGAAGTACGACGACCGGACCGACGAAGTCAGCGTCGTCGTGCCCACGTCGAAAGACGACCCGGTCAGCCAGACCGCCGAACCGGTCTTCCGGACGGCAGACTGGCACGAGCGTGAGGCGTACGACCTCGTCGGCATCAAGTACGAGGGTCACCCGGACCTCCGTCGCATCCTGCTTCCCGAAACGTGGCAGGGACACCCGCTGGGGCTGGACTACGACCAAGACCGGCCACAGATTGCGACGCTTCGCGAACACGCGAACCCGCTCGAACAGGACCACTCCGGTGAGGAGGGTAACACGATGTACATCAACATCGGCCCCCACCACCCGGCGACCCACGGCGTGCTGCACGTCGAGACCGTCGTCGACGGGGAACAGGTCGTCGACCTCGACCCCGACATCGGCTACCTCCACCGCTGTGAGGAGCAGATGTGTCAGCAGGGGACCTACCGGCACCAGATTATGCCGTACCCCGACCGCTGGGACTACATCTCGGCCGGTCTCCTGAACGAGTGGGCCTACGCCCGCACCGCAGAGGACCTCGCGGACATCGAGGTGCCGGAGTACGCACAGATTATCCGCACCATGAGCGCCGAACTGTGCCGCATCGCGTCGCACATGATTGCGCTCGGCACGTTCGCGCTCGACGTTTACGGCGACTTCACCGCCATCTTCATGTACGCCATGCGGGACCGCGAAATCGTCCAGAACATTCTGGAGGACCTCACCGGTCAGCGCATGATGTTCAACTACTTCCGGCTCGGTGGCGTCGTCTGGGACCTCCCCGAACCGCGCGAGGAGTTCTTCGAGAAGATTCGTGACTTCCTCGACGACCTGCCGACGGCGCTCGAGGAGTACCACGACATGATTACCTCGAACGAGATTCTCCAGGCCCGTACCGTCGGGACTGGTGTGCTCCCGCCGGAGGTTGCAAAGAGCTACGGCGCGACCGGACCGGTCGCTCGTGGCTCCGGCATCGACTACGACCTTCGCCGCGACGACTCCTACGGGTACTACGACGAACTCGACTGGGACGTCGTCGTCGAAGACGGGTGCGACAACTTCTCGCGTCTGCTCGTGCGTATGCGCGAAGTCGAGGAGTCGGCCAAGATTATCCAGCAGTGTGTCGACCTGCTCGAAGACTGGCCCGAAGACGAACGGAACATCCAGGCGAACGTGCCGCGCACGCTCAAGCCCGAGGAAGACACCGAAATCTACCGCGCCGTCGAAGGTGCGAAGGGTGAACTCGGTATCTACATCCGGGCCGACGGCACCGACAAGCCGGGACGCTTCAAGATTCGGAGCCCGTGCTTCTCGAACCTGCAGACGCTCCCCGAGATGTCCGAAGGCGAGTACATCCCCGACATGATTGCGTCGCTCGGGAGCCTCGACATCGTTCTCGGTGAGGTGGACCGCTAATGAGTGCGACACTGCAGACGACGCTTCCGGACACCATCAGCGGCCTCTTGGGTCTCGAAGGAATCCTCGGTGACGTCGTCGGTGGCCTCGTTGGCGCGTTCATCATCGCCAACATCATGCTCATCACGACGGCTATCGCCGGCCCGTGGGCAAAGCGGAAAATCACCGCCGCGTTCGGTGACCGCATCGCAGTCAACCGCATCGGGCCGTTCGGGCTGCTCGTCATCATCCCGGACGCCGTTCGCCTGATGTCGAAGGAACTCATCGTCCCCGAGGGCGTCGACCGTCCCGCATGGGACCTCGCCCCGATGGTGATTCCCTTCTCTGCGCTGCTTGGCTTCGCCGTCATCCCGATGGGAAGCGGCATCCAACTCGCCGACCCCGAAACCGGCCTCGCGTTCGCGTTCGCGGCGGCATCGATTGCGTCGCTCGGCCTCGTGATGTCCGGCTACGCGTCGAACAACAAGTTCTCGCTCATCGGTGCGCTGCGCGCCGTGGCGGCCAACATCGCCTACGAGATTCCGCTCGTCATCACCGCGGCGTCGGTGGTCATCTTCACCGGGTCGCTGCGCATGAGCGAAATCGTCGCCGTGCAGGCAGAGCCGCTTTTGACCATCGCCGGCGTCTCGATTCCGACGTGGTTCGCGTTCGTGAACCCGTTCGCGTTCGTCCTGTTCATCATCGCGAACCTCGCAGAAGTCGGACGGAACCCGTTCGACATCCCCGAAGCACCGACCGAGATTGTCGCCGGGTACCAGACTGAGTACTCCTCGATTTACTTCGTGCTCATCTACCTCGGCGAGTTCATCCACATCTTCCTCGGCGGCGCTATCGCGGCGACGCTGTTCCTCGGCGGCCCCGCAGGTCCGTTCCTGCCCGGGTTCGTCTGGTTCGTCATCAAAATCTGGGCGTTCTTCCTGTTCACCCAGTGGGCACGGTCCGCAGTGCCGCGCCTTCGCGTCGACCAGTTCCTCGAAGTTGGTTGGAAGGGCATGCTCGTGCTGTCCTTCGCTAACCTGGTTCTCACGGCCATCATCGTGGGGGTGATTGCATGATTGGAATCCTGAAGGGCATGGCAGTGACGCTGAAGCACGCGCTCGACGGGCAGACGTTCACGGTCGAGTACCCCGAACAAGCGCCCGAAGTGAGCCCGCGCTTCCGCGGTGTCCACAAGTTCAGCCAAGAGCGTTGTATCTGGTGTCGCCAGTGTGAGAACGTCTGTCCGAACGACACGATTCAGATCGTTCAGGACGACAAGCGCAACGGCGAGCAGTACAACCTCCACATCGGGCAGTGTATCTACTGCCGGCTGTGTGAGGAGGTCTGTCCCGTCGACGCGATTCTGCTCACGCAGAACTTCGAGTTCACGGCCGACACCAAGAACGACTTCGTCTACAACAAAGAACAGCTCAAGAACGTCCCGTGGTACAAGGATATCGACCCGCTCAACTCCCGCAACCCCGACCGCAACGCGTGGGTCGGCGAGGGCGAGAGAGAGGTCGACTATCAGTAACATGACCCGGAACGAATCGTCCGAGGTTCGTCCGTTGCAACCCGCTGTGGGGTGCTGAGGACGTTCTCGAAATGTTCAAAGGGATATCTCAAGGAGACACACACAATGGTTTATGAAACCATCGCGTTCGCGCTGTTCGCCCTCATCACCGTGGGCTGCAGCCTGGGCGTCGTCCTCGTGCGGGACATCTGGCATTCCGCACTCCTGCTCGGGGGCGCGCTCTTGAGCGTCGCGGTGCACTACGTGATGTTGCAGGCGGAGTTCCTCGCCGCCATGCAGATCCTCGTCTACGTCGGCGGGGTACTGATTCTCATCACGTTCGCCGTGATGCTGACGCGTATCGACCCGGAGGTGAGTAGCACATGACCACGAAACCGCAGTTGAAGCTCGGTTCACACCTCGTACCCGGTCTGGCGGCCGTCGGACTGTTCGCCGTGATGGCGGCAGTGTTCCTCGGCGCGTCGTTCCCGAACCCACAGGGCTTCGCAGATGGTGCCAACCTGACCGCGAGCATCGGCTATACGATGTTCAACCTCGGGTTCGGCAGCGTCGAAGGCGAGAGCATGCTGGTCGCGTTCGAAATCATCGACCTCGTGCTCGTCGGCGCACTCGTCGGTGCCGTCCTCCTCGCTCGCCGCGACGAGGGTGGCTCGATGCGGACGATTCTGACCGACGGCGGTCGCGAACTCAAGCGCACGTTGTTCGACGACGAGGAGGGTGACCGATAATGGTACCCGGACAGTATTACCTCGTCCTGTCGGCAGCCGTGTTCTGCATCGGTATCTTCGGCCTTCTCACCCGGAAGAACGCGCTGTTGTTCCTGATGTCGGTCGAACTGATGCTGAACGCCGCGAACATCAACCTCGTCGCGTTCTCCTACTACTGGGGTAACGTGACGGGACAGACGTTCGGTCTCTTCACGATGGCGCTCGCCGCCGCCGAAGTCGCGGTCGGTATCGGTATCATCCTCGTACTGTACCGCAACTTCGACGGCGTGGACGTCACGAAGGCGACCACGATGAGGTGGTAACTCTATGGCAGGCATACTCGAATTCGCTCCGGCCATCGTCCTCCTCCCGTTCCTCTCGTTCCTGATCGCACTCGGAGCGGGGCGGTACATGCCGAAGGGAGGCGCGCTGGCGGGTATCGGCGCGACGGCAGGCTCGTTCGCCCTCGCCGTGGCGACGTTCTTCGCCGTCAGTGGTGGACAGACGTACAACCAAACGATTTACACGTGGGCGGAGGGTCTCGACGCAGTCGACCTGACGTTCGGTCTGCTCATCGACCCGCTGTCGGCGATGATGCTGGTCATCGTGACGCTCATCGCGTTCCTCGTCCACGTCTTCAGCCTCGGCTACATGAACGACGAAGGCGAGACGGGCCTCCCGCGGTACTACGCCGCACTCGGCCTGTTCAGCGCCTCCATGCTCGGGTTCGTCGTCTCCGACAACCTGCTCATGGCGTTCATGTTCTTCGAGCTTGTGGGACTGTGTTCCTACCTGCTCATCGGCTTCTGGTTCCGTCAGGACGGCCCGCCGAGTGCAGCGAAGAAGGCATTCCTCGTCACCCGCTTCGGTGACTACTTCTTCCTCATCGGCGTCGTCGCAGTCTTTGCGACGTTCGGCTCTGCGGCCTTCGCCGGCCCCGACGCCTTCCCGGTGCTCGCCGAGGAAGCGCTCCACGGCGAACACTCGGTCAACACGTTCCTCGGCATGGGTGAAGAGGCGTGGTTCACCGTCGTCGGCCTCCTCGTTCTCGGGGGCGTCGTCGGCAAGTCCGCGCAGTTCCCCCTGCACACGTGGCTTCCGGACGCGATGGAAGGTCCGACCCCGGTCTCCGCACTCATCCACGCAGCGACGATGGTCGCGGCCGGTGTCTATCTCGTCGCCCGGATGTACGGCTTCTACGCGCTGACGCCGACGACGCTCGCCATCATCGCCCTCATCGGTGGCTTCACCGCTCTCTTCGCGGCGACGATGGGTGTCGTCAAAAAGGAAATCAAGCAGGTACTCGCGTACTCGACCATCAGCCAGTACGGCTACATGATGCTCGGCCTCGGTGCCGGTGGCTACGTCGCGGCGACGTTCCACCTCATGACGCACGCCTTCTTCAAGGCGCTGCTCTTCCTCGGCGCCGGTTCGGTCATCATCGCCATGCACCACAACGAAAACATGTGGGACATGGGTGGCCTCAAGGACAAGATGCCCGTGACGTACTACGCGTTCCTCTCCGGGTCGCTCGCACTCGCGGGTATCGTTCCCTTCGCAGGTTTCTGGTCCAAAGACGAAGTCCTGTACGAGACGCTTATCCACGGTCTCGGCGGCAGTCCGATTCTGCTCGCCGCCTACGCGATGGGCCTCCTCGCCGTCTTCTTCACCGGTTTCTACACCTTCCGCATGGTGTTCCTCACCTTCCACGGTGAGCCACGGACCGAGACGGCACGGAACCCCCACGGCGTTCGCTGGAACGTCAAGGCTCCGCTCGCCGTTCTCGGCGTGCTCGCCGCGACGGCAGGGTTCGTCAACATGGTTCCCGTCGAGAAACTCCTCGGCATCAAGGGAATCGACTTCCTGCACCAGTTCCTCGACGGGAGCTTCAGCTCGCTGAACGCGCACCACTACGCCGAAATCCTCCCGTACAGTTCGAGTTACATCGGCGGCGAGGCGACGACGGTCGCAATCGGTGCGGGCGTCTCGCTCGGCCTCGCACTCGCTGGTGCCGCGCTCGCGTACGTCCTGTACAACGTCCCCGAACCCGTCGAACACACGGAGAAGCTCGGGAGCATCAAGACCGTACTGTACAACAACTACTACCAGGACGAGTACCAGGTCTGGATCGCAACGAGCGTCGTCCAGCCTATCTCGCGCGTCCTCGACAAGTTCGACCAGGGTATCGTCGACGGTGTCGTCAACGGCATCTCCAGTGTGAGCCTGTTCGCTGGCAGCCGCATGAAGCGCATCCAGACCGGTGTCGTGAGTAATTACGCCGCACTGCTCACGCTCGGCCTGACGGCGCTGCTCCTTGGTCTCGGTCTGATCGGAGGTTGGTTCGCATGATAATTGAAGCGCTCATCGCAGTCACGTTCCTCGCCGCGCTGGTCACGTTCGTCGTGCCGGACCGGTACGCCGGCAAGGCGGCCTTCGCGCTGAGTCTGGTTCCCGTTCTCGGGAGCCTCTACATGTGGCAACAGTACGACGCGAGCGGGAACGCCCTTCTCGGCGGGTCTGCCGCGTTCGAGACAGACATCGTCTGGCTGCAACTCGGCCAGTACGACCTTCACTGGTTGGTCGGCGTCGACGGCATCAGCATGCCGCTTATCGTCCTGACCACCATCCTCACCACGCTCGCTATCGTCAGCGCGTGGACTCCCATCACGGAGCGTCAGTCCCAGTTCTTCGGTCTGATGCTCTTCATGGAGGCGAACCTGCTGGGCGTCTTCACGGCGCTCGACTTCTTCGTTTGGTTCGTCTTCTGGGAGGCCGTGCTCGTCCCGATGTACTTCCTCATCGGTGTCTGGGGCGGTCCCCGCCGCAAATACGCGGCTATCAAGTTCTTCGTCTACACGAACATCGCGTCGCTCGTGATGTTCATCGGGTTCATCTCCCTCGTGTTCGGCCTCGGTGACTCCATCTCGTCGCTGCGCCTGCCCGAAATCGCGCAGGCGCTGCAGGCCGGTCAACTCGGCGGCTTCGCCGGTCTCTCGGCCGGTGCGCTCGCGTCGGTCGCCTTCATCGCGATGTTCTTCGGATTCGCGGTGAAGGTTCCCGTCGCGCCGCTGCACACGTGGCTGCCCGACGCTCACGTCGAAGCACCCACGCCGGTGTCGGTCATGCTGGCGGGGGTCCTCCTGAAGATGGGTACATACGCCCTGCTCCGGTTCAACTTCACGATGCTGCCGGAGACGGCGCGAAGCTTCGCGCTGCCTATTGCCCTGCTGGCCGTCGCAAGCGTCATCTACGGCGCTCTCCTCGCGCTGGCCCAGCAGGACCTCAAGCGCATCGTCGCGTACTCCTCCGTCTCGTCGATGGGGTACGTCATCCTCGGTCTCATCGCCTACACCACCTACGGTGTCGGCGGTGCGACCTTCCAGATGGTCGCCCACGGCCTCATCTCCGGTCTGATGTTCATGGCCGTCGGCGTCATCTACAACACGACCCACACGCGCATGGTGACGGACATGTCCGGTGTGGCCGACAGAATGCCCGTCACGGCGGGCATCTTCGTCGCCGGCGCGTTCGGTTACATGGGCCTCCCGCTCATGGCCGGCTTCGCGGCAGAGTTCTTCATCTTCAAGGGCGCGTTCGAGTCCACGGTGATGGAGGCGATGCCGCTGTTCACGGGCGCGGCGATGTTCGGTATCGTCATCGTCGCGGGCTACCTGCTGTTCGCGATGCAGCGGACCCTGTTCGGACCGTTCGAGTTCGATGGTGACTACGAAATCACCGAAGCGCCGTTCCACGACGTCGCGCCGCTTGCGGTGCTTCTGCTCCTCACCATCGTCCTCGGTGTCTCTCCGGACATCTTCTTCACGATGATTCAGGACGCAGTTAATCCGATTCTCGAACTGGGAGGTGCGTTCTAATGACGCCACTGCAAACCGCTCCCGTCTGGACGGCAGCGGCCCCCGCGATTATCCTCGCGGTGACCGCGCTGCTCCTGTTGACCATCGACACCATCGACCCCGACACGACCAACAACGGCCTGCTCGCTTCGACGGCGACCCTCGGGTCGCTCGCCGCTGGCGGTGTCGCCGCGTGGTTCCTCATGGCAGGGACCGGCATGGAGTCGACTGGTGGCGCAATCTCGCTGTACGGTGACGCTCTCATCGTCGACGGGATGAGCCTGTTCTTCACGCTCATCTTCACCAGCGTCGCGGCAATGGTCTCTGTCGCCTCGTACGACTACCTCGCCGACGAGCAGTATCAGGGTGAGTTCTACTCGCTCGTGCTCCTCGCCGCCACGGGGATGACGCTCATGGCGATGTCGAACTCGCTGGCGACGGTCTTCGTCAGTCTCGAACTCGCATCGCTGCCGTCGTACGCGCTCGTCGCGTTCCTCAAGAAGAACCGCGGCAGCGTCGAAGCGGGTCTGAAGTACTTCCTCATCGGCGCGCTGTCGTCGGCGGTGTTCGCGTTCGGTATCAGCCTCGTGTACGCCGTCACCGGGTCGCTCGTGCTGCCCGACATCGCAGCGGGCCTCTCGGGTGCTGACGAACTCGTCGGCGTCCTCGGCCTCGGTGTGCTGATGATTGCCGGTGGCTTCGCGTTCAAGACCGCCTCCGTCCCGTTCCACTTCTGGGCGCCGGAGGCCTACGAGGGTGCACCTGCACCAATCAGCGCGTTCCTCTCGTCGGCGTCGAAGGCGGCCGGATTCGCCGTCGCCTTCCGCGTCTTCACGGTCGCGTTCCCGCTCGGGACCATCTCGTCGCTCGGTCCGGGCGGCATCGACTGGTCGCTGCTCTTTGCGATTCTCGCCGTCGTCACGATGACGCTCGGTAACTTCGCCGCAGCGACGCAGCAGAACGTCAAGCGCATGCTCGCGTACTCCTCGATTGGTCACGCCGGCTACGCACTCATCGGTCTCGCGGCCATCACCGTCGACGGTGGTGCCGCGAACGGGAACGTGCTCGGCGCGAGTATGGCCCACCTGCTCGTCTACGGCTTCATGAACACGGGTGCGTTCCTGTTCATCGCCATGGTCGAGAAGTGGGGCATCGGCCGCACCTTCGAGGACTACAACGGCATCGCGTCGAAGGCGCCAATCGCCGCGACGGCGATGACCGTCTTCATGTTCTCGCTCGCAGGGCTGCCGCCGTTCGGCGGCTTCGTCTCGAAGTACGCCCTGTTCTACTCGGCTATCGAGTCCGGCTTCTGGTGGCTCGCCGCCGTCGGCGCGATGAACAGCGCACTGTCGCTGTTCTACTACAGCCGCGTCGTCAAGGCGATGTGGATCGAAGAGCCCGCGAAGTCGCTCGAAATCGGCAGCCAGCCGGTCGGTCTCTACGGCGCAGTCGTCTTCGCCGCCGTCGGGACGGTCCTGCTCCTGCCCGGGTTCCAGCCCGTCATCGAGACGGCCCAGACCGTCGCAGCGGCGCTCTTCTGAGCGCGCTGTCGGGCTGAAAAGACTCGACTGCGATTTTCTTTATTTGGACTGCAACAACTCGGCGAGTGCCGACGCTAGCTCCTCGGACCGTCTGAGTGTCAGGCCGTCCGTCGTAACGAAGACGCCGGAATCGGCGACCGTCACGCGGGTCATGTACCCCTCGTCGAACGCTCGAACGGTGTATTGGTAGTTTCCGAGTTCCGAGCCTTTGTAGGCGGTCCGCGCGTGGAAGCCGTCGGTCTCGTGCTCGACGAAGCCTGCAAGGTCGGCGTCGGCTTCGAGGTCCGACCGGAGGTAAAGCTGCTCGTACTGGTCGGGAGTAAAGTACGTCACACTGCGGAGGTCGTCGCCGACAGTGGTTCGACACGCCCTGACGAGTGACTCCGAACGGGAGTCAGAGACGAGATGCGATTCGAGTTCCATCCTATATTTTGTCATGTCATCACACACCATAACATCATCGGCGAACTGAATGACGGTAGGGTTTTGCGGCCAGAGACCGACCCTGGAGGTATGGTCCGTCGCCTGGTTCTCGGGTGCAGCCTCTTCGGTGGTGACTTGCTGCGCACGCTCACCGACCGTCCTGGGTCGGTGACAGTCGTCACCGACCAGAAGGGCCGCGCCGAGGACCTCCGTGCCGAGGGTATCGACGCACTCTCTGGTGACCCAACAGACCGGGAGACGTTCCCCGATTCGGCCGACGTGGTCGTGGTCGCTGGTGACGACCCAGTAACCAACCGCGACGCTGCTGCTGCCGCCCGCGGCAACTTTCCCGACGCAGTTCTCGTCGTCCATCTCGGCGGGGGGCCGTCGAACGCGATTCGGGACGAACTCGTCGACCTCGCAGACGAAGTTATCGACCCCCGTCAGGCGGTTCTCGACCGCATCGGCGACGCCATCGGGACGACACAGAGCGAACGCATCTACCGGCTCATGCGGGTGCTCCGGAACCTCGACGGCCCGCTGGCGGTGGTGATGCACGACAACCCCGACCCCGACGCCATCGCATCGGCGGTGGCACTGCAGGCGATTGCGAAACGCGCGAACGTCGAGGCGACGGCGTGTTACTTCGGAGACATCAGCCACCAAGAGAACCGAGCGCTGGTCAATCTCCTCGAGTTAGACTTACACGAGTTCGACGAGACGCCGAACCTCGACGAGTACGACGGAATCGCGCTCGTCGACCACTCACGTCCCGGCGTCAACGACCGCCTGCCGCCGGACACCGTCGTCGACATCGTCATCGACCACCACCCGCCACGAGAGCCCGTCGAAGCGGCGTACGTGGACCTCCGGCGACGCGTCGGCGCGACGAGCACCGTCCTCGCGGAGTATCTCGACCGGTTGGGAATCGTCCCAGACGAGCACGTCGCGACCGCACTCTTGTTTGGCATCCGCGTCGACACCAACGATTTCACCCGCGAAGTCTCGACGGCCGACTTCGAGGCCGCCGCCTCGCTCGTTCCGCACGTCAATACCGACCTGCTACAGCGCGTCGAGACGCCGAGTATGACGTCCGAGACGATGGAGACGTTAGCGCGTGCCATCTCGAACCGTGACCAGCGCGGTCCTGCACTGACCTCGAACGTCGGCGACGTTCGCGACCGAGACGCCATCGCACAGGCGTGTGACTACCTGCTCGGAATGGAAGGCGTCGATATCGCCATCGTCTACGGGTTGATGGACGGCACTGTCTACGTCTCTGGGCGAACACGTGGCACCGCAGTCGACCTCGGCGAGGTACTTCGCGACGCACTCGGGTCTATCGGGAGCGCTGGCGGCCACGCGGACATGGCCGGGGCGCAGATTCCGCTCGGAATCCTCGACGCCGTCGGCGGCGACTCTCGCGAGTCGTTGGCGACCATCGTCACGGACATCGTCGCCGGGCGCATCTTCGAGACGCTCGAACACGCACCGGCCGCACCGACGCTCGACTCGGACGTCGCCTTCGAATTCCCGCTCGACGAGTAGTGCCCACACGTTTTTCCGGTCGGTCGCCCTACGTCGGGGAGATGAGTGCCAAAGCGACCGTCAAGGAGTACATGACTCGCGAGGTCCAAACCGTCTCCCCGAGCGATACGGTCGCGGACGTCGCCCGTCGCATCGCTGAAAGCGACGGTCACAACGGATTTCCGGTCTGTGACGGCCGAAAGGTCGAAGGCTTCGTGACCGCCCGTGACATTCTCCTCTCGAACGAGGGCGAGGCTATCGACACGGTGATGGCGACCGATTTGGTCGTCGCCCATCCAGAGATGGACGTCACCGACGCCGCGCGTGTGATTCTCCGCTCCGGTATCCAGAAACTTCCCGTCGTCGACGACACCGGCAACCTCGTCGGTATCATCTCGAACACCGACGTGATACGGAGCCAAATCGAGCGCGCGACGCCGGAGAAAGTGGGGAAACTGATGCGCACCCTCGAACAGATACACGGCATCACCGTCCACCAAGAGCGCCGGACCGTCTCACTCTCGGACCTCATTCCGACGCAGGCGCGCGTGTACGCCGACGAGTTAGAGGGCCGACAGTACGAACTCGAACGCGGCTTGGCGGAACCGCTCGTCGTCATCGACAACAAGGGAACGCTGCTTCTCGCAGACGGGCACCACCGCGTCCTCGCTGCGGACCGCACCGGCATCGAGACGATGGACGCGTACATCATCGTCATCGACGACCCCATCGAACTCGGTATGCAGCGCACCGCGGAGAAAGAGGGTCTCTCGTCTATCGACGACATCGATATCGTCGATTACGCTCGCCATCCACTCGTCGAGAGCACGCGCCGTCTTCAGTAAGAACGCAGAAGTCGCAGACGCGAGGGCGCTACTCGACGTCGTACTCGTTTTTCCACGCCTCGACAGCGTCGCGTGCGGCGGCTTCGTCGTCGAAGCGCTCGCTCTCGTAGCCGCGTCCGTCCGGTGCCTGATGGAGTCTATCGAATCTGACGTGCCACGCGTTCGGTCCGTGTCGGAGTCGAATCGTCGCGTGTCCGTCGCTTCGTTCCCACTCGACGATACGGTCGTCTCGACGAATCTCCGTCCAGCTCATACCGGCACGTCGGACGCCGCAGGCAAGTGCCTACCCATCCACCATCGTCGAGGGTGTTGTCGCGGTGGCGGTCGTCGGTCGCGTCTCCGCACCACATGCGGGGCAGATTGCGTATCCGAGATGGTCGTATGGGACCTCTGGGGACGGTTTCTGGAGCCCGCAGTCGTGGCACGTGAAGTACGACACCCACTCGAAGGACATACTCGAACTGACGACTTTCTATATCTTAATTAATGACTGCTTATCACCCCAGATTCGAGGACCGATGTGATTATCGCTCCCCCGCCGAACAGTGCCTTCGATGACAGTCGAGAACCCGCGTCGAGCGCTCGGAGTGGTCTTTCTCATCGTGTTCGTCGACCTCCTCGGGTTCGGTATCCTGATTCCGGTCATCCCGCTGTACGCGCTTTCGTTCGGCGCGACGGAGTTCGTCGGGAGTCTCCTCATCGCCTCCTACTCGGCGATGCAGTTCCTCGCCGCACCGTTTCTCGGCCGACTCTCGGATGCACGCGGTCGCCGACCCGTGCTGTTGCTGTCTCTCACTGGGAGCGTCATCGCGTGGACGCTCTTCGGCATCGCCGGGTCGCTCGCCGTCCTGTTCGCGGCGCGCATGCTCGCCGGGGCGATGGGCGGGAATATCGCCACCGCACAGGCGTACATCGCGGACATAACCAGTGCTGAGGAGCGCGCGAAGGGACTCGGGCTTCTCGGCGCGGCGTTCGGTCTCGGATTCGTCTTCGGTCCGGCGTTAGGCGGCTTCTTCGCCAGCGAACCGGTCGTCGCACTCGCCCGCGACGTGCTTCCGGCCGCCGTGCCGGTCTCAGAGTTCTCGCTTCCGAGCTTTGCGGCGGCGCTCATCACCGGAACCAACCTCCTCCTCGCGTACGTCGTCCTGCCGGAGTCACGGCCACCAGCGGAGCGAACCGACGCGCCCGACTCCCGCGAGTCGCGAATCGACCAACTCCTGTCTGCGCTTCGAACGCCCGGGCTGGGAGCGCTCGTCGTAGCGTTCTTCCTCGCGTCGTTCGCGTTCTCGGCTCTCGAAAGTCAGTTTATCTTCCTCACCAACGACCAGTACGCCTACGGAGCGACCGAGAACGCGGTTATCCTCACCTACGTCGGACTCGTACTCGCCGCCGTCCAAGGCGGACTCGTCGGACCACTCACCGACCGATTCGGCGAGTACAGACTGGCCGTCGGCGGCACTGCGATTCAGGTCCTGACGCTCGCGGCCGTTCCGTTTTCGCCGGTGTTGGGGCAGTTTCTCCCGGCAGTTGGCCCACTCGTCTCTGTGGGTCCCACGCTCCCTGCAGGCGTCGTCGCACTGCTCGTCGTCATGACGCCGCTTTCGTTCGGCAACGCGCTCACGAACGTCTCGTTGAACACACTGGTCTCGCGCTCGGCGGACGACGACGAGCAGGGTGGGGCCTTCGGTCTCACACAGAGCGCCGGCAGTCTGGCTCGGACCTTCGGCCCCGCCCTCGCGGGCGGCCTCTACACCGGAATCGCGTTCTGGGCACCGTTCGTCGTCGGCGGACTGCTGATGCTTCCGATTCTCGCACTGCTCGCGCGGGTGGACAAGCGAGTGATTGCGGCGACGACTGCGTAAAAAACGGGGACGAAGCGGATTTTCTCAGGCGGGCGTCGCGCCTTCGGGCGCGGACGAATCGTCGTCGGTGCGGAACTGCGAGACGAGGTCGAGTTCCTCGTCGGCACTTCCGAGTAAGAACAACGAGTAGTACCGGAAGAACGTCACCACGGGCATCTGAACGAGCGCGCTGACGGCAATTGCCGTGAGGACGAACAGGACGCCGAGCACGCCGAACACGCCGAGCGAGACGGGCGCGAAGAAGCCGAATCCGGCGGCGTTGAGCGCGAGGAACAGTGCCCCACCGACGATGGCGAAGGGAATCGCGACGACGAGCAACACGAGTGCGGTGGCGATACCGACACCGATGCTCGCGAGGATACCGAGGACGAACCGGATGAGAACGTACAGGCCGAACTCGGAGAGTTCGGCGCGGAACAGCGGCGCGACTCGCCGCCACGAGGAGAGCACGTGCTTGTCTTCGGCAATCATCGTCGGGACGACGAAGTCGGTCGTCAACTGCTGGATGAGTCCAGCGACGAGGAACAGCAGTATGGCGAGGAAGACAAGTGGAATAGCGAGCAGGAACATGAGGCCAGAGACGGCGATACCGCCGAGAACCACGGCCAGAATCGGGAGACCGATTACCAGTACGACGGCGAGGAGGATGCCGACTTGGAAGGCGAACAGTCTGGCACCGAGTCTGAGACGCTCGCGGAACGGCGTGCGGATGCGAACGTCTTTCGAGACGACGCCGTCGACGAAGACGAACTGCATCACCGCACTGGCGAACGACCACACGAGGAGGAGGACGATACCGGCAACGACGATTCCACCGGCGAGGAGCGCGAGATTCTCGGGCGTCGCGAATCCGGGGAGTCCATCTACCGGGAGGTCACTCGGCGGTGTGCCGGTGTCTCCGGGTGCAGTCACGCCTGTGTTTCCGGTGTTACTGAAGGACGTGCCACCGCCTCCGATGCTTCCGACGAAGAGGGCGATAATCGCGAGGCGCGCCCATCGACCCGCGTCGAACGGGAGGAGGAGCGACGCCGTGGCGTCACGGGCGTCGTCGAGGGCGTCGATTGCTTTCCAACTCATAGCCTACAGTTCCCCGTCTCACCTGATAAAGGTGTTCGAGAGGCGAGATGTTAGCATGGGGGTCGGGCCAACGAGTACCGAGTCAGAGGACGTCTGGAAGAAGTCCTGTCAGGACTCCAGTGCGGCGAGCACGTCGAGGTAGCCAGCCCCGTAGTACTCTTTGCCGTATCCATCCGGAACGCTCGCAGTCCGCTTCAACAGTGATTTGACCTGATTGGCGTTGAGGCCGGGCTTGACGGACTTCACGAGCGCGACAGCGCCGGCGACCTGCGGAGCCGCCATCGACGTGCCAGCCTTCCAGCCGTACTCGTGTGCCGCCCCCACGTAGTCGCCGTTGTCGTCGAACTCCGGCGTCGAAATCGTGTTGTAGACGAGGTCGAAGACCCACGTGTCGGGGTGGGTCTCCTGTGCGTCGAGCAGTGCGTCGCCGCCCGGCGCGGCGATGTCGATGGCGTTCGTCCCGTAGTTGGTGTAGAACGCCGGACTCGCGGGACCTTGGGCGTCGTCGCCGGCGTCGAACATGAACCCTTTCGGGCCAGTCGCCGCGACGCTGAACGCCTGTGCGCCCTCGTTCGGGAGGCTGATGAAGTTCTTGTCGTGCTGGAGGTCGGCCGAGTCGTTGCCTGCTGCGATTGCGAGGACGGTCCCTTCCTTGTTCGCGTACGTCAGCGTGCTGTTCAGTACTTTCCCGTAGAAGTCGCCTTCACCCTGTCTCGGGACCGGATAGGCACCGAGGCTCAAGTTCGCGACGTCGCAGCCGATTTCGACGCTGTAGACGATGGCCGCGAGGATGTCGGCGAAGGACGCTCCCCCGACGGGAGAGAAGACGCGGCAATCGACGAGTTCCGTCCCCGGTGCGGACCCGACGACGCCCTCGTCGTTGGCGTCGTTCGCGGCGATGATACCCGCACAGTGCGTTCCGTGGCTGCCGCCGGCAGGGACGCCCGCGCCGAACCCGTCGCCGGTGAAATTCCGCGAGAGGTCCTCGTTGACGGCGTGTTCGAGGTCGGGGTGGTCGGCGGCGACGCCGGAGTCGATGACGGCCACGCGTGTTCCCTCGCCGCGAGTGATGCTGTGCGCGTCGGGAATCGAGAGGTCCTGTTTGTCCCACTGGGCTTGATACCCCGGTTCGTCGGTCGCTTCCGTCGGTGCTGCCTCGTTTACCGACGGTTCCTGTAGCGTGACCTCGATGTCCGGTGCATACGACGAACTGGTGGCAGAAACGTCAGATTCGGTCCCCTCGACGACCGCAAGACCGGCGGCTGTGAGGTCGTAGACGACGTCGAGCCCGCGTCGTTCTAATTTTGCCGCGTGTTTCGTCTTGACGACGTATCGGTCGGTTCGTTCGGCGGCGACGACGGTCGACCCCGCGAAGAGACCACCGAGCAGTGCACCACTTGCTTTCAGGAAGCTCCGTCTGTGTTGTTGCGGCATACCACGTCCTGTGGAGGGGTTGAACATAGTTGTTATGGCACACAATGACAATTAATCCAATAACAAAGGACAGAATTAGTTACGAGAGGTGACTGGTGTCCGCGTCTTTCGTGTTCGTGATGGACCGGCCACGTTTTTCTCCCCGGCCGCGTAGCCACCGATATGACGCCCTTCGAACGACGGACGCGCGCCTGTCAGGACCGACTGGCCACAGAAGACGCAGACGCCGCCGTCCTGTTTCCCAGTAGGAATCTGCTGTATCTCGCCGGCTTCGACGAAGAACCCGCCGAGCGACACCTGTTCTTGTTCGTGCCCCGAGACGGCGACCCGGTCTTTCTCGTTCCCGACCTCTACGAGACACAGATTCGGGCTGAATCGTGGGTCGCCGACGTGCGAACGTGGAGCGACGACGACGACCCGGTCGCGGCCGTCAGGAGTGTCGCCTCTGACCTCGAACTTGCCGGGGGGCGAATCCTCGTGGACGATACGATGTGGGCGCGCTTCACGCAGGACCTCCGGGCAGTGCTTCCGGACGCGGACTTCGGCCTCGCCAGCGACGTCGTCGCCCCGCTTCGAGCGACCAAAGACGAGGCGGAACTCGACGCCTTGCGCCGGGCCGGACGAGTCGCGGACGCTGCCGTCGAGCGTGTGCATGCGATGGGTTCGGACGTAATTGGGATGACCGAGACCGAACTCGCGGCCGAAATCGAGCGACTGCTCGCCGACGAAGGCGGTGAGGGGATTCCGTTCGGCCCAATCGTCGGGTCGGGACCGAACGGCGCGATGCCGCACCACACCGACAGCGACCGTCTCATCGAGTCGGGTGATCCGGTCGTCCTCGACTTCGGGACGCGCGTGGACCACTACCCGAGCGACCAGACCAGGACCGTCGTCTTCGCCGGCGACCCGCCAGCCGAGTTCGAGCGCGTCCACGAAGTCGTCCGAGAAGCGCGAACCGCGGCAGTCGAGGCCGTCGAACCCGGTGTGACGGCTGGCGACATCGACGCCGCGGCCCGCGAAGTCATCGAAGATGCGGGCTACGGGGACCGATTCATCCACCGCACCGGGCA
The DNA here is from genome assembly GCF_024730625.1 of Haloferax larsenii. Lineage (NCBI taxonomy): Archaea > Methanobacteriati > Methanobacteriota > Halobacteria > Halobacteriales > Haloferacaceae > Haloferax > Haloferax larsenii. The sequence continues at coordinate 1,849,908 of NZ_CP078063.1, forward strand.
CGGCGTCGGCCTCGACGTGCACGAAGAACCGTACATCGTCGCCGGCAGTGACCGCGAACTCGACGTGGGGAACGTCTTCAGCGTCGAACCCGGTATCTATCTCCCCGGCGAGTTCGGCGTCCGCATCGAAGACCTGGTGGTCGTCACCGAGGACGGCGCAGAGTTGTTGAACGACACCGACCGCGGCTGGCGAGTCTGAACTGGCGAGTCTGAACTGGAGAGTCTGAACTGGAGAGAAGCGGAGGCTACGCAGGCACGGTCTCGTCGTCGGGTCTCGCCCGTCTGAGGCGCACGGTGACGACTGTCCCCTCGTCGGTCGCGTCGAACTCGATTGTCCCGCTGGACTGCCGGACGAGCCACGTCGCGAGCCAGAGGCCGATACCGCTCGCGTGGGCTAACTGCGTCTCCCCGGATTCGATGGCTTCGAGTTCCTTCTTCGGGATTCCAGGCCCGTCGTCGGTCACTTCGACAGTCACCCAGTCGTCGGCCGTCGTGACGACGACGTCTATCGTCGGCGACTCGCCGCCGTGTTCTGCGGCGTTCTCGACGAGGTTGTGAAACAGGGCTTCGGCGATTGGCGTGGTGAGTACGGTGACTTCGTCGGGACCAGAGAGCGTGACTGTCGCCTCAGGCCACCGTCGTTCGATTTGTTCGACGACGGTGTCGAGCACACCCATCAGTTCTGTCGATTGGCGTTCGTTCTGTCGGTCGAGGCCTTTCTCTATCGCCCGAATCTTCTCTGCGAGGTCGAGGAGTTCGTCGGTTCGGTGTTTGATGCGTGCGGCGGCGTGCTGGCGCATCTCGGCGTCAGCGTCAGTGTCGGCGACGAGGTCGGCGAAGCCACCGACCACGTTGAGTCCGTTTCTGATGTCGTGTCTGAGGATGCGGTTGAGAACGGAGAGACGCTCTTCTCGCTGTCGTGTCTCACTGACGTCGTGGAGCGTCACGATTTGCCCCTGCAGTCCGTTTCTCGGACGAGAGAACCGAGAGACTCGGACGTCGTAGGTGACGTCGCTCGACGCGTGATAGTACGTCTCGCTTTCGGAGTCGGCACTCTCGATGCGAGTCGCGAGGCCCGGCAGGACCACGTCCAGTTTCTCGCCGATGACGCTTCGGGGTGACACGCCGAGTGCCGTTGCGGCCGCCGGGTTGACGTCGGTGATGATGTTGGCTCTATCGACGACGAGCACGCCGTCGACCATCTCCTCGATGACGTGTTCGCGGGCGATGTCGCGGGCGAGAGGGTGTGCTCTGAACAGTCCGTAGCGGAAGTCGGCGGCGACGAACAGCAACATCGAGAGGGTGAAGACAAAGGGCGTCGGGTCGAATTCGAACGGGGCGAGTCCGGTGTTGAACGCGGCGTTCGGCACTAACACGATGAACAACGCGAACGCGATAACGCGAGTCTGATTTCTGGCCCGACCGCGCGTCGTGATTGCGTAACGGCCAATTCGGGCAGCACCCCAGAGCAAGAGCGTGTAGGCGTACACGATGAACACGTAGAACACCGGTCCTTTGTCCAACGAAAGCGCTCGCAACTGGCCAATCGATACGACCTCCACGTCGGTCCAGACGAGCGTCGTCTCGGGCCACAACAGTGCGCCGAGGAAACACCCGACCGAGATGATGCCCGCAGCGAGCCATCCTAACAGCGGGAGTGACTGTTTTCCGGTGTACGACGACGCGAACAGGAACCAAAGCGGTGGAACCGCGACGATACAGAGATAGATGAGTTGGTACAGAAAGACCATCGTCGCCGTCGTGGTCGCCGCAAGTTGCGCAGCGTAGAGCCCACACCACGTGGCAACGACAGCGAGCAGAACTCCCAGTTCAGTCGCTCCTGGACGGTCTCGCCGCCGATTCACGAACGCCTTCGCAACGACGAGCGCGACGAGGGCCACACCCACGAGGAGTGCAATAGGTGCTGGTGGTACACCAGCCATTGGGGAGTCGTTAGTCTATGATGACATGACTGCTTCGGTGGTTCTCAATTTGTTGACTACTTCTGTAGAAAAGAATCGAAACCGGAGGGGAGAGTTACTCGTCGTCGCCGTCGGTGTCGTTCGATGGCTCGATGCCACCGATGATGGCGTCGGTGTCGGCGTGTTCGAACAGCAGGTCACGCATCCGTTCGACAGTGCGCTCGTCGCGGGTGCGACCCGTGCTGACGATGTCTTCGGCGCGGTCGGTCACAGAGAGCGTGTCGCCGGTGACGAGGAGGACGGGGACGCCCTTCTCTTCTGCCTTGCCGATGACGGCTCCGACGGGGCGGTGGCCACCGGTGAGGATGAGACACTTGACGCCGGGCGCTTCGAGCGCGGCGCGCTGGATGTTGGCGCGGTCGCCGCCGGTGATGACCGCGGCGTCCTTGGTGCGGCGGAAGTATCGCAGGGCAGCGTCGCCGCCCATGGCACCCACGAGGAAGCGCTCGACGAAGGCGTCGGTCGGCGCGTCGGTCGCGAGGTCGGCACCGAGTTCGTCGGCGAGTTCCTGTACCGTGACGCCCGCGAGGTCCTTCTCGGCGGGAACGACGCCGAGGACGGGGACGTTGCGCGCTTCGAGGAACGGCGCGACTTCGGTCTCCAGTTCGTCGTAGACGGAGTCGTTGACGCGGTTGAAGACGACGCCGGCGAGTCGGTCCGAGCCGATGTCTTCGACGGCCGCGACGAGGTCGTCGAGGTCGCTCGGGTGGCTGTAGTCGGCGACGAGAACGACTTCCGCGTCGAGCAGCGAGGCGATGTCGGCGTCCGTGAGGTCGACGATACCGCCGGTGCGGTACGACCCGCCGCCCTCGACGAGCATGAGGTCTTTGTCGGCCGAGAGGTCGTCGAAGTGGTGCGAGATGACCTCGGAGAGTTCTTCGTTGTTCTCCTTGCCGCGGATGGCACCCTGGATGAACGTCGGCGAGTAGACGACGGGTTCGAGTTGGTGCATCTCGGCGTCGATGTCGAGGAGTTCGCGCGCCAGCATCGGGTCTTCGTCGAGCGTCTTGCCGGTGCTGGACTGGAGGCGCGTCCCCTTGGGTTTCATGTAGCCCACGTCGAGACCGCGTTCCTTCGCGAGCAGGCCGAGTGCGAGCGTGATGGCCGTCTTGCCGGTGCTTTCTCCGGTCGAAGTGACGAGTACCGTGTTCATTGTTGACTGATTAGGTTGGTGAGGTGTTTAAAGTTCGTCTGGGTCCACCGTCAGGCGCACGTCGACCGCTTTGACGCCGTCCGGAAGTGCGACCAGCGGGTTGATGTCGAGTTCGAGGATGGCCGGGAAGTCCGTGACCAACTGTGAGAGACGCTGGATGGTCTCCGCGATGCCCTCGGTGTCGACGGGGTCGTTGCCGCGAGCGCCGCGGAGCATCGGTGCGGCGTCGATTTCCTTGGTCATCTCGTCGGCTTCGGACTCGGAGACGGGGGCGACGCGGAACGTCGTGTCTTCGAGAATCTCGACGAAGATGCCGCCGAGACCGAACATCATGAGCGGGCCGAACTGCGGGTCGCGGTTCATGCCGACGATGGTCTCGACGCCGTTGTCGAGGTCGACCATCTCTTGGACCTGCACGCCGAGGATGTTGGCGTCCGGCTGGTAGTTCTTCGCTCGCGTGATGAGGTCCTCGTAGGCGTCGAAGACGTCCTCGTTTTCGACGCCGACCTTCACGCCGCCGATGTCGGACTTGTGGAGGATGTCCGGGCTGACGATTTTCATGACGACGTTGCCGTCGATTTCCTCGGCGACTTCGAGGGCGTCGCCCGGGTCGTCGACGATTTCGCCGTGGGGCGTCTCGATGCCGTAGGCGTCGAGCAGTTCCATGGCCTCGACGCCGAGGCGGGTGTCGTCGCGCTCTTTGACGGATTCGAGAATCTCGCGGGCACGCTCTCGGTCAACGTCGAAGTCCGTCGGTTCGTCGTACTCGCGCTGCTTGATGTCGGCGTACTGCGCGAGGGCTTCGAGACCGTCGACGGCGCGCGAGGGGTCGAAGTAGTTCGGAATCCCGGCGTCCTTCATCAGGTCCGAAGCTGGGTCGACGCGTTCGCCACCCATGAAACAGGCGGCGATTGGCTTGCCGTACTTCTCTTGGAGTTCGACGGTGTCCTCGGCGAGTTGCTCGTAGTCGAGGATGGCCGTCGGTGCCGTCAGAACGATTGCGCTGCCGACGTTCTCGTCGGAGAGCGCAACGTCGAGTGCGTCCTTGAATCGGGCGTTGTCGGCGTCGCCGACGATGTCGACCGGGTTGTAGATGTTGCCCTCCGGCGGGAGCGTCTCGGAGAACTGTTCGAGCGTCTCGTCGGTGAAGTCGGCCATTTCGAGTTCCGACTCGCCGATGGCGTCGGTCGTCATGACGCCGGGGCCGCCGGCGTTCGTGATGACGGCGACGTCCTTGTTCTCGGGGAGTGGCTGGTGTTCGAGCACGCGCGCGGTGTCGAAGAGGTGCTGGACGGAGTCGGCGCGGATGACGCCCGCCTGTTCGAGACCGGCCTCGTACGCCGCGTCGGAGCCGGCGATAGTGCCCGTGTGAGAGGACGCGGCCTGCGCACCGGCGTCGGTCTTCCCGGACTTCACGAGGACGATAGGCGTCTCTTTGGTGACTTCGCGGGCGGAGTCGATGAACTCGCGGCCCGCGCTGATGCCTTCGAGGTAGCCGATGACGACTTCGGTGTCGGGGTCGTCGTTCCACGCTTCGATGAAGTCGGCCTCGTCGAGGACGGCCTTGTTACCCAGCGAGACGATGTCCTTGAAGCCGATGTCCTCGTCGTTGGCCCAGTCGATGACGGCGGTGATGAACGCGCCGGACTGGCTCATGAAGGACATCTTGCCGTCGAGCGCCATGTCCGGGCCGAACGTCGCGTTCATGCCGACGTCGGTGTTCATGATGCCCAGACTGTTGGGGCCGACGACGTTCATGTCGTACTTCTCGGCGATGTCGCGGAGTTCCTGTTCGCGAGCAGCGCCTTCGCTTCCGGTCTCACCGAACCCGGCGGTGATGACCACGACGTTCTCGATACCTGCTTCGCCCGCGGACTCCATCGCGGGGAGGACGACCTTCGGCGGAACGACGATGATAGCGACGTCGGCGTCGGTCTCGCCGACATCGCCGTAGCACTGCAGACCGAACAGTTCGTCGTACTTGGGGTTGACCGGAACCACGTCGCCGTCGAAATCGGCGATGAGGTTGTCCATGATTGCCCGGCCGATGGCCCCGTCGCGCTCTGTCGCACCGACCACTGCGATGCGCGTCGGTGCGAACAACTCAGATAGATCTCCCATCACGTGCAGATACCCAGCTTTGCTTGATAAATTCGGTGGTGTGGGCCGTCTCACGGCCTTTGGTGGCACTCTACAGTGCCGCAATTAATCGGGAAGATTGCTGATTAATGAGGAGCAATTCGAGGGGGAATATCCTTCGATTCGTCCAGTCTCATCCCCCCAGACCACCCCGGGTAGATATACGTACGCCCAATAAACGACGGGACATGTCGTCCCCCACTGACAGGACACCGCTCCATCAGACGACCGGTGCGAAAATCGGCATCGCCGTCTTTCTCCTCTTGACGTTCGTCTACGCCATCCTCATCGCACAGCAGATACTTCTCTGGGTGTTTCTCGCCCTCGGGGTCGTCGTGCTGTGGTACGCCGCGCGCCTCGTCATCGCGTTCGAGAAAATCGCGAGACACCTCGGAGATATCGCGGCAGCGCAGTCGGACGCGGCCACGACCCCCGACGACGCTGGAGATGATTAATTCCGGCAGCCGAACCCAGAACCGAGAGACGTTCGCGCGCTCGTGTCGTTCCGTTCGACGAGAGAGTCACGACCCCGGCTCCGTCGTTCGTCTCGATTTTCCGAACTTCGAAGAATTCGGAGCGTATGAATTACCAGAGCATTTTATACGCACTTTTCGACTCCTAACTAATCTCTCCTGGGACGTACCAACTGGTGGCTATGTACGTCCTACAAGTCACAATTCCAGAGACAATCACCGAGGTCGTGAACTCGGCGCTGGCGTTCACACCGCGTCTCGTCGGCGCGGTTATCGTCCTGCTCATTGGATGGTTCCTCGGGCGGATTGCCGCGAGTATCATCACGCGCCTCGCAGACCGCATTCAGATAGACAAGGCCGTCCTCGAAACCCCGGTCGGAAAGATTCTGGGCGGCACAGAGAAGGCCGTCTCGAAGTCCTTCGGGACGCTCGGCAAGTGGTTCGTCTATGCCGTCGCCACGCTCGCCGCGGCGAACGTGCTGGCGATAGACCTGCTCTCTGAGTGGGTCGCGACCGCCGTGTCCTACGCGCCGTCGTTCGTAGCCGGGCTGTTGGTCATCGTCCTCGGGTTCGTCGTCGCCGACTTCATCGGTGACGCCATCATGCGCACTCGCGCGGCGACCGAGACCTCGTACACGAGCTTCTTCGCCATCGGGACGCGGATGTTCCTGTACTTCACCGCCGTCGTCATCGGTCTGAGCACGATGGGTATCGACGTTGCCATCCTGTTCACCATCGCCCAGGCGTTCGCGTGGGGCCTCGCCGCCGCGCTCGCTATCGGTGTCGGTGGCGCAGTCGCATTCGGAGCCCGCGACTACGTCTCCGCCAACGTGGAACGCTGGATGGGTTCGGCACGCAATGTCGCGGCCTCACCGGTCTCGCCGATGGGCAGCGACTCCGACTCACCGGAGGGTGCATCGGCGGCCGACGACTGAGGCCCCTTCCGACCCGAACACCGATTTTCATCGCTCTTTTGCGCCGAGTTGCGCCTCCCACGAGCCGTCTTCCGAGGCCTTCGAACCGAACACTCGACCCCCCAAGCCTCGCACAACTATCATAAATCATATACTACTATTGAGGCAGTTTTTAGGCCAGACGAAACCTCAGAGGCGCGTTTCTGCTGCCTATTCGGTTTAGGCCCGCCAAAATCTATCTAAAATATGATAATATTTATCGGCACCCAACTGGTAGTGTGCGTATGGACCCATTTGCCGCTCTCGTCTTCGTGTTTGTCGCTGGTCTCGTCACGGCTATCGCGACCGGTCTGGGGGCGTTGCCGTTCTTCTTCGTCTCGGACGTGAGCGACCGCTGGAACGTCGCTCTCTGGGGTGTCGCGTCGGGGATTATGGTGTCTGCGTCGGTGTTCGGACTCGTCTTCGAGGGGCTCGCCAACGGCACGCCCCTGCAACTTGGAGTCGGGTTACTGGCCGGCGTCGTCCTCGTCGTGGTCGCCCACTACGTCATCGAAGGTGCCGAGGTTAACCCGAAGAAGTACGAGGAAGCCGACTTCCGAAAACTGGTGATGATTCTCGGCATCCTCACTGTCCACAGTTTCCCCGAGGGCGTCGCCGTCGGCGTCTCCTTCGCCGACCTCGGATTAGAAGGCGGGTTCGAGGTCTTCGGGCTCGCCGTCCCGCTGCTCGCGGTGTTCATGACCATCGCCATCTCCATCCACAACATCCCCGAGGGGCTGGCTATCTCCATCCCGCTTCGGTCGATGGACGTCCCGAACTGGAAACTCGTCTGGTGGGCTATCTTCTCCAGCCTACCGCAACCAATCGGCGCGGTCATCGCGTTTTACTTCGTCCGCGTCGCCCGCGAGTTCCTCCCGTTCGGATTCGGCTTCGCGGCGGGCGCGATGGTGTTTCTCGTCCTCACCGAGTTCATCCCCGAGGCGCTGGAACTCGGCGAACACCTCCCTCGCGGCGGGAAGGCAGAACTCCTCGCCGGTCTCGCCGCCGGGTTCGCGGTGATGGTTCCGCTGGCGTTCATCTAAACCGTATCCCTCTCCTCGAAAAGAATCGCTGCAAAAACGGCTGCTACTTCGACTCGTCGCTTAGTGCGAGTGACCGAGCGCGTCGGCGAGGGAGACGCCGAACCGCTCTTCGAACAGGTCTTCCATTGCGTCGTTGATTGCGGCGATGTCGCTCGCAACCTCGCCTTCGCTGTGGTGAGCGACGACGTGTGCCTGCTGTGCGAACGCCTGGACGAGAACGTCGGCGACGACGTCCGTGGGCTCTTCGCCCTGCTCTGCGAAGATGTCGACGAGACCTTCGGGAAGTTCGATTTCTTCGGAGTCACCGCTCGGTCCTTCGATGGTGTACGTCTCAGTATCGACCATGCCCCCACGTGGGGGCGGCCGTGGGTTAAGGCTTGAGTTTGCGGGCGTCGGCGGTGCCCTCGCGCCGCGGGCGCTGGTTGCCCACAGCAGGTCTGCGCTCCCTTCAGTCAGTCTGCGGAATCGCCAGCGTGCCCGCGACGAAGAAAGCCACGGAGAGCGCGGCGAGGATGCCGAGGTTGGTCGCCCACTCGCCGCCCGTGTACGTCAGGGCTCGCACACCGCGCGCGAAGAACGTCAGTGGCGAGAGATTCAGTGCCGGAACGAACCACGCCGGGAGCAAGTCGGGCGTGACGAACGTCTCGGAGAGGAACAGCAGGGGAAGCGCGATAGCGTTCGACGCGGCGATGACGCCGTCTTGGGAGTCGGCGAGGCTCCCGATGATGGCTCCGAGGCCACAGAAGAGCGTCACACCGAGCGCGACGAACGGAATCACCGCGAGCGTCGCGGCCGACACGGGAATCGACGCACCCGTCACGAGCACCGAGAGGCCGAGGAGCAACAAGGCAGCGAGACCGATGACGACGACGTTGACGAGCGAGTGGGCGAGCAGCCACTCCGCGCGTGTGAGCGGCGTCGTCGCCAACTTCTCGAATCGGTTGCCGTCGCGGTGGCGGGCGATGGTGCTGCCGACCCGCGACAGCGGCGTGAAGAGCACGACGACCGCGAGATAGCCCGCGATGTAGTACTCCTTCGGTTCAGCGAAGAGGCCGCCGCCGGTCGGTTGTGTCTGCACCAACGCGCCGAAGATGACGACGATGATGGCGGGGAAGAAGAACGTGAAGAACACGGCCGTTCGCCGCCGGAGGAACGAGTGCCACGAGGCGACGAACTCCGAGGCGACGCGAGCGAGAGCGCTCATTGGCTCCCTCCTGCGACCGCGGCGGCGGTCGGTCTGGCACCCTCGAACTGCTCGCCGGTAAGCGAGAGGTACACCTCTTCGAGGCCGGGCTGTTTCCAGACGAGCGATTCGTAGACGATGCCGGCGTCGTCGAGCGCGGTGACGGTCGTGCCAATCTCGCGCGGGCCGACGCCGTAGACGGTGACTCCCTCGGCGGTCACTTCAGCAGCGAGCGACGGAGGGAGCGAAACGTCGTCGAGAGAAAGCGAATCGGCAGTCCTCACCACGAGCCTGTTTTCGCCGCCGTGTTCGGCCACGAGGTCGTCGGGCCGGCCGACAGTGACCAACTGGCCTTCGTTGAGCAGGCCGACGCGGTCGGCGAGCCGTTCGACTTCGGCCATCGAGTGACTCGTGAGGAAAACGGTGGTTCCGCGCGCTGCGAGGTCGTCGATGAGCGACCACAGGGACCGCCGCCCGGCGGGGTCGATGCCGGTCGTCGGTTCGTCCAAGAACAGCACGTCGGGGTCGTTCGCCAGCGTGAGCGCGATGCAGGCGCGGCGCTGCTGGCCGCCCGAGAGGTTCTCGTACCACGTGTCGGCGGCGTCGGCGAGGCCGACGTCCGAGAGGAGTTCGTCGGGGTCGCGCGCGTCGTCGTAGAGTCCGGCGTAGTAGGCGACGAGTTCGCGCGCCGTCAGCCGACCGGCCGGTGTGAAGTCCTGCGGGAGCAGTCCGAGTCGCTGGCGGTCCACGCTCGTCGGGTCGCTGCCGAGCACGGATGCAGACCCCGAATCGGGCGTCGTCGTGCCTGTGAGCGCGCGGACGAGCGTCGTCTTCCCCGCGCCGTTCGGGCCGATGAGACCGAAGACCTCACCTTCGGCGACAGAGAGCGAGACGCCCGACAGCGCCTCCACGTCTCCGTAGGATTTCCTGAGGTCGTCGGCGACGAGTACCTCGTTCATGTCGTATCGGACGGACGCGTCGGGTGGTAAGGGATTCGGAATCAACGCTCGATTCGACGGCCATCGACAGCGTTCGCCCGGAGCGCGAGTCGGCTTACTGGAGCGTGAAACTCACGCGTCGCCGTCGACGTTGACGCGCCGCCCGGTCGTCGCCGACTCGTAGGCTGCCTCTGTCAGCGCCGTCACGTAGAGCCCGTCGGTCGCAGGAATCGCGAGGTCGGCCTCGTCGCGTGCGGCGTCGACGAAGTTGCGGAGTTTCTTTCGCGTCAACGTCTCGAAGTCGGGTTCGGATGGTGTCGCCCGGTAGATGACGTCCCCTTCCGTCACTTCGATGGTCTCGCCGTCGAACGTGACCATCCCCTCGGTGCCGATGATTCTGAGCGATTCGCCGGGTTCGGGGATGCTCGACCCCGCTCCCGAGACGGCGATGCTCGCGGTGAGTCGCGCGCCGTCTCTGTCGAGGACGGCCGCCAGCGCCGAGTTCACGTCCACGTCGTACCCGCGGTGGTCGACGGCGGCCGAGACGGTGACTGGCTTCGACCGCGTCACCCAGAGCAGCGCATCGAGCAGGTGTGACCCGGAGTCGTACAACTGGCCGCCGCCGGACAGCGACGGGTCGCTTCGCCACTCGTTTTCGGTCCACTGAATCCACTCCTGCTCGAGGTGGCAGACGACCATGTGTGGGTCGCCGATGCGCCCGGAATCGACGATGCGCCGGAGTTCGACGTACCGCGGGTCGAAGTGTCGCTGGTAGCCGACAGCGAGCGTGAGGCTTTCTGCGTCGGCGCGGTCGATGAGCACCCGAGCGCCGGCGAGGTCTGTCACCATCGGCTTTTCCAGGTGGACGTGGACCCCAGCTTCGAGCGCCGCGAGCGCCTGGTCGAAGTGCTCTGTGTGGGGTGATGCGATTGTCACGGCGTCGAGGAACTCCCCGTCGAGAAGCTCCTCGACCGTCTCGTAGACGGGGACGTCGAACTCGTCTGCGAACTGCTCGCGCGTGTCGTCGTCCGGGTCGACTCCGGCGACGATGCTCACGCCGTCCATCTCGTCGAGGAGGCGGCATTCTACCAGTCCGAGTGTCCCGACTCCGACACCTGCGACTCTAAACATACCTTACATGTCGTCGGGAGGACGCAAAAGCGTGCGGGCGAGTCACACACGCTCGTTCGGTTCGAACCCGTGTCCCTCGCCGCAACTTCCACCCTTTAGTCGCCGGACATCGTGACACCAAGTATGAGCCTCGACTATCGACGACTCGGTTCGACCGGGACGCGCGTCTCCGAACTCTGTTTCGGCACGTGGCGCTTCGGTCGCCAGACGGGCGGCGTACTGGAGACAGACGAAGAAGACGCACACGAACTCCTCGACACGTTCGAGGAACTCGGCGGGAACTTCATCGACACCGCGAACGTCTACGGCTCTGTCAACGGGACCTCAGAGGAGTACATCGGCAACTGGCTCGACGAGCGCGACCGCGAGAACTACGTCGTCGCCTCGAAGGTGTACTTCCCCTTCGACGAGGACAACCCGAACGGACGCGGTCTCTCGCGGACGCACATCCGCAACCAAATCGAGGGGACGCTCGACCGCCTCGGGACGGACTATCTCGACCTCTACTACATCCACCGCTGGGACGACGAGACGCCAATCGAGGAGACGCTTCAGACGCTGAACGCGCTCGTCGAAGAGGGGAAAGTGAACTATCTCGGTGCCTCGACGATGGCGTCGTGGCAACTCACGAAGGCACTCTGGAAGTCCGACGTCAACGACTACGCCCGCTTCGACGTGACCCAACCGCTGTTCCACGCGGGCTACTACGAGGACGTGAAAGACTACCTCGACGTGTGTGAGGACCAGGAACTCGCTATCTGCCCGTATTCGCCGCTCGCGGGCGGCTTCCTGACGGGAAAGTACGAGCGCGCCGACCCGGACGACCCCTCGAAGTACGTCGCCCCCGACGGCGCGCGCGGGTCGTTCGACGACCGATTCGAGCAGTTCTACGTCTCCGAGCGCGGGTGGCACGTCCTCGACGAGATTCGTGCCGTCGCCGACGAGGTAGACGCGAGTCCCGCACAGGTCGCCCTGCGCTGGCTGATGGACTACCCGGACGCGACTGTCGTGCCCATCATCGGCGCGCGGACACCCGAGCAACTCCGCGAGAACGTCGGTGCGGCCGACGTCGACCTCTCTGACGACCAGTGGCAGCGCATCATGAACGCCCGGTACGACGACGACGGGCGGCGCTGGGGACACTGACGCCACCTCGCTGTCTGCGGCGCTCTCCTTTTAGGCCGGTTCGAGGACTCAGAGGAATCACGCCAGTTCGAGGTCTCGGAGGAAGTCGCAGACGACGTGCGCGTAGAGGACGACGCCGACGAACCCCGCGAGCGACGTTTCACCCGCGAGTGCGAGCCCGCCGACCGCGACACCGCCGATGAGGTGGTGGCTCAGGAGTCGCTGGAGATTGAATCGCGGGCCGAACTCGGGGAACACGCCTTCTTGCTCGACGAGACCGACGCGCGGGTTGGTGACGGCCGTGCGGAGGTTCTGCCAGTCGCCGCGCTCGACGCGGGCGATGAGAAAGTGGTCGAGGTCGATAAAGACGCTGAGAATGACTGCCCCGACGACCAGAAACGGCACGCCACCGGGCGGTTGCAGTGCGACAGCCGCGACGCTCCCCACGACCGCACCGACGACCGCGTGTTCCAGCGACTTCACGGGTCCACCGGCTCAGGTACCCACGTGTGGGCGAACCCGCCGGAGGATGAGGTCCGGGTCGTACTCGTCTTCGGATTTGTCCCAGACTCGCTCGCCGTCGACTGAGACTGTGAGCACGCCGTGGTCGCCGGTCACGAGCGCGACGCGTTCGATTTGCTGGCCGAACTGCTGGAGGAGCGTGTGTTGAATCTCCTCTGCGCGGTCGAGAAAGCCGCAGGGGACGCAGTACTCGATTTCGATGGCGGTCATAGGCGGTCGTACTCGTCGGAGACTGAAAAACGAGGGGGCGGCCAACACACCGTCGCCCACAGTCAGCACAGCACTGACCGCGGTCGGCAACAGTTATCGACCGAAGCCGGGTCGCCAGCGCAGCAAGACCACCGTGACGAGGAAGACGGCAGTCGAGAGGTCGTACGAGAGCGTCGTCACCGTGGCGGCGATGGCGGTTCCGCTCCCGAAGACGCTGGTCACGAGCGAGGCGACGATAGGCCACGAACACGAGACACAGGAAAACAGCCCCACGATGCCCGAGACGGCGGCTCCTGCCGCTTCGATGACCGTGTCGTAGACGAGGTACGCGAGCGCGGCGTAGCCGACGACGCGAGCGGGCATGAGGACGAGGTTGAACAGGTCACCGCCGTAGATGAGCGCTGGTCCCCATCCCGGAGGTAGGAACGCGACGCGGAGGCCGCCCGTGCCGCCCGGAACGGGAGTCGTGACGAGGCCCCCAGCGACCGCCAGCAGTGCGAAGTAGCCGAATCCGACCGCCGCAGCCTTTCGTCTCGTCGCTGTCGATGCCGGGGCGACTTCCGTGTCGAACAGCACCCAGAGACCGACGGCGACCCACGTCACGCCGTAGATGGCGTATCGCGGGGCTCCGACGCTCGCCTGCGTGAAGAGCAGATAGACGAACGCGAGAATCAGCGTGGTGTTGACCGCGAATGCGGCGCGGAAGAGTGTCGACCGCGACGGAGAGGGAAGTGCGCGTGCAGTTGCCATGGGTGAGTGGTTGGAGTCGTATCAGACCGCGAGCGTGTCCACGACGATTGCGAGGAGCAACATGCCGAGGTACGCGTTCGAGGCGTGGAAGGCGCGGAACGCGGCCGTGTCGTCCTGTTCGTAGTGCAGGCGGACGACGAAGTAGAGGAACACGCCGCCGAGAAGCAGGCTTGTGACGACGTACACCACGCCGAGTGCGTCCATGACGGCCAGTCCTGCGGCGGTGATGAGCGTCGCGCCCAGCCACCAGATGATGTGTTTGCGCGTCTCCGTCTCACCGCGGACGACCGGCATCATCGGGAAGCCGCCGCGGGCGTAGTCGTCCTTGTAGGCCAACGCGAGGTTGTAGAAGTGCGCTGGCGTCCACATGAAGATGACACTCGCGAGGACGAAGCCGCCGAGTCCGACGTTGCCCGTGACGGCCACCCAGCCGATGAGTGCCGGGAGCGCGCCCGCCGCGCCACCGATGACCGTGTTCTGGACGGTGTTCGGCTTCAAGATGAGCGTGTAGACGACGCTGTAGAACGCGATGGCGACGAGACCGAGGACGGCCGCCAGCCAGTTCACGGACGCGAACAGGCCGACCGAGATAACCGTCAGCGCGATGCCGAAGGCGATAGCGTTGCGGACGGGAACGAGGTCGACCGCCAGCGGGCGGTCGCTCGTGCGTTGCATCCGGCGGTCGATGTCACGTTCGAGGACGTGGTTGAACGTCCCCGACGCGCCGATAGACAGGACGCCACCGCCGAGCGTAGCGACCATGACCTGCGGCGTCAAGCCGGACGAGACGGTTCCTGCGAGCGCCATCGCGGCCGACGCGACGAGACAGAGGAGCCACATCAGCCGCGGTTTCATGAGACGGAAGTACGCCCACGCGGTCGCCTTCGCCCGCGCGACCGGGTCGGTCGGAATCGGCGGGCGTTCCCCGTCGTCTGCCAGCGGTTCGTCCATCGATGGCTGCTCTGCTGGTCGGTCGGTCGGGTCGCCGGTGGCTTCTTCGAGCGTCCACGCGAGCGCGACGAGAAGACCGCCGAAGATTCCCATCCCGACGACGAGGTGGACCGTCGAGAGCAGTTGGGTCGTGCCGGTCGTCGCGACGAGCGCACCCATTCCGGCCTGTACCGGATAGAGGACAGCCGCGACAGTCACCGCCGCTTTCACTCGGCGCGACGAGTCGCTCAGCCACGCCGAGACGAGCGTGGCAACCGAGAGCAGTCCGACGAAGACGGCTGCGAGGCGGTGCCCGAGCGCAATCCAACCGTCGGTCGACGTCGGAAGCGAGAGGCCGTCCCCGCACGCCGGCCACGCGGCGCACGCGGCTGTCGCGTCCGTGAGCGCCGTGGTCGCGCCGACGAGCAAGAGAAGATAGACCCCCATCGCCGTCGCGGCGAGGAGACCGTGGAACCTGTTCGAAGCGCGAGTCGTGGCCACGTAATTCACCTACGATTCGTTTGGACCGTCCCGTATTTAGGACCCGCGCTTTTTCCTACCGGACAGGTACCGAAAGGCCCATGGTATACAGGGGGTGGGTACAACCATCTGGCGTGAGAGTCGGTACGCATTTATGCGGTTGTTCCTAACTCCCGTTCAGCATGAGAAAGACGCGTTTCGCGCTCGCGTCCCTGCTTGCGACGGTCGCGATGGCACTTGTCGCCACCCCCGTTGCGGCGCAGGCGTCTGCCACATCGGAACTCATCAACCAGCTGAACGGGAAGCTCCTCTACGTAGCAATCCCGATTACAGTGCTGGTCGAGGCCATCCTCATCTATACGGTCATCAAGTACCGTAACAGCGAGCGCGCTCTGCCGACCAAGGAGAACCGGCGTCTCGAAATCACCTGGACTATCGCCACCGCGATTGTGCTGCTGTTCGTCGGTGTCGCGTCGTACGGTGTCCTCGCCGACGAGAACGTCACCCACCAGGGGAACGACATCGACATGAGCGACGACCCCGTCGTCGTTACGGCGGAAGCCTACCAGTGGGGTTGGAACATGTACTACCCCGAAGAGGGCAACTTCACGACGGGTAACAAAATCGTCGTCCCGAAGGACCGCCCCGTCTACTTCCAGGTGACATCACAGGACGTGATACATGGATTCCACGTCCCGAAACTCGGCCTCAAGCAGGACGCGATGCCGGGTGCGACGGACACCATCAAGACCGTCGCCTACGAGGAAGGCACCTACCAGGGCTACTGTACTGAGTACTGTGGCGTCGCCCACTCGCAGATGTACTTCACGGTCGAAGTCGTCTCGCAGGACGAGTACCAAGACTGGCTCGACGAGCAGAAGCAGCAGAACTCCGGCCAGTAAGCGTCTCCTTCCTTCCATATTCTCTCACTCCCGAGTTGCAACGCTAGCCGTCGCTCGGCAGGGAAACGGCCCAGTAACTCGCGTGCGTGAGAATGCGGTGTGGCCCTTAGCAGCGACGCTCGACGATACGGTCGATGATGCGCCCGCTCGAAAGCAGTTCGTCGTCGTGGGCGGGGTCACGAGGGCTCGCGCGGGCGACTTCGCAGTCGATGCCGCGCTCTTCGAGGGCCGACTCGATGGCGGCTTCTTCGTGGTGTTGGTCGTAGCCGAGGACGATGACGTCCGGCGCAATCTCCTCGATTGGGACGAAGATGTCGTCGGGATGGCCGAGGTGAGCTTCGTCCACCACGTCGAGGGCGGCGACCATGTCGGTTCGCTGTTGGTCGCTCAGGATTGGTCGTGGTTTGTGCGTCACGTTTGCTGCACGGGCGACGATGACGTGGAGTTCGTCACCCATCGCGGCCGCGTCCGAGAGATAGTGGACGTGGCCGGGGTGGAGAATGTCGAACGTCCCCTGTGCGATAACTCGTCTCATGTGTCCAGCTCCTCGTCGATGTCTTCCTGTGTGAAGTCGAAGAACGATTCCGGGTCCGGGAGGTCGACGTTGTAGACCGGCAGGTCGCGGACCTCGCCGGACTGGTCGAACACCTCCCAGTCGTTCTGGCCGTACGGTGCGCCGATGATGATGTGGACCGTGCCGCTTCCGAACGTATCGAGGTCCGCATCGCTCGGGCGAAGCACGCCGTTCGGGTGTGAGTGAACCGACCCGACCGCCCGGAAGTCGTTCGGCACGAGGTCGTTTCTGACCGTCGCACTGTACGGGTCGGAGACGGTCCCCGGGATGATGAGGACGTCAGTCACGACGAGACCATCGCGGTCGAGTCCGACTCGACGGGCATCTTCGCCGCGGAGCAGTCCCATGTACTCGTTGGGGTGGGTCTCCGCGGAGGCTTCGAGCGCGAAGTCGAGCGCGTCGGCGGCGATGCCGATGACCTCCCGCGACCGGAAGAGTCGCATATCGGTTCGTCGGCGGGCGCTCCATCTAAGAGTTCCGGAACGGCGACTCCTCGGCCTCGAGTTCTACCGTCATACTGAGGTACCCGCCACGCGGAACGCGACCTGTGACCCCGACCGCCACTGTCACCGACCGCGTCTCCAACGCACTCGGGACAGACGACGCCCCGGACACCGTGACGGAACTCGAAGGAGGTCACGTTGGCCACGTGTACGTCCTCGACTTTGCAGACCGAGCGCCGGTCGTCGCGAAAACCGGCCCGACCCCGCTCGACGTCGAGGGACAGATGCTCGACTCGCTCGCGCAGGCTGGCCTCCCGGTTCCGACCGTCCACCACGCGGACCCCGACCTGCTCGTCCTCGACTACGTTGCGGGCGACGACGACCTCAACGCGGACGCCGAGCGCGACTTCGCCGCCCACCTCGCGTCACTGCACGACGAAAGCGCTCCCGAATTCGGGTTCCCGTACGACACGCTCTCCGGACCGTACCGACAGCCGAACCCGTGGACTGACTCGTGGATTTCGTTCTTCCGAGACCAGCGCCTCCGCCCGTGGTGTGAGGCTGCCCGGTCTGCTGGCCTTCCCGATTCGACCGCCGAGCGAATCGAGGCCGTCGCCCGCGACCTCGAAGACCTCGTCTCCGAGCCAACCGAACCCGGTCTCGTTCACGGCGACGCGTGGGTGGGGAACCTCGTCGTGCGCGACAGTCGCGTCGTCGCGTTTCTCGACCCGGCGTGTTACTACGGCCATCCGGAGGTCGAGCTCGCCTACGTCTACTGGTTCGACAGTGCCGGTGACGCCTTCTTCGACGCCTACGCCGAACAGCGGCCCATCGCCCCCGGATTCTTCGAGGACCGAGCGCCCGTCTACGCGCTCTTTCCGCTCCTCGAACACGTCCGAGTCTTCGGGTCTGCGTACGTCTCGGACGTTCGAGAGGCACTGAACGCGATTGGATACTGAGCACCCCGAGAGGGAGGTATCGACCCGGCGAACCGAGGAAAACCACCTTTCGAACCCACGAAACGCTTTTGTAAAGCTTAACACTACCCCCGGACCTAGCGAACCTATGAGCGACGAGCACGCCGGGTATTCCGGCGCCGACTCGGGTCCGAATTCGGACTCACGACCTATCGTCTTCGATCTTGCACCGAATTGTACAGTCGACGACGTCGAGACCGACGCGTACTACCACGCAGTCGTCAACGGCGTGGTCGAATACGGCATCTTCGTGGACATCTCCGACTCCGTCTCTGGACTCATTCACGAATCGAACCTCTCGACCGACTACGAGGTCGGCGACCGTCTCGTCGTCCGTCTGGAAGATATCCGTGAGAACGGCGACATCGCGTTCGCGGAGGAGACGCCCGACGACTACCGAACACGGACGGTCGAACACGAACCGACGATTACGCCTATCTCCGACCTGACGGTCGGTGAAACGGTCACTATCGAGGGAACCGTCGCCCAAATCAAACAGACCGGCGGCCCGACCGTCTTCCGCATCGCCGACGACTCCGGTATCGTCGCCGCCGCAGCGTTCGAAGAAGCCGGCGTCCGAGCGTTCCCCAACGTCGAACTCGACGACGCGGTCCGCATGACCGGCAACGTCGAAGACCACGAGGGGACGCGCCAACTCGAAGTCGACGGCCTCACCCTGCTCGAAGGCGAGAAAGCCGACGACGTGCGCGCCCGTATCGAGAACGCGCTGGACGAACGCGCCGCACCCGAGCCGGTCGAACCGCTCGTCGAGTGGCCCGCGTTCGAGAAGCTCCGCGACGACCTCGAAGACGTTGCCAAACTGCTTCGCCGGACCGTCCTCGAAGGGCGTCCGATTCGCGTGCGCCACCACGCAGACGGCGACGGAATGTGCGCGTCGGTGCCGGTTCAACTGGCGCTCGAACGCCTCATCACCGAAGTCCACGACGACCCCGACGCACCGCGACACCTGTTCAAGCGCCTGCCGAGTAAGGCACCGTTCTACGAGATGGAGGACGTGACTCGCGACCTGAACTTCGCGCTGGAAGGCCGCGCCCGTCACGGGCAGAAGCTTCCCTTCCTCCTGATGCTCGACAACGGCTCGACCGAGGAGGACGTGCCCGCCTACGAGAACCTCGCGCACTACGACGTGCCCATCGCCGTCGTCGACCACCACCACCCCGACCCCGAGGCGGTCGACCCGCTTCTCGACGCGCACGTCAACCCGTACCTGCACGACGAGGACTACCGCATCACGACGGGCATGATGTGTGTCGAACTCGCGCGGATGATTTACCCCGACGTGACCGACGACCTTCGTCACGTCCCCGCCGTGGCGGGCCTCTCGGACCGCTCGAAGGCCGAAGTCATGGACGACTACGTCGCGCTGGCCGAAGCAGAGGGCTACGACCGCGAGGGACTCCTCGACATCGGCGAGGCACTCGACTACGCCGCCCACTGGCTGCGCTACAACGACGGCGCGTCCATCGTCAACGACGTGCTCAACGTCGGCTGCGACGACCGCGACCGCCACGAGGAACTCGTCGAGTTCCTCTCGACGCGCGCCGAGCGCGACGTCGACCGCCAGCTCGAAGCGGCCGAGCCCAACCTCGAACACGAGCGACTCGACAGTGGTGCGAACCTCTACCGCATCGACCTCGACAAGTGGGCCCACCGCTTTACCTACCCCGCGCCGGGGAAGACGACGGGCAAGCTTCACGACCGCAAGGTCACGGAGACGGGCGAGCCGGTCATCACCATCGGCTACGGCCCTGACTTCGCCGTGCTCCGCTCGGACGGCGTCCGCCTCGACATTCCGCGGATGGTCGCCGAACTGAACGAGGAAGTCGTCGGCGGCGGCGTCTCCGGCGGTGGCCACCTCGTCGTCGGTTCCATCAAGTTCGTCAGCGGCATGCGCGAGGAAGTCATCGACAGCCTCGTCGAGAAGATGGCCGAAGCCGACATCGACGAAGAACTGTCGACGACGGCGTAAGCCGCCGGCATCGCAGAACCGCCCGCGACTACGACTCCACGATTCATTTTAGTCCGCGAACTCGACCCGTCTGAGCGCCAGCAGTCCGACGAGTGCGGCGAGACCGACACCTGCGAGGAGGCTCATCGGTGGCCCGCGTTCGCTCGCCCGCCAGTCGGCCGCGAACACGCGCCGATAGTAGTCGGCCGCAGCGGGGTCGTCGATAGCGAGTGCGACTTCGCGGTTCTCTCGCGCGGAGTGGCGATTCCAGTTCATGCTTCCGACGATGGCCGTGTCGTCGGCGACGACGCCTTTCGCGTGGACTGCGCCGTACCGCCCCGCTGGTCGGGCGATGCGAACCGCGAGCGGGCTTTCGGTTCGGTCTGCCCAGTCGTTCAATCGCGTCGCCAGCGCGCGGTTCTCTTCTTCGACGTACCACGCACTGCCGAGCAGGAGACGGACGCGAACGCCACGCGCTGCGGCGCGCTTGAGCGCGCGGACGAACGGGCCGTCCGCTTCGACAGTCGGTTGTATGACGTCGATTCGGTCGGTCGCGTCATCGAGTCTGTCGATGACCGCTCCTTCGGCGTTGTCCGGCGCGCGCAGGACGGAGATGCGGTCGGCACGGACCGTCTCCGGAGCGACGCGGGTTTGGTACGTCCCGTTCGACACGTCTGTGACGACGAACTGGCGACCGACGCGGAACGTCTCCCACAGCCGGGTTGCCGGCAGTGAGGCGTCGTCTCGGAACGTGTTGGAGAGGTCGGACGCGATGCTGGGCGAATCGACGACGACACCCCACCCTCTGCTCTTTGCGCCTCCCGTTCCGGCGGGCTTCCAGTTCTCTGTCGTGACGAGCGCCCTGTCGTCGACGACGGCGTACTTCGCGTGATGAAACGAGTGCGGGTCGCCGACGACGCGAACGGTGACCCCTGCGGCGACGAGTCTGTCGAGCACGCGCGCGGATTGCTTCGGGAAGCCACCGACTGGTGCGTCGTCGACGAGGACTTCCACGCGGACGCCGCGCTCGTGGGCTGCAACGAGTTCGTCCGCGACGCGGGACGAGGAGACGACGTATCCAGCGAGCAAGAGCCGGCGCTCTGCGCTGCGGAGTGTCTCGATGGGGACCGCGGGAGAGTCGGGAAGGACGAACAGTGTGGCGTTCGCCTCGTGGTGAGTCGTAACTGGCTCTCTGGAGAGGGCTCTTGGCCACCACGACCACTCACCGTCGCGGCGGGTGAGAACCGCCCCTTCCTCGCTTCGGTCGTAGACGAGTCGGTCGGCGACGCGGCCATCGACGCGGAGCGTAATCGCCTCTCCACCGTTGGCGAGTTCGAGGCCGGGCGAGACGATTGGGTGGTCGGTGAGGGCTGCGGCTGCGTTCGGGTCCGATGCGACGGCGACTGGACCGCCGGGCGCGACGAGAGAGACGCGCTGTTCGCCATCGTCGAGGGAGAGGTTCGCGCCCTTCGGGGCGTCTACGACGACGAACTCGCCGCGGTCGTCCGGCGTCGTCGGATTGGGGAGTGCGGCGGTGATACGGGCGTCGGGGTGGTCGGTCGCCGTCGCTATCGGTGCAGGCGCGACGGTGGCGACGACGAGGAGTGTGACGAGGACGACCCGATGGAACACACGCCGCGATGGGCCCGCTATGGCTCAAAAAGGTTCGCAGCCACTAGCTACCGCTCACGTGGATTGGACCGCGACAGAAAACGAAGCGTTTTCGTCTCAGACCGTCGCTTCGGCTTCGACGTCGTCACCGAGGAACTCGGCGGCGAGTTCGGCCTCGCGCTGGACGATGTACGAGCGGTCGTCGGTGTATTCGGCGGCGACTTCGAGGGCCGTCTGCGTGCCAATCTGGCGGAGCGCCCACGCGGCGCTGGCGCGCACGGAGTCGACGTCGTCGTCCGCGAGCACGTCCGTGAGCGGGTCGACGGCGCGGGTGTCACCGAGAAGGCCGAGCGAACGCGCAGCGGCCGAGCGCACGTTTTCGTTCTCCGTGACGAGTTTGTCCGCGATAGGCTGGGTCGCTTCCTCGGAGCCGATTTCGCCGAGCGCCTTGAACACGACCTTCTGGAGCGCCGGGTCGTTGTCGCTGTCGACGTAGTCGACGAGCATCTCGATGCCGTCTTCGGCGGCCATCTTCCCGATTGCTTTGATAGCGCCCTTGTCGCGGCGCTTGGCCTGCGGTTCGACGGCGTCGAAGGCTGCATCGTCGTTCATTCGCGTGAACGCCTCGATGCAGTACTCCTCCATGAAGTCGGACTGGAAGCTATCGAAGGCGAGGGCAATCATATCGACGTTGCCGCGCTTTTCGTGTTCCTTGAGCGCAGAGAGTTCCGGCGGGTAGTCCTTGTAGTGGCCGAGTACGTCGTAGAAGCCCTGCGCTTGGAGCTTTTCGCGGGTTTCGAGGTCGTCCCACTCTTGGGAGTCGTCGAGACCGGCCGTGAGGGCGTCGGTCACGTCGAGGAGGTCCGCGATGGTCTCTGCGTCCTCGTCGGCGTCGAGGGACGCCGCTTCGATAGCCTCGATAGCGTCGTCGATGGCGCTGTTGAGGGCGTCTGCGCCCTTTCCTTCGAGCGTGACGCTCGCGTCGAGCACGTCGTTGAGGTCCTCGACGAACGCTTCGACGACCTCGACGATTTCGCCTTCACCCTGTTCGGTCCACCGGGTGTCGGAAATCGTAGACGTAGCGTCTTCGAGTTCAGAAACGGCGTCTTCGGCGTACGGGCCGCGCTGGGCTTCGAGGTCGTCGCGAAGGTCCGAGAGGTGCGAGGAAAGCTCCTCGGCAGGGTCCTCGTCGTCTTCGTCGTCGGCCTCGGGCAGGTCGGCGGCGTCGATGTCTGCGTCGATGTCGTCGAGTGTGGCCTCGACGTCATCGAGGTCGGCTTCGGTCTCGGCCGCTTCGAGGGCCTCTTCGGCCTCGGTCAGACGCTCGTCGAGGCTCTCGGGCGAGAGTGCTGTCGTATCGTCGTCCCCGTCACTCATATGCCGGAAGTCCGTCCGTCTGTAAAAAGAGCGTTTCCCTTCGCTTCGCGTCGCGGCGGGCGGAGATGGGTGCCACCATGACGGGGTGTTTTTTTGGCGTGCTCGCCGTCTCTTAGGGCGTGACCCACCCGACCGTCGCCGTCCCGCAACTCTCGGTCGCCGACCTCGACACGGCCGCGAACGAGGCAGCGATTCACGAGCGAACGGCCGCACTGCCCGACAGCGTCGACGTGGCGCTCTTTCCCGAATACGCCCTGACGGGCTTCGTCTCCGACACTCGTGCCTACAGCGCCGCGCTCACGACCGCGCAGGCGACCGAGACCCTCTCGGCGGTCGCCGCCGAAAACGACGTGTCTGTCCTCGCGGGCTACCTCGAACAGGCTGGCGAGACGCTCCACAACGCGGTTGCCTACGTGCGCCCGGACGGGGCTGCCACGACCTACCGAAAGCGACACCTCTGGGGCGACGAAGCCGCCGTCGTCACGCCCGGCGACGAACTCGTCACCGTCGAGACGCCCGTCGGAAAGACGGGACTGCTGACGTGTTACGACTTGAACTTCGTCGCCGACAGCGCAGCCATGACCGAGAAGGGCGTCGATGCGCTGTTCGTCGCCGGTGCGTGGCCCGCGGCGCACTCGGAGAACTGGCGGCTTCTCTGTCGCGCCCGCGCCCTCGACGGCGTCCGATGGTTGGTCGGCGCGAACCGGACCGGAACCGGCGGGACCGACCGCACGGGGGCCGCAGAGTCCGAGTACGCCGGCCGCTCCCTCGTCGTGAGACCGGACGGGGCTGTCGCCGCCGCATTGAACCGAGACGAACGCGACCTCGTGTGGACGCTCGACCCCGAGGTCCTCGCAGAGCAACGCGCGTTCGTCGGCTCCGTCGACTAGGAATGCGACCGACACGGCTCGAACGCTTATCCCCCCGGCGACCCAACCCCCGCCCATGAGTGACCGACGCCGGGACGACGACGTGCTCGATTTGCTCGACGAACTCGGTGACACGCTCGACGAACTCGGGACGGAGCTTCGTGAGGAACGCGACCGTGAGGGTCGCCGCAGGACGCGAACACCGCAACCGCCGAGCTTCGGCGAGATACTCCGCTTTACCGAATCGTACACCATCCCGACGGTCATCGCCGTCCTCGAAGCGACTATCGCCTCGCTCGAACTCCTCCGGCGACTGATGCGCCTTTCGGACCCGTCTCGTGCGATGGAGGACACCCGAAACGACGTCGACGCGCGAATACGCGACGTGCCTCGAAGCGCCGTCACGGGCGTCGACCGCGCCCTGACGGAACTGCGAACCGCGCTCTCGGAAGCCGACCTGCCGTCGAATCCAGAGGCGCGAGACGTACTGGAGCGCGCCCGGTCGCTCGCGGACGAACTCGACGAGCGCATCGCCGACGCGGAACGGGAGCGAACCACGCGCGAGCGCCGCTGGCGGCAGGACGAACAGCGATTCGAGTCGCAGTGGCAGCGCGGCGGTGACGACCGGCGCGCCCGCGACGACGACAGCATGGACCACGGGACCGGCCCAGTCCGCATCGACGTGACCGAAGAAGGCTCTGACTCGGTCGACGACACGGAAGACGGCCCTAAAGTCGATGTCGACGCCGAGTTAGAGTCGATAAAGAAAGAGGTCAACGGCGATGACGGGAACGACGGTGACGACGGCGACGGCGACGACACGGCCCCGAGCGACCACTGAGTCGGTCGGGAAGAACCACTTACACTGGGACGATTACTGACGCGGCCCGAGTTCGACACGGAGGAGCCCCGAAACCCATCCTGCCAGCGCGATGAGTGTGAGCCCGACAGCGCCGGTAATTAACACGGGCGTCGTCTGCGTGGTCGTAATGAGCACACTCGCGGCGAACAGGAACGAGAGGACACCGACGAGAGCCAGCGCGCTCGCGACTGCGAGTCGCCACTGCGGGACGTCAGTTCGGCGACTCCCGAAGCGGAGTAACTGGGCAACTGCCGCGCCGACGACTCCGAGGCCGACGAGGTATGCGCCAAACACGAGGTCGAAATGACGCTGGACCGGCCCGAAGACGACTTCGAGCAGGTCGAAGCCGACGATGAGCAGGTAGCCCGGGATTTGGAACGGAGGGATTTGAACGCCGAACGCGAGACCGTACAACCCGGCCAGTACGGCCGCCGCGACGACTGTGTCGCGGGCGAAGGTGACGCTGCGCGAATGATTCATACGCGACGTTGAACGTGTAGCAGCATCAACATTGGCTCCGGGAGAAACAACCCAGACTGCTCCGAACAGAAAACGGGAGATTGCGCGTGTTTAGACCGGCGTAAACTGGTAGCCGTCCCACTCCTGGCTCTCCGGCTCGCGGATGCCAGCACCGGGTTCGCGGAGTTCCTCGGCGTACACCGGTTCGACTTCGTCGCCGATTTCGACGTCCTCGGTCGTCACCTGTCCGATTGCGCGCACGGGTTCGCCGTCGACGTCGAACTCGACGATAGCGAGCGTGTTGGGCTGTCGAACGCCCGGTGGGGTCGCCGTCGACGTGGTCCACGTCAGGACCGTCGCCGTGTATTCGCTCAGGTCGACGGTACCGACTGGTTCTTCGCCGCCGGGACCGACCGGGTGGCCGGGGTAGGTGATGCTCCCGTCGGGGTAGCGGTACGCTTCCATCGGGGGGTTGTCGTCGGACATTATCGGGACTCCATGATGGTCGTGGTCACGCAGTTGCCGAAGCCGCCGACGTTGCACGCGAGACCGACGTCCGCTTCGACCTGTCGCTTGCCTGCGTCACCGATGAGTTGCTTGTAAATCTCGTACACCTGTGCGACACCGGACGCGCCGAGCGGGTGTCCCTTCGACTTCAGCCCGCCCGAGGTGTTGATGGGCAGTTCGCCGTCGCGGTCCGTGACGCCCTCTTCGACGGCCTTCCAGCCTTCACCTTTCTCGAAGAAGCCGAGGTCCTCCGACTGGAGGAATTCGAGGATGGTAAACATGTCGTGGAGTTCCGCCACGTCCACGTCGTCGGGTTCGAGGTCGGCCATCTCGTAGGCGATTTCGGAGGAGTTGACGACGCCGCCCATCGTGGTCGGGTCCGCGCGCTCGTGGACGACGTGGGTGTCCGTCGCGCCGCCGATACCGGAGATGACGGCGTAGTCGTCGGTGTATTCGCGCGCGACCGACTCGGGACAGAAGACGAGCGCCGCCGAGCCGTCCGTGATGGGACAGAAGTCGTAGAGGCGAAGCGGGTCGGCGACGATGGGCGAGTCGAGGACGGTGTCGAGGTCGACTTCCTTACGGAACTGGGCGTGTGGGTTGTCGAGGCCGTTCTTGTGGTTCTTGACGGCGACTTTCCCGAGCGATTCGCGCGGGGCGTCGTAGGTGTCGAGGTAGAGACGCGCCGTGAGTCCCGCGAAGGAAGGGAGCGTCACGCCGTGTTTGTACTCGGCCGGGTGCGTCAGCGAGGCGATGACGTCTGTCGCCTCGGCGGTCGAGCGGTGGGTCATCTTCTCGCCGCCGACGAGCATCGTCATGTCGGACGCGCCGGAGGCGACCGACTGCCACGCGGCGTAGACGCCCGCGCCGCCGGACGAGGAGGTCTGGTCGATTCGGGCGGTGTACGCCGGCATCGCCGCGAGGTCGTGGGCGAGAGCGTTCGGGACGCCGGTCTGCCCTTCGAACTCGCCGCTTGCCATGTTCGAGACGTAGAGGTGCTCGACTTCGTCGGGCGAGACGTTGGCGTCCGCGAGTGCTGCCTGTCCCGCCTCGGCGAGCAGTTCGCGAATCCAGGCGTCTCGTTGCCCGAACTGGGTCATCGATGCGCCGATAATCGCTACGCGGTCCATACGCGCACGTCGTCGCACCGAGATTTAAAACCGGGCAATCCCCTCGCGGTCACGCCTCGGCACCCGCTGTGGCTGTCCCCCGACCACGTCTCAAACCGTTTATCAGTCGGTCTTTCGAACGGGTTTCTATGGATATCGAACGCACCGCCCCGACTGTCGGCCTCGTCGGCTCGGTCCTTCTCGCGGCCGCCGTCGCGGTGCCAGCAGTCGCCGTCGAATCCGGCGCAGGCCCGATGGCCGCCTACTACGCCTCGGGGCCCGTCGGAATCGCTATCGTCGGATTGCTGGCGCTCGTCGAGGTCATCGTTCTCCTCTCCGGGCGACAAGAACGCACCGACCCCGCGACCGCTGCCGGTCTGGCGTTCGTTCTCGCGCTCACGATGCTCGGTATCTCGGCCACGTGGGCGTTCGCAATCGACCCGACGGTCCTGTTCAGTTTCCCCGAGCAGTACTCGTGGATTAGTTATCACCGCTGGAGCGTCCTCGGAGCCGCGTCGCTCCTCTTCGTCGGAACCGCGGGATACGCCAGAAGCGTCCTCTAAGCGAACCACAACGTCACTCCGACCGAATCGTCGCTGGAGCTATCTGTGGCTGGACTGCCACTGGAGACACCCCGACGGTGTCCCACGATTTTCCTCCCGACGAGTCGAAAGGCCCTTAACAGTCCGTGGATTAGGAAGGGGTGGACTAGGTCGGGCAGTTAGGCCCTGCTCTTCACCCGCGAAATAGGTCTTTAGCGGGGACCGAACACGGGCGCGTCCGGTCAGACCGGCGCGGGCCTCGGAAGCCAACGTAGAAACCTCGTCCTTCGGGGACAGCGGTTCCGCGTACCCCTTCCGCAGGGAAGGGTTCGCGCGGTTCATCGGTGGTACCCCGCCAGGCGCGGAAGCGAGCAGCGGACCATCGGACGTGCGTCGCTCGAGGGATCGCGGGGTGGAGAAGGCAACCGAGATTCCCCACGTCGGAACGCCGGGCAACCTCACTGTCCACCCATTCATACCTCATTCACACGCTGAGCGAGAGCGCCGTTACTCGTTCGATTCCGTGGTGACGTGGTCTGTCGTTACAAGAACAGCGTCGCTACTCACACGCCTCGGGTGTCGAAGCGGAAGTGACCCCGCTCAAAACGCGATTAGTTCTCGTCTTTCGCTTCGACCGTCTCCGAGTCGGACTCGGCGGCCGTCGTGGTTTCGTCTTCGTCTTCGTCCTCGCTGCCCTCAGCGCCTTCCTTCAGCTCCTCTTCGATTTCTTGTCGACCGCGGCGGAACTCGCCCATCGCCTGCCCGGAGGAGCGAGCAAGTTGCGGGAGTTTGTTCGCACCGAAGAGTAGGACGACGATGAGCAGGACGATGAGTAGTTCTGGGCCGCCGGGGAGCCCCGGAAACAGTGGGGTGGGTGTCAACATTATGTTCGGTTACGTTCGCGGGGAAGATAAGAGAGGCGGTCTGCCGCGCTGGCAGTTCGCGTCGTCGTGACACTCACAGAGAGCCGTACGGTCGCGCCTACCGGCAGTTGTGGCCGTTTCAGGGTGTAAAACGTGGATGCGAGTAAGCCGCGGCACTGGAGACGGACTCACGTGTCGACACCGCGACAGCAATAGTGCCCCCGTCGGAGAGCGAGGGCCACTCGAAATCCTCGTGGTGACACCACCGAAGCCACCAGTGTCAGGACGATAGTTCTCGACGTTAGAGTCCGGTCATTACGTCGGTGCTACCGCACTCGGGACACTGTGTCATCGTCCCGAGTGACGACTCCACTCGACTCCACTCAGTACCACCCGAGACAGCCGAGTAGCCACACTTTCGGCAGCGAGACATCGGTTCTGAGGAACTGCTTGCCATACTGATTCAACTATCACGATTCCACATAGTCGTTACTCTGGTTGGTAGAAATGTACAGAAAAAAAGACGGTCGTGTCGTGTATCATGACGCGAGTTGTGCGCCCGTCGTCGCGCAGGTTGGTGTGCTAAACTGTGCAGACCGGCGGACCACCATCGCCGGACCCCGGTTGACCGCCGGGGTGTGAATCGTCCTGTCCCGGCGGCACGTTTACGTCGACGTTCGCGACCGCGTGCTGGAAGTAGCCGTCTCCGTAGACGGAACTCTCGTATCCGGCGTACAGTTCGAGTTCTTGGCTGGCGTCACTCAGCCGCCGGAACTCGTCTTGGTCGAACGTCACGACCAGCTCGCCGTCTTCGACAGTTGCGGACTCGGCGTCGAGCGCCCCGGTGGTCGCGTTCTGGAGGACGACCGACGAGGCGTTCACCGAATCACTGTCGGACGAGACCGACTTCCGGACGGTGACTGTCTCCTTCGCGGCGTGGGCTGGCGGGTTCGCCACCGTCACGTTTCCGAGGTGGCTGTCGACGCGCCGAATGCGGTTGGTGTCCTCGGGTGCAACCGGCGAGTTGGCGTCGATGTACTGCGCGACGACCGTCCCGTAGAGCGTGTAGTCTTCGCTCGTGGTCGGGAGTTCCGCCATACTCCATCCGTACCGGTCCTCGAAGGCCCAGCCGGCCATGTACGAGTTGACGGTGACGTTGTAGTGAGCGTCCTCGTCGAGTTGCTCGCCGTTCACGTACACGTCTCGGACGACCGGACTGGCGTTTTCGGACGGGACGTACTCGTAGGAGACGCCGCTTACCTGCAGTTGTGCCTGTGCGCCGTAGTTGTCGTCCGTGGTCGAGACTTGACTCGCGAGGAGTTCCCGCAGTTGCTCACCGGTCATTCGCTTGGTGACGAGGTAGTTCCCGAACGGGAGCGAGGTGTAGACGTCGTCGTAGGTGACGTTTCCGCGGTCGATGACGAAGTCGCCGCGGATTCCACCGGCGTTCGTCACCGCGACGTCCGACCCGGTCTGGTCGCGGAAGGCGTCGGTGATGAGGTTGCCCCACGCGGTCTCGTCTTTGTAGTTGGACGCGAACCGCGAGTCGAGGGTCGTGTTGGTCCGACCGACGACTTCACCCAGCTGTGACGACCGCGCGTCGGAGACGATTGTCTCGGCGGTCTGGTTCACCGACGAATTCTCGTCGACCGTGACGAGTCGCCCGCTCGCGAGCGAGACGCCGTCGTCGGTCACAGAGAGGTTGACCTCGCCGACGTATGCGCCGCGGGCCTCGGCCTCGACGATAGTGGTTCCGTCGACGGTCTTCGGAGCGTAGGCGACTTCGTCGTCACCGGTGACGATGAGGTCGATGTTGTCGGTGTTGCGAGCGAGTTCCTTGGACTCGGGAACACCGATGTGGGCCGCTGCGACCACGACATCGACGTCCTTCTCGTCTTTGAGCTTCGTCGCAACGCGACTCCCGACGCGGGAGAAGTCGGCGACGCGGTATCCCTGTTCGTCGAAGTCGACTGCCGTCTTCGACTTGATGGCGTCGTCGACCAGACCGACGATGCCGACTCGGACGCCGTCACGCTCGACGATGGTGTAGTTCTTCGTTCCCGGGATGCCGCTACCGTCCTCGTGGACGACGTTCGCGACCAACCACGGGAACTCGGAGGCGGCGCTGTAGTTCTCGACCGCGCCGAAGCCGTAGTCGAGGTCGTGATTACCGACGACTTCCGCGTCCGGTCCGAGTGTGTTGAGCACGTCCACGGGGACGCGCCACTGACTCGTCGGCGAGAAGGAACTCGGACTCACCTGGTCGCCGCCACCGACGACGACGGTCGGGTTATCGTGTGCCTGCCGCCGGTCGTTGACGACGCCGACCAGCCGACCCATCCGCGTCGGGTTCGACGCGGCGGTCTGCACGTCGTTGTACGTCAACACCGTGAGTGTCGTCGCGTTCGTTGCGTTCGTGGTCGCGTTCGTATCGACGTCCGCCGGAGCGGTGGGACCGGCGTTCGTACCGGCCGGGGCTGCGGTCAGGGCGGCCGCAGGCGACGTCGTAGCCACGAGAAGCAGTACTGCTACTGTGAGTATGGTTCGAAGGGTATCGGAACGTGATTCCACTGCGTTCGTTCCTGTTCGATAATTTAAGAAAAAGATGACGGCCGATTGCGACGTTAGTCGTCCGTATTGCTATGTACGACTCTGTATGCGGGAGTTTCGAGTGATGTGTCTCTCAAAAAGTTAGTAGAGTGACAAGATATTAGAAATGGCTTACTCGGAATCCACCCAGCTCTTACTGCACCGGCAGCATCTTCTTGCATTCTTGACGCGAAGTACAGCCTATGGAGTCCGTTTCGGTGCACGGGGTGGCAGTTCCGGCGTTGGGGCTCGGAACCGCCCGCATGAGGGGTGACGAGTGTCGGCAGGCGGTGATGACCGGGTTGGAACTGGGGTATCGACACATCGACACTGCGCAGATGTACAAAAACGAGGATGCGGTCGGCGACGCCGTGGCTCAGTCGAGCGTCGACCGCGACGAGGTCTTCTTGGTCACGAAGCTTCTTCGGGGGAACCTCCGATACGACGACGTGCTGGATTCCTTCGCCGAGAGTCTCGACCGACTTCAAATGGAGTACGTGGACCTGCTGTTGATTCACGCCCCGAGTCGGTCGGTCCCCGTCAGTGAGTCGGTGCGGGCGATGAACGAACTGCAAGACCAGGGAGCGGTGAACCACATCGGCGTCAGTAACTTCTCGGTGAGCCAGTTACAGGAGGCGATGGAGGCGTCCGAAACTCCGATACTCACCAACCAGGTCGAGTACCACCCGTTCAAGAGTCAGGGCAGTCTCTTGGAGTTCTGCATCGAAAACGACGTGTTGCTGACGGCGTACAGCCCGTTGAATCTGGGGTCCGGGCTATCGGACGAGATGCTCCAAGAGATTGGGACTCGCCACGGAAAGACGCCAGCGCAAGTCGCCCTGCGGTGGCTCGTCCAACAGGAGTACGTCGCTGCAATTCCCAAAGCGTCTCAGGAGCGCCACTTGGCGGAGAACATCGACATCTTCGACTTCGAACTGTCCGAAGCCGAGATGGAGCAGGTCTTCGAGCTGCAAGGCGGGTTGCTCACCCGGCTTCGCTCGTTGCTTCAGTTGTGAGCTCGGCGTCTGACGACTCCTCGTTTGGTTTCGTTCAGAACGTGCGCCGGCCGGGACTGAGCAAACCGAAGGTTTGCGAAGGTCGGTGAGGCGAGGCCTCACCGGGAGTCCCGCGAGCGTATGCGAGCGGGATATCGGACGGCGCACTCCCCTACGGTCGTTTGCCGGCCGGGAGCCCCGCGAGTAAAACGAGTGGTACGTCGGTGAGGCTTTGCCTCACCGGGATTTGAACCTCGGTCGCAAATCAAAGATTTGCTCCCTGATTCAAATCCCTCTGTCCGCATTCACTCCTCACAGAGCGAGAGACACAGAGGTCTCTCGCAGGGTTGGTTCGTCGTAGAATGCGCCGGCCGGGATTTGAACCCGGGCCATGAGCTTGGAAGGCTCAGGTCCTGCCACTAGACCACCGGCGCTCACTCGTTACACTCGTTCGCGCCGAGCCTCGACCGACCTTCGGTCGGCCGAGACACCGGCGCTCTGAGGCAACGTCTATTCCTTCATTCTCGACGCCCCAATAAGGATGTTACCTTTTTCGTCAGGCGTCCGTGTCTCCCGATTTTCCGGGGTTATCGGGCTTCTTCTCGTCGTCTTCGCCAAATTCGTACTCCAACTCGGCTTCGGCGTCGCCGTCAGTCACTTTCACCGTCACCTCGTCGTCGTCGTCGGGAATGGTGACCACGAGTTCCCCGTCGGCGTCTGTCGTCCCAGCATCTTCGCCGTTCACGCTGACAGTGGCGTTCTCGACGGGCGTTCCGTTCTGGGAGACCACGAGCGTCGCGTTCTCACCGACTGTGACGTTGCCATCGAAACTCGCGGTTAATGCGGCGTCCGAGGACTCGTCTTCAGATTCGCGCTCGCCTTCGGATTCGGCCGCATCTGCGCCGACGTCCTCGATGGGGACGTTCGTCCCGGACTCGCTGATGACGGGCTTGAGGATGTACTTCCCACTGTTGCCAGCCTTGAACGCGGTGATGTCGAAGACGAAGTCCACGTCCTCACCGTTGCCGACTTCGAAGTTCGAGTTGAGGTGGAGCTTGTTGCTCGGAAGCTTGACGTTCACCTGCTCGCCCGTCTTGAGCGTCCCGTTGACCTCGCCCACGTGGACGAACACCTTCGTGTAGTTGCCTTCGGGCACGTCGTAGCTACCCACGAGCGATGCCTTGTCGCCCTGCAGTTGGGTCAGGTCCACGGTCACGTTGTCGACCTCGTAGGTGACTTTCCCACCGTCACCTGCGTCGTCGTCTGCTGCTTTATCGTCTTCCGCGTCGTCGTCTTCTGCTTCAGCTTCGGCCTCAGCCTCGATATCGGCGTCAGCGTCCGCTGAGGCGTTCGCCGAGCCATTGGCCGTCACGACGGCCGTTCCAGTGGCCGTCATCGTCGACGAGTCGTTCGCGGTGGTGTTCGCGTCCTCGCCAGACTCCTCGTCAGATTCGCCTTGTGCTTCAGCTTCGGCCTCCGATTCTGCTTCGGCATCGGCCTCTGCATCGGCGTCTTCGGAGTCACCATCCGAGTCGCTGTTCGCCTTCATCAACGTCACGCGCTCGATGGTGACGTTGAGGTGTTCGAAGTCGGCGATTGCGTTCTGCTCGTCGCTCACGTAGAAGTTCAGTGTCCCCGTCTGGGTGGCTTGGTCTCCAGAAGCGGTCCCGTCACTGTCGGAACCAGACGGCGCATCAGTCAGTGTTCCACTCCCGCCTGCACACCCGGCCAAGAGGACCAGGAGTGCGACGAGAACAGTCGCAAATCTGTGAGTGTTCATCGTAACAGACAGTAGTTGCTCCAAGAACTTGAGGGGAGTATTTACGAACCCCGAATTTCCTTGGATTTCGCCGAATTACGGGGTCAATAACCCGGATAAACCGTGTTAGTCGTCAGCGTGGGAGGTGTTGAACTGCTTTGCTTTCGCCAGCAACTCCGGCGAGATGCCGGGCACGTCCGCCTCGCCGACAGCGCCCTCGGCGCGAATCTCGTCGAGGCTCTTCGGGAACTCGCGGAGTTCCATGTGGATGGCGATACCGGCTTTTGCTCCCTTCCCCATTGCGACGGGAATCTGGTTGTGCCCGGGTGTGATGTCGCCGACGGCGAAGACGCCCTCGACGTTCGTCCGGCCGTGGTCGTCGACCGGCACCGTCTCGTCGTCGTTCAGTTCCACGCCGAGTTGTTCGAAGAGCGCCGTGTTGTACTCCGAGCCGTACATCGCGAAGCCGCCCTTGTACTCGCGGACGCTCCCGTCTTCGAACTCGAAGCTCTCCAGCCAGCCGTCGTCGCGCTTGTTCATGCCCGAAATCTCCTCGGAGACGATATCGACGGGGTGTGCGCGCACGAGTTCGTCCGTCTCGTCGGACCACGACGGCTCCTCACCGCGAAGGAGGATGTCGACGTCGTCAGTGAAGTTGAGCATAATCATCGCCACGTAGGCCGCGGAGTCAGAGTGGCCCATGACGTACACCGACTCGTCGACGAACATGTAGGCGTCACAGTGGAGACAGTAGTGCAGTCCCTTGCCGGTTCTCGGAAGTGGTGGTTCGGGGCGTTTGTCGTTGAATCCGACGCCGAGAACGACGCGCTCGGCGACGAACGCACCGTCGTTAGCGACGAGACGGAATCGGCCGTCGTCCAACTGCTCGGCCTCGGTCACGAAGTCGCGGTGGATGTCGGTCCCGTAGTCTTCGAGTTGGGACCGGGCGGTTTCGAGAAACTCGTTTCCAGAGACGTCCTCGGTGACGCCGATGACGTTGTGGGTGTCGAGCATCATCGCCGCGCGGCCGCCACCGCGGTCGACGAGTGCGGTGTCGTGTCCCAGTCGCGTCGTGTAGAGCGCAGTTTGCAACCCGGCAGGGCCGCCACCTACGACGACAACCTCGTACTCCTGTCGTTCGTCGGCTTCGGTCATACAATCTGATTTGTCGCACCCGTCTTAAGCCCACACCTCCTGTGCGCTCGCAGTATCCACTCGCCTCGTGTTACCAACAGTCGTGGTAATCGAAACGACCGCCGCTTACAACCCGGAGACGACGGCGTAACAGTTCCCGCTCGAAACCCGCGATTCGACGACGGACAGGTCGCTCGCGGCGAGGTCTTCGTCGAACTCGTCGGGCGCGTAGATGTGGTAAAAGCGGGGGACAGTCTCGCCACCGGGGAGCGTCCAGTCCACTTCGGTGTCGAAGCCGTCCTCCCGGTCGAAGGTGTCGTGGGCGGTGCTCCACGCGCTGACGACCGCTCGCCCGTCCGAATCGAGGACGCGCGCGAGTTCGTTCAGGCTCTCGACGCGAGTCTCTCGGGGGGCGAGGTGGTGAAGCGTCGCCACGTAGACGGCCAAGTCGAAGGCGTCGTCGGAAAAGGGGAGGCGCGCCGCGTCTCCCTGCACGAGTCGCGCCTCGAAGTCTCGCTCGCTCGCCCGCGAGGTCGCTTCGAGCAGTAAGCCCCGACTCACGTCCAGTCCGACCACGTCGGTCGCGTGCGAGGAGAGTAGTTCGACGTGTCGCCCGTTTCCACACCCGAGGTCGAGCGCGCGGGTTGCAGGCGAGTCCGCCGTCGACTCGGTGACGAACGACTCCACTTCGGGCCACGGATACTCGCGCGTGGACGCGAAGTGCGATGCGATGCGGTCGTACGTCTCGCGAACCGCCGCTCGGGATTCGTCCATGTCGGTCGATGGAGACACCACGACAAAGACCGCACGGGTCGCCGCCGGTGTCACAGTCGGACGGAGTGTGAACACGCCGCACCACGCCACCCGCACCACGACACCGCCTCCCGGTCGTGCAGTCAGATGAAGAGGAAGACGGCGTAGGTGAATATCAACAGGACCGCCGCGTGTTTGATGCCGTCGGCGACCTGCCCTTCGCCCAGCTGGCCCGCGATGAGGCCGGAACAGAGGCCCTGAATCACCGAGAGGTGGTAGAACAGGACAGTGTAGGCGGTCGTGTCCACGTCACGGAGACCGGAGAACGCCCCCGACGAGACGCCGGCAACCTCGCCAGCCCCGACGTTACCGGCGCTCGCCTGCTCGACCGCAGGGATGAACGAGACCGTCAGAGCGACGACGATGCCGAGGAAGACGAAAAACGAGATGTAGATGACGATGAGGTAGGTGACCATCTCCTGTCGGCGTTCGCGGGCGAGACGGCGACTGTCCTGTGCCTCGTCGGCCGCGATTCGGAGCACGGGCGCGAGGTCGCCGCTCGCGCGCATGGCGTTCGTGATGAGCGTGACGGAGCGCGAGACCATCGGACTCTGCGTCCGCTGGTCCATCCGATGGAGTGCCGTCCGGGCGTCTGCGCCCCAGTCGATGTCGCGGACGGTGCGCGAAATCTCTTCGCCGAGTGGTCCGAGGTCGGACGACGACACGCGACGGAGGCTCTGAATAATCGTCAGTCCCGCCTCGTTGACGCTGGCGAGCCGGTCGAGAAAGTCGGGCATACTCCGCTCGATAGCCCGAATCCGGCGTTTTCGAACCTCGTGGACGCCCGCGATGACGAGCAGCGCGACGATGGTCGCTTCGACCACGTGGCGGTCGACCGCAGCGACGATATCGGCGGGCGGCATGCCGGGTGCGACGTTCGACTGGAAGACGACCCAGGCGATACCGAGCGGGGCAGTCACCACCAGCGTCGCGGCGGGGTAGCGACTGAGCGTTTCCAGCGGGCGATTGAGCCACTTTCGGACCCAGTACAGGCGGTCGTAGGCTGCGAGTAGCTCTCGATTTCGCTGCACCGTCGTCGATTCTCCGCCGTCAGTCACCGAGTGTTGTTGGCCCGCCTGCACCCCGCCTGCACTCAGCACCGAGTCGCCTGCGGTACTCTCGCCGTCGTTCGAGACCGTTCCGCGAAGTGATTGGGTGACGCTGTCGATGTAGACGACGAAGCCGAAACTCGCCAGCGGGATGCCGACGTAGCCGACGAATCTGATGAACGTGAGCGTCTCCGCGAGGACGAGGCCGATGACGACGAGGACGGTGATGAAAAACAGCGGGCCGGCGACGAGGACGGTGACGTACACCTCGGCGAACGTCGAGAGGAGTTCGAGGTACTGTTGTTGCTGTGCCTCCGCTTCCGCTTCGAATCGCTCGTACTGCTCGTGGAGGAACGACGAGAGGTTCCGACCGCTTCCGAGGACGCTCGCGAGGTTCTCCGCGAACTCTTCGAGACTCGGGCTCGGCGTTCGCTCGGACATCGTCTGCAACGCGGTGAGCACGTCGGTTCCGAACCCCTCCATGTCGCGGACGACGATTGCGACCTCACGTGCGGCTTCTCCGTACACGGCTTCGTTCCGCGCGAGCGTTTCGAGCACCTGCGGAAACGGCATCCCCGAGCGCGACAGCGCGAAGATGAACGCGACCGTTCGCGGCATCGTCGCCTCGATTTCGGTCGAGCGGGTCTTCGTCCGCTCGGTGAGGTAGTACCACCGAATCCAGTACACGCCGAGCGAGAGGAGAGCGCCAATCGTCGCACTGGAGAACAACAAGAGGACGAACAGGTCGCGAAGCGAGAGTTCGTCGAGCGTCGTGAGGTTCCCGAGGAACTGTAGCGCCGGCGGAAGGCCCGTCCGAATCGCCTCGCCCGAGACCGAGAGCGCCTGAAGCACCCCTCCCGCAGCGTAGACGCCGAAGATGCTCCCGGCGATACCGAAGACCGCGGCCATGAGGAGCGTTCGGGACGCATAGACGCGGTGGGTCACGTCGACGTGGGCAGCGCGGAGTCGCCAGCGCTGCATGCGCCGCCGTGGGTTCTCGTTTGCGACGTAGAAGCCGAAGAGTGGGAGTGCGACCTGCGAGACGAGCAAGTCGGCGCGGCGGCTTACCGGGGCGAGGACGACCGGTAAGACGAGAAGCACCGCGGCGACCAGCGGGAGGTAGTACAGGCCGAAGTCCATCTCAAAGCCCCACGCCCGCGTCCGAAAAGTCCTCGTCGGCCTCGACGCGCTTCATCACGTCGCCCGAGTCGGCGTAGTACTCGTTGATGAGGGCGGTAAAGCGCCGGTAGTCCGAGACGTCTTTGTCGAGCAGGTACTGGAGGAAGCGCTCGCGCTGTCGGAGTTCGCGTCGGAGTTCCGTCCGCGACCACCCGTTTTCGCGTTGAATCTGGTCGAGAAGCGAACTGTCGTTTTGGTCGAAGGAGTCGTCTTCGGGGTCCCACGAGAACGCCGCCGAGTAGTCGAGTTCGCCAGTTCGTTGGTCGATGGTCCCGATTTCGCCGATAGCCTTCGACCGGCGCACACGCTCCCCGTCGAGGCGGGTGAGCGTCTGGACACACAGTAGGTCGAGCGACTGGACCATCGCACGCGGGACGTTGATTGGCTCGTTTTCCAGTCGGTTGATGACCGTCTCGATACTGTCTGCGTGCATCGTCGAGAACGTCGTGTGGCCCGTGTTCATCGCCTGAAAGAGCGTCACGGCCTCGTTCCCGCGAACCTCTCCCACGATGATGTACTCGGGGCGATGGCGGAGCGCCGACCGCAACAGGTCGTACATCGTGATGTCGGTCCCCTCGTGGATGCGGTCGCGCGTGACCGACGACAGCCAGTTGTCGTGGTAGAGTGCCAGTTCGCGGGTGTCCTCGATAGAGAGGACCTTCGACCGCGGAGGCACGAACATCGACACCGCGTTCATCGAGGTGGTCTTCCCGGACGCGGTCCCGCCAGCGAAGATGAGGCTCTTGTTGTTCTCGATACAGAGCCACAGGTACGCCATCTGCTCGATAGAGAACGTCCCGTATTCGACGAGGTCGATGGGCGTAAACGGCTCTTCGGCGTACATCCGGATGGTGAACGCCGACCCGCGTGGAGTCACCTCTTCGCCGAGTGCGAGTTCGGCGCGGGCACCGTTCGGAAGCGTCGTGCCGAGTACCGGGTCGCCGACGCTGATGTGACGACCAGACCGTTGGGCGAGTCGGATGACGAAGTTGTCGAGTTCCTCCTTCTCGAAGACGACGCTCGTCACGATGTCGGTGTAGTCGTCGTGGTAGACGAAAAGCGGGAGGTCGTACCCGTCACAGGAGATGTCCTCGATGTGTGGGTCGTGCATCAAGGGGTCGAGGCGACCGTACCCGTGGAAGTCGCGCCGAAGGTAGTACAGGAGCGTGTAAAACGAGTTCATGTCGAGTTCCAGCCCGTACTGCTCCAGCAGCGTCGTGAGCTCCGAAATCAGGGCGCTCTCTTGTGTGGGGTCGGCGTTCTGACGATACAACAGCGGGTCGCGGATGTCCGTGCGGACGCGTTGGAGGAGTTCGGCTTCGAACGTGCCGAGGTCGGGTTCGACCACGTGGTACTCGTGTGCGGTCGCGTCCGTATCGTAAGTGATGACCACGTACGCGAACGGAGCGTTCACCCAGTAACGGTCGATTTCCTCGTGGTTGGCCGGCACGTCGAACGACCCGAGGGGAGTGTCGTCCGGATTCAACGGCCGGACGTCGACCTGTGACCCGCGAAGCATCTCTGCGGTGCGCCGGAGGAGGCGCTCGGTCTCGGCCGCGGCCGCATCGAAGTCGCCGTCGCGGAGGAGACGGAAAATACCCCGTTCGGGAGGGGTCTCGATAGGCTGTCCCGCGTCGTTCGCAGTATCTCGTTGCATCGTCACCCGAATCAGTCGGTTGGGTGGTATGGTCGGTCAGAACTTAAATAGTCCCCGCCGTCCACTGTCAGGCTCGCTCCACAGTCAGGAGGACACCAGCGAAGACGAAGAGGAGAACCACGCCGAGCGGGACCGGAATTCCGGGGAACCCGCGGGTAGCGAGGAGATACGTCGAGGCGGCGAGAACCACTCCCGCGAGGCCGAGAAGCCCTCCAAGCACTCGAACCGGGTCGACAGGCCCGTCCTCGACGCGCTCTTCTTGGGTGTAGTACACGACCGAAAAGAGGACTGCAATCGCCATCACCGCGGCACCGACCGACCACGCTTTATAGCCGACGGCGATGGGCTGCCCGGCTTGAAACGCCACGGCGGACAGCGGGTCCGACAGGGCGATTCGTTGGGCCACGTCGATTCCCCACGCGAATCGGACCTGAAAGAACGGAAACCGGACGAAAAGCAGACTTCCGTCAGCGATATTCGGAGAGTACATCAGATTCCACGGGAGGAGTGCGCAGAGCCACGTCGCGACGACCGAAAGGGCACCCGCGTGTTCGGAACGGACCCAGACCATACCGAATGGCCACGTGCCGATGGGTAAAAGCTACCGACAGTGGTGACGACGACACCGCGTCGTCGGGGACGCCGCAGTCACTCGATACTCACGTTAAAAGCCCGACACGCAAATGGCGTCACGTTAATACGTGGCGCAATATAACGAGAGGTACGGAATGCGGCGTGACTACTTCGAACTCGACGTCCGTGACGTCGATTGGTACGGGGAAGACGAGCCCCCTCTCCAACCGACGGTTTCTATCGACTTCTACGGCCCCGCCGAGGAACTCCGAGAGCGGTTCGTAGGCCCTGACGGTGAACTTCTCGCTGCCGAGGAACTCGACGCCACACTGCGCTTGCAGGGACCCGTCGACGACCCGGAGACGACAGGGGTCGTGAGCGTCACGAACCGGGTGACCGGGGATTACGTGATGGAACTCAACGCACCTGCAGAGGACGTACTCCAGTTTATCGGTGCTGCGCGCGAGTACGGCCGAACCTCCGACGGCGACGACGGTCGATACCGTGTCGACGTCGCAATCGAGGGCGACCACTTCGAGACGTTCGAGAAGTCCACCTTCTTGGTCTACGACGTGGATGGAAACCTGCTTCGCGGCCAGAGTCTCATCCCCTCTGGGGTCGAACTCTAGGTAACGACAATTACACTCGTTCGTGTCAAAACGGGCGGTAAACCACGTCTTCTTTATCGATTGCATGCACAGAGGACAGCGTGAGGAACGTAACCGATCGCACACGTAACCCGTTCGACATGCGACCGTCGTGTGACCAGTTCGTCCCAGGATACGGTGACGCGAACGCCGACTTTCACGTCATCGGCGACCACCCCGGTGTCCACGGGGGCGTCGAAACCGGCGTCCCGTTCACGGACGAGGCGGGAAAACGCCTCCAATCGGCACTTCACGAGGCGGGACTTCTCGACGCGACGGGCGACGAACCGACGGTGGACGCCACGTTCTTTTCGTATCTCCACATGTGCGTCCCCGACGGCCAACCGACGAAAGCCGACTACACCGACATGGAGCGGTTCTTCGACGCCGAACTCCGCGCTATCGCCGCACACGTCCTCTTACCGGTGGGTGCCGTCGCGACCAAACAGGTCCTGGAGAATTACTCCGCGGTCGCCTGGAAGACCGACATCGACATGGACGCACTCCACGGAACGGAACTCCGCGGAAGCGGTTTCCTCATCGTCCCAATCAAAGACCCAATCGAGTGGGACGACGGCGACGACGACGAACTCGTGACCGGTTTGGTGACGCTCCAATCGACCGACTTCCGCCGCGAATCTGACCTCGGTCGATTCAT
The DNA here is from genome assembly GCF_024730625.1 of Haloferax larsenii. Classification (NCBI taxonomy): domain Archaea; kingdom Methanobacteriati; phylum Methanobacteriota; class Halobacteria; order Halobacteriales; family Haloferacaceae; genus Haloferax; species Haloferax larsenii. The sequence goes on from NZ_CP078063.1 coordinate 1,891,037, forward strand.
CCCCGGTTCCGACCCGTACCTGGTCAGATAACCTCTATTTTTGCCGCATTCGGGGCTTGGTCGTACGATTTTTAGAAATCATCACGATTCTACCTTCTGTTCGTCCAGTAAGAACCATGATGGTTGTTAGATGTTCAGTGATTTGGGCTAAATGGGTCACATAATGGCACATTTAGACAGTGCTTCTGGATGCCATGGTTCTAATTGGCGGAAACAAAGGACTTTTTACAACCAGTGTCAAATGTGCAGTTGACGCGCGTGGTTCGAGTAACTCCGCCGGGCGCGTCAGGCAACTGTGAGATTGGTGCTCCTCGCAGTGGCTTGGTCAGTCCGGGGACCTGCGCTCGGCCGCGGTCCCCGCTCTTTACTCTCCTAAGAGCGATAGCTCGATACGCCCGTTGCTCGTCAACACTGTGAGCGTCGGCCCACCGTCTCCGAGCGTCCCATCGACGTGTGTTCTGGAGATGCTGGCATCGGCCAGCGAGAGTCCACTCACGTCGATAGACTCGGTCGACGTTTGGGCGACGAGTTCGGCGTCCAGGTCGCTCGCGAGCGCGGCGTCTATCTCCCCGTTCGACGTCTCGATGCTCGTATCGCTGCGAATCGAGAACACGTCGACCGTTATCGACCCGTTTGTCGTCCGTACTCCGTCGAGGCCGGCGACGCCGCGAGCCGAGACACTCCCGTTGCTGGCTGTCGCATCGACGAATCCGTCGACGCGCTGCACGTCGATGTCGCCGTTTGTCGTCTGGACTTCGAGGTCGCCCGCGGTCCGGCGGACGTCGACAGAGCCGTTCGACGTCGACGCGTGAGACACGGGAAACGCCGACGGAACACGGATTTCGAGTTCGACGACGACAGGCTCGGGGTCGTCGCCGCGGACGACTCGCTCCACTGTCAGCGACTCGTCACCGCCGATATCGACGCGAACCGAGTCGAGGTCTTCCGTGACGAATCCGCGTTTGACGACCCGTACTTCGACGTCGTTCTGCTCCCACGGTTCGATGGTGACGGTTCCGTTTCGATTTCGCACTTCGAGCGATTCGAACCCGTCCGGGGAGACGACGCGTGTCTCCGCTTCGCGCGTCTCGATACTGGGCGCAGTACACCCTGCGAGTGACGCGAGTCCGAGCGTGGCACCGCCTGTGAGAAACGACCGCCTGGAGGGCTTTCGCATGCTCTATCCGACGGGTTGAGTCATTGAAATTAGTACCGGATTGAGCGTTCAAACGCGGTCGGCGACGCGTTTCAGCGCGCCAAACCCGTGTTCTTCGATTGGGGTTCCGTGACCCATCGCCACGACATCGACCGGGGGACACCGCTCGGCGAAGTCGCGGATGCTGGCGCGATTCGCGCCGGTGTCGGCGGTGAGTAGCCACGGCGAGGGAACGAGTTTCCCGCCGGACTCGCGGACCATGTCACCGACGAACGCGACGCCGAGTTCCTCGTGGACGAATGCAGTGTGGCCGCCGGTGTGTCCCGGCGTTCGGTACACGACGAACCCGCCGATTTCGTCGCCGTCGTCGATGGTCTCGACGGAATTCGTCGGGCGGCGAAGGAAGGGCCCAACGAGACGATGAAATGCGCCTTTGTGAGACGCAAACGAGGGTTTCGCGTCACCAGTCACGTAGGACGCGTCCGGTTCGGCGGCGTGAATTCGGACCGAGTCGCGGAGACCGAGTGCACCCAGTGTTCCGACGTGGTCAGGGTCGTAGTGCGTCAGAAGGACGGAGTCGATGTCGCTCGGGTCGAACCCGGCGAGTGACAGTCCGCGGAATATTCGGTCGCGGTCCCACGGCGTCCCGGCGTCGATGAGGACGTGTTCGTCCCCGTCCTCGACAAGGTACGCGTTCACTCCTCTGAGGCGAAATCGGTGGACGCTGCCGCCGAGCGTGGTCATACGCCCGCAACGGTCGCTGACTGTAAAATCGTGTCTCCGCAGAACCCTCGAATCGACGCTCCTGCGTCGTGACCGCGGTCCGCTACCGCGACGCCCAGAGATAGCGCCCCACGTCGACGACGAACCCACCGGCCCCGACGACCGGACAGACCGCGAGTCCGAGGAGGTCGACCGCGACGGGGCGTGGAACGCCGAGCATCGCCGCGGCGACGATGCCAATCGGGACCGCCGCCGCGACCACGTAGAGCCACGTCGCCCAGGCGTGGCCGAACCGCTTGACGACCGCGAAAAGCGAAACTAGGAGGACGATAGCAGTCACCGGCACGGCCAGCATCGTCGGCGACGTGACAGCGGTCGTCTGAAGCGCAGCGACACTCGGGAACGAAAGGGGCGATGTCGCCAAGAGCGTCGCGGCCGGGGCGGCAGTATCGAGCGAGGTGAGCATCGCCACGAGGGCCATCCCCTCGCGCGCGACGTACCATCCGAGGCTTCCGAGGTACGACACCAAGACGAGAAGCGAGAGCCCCCACCCGTACCACAGCGGGTTCGTGTTATCTGACGACGTGGTCGACGACGGCTCGTCGCCCCCGAATCGACGACTGGTCCCTGTGGTACCTCCCTGTGACGAACTGCCACTGGAGCGCTGGCTCCTGCGAGACGACCCCGTTCGGGACGACCCCGAAGAACGCGAGGACCGCGACGACCGACGACTGGAGCCAGACGAATTCGACGACGAGGCCGTCGAAGACCGGCTAGAGCTTCGACTCGACCGAGAGGACCGCGACGAACTCGACGAACTTGACGAACGAGACCGCGACGAGGATGTCCGATTGGACGACGACGAACTCGACGACCGGTTCGACGACCGCCGAGACCCGCGCGACCCCGACGAAGACGTTCGACTGGACCCGGTGGACCGAGATGTAGACGACCCACTCCGAGACGACTGTGAGGACTGCGACGACGAGGAACTCGACTGCGACGACGAGGAGGCCGACCCATCGTCGCCGGCGCGACCGGGGAACTTGAACTTCGTCAGTCCGTCGAGCCGCTTGTTGACGTACTTCGTGTGTCCCATCCGGTCGTAGTCGGCGCGTTCGGCGTCGTCGGTGAGGACTTCGTAGGCCTTCCGGACGACGGTGAACTGCGCTGTCGCTCGTTCGTCGTCGTTGACGTCGGGATGGTACTCCCGCGCCTTCTGACGGAACGCCTGCTTGATTTCCCCCGTCTCGGCGTCGCGTTCGACGCCGAGGAGTTCGTAGAAGTCCACCGGCATTCGACGTGCGATTCGATGCGACGGCGGCTTTTGAATGTACCGGGCGATTGGCCGAGTCGGTCGGCATCGAATTCGTTCGGAAAAATCATGAACACTGACGGCAAGGAAGCGGTATGGAACGTATCCCGCTTGGTAACACCGTCTTCGAAGGGCGGAACAACGCCTATCTCATTCCGGGTGACAGACCGACGCTCGTCGACGTCGGCGTCGCGACCGATGCAGTTCGACAGGACCTCCACGACGGCCTCGACGCGCTCGGCTACGACGTCGCCGACATCGACGCAATCGTCCTGACGCACTGGCACGCCGACCACACCGGACTTGCAGGTGAAATCCAAGCGGAGAGCGACGCTGACGTGTACGTACACGAAGACGACGCTGCGCTCGTCGCCGGTGACGAGGACGCTCTCGCCGAGGAGCGGCGCATCAGCGAACGTCGATTCGAGGAGTGGGGCATTCCAGAAGAGCCACTCGACGAGCTGACGACGTTCCTCGGCGGCCACGAGGAACTCCGCGGCGACACGGTAGATGTGACGCCTGTCACGGACGGCGACCGAATCGCCGCCGGAGACGACGAACTCGAAGTCGTCCACCTCCCCGGTCACGCCGCCGGGTTGAGCGCCTACGCGTTCGATGGTGACGAAGGGCGCGAGGCGTTCGTCGGCGACGCGATTCTGCCGAAGTACACGCCGAACGTCGGCGGTGCGGACCTTCGTGTCGACCGCCCGCTCGCGACGTATCTCGACAGTCTCGACCGCCTCGTCGACCTCGACTTCGCTCGGGCGTGGCCGGGCCACCGCGACGTTATCGACGACCCCGCGGGGAGAGCGCGTGTCATCGCGGACCACCACCGCGAGCGCACCGAGCGCGTCCTCTCGGTGCTCGACGAACACGGCCCCGCGGACGCGTGGACCGTCAGTGCGCACCTCTTCGGCGACCTCTCGAACATCCACATCCTCCACGGCCCCGGCGAGGCGTTCGCACACCTCGACCACCTGGTCGAAGCGGGCGTCGTCGAGCAGGACGGGACCGAGTACGCGCTCGCCGATGCTGACGCCGAGGCGTCGGAGCTGGTCGCTGTACCCGAGACGAAACGTTAAAACGCCGCTGGAGGGAACGGAGAGCCATGGAACTGCGGGTCATCGACAAGACCGACGAGGAACTCCGCATCGAAATCGGTGGCGAGGACCACACCTTCATGAACGTGCTGAAGGGTGAACTCCTCGAAACCGACGGTGTCACGGCGGCGACCTACGACGTGAACCCCGAACAGTCCGGTGGACAGACCGACCCTGTCCTCTCGATTAAGACCGAATCTGGCGTCGACCCGCTCGACGCGCTCGCCGAGGCCGCCGCTGGCGTTCAGCACACCGCCGACGCCTTCACGGAAGCCTACGAAGCCGCAATCTAAGCGCACGCCCGGATTCTCCCTTTCACACTCGACTCGTGAGCTACTGGTGCAGTCATCAAGAGCGTCGCGGGGTGCTCAGTCTGTGTGTTCGTGGTCGTGGCTGTGTTCGTGTTCGTGCCTGTGACCGTGACCGTGTGCGCGACTCCCGCCACTGCTCTCCGGTCCCTCGTAGTCCATCTCCCCGGCTTCGATACGCATTTCGAGCCAGTTTTCCATGGGCACGAGCGGGCACTCGTACTGCGGTGAGTAGGCACAGAAGGGATTGTACGCGTAGTTGAAGTCGAGCACCCACCGCCCGTCGTCGGTGCGGTCGGCCGCTTCGAGGTCGAGATACCGGCCCGCGCCGTAGGTCTCTTCGGTGTTCGTCTCGTCGCGGAAGGGCACCCAGAGGCGGTCTTCTTCGGGCGTCGTACGATAGGCGTCGAGAGAGTACGCCGCCCCGTCGATTTCGAATTCGAACGTCCCCCAGACGAGGTAGTCGCGCTCGCCGTCGGTCGTCGTTCCGATGGTGATGGTCTCGGGGTCGTCGTACTGTTCGAGGGTGAGTTCGAACCGAAGGGCCGGGTCCGGGTCGAAGTAGTCGAGACCATCGAAATACTTGCGCTGGTCGGGCGGAATCGGCGAGTGCTGGTCGGCCGCGAGGAAGCGGTCTTTCTGCTCGCGGTGCTGGAGAAGGGCAGTTCGCCACGAATCGTCAGTCATACACGAGACGTACGCTCGCCGATGAGGTGAAGATTGGTTTCGACTGCACCGAGAGCGCACGACCGGAAGAATTTCGGCAAAAAGGCCGCGCTCCCCTGCTTACAGCCGGACCGGAACGTCGTGGTCGTCGAGGTACTCCTTGACGTCGCGGATGGAGTACTCGTCGAAGTGGAAGATAGAGGCGGCGAGACCGGCGTCGGCACCTGCGTCGGTGAACACCTCGTACATGTCTTCGGGGCCGCCACAGCCGGACGAGGCGATGACTGGCGTCGAGACGTTGTCGCAGACGGCCTTCGTCAGCGGAATGTCGTAGCCGTCTTTCGTGCCGTCGGTGTCGATAGAGTTGATAAAGAGCTCGCCCGCGCCGAGCGATTCGGCCTCGCGGGACCACTCGACTACGTCTACGCCGGTACCCTCGCGGCCGCCTTTGATAGTGCACTCGAACCAGCAGGACTCGCCATCGACTTCGGCGTAGTACTCGCCCTCCTCGTCGTAGCGACGGCGAGCGTCGACCGAGATAACGATACACTGGCTGCCGAACGAGCGTGCACCCTCTTCGATGAGCGAGGGGTTCTCCAGTGCGGCGGTGTTGATAGAGACCTTGTCGGCACCGGCGCGGAGCGTCTCTTTGATGTCGTCGCGGGTTCGGATGCCGCCGCCGACGGTCAGCGGGATGAACACCTCGTCGGCGACCTTCGAGACGGTGTCGAGCATCGTCTCGCGGCCGTCGGCGGAGGCGGTGATGTCGAGGAAGACGAACTCGTCGGCACCGGCCTCGTTGTACAGTTTTGCCATCTCGACGGGGTCGCCCGTGTACTTCAGGTCCTCGAAGTTGACACCGGTGTAGACCGCCGGATTGCCGTCCTCGTCGAGGTCGACGTCGATACAGGGTATGATGCGCTTCGTGAGCATTCGCTACCGAATCGTTGGCGGATGAGTCGCTTCACGGTTTCGGCTACGGCAGGCGACGCTGGCGGCAGTTCGCGCAGCGCCAGCTTCATGTCGGTGTCCGAGTTGTCAGAGGTATGAATCCACCCGAGGTGTTCCACCTCCACTATCACGTTCCTGACGTTGACGCTGCCGCGGCGGCCCTCTCGTCGTTCGGAATCACGCCCGCGGCGCGCTTTGGCTCTGTCGAGGGTGAGTCGGTCGCGCTGGCTCCCGAGGAAGACGAGCCGAGTGACTTTCGACTTCGCCTCCAGACGAATCGCGGCGGCACGGCAGACGTGACACTCACACCCGGTCCGAAGTTGGCGTTCGACCACGTCGGTGTCGTCGTCGAGGACATGTCCGCGGTCGTCGAGCGCGCGACGGCCCGCGACTGGTCGGTGACGGAAAACGAGCGCCGGACGTTCCTCGTCACGCCGTGGGGCTTCCGAATCGAACTGCAGTCGCCCGACAGCGACCTCGTCTCGGAACTCGGCGACTCAGACGACTGTCACTTCCGCGAGGTGTCGTTGGGCGTCCCGTCCGAGGCGGGCGACCGAATCGACCGGACGATTCGGACTGTCGTCGGCGACGTGTCGAACCTGCGCGTCGTTCCAGGAGCGGCGTCGCAGCCTGCGGTTACGGAGGCGTCCCTCGCCGGGGAGAACGTCGAAGAACAGCAGTTCGAGATGCGCTCACTGGCCGAATAGCGCACTGGGGGCGCTACCGGCGGCTGAGGTCGTATATTCGGGCTTCCCACGGGCGGAGCGTCTCGGACTCGACCGCCTCGACAGTCGTGTCGTAGTTCGACAGCAGGACGTCGGCGGGACGGCCGTCGAGTTCGTCTGGCGGTTCGAATCGCGTCTCGCTGCTGTCGAAGTTGAGGACGACGAGGATGGTGTCTTGGTTCGTGTCTCGGTTTGTGTCTCGGCCGGTAGCCGTGTCCGGGTCGTCTCCGGATTCAGTGTCGAGCGTCCGCGTGTACACCCACAGCGACTCGTGGTCGGGCGTGAGGGGCTCGTAGTCTCCGTAAACAATCACGTCGCGCTCCTTTCGAAGCGAGATGAGGTCGCGGTAGTAGTGCCACACCGACTCGGGGTCGGCGCGGGCGTCGGCGACGTTGATTTCGTCCTTGTTCGGATTGACCGGCATCCACGGCTCGGCATCGGGGGCCGTGAACCCCGCGTACTCGCTGTCGTCCCACTGCATCGGCGTGCGGGCATTGTCGCGGCTGTTGGTGCAGACTGCGTCTTTCACCGAGTCGAAGTCCGATATCACTCCTCCGTCGATGGCTCTGCGGACGGGGTTGAGCGTATCCACGTCGCGGAACTCGTCGAGCGATTCGAAGGGATAGTTGGTCATGCCCAACTCCTCGCCCTGGTAGATGTAGGGCGTCCCGCGAAGGGTGTGCAGAAGTGTCGCGAGCACCATCGCCGACTCCCGGCGGTACGCGCCGTCATCTCCGAACCGAGAGACCTGCCGGGGTTGGTCGTGGTTGTTGAAGTACAGCGAATTCCACCCCTCCTCGGCGAGGCCCGCTTGCCAGCGGTCGAAGACGGCCTTCAGGTCGGGGAGCGTCCACTCTGCGGTCTCCCAGATGTGGTCGCCTCTGTCGAGAAGCATGTGCTCGAAGTGGAACACCATCGAGAGACCGTCTCCGTCGGGGCCGGGCGTCGTGTAGCGTTTGGCGAGTTCGACTGGGAGTTCGTCGGCAACCATCTCACCGACTGTCAACAGGTCCTCGTCGAGGACGCGGTCGCGCATCTCGCCGAGGTAGTCGTGAATTCGCGGGCCGTTCGTCACGCGGTCGATGGTCCGGATGTCGTGTTCCGGGTCGGTGTCCGGCAGTCCGTCCGGTTTGGAGATGAGGTTGATGACGTCCATCCGAAAGCCGTCGATACCCTTGTCGAGCCACCACTGCATCATGTCGAACACCTCTTCGCGGACGGCCGCATTCCACCAGTTCAGGTCCGGTTGTCGCTCGTCGAAGAGGTGCAGATACCATTCGCCTGTGCCCTCGTCGTACGCCCACGCGGGGCCGCCGAAGAAGGACTCCCAGTCGTTCGGTGGGACTTCGTCCACGCCGGGAGGGGTATCGTAGTCGTCGGGGTCGAGGTCGGTCTCTTCGGGGTCGCGGCCTTCGCGCCACCAGTAGTAGTCTCGCTTGTCGGCGTCTGTCGCCGAGCGAGAGTTGACGAACCACGCGTGCTCGTCGGAGGTGTGGTTGACGACGAGGTCCATGATGAGCCGAATGCCGCGGTCGTGGAGCGCATCCCGAAGTTCTTCCCAGTCGGCCATCGTCCCGAACTCGGCCATGATGGCGCGGTAGTCGGAGATGTCGTAGCCGTTGTCCACGTTGGGCGACTCGTAGACGGGGTTGAGCCAGACGCAATCGATACCGAGGTCCGCGAGGTAGTCCGCTTTCTCGACGATTCCCCGGATGTCACCGACGCCATCCCCGTCGGTGTCGTTGAAACTCCGCGGATAGACCTGATAGACGACCGCCTCTCTCCACCACCGACGCGCCCCGCCTTCGGGGGTCGAAGTCATACGAGACGTGAGTGCCGGATGAGACTTAGGTCTGTGCGCCGAGTGCGGCCTGCTTGCATATCGCTACAGTGGGCGATTTCAGGGCGCGCCAGCGACACCCAGCACCGACGGTTAGGTGCGTTTTTGTACCGCGAATACGTCGCCTCGAACATGAGCGACGACCATCATTCGGGCGACCACGACCACGACGACCACCATTCGGGCGAGGAGGGCCGCGTCACCTCCCCGATGCAAGACTTCACGATGGGACAGGTTACGACCGGCTTCATCGTTCTCGTCGTGGGCGTCGCCGTCACGTTCGGCCTCCCGTTCATCCTCGCGTAGAACCGGCAATTTGTACGAACTTCCGCTTTCTCTCCGCTTTTATGAGAGCCGTGACCAACGGGTGACGTGAAATCCATCGTCGTCACTGAATACGGACGAAGCGATACGCTCGACGTGCGTGAGACCGAGACGCCCGACCCCGGTCCGGGTGAGGTTCGAATCGCCGTCGAGGCAGCAGGCATTAACTTCGCCGACATCATGCAGCGGCGCGGCCACTACCGCGACGGGCCAACCCCACCGTACACGCCGGGGCTGGAGGCCGCGGGAACCATCGACGCCGTTGGTGAAGGTGTCGAACGCGAGGTCGGCGAGCGCGTCGTCGCCATGACCGGAACCGGGGCCTACGCCGAGTACGTCACTGCCCCCGCGAACGCGCTGTTCGACGTCCCCGAGTCCATCTCGTTCGCCGAGGCCGCTGGCTTCCCCGTGCAGTTCCTCACGGCCCACAACTGCCTCCACGAGTGGGGCGGCCTCGAAGACGGCGAGCAGGTGCTGATTCACGCGGCCGCCGGAGGTGTCGGAACCGCGGCAGTCCAACTCGCGGACCTCGCGGGCGCAGAGACGTTCGGCACCGCCAGCACCGAGGAGAAACTCGACCTCGCGACCGACCTCGGTCTCGACCACCCGATTCAGTACACCGAGGAGGACTTCCGCGACGTCGTCGCCGACGAGACAGACGGCGAGGGGCTCGACCTCGTACTCGACGGCGTCGGCGGCGAGACGTTCCAACACAGCCTCGACGCGCTCTCGGACTTCGGCCGCGTCGTCACCTACGGTGCCGCCTCGGGTGAGGTGGCGGAGGCCGACACGACGCGACTCCTCTTCGAGAACAAGTCCGTCATCGGATTCCATCTCGGAAACGCCATGCAGAAGCGCCCGCAGTCGGTCCTCGGCGCGGTCCCCGAACTCTCCGAACTACTGGCGTCCGGCGAACTCGACGTCATCGTCGGCGAGACGTTCGCACTCGAAGACGCCGCCGAGGCGCACCAGTACATCGAAGACAGAAAGAGCAGCGGAAAGGTCGTCCTCGAACCCTAGACGACCCTCTCGTCTTTTTAGTCGAGTTCGCGGGTCAGCACGTCGCGCAGGTCGGCAATCGTCCCCGCCTCGTAGGTGAGTTTCTCGCCGCCGACAGAGAGCGTGAGCGTGCCGTCGTCGGTCGTCGTGCCGAGTTCGACGACGGGCACGTCACCCGCGAGGTCACGGAGCGCGTCTTCGTCTGTCGTCTCGACCACGACGCGGCCGGGCGTCTCGTCGAAGAGCGAAATCACGTCTTCGACCGCGACGTCCGCACCGACTTCCTCGGTGACCATCTCGGCCAGCGCGACGGCGAGCCCGCCGTGGCTCACGTCGTGGACGGCGAGCGTGGATTCGTCCGCGGCGACAGTGTGAATCGTCTCGACGGCGGTCGCGGCGTCTTCGGCGTCGGGGAGTTCGGGGAATGCGTCGTCGCCGCCGACGGTTTCGAGGTAGGTCGAACCGCCGAGCGCGTCGCCCGCGGTGCCGACGACGAACAGGTCGCCGTCGCCAGAGAGCGAGAGGCCGGGCGTTCGGCCGTCTGCCGTGCCGACCATCGCGAGGGTTGGCGTCGGCGGAATCGGCCCCGAGACGGAGTCGTTGTACAGCGAGACGTTGCCACCGACGACCGGGACCGAGAGCGCACTGCACATGTCGGCGAGGCCGTCAACGATGCCCTTGAAGCCGCCGTACACGTCGGGTTTCTCGGGGTTGCCACCGTTCAGGCAGTCCACGGTTGCGAGGGGTGTCGCGCCCTTCGCGGCGAGGTTCGTCGCGTTCTCGAAGGCGACGGCGCGAGACCCCTCGTACGGGGCCGCGCTCGTCCAGTTGGGGTCTGCACCCGCGGTGAAGGCGAGTTTCGTGTCCGCTTCGGGGATGTCGAGAATCGCGGCGTCGTCGCCGGGTCGGACCGCCGTCCGAAGCCCGACTTCGTGGTCGTACTGGCGGTAGACCCACCGCTTGGAGGCCGTGTTGGGGTCGGCGACGACCGCTTCGAACGCGTCTTCGAGGTCGGCCTCAGGCAGGTCGCGCTCGGCGGGTTCGGGTTCGGTCGCGTCGAGGTCGTTCATCGGCGCGCCTTCGGCGAGGAACTCCGGCGGCACGTCCACGACGGTCTCGCCGTCGAAGGTACAGACGTAGTTGCCGTCGGCGACCTCGCCGATGACGGCGCTTCCGAGGTCGAACTTGTCGGCGAGTTCCTGCACGCGCTCGACGTTCTCGGGGGTGACCTCGTAGCACATGCGCTCTTGGGACTCCGAGAGCAGAATCTCGAAGGCGTTCATGTTCGGTTCGCGCTGGTGGACCTCGTTGAGGTCGATGTGCGCGCCGAAGCCGCCCTTGGCGACGAGTTCGGAGGACGCGCCGCCGAGACCGGCGGCGCCGAGGTCGCGGGCGGATTCGACGAGGTCCTCGTCGAGCAGTGCTTCGTTGCACTCGATGAGGAGTTTCTCGGTGTAGGGGTCGCCGACTTGCACGGCCGGGCGGTCTTCGGTTTCGGCGTCTTCGGCGAGGTCTTCGCTGGCGAAGGACGCGCCGCCGAGACCGTCGCGGCCGGTCGAGTTGCCGATGAGGACGAGTTTGTTCCCGGCTTTCTGTGCTTCGGCGGTGACGAGGCGGTCGGCCGAGAGCAGGCCGACACACGCGACGTTGACGAGAGGATTACCCTCGTAATCTTCGTGGAACGAGGTCGCGCCGGTCACCGTCGGGACGCCGATGGCGTTCCCGTAGTCGGCGATTCCCTCGACGACGCCGTCGAGGAGATACCGCGAGTGCTCGCGGTCGAAATCGCCGAAGTACAGGGAGTCGGCGAGGGCGATGGGGTACGCGCCCATCGAGAGCGTGTCGCGGACGATGCCGCCGACACCCGTCGCCGCGCCGTCGTAGGGGTCGACGTACGAGGGGTGGTTGTGGCTCTCGATGCCGAGGGTGATGTACGTGTCGTCGTCGAGTGCGACGACAGCGGCGTCGTCACCGGGGCCGATGACGACCTGGTCTCCCTCCGAGTCGAACGCCGACAGGAGGGGGCGAGACGACCGATAGGCACAGTGTTCGCTCCAGAGGTTCTCGAAGAGCACCGCCTCGGCCGGTGTCGGGTCGCGGCCGAGTTCGGCGACGACGAGGTCGCGGTCCGCGTCGGGAAGCGTCATTCACTGGTATGGTCAGAACGCAGGTTGTAAACCCTTTCTATGTGCACAAACGTGCTCAAAAAGATGGTCGAGTTCACGCGTTGTCGACGACGCCGGTCACGCGGGCGTGTACGGCGGCGATTCGGCGCGGATAATCTCGGTGAGTTCGCTCATCTCGTCTTGGAGCAAGACGAGCAGGTCGTCCATCGTGACGATGCCCGTGAGTTTCCCACCGTCGGTTATCGGCGCACGCCGGACGCCGTGTTCGCGCATCTTGCGGAACAGGTCGAAGACGCCCATGTCGGCGTCGACCGTGAAGGGTCGTTCCGTCATCACGTCTTTTGCGGTCATTCCTTCGAGGCCGCCGCCCGAGCCGACGCATTTCAGCGCGATGTCGCGGTCCGTGACGATGCCCTCGATGTTGTCACCGTCCGCGATGACGATGGAGCCGACGGTTCGGTCTTCCATCAGCTTCGCCAGCTCGCGTACCGGTGTGTCGTGCTTCGCTGTCACCAGTTCGTCCTTCGGTCGTGCAATATCTCGTACTGTCATCTCTACTCACCCCTCGGTGGACCCGCCACGACACTCGTGGCTCACCACCACGCTAGACGTTCGTCGGTTGGGATATTATACCTATGTGCTGACATTTTTTCACGTTCTATCGGTAAGTCCCGTATCGGAGAGTTTCACGGAGACGGCGTTGTCACCGCGTGCACCCGCCGGGAGTCGGCTATCGAACCGGGACCGGGGCGCTTTTTTAGACCCCGTTGTTAGGGTACCACGTGTTATCGGTCGAGTTGCACTCGCACTCCTCGCTTTCGTACGACGGGCGAGACCCGGTCGAATACCTCCTCGAACAGGCGGTCGCGGTGGGTCTGGATGCGCTCGCTGTGACCGACCACGACGAGATCGACGCGAGTCTCGAAGCGGCGGCTATCGCGGACGACTACGGACTGGTCGGCATTCCGGGGATGGAAGTCACGTGCGCTGCGGGCCACGTCTTGGCACTCGGTGTCGAGGAACTCATCCCCGCGGGGCTCTCGTACGATGAGACGCTCGACCGCATCCACGACGCTGGCGGTATCGCCATCGTTCCACATCCGTTCCAGAAGTCTCGCCACGGCGTCGCCCCGCACATCTCTCGGAACCAACTCGCCGCGGCGGACGCCATCGAGACGTACAACTCGCGGCTCTTGACGGGCATCGCAAACCAGCGCGCCGAACGCTTCGCGAAGCGACGCGGACTGCCGATGACCGCCGGAAGCGACGCCCACATCGCCGAGATGGTCGGTCAAGCCGTCACCGAAGTCGGAACCGACACCCGGAGCGTCGAGTCGATTCTCGACGCCATCCTCGACGGCCGGACCAGCGTCGTCGGCAGCAAGACGCCGTGGCGCATCTCGTTCCAGCAGGCCGCCGGCGGCGCGAAACGCCGTGTGAAACACGCCCTGTCTGACCTCCTGTGATGCGCGGTGCCGACGAGTCTGTCGTTCGACAGGCCCTCGCAAGTGGTGACTCGTTGCCCGGAACCGCGGGATTCGCCGGTGTACTCGACGGCCAACTCGTCAGAGACGTTCTCGGTCGGCAACCGCTCTTTTGGGACCGCGACGACCCGGATTCGTGGGCCTTCGACCGCCGCGACCTCTCGGACCCGGTGTCGGTCCCTGCCGGTTACGCTCGCCCTATCAGTTCAGACGCAGACAGCGAGACCCGCGCGGTCTGGACGCTTCCAGACCCTCCTGTCGCATCCGACCGCGACGAGGCACTGGCCGCCGTGCGAGACGCCGTCTTGGAGTCTGTCCGCGATATCGACGACGACGGTCTCGCAGTCGCGTTCTCCGGCGGTGTCGATTCGGCGGTCGTCGCCGCGGGCGTCCCCGACGCACCCTGCTACGTCGCGGGGTTCGAGGGCTCGCACGACATCGACGCCGCGCGCGGGGCCGCCGACGCGATGGGCCTCGACCTTCGCGTCGTCGAACTCACTCACGACGCTATCGAGCGCGCCGTCCCGGAAATCGTCGCGGCGCTCGGTCGAACCAACCCGATGGACGTGCAAATCGTCCTCCCGCTCTACTTGCTGGCCGAGCAGGTCGCCGCCGACGGCTACGACCGCCTCGCGGTCGGACAGGGCGCAGACGAACTCTTCGGCGGATACGCTAAGGTCGCCAAGGCACCCGACGACCCCCGCGTCGAGGCCGAGACGACGCGCGGCGCGGCCCGCGAAGTCATACAGACGCTTCCGGACCAACTCGAACGCGACGTGTTGGTGCTTCGTGCCGCAGGCGTCGAACCCGTCGCGCCGCTTCTCCACGACCGGGTCGTCGAGGCTGCGCTGCCGCTCCCCGGCGAGTTACTCGTCGATGGCGACCGACGAAAGGTCGCGCTCCGGGAAGCCGCCCACGAGGTGCTCCCCGAATCTGTCGCAGAAAAAGACAAGAAGGCGGTTCAGTACGGCACGTACGCGTCTCGGGAACTCGACCGCCTCGCCCGACAGGCCGGCTTCAAGCGCCGGATGGACGACCACGTCGAGAAATACGTCCGGTCGCTGGTGGAATAACTGACTCGTCGCTTAGTCCGCGGCTTCGACAACCTCGATTGCGTCCAGTGCAAACTGTACCGTGTCGGGGTCGAGGTCGCTCTCGCGGAGGTCCTCGCGGCCGTACCACTCCCAGACTTCTGGCCCCTCTTCGCCCGGCGCGGGGTCGATATCGCGCGACTCGACGCGGGCGTAGTAGATGTGGTCGATGTGTTGGTGGCCGACGGACCCGTCGTCGTGGATATTGATGTCGTAGAGCATCTGCTCGCGGGGTCGCGGGAGGGCTTCACCGTCCGGTGCCGGGACCGCGGGCGTGTCGTCGACGAGTTCGGGTTCGAGACCGGTCTCTTCTTCGACTTCTCGCAGTCCCGCTTCGTGCGGGAGTTCGTCCCTATCGACGTGGCCGCCCGGCGGGATGCGGATGCCGAGGCGTCTGTGCTCGTGGAGGGCGACAGCGCCGTCGTTGACGATGTAGACGGTGGCGGTGAAGTGTCGGGTCGTCTCCATGCGCGACGCTATCGAGGGAGCTGTATCGATGTTTCGAAAATCGACTCCGGCTGGAACGCGGCTCGAAACTGGCGACCGTATTAGGGGACTTGCGCCTTCTCTTCGGCTTCGAGGAGTTCGTGGTAGCGGTTGCGGATGGTCACTTCGGAGATGTTGGCCACCTCGGAGACCTCGTTTTGGGTCACTTTCTCGTTGGTGAGGAGCGACGCGGCGTAGACGGCGGCGGCGGCGAGGCCGACCGGCGACTTGCCCGAGTGGACGCTCTGTTCTTTGGCGTTCTTCAGGAGTTGGCGTGCGCGGCGTTCCGGCTCGTCGGAGAGGCCGAGTTCGCTGGCGAATCGCGGGACGTACTGCTCGGGGTCGGCGGGCTTGATTTCGAGCTTGAGCTCGCGTACCACGTAGCGGTAGGTTCGGGCGATTTCGTCCTTTTCCACGCGCGAGACGCTCGTGATTTCGTCGAGCGAGCGCGGCGTGTCGGCCATGCGAGCGGCCGCGTAGAGTGAGGACGTTGCGACGCCCTCGATAGAGCGGCCGGGGAGCAGGTCGTCGTTGAGGGCGCGACGGTAGATGACCGAGGCGGTCTCTCGGACGTTCTCGGGAAGGCCGAGCGCGGAGGCCATGCGGTCGATTTCGCCGAGCGCCTGCTTGAGGTTGCGTTCCTTGGAGTCGCGGGTGCGGAAGCGCTCGTTCCACGTGCGAAGGCGCTGCATCTTCTCGCGTTGGCGCGAGGACAGCGACCGGCCGTAGGCGTCCTTGTTCTGCCAGCCGATGTTGGTCGACAGCCCCTTGTCGTGCATCATGTTGGTCGTCGGCGCGCCGACGCGGGACTTCTGGTTTTTCTCCGTGGAGTTGAACGCTCGCCACTCGGGACCGTGGTCTATCTCGTTTTCTTCGACGACGAGACCACAGTCGTCACAGACGGTCTCGCCGTGCTCCGTGTCGGATACGAGGGTCTCTGACTCACACTCTGGGCATTCGAGGGTTCGGTCTCGGGTGTCTTCGGTTTCGGCTTCGTTCTTGTTGCGCACGCGCGCGTTATCGGTCGTAAAACGTCGAACACTTTCTGTCATTTTGGGTTGCAGAGAAGCAACTGCGAACGGTCGTTCTCACTCATTTGTATCGAGGGCGATTACTTATATCTGACGGCTAGGAAAGGACGGAATAGGGCTGAGGGGCGTTCGGGTGAACCGGATGCCAGACGAAACGGCGCACACCGAAACCCTTACTCCCGGTCTCCGACACCTCCGATACATGAGCGATACGCCCGTCGATGCCGACGAGGTTCGACATGTCGCCGAGTTGGCGCGGGTCGACCTCGACGAGGACGAAGTCGAGGAGTTCGCGGCGCAGTTCGCGGACATCCTGGAGTACTTCGATGCCCTCGACGAAGTCCCCGAAGTCGACCGCGAGGACGAACTGGTGAACGTGATGCGCGCCGACGAGGTCCGCGAAGGACTGACCCAAGAGGAGGCGCTCTCGAACGCCGCAGAGACCGAAGACGGCTTCTTCAAAGGCCCACGGGTGTCCTGATGTCTCTGAACGCATTCATCACGAAGGAGACGGTCGAAAGCGACGATGACGGCCCGCTCTCGGGGAAGTCCATCGCCGTGAAGGACAACATCTCGACCGAGGGCCTGCGTACGACCTGCGGGTCGGAGATGCTCGAAGACTACGTCCCGCCGTACGACGCGACGGTCGTCGAACGCCTCAAGGACGCGGGCGCGACCATCGTCGGCAAGGCCAACATGGACGAGTTCGGAATGGGGACCACCACCGAGACCTCGGCCTACGGTCCGACCAAGAACCCGGTGGACGAGTCTCGTGTCCCCGGTGGCTCTTCCGGTGGCTCTGCGGCCGCCGTCGCCGCCGGTGAGGCCGACCTCGCGCTCGGAACCGACACGGGCGGTTCCATCCGCTGTCCCGCGGCGTTCTGTGGCGTCGTCGGCATCAAGCCCACCTACGGCCTCGTCTCGCGCTACGGACTCGTCGCCTACGCGAACTCACTCGAACAGATTGGCCCGATTGCACCGTCTGTCGAAGAGGCCGCCGCGCTGCTCGACGTCATCGCCGGTCCCGACGAGCGCGACGCGACGACCCGCGAGGAGGGCGAGGACTCGAACTTCGCCGCGGCCGCCGACGGCGACGTAGAGGGTCTCACTATCGGCGTCCCGACCGAACTGGTCGACGGCGCAGACGAGGGCGTCAAAGCCGCGTTCTGGGACGCCCTCGACGAACTCGAAGCACAGGGTGCCGAGTACCACGAGGTCAGCATGCCCTCGACCGAGAAGGCGGTCGCAGCCTACTACGTCATCGCCATGTCCGAGGCCTCTTCGAACCTCGCGCGCTTCGACGGCGTCCGATACGGCAAGTCCGGCGGCTACGAGGGCAACTGGAACGACGCCTTCGCTCGCGCCCGCGAGGAGGGCTTCGGTTCCGAGGTCAAGCGCCGTATCCTCCTCGGCACGTACGCCCTCTCCGCAGGCTACCACGACAAGTACTACGCGAAGGCCCAGGACGCCCGCGCGTGGGTCAAGCAGGACTTCGACGCCGCCTTCGAGGACGCTGACGTGCTGGCGTCGCCGACGATGCCCGTCCCGCCGTTCGAACTCGGCGAGAGCCTCGACGACCCGCTGCAGATGTATCTCGCCGACGCGAACACTGTCCCGGTGAACCTCGCGAACCTCCCCGCGATTTCCGTCCCCGCGGGCGAGACCGACGGACTCCCAGTCGGACTTCAGCTCATCGGGCCGAAGTTCGGCGAAGAGACCATCGTCCGCGCTGCATCCGCGGTCGAGAACTAATTTTCGGAAGGCGGGTCGCCCGCTTTCAGACTTACGACGGCGGTTTCCCCGCCTCTCACACCATCACGACGGCGGTTCGACCGTCGTTTCGGTCGACACCGACCCGCCGCGCCAGTTGAGGTATAGAGACATCGGTCTCGACTCAGTGCCGCCGTCGAGAGAGGGTATGTACGAGTACGTCAACGTGGTCGATTTACCCGCCGTGAGTTCGGCTTCGACGCGTTTGATTGGTGTATAGGCGACGAGTGGCCCAGAGCGGTTGAGCGCGCCGACGAACGTCCCAGCTTCCGACCCGGTGTTCGTTATGGTCGCTGACAGCGTCACGTCGCTGCCGCTTTCGACGCGCTCGGGAGCGGAGACCTCGGTGACCGAGAAGTCAGTCGGGGGTCGCGCGAGCGTCGAGCGGGCGTCAGCGCCGAGTTCGAACTTCCCGTTGGGGCCTCGAAAGACGACCGTGGTGGCGTCGAGTGGCTTTGGCACCGAGAAGACGAGATATCCCGACGTTCGTTCTTCGTCATCAGCGCCGTATGCGAGCCCACGGGACCACAGCCGACCGTACGCCGGCAAATCGTCGGGCGGCGTCGGCGAGAAGGTCTGATTCTCCGTCGAGAGCGAGAACGCGTCTCCCCGAGGGCCGGACTCACCATCGACGTGGATGGTGACGATGACGAACTGCTCGTCTCTGTCGCCGAACGTCCCGATGGAGTCCGGCGAGTTGAGGGCGACGAGTTCCGGGGTGAGTTGGACGTTCGAGACGGTTACGTCGGCCGGGTCGGCTGTCGTCGCGTCTGTTGGCCCTGTGGTGGAGGGCTGTTCTGACGGCGGCGACTCGTCTCCGGGTACCGTCGGGTTCCCCAGACAGCCTGCGAGGAGGGCGAGCGTCGCGCCGCCGAGACCGAGCACGTCCCGTCGGGAGGGCGTAGCGGGGGACATACTTCGTACTCCGAGCACGCCTCGGAATAAGCTTTCAGGGGGCTGTCCGGTTCAGACGGGAATCGGCCCCGGAGCGAGTCGGGTGACCGGCCGATGCATACGGTATCAAACACGATTGAAGATGACAAATTTCGCGTCGGGTCTGATGGTTCTCACCTGGAATTCGTCACTCTCGATGGACCCGACCGCGCCGCCGTTGTGGATTCCAAAACGTGTGTGAGGTTCGTTTCCCAATCGAGAGCGAAGACAGCGTACGTTTCGGGAGCCGAAAACCCACCGCCATGCCGATAGTTTTTCCACGCCCCGACGCCCACGGCGGAACGTCATGTACATCATCGTCGTCGGTGCTGGCAACATCGGGACGCCGCTCATAGAGATTGCCACCGAGGGTGGCAACGAGGTGGTCGTCGTCGAGCGCGACGAGGATAAAGCCGAGAAAGCCGCGGCAACGTTCGACTGTCTCGTCCTCAACGACGATGCGACCGTCAAACAGACGCTCTTGGAGGCCGGAGCGGACCGCGCCGACGCCATCATCACGACGACGGACAAGGACGCGACCAACATCATGGTCTGTCTGCTGGCGAAGGAACTGGACATCCCCGACATCGTGTCGGTCGTCCACAACCCCGAGCACATGAGCCTCTACCGCCAAATCGGCGTCAACACGATGGAGAACCCGCAGCGACTCATCGCCGAGTATCTCTACCGCGCGGTGAAACGCCCCTCCATCGTCGATTACATGCGGGTCGGCGAACACGCCGAAGTCTTCGAAATCCGCGTCGACGAGGACGCGCCGATTGCTGGCTTGACCATTCAGGACGCGGCCCGCGAGAACCTCCTCGACGGCGATACGCTCATCGTCGCTGTCGAACGCGACGGCGACGAAACCCCCATCACGCCCCGCGGCGGGACGACCATTCACGGCGGAGACCTCCTGACCGTCTACTCCGGACAGGGTGCGACACCCGACGTGACCGACGTGTTCGGTCACTACGAGGACCACTGATGGTTCGCCGCGGCCGAACCGTCGCCGGATGGCCCCTCGACCTCGCGGTCATCGCCCGCGACGTCGGGTCGCTCCTCGCGATGGAGTCGTTGTTGATGACCGTCTCGGTGCTCGTCGCCGTCGGATTCGGCGAATGGTACGCCGCGCTCGCCTTTTTCACCGCCGCCGGTGCCACTGCCGCCGTCGGTTTGGGCGCTCGAAAGGCCTTCCAGTCGGCCCCCGCACCGCGGATGAAACACGGGATGATTATCGCGGCGGCCGGATGGTTCGCTACCGCTTCCTTCGGGTCGCTCCCGTTCTACCTTACGGCGCACTTCGCCCCCGACGCGGCCTTTTCGGCGCTCGTCCCCGCCGGTGTGGAGTACACCCAGTCGAGTCTCGTCTACTTCCGCAACCCGCTGCACGCGCTGTTCGAGAGCATGAGCGGATGGACCGGCAGCGGACTCACGATGGGTATCCACGAACCGTCGCTGCCGCGGACGATTCAGTGGTGGCGTTCTCTCATCCAGTGGGTCGGCGGCGTGGGCGTCATCGTCCTCACCGTCTCGATTCTCTCTCGGCCGGGAAGCGGAAGTTACGCCCTCTACCGCGGCGAGGCACGCGAAGAGAAGATTCACCCGAGCGTCGTCTCCACCGTCCGGACGGTGTGGAAGATTTTCGTCGGCTACACCCTGTTGTCGGTGGTCGTCCTCTTTTTCGCCATTCGAGCGAGTGCCTACGGCTCGACGCTCCCGCTCTGGGAAGTCGCGTGGCAGGCGCTCAATCACGCGATGACCGGACTTTCGACCGGCGGGTTCGCCGTCACCGACAACTCGATTGGCACGTACGACTCGCCGCTCATCGAGACGGTGTTGCTTCCCATCATGGCGCTCGGCGCAATCGCCTTCCCCGTCCACTACACCATCCTTCGAAACCGGGACGTCGACAAGTTGTGGACGGACCTCCAGACCCGGTGGTTGCTCGTCATCTTCGGCGTCGGTATCGCGGGACTCACGCTCCAGAACCTCGTCTCCCTCCCGGCGACCGCCGGAAGCGCGTTCGTCGAAACGACCGATTACTTCGGTCTCGCGGGCGTCGTCGGCGGGCCGGGTGCGGACGCCATCCGCGACTCGGCGTTCCACTGGGTGAGCGCGCTCTCGTGTACGGGCTTTCAGGCCGCTCCTCTCGGTCAGTGGTCTGACGGCGGCAAACTACTTCTCTCCGGTGCGATGACCCTCGGCGGCGCTGCCGGGTCGACCGTCGGCGGCATCAAAATCATTCGCGGATACACCATCTCTCGCGGCATCCAGTGGCAGTTCTCTCGCGTGTTCCTGCCCGAGAGCACCGTCGTCAACATCGAGATGAACGGTCGCCGCCTCTCTCGGTCCGAGATGGAACGCGAGTTCTCCGAGGCGGCTATCGTCTCGATGCTCTGGGTGCTCTTGCTCGTCGCGTCGAGCGTCCTCCTCGTGAACCTCGCCGGACCGGAGTTCACCTACGCGGACGCGCTCTTCGAAGTTGCGAGCGCACAGGGGAACGTCGGCATCTCCACGGGCATCACCGGGCCGTCGATGAACCCCTACGCCGAGACGATGTTCCTCTTCAACATGTGGATTGGCCGCCTCGAAATCATCCCCGTGTTGGTGTTCTTCCGGTCTGTCCTCTACGGGTTGAACCCGTAGCGTTCGAAGGCGGCTTTTCGGCCCCGCTTATCGTCGCCAGTACTCGGGCGTGAACAACACGAGCACCGGCAGAATCTCCAGTCGGCCGACCCACATCAGGAGGACCATGTAGAGCTTCGAACTGTTCGAGAAGTCGAGATAGCTCCCCATCGGGCCGACGACCCCGAAGCCCGGCCCGACGTTCCCGAGCGTCGCGGCGACGGCGCTCATCGATTCGAGGACGCTCACCTGCAACCCGATTCGCGCGGCGTCGAGGTGGACGAGGCCGGTCGAGACGAAGAACAAGACGAGATACAGGAGCGTAAAGGCGTAGATACCGCGGATGGCTCGCTCGTCGACCGCGCGCCCGGCGAGTCGGACGGGGCGAATCGCCTCGGGGTGGGCCGTCGTGAACAGCTCTCGACGGAGCGATTTCAGGATGACGTACCACCGGACGATTTTGATGGCACCACCGGTCGACCCCGCGGAGCCGCCGATGAACATGGCGAACAGGAGGCCGTACTGGGTCGGCGCGCTCCACGCGTTGAAGTCCATGCTCGCGTAGCCAGTCGTCGTGACGATAGAGACGACTTGGAACACCGACTGTCGCAGCGACGACTCGGGACTGCCGATGATGGCGTTGCGGACGCCTTCGAGATACAGTTGGTCGTACGTCCCATCCGACGGTGCGACGGAGACGAGGCCGTCACCGAGGAAGAGGACGGCGGCGAGAATCGCCGAGATGACGCCGATGACACCGAGGTAGAACTTGAACTCGGTGTCGCGGACGAGTTTCTTCGGGTCACCGGTGAGGACGTGCCAAAACAGGGCGAAGTTGGTCCCCGCAGCGACCATGAAGGGGATGATAACCCACTGAGCGGCGGCTGAGAAGGCCTCGATACTCCGCGCTTCGGGAGAGAACCCGCCTGTCGGCATCGTCGTCAAGCCGTGGGCGATGGCGTTGTACACGTCCATGTTCGGCGCGAAGCCCGTGAGGTAGAGACCGTACAGAAGGACGATTTCGAGGACGGTGAGGCCGAGGTACGCGCCCCACAGCGCACGGGCCGTCTCCGCGATGCGCGGGGTGAGCTTCTCGATGCCGGGGCCGGGCGCTTCGGCGTCCATCAACTGTGCGCCCCCGACCGACAGCTCCGGGAGAATCGCGACCGCGAGGACGACGATACCCATCCCGCCGAGCCACTGCGTGAGCTGTCGCCACATCATGATGCCGCGGGTGTGGGAGTCGAACGAGATGTCGCCGAGAACGGTCGCTCCCGTCGTCGTAAACCCGCTCATACTCTCGAACAACGCGTTCACCGGATTCGCCAGCGTCGATTCGGGGTGAATCGCCGACGTGACAAAGGGGATGCCGTTGGCCTCGATGAGGAACGGAATCGCTCCGACCACGGTGACGGCAAACCACGTCGCTGCGACCATCAAGAACCCCTCGCGGGCACCGATATCGGGGGATTCCGAGAGTTGTTCGAGGCCGCTGCCGACGAGCACGGTGAGCCCCATGGTGACGACAAACGGCATCACCGACTCGCCGTAATACAGTGAGACGACAAGTGGGAAAGAAAGGGGGACTGCAAGATACTTCAACACCGTCCCCACGAGACGGAGGCTTGCTCGATAGTCGACGCGAAGTTTCATCTGTGGCAGAACGTTCCGTGCGCCGGGGTTTTGCCTGTTCGGATTCGGCGACAGGTCCGTGAATCCGTGTCGCGGCGGGCGCTATCGCGGTTCTCAGAGCTTCGGCGACACGTCGCCGATGACCGTGCTATCGACGAAGACGACGACGTGGTCGCCGGGTTCGATGACCGTGTCACCCCGCGGGGTGATGAACTCGCGTCTGCGCGTTATCGCGCCGATGACGACACCCTCGGGGAGGTCGGCAATCGACTCTCGAATCGGTGTTCCCGCGAGGATGCTGTCGGCGTCGACCTCGATTTCGAGGACTTCCGCCTTGTCCGTCTCGATGAGCGCGACGTTCTCGGCACCACCCTCGCGAGTGAAGCGCGTAATCTCCTCGGCGACGACTTCTCGGGGACTGACGCCGATGTCGACCCCGACGGCCTCGAACAGTTCGACGTACGGCGTCGTGTCGATGACGGCGACGGTTCGTTCGACGCCGAGACGACCGGCCAGAAGCGACACGAGGAGGTTCTTCTCGTCGGAGTCGAGCGCGGCGACCACGAGGTCGGCGTCGCCGACGTGTTCGCGTTCGAGGAAGTCCACGTCGGTCGCGTCGCTCTCCATGACGATGGTTCCGGGGAGGAGTTCGGCGAGTTCGCGGGCGCGCTCTGCGTCGTGCTCGACGAGTCGTGGTTTGAACCCGCGTTCTTCGAGGAG
This sequence comes from Haloferax larsenii, assembly GCF_024730625.1. Classification (NCBI taxonomy): domain Archaea; kingdom Methanobacteriati; phylum Methanobacteriota; class Halobacteria; order Halobacteriales; family Haloferacaceae; genus Haloferax; species Haloferax larsenii. Next base: position 1,915,045 of record NZ_CP078063.1, read on the forward strand.
TCGGGCGACGTGATAGCCGATTTCGCTCCCGCCGACGACGACGACTTCCTCGGCGGTTCCGGGCGACTCTTCGGGCGCAATCGTCGCCGCGAACTGCTGGACGCTCTTGGGGCTGCCGATGACGACCACGCGGTCGCCGGGGCTGATGACGGTGTCACCGCGCGGAATCGTCACTTCGCCGTTGCGGAGGATGGCGGCGAACGTGAGCGAGTCGAATCGGTCGGCCTCGCGGACCGTCTGGTTCGCGACGGGGCTGTCGTCGTCGATTTCGAACTCGGCCATCTGGACCTGCCCGCCTGCGAAGGGGTCGACGTCGCGTGCGGCCGGGAGGCCGACGACGCGGACGATAGACTCGGCGGCGAGCAGGTTCGTACACACCATGAAGTCCACGCCGAAGGCCTTCTCGGAGCGCTGCCACGTCCGGAGGTACTCCGTGTTCTTCACGCGGGCGATGGTGAACGCCTCAGAAATCGCCTTGGCGGTCGCACAGGCGACGATGTTCGTCTCGTCGTTGTCCGTGGAGGCGATGACCATGTCCGCGCTCTCGATACCGGCCTCTTCGAGCGTTTCCACCGAGGTACCGTCGCCGTTGATGGCGAGCACGTCGAGCGAATAGTTCAGTTCGTCCACCCGTTCGGAGTCGCAGTCGATGACGACGACTTCGTGAGTGTGGTCGAGGTCGGCCGCAATCGACGACCCGACCTGTCCAGCGCCGATAATAATCACGCGCACGAGGGACCAGCCCCTATCATACCCCATCTTTGTATCGGCGGTGGGTATGTGCATTTCCCTTCGGTGGTCACCGCGGAAGACCCACCCACGCTAGGCTGTGTCGTCGGAGCCGGAGACGTGGCCGCCGAACAACGCGCAGTCGCCTGCTTAGCGATGCACTGTCAGTTCGACACGCCGGGGTTGGCCCTCTAAGTCGGCGACGATGCGCTCGACGATTCGTTCGGCTTCTTTCTGGAGAACGGGCCGAACCTTGTCGACGACCCAGCCGAGAGAGACGAACCGCGGGAGGTCGATATCGCCGGCCGAGACCGTTTGGGTGTCGTATTCGACTTCGAAGAAGACTCTGGAGGCCGTCGCTGCGTCACTCGGGGCGTCGTCCGGGAGGTCGTCGAGTTCCTCGATACGCCAGTGCCCCGTCGCGTGGATGTCTTTCGTCACCGTCCAGTCGATGCGGTTCGGCGGGTCGACGTCTGTCACCCGCGACTCGGCGGTGTAGGTGAGTTTCCACCACGCGAACTGGAGGTGGTAGCGTGTTCCGGGCGTCCCGTCGCCGAACTGCCGCACGTCGGTCAGGTGCTTGGAGTAGTTTGCGTACCGTGGGAAGTCCACGAGAAACTCGTAGACCTCCTCGGGAGGCAGGTAGACGACGGTGCTGACGGCTATCTCGTCCACGACACTGAGTTTGCCCGAGACCAACTAAGCGTTGTGGGAGCGCCTGTCTCGGGTCACTGTGTCCAGCCGTCACGAACATCGGAACCTATAATCGGGGCCTTTCGATACCTAACAATGAGATGGTCGGGGGGACGCTGCGGGATATCCGGGCGGAGGTTCGGTCTCTGTCCCGGCCCGACGGCGACTACATGGTGGTGTGTGGGAAGCTTGGTACTGAACCGTCGGTCGTATCCGGACTCCGGTTTCCGGACCGTGATGCGGCGAGCGAAGCGGCCGACCTCGCCAAGAAGTACCGGGCCGCACTCCGCCGGTACGACCCCGCAGTCCCCTACTACGACCCGTTGGTCCACGAGGAATCGAACGGACCTGTCGCGTCGCGCGTGACCGACTCGGTCGACGAGCGGACGCGGTACATCTCGTTTTGTCACGACGTCACCGGCTCGGTCTTCGAAGCACTCTCCGAGACGGGAACGCGCAGTGTCGAATCCGCGGCGATGGAGACGTACCTCACGCTCGCCGAAGTCGTCTCCGACGAAGACGACTTCTGTCTCACCATGCTGTGGAGCATGATGAGCGAGATGGACGTTCGGCTGTCCGTTTCCGAACAGACGACAGTGGTCGAGACGGCCGCCGAGCGGTTCGCTTCCGCGCCGATGTCGAACCCGGTGGAAGCCACGCTCCGGAACCTCGAATCGGCGTCGTTCATCGAAGGCTACTCGCTTCGTTCAGTGACTCACGAGTCAGAGACGGCGGATTCACAGACGACAGCGTCCGCCGCTGACGAGAGCGAATCTGACAGCACCGACACGACCCAGCCCAATTCGTGGGAACTCACCTTCGGAGACTACGCGCTCGCGGAGCGGACTGGCCGACTCCCTACCCTCCCAATCGCTGTCGACCTCCTCCGACGGACGCCCGGTCAGTCGGTCCGGTTCTTCGACGGAGAAGCGTTGTCCGACTCCCGGTGGCGACTCCGCCTCCAGACGGGGACACACTGCGAATCGGCTGGTCTCGTCAGCGTCGATGCCGTCGAAAACCGGTGGCTGAACGATTCGGCTGCACCGCTTCGCTCGGAGCGGCCGGGCCAAAGCGACTAACGGCGAACCTTTATTTTCGGGGAGTGTACCGCCGCGCATGTCTGAGACGAATCCGCGAGACGTCCTCGTCGTCGGCGGTGGCGTCGCAGGCCTCACCGCGGCGACGTTTCTCGCCCGCGCGGGCCTCGACACGCTCGTCGTGAACGCTGGTGAGTCCATCGTTCGACGTAACGCGCACCTCGAAAACGTCCCCGGCTTCCCGGCGGGCGTCAACAGCAGACTCTTCACCGACCTCCTGACCGAACAGGCCGACCGCTCGGGTGCCGATTTCCTGACCGGTCTCGTCGTCGACCTCGACGTGCTCGGAACCGAAGACGACCCGCTTTTCGAAGCGACGGTCGAGACCGAAGGCGGCGAAGAAACCATCGCTGCAACGCGGGTCATCGCCGCCTCGTGGGCCGACGCGTCGTATCTCGAAGACACCGGCGTCGAACTCCGAAGCGCCGGGTCGAAGACGTACGTCGACGTCGACGACCTCGGCCGAACCGCCGTTTCCGGCCTCTATGCAGCGGGTCGAATCACCGAAATCTACCACCAGACGGTCGTCGCCGCCGGCGACGCCGCGGAGACCGCGATTACGCTCGTCCACGACACCGGCACGGCGTTCTACAACGACTGGGTCACGCCCGAGGGCTACTTCACGGGTCGCGGGCGCGAGGTCCCTCCGGCGTGCGAAGAAATCGACGCCGACGAGCGCGACCGCCGCGAACGCGAGTCGCGCGAGGTCATACAGGAGTTCTTCGCCGACGACCACCCCGAGCCACAGCGGACCCACCCGAGTCTCGTCGAAGACGAACTCGGCCGGCTCGACGAATAACGGCGGCCTCCGAACGGGCCACAGACGCGAATCTTTTTAATCGATAGCGGGCGCAGAGACGAGTGAATGCTGGAAGGTGTCAACGTCGCGCTCGGGGTGTCCGGGAGTATCGCGGCCGTGAAAGTCGTCGAGTTGGCGCACGAACTCCGCCGACAGGGGGCGTCCGTTCGTGCAGTGATGTCGAACGCCGCGACGAGTATCATCCACCCGTGGGCCGTCGAGTTCGCCACCGAGCACGACGTCGTCACCGAGATTACCGGCCGCGTCGAACACGTCGAACTCTGCGGCCGCGAGGGGTGGGCGGACGTGTTCCTCGTCGCGCCCGCGACGGCCAACACCGTCGGGAAGATGGCCGCCGCCATCGACGACACGCCCATCACGACCTGTGCGACCACCGCGCTCGGCGCAGATGTGCCAGTCGTCGTCGCGCCCGCGATGCACGAACCCATGTACGACCACCCGGGCGTCTTGGAGTCAATCGAGCGCGTCGAGTCGTGGGGCGTCGAGTTCGTCGACCCGCGGCTCGAAGAGGGGAAGGCCAAAATCGCGACCGAGGAGGCCATCGTCACGGGCGTCGCGAAGGCGACGACCGAACAGACGCTCGCCGGAGAGTCGGTCGTCGTCACCTCCGGGTCGACCACCGAATCGGTCGACCCAATCCGGACGCTCTCGAATCGCGCGTCGGGGCGAACGGGCCGCGCCGTCGCCCGCGCGTTGGCGATTCGCGGTGCCGACGTGACGCTCGTCCACGACGGCGACGACGTTCACTACGCCGACGTGCTCGCCGTCGAATCCGCCGCAGAGATGCTCGACGCCGTCCAAGCGGCGGTCGACGCCGGTGCCGACGCCCTCGTCTCTGCGGCCGCCATCTCGGATTTCACCGTCGAGGCCGCAGACCAGAAGATTCGTTCCGGCGACGCCATCACACTCGACCTCCAGCCAGTGCCGAAGCTCATCGACACGGTTCGAGAGTCACATCCCGACCTCCCTATCGTCGGCTTCAAAGCCGAGACGTCCGGCGACGACGACGCGATGGTCGAACAGGCGCGGCGAATCATGGACCGCGCCAGTCTCGCGTTCGTCGTCGCCAACGACGCCTCGGTGATGGGGTCGGACGAAACGCGTGCGCTCGTCGTCCGCGACGACGATATCGGCGAGTTCGCTGGCTCGAAAGCCGAACTCGGTGCTCGCGTCGCGTCGGAACTCGAACGCGAACTCTCCTAAAAAAAGTCGTCGGCGTCGGCGCCGACTCGTCGCCTCGTCAGCCGAGGAGGCCGACGAGGTAGCCACCGAGAATCACCACGACGAGGACGATACTCGTCGCGATGGTGGCTCGGAGGCTTCCGGTGGTGATGTCCTTCGCGTCCGCGTCACCGAGCGCGCCCGCAATCCGGCGGGCCGTCGGGTAGGGGTCGGCGATGGCGGTCGCAACCGCGTACGACCCGGACGAGACGGCGCGGTCGACGGCGGCGAACAGGTCGGTCGTTCCGCGGACGAGGACCCGCGTGCCGTAGAACAGTGCCGGGTTCAACACCGCGTCGATGTCCGGCACGTCACCGACCTTCGACAGCGGCTTTTTGAGCGCGACGAAGCCGACGACGCCCAGCGCGGCGAGCGCGAACCCTTCGCCGAGGTGGCTCAGCGTGAAGGGGTGCGCCTTGGCCGTGCTGCCTGGGAGGATGCTGAACAGCGCGTCGGGATACAGTCCGAAGACGACACAGAGCGCGGCGACGCCGAGCATCGCAACCGCCTGTCCGGTGTGTGCGCGTTCGAGCGACCAGTCGCGGTTCGCGTCGCGGAAGAACGCGTAGTAGCCGAACTTGATGAAGGACATGAACGTCCCGACACCCGCGGCGAGGAGGATGTAGAAGATACCGTAGAGGTGCTCTTTGTGCGCCGCGGCGGTAATCATCCCCTTACTGACGAAGCCGTTGAAGCCGGGGAAGCCGCTGATGGAGAACGCGGCGATGGTAAAGGCGAGTGCGGTAATCGGCAGCGCGCCGCGGAGATTCCCGAGGTACTTCAGGTTCTCCTCGTTGGTTCGCGAGAGGACGACGCCCGCGGTCATGAACAACAGCGCCTTGTAGAGGATGTGGTTGTAGACGTGGGCGAACGCACCAGCAGTTGCGAGTGCGGTTCCGATACCGACACCCGCGACCATGTAGCCGACCTGCGACTGGATGTGATACGACAGGAGCCGTCGCATGTCGTTTTGGAGCAGCGCGTAGATGACCCCGAGCAGCGCCATCGCCGTCCCCATGTAGGCGATTGCGAGGTTGCCCTCGGGGAAGGCGCGGGCGAGACCGTAGACGCCGGTCTTCGTCGTGAACACCGATAGGAAGACCGAGGCGGCGAAGTGCGGCCGGGGGTACGTGTCGGGAAGCCACGTGTGCAGTCCGACGTAGCCGACGTTGACGCCGATACCGACCGCGGCGAGCGCCGCGGGGATACCCGGCGCGATGCCGTTCGTCGCCGAGAAGAGGAACGACTCGACCTCGGTGTAGTGCCAGACGATAGCGCCCATGAGGAGACTGCCGCCGAGACCGTGGGCGATAGCGTAGCGGTAGCCCGCACGGACCGCGTCGCCGCCGTAATCCCACACTAAGAGGGTGCTGGTGACGGCCATGAGCTCCCAGAAGAACACCATGGTCAGCCAGTCACCGGCGAAGACGGTTCCGAGACTCGTCCCGACGTAGCCGAGGGCGTACGCGGTCTGGATATTTCGCGCGTCCGACGAGTACGAGTACAGGATCGCCGCGACGCCGATGATGCCGAAGATGATGCCCATCAGCCGCGAGAAGTCGTCGACGTTGAACAAGACGGCCTCGAAGCCGAGGAACGACACCGGGAGGTGGACGCCGGCCGGTGCGAGAAGCGACCAGACGGCGACCGCTCCGGTGGCGAGGATACCGAGTCCGTGGCCGACTCGCCGCGAGACGAACGGCATGATAATCGCCACCGCGAGGACGACGAACGCGGGTGGCAAGAGCGTGAGGCTACTCGCCATCAGAACACCACCCCCGTCGCGCCAGCGACGACCTGTTGCACGAGCGCGAGGAACACTGCCGTGTAGGGAACGATGCCGAGGACGAGCGCGCCGGTCGCGGCCGTCGCAATCGGTGCCATGATGAACCACGTACTCTCGGTGCCGAGCGCGCGGCGTTCCCAGCCGTCTGCTGGCGGGCCGCCGTGGTGCTCGTCATCGTGGTCGTGTGCATCCTCAGTGAGGTGGTCGCTGGGGTGTTGGTCGACTGCATAGGTTTCTCCCGTCGATTCGCTTTCAGAGGTGAGCGTCGCGTTCTTCCGTCCGCCGTCGGCGCGGGCGGTCACCCCGCCGATGGGGAACTCGATGAGCGGTTTCGCATCGGAGTCCTCGGGCGTCTGGAAGAACGCCTGGTAGATAATCGGCCAGAAGTAGCCGATGTTCAACAGGCCGGACGTGAGTAAGACGAGGGCGAACACCGTCTGTCCGGCGTCGAGACTCCCGATGAGGAGGTACCACTTGCTGACGAACCCGGCGACGAGCGGCAGGCCCGCCATGCCGAGACTCGCGATGGTAAACGCAATCATCGTCAGTGGCATCCGTCTCCCGATACCCGCCATGTCGCTGATGTCGTCGGTGTGGGTCTCGACGTGAATCGCGCCCGCACAGAAGAACAGCGTGAGTTTCATGAACGCGTGGGCGGGGATGTGGAGCAACCCACCGACGAGCGCCGCAGGCGAGAGCAACGCGAGACCGAGCACGATGTACGACAACTGACTCACCGTCGAGTACGCGAGTCGACGTTTGAGGTTGTCCTGTCTGAGTGCGATGATACTCGCGACGAGGATGGTGAACGCGGCGACGGCGGCGAGCGGCAGGCCGACACCGAGTGACTCCACGGTGCCCGGGCCGTACACGTCGAGGATGACGCGCGCGATACCGAAGACACCGCTTTTGACGACGGCCACAGCATGCAGGAGGCCCGAAACGGGCGTCGGGGCGACCATCGCGTCAGGGAGCCACGAGTGAACCGGCATGAGGGCCGCCTTCACGCCGAACCCGGCGATGAGGAGACCGAACGCGGCGCGAGCGAGAACTGGGTCTGCGCCCGCGAGCGCGGCGATGCCGCCGGGCGTGAACTCGACAGTTCCGGTCGTCAAGAACACGAGCGCAGTGCCCGCGAGCGCGGCGACGCCGCCACCGAAGGTGTACGCCAGATACTTTCGACCGGCCTTGCGCGCTTCGTCGGTCTCGTCGTGAGTGACAAGTGGGTACGTCGCCACCGTCAGCAGTTCGTAGAACACGTACAGGACGATGAGGTTCGACGCGAACGCGACACCGATTGCGGCGCTGACGCTCCCCGCGAACGCGGCGAAGTACCGCGTCTGCGAGTGCTCGTCGAGGCCGCGCATGTAGCCGATACTGTAGAAGCTCGTGACGACCCAGAGGAGACTGGCCAAGAGGCCGAAAATCATCCCGAGCGGGTCGGCGGTGAGCGTGAACGAGACGCCGGGCACGAACGCCCCGAGCTCGGTCACGTAGGTCGACCCGTCGAGGACGGCCGGCACCATACTGGCGACGATGGCGAGCGTCGAAATAGACGAGGCGATGGTCGCGCCCTCGCGGAGGTTCGGGCGACGGTTCAGTGCGACGATGAGGAGAACACCGACCGCGGGGGCTAACACAGCCGCGAGCGGTCTCAGTGAGTCGAGTTCAGTCATACGAAGTACACCTCCAGTGCAGGCCGGATGATGTCGATGAGGTCAGACCCGGCGATGCCGAGCAGGACCGCGGTGACAGCAGCGACGACGACGACGGTTCGCATTCCGAGCGAGACGTCGCTCGCTGGCTGGCCGCCGTCGGCCGAGACGCTGGCGTCGGCCACGTCGGTCTCGTCGGGATGGGTGAAGTACATCCGCTCGATGACGCGCCCGAAGTACGCGAGCGTCAGGAGCGTGCTGACGACGACGACGAGCGCGACCGACCACGACCCGGCTTCGACCGCACCGACGACGATGTTCCACTTGCCGATGAAGCCGATTGCGGGCGGGATGCCGACCATCGAGAACGCGAGCACGGCGAACGCCGCGCTCGTCACCGGTTCGCGAGCGGCCAGTCCCTTGAACTCGTCCATCGTTCGAGCGCCGACCGACGCGGCGAAGACGCCGAGCGCCAGGAACAGACCGCCTTTCATCACGGCGTGGCCGATGAGGTGGACCACCGCGCCGATAAGCGCCGTCTTGTTCCCGATTCCGATTGCGGTGACGACGAGACCGAACTGCGAGACAGACGAGTACGCGAGCATCCGTTTGAGGTCGGACTGCATGACCGCGAGTACCGACCCGGCGACGATGCTCACGCTCCCGAGGAGGACGAAGGCGTCCGCCGCGATGGGCACCGCTTCGAGGAAGTCGCGGGTGAAGACCGTGTAGGTGACGCGGAACAGCCCGTACGCCGCGGCGGTCGAAACGAGCGCGGAGATGTACGCACTCACGGTGTCCGGCGATTCGGCGTACGCGCCGGGCTGCCACGTGTGCAGTGGGAAGATGGCGACCTTGACCAGCAATCCCGTCGCCATCAGGCCGAACCCAGTCAGCACGGTTGGCGAAGCGTATCCTGCCGGAGTGGCGACAATTGCCTCCGAGAGGGAAGCCATGTTCAGCGTCCCGGTGGCGATGTAGAGGTAGCCGGTCCCGAGCAGGTACAGCGAGGCACCGATGGTACCGACAAACAGGTACTTCAGGCTCGCAACCGCGGCGCGGGGCGACCGACCGCTCGCGACGAGCGCGTAGGTCGCCAGCCCCGTAATCTCCAAGAAGACGTACAGGTTGAACACGTCGGCGGTCGCAACGACACCGGAGATACCCGCGGTGAGAAGCGCCAGTTCGCTGTAGAACGCGTTCGAGTGCGGTCCGGCGCGTCGCGCGTACACCACGACGCCCAGCGTCGAAATCGAGATGAGCACCAACAGCGGTGCCGAGATGCCGTCGGCGACGAGTTCGATACCGAACGGCGGTTGGAACCCGCCGACCGCATACGAGATACGGCCGCTCGTATCCACTGCGTTGGCGACGATTGCCGACAACCCGAGGTGGGCGAGCGACATCGCCAGTGCGACGTACCACCCGGCGCGGTCGGAGAGAATGCCGAGGAACACCGGCAGTATCGCCGCCGCAATCGGGAGGACGATGAGCAAGACGAGTGCGTCAGTCATCTACCTGTACCTCCTTGATGACATCTTCGTCGAGAGAGCCATAGCCGTTGTAGATTCGAACGATAAGTGCGAGCGCGACGGCGGTCAGGCTCACCCCGACGACAATCGCCGTGAGAATGAGCACGTGTGGGAGCGGGCTCACGATTGGACCCTCGGTGTGGCCGACGATGGGCGGAACGCCGCCGTCGACGTAGCCGGTGGTCACGAAAAAGAGGAAGATTCCAACTTGGAAGATGTTCATACCGATGACCTTCCGAACGAGGTTGGGACTCCCCATGACGACGTAGAGACCGATGCCGACCAAGAGGATGCTCGCGATGTAGTTGTAGTGGGTCGTAAGCAGGTCAATCATGCTTCATCACCGTCCGTCTCCTCGTCGGAGAACCCCGCAGCGAGGTTCATAAACAGCGAGACGATGACGCCCGCGACAATCGCCCCGATGCCGAGTTCGACGAGTTCGATGCCGTATTTGACACCGTGGCTGATTCCGTAGGCGGAGTAGTTGAGGAACGGTCCACCGAAGGCGAGCGCACCCAACCCGATGAGTGCGAACGTCGATGCTCCACCGCCGATGACGACGCGAACGAAGTCGTCGTCGAGCCACTCTCGCGTCGGCTCGATACCGAAGGCGAACGCGAGCATGATGATACTCGACGCGACGATGGCTCCACCTTGGAAGCCACCGCCCGCGGACTCCGCGCCGTGGAACATGACGAAGAGCCCGAACGTGAAGACGAACGGGCTGACGACGCGAACCGTCGTCATGATAATCGTACTTTCGACGTATGCACGGGGGCTGAAATCGAGTGAACTCATACGTACACCTCCTTGCGAAGGACGACGAGGACCGCGATTCCGGCGGCCAGCACGACCGCCGCCTCGCCGAGGGTGTCGAACCCACGGTAGGCGGCCAACACCGCCGTCACGACGTTTTCGACGTCGGTCTGCGGGTACGCGTTTTCGAGGTAGTAGCGCGTCACCTCGGAGGTTGCGACCGGCGAGTTCGGGTCTCCGATACGCGGTAACGAGCTCACCGTCGTCAGCAACACGCCGACGAGGACTGTCGCTACCGCCGCTGGACCCCACTTGATTCGCTCGAAGAGGCGGTCGCCACCGGGGCGAACCGTCCGAACGATGGTCAAGAGGAACAGGACGGTCGTGACGCCCGCGCCGACGGCCGCTTCGGTGAGCGCCACGTCGGGTGCGCGCAGGAGGACGTACACCAGCGCGATGCCGAAGCTGAACCCGGCGAACGCGATAATGGCGCTGAGGATGTCCCGGAGGAACGCCGCCGCGAGCGCGGCGAAGATGACGAACGCGAGCAGGAGCGCGAACAACGTCAGTTGCACGTCAGTCACCTCCTCCGTCGTCTGCGGTCCACGGTTCGATACCCTGTTCGTAGGCCGCCCGAGTGATGGCGTGAGCGGCCGTCGGGTTAGTGATAAACATGAACAAGAGCAGGAGCGCCGTCTTGACGGCGGCGACGTCCGCCCCGAAGAGGAGTACGACTCCCCCGAGCGACAGCACCGTTCCGAGGGTGTCACTCTTCGAGGTAGCGTGAGCGCGGGTGTAGAGGTCGGGCAGTCGGATGATGCCGACGACCGCGACGAAGCCGAAGAACACACCCGCGAGGACGAGCCCCGAGACGAGGTATTCGAGCGGCGTCATCTCAGAGCACACCTCCGCGTTCGACGATGAACTTCGAGATTGCGATGCTCGCGAGGAAGTTCAACAGCGCGTAGACGAGCGCAACGTCGAGGTACCCCGGTTGGCCGAACGCCGCCGCGGCGAGCGCCAACACGACGACGGTGTTCGTCCCGATGGCGTTGATGGCGATAACGCGGTCTTCCATGGTGGGACCGCGGACCACACGGTAGAGCAGCACGATGGCGAACGTCGCGAACGCGGCCGCCCCGCCGAGCAGAATCGTTTGGAACGTCGAAAAACCTTCGAGCACCATCGTTAGGGTTCCTCCGGTGTCGGTGGGACCGATTCGTCTTCGACCGTTCCGCGCTCTCGCGGGCTCGGGATACGCGCGGCTGCGCGGCCGTAGTAGATGAACCGCACGGCGCGTTCGAGCGTTCCGTCAGCGAGTCCGTCGCGGGCCGAGCCGGTAAGCGAGTGAATGACGAGACTGTCGCGGTCGACGTCGACGGTGAGCGTGCCCGGCGTCAGCGTGATGCTGTTGGCCAGCGTCGTCACCGAGAGGTCGTCCCAGATAGCCGCCCGATATCGCTGTATCTTCGGGTCGATAGGCAAGCTCGGGTGGAGGATGATGTACGCGACCTCGATGTTCGCTTTCAGAATCTCCCACAGCAGGTACGGAACGTACAGGATGAACCGGCCGGTCCGCCTGAGGAGACGGCCCGCTTTCGGCGTCTCTCTGAACGTGATACGAGAGAAGACGGTGGTGACGATACCCGCCGAGACCGCGCCGGTCAAGAGGTTGAACGTGTCGAGGACACCGGCTAAGAGCAGGTAGAAACTGAACGACGCGCCGAACATCACGAGGGCTTTCGACAGGTTCGAACGGCTCGGAAACCGTCCACGCTCGACGACGCGGTCGACAGGCGCTTCCTCGACGATGCGATCAGACCGCGAGAGTTCGAGTTCCAGCGGTTGGAGCATCGGAGCGCTCCCGCCCGGCTGGTACTCCGGGTCCACGATGATACGGCCAAGGTCGCGGTCGCGTGCGTATTCGAGAAGCACGTCCGCGAAGTCGCTCGGCGAAAACAGATATCGGTCTTCGCCGACGACAGCCGTCTCTATCGAGACCGGCACGCCGTCGTCGTCGATTTCACCGTCGTCGTCGTAGTCCAAGTCCTCGGCCGCCCAGACACGCGCTCGGTCGAGTATGTCGGCGACCTCTTCGGACGCCGACCGTTCGAGTTCGTCGACCAACTGCCAGCGGACCGGATAGACGAAATGAACGGTCGCTTCTTCGCCCGTTTCGCTGGCGACGCGCCGAGCTTCACGAGTTGCGTACGCGGCCGTGTTCCTGAACGTCGAGGACTCTCCGACAGGGACGAGAATACGTGCGCTCGTCTCTGACATCAGCCACCTCCGACGCCGTTCGAGACAGTTCGCCGCGGATTCAGATACTGACTCATAAGCACTATTTCCCACTTACAAAAGGCAGGCAAAACGCTTTCCGCTATCGGATGGCGAGTATTGGCGATTCGACACACTGTCTGTGGATTAGTTCGGTTCTCGAACGCCGTCCCGGCGAGCGATTTGGCGGTCAGTCGTCGTCTTCGTCGGTCGACCCCTTGCCGAAGGGACTGTACGGGGAGGTGTACTCGTTGCGGATGAGTTCCTCCTCGGCGATTTCGAAGCCCAGCGCGCTGAGTTCGCGACCGATTCGGCTCAAATCGTCGCTGTTGCGGCCGAGTGCGGTTATGTGGACGTTCTTCTCGCCGGTCATGATTTCGCGGACCGAGATGACGCCGTCGACTTCCAGTGCCGCCTTTGCGAGTTGCTCTCGCTCGGGAATCGGCGCGGTACAGAAGATAATTGTGTGGAGTTGGTAGCCCAGCGCCTCGTAGTCGATATCGAGGTGACTGCCCCGAATGACACCCTTCGATTCGAGCTTTCCGACTCGGTTTCGAACCGTACTCGCCGAGACGCCGAACGCCTCCGCGATATCGCTTCCGGAGGTGTGTCGAGCGTCCTTCTGAAGCGCATAGAGGATGTATTTGTCGAGATCGTCTACCGAGATTGTCGCCATGCACCAACGAATGGACGTGCTTAAAATAGGTGTTTTGTTCCCTCAGAGGCGCTCCTGCAGTCGAAAACGCGTCCGAGAGCGGGTAACGCCGTGTCATGGTCAGAAGACCCACCGGTCGAGTGCGCGTGCGATTCGACTGCGTCGCATCGAGTCGCGGCCGTGAACGGCGAGAACCGAGCCTTCCCAGTTGTCGACGATGGTGTTTCCACCGCGGCCAACTCTCGCCGCTGCTTCGTCTTCGACACTTAGGATGAGGATTTCGCCAGTCTTTGCGGGGATGTCACCACCATCGGAGACCAAGCCTCCCGTTTTGACCGGCACGGAACAGAGTTCGGCAATCTGCGATTTGTACTCTCGGAGGCTCGTCTCCTGGGCGGCAGATGCGCCCGCGTCGGACTCGTGACTCAGGTGAATCTCTGCACCGGCCTGACTGGCGAGCGCGTCCGCGACGGCGACTTTCGTCGGGTCGTACGGGCCTTCGCTCGTCAGCAGTTCGACCGTCTCGATGTCGTCGAGACCGCGGTCCTCAAACAGAGCCACCTCGCAGGTGGCGTGTCGGAGAATCCAGTCGATGTCGTTTCCGAGGAGTCGCTCTCGAACGCTGGCCGAGCGGTCGGGCTGTTCCATAAGTACCATATCGGCACCGGAGTGGTCGGCGTAGTTGACCACCGCGTGTTTGGTGTCGTGGCTGACGATGGTTCCGCAGTCGACCGTGACGTCGAAGTCGTCACCGAGTTCGGTGGTCTGACGCTCGAACTGAACGTCCGCAGGGGACTGTATTTCGGAGGCGTGCGCCAATGGCACTTGGTCCGGGACCTCGTCGAATCGGCTGACGATAACGCGACCATCGCGTCCGCGAGCGAGGTCGGCGGCGACGCGAACCAACGAGCGCTCTCTGTCTTTCGAGATTTCGTTCGGGAGCGCGACGAGGACGCGGTATTCGTCGGCCGTCGAGCCTATCGTCTCTTGGGTTCGGTCGACGGCGTTCTGTGCAACCTCCTGTCGGACTGCGTCGATAGCCGCGCCTTCGCGGTCGACTCTCCCGTGTGCGTACACGTAGTACCACGTGACACCGGCACCCACGAGGACGACTGCGCCGACGAGCGGAACTGTGCCCATCTGCGTCAACAACACGAGACCACTGACCGCACCGAACAGTTGCATCCACGGGTAAAGCGGCGAATCGAACGACGGTTCGTACTCGACGTTGCCTTCGCGGAACGCGATGACTGCGACGTTGATGAGTACGAACACGAGCAGTTGGAACGCGCTGGCGAGTTTGGCGATTTCCAAGAGTGGGACGAACGCGATGAGCAGGAGCAACACGACGCCGGTGAGCGTGATGGACGTGCTGGGCGTTCCGAACCGGTCGCTAATGGTCGCTAACGACGGTGGGACGAGGTTGTCCCGACTCATGGCGAACGGATACCGAGACGAAGAGAGCACGCCCGCGTTTGCGGTGCTCACCAGTGCGAGAATCGCCGCGAGGACGACGGCGACGATGCCGGGTGTCCCCAGCGTCGCTTCGGCGGCAAGTGCCATCGGCGTCGAACTGGCAGCGAGCGCGCCCCGGTCTGTGACGCCGACCATAACGGCCACGATGAGCGTGTAGAGAAGCGTCGTGAACACGAGCGACCCGAGAATGCCGAGTGGGATGTTACGACCGGGGTTCTCGACTTCTTCGGCGACGCTTGCGATTTTCGTGACGCCCGCATACGAGACGAAGATGAGACCGGTCGCGGCGAGCAACCCGCCGACGCCGCCGCTGAAGAACGGTTGATAGTTCGCCGGTTGGACGCTCGGGGTGCCGCCGAGGACGAACCACACGAGCGCGGCGAGCATGAGTACGACGATGACGACCTGGAGGCGACCAGTCTGCTTCGCCCCGACGAGATTGACGAGCACCAAGAGTGCCGCAAGCGCTAGTGCGACCGGCGTCACCACACTCGAAGAGACATCAAACAGCAACAGGAGGTACGGAACGCCACCGACGAGGGCGAGAGCACCTTTGAACGACAGCGAGAACCACGTCCCGATACCGGCAACGGTGCCGAGAAGCGGCCCCATACCGCGCTCGATAAAGAGATACGTCCCGCCGGATTCGGGCATCGCGGTCGCCATCTCGGACTTCGAAAGTGCCGCCGGAAGGACGAGAACGCCCGCGATGACGTACGCGAGAATGACTGCGGGGCCGGCGATGTCGATAGCGAGCGCCGGGAGGATGAAGATTCCACTCCCGACCATCGCACCGATGCTGATAGCGAGTACTGAATAGATACCCAGGTCGCGTTCGAGTGTCTTTCCCATCTGTTATCCACCTGCCGAGTAGACCGCGGACTGCTCGGGTCGAGTCGTCTCTACCGTGTCGAGCGGTTCGACCCAACCTCGTCCGAGCGTGGCGGTCGAAACGTCGTGTTCATCGGTCGAATCGCGGCAGCCATCGAGTATCAGCGTTCGTTCGAGCATGGTTGGTAAGACGGCCGTTGACTATCCGGCCGAGTTGCTTGCCCCAGTCTATAGGACGATTCAACATAATATGCTCGGTTATTTTGCGGATTCGTTTATTGTAATGGTTCTTTATGCTTGTTTGTCCTAATACCTCGAATTCTGCGGTCACGAGCGGTCTCTCGGTAGATTAATCTCTCGGACGGATTCGTCGAAATTTCTCCTTTCGATAACGAATCGATAGATATTGCTCGATAAATTCGCGCACCACAATCTGATTTCGCCCCTCTCATCTTCGGCGTGAACAAACTCTCGAACAATTATCGACCCGCTTACTTCGAGAGCGAGTTCGTGACGAACGCGACTTGCGGGACATCGAGAATCATTTCTAAAGGTATCCTCTGCAATTCACGAAAGTTGGACGAGCGTGAAATTTATATCCTCAGACCACTAGTATACGTACTAGAGCGCGACTCGCGCGTCGGGTGTTATTTTGGCCCGGGACAGGGAGTCCACGAGTCACCCAGCCGGAGGCGCGCTCAGGAGTCACGTATACAGCGGCCACGAGTCCTCACGAGGACACTGGTTCGCTGTGGTGGTGGTACGGTGGCTCTCGAACCTTCCAGACGACCACTTCACTATTGGTGGGGCGGTCAGTTGCCATCCAGCATTGGTGTTGCAGCCAACGGCGTCCCCTCGCTTCGGTCCTCAGTCGCGGTCTGATTGTCCTCGCGTGCGATGCCCTCCTCGAAGCGCCCCGGTGGATGGATTTCCGGGGCGTAACTACTTTATATGCACTCTCGGAGAAATGAATCACGATGGACGGACCCGTGTCGAGCGACGACCTACTCGACATTCTCGGTGACACCGAAGGGAGGGCACTTCTCACTGCGCTCCGGCGCGAACCACAGTCAGCGAAAGAACTCGCATCGACCACCGACCTGTCGCTTCCGACCGTCTACCGCCGACTCGACAAACTGACCACGCGCGGACTCGTCGACTCGACGACCGAGGTCGAAGCAGATGGAACACATTACCGACGGTACGAGTGTTCGTTCGACGAGGCAGTCATCACACTGACGACAGACGGTTTTTCGACTGAACTCTCGCTCGATGGTGAGGCCATCGATTCGGGAGACGCAGACGGGCGACCTACCGAGTAAGTGGGAAATCGGCAGGAGTGAACAAGTCTAACGCGGTCGCTGACGGGTTTGTTCAACAAATTGAAGCAAATTTGGCCGATTCTCAGTTCGAGAAATTCCACCTCTACATTTATACCGGTAACTGACTATCAGGAATCCATGAATAGTCCAGGCGCGCGCTCCGGGCAGGGAGACGCGCAGCGTCAGGGCACGGGGGTTGAGTTATGATAATCGATCCGGCGCGGATGGCATCCGTGAACGGACCGGGACCAGACAGCGACGTCGCGATGGATGCAATCAACGAGACAGCACAAGGGGATGTCTCGTTGGTCGCCATCTATGGTGCGACGTCGTTCAATCTCTTCCACGTGGGAGAGTCCGTTCGTCGGTCGTTCGGGAGTAAAGCCGAACTCATCGACCATCTGAGTGACCTCGCCGAAGAGACACGGCGAGAGTTCATGGAGCGCGGCCTGTTCTCCGGACTCAGTCCGGTGCAAAACAGTGTCGAGTACCAGTTCGACGAGAAAGACGGCCACGGAGTCCTCCAAGTGTACTGTGGCGGCCGCGGAATGCTACTGTTCGTAGACCCAGACGAGGACGTCGAACCCCTCGTTCGGACGGCGTCTCAGTTGCTCGGCGGAATGTAACTCCACTGGGACCGTTTCGGTCCCAAACCCAAGTTATCCTCCTGAGAGTAACAACTCTCACGTCGGCCGTTTAGTGACAACTCTCACGTCGGCCGTTTTGTGAGCGGCGTGCCGCCGGTTTGAGTGGCTACGACGGCGTATCTCACCGTCGAGGCGTGCGTGACTCGATACCGTCCATCGTGGGTCAGCCTCTCCGTGAGACCGCGAACCGCCACATTTTATGCCGAACACCGGGAACGGGCGTCATGGACCAGTTGCGTCAGTCCCTTCTCGACGCGCCGATCATCGAAAAAGGCGATTACGAGTACTTCGTGCATCCCATCAGCGACGGGGTTCCGATGCTCAAGCCCGGGCTCCTCCGTGAAATCGTCATCAAGATCATCCGCAAGGCCAACCTCGAAGACGTCGACAAAATCGTCACGCCCGCAGCGATGGGGATTCACATCTCCACCGCCGTGTCGCTCATGACCGATATTCCGCTCGTCGTCATCCGAAAGCGCGAGTACGGTCTCGACGGTGAGGTCTCGCTCCACCAGCAGACCGGGTACTCCGAGGGCGACATGTTCATCAACGACGTCAACGAGGGCGACCGCGTCCTCGTCCTCGACGACGTGCTCTCGACGGGTGGCACGATGAAGGCCGTCCTCGACGCGCTCGACCACATCGGTGCGGACGTCGTCGACACCGTGGCAATCATCAAGAAGGCCGGGCCGAACGAACTCGACGACTCCGGACACCACGTCAAGACGCTCATCAACGTCACCGTCGAAGACGGCGAAGTCGTCATCGTCGACCAACACGGCGACGACTGAAGCGCGGACTTTTTCCTCACTTTGTATTTACGGAATATAGATACATCGCCGATTGAGACATTGTCGTCTCGGTTGAATCGAGTTTATCACTTCTTTGGCCTCAATTAAATAGTTCATTCGTTTTCGAAGACAGCTTCGGGGTGTCGGTGTCATACCATAAATAATCGAAGGTTATTTACATTATTGACTGTCAGTGACGATATGGCATCACGTAACAATGTCAATCTAGATAGACGGTCACTCCTTCGGACGCTTGGTGCGGGTGGAATTGTCGGTCTTGCAGGATGTACTGGTGGGAACGACGACACCACGACCACCGCTGGCGACGGCGGTGGCGGTGGCGGCGATTCGACCGCGACGCCCGCCGGGGACCTCGGTGACACCTTGGTCGGACCCGACGGCGAACAGGTTTCGCTGAGCATGGTCTACAGCACGGGCAGCGAGACGACCAAGACCATCGCCCAGTTCATGAAACAGGAGTATGGGAAGATGGGAATCGGTGTCGAGTTGACGGGTGTTCCGTTCAACACGATGCTGTCGAAGTACGCCCAGAACACGTACAAACCCGAAGACGGCGAGGAGCGTTCTTCGTTCAACGCCGGCCCGCGCGACGAGGCCACGAGCCAAGAGCAGTGGGACCTCATGCTCGGCATCGGCTTCAACTCCTATCCCCGAACGCCGACCTCGATTCGACCCTTCTGGACGAGCGAGAAGAAGCGAAAACAGTCTACGGTCAACTTCTACGGCTATCGCCCGAGCGAGGACATCGCGGGCATGCTCGACGAAGCATCCCAGGAGACTGACGAGGCAAAGCGTCAGGAACTCCTCGCCAACGTCTTCGGCGTCCTCAGCCACGACCAACCGGTGAACTTCTACGAGTTCTCCGTGGACCTCAACGGCTTCCAGAAGGACGTGCAGGGTATCAAACCCGGGCAAAGCATCGGATACAATTACCAGCAGTACTTCCGTGGCGAATCCGGTGGCTCGGCGACGATGTCCGGCGGCTACAGCTACGGTGCCGGTACGGACGCGAAGACGCTCAATCCGATTCGCATCAACGACGAGTCGTCTTCGGACCGTCTCGGGCTCACGCTCGACGGAGCGTACTCGTTCGACAACAACAACGAAGTCGTCTACCGATGGGTCGAGTCCATCGACACCGACGACAAGCAGAACTACGAGTTCACCCTCCGTGACAACCTCCAGTGGGGTGGCGACTACGGCCAGATGACCGCCGACGACTGGGTGTACTACATCAAGGAAGTCCATCAGGCCGAGGACAACTGGGCGGGCGACGTGAACCAGTCCAAATGGTTCCGTGGCGAAGAGCCAATCCCGGTCGAGAAGACGGGGAAACTGAGCTTCGAAATCCAGCTCCCCGAAGTCGACCCGGCGTTCATCAAGAAGCCGATTATGTGGGGTGCGATGTGCCTGCCGAAGGGTCTCGTCGAGAAGTACCGCGACATGGACGACGGCGGCAACAAACTCAACCAATCGACGGCGATTCAGGAGATTACCTACTCCGGCAACCTCGGGCCGTACACCTTCGAGCGCTGGGACCGAGAGTCCGTGTTCGTCGCCAAGCGCAACGAGGACTACTACCTCCGCGACGTCGAGGGCTACGACGGCACGCCGAACTTCGAGGAGTACAAGATGCAAGTGTTCGGCGAGCAGTCGACTCGACTGTCGGCGTTCGAGACTGGCGAAATCGACCAGTTGATGCTCCCCTCCTCGAAGGCGAAGAAGTTCGAAGACCTCTCGTCGACGAAGGTCATCCAGACGCCCAACGCGTTCTGTTCGATTCTCGCGTACAACCAGCGCGCCAACGGCTGGGACCAACTGCGCACCCGCGAAGTCCGCAAGGCGCTCTCGCTGGGTGTGAACAAGAAGACCATCGTCGAGAACATCGACCGTGGCTACGCCAAGGTCGCGCACACGCACCAGCCTGAATACTCCGACTGGTTCGACGACTCGAAGGTCGAAAAGACCGGCATCGGCGAGAACTACGGCGCTGCGCAAGCCAAACAGATGCTCGCCGACAACCTGTCGGGCGACTACAAATTCGAGTGAATCTGGAGGGTCCCCGATGAGCATGCATTGGTACGTCGCTCGCCGCGTCGCGTGGGCAGTGATTGCGACGTATCTCATCTTGAGTATCACCTTTGGCCTCCTTGCCGTCGCTCCCGGTGACGGCCAGACGGCCTTCGCGTTCAAAGCCGCGACCCAAGGTGGCGACGTGGACGAGGCACAGGAGACGTTCGACGAGATTACCGGCCGCGACGAACCGCTGTTGACCCGGTACAAGAACTACATGGTGAACATGGCGACGCTCAACTGGGGGTGGTCGTTCACGCGGAACCAACCGGTGTTAGACGCCATCGCCCAGGCGTACCCCTACTCGTTGATGTACGCCGTTCCAGCGACGCTTATCTCCATCATCGCCGGGTACGCAATCGGGCTGTATTCGGCGACTCACCAGTACACGCTGACCGACTACTTCGGGACGTTCACAGCCTTCTTCGGCATCAGCATCCCGAACTTCTGGTTCGGTATCATGTTGATACTGGTGTTCGCCGTGGACTTGGGGTGGTTACCCAGTTACTACCAAACAGGACGAGGTGTCTGGACGGTTGCGAACGCCAAGCAACTCATCTTGCCAATCATCGTCCTCTCGACTGGAGCCATCGCCGGCAACATGCGCTACTCCCGCGCTGAGGCGCTGGAGTACGTCCACGCCGACTTCGTGAAGACGGCGCGGGCGAAGGGCGCAGACGACTGGCGCGTCCTCGTCCGGCACATCTTCAGACCGGCGCTCGTGCCGCTCATGACCATCTTGGTCGCCGACATCCTCGGCCTGCTGTTCGCCGGGGCGTACATCACGGAGGTGGTCTTCCAGATTCCCGGTCTCGGGCTGTTGAGTTACAAAGCGATTATCCAACAGGACACGGCGCTCGTCATGGCGACGACGCTCATCCCGGTGTTTATCGCAATCATCGGGAATCTCGTCCAAGACATCGCCTACACCGTGTTGGACCCGCGAATCAGCTACGGTGACCGATAATGGCGGCCGATACGCGCTCCGAGACGGCCGCAACCGAGCGATTCGAGGATGTTGACTGGGACGACGTGGGTGGACTCGGCTTCCCCCGGCGGACGCTGGCACTCGGTGTCTCTTCGTTGGCGTACCTCGTCGCAGTCGTCTACGACGTGTTCCTTACCGAGGATGCACTCGTCTCGGGGACGAACTGGCTGTTCCTCCTCACGCTCCTCGCGGGCGTGTTCTTCGTAGCGTGGCCGCTCGCCGAAAACCGCCGTCTGACGGCGTACTACTGGCGGCGATTCAAGAAGAACCGCGCTGCGGTCATCAGCGCCATCTACCTGCTCGTGGTGTTCGTCCTCGGGACGTTCGGGCCGATGCTCATCGCGAAACCCGAGTTGAACGTCCTCGCGGCGTATCAACCGCCGGTGTTCCTCAGCGTCGACTCCAGCGTCCCCACGAGTTGTGTCGGACAGGCCGCAGACGGACTGTGTCACGGAACGTGGAAGTACCCACTCGGGACGACCAGCGACGGGAAAGGCATCGCCAGACTCGTCGTCTTCGGCATGCGCGTGAGCATGCAAGTCGGTCTCATCACCATGCTCATCGTCATCAGCATCGGGACCGTCGTCGGCACGTCGGCGGCGTACTTCTCCGGTCTCGTCGACGAACTGCTGATGCGCTACGTCGACATCCAGCAGACGTTCCCGACGTTCTTCCTGTTCCTCATCGTGACCTACCTGTTCAAGCCGAGTCTGTTCTTACTCATCACGATTTTCGGCTTCCTCGGGTGGGGCGGTATCGCCCGACTGGTTCGCTCCGAAGCGCTCCAGCGACGCGAAGAATCGTACATTCAGGCCGCCGAAAACGCCGGGGCCTCGGACGGCTGGATAATCCGCCGACACCTGATGCCGAACGTGTCGAACACGGTCATCACGGCCGCGACGCTTCTCATCCCGTCGTTTATCCTGTTCGAAGCGACGTTCGCGTTCCTCGGACTGACCGACCCCTCGACGCCGTCGTGGGGGCAGGTCATCTCCTCGGGTCGCGGCGACCTCGACAGCGCGTGGTGGATTGCGACGATTCCCGGCGTGTTCCTGTTTTTCACCGTGCTGGCGTTCAACTTCGTCGGCGACGCGTTGCGTGACGCGCTCGACCCACGCTCGGAGGGAGATGCATGACTGACCCACTTCTGTCTATCCGCGACCTGCACGTCCAGTTCAACACCGACGAAGGCACTGTTCGCGCCGTCGACGGCGTCTCCTTCGACGTCGCGCGCGGCGAGACGGTGTGTGTCGTCGGTGAGTCCGGGTCGGGGAAGACGGTCGCCTGCGAGTCCATCACGAAACTCATCCCGATGCCGCCGGGAGAAATCGCCGGCGGCGAGATTCTGTTCGACGGCGAAGACCTCACCGAGGCGTCCGAAAAGCGCCTCGAAGACATTCGTGGCGGCCGAATCGCCCACGTCTTCCAGAATCCGCAGAGCGCGCTCAACCCGGTCTACCCGGTCGGGGCGCAAATCGTCGAAGCGATTCGTCTCCACAGAGACGTGTCGAAAGAGGCAGCGCGCGACCGCGCTATCGACCTCCTCGACCGCGTCGGCATCCCGGAGGCGACCGCCCGCATCGACGACTACCCCCACGAGTTCTCCGGCGGCATGAAACAGCGCGTGGTCATCGCCATGGCGCTGGCTGCCGACCCGGACCTCCTCATCGCCGACGAACCGACGACGGCGCTCGACGTGACGATTCAAGCGCAGATTCTCCGACTCCTCCGCGACCTACAAGACGAGTTCGGAATGAGCATCGTCTTCGTCACCCACGACCTCGGCGTCGTCGCCGAAATCGCGGACCGAGTCGTCGTCATGTACTCGGGGAAGGTGATGGAGACCGGCCCCGTCTACGACGTGTTCGAACAGCCGTCGCACCCGTACACGAAAGCTCTACTCGGGTGTCTCCCCGGACAGGGGAAGTCGATGGAACCCATCGGCGGCACGCTCCCCGACCCGAAGAACCCGCCCGCGGGGTGCCGATTCCATCCGCGGTGTCCGCACGCGACTGCCGACTGTCGCACGGGCGACCATCCGGAACCGCTCGACGTGGGGACCGACCACGAAGCCGCCTGTGTGTACTACGGTCCGGGATACGACGCCTCGGTCATCCGGGGCGACGCCGTCTCGGAATCGACTGCGACCGATGGGGGTTCCGAGGGCGGAACGCCCGCAGACGCGAGCGAATCCGGAGGTGACGACCGATGAGTTCTGACCCACTGCTGTCGGTTCGCGGACTCAAGAAGCACTACCCGATTACAGAGGGCGTCCTCAAGAAGGAAGTCGGCCGGGTGAAAGCGGTCGATGGCATCTCCTTCGACGTCGAATCTGGCGAGACGCTCGGACTGGTCGGCGAGTCCGGCTGTGGCAAGTCCACGGCCGCGACGTCGCTCCTTCGGTTAGAGGACCCGACAGACGGCGATATCGTCTTCGACGGCGAGGACATCACCGAGTTCGACGACACGCGACTGAAGTCCTTCCGCCGACGGGCGCAGATGATGTTCCAAGACCCGTCGTCGAGTTTCGACCCGCGGATGAGCGTCGGCGAGTCGGTCGCCGAACCGCTCGAAATCCACGGGATGCGCGACCGAAGTCGTCGCCGTCGCATCGTCGAGAACCTGCTCGAACGCGTCGGACTATCGGCGTCGGACTTCGACCGCTACCCACACGAGTTCTCCGGCGGGCAGAAACAGCGCATCGCCCTCGCGCGGGCGCTGGTCCTCAATCCGGACATCATCGTCGCCGACGAGCCGGTCTCCGCGCTGGACGTGTCCATCCAGGCCGAGATTATCTCGCTGATGCGCGACTTGCAAGACGAGTTCGACCTCGCTATCGTGTTCATCAGCCACGACCTCGGCGTGGTCCGCGAGGTGTGCGACCGCGTGGCCGTGATGTACCTCGGCGAAATCGTCGAGGTTGCGGACACGGAGACGCTGTTTACCGACCCGCAACATCCCTACACGCGCGCACTCCTCTCGTCGATTCCGACGCCGGACCCGACCCGCCGCAACGAGCAGATAGAACTCACCGGCGACGTGCCGAGTCCGTCGAATCCGCCGTCTGGCTGCCGGTTCCACACGCGCTGTCCCGAGGTCATCCCACCCGCGGAGTTCGACCTCGACCAAGACGAGTGGCGGCACGTCCTCGACCTGCGACTCCGCGTCGATAGCGGTCTCGATGTCGAAGACGTGCGTTCGTTCCTCGTCGCCGAGGGGGTCGCAAACGACACGGAGGCCGTTCCCGACGACGCCGTCAAGCGCGAACTCCGACGCGAGTTCGACATCCCCGAGACGCTCTCGGACGCGGCGGCAGAAACAGTCCTTTCGGAAGGCCTCGACGCACTCGTCTCCGGCGACCACGACAACGCGAAACGGACCCTCGACGAGGCGTTTAGCACCGTGTGCGAACGGGACGCCCCCGCCCTCGAAACGTCGGAGCGAGGGTCGACCGCCGCTTGTCACCTCGTCGATGAGAGCGTGACTGTCGAATCGCCCGTAAGCGACGACTAAGCAACGCACTGCGACGATTCGGCGAGAACCCACAGCGGGTTTCCGCCTCCCGGCTGCCTTTTTATCCCCAGTCCGTACCTCGCGTCGATGACGTCAGCACTCTTTATCGTAAGCGAGCATGGCTACTGGGGCGAGGAATGTATCGAACCGCTGACGACGCTGACCGACGCGGGCGTCGATATCACCGTTGCGACACCGACAGGCGACGTTCCGGTCGTCGACGAGCGCTCTGTCGACCCCGATGCTGTCGGTGAGGAACTCGCCGAGCACGTCGTGGAGGTCCACGAAACCGACGAGCGACTGCAGAACCCCGAGCGACTCGCGGCGGCCGACGCCCGCGAATACGACGCGGTCGTGTTCCCCGGCGGCCACGGAACCGCGTGGGACGTCAATCAGGACCGACACGCTCGACAGGCGCTCCTGCAGGCTGTTGCGGGCGACGAGAGTAAGGCTCTCGTCGTCTGCCACGCGGTCGGCATCCTCGCGTTCACCCGCGAAGCCGACGGCTCGTACCTCGTCGACGGCCGCGACGTGACCGGCTTCCCGAACGAGTGGGAGGAAGACATCGTCGACGACGCCGACCTGCTTCCGGACGGTCGGAAGCTCCCGTACTGGGTCGAAGACGAGGTGAAGGCCGTCGGCGGCAACTGGGACGCTGAACTCGACAGTGAGACCAGTGTCACCATCGACGGCGACCTGATTACGGCCCGCGGTCCGGGGTCGTCGGCGGCAGGGGCACAGACGCTGCTGGACGAGCTGGACCTCGAATAGCGAGGAGACATCGCGACCGGGCGAGAAGCAATATTCTTTGACAGGTCGGGCGTTAGCGCTCGTGTGAAACTCTCTGAACTCTCGCTCGAGCCGGGTGAGAAATTCGACGGGGCAGAACTCGAGCGTCGGTTCGACCGAGGTATGACCGGCCGCGGAATCGAGATTTGCTACGACGAGGACGACCAGCGCTATCTTCGACTATTTTCTTCGGAAACCGGTCCGTACGCCGACGACGTCACGGGTGGGCAGTTCACCTACATCGGTGAGGGTCGCACCGGAGACCAAACGCTCACCGCGGGGAACAAATACCTCGCAAATGCAATCGAGGCACCGCTTCCAATCTTCTTTTTTCACCGAGGAAGCGGCGACGGCAAGTGGGAATACCAAGGGAAAGTCGAAGTCCTTCGCTGCGAAAAGGGACCGTTCGATTCGAGCGACCGGGACGTGTTCCGGTTCACGCTCCAGCGACGTCGGGACGCACGCGAGCGGGTAGACCCAGTCGAAGCAGGAGCGGACTTAGCTTCTCCTGAGCGAACCGAATCGACCCGGAGCAGAGTCATTCGGAACACACAGCAGGCGCTCGACCTGAAAGAGCGATATTCCTTCACCTGTCAAGTCTGCGGTGCACGTCGCCGTCGGGCGGTCGACCAAGGGTACGCAGAAGCCCATCACCTCAAACCACTCGGAAAACCACACGAGGGGCCAGACGTCCGTTCGAACCTGCTCGTACTCTGTCCCGACCACCACGCAGACTTCGATTACGGAACGATTGCAGTCGACCCGGACACGCTCGTAATCTCGCACGCCTACGAACAGTCACTCGATGGAACGACGTTACACCTCCGCGAGGACCACGAACTCGACGGGACGTACCTCGAGTACCACAACAGAAATATCGCGCAGTTCTGAGGGTCGCTACTCGATTTTGAACACGGCTTCTTCGATTCCCTCGCTTCGGCACTCGGGACACCGCGAGGGGTAGTTCACCGGGTCGTCGAAGGCGCTGAAGCCGCAGTCTCGGCACTCCGGCGGGGCGACGAGGAACTGTTCGTCGTCGTCGCCGTGAATCGACCGTGCGACGTGCTGGAGATGGCCGTACACCGAGGAGGCGGGAACGCCAACCGTCGTCGAAAGCTCGGAGGCTGTCGCGGGGTCAGAACGGAGCGCGTCGGCGATACGCTGTCGAGTCGTCGCAGAAGACTCCCGGTCGGTCATATCGACTCCTTGGGAGGCGAAGGGAAAATCCCTTCTGCCCAATCGGACTGCGAATTGTCAGTAGAATAGAGAGGATGCAAAAAGGCCTTGAACTCGTGGCGGGACCTCAAGGGTATGAAAGCAGTCGTCCTTGCAGGTGGGTACGCGACGCGTCTGTGGCCGATTACCAAACATCGCCCGAAGATGTTCTTGCCGGTGGGTGAAGACACCGTCATCGACACAATCTTCGAGGACCTCGAAGCCGACGACCGCGTCTCGGAGGTGTTCGTGAGTACGAACGAGCGCTTCGCCGGTGCGTTCGAGGAGTATCTCGCCGACTCCCCGTTCGAAAAGCCGACGCTCTCTGTCGAAGATACGAGTGCCGAAGACGAGAAGTTCGGTGTCGTCGGCGCGCTCGCCCAACTCATCGACCGCGAGGAAGTCGACGAAGACCTCGTCGTCATCGCCGGCGACAACCTCATCAGCTTCGACGTCGGCGACTTCGTCGACTTCTTCTACGAGAAGGAAGCGCCGTGTCTGGCCGCCTACGACGTTGGAAGCCGCGAACGCGCGAAATCCTACGGGCTGGTCCAACTCGACGGCGACCGCGTCATCGACTTCCAGGAGAAACCCGATGACCCGAAGAGTACGCTCGTCTCGATTGCCTGCTACGCGCTCCCGGCGGACGACCTCCCGAAGTTCGACGAGTACCTCGCGGGCGACAACAACCCCGACGAACCCGGGTGGTTCATGCAGTGGCTCCAGAAAAACGGTGACCTCTTTGCGTACACCTTCGACGACGCGTGGTTCGACATCGGAACGCCCCAGAGCTATCTCGACGCGGTCGCCTGGTATCTCGACGGCGAGAACTTCGTTCACGAGAGTGCGACCGTCGAAAACTCGACGCTCGGCACGAACGTCCACGTGATGGCCGACGCGGTCGTCGAGGACTCCCACCTCGAAGAGTCGGTCGTCTTCCCCGGTGCGACGATTCGAAACGCCGAACTCAAGGGCTCTATCGTCGACGAAGAGACTCGAATCGAGAACCTCGACCTCTCGAACGCGCTCATCGGCGCGCACTCGCAGTTGACGAACGGGTACAAAGAGTAACTCGTTGTATCGGTTCGGTTTCTCTCCTTCTCGGTCGTGAGTTACGACGTTTCCTGAGTACCGACCGAGACGCCCCCGGACGACCGGTTTATCCGAGGTAAGCGTCGGTAATGTCGAGGTGGCCGCGCGTCCGTTCCCACACCGTCTCGTATTCGAGTTCGATTGGGCGGTCCATATGCGGCCCGTCGGTGACGAACGTCTCGAACTCGCCGCCTTCGCCGAGGATGTGGACGCCGTAGTCGTCGTTGAGTTCGGCGAGTTCGGCGAGTGCGTCCGCGTCGAGAGTTCGGCCGAGCCACGACTCGTCGAGGCCGTGCGCCGCGACCTGAATCAGCGTGATTTCGAAGCCAGCGTCGAGCATCGCGTGGCCGAGGTCCCACGGGTCTTCCTGCCACAGCGGGGCAAACAGGTCGATTTCGAGGCGGTCGCACATTCCCTGAATCCGGTTCGTCTGGAACTCGCTCTCGATAGCGCCCGCGGTGACGCCCGCGACGTCGAGTTCCGACTGGAGGTCCGAGACGGCCGCTTCGAGGGGTTCGAGTTCCGCGTCACCCTGTGCGCCGGAGTCCTCGGCGGCGGCCGCATCGAGGTCGCCGGGATGGACGTTCACTTGCTCGATGCCGATGCTCTCGGCCGCGAGGGCGGTGAGGTCCGTCGCGGGAACGTGGTACATATACGAGTCGTCGCTTGGGTGGACGGTCAGGAGACGGGAGACGTTCAGTCCCTCTTCGAGCGCGCGGTAAAGCGCCCACGAGGAGTCCTTCCCGCCGGAGAAGAGGCTGACCCACTCGGATGCCATGGGGGCGATAGCGGGTTGGGGGAGATAGGCGCTACGGTGTGGAGTTTCGGCTTACTCGGGGACGCGCGGCGCAATCGCGATATATCGTTCGCTGTCGGGGTCTCGGAACATCACCGGGCGAGGAGCGTGGTCGGGGTGAACGCGGACGTTCGACAACTCCTCGGTAGGGTCGTATCCGAAGATACGCTTGACGTGCGCGACGAGTTCACCCGCTATCGCGGAGGTGTCACCGGCGTCGTTCTCGTAGCAGTACACCGGGTCGTCGTAGGTGTCTTCGTCGAGCGTCACACCCGTGGGTTCGGCCGTGATTTCCTCGCTGAACGGGAACTGCGAGTCGGCGTCTTGGTCGAACTCGAAGCGAGCGACGTTCTCGTCGTCGAGGAGGTAGCCCTTCGACCAGTCCACGTCGGAGAGACCGACGACGTCTGACTGCACACTGGCGTCGTCGTCGTCGTCGGCAACCACTTCAGCGCCGTCTTCGACGAGCGAGTGGTCGATACCGAACAGACGGACGAACAGCATTCCCTGTCGTTCGTGGTCTTCCATCGGCCGGTCGCCGATGACCTGCTGGAGGCCAATGGTCTCGGACTGCTCTTCTTCGGAGTCCGCGACGACGATTTCGACGACGCGACCGGCGTACTTGACGCCGAGGTTGACGCGGCCTTGGCTGTCTGCTTTCAACGTCTCGTGCTTCTCGGGGTTTCGAATCGTTGTTTCAATCATTGGGCTTTCTCACCAACAATTGGTTGTTATTGTCTACTGTCACTAAAAAATTCCTGCTAGAACCAACCTAGCCCAATAATAGGGTTTCCCAACCAAGTGGGGCCAAATGGTCCCAGTGGGGACGATTCGTCTCACAGTGGGTGCTAAAGGAACGTGGGGCAGCGTCAGTCGATTCGACCAGCCCAGTAGCAGAGTCCAACCCCAGTGAAAAAGAGGGCCATTCGGACCATGAACAGCGCGCCGTTCATGTTCTCACGGTCTGTGGCCACATAGTCTCGGTAGTACGAGCCGTCGTACGAGACGACGGCGTCGGTACGTTTCCAGACTTCAGTCCCGATGAGCGGACGACCCGTTCGAACGGTCCCTTCTCGAACGATTCGTTGCACACCTCGCGGGAGCGCGCTCGCTGGAGTAGACGCCAGTTCGAGCGCCGTGGCATTCGAGACTGGAGTGAGTGCAACACGAACCGTGCCGTTGTCGTAGTGTGTGGCGTTCGGTCGGTAGAACGCGTGGTCGTTGTTCGGAAACACGACGAGCGTCTTCTCCCTATCGAACGCGTTCGCACCCTCGTAGGCCGGGTTCGAGACGACTCGTGGACCGCCGTCCCGGACGGTTGGCGCAAGTGTACAGGACCCAGCGCACACAGCGGTCTTTTCGGGCCAGCCTAACCACCCGTCGAGTCCCGCAGTGGTTGGTTCGACGGGTTCGGCGGTGTACTCGTAGGTCCAAAAGACGGACCCAATGGGTGCGAAGATAGCCGCGAAGAGGACCGCAGCACCGAGCGAGAGGACAATGAGACGTCGTTGTGGAGGGTCAAGCGAGGGCACGAGTGTGCCTCGTGAGTGTTCTAATGTATATTTTTCTACATGTATCCCAAGTCCCGAAGCCGTCCCATCAGGTCCTCTTTGTCCTGCGCTCTGCCCTCGCGTTCCTTGCTCGCGCCAAGGTCCTGCACCCATGCCGGGCGGTCCTCGGTCTTCGCCGACCCGGATTCGGTTCCGAGCGAGCGGTAGCCCTCGAAGTACTTCGGCGAGACGGGGAGGTCCGAGGGAGCGATGCCCTCGGGGAGGTCGTCGGACGTTTCGGGGACGTGGCCCACCGGGTAGCCATCGACCGAGTCGGGGACGATGTAGTTCCAGAACGCCGCCCACACGTCCGCCTCCTCGAACTGGAGAATCGAGTGCACGCGGTCGTGTGGGGGGTACTTCTCGGACTCGTGGCGGGGGCTGAAGAACGTCTCGTCGGCGCGGGCTTCCTGTTCGTCCCAGCGGACGCCCGAGAAGATGCCGTCGAACTCGTGGTCCGAAATCACGTCGTTGAGGGCGACGGTCTTCAGGAGGTGGTTGCCCTCGAAGGTGTCGGCGTCGAGGACGAGCGTGTCACCCTCGTAGCCGAGGCGGTCGAGTTCGCGTCGGGTCTCCTCGCTCAGGTCCGACAGCGCGAGTTCGTCGCCCGGGTCGGCACCGAGACGAGCGATGTCTTCGTTGCGGGCGACGACGAGGTCGAGGTCCCACTTCTCGGTCCACTCGTGGACGAACGCCTCTGTCTCGTCGAAGTGCTCGAAGTGGTCGATGAAGACGACCGGCGGGACGGGCACGCCCATGTCGGCGGCAACTTCGCGGACGACGTAGAGGACGACAGTCGAATCCTTCCCGCCAGTCCACATGACGGCGGGGTTCTCGTACTGTTCGAGCGCCGTCGCGGTGACTTCGGCCGCCTTTTCGAGTTTGTCTTCGAGGGTCGGATAGTCGGACGCGGTCTGTTCTCGGCCCGCGCTGTAATCGAGGTCGAGATACTCCGGGAAGGCAACAACCATGACTCACTCATCGGGTGGAACGGATATCTATGTTTTCGCGCTAACGAGTCGGTAAGCGGCCATTATCGACCGTTAGGCAAGAAAAAAACGACCGCCGAAAGAAACCTCGTCGTCGAAGAATGGTCGCCGCGTGTTACATGTAGCCGAGGTCGCGCAGGCGCTCCATCAGGTCCTCTTTGTCCTGGGCGCGGCCCGCGCGCTCGGTCGTGTTCGCCATGTCCTGTTTCCACGCCGGTTCTTCGGCGGACTTGTCCGTCGAAACTTCACTACCGAGGCTGCGGAAGCCGGCGAAGTACTTCGGCGAGACCGGGATGTCTTCCTGTTCGACGCCCTCGGGGAGGTCGGTGTCGCTCTCGGGGACGTAGCCGTCGTCGGGGTAGTTCTCGACGGTGTCCGGGACCGCGAAGTACCAGAAGGCGTCCCAGACGGCGCTCTCTTCGAACTGGAGGATGGGTTGGATGCGGTCGTGCGGCGGGTAGATGTCGGGGTCGTGGCGGGGGCTGAAGAACGTCTCGTCGGCGCGGGCTTCCTGTTCGTCCCAGCGGACGCCGGAGATGACGCCGTCGATGTCGTACTCTTCGAGCGTGTCGTTGAGCGCGACGGTCTTCAGGAGGTGGTTGCCGACGTAGGTGTCGAGGAGGAACGGGAAGGTGTCCTCGTCGTACTCCAGGATGTTGCGGATGTGGTGCTGGTTGTGCTCGGAGAGTTCCGAGACGTCGATGTCGTCGCCGGGTTCGAGACCGTGCTCGTCGACGTACTCGCCGACGTCCTCGTTACGCGCCCAGATGACGTCGAGGTCCCACTCCTCGGCCCAGTGCTCGACGAAGTCCATGATTTCGTCGAAGTGCTGGTAGTGGTCGATGAAGACCGCCGGAGGGACTTCGAGGTCGTACTTCTCTGCGACTTCCTTGATGAAGTAGAGCGTGAGCGTCGAGTCCTTCCCACCAGTCCACATGACGGCGGGGTTTTCGTACTGTTCGAGGCCCTGTTTCGTGACTTCGATGGCCTTTTCGATTTTGTCCTCGATACTCGGGTAGTCGTCCGGCGTCTCCCCCTCACCGTCGGTGTAGTCGACGTCGAGGTAGTCTGGGAAGGCTTGCGACATGACTCGTAATTACATATAATTACGCGCCATAAATTCCTTTTGTCTGCGGAGGTAGCCGTCGTGTGCTACCACAAAACAAGGGTCTGGCCGCACACTCAGTTCGTCGTCGTTGGATACGAGACGAGAGACCGAGCGAGGTCAGGAGATGAACTTGTTGTCGCGCCAGTTGACACCGCTGTCACCGGACGAGTTCTGCTGTGGGTTCTCGACGACTTCGACCGAGGCAGCACGCTTCTCGCCCTCGACGATGCGCGTGGCTTGCAGGTCGCCGTCGTCTTCCGTAATCGCGGTTAGCGTCCCCTTCTCGGACAACAGGGCAATCTCCCGAAGAACGAGGAACATGGGGTACTGAAGCGCGGTGTTCTGCAGTACGGTTTCGAGGTCGCCTTTGAAACAGGCGAACTCGACGAGTTCGGACGGAATCTCCTCTTCTTCTTCACCCCAGGCTGGCGCACCCGCACGGGGTGGCTCCTCCTCGTACACGCGGTTCTCGGTCACGCTCGCTTTCAGTTGGGCCGTCGGCGTGTACTTGCTGAGGTTGTCGTCGGCGGAGACGGCCTTGATGATGAGAGTGTTGTTGCGGCGCGTGATGTCCACGTCCTCAACCTCCGGTGGGAGGTCGGGGTCGTTCTCGAAGTAATCCATTACCTCTTCGAGTGGCAGTTCCAGCGTCGAATGAAGTCGATATACGCGGCCTGACATTGTTGGCTTCGGTATCGACGATGAGCCACGGTGCGGGCACACGCGGTTTCGATACCTGTGTTGTCTTACGCAGCGAAGGCTTATATTGCCTCCCCTTTCGATTTGATGGCGATTCGTTGGAACAATCCCCCCGCAGTCGGGCGATTAGTTGGCGTCAGTGAGTGTCGATTCGAGTTCGCCGCGCTCGTCGAGTTCTTCGAGAATGTCGCTCCCGCCAATGAACTCGCCGTCGACGAACGTTTGGGGGATGGTCTCCCAGCCACTCCGTTCGTCGAGTGCCTCACGGAAGTGCGGCAGCGCCGGGAGGACGTCGATTGTCTCGAATTCGTCGACGTACGTCGAGATGAGTTCGAGCGCCTTCGCGGAGTAGCCACACTGGGGCATCAGGCGGTTCCCCTTCATGAACAGGACGACGTGGTTGTTCTCGATGGCTTCCTCGACGCGCGCGTCGACCTCGTCTGGGTCGAAACTCTCCGGTTGGAACGTCATGGCACCACGTAGCGGCCGCGACGACAAATGGGTTGCGTCGTGGACTGCGTTACGTCACAGAAATCGTCGCATCACAGAAGGTGTCGTGTCACGGACTGCGTCGCGTCACGGAATGGTCGTGTCACGGACTGCGTCGCGTCACGGAATGGTCGTGCCACGGAAGACGTTGCGTCACCGAATACGTCGCGTCGCCGGCGACGTTACTGCTCGCCGACGCGGACGACGTTGATAAGCGAGTGAACGGGGACGCCGTCGATTTCCTCGACGCCTTGTTTGTCGACGATGACGACACAGGCGAGCGGGACGCCGCCCTCGGCACGGATGGCCTCGATGGTCTCTTTGAGCGTCGTGCCGCTGGTCACGGTGTCGTCGACGATGAAACACTCGCGGCCTTCGACCGGCGCGAAGTTCCGAGAGAAGCCACCGCTGATGTCGTCGATGTCGCCTTCGTCCCACTGGTGTTTCGCGGGGGAGTACGACCCGAGGGAGGTCTCCAGTTCGCGGGAGACGACAGTCGCGAGGGGGACGCCCGCTTTCTCGATACCGACCGTGACCTCGGCAGGGCCGTCGGACTCGGTCAGCAGGTCGGCGAGCGCGCGCCCGACGTACGTGAGGCGAGCGCCACCGCTTCCGATGGCGTTCCAGTCGACGTGGATGTCGTGTGGGCCGTCGGGCTCTTCGACCGGTTCGGGTTCGGTCGCGGTACCGCTCCGCTCGACCAACCAGCTCGCCGTCTCGCGCGAGACGTTGAGTTCGTCTGCAATCTCTCCTTTCGAGAGACCTCGGTCCGCCAGCTCGGCAGCGCTGGCGATGAGGTCGTCGACGTTCTTCATACAGTGCCGAATTCGATGGCCGTTTTTATAGTGGTGTCGTCGTCGTCGAACGCTTCCTCGAACTCCGAAACCGGGTAGACGCCAGTGACGAGGTCGTCGAGGAACCACCGTGGAAGCTTCGTGAACGTGACTGTCGCGGCCTCGAAGTGGCGAACGTGGGAGTTGACGCTCCCGACGAGTGCCTTGTTGTGCAGCACCATCTCACGGTGGAACGCCCCGGCGTCGACTTCGAACGACCAGTCGTTCGGGACGCCGAGGAGGGCAGCCACGCCGTTCGGAGCCAACGCCTGCACCGACTGAATCGGGTGCTTCGGGAAGCCCGTCGCCTCGTAGATGAAGTCCATGTGCTCGTGTGTCTCCGGAATCTCGTCGACCGGCGTCTCCCGCGAATCGACGTACGTCCCGCCGAGTTTTTCGATGATGTCGATGGTCGGGTCGGGTCGGTCACGGCGGCCCAGACAGTAGAGCGACTCGTAGGCCTTGTCGTCAGCCTTCAGCATCGCGAGCGTCAGCAGACCGAGACTGCCGTTTCCGAGAACCAGCGCCGAGGAGGGGTCCCAGTCGAACGCCGACCGGGTCGCGTAGGCGTGTTCGAGCGCCTTTTCGGTGATAGAGAGAGGTTCGATGAGAAAGCCGAGTTCTGCTTGCGACCGAGGGATACGAACCAGGTACTTCGCGGGGCTGGTGAAGTATTCGGACATGTATCCGTGCGCGCCGACGATGCCGCGCTCGACGTACGCGCCGTCGGGGGCCATGTCGGGTTGGTCCTTCTCGAAGTACTCGTTCGTCCCCGACGCAGGCGGGCGGCGAACCGTCGGCACGACGATGTCGCCTTCTTCTAACTCGGAGTCGTTGGGGTCGACGACGACACCGACTGCTTCGTGACCGATGACGAGGTGGTCTTCCCCCTCAGGAAACCCCCCATGCCCCCCGGCGATGACCTCGTGGTCGGTTCCGTCCACTCCGACGCGGAGCGTCCGAACGAGTGCCTCCCCTGCCTCGGGTTCCGGTCGCGGTTTCTCGATGACGACCGGTTTTTCTTTCCCGCGCTTGACGGCGATAGCCTTCATATGAGGACAAACGCACCACCCCACCAAAAGACTTATTCTATGCTGAGTAAATAATTGATAGTACGGTGGACGCCCCGCGTCGTCCTACCAGCCCATGACGCGCCGCCTCGTGCGGACCAACTGTCCAGCCCAACCGTGTCGGCGTTCACCGAATCCCGTGCCAGTACCGCTACCGGCTGACGACCGTGCCCAGTTGGCCGGCATCCGCGGTACGTTTCTGCTACTTACCACCGAGTGACGAGTGTCTCACAGCGCGCGAAGCGAGCGAACGAAGAGAGACGCGAAAAACGAGAAACGAATCCGACTACTCAGTTGTCGGCGTCGTCGACGAGTTCGTCGGCGAGTCCGACGTAGGTCGCAGGCGTGAGCGCCAGCAGTTCCTCGCGGGTCTCTTCGCTTACGTCGAGGTCGGCAAACAGGTCGTGGAAGTCAGAGAGCGTCACTTCGCGTCCGCGAGTGAGTTCCTTCACCCGCTCGTAGGCTTGCGTGTCGCCCTCGCGTCGGAGAATCGTCTGCACCGCCTCGCCGATGATGGCGGGCGTGTCGTCCAGTTCTTCGCGCATGACGTGTTCGTTCGGGACGACCTTGCCGAGTCCGGCCAGCGTCTTCTTGTAGCCGATAAGCGAGTGAGCGAACGCGGCTCCAATGTTGCGCTTGACGGTCGAATCCGAGAGGTCGCGCTGAAGGCGCGAGGTAGTCACGTAGTCCGCGAGGAACGTGAGGTCCGAGTTCGCCTTCGAGAGGTTACCCTCGGAGTTCTCGAAGTCGATGGGGTTGACCTTGTGGGGCATCGTCGACGAGCCAGTTTCGCCCTCGACGGCTTCCTGTCCGAGATAGCGGTCCGAGACGTAGAGCCACGCGTCGCGGTCGAGGTCGAGAATGACGTTGTTGACGCCGCGGAAGGCGTCGAACAGCGCCGCGAGGTCGTCACAGGGGTTGACCTGCGTCGCCAGCGCGGTGTGTTCGAAGCCGAGCGACGAGACGAACTCGCGGGAGAAGGCGCGCCAATCGACATCCGGGTACGCGGCGACGTGGGCCGCATAAGTCCCCGAGGCACCGGCGAGTTTGCCCGAGATTGCATCGTTCGCGGCTTCGATGCGGGCGAGTGCGCGACCAACGCGAGAGGCGTAGACGGTCATCTCCTTGCCGAACGTCGTCGGCGTGGCGGGCTGGCCGTGGGTGCGCGCGAGCATCGGGACGTCGCGGTACTCCTGTGCGAGTGCGACGAGTTCGTCGCGAACCTCGCGGAGTTCGGGCACGAGGACTTCTTCGACGGCTCCCTTGACCATCAGCCGGTGCGAGAGGTTGTTCACGTCCTCGGAGGTCAGCCCGAAGTGAATCCACGGGTGGACCGACTCCGGCGTCTCGGTGCGGATGAAGTACTCGACGGCCTTCACGTCGTGATTCGTCGCCGAGAACCCTTCTGCGCCCTCGACTTCGAGGCGCTTTACCAGGTCGGCGTCGTCGGCGTCGAACTCCTCGTAGAGCGCTCTGAGGTCCGCGCGCTCGGCGTCCGAAAACGAAAGCGGCGTCTCGTCGAGGTCCGAAAGCGCGAGAAGATATTCGACTTCTACGTGCACACGAGCACGCATGAGCGCGGCCTCGCTCACGTGCGGTGCCAGCGGTGCTGTTCGGGAGGCGTAGCGCCCGTCGAGCGGTGACACCGCATACAGCGGGTCGTTCCGGTCGGCGTCGGTCATGGCTGACCTGACTCGGTGCGGGGGGTTAAACGGTGGTGGTTCGGCTCCGCGCCGGAACACGAATGTAGGCATAGGTGTGAATATTTGTCGCCCGTTTCGCCCGAAGTCTTCGAATACATATACACAAACGAGGATATATTCGCCCGCTCGGACCGCAACCACTTTGAGGACTGCGACACGCCTCTTTCACATGCTCACCATCGCCGGACTCGCCAGCAACCGTGGACGAAACCTCCGCAATATCGCCGACCGCGCTCCGGGCGGGGCCGACCTCGGCGTCGTCGTCTCGAACCGCGCCGAGGCACCCATCCTCGACTGGGCGGCCGAACACGATGTCCCGACAGAAGTCGTCGAGCGCGGCGACGACGAGTCCCGCGAATCACACGAACAGCGCATCCTCGACGCGCTCGCAGACTACGACTTCGACATCGTCTGTCTGGACGGCTACATGCGCGTTCTCACCGCGACGTTCCTCGACGAGGCTCCGACGACGCTCAACGTCCACCCCTCGCTGCTCCCCGCGTTCCCGGGAATGAACGCCCACGAGCAGGTTCTCGACGCGGGTGTCAAGACAACCGGCTGTACGGTCCACGTCGTCGACGAGGAAGTCGACGGCGGCCCAATCGTCACACAAGAGTCCGTCCCCGTCTACGGCGACGACGACGAAGACGACCTGAAGCACCGCGTTCTCTACGAGGCCGAGTTCAAGGCCTACCCGCGCGCAGTCCGCTGGTTCGCTGAGGGTCGCGTGACGGTCGAAGGTGACTCGGTCACCGTCGAGGGCGACGTGGACGCCGGGCTTCCCGAGCGCCGCGTCACCTCCGAGGACCGCTACGACACGCTCCGGTACGGCGAGAACCCGCATCAGGACGCCGCCGTCTACGTGGACGAGACGTGCGACGAGGCCTCGGTCGTCGGCGCACCCCAGCTCAACGAGGGTGCGAAGGGTCTGTCGTACAACAACTACAACGACGCCGACGGCGCGCTCAATCTCATCAAGGAGTTCGACGAGCCTGCCGCGGCGGTCATCAAGCACACCAACCCCGCCGGCTGTGCCACCGCGGACACCCTCGCGGAAGCCTACGCCGACGCACTCGCCACGGACCCGATGAGCGCCTTCGGCGGCATCGTCGCCCTCAACCGTGAGTGCGACGCCGAGACGGCCGAACTCATCATCGACTCGTTCAAGGAAGTCGTCGTCGCGCCCGGCTACACCGACGACGCGCTCGACGTGCTGACCGAGAAGAAGAACCTGCGCGTCCTCAATGTGGGCGAACTCGGCGAGCGCACCGAGACCTACACGGAAAAGGCACTCGTCGGCGGGCGACTCGTCCAAGAGCGCGACATGTGGACACCGACGCTCGACGACCTCGAAATCGTCACCGAGAAAGAGCCGACCGACGAGCAGTTAGAGACGATGCTGTTCGCGTGGAAGGTCCTGAAGCACGTGAAGTCCAACGGCATCCTCTTCGCCAAGGGCACCGAGACGGTCGGTGTCGGTATGGGGCAGGTCTCCCGCGTCGACGCTGTCGAACTCGCGTCGATGAAGGCCGAGGAACACGCCGAGGGCAAGGACGCGCAGGGTGCCATCATGGCCTCCGACGCGTTCTTCCCGTTCCCGGACGGCGTGGAGAAGGCGGCCGACGCGGGTATCGAGGCGGTCATCCAGCCCGGTGGGTCGGTGAACGACGACGACGTTATCGAAGCCTGCAACGAGCGCGGGATTGCGATGGTGTTTACGGGGCAGAGGTGCTTTAGGCACGACTGAGCGGGGCGAAAGAGTGACGGAAGTCAGTGAGACTCGCTGCGCTCGTCTCACGCGATTTCCGTCACGACACCACCACTGACCAACCTCGTTTTCGATACCCGACACCACGACCACCCACGAGCGCCGCGGAAATCGAACTGTAGTACTTGCGAAATTGGCGCAGCCAGGACTCATTCAACGCGTATTCGACCCGCCGGCGCACAGAATGTCAAAATCAAATGCAATTCGAGAGATTGATAATGCGGCCATCTGACTGTGTACCATGGTGTCATTTGACTGGGGGACCGTGACCCACATTACGAAAGTCGATCCAGCGAAGGAATTTCCGGACGACGCGAGCGTGCTCGGCGACACTGACGCCGTCATCGTCGGTGGGTCGGATGGAGTGACCGAGGAGAACTGCCTCGCTGCAATCGACCGAATTCGGGCAGCGTTCCCGAACCTGCCGCTGTTTCAAGAGCCGAACAGTTCGGACCACGTCTCCAAGGAGACTATCGAGGCCGTCGACTACCTCCTCGTGCCGGCAGTCTACAACGGCGATAAGGGAAATTTCGTGGGCAAGCACGTCGAGTTCTTCACCGAAATCGGAGCCAAACCAGACGAGATGATTGGGTCGAGCGTTCCACTCGTCGGCGGGCTCGTCGCGTCGAAAGGGCGCGAGGTCGTCGCAGAACTCGCAGAGAAGGTTGTTGGGGAGGGGTACGTCATTCAGAATCTCGATTCGAAAGCGGCGGCGGAGACGAACGTCGAGACGACTTTCACGCCGGAGGAAGTCGCGGGCGCTGCGCTGGCGACCGAGTCGTTCTATCAGTTCCCGGTGTTCTACATCGAGTACTCCGGAACCTACGGTGGCCCCGAGGACGTTGCGGCCGCGGCGCAGTATCTCGACGACACGGCGCTGGTCTACGGCGGCGGAATCGAGCGTCGCCAGCAGGTCGACGAAATTCTCGACGCCGGTGCCGACGCCGTCATGGTGGGCGACTGCTTCCACGAGGACACAGAACGATACCGCCAGACGATACCCGCGCGGTAGTCGGAGGCCGCTTCTCACTGGTCGACGAAAGGCCCTCCCCGGCCGTGAAAATCAACGCGACACTTCAAGTGGCGGCGAGTAGAATTCCGGGGTATGTACGAGGATATCTTGGTTCCGACCGACGGGAGTCCGGGGACGATGAAGGCAGTCGACCACGCGCTCGAACTCGCCGGGCCGGACTCGACGGTTCACGTCCTCTCGGTCGTCGACCAGCGGGTCTATCTCGCCGCGGGCGGTGACCAACAGGACGCAGTCATCCAGTCGCTTCGAGACGATGCTATCGAAGCGGTCGAAACGTGCGCCGAAGCCTGCGAAGGTGAGTGCGAGACGAAGACTGGCGTCCGCGAAGGCGTTCCGCACCGTGTCATCCTCGAATATGCAGACGAACACGACATCGACGTGGTCGTGATGGGAACCCACGGACGGACCGGCCGCGACAAACTCACCGCGCTCGGCAGCGTCACAGAGCGCGTCGTCGAGAACGCCCACCGGCCAGTCCTCGTCGTTCACATCGACGAGTGACCGCGCCCGGTGTGGAGCGTTAGGCCTAAGCCCGCCCTACGGGATTTTCGCGTATGGAGTACCACGAGGCGGTGAACTTCCTTTTCGACCTCCGGCGCTTCCAAATCAAGCCGGGGACCGAGTCGATACAGCGGCTACTTTCTCACCTCGGCGACCCCCACGAGGACGTTTCGTTCGTGCAGATTGCGGGGTCGAACGGAAAGGGGAGCACCGCCCGGATGCTCGAATCGACGCTCCGCGAGAGCGGTCGCAGCGTCGGCCTGTACACGTCGCCGCACTTCGACGACGTGCGCGAACGCGTTCGCGTCGACAGTCGAAAGATATCGAAATCGGCCCTCTCGGACTTTGTCGAGGAGGCGAAACCGTATCTCGTCGAGCAAGCCGCAAACGGAACGCCCCTCACGTTCTTCGAGACGATGACCGCGCTCGGAATCTGGTACTTCGCTCGCGCCGACGTGGACGTGGCCGTCCTCGAAGTCGGCATGGGCGGCGAACTCGACGCGACGAGCGTCGTCGACCCCATCGCGAGTACGGTCACGAACGTCTCGCTCGAACACACCGCCATCCTCGGCGACACCGTCGAGGAGATTGCGAAGACGAAGGCTGCAGTCGCCCCGGCGGGCGCACCGCTCGTGACCGGTGCGACAGGTGACGCACTGGACGTCATCCGCGACGAAGTCGGCGACGTCGTGACCGTCCACCCGAAAGGCGAAGACGCCGAAAGCGACGTTCGCGTCGAGTACGGCGGCCGCGTCAACCACCAAGAAGCGGCCGTCTCAATCGAGACCGACGACGAGACGCAGGACGTGAGAGTTCCGCTCTTAGGCTCGTACCAAGCCCAAAATGCCGGTATCGCCGTGACCGTCGCTCGGCAGGTCGCACCCGACATCACCGCCGAGGCGATTCGCCGCGGCCTACGAAACGCCCACTGGCCCGGTCGCTTCGAAGTCATGGGGGCCGACCCCCTCGTCGTTCTCGACGGCGCGCACAACCCGGCCGCGTGCAGGGAACTCGCGACCGTCCTCGACGAGTTCGAC
This sequence comes from Haloferax larsenii, assembly GCF_024730625.1. NCBI lineage: Archaea > Methanobacteriati > Methanobacteriota > Halobacteria > Halobacteriales > Haloferacaceae > Haloferax > Haloferax larsenii. The sequence continues at coordinate 1,956,600 of NZ_CP078063.1, forward strand.
TACGACGACCTGCACCTCGTCTACGGCGCGATGCACGACAAGGACCACCGCGGGATGATTTCCGAACTCCCCGATATCGACTCGGTCGTCACTTGCGAGGCCGATATCTCTCGCGCCGAAGACGCCGATATCCTCGCGTCGGTCTTCGAATCTGCCGGGGTCGAATCGGTCTCGACTCGGGGTGCTGTGGCGTCTGCGCTCGACGCAGCACGCTCCCGCGCCGACGAAGACGACCTCGTCCTCGTGGTCGGCTCGCTGTACTGCGTCGCCGAGGCGCGGACGACGTGGACGCGAGCGATAATCCCGAAGCGACACCGGACGCTCGACGACTCCCGCGAGACGCTCGAACGCGCCAACGTCACCTCGGGCGGCATCAAACACATGCGTGGCAAGGGCGTCCACCGCGTCGTCCACACCCGCGTTCAGCGCCGACAGGCCCAGTACCTCAAAGAGGGCTTCCTCGCCGAGGGCGGCGAGTGCGCAACCTCCGGTCACGACTCGGGCGGCGAACTCATCGATATCGTCCTGATGGGGACGATGAGCCAGTTCCTCCGCGTGACCGAGAAACTGCACGACCAGCAGTACGCGCTCCCTCAACTGGCCGAGGAGATTCGAGCGCAACTCGGCATTCGCGTCTCGTCGGACGACCACGGCTACCCGTGGGAAGACGGGACATCCGTCATGGGCATCCTGAACGTCACGCCGGACAGTTTCCACGACGGCGGCGACTTCTACGACATCGACGACGCCGTCGAACAGGCGCAGGCGATGGTGGACGCGGGCGTCGATATCATCGACGTCGGCGGCGAGAGCACCCGCCCCGGTGCCGACGAGGTGCCGGTGGACGAGGAGATTCGTCGCGTGACCCCTGTCATCGAAGCCATCTCGGACCTCGACGCACTCGTCTCCGTAGACACCCGGAAGGCCGCCGTCGCCGAGGCGGCCCTCGACGCCGGTGCGGACATCCTCAACGACGTGACCGGTCTCGAAGACCCCGAGATGCGGTTCCTCGCAGCCGAACGCGACGTTCCGGTTATCGTCATGCACAGCATCGACGCGCCGGTGATTCCCGACAAAGACGTAGACTACGACGACGTGGTCGAGGACGTCATCGACGAACTCACAGAACGAATCCTCCTCGCCGAGAAAGCCGGGATTCCGCGACGAAACATCATCGTCGACCCCGGTCTCGGATTCGGCAAGTCGGCGGCGGAGAGCTTCGAACTCCTCGGACGCATCGACGAGTTCCGCGCGCTCGGCTGCCCGATTCTCGTCGGCCACTCCCACAAGTCGATGTTCACGCTCGTCGGCGAAGAGACCGGCGACAATCTCGCGGCGACTATCGCCGGGACGGCCATCGCCGCGGACCGCGGGGCCGACATCGTCCGCGTCCACGACGTGCCGGAGAACGTCGCGGCCGTGAACGTCGCGCTCGCGTCGCGAGACGTGAGTCGGTTCGAAGACGAAAGATAGACAAACATTTGATACGTCTCCGGCGTATCACGGATATGGTCCTCTCCCCGCAGTTTCCCGGAGTTCTCGCAATCGCCGTTCCGTTCGTGCTGGCCCTCGTTCTCGTCGGCGGGCTCGCAGTGAAGTCGATTCTCGCCCGCGTGTCGGGACACGAAGACGACCTCGAACAGCGCGTCGAGGAGTTAGAAGCGCGAGTCGAGGAGTTGTCGGACGAGTGAGCGACCGCTCTCAGCTGGGCAGACGGCGGTTTCTCACCTGTGCAGTGACACTCACAGCCACCGCTGTCGCAGGGTGTACAGCACCACGAATCCAAAGCCCGACGCAAACTGCGCCCGAGACGGCAGTCCCGACGACGAACACACCGGAGACGACAGCGACACACACAACGACCGAGGAGTTGGGCCTGTGGGAAGCGAACGACTTGACTGTCCTCAATCACCGCAAAGTGGCAGTCACCGTCGAGGTGGTTGTCACACCGTCAGCCGAGTCCCTCCCCGTGTTCGAGCGACGACTCGAACTCGGGCCACGGGAGAATCCGTATTCGTCGGCGCATCCCGAGTCGGGAGCGACGTTCGAAGACATTCCGGCGATGGACTCGAACCACGAGGTCTCGGTGTCTGTCGTGGGTGGGCCATCGAAAACACAGTCGTTCGGCCCACGACCGGACAGTATCGAACTCTCAATCGTCGTTTCAGACGAGACAATCGAGTTTCGCGAAGCCGAGGTCTGAACTGCGCGAGAGACACCACTTCCGAGACACGCATTTTTGCACCACGGGACCCTACCCACTCCCGTGTGCACACTCATCCTCGCGTGGCGGGTGTTCGAAGAGACTCCAGTCGTCGTCGCCGCCAACCGCGACGAACTTCTCGACAGGCCCGCAGAACCACCACAAAACTTTGCCGACGGTGATGGACCCGCGATAGTCGCTCCCCGAGACGCCGAAGCGGGCGGCACGTGGGTCGGCTACAACGACGACGGCGTCTTCGTCGGTATCACCAATCGCTGGGTCGACGTCGAGGGCGGCGGTGAGCGCTCCCGCGGTCACCTCGTCCGCGACGCGCTGCGACACGAGACGGCCGAGGACGCCGCCCGGTTCGTCGAACACTCCATCGACGACCACACCTACGACGGGTTCAATCTCGTCGTCGCCGACGAGAACGCCGCGTTCCTCTTCGAGTGGGACGGTAGCGTGTCGGTTCGGAACTTCGACCCGGGCGTCCACGTCGTCGTCAACGTCGGCACTCCCGACTCGTGGTTCGTCCCCGAGAAGCGCCCCGAAGTGGGCGAACAGCAGGCCGACAACGCTCGGCGCGTCTGGGAAGCACTTCAACCCGACCCGGGTGAGGAGATGGCGGCGTGGCGCGAGCGAGCGCGGTCGGTCCTCGGCGACCACGACTACGGCGTCTGTGTCCACGACCCGGAGGAACGATTCGGCACGCGTTCGTCGTCGGTCATCACGCTCGGCGACGGCGAGCAGTCGTACGAATTCGCCGACGGGCCGCCGTGTGAGACCGCCTTCGAACCGGTCGAACGTCACCGTTAAACCACTCGCCCCACGTGTAGATTGTATGAGCGTGAGCGAAGCCGAAGCCGACCTCTCTTCTGACGAGCGCGCGGGACTGGAACTCATCCGCGAGTCTGGCGGCATCCACCAGAGCGACTTCTGGAAAGAACTCGACATCTCCTCCCGCAAAGGGAGTCGCATCGCCGAAGTCCTGGAGTCGCTCGACCTCATCAAGCGAACCTCGACCGTCTACAACGGGCACAACACCTACTATCTCGAACCCGCCGCCCGCGACCTCGCCTTCTCGATGCTGATGGCCGGAGACATGCTCTCGCCCTTTATCGGCGAAGAGGAAATCAACGCCAACAGCAACGCCTTCTCGCAGTGGCTGATGAACCTCGCCTACGAAGAGTACTGAGACGCTTCGTCCGAGCGCACGACACACCGTCTGCTGCGATTTTCGACTGACGCCGTCCCCCGTCGAGCGACGGGTCTGTGTCGCCCCGCAACGCCCAATCGAGGCTGGTGGTGACGGAACTCCGGCGAGATCCGTCGTAACTGGTCGAGTAGTACAGAAGAAAGAACGAACCGCGGGATGCGGTCTATTCTTCGGCCGGTTCGTCGTCGTCGTCGCCGTCGTCTTCCTCAGTCGCCAGCAGGTCGTTGGCGACGAGGTGTTCCTCGATGTCGTCGTTCGAGAGTTCGACGAAGCGCTCGGACTCGGCCGAGACGGTCGCGACGTCGATGCCGTCGGGGCGGATGCCACCTTCGCTGGCGGAGGCGACGGCCTCCAGTGCCAGTGCGACACCCTCGTCGAGGGTTAGCTCGTCGGAGTAGTTCTCTTCGAGGTACTCCTGGAGGTCACCGCGGTCGGCACCGATGGAGACGGCCTTCCACTCGTAGGGCGTCCCCGAGGGGTCCGTCTCGTAGAGGCGCGGCGTGCCGTTTTCGACGCCGCCGATGAGGAGGGCGACACCGAACGGACGGGCACCACCGACCTGCGTGTACTGCTGGATGTGGTCGGTGACTTCCTTGGTCAGCGTCTCGATACCGATTGGCTCGCCGTAGCGCAGGCGGTTGACCTGCGACTGACGACGGGCGAAGTCGATAAGCTGGCGGGCGTCGGCGACGTGGCCGGCGCTCGCGATACCGATGTGGTCGTCTGCTTTGTGAATCTTTTCGACACTCGTCGGCTCCATCAGCGGCGAGCGAGAACGCTTGTCCGCCGCGAGGACGACACCCTCGGGCGTTCGCACGCCGATACTCGCGGTGCCGCGCTTTACGGCCTCGCGAGCGTACTCGACCTGATAGAGTCGACCGTCCGGCGAGAAGATAGTAATCCCGCGGTCGTACGCCTGTTGTTGCGCTTGTCCCTGCATGGAATATCACTCGAGATCGAGTTGCGTCGCGCCCGTGAACCCGTCCGGGCCGCTTACGTCCAAGAGTGAGTCGCGGACAGTTGCGGTCCGGGATTCGTTCTCGAACACGACGTCTCTCTGCTCAGAAAATCCGGCCCGGCCGTGTAAATACCTTTCCGAACAGGCACGCACCGTACCGGAGACGCCTCGCACTCTGACGCCCACTGGGTCGCCGCCGATGTCGTCGATGCAAGCGAGCGCGGCTCTCGCCTCGTCGACGTGGCCGCGACGAGCGCGAACGATAGTCTCGGCGACACACTCGTCGGAGTCGAATCCGAGAACCGTCAGGTCGGCGTCGGCGCTCCCGGCGTCGCCGAAGAGGTTCTGTGCGGCGTACCACAGCTCTCGCTGGAACGAGCCGCGGTTGAGGCTCGCGTCCGGCCACGTCTCGACTTCGACCGCGAGATATCGCCATCGCGGTCGCAGATGTTTGGGCAGGTGTTTCATTGGGTGTGTTCAGGTGCTCGTATCGCTACTCGTCCACTGGTGGGGCGCGTTCCGCGACGAGGACGCCGACCTGCTCGTGGACGGCTTCGACGGCCGTGAGGACGAATCCGGCGTCGGTGAGCGCGTCGGCGAGATATCCCACGGTCGAGGGGTCGTCGACTTCGGGCGAGTAGAACGGTTCGTCGGGGTTCGGTTCGCCGAAGAACATCACGTCACCGAGGACGAATCGCTCCGGTTCGAGGTCGGCGATGACCTCGATAGCCTCGCGCTTTTCCTCGTCCGAGAGGTGGTGCATAGCGAAGTTCGAGACGACGATGTCGATATCCTCTGCGTCGTCCACGTTCGGGTCGCGGAACCGGCCTTCGCCGAACTCGACGTTCTCGATGCCGACCTCGGCTGCTTTCGTCCGCGCTTGTTCGAGCATCCCCTCGCTGATGTCGCGGCCGACGACCCGCTTCGCATCGGGTGCGAGTGCGAGCGCGATAGCGCCCGTTCCGGTCCCGAGGTCGAGTACGGTGTCGTCATCGGAGGGGTCGGCGTAGTGGACGACGAGCGAGACGCACGCGCGGTACGCTTCGCTGTCTTGGGAGTCGTCGTAGTCGGAGGCGATGTCCGAAAAGCGGTCGGCGTGTTCCTCAAGTGTCTTCTTCATATCGGCCACGTTCGACACCCGGGGCTATGAACGACTCGGACATCAGTTCGCGATTGCGCTCGGCGAGTCGGCCCCACTCACGCAGTCCATCGAGAACCTGCTCGCGGTCGAAACCGATGACGTCTCCCAGCCCAGCTAACTCACGGGGGGCGCGAAGCTGGAGGTGCGAACTCGGCCGCGCAGAGACCACGTACGGTGTGTCGTAGTACTCCACGAGTTCCCGAAGCTTTCGGAGCTTCGAGAGTGCGCGAACCCGCGTGCCGCCGTCGGACCGCAACACCGGGGCGAGGTCGAATTCGACGCGAACGCCGTTGTCGCGGGCGGCCTTCGCGAGAACGTGATTGAAGTTCCCGTCGTCGGCCATCGGTTGTGTGAGCACGTCGACGCGCGGCTGTTCGACGGCGAACCGGTTCAGCCCGTTCGTACCGCCGCGAACGAGGACCAGTTCTCGTTGCGGTCGGTAGTTTCCGACCGCGCCGCTTGCGTGTTCGGGGTCGGGAGCGACGATTTCGATGCCCTCAACGATGTCTACGTCGAGTTCGTCTCGAAGGCGGTCGTAGTCAGGCGTTGCGTCCACACCCCGGACGACGATGCCATCGTAGTCGTAGCGACGGGCAGCGCTCGCGACGCGACTGGCCGTGCTCTCGCCGTCCGGGTGGGCGTAGACCGCCTCGTACATAGGCGACCGAACGAGGTGGTGGAAAAAGGGCGTTGCGTTCCTGTCGCCGGGACGGGTCTGCTGAACAGCACGTCCGAGGACGCTCGCTGCGCGGCCGCACCCGCTCAGTCGCGCGTCGTTCGGATGGTAACCGCCAGCGCGAGTATGGACCCAACAGCCGCGAGGACTCCGAATCCAGGAATTTCGAAGCCAGACGATGAAGTCCTCGTCGTGGTCGTGATCGTCGTCTCAGTCGAGGGCTCCGTCGAAGGCCGGTCCGTCGACGTCGTCGGTGGCGATAGCGTCGACCCGTCGGGCATGTTGTTGGTGACGAGTACTCCTTCTATCGCGTGAATTTCGGATTCATTGTGTCTTATCGATACTTCTACGGGGCCGCCACGAAGTGGGGCCAACTCGTCGAGGTCGAACGACACCACGAAGGTACCGTTTTCACCGACGCGGATGGCCTTCGAGACGAGAAACGGATGTGTGTCTCCGATAGACTTGACACGAATGCCGACGACGGTTCCTTCTTCAAACGGTGTCGTCCCGTGTATCTGCTGGTCAGCCGCCGCATCGAGGACGAGTTCGTCACCAGAGTATTCGATGACGGTCCCGTTCGCTGCCGTCGCGGCACCGGCAGTCACGAGAAAGAGGAGGACAAAGACGACAGTAAACTGTCGTAGCGGGTGCATCGGACAAATTATTTCCGCCAACAAACAAGTACGTTTTGATTCCCCGACACTTAGCGGACGAGTGAGGCGACGGCTTCGGTGAGCGCCGCCGCCGCGTTCCGAACGTCGGCGGTCCGCACGTACTCGCGTTCTGCGTGTGCGACCGCACCGACTTCGTCCGCGAGAACGCCGGGGCCGAAGACGACGACCGGTGCCGGCGAGAAGTAGGAGGCTTCAGTCGCCGCGGTGAACGGTCGAATCGCCCCGTTTCCACCAGCATTCTTCGACGCGTCGGCGACCGTCGTCACGAGTTCGTGGTCGGGGTCGGTCGCGAACGCTTCGAGGAAGGGTGTCGGACGCTCGGTAAGGGAGAACTCGACGTCGACGTCGTCAGGTACGGCGGCTTCGAGCGCGGCTTCGAGCGTCGAGCGAAAGTCGTCTGCCGTCTCGGGCGGGACGCTCCGACGGTCGACAACCAGTTCGCACTCCGCCGGGACTTGATTGGAGTTGGCTCCGCCGTCGACCAGCGTCGGCGTCAACGTCGCCGCACCGAGGTCCGGGTGGGCGCCCCTATCGTCGTCGAACGACCGAATCGCGTCGAGCACGGGCGCGAGTGCGTCGATTGCGTTGACGCCGGAATCCGGCTCTGCCGCGTGGGCCGCGACGCCGCGGAGCGTGATTGTCCCTTCGAAGCGACCCTTGGCCGCCGTGCACACGTCGAGGTCCGTCGGCTCGCCGACGATGTACAGGTCGCCGTCGAGGTCGAGGGCGTCAGCGCCGGTCGAAAGCACCTCCTCGTCGGGCGTGACCGCGAGCGTGACCCGAGTCTCCGGACCGGGGTCGGCAGCGAAAAACGCCGCGAGCAACGCTGCAAGCGGTCCCTTCGCGTCGCAGGACCCACGGCCGTGGATGACGCCGTCCTCGCGTTTGTAGGGCACGTGCGGTGAGACAGTGTCGATGTGCGTGTTCAGAACGAGATGTCGCTCCGGGTCGGTTGCGCCCTTCGACGCGAGGGTGTTGCCCGCATCGTCCACAGTGGCTTCGACGCCGTTGGCTTCGAGCGTCTCGACGAGGAACGCCCGCATCTCGCTCACGTCGTCGTTCGACGCGATGGGAACGGCTTGTTCGAGGAACGCGACGGGGTCGAACCCCTCGCCGCTCATCGCTGGCGGAAGACGACGTCCGCCTCGCCGTCGCCCTCGTGGACGGCCGGGCCGCCCAGCAGTGCGGTCCCTTCGTCGGGGACCGTTACGGAGAGTTCGCCACCCGGGGGCGACACCGACACCGGGGCGTCGCCCTCGACGAGTCCGAGGCGCTTGGCGACGGCGACGACCGCGACAGCGCCGGTTCCGCAGGACTGCGTTTCACCTTCGACACCGCGTTCGAAGGTCCGTTGCCGGAAGCCACCGTCGCCGTCCGGGGACGCGATGGTGACGTTCGCTCCCTCGGGGAACAGCGGTGCGTGCCGAATCGACGGGGCGACCGATTCGAGGTCGACGTCGTCAACGTCGTCGACGATTGCGACCGCGTGCGGAACGCCGGTGTTGACGGCCGTGACCGTCAGGTCGCCGACCTCGGCCTCGACGAGTTCCTCGCCGCTGTCGAGCGGGACATCTCGCGGCGCGAACGACGGGACACCCATCTCGACGGAGACGTAGTCGTCTTCGACGGTTGCGCGCCGAGTCCCTGCGGGTGTGTCTATCATGACCTCAGTCGTCTCGGCGCGCTCGGCGGCCCACGCGGCAGCGACGCGAGCGCCGTTGCCGCACATCGCGGCGACGGAGCCGTCTGGCTGGACGAGAGTCATCACGACCCGCGGCGGGTCGTAGCGGTCTTCGAGGGCGAGAAACAGGACGCCGTCAGCGCCGCGGCGGTCGCTCTCGGTGAGCGAGACGCCTGCCTCTCGGTCACAGTGCGTTCGTGCGAATTCTGGTCGGTCGGGTACCGGGTCTTCGGCGTCGACGACGACGAAGTCGTTTCCGGTGCCGTGGAACTTTTCGAATGGGACGGTGTTGAGTGCGCTCATAGTTGTGTGTGCTTGGTCAGTTGGGGATGGTTTCTGAAGCGGTGCGTTCGAGGAGGGTCACGTCGTCGAGCGTTTCGCGGCGGCGGGCGACGCGGGTGTCGCTGCCGTCGAGGACGACTTCTGCGGGTCGCGGGCGGGAGTTGTAGGTACTCGCCATCTCGTAGCCGTACGCCCCCGCGTTTCCGATTGCGAGGACGTCGCCGCGCTCGGACCGGGCGAGCGAGCGGCCGTCTGCGAACACGTCGCTCGTCTCGCAGACGGGGCCGGAGACGATGGTCGGAACCGCCTCGGCGTCGGGCCGAGAGAGGTTCGAAATCGCGTGGTACGCGTCGTACATCGCCGGTCGGAGCAAAGTCGTCATACCAGCGTCGATGCCGACGACGGTCGTCTCGGGCGTCTCCTTCACGGTGTTGACCCGCGAGAGAAGTACGCCAGCGTCGGCGACGACGTACCGGCCGGGTTCGATGGCCAGTCGGGCGTCGGTCTCACCGAGTGCCTCGCGGGTGGCGTCGGCGACGGCATCGAGGTCGAGCGGCGGTTCGTCGTCGCGGTAGGGGACGCCGAAGCCGCCGCCCACGTCCACGAATTCGAGGTCTCCGACCTCGCGGGCGAGGTCGCCCATGCGGCGGACCAGTTCGCGGTGCGCCGAGAGGTCGTCGCCCGAGATACCGCTGCCCGCGTGGGCGTGGACGCCGACGAGGTCGAACTCGTCGCGCACGTCGTCGGCGATGTCCGGCACGCGGTCGATTGGGATGCCGAACTTCGCGTGGCCGCCGGTCGTGACCTTCTCGTGGTGGCCCGCGCCGACGCCGGGGTTCGCGCGAAGGCAGAGCCGTCCGTCGAAGCCGCGTTCTCGGAGACGGTCGATAGTGTCCGCCGCGCCGACCGTGACGGTCATCTCGGGGTTTTCTTCCCAGCGCGAGATGACGTGGTCGAGGTCGGCCGCTGGCGGGTTGACCGCGGTGTATCGGATGCGGTCGCCGGGGAATCCGGCGTCGAGGGCGCGTTCGACCTCGCCCGCAGCGGCGCATTCGGCGTCGATGCCGGTCTCACGGACGGCTTCGAGGACGGCGCGCCCGGTGTGCGCCTTGACGGCGTAGCTAACGTGGGCGTCGGGGAACGCCGAGTGGAGACGAGAACAGTTCTCGCGGACGCGCTGGAGGTCCGTCACGTACAGCGGCGAGCCGAACTCGTCGGCGAGCGACAGGAGGTGCTCGCGGTCCCAGTCGGCCAGTCGCCGAACGGCCGGGCCTCCATCGCTCATTCGCGGAGTGCCTCCTCCCGACGGGTCGCATCGAGGGTGTCGTCTTCGATGTCGAGGGCGACGACCGCGGGCTTGTACGCGCCACCGGCGAACAGGTCGTGGTCGCCGAGCGAGGACTCCACGAAGCGGGTGAACGCCCGGCGGTTCGCGGGCAGGTGGCCGTAGTAAATCTCCTCGTCGACGAGGTCGTAGACGGGGATACGCGGCGTGAGAAGCGTGTTCTCGCCGACGATGGAGTTCTCGCCGACGACGAAGCCCGAGGTGACGCGACAGCCAGCGCCGAGTGCGGCCCCGTCTTCGACGACGACCGGGGCGTCCTCGACGGGTTCGAGGACACCGCCGATGAGGGTGTTCGCGCCAAGCTTGACGTCCGCGCCGATTTGGGCGCAGGAACCGACGGTGTCACAGGAGTCGACGAGCGTGCCGTCGCCGACGGACGCGCCGATGTTGACGAACGAGGGACTCATCATGATGCAGTCGGAGCCGAGGTGCGCCCCGCGGCGGATGACAGTCCCGTCGGGCGTGTTGCGGGTGCCGCGCTCGCCGAGGTCGTCGGTGTCGCGGAGGGGAAGCACGTCGTGGTAGCGCACGTCGCCGTACTCGCGCGCCAGGGTCTCGCGCAGACCGAAGTTGAGGAGGATACCGCGCTTGACCCACTCGTTTGCTTCCCACGAGGTCACGTCGGGGCCGGTCTTCTCGGCCGCGCGAACCTCGCCCGCTTCGAGGGCGTCGAGGAACGCGTCTAACTGGTCGAGTTCGTCGACGGTCGCCGACTCGGCGTCGAGGTCGCCGTCGTCGTATCGCTGCCACAGTTCTCGTACGTCGGATTCCAGGCTCATTCGAGTACCTCGGTGAAGTCGTACCACCCGGCGTCGCGGCCCGAGAGCCACGCCGCGGCGTCCAGCGCGCCGGCGGCGAAGACACCTCGCGACCCCGCGCGGTGTGTGAGTGATAGTGACTCGTGATTTCCAGCCAGTAATACCTCGTGCTCACCGGCAATATCCCCCGCCCGGCGAGCGTGGACGCCGACCTCCCCTTCGGTTCGGGGTGCCTCGCCCTCGCGCCCGTGGACGCGCTCGGCCGCACCGCGCACGTCGTCGATATCTTCGAGGATGGTGAGTGCGGTCCCGCTCGGGGCGTCGCGCTTGGCGTTGTGGTGCGTTTCGGTCAGTTCGATGTCGTAGCCATCCAGTGCGGGGACGGCCTCGCGGACGGCCCGGCGGAGCGCCGCGATGCCGCGCGAGAAGTTCGAGGCGTAGAGGACGGGCACGTCCGCCGCAACCTCGCGGAGAGCGTCGAACCCGTCGTCGCCGAGGCCGGTCGTCCCGGAGACGACGGCGACACCCGCTTCGGCGCAGGCGGCCGCGTACTCGATACAGGATTCCGGTCCCGTGAAGTCCACGAGCACGTCCGGGTCGCGTTCCGCGAGGAGTTCCGGGAGGTCGGCGGCGGCTTCGACCGCGACCCCTTCGACCGTCTCACCGGCCGAGCGACTGACCGCGAGAACGACGTCCACGTCGTCGCGGTCGGCGGCGGCCGCGAGGACCTCGCCGCCCATCCTGCCGGTGGCACCGGTGACTGCGACGCGGACCGTCACGCCGTATTCCCTCCGTCTGCGACTGCCTCTTCGGTGGCGAGGTCGTCGAGGATGCGTCGCATCTCGTCGGCGTTCTCCTCCGTGAGTCGGGTCAGCGGCGGGCGGAGCGTCGCCGGACCGTAGCCCCGAATTTCCATGGCTTCCTTGACCGGGATGGGGTTCGTCTCGACGAAGAGGTGGCGGCACAGCGGCCCGAGTTCGTGGTGGAGGTCGCGGGCGCGTTCGTAGTCGCCTTGCAGCGCCGAGTGAACCATCGCGCCCGTGCGCGCCGGTTCGATGTTGGCGACGACCGAGATGGTGCCGACGCCTCCGACAGAGAGCACCGGCAGGGTGAGCCCGTCGTCGCCCGAGAGGACGGCGAAGTCCTCGTCGCGGGTGTACTCGACGACCTGCGAAATCTGCCCGAGGTCGCCGCTCGCGGCCTTGTATCCGGCGATGTTCGGGTGCTCGGCGAGCGTCGCCGCCGTCTCGGGCGAGATGTTGCTCCCGGTTCGACTGGGGACGTTGTAGACGATTTGCGGAACGTCGACCTCGTCGGCGATGGTCTCGTAATGTTCGACGAGTCCCGCCTGTTCGGGCTTGTTGTAGTACGGCGAGATGAGAAGGAGTGCGTCGGCGCCGGCGTCGGCAGAGCGTTGTGAGAGTTCGAGGGCCTCGTGGGTCGAGTTCGACCCGGACCCGGCGATGACCGGCACGTCCTCGACGGCCTCGACGACAGCTTCCACGACTTCGATGTGTTCGTCGTGGGTCAGGGTCGCCGATTCACCGGTCGAACCGACCGGGACGAGACCGTCCACGCCTGCCGATTCGAGGCGTCGAACGTCGGATTGGAGTTGGTCGAAGTCGATACTGCCGTCCTCGTGGAACGGTGTCGTCATCGCGGGATAGACGCCGCGCAAGTCGAATGTTGTCATGGGTCGTGGGTTGATGTGGCGTGATGTGTGGTGCTGTGGAACTGGTCGTGTGACCAACAGTGCGTCAGTCGAAGGCCACCCGAAACGGGGTCGCTACCCCCGCGACGAGCGATTCAAAAGACGCGTTTTTTCGAAAAGAAAGCGGCACGCGACGCTGTCGACCGTGTAGTGGTCGCCCAGTACTGCGTCGCGCTGTTCACACCAGTAGGAGGCACTGGAGACATAATATAGCTTGTGTCGCCTGCAGGACCTGCCACCGATAGGCGTCGACTCTCATACCTGCTCGTCTTCGCTTCGGATGCGACCATACTCGCGTTTCGGATGCTCCCGCGCTCTGCGTTTCGGATGGTGCTATAGCACCTCGTTCGCTGCCCGTGCCCCCACGGTTAATATCCGGCGGCGTGCAACCGACGGACAATGACAGAGATTCACCCCGACCAACGCGTCGCGATTCTCGCCGACGCGCAGAACCTCTACCATACTGCTCAGAGTCTCTACTCTCGAAATATCGACTACTCCTCGCTGCTGGAGAAGGGGACCGCGGGACGAGCGCTCACGCGCGCAATCGCGTACGTCATCCGTGCGGACTCTCCCGACGAAGAGCGCTTTTTCGACGCGCTCGTCGATATCGGCTTCGAGACGAAGATAAAGGACATCAAGACCTTCGGCGACGGGTCGAAGAAAGCCGACTGGGACCTCGGCATCGCCCTCGACGCCGTCAGTCTGGCGAACCACGTCGATACCGTCGTTCTCTGTTCGGGCGACGGCGACTTCGAACGTCTCTGTACGCACCTGCGTCACGAGGGCGTCCGCGTCGAGGTGATGTCGTTCAAAGAATCGACTGCCGAAGAGCTCGTCGACGCGTCAGACGCGTTTATCGACCTTTCCGAGCGAAAAGAGACGTTTCTTCTGTAGCTATTCGAACTCGGGGATTACCGAGTCGCCGTCGATGTCAGGCCCCGACGCGCCGGACTGGTGCGCTTTGAAGAACGCCACGGCGTAGGTGGACAGGAACGTCGTGACGAACATCTGCACCGCGAGCGAGATTGCCGAGAGCGCCGCAATTTCGGGAATCGAGAAGCCGGCACCTGCCTGCATCGTCGCTGGTGCTGCTGTACTGCCAGCCTGCTGCATCTGTTGGACGTTCTGAATCGACCGGAAGATGATGAACCCGAAGATGGGAGCCATGGCGATGAGGTTCGCAACGAGGACGATGACCGAGTAGCCGAGCGTCGGGACGATGTTCGACCGGACGAGTCGATAGCTCTGTTTGAACGACTCGATAGCGTCGGCGTCGTTGACGACGACGGCGACCGGGAAGAACTGAATCAGGAACAAGACGATGATGTACGCGAGAACGATGAGCGCGCCAACGCCCAGCAGGCTCAACACTCCAACACCCATCGCGGGTCCACCGCCGGCGGTAGCTGCACTGAGACCGATGGCGAAGACACCCACGACTCCCAAGATACCGAGGGCGATACCGAAGGGAATCATGATGCCGAGTGCGACGATTTTCGCCAGCAAGAAGGGGACGTACTTCTCACGACCGGCGGCTGTCAGCGTCGAGAGCGACGTTCGACTCCTCTCTCCGGTGGCTTCGTCGGCCATGGCGTAGAGCCCGGCCGCGAAGAACGGCATGACGAAGAACGTCACAACTTGGAGTCCGAACGGGAGGAGTGGTATCTGTGCTAACTGCGTCGCGAGTTGGGGCAGCGCGATAAGTCCGAGAATGAGTCCACCGAGGAACAAGACCGGATTTCGCCTGAGTCCGTGGAGGGCTGTTTTGAGGGAACTGATGGCGGCCATACGACTCAGGTGTGTAAGTGGACATATGTAAATTGGACGGATTTTCACGCAATCGAAAGAGAACGGTGTGTCGCGCAGCGTGGGACGCGACGAGAGGAGCGCGAGTGACGTCAGGCCGTCGGCTCGGCCACACGGAGCACCGCCGCAATCGCACCGAGTGTCGCGAGGGCGGCGAGAAGGACCGGCAGACGGCTGTCGATGGCCGTCTGCATGAGGAGCGCGCTACTGACGAGGAGGAGCGCAGTCCCAGCACCGGCCAGTCGAATATCCGCAGTCATACTCCGACGGGGGTCGTTCCGGCATTTAGGACTTTCTGTCGAGACTGTGCGTGCTAGCGGAGCACAAGGTCGCGGACGGGGACCGCGAGCCACTTTACGCGGCAGGAAATAGGAGGGGTATGAGCGATTCCGACGCGGCCGACCTGAAGGACCTTCGGGTCGTCGCCGACTACCAGTTCGGGGCCGGTGCGGGCGACGCGCTGTTCCCCACCGACGCGGAGATAACCATCTCTCGCTCGCGCAGCGGGCGTCCGCGACAAGTGTCTGTCGAGGGCGAGCGCGTCGTCACCTACGGAACAGACGGCCGATTCACACTCGGCGTCGCCGGCGGGCGGCGACTCCGCGACAGCCTCGGCGACGCTGTCTATCGGGTGCAGGTCGGCGACGAGTCGATTCCGTTCGTCAGCGACGGGAAGAACGCCTTCGCGAAGTTCGTCACCGACGTGGACCCGGACGTTCGCTCCGGCGACGAGGTGTCTATCGTCGGTCCCGACGGCGAACTCCTCGGCGTCGGCCGTGCCGAACTCTCGGCGGATGCGATGCTCGACTTCCAGACCGGCATGGCGGTTCGCGTCCGCGAGGGCGTCGGCGACGTCGAATAACGGCCGAGAAAACGAGAACGAGACGGAGTTTACAGGTACGGTGCGAGGCCGAGCGCAGAGACCAGCGGGACGCCCGCCAGCACCGACCCGACGAGGTAGCCACCGATAGCGCCGCCGTTGAGTAGCGGGAGTCCGGCGTGCGCACGACCCTTCATCACGGCCCACATCAGTCCAGCGAACCCGAGGAACGTCCCGACCATCGCGAGGAGCGCCGGGAGGTTGAGCGCCGGAAGCACAGCGACGCCCAGCGACGACGCCTCGGAGAAGAACGCCGCGGACGCGACCATCACGGTCGGCATGACGGCGTCGCCGAGACCGATGAAGAACGCGTCGCGGTCGGCGGGGTCGGCGTGGTCAGAATCGTCGTCTGGGTCGGCGGGGTCGGCGTGGTCGGAGTCCCCATCAGGCGAGGGTTCGCTCTCCTCGTCGCCGATATCGTTCGCGTCGCTCGCGAAATCGTCGTCGAGAAGCGAGTACGAGAGCGTCGTCGGGATGACCAACACGACCGGAATACGGAGGTCCATGACGCCCTCCGCGAGGTCGAGCATGTGTTTGGTCTTGTAGACGCTGATGGCGTCGTAGATGGCGAGCACCGACAGGAGGACGAGCGCCGGTAAGAGTCCGAAACTGATACCGAAGAGGCCAGCAGCGCCTGCACCCATGAGCGCTCCAGCGGCGTCGATGACGTACCACTCGGGATAGACGAGGAGGGCGAGCGCAACCGCCGCGGAGAGACCGACGGCCACGAGTTCGATGGGGATGACGGCGGCGAAGACGTACCACGAGAGGACGCCGCTCGTAAAGACGATGATGAGTCGGACGACCTTGTCGAGGTCGTATTTGAACGCCGCGAGCATGAACGCCGTCATGCCGATGATGGCACCGATGTAGAGGAGGCTGTTCGTCGGGTCCGTCGGGTCTTCGACCGTTTGGTAGCCCTGTTCGTAGAACGTGGGGACGAGGGCGAGCGCCCCGACCTGCACGACGAGGAAGATGAGGGCGGCGAGGGCGACACCCCAGTAGGCGCGACGTGTCATGGGCGGGCGTTCCCACCCGAGGGCTATGGGGGTTGCGCTCTGTCGTCGCCTTGGGGGTTGCGCTCTGTCGTCGCCCGGTGCGGAGAAATCGAACCGCCCGTCAGCGGGCGTACAGCTTGTTCCCGACGAGTCGCGCCGGGTTGTCGTCGTCCGCCGTGATGGCGACGTAGGGGCGCTCGACGGGGCCGAACACGTCCACGATGCGGCCGACCGTCGAGAGCGATTCGTCGACGACCATCGTCCCGATGTCCGGGTGGTCGTCGTCGTCGAGGCGAACGATAGCGAGTCCCTGTGCCGTCCGCGACACGGTGCCGATGCGGCGCATCAGTCGCGGAGGATGCCGACGTAGGCGGCGACCGCCTGCACGATGTCGTTTTTCGTGGCGTCGTCAGCGTTGTTCACGAGGACGCGGCCACGCGTCTCGAACTCGCGGGAGTAGCGTTTGTCGCGTTCGATAACCGCGTCGTAGCCGACCTGCTGGACGGCCTTCGCAATCTCGTCCACGGTCGGGTCTTCGACCGCGGCCGACTCGGCGACCCGCCGACCCTCGCTGCGCGAGAGAGAGGCGTCGAGGTAAGCGGGGTAGATGACGTTCTCGACCATACCCCTGTGTCTGCCACCCGACGGTAATACGGTTGTGGTCTCTCGGACGCATCGAACTCGGCGCGAATCGTGTTGGAGAAACATTATTATCACGATAGGTGTACCCGAAACGGGAATGAACGTCATTGGGTACGTTGGGTTCGTCGCCGTCTCGGTCGGTATCGCCGCCTCAGTGCGGTGGGTCGACCCACCGGCACTGTCGCATCTGTCTCGACGAATCGGGTTGGCCAGTCGGAAAGGGTGGGCAATTGCACTCGTCGCCCTGCTGTGGGTATTCCTCCCCATCCTCGCCGGGGCAGCCATCAGCGAAGCGCTCGCGTGGGTGTTCGGGGGAGCAGTCGCGTGTGCTGGATTCTATCTCGCCACGGTTGCGGTGAGTTCGTGGGACGAGTATCGACTCCTCGAACGCGTCCCCTACGTCTCGCCCGAAGAGGTTCGCACGAGCGGACCGAACCCACTCGTCGCGACTGCGGGCGTGCCGACGCCGCTGACGAACGAACAGATAACCGAGTTTCAGACGCCGTTTACCGGCCGTCCCGCAGTCCACACGAGGTGGCTGATTCAGCGCCGAGAGACACTGGGCTTCCGCGACGTCTGGCGGAACAGTTTCGAGGGGACCCGAAGCGCCGAGTTCGAACTCGGGGGCGGCGTCGTTCGGGTCACGCCGGGCCGACACCGAGTGTTCAACACGAGAGAACACACGTTTACCGTCGACCTCGACGGGCACGTGCCCGAACCGGCGGCGACGTATCTCGAAGCGCACCCTGAACTCCCGTCGCCGGGGTCGTCGGACGACACGCTCAGAATCGTCGAGGAGTACGTCCCGTCCGACGAAGTCGTCACTGTCGTCGGCTCCGTGGTGCAGTCGGACGACCCCGACGTCGCCAGAATCGACAGCGCGCCAGTCGATGCGCTGCTTGGGACCCACGGCGATAACTCCCAACGGGCAGATGGGAAGCCCGAAGCAGTCTTGATTCGCGGGAATCCCGACGAAGCGAGAACCGCACTGCACCAGCGCGTCTACTGGCTCGGTCGGCTCGGTATCGCGCTGATTCTCGTCGGACAGTTCGTGTCGTTTTGGTTCTCGTCGGCCAGCCTCGTGCTCCTCGTCGAGGACATCGTGGTCCTGTTCGTGGAGTTCGTCTCCGCGGTGATGGACCTCCTCCCGCTGGTCTGAGCCGACGTAGAAAAAGACAAAACGACGATACCGGTGCCGATACCGAGATGCCGTCAGTTACGCGCGACGGGCGAGCAGTGCTGCGCCGGCGAGCGCGACGAGACTCACGACAGCGCCGAATCCGGGGGCGCTGGTTTCAGTCGTTTGCTCGGACGTTGCGGTCGTTTCGGGTGCGTCCGTGGCGGTCGTCTCGGTCGCAGTCTGCGGTTCTTCGGTCGCAGTCGCGGCCGACTCGTTTTCGAGTTCCAGATAGCGCTCGTAGGCGTCGGGGTGGACGGCCTTCATGATGGCCTCACTTGCCTCGATAGCGCGCGGGGCGGGCTGCTGGAGTTTGTTCGCCTCGACCACGATGACGTTTCCTTCCTTCACTGCAGTGGTGCTGTTGTACGCCGGGCTGCTCGGATGTGGGGCGTGCGAAGGAATGACGATGTACTCGGGATTCATCTTGACGACCGCCTCGTCGTTAATCTGCGCGAAGCCGGTGAGGTTGGCCTCGGCAGCCCCGTTTCGGAGCCCGCCAGTGACCATCACGTCGGAGATGAAGGTGTTCGCACCGGAGGTGTAGCCGAAGAAGGAGTTGAGTCCGACCGGGCGCTCGGCGTCTTCGAGCGCGCGCTCCATGTTCTCGATGGAGGTGCGCATCTCGTCGGCGCGCGTCTCACCGGCTTCACAGTTGCCGGTCATCGTCCCGATTCGTTCGGTCTTGTTCACCACGTCGTCGAGGGAGTTCCCCGTCTCGAAGACGACGACAGAAAGTCCCGCATCGCGGAGTTGTCGAACTCGGTCTGGCTCGGCCGTGTACGACGAGTTCGGAACGAGGACGAGGTCGGGTTCGAGTCCGATGACGGCCTCGACGTTCAGGCCGCCGGACCCGGAGACGTTGGCCTTCTCGCTCGCGCCGTCGAGGTACATCGCGTACTGCGAGACGCCGACGACTTCCGCTTTCGCGCCGATTTCCCACATCGTCTGGGCGGCGCTCGGGTTCGTCGTGACGACGCGCTCGGGGTCTTCGGAGATGGTGACTTCGGTTCCCGTGGCGTCTGTCACCGTCATCGGGAACGTACACTGTTCGGCGTGGTCTGCTGCCGCGACGGGTGCCGGAACACCGGCGAACACAGTCGCGAGAACTAGCAGTGCGACGAAGATACGCTGAATCACGTTCGTGGCCTCGGCGATACCCCAATATATATTTACCTAATGCAAGCGAGATTGTGTTAGATGAACGTTCGAACACGGGCGACCACGTGGGCGCTCGGTCTCTCTGTCCTCTTGGCGTTCGTCGTGGTCGTGAGCGCGGGCATCGGCCACGTCTCGATACCGCCGCGGACCGTGGCGCGCATCCTTCTCGATGCGCTCTCCGTCCCGGTCGGCGTCTCGCTCGGCGGGGGCATGTCTCTCCCGCTCGTGGGGACGGTGCCGACGCCGAGTCTCTCGTTCGCCTCCCCGTTTCACTTCTCCGTGCCGGACACTGCACGTATCATCGTGCTCTCGGTGCGACTGCCGCGCATCCTCCTCGCGTCGCTCGTGGGGTTCGCGCTGGCGACTGCCGGCGTCGTGATGCAGGGATTCTTCCGAAATCCCATGGCCGACCCGTCTATCATCGGCGTCTCCTCCGGCGCGGCCGTCGGCGCTGTCGCGACGATTGCACTCTCGCTTTCGGTTCCGTTCGGTCTCCACGGGGCCGCGTTCGCGTCAGCAGTCATCACCGCGTTCGTGGTCTACCTACTCGCAACTGAGAACGGTCGGACGCCGGTTGCGACCCTCCTGCTCGCTGGCGTGGCGGTTCAGACGTTCCTCGGCGCGGTCATCTCGTTTCTGCTCTTGCAGGCAGGCGAGAGCCTCCGACAGGTCGTCTTCTGGCTGATGGGCCATCTCGCGGGCGCGACGTGGGACGAAGTCGCACTGCTCGCGCTCGTGCTTCCGATTCCGGTTGGCATCCTCCTCGCGTACGCTCGGGACCTGAACGTCCTCTTGCTCGGCGAGGACGACGCGCAGTCGCTCGGCATCGAAGTAGAGCGAACCAAGCGTCTCCTGCTCGCGACGGCGAGTGTCGTCACCGCGGCGGCCGTCTCCGTCTCCGGCGTTATCGGATTCGTCGGGCTGGTCGTCCCGCACATGCTCCGGCTGGTCGTCGGCCCAGACCACCGGGTTCTCCTCCCGGCGTCGGCACTGGCCGGCGCGTCGTTTCTCGTCGTCACCGACACCATCGCCCGAAACGGTGCGGCGGAGATACCCGTCGGCGTCGTGACCGCGGCGCTCGGCGCGCCCTTCTTCCTGTATCTCCTCCGAACCCGGGAGGTGCATTCGCCGTGAGCGACCCCTTTGCCATCTCCACGTCGGAAGAGCCCTTCGAGACGAATCCCGCAATTTCACTCGACGACGTGGCAGTCTCGCTCGGCGGACACACTATCCTCGACGGTCTCTCTGTGGACGTCGATTCGGGGACGTTCGTCGGGCTCATCGGCCCGAACGGGGCCGGGAAGACGACGCTCCTGCGGACGCTCAACGGGGCGCTCTCACCCGACCGGGGGACGGTCCACGTCGCGGGCGAGGACGTTCACACCCTCTCGTCGAAAGCGGCGAGTAGACTCGTCGCGACGGTTCCACAGACGACACAGGTCTCGTTCGACTTCCCGGTTCGAGAGGTCGTACGGATGGGGCGAACCCCCCACCGTGGCCGGTTCGACGGGTGGAGCGACGCCGACGAGCAGGCTGTCGATGCGGCGATGGAGCGGACGACTGTCACGGACCTCGCCGAGCGCTCCGTCACGGAAGTGAGCGGCGGCGAGCGCCAGCGCGTCCTCATCGCCCGGGCCATCGCACAGGAGACGCCCGTCCTCCTCCTCGACGAACCGACCGCCAGCCTCGACATCAACCACCAGGTTCGGACGCTCGAACTCGTCAGCGACCTCGTCGGCGACGGGACGACCGCCGTCGCGGCGATTCACGACCTCAACCTCGCGGCGCACTACTGCGACGCGCTCGTGCTCCTCTCGGAGGGGCGGGTTCTCGCCGCTGGCGACCCCACCGCTGTCCTCACCGAGTCGAATCTCAAGTCCGCGTTCGACGCCGAAGCCGTAGTGTCCCGCCACCCAGTCACCGGGTCGGTGTACGTCACGGCGCTCCCCACCCCCTCCGACGACGCGAGCGGGCGCGTTCACGTCGTCGGCGGAGGTGGAACCGGTGCGCGAGCACTCCACGTGCTTTCCGCCGCCGGGTACGCCCTCTCTGCGGGTGCGCTCAACGAGGGCGACACCGACGCCGAAGCGGCCCGCCGTGTTGGTGCGGACCTCGTGACGGTTCCGCCGTACGCCCCGGTCGACGACGCAGCACAGTCCGCGGTCGAGTCGCGGGTCGAAGCCGCCGACGTGACTGTCGTCGCCGACGTGGAAATCGGCGACGGGAACCTCGCGAACTTGGAAGCGGCGCTCGCCGCGGAGTATCTCGTCCTCGTCGAGGAACGGTCCTTCTCGGAGCGAAACTACGCAGGTGACGATGGCCGCGCTATCTACGAGCGACTCAAAGCGCGTGCACGGGTCGTCGAACCAAGTGAACTCCTCTCCGTAGTCGGCGAGTTAGCGTGCGAGTCGTTCGGTGACTCGACCGACAGCGAGGACGCGGCCAGTGACGGCGACCCGACCGCCGAAGTCGAGGGGGCGGCTGCCGAATCCAACGGCTCGGTTATCGAGTCCAACGATTCGACTGCCAAACCCAGCGGGCCGGCACAGTCGAACCACTCGTAGTCGCTTCGGCCGGCAGTCTTCGCGCGGCGGCAGTGGTCCGATTAGGAGAATTTTAAGCGCGAGAATACGGTCACTATGGGAGACATATTGAAGCCGCGAGCGCGCGTCTAGTAGGCTGATTTCTGGAGGAACAGATGAAACTCGCACTCATCGGCGTCGGACAGGCAGGCGGCAAAGTCGTCGACGCCCTCGTCCAATACGACCGGCTGACGCAGACCGACTTCACCGTCGACGCGCTCGCCGTCAACACCGCCCGTGCCGACCTGATGGGCCTGAAACACGTGCCGAAGTCGCGGCAGGTACTCATCGGGCTTTCGCGCGTCAAAGGCCACGGCGTCGGTGCCGACAACGACCTCGGTGCAGAGGTGACCGCCGAAGACGTCGGCGAGGTCCTTTCGGTCATCGACGATATGGCAGTCCACGAAGTCGATGCCTTCCTCATCGTCGCGGGGTTAGGCGGTGGCACCGGGTCCGGTGGCGCGCCGGTGCTCGCCCACGAACTCGGGCATCTCTACACCGAACCAGTCTACGGGCTGGGCATCCTCCCGGCGAAAGACGAAGGCGGAATCTACACGCTCAACGCCGCGCGGTCGCTCCAGACGTTCGTCCGCGAAGTGGACAACCTGATTCTCTTCGACAACGAGGCGTGGCGCAACAGCGGCGAGTCCGTCGAATCCGGCTACGAGTCCATCAACACCGAAATCGCGCGCCGACTCGGCGTCCTCTTCGGAGCCGGGGAGACCGACGGGTCCGGGGCCGTGGCCGAATCGGTCGTCGACGCATCGGAGATAATCAACACCCTCGGCTCCGGCGGTATCTCCACCATTGGGTACGCTTCGGTCGAACTCGACCGACCGAAGCGCGGACTCCTGTCACGACTCGGCGGGAGCGCCGCCACGGAAGACGATGGCGACGCGATGAACCGACTCACCAGCCTCGTCAGGCGCGCCGCACTCGGCCGACTCACGCTCCCGTGTGAGATTGGCGGGACCGAGCGCGGCCTCGTCGTCTTCGCCGGTCCACAAGACGTGCTCTCTCGGCGCGGAATCGAGCGAGGGAGGGCCTGGCTCGAAGACGAGACTGGAACGATGGAGATTCGGGGTGGCGACTACCCAGTCGAGTCCAACTTCGTCGCCGCGGTGGTGTTGCTCTCGGGCGTCTACGACGTGCCTCGGGTCAAAGAACTGCAAGCGGTCGCAATCGAAGCCCAGAAAGACATGTTAGCCAAGCGCGAGTCGAGTTCGACGGCGCTCGACGACCTCCTGGCCGACAGTGGCTCGGACTCGCTTGAGTCGCTGTTCTGAGACGGGGAAACGTCATAGTCTGTGGGTGCGAACTGTCGAACGATGGCCGAGTACCCGCTCAAGCAACGATTCGTGCTCGATACCTCGCTGTTTCTGTCAGAGGAGATTCGAGACGAGGACGAGACGTTCGAAGAGGGTGTCGAACGCCTGCTCGACACGATTGCCGCCGCGCGTCTCGACTTGAACATCTCCTGTTACATGCCGCCGTCAATCGCGTCCGAATTAGAGCACATCCTCCGTGACCGCGGCGTCTCGGAGGACGTCCTCGGCAAACTCGACACGTGGGTCATTAAGAAACACCCCGACCGCTACGAGGTGTACATCCCCGCGGAAATCGTCTACCGATTCATCGACGAGATGTCCGACCGGGTCAATCGCGGGCTTCGCGTCTCCGAGAAGGCGGTCCGAAAAGCAGAGGAGTCGAGACGGCGCTCCGATGGCGGGTCCGAGATGTCCGACGTGGACAAAGTCATCTCGGACCTCCGCGAGGACTACCGGGGCGCACTCCGCCAGGGCGTCCTCGACTCGCGCGAGGACTTCGACCTCCTCATCCTCGCCCGCGAACTGGACGCTGGCGTCGTGACCGAAGATACGGGTATCATCAGTTGGGCGGCCGATTTCGGCCTGCGGAACCTCCGCGGACGGGCGTTCCCCACGCTTCTCGACGAGTATCTCGTCGCGCTCGACGAACCGCGGCCCCAAAACCGAGACGACTACTGAGAGCAGTCTCGACTACCGCATCGCCGCGAGTTCGACGAACGAGTCGCCGACGGCTGTTATCCACGTCGTCAGGAGTTCTTCGGACGTTGCATCGGCGGGATGGATGGTACACTCGGATTCGCCGTTGTCGCCAACGACGATGTGGGCCGTGAGACGCGGGGCGGGTTCTGGGTCGCGTTCGGCCCCCGGCGTGTGTGCGGACTCGCTTCCCATCAGTCGCCTCCCAGTG
Organism: Haloferax larsenii; assembly: GCF_024730625.1. Classification (NCBI taxonomy): domain Archaea; kingdom Methanobacteriati; phylum Methanobacteriota; class Halobacteria; order Halobacteriales; family Haloferacaceae; genus Haloferax; species Haloferax larsenii. Next base: position 1,980,732 of record NZ_CP078063.1, read on the forward strand.
CAGTGAGTTCGACCGCTTCGTCGCCGTCTAACTGCAGTATGACGGATTCGACTTTGGCTCGATACTGGTGGGTGTGTGTGCCAGTTGCTCGTAACTGGAGCGTCTCTTCGACGAGTCGGGCGTCCGTCAACCGTTCGAGTTTCCGGTACGTCGTCGACAGCGGGACATCGCAGACGGCCGAAAGCTCCTGTGCAGTCATCGGGTCGCGAGACTCCCGAAGCGTCGTGAGCATCCGACGGGACGTCCGGTCTGCGAGTGCGTCGAGGACGAGCGGTGCCAACGTCTCAGGCGGCGACGTGTCGGACGGCGTCCGTGAAAGGCCGGTCTGCATGCGCAGTCGTCTGTTTGTCCGGGGCGGCCCTCGAACTGCACCCAGAATATGGTGGGGCTATACCCCCTCAGTGGCCGCTGGGCGTCGCATGATACCACCCACAATATAAAGGCCCAGGCTATCGGGGGTGTTTATATCAGGGGCTGGAGGCGCTGTCTACAGATATGACGAGCGCAGCGGGTATCAGAGCAGAGTTGAAGGTGACAGGACCAGACGGATGTCCCGTCGCCTCCGTCTCGGAGAACGACACAAGCGGGTACGCACTGTCGCGGAGCATGTCCCCGAACGAAAACGGCGCTGTGACAGAGGAGTTCGTCTTCGACGCCAGCGAGGGAATCACCGACGACATGGAGCAACTGTTCGACTACGGTGACGGGAGCGTCTACCGATTCGAACGCGAGGGCGGTATCGGCTGCCCGTGCGAGCGCGTCGAGGCGTTCGACTGCCCGGTCGTCGACGTACAGACGCGAGACGGAGCACTCTTCTTGACGTTCCACGCGCCGGACGTCGAGACGCTCCGCGACGTGGTCGCTGCTCTCCGAGAATCGTCGGGGTCGGTCGACGTTCGCCGCCTCCTTCAGTCGTCGTCCGACGAGTCGCGCGACCTCGTGTTGGTCGAGCGCGGCCAACTCACAGACAGACAGCGCGAGGTGCTGGAGACCGCCCACGAGATGGGTTACTTCGACCACCCGCGCCGTGCCAACAAGGGAGAAGTGGCGACCGAACTCGACATCACCACGTCGACGTTCTCCGAACACCTCGCGATGGCACAGAAGAAGCTCATGGGTGCCATCCTACAGGACTGACGTGAGCACCCGCCGAATTAAGGGTGGATTCCCTCGGGTATCGCCGACGTACGACTATGCGGTGAGTGTACGATGCGCGAAATCGACGTAACCTGTCCCGAGTGTGGCGAGCGTTTCCGGGTCAATCAGCAAATGCTTCAGACCCTCCGAAAAACGGGGTGTGTGCTGTGTCAGGCTCCCATTTCGGAAGGGATGAAACAGGCCTGAGTATCTATTCGACGACGACGACGCCGACCATTCCGAGCGTCTCGTGGGGGACACAGACGTACTTGTACTCGCCCGCTTCCTCGAAGGTATACTCGAAGGTGAAGCCCTCTTCTGCGGTGAGTTCCGACTCGAACAGTCCGTTTTCGCGTTCGACGACGTTGTGGGTGCCGCCCTGGCCGGTCCACTCCCAGACGACGGTGGTTCCCGGCGACACCTTGACTGCGGCCGGGCCGAACGCGAACCCGCCGCCGTTGCCTTCAGCGCCGACGGTGACCGTTACCGAGTCCTCGCCGGTCTTGTCGTGGACGCCGTCGTAGTTGTCGGTTCGGTCGAACCAGCCGTCGAAGCTGGCTGTCTCCTGTTCTGCGGTCGGTGTCGATTCGGTCGTCGACTCGGTGTCGCCGCCGTTTTCACTCCCGCCGTCGCCTCCGGCGTCTCCACCGGAGCCTGAACAGCCAGCAAGGAGGGAAATCGTCGCGGTAGCCGCGGTCGAACGGAGGAACGTCCGTCGAGAGAACATCTCAACCATGTTGCCTTCGTAGTACGCCGGGGGACATGTCTAACCCTTCGATTCCCACGCGGTGAAAACGTGCGAAACGAGCGTATCTCTGTGTTCCAAAGACGCTCGCATGGCCTCGGACGACGACCCGCGACGGAAACCGAGAATCGACGGGAGCCGACAGTGGGAGGTATTCCTCCGCGAGCGTAGCGCAGAGCCGATGCGTCACGTCGGTAGCGTGACCGCTCCATCGGCCGACATCGCGACCGAACAGGCGACGACGCTCTTCGAGTACGCCGCGTCGGCCCTGTGGCTCTGTCCGGCCGACGAAGTCCGACGACTCGGCGGCAACGACCTCGCCGAGAAGGGGCGAGTCGAATCGACTGCTGACTCGAAGACGGGAGTCCCACAACGATGATTTCTATCAGCAAACTGCTTTGCGGGCAGACTGCCGAGGGCGACGGACTCCGATACGACGACCCCGACGCCGACATCGAACAGATTCGAGAAGAAAAACAGAAGCGTCCGGTCGTCGTCTGGAACACGACCCGCCGGTGCAACCTCTACTGCGAGCACTGCTATGCGGGTGCCGACCTCGACCCGGCGCAGGGCGAACTCAGCACGGCGGAAGCGAAGGGGCTCATCGACGACCTCGCCGACTACGACGTTCCCGTCCTCCTGTTTTCGGGGGGCGAGCCACTCGTTCGCGAGGACCTCGTCGAACTCGTCGATTACTGTACCGACCGGGGCGTCCGAGCAGTCCTCTCAACCAACGGGACGCTCATCACCGAGGAGAAAGCGCAGGCGCTCAAGGACGCCGGACTCTCCTACGCCGGGGTCTCGGTAGACGGCTTGCAGGAGCGAAACGACAGATTCCGCGGGAAAGACGGTGCGTTCGAGGCTGCCGTGCGCGGTATCGAAAATTGCCTCTCGGTGGACCTCAAGACCGGCCTTCGGTACACGATTACCGAGCACAACGCCGCCGACATGGAGGACGTGGTCGACCTCCTGTACGACGTCGGCGTCGATAGATTCTGTTTCTATCACCTCGATTACGGCGGCCGCGGCGGCGACATCGCCGACGCCGACCTCGACGACGAGGCCCAGCGCCGCGCGGTCAACCGCCTCTTCGATATGACCCGCGAGTACCACGCCGAAGGCGAAGAAATCGAGACGCTGCTCGTCGGGAACTACGCCGACTCGGCGTACGTCGTCGAGTACGCCGACGAAGAACTCGGCGAAGAACACGCCGAGGAGATTCACCAGTACCTCCGCGTCAACGGTGGCGACCCGACCGGCGAGCGCGTCGCCGACGTGGACTACCGCGGCGACGTGCACCTGACGCAGTTCTGGCAGAGTTACAGCCTCGGCAACGTTCGGGACCGGTCGTTCGGCGACATCTGGGACGACGAGTCGAACCCGCTTCTCGCCCGCCTCCGCGAGCGCGAGGAGCACTTGACTGGCAAGTGTGCTTCGTGCCAGTATCAGGACGTGTGCCGCGGGTCGTCGCGGCTGCGCGCCCTCGCCGGGTCAGGCGACCTGTTCGGTCCTGACCCGCAGTGTTACCTGACGGCCGAAGAGCGCGGTGTCACTCCGGAACCGGCCGACTGACGAAGCCGAGTTCGTCTCCGCCACAGCCTTCTTGGAACTGCTGGGAGACGACGGCGTATGTCGATTCCAGCCCTCCAGCGAACGGTGCGCCGCGGATTCGCACTCGTTATCCTCCAACTCGGCGTGATGTCTGAACAACTCTTCAGTATTCAACGGACAGACGAGACGATTGCGACGTTCGTCACGCTCCCGCTCGTGTTGGGTGCAGTGTTGTACCTCCTCGCGAGCGTTGTACACCAGTCCGGCGTTCTGACCCCGCCTGCCGACGAAAAGACTCCACACCGAGAAGAAAGCGACTCCTGAGACGCCGATTCGCGTTATTCTGCCGCGCTCGCCGCGGCCTGCTTCTCTTCGCGTTCGAGTTCTTCGAGGTACTCGTCGGCGTCGAGTGCGGCCTTCACGCCCATGCCGCCGGCGGTCGCGGCCTGCTGGTAGTGGTAGTCTACGACGTCGCCCGCTGCGAAGATGCCGGGTTCGTCGGTCGCGGTCTGGTTGCCGCCGGACCCGCCCTTGGCGATGATGTAGCCCTCGTCGTCGCGCTGGACGGCCGTGCCTTCGAGGTAGTCGGCGTTCGGCGTGTGGCCGATGGCGTAGAACACCGCGCCAACGTCGAAGTCGTACTCTTCGGTCTCGGGGTCGTCGAGCTTGGCCGTCGGGTGACCCTCGGGGTGTTCGACGAGCGTCACGTGGTCGACGCCCTCCTCGGGCGTCCCGTGGAGTTCCGTCGCTTCGGTGTTGAGCATGAGTTCGATTTCGTCCTCGTCGACTTTCTCCATCAGGCGGTCGACCCAGTAGTCCTCGGCGCGGAACTCCTCGCGGCGGTGGACGAGGTAGACCTTCGAGGCGAACTTGGTGAGGAAGTTCGCTTCCTCGACGGCGGCGTCGCCGCCACCGATGACCATAATCTTCTCGTCGCGGAAGAACGCGCCGTCACAGGTCGCACACGTGGAGAGTCCGTAGCCCATGAGTTCGTCTTCGCCGGGGATGCCGAGCGTCCGCGCAGACGCGCCGGAGGCGGAGATGATGGCGTCGGCGGTGTACACGTCGCCGTTCTGCAGCGTCACCGTGAAGGGTCGTTCGGAAGCATCCACGTCCTCGATGATACCGTGGCGAACCTCGGTCCCGAAGCGCTTGGCCTGCTCTTTCATGTTGTTGATGAGTTCGGGGCCCGAGATGCCTTCGGGGAAGCCGGGGTAGTTTTCGACCTCCGTCGTGAGGGTGAGTTGGCCACCCGGTTCGTCGCCTTCGAGGACGAGTGGGTCGTTGTTAGAACGGGCGGCGTAGATGGCAGCAGAGAGCCCAGAGATACCAGAACCGGCGATGATGAGCTTCCTGTGCTCCACGAACGAATCGGCGTCTTCTGTCATATCTCGTCTTTCGCTGTACCCGTGCCTTAAGGTTGCGCTGTATTGCGAGCAGTACTACACTACTGCCATGGTGTTGCATGACAAGGGGACCAGGTGAAAACAGAGAGCGAAAGACCAGTATCCGTCGGTGACGCAGGACACGGTATGTCTGCCGACCTCCACGAGAAGACGAATCGCTACGAAGGAATGCTCGCCGACGCGCTCGACGAAGCGGTCCAAGCCGTCCCCGACGACACCCATCTCGGCCACGCCGCCGCCGACTGCTTAGAGATGGCCGAGTCGTACCTCGACGACGGCCGTCACTTCAAAGACGCCGACGACTGGGTCAACGCGCTGGCGTCGTTCTCCTACGGCTACGGGTGGTTGGATGCGGGCGTTCGGATGGGTCTCTTCGACGTTCCTGACGACTCACATCTCTTTACAATGTAGTGTGTCACGGGTGACAGCACGGATAACCATTATAACACGGGTCCGACTGTGTCTTCACGATGGAAGGTGCGTGGCAGTTCCACCCCGTATTCATAATCCTATTGATATCTATCGTATTATCGAGTGGGATTGCCGCGTATTCGTTCCGAAACCGGTCGACGAAAGGGGCGACTGCGCTCGGATTCCTCTCTGCATCCTCGGGGGTGTGGTCCGCAGCGTATTTACTCCAACTCGTCGGGACCACTCTGGAGTGGCAACTCTTGTGGCTCCGGTTTGCGTACGTCGGGACGAGCTTTCTCGCCCCGTCGTTGTTCGTATTCGCTGCCAAATACGTCGACGCGCGCATCGAAATCACGCCCAAACTGGTTGGAATCATCAGTCTGCCGATAATTGGTCTCACGGCTCTCGCGGTGACGAATCCACTACACGAACTTATGTGGACGATAACCGGTCTCAGAGAGACACCGTTGATCCTCATTCAACGCGACTTCCACATCGGCTACTACGCGCTCGTCGTATACTCGTACCTCATCGTAATCGGCGGAATCGGGTTACTGCTGCGACAGGTCGTCCGGTCGCGCCGAATCCTTCGACTCCAGAGTCTCGCCATCTTCGTCGGCGTCAGTATCTCGTTTGCTTCCAACGTCTACTGGGTATTCGGCGATTCAGTGATAGACTACACCTCTATCGTCTTCGCTGTCTCCAGTTCCCTCTTCGCGGTCGCGCTCTTTCGATACCAGCTTTTGGACCTCGTTCCGATTGCCCGCGACACCGTCGTCGAAGAGATGCGAGAGGCCTACGTCGTTCTCGACAGCGAACAGCGAATCGTCGACCTCAACCCGGCAGCTCGTCGCCTGTTTTCGCCACCTGGCGACGCGATTGGTCGCCAGTTCTCGGCCGTCGTTCCGGCCGTCGCTGCGGAGCTCGACGACTTCGGTGACAGCGAGAGACACGACACGTCGGTTGTCATCGAGTCCGACGACGGGGTGAGACACCAGTATCTCGAAGTCAGGGCGTCTCCACTGGAGAACGGTGACGGTGGGACCGTCGTGACGGTCCGTGACGCGACCGATCGACAGCGGGCCAGGCGGCGGTTTCAGTCCTCTATCGAGCACGCGTCGGACATCGTGATGATTCTCGACGATACGGGAGAAATCGAGTACGTGAGCCCACCTGTCGAGGGACTGACTGGGACCTCCGCGGACGAACTCGTCGGAGAGTACTGCTTCAACCTCGTCGACAGCGCGGACCGGCCGGTGGTCAAAGACACGTTCCAAGAGCTCTGTGAGCATCCCGACTCTGTAGAGCGGTTCGAAGTGTGTGTCAGTCCCCCGGACGACGAAACCGTCGTCCTCGAAGGGATTGGGCGGAACCTCTTGGACGAACCGTTCGTCGAGGGTGTCGTCGTCAACTTCCGAGACATCACCACGCGGAAGCGCCGCGAACGACGGCTGACCCGGACGAACGAACGGCTGGAGCGCTTCGCGAGCGTCGTCTCGCACGACCTTCGGAATCCGCTGAACGTGGCCGTCGGAAACGTCGAGTTGGCACAGGAGACTGGCGACCAGAAGTACACGCAGAACGCACAGCGCGCACTCTCACGGATGGACGTCATCATTCAGGACGCGCTGCAATTGGCCCGAAACGGCCGACTCGTCGAGGACACCGAGGTCATCCGCCTCGGAACCGTCGTCTCGCTGGCGTGGGACGCCGTCGTGACCGACGACGCGGAACTCACTATCGAATCCGACGGCACGCTCGCCGCCGACGCCGACCGACTCCAGCGACTCTTCGAAAACCTCGTTCGGAACGCGCTCGAACACGGCGGTGACGACGTGACCGTCCGCGTCGGCACGACCGACGACGGATTCTACCTCGAAGACACTGGCCTAGGAATCGAACCGGACCGACGCGACGAGGTGTTCGAAGCGGGCGTTTCGACCAACGACGGTGGAACCGGACTGGGGTTGGTCATCGTCTCGGAAATCGTCGATGCTCACGGCTGGGACATCCACGTCGAAAACGGTCAAGACGGCGGTGCTCGCTTCGTCGTGAGCGGCGTCTCGGTCGGCGTCGACGAAGAACAGATATCGCAGTCGTAAGTCAGTCGGCAGCCCGCAGTCCACCGGTCAGCAGCCCGCAACCTCCAGTCGTCGGGCCGTCGTCCCGGTCGGTCGCCACCACTTACTCGAATCTGAATGTCGCACCGTCGCCGCTATCTTCGACTTCGACGCCGAGTGCAGCGAGGTCGTCGCGGAGCGCGTCGGCGCGGTCGTAGTTGCCAGCCTCGCGCTCTGCTTCGCGGACGTCCAAGACGAGTTGCACGAGGTCTTCGGCGACCGACACGTCGCCGCCCTCGCCGGAGTCACCGAACGAGAGACCGAACACCTCACCGCCGATTGCTTCGAACGCCTCGATTGCCTCGCGGAGGGCGCGGTAGTCGTACTCGTCGGCCTCGTCGAGGTGTTTGTTGACGGCGCTGGCGAGACCGAGCAGTTCGGCCATCGCCTCGCGGACGTTGAAGTCGTCGTTCATCGCGGCACGGACGTTCTCGTATATCTCGTCCGTCGTCTCGCGGAGTCCACCGGCTTCGACCTTCGTCCGCGCGTCCGGGCTGTCGCAGGCATCGACGGCGGCCTCGTAGGCCCGTTCGAGACGGTTCCAGCGCTCTTCGGCCTCCGAGATGGTCTCTTCGGAGAACGTCTGTTCGGACCCGTAAGCCGTCGAGAGGTAGAACGTCCGAATCACGTCGACGCCGAACTCGTCGAGCGCGTCCGTGACGGTGAAGAAGTTTCCGAGGCTGGAACTCATCTTGTCGCCTTCGGTTTGGAGCAGTCCGACGTGGAGCCAGTAGCGGGCGAACTGCTCGCCGGTCGCCGCCTCCGACTGGGCGATTTCGTTTTCGTGGTGCGGGAACACGAGGTCGCGGCCGCCGACGTGGATGTCGATGGTGTCGTCGAGGTGGGTCATCGACATCGCCGAGCACTCGATGTGCCAGCCGGGTCGACCCTCGCCCCACGGCGACTCCCACGTCTGGCCGCACGGTTCCGTGAGGGGTTCGAGGTCCGGGTCGCGGTGTTCGGCGGCCGTCTCGGGGGCGACTGCCCCGGCCTTCCAGAGCGCGAAGTCCGCGGGGTTGCGCTTCTCGGAGCGCTCCGATTCGTTCCCCTGTGCTTCGAGTTCCTCGACCTGCTGGTTCGAGAGTTTGCCGTAGTCGTCGAACGTCGAGACGTCGAAGTAGACCGAGCCGTTCGATTCGTAGGCGTGGCCGCGGTCGACGAGCGTCTCAATCAGGTCGATAATCTCGGGCAGGTGTTCCGAGACGCGGGGGTACACCTCGGCGCGTTTGAGGTTCAGCCCGCGCATGTCTCGGATTACGTCGCCGACGAAATGCTCGGCGACGTCAGCCTCGTCGTCGCCGAGGTCGTCCTCGCCGATGCGGGCGGCAATCTTCTCGTTCACGTCGGTGAAGTTCTCGACGTGATGGACGTCGTAGCCCTCGTACGCCAGCCAGCGGTGCATGATGTCTGCGTGCATCCACAGGCGAGCGTGGCCGAGGTGCGCGTCGTCCGAGACCGTGAGTCCACAGACGTAGAGCAGCACGTCGTCGCCTCGCGCCTCGAAGTCCTCGCGCTCTCCCGTCAGCGTGTTGGTCACGGTCAGTGTCATCGACACGGGCTACTCGTGGCACCATTTTCAACCCGTCGGAACGGGTGTCGTCGCGGCGAGCGATTACTTCGTCCACTCGGGACGGTCGGCATCGCCGCGGCGAATCTTGTCGAGGGTCTTCTGGGGGAGCATTCGCTTGACGAACGCCGGAATCCCATCGAGCGGGTCGTCGGTTGCATCCGCGACAGCACCGGTGTCCGTCTCGGCCGTCTCGGCCGTCTCGACCGATGTCGTCCGGCGTTCAGACGGGATTTGGCTGGCGTTCGCTGCGTTTGCGAGCGACCCGGACGGCCCGCTGGTCACGATGCCGCCGTCGGTGGTCGGCGTCGCACGCTTGCGGAAGGCTTCGAGGTCCGCTTCGGCGTCTAAGTCGTCGACCGCCTTGTCGAGGTCGGCAGCGCGGTTGGCCTGCTCGGAGACGCTCTCGGAGATGCTGTCGATTTCCTTCGTCACCTCGTCGACGCGGTTGGTCGCATCGTCGACGAACGACGCGATATCGGTGGTGAGTTCGGCCTGTTCGTCGGTCGCGCGGGCCACCTCCTCGATACCGTCGTTTACCTCGCCGACCGTGGTCGTAATCTCGTCGAGGCTCTTGACGGTCGATTCGACGCGTTCGATGCCGTCGTCGATGTTCTCGTCTGCAGCAGAGAGCGCCGAGGCGGTGTCTTCGATGTGGTCTGTCACCTCGTCTATCATCTGTCCGATGCGCTCGCCCTGCGACTTCGACTCGTTGGCGAGCGACTTCACCTCGTCCGCGACGACCGCGAACCCAGAACCGGCTTCGCCCGCGCGAGCGGCCTCGATAGACGCGTTGAGCGCGAGCAGGTTCGTCCGGTCGGCCACCTCGTCGATGACCTCGACGATGTCTTCGATTTCGTCTATCGCCCCGACGAGCGCCTCGACGTTCACCGTGATGTCGTCGCGGGCCGACCCGACTTCGTGAATCGCGTCGATTGCTTCACCGGCCTCTTGGCGACCCTGCTGTGCGCGGTCGCTGGCCTCCGTGCTCTGCTTCGAGACGTCGTCGGCCGTGGCGGCAACTTCCTGCACTGTCGCACTCAGGTTCGAGAGTTCGGACGCAATCTCCTCGGTCACAGATACTTGCTCGCTCGCAAGGGATTCGATTTCGGAGACGCTCCGCGCGGTGTCGGCTGTCTCTCCGTGGAGCTGTTTTGCCACGTCTTCTAGGTTCCCTCGACTCTGGCGCGCTCGGCGAACTTCTTCGCGCACGTCTTTCGAGTACGAGTAAAGGTAGGTGTCGTTGACGACCTGCATGTCGAGGTTCAGCCCCCGAACGACGGCCATCATGTCGGCGAAGCTCTCGTCGATTGCGTCTTCGACTCGGTCCGTCTCGGCGTCGGACAGACCGCTCGTCGCCTCCGAGACGGCACGCTCGCGAAGCGCGTCCGCGAAGATACCAGTGACGTTCGCGAACATCCCGCCGAAGTAGTGAAGCGGCATGTCGAGTTTGTCGTGCAACAGCCCGATTCGAGTGCGGGCGGCGTAGTGGCCCTCGTCGTACGAGCCATCGGTGAACGAGCGGTAGTAACCGGAAACGACGGCGCGCAGACCGTCGAGGTCCATGTCGGAGCGATTGACCACGTCGGTCGTCCGCTCGTTGTCCAAAATCGGGTCGACGAACCCATCGACCAGCGCCGTTTGCTCCGCCTCGACCACGTCTCGTAAACCGGCGAGACGGGCCGCGTCGTCGTCGTCGAAGTCGACAAACTGCTGTCGCCACGCGAGTTCGTCGGCGTCCAAGTCGAGTTCGGCCAGCAGTTCAGTTGCTGAAAGAGAGATTGCGCTATCGTCCCGTGGGCTGTCCGATGGCATTGACAATCTCATGGGGGCTTCGATATTAAGGCCGAGTACCCCACTATCACGGGTGATAGCCAGAAATTAGGCGTATATAGTGCTGACGGCCGATTCGACGACTTGGAGCGCGGCCGCACCCTGCCGCCGCGGAACGACGACTGCGAGCGTGTCGCCCGCGACACCGGCGGCGTCGACGACGACGGATTCGGCGTCGAGTCGGCCGAGAACTGTGGTGAGCGCGGTCGTATCGACCTCACCCTCAGCGATGATAGCCGTGAGCGGCCCACCCGACGCGAGTTCGACACCGGCGACCGAAAGAACCGGGTCGTCGTCAGACTCGTCGATATCTTCCCCGACGAGTCCGACGCCGCTTCGCATCGTGACGGTCACGTCACGCGATTCGGGGTCGAACTCGGGGAGGTCGTCGGCGAACCGACGAAGCGCGGCCGCGACCGCCTCGTCGTCACCGAGGTCGAGGAAGGCAGCGGCGGCGGCGTAGTTGACCACCCCGGCACGGAGTGCGTCGAGGAGGAACGGTCGGTCGCGGACGGCGTCGCGGGCGTCGGCAGCGAGAGACATACCTGAGGCGTCGCGGGCGGCGAGGAAAAATCCGCCGCCAGTCGTCGAGCCACGACGTTCGTCCGTCCCGACACTTCGAACGTGACGCAAACGGGAGTTACCGGAACGCGAAGATTCCTTTCGTAGATGCGAAGTCCATAAGTCAGCCCCGTCGTAACCCCCGGACATGCAAGCGCTGGTCATCGTGGCGCACGGGTCACACCTGAACCCGGATTCGAGCACGCCGACCTACGACCACGCGGACACTATCCGCGAGGTGGGTGCGTTCGACGAGGTTCGAACCGGCTTCTGGAAGGAAGAGCCGTCCATCCGTGAGGTCCTTCGAACCGTCGAATCGGACGAGGTGTACGTCGTCCCGCTGTTTATCAGCGAGGGCTACTTCACGGAACAGGTCATCCCGCGGGAACTCCGCCTCGACGGGTGGGACGTCGCCGACTGGGACTCCGACGGTCTCTCTGCGACGCACGTCACGCTCCCCGCCGAAGACGTCCCCGAGAAGACGGTCCACTACTGCGGTCCGGTCGGCACACACGAGGCGATGACCGACGTCATCGTCCGCCGCGCCGAGTCCGTGACCGAGGACCCGAACGTCGGCGACGGATTCGGTCTGGCCGTCGTCGGCCACGGGACCGAGCGCAACGAGAACTCCGCGAAAGCAATCGAGTACCACGCCCAGCGCGTCCGCGACATGGACCGCTTCGACGAGGTACAGGCGTTGTACATGGACGAGGAACCGGAGGTCGACGACGTGACCGACTACTTCGACGCCGACGACATCGTCGTCGTTCCACTCTTCGTCGCCGACGGCTTCCACACGCAGGAAGACATCCCCGAGGACATGGGCCTCACCGACGACTACCGAACGGGGTACGACGTGCCCACCGAGGTAGACGGCCACCATATCTGGTACGCTGGCGCTGTCGGAACCGAGGGCCTGATGGCCGACGTGGTGCTCGAACGTGCCGCCGACGCCGGGGCCGACATCGGCGACGCGCTCGAAGTCGTCCGTGAACGAACTCGAAAGACGCCACTGGCGGGTGACTGACTGTGGCAGACTACATCGACGCGCTCGTCGAGGCTGCCGAAGACGACGACGTCTCGCTCGACGGCCTTTACGTAACCAGTCGGGACAACGGCTACCGACTGGAAACCCCCGACAAAAGCCGCGACAGCCTCTCGGAGGCCACTCTCCGCGACGTGCTTTCCGACTACGACGAGTACGTCACGAACTGGTACTTCTGGAGCCGAGCGGTCGGTGAATCCAGCCCGCAGCGGCGGGCGTTCCTCCGGTGGGTCGAAGGCGCGGACGCCGAAGACCAGTCAGTTCCGGCGCGATACGACGCACTCCGAGACGGTATCGAGCGCGAGTGGGGACAACTCCTCGTCACTGCAACCCTCGGCGACGATGGCCAACGACGCTACGAACTCCGTCACGTCGACGAGGCCGACCGAGAGGGCGACGACCTCGACACGTACCACGAACCACTCGCCGCCCGGCAACTGGCGACCTACGACGAGAAGGGTCGGTACCGACCGCTCAAATCCGGCACCAACCTCGCCGGAGGATGGGTCTTCCCGGACCTCGACGGCCGTGACCTCGTGGAGACGGTCGAGACGTTCTACCCGGCGTCGGTGCCGAACTGGTACCGCGAGCGCGAGGGCACGCTCGACGTGGAACACTGGGTAGACACCATCGGTCGCCAGACCGGGATGTACAGCGTCGTCGAGACGTGGAACCGCGGCGACGGCCACGAACACGTGAACTGGGTCGCGGAGTCGTGCTGTGACGACTCGCAGTGTGTCAAACGCCGCGAGTGGCAGTACGACGACGAGACCGACCTCGACGTGGACGGCGGCGACGGCGCGTTCCCCTGCCGGGAACCCTGTTCGCTCGTCATCGCGGCCTCTCGGAAGTGGACGCGTCTAGAGGGCGAAAACGCCCAGACCTACGAGTTCGAACTCACGCCGTCGGAGAAAGAACAACTCGAAGCCATCGTCGACGCCGTCGCGGACGACCGCACCGACGAGATTCGCGAGGCCGACGTGTACGAGGGAGCGAATCGCTACCGGGCGCGGTTCCTGCGTGCGAAGTTGTTCGACGACGATGGGAACCTCTGTGGCGTTCCCACCGAAAACGAGTCGTAATCAGCCCCGTCTCCCGTCTCTTCTATCCCAGTACGGAGATACCCAGCGCGACGATGACGCCGCCGACGACGACGCCCGCGCCGAGCGTGATGGCGAAGCTATCGAACACCGTGGCGATGCCCACCGCGAGCGCGAGCGCGAAGACACCGAGGAGAAACAGCGGAATCGAACTCGGGTCGACGTCGGGAAACACGTCGGAGAGTCCCTCGCTGACCGACGGTTCCGCCTCCTTTTGTGTGGGTTTCGAGAGCGTGTCGTCGACGTCGACTTGGCGCGTCTCTGGTGCCGGGTTGATAGTCACGTCGACGTAGGCCGTCTCAGACCCGTATCCGGTTACAATCTTCAGCTTTCCCGTCACCGGCTCGTCGTTCGGAGTGACGAACACCTCGACGCCGAGCGTCTGCCCGCCGTCGACGTAGTGGTTCCCACCCGAGAGTCGCGCGACTCGGGAGAGTTCGTCGTCGATGTTGAGGTGGACGTGAATCGCCTGACCGAGGTTGTCGAGTTCGATTTCGAACGGGCCATCCGCCGAAAACGACGGCGCGACCGACAGGTCGTGGGGGCGCTCCTCGTTTAGCTCGACGGAAAGCGACTCGCTCGACATGGTCGCAGGGTCTGCACGAAAACAGAAAAGCGTTCAGTTCCACCGAGCTTGTGAGACAGTCTCAGTCGTCGCGCATGTCCGGCGGCAGGAGGTTCGGAATGCCGTCTTCGATGGGATACACCTCGCCGGTGACCGTGCCGATGAGTCTCCCTTCGATGATCTCGTCGCCGTCCCGTTCGTCGACTTCGAGTTCGAGTTCGCTCTTGTCGAGTGGGTCACAGAGGATGTCCATCAGGGATTCTTTCATTGACGTGACCGTCGGTTGCGCGAAGTAAAAGCGTACGGGTTCGTCGCCGGGAGCGGTCCCGTGGTTTCCGTCTCTCCGAGCGACGAGAAAAACGAGCCGTCGGCGAATATCGGCCGACGAAACAGAGATTCTCAGTCTACTTGTCGAACGGGTTTTCGAGGTGGACCGTCTGCTCGCGGTCCGGGCCGATGCCGACCGCGTAGACGGGCACGTCGAGTTCGTCGGAGATGTACTCAAGGTAGTCCTGTGCCGCATCAGGAAGCGCCTCGTAGCCCTTCTCTGCGACTTCGGTCCAGTCGACCTCGGGCCACGTCTCGAACTCCTTGAGGACGGGTTCGCACTCGGCCCACCGCTCGGTCGTCGCGGGCATGGTGAGTCGCTCTTCGCCCTCCAGTTCGTAGGCATGGCCGACCTTCACTTCGTCCAGTCCGGCGAGCACGTCGAGGTGGTTGACGGCGATGCCGGTGAAACCGCTCACACGTGCTGCGTGACGGAGCATCGGGAGGTCGAGCCAGCCGATACGACGCGGGCGACCGGTGACGGTACCGAACTCGCCACCCTTCTCGCGGATGTAGTCTGCGAGTTCCTCGTCGCGGTCGTCGTCTTTCAGTTCGGTCGGCATCGGGCCTTCGCCGACGCGCGAGAGGTACGCCTTGACGATGCCGACGACTTCACCCTGTCCGACGACGGTCGGGCCGAGGCCGGTGCCGGTGGCCGCGCCGCCGGCGGTCGGGTTCGAGGAGGTCACGTACGGGTAGCTCCCGTGGTCGATGTCGATGAGCGTCCCCTGTGCGCCTTCGAACATCACGTTCTCGCCGGCGTCGCGTCGCTCGGCGAGGAAGTCGCCACAGTTGACGACCATGTCTTCCTCGCTGAGTCGGCGACCGAACTCGGTGAACTCCTCGACGAGCGCTTCGATGTCGCACTCCTCGCCCGCTTCGAGGCCGTAGACGTCCTCGATGACGGCGCGTTTCTGCGGGACGACGTACTCCAGTCGCTGCCGGAGGACCTCGGGGTCGAGGAGGTCGCCGACGCGGATACCGCGACGGCCGGCCTTGTCCTCGTAGGTCGGGCCGATGCCGCGCCCGGTCGTGCCGACCGTCAGGTCGGAGTCGGCCTTCGCCTCTTCTTCGATGTTGTCGAGGCGACGGTGATACGGCATGATGACGTGCGCGCGCTTCGCGAGGCGCACGTCGGGTTCCAGACCGCGTTCTCGGAGGTCGTCGAGTTCCGAAAAGAGCGTCCGGGGGTTGATTACACAGCCGTTTCCGAGCACGCCCACTTTGTCGCGGACGGCCCCGCTGGGCACGAGCGAGAGCTTGTACTCCTCACCGTCTTCGACGACGGTGTGGCCGGCGTTGTCGCCGCCCTGATATCGGACGACGATGTCAGCGTCGCCGCCCCACAGGTCGACGAGAGCGCCCTTGCCCTCGTCGCCGAGTTGCGAACCGACGATGGTAACAGTCATACGTCGGCCGTTCCCCGCGACGCACTAAACACATTACGGTACTGTTCGGAGACGGATACACAATCGTGTATATTTACTTCGATTACACTTCCGGTGAATGCCACGAATACGCATTATCGTGCCAATCGAGAACACAACCGTTAACTAGTGCCCTCGGTTAGTTCTGATAATAGCTGGCAATCTGTCGGTTCCATCTTATTCTGCCCGCCGCGGAGGGTAAGGCTTAAAGTCTCCCAAGAAGAGTTAACAAATGGCATGATAGACCGACTTGAGAAGGAAGTCGATATGTTGGAACGCCATCTCCAGGTCCTGAAGATGGTCATCGAGAGCGAACCCATCGGCATCGTCAAGATGTCGAACGAGACGGGCTACCCGCACCACAAGGTTCGCTACTCGCTCCGTGTTCTCGAAGAAGAGAACCTTATCGAGCCCTCCAGCCAAGGCGCAATCACGACCGAGCGCACACAGGAATTCGTCGACGAACTCGACGACAAGCTCGACGAGATCGTCACGAAGCTCGAATCGATGAAAATCGAAGAAGCGGCCGAAGTCGAGAACTAACCTCCGTTCACACAGTCGTTTTGTCCTGTTTCCGAAGAAACGAATCAGTTTCTACAGAAACGTGGATTGACGGAGCGTTCTCGATAGTTTGAGTACCATCTGGCGTCACTGCCCTCCGGTCGATGCCGGTTGGTCCTCGTTTTCTCTCTGACTCGTGTGTTGAGCGCTGGCGACGTCCGTCACAGCGCTGTCGCTCCCCACGTCAGCAGACGAAAGAATGCCGGGAGAGTGTCGCCCGGACGAACCTCAGATGTCCGGAACGTTCAGGTGGAAGTCACCGCTGCGGCCTTCGACCAGACAGAGGTGATAGCCGTTTTTGCGCGAGAGCTTCACGTAGCTCTTGCGCTTGGAGCGACTGAGGAGTCCGCCGCCGGTCTTTTCGGCCGCGACTTCGAGGGCTTCGGGCTCGAAGAAGCTGGCCGTGACGACGAACGCAGAGCCGAGGGTCTCGTTCGCCTCCGCAATGGCTTTGGAGTCCTTGGCGAGTTGCGCGACCATCGGCTTGGTCGCGGGGTCCCGCGAGTCGTTCAGGTTGGCGACGAACAGTGGGTCGCCCATCTGGTCGCGGAAGATGATGTCGAAGTTCCGGGGTTCGGTCTCGCCCTCTCCGATGGGGACCGAGACGGTCCCGTAGAGCTCGATGCGGTCGATTTCTGGAATCGCGTCGAAGACGCCCGCGAGGCTCGACCGGTTGCCGGTCTCGCCGATTTCGTAGAGGAGTTCGGTGACGACCCAGGTGGCGAATCCGTACTCCGGCGTGTCTTCGAGGTACTCCTCGTAGGGTCGTCCCTCGACGCCGAGGCCGTCGGTGTCGAACGTCGTGTGGTGTTCGAGTCGGAGGTTGTCGACGACGTCTTCTCGCTTTGCTTGTCCGGCGTGGGCCTTTTCGAGCGTCGCTTCACCCTTTCTGGCGTAGCGGACGAAGAGGTTCGTCCCGCGGAGCGCCTCGTCGGGCGACATCGAGTGGTCGGTGTCGTGGACGCCGACGTCGTCTAATTTGGACTGCAGGCGGTCGACCTCGGCTTCGAGTTCCTCGACGCGCGCGTCGAGTTCTTCCGCCCGGTTTTGGTACTCGTCGCGTTCTTCCTTCAGCGAGTCACGCTCCGAGGCGAGTTGGTCGCGCTCCGATTCGAGCTCGGAGACCTTCGCCTTGAGCGACTCGACGGCCCCCGCGTCGGCCGTCGACTGCTTCGGTGCCGACTGTGGTGCCGACTGCGGTGCCGATTTCGACGACGACGAAGCTCGCTTCTTCGACGCCTGTTTGCTCCGCTTGGACTTCGCAGCGCGACTCTGTGCCTTTCGGGAGCGCTCTTTACTCTGCGGTGGGGTCCGCTTCGGTGCGGTCTCGTACTTCGACTTTCCGGGGTCGAGTGAGGGAATCGACCGCGCGTTGCGCCACTGCGCCTCGGCCGAGAAGACGTCGTCGCCGGAGCCACTCGGTTCGGCTGCCGACCCGGACGCTTCCGTGCCGCCGCTGACGCCGTTTTTCGCCGAGGAATTGTCCGCAGTCGTCGCCGACGAGCCGTGTGCTCCTGCCGACGTCGAGGGTGAGGCTGAGCCAGTCTTCGACGCATCGCCCGACTCCTTCTTTTGGGCCGGGGTGGAGGACGCTTCGGTCGGCTGAGGCTCCGAGTCCGCTGCCGGTGTCTGTGTGGTGTCCGTGGTCGAGGTGTCAGCCGTAGACGGTGACTCGCTGGAGGATGCGGGCTCGTCTGTGGCTGGCGTCTCGGTATCGGATTTCGTCTCGGTATCACGGCTCGGTGTCGTGTCGCCCGGCTCTGTTTGCGACTCGTCGGCATCGTCGGGCTCAGCAGCAGACGACGGTGCAGCGTCGCCGCCGGAGGACTCGTCCTGGGCGTCGTCAGTCGCAGACGCGCCTGCGGACGCGGCAGCCTCGTCTTCGTCGTCCCCCTCAGGGATTTCGACGAGTTCGATGTCGACGTCGTAGACTTTGTAGATGCCAACCTCGTCGCTCGCCCGCTCGAAGGCATCGTCGCCCGTGATGAGACGCTTGCTGTTGCCGACGTATGCGGCGCTCATCGACTTGCCGCCGTGGTAGACGACGTAGTAGTCACCAGAGAGAACGTTCTCGGAGAGTTCGACGTAGCCGGTGAAGCCCCCCGCAGAGAGCGTTCCGTCTGCGTCTTCCAGCGGCGTCTCTTCGGTGTAATACTGCGCGCGGACGTCGCCGCCGGTCTCTTGCATCGTATACAACAACGGGAGAGACGGGTCGGGTGCGCGGTACGATTCGAACGATTCGTCCTCGAAGTCCTCGATTTGTCCGTCGAAGACCCCGAGCAGACGCCCGTTGAGCATGAACCCCCACGTCATGCCCGCAACGACCGCGCCCGTGAAGTCGTCGTTCGCGAGCGACCGGAGACCTCCGTACCCGCTCTCAGCGGGTGCTGAGTCCCACCCAGTCACCGCGTCGATAATCTCGCTATCCATTTGGAGGTAAATCACGGGAAGCGAATCAAATACTTTCCGGGCGATTCATTGGCATGTTTCACGCACGACACCCCGTCGCTTATCCGACCAGCGACCCACTTCGTCCCCGTGAGCGCCCGTTCTGGCCACCCACAACACGAGAGTGCGCCCGAAGTCGCCGCGGAGTACCTCCGACGGGTCCGCCGCGGCGACGAGACTGACGCGATTCGAACCACCCTTGCCGACCTCGACAGCGATGCCCTCGCGTCTGAACTCGACTCCGACTCGCGTCGCCGGGCGTTCTGGATCAATATCTACAACGCCGCCATCCAAGAGACGCTCTCGTCTGACCCCTCGATGTACGACGGTCGATACAGCTTCTTTCGAAAGCATATCATCGTCATCGCGGGCGAACCGCTCAGTCCGGACGACATCGAACACGGCATCCTCCGGCGCTCGATGCTCGGGTGGGGATTCGGCTACATCCCGAATCCGTTTCCCGGGTCGTTCGAACGAACCCATCGCGTCGACGAACTCGACCCGCGAATCCACTTCGCGTTGAACTGCGGCGCGGCGAGTTGCCCACCAATCGCTGTGTACGACCACGAACGACTGGACGAGCAACTCGACGTGGCGACCGCGAACCATCTCGAACAGGAAGTCGCGTACGACTTCGACACCGAGCACGCGGTCATTCCGAGACTGTTCTTGTGGTTCCGCGGCGACTTCGGTGGGCGGTCGGGCATCCGGGAACTGCTCCAGCAGTACGGCATCGTCCCAGAGAATGCGTCTCCCTCCGTTTCGTACGACGACTACGACTGGTCGCTCTCGCTCGGCGAGTTTGCGACCAGAACGTAACCTCCGACGAACGTCTCGGGTCGAGACTGGTCGCTTCGGGAGAACGGTTATAGTTTCTCGCCTCGATTATGTGTCCGTGACAAGACACGACGAGCGGTTCGTCCGGTACCTCGAATCGAAGGAGGCCGTCGACGACCGTGCACTCCACCGGCCGACGCTTTCGACGCTCGTCGACGAGCTTTCGGACCGAGCGGAGGCACGACCCGGAGAGCCGCTTCGCGTCGTCTCGGTCGGAGCGGGGACCGGTTCGATGTGCCGACGGCTCCTCTCTTGGGGGGTTTTCGACGCGTACGACGATATCAAGTACATCATGATAGACCGCCGGTCGGGGATGTCCGACCAAGCCTCGGCGGCGTTCGCGGAGTGGTCACACGGGGCCGGCTGGGAGGCGTCGCCGACCGTCGACGGCTTCCAAATCGAACGGCACGGTCGGCGCGTCGCGCTGACGTACGTGACCGGCGACCTGTTCGACGCGACGGTCGAAATCCCGCAGGCAATCGACCTCGTGGTCGCCCACGCGGTCCTCGACGTGCTTCCGTTACAACGAGCACTCGATGCGCTGGTTACTCGGCTCACTGACGGCGGACTCTTCTACGCGCCGATAACGTTCGACGGTCGGACGGCCTTCCGTCCGACTCACAACGCCGACAACGAGGTGCTCGATGCGTTCCACGAGACGATGGGAGACGACAACGCCTCGGGACCGGAGACCGGCTCGAACCTGCTGTCGGCGCTCCCGCAGGCCGACGCCTCAATCGTCTCTGCGGGCGGGTCCGACTGGGTCGTCACCCCCCCGTACGACGACGGTGAGCGCTTCTTTATCTCGCGCATTCTCCAGTTCGTCGAGGAGTCGGTCAGCGCCCACGGTGGCGTCGGCGAAACCACACTGCGCGGGTGGCTCGATACTCGGCACAAGCAGTTGGAGGCCGAAGAACTCAGTTACGTCGCGCACAACCTCGACGTCTTGGCGAAACTCGACTGAGCCGGAGCGATTTTCCACGCGACTCAGGACTCTCCGGACCTCGACGACCGAGAGCGGCGCGTCGTCGAGTCGGATTCGAGACGGCCCGAAACGTACAGCCAATCGCGGGCGAATCCCAGAAGCAACGCTCCAGCGGCGACGCCAGCCAGCGTCGGGACCCACGAGTCGGCGACGCCGGGTACCAGCGCGAACGGGACGAACGCCATCTGAATCCCGGCGAGAACTCGTCGGGACGACCGTGGCGGCAAGTCGTACGTCGGTCGGCCGGTCCGGGTTCGCCACCACAGCCCCGCGACGAACACGTATCTGGCAGCCCCGGCAGAGAGGTACCACCACGGGAGTTGACCGAGGAAGACACCAGCCAGCGGTGCCAAAAGCAGGCCGAGTGCGTCGACTGTGGTGTCGAGTCGGGAGCCGAGTACAGTGACGCGCCCGAGTCGTCGAGCGAGCGTCCCGT
Source organism: Haloferax larsenii (assembly GCF_024730625.1). Taxonomy (NCBI): domain Archaea; kingdom Methanobacteriati; phylum Methanobacteriota; class Halobacteria; order Halobacteriales; family Haloferacaceae; genus Haloferax; species Haloferax larsenii. Next base: position 2,001,794 of record NZ_CP078063.1, read on the forward strand.
CGAGTGAGTCGAGTGCAGCGGCGACCCCGTACCCGACTGCTGCGGCCCACGCCCACGCGACTGGCGGTGTCCCCGATTCGACCCACATGACGGCACTGACAGCGCCCACACCACCCACGCCAGCCACGAGAATGGCGCGAAAGAGCGTCACTGCGGTTGGAAGTCCAAGCGAGGTGTACCGGTGAGGCGAATTCCCCGAGTCCTCTGGCGATACCTCTGTCGTGTGCGTGTCGCTCTGTGCTGTCCGTGTCGCGTTCTCTGCGGCATAGCGAGCTGTGTATGTCCATACGCCCGCGACCACGAGCATCGACACAGCAGTCCACAGTGCGGCGTCTGTCGCCGTCGCGGCCCCGGACGACGCGAGGAGGGCACCCCCACTGGCGACCAGTGCGACCGCGACCCCGCCGCTCGTGCGGACGCTCTGTCGTGTCTGTCGAGTGGAACGTGTTATCGCGGGTGAGTCGGTCATGTCGTGGGTGAGTCAATCATATTGTAGCTGAGTCGGTCACGTCGTCGGTCTTGCTACCCGGTGAACTCCGTTACGGCCCGTGCCCCTACAGCAGCGAGGGTCGGAAGCGCGAATCCGGCACCGACGGTGAGCACGAACAGGATACCGGTCGCGAACTGGGCGTCGAGCGCGCCGTTCCACCACACGAAGGCGACGTGAATCGCGAGGACCACGCCCCCGAACGTGAGTCCCTGGACGACCGCACGCGGCACCGAGGTGGCGAGGATACCGACCAACACGCCGCCGACGACGAGGCCCGTCCAGTGGACCGACGTGGCGGCAATCCCGACCACGGTTGCGACGAGCAGTGCGAGGTCGGCTCGTGGCCCCGTCCGAAGTTCAGTGAGCACGCTCATCGCGCACCTCCGAAGACGATGTCGGGCTCTCCGGCCGGTCGCTCCAACGTGAGTGGTTTATACTCGCCAGCGGCCCACTCGTCGAGCTGGTCGTGGTAGCGGTCGGACCAGAAGACGCCGCGCTGGCCACCGGGGATGACTCCGACTGACTCGTCCTCCGCGGAGAAGTCGACGACCATCCGCCAACTACTCCCGGTCTGCGTCGATTGCGACCCGCGGAAGTTGAACACGGTGTATCGCGACCCGTCCATCGGGCGCTCGGGGTAGTTGAGGAAGTCGCGGTCGAACGCGTGGTCGACGTCGAGTCTGTTGAAGTCGCCGTAGGTCTCCCAGCCCTCGCGGTCGATGCGCTCAGCGGTTCGGTTCATCGCCAACGCAGCGACGTGAGCGCGGGTTTCAGTCACATCGCGCGTGGTTCCGTCGTCGTACCACGTCGCGTCGGCGTCGAGCGTCTGCAAGACGTACAGCCCCGGATAGTACGACTCGTCGAGTCCCGCGGCGTCGAACTCGTCGGCGAACGTCGCGTTGCGGAACTCGTCGACCCAGATACGGTAGATGAGCGCCGCGCGCGACTCGGCGTGCATGCGGTTGTCCCAGCCGTCGAGGGCGGATGCGAGCGACTGCGCTTCGGGCGACATCTTTCGGACTGCGGCATCGTCCACCGCGTACGGTGCCAGTGCGACCGCAGCCTCGGACCGAACGTCTCGCTGGACGCGCATCATATCCTCGGCGGTCATCCCACCCTCGGCGGCCGCCTCGTCGAGCATGTCGTAGATTCGCTCGCCGCGGTAGGGGTCGGCGTAGGTCATCGACGTGCCCATGTAGAAGTCCGGGTCGTCGATGGTCCGCTGGTTCGCCGTGGCGAGGACCGACGGGTCGTTCACGTGCGGAATCGACTCGAACGGGACGAACCCGTCCCACGACGACTCGCCGTACGGGTCGTACCCGGGCCACTCGCCTTCGCCCTGCGACCCGTTGAAGATGGTGTCGCCGCGGACGACCTCACCGTCTGTCACGCGGAGTGGATACCGACCGGCGGGGTAATACAGCGTGTTTCCGGCGCGGTCTGCGGCGACGAAGTTCTGTGCGGGCACGTCCCAGATGCGGAGCGCGCTTCGAACGTCGGCGACCGAATCGGCGTGGTTGAGCCGATAGACGCCGAGCGATTCGTTCGTCGCCGAGAAGCCGGCCCACGCGACGCCGACGGTTTTCCCGCCGCGGTCGATGACCGCGCCGTGGACAGACTTGCGGACCGTGATTTGTACGTCCTCGCCGTCCGCGACTTCGATAGTCTGGGCTTCCGTCTCGAAGGCGCGAACCTCGCCGTCGTAGACGTAGCCGCCGTCCCGTTGCTCGTAGGTGTAGATGTCGGTGAAGTCGCCGCCGACGTTCGTCACGCCCCACGCGGCGTCGGCTGTGCGCCCGATGATGACCATGGGGATTCCGGGGAACGCAGCGCCGCGAACGTCCATCTCGGCGGTCGAGAGGTGCATCTCGTACCAGACGGGCGGCGCGGTGAGAGAGAGGTGTGGGTCGTTCGCGAGCAATGGTTTGCCGGAGGCTGTGTGCTCGCCGGAGACGACCCAGTTGTTCGACCCGAACGCCGGGTCCTTGTCGTAGGCGTCGGTCCACGAGGCGAGTGCTTCGAAGTCGCCGGCGACAGACTCGGTCGCATTTGGTCCTGCCCCGTCGACGACGGACTCCGGCGAGAACGACGCCGCATCCGAGTTCTCGGGGGTACGGACGATAGGCGCGTCGTGGCCGAGTTGCGCCGGATAGAGTTCAGACGCATTGGGGCCGAGTCGAGAGACCGCAGTCGACCGCCGGAGGTCGGCGAACGACCCCGAGAGTCGCCACGAGATGAGTTTGCCGACCAGAAGCGTGTCGGTCGGCGTCCACGTCTCGAACTCGGCGTCGAGGAGCGCGTACTCGGGCGGGAGTGTCCCGGCGTCGGCGTAGTGGTTCACCCCGTCGCTGTACGCCTCGATGGCTGGTCCGACCTCGGTGTCGCGCACGGAGTTCCACGAGGCCTCCGCGGCGGCCTCGAAGTCGAGACTGCGGTAGAAGCGGTCGGATTCGACGGTCTGGTTGCCGACGATTTCCGAGAGGCGCCCGCCGACGAGTCGGCGCTGGAGGTCCATCTGGAACAAGCGGTCGCGGGCCTGCACGTAGCCGACGGCGAAATACAACGCTCGCTCGTTTTCGGCCTCGACGTGCGGGACACCGTGTTCGTCGTACCAGACGCTCGCCGGTCCGTAGGGACTTTCGACCTGTGTCGCCCCGCGAGCCGTCACGGAGTCGTACACGTCTCCAGACAGTGGTGCGGCGAGTCCGAGATACGACCCACCCAACACCGCGGTTGCGACCAGCGCCGCAGTACAGACGACTGCGACGACGGCGCGGGTCGTGGTATTCATACCCACATTGGAGGGAGGGCGTCGGATAAATATTCCTCAAGTGACGTTTGTGAACGGTTCGGGAGTTGTCCTGCTATCCACTGATTCGTGCGGCGGACTCGGCGACGACGAGGACGACCAGATAGGTGACGAGTCCAGCGCCGAGAACGACGAGCACCTCGGGTTCGACGAGGAGGCTGACGGCCGCGACGCCGACGACACCCAGCACCGAGAGGGCCTGTACTTTCGGTCGCTCCCAGTAGTCACGGACTCGGTCTCTGGCTCCGAGTGACGCGGCCTCCAGCACGAGGGCTCCGACGACGCCGAGAATGACCGTCTGTAACCGCATTGGCGGTCGGGTTAGCGCCAGCAACAGTGCTATCGGCACCACGACGAGGAGTGTCAGTACGGCGTCTCTACGTCGTCCCATACTGAGTCTCGGGAGGGGGATTCCTTTTAGACACCGGAGGCGAAAGCGGGTGTATGTCGATTACGGGTGACGGCCCCGGACTGTCGAAGGCGAAGCGTCGCCTCGGTCGCTATCTCACGGGTGCAGCTGTGCTCATCGTCACCTACGCATTCATCTACCAGTGGGCTGCGGGCCAGTACGCCGGCGAGGACGTCACGTTCATCCAAGCGCTCCACGTGGTCGTCGAGACGTTCACGACGACCGGATACGGCGAGCAGACGGGGTTCTGGGAGGACACGCCGCCGCTTCTCGCACTCTCTATCTTGATGCAACTCACCGGCGTCACCACCGTCTTCCTCACGCTGCCGCTGTTCCTCGTTCCGCTCGTGGAAGACGCGCTCCGAACCGACCCGCCGACCACGTCGGACCTAACCGACCACGTTATCGTCTGTACGTTCACGCCGCGAGGGGACGCGCTCGTCGACGAACTCGAAGCGATGGGCATGCCGTACGTCGTCCTGGAATCGAATCGAGAACTGGCAGAGGAACTGTATTCCGATGGGTACACGGTCGTCCACGGCGACCCCGAGTCGGTCGAAGACCTCGAAGCGGTGAACGCCGAGTCCTCCTTTGCTATCGTCGCCGACGACGACGACGAGACGAACGCGAGTATCATCCTCGCAGCGAAGCAAGCAGCCCCCGACTCGCGCGTCGTGAGCGTCATCGAAGACCCGCACGTCCGCGACTACCACCGGTTCGCCGGGGCCGACGAGGTCGTCTCGCCCCGGCGACTCTTGGGCGAGAGTCTCGCAGGAAAGGCGACGACGGCCATCTCGTCGGCTGTGGGCGACGCTATCGAAATCGGCGAGGACTTCGAAGTCGCTGAACTGCTCGTCCAGCGTGGGTGTCCCGTCGAGGGAGAGACGATTGCGGAGAGCGGTATCGGCCGCCTGACCGGTGCGAACGTCATCGGTGCGTGGTTTACCGGTGAGTTCGTCTCGCCGCCCTCTCCCGACGCCGTCATCGACGAGCATACTGTCTTGCTCGTCGTCGGCCGCGAGCGACAACTCGAAAAGCTCCACGGACTCACGCTCTCGTCCGCGCGCCGCTTCCGGCGGGGCACGGTCATCATCGCCGGCTACGGCGAAGTTGGGTCGACGGCCGCCGAGACGCTGGCGAGCGCTGGCGTCCCGCACCGCGTCGTCGACAAACAGGAGAAACCCGGCGTCGATATCGTCGGCGACGTGACGAAGCCACAGACCTTGCTCGAAGCAGGTGTCGACGAGGCCCGAAGCGTCCTTCTCGCCCTCGACGACGACACGACTGCTATCTTCACCACGCTCGTCTCGGAACGCGTCTCCGAGGAGACCGAGGTCATCGCGCGCGCCAACGAGACCGAGAGCATCGCGAAACTCTACCGCGCTGGCGCAGACTACGTCCTCGCGCTCTCGACGGTCGCTGGCCGAATGCTCGCGTCGCGCGTCCTCGACGAGGAAGTCATCGCACCCGAATCACAAATCGAAATCGTCCGAACCAACGCGCCCGGACTCGTCGGGCGGACGCTCGCCGAGGCGGACGTCCGTGCCCGGACCAACTGTACGATTATCGCTGTCGAGCGCAACGGCGACCTGCTCACGGAACTCGGCCCTGACTTCCGCGTCCAAAAGGACGACGACGTGCTCGTCGCTGGTATCGACGAAGACATCTACCAGTTCAACGAGCAGTTTGGGTGAGTCGCATCGGGTGACCCCCCACACTGAGCGGGCCCACGTTCCGGGGAGGGTTCCCATTTCGCTCAGACCCGCTCGACAAGTGCGAACAGTCCCGGGAACGTGGTATCGAGCGTTTCGAACGTCACGTCTCGCGTTTTCGAGACAGTCCACTCCGTCGCGAAGGCCGACGAGACATCGTCAGGGGTAATCGGATTCGGTCCGCCGTCTTCGGGGGCATCGTCGCCGAACCCGACGAGAAACACACGCCCACCCACGGGGACGATACCAGCCAATTCGTCGGCGTATCGCTCGCGTTCGTCGCTCTCGAACGCGTGAAACAGGCCGCTGTCTAACACGGTATCGAACGTGCCGATGTCGTCCGGGAGGTCTAGCGCGTCCGCCACCCGGAACGTCGCGTCGAGACCTCGCCGTTCGGCTTTCTCCCGTGCGTGCTCGATTGCCTCGCTGGAGAAGTCGATGCCTACCGCGGTGTGTCCCGCCGCTGCTGCCCAGAGCGCGTGTGCTCCAGTTCCGCACCCAACGTCGAGGACACGACCCGATAGCCCGGTCTTCCGGGCGGCCTCGACGAATGCCGGTTGTGGTTCGTCGATATCCCACGGCGGGGCGGGTTCGCTTTCGTAGACCTCGTTCCACCACGCTGCTGGGTCGGCGGTTTCAGACTCCGACTGGTCCGACATGGACCGAGAGTCGATTCGACCGCGACTAATAGTTCTGTTGAAAGATATTCGAGCAGAGGACGACAGGTGAGACAGGGCCGCCGTCCCGCGACCTGTGGCTCACCGGACAGCGGTCGAAAAAGGGTCGTCGAGGAGCGTCCGATTACGCGCCGACTTCCGCGCCGACGTACAGGACGATGACGAGGAAGATCCAGACGACGTCGACGAAGTGCCAGTACATGGACGCCGTGCTCACCGAGACGTGGCGGTCGGCGGAGTACTGACCTCGGAGTGCGCGGACGAAGACGATGCCGAGGAGGACTGCACCGAGACTCACGTGCAGTCCGTGCAGTCCGGTGAGGCCGTAGAACGCCGACCCGAAGATGCCGGAGGAGAAGGTGAACTCGGAGTGGACGATGAACTCGTAGTACTCGTAGACCTGCCCGCCGATGAAGACGATACCGAGGAGCAGGGTCACTGCGAGACCGCGCATGAAGTTCTTGCGGTTACCCTTCTGGAGCGCGCCTTCCGCCCAGTGGAGCGTGAAACTCGACAAGACGAGCAGCCCGGTGTTGACGAGTACGAGCGACCCGACGAGGTGCGGAAGCTCCTGTGGCGGCCACGTTCCTGCGCGGATGAAGAAGTAGTAGCCGAAGAGGGCACCGAAGGTACCGAGTTCGGACCCGAGGAAGGCAATCATTCCCCAACGGAGTTTGTTTTCGTCGTGTTCGCTCCGGTCGCGGTCCCAGAAGCCCTTGACGAACGCGTGATAGAGCCAGCCGACGATACCGAGGACGAAGAGCGCGATGCTGCCGCCCGCCACGCCGAGAGCAGTCGTTTGGCCGATACCCATGATGTACAGCGCCGCGCCGACGTAGATGCCTGCGCCGCCGACTGCTGTGACGAACGGCCACCAACTCGCCTCACCGAAGCCCCGTGGCCAGTCCTCCACCGCGGGTAAGTGGTGTCCGTGGTCGTCGTGTCCTTCTTCCGAAGTCATAAGCCACCGTTATTCTTCGGTTACTAAAAATCCTCCCAACCGCGTTCGAGGCCCGGCCCCACGCGACCACGCTCGACCTGTCGCCGCCGCGAACGACGTTCGAGTCACTGGCGTGGCTACCTGAGTGTGAACCAGACGGAAAGAACCCGTAGTGAGTCGGAAAGCGGAGAGAACGGACCGCAGATGAACGCGTGCCCGGCTGAAACTCCTCAGTCGATTGCAGTCGGTTTTAATCGATTTCAGTCGATGTTGGTCGTTGCGCGGTGGAACGGCTGTTGGGAGATGACTTCGCGCATCTCGGCGAGTGTATCAGCGCTCGTGCCGTTCAACGCGGCGACGACGGCGAACACCTCTTGGCGCGAAATCTTGACTCCCTCTCCGGTCACCGCTCGCTCGGGGTTGGCGACGAGTTCGCGGAGCGTGCCGACGGCGAGCAGGAACGGGATGCCCCACGCGGCGAGCGTGTTGCCGTCGCGGAGCGGAACCGTCTCCAGATAGGTCTGCGCGTCGTCGAGGAACGACTTGGCGTGGGTGGCAGTCCGGCGGACGACCGACGCGGTTTGCGCTTCGTGCTGGGGCGCAGTGACTTCCTCTTGGGGGACGCCAGCGTCTTCGAGCCACTCTGCCGGCAGGTAGACGTTGTTCTCGGAGTCGTAGTCGTCGTGAACGTCCTTCGCGATGTTGACGAGTTGGAGGAGCAAGCCGAACTCCTCGGCGGTGTCGTACAGAAGCGAGTGGCGTTCGCGGTCGATGTTCCCGCGCGTCACGAGATTCGTGATGAGGTTGCCGACGGTCCCCGCGGCGTAGTAACAGTACTCTTCGAGTTCCTCGCGCGACTGAATGCGGAGTCCACCGGTGTGTGAGTACCGCTCGACGAACATCGCCATACCGGAGACGAGTTCGCGAACGGGCGGCGTCACCGCCTCGCGAACGTCGACCGGAAGCGCCTCGAACGTGCGGAGCACGCGCGGCGCGTTGGCGACGACGTCCCAGTCGTCAGAACGGTCGGCTGCGGGCGGGAGGTGCGGCTCGACGGCGACGACGAACTCGTCGATAGAGGTGTCGTCGTCGGGGTCGAGCGCGCTGTCGTAGAGTCTGAGGAGGTGTGCCTGCTCGTCCGGCGCAATCGACGACGAGTCCTCGATAGTGTCGGGGATTCGACAGAGTAGATATCCGATACAGATGTACGAGGACATCGGTTCGTCGAGAACGTCCACGGTGAGGGCGAAGGTTCGTGAGACGCCCTGGACTGCATCGTGACACCAATTGAGGTCGTCATCGGTTGCCGGTGGCCGGGCATCGGCGTGTCGAGACATTCGAAGTGTCCCGTTATAGGGAAGGGGGGATAAAAAGTGTCGTGGGGCGTACCGTACAGGCCGTAGCAGAAAATCATAAGCATAGTCAATGAAAGAATCAGGCATGGACTTTGCGCTCACTGCCGAGCAGAAGCAAATCAAAGATATGGTCTCAGAGTTCGTCGACGAGGAGGTCAAGCCTCGTGCGGCGGAAATCGACGAGACAGACGAGTTCCCCGCGGACCTCGTCAAGGAGATGGGCGAACTCGGCCTGATGGGAATGCCGTTCCCGGAAGAGTACGGTGGTGCGGGCCTCGACTACCACTCCTACGCCATCGGTCTCGAAGAGATTTCCCGCGGCTCCGGCGGCCTCGGAACCATCGTCGCCGCGCACACGAGCCTCGCGGGCAACATGCTCTACGAGTTCGGTAACGAAGCACAGAAGCAGGAGTACCTGACCCCCGTCAACGAGGGCACCGACATCGGCGCGTTCGCACTCTCCGAACCGGGTGCGGGCAGCGACGTGCCCGCGATGGAGACGACGGCTGAGAAAGACGGCGACGAGTACGTCGTCAACGGCGGGAAGCTCTGGATTTCGAACGGTTCCGTCGCCGACACCGTCATCCTGTTCGCCAAGACCGACCCCGACGCGGGCAACAAAGGCATCTCCTCGTTCGTCGTCCGACCCGAGGAAGACGACGGCTTCGTCGTCGAAGGCACCGAGCACAAACTCGGCGACAAAGGCTGTCCGACCGCCGAACTCAGATTCGACGACATGCGCATCCCCGAAGACCGACTCCTCGGCGACGAGGGCGACGGCTTCGTCCACGCGCTGAAGACGCTCAACGGCGGGCGCATCACCATCGCAGCCCGTTCTATCGGTATCGCGCGCGCCGCGCTCGACGACGCCGTGAAGTACGCCGGCGAGCGCGAGCAGTTCGACCAGCCGATTGGCGACTTCCAGGCAATCAAGCACAAGCTCGCCGACATGGACACGAAAGTGCAGGCGGCGAAGCTCCTCATGCACAAGGCGGCCGACCTGAAGATGCGCGACGAGACGTTCATCAAGGAGGCCGCGCAGGCGAAGCTCTACGCCAGCGAGATTAGCCGTGAAGTCGCGAACGAGGGCATCCAGATTCACGGCGGCTACGGCTACACGAAGGACTTCGCGGCAGAGCGCTACTACCGCGACGCCAAACTGAACGAAATCTACGAGGGCACGAGCGAAATCCTCCGCAACACCATCGGCGACTGGCTCCAAAAGTAGTCGTCGTCAGTCGGCGATTCGCTCACCCGGGTCGGCCGTCGAATCTTCACGGCTTTCTACGCGCTCGGTGAGCCACGCGTAGTACGATTCGACGCGACTCGCTCCCGCGTCGGTGAGTCCGTACACGTCGTATATCCCCTCGGTCCGCCGTTCGAGATGCCCGGCATCGACGAGCGCCTGGAGCGTCCCGTAGAACGATTGCGGGTCGATTCGGACGTCGTAGTAGCGCTCCAACCGCGTCTTGAGCTTCTGGCCTCTGAGTTCCCCCGCGTCGTAGAGAATCGCACAGAGGTCACGGCGGCGGCCGCTCTGAAACCACATATCCACTCCACGAAGAAGAGACACACGTCACTTTCGTTCCACACCACGCGGCTCGTCGGGCTTCGGTGTACGTCGCCTCCGAGAGAATCGGTACTTTAGACACCACCCGCTTCCTAGCGGCGACTATGAGCGAACAGGAGGCTACGGCAAACGGCATCTCCGCGCGGTACTACGTCACCGACTCCGAACGCGTCCTCGAATTCGACCGCGACGGGCGAACCGCCGCAATCGCACAAAACATCGACGGCTACGCCATGCTCAAAGTGCGGCCGACCGTCGATGGCGACGAATTAGAACGCTACTACGGATTCGATATGGCGCTCGACCACGCCGCAGAACTCCTCGGCGTCTCACCACACGACCTCCCAGTTCCCGAGGACGCAGCCAGCATGGGAATGTAATCAGGGCGAACGCGACCCGCTTCAGCCCCAGTAAAACCGCGGTCCCAAGAACAGATAGCCGAGCGCCAAGAACAACAACCCGAACGCGAACCCTTCTCCCAGCCGTCCAGTGAGAACGATTGCGAGCCCCTGCACGATACCCATCACGAGGGCGTCTTGTGCGTGCAGGTCGGGGTACACCACATCGGAGAGCATGAGCGCCGCCATGATTGCCGAGAGCGCGACGAGCAACATCGGGTCGACGAAGCCGACGAGCACACCGGCAGAGAGGATGGTCGCCGCGAGCGTCGTCGGTACGCCTACTGTCTCGTCACTGTCGCTGTCGTAGGCTGTGTAGAGCGCCAGCCGAATCACCGCGGCCGCGACGAACAGCGCGGCGATGGCGACTCCGGCGACGACACGGAGGCGGTCGAACCCCCACATCTCGCGCACGACGGAGACGACGAGCAATGCCGGAGCGACGCCGAAGGAGGCCACGTCGGCGAGCGAGTCGAGGTACGGACCCGCGTCAGTTCCCCCATATCGTCGGGCGACGACCCCATCGAGACCGTCGGCCATCGCGGCCAAGAGGATGGCCTTGGCGGCGAGACGGACGTCCACGGCGGTCAACACCGCCGCGACGAACCCGAGCGCCGCGTTGCCGGCGGTAACTACGTCGGCAGCACCCAACCGGCCGACGAATCGGGGTTTCATACCGTTGCGATTGCGGACCGGGCCTTTCCCTTTTACGTTCCTCTCGCGGCCCCGCCCGAGTTTGCTTTCTTCGCCGCGTCGTTCGCGAGCCGAACCATGCGACATTTATCCGTCGCGTCCCGAGACTCGGCCATGCCAGACGAAGGGTCTTCGACCGGGTTGCGGACGCGACGCGGGTTTCTCGCTGCGGTCGGCGCGGCAACGACGACCAGCCTCGCCGGGTGCGCGACGTCGCTGGCGTCTGACGGCGACTTCGACGTCGGAATGACCGCTGTCGCGTTCGACCCGCCGACGGTGACCATCGAAGTCGGCGACGAAGTCGTGTGGCGAAACACGAGTTCGCGCGGCCACACGGTCACTGCCTACGAGTCCGTCCTCCCCGACGGAGCCGATTTCTTCGCCAGCGGTGGCTTCGAGGACGAGGAGACGGCGCGCACGGCGTACTCGAACTCGCTCGGCGGCCTCATCGACAGCGGCGACGAGTACGCCTACACCTTCGACGTCCCCGGCGAGTACGAGTATCTCTGTATCCCGCACGAACAAGCCGGGATGGTTGGGACTGTCGTCGTCGAAGAGTAACCACTCGAACGTTCTGCCTGATTTTCCCCGGTCGCGCCGCTCTCTGACGACGAGCGTCCTGAAAAAGTCGAAATTGAGTCGCGCTGCTTACTCTTCGTCGACGGCGATGTCTTCTTCGTCGACGCTGACAGCGGCTTCCTCCTCGGCCTCGACCTCTTCGGGGTGGGCTTCGAGGGAGGTCTTCTTGACCTCGACGCGGCGCAGCGGGTAAATCTGCTTCGCCTCGCCGTAGATGGCGGACGAGAGACGGCCACCGGTGACGCCGTCGATGAGGTCGTCGAAGGTGCGCTCGGTGATGGCCTCGCGCGTGAGCTTCGTCATGATGCGACGAATCTCGTGTTCCTGACTGCGGTCTGCCTTCTTCGTGGTGAAGGCGACAGGCTGGACCTGCACGCGGTAGTCGTCCTTCGTCAGGGCCGTGACGTTGGCCTCGATTTTCGAGGCACCACGGCGGACGAGACTACGGAGGTAGTCTCGGGTGAGTTCCTGCTGCGTGAACTCGGTGTAGGCAGCGTCGCTGCCGACATCGCTCACCTGGAAGGTGAGCTTGACGTTGTTCGCACCCTGGTCGTTGTTGAGTTCGCCGAGGGTGACTTCGACGGTGCGTCCGTAGACCTTCTCGGGTTCGTCGGCCATCGTCTCGCCGAGTTCCTTACGGTCGAAATTCTCGGGAGCGATGACGGTGTACCATCGCTTTCCGCGCTTCTGCTTGGAGACTGATCGTTCACTCATGGTTAGTGTCTGTGTGCGTTCGTGTAGCGTCGATAACGGTCTCTGCGACCGTTACGTTGACGACGTAATCGTCGACCGTGGACTGGAGTCCGCCGGTCGAGTCGCGTTCGATTGTCGTGACGAGTTCGTCCCCTTCGACTGTCGTGTGCATCGAATCCGTGTTATCGGGGTCGAGCGCCGCGGCGATGACCGCGGGGTCGTCGTGGCTGGTCCGCAGGGTCGCACGCCGGGTCATCGGCGCACCTCCCTGACGGCCGCGACGACATCCGCGGGGTCGACCGAAGGGTCGACTGTCATCGTTGCTTCCTGCTTCGACCCTGTCGCGGACGCATCGCCCAGTTCGGTCGCTGCCGCAGCGAGTTCGTCGGCCAGTCCGGCTGGACTGGTCGAGACGAGCGCCGCAGCACCGGTTCCGACCGCAAGCACGGTGGGTTCCGGTGACCGGAAGTCGCGGGCGAGGCGTGCGACGGTTGCGAGTCGCCCCGGAGACGATAGGTCACACGAGAGCACGTAGAGGCTCTCGTAGCGCCCTGTGGATGTCTCGCGGAGCGCCGCGTGGGTCGCTTGCGCGTGGTCACGCCACGCATCCAGCGCCGCGTCGTGCACGTCGTGTCCGAGTGCGAGTGCGACGGCGACACCCGGTGCTTCCTTGACGGTCGCATCGAGCACGTCGGCGAAGCCGCCGACAGTTTCGAATGGCCCGTCTGGAGTTGCACGCGGCTGTAGGATGCGCTCGACGGCGGTCGTCGCGCGCGGTGTCGCCTCGCCATCCGTCGCTTCGAGAGCGACGAGGGAAGCGACCCGGCGGTGGGCGTCCGCGTCGAGTTCGGCCGGAAGCGACAGTTCGGCGAGCATCGCCTGTGCTGCCTCTCGGTCGGCCGAGAATGGTGCGTGAACCAGCGTCGAGTGCGCGAGCCCGTTTGCGAGGTCGCCCGTCGGGACGGCCACGCCGGGGCGCGACTCGATGCCCGCGTCGGCCGCCGCGTCTGCGAGCTCGGAATCGTCCTCCGGGGACACACCGGCGGCGTGGAAGCCAGCCAGCGCGACCACCGGGTCGGGGTCGACGCCGAGTTCGCGAGTGACGGCGACGGCGTCTCGCGGGTCGAGTTCGAAGTCACGATTGGGTGCCGACAGCCCCACTGCAACCGCAACGTCGTCGTTTGCGGTCGGTTCGGGGGTGTCGGTCGCCCGGATACGGAAGGGGACGTCGAGTGTCCTGAGTGCCCGCCCGAGGACGCCCGCGGCGGCGACGGCAGCACCGCTGGCATGGGTCCGGAGGCGAACGAACGTCGCCTCGCGGAGTGCTGCGGCAGCGTCGGCAGCAGGCGTCTGTTCGGCGGGACTCATGGACATCTAGTTACTTCTCGAGGAGTTCGACGGCGACGTCGTAGTTGTACGTGAAGTCCTCGTCGAGCTTGTTGCCGCGGTAGTAGTCGACCAGACGGCGAATCTTGGACTCCGTGTTCTGGAGTGCGCGACGGTTGGACTTGTCCTGACGGTTGGTCTCCATGTGGTCACGGAGACGGACGGCGCGCTCCATCAGGTTCTTGAGGTCCTCGGGGAGTTCGGGGTCGGCGTCGTTCTCCTCGAGGATGGTGGTTACTTTCTTGCCGGTGGCGAGTTTGACGTCCGGAATCGGGACGCCCTTGACGCCTTCGTCACGAAGGGCGAGACCAATCTGGCTCGGGTCCTTCCCCTGTTCGGCAAGTTCGACGACGCGTGCTTCGATGTCTGCTGCGTCGACGTCACTCCACTCCGGTGCTTCGTCTGCCACGGGCTTGTCCGAACCGGACGAGCCGCGTCGGCGGGTGTGCATTCGTGCCATTGTTGCGGGTTGGAACCGCACTGACCGCAGAAACGAGTACCCCGCAGTCGCACTCGCGACTGCTGGGGCACTACCGCAATCCCAAGCCCAAATCGGGCGAGTCAGATTTACGGCCGTGCTGGATTCCCATGCGCCACTCCTCGTGCCGAGACTTAAACGGTTTCGACTCGCTGCGCGACCGAATCGAAGGGCTTCTAAACAGGTGGCGGCTACGAGGGAGTGCGGGCTCGTAGATCAGGGGTAGATCACTCCCTTGGCATGGGAGAGGCCCCGGGTTCAAATCCCGGCGAGTCCACTCACTTCCTTTCGGTCGTTTCACTCCCTCCAGTCGTTCGTGGACTCGCCGACGTCCCACTCGCGTCCGCTCGCGGGACTCCCGGCGAGTCCATTTTGAGCGAGAGACGAGTGGTCGCCGTAGTCTCACTCGCTCCGACTGGGCATTGCCCAGTCCGGTTCTCCCGAAACACACGCCGCAGCGGCGTGTGTCTGTGGTTCGGTGGTTCGGTTGCGACTACGCCAGTGTCTCGCAGCCGTCCGACGATTCGAAGCCCTTATTTATTCGACCGGGAAATGAGAAGATGCGTTAGCGGGCTCGTAGATCAGGGGTAGATCACTCCCTTGGCATGGGAGAGGCCCCGGGTTCAAATCCCGGCGAGTCCATTTCTGAACAAAGTGAAGAAATTGACGAGCCGAGCGTCCGCTTTGCGGACGCGTGGATTTGAAGCCCTGAAAGTCGCGCACAGCGAACGAAGTGAGCGAGCACGTCTTTCTCCGGGTTCAAATCCCGTGAACTCCGTTCACGACCTTCGCAAACCGACGGTTTGCTCAGTCCCGGCGAGTCCACTCACTTCCTTTCGGTCGTTTCACTCCCTTCAGTCGTTCGTGGACTCGCCGACGTCACGTTCGCTGCGTCTGCGGGCGACCTATAAGTCGCCCGCATGGCTTGTGAGACGGCGATGCCGTCTCACTCTGCTCACGTGACTCCCGGCGAATCCATCAACTTCTGTCGATGCTATCGACAATCTCTCTGTATACACCAGACACCGCGCCCGCAACCCACGCGTTTGCGCGGCTGTTGACCACCGATAATCCGGGAGACGAGTACTATCACTACTTCGTCAAAATTCTCCTTCACAGACTGTCAGGAACCCCGTGAGGTTTTGACCCGTCGTTTCCTACTGAGGTGCAATGAGTCGGCCCCGCGTCCCGTGGCTCTACCGCGTCGTGCGCGACCGGTCGGGACAAACATCCCCGCTCGCTGTCGTCATCCTCCTCGGCATCACCGTGCTGGGCACGACAGCCGTCGTTACGCTCGGTGCGACAGCACTCGACGAGACGAAACAAGCGTCGAATACGGCCCGCGCAGAACACTCGATGACCCTGTTCGACTCGAAGATGGCGATTACGGCGCTCGGTGATTCGCGCTCGCAATCTGTCGAACTCGGTGGGTCGAACGACGGCCAGTACGTCGTCCGTGACGATACGACGCGGTTAATCGTCACGCACAAAGACTACGACGACTTCGGGTCCGAACAAGAGATATACAACGAGACGCTCGGGAGCATCGAGTATCGCGAAGGTGACGTGACAATCGCGTACGAGGGCGGTGGCGTCTGGCGGACAGAGGACAATGGAACGTCGATGGTCTCACCGCCGGAGTTCCATTACCGTGGTGCGACGCTGACGTTCCCACTCATTCAGCTGACAGGGTCCGGTGGGTCGGGGCGTAACGCGGTCGCAGACATAACTGAACGCAAGCAAGCAGACCCCGTCTATCCGAATTCGAGCGTGAGTTACGCGAACACCTCGGGGACGTACTCGAACCCAGTTCGAAACGGAACCGTCGAAGTGACCGTCGTCAGCCCGCATTACAAGGGATGGGCACAGTTCTTCGACGATAGAACCGAGGGAAACATGTCGATAGACCACACGAACGAGTCGGTCAGCGTCGAGTTGGAGACGCTCGGCCTCGTCGGCGACTTCCAGATGCCGAACGAAGGAAACTCCATCAACGTCCGCGGGATGGCGGGCGACCACAACGTCAGCGAGTACACGCTTAATCTGACCGCGAAACCGCACTTCCAGAACATGCACTGGTCGATGTACCACGACGGTCCCGACGAGGACATCGAGTTCCACATCTACTCGGACGGCAAGTGCAAGAACAACGGCGGCTTCAACGGGGAAATCGACATCAGCATCTACTACAGCAACCAATCGGGCACGTATCAGGGGTGGCAGAAATCCAATATCGACCCCACGACGAACCCCGACGTAAGCGTCGATTGCAGCACGGACCCCGGGACGCTCAACATCGACCTCACGAGCCCGAACATCGACCTTGAGTACGGCGACATCACGATGACCGGGAGCGACAACAAGTGGTACTTCGGCCCGGAAATCAAGAGTTCGAGCACCCCGTCGTCAGTGACGTTCGACCAGCACCCGAGCGACGGACCGACGACGTACACTGCGGGTGACAAACAGACGTTGAATCACCTTACCAACCACTATCTGTCACTCATCTCGCCGCGGTTCGAACTCACCGTGACCGACGGTCCAGGTGGCAGTGAGCGCATCGACGAGGGAGCATCGAGTGGTTCGCTCGTGTACGACCAAGCAGAAGGCGGGCGCTTCATCACGTTCCTGCACGTCACCGAAAATCGCGTCGAAGTTGACGTCTCCTGATATCGGGAGCTCTTTTCGCGAGCGTCAGTCGACGAACGAGACGTCTACTCCGGTCTTGACGACGCGCACGTCGTCGACGCCGGTCAGTTGACACGTGGTGAACGAGCTATTGACCAGCGAACAGCTATCGACGTCGTCGTACGATTCTAGTTCGGATTTCCAAATCGACGCGCGTGGTGACGAGACGTTAATCGTCACGGTGTACGGCCCGTCAGTTCGAGCGGTCGTCAACCTCGACTTCGACCGACTGGCACGGACCAGGAACGTCCCTGACCCACCGACTGAGCTCACCGAGTCGGTCGCCTGTCTGACCTCGAAGGTAGAGACGAGCACGGAATCGGAGCGCAGCGTGAACGAGGGCTCTTGGACGAACGTCATCGAATCGTCGGTGCCCCTGAAGACACCCCCGTACGAGTAGATGAGTCGTTCGTCAGAGTCGTCTGCGGTATAGACGATTGGCTGCGTCGTCGTCATGTTCGTCCCGTTTTTCCCGTTTCCTTCCCAGCGAACCGAAATCGACACTGGGTCGCCGAACGCGAGTCTCGCGTCTGCCAGTTTGATTTCGGTCGCTCGGCTCGGTGCGCCTCGCCGCGAGATGTCGTCCATGTTGTCGTCGAGGATGTCGAACGCTCGCTCTGCGTTGTTGATTCGTTCGACGTCTCGCGTATCCTGCAACCCGCCCATGCCGACGGCGCTGACGACGGCGACCGTCGAGAGGACGAGCGAGAACACGAAGATAAAGCCCAGCGTGTCGCTTACGGCGCGGTGGCTACTCATCGGTGACCTCCAGTTGCGTCCCGTCGTAGTCGACGACGACGTCGCCACCATCGACCGAGCTACCGGCGAGTCGCGTTCGATTCACGAACGGGACTCGGACGGTTATTTCTGGGTCGGACGATTCGAGGACGAGTTCACTCTCCCCGCTCGCATCGGGCTCGACAGTGACGCGATACGTCGTTCCCGCGACTCGTGGCGGGAGTTCGAGCCGACTCGATATGCGCACCGTGGTCTGGTCGTCGGACCCCGCGACCACTCGGTCCGTCGCTTCGAGGTTTGCAGCGAGTCGCTGTCCGATGACTTCCAGTTCGGCTTCCGTGATGCGTTCGCGCTCGCCGGAGACGAACCCGCCGGCGGCGACCATCAACCCGGAGACGAGAATCGCCGTAATGGTGAGTGTGAGCACGAACCCCAGCGTGGTCGAGACGCCGCGCGTCGTCATGCTATCTCACCCGGCGCGAGCCGAATCGTCTTCTCGACGGTCGTCTCGTCGGTACTGAAGACGTACGTCACGTTTGCGTCGTAGAGCGCTTCTTCCGCGACGGGCCACGACCCACTGCCAGTCCCAGCGTAGTGGGGACCAGTGACGAGCGACGAGACGCCCGTGTTCTTCGTCGTCGTGTAGAACTCGTACGTGCCAGTCGCTTCGTCGCCGTTCTCGAACACGACGTGGACGTTGCCGTCGAACGTCTCGTGAATCGTATCCAACGGGAGACACCGCTTTGGACCGACAGTGCCGCCGGTCACGTCGACGATGAGTGACTCGTCGGTACCCTTCGGCTCGACCGCACAGGTTCCGACGACACCGGTGTCGTTCTCGACGGTGACGACCACGTTCGTCCCGTCGTCGTGAAACGAGACGACGACGGCGTCGCCGAGGACTCCGTCGTCGTCGATGACGAAGTGGAACGCATCGCCTGCGTTTCCGGCGAGCGAGGTTCGAGAGACGTTGAACCGGACGTTCCTGACTTCCTCGTCGGTGACCGCGACCCACGTGTCGCCAGCGGTCTCGTTCGTGAAGGTACGGGTCGAATCGTCCTGATGGATGCGTGCTCCTCCGGTCATCGTCCCCGTGTAAGTGACATCGACTGAGCGACCGTAGACGGCACTCAACGAGGCTGTTTCGACGCTCCAGTTCGTAATCGACGACTGGAACTGCGACTCGATTGTCGATTCGCCTCCGCCTGCTCGATTGGCGCTGTCCAGCACCTCGCCACCGCCCGAAAAGAGCGCTTGCTGGAACGAGGTTGCATCGTCGAGTTGCGTGTCGGTCGTTCGCGTCGCGACGTTCTCGGTGTAGATTGCGGTGTTGAGCGTCAGTGCCAGACCGACGAGTAAGACGGCGATGGTGAGTGCCGTGACGAGGAACAACTGTCCACGGTCGTCGGCGGCGAACGTTTCTCGTGGGGTTACATCCGCCATACGACCACCTCCACCTCCACCGGAGCCCAGAGTGGTCCGGAGTTCCGGTCGCCCACGTAGAACGACGTATTCGGGTCGCTCTCGACCGCGCTGAGGTTCGTCCCCGTCGGAATCGCTGCCCCGTCGATTGGTTCGTGAAGCTCGTCGCTGTCGGAGAGCGTGACGAGCGACGTTCCGGAGACCGCGTGGTCACTCGGAGAACCCATGTACACGAGCGTCTTCGACCGTCGGCTCTTGCTCCCCTCGAAGTAGTGGATGTGAACGTTAAATGCGATTCCGCGGTCGAGGAACGTCTCGTTGAGCATCGTTCCGAATGCGGTTGGTGGGCCACCAGTGACGAACCGGTCTTCTTCGCCCACGCCGTAGAACGTCTCGCTACTCCCGTTGTAGAGAAGCACGGTCCGTTCGAGCGTTCCGTTCTCGGCCGCGGCATCGAGGAGCCCCTGCACGACAGCGGCTTGCTGATTTTCGATGTGCTGGCTCGACGTACTGGCGGTCAGTGGCGTGACCGCAGTCACCTGTAAGGCGAACGTGACACTCGCGAGGAGGACCGTCGCGGCGACGAACGCTTCCAAGGCGTATGCTTGCCCACGCGACAGCGAGGAGAAAGATACCGACGCCGATAGCGTAGTCGATGGTCGTTTGCGCGCGGCTTCGACGTCGCTCGCGTCCCGAAGAACGGTCACGACGGTCCATCAGCCGACCACCGTCCACACGGCCAACGCGAGCGTCTGGAGGATGACGACGAACTTGACACCTGCCAGCAGGTCGGCGTTGCGGATGTACCCGCTGATGAACCCAGAGAGCACTGCCTGCAACGTGACGCCGTGGAAGAACAGCAGTGAGAGCAGGTCGGAGTCGATAGCGCCGCCGAAGCTCGGACCACCACTGACGCCACCGCTACTTCCCGACGCCTGCGAGGTGAGTCCGGACATCACGTCGAGGAACTGCGTCTTCAGAATCGCCATCACGGCCAAGAGCGTCACGTAGGTCATGAGGATGATGGCGACCTGCATGCGCGTCCGGGCGATGCGCTCGCGCTCGATGTCGTCTTGGTTCTCGGAGGTCTGTGCAGCGGTGGTCAGCACCTCCGTAATCTGACTCGACGCCTCCTGTGCCTTGGTGATGAGCTTCACCGTCCGGGCGAGTCGCGGGATGTGGTACTTGTTGTTGAACTCGACGAGCGCCTCTTTGAGGCTCATCCCGTAGTGAACCTTCGCGTGCATCACGTCGAACTCGTCGGCGAGTTTTCCGGACGACGTATCGGAGACGGTCTTGATCGATTCGAGGAGGGTCTGTCCCGTGTCGTTCGCGCTCGAAAGCTTCCGAAGGTTGTCCGAGAGCTTTCCGGTGATGGCCGTCCGCGAGTGAACGTTCCAGCCGTGGAAGATGGCCAACGGAGTCGCGACAAGGTACACCGGGACGTAGAACCAGATGAACGTCCCCCAGACGGGTCGGTTGACCATTCCGTCCCACGAAGTCGGCGCAGACCCGCCGAGGGCCGCGACGGTGACGATGACTGCCGCGGTGGGGACCGTGAGTACGAGCGTGAAAAGCGGGTTTTGCTTGAAGAAGATGTGCGGTCGCCGCAGCAACTGCTTCGTCTTGAACGTCCCCTCGCGGTTCTTGATGCGCGAGAAGATGCTGAACTCGCCGATGTACGTTTCGACGAGCCCCATGTGAACGAGCCCCTCCCGCTGTGACCCTTCGAGGCGGTCGCTCCCATCCCCTGGTGAGAGGTAGCCGTCGCCGATTTCGTCCTGCTTGACCGTCGAGACGAGCACGAGGAACCCGACGCCGGTGAGTGGAATGAGACCGTACACGGTCGCATAGAGGAGTTCCTGCTGTGCCTTCCCGAGCATGCTCATGATGACGAGGATGATGATGAGAAGCAGCGGGAACAGAGAGAGCGTCATGTACATCTCTCCGAACAGTTCCATCGTATCCAGCGTCTGCTCTTGCTGCTGTTTCGCCGTCCGCAGGTGCTTGTCTTTCTTGTCGTCGAGGAACCCTTCCATGTCACCGCCGGAGTTGACGATAGAGAGCATGTCCGTCAGGAACTGCGAGAGTTCGTGTGAGGGCGTGATGAGTGCCTGCTGGCGAATCGCGTTTCGGTAGTCGGTGCCGAAGTACTCCGTCTCTTGGACGATACTCTGGAACTCGCGGGCGACTTCCCCGTAGGTGTCGTCCGCCTTGGCCATCGCCTCCAGAATTTCGAGTTGGTTGAGTCCACCGACCGAGAGGGCGTACATGAACGAGATGGCGTCCGAGAGCAGCATGTTTATCTCGCGTTTCCGCGCGGACGCCGTCGAATACGGAATCGCAACGAGCGTCCCGAAGCCCATCGCGAATCCGAGGGTGCCGAAGACGAGACCCGAGATGACGACTGCGGCAGGCATCGCGAGCGAGCGGAGCAGGTTCGCGGTCGATTCGCTCGCAACGGGAATGCCGAGGCTCAGTTCCGACGCGGAGAGGATGCCCAAGGCGAAGATACCGTAGCCGACGAGCATCCCGACGAGCCACAAAAACAGGCCGACGAGGACGCCGACTGCGAGTGCGCGTGAGAGATACAGCTCGACGGTGTCGGGCATTCGGGCCTGTTTGAGTTTCTCTTCGACGTCGGCGACGAACTCTCCATCCTCGTCGAACAGAATCTTGAAAAGCGGATAGAACGCGTCGCCGAGCGTGTCGGTGTCCCGGTCGAGCCCTGACGAAGAGTTTGCGTCGAGACTGCTCATCTACTCACCTTCCCTGGGTTCGTCGTCTGACTCGGACTCCGATTCAGACGCTTCTTCTGAGTCATCCGACGAAGGGCTGGTCTCCGCGAATTCGAACTCGCCGAACACGTCGTCGCGCTCGTTGCCAGCGGATTCGCCGGGGGCGTCGTTGGTGTCGTTGGCGTCGTCTACATTATCGGTATCCGGTGACGAGTCCGACTCGCTCGCGTCGGAGACTGTCTCCCCACCATCGGCATCGACAGGCGTGTCCGCATTGTCTCCGGCCGCCTGCGACCCACCACTACTCGCAGGTGGCTGATTCACGTCGAACGCACCCAAGAAGTCCTCAAGGTCGACATCGTCGGTGTCGAGGTCCGGGAAGTGTGCACCGTCCGGGATGTCGATTCCGGCTTCGTCAGCAGCGTCTTCCAACTCGTCGCTCGTGAGCGCGTCGAAGAAGTCGTCCGGGCCATCGCTGTCGGCCGGGACACTGCTGTCGGCCGGGCTATCTCTGTCCTCGTCGTCGCCGTCAGCCCCGGCTTCGAGCGCCGGCGTCTCCGACTCGCCTTCGAGAGAGGACGGCCCGTCGTCTTCGTCGAGCGCGGGCGTCTCGTCGCCACTTTCGAGTTCGTTTCGGTCGGTGCCCTCGTCGAGCGCCGGCGCGTCGAGACGGTCATCGAGCGTGTCGACTTCGGCTCGGTCGCCCGGTTCCGCCTCGATGTCGGGTTCGCTCCGCATGTGTGAGAGCGCTTCTGCGACGTCGCCCACGTCGCGCCCGCGGTAGTCGGGGAAGAGTTCCTCTTCGGCCCGTTTGAGAATCTCCTTGGCGAGCTTTCGAACGTGTTCTGGTGGGTCGGGCCGCGGAACCATCTCCTCGCTTTCGGGGTCAATGTTGATGTGAACCGACTCCATCTCGCGGAGGTCTTCGAGACTGCGTTCGAGGTCGTCGGTCGCCATCAGGCCGAGGATGGTATCCTGGTCGTTGATGAACGCCTGGAACGTCGCGGCGACCTGCGTGTACGTGTTGAGACCGCGGTCGATGAGGTACGCGAGGACGACCTGTCGCTTGAACATCTCCAAGTCGAGCGTCTCTTGGTTCCACCCGCGGTCGAACTTGATTTCTTCGAGCGTGTTCGACGACCCCATCTGGAGGAACTCGTCAGCCTCCGCTTGCCACTGATAGATGTCCTGAACGTTGATTTCGTCGTTCTCGGGGTCGTAGTGGTTGATTTCGGTGAGCGACTTGTTCCGGCGGACCTTGTTGCC
This sequence comes from Haloferax larsenii, assembly GCF_024730625.1. NCBI lineage: Archaea > Methanobacteriati > Methanobacteriota > Halobacteria > Halobacteriales > Haloferacaceae > Haloferax > Haloferax larsenii. The sequence goes on from NZ_CP078063.1 coordinate 2,024,835, forward strand.
GCCGACCCGCGTCGACGTCTGAATCGACACGAGGTCGAGGGCCGTGAACATCGTCTTCGAGACGTTGATGGGCGCGGTCGTAAAGCGCTTGAGCACCTCGCCGACGGAGTCCGCGTGGAACGTCGTGTAGGTGGTGTGTCCCGTGGACATGACCTGAAAGAGCGTCCGCCCTTCCTCACCGCGAATCTCGCCCATGACGATGTAGTCGGGGCGTTGACGGAGCGCCGCTTCGAGTAGGTCGAACTCGTCGACGTCGCCTTTGTCGTCGTCAGCGAACGAGGGGCGCGTGACCGACGCAATCCAGTTTCGCTGCGGGAGTTCGACCTCGCGGGTGTCCTCGATAGAGACGATTTTCGTGTTCGACGGGATGAAAAGCGACACCGCGTTGAGCGACGTGGTCTTCCCGGACGCAGTGCCCCCGGCGAAGATGAGGCTCTTGTCGTTCTCGATACAGAGCCAGAGGAACGCCATCTCTTCGAGCGAGAAGGTCGACCAGTTGATGAGGTCGATTGGCGTAAACGGCACGTCCTTGAACTGCCGGATGGTGTAGTTCGTCCCGTGGTCGGACACCTCGCGTCCGAGGGTCAACTGCGCGCGTGACCCGTCCGGGAGCGTCGCGTCGACCTGCGGGCGTCGCTTCGAGATGCCCTTCCCGGAGCGCTGGGCGAGTTTGACGACGAAGTCGTCGAGTTCGGTCTCGCCGTGGTAGACGTTCGAAATAATCTGCTCGTAGTCGGAGTGGTAGACGAACACCGGCGAGTTGTAGCCGTCACACGAGATGTCTTCGACGTTGATGTCGTGTTTGATGCCGTCGATTCGCTCGTAGCCGATGAAGTCGCGCCGAAGGTAGTACTGGAGCTTCTTGACCTGGTAGTCGTTGAGTTCTGCGGTGTCGTCGGCGAGGACCGCCGGTTCGGGGCGTGCGGCGATACCCTCGATTCCCCCGAGTGGTTCTTCATCACTCCGGTGTTCGGGACGACCCCCGAACAGTCCGCCGAGGCCGAGGCGGTTTGCGACACCACCGAGAAGTGGTGAGCCGGAGTCTTTGCTCGACGATGTACTGGCGGGCGTGTCGTCGGCTTCCGTCACAGGGTCGCTTTCACTTTCGTCTTCCTGCGATGCGTCTGCATCCTTCGGGGGCGTTGCACCTTCTTCGACGGGGTCGGCCGTCTTGCTCCCGCCGAAGAGCCCACCCAACCCGAGTCGCTCAGCGAGGCTCTCTGCACCGTCGTTCACGCCGTCGGTTGCAGCGGCACGCTCGGTCGCCGGCGCGTCGTAGAGGTCGTACCGCGACAGCAACTCGTACGTCTGGGCTTCGATAACTCGTCCGCGGTTGTCTTCGCCGCCTTCGCCACTGACGAGCCCCTCGTCGCCGTATTTGATTGCAGTCCGAAGCTTTCCGGTGAGGAACTCCGTCAAGTCGTCTTCGATGCGGTTGAGGTAGGGTTCGACGACGTAGTACTTCTTCTCGTTTTCCTTGATGGAGTGGAAGATGATGACGAACGAGTACGGTTTGTTCACCCAGTAGCGTTCGACCTCTCTGAAGTGCGTCTTCTTCTCCATCGGGACGGACTTTTCGAGGTCGTATCGGTTCGCGAACGTGGTGGTGCCGTCCACGCTGGTGAAGAACTCGTCCTCGTCGAAATCCTGCTTGACGTCGACGGTCCGTTCGTCCACGACCTCGTCGAGTTCGCTCGCTCGCTTTCCGCCGCGTGCCAGTGCGTTCTCGATGACCGACGGGTCGAATCCAAGGGCGGCTTCGCTGTCGAAGCGCTCGATGTTCCCCTCGGCGTCGCGCGGGCGAGAACCGTCGTCCTCGTAGTAATACTCGCGCTTGTAGTGTTCCCACATCCACTCGTCTTTGACGACGGGTGTGGTCTCGGGGTCGCAGAACGCCTCGAACTGCTCGTGGATATCTTTCGCGTGTGCACCTCGCTTGCCGACGAATTCGCTGACCTCGACCGGGTGGAAGTCGAGGTACGTCTCGGGGTCGAGACTGACTTCGGTCCAATCGTCGCGGTCAGGAGTCGGGATGTCTCGCTCTTCGCCGTCTTCCCAGCGAGAACTTCCCGGAACGTCGGCACGGGTGCGAGGGTCGAATCCGTAGAGAGCTTCGACATCGCCATCGTCACCGAACTCGTCGAGGAAATCGGCCCACGTGTACTCACCGACGCGGGCGTTCGACCCCTCCTGCGTTGAATCGGCGTCGCTCTCGATAGGCGACTCCGCGTCCCCCTCCAACGCCTTGGGTTCGGTTCCATCGGCGTCCTCGGTTGCCATTGTGGTCCGGTATCCGGGGTGATGGAAAAGTCTTTTTCTCAGATAATCCACAATTTAAGCACGTTTAAGTGTCTTTTTTATAACCATTTATTAGTGGACCAGTCGCTCGAAGACGGACATTTCAGTCGTTTAATTGGATGTTTACCGGGAGTAATCGAGAGACCCAACCACGTATAAACAGCGATGAATTGTCTTTGGATTGTTACTTCGACCACTCGCTGTGTTAAGACTTGTCACAACCTCTGTCGAGTGGTCCGGCTCATCACTTTCGAGCTGGTGCGAATAACTATGATATCTCTCTGAGATGACTCTGCCATGGACCAACTCGCACTCGTCGTCCTTCAGCAGACGCCAATCGCACCGCCGACAGACCCCAGTGCATTCACCCGCTTTTTCGGCTCCACGATATCCGCCGCGGGGACGTTCCTCGGAACGCTCGTCCTCGGAGCACTCTTACTCGTACTCGCACCGGACTTCACCGAGAACGTAATCGACACAGTCGAAGAGAAGCCCGGTCCGTCGTTCCTCTGGGGACTCGGTGTCTTCGTCGCGTTCATCTTCGTCATCATCGCTCTCGTCATCACCTTGATCGGCATCTTCCTCGCCATCCCGCTCGTCATCGTGATGATATTCGTCTCGTTGTTCGGCGGCGCAATCGTGTTTATCTTCGTCGGTGAGCGACTCCTCGACGCCGCAAACGTCGACACGTCCCGCTGGGGACACCTCGGTGTTGGTGCGTTCGCCGCGACTGTGCTCGCTGCCATCCCCGTCGTCGGCGGCATCACGAACTTCGTCGTCAACACCGTCGGTGTCGGTGCACTCGTCTACTACTGGCGCAACAACTAGTTCGAAGCTTTTCACCCACTCAGTTCCGCACGAATCGCGTTCCGTTTTACGAGCAGGAACCCGACGACGATAATCGCGAACCCAACTGCGACCGAGGGTGCGAGCGCCTCGTCGAGTGCTGCCCACCCGACGACCGCCGCGAAGACCGGCGAGACGTAGCCGACGAGGTTGATTTCTATCGGGCCGAGTCGGTCGAGTAACTCGAAGTAGAGTAGGTACCCTGCCGCACCTGCGAAGGGGACGAGATACACGTACGCGGCGACGACTGTCGGCGTCAGGTCGACGTGCTGTGGCTCGCCTCGAACGAGACTCATCACGTGGAGCAGCCCGCCACCGAGGAGCATCAGCCAACCCTGGTACGCCGCTACCGGAAGCGTCGTTCGGAGCGGGCGGGTGACGACGCCACCGAGGGCGAACGCCGACGCCGACAGCACCAGAATTCCGACTCCAAGCGGGCTCGGCGAACTCACAGCGTTGGGGTCGGGGTTAGCGACGACGACCACGCCGACCAGCCCGAGCAGGATACCTGCGAGCGCAATTGGACTGAGTCGCTCGTCGGGGAGCACCGGACGGGCGAACCCAGCCGAGAGTACCGGAATCGAACTCAGGACCACGGCGCTGACGGCAGAGGTGACGTAGCCCTGTCCGATGAACAGAAGACCGTTGTGGACGGCGATAAAGAGCGTCCCGCCCGCGACGACACTCGGGAGGTCCGAGCGGCTGAGTCGCCACCGCTGGTTTCGAGCCGCACCGTATCCGAGGACCAGCAGTCCGACGAGGTCGAAGCGAAGCGCGGCAAAGAGCAACGGTGGGATGCCGGCTAAGCCAGCTTTGACCGCCGGATACGATGCACCCCAGAGCGCGGCGAGAAGGAGAAAAGCAGCAGCGTTTCGGTACCGGGTCACACAAGGTGTCGTCGGGTGTGGGTGGTGAGCGTATCGGTTCGGGCAGTTGCGACCGGTTCGTCATCCCTGTGCCGTGTTCACTGCTCACTGCCGTTCGCCAGAAAACGGGCGTGACGGGACTCTCGTGAGCGGTGTGCGGCGCGGAGCGCCGCAGTGAGACGAACGGCGAAGCCGTGAGTCAGCGAACGAGAGTCAGGAACGCCCGTGAAGGAGCAACGCGACTGAACGGGCGTGACGGGAATGCAGCGCGCGGTGCTGCATATCGTGAACTCCGTTCACGGGATTCGAACCGGAGCAAGACGGTCGCCTCGCTACGCTCGGCGCTGCGACTTGCAGGGTTGCGAATCCCGCACGAGACGTTATCGGACTCGCTCCGCTCGTCACGATAACGGGCGTGACGGGATTCGAACCCGCGATCGAGAGGTTAGGAACCTCTCGCCCTGTCCACTAGGCCACACGCCCTCCCGTGATTTCTCTCAGGGCTGGACAAAAATCGCGTGGTTCGCCCCCCCTGTGGGGGGTTAGACGGAGCAGATGAAGAAGAGCTGCAGTGACTACTCGGACGTGGTAGTCGACTCGGTCGCCGTCTCGGTCTTCGTTTCGGTGACGTCTTCGTCGTCTTCGTCGCCTTCCATCTGCTTCAGTTCTTCTTCGATTTCGTTGCGTCCTCGCTGGAACTCGCCCATGGCCTGCCCGGTAGAGCGCGCAAGTTTCGGAATCTTGTTCGCGCCGAACAGCAGGACGAGCACGAGGAGGACGATGAGCAGCTCCGGCCCGCCCGGGAGTCCCGGGAACAGGGGGGTGATGGTCTCGAACATCGCTGTTTCTGCCTAACCCTGTGTTAATTATAGGCTTTTTGCCTTCACTGACCTCACGAACGGACGAATGTCGGGCATTCGGACGTACCGTGTGCCGTGCGCTGAGGGCCGAACGACCCCGAAATGCGTAAAATATCTTCTGGCCAGACTCTGTTGTGAATGATGGTAGCATATGGCACAAATAAGTCACGATTAATCAGTCTCGAAGACCGCATGCCGTAGCTGTAAAGTAGGTGCCGTCAATCCCCTCTATTGTATGGTATCTGTCGGCGACACTGCACCTGACTTTACGGCACCGAAAACGGACATCGACGGCGACATCGAGGAGTTCACGCTCTCTGAAAACCTCGACGACGCACCCATCGTCCTCGCGTTCTTCCCCGCCGCGTTCACCGGGGTCTGCACCACCGAGATGTGCACCTTCCGCGACCAGATGGCGAACTTCGACGACGTCGGCGCGACGGTCTACGGCATCAGCATCGACACGCCCTTTACGCTCTCCGAGTTCGCGGAGAAGAACGACCTCAACTTCGACCTCATCAGCGACACCAACCGCAACATCATCGATGCGTTCGGCATCGACATGGACTTCGCGGACCTCGGCGTCTACAACGTCGCAAAGCGTGCTGTCTTCGTCGTGAACGCGGACGGCGAAGTCACCTACGAGTGGGTCAGTGACGACCCCGGCGTCGAACCGGACTACGACGAAGTCGAAGCGGCGGCCTCTGAGGCAGAAGCCGAAGCCCCCGTTGACTCGGCGTAAGCTCCCCTGAGATACGCTGTCGTACGTACTTCACAGCCCAAGTCCTTTTTTGGTCGTAGCGCTATCGTAGGGCGCATGAGTCATTCTGAAGAGGCCATCAATGGCGGCCGAGTCTACGACCCCGATGCAGACCACGCGTTCCCCGACGAGAAACTCAACGAAGTCCTCCCCGTACTCCTCGAAGACGAAGAGGTAAACGCGCTTCTCGAAGCCCAGAACATCAACGCAGTCACGCGGAAGGGCTACAACGACCACGGGCCCAAACACATCGAAATCGTTCTCAATCGCGCACTTCGACTCTACGACCTACTCAAACGCGGCGGCTGTGAGTTCAACGGCGCAGCCGACCACGGGCTGGACGAAGCAGACGAAGCGGTCATCGTCGCACTCGCTGCCCGACTCCACGACATCGGCCACATCGTCCACCGCGACAATCACGCGTACTACTCGATTCCGCTGGCCTCGGACGTACTCGACCGCTTCCTCCCGGAGTTTTACGACACCGTCGAGGCCGTTCGGATGAAATCAGAGGTCCTCCACGCGATTCTCTGTCACCACCGTGAGGAAGACCCACTCACGCTCGAAGCGGGCGTCATCCGCGTCGCCGACGCGCTCGACATGGAACACGGTCGGTCGCGTATCCCGTACGAGAAGGGTGGTCGCGGCATCAACACGCTCTCCAGCCAGGCAATCAGCAACGTCACGCTGAAGGAAGGCGACAAATCACCAGTGCTCGTCGAAATCGAGATGGTCAACGCCGCCGGCGTCTACCAGGTCGACAACCTACTGAAGGCGAAGCTCGACGGCTCCGGGCTCGAAGAGCACGTGCGAATCGTCGCCGTCAACACGCGGTCTGAAGACCAACTGGTCGAGCGTATCGAACTGTAACCCGCGTACTGCTGCACCGGAAAAAGATTCGACCGATTGGGTGTCGCTCCGGCGGGAGCGCCTCAGTCGTTCGACTGCACGACTCGGTCCATCCCGGCGACGGAGAGTTCGCCACTGAGGGTCCGGTTCGGGTAGGGGAAGTCGATGCCCTCTTCGTCGAACCGCTTTTTCACTGCCGTCACGTACTCGCCGCGCGTCTTGACGAAGTCCGCGCGGCTCGGGTTTGCAATCCAGATACGGGACTTCAGGACCACAGCCGAGTCCCCGAGTTCCGTCAGGCGGACCGACGGTTCAGGGGCGTCCATGATGCCGTCGTGCGCCTGTGCTTCTTCGAGGATGATGTCAGTCGCCTGCTGGATGTCGTCGTCGTAGCCGATGCCGAACGGCACCTGTAGACGAAGCTTGTCCTTGGCGACGGGGTTCTTGATGACCCCGTCGGTGAGCTGCGAGTTCGGGACCGTGAGCAGTTCGTTGTCGAAGGTCCGAACACGGGTCACGCGGAACGAGATGTCCTCGACGATGCCGGAGTGGCCGTCCCATTCGATCCAGTCGTTGATGCGGAAGGGACGGTCGGTGAAGATGAAGATACCAGCGACGAAGTTCGAGATGGTATCCTGCATCGCAAAGCCAATCGCCAGCGTCCCGGCCGCCGCAATCGTCGCGAGCGACTGGAGGATGTTGGGAAAGCCCGCCATCCTGAACCCGGCCGCGATAGCGACGAACGCGACCACGACGGTGACGAGCTTCATCAGGGGCTTCTTGGCGTGTTCGTCGGCCCCGCGCCGGTCGAGATACCGAGAGACGACCGACGAGAGGACGACCTTCCCGACGATGTAGACGACGAGGAAGGTGACGAAAAAGCTCAGAACCGAGCCAAGAAGCTGTGCGTACGGGATGTTCGCTTCCGCGAGGAAGCGACCGATAGCGCCACCGTCTCCCTGCAGTTGGAGTGGAAGCGCAGCGAGGGTCATCGATGGAAGACGGCCGTCTTCCCTCGTGTCTCGATAAGGTCGGCATTCACTCGCTCTGCGAGGTCCGCGGCGGCGTCGTCGATAGTCGTGCCCCCGAGGGCCGCGCGGAGGAACTTCGCCTTGACGAGGTTCCGTTCGGCCAGTTGGTCGTTCAGTTCGCCGGTGACGGCTTCGATTCCACTCTTGCCAACCCAGACGGTGACGTCGAGGTCGTGAGCTTCTTTCCGCAGCTCTTGGGTGTCCATTGTGGACTCTACTACGTGTGAGAGACCTTCAATAGTAAGGCTTTGACGGCCGTATGGGTATCCGAACCACGATTTGCGGACGGTTCGGCCGATTTTGGGGCTGCTCGGGTGGGTCGGAATCAGTACGGGTAGCGTTTCGTCGCCCCGCAGTGTTCACACCGGATGACGACGTGGCCGCCTGCTCGCGTCCGAACGCGGGCGTCGACGCCCGGCCGGAGATAGGCGTCGCACTCGTCGCAGGTGAATCGGCGGAACTCCGTGGGAAGGCCGCATCGGTTACGCTCTGCGACACGGCGAGCGAGACGCACGTACTCGCGCGCGAGGTCGGTGTCGCGCTCGGCGGCCGCCTCGCTGGCGAGTTGGTGGAGTCTCTCGATGCGCTCTTCCGCGATGGTCATGATAGGTGGGGAGAGGGGGCGAGACAAAGACGTTCCGAACTCCAGGAGTGAATCAGACGACCGAGAAGCCGGTAGCGTCAAATCCCACCCGAAAGAAACGCCGACCGTGCGCGTACTGAACTACCTCGAACTCGCCTCGCAGCTCGACCGGAGCGGCATCGGGACCGCGACCGACCAACAGCGAGCGGCGTTGGCGACCACCGACGTCGAGGTTGTCACCTCGCCGTGGCCGGATTCACCAGTCGACGCGGCCGCAGCGCTGGCCAACGGTGGGGGCGTCTTCCGCGACTACGACATCGCCCACTGCAACCTCATCGGCCCCGGCTCAGTCGCCGTCGCGCGGCACGCCAAGCGAAACGACATCCCACTCGTCCTCCACTCGCACGTCACCCGCGAGGACTTCGCCGAGAGCTTCCGTGGATCGAACGCTGTCGCACCCGCCCTCGGGAAGTACCTCAAGTGGTTCTACTCGCAAGCCGACGTGGTTCTCTGCCCGTCGGAGTACACGAAGGGCGTCCTCGAATCGTACCCCGTCGACGCGCCGATTCGGCCGATGTCGAACGGCGTCGACATCGACTCCTTGGACGGCTTCGAGGACTTCCGCGACGAATATCGCGAGAAGTACGATTTGGACGGAATGACAGTGTTCGCAGTCGGAAACGTCTTCGAGCGGAAGGGGCTGACAACGTTCTGTACACTCGCCCAAGAGACGGACTTCGACTTCGCGTGGTTCGGCCCGTACGACACCGGCCCGCACGCCTCGAAGACGGTGAAACACTGGGTCGAAAACCCACCGGAGAACGTCACGTTTACCGGGTGGATAGACGACATCCGCGGCGCGTTCGGTGCTGGCGACGTGTATCTCTTCCCGACGAAAAACGAGAATCAGGGCATCGCCGTCCTCGAAGCGATGGCGTGCGGAAAGGCGGTCGTCATCCGCGACATCCCCGTGTTCGAGGAGTTCTACACCCACGGCCACGACTGCCTGAAGTGCTCAACGAAAGAGGAGTTCCGGCGGGCGCTGGAACTGCTCGAACGCGACCCGGACCTCCGCCGCCGTCTCGGAGAGAACGCCAAGGAGACGGCCGCAGAGCACAGTCTCGACCGCGTCGGCGACCGCCTCGTCGAGACGTACGAGGAACTTCTCGACGGCACTCTCGCGAACTGATTCGCTGTCGGCAGTCGCTTTTAGCCGGCCGTGTCACAAACTGACATACTGGCGGGAAGTCACAACGGTTTATCCCGTTCGGGTAGCAGAACCCGCTATGCAGTCGGTCGCCGCGTTCACCGACACGTACCTGCCGACCGTCAACGGCGTCACCTACACTATTCAGACGTGGCGCGAGCGGTGGCACCGTCGCGGCGGTCGGATGGACGTCGTCTTCCCGCGCGACGACGAGTACACGCCAGAATCCGGCGAGTACGGGGTTCGAAGCCTTCCGTTCCCGTTCTACGAAGGGCTCCGAATCGGCGCGCCGCGAGTCCCGAAGGCCGTCGAGGACGCCGATATCGTGCACGCGCACACGCCGTTCGGACTCGGACTGGCAGGCTTACGGCTCGCTCGCCGCAAGAACATCCCGCTGGTTGCGACGTATCACACGCCCACCGCCGAGTACGCCGAGTATCTCAGCTCTATCGGGGCCATCGAGCGCGGTGTCGAACGGACGGCAGAGCGCTACGAACGCTGGTTCTTCGACCGCGCGGACGCCGTCATCGTCCCGAGTGAGGACGCGAAGCGTCGCCTCCGTCACGTCCTCGGCGTCGATTCCGACGTGGTCGTCCTCTCGAACGGCATCGACGTCGAACAGTTTTCGCCGGTCGCAGGCGACGACTTCCGCGAGCGATACGACCTCGGCAGTGGCCCGCTCGTCGGATACACCGGGCGACACGGTTACGAGAAGGAACTCGACGAACTCGTCCGCGCAGCAGCCGACCTCGACGCGACGCTCGTGTTCGGTGGGGACGGCCCCGCCCGCGACGACCTCGAAGCGTTGGCCGCGGACCTCGACGTTGACGCGCGGTTCCTCGGCTTCCTCGACCGCGAGGAACTCCCGGCGTTCTACTCCGCGCTCGACGTGTTCGGTTTCCCGAGCCCGGTCGAGACACAGGGACTCGTCGCGCTGGAGGCCAACGCCTGCGGTACTCCTGTCGTCGGCGTCGACGCCGGCGCACTCGAAGATACGGTCGTGGACGGGCGGACTGGTTACCACTACGAGCAAGGAGACACAGAGGGGTTCAGCCGTGCGATTCGGCGCGCACTCGACGAGCGCGAGACACTCAGTTCGAACTGTCTCGACCGGCGCGACGAGGTGAGCGTCGAACACTCGGTCGACCGACTGGCGACGCTCTACGACCGGTTGACGGCGAATAAGAAGGCGCGTCGAAAGCGTTAGTCGCGGTCTTCGAGCGCGTCGGCGATGCGGCGCAGTTCGCGGTTCACGTCACGAACTTCGTCTCGGAGCTGTCGAACCTCGCGGACGAGCTGTTCGTCGCTGCCGCTTCCCTGTTCGGGGTCGCGCGGGCCGGCGCTCGGGCCACCACCCATACCGCCTGGGCCGCCGCCCATTCCGCCGGGGCCGCCGCCGCCGCCCATCATACCGCTCATCATCTGTGCGAAGGGGTTGCCGCCGCCGCCCATGCCACCGGGGCCGCCACCGCCCATCATCTCTTCGGGACTCGGTCGGTCGCCCTCTTCTCGTTCCTTCTCGCGACGCTTGCGAATCTCTTCGACCCGCTCGCGGAACGACTTTTCTTCTTCTTCGCCCTCTTCACCCTCGTCGGGAGCCTGCGTCTCGTCTGCGGGTTCGTCGTCTGCCATGGGGGCGGATTGGCCGTCCACGCGGAAAGTGCTGACGGTCTCTGAAGATTCCGAGACGAGAGTCGGACGCGAGCCACCCGACCGGCGTCTGCCGGTCTCTCACCCGAACGACCCGAGACTCGACTGCAGTGCCCGTTCGGTCCCGCCCTCGGCGAGTTCGTAACCGACGAGGTCGCGCATGTCGACCGCGTAGGTCGTGCCCCCATTGTCGAGCAGGAGGACGCGACCTTTCACGCCGCGGACGGTTCCGGTGGCGATGGTTTCGGCGACCGGGGCCTCCCGGAGGTCGACCCCGTAGTCGAAGTCGTAGGTATCGAGAGGGTCGAACTCCGCGAGGAGCGCGTCCCACGCCTCGGCGTCGACCCGTCGACCGAGGCCGTCGATTTTGGTCGGGACGCGGATTCGGTCGGGAATCTCCGACGCGAGTTCGGCTTCGTACTCCCGAGCGACGCGGCCGTCCGAGAAGGTTCGAATGTGAGCACCGCTGTCTGCGCCCTGCTCGCGGAGGCGTGTTTCCAGACGCCACTCGCGGGTGACGCCGACTTTGAACGTATCGGGGGCGAAGGCCGCGAGATACACGGCGTGGTCCTCGAAGCAGTCCATCTCGTCTTTCAGACACGTCCCGGTACACTTCGCACAGACCCACGTGCTCCGGTGGTCGGGACAGTACGGCGCGCCCTCGTTCTCGCAGGCGACGTGGCGGTCGTCGTGAATCGTCCCCGCGCAGTGGCGGTTTTCGAGGCGGTAGTCGAGGTCGGTCCCCGATTCGAGCGTCACCGAATCGAGGCCGTCGCTCGTGCTCACGAACAGCGCGGGGGTTCCGGTATCGTAGCCGACGACCTGCACGACACGGGATAGGAATCGGTGGTAAAAAGATGGCTCGCTCGCGGCCGGTTCGAGTACGGACTACTCGTACTCGGCTTGCAGTTCAGCGTAGAGTTCTTCGGCCGCCCGACGAACTGCGTCGTCGCTGGAGGCGGTCGGTTCCCACCCGAGCGCGGACAGCTTCTCGATAGAGAGACGCATCTTCGGCACGTCGCCGGTCCACCCGCGGTCGCCACCGGTGTACTCGTAGTCGGGGTCGAGACCCATCACGTCGGCGACGATGTTCGCGATGGTCGTCACCGAGGTGGTCGTCCGCGTGCCGAGGTTGTAGACGTTGTACTCGCGGTCGGCGTTCTCGACGACGTGGCACATCGCGTCCACGCAGTCTTCGACGTGGAGGTAGGACTTCTCTTGTCGGCCGTTTCCGAGGATTTCGAGCGTGTCGGGACTCTCCAGCAACTTCTCGATGAAGTCCGGGATGACGTTGCCGCGCTGTTTCGGGCCGACGATGTTGGCGAAGCGGTACATGTAGACCGTGAAGTCGTAGGAGTGGGCGAACGTCGAGAGGAGGCCTTCGTCTGCGAGTTTTGACGACCCGTAGATGCTGATGGGTTCGAGCGGGGCGTAATCTTCCGGCGTCGGACGCGGAGCCTCGCCGTAAATCGTCGAAGAGGACGTGAAGGCGATTTCGCTCACGCCGACTTCCTGCATCCGTTCGAGGACGTTGTACGTCATCTCGGTGTTCTCCTCGAACAGTTGGCGAGGGTTCCCGTAGTTCGTGTCCGTGTAGGCGGCGAAGTGGAAGACGATATCGAGGTCTTCGGTGACGACTTCGGCCACGTCGTCGGGGTCGCACATGTCCGCCTGCGCGAACTCGACGCCCTCGGGGACGCGCTCACGTGTCCCTTTCGAGAGGTCGTCCGCGACGAGAACGTCGTTGTCGGCGGCGAGGCGGGCCGCGAGGTGAGAGCCGACCAGACCCGCACCCCCGGTCACGAGGATGCGCTTGTCGGAGAGTTCCAGAGACATACCCAAGATGAGTCTGCCGAGTGGTAAGTCCGTTTCCCCATCCTCTCGCTCACACTGACTCGCCTCTCACGGCCACGAGACTCCGGTCAAGTCCTCGCTCGACTGCCAGAGCTTCCGAGCACGTGTGTCGTCGCGGGCGGTCGAAGACGGCTCTGCACGCTCGCAGGCCGAGAAGTACGCGCCCCGGACGGTGTCGACTTCGGGCGACGCCGCGAGATAGACCGACGTTTCTGCGCCTTCCGCAGGGGAGTTTACGAAGCCACTGGTGAGGAATCGCGGCAATCGAGCGAGCACGCCGACGCCCAGCCGAACCCGAAGCGACGCGTCGCGCCAGAGACCACTCGACGGGACGAATCCGGGGTGACAGCAGTTCGCCGTCGGGCCGTCGAGTCTACGCGCGAGTTCCCTCGTGAAGAGAATATTCGCTACCTTCGACCGGGCGTACGCGCCGAGGCCGTCGTAGTCGCCGATTTCGGTCACGTCGAACGCGCCATCAGCGCGCCGATGGACTTCCGAGGCGACGGTCACGACGCGGCCGTCTCTCGGAAGGTGGTCGTGTAGGTCGTGCGTGAGGACGAACGGTGCGAGGTGGTTGACGGCGAAGGTCTTCTCGACGCCGTCGCTGGTGAGTTCTCCGGTCGGGAAGTGCCCACCGGCGTTGTTGACGAGGACGTCCAGACGCTCGGTTCGGTCGCGAACTTCGTCGGCGAGTCGGTGAACTCGCTCCATCTCGGCGAGGTCGGCGCTGAAGAACACCGACTCGCCGCCCGAGTCGTCGATTTCGCTGGCGACGCGCCGACCCGCGTCGCGGTCGCGCCCGTGGACGAAGACGGTCGCCCCGAGTCGTCCGAGTGCGAGCGCCGTCTCCCGGCCGACACCCGAGGTTGCGCCGGTGACGAGAGCTGTCTCCCCCGTGAGGTCGCAGTCTTCGACTCCGGCTTCGACTTCCGGTCTGTGACCCATGGGAGGTGATGGAGCGTCGTCGGTGATAAACTTCAGTAGGATGAAACACCGCGCCCGCGTTCCGAAAGCACCACTTTCCTCGGCCATCTCCGGGACAGTATGCAAGACGAACCCGAAGTCGCCGTCCTCCGGTACGGGCACCGGCCGGGACGCGACGACCGGATGACGACGCACGTCGGCTTGACTGCGCGCGCGCTCGGTGCCGACCGGGTCATCTTCCCGGACAACGCCGGCCACTCACAGGAGACAGTCGAAGACATCACCGGGCGATTCGGCGGCCCGTTCGACGTCGAACTCACCGAGGGCCTCAACGGCGTCATCAGAAACTGGACGGGGAAAATCGTCCACCTGACGATGTACGGCGAACGCGTGCAGGATGTCGAAAAAGACATCCGCGATGCGCACGCCGAAGAGCCGCTTCTCGTCGTCGTCGGTGGCGAGAAGGTTCCCTTCGAAGTGTACGACGAAGCAGATTGGAACGTCGGCGTCACGAACCAACCGCACTCCGAGGTCGCGGGCCTCGCGGTCTTCCTCGACCGCCTGTTCGACGGTCGTGAACTCGACCGCGAGTGGGAAGACGCCGAGAACCGCGTCGTTCCGATGGAGACGGGCAAGAAGGTCGTTCCCGCCGAAGACGAGTAGCCGAGTAGACGAGTAGCCGAGTAAGTCGCCGGTGGTGCCACACGGCACGAACCGTCGGCGTGCAACGCGTTCGGCACGGGGCGACTCGTCGGCGTATTGGCACACGGCGCGGGTCCCACGCGTGCGGGGGAGTGATAAGACTTAATGGCGTTCCTGACGCCAATTTCGACAATGGCTTTTGAGGAGCTGCTGAACGACCCTGTCATCCAAAAGTACCTCCACGAGTTGGTCGGACCGACGGGGATGCCTGTTGCTGCGGCACCCCCGGACGGTGAGGTAACCGACGAGGAACTCGCCGAAGAGCTCGGTCTCGAGCTTAACGACGTTCGTCGTGCACTCTTTATTCTCTACGAGAACGACCTCGCCTCCTACCGGCGCGTTCGTGACGAGGACTCTGGGTGGCTCACCTATCTCTGGACCTTCCACTACGAGAACATCCCGGAGAACCTCGAAGAGGAGATGTACCGCCTGCTGGAGGCGCTCGAAGACCGCCTCGAATACGAACGGAACCACGAGTTCTACCTCTCCGAACCGGCGGGTATCCGTTTCGAGTTCTCCGAGGCAATGGAACTCGGCTTCCAGTGTCCCGAGACCGGCGCACCGCTCGAACCGATGGATAACGACGACCTCGTCGACGCGATGGAGCACCGAATCACGGAACTCCGAGACGAGCTTAACGTCGAAGTGACGGGTACAAACTAATCGATGGTTGTACTCGCAACGAAGTGCTACATCGACGGCGACGCACGGAACCGTGCGCTCGACAGTCTCCAATCGCTCGTCGCCAACGACATCGGCGACCTCGACGTAGACTACGACATCGGCGTGCGCGACGACGACTTCATCTCGGTCACCATCACGGGCGACGACGCAACTGTCGCGCGGAACGTCCTGCGTGAGACGTGGGGCGAGGTGACGCCACACCTCTCTGCGGGTGAAGAGTACGTCGGAACGCTCGAACACTGGGACGACGACGGTATCGTCCTCGACGCGGGCCAAGAGGTTCGCGTCCCGACCGACGAACTCGGTCTCGGACGCGGGTCCGCGACGCAGGTCCGCGACAGGTTCGGACTCGTCCAGCACGTCCCGCTTCGGTTCGTCTACGGCGGCGAGGACGAACCCTCGCGGCTCGCGGACGACGAAATCGACCGCCTCTACGAGTGGACACGCGGCACTGACCGCGTCAACGTCAACAGTGCCACCCGCGGCGAGGTTCGCGCCACGGTGAACCGCGCCGGCCACGCGAACGACATCGTGACCGTCGAGCGACTCGGACTGCTCGAACAGAGCATCATCTGCCGCGACGAGACGGACGGGCCGGGACTCCTCGCGAGTATCGGCTCGTACCTGCCGGCAGAACTCAAGTGCGTCATCGGCCAGTAGGACGATGAACAAGCGACTCCTCGTCGGTTTCGCCGGGCTTGCCCTCCTCCTCGTCACCGCCGGGTGTCTCGGGGGCACAAGTAGCGTCGCGAGCGACCGCCTCGACGCAGATCCGGCCGAGACCTACGCGTGGGAATCCGACGCCGACGCGCACATCACCGTCCAAGACAACGGCCGCTTCCGCGCCGTCTACGACGTGAACGCCTCGTCGCTCGAACTGTACCGGTTCGACGGCTTCGGCAGTCGAACGCCGCTGTCGGTCGAGGCACTCCGGTACAGATACGAAAATGGGACCGTCGTCAACGGGACGGAACTCCGCGCCCGCGGCGGCGACGTGACGCGAAACAACCGCATCACGAACGTCACGCTTCCGGCAGATGCGAACGGCGACGGAAAGCTCGCGTTCACCTCGTCGTCGACGCCGAAGCGGTTCGCGCTCCCGGTGCTCGTCGAGGGGTCCTACGAGGTGGTCTTACCGCCAAACCGCCGCGTCGACTTCCCAATCTTCGGCTCCGTCCAACCGAGCGGCTACGAGACGGAAGTCGTCGGCGACCAACTCCACATCGAGTGGACGAACGTCACCACGCGGAACGTCGTCGTGCAGTTCTACCTGCAGCGTGACCTCGGCATCTTCGCGGTCATCGCCGCCGTCTCGATACTCGTCGGCGGGGCTGGGATGCTCTACTACCGCCGGCAGATAGAGGCGCTTCGTGAACGGCGCGAAGAACTCGGTCTCGACGTCGAGGTCGACGACGACGACCGACGCGGGCCGCCGCCGGGAATGGGCTGAGACGGCTCGCTTTCTCCACCCCTCGCCGGGGCGGACGCCTTTTTGCTCGTCACTCCCTTACCGCGGGGTATGAAGGCTGCTGTGGTTACTGTCGGAGACGAACTCCTCGCCGGTGACACCGTCGACACGAACGCGACGTGGCTGTGTACGCAGTTGACCGAGCGCGGCGTCGCCGTCGAGCGCGTGACGACGCTCCCGGACCGCGTCGACGCCATCGCCCGCGTCGTCAACGAATATCACGCCGAATACGACGCTGTCATCGTCACCGGTGGTCTCGGACCGACCCACGACGACGTGACCATGGACGCTGTCGCTGCCGCCTTCGGTCGGGAGTTGGAACCCCACGAGGAAGCAGCGACGTGGCTGGAAACGAACGGTGGCTACTCTGCGGCGGACTTGGTGAAGGGAACGACAGACCTCCCCGCAGGGGCGCGGATGCTTCCGAACGAGGCGGGTGTCGCGCCGGGCGCTGTCGTCGGCTCAGTCTACGTGCTTCCGGGCGTTCCAGACGAGATGAAGACCATGTTCGGTCGTATCGCCGACGAGTTCGCTGGCGAAACCAACCACGTCCGGTTCGTCCACACGTCGGAGCCCGAGAGTTCACTCATCGAGCGATTCGAAGCGTTACAGTCCGAGTTCGACGTGCGGGTCGGCAGCTACCCCGGCGACCACGTCCGAGTGAAGCTTGCAGCCACAGACGAATCGACGGTGGAAGCGGCGGTCGCGTGGCTCGAAGAGCGTGTAGAGTCTCACGAAGAGTAGTCGGCAGGGTGGTCCGTCGCGAAAATCGGTCGCCTGCGTTAGCGCTGGAGGTACCAGAGCCACCCAGCGGTCAAGACAACGCTCGCAAGGAGGACGACACCGGCCGTCTCCGAGGTCGGTAACACCTGCTCGGCTGCTTCTAACGGAATCATACGTGACAGTTGCCGCTGCGGCCCCCTTAAACAGTGAGGTTCCGGCGACAGTCGACTTCGAGTGAGTGTGCCGACAGCGCGGACCACCGTGCATCGCGGTATTTTTCTCCGCCCCGCCGTTGGGTCCGGTATGCGAATCGGTGTCGTCGTCAACCCCGTGGCAGGCATGGGCGGTCGAGTCGGACTGAAGGGGACCGACGGGAAGGTCGACGAGGCCCGCGCCCGCGGTGCCGAGCCCAGAGCGCCCGAACGGGCACGTCGCGCTCTCTCTCGCCTCGCCGACCTCGCCCCCGAAACGACCCTCCTCGCGTGGGGCGACCCGATGGGTGCATCACTCGCGCGCGAGGCGGGCTTCGACCCCGACGTGCTCGGCGAGCCAGCGGGCGAGGAGACGACCGCCGACGATACCATGGCGGCTGTCGAAGCCTTCGTCGAGGCGGGCGTCGGCCTCGTCCTGTTCGTCGGGGGCGACGGAACCGCAGCAGATGTCGCAGACGCACTCGACGGTCGAGAGATTCCGATGCTCGGCGTCCCGGCGGGAGTGAAAGTCTATTCTTCGGTCTTTGCTGTCTCACCTGAGGATGCCGCCGTCGCGGCCACGACGTTCGAACGAACCGAAGCGCGAGAGGTCATGGACATCGACGAAGACGACTACCGCTCGGGCGAGGTCCGCCCGGAACTCCGGGCCGTCGCGCACGTCCCGGTCGCCGAGGACCTCCAATCGTCGAAACAGACCGGCGGCGGGACGGTCGAAGCACTCGCCGCGGGCGTCGCAGACGACATCCGAGGGGGCGACGGAGTCACCTACGTCCTCGGTCCCGGCAGCACCGTCGGCGCGGTGAAAACCGAACTCGGAATCGACGGCTCACCGCTGGGTGTCGACCTGTATCGCGACGGAGAGGTGCTCGTCCGCGACGCCACCGAGGCCGAGATTCTGGCGAACCTCGGCGAGAAAAACGTCATCGTCGTCACGCCAATCGGCGGGCAGGGATTCGTCTTCGGTCGCGGAAACCCGCAGCTCTCACCGGACGTGATTCGCCGCTGTGACGTGCGAGTCGTCGCCTCGCGGTCGAAACTCGATACGATACCCGTGCTCCGCGTCGACACCGACGACCCCGACCTCGACGAGGAACTCCACGGGTGGACCAAAGTTCGCGTCGGCCGAGTCGAGCGCCGGATGATGAAAATCGTGTAAATTCCGGCCGAAGAGTGATTTTTCGTGTGCCGAAGGGGAGCGAAAAGAGGACGATTTCACGCTGACCAATCTCATCCCCATACATTATTCATCGAGGTTGGCGTATAGTGGGGTTTAAGGTCATAGAAAGGGTGATGACTCGCATGGAGACAAGGAAAGTCCAGCGTCTCGGGCCGTCGACGCTGGCGATGACACTCCCAGCGGAGTGGGCACGGGAACACGACGTCGAGAAAGGCGACGAAGTTTCCATACGAACGAGCGGGAAAGGAACGCTGACCGTTCTTCCCGAGTCGGTGAGCACCGAAGATTCGACCGCGACGATTCGAGCGGACAAACTCAACGCGGAGGCGCTCGAACGGGCTATCGTCGCACAGTACGTACTCGGACGCCGCGTCATCCACATCGAAAAGAGCGAAGGCGCACTCGACTCAGACCACATCAACGCCGTCTACAAAGCCGAAACACAGCTTATGGGACTCGGCGTCATCGAGGAGACGCCGGAGCGAATCGCCATCCGGTGTTCGGTCGATGCGGAGGACTTCACGCTCGACAACCTGCTCGAACGACTGGAGAACACGGGCAGTACGATGCGCGGCGAGGCCGTGAAGGCACTCGCTCACGGGAATCCTGACCTCGCACAACGCGCACTCAACCGTGAGCGACAGGCGAACAAGATTTTCGTCCTGTTGCTCCGTCTCATCTTCACGTCGTACCAGAACCCCAACCTCGCGAGAGCGGTCGGTCTCCACTCCGGGTTCCCGCTCATCGGCTACCGGTCGGTGGCAAAGAACCTCGAACTGACCGCCGACAACGCCGAGGACATCGCGAACATCGTCATGGACGCCGAGGGCCACAGTATCGACGTGGACCAGTCGACCATGCGGCGCATCCGCGAGTTCACGGACCACGTGGACGAAATCACGACCACCGCCGTTCGCGCGGTCGTCGAACGCGACTACGACCTCACCATCGAGTGTCGCGAACTCTTCCGGGAGATTCGTGACCGCGAGCGCGACATCCTCAACGACCTCCCCGAGATGGAAAACCAGAAACTTCTCCAGATTCGGGAGGTCCTCGTCAGTCTCCAGCAGACTGCACAGTACGCGATGCGGAACGCCGAAATCGCGGCGAACCTGTCGCTCAACAAAGAGTCTGAGCACGTGACGCTTCACTGAGTCGGTCGCAAGTCGCCGAGTCGGTCACCGACTCGGCCGCCGCAGACTCAGTCAGCGACCAACTCGACTTCGGTATTTTGCTCCGGCGACTCCTTCTCGCCGGTCAGGGGATTTCGACGGGCGATTCGGCAGTCGAACGCCGGGTGTTCGCCGAAGTGTCTGATTATCATGTGCCGCCGTGAGCCAGTGATACCGGTTCGCCCGACGTCTTCGGCCGTAAACGTCTCCGGCAGTCGGTCGTACAGACGGCGCAGTTCCTCGAAACTCGCGAACACTTTCGCGTTGCCAGTCGAGTCGGCACCGCGCCGAGAGACGACGTAGCTGCCGTCCTGTCGGTACTCGCCAGCAGTTCGGAAGAACTCTCGTTTCTCTGTCAACGCCGAGCCGATAGCGTCTTGCAAGTCGGCAGCGGCGTCTCGGGACAATTCACAGGTCTGACCATCGATGGAGACGACGATGCGTTCGTCGTCGCTTTCGACGGTTACGGGGTTCTCATCACGGGAGAAGAACTCGATCAGGAGCGTGGGTACTCCGTGTCATACACACTGCTATTGCGTCCCACTGTAAAGAACTATCGACCGGGACAGGATTGGCCGACGAATAGTAGGCAAATCGGAGATAGTGGTGAGAGTGTGACGATTCGAGGGGAGTTACAACAACCCGTCGTCAGTCGTAGTCGTTCCCGAGTCGGACTCCGTGGTCGTCGCCGTAGGCGTCGGTTCGGTGGTTGGGGTTGGAGTCGCAGTTGGCGAGTCAGTCGGCGACGACGTGGTCTGCCCCTCGGCCGTCGTCGTTTGCGTATCAGCCTCCGATGCGGTCGTCGTCTGTTCCGAGTCGCCCGTCTCGGTCGTCTCCGAGTCAGTCGTCGCCGACTCGCCAGACTCGGAGGCAGCTTTGTTACCGAAGATGTCGGTCTCGAACGTCTTCTCGTAGGTTAGCGCGTCGAGCGGGACAGAGAACGTCGTGCCCGCGGCGTCAATCTTCGCGTCGAACTCGATGCGGAGGTCGGTCGTCTGGTTGCGTTGGATGTGGGTCACCCACCAATCGTCGAGGTTCTCGTTGTCGATGTAGGTGGTCGCCTCGATTGTCTCGGTCGATTCGGGCGGGATGACGTACTCGGATTCGGTCGTTCCGTTGCCCACCGTCACGTCGTTCATCGAGATTCCGTAGCCGAGTTCGGAGATTGCGACAGGGTACGGCTTGGGGTTGTGGACGACGAACGTGAGGTCGAGTGCGGTCTGCTCGTCGGTCGTCTCGCCCCATTCGGCGCGCGTCTCGTTGATGTAGAGCACCGGGTCGGAGACGACGGGCGCACTCGCGTTTACCTCGCGCGTCTCCGTGGAGTTGAACGCCGAGAGCAGGTCGGTGTCGATAGACCGGGTAATCTCGGGTGCTTCGAACGACTGGCCGAGCGTCGAGGACGTGACCGTGGCGTTCACCGCGAGGTCGGTGTGCTCGCCGTTCTGGATGTGCGACACCCACCAGTCGGGGATGCGCTCGTTCGAGAGCGCGGTCCGGAGGGGCACTGCGGTCGTTCCCTGCCCGATAGAGACGCCGTCTTTCGAGCCGTCGGCCATTCGAATGTCGTTCATCGACACCGAGTAGTCGACCGAAATCCCGGAGAGGTTGGCCGAAATCGGATTCGGGTTCGAGACGCGGATGTCGGTCTCGATGACGGTCGCCGTCTCGTTGACGCCGGCGAATCGGTTGTCGACGCCGTCGACGCTCGGTGCGCCGATGATTCCCATCGCGTACGCGCCGCCGATACCGCCGGCGACGACGAGAAGCGCGACGAGGACGATACGAATGCGTCCGCCGAGTACTGCTGACACAAGTCCCATTGTACTGTCTCACACAGACGGTGGTACAAAGGTCGAACGGCCGACGACGTATTTGCTCCGTGCCCACACGACGCACGGAGTGTCGAATGAACT
This sequence comes from Haloferax larsenii, assembly GCF_024730625.1. Lineage (NCBI taxonomy): Archaea > Methanobacteriati > Methanobacteriota > Halobacteria > Halobacteriales > Haloferacaceae > Haloferax > Haloferax larsenii. The sequence goes on from NZ_CP078063.1 coordinate 2,046,617, forward strand.
AAGTGGGCACCCACGAACGTCGGGATTATGGAGACGAAGACGGTGCAATCGGACAAGTCCATCGGCTTTGCAGCACTCTTCAGCGTGCTCACGCTCGTCGGTGCTGGGCTGATGGTCGCTGGACCCGACCAACTGACCAAAGCAGCCGGATTCGCTGTGGCTATCGTCGCCGCCTCGCTCGCGGTGGCGGGAGCCCACATGTTCAAGTAAAGCGCATTCGGGCGGCCGGTCGCTCTGACGGGTAATCGTTAAGAAGTCACGTTCCCTAGGCGAGTCGAGGATGAACGAGTTCACCGACGAGGAAAAGCGCATTCTCACGTACCTCCAAGAGAGTGTTAGTCGCGGAGAGAGCTACTTCCGTGCAAAGAACATCGCAGAGGCCATCGGGCTGACGGCTAAACAGGTCGGTGTTCGGCTGCCGCGACTCGCAGAGAAGTCCGAAGACGTCGAAATCGAAAAGTGGGGTCGCGCCCGCTCGACGACGTGGCGCGTCACCCTCAGCTAGGTCGATTCCGCGGTTTTTTACTTTGGAGTAACGAGGGTAACCCATGACCGTCCGCGTGAAACGAACGTTCGAGTTCGACGCCCCCGGTGAGCGCGTGTGGGAATTCATCTCCGACCCCGCGAAGCGAGCAGGCTCGATAAGTGTCGTCGACCGGTACGACATCTCCGACGACGGTCGGCGTGCGACTTGGTATCTCGAACTTCCGATTCCCCTCGTTCGCTCGACGGTGACGGTCGAGACCGAAGACGTCGACGTCGAACCACCGACCCACGTCCGGTTCGTCGGGCGGTCGCGCGTCATGCACGTCTCCGGCGAGCACACCATCGAGTCCGACGGCGACGACGGCTGCCGGTTAGTCAACGAATTCGTCGTCGACGGCCGTCTGCCGGGCGTCGAGACGTTCTTCGAGCGGAACCTGGACCGCGAGCTACAGAACCTCGAAGCGGCGCTCCGCGAGGAACTCGAAGCGACCGCCTGAGTCCGGACGACCCGCAAAATTCACGCGGTACGGATTGGCATGCGGCACGTGATGGGGTGTTGCGGTGGGTTTATCAACATTCACTCCTAACCGATATTCGCCGACGCAACAGGCGCTTTTCTCGCCAGACGTCGGCGACTCCACATCCGCCGCACCCGCCGCAACGTATCGGGGTCCGTTGTGGCATCCAATGACGTGGCCACGTCGTTTCACGCCCCCAAGCCCGGTGGGGGCGTTCCCACCCCTCGTCTCACCTCACCTCGCCAACGGGTGACCTGAGACCACAGGGCTTCCTCCTCCGCCCTTTCGATGTCGTCTCTGTCGTTTTCGGTACTGTCTCTGTGGTGAGCGACGCGTCTCGCGTGTGAGTTGGCGTCGGCGTTCCGGTCGAGTCGTCACTCGCCGTCGAGCGTCGAAGAAAGAAAGTGCGGGGCCGTGAGTGAACGCCGTGTTAGTCGTCTTTGGTCTTGATGTCCGCGGAGAGGCCCTGTGCCATGCGGATCTCCTTGGAGTTGTTGAGCGTCCACGCGGTGCGCTCGGTGACCGCTTCGATGATTTCGCGGGCCGACGGGTAGCCGTTGCCGGACTTCTTGACGCCACCGAACGGGAGGTGGACCTCGGCACCGATACACGGGAGGTTCCCGTAGGCGAGACCGACTTCCGCGTTGTCGCGGAAGTAGTTAATCTGGCGGTAGTCCTCGGAGATGACGGCACCGGCGAGACCGTAGTCGGTGTCGTTCTGAATCTCGACGGCCTCTTCGATGTCACCGGAGTATTTCAGGAGCGCGACGTGCGGACCGAAGACCTCCTCGTGCGTACAGCGGAGGTCTTCCTTGGCGTCGGCTTCGTAGACGAACGGGCCGACCCAGTGACCGTCTTCGTGGCCGTCGGGAATCTCGTCGTCGTCGAGTTCCGTGCGGTCGACGAGGACGTTCACGCCTTCCTTCTGTGCGAGTTCGGCGTAGCTGCGGACCTTTTCGAGGTGTCCCTCTTCGATGAGGGGGCCCATGAAGGTGTCTTCGCGAAGCGGGTCGCCGACGGAGACGTCCTTCGCGAGTTCGACGAAGCGCTCTTTGAACTCGTCGTAGACGTCCTCGTGAACGACGAGGCGCTCGGAGGAGACACAGCGCTGACCGGTCGTCTTGAACGACGACATGACCGCGGAGTGGACCGCGATGTCGAGGTCTGCCTTCTCGGTGATGACGATGTTGTTCTTACCACCCATCTCACACGCGGCGAGCGTGCCGGGCTGCTGGGCGACCTTCGCGGCGACTTCGTGGCCGACTTCGGCGGACCCCGTAAAGAGGACCGTGTCGGTGCGCTCGTCGTCGACGATGGAGGCACCGGTGTCGCCGAAGCCCTGCACCATGTTGAACACGCCGTCCGGGATACCGGCGTCTTCGAACATCTCGGCGATAATCTGGCCACACCACGGCGTCTGCTCGGCGGGCTTCCAGACGACGGTGTTGCCCTCGACGAGCGCGACGGCCATGTGCCAGAACGGGATTGCGACCGGGAAGTTCCACGGGGTGATACAGCCGACGACGCCGCGGGGCTTGCGGCGCATGTAGGCGTCCTTGCTCGGGATTTCGCTTGGGATGACGTCGCCCTTGGGGTGGCGGGCGTCGCCTGCGGCCCACTCGACCATGTGGTAGGCTTCGATGACGTCGGCGCGGCCTTCGGAAATCTCCTTGCCACACTCTTTGGTCACGATTTCGGCGAGTTCCTCGGTTCGCTCGCGCAGTTCGTGGTAGATGTCCCACAGGTACTCCGCGCGGTCGATGTGCGAGAGTTCGCGCCACTCCTCGAAGGCTTCGTCGGCCGCCTCCATGGCAACGTCGATGTCTTCCGGTGTGCCGCGTCGGAACGTCGCCAGCGTCTCACCGGTCGCTGGGTTCTCACTTTCGAACGTCTCCTCCCCGGAGCCGTCTACCCATTCGCCGTCGATATAGTGTTGATATACGTCCTGCGCCATAGTGGTGATATTTGCGGAACTTACATTAATAACCCCGTCACCGTCCATGGGAGGGAAGTGTTTTCTACTATGATGTATTATCGCCATAGTTCGACGAGCGTTCTGTTCGTTCAGCAACTATTCGCCCTCCCTGAGCATAGACAACGTCTTACATCCCCGTCTACAATGCGGCCGTATGAGCGAGCGCATGGCTGGGCAGGGCACGCGCCTGACGCTCGACCTCTGGCATCCGAACTGTTGGGCGATAGAAGCCACAGAAGAGCACAGAGGCGGCATACTGGCACACGCAATCTACGACGCACCGACAGCAGGAATCGAACGGGCAAACGGACTCTTTACGGCGTACGGCGAATCCATCGACGAGGTCGAGACGCTCTTGGATACGATTGCTGATTCGGAGTTGACGGGCGACGTTCTCGAACTCCAAGAGCGGTTCGACCCCCGCGGCCGACGGGTCGCACCCGGGTCGGTCGCGCGCGAGTTCTTCCTCGAATACGACCCGAGCGATATGATTTGCCCGCGACTCCTCGAACAGGGGTTCGTCCACAGCGCACCCACACAAATCGAAGGCGGCCGTGAGAAGTGGCAGGTCTGGTTCGCCGGCGAGCGCACCGAGATACAGGGTCGCATCGACAAGGTGATGGACCGCACGGACGCCGACATCCGAGTCGACTCCATCTCTTCGACAGAAGGCGCAGAGCCCGAGCGGGGTCGGCGATTAGACACGCTCACTCGGAGTCAGCGCGAGGCGTTCGAACTGGCAAGAGAGGAAGGATACTACCGGTGGCCCCGCGAGATATCGACCAGGGAACTCGCGTCCAAGATGGACATCTCGAAGACTACGCTACTCGAACATCTCAGGAAAGCGGAAGCGAAGTTACTGGACCCCCAGTAAAGCCGGCTCGCCCGGTTAAATACCGGTGACTGCGCGCAGCGCGAACAGCGCGTTTTCCTTGCGTTCGCGCACGCGACGGTAGAAGTACTGGAACCACTTGTCACCGTAGGGGACGTACTGCCACATCTCGACGTCGTCGGCGACGAGGTTACGCTGTGCGTCTTCGCGGACGCCCATCAGCATCTGGACCTCGTACGGCGTTCCGTACTGGCCGTGGAGGTCGCGCGCGTGCGACAACATCGATGGGTCGTGGCTGCCGACGGCGATGCCGTCGTCGAACTCGGTGAACATGTATTCGAGCAGTTCTTTGTACACCTCGTCGACCTTCGCTTTCTTCTTGTAAGCGACCGACGCCGGTTCGTTGTACGCGCCTTTGACGAGGCGGACCTTGCCGGGGACGTCTGCCAGACGTTCGAGGTCGTCGGGCGTTCGCTTCAGGTTCGCCTGCACACAGACGCCGACGCTGCCGTCGGTCTGGTGTCCGAGGTCGTCGACCGCGTCGAGCGTTACGTCAGTCGTCGTATAATCTTCCATGTCGACCCAGACGAAGACGTCGTCCGCCGCGGCGGCGTCGACGATGCGGTCGAGATTTTCGCGGAACACGTCGTCGCCGACGTCCAGACCAATCTGCGATGGCTTGACGGAGATACAACCGTCGAGGTCACTTGCTCCGAGTTGTTCGACGAGCGAGACGTATGCGGCCGCGTCCTCGTCGGCCCCTTGGCGAACACTGTAGTGTTCACCGAGGAGGTTCAGTATTCCACAGATACCGTCACGGTTCAGCGACTCGACGTGCGAGAGCGCGTCGTCGGCCGTCTCACCCGCCACGAAATTGTTCGCGATGGGGGGAATCATCGAATCGGTCTACTTTGAGTGTGTGCCTAAAGGGTGACCCTACCAAATTATTCTGCCCGAAAATTACCGAATCAAAACACGTAATCGGCCGACATAGCTCTGCTTCGGCCAGTACCGACCATGGACGGTTACAGGTATATTTACGACAATCGTTGAGAACTCCTTGTTATGACACCGCAAGACATGGATCGTAGAACACTGCTTAAGCTGTCAGGTCTTTCACTTGTCGGCGCAACCGCGGGCTGTCTCGAAAGCGACGAGGAATCGACACCCACCGAGTCGAACGGCGGCGGTGGCGGTGGCGGCAGTGATGGCGGCGAGGACACCACGACCGCAAGCGACGACAGCGGAAGCATGTCTTCCTACACCATCGGGATGGTCGACTCGCTCACGGGGTCGCTCGCACCGTATGGTGAGCGGAACACGCGTGGTCGCAAGCTGGCAGTCGAAGCCATCAACGAAGTCGGTATCGGCGAAGACGAGACGCCACTCAACATCGCCGTCGAGGACGACGAGAGTACGAATCAAGGCGGCGTCAGCGCAGCACAGAAGCTCGTCAACCAAAACGGCGTCCCACTCCTTATCGGGTCTGTCGGGTCCGGCGTCTCCATCGCCATCCACGACAGTGTCGCGAAGGACGCTGGTGTCGTCCAAATCAGCCAGAACAGTACGAGTCCCGAACTGACGACACGCCCGGAGCTGCTCCGTATGAGTCCGTCCGGTGCAGCCAAGGGACAGGCGCTCGCCAACCTCGTCAACGACGACGGCCACGACACCGTCGCCGTGACGTGGATCAACAACGACTACGGGACCGGCCTCTCGGACGTGTTCGCCGAGACGTTCGAATCCGACCTCGGCGGGACCGTCGAATACAACCAACCCCACGACCAGGGGCAGTCGTCGTACAGTGGAATTCTCACCGAGATGGCCTCGACGGACGCCTCCGCGTGGGTGTTCATCACCTACGCGAACGAGTTCACCGTGATGGCGAACGAAGGGTTCGACCAGGGCTACAACACGCAAGTCGACTACTACGGTGCCGAGTCGACCATCGCCGACTCTATCATCGAGAACACGCCGGCAGGCAGCATGGACGGTATGAAGGGTATCACCGAGAGCGCCCCGAGTGACCAAGACAACTACCAGAACTTCGTCTCCGAGTTCGAGTCGGCCTACGACGCATCGCCGACGGTGTGGTCCGCGTACGCCTACGACGCTGTCACCGTCGCCGCACTCGCCATCGAAGCCGCTGGCGAGTTCTCGAGTGACGCACTCGCAGAGGTCGTCCGCGACGTGACCCGGCCAGAAGGTCAAGAAGTGTTCAACTTCGCCGAGGCCGTCGAGGTACTCCGCGACGGAGGCTCGGCGAGCGACATCAACTATCAGGGCGTCAGCGGTCCTGTCGACCTCGACGAGAACGGCGACCCGCCGGGCTTCTACCAGGTCTACAGCGTCGCGGACCACAAGTACGAATTCGGCGACTACATCACCAGCTAGACATGCACGTAGGGACCGAGCGCCAACTGACCGATGTCGGAGGGGGAGCGCAGTGATACCACTTCAAATCAGCCCCTTCCAGTATATCGTCAACGGCGTGGTGTTTTCGAGCATCATCGTGCTCGCGGCCATCGGCCTGTCGTTAGTCTACAGCATCGCCGACTTCGCGAACTTCGCTCACGGAGACCTGATGACCGTCGGGGCGTTCTCCGGACTGTTCTCGGTGGCTATCTTCCGCCCCATGCTCGGCGATATGGGTCTGTTCGGCCTCCCGTTGTGGTTCTTCCTCGCGCTCGCGTTCGGGATGGTCGCCGCAGCAGTCATCGCCGTCGTCACCGACCGCATCATCTACCAACCGATGAACGACTCGGGGTCCATCGGGTTGCTCATCACGAGTATCGGTGTGGCGCTCGTCTATCGGGCGTCGATATTCCTGTCGTTCGGGTCCGACTCCGAGCGCTACGGCGTCGCCCGACAGGGACCGATTCCGTGGATTCGCGAGTCGTTCGGCGTCGCGGTCACGCCGCGGAACCTCGTCGTCGTCATCCTCGCGACGGTGCTCGTGACCGGACTCCACCTGACGCTGACGCGAACCACGTTGGGACGGAAGATGCGCGCGACCGCCGACAACGCGGACCTCGCACGAGTCAGTGGCATTCGAACCGACGAGGTCATCATCGCCATGTGGCTCATCGGCGGCGCACTCGCCGCCGCGGGCGGCGTCTTCCTCGGACTGGAAGAACTCGTCCGGCCGCGCATGGGCTTCGACATCCTGCTCATCGTGTTCGCGGCAGTCATCCTCGGCGGCATCGGGTCGGTCTACGGCGCGATGCTCGGCGGCCTCGTCATCGGGATGGTCCACGAACTCGTCCCCCTGTTCAACCAGTGGGGCATCATCCCGGTCGGGTCGCGGTACGCCGCTGCAGTTGCATTCGTCATCATGGTCGCAATCTTGCTCGTCAAACCGAGCGGAATCGTGGGTGAGAGCGGATGAGCGTCGCAACCTGGGTGAACGACACCCTCGTGCGTGACCCGACAGAGCGGCGCATCTTCGCGGCGCTCGCCGTCATTACGGCACTGCTCGTCGTCGGCGTCTTCGCCGGCGTCATCGGCCCGCGGTTCCTGTTGTTCCAGGTCGCACTGGTTGGCATGTACGCGCTGCTCTCGTTGGGCCTCAACGTCCAGTGGGGGTACGCGGGCCTCATCAACTTCAGTGTCGCCGCGTTCTGGGGGCTCGGTGCCTACAGCGCCGCGCTGTTGACCGCACCGAACTCGCCGCTCGGTATGGGACTGCACCCCGTCTTCGGCTTCCTCGCGGCAATCGTCGTGAGTGCACTCGTCGCGATACTCATCGGTATCCCGACGCTCCGACTGCGCGAGGACTACCTCGCCATCGCCAGTCTCGGACTGGCGGAGGTTATCCGTCTCATCATCCTGAACGAACGCCAATGGACCGCGGGGTCCAGCGGTATCAGCGGTATCCCGTCACTCCTCGAGTGGCTTCCGCTGACCGGTGCCGCGACGACGGCGAGTATCATCGTCGTCCTCCTCGCGGTCAGCTACCTGTTCCTCCGGCGCATCCATCGGTCGCCGTGGGGGCGCGTTCTCAGGACCATCCGGTCCGACGAGGACCTCGCGAAGGCGCTCGGCAAGGACACCTACCGGTTCAAGATGCAGGCGTTCGTCGTCGGCAGCGTCGTCATGGCAATCGCCGGCGCGTTCTACGCGCATCTGAACCTCTACATCGACCCCTCCGACCTCGTCCCCCTGACGACGTTCTACATCTGGATTGCCGTCATCCTCGGCGGGACCGGGTCGAACCGCGGGGCAGTCGTCGGCGCGGCCGTCGTCATCGCCATCCGCGAGGGGACGCGCTTCCTCAACGACATCGCCTTCATCGGCAACTTGGGACTCGACGTGGCACCGCTTCGGTTGCTGTTCGTCGGCGTCCTCATCATCCTCATCATGCGCTACCGGCAGGATGGGCTCCTCCCACCGAAGGACGAACTCATCTGGCCGTCGGCGCAGAAGGAATCGAGTGCAGCTAGCCGCGGTGCCGCGGCGTCCGACGGAGGTGTCGTCACAGACGGCACCACGTCGGGCGGACCGTCCGACGGAGGGAAGGACCAATGAGCAACGACGGCGTCTACGAGGGTGCACACCTCGACAAAGACGACCCGGTGTTGAAGACGAGAGGCTTGGAGAAGGCGTTCGGTGGGCTCGTCGCCACCGACGACGTCTCCATCGAAATCGAGCGCGGAACCATCACGGGGATGATTGGCCCGAACGGCGCGGGGAAGTCCACGCTGTTCAACCTCATCTCCGGGTTCTACGAGGCTGACGCGGGCAGCGTGTTCGTCAACGAGACCGACGTAAGCGACATGACGCCGCCCGAGCGCGCCCACGAAGGGCTCGTTCGGACGTTCCAGACGCCACGTCGCCTCGAAGGGATGAGCGTCCGCGAAGCGATGCTCGTCGGCCCCGGTCCACAGACCGGCGAGTCGATTCTCCCGCTTTTCTTCTCGGCTGACGACGTGACCCGAGAAGAGCGTGCGAACATCGAACAGGCCGAAGAACTGCTCGAACGCTTCGAAATCTCCCACCTCATCGACCAGCCATCGACCGACCTCTCCGGTGGGCAGTTGAAGCTCGTCGAGTTGGCGCGGGCGTTCACGACGAACCCCGACATCCTGCTCCTCGACGAGCCTGTCGCCGGTGTCAACCCGACGCTCGCAAATGACATCAAGCGGTTCATCCGCGAACTCAACGAGGAGGGTCAGACCTTCCTCATCATCGAACACGACATGCCATTCATCATGGACCTCGCCGACCCCATCATCGTCCTCGACCAAGGACGAGTGCTGATGGAAGGCTCGCCGAAGGAGGTTCGCACGGACGACCGCGTTATCGAGGCGTACCTCGGAGGTGCTGGCCCATGACGGAGCGAGCACTCGACGTGAGCGGCGTCGACAGCGGGTACGGAGAAGTGCAGGTCCTCCGCGACCTCAATCTCCACCTCAACGACGACGAAATCGTCTGTATCATCGGCCCGAACGGTGCCGGGAAGTCGACGGTCCTCAAGACCGTCTTCGGCCTCCTGAAGCCGTGGACCGGGTCGGTCGACCTCTCCGGAAAAGACATCACCGGCGAGGACCCTGCGGACCTCGTCCGAACCGGCATGGGCTACGTCCCGCAGGTCGACAACGTCTTCTCGTCGCTCACTATCGAGGAGAACCTCCGGATGGGCGGCGTCGCCCGCCCCTCGGGACTCGACGAGCGAATCGCCGAACTGTACGACCAGTTCCCGATTCTCGACGAGAAGCGGACCGCGAAGGCGAAGACGCTCTCGGGTGGGCAACGACAGGTGCTCGCGTTCGCGCGTGCGCTCGTCATGGAACCCGAAGTGCTCCTCATCGACGAGCCGTCCGCCGGCCTCGCACCGAACATCGTGCAGTCGGTGTTCGAAGACGTACAGAAGGTGAACGAACTCGGGACGGCGGTCCTCATGGTCGAGCAGAACGCTCGCGAGGGCCTCGGAATCTCCGACCGCGGCTACGTCCTCGACCAGGGGACGGTCGCCTACGAGGGCGACGCAGACGGTCTCCTCGACGACCCCGAAGTCTCGCGCCTCTACATGGGTGGTGCGGACTACGAGGGCGCCGAAGACCTGTAGAGAACGTTCCGGCCGCGACCACTTTTTCTATCGGACGTGCGTGCTGCTCCCACTGAGACATGCGTGCTGCTGCCTCCCCCGAGTTGTCAGGACGCGCGCGTCTCTATCTGCCCTTTGAGCGCCGCGGCGTCGAAGTCGTGGTCGGGGCGGATGTTGACGAAATCGAGGAAGTCGACCGCATCGAGCAGCGCGTCTGTTCCGTACGACGCTGCGGCCGCGTCGACCGCTTCCTTCGGGCCGATGAGCGGTTCCAGCGCGGCGAGCGCGCACGCGAGGTCGTACGACCGCGCGTCGTGCATCCCCTCGTCGTTGACGTTCGTCGCGTCGATGAAGTAGATACCATCGTCGCGGACGAGAACGTTCTCGGCTCGAAGGTCGCCGTGAGCGAGATGGTTGTCGTGCATCCGGCGGAGCGACGCGAACAGCTCAGGAGCCAACGAGACAATCTCGTCTCGCGGGGCCGAATCGAGGGTGTGGAAGTTCGGGAGGTATTCGAGGACGAGGACGCCCAACCCCTCGACTTCGAAGGCTTCGACCGGAGCCGGTGCCTGGAGGCCGATGTCTCTGAGGTGCTTCGTCGCTTCGAGTTCGTGTTTGGCCATCTGCAGGGGCGTCCCGAAGTGCTCGAAGAAGCCTTCTGTCCCGCTGGAGAACGCACCGAGATTCCGCCCCGTGGTGAAAAGCGAGTGAACGAGCGAGTTCTGTCGTGAGATGACTTTCACGAACCACTCGTCGTTGACGACCATCGGGGTCGAAAGCCAGTTGTCCGCCTCCAGAAAGCGGATGGAGAGAGTGTCTCGGTCGTACCGCCGTGCGAGTTCGCGGGCGACCGCCTCCAGACGGGGCCACCCCACACGGCCGCGGACGAGCCGGCGGAGGTCCATGCACCCTCGTAAGACGAGGGGTGGCTTAAGAGCGTGGGCTATTCGTCGGCTTGTCTCACCGTCAGCACGGGGACCGAAGACCCTCTGACGACACGCTCGGCGACGCTGCCCAGCAGGTATCGGTCGAGTCCGCTCCGGCCGTGGGTCCCCATCACGACGAGGTCGACCTCGTCGCGCTCGGTGTGGTCGAGGATGACGCTGGCCGGCGTCCCCTCGGCGATTGTGGTCTCGATGTCCGCGCCCTCGGCTCGCGCCTTGCTCGCGACGTCTTCGAGGACGTTGTTCGCTGTGTCGTACAGCGCGTCTTTGATTCGGTCGGGTGAGAGCGCGGGTGCGGTGTGTCCGACCTCGCGGACGTCGGCGACGTAGAGTGCGTGCAACGTTGCATCGTACTGGAGTGCGTGCTCGATTGCGTGTCCGAGCGCCTCGTCGGCACAGTCACTCCCGTCTGTCGGAAAGAGGATGTGGTCGTACATACGAGTACATCCGGGAGTGATTCAAAAGAGCCATTTGGCCGTTCCCACGGAGTGGGACTTACTGCCCGACTGGTCGAAGCGCACTCGGTCCCGAGCGTGGACGTCCTCGGAATCCTACATGGTCGTTCGATTACTTTATGTCTCGGACGCGAAAATTGCCACCATGGATTTCGACATTCCGGACGAGCACCGGATGATTCGTGACACCGTCCGCGAGTTCTGTGAGGAGGAGATTGCCCCAATCGCACAGGATATCGAGGACGAACACCGGTTCCCACAGGAGATTTTCGACCAGCTGGCCGAACTGGACGTCATGGGTGTCCCCGTCGACGCCGAGTACGGTGGGCTCGGCGGCGACCAGTTGATGTACGCGCTCGTCGTCGAGGAACTGGGCCGCGTCTCCGGCGGTATCGGTCTCTCCTACGCCGCCCACGTCAGCCTCGCGTCGAAGCCACTCGACATGTTCGGGACGCCGGAACAGAAAGAAAAGTGGCTCCGCCCCCTCGCGACGGGCGAGCACATGGGTGCGTGGGCACTCACCGAACCCGGTTCCGGCAGCGACGCGAGCGACATGGACACCGTCGCCGAGCGCGAGGGAGACGGCTACGTCCTCAACGGAACGAAGCAGTTCATCACGAACGCGAACGTCGCGGGCTCGGTGCTCGTGAAGGCGGTCACCGAACCCGGCGCGGGGTACGACGGTATCTCGACGTTCATCGTCGACCCGGAGAACGACGACGGCTTCGAGGTGACGACCGTCTGGGACAAACTGGGTCTGAACTGCTCGCCGACCTGTGAACTGTCGTTCGACGACTGCTGGATTCCCGAAGACAGACTCCTCGGCGAGGAAGGCGAAGGCTGGAAGCAGACGATGAAGACGCTCGACGGCGGCCGTATCTCCATCGCGGCGCTTTCGGTCGGCCTCGCACAGGGTGCGTACGACCACGCAAAGGAGTACGCCGGAGAGCGCGAGCAGTTCGGGCAGTCTATCTCCGAGTTCGACGCCATCCGCGACAAACTCGTCTCGATGTACCGAAAGACCGAGCGCGCCCGCCTGCTCACCCACAAGGCCGCGACGAAGTACGACCAAGGCGAGCGCGTCTCACTCGAATCCGCGCTCGCAAAGCTCGACGGGAGTGAGGCGGCACGCGAAGTCGCCGAAGACGCAGTGCAGGTTCTCGGTGGATACGGTTACACGACGGACTTCGCCCCGCAGCGGTTCTACCGCGACGCGAAGCTCATGGAGATTGGAGAGGGAACGAGCGAAATACAGCATCTAGTCATCGGCCGCAACCTCGGCCTTTAGGCGGCTCGAACCGCACGCTTCGGTTTACTCGTCGTCCATCGACGACAAGCGAACCACGTACGAGAGGCTCTGTACGTGGTCTTCTTCTGTCGGTGCGTCCTCGAAGTCCGTCGGAGTCGTAAACGAGAGAATGCGCTCTCGAATCGTATCGTGGGCGTCGTCGCCGACCCACCCGATGTCTCGGTAGTACGAGACCATTTCGAGTGAGCCGCGCCCACCGAGTCGTTCGACGAGGTGGACACACCAATCGAGGAGTACCTGCTCCGCATTCGGGGTGTGCGGTATCGAATCGAGATACGGACGACCGTCAGATGCGACCTCTGCCGTCGCTGCGAGAAGTCGTTGGTACGCGACGTCGTTCCACTCCTTGTCGACTGGTGCGTCGACCCAATCGAACTCCGCTGGGTTCCGACCGTGAGCGGCGTGACGGAGTTCGTTGACATTATATCGACGCGGGTCGAGCGGCATACAGGTCGATGTGCGTTTCTCCGAATTAAGCGTTCGGGCTACCGCGAGTGGCGGTTTCGACGCCTCGTTGACGGTTCTCACGTCCGAACGTGGCCGAACGTGATGCAAAGCCGACGCTGTTTGTCGAATGAGTCGATATCAATTTTGAGACTAGGGGCGAACCGCTTAAGTCACACTCTAGAGACAGCTTCGATATCGTCCCGGTGTGAGGTACACCGGATTATCGAAATCGTACCAGACACTGCTATGCATCGCACGACCCACCCATGACCAACCTCGAACAGTCGCCATTTTTGTACGCACTGTTCACCTCTGGCGTCCTCGCTGGGGTGGTCACTATCGTCGTGTTGGGGCGCTTCCGTCTGTACTCTCGTCGCGTTAGAATACCGTTTGCCCTCCTCTCTCTTTCTGGTGCGCTCTGGCTGACTGCGTACGGATTCCAGTTGCTTTCGACGTCACCGGCGGGTGAACTCTTCTACGCGCGAATCGCCTGGGTCGGCGCAGCGACGCTTCCGACGTTTTGGCTCGTGTTCTCGCTCGTCTACGCGGGCGAAGACCAACTGCTCACGCGTCGAGTCGTCGCCTTCCTGTCAGTCGAACCGGCACTGGCTATCGCGCTCGCCTTGACGAGCGACTCACACGGGCTGTTCGTCCCGCCCGAGTTGCTTCGCTCGGGCATGCTGGTCAGACTCACGACCGATGCAGACCCACTGTTGGTCGGACACGTCAGCTACGTCGCCGCGGCCTCCATCATCGGCGTCAGTGTCATCGGAAAGACCTTCCTGAGCAGCGACGGCGTCCACCAACGCCAAGCAGCGATTCTCGTTGGGACGGGCGTGATTCCGCTCCTCGCGTTGGCGTGGAAACTGTTCTGGGACCCATCGCTGCCAATCGACCCGGTTCCGCTGTCACTCGGCGTCAGCGCTGGCATCATCCTGTGGGCGCTGTATCGGTACCGCCTCTTCGACGTGACGCCCATCGCCCGGGATGCCATCATCTCCGAGATGCGTGATGCCGTCGTCGTCCTCGACGACCACCACAGGGTCGTCGAATCGAACGGGTCCGCGGCGTCGGTCCTCGAACACCCCGCAGCCGAGTGCATCGGCCAACCCGTCCTCGACGTCATCAAGAGCCCCGACGTGGTCCAAAAGGTCCTCGACGGGCGTGACCGACTCGAAGCCGCGGTCGGCGACGGGACAGACAAGCGCTACTTCGAGATTCGCTCCGGGGCGGTGAGCGAACAGTCGCAAAACCGGGCGAAACTTCTCGTCTTCCACGACGTGACCGAACGGCGGCAGACCGAAGAGGAGTTCCGCGCGCTCATCGAGAACTCGCGGGACATCATCACGGTTCTCGACGAGGATGGTGTTCGGCAGTACACGAGCCCGTCTATGGAAGACGTCCTCGGATTCTGTCCGGAGTCACTCGTCGGTGAGCCTGTGTTCTCTCTGGTCCATCCCGACGACCGAGAGCACGTCCGAGAGGACTTCGAACAAGTAATGGAGGGCGACTCACCCGTCCGTTCCGAGTTCCGTATTCGCCACAAAAACGGCACGTGGCGACGGTTCGAGACGGTCGGCGTCAACCTCCTCGACGACCCCTCGGTCAACGGAATCGTTCTCAACTCGCGTGACGTGACGAACCGGTATCGGTACGAACAGCGTCTCCGCGTGCTCAACCGTGTGCTTCGCCACGACCTGCGGAACGACATGAACGTCATCCTCGGCCACGCCGACTTGCTGCTCGACGAGCGCATCCCCGCCGAGTCGAAAGACCACGCCCGCACGATAAAGCGAAAGGCGTCGTCACTGGTCGAACTCGGCGAGCAGACGCGGCACATCGACACGACGCTCGACCGTGGAACCGCTGAACTCGAACAAGTCGAGGTCATCCAACGAATCGAGAAGGAACTCGACGGCATCGACGCCAACTACCCGCGGGCAATCGTACATCGGGACCTCCCCGACGAGCAGTGGGTCTACGCCGACGACCTCATCGAGTCGGCCATCAAGAACCTCATCGACAACGCCATCGAACACAACGATAGGGTGCTCCCGGAAGTGAGTGTCTCCGTCGAGCCGGCAGCGCCGTCGGACGACTTCGTCGAGATTCACATCGAAGACAACGGCCCAGGGATTCCCGACGCCGAACTCTCGGTGCTCGAATCGGGAATCGAGACGCCGCTTCAGCACATCAGCGGCCTCGGCCTGTGGCTCGTTCGCTGGATCGTCGACCGGTCTCACGGGCGACTCAGGTTCGTCGAGAACGAACCCAGAGGCACTGTCGCCATCGTCAGCCTCCGGAGCGTCGACGGGAAGGCGACGGTACGGGAAACGGCGTCGGTCGAGTCTGATTAGTGAAAAATCGGGGTCCCTAGAGACGCGGTGTCAGCGGTTCCGAGCCAGTTGCCCCGCGATACGGTACGCGCCATCGGCCGCAGCGAGGTCGGGACGCTCCGCGGTGGTCGCGTCGATGTCGCGACCCAGTTCCTCGCTCAGGCGCGTCTCGAACTCTTCGACGAGGCCGGGGATACACGTCATCCCGCCCGTGAGGACGATTGGGCGAGAGAGCGCGAGTTGGTACGGCTTCATGTGGGTGTTGGCGAGTTCGGACAGGAAGTTGTTGGCGAGTTCGTCGACCACCTGGTCGAGGTAGTCGTCGAGCGGCTCCATGACACTCCGTTCGATGGTGAACTCGTGGGAGCCTCCACCGGGCTGTTGGATGATGTCGGTGAACGCCTCGAACGAGTTGAAGTCGGCGTGTTCTTCTTTGTACTCCCGTGCCGTGGTGCGGTCGATGTTGACGCGACCTTGCGTCTCTTCTTCGACCGCATTCGCGATTTGGCGGTCGACCTCGTTTCCGGTCGCCGCCCCGGAGACGAAGGGAGACAGCTGTTCGCCGTGACGGTACGCGCACGCTTCCAGGTTGGTCGAACCCAGGTTGACGGAGATGAAGATTTCGTCGACCGCTTCGAGGTCATCGCCCATCGCGGGGATGGCCCCACAGAGCGATTCGGGGAAGCTTCGGACGAGCGCACCACCGATGCTACTCCCCTCGATGACGTCGTTGAGGTTCGAGAGGCCGCGCGCGTTGTCGATAGTCGGAATCGCGTACACGACCGCGCTGTCTTCTGGGAGGTCCCGACTGCGACAGAGTTCTTCGAAGAACTGCTTCGTGAGTTCCGCCCGGTCGGCGTCCTCTGGGAGTCCAGACCGGAGCATGAACTGGACGCGGTCTGGGTACTGCCGTGCTGCCTCCTCGCCGTACAGGACGCGCTCGTCGCCGGTGAGCGCATCCTCGTACGTCGCGAGACAGGTGAGTGTCCGAACTGTCTCGACTTCCCCGTCTTCGTCGGGGTAGGCGAGCACAGTTCGCGTGCTTCCAAGTTTCACACCGATTGGGACCGGTCCCGATTCGGTGTCGAATGCATCAGATTGTTCGGATTCCTCTGGCATACGTTATCACCCAGACGCAACTGTCAAAGATGTATCGGTGAGCCGAAAAATGATAGATTGCTATCTATTTGGACGAGGGAATACACTGGGCCCGGTCCAGTAACTCAGACCATCGACGCGAGCCGTGCGACGTACACCAGGCTGAGAAGGTGGTCGTCGACGTCGAGTTCAGTGGGGTCTTCGACCTCCGCAGAGAACCCAAGGAGGTAGTCACGGAGCCGTTCTTCGACGTCGTCGGTGAGCCAGCCGACAGTCTGGTAGTACTGCAACGCGTCCATCGCGCGCTTGAACCCGCCTTTGAGAACGAGGAACTCCAGCCAGTCGAAGACGACGCGCTCTGCGCCGTATTTGTCTGGCAGGGACTTCAGGTAGGGTTTCGTGACGCTGTCGTCTTCCCCACGCGATTGGTGGAGTAGCAGTTGTTCGAGTTGACTCGAACGAAGTGCCTCCGACGCCGGTCGTCGACCCTTGTCGAAGAGCGGATTGTCGAATCGGAATGGGCTACGGTCGTCTAGGTGGCCGTCGCTCCGATTACGGGAGCGTTGCGTGTCACGGGCGATGCGTCGGAGTTCGTGGGCGTCGTAGTCGTCCGGGTCCAGATACATAGATTACCTCGTACGGCGACGGTACGACCCCCCAAGTCCCCCGACTTGGGTTGGAAGGCGCAGCGCGCCGTCCGTGATGTCACACGCGTTCGTCGTACCGTGTCGTTTACCCGATTCGAAGGCGGCGATATAAAATTACCCAATCTGATATCAATTATGATAGTGGGGGCAGAAATTCTTTTCTGAATGACAGTCTTCGAGAGACGGAAAACGAGAGCACTCTGGTCTCCATGCCCCTCTATGTGTCCACGGCCTCGTCAGTACGCGCGAGTACCGCGTCGCTAACCCGTGAACTGACATGAAAATGAGCGTTCGGGTGCCCGGTCGGTACCTTACAGCGTCTGGTCGCCAGTCTTGGCGCTTCGGACTCGAAGGTCTCCCGTCTTCCCGTCGAGTTCGAGTGAGCGCCCGTGTGAGCCACCGACATCTTCCGCGACGATGTCGATACCGTGTTTTTCCAATGTCTTTCGTGCCGCTTCGACATTTCGCTCTCCAATCGACTTCCCGCCGCTACTCGACTCGAAGTCGAACATCGCGCTTCCTCCTGCGAGTTTGGCGACGATACGAGATGTGTCGGCACCTTCGTCTCGCATCTCGGCCAGAAGTGCCTCGATACCCGTGTCGGCGAACTTCGCCGGGTCGCCATCAGGGTCTGCTTCCGGAAGCATCGCGTGTGCGAGTCCGGAAACGCCCGCCTCCGCGTCATAAAGGGCGACGCCGATACAGGAACCGAGGCCGCTCGTGGTCAACGTATTACCGTCGGTACCAAAGGCGTAATCCGCGATTCCCACTTTGATTCGGGCTGAGTGGGTGGACGTCGTGTCCGTGGTGTATACTTGCATAACTTGGGGTGCCTCCGCGGCAGTTCAGACCGCGGGTGAGAGTTGTTCGAGCGCCTTCCTGAGTTCTTCCTCGTTCGGAAGCGCGTAGATATCGCAGGTGAACTCGTCGTCGTCCGTTCGGATGGTCGAATCGATGAGGAACGCGTACTCCTGTGACTGAGCGAGTTCGGTCGCCAGCGGGTCAACGATGGCCGAACCGATGTCGTGGACGTGCTTCGGGGGCGAGATGTCTATCGTCGTCCCCAGCGTGTTCGCCCACCCGTCGAGGAAGCCTGACGTCACGATGTTCCCGATCTCTTGGATTGCACTCTGTCGCATCGCTTCGTCGCCTTCCATGCCCGGGAGAAGCGAACTTGCGATGTTATCGGCAGAGGGTTCGTCGAACAGGATGGCGATGTAGCCGCTGGGCGTTCCAAAGAACTCCAAGACAACACCACGGCGGACTGAGTCCGTCAACGACATCGGGACACCCTCGATTGGGACGAAGCTCATCCGGCTCACCTCGACAGTCGTGTCGATGCCAGTCATCGCGGTGATGTCGGCCGACGCTTGGTCTGCACCGTCGGCGATCATATCGGAGAACGCAGCGAACGACTGGACCGGCAGCGCACCGTGCTGTCCGCTGGCATCGACGATGGTTTCGATGGAGTCAGGCGACGGGACCATGTAGAGGTCGAACTCGATTGCGTCGTCGGCGGCTTCGAGTTGGTTTCGGAACACGAGGATGTGTTCGTTGTCGCTTTCGTGTTCGAAGCCGTCAGATTCGAGGTTTTCGAGCGGACCGTCGCTGTCGTCGTCGACGTACGTGGGCGTCGTGATGTCGATAGTCGTATCGAGGTAGTCGGCCCACCCGTCGATGAACCCGCCGAGCATGATGTTTGCGACCTCTTTCAGACTGCTGGTCGCGAGTTCGGTCCCGGTCTCGGCACCGTCCATCCCGGGCATCAGCGCGTCGACGAGACGCTCGGCTGATTCGGGGGAGAACGCCAACACGGTTCGACCATCCAATCCGCCGCTGAAGCCGATGTGAACGCTCACGAGGTCGCGTTCGGCGAACTCCTGTTCGACGTCCGTCTTCGTTCCAAGTTCGACCTTGGTAACGTTGACGTACGTGTCGATACCGGCGAGCGTCGTCAACGAGCCAGCGGCTTTTTCAGCGCCCGAGTGGGCCAGACGACTAAACGTTCGAAGCGAACGTACGTCGAGATTCATGCCTCAGCCTGAATGACGTCTGCGATAGCCTGGAGCACGTTCGGCTTCTGGAACGGTTTGGTGATGTACCCATCAGCACCCGCCTCGACGGCTTCGCGCATCTTCTCTTCTTGTCCAACCGACGTACACATGATCACCGACGCGTTCGAGTCCAGAGACTTGATTTCGGAAGTCGCTTCGATGCCGTTACGAATCGGCATGACGACGTCCATCGTGACGACGTCGGGTTCGAGTTCACGGTAGAGTTCGACCGCCTCGACGCCGTTTTCGGCCTCGCCGACGACTTCGTGTTCGCCCTCAAGAAGCTGTTTCAGGAGGTTCCGCATGAACGCAGAGTCGTCCACGACCAGTACCTTGCTTGCCATACCTCCATTTTTCCGAAAATCACACCATAAACCCTTCCACCCCATTATCATCCCTGATACGAAACGCGGGGGTTGAGTCGGCGACATCCCTCTCGTCGGGCGATTTACAGATGTCAACTGTCACCGCCGAGTGAGACGGGAGCGAGGTTGTCAGGGAGGGAACGACGCGCCAGATTCGTCGACGGCGTCGAGGAGGTCTCCGATAGAGTCAGTTCGCTTGAGTCCGTTCGCAGCAGCGAGGGCTTCGATTGCTCGCCCGGGGTACGTCACCTGCACCTCCGAGGCGAGAAGGAGGATACCGAGTACTTCGTCTAGTGGTGTACTGTCGTCGCCAACAACCTCGGCGTACCACAACAAGAGAGACCTGAACACATCAGTCACCTCGTTCGAAACAGATTCGTGTTGTTCGACCGACCCGTCGACGAGCGCAGTTACGGCGAATGCGTGGTCGGCATTGGCCGCACCGACTCGCTCGGCGATTAGCTTGCGCGCGACAATTGCTCGCTTGCGCGGGTCCTTTGGCAGCTTAATTGTCGGTTTACGCTGCTCGCCCGCGACAGGTGCAGCGTCGTCAGTCTCGGGTTCGTCTTCCGGGTGGTCACCCTCGGTATCACGGTCGGGCGCTGCGTCCGAGTCAGACTCCGTCTCCGATTCGAGTTCGGCGGGGTCTGGCGCTGTAGCGTCCCCAGTGGCGATGACGTATCTCCCAGATTCGAGCCGAGCAACCCGCTCGTCGCGGTCGATATCCAACTCTTCCGCGGCGACGACTCCTTGCTCGCGTGGGTGTCTTTGCGGACGCTCGTCGTCGGCCATCGGTGGAATGACGATGCGGCGAAATATAATCCCATCGCCACACCCGACGAGACCCAGTACTGGTACTGAGAATCTGCCAACTCAGTAACCAACACATTGACAAGCCGTGCGTACCGATAAAATTCTATCTATGGAGTCTGACAGGACCCTCTCTGCACTGGGAAACGAGTACAACCCTGATATCCTCCGGGCAGCCGACGAGCCGCACTCGGCACAAGAGTTCAGTGAAATGCTCGACATTCCTATCGCGACGTGCTACCGTCGCATCGAGGAACTAACGGCAGCGGGGCTACTCGAACTCCACGACAGGGTTCTCTCTGACGAGCACCGGCGTACGAACGTCTACCGGCGGGAAGTCGACGAGATTGTGGTCAGATTCGAAGGGGACGACTACACTGTGAGCGTCACCGAGCGGCCCGAAGTGAAGAACAAGCTCGACGACGTCTGGCGGAAGATTACGCAGGACTAACTCACTTTTTTGACTCCGTATTCGGGTGGCCGTTGCGGACGTCTCAGTAGTCCGCCCGTGTGAGAGTCCGTCGCACATACCTGTCGTGATAGTGGTACGCACACAATCATACGTGTGTGCGTGTGCGAAGAATTAGGATATTAGGCTCATACAAAATTCTGATATCAGTTCTGATATTGTGGTCCGTACCGTTATGTACCACCTGCCCAAGTGATTGGACGAAGGTCATCCCTCTCTTGCGAGAGGGGGACCGCCCACGACAACCCATGTTCGAAAATATCACTGAAGACCGGGGTCAGGTCGGTATCGGGACCCTCATCGTCTTCATCGCGATGGTTTTGGTCGCCGCAATCGCGGCGGGTGTCCTCGTGAACACGGCTGGCTTCTTGCAAGCCACCGCCGAGGACGCCGGACAGCAATCTGTGAACAAGGTCACCAACCGCGTTGACGTCGTCAGCGTTCACGGTGTCGTCAACGCGACTACGTCGCCGTCGACGGTCGACAACGTGAACCTGACCGTCCGCCTGGCGGCCGGTTCAGGTTCTGTTTCACTGAATAATACGAGTATCAAGTACCTCAGCGCCGACACGGCGACGACGCTGACTAACAATAACTCGGTGACGGCAGACAATATCGACTGGACGAACGCCTCGCCGAACGAGTTCGCAGTCCGGAAGATCGCCGACGACGACACCTCGTTCCCGATCCTCAACGGTCAGGCTGACCGCTTCGAGGTCGTCATCAACACGTCCGTCGTCGAGGGGACCTCGAAGAACGGTCTCCAGACTGGCGAATCCGTCACGCTCGAAATCACGTCCCGCAACGGCGGAACGTCGCAAGTCATCCTGACCATGCCGCAGCAGCTGGCTGGTAAGTCTGACGGCGACCCAGTTGCACTCTAAGGAGAACTAATGTTCGAAAATATTACTAACGACAAGCGCGGTCAGGTCGGTATCGGTACGCTCATCGTCTTCATCGCGATGGTCCTCGTTGCGGCTATCGCAGCCGGTGTGCTCGTCAACACTGCGGGCTTCCTGCAGGCAACTGCTGAAGACGCCGGGCAAGAGTCCGTCGACAAGGTCACGAACCGCGTCGAAGTGCTCAACAGCCACGGTGTGGTCGGTAACAACAGTACGATCAAGTACATCAACATGTCCGTTCGCCTGGCTGCCGGTTCCAGCAGCGTCGACATGAACGAGACCTCGATCAAGTACCTCAGTGGTTCCGAGGTCCAGCAGTTGACCAACAACTCTGCATCTGGAACCGCGGACGGTACGCAGTTCGCTCTCAACGAGATCACCGACGACGACAACTCGTTCGGTGTCCTCAACAGCATGAGTGACCGCTACGAAGTCGTCATCAACGCTGGCGCTATCGAATCAGAGACGCCAGCTGACGACAACGACGGTCTCGAAACGGGCGAGACGGTCCGCCTCGAAATCACCTCGCGCACTGGCGGCACCACCACGGTCATCCTGACCATGCCGCAGCAGCTGGCTGGCAAGCAGAGCGACAAGCCGGTCAAGCTCTAAGCGCGACTAACGAACTTCCGTTCGAACTTTTCCTATTTTCACACCGGTTAGCGGCAGCACTCGGTAGTACGCTGAACTATGCTGGTTCGGTGGCAGAGCTCAGTGAGGAACACACACGAGTGCTATAGCCCGCGAGTGAATCAGCGCCGCTTCTCACCGACAGACGAGTTTCCCCTGACACATCCCGGTAGCGAGTCACGCTGAGCAATAGCTGTCACTGTCGGGGCGCGGGGATACAAAAGATAAGTCGCTACGTTATTCGGTCTCTTCGCCGAACCACGGCGGGGACTCCCCGACCATCGAGAAGCCTGCCGCCTGCTCGTAGACTTTGATTCCACCCTGTGCAATTTCGAGAGGGAACATCGAGTTTTTGATGCTCTGTTTACGCATCTTCGCGACCCAGATGTACCGGTTGCTCGTCGCACCAGCCGGGCTCTGGATGAGGTAGATGTTCCCGTCGGTGAGGAAGTTTTCGAGACCGATGTCCGTCTCCGGGAAGATGGCTGATTGCTCGGTGGTCAGAAGCGAAGTGAGGCCGCTGTCCTTCAGGATGTCGATGAACTTCAGGAGGTATTGGCGCTGGTCCTTCTCGTCCTCGAAGAAGAGCTGGAACATCGTAAGCGAGTCGAGCACGAGCCGGTCGTAGTTGGTGTCTCTCAGGTCGTCGAGAATCCGGTCGAGTGTCGAGGAGAAGTCGCCGTCTCGGAGGAGTGCGTGCTTGTCGTAGACGGTGATTCGTCCCGACTCAACGTACTCCTGCCAGCGGTCGAAGCCGATGGATTCAGCCGCCTGCTGGATGTCGTCTTCCGTCTCTTCGAACGTCAGGTAGATACCTCCCTCGTCGAACTGGTCGACGCCGTTATACAGGTACTGCAGCCCCAGGATACTCTTTCCCGTCCCGGGGTTGCCGCTGATGAGTACCGCGGCATTCTTCACGATCCCGCCGTTCAGGATGGAGTCGAGTCCTTCAACACCGGTTTTGACTAGTTCTGTCATGGTTGTGTTATGGCGAGTGCTGGTTGTCGAACGACCATCCGTTCCGACGCCGGATAATTCTTCTCACCGTTCGTTTGGTCGCCGCAGGATTTATTACAAATCCACTGAGACAGAAATACACAAGTAGAAAATATCTCGACTGATAACGGGACGGGAACTTTCTTGTACCAACTCACGTAGGTTGGACTAATGTTACCTGCTCCCCCGAGTGTGTCGGACCGTCCCGGCCTGTCCGACGACCGGAAGGGTGACAGCTCCCTGCTGGTGCGGGTCACCCAGCCCCCAACGCGGAGGTGCGGCAACCACCACAATCGAGTGGATGGACGACGAAGACGAGGCAGACGCCGGGGACCAAACGGACACCGAGGAGGAAACTATGTCATCAGATGATGGACTTGGATTTGAGGACGATATAGACGATCTCTCCGACGAGTTTGGTGACTTCGGCGACGACCTCGACGACGGATTCGAAGACGACGAATTCGGCGGATTCGACGACGGAAACAACGAGGAAATCGCAGAGCTCGAGGATCGAATCGGCGAACTCGAGAACGAAGTTAGCGCCATCTCGTCCGGGATGAACACGGTTCGCGAAGAGAACAAACAAATCGGCGAGACCGTCGAGGAGCTAGACGATACCATTCGGAAGCTTCTCGACATCTATGAGATGGTCACTCGCGGAATCAACCCGTTTGTCGACGACGCCCGAGAGATGGGCGGACTCGACGCGGGCGGAGCCTTCGGGCTGTTCGAAGGCGAAGAAGAAGACGACGAGCACCTCGACCCCGAGGTTGCGAGTGCCGACGCCGAGACGTTCTTCGACGACGACTTCGGCGAACTCGATGCGGAAGCCGAAGCAGAAGAAGCCGAACGGGCTGCCGAAGACGAACTGGCAGAATCCGAGCGGATGAGCCCGGCAGAGGCGCTCGAAGACGATGCGATGGACGGCGGACTGCCCGAGGAAGACGAAGAGGAAGAAGACGATGCCGGCGGCGGCGGTGCGGGCGGCGCAAGCTTCGACGACCTCAAAGAGCAGTACGAAGAGGAAGGCGGTTGGGACGAAGAAGAGGAAGAAGCCCTTGAGGAAGAAGCGTTCGAGGAAGAGGCGGAAGAAGACGAACTCGACGTTGCGGACGAACCGGAACTCGACGAAGTCGAAGACGACTCCCCCGAAGCGGATGTCGTCGAAGAAGTCGACGAGGAACCCGAAGAAGAAGCAGAACTCGTCGACGAGGAACTCGTTCCCGAACCGGAAGACGAGGTGGAAGAGACGGACGCAGAGTCCGACGACGACGCCGACGACATCGGCGACGTCAAGAAGACGCTCGACGAGCTGGAGGCGGAGTACGCCTCCGCTGCGATGGCGAAAGAGGAACTCAATTCCGAGCCGGAACCAGAACCGGAGCCGGAGTCTACGGCTGCCGACGTGGCAGCGTCCGATGCCTACTTGACCCGTCTGCCAGCGAACTACGTCTCGGAAGTACTCGTCCTCGAATGGGTCGAGACGCTCGTCGAATCAGGTGGCGCACTCGGTGCGTCGCGCGCGCTCCGCCAGTACAGGGAGCAGGACTGGATTTCGCGCGCCGTCGAGAACGAACTCAACACCCACGTCGCCCAACTCGCGGCGTCCATCGACGATGTCGAAGAGACCGACCTTCACATCGAGGACCACCAGACGAGTCTCGCCTACATCAGCCGGCTTGCCGACGACGGCCCAGACAGACAGCTGTTCGAAGAGTTGGTTGCCTACGGAGGGGGTCTGGATGGGATTCGGTGTTAGTGGCTCGACGGCGATTATCTTCCTCGGCGTCCTCATCGCCACGGGGACCCTCTACACGGCGACGTCAAACGCCGCAGAGAACGTCCTCGACGCGCAGGACGCCGAATCTGAGCGCGCCCTTGAGCGGACGAACACCGAGATTACCATCGCAAACGCGACGTACAACTCGACGAGCGACGTGCTCTCGGTCAACGTCACGAACACCGGAGCCACGACGCTGGAGGTCGACGAGACGACGTTACTCGTCGACAACGAGTACACGGCCCCCGGGAGTACCAGTGTCGACGGGGATACGACGACGAACCTGTGGTACGCCGGGCAGAACCTGACGATGAACTACACGACCACGACGACTCCCTCTCGCGTGAAAGTCGTCACCAGTACTGGCGTGGCCGTGACGAACGAAACGGTGGTGGTGAGCTAGATGGCAGACATCTCCGTGCCGAGTCTCATCCTGTTCATCGCCAGTATCGTCGTCGCCGCCGGTGTTGCCGGTGTCCTTATCGACACTGTCACCGGTATCAGCAGCTCGCTCGACGAGCGCGGCGGCGACGTGAGCAGCGACATCAGAACCGACATCGAAGTCATCAGCGACCCGGAAGGCGGTGGTCTCTACGACGACGGGAACGACAACCTCTCCGTGTACGTCAAGAACACCGGTGTCCGGTCGCTCCCCGCGACCAGCGAAGGTTTCGACGTCATCGTAGACTCAGAGTACCAAACCGACGTCACTGTCACGGTCGTCGATGGAGCCGAGTGGCGTCCGAGCAACGTAGTGCGAGTCGACATCGGCGTCGCACTCAACTCGGGCGACCACCGTCTGAAACTCATCGTCGACGGTGACGAGGAGGTGTTTGAATTCCGAACATGAGCAGTAATCAATTCTCTCTCGGACTGAACGAGCACGACCGTCTCGAAAAGGAACTCGGCGGCGGCATTCCAAGCGGCGCTATCGTCCTCATCGAAGGCGACTACGGTGCCGGAAAGAGCGTGCTGTCGCAACGATTTAGCTACGGCTTCTGCGAAGAGGACGCCATCGTGACGCTCGTCTCTACTGAGTTGGGTGTCAGAGGGTTCCTCGACCAGATGCACTCGCTGTCGTACGACATCGTCAAACACCTGCTGAACGAACAAATCGTGTTCCTGCAGGCAGAAATCGACAGCGGCGGGACGCTCTCCGGCAAGAGCGACAAGGAGCGAAAGCAGTTGCTCCGCCGGCTGATGGACGCAGAGACGATGTGGGAAGCGGACGTCATCATCATCGACACGTTCGATGCGATTCTCCGCAACGACCCGCAGTTCGAAGCGCTCGTCCGTCAGAACGAAGAGCGACAGGCAGCCCTCGAAATCATCTCCTTCTTCCGGGAGCTGACGACGAAGGGCAAAACCATCATCCTGACCGTCGACCCCTCGTCGGTCGACGACAGTTCAATCGGCCCGTTCCGGTCGATTGCCGACGTCTACTTCGAACTCGAAATGGTCGAGGTCGGAAACGACGTTCGCCGGAACATCTTCGTGAAGCGCTTTGCGGGGATGGGTCAACAGGTCGGTGACCGCGTTGGTTTCTCCGTCCGCTCTGGAATCGGCATCGTCATCGAATCGAGGAGTGTTGCATAAATGGCGACTGAACACGGCTCCGCCAAACTCTCGGACGACCTCAAGCGGCTGGCGATGCAGTGGCCGCACCTGCGGGACCACCTGAAGCGGTTCCGCCAGATTACGGGTGAGTTCCCCATGCTCGTCGACGAGCCGGGAGACTACGAGTCGCGGCGCCCCAACATCATCTACCACCTCGGTGGGCCCGTGTTCTGCCAGATATACGGCAACTTCGGTGAGACGACGAAGTACTACACCATCGAACCGGAGATGGAGGACGACGAACTCGAACTCTTCAACCGGGTCAAAGACAAGCTCCTCGAACGGAGTGTGTCGAAGCCAGCACCCGAAGAGAACGCAGACTACGAGGAGCGAATCGACGAACTCCTCGAAGAAATCGTCCACATCGAGGGCGAAGACCGTGGCCCGCTCGGGTCGGTCGCCAAGCGCCTCGACGTCGGTGGCATCGAAGTCACCCAGCACGTCTACGACAAGATACGATACCGCCTCGTCCGCGACATCGTCGGGCTTGGCCCGCTCGAACCCATCATGCGCGACCCGGAGAACGAGGACATTCACGTTATCGGACCCCGCCAGGTCGACGTCGACCACGGGACCTTCGGGTTGCTCGAAACGAGCGTCGAGTTCGACAACGAAGAGCAGTTCGACAACTGGCTTCGCAACATGGGTGAACGGATGGGTGACCCCGTCTCCGACGCCCACCCCATCGTCGACTCGACGCTACCGGACGGGTCGCGTATCAACATCATTTACTCCGACGACGTGTCGCTGAAAGGCTCGTCGCTCACCATCCGTCAGGGTGACGACATCCCGCTTTCGGTCTTCCAGATTGCGAAGTGGGGGACGCTGTCGCCCGAACTCGCGGCGTATCTCTGGATTGCACTAGAGAACGAGCGCACGATATTCGTGGTCGGCGAGACGGCGTCGGGGAAGACGACGACGCTCAACGCCATCCTCTCGTTCATCCCGCAAGACTCGAAGATATACACGGCGGAGGACACCGCAGAAGTGCTGCCGCCGCACGACACGTGGCAGCAGCTCCTCACGCGTGAGGGGCGCGGTTCGGACTCCGAGGTCGACATGTTCGACCTCGTGGCCGCAGCACTGCGTTCTCGCCCCGACTACATCATCGTGGGGGAGGTTCGTGGTGAGGAAGGTCGGATGGCGTTCCAGGCGGCACAGACCGGTCACCCGGTCATGCTGACGTTCCACGCTTCCGACATCGTCTCGATGATTCAGCGTTTCACCGGAGACCCCATCAACGTCCCCGAGACGTTCATGAGTAACTGTGACATCGCACTCTTCCAGAACCGGGTGAAACGCGGTGACCAGATTCTGCGCCGTGTGACGAGTGTGCAGGAAATCGAAGGGTACTCCAAGGAGATGGGTGGTGTTGTTACTCGTGAGACGTTCTACTGGGACCCGGTCAACGACGACATCATCTTCCAGGGGATGAACAACTCCTTCATCATGGAACAGAAGGTTGCGACGCTCCTAGGATACGACGACACGCGGAAAATCTACGACGACATCAAGTTCCGGGCGGAACTCATCCGTCGGGCGATTCAGGAGAACGTCCTCGGGTACCACGAAGTGAACGAACTCATCGAGGACTTCCAGCGCGACGGCGTGGAAGGTCTCCCATTCGACATGGCGAGGGTGTAACGATATGGCAGAGGAGATGGGCGCAACGGTGCAGGCGATTCAGGTCCGCGACTTCGTTCGCGACATCATCGAGTCGTACGAAAAGATGCCGATGGAGCTTCCTCGGTACATGCTTTTCGTCCTCGGGCCTGCCGTGCTGTTCTTCCTCCTCTCTCTCGTCGGAGCGATTGCACTACCGCTTCCCATCCTGGTTCGGATTCCAATCTTCCTCCTCGGCGGGCTGTTGCTCGGGGCTGCGGTGCTTTACCCGCGACTCCTCGTCGAGCAGACCCGCCGCGGGCTCGAAAACCAACTGCACCTGCTCATCACCCACATGACGGTGCTGTCGACGACCAACATCGACCGCGTGGCCGTCTTCCGGACGCTGGCGCACGAAGAGGAGTACGGTGAACTGGCGACCGAGATGAATCGCATCGTCCAACTCGTCGACGCGTGGAACCAGTCGCTCGACGACGCGTGTCAACGGCGGGCGCGCGAAGTGCCGTCGAAGCCGCTTGCGGACTTCCTCGACCGGCTGGCGTACTCCATCAACGCCGGGCAGAGTATCGACGACTTCCTGCTCGGTGAGCAGAACGCGATGATTCAGAAGTACATCACAGTCTACGAGAGTGCACTCGGGAACCTGGAGGTCATGAAGGACCTGTACCTCTCGATGATTCTCTCGATGACCTTCGCTATCATCAATGCCATCGTGCTTCCCATCCTCACCGGGACGGACGCGACGATGACCATCGGTGCGGTCATCGTGCTCTTCGTCTTCGTTCAGTTGGGCTTCTACTTCGTCATTCGGACGATGTCGCCGTACGACCCACTGTGGTACCAGCAAGGCGAGTACCGGACCAAAGCGGACCGGCAGATAGACATCACGCTCTACGGGGCAGTCGGCCTCTCTATCGTGATGGTGCTCGTCCTCGCGTTAGGGACGTTCAACCTGACCGTGGTCGGTGAGATTATCCGCCCAATCATGCTCGACCTCCCGATTCCGCTCCTCATTTCGACGCCGCTGACGCCGCTTGCAGTCCCCGGCATCGTCGCTCGGCGACACGAGAAGAAGATTCACGAGCGCGACGAGGAGTACCCGGGATTCATCCGCGCGCTCGGTGCATCCGAGACGGCGAAACAGAGCACGACGACGGACGTGCTGGAGACGCTCCGTACCAAAGACTTCGGCGTTCTCACGCGGGAAATCGACCGGCTGTACACTCGGCTCCGGATGCGTCTCGACCCCGACCTGTCGTGGTTCTTCTTCACCGCCGAGTCGAGTTCGTACCTCATCCAGAAGTTCAGTGAGATGTACAACGCCGGTCGGTCGATGGGTGGGAAGCCGAAGCAACTCGGTGAGCTTATCAGCCGGAACATGGCGGAGGTCATCAAACTCCGCCGGCAGCGCAAACAGTCGACGGTCACCCTCATCGGTGTCCTCTACGGCATCACCGCGTCTGCGTCGTTCGCGTTCTTCATCGGACTCGAAGTCGTCGAGATTCTCGCGTCGTTCTCGACGCAGATGAACCTCGACAGCCTCCAGTTCGGGACGCTCATCTACGCAGGCGTCTACGACGTCCCGTTCATCGAGTACATGCTTACGCTTATCATCCTGTTCAACGCACTCCTCTCGTCGTTGATGATACGGATGGTTGACGGTGGTCACAAAGCGAACGCGTACCTCCACTTCGTGATGCTGGTTTGGGTGGGTTCGCTGATGGCCGTTGCGACGTCGTCGCTCGCAGGAGCTCTGATCAGTGTATGACGGACAAACGAAGGCAGGCAGGACAGTCTAACTCGGGCGAATCGGACGATAAAATGGTCCAGAGTGCGCGTTCTCGCGCGCCAGAAGGTGGCGACGTCGCGAAGAGCGACCTCCTTCAAGCGTACCGACGGCAGAAGTCGGAACCCGAGGACGACGAACAGAACAAGAAACAAAAGAAGCGAAAGAAGCCGAAGCGAACGTCGAGCGGCGAGTCCATCGTCGTCGACTTCGTCGCGAACTTCGTCGCTGGGGGGAACGCCTCGTTCGAACCGGTCAAAGGCCGGGTGTTGATGAGCGAGCAGCGACTCATCCTCGCGACGTCGGAGGCGAAGACCAACATTCCCATCGTCTCGATATTCGACATCGCCGTGGGGCAGGTCCCACAAGAAGTCGAGGAGTTCTTCGACTACACGGTGATGGTCGGCTACACCAACGGTCGACGCCGGGCGACGACCGTCATCGGTGGCGACCGCGACACGATAGAGAAGTTCTCGCTGCTGTTGTTCCGTGCAGTTCTCAACGGGTCGCAAGCGATGGTCAGACATCCCGCCCGTATCGGTGGGCGCGTCCTCGACACCGACCGCAAGCCGACCGGGCTGCACCTGGATTACGAGGCCGTCACCTTCCCGGACGACGACGGGGCACTCACGGAGAACGGAGAGCCGTTCCACATCGACCTCGCGAGCGTCATCTTCTTCGAGGTGTTGGAGCGAACCGTCGAAGACGAGTCACGACTTGTCCTCTCGGTGCAGCACGTCAGGGACGGACAGACCGTCACCTCCGAGATATCACTCAAGTCACGCCGGAAGATGAACATCCTCGGCCGGTATCTCCGGTTGGTCTACCACTGGATCAAATCCGAGGTGCGCAACATCGAACTCACCGAGGAAGGTCTTGAGGTGCTCGTCGGTCTCTACTCGACCGGTGAGATGGCCGCGGAGGTGGACTTCAGCGAACTGCTCGACGTCGACCAGGCCGTTCTCGACGAGAAACTGGAGAAACTCTACGACGAAGACCTCATCGACGACGACACGCTGCCGGCCTCGCTCACGCCGCAAGGTCGGTTTATCGTCAACGAGGAAATCGAAGACGTCAACGTCTGACGGCTTCGAAGCCTGCCTTTTCGGCTCCTGGGTTTCCGTTCTGTCTGTGTTGGTTTTCAGACTGCGCTGTTTGTGTTGTCTGTGCTGTCCGTGTTCTCTGTCCTGTCCAGTAGAGACGACGAAGGCGTCGTCACTCTCGATACGAAACACGAACACCAGAAACCGATGACCGGGTGAGTGGCTACTGCTCGTTGATGGCGTCAGACGCGATACTGCGGCCACGTGCGTTGAGTTGCACTTCGCGGCGGACTCGAATCTCGTCGACCACGTTGTGGTCGATGAGTCGCTGAAAGAGTTCTTCGACCTCGTCCACGTCGAGGCCGAGGAAGTCCGGAATGTCGAACGGCGAGACACCGGAGTAGAGTGCGGTGAGAACCTGCTTGTCGGTCTCGCTCAGTTCGATGGACGTCTCTGAGAGTTCTTCACCCTCTCGGAGAAGCGTATAGAGGAACGTAATCGCCCGCTCGGACCCGGAGATGTACGTCTGGAGACTCGTCCCCTCGTCGTCCGAGTGTTCGACTTCGATGACGCTTCGAGACTGGTCGATAATCGTCCGCTCGCCGGTCTTGATGTCGCCGATGTCGTCGAGTCGAATCTCGACGAACTTGCCACCGACGGTCGCCATGCTCACTGCTTCTTCTTCGACTTTCAGCCGAGACTTCTCCCACTCGGTGTTTTGAACCACACCACCAGCGACCGCTGGGTGCCGAGCGAGGAACTGCTCTGAGTTCAAAAGCGCCCCGAAGAAGTCCACCTCGAACTCGTCGTAATCGACGGGGGCGAGGAGTAAGACCCCAGAGGGGATATGGAGGCTGAAGTAGTCCGAGACGGTTGCGATGC
The DNA here is from genome assembly GCF_024730625.1 of Haloferax larsenii. Taxonomy (NCBI): domain Archaea; kingdom Methanobacteriati; phylum Methanobacteriota; class Halobacteria; order Halobacteriales; family Haloferacaceae; genus Haloferax; species Haloferax larsenii. The sequence goes on from NZ_CP078063.1 coordinate 2,078,670, forward strand.
GCTGGTTCACGTCGAACCGCCCACCGAGCTTTTCGATTTTCGGGAGGGGTATCGTCCGCTTCCCGCCGGTCCCTGCCAATATTAGTCGTTTATTTGACAGGAGAATCCGGCCGCTCGTCCAGTTCACGTCGTGCATCTCCCGGCCGTCTTTTATCACCTGGAGGAAGCGGCCGCGCGTGTCTCCAAGTTTTTGCTCACCGGGTTTCATCAGTCACCTCTCCTGGTCGTCTCGTGCGCGGTAGATGCGCAAGCGCTTTTCTACCGGTTCGAACTGACCGCGACAGCTGGGTGGAATCGTCTCCGTCATGCCGATGGTCAGGTAGCCGTCCTCTTTGAGTGCCGACCCGAGCGTCTCGAACACTGCACGTTTTGACTCGGCATTGATGTAAATAAAGAGGTTACGACAGACGACCAAATCGAAGGTCCCCGGCGGGTCCTGGCGAATGAGGTCGTGGCGTTTGAACTCCACCATGTCGGTGACAGCGTCGGCGACGCGGAACACGTCGTCGTCGCGTTCGACGTAGCGCTCCCAGTTTCCGATGGGGTCGAGTTGCTCGGCGACGTCGTTCGTCTCCGACGCTCGGTACTCCGCCGCTCTGGCGGCCCGGAGTATCTCACGCTTGATGTCCGTGCCGGTGATTTCGATGCGACGCTCGTCTATCTGGCTGTCGTCGTGAGCGAGCATGCCCAGCGAGTACGCCTCGCGGCCGTCGGAACAGGCGGCGCTCCAGATTTTAATCGGGTCGCGTCTGCTCCCCTTTTTGCTCAAGTCACGGAGCACGTCTCTGAGCGCCTCCCAGACCTCGGGGTTGCGGAAGAAACTCGTGACGTTCACCGAGAGCGCGTCGAGGAGTTCCTGCTGTTCGTCTTCGTCTTCTTGCAACAGTTCGTGGTACTCGTCGTAGTCGTCGACGCGCCGACGCCGCATCCGCGCGGAGATGCGCCGGTCGAGGTACGCGTCGTTGTAGGAACTCGTCTGGAAGTGCAGCGAGTTCTCGACGTACTCCAAGAGCGGTTCGAACGACGGGTCGTCCTCACGTGGAGACGGCATTAGTCCGCTGCCTCCTCGGAACTACCGGGGAGTTCGGTGGGGTCGACTTCGTACATCGCTCGCTTGCCCTCGTCCGGCATCTCCAGCGTGGAGACGTCGAGAATCGGGATGACGTTCCCGTCACCGATTACCGCCGTGCCGGAGAGTCCGTCGACACCCGAAAGCGGCCCTTGGAGAGGCGTCACGACGACTTCCTCTTGCTTCGTCACGCCGTCGCAGTGAAGCGCCACCTGTCTGTCGTCGGGGCGGATTCGGACGACCATCCCGCGGTCGGGGTCGGGAGAGTCGATTTCCAGCGCCTCGCGGAGACGGATGAGCGGGAAGATGGTGTCCTCGTGGACGATGACTTCCGCGCCGTTGACCGTCTGGACGCGGTCGCGGCGGCTGATTTCGTCGATGTACTTGATTGGGACGCCGAACTCGCGGTCGTCGACCTGCACGAACAGGACCTTGATGATAGCGACCGAGACGGGGAGTCGAATCTTGACCGTGCTGCCTTCGCCCGGTTCGCTCTCGACCGACACCGACCCGTCGAGCGATTCGACGGTCGTCTTGACGACGTCCATCCCGACACCGCGGCCGGAGACGTCGGTAATCTCGTCGTTGGTCGACAGTCCGGGGTGGAAGATGTAGTCGAAGACTTCCGAGTCGGGCATCGCGTTCATCTCTTCGCGCGTCTCGACGCCCTCGGAGACGACCTTGTCGCGGACGGCGTCGGCGTCGATACCGCTGCCGTCGTCTTCGACGGTCACGATGACCGTGTCGTGTTGCCGCCGGGCGGAGAGCTTGATGGTCCCCGTTCGTGACTTCCCGTTTGCCTCACGCACGTCCGGTTCTTCGATGCCGTGGTCGACGGCGTTCCGAAGGACGTGCATCAGCGGGTCCGAAATCTCGTCGAGGATGGTGCGGTCGAGTTCGATGTCCTCGCCCTCCACCTTGAACGACACCCGCTTGTCCTGTTCGCGAGCGAGGTCGCGGACGAGACGCGGGAACTTGTCGAACACCTTCTTCAGCGGGATGAGCCGCATGTCCATGACGGTGTTCTGGAGGTTCGAGGATATCTTGTCCAGCTCGTCGAGGGTGTCGAGCGCCGTGTGTTTCTCCTCGTCGATAGCGTTTCGAAGCTTGATTCGACTCGTCACCAGTTGCTCGACGAGTTCGTGGAGTTCGTCGAGTTGGTCGACGTCGACGCGGACGGACTTGACGGCGGATATCGACCGCGTCTCTTCTTTCTTGTCACCGTCGTCGTCGGACTTCTTGGTCTTCGAACCGCTCTTCGTAGAGGAAGACGACGACCCCGACTCGTCGGTGGAACCGCTCTCTGGCGAGTCGCCATCGTCTGCGCTCTCGTCGTCTGCGCCCTCGCCGTCTGCGTCTTCGGACGAGTCGGTCGCGTCCTCTGCTGTCTCGCTCGCGTCTGCGTCCGTGCCTGCCTCGGCTTCGACGTCGATGTCACCGTCGAGAGCCTCTGAAACGTCCGTCGCTTCGATAGCGGAGAGCTTCCAGAGCCCCTGGAAGTCGCTCTCGACGCTCTCCGGCGAGTCGTCGGCGATGAACAGGTCGAATCCGTCGTCGAACTCGCCGTTTTCGATAGCGTCACGCGGGGGATTCATCCCGGCGACGTCGATTTCTTCCGGGATACCGCTGAGGAAGATACCGGCGTCGACGCCAGCCATGTCGCCCGCGTCGAGTTCGATGCGGGCGTGGGTTAGCTGTGTAGCCTCGACAGCATCGACGTCGACGGTTTCGGCGGCGAGTGCGACGAGGTCGACTTCGGTATCGTCGTCGGCTTCGTCAGGTGCCGCCGCGTTCGAGTTTCCCTCCTCAGCTCCCGATTCGACGGCCGCCCGAATCTCGTCGACCGTGTCGGTCGGGTCGATAGTGGACTCGCCGTTTTCTTCGATGTCGTGGAGAATCTCGACGATGAGGTCCATCCCGTCGAAGACGAGGTCCATCCGCTCGGGCGTCACGTCGAGTCGCCCGTGGCGAATCTCGTCGAGGAGGTCCTCGACGGCGTGTGCGACCGTCGCGGCGTTGTCGAAGCCCATCGCGCCGAAGTTCCCCTTCAGCGTGTGGGCCTGCCGGAAGATGTCGTCTATCGCTTCCGTGTCGTCCGGATTCGACTCCAGCGACAGAAGCGAGTTGTTCAGTTGCGTGATGCTCTCTTCGCTTTCCGTGATGAATGCTTGGTAGAGTTCTTCGTCCATGGTCAGGTAGTAAGGCCTCGGAGTGCTTCGTCGGTGATGCGGTCGTCGGGTGCGACAGTGTCGACACACCCTGCCTCGATGGCGCGCTTCGGCATCCCGAAGATAGCTGACGTTTCTTCGTCCTGTGCGACCGTGTGGCCGCCCGCGCGGCTGATGCGGGACATGCCTTCGACACCGTCGCGGCCCATCCCCGTCAGGAGGACGCCCGCGAGTGGCGCGTCGACCACCTCTGCGGCCGACGACATCGTGAGGTCGATTGCCGGTTTGACACCGTGAAGTGGGTCATCGTCGGAGAGCTCGAGTTTCAGGCGGCCGGCGCGGTCACCCGTCACGAGGAGGTGTGACCCGCCGGGCGCGATTCTGATTTCGCCCGGGCCGATTCGCTCGCCGTCGGTCGCCTCTTCGACGTTGTATTCACATCGCGCGTCGAGGCGAGCCGCGAATCGCTTCGTGAATCCCGCGGGCATGTGCTGGACGACGATTGCGCGCAGTCCGGCCTCCTTCGGGAGCGCAGCGAGGACGCGCTCGACGACGTTCGGCCCGCCGGTCGATGCACCGATGATGAGTGTCGAACCCTCTTCGGGAAGCTGTTCTGTGTCCCCCTTCGACGACGCCGGTGACGCACTGGTTGCGGTCGACGTCGACGCCGATGTCGACGCGGATGCTGTCGTCGTCGGAGATGGCCGCGACTTGTTGGCCGCCGAGAGGTCCACTGCCGCAGCGGACTGAATCTTCTCGACGAGTTCGCGCTTGACACGCGGCATCTCGGAGGTAACTTCACCACCAGGTTTCGTCACGAAGTCGACCGCGCCTCGGTCGAGTGCTTCGAACGTCACGTCCGCGTCCTCCTCGGCGTGTGCCGAGAGCATCAAGATGGGAGTCGGACACTCGTCCATGATGGCCTCGACGGCGTCGAGACCGTTCATCTCCGGCATCTCGATGTCCATCGTCACGACGTCGGGGCTGTGTTCTTGGACCACGTCGATAGCCTCGCGTCCGTTTCCGGCCTCGGCGATTACCTCGACGTTAGCGTCTTCGAGGAGGGTCCGAATCAGCGTCCGCATGAATCGTGAGTCGTCGACGACGACAGCGCGCGTCGTCTCGTCGGTGGACGCACTCATCGGTGCCACCCAGTAGAACACACCCGGTAACCCGCAGCACGCACTGCTACAGGGCGCTGTCGATGGCTCGGAGGAGTCGTCAGTATGCCGTTTCGTTCACCGCTCATCTATCTCCGAGGTTCGGAAATCGGATATATAAACGCTCGGCGAGGAGAATCACGGCTGATAATCGGGTACGTACCTTTATGGCCTAAATCCGTGGATTCCTGGATAGACAGGGGGCGGCGCGTGTCGCCGCCGGATTCCACCATGAGACAGGATTCAATCACGACGGACGTGGCAGAAGAGGACGTCGAGGAAGACTCTGGAAAAGAAGTCCAAGTACTGGAATTCAAGCTGGGTCCCGAGACGTACTGTGTCGACATCGAATACGTGAGCGAAATCGTCGACAAGGGGCAACTTACGGGCGTCCCGAACGCACCGAACTACGTCGACGGCGTCATGGACCTCCGCGGTCGGACGACCTCCATCATCAATCCGAAGACGCTTCTCAACATCGACGACGACGGCGAGTCCAAGCGCATCGTCATCTTCGACCCCGGCAAGTTCGAAGACGAAGCGGCGACCGGCTGGCTCGTCGACGAGGTCTACCAGGTCGTTCGCGTCTCGGAAAACGAAGTCGAGGACCCGCCGATGGAGAAAGACGACTCTATCGAGGGCATCATCAAGCGCGACGGCGACCTCGTCGTCTGGATTTCACCGGTCCACGCCATCGAGTAAGTCGCCGACGCGACATCCCACCTCGTTCTCCCGTTTCTGTTTTCTGACACGTAGTTGTAGCTGTAGTAACAGCTTCTCGGGCGCTGAATGGCGACCTCGTCGTGGTGAAAAGGAGGACATATATATTTTCAGTAGAATGCTGGAACAACCATGCTCGGGAGATATCCACCGTGTACGGGGGGATGGTCGTGACCGACGACTCATCCTCTTCGTTCGTGCAGTACGGTATCGACGACAAACCACCCCTTCCAACCTCTCTCCTTCTCGGCGTGCAACACTACCTCACGATGGTGGGCGCCAACATCGCCGTTCCCCTGATTCTCGCCGGTGTCCTCGGAATGCCCGACGAGGTCGTGCCGCGTTTCGTCGGCACGTTCTTCGTCGTCTCCGGCATCGCCACGCTGATGCAGACGACGTTCGGGAACCGCTACCCCATCGTGCAAGGTGCGCCCTTCTCGATGCTGGCACCCGCAATCGCCGTCATCGGCGTCGTGAAAGCGACCGATCCGGCAGGGGTCGCGTGGCAGTCGGCGCTGTTGCAACTCCAGGGCGCAATCATCGTCGCCGCGGCGGTCGAGGTGCTCGTCGGCTACTTCGGCCTCCTCGGGCGGCTTCGCAAGTTCATCTCGCCGGTGGTCATCGCGCCGACCATCGCCCTCATCGGGCTCTCGTTGTTCGACGTTCCGCAGGTCACGTCGGCCACCAACAACTGGTGGCTGCTCGGCCTCACGCTCGCGCTTATCGTCCTCTTCTCGCAGTACCTCGACACCACCCATCCGGCGTTCAAGCTCTTTCCGGTGCTTCTCGGCGTCTTCGTCTCGTACGTCATCGCCGCGGCGCTCTCGCTGACTGGCTACATCACGCCGGGTGCACCCGGATTCGTCGACTTAGCCTCGGTCGCGAGCGCGCCAGCACTCATGCCAATCTACCCGCTCCAGTGGGGCTTCGCGGGCGGCGCGGGCACGACGACTGTCGCACTTCCCGTCGTCGGAACCGTCGCGTTCGGTATCCCGCAGTTCACGACCTCGTTCATCATCGGCATGCTCGCTGGCGTCGCCGCCTCGATGGTCGAGTCCTTCGGCGACTACCACGCTGTCGCTCGTCTCTCGGGTGTCGGCGCACCCTCCGAGCGCCGTATCAACCACGGCATCGGTATGGAGGGGCTGATGAACATCTTCTCGGCGGTCATGGGCGGGAGTGGCTCGACCTCCTACTCCGAGAATATCGGCGCAATCGGCCTGACTGGTGTCGCCTCCCGCTACGTCGTGCAGGTCGGCGCTGGCGTCATGCTTCTCATGGGCTTCGTCGGCTACTTCGGCCAACTCATCGCGACCATTCCGGGGCCAATCGTCGGCGGCCTCTACATCGCCATGTTCGGCCAAATCGTCGCTGTCGGCCTCTCGAACCTGAAGTACGTCGACCTCGACTCGTCGCGCAACATCTTCGTCATCGGCGTGGCGATGTTCGCCGGGCTGGCGATTCCGGCGTACATGGGTAACGTCGGCAGTGCCGAGACGTTCAGACAGGGCATGAGCCAAGTCGCCGTCCTCGGTCCCATCCTCGGGAGCCAAATCATCGCTGATACAATCTTCGTCATCGGTTCGACCGGCATGGCGGTCGGCGGACTGTTCGCGTTCTTCTTCGACAACACCATCGAGGGAACCCGCGTCGAGCGCGGCCTCGAAGAGTGGGAAGACACCGTCGAAGAAGACGGTGAGTTCACGTCTGCTATCGACCGCCTCCGCGACGACGCGCCGTCGACTGCCGACTGAGTCGCGGCACTCTCTGCGTCTCTTTTGGCGGTATCATCGACTGGAGTGTTCGGGGACACGAACAGTAGCGACCAGCGGTCAGAGTGTCCAATGAACCGAATAGCTCGCTAGTTTTTAGGACACCCAAAAATAGCGGGTAACGGGCGAGTTGGCACTCCTTACCACAGTTTTTGGCCGACCTAAACTTCGAAGACCTTTTATTTGTTTAGGCGAGCCTAAAGATTGATGACGTACTCACGACGGACACTGTTGAAGACGACAGGGTTGGCAGTCGCGACTGCTGGCCTCGCAGGATGTAGCGGCCAAGACGACGCGTCGGCCAAAACGAAAACGACGACCGGTTCGTCCGAGACGGAGACCGACGAGGCCGAGACGACGGCGCAGGCCGATGTGACGGTCGACGCGTCTGTCGCCGTCGCCGCCGAGTGGAACGTGATGCGTGCTCGGCTGTACGATTCTATCGCACTCGCGACCGCTGGCCATCTCGGAAGCGCCGGACAGGTCACACAGGACGTGTTCAAGCGCTTCGAAGGTGCGTCGGGCGAGTGGGGTGCCCACGAACAGCTCGAAGCGACGAACAAGGAGAACTACGAGACGTTCGAGGAGCACCTCGGCGGGGCACAGGAGGCCTTCTCGAACGGCAACGCCGGTGAGGGGACGGACCTCGCACGGCAGGCGTCCAACAACCTGCTCGCCGCACAGCGCGGGCGCGTCGACGCCGCCGTCGTCGATGCACTCGACGTCCTCCTGTTCGGTGCTCGCGCCCGCGACGTGGAGATGCTCGCCGCCGCCGGCGAGGTCGAGGCCGCCGCGACGCTCGCACACGACGTGTACGAGTCCTTCGAATCGGCGTCCGCACACGACGCCCTCGAAGACGCGTCCGGTGAGCTGTACGAGGCCTTCGAAGGCGGTATCGAAGGTGCCGCCGACGCGGACGATGCGGATTCGATTCAGCAGTCCGCTCGCGCCGCCGCCGACGCGACGGTCGAAGCGAGCTACGAACTCGCTCCCGAGAGCGTCGCCGGCGCGACTCACCTCGCACTCATGCAGTCTGTCGGCTTCGACGCCGAGGTGCTCGCCGGTCTCGGCGGCCCCGGCGACGACTACGCTCACGCCGCGTCGCTCACGCTCTACCGCGCCCGCGCGGCCGACGTCGCGTGGCTCGTCGCACAGGGCAAAAGCGAGTTCGCCGCGACGCTCGCTGGCGACGTCTTCGCTCACTTCGAAGGCGCACGCGCACACGAAGCGCTCGAAGAGGCCGACCACGACGCCTACGAAGGCTTCGAAGGCGGTCTCGAATCGCTGAAGTCGGCCGCGGAGTCGGGCGACGCCGAGGCGACCGCCGACGCGCTCGCCACGGTCGACGAGAACCTGCTCACCGGCGTCTCGGCACTCGCTGGCGAGGGCGCGACCACGCTCGAAGCGGCGTTCTTCCGCGCTCGCCTCGCCGACGCCCGCGAACTCGTCGAACTCGGGGCGACCGACCGCGCCGCGTCCATCGCTGAAGGGCTCTTCGGCCGGTTCGAAGAGAACGAGGCCGACATCCACGAGGCCGTCGAGCACGAGTCCGAAGAACTCTACCACCGCTTCGAGGAAGAGCACCTCGCAGGCCTCGTCGACGCCGCGTCGGCAGGAAACGCCGAGAAAGCAATCACGCACGCCGAAGGCGCGATGGACGCGCTCTTCGAGTTCGAAGCAGCCGTCAGCACGACCGCGGAAGTCTCGGCCGCCGAAGCGGCGTTCTTCGGCGCTCGCGGCTTCGACGCTGCCGGTCTCGCGACGCTCGACTCCTCGGATCGCGCGTCTGACGTCGTCTCGTCCACCTTCGAATTCTTCGAGACGGGCGCCGGCGGCTACCACGGGGCGCTCGAAGACGCCGACCACGACCTCTACGAGTCGTTCGAAGGCGCGCTCGGCGAGGTTCGGACCGCGGCCGAAGAGGGCGGCGACACCTACGGCGCGGCGAAGACGTACAACCAGAAGGCGGTCGATTCGATGTACGCTGTCGTGGCGAACGCTGCTGCTGACGCGGGTCTCGCGGCCGCCGCGTCTGGACTCATGAGTGGCGTCTTCCAGACCTTCGAGGGCGCTCGCGTCCACGAAACGCTGGAGGAATCCGACCACGGTGCGTACGAAGGCTTCGAAGAGAAGCTCGGCGCGTACGTCTCGGCACTCGAAGACGGCGGCGACGTTGACGCGTCCGCAGAAGCCTACGCGACTGCGACGCTCCGCGCCCAGTTCGCCGTCGTCGGTGCAATCGACAAGGCACCGTCTGCCGACTCGTCGTCACACGGTCACGACCACGGAAGCGAAGAGACCGAACTGTCCGGTGGTCCGAACGTCGTCGAGGGCGTCCCCGAAGACGCCGACCACGTCGTGAAGATGAAGGCCGTCGCGTTCGAGCCCGCCGAACTGACCGTGAAGGTCGGCGACACGGTCGCATTCGAGCACGCGGGCGGCGAGCCACACTCGGTGACTGCCTACGGCGACAAGATTCCGGAGGGTGCCGCCTACTGGGCGTCCGGCGGATTCGAGTCGCAGGACGCCGCAGAGACCGGTTGGGACGAAGGCAAGGGGGCCGTCCAGTCCGGCCAGTCCTACGTCCACACCTTCGAGACGGCCGGCGAACACGGCTACTACTGCGTCCCGCACGAAGCAGCGGGCATGACGGGGGAGATAATCGTCGAGGAATAGGCTGACCTTCCCACGGCCCCGCACGTCCCTACAACGAAGTGTCTGGCATGCTTCGTTTTGTTTCTTTTACCCGCGTCCGAGTGCGACGATGACGAGATACCCGATAGCTCCTGCGACGAACAACAAGACCGGAATCGCAAAGGGACCGAATATCCCGATGAGCGTGTCGAGGGGTCCGAGTTGGAGCATATGCGACCAATGGATGGACGACGGTTAACGTTCTCGCCGGTCGTCTGGTCTCGTCTTCCTATTCGTCGTACGTGTCGTCGTCCATGAGGTCGTCGTACGTGTCGTCCTCGCCATCACTCTCGTCGAATTGGGTGTCTCGGTTGTGAGCGACGCCTCCGTTCGTTGCCTCGGCGGTTGCCGACTGCTGAGGGGTCGGTGCCCCGGACGACGAGTAGACGTGCACGTCGCGCTGCGGGAACGGAATCCCGATATCGGCGTCGTTCAGCCTCTTGTACATCGTTCGGTTGATGTTGTGGGTCGCCTTTGCGCGCTTGAGGGGGCTGTTGACCCAACAGAGGAGTTCGTATTCGAGCGCGTCCGGGCCGAACTGGCGGAAGCGCGCCCGGGGGCGCGGTGAGTCAAGGACCAGTGGTTCGTCGAGTGCGATGTCGACGAGCAGCTCTTCGAACTCGTCGATGTCGGTCCCGTAGGCGACGCCGATAGGGACTTTCACCCGGCGGCGACGGTTCGGAGCCGACTCGTTGATGATTTTCGCGGCGTTGAGCACCGAGTTCGGCACCGTGACGAGGAGTTCGTCGCGCGTGAGAAGCGTCGTCGAGCGAATCCCGACTTTGACGACGGTCCCCGCCTCGCCGGAGTCGAGGACGACGTAGTCACCAATCTTGTACGTGTCGTCGAAGTACAACGCGATGCCGCCGAAGAAGTTGGCGACGGTGTCTTTCGCGGCGAACCCGACCGCGATACCGGCGATTCCCGCCCCGGCGAAGAGGGGCGTAATCTCGATTCCCCAGAGGAACAACAGCGCGCCGATGGTCCCGATAGAGACGAGAAGCGTCCAGATGTTCGAAAAGACGGGCGCGAAGTCGAATCTGCTGCCTTTGTCTTTGACCGCTTCGACCAGTCGGTTGACGAGTCGGTTGAGCGCCCACGCCCAGACGAGGATACCGACCGAGACCGACGGCCGGCCGAAGAAGGTGTTGAGGTCCTCGGAACTCACCACGAGCGCGTCGGCGACCGCCGGCGTCTGGGCGAACAGATAGACACCCGTGAGCGAGACGGTGACGACGATTGGCCAGCGAAGTTCCTGTACGACGATGTTGTCGAGGCCCGTCTCGGTCCGTCGGGTGTACTGAAACAGTAGTCTGAGCACCACCGCCTCCATCACGAACGCGCCGACGATGGAGACGAGCACCACGAGTAGCGTCGCCTCTATCGCCGACAGGCCCGAGAGTAGTTCCGTGAGGTGCTGACTCATGCCGCGACAGTCGCGGCCGCGAGGGATAACGATTGCTCCGGTAACACTTCAGGTACCGACTGCTCCGGTGTCGCTTCGAGTACCGGCTGACCCGGTGTCGCTTCGAGTGCCGATTGCCCCCTCCGTCGGGCGCACGCGACCAGTCGAAAGGTTTTGTGTACCGCGTGGGCGAGGACACACCAGATGTACCGATTCGGTCACTGGGGCGTCTCGCTGCTCGTGTTCGCGCCGTTCGGGTTCGCGCTCGTGCAGACGGGACACCCGGAACTGGCGTTCGTGCTGGGTGCCGTGATGTGTTGGCTTGCGATGCTTCCCGACTACGACCACCGCGTTCCCGGCCTGTCGCACCGCGGCCCGACGCACACGATTCTCTTTGCCCTCCTCGTCGGGGGTGTCGGCGGCGGCGCTGCGAAACTGCTCGCATCGACCGGCGGCCTCGCCGACTCGGGCGCGACGACATTGACCGGCTTCGGGTTCGCCGCCGGCGCGCTCACGATTCTCGCACATCTCCTCGCCGACGCGCTCACCCCCGCGGGAATCCGCCCGTTTTGGCCACTCTCGTCGCGGAAGGTGACGCTCTCGCTGTGGACCGCCGACAACACCGTCGCCAACTACGGCCTCTTCGGACTCGGCGTGTTCGCGGTGGCAGCGACGGCCTATCTGTCGCTCGTCGTCTGATTCCGCCCCGAATTCTGAGGAATCGTTAAGGTCCGTCCGGGCGAGCACCGACCCATGGACGACGATGCGATGCGCCGATTCCCAGTCCCGGACCTCGACGACCTCCCGGAAGACCTCCGCGAGCGAATCGAAGAAGAGACCGAACGCGCGGGCTTTACGCCCAACGTCTTCGCCGGATTCGCTTACAAGCCGTCGCACTGGCGGGCCTTCTTCGACTATCACGACGCCCTCGTCGACGACACAACGCTCGAACGCCACGAAGTCGAGATGATTATCGTCGCCGTCTCGGGCGTCAATCACTGCTACTACTGCAACGTCGCCCACGGCGCGCTCCTGCGAATCTACGCGAAAGACCCGCTTCTCGCGGACCAACTCGTCGCCAACTACCGGACCGCAGACATCCCAGAGAAACACAAGACGATGCTCGACGTGGCGGTCAAACTCACCGAAAAGCCGGTCGAAGTCGGCGAAGACGACCTGCAGAAACTCCGCGACGCTGGTTTCTCCGAAGAAGAGGTGTGGGACATCGGTGCGGTCACCTCGTTCTTTAATCTGAGCAATCGCATGGCGATGTTCGCCGACATGCGCCCGAACGAGGAGTTCCACACGCTGGGTCGAGAACCGCACGACGATTAACTGCTGGTCGGGACCCGCGACGACTAACCGCCGAGAAGAGAGATTTCGACAAAAGACCGTTTTTCACCGATTCGAGCTGTTGTACCGCCTGTATAGAGCGTGAATGAGACTCCAACCCACACGAATTGTTATCAATCGGCGGAAACCTTATGGCTTCGACGAGCGACAAACGACACGAGATGGCGAAAGGTAAGGTAGCTTTCTTCAAGTCCTCCGGTGGATACGGATTCATCGAGTCAGACGACGCAGACGACGACGTGTTCTTCCACATGGAAGACATCGGCGGCCCGGACCTCGAGGAGGGACAGGAAGTGGAGTTCGACATCGAACAGGCTGACAAAGGCCCGCGGGCGGTCAACGTGAAGCGACTCTAAGTCTGCGAGCGATTCGACCAACGCGACGGGACAGACGAACAGACATTGCTATTTTGGACGCCCGAGCGACGGCACCGTCTCGCGGCGTGAGCCGAGGGGGTGGAATCGGACGCATGTCGCGTCAGCGAAGCCGACTCACAGTGTCCCGTCTCGACCCAGCTGTCGAACCGCGGCCGCTCGGGCGCGAATCGCGTCCCACTCCTCGTCGTCTTTCCGGTCCACGTGGGAGTACATCAGCCCCATGCGACCCGTTCCGCGGAGGACTGACTCGTGTTCCTTTAGGAAGTCCCAGTAGAGCGCGTTGAACGGACAGGCGTTCTCACCGGTCGTCTTCGACACGGCGTACTCGCAGTCCGCGCAGTAGTCGGACATCTTGTTCACGTAGTTGCCCGAGGAGGCGTACGGTTTCGACGAGAGCACGTCGGTGGCGAACGACCCCATTCCGACGACGTTCGGGGTCGTCACCCAGTCGTAGGCGTCGACGAACCCGAGGTGGAACCATCGGTCGAGTTCCTGCGGGTCGACACCGTAAATCAGAGCGAAGTTGGCGAGGACCATCAGGCGCTCGATGTGGTGGGCGTAGCCGTGGTCGTAGACGTGGCCGACTGCCTCCGAGAGACAGTTCATGTCCGTCTCGCCGGTCCAGTAGGCCTCCGGCAGCGACTCGGTCTGGTCGAGTTGGTTCGCCTGTGCTAACTCGGGCATCGACCGCCGGTAGACGTGGCGCATGAACTCCCGCCAGCCGACGACCTGCCGGACGAACCCCTCGACACTGTTGATGGGTGCGTCGCCGCGGCGGTAGGCGTCTTCGGCCGCGTCGACCACTTCTCTGGGTCCGAGGAGGCCGAGATTGATGGTCGCCGAGAGCAGCGAGTGACACAGCGCCCACTCCCCTTCGACCATCGCATCTTGATACGCGCCGAACTCGCGCAGTCTGACCTCGACGAAGTGGTCGAGCGCCGCTACCGCCTGCTCGCGGGTCACGGGCCAGACGAACGAGTCGTCGGCTATCGACCCCCACGCGTCCGGATATCGCTCGCGGACGAACGCGATGACTTCCCGCGTCACCTCGTCCGGTTCGAACCGCGGCACCTCGGGGGGAGACCAGTCGTCCGGCGGCGTCTCCCGATTCTCGTCGTCGTAGTTCCATTCGCCACCTGCGGGGTCGTTTCCGTCCATCAGAATGCCCGTCTCGCGGCGGACGTGTCGGTACCAGTTCTCTTGCCGGTAGGTGTCGGCGTCGCCGGCCCACGCGTCGAACTCGTCGGGCGTGGTGAGAAACAGGTCGTTCTCGACGAGCGTCAGCGACCCGCCGCGTTCGGCGACGAGTTCTCGGAGTCGCTCGCCCGCGCCGTGACTCGGCGGGTCCATCAGGACGAGGTCGGTTCCGGGTGCGGCGTCGTAGAACTGGTCGAGCCCCTCGCCGAACGTCTCGGCTTCGATGTACGTGACCTCGTAGCCGCGCTCGCGGAGTTCGTCCCGGAAGTGCCGCATCGCAGCGAACACGAGGACGAGCTTTTGGGGGTGGTACGGCAGGCGCTCGCCGAACCCGTGGGCCTCAATCATGAGCACGTGGTCGTCGTGCTGAAGCGGGACCGACTCGTGGGAGAGTTGGTCGCCGAGAATCCAGACGGTCATCGGTTGCGACGCGACCCCGGCTGTGGGTCGACGTGCGCGGGAGCCATCAGGTCGTCGAACGGTTGGTCGTCGAGCCACTCGACGAGCTGCACCAGTTGGTCGGTGGCCGCCTCGAACAGCTTGGCTCCAGCCTCGGGTGTCGCGGCCGTCTGGTCGCCGAAGACCCCGTTGTCGGAGTTCTCGATGGAATCGTAGAAGGTTCGCGCGCCGTGTTCGCGGTAGTCGCGTCCGGCGAACGTCCGCCGCCCGCCGTCACGAGCGTCTTCGAGGCGGTCTTCTCGGACGAGGTCGCGGGCGATGTGCATAATCATCGCCGTCTCTTTCGGGCCGCCGTGTGGGCCGAGGTGGTCGAACAGCTCTCGCACGAGGTCCGGTATCGACTCGTCCCACATCCACTCGATGGCGTACATGGTGCCGTCGTCGCGGAGTCGCCGCCCGACCTCCCGGAGGTGCTGGATGTTGCCGCCGTGGGCGTTGACGTACACGACGCGGTCGATACCGTGGTACGCGAGGTTCCGCGTCATCGACTCCACGTAGTCGCGGAACTGCGGCGCGTCGACCCACATCGTCCCGTGGAACTGCCGGTGGTGCGGACTGACGCCGACGTTCACGGTAGGCGTGCAGAGAAACCCAGTCCGGTCGGCGGCCTCGCGCGCCAACGCCTCGGCGATGAGGTGGTCGGTCGCAAGCGGCAGGTGTGGGCCGTGCTGCTCTGTCGACCCGAGCGGGACGAGCGCCAGCGACGACTCCGCGACGTACTCCCCGAGTTCCGGCCACGTCTGGTCGGCGACGTACATGGGTGTCACGACGGAGCGACAGGTAAAGAAAGTGAAGTGGCCAGCAGGTCGCCTATTCGCGCTCCTGCTCGCGGAGTTCGACGCGACGAATCTTCCCGGAGGAGGTCTTCGGGAGTTCCTCGACGAACTCGATTTCGCGCGGGTACTTGTACGGCGCAGTCTGTTCTTTCATGAACTCCTGGAGTTCGGTCACGAGGTCGTCGGAGCCGTCGAACCCGTCTGTCAGAACGACGTACGCCTTGACGATGTTGCCGCGTTCCTCGTGCGGGCTTCCGACCGCTGCGGCCTCGGCGACCGCTTCGTGCGACACGAGCGCGTCTTCGACCTCGAAGGGGCCGATGCGGTAGCCCGAGGAGATGATGATGTCGTCGGCGCGGCCTTCGAAGAAGAAGTAGCCGTCTTCGTCGCGGGAGGCGAGGTCGCCGGTGCGGTAGTAGTCACCCGAGAACGTCTGCTCGTCGAGATGTGGTTTCTCGTAGTAGCCGTCGAAGATGCCGGGACAGCCGACGGGAACCGCGATTTCGCCGATTTCGTCGACGCCGACTTCCTCGCCGTCCTCGTCGATGATGGTCGTTCCGAGGCCGGGCGTCGGCTTCCCCATGCTGCCGGGTTTCACGTCGATACCGGGGTAGTTCGTCAGGAGTGCGACTGTCTCGGTCTGGCCGTAGCCGTCGCGCGGGGTGATACCGAACGCGTCGCGGAACGCCTCGATGGGTTCGCGGTTGAGTGGTTCGCCAGCCGAGAGCACTTCTTTCAGGTCGAGGTCGTAGGAGGCGAGGTCGCGCTGGGCGAACATCCGATACTGGGTCGGCACGGCGCAGAGACGCGTGACGCCCTCGTCTTCCATGAGTTCGAGGAACGTGTCGGGTTCGAAGTCGCCGCGGTAGACGAACTGCGTCGCGCCGGTGGTCAGGCCCACACCGACCGGACTCCAGAACCACTTCGCCCAGCCGGTTCCGGTCGTCGCCCAGAGGAGTTCGTCCGAGAGGTCGTCGTCTGCGGTGACTCCCCACCAGTAGGGTGCGTTGACGAGTTCGAAACAGCGCATCCAACGGTGGCGATGACGAACCGGCTTTGGCTGGCCCGTCGTCCCCGAGGTGTAGTTGATAGACATCGGGTCTTCGGCGTTCAGCTCCGGGCCGTCGTGTTCGGTCGATTCGTCCGCGACGAGGCTGTCGAAGTCTGTCCAGCCCTCGGGCGCGCCGCCGAGCGAGATGAAGTTCTCCAGTGGCGTCTCGTCGCGCACCTCGTCGACCATCTCGACCAGTTCTTCGTGGACGACCGCCGTCGTCGCCTTGCAGTCGTTGGCGCGGAACTCGATGTCTTTCGGCTTGAGCATCGAGGAACTCGGCACGAGTAGTGCGCCGCGCTTCAGTGCGCCGAGTTGAATCGCGAACACGTCGGGGTCGCGCGGAAGCAGGTGAATGACGCGGTCGCCCTTGTCGACGCCAAGCGATTCGAGGGCGTTGGCGAATCGATTCATGTCGCGGCGAAGGTCTTCGTACGTCCGTTCTGTCCGCCCTCCCTCGTCGTCACGGAACTTCAGTGCGACACGGTCACCGAAAGAGTCGGCGTGCGATTCGATGACCGCAGGGATGTTGTACCCCTCCGGGATGTCCCACTCGAACGACTCCAACTCGTCTTCGTAATCGATTGCCATGTCTCACCAGACAGAGACATCCATAATAATTGTTCGTCCGGTATTTGGCGGGTGACCGCACCGCGGTCAGGCCATGGGTGTGCCTTCTTGCGGGCCTTCGTCCGTGGCGCTCATACCGTCGTCACCCTCGTCACCGGACTCACCGCGGATTGCGAGTGCGAACGCACCGAGCCCGACCAGCACGACGACGAACTCGACGATACCACCGAGCGGGACAAAGTCGAGTACGGCAAGGACGAACAGGCCGAGCGCGAGCGCCACCCAGCGATTCGCGTAGTCGGCGAGCGACAGGAGCCACGTCCCGAGGACGAGCGCCCCGTAGATGCTCGCCACCCAGAGCGCGAGGAGGAAGCCCACGCCTCCGGCGAACGAGAGCGGAATCCCGATAACCGTCAGCAGTAACAACAGCAGGACGATTGGTACTGCGACGACCAGGAGCAGTCCCGTTCCACCACTTCGGACGGCCTTCTTGGTTCCGAGGCCGGTCACGCGCTGGGCGAACTGCGGTGCGACGAGGACGACGATAGCCCCGAGGACGAGGTTGGCGAGGAGCCAGTAGCCAGAGAACACCCACTGCGGGATGACTGGTGCCTCGAACCCACCGTCTTGGAACGGAGCGCCGAAGATGGTCGGACCCGAGAATCCGATGTCGTCGACGCGAGTCGCTCCACCGGCGATAGCCGCGTCGGAGTCGATGGTCGCCGTCGCAGCATCGTATTCGAGTGCGCCGCCGATATCGGCGTTCGGACCGACGACGAGTTCCTCGGCACCCACACGCACGTCACCGGCGATGGTGCCGTCGATACGAACGTCGCCACCTGCGGCTTCCATCTCGCCGTCGACGACGGCGGAGTCACGAACCAGAATCGCGCCCGCGGCGATGCTCACGTCGTTGCCGACCATCCCTTCGATAGTGACGCTACCGGCGACGCCGTCGAGCGTGCCGCCAATCTCACCCGTTTCGGTCACGACGACACTCCCCGACGTGACCGAGACGTCTCCAGTTACTGTGCCCGCGATGACGACCGAGCCGCCGACTGCTTCGAGGTCACCCGTGTAGGTCTCACCCTCGTCGATGACCACGGCACCGCCGGCGGACGGTCCCTGTTGTGCGGTCGCCACTCCCGCGACGGACCCCAGTACGAGGACCGCGAGGAAGACGGCGACTAGTTGTCGTGTATTGAACATCGGAATCACCGAGGCTACGCCTCGGTTCGATGATACGAATGGAGACACCATAAACCAAATTCTCGGGACTCAAACCCCGAGAATCATCCACACTTCCTGACGGTCGGTCGTCCTCCGGAGATGCCGGTTCGTCCACCTTTTTGCCCGTTCCTCACGACACCGAGTGCATGGAGTACACGACGCTCGGGAACACCGGCATGGAAGTCTCGCGCATCTGTCTCGGCTGTATGAGCTTCGGCACGTCGGACTGGCGCGAGTGGGTCCTCGACGAGGAGGCGGGTCTCGAACTCGTCGACCGCGCTATCGACCTCGGAATCAACTTCTTCGACACCGCCAACATGTACTCCGACGGCGAGTCCGAACGCATCCTCGGGAAGGCACTGGAGGGCCGCCGCGACGAGATGGTCGTCGCCTCGAAGGTGTACTTCCAGATGGACGACGACGACCCGAACTCCGGCGGCCTCTCGCGGAAAGCCATCGAGCAGGAACTCGACAACTCGCTCGACCGACTCGGGATGGACACGCTCGACCTCCTGCAAATCCACCGCTGGGATGACGACACGCCCATCGAGACGACGATGCGCGCCCTCGACGACGCGATTCGCCGGGGGAAGACGCGGTACATCGGCGCGTCGTCGATGTGGGCACACCAGTTCGCAGAAGCGCAGTACACCGCCGACTCGCTCGGACTGGACCGCTTTGCGACCATGCAGAACCACTACAACCTGCTGTATCGCGAGGAAGAACGCGAGATGCTGCCCCTCTGTGAGAAACAGGGCGTGGGCGTCATGCCGTGGTCGCCGCTGGCTCGCGGGTACCTCACGCGCCCCCACGACGAATTCGACGCGACGACACGCGGCGAGACCGACGAACTCGCCAAGGGCCACCCGTACTTCGAAGGCAACGGCCGCGAAGTGAACGAGCGCGTGCAGGAACTCGCCGACGAGAAGGGCGTGAAGATGGCGCAAATCGCTCTCTCGTGGGTACTCCACAAGGACTGGGTCGATGCGCCCATCGTCGGCACGACGAGTATCGAACACCTCGAAGACGCCGTCGAAGCCCTCGACATCACCCTCTCGGACTCCGATATCGAGTACCTCGAAGAACCGTACCAGCCGGTTCGCGTCTCCGGCCACGACTGAGTCGGTTCCGCCGTCCGCGTTCGGCCCCGGCGTCCGCGTTTGGCCCCGACTCGGTCCCGAAGAGGGTAAGACACTTTGCGCCGTGCCGAGAGGGAAAGTCGTGCACAGCCGACTCGTCCGCGAGGTGCGTTCCGACGTGGGGACTGCCCTGTTCGTCACCGAGGTACTTCTCTCGGCAGTCGTCCTCGCGAGCGTCGGGCTGACGCTCGTCTCACCGCTCGTCCCCTCGATTCCGCTTTCTGACATCGGATTCTCGGCAGCGGCGGCCACCATCCTCGTTCTCACCGGCACCTCGCTGTTCGCGGCGTCCCGTCGAATCGTCCGGTTTCTCACCGGTCACGGCGGCGTCGAGATGGAGTCGTTCTGGCGGATGCTCGAACTGATGCTCGCGTTCTTCGTCGCCGGTATCGTCGCGTTCACCCTTCGACTCGGCGAGTTCTCGGTGACAGTTCCCCACCGCACCGGCAACGAGATTTTCGTCGGGCTCTTCTTCGCGTACGTCCTCGCGGGCGTCGGCCTCGCGGTCATCGTCTTTCTGCGGGCGACGTGGCGCGTCGTCGAAGCCGAGATTCAGTCGGCACTCGACAGCGTCTGAGCCGACTGCTCGGGGTCGAGTCGGCGGACCGCACGGAACGCGACGAGCGCGATTGCGACCTCCGCGAGTCCGACGACGAGAAACGACTCAAAGTAGCCGACCACTTCTGCGACGCTCCCGCCGATGATGAACCCGGCGAGGAATCCCAGACTGCCGAAGACGTTGAACCCGCCGAGTGCGGCCCCGCGCTCGCCCGGTTCGGCGAGGTCGGTGACGAGCGCCATCGTCGCGGGCGCGACCATCGCCCCGAAGACGCCGACGACGAGCATCGCGGCCGCGGCGGGGAGGAGTGTCGGTGCGACGCCGACACCGACGATAGAGAGGCCGAACAGCACCGACCCGCCGACGACCGGGATGAACCGGCCGATTCGGTCCGAGAGCGCGCCCATCGGGTACTGCAAGAGGGCGAACGGGACGAAAAAGAGCGCGAGAATCCCGCCCGCGAGGGCGGCGTCGACGCCGAACTCCTGGCGGAAGTAGAAGACGCCGACGAGCGAGAAGAACCCGGCCGTCATCCGGTCGATAAAGCCGAAGGCGAAGGGGATTCCGAAGACGGGCTTCGCCGCGAGACGGCGCAGAATCGTTCCGAACTTGACCCGTGTGGTGTCGGGAGCGCGGTCGGTGACGGTCGTGACGAGAATCGCGACCGCGACGAGGACGGCCGCGGCGGCGTACAGCGGTGCAAGCGGGTCGAACGTCGAAAGCCGACCGCCCACGACGGAGCCGAGTGCAGCGCCCAGTCCGATGGCGATACCGGCCGCACCCATGTTTCGACCGTTACCGCCAGTGAGGTCTGCGAGCATCGTGATTGCCAGCGAGAACGCGCCGATGGTCATCGCCCCGCCGACGAGACGGACGCCGAGCGCGACGACGAACGGCGCACCAAGACTCGGTAGCGTGGCGAGCGTGAGATAGCTCGCTGCACCGCCGAGTGCGCCGGCGACGATGAGCGGCGTGCGTCTGCCGAGCGTGTCGGACAGGGCACCCCAGAGGCTCGCGAACGCGACGAACGCGGCGAACTCGGCGACCAGAAAGAGCATCCCACCGGTGAGGTCACCCTTACCACCGAGCGCCGTGACGAGGTCGGCGACGCCCGGATAGAGGAACACCTGCGAGACGAGCACGCCCCAGACGGCGAGCGCGAGCGCCAGTCGGTCACGACGCGTCACTTCCATACCGGGAGGGTCGTCCTCGGCGAAAATAGACCTGTCTACGTGGGACGACGGGAGAGGCTACGACAAGGTGGTCGTGTCGAACTCCAAGAAGGCCGTTTCGTACCCTTCGTGACGGGCGACCTGCGGTGGCACGTCCACCGAGAGTTCGATGTCGTCTTCGGGCGAGAGTTCGGGAACGGTCGCGCCGTAGTGGAACCCGAGTTCAGGGTCGAGTCCGGGTTCGAGGTCGCCATCGAATCGGACGTGCCCCCCGCCGGAGACAGTCGCAGAGAGACCGGTTCGCGGGACGACCAGCTTGTTGTACGGCGTCTGCGCCGAGACAGCGAGGTAGGCGTCGTCGCCGAACCGAGGCTCCGAGAGAGAAGTCCCGACCAGACGGAGGTCGCTTGCGACCCCGCTTCCGAGTGGGTCTCCGGGTAGCGGCTCAGGGGCGCGCCCGAGCGGCGTCGTCTCCATCTGCATCGGCTTGGCTGCACCGCGGTCGCCTTCTTTCTCGTCGAGCCGAGTGAATGGGATGTCGTTTCTTTCTCGGGCACTGAACTCGAAGTCGAGACGCGCGGCCGCGGCGGATTGGAACTTCCCGTCCAACTCGCCGAACAGGTTCAGCGTCGCCGCCCCGACGCTGACGCGGACCTCGTAGGTCCCGTCGCCGTCGAGTCCGAAGTTCGCGCCGTAGTGAAAGCCCATCTGTTGGGAGAGCATCGAGTAGATGACCTCCTCGCCCACGAGCGAGCCGTCCTGAAAGAGTTCGACCGATAGCCCGGTATCGGGGACGACGACGCCCGTTTCGGGGTCCCAGACCGTCGCCATGAGGTGGACATCGTCGCTTCGGGCGGGACGAGTCAGGTCGGTTCCGAAGTCGCCGTCTTCGTCGTCCAACACCCAGAAGCGATGCGGGTAGCCGTAGAAGACCCCCACGCGGTAGTCGCCCGCGTCGGCGGTGCCGACCATCTTCATCCCCTCGACGTGGGTCGGGATGTACGGTTCGGCGGGGCGATTCGACAGCACCGGCGGTTCGTTCGACGTGTAGATACGTCCGAGTTCCGCCAGACACCCGGAGAGTCCGAACGTTGCGGCAGTCCCTGTGGCCGCGAGGAACCGACGCCGTCGCATCACGCCTCCCGAAGCGCAGTCAGGTCGTCGATGAGCGTCTGTTCGTCCGGTTCGTTCCCGCGGTAGGTGCGCTCGACGTAGCCGTCACCGTTGACGAGCATGACGAGACCGAGGTGGGTGAACATGTAGTTCCCGTCTTCCATCGGTTCGTTCTGCTCGAAGAAGACGCCGAACTGCTCTTCGACGACCGACTTCGTCTCGGCTTCGTCTTCGGCGCGGAGGAAGTGCCAGTTGCCAGCGTCCATGTCGACGTTCATCTCGTCTGCTTCCTTGCGGAAGGCGGCCGCGTCGTCGCGTGCGGGGTCGAACGTAATCGGGTAGAAGCCGACCTTGTCGGCGTAGCCTTCGGAGACGGAGTGAATCTGAACCTCGCGAAGGGCGCTGATGAGGACCGGACAGACGGTCATGCAGTTGGTGAAAAAGAACGTGTGGAAGTGCGGCACGTCGATGTCGCGGACGGCCACGTCGGTCCCACTGAGTGGGTCTCGGAGCGTGACGTCAGGAACCTGCTGTCCCCACGCGGGGTACGGGAGTTGCTCGCTCGTCACGTCGTTTTCGCGGTCGGGTTTCGAAAGCGAGACGTTCGGGTTTCCGCCGCCGCCCAGACAGCCGGCGAGCCCGATTGCCGCACCAGTGCCCACGGTGCGGAGGTAGGTTCGTCGATTCATTACCGACGTTATCGGTCCGAGAGCTAAATGCCGTTTGGTGTGCGTTTCGAACGCCACGCCGTCGGTTTGGATTCGAGAGGCGAACCAATTTCAGGCGCACACCAGAACCCACTTGCTTTCGAGGGCCAAATGCAGGGTATGTTCGATGGGGAGTCATCCCGCAGAGCGTTCCTGAAAGCCGCCGTCGCAGCAGGCGGTGCAGCGGCGCTTTCAGCGTGCCTCGACAGGGCACCCGACGAACCGGTCCCGTCGGGAACCGACGACCCCGCCGCCCTCCCGACTCGACAGCACGCCTGGAACGACGCGTGTCGGACCGACGAATACGGAAACGTCGAGATTCCGTCCCATCAGATTCTGCTCTATCTGACTCTCGACGGCGACGGCCCGCCGACGAAATCGGAGCGTGAGACCACCGAGAACGCCTTCCGCGTGCTCGACCGCGCATACGAACGAAGCCACGACGGACTGCTCTGGTCTGTCGCCTACTCGCCGCGGTACTTCTCTCGCTTCGACGAGCCACTCCCAGAGTCCCTCGACTTACCCGAACCGCGAGCCCTCTCACCGTTCGAGACGCCCGAATTCGACCGACAGGACGCACTCGTCCACCTCGCATCCGACAGAGCGGACGTCGTCTTGGAAGCAGAGCAGGCGCTCACGGGCGAGGTGGACGAGGCAAACGGTGTCGCGGTCGACACCGACCTCTCGGGCGTCTTTTCGGTCGCTGCCAGACGCACCGGGTTCGTCGGCTCCGGCCTGCCGGCGAAACACCAGTCGGACGTGAACGGTATCCCTGACGGCAACCCCGTCCCGAAGGCGTCGCCGCTGTTCATGGGCTTCAAAGCCGGTTTCGCCAAGAATCAGGCCACGGAGGACTACGTCACGCTCGACGACGGGCCGTTCGCGGGCGGCACGACGAAACACGTCGCCAACGTCCGGCAGCGACTCTCCGACTGGTACGACGAAGAAGACCGGTACCACCGCGTGATGAAGTTGTTCTCGCCCGGGCACGCCGAGGGCGAACTGGTCGACGGAATCGGTGCGAACCTCGGCGACGACAGCGGTATCGACGACATGGTCGACCGCATCCGCGACGACGCCGAAGAGTTCGGCCACGTCGGCCACGCCCAGAAAGCGGCCCGCGCCAACCGCGACGAGGATGGAAACGTCAAACTCCTCCGGCGTCACTTCGAGTCGGCAGACGACGGCGTCGCCAGCCTGCACTTCCCCTCGCTTCAGCGCGGAATCTCGGACTTCGAGGCGGTCCGCGAGGCGATGAACGGCACCGACCTCACCGACATTCCGACCATCCGCCAGCGGGTGAACAACGGGATTTTGGAGTACATCTTCGTCAAGCACCGCGGGAACTTCCTCGTGCCGCCGCGGGAGATTCGGGCGTTGCCGACGCCGACGGGCGACGCGCCGATGCCTGACGCCTGAACTCCTCCGAGACGACCCGATTCAAACGTATCCCAAGAACGACAGCGCCAGCCAAATCTGCCAGCCACCGGCCAGCACCATCACGACGGCGGCGACTTTCTGCACCGACCCGATGTACTGCGACAGCGACCTGATTCGACCGCTTCCGAGAGCGGCCAGTACGGTCACGACAGCGAGGGGGAGCGCCGCCGCCAGCGCGTACGCGCCGAGCGAAATCACGGCCTGTGGCGTCGGCAGCGCGAGCGACTGGGCGACGACGCCGAAGAAGATAGGGACGACGCAGCCCGCCGCAGCGAGACCGTACACCGCCCCGAAGATGCCGAACCCGGCGACTGAAGACCGGTACTGGGGTAGGACGACGTGGAGGTTCGGCGCTCGACCAGTGTACAGGAGGACACCGAAGACGACGAGCGCCGCGCCGACGATTGGCTCGAAGAGGGCGATTCGAGAGGCGATTTGCTGCCCGACGAGGACGAGAACGCCGGCGATGGCGGCGAGGACGACGAGCGCCGCGAGCGAGGCGACACCCCCGCGAACCACGGCCCCGCCGAGGTCGGCCTCCTCACGCGAGAGGTAGTAGCCGACGTAGCCCGGAAGCAGCGGGTAGGCGCATGGGGCGAAGAACGTCGTGACACCCGCGCCCACCGCGAACGCGAGCGTCCCGGCGAAAGCGGGGTCGAGACCGAGCATCAGCGCACGTCCTCGAGCGCCTCCCGGATGTTCGACTCGCTGGCGAGTCCGCGGTGCGTCCACGTTTTGGTGCCGTTCTCGTCGAAGACGACGAGGTACGGAAGACCGTTTGCGCGTACAGCACGCATGAGTTCGCTCTCGGGGTCGTGGCCGACGGTCCAGTTGCCGTCGTGGTCGGCCCACCACGACCGGATATCGTCCATGGTGAGGCCGCCGCCGAGTCGTTCGTTCGTAACCGAGACGAAGGCCACGTCGTCGCCGAACTCGTCGTGGAGCGTCCGAAGCGACTCCATCTGCGCGACACACGGCGCACACCACGTGGCGAAGAGGTCGAGGATGGTCGGCGTCCCCGCGACTGGGACACTGACCTCGCCCGCTTCGGACCCCTGTGCGTCGATGGTATCGACGACTAACGGGAGGTCACCACTGGCGGCGGACTCGGTGGACTCAGTGGCCGTTTCGGCCGTGTCAGTGGAACCGGCAGTATCGTCGGTTCCGCCGGGCGAACCGCCGCCGAGACACCCGGCGATTCCCGAGAGACCGACGCCCGCGAGTGCGCCGAGGTATCGACGGCGTCTCACGGGCCATCACCTCGGCGTCTCGGCATCGCCAATCGCGTCGCGTTCATACGCATGGCTAGTTCGTTTCCCCCTAAAGAACCGCTGGTGTCGTGCACGAATCGCGCTTCAGAGATGGTGTGTGTCTCGAATTCGGCTTATCGGGCGTTCTCGATGGCGGATTTTAGGTCTTCCCATCGCGGGGGGACCTGCTCGCCGTTCACGAGGACTGCCGGCGTGCCCTGGAAGCCACGGTTCTCTACGGCGTCTGTTCGTTGGGATTCGAGGAGTGGCCGATAGCGGTCGCGGGAGGCAGCGGCGGCGACCGAACACCCGTCGAGACCGGCGTCGTTGGCGAGGTCCCGAAGCGTCGAGAGGGACGCTTGGGTGTCGTTGCCACCGAACGTCGATTGATTCTCGAACAGCGTGTGCGCGAAGGCGAAGAACGTCTCGTCGTCGGCTTCGTCCTGTGCCGCGCGGGCGGCGGAGGCACCTTTCCACGACCACCACTCTTTGACCGGGAGCGGGAAGTCGTGGTGTCGGTACTGGACGACGCCGTCGGCGACGTACTCGGACTCGACCTGCGGAAGAACCTCCAGCGAGAAGGTCGCACAGTGAGGACAGGCGAAGTCTTCCCACGCATCGACGACGACAGGCGCGTCGTCGGGGCCCATCGTGGGTGTCGGGAGGGAATCGACTGGCTCGCGCTCCTCGATGCTGCAGCCGAGCGAAGCGATTGGGTCTTCTCCGTCGCTCTGGCTGTCACCACCGTTACCGAGGCACCCGGCGGTACCGAGCACCGCCGCCCCGGCCGTTGCTGCGAGGAACCTGCGTCGGGTCTGTTGCATAGCCGTTGTGAAGGGTGTCCCGTACTTAGGCCCACCGAGGTCTGTCGTTGGCGTCGAGTCGGCTGCCGAAACCGACGCGTTCGAGTCAGACGCCGAGAACGACACGCTGGAGCCTGCTGTCGAGAACGACACGTCTTAACGCGCTCGTCGCATCTCTGCAGTCGTGCCAACCGTCCACTTCCGCGGGCGCGAAATCGAATGTGACCGCGGTGCAGTCCTCCGGGACGTCCTCCGCGAGGCCGGGGAGTCACCGTACAACGGGAACGCGTCGTGGGCCAACTGCCGGGGTGTCGGCTGTTGTGGGACGTGTGCGGTCTCCGTCGAAGGCCCGGTCACTCACCGGACGAAGATGGAGGGCTGGCGTCTGAACTTCCCGCCGCACGACGGGCAACTCGGCGTCCGACTATCGTGTCAAACGCTCGTGCTGGGAGACCTCTGGGTCGAGAAGTATCCCGGATTCTGGGGTGAGGAGATGCCCGAAGCCGAGGATGACGAGACGGAAGGCAGCGACTAGCGTCGCCGGGGCGGGTCGCCGTGGGCAATCATCGTTCTTTTATTCGGTGACGCGGAAGTGAGGAGTATGAGCTTCGAGAAGGACGACAAGGTCGTTCTGCACGACAAACACAGCGAGTTCGACGGCGAAACCGGGACGGTCACGCAGGTCATCGAGAGCATGTTCGGCGAGCCGACCTACACCATCAGCTTCGACGAGGGACAGGAAGTCGGCATCCCGCAGGACCAGCTCGTCGCCGCCGGCGAAGCCGGAGACGCCGAAGACGCCGAAGCAGACGAAGAGTAACCTTCCGCACCGCCTCACCCGCGACATTTCTACATACGAACACACACGATGGCACGCGTTCCCTTTCACTACATAGACCTCCGCACGTTCTGCTACGAGACGGAAGACGACAAACGGGTCGAGGCGGCCCTCCGGACGTTCCTCCCCGAGGACTTCGAGATAGAGCGAATGGAGAG
Source organism: Haloferax larsenii (assembly GCF_024730625.1). Lineage (NCBI taxonomy): Archaea > Methanobacteriati > Methanobacteriota > Halobacteria > Halobacteriales > Haloferacaceae > Haloferax > Haloferax larsenii. The sequence continues at coordinate 2,105,850 of NZ_CP078063.1, forward strand.
CACCGGACACCACGGCGACCGCATCATCGTCTTCTCCGCGCGAGTCGAGCGCGCCGACGAGGTGCGCTACGTGCTCTCGAAGATTCGCGACCTCCCCGACTTCGAGGGACTGCTGGACGAACTGGACGACCGCGTGACCGACAACACCGAGTTCTTCCTCCGACTCGACAAGCAGGCCGCATTCAAGGGAGAACCGCGGCGCGGGAACGGACTCACCCTCCGGGCCAAAGTCGAGGCGTACCCGGCGAAAAAGGAAGCCGCAGTCGAGAACGCCCGCGAGGCGCTTCTCGGCGACGAGTAGCGAAAGTCGTCAGGCTCTCTTCTCTTCAGTTTCGTCTCAGTTTTCGGTCCACTTGATAGAACAGCCCTGTGACGGGTACGCTTCGACGGGAATGTCGTCACCGGCGAGGACCGCTTCGACCGCGTCGCGCATCTCGTAGTCGGTCACTTCGTCGTCGGGACTCATCGCGTCGTCGATACGGGAGTGGAACACGAGTTCGAACGCGTCACCGGTGTTCTCGAAGAGGAACGGGTCGGGCGTACAGACCGCGCCGTAGGCTCTCGCCACATCCTGACTCTCGTCGCGGAGGTACGCGGTGTAGTCGATGGTGTCGTCGGCGACGAGTTCCTGCATCCGTTCGAACGAGTCGTCCGGGTAGTCCTCGTCGTCGTTCGGGTTGATGCCGACGACCGCGAGGTCGTCGTACGCGTCGGCGAGATAGTTCAGTTCGTCGAACTTCGCTTTCGCGTACGGGCAGTGGTTGCACGTGAACACGACGAGGAGCGCGTCGGAGTCGGCAAACGAGTCGAGTGAGTACGTCTCGCCGTCGGCACCAGGGAGTTCGAAGTCGGGTGCTTCGTCGCCGTGTTCCAGTTCCGAATCGGATTCCATCAAGACCATACCACGGGATTGGAACTCAGGAGACTAAAGCCGTTGGCCCCACCCCCGACGGTGTGTCCGCCCGAATCACTCGACAGAGACGAGAAAAACGGCGATGACGGCGAACGCGATGCCTGCGACTTTTCGCGCCGTGACGGGTTCGCCGAGTGCGACGATACCCACGACCGAGGAGACGGCGAGGAACATCCCGAAGACAGGGGCGACGATGGACACGGGACCGAGCGCGAGCGCCCGGTAGTACGAGAGGATACCGACCGCCAGACAGATACCGGCGAAGACGACGTAGGGGAGTTTCGAACTGACGATAGAGTCGGAGACGTTCTGCCCGGAGACGACGATGACGCCGAGCGTGGCGGTGACGAGGATACCGTTCGCGACGAGGGCGGCCACGTCGCTCGGAATCTTCCCTTGCCCGGTCGTCGCGACCTTCATCAGCGGTGCGACGAGCGAGTACGCACCGAGTGCGATGACAGCCCACGAGAGATAGTTCACTGAATAATCACCGTTCGGGTACGGGGTCTCCGTGGGGTATAGGGTTACGATTCGCCGAAACGAGCGTGACGCTGTAGCAAATTGTGTCGAGTCGTGGTGAGAGTTTACTAGGTCGTAGTAATACCATTCAGAATTTGAACTAGTAGAGCGAATTTTGAGATGTAGGAAACGTTTATCAAGTATTGTGGTGTATAGGTAGACATGTCCCAGGAAGTATCCCCCTCGGTCACCGCACACACGTGGGACGACCCGACCCGCTGCCCGTTTTGCCTCGCACAACTGGAGAGCGAAGGAGCAGGATTCATTGACCACCTCGACGAGAGCCCAATCTGCCAACAAGGATTCGGCATGTGGCGCGACGCCGTCGCAGACGACGTCGGCGGCGAGTGGTCCGGGTAAGCGACCGTCACTCCCCTTTTCCAAAAATAGTCGACGACGGATACTCGGTTATCCGGACAGCGTGCCGAGTTGTTCCATCATGTCCATCGTGTCTGCGCTGTTCCACTGCTCGACGACGAGGCCGCCCTCGAAGCGGACTTCGAACATCCCCCAGGTGTCGATTTTCCGGTTCGTCGCGGGAATGTCTCCTTGCGGACTTTCGAGCGTTCCGTCGTGGGTCCCCGTGAGTCGGTAGCGGCCGTAGACGAACTCGTCTCTCGCAATCACGTCGAAGACTTCGATGTGGAAATCGGAGAACGCGTCGTGGTACTTCTTCGCCCAGTCCTTGACGTCCTGCGTCCCGACTAACCCATCTGGCTCGGTCACGGCGTGCGTTTCGGCCAACGGGTCGTACATCTCGTCGACGATGTCGTAGTTCCCTTTGTTCCACAACTCTTCGGCAATCCGAAGCGCTGTCTCTCGGTTCTGTTGCTCCTGTTCGGTCGTTGCTGACATCTCTACTCCCCCCATGCTGAGAGACGACCGGTGACGACTTAGTAATGAATTGTTGCTGTCACGAACGTCCAGAGAGAATTCAACGAACGGTGTCGTTCAGGTTAACTTGCGACGGACTCAGAAGTCAAAAACTATCAGTGGTTAAACAATAGTGGTGTTCGTGCCCGAAACTGTCTCGCCAGTCGCGGTCTTCGTCCCCGCAATCGTCTTCGGCGGCATCGGTCTCTTCGTGTTCGACACGCTCGGGGCCGGTATCGGGGTCGTCCTCGGCGTCGCAATCGGCGTCCTCATGAGTCGCAGCGAGCGCCCTCGTGAGAACGCCGGTTAGGTGCCTATCGCGGTACCAGTGGCCGATTAGTCACTCGTCGCGACGTGTGGGTCACGCGCCGACCCATCCACGCGGCCCAGTAGCCACCACGTCAGTCCCAGCGAGACGAACCCGAGGACCGCGACGACCCCGAAAGCGACACGAACACTCGCGAGGTCGATGAGCGCGCCGAACGCCGGCGGTGCGACCGCGCCGCCGAGAGAGATACCGATTGTCACGACGGCGAACGTCTTGCCGAGGTCCGAACGCTCCGAGAGCCGGTCTGCGAGCGTCGAGCGCGCGGGCCGCGAGACGCTAATCGTCCCGCTGAAGGGTAAGACGAGGACGAGCAAGACGAGCGGGAGCGCGCCGGTCGCCAGCACCGCGGCGAGAATTCCGAGGGCCGCGTAGCCACCGAGTGCGACGTTTCCGGGACCGATGCGGTCCGTGAGCGCGCCGCCGAGTAAGATAGTCCCCGCACCAGTCACGAGCATGCCCGAGACGAGGAGGTTCGCCGTCCCGGGGTCGAGTGGGTAGGCTACGGAGAGGAGTTGCGGTGAGTACGTCCGAATACACCACGCAGCCGCCGAGGTCAGAAACGAGAGGAGCGCGAGTCCCAGCAGCCCCGACGAGGAGACGAGACCACGCGCACCCTGCCGAACGCCTGCCAGCGTCGGCCGCGAGTCGGGGCGGTCTTCGGGCGCTGGCTTTGCGACTTCGGGGCGAAGCGTGCGAGCGACTGGGAGTGCAACAAGCGCATATGCACCGCCGAGAATGGCGACGATACCGATGACCCAGCGCCACTCCAACCCGGCCGCGTCGGTGGCCGCGGCGATGGCGTAGGGTGCGGCAAAGCCGATTGACCCGCCGAGCGCGTGAATCGAGTAGGCGCGGCCGCGATTCGCTTCCGCAGTCGCCGCCGCGAGAAGCGGGTAGTGGGCGGGATGGTGGCCCGCGATACCGACGCCGAGGAGCGCCTGAGAGACGAGCAGCCACTCGTACGTGGGCGCGAGCGCGGTGGCGACGATACCGAGCGTCCCGACCACGAGCGAGATGGCGAACACGAGCGTTCGGCTTCGGGTGTCCGAGAGGTAGCCGAAGGGGAGTTGCAGGAGCGTCACGACGGCCCCCTGGACGCCGATTGCGAGGCCGATGGCCGCGATGCTCACGTCGAACTCGCCAGCGACGGTGCCGATGACGGGTGCGAGCGCGACCAGATAGGCGTGGTTGACGACGTGCGACCCGGCGACGAGGCCGACGACTCGCTTTCCCTGCGTCTCTGTCACGGGAGAGTGGTCGCTTGCGGCAGTAAAAAGTGACTCGTCCGCGGTGATACCGACCGCCGAGTCTTACCGTCTCGCTCGTTCCTGGCCGACTTGCATCCCCAACCAGAGGCTCGCGAAGGTGTCGAAGAAGTCCGCCCCCGTGTTCACAAGTTCGTGTTCGACGCCGAGCGACCGGCATCGGTCGTCTACGTCCTCGATGTGACGCTGGAGGCGCTCGTCGTACCGCTGTGCGGCCGACCCGCCGAAGTAGACGCGCTGTGTCTCGTCGGATTCGGGGTCTTCGAAGACGGCGTCGCCGGCGGCTTCGGGGCCGAGTTCTTCCGGCGTCAACACTTGTGCGACGAGCACGTCGTTGCGGGCGAGCGCGGCGAGACCCGCGGCCACGTCGTCGACGTCGAACAGCGCGTCGGTGACGACGAGGACGAGCGACCGCGAGTGGATGGTGTCGGCGTACGATTCCAGTGCCGTCTGAACGTCGCCGTCACCTGACGGGGTTGTCTCGTTGAGGTGGTCGACGAGACGCAGTATCTCCCCTCGGCTCGACCCGCCGGTGTCGATTCGCTCCGCCGAGTCCCCGACGAGCGAGAACCTGAAGTCGTTGTTCTCTTCGGACGTGAGGTGGCAGAACCCGAGACCGAGCTTCGCCGCATATTCGAACTTGTGCGTCTCTCCCTCGCCGAAGTCCATCGAGGCCGTGGCGTCGAGGAGGACGTGAACGGTCAGGTTTCGCTCCGCCTCGTAGCGCTTGATGAACAGTTCCTCGGTGCGAGCGTAGACTTTCCAGTCGATGAGACGCGGGTCGTCGCCGGCGACGTACCGGCGGTGGTCGCTGAAGGTCAGCCCCTCGCCAACGTCTTGGGATTGCTGCTCGCCTTGGAGTTGCGCGTTCGACAGTCGCTTCAGCGAGGTGTCGAACCGGTCGAGTTCGTCGAGGAAGCCGGGGTCTATCATTCGATCAGGCGCTGGATGGCGTCGTCGGGCGTGAGTCCCTCACGTTCGGCGCGGAAGTCGAGGATGATGCGGTGGCGGATGACCGGTGGTGCCATCTCGGCCACGTCCTCCCACGAGACGTGGGTGCGGCCGTGGATGAACGCGCGCGCCTTGGCCGCGAGGACGAGCGCCATGCTCGCGCGGGGACTGGCTCCGAACTCGATGGCGTCGTCGTTGCGCGTCTTTCTGACCAGTTCGATGGCTCTGTCGCGGATGTCGTCGGCGATAGGGACCTGCCGGACGAGTTGCTGTGCCGCCAGCAAGTGCTTCCGAGGGAGGACGCGTTCGATTTCGGGGACAGTCCCGCCTTCGGCGTACTGCTGGACGATGGTTCGCTCCTCGTCGAACTCCGGGTAGGTGACGAGAATCTTCATCAGGAAGCGGTCGGTCTGCGCCTCCGGAAGCGGGTAGGTCCCGCCTTGGTCGATAGGGTTCTGCGTCGCGAGGACGAAGAACGGTTTCGGGAGTTGGTACGTTTCGCCCGCGGCAGTGACCTGCTTTTCCTGCATCGCTTCGAGCAGGGCGGCCTGCGTCTTCGGTGTCGCCCGGTTTATCTCGTCGGCGAGGACGACGTTCGCGAAGATGGGGCCGCGTTCGAAGACGAACTCGCGGCCGTCGGACGTCTCGCGGATAATCTCGGTGCCGGTGATGTCAGACGGCATCAAGTCCGGCGTGTTCTGGATGCGAGAGAACTGGAGGTCCGTCGCCTCGGTCAGTGCTCTGACGAGCGTCGTCTTCCCGAGTCCGGGGTTCGATTCGAGCAGTGCGTTCCCGTCACAGAGGATACAGACGAGCAGTCGCTCGACGACCTCGTGTTGGCCGATGATTCGCTTTCCGACCTCTGATTTGACGGCCGCGACGCTCGATTGGAGGTCTTCGAGACTCATCTCCGAGAGCGCCACGCCCGAGGTCGCGGACGTGTCGGTTCCTGTCTGTACGTCGGTGTCGTCGGGGGTATCCCAATTCCAGTCTTGTTCGTCACTCATCGTCTTGGTCGCGTATCTTGAGCGTGTAGTCGCGAATCAGTGCAGCATCGTCGAGGGTGTCGTCGGCGAGATAGCCCGCGCGCTGGCTCTCGACGTCGGCGTCGCTACTGTACCCCGTCGAGTCGTACGCTGTCGCCGACGACGACGGAGAGTCGTCTCCTTGACCGGTCCCGCCGAGCGTCGCGTTCAGTTCGTCGGACCCCGCCGAGACGTCTTCGGGGTCTCCAAGAATCGAACTTCCGTTTTCCAGTTCGCTCTGGCGGTAGCTCCCGTCTCTGTCGCTGTCGGCGAGTTGGCCGTCCCCACCGTTGATTCCCGCCACTTCGATGTCGGCGATGGCGACGTGAATACTCGCCGCCGAGAGCGCGATGACGACGACCACCGTGAGAGCGACGCGGCGAGTCGGAAGCAACTCCACAGAAGAAGCCGAGCGTAACCGCGAAAGCACGTCTTCGTAGAGTGCGACGACCATTCGAGAGTCGCTGTCGTCGTCGAGCGTGTCCCGTGCCGTCCGGAGCGCCTCGGACACCTCTGGGTTCACCGACTCGAACTGCTCGACCGGTGGCCGTCGCATCCGAAACGCGTACTCGCCGAGCGCGACGAGGACGCCGACGAGGAGGGCAATCGGAACGGCAGGGTGAATCGAGACGGCGGAGTCGATGCCGGGAACGCGAGCGAGCGAGAGTTCGGTCGGAAGCGCCGAGATGCGGATGGTTCGGAGCGCGACGTTAGTCAGAAGCGCCGCGACCGCACCGTCGGCGACACTCGGAACGATGGCCGCTTTCTTCGCCTCCCGACGGACGGCCCGAACGGCCCCGTTCATCTGCGTCGAGAGGTCGTCCGCCGACGAGTCAGACGCAGACGCGTGTTCGTCACTCGCGGGAGCGCTGTCGGCTTCGTCGGGTGTGGAGTCGTCAGATGGCATTACGTACACACATCCGGTTTGTCACCCTCGATTTCGGCACAGGCGGTGTCGAGGTCGTCTTGGAGGTCGTCGATTTGGTCTTCGAGTTGGTTGATTTCGACTTCGAGGTCGTCGATTTGCTCGTTGAGTTTCTCGTTCGTCTCGGAGAGGTCTTCGTTGCCCGCTTCGAGGTCGTTGATGCGGTTCTGTAACTTGTTTTTATCCGCCTGAAGCTGTTCGATACTGCCGCGGGCGTCACGGAGTTCAGCCCGTGCTTGCAGGAGTTCGTCTTTGGTCTCGAAGAGTTCCTCTTCCGTCGTCGACAGCTCTTGTCTGGACGATTCGAGCTGTTCTTCGGTCTCTTCGAGGTCTTTCGAGACCTGCGAGACGTCACCCCGCGTTCGAGAGAGACTCTCGTTTAACTCTCTGAGGTCTGTCCTGACTGCAGAGAGGTTTTCGCGCGTCTGCGAGAGTTCCGATTCGAGCGCCTCGTTTCGGTCCCGAAGCTGGTCGTTCTGCTGGTCGAGAGAGTCGACAGAGTGTTGATAATACATCGTTGCCCCGACTGTCCCGGTCGTCAGAAGGACGACGAGGGCAACGAGACTGAGGTTCAGGGACCGGCCGATGAAACTCATATCAATCCACCTTCACTTCGCGTTCGGCCCCGATACACTTGAACTCGCCGGAGGAGCACCTCGCCGAGGTAGAGGAGGAACGCTGCGAGGACGAACGCCCTCGCCCAGTCGTCGCGTACGGGTCGCACACCGGATGCATTGTCGCGAGCGGACGTGGCTATTTCGGCTGCCTGGTTCGGCGAGTACAGTTGCCCGCCGGTGTCGGAGACGGCGGCTTTGAGCTGTGGCGATAGCCCGAACCCGGCGTACTCGGCTGGGTAGTTCGCAGCGAACGACGTGTCGAGCACGCTGTGGAAGCCTTGCTCGGTCGGCGTGGCAGTCGCGTGGTAGACGCCGGGGTTGACCGACGAGAACGTGAGGTTTCCGCCGCTCGGTCGGGACTCGCCGCGATAGACGACCGTTACGGGCGTCCCGACACGAGTGTCACCGACGGTGGTGACGCCGGTGGCCTTCCGGTCCGGGTCGCCGACGACGTAATTCGTGGACTTCGTGAGTAACAGCGAGTCGGGGCGGCTGAGCAGGCCATCGAGCGAGCCGTCAGCCCCGTAGGTCGTGATGGTTGCAACCCGCCCGAGTCCGTACCGCCACGACGCCACGGCGGGCGTTCCGTCGTCCGACGCGACGAGGAAGTTCGCACCGCTTCGGATAGAGACGTCGTTGGTGTTTCCGGGGTTCGCGGTCAGCTTCACGCCGGAGGTGACGAAATCGTTCTGGTCGACGATAGTCAATCCGCTCCCCGCGTACTGCCTGTTTGCGCCGCCGAAGAGGATTCTGAGTCGGCTCGTTTCGTCGGCGCGCAAGTAGTTGCCACCGGAGGCTTGCGCAATCGAGCGCAGGGTCTGTTCGTTCGGGTTCGGTCCGGTGCCGATAGTCACGACGCGGACGCCCTCGCGACCGAGTTGCTCCGCGATGACCGACGCATCTTCGAATCGGTCGTGACCGTCACTGATGAGGATAATCGTCCCGCGCTGGTCGTCGAGGAGTTGTGACGCTCCATCGAGTCCGACGGCGATGTCCGTCGCCCCACCCGAGGAGAGACGACGGATGAGGTCGGCCGTCGATTCACGGTTCGGACCGAGCGGGCGAAGCGGAGCGACCTCGTAGGCGCGGTAGTTGAACCCGACGATGCCGACCTTGTTGTCGTCGCCGAGTTGGTCGAGCGCGTCGAGTGCGACGGCCTTCTGGACGCGCATTCCCGACTCCGCGCTGCCGGAGACGTCGATTGCGAAGACGAGATTCGTACTTTGGCCGGTGCTCTCGCCGGTCGTGACGGGGAGGGTCGACGCGAGTTGTGACCCTTTGTAGGCTCCGTTCTCGAAGGAGTTCGCACCGCCTGCGACGAGTAGTCCGCCGCCGTCGATGACGAATCGCTGGAGCGCGTCGACGTTGCCGACGTCACGGGCGTGCATATCCTGCAAGACGACAGCGTGGTACGGCGAGAGGTCGTCAGGAACCTCCTCTGCGACCTCTAAATCGTACAACTCCGAGAGGTAGTCGCGGAAGGGGTACGACCCCCGCGAGACGTACAGCACCTTCGGCGGTTCGACGACGCGAACCGTCTTGTGGAAGACGTCGTTGGTGTCGAACTGGTCGTCGGCGTCGATGCGCGCGGTCAGTTGGTACGTGCCGACGGTGTCGAACGTCTGCGTGAACTCGACCGAGCCGGGCGATGCGACCGTCTCACGCCGAATCTCCTGTCCGTCGACTTCGACGACGAGTTCGACGCTCTGGGTCTCGTCCGGTGAGACCCCGCCGACCTGCGCGAGGAAGGCGTTTTCGACGCCGACGCTCGTCTTCGCCGGGCCGTTGAGCGAGACGTACTGCTCGGCAGAGTCCGGTTCGGGAGCGACGGCACTCACCGTCGCGTTCATACTCCGAGCCAACTCGGTCGCGGAGGCGAGGGTGCGCCCGCTCGTCACGCGACCATCCGATAGCAGGACGACAGTGCCATCGGGCCGCGTGTTCGCCGCGAGCGCGTTGCCGAGCGGGGATTCGTCACCCTGTGCGACCGTCGAGACAGTCGCTGGGACTCCTTCGTCTTCGATTCGGCTGGCGAGCCCCGACGCCACGTCGGGTGAGACGGCCATACTGTCGGATTCGTCCACCAGAAGCGTCACGTGGGGTTCGCCCTCGGTCTGTCTGGTTTCGATAGTGTACGGTCCTGCCGCGGCGACGACGAGGAAGACGATGACGAGGATGCGCGAGGCGAGGAGCAACCGGCGAGACCGTTCACCCGCAGTTCCCGCCGTGCGCCTGAAGATGATGCCCCAGGCGAGGATGACCGCCACTGGAATCACGAGCAGGAACAGCGGCCGTTCGAGGCCGAGCGTGCGGCCAGCAATCTCTGTCGTCCACGCGAGGAGCGGAAGCACAGCCATCAGAGGTCACCCCGCTTTCGGAGGTACGCGAGTTCGACGAACGTGATTGCGAGTGCGACCAGCGCGGCCCACTCGGTCAGCGGGTCGGGAACCAGCCGTTCTTCGACCCGCGTCGGAGCGGCCGACGACCGCTCTTGGTCGTCGAGCGACTCGGCGGCGACGTCCGATTCAGACTCGCTGAGCAGGCCGACAGCGTACGTGTTCTCACCCGCGCTGTAGAAGCCGGACTCGTCGAGTAGGACCTCCGGACCGGTCGCGGTCCCACTCGGCGTCTGTACCGACTGGTTCGGTCCGACTGTGAGTGTCCCGCCGGTCTGTCGGTTCAGTTCGGCCAGTGTCGGCCGCCCGGCGAGGTGGAACACCGCCCGTTTCCAGAAGACCGGGTACTGGTAGTTGTATTTGAACGCGGAGTCGTCTTGCATAAAGCCGTAGTACAGAATCCGGCCTGCACCTCGGTCAGCGGTGGCGACGAGGGGCGACCCATCTTCTGCCGTGACGTGTGCGCTCCCCTCTCGCAACTGGCCGACGTGGTACTTGTTCGGCGGTGGGAACGTGATATCCCGAGTGAGTTCGTGGTCCGAGACGGTGCCGATAGTCGGGTTCGCTTTCATGCCCTCCGATTCGACCAAGAGTAAGTTCCCGTAGTCAGGCAGTTCCGACTGGGCCTGTATCGCGACGCCCCCACCGTCTTCGACGACCTCACGTCCCGCGTCGATGTTCCCTCTGAGGATGCGTTCTTTGTTGACGTTGCTGTAGACGATGACGTCGTAGTCCGGGGTGACGCTCGTCGGCGGGTTATCGACCGTCAGCGTCACTTCGGGAATGACAGAGAGTGCGGCCGTGAGGAACCGGTTCTCGTCGTTGGTGAGGACGAGCACGTCGATAGACTCGTCCGTCGGCGCGGCGATTGCCAGTTGGTCGTCGGTCGAGAAGTCGTCACCCGGTGAGAGAGAGACTTGGCCGCCACCCGACGGAACCGGGAACGTGGCCGTTCCCACGTCGCCCGCGCCGAGTGTGACCTGTCGGGAGGTCCCCGAAAGCGACACCGTTCGCGTCACCTCGGCGTCGCCGTAGTTCTTCACCGTCACCGTGACGTTCTTCCCGGAGAAACGTCGGTCGACGATACCAACGTTCGCGTCGCCACCGCCTGCGAACTGACGCAGTTCGACGACGATGTCTCGGGCGCGCGCCTCACGGACTGCATCCTGCCACGGCGAGTCGTCCGCGAAGTCGCTGAGGACCACGATTCGAGCGTCTTTTCCGGCGACTGCCGCGGCAGTCGTGATTGCCGCTCTGAGGTCGCCCGACGCGGCAGTCACGGAGAGTCCGTCGAGGGTCGCCCGTGCGTCGGTTGCGCTACCGCGGCGGAGCGCGACACTATCGGTCGGTCCGGAGACGACCACCGACGTCGTGCCGCTCACCTCGTCGCGGGCGGCATCGAGTGCCCGCTGAAAGCGCGTTCCACCGCCGTCCGAGACCCCCATACTCGCGCTGGCGTCGACGACGAGCACTGTCTCGGAGGCGGTCTCCGACTCCGGCACGAGCACGTACGGAGTCGCGAGCGAGCCAACCAGCGCCACGATAGCCAACAGTTGCACGAGCAAGAGAACACTTCGGAGAAGTCTGTCAAATATCGGATTCGATGCGTTTCGCCCCGCCGAATCTGCGAGGAACCGAAACGTCGGGAGCGTGCGACGAACCGGCTCCGGCCGCAGGAAGTAGAGGATGACGAGGGGTATAGCCCCGAGCAGGGCGACCAGCCCCAGCGGAAATAAGAAGAACTCTTCGAGGACCATGCGGGAGTCGTGGCACGCTTCTGTGAAGGAGCTTTCCCTCTGAGTGACACGTTCCCGAAATCCGAACAGTTTACTCCGCCTATGGAATCAAATATGCTTGACACGCATTTAGTTGTCAGATTAGAATACGACAATGCATAACAATGCACTTGATTCATATTACGACAACATTTTATGCTCTAAGGTAATTCTCTGAGCTACGATGGTAACTGACAGATACACGCCGCGGTCGTACGACGACCTCGAACCCGAGACGCGCCCGAGTTTTGCACAGGCGCTCGTCCCGGTCGTCGGGCTCGTCTTGTTCCTCGGCATCGGGTCGGCGCTGTTGAAGCTCGACCCTCACATCCCACTCATCTGGAGTATCGCGCTCGTCGGGCTTCTCGGCCGATACGTCTGGGGCTACTCCTGGGACGACCTCTACGCCGGTATCGACCGCAGTCTCTCGATGGGGCTGCAAGCACTCCTCATCCTGTTTACTATCTACGGCGTCGTCGCGACGTGGGTCGCCGCGGGGACGATTCCGACGCTGATGGCCTACGGACTCGACCTGCTTTCTCCGCAAGTGTTCCTCCCGGCGACCGCCCTGCTCGTCGGTGTCGCCACGTTCGCAATCGGGTCGTCGTGGACGGCGGTCGGAACACTCGGCGTCGCCTTCATCGGCATCGGCTCGGGACTCGGCGTTCCCGAACCGATGACTGCCGGTGCTATCCTCACCGGCGCGTACGCAGGTGACAAGCAGTCGCCGCTCTCGGACACGACGAACCTCGCGGCGGCCGTCACCAACACCGACCTCTACGACCACATCCGCGCGATGCGGACTGGGACGCTCGTCGCGTTCGGCCTCTCTGTCGCCGGGTTTGCCGTACTCGGACTGGGCGTTTCCGGTACCATCCCCGCGGGCCAAATCGCCGACATCCAAGCCGCGCTCGCATCCACCTACGACATCACGCTCCTCGCGTTCCTCCCGCTCGTCGTCACGTTCGGCCTCGCCGCCGCCGGTTTCCCCGCACTGACTGTCCTTCTCGCGGGGGCGTTCGCAGGTGCCTTCACGAGCATTCTCGTGCAGGGCGCGTCCTTCGTCGACGCGTGGCAGGTCTTCATGAGCGGAACGTCCCCGGAAACGGGCTCTGAACTCGTCAACAGCCTGCTCGCGTCCGGCGGTGTCTCCGGGTCCGCGTGGACAATCGCCATCGTCGTCGCAGCACTGACGCTCGGCGGCCTCCTCGAACAGACGGGCGTCCTCGCCGTCCTCGCCCACCGCCTCGAACAGGGCGTGAAAAACACCGGGTCGCTGGTGGCTGCGACCGGTGTCTCCGCAATCCTGACCAACGCGCTGACCGCTCAACAGTACATGAGCATCGTCGTCCCCGGCATGACGCTCCGCAACACCTACGACGAGTTCGGACTCGACAACTCGGACCTCTCGCAGGCAATCGAATCCGCCGGGACGCCGACCGGCGCGCTGTTCCCGTGGCACGCTGGTGGCGCGTACATGTCCGGCGTTCTCGGGGTTGCGACGCTCTCGTACGCACCGTACTACCTGTTCGGCTACCTCTCGCCACTGGTGTTGTTCGCCTTCGTGGTGGCTGGTATCGGGTTCGCTGGGGATGCCTCGCCGCAGTCCGAGCACCCGTCAGCGAGCCCTGCGGACGATTGAGTAGCGAGCAGTTGGCGGGCTTGGGTAGCGGCCCTCCGTCGAGCGACCGTTTCCGCGGGCGCGCCATTACTGCACGCCCGTCCTAAACTTGACCTAGAAACGACAAAAACGGCAGCGACGACGCCCCGCGCCGCCGCAGACTGTTATCAAAATAGATGATTCCCCCGAAAAGTATTACTGCTGGATGTCCGGAACTTCGAAGCAGCCACGCGGCGACTAGTCATGGACACTCCCAAAGAGCGCCAGATACACTTCGACCAAGCCCAGGAGATTGCCGACATCGGGAGTTGGCACCTGGACCTCCGTGAAGATTCATTTCACTGGTCGAAGAACTGCTATCGAATCTTCGGGGTTCCTCAGAACACGTCGATGACGTTCGAGCGGTTTCTGAGTCGAGTCCATCCCGACGACCGAAGCGAGGTCGAAGCGGAGTGGAACGCCGCCCTCGATGGCGACCCATACGATATCGAACACCGAATCGTGGTCGACGGCGAGACGAGGTGGGTCCGCGAACGGGGGGAACTAGAGTACGATTCCACCGGCGAGCCAGTACGCGCTATCGGCGTCGTCATGGACATCACCACCCGGAAAGCCCGCGAACGAGAGATACAAGTACGGAAGCGCCGGTATCAATCACTCTTTAACAGCATCCGAGACACCATTCTCGTCGCCGACGCCGACCGGACAATCGTCGACGGCAACCCCGCGTTCACCGACCTCTTCGGGTACGAACTCGACGATGTACTCGGGGTGTCAGTTCGAGTCATCTACGCGAGCGAGGCGGAGTTCCGCGAGGTCGGTCAGCGACTCGCGGAAAACTCTGACAAGCACATCACTGTCACGGCACAGTGCCAGAAGCGCTCCGGGCAGGTGTTCCCGGCCGAGATGACTATCGTCAGACGCAACGACACTGACGGGACGACACTCGGGTTCGTCGGCGTCATTCGAGACGTCTCGGAACGCGAGGACCGACTCCAGCAGATGAAAGTCATCGACCGCGTCCTTCGACACAACCTGCGGAACGACCTGAATCTCGTTCAAGGCTCCGCCGAGATGATTCTCGAATCGTCGGCGGAGTGTCCCGACTGCAACGCCCAGACGATTCTCGACACGAGTCGGCGACTGCTCGATACGGCACAGAAGTGGCGTCGAATCACGACGTTCCTCGCGGACCCGCCGGCGGACGACGTCATCGACGTCGGGTCCGTCGTGGACTCGGTCGTCTCTCGGGTTCGACAACGACACCCCAATGCGACCGTCACGGCCGACCAACCAGACGACTGTCGTGTCGATGCGACACAGGCCATCGGAGAAGCCATCGAGGAACTCCTCGAAAATGCGGTCGTCCACTCGGGACAGACGGCGGCGAACGTGGCGCTCCTCGTGAGTCACAGGGACGCTGTCGTCGAGATTCGTGTCGTCGACGACGGTCCACGAATCCCCGAGATGGAGCGGAAGGTGCTGACGCGAGAAGAGGAGATAGAACCGCTGTACCACGGGAGCGGACTCGGGCTGTGGCTGGTCAATTTAATCGTTCGGCAGTCGGGCGGGATGTTAGAGTTCGACGAAAACGAACCGCAGGGGAACATCGTGACCATCTTGCTCCCAACCGTCTGAACAGCGTTCGAGCAGTCAGAGGGGCGGTCTGGAGACTATTCGACTGCCGCGCGGAGCGCCCGAACTTCTTCGAGCACGGCAGTCCACTGTTCGACCGTCCCCGGAATCTCGTCGCGGTCGAGGTGTCGGTCGATTTCGGCTCGGACCTCGTGTGGGTCGTTGACCTTCTGGAAGCGAATCGCGCCACCGCCGGCCGCTTCGGCCGAGATAGTGCCGTAGCCAAACAGCGACCCGGTGATGTCCTGGGACAGCATGCTGTTTTGGATGCGGTCGAGCGAGACGCGCCGGACGTTCCGGGAGAGGACGCCCGTCTTCTTGTAGAGGGCTTCAGTGGTGACGACGTAGCGAGTGTTGACCACCCGGAGGTACGACCAGACCGGCGCGACGACTCCGAGGACGCCGACCAGAGCGAAGAGCGGTTGGTTCACCTGCACGGCGACGAGGGCAGCGCCTGCGAGGATGACCACGGCGGCGACGACCGCGGGGATGACTGTCTGGATGCGCGGGCGGCCATCCCAAACGACGGCCTCGTCCGTCTCGCCGAGCCACTCGATGTCGCTCATCGGTCGTCAGTCACCGACGCGTCGAACTCGAATTCGGTCGGCTCCAGTGGGTCCGGTGAGCTTCCGGTCTGGTCCGAGTTCGAATCAGGCTGGCCCGTGTTCGAATCGGGTGGTGAGTTGGGTGCCGAATCAGACGTCGAGTCGGATGTCGAGTCTGACGTCAGGTCGAAATCGTGCTCGCCCGTTTCGGTCGGTGACGTACCGGATGAGGTGCCCATCGCGTGGCTGGCGTCGCCCTCGACCGACTGGCTGGCGTCGCCTTCGATTGCTTCTCGAATTGCACGGAGTTCGGTGACGATGTCGTCGAGAACGGCTTCTTTCCCCTTCGAGCCGGCGTCGCCGCTCCGACCGCGCTTGAGTCGCTCGTTGACCAGACTCTGTAGCGACTGTGGTTCGGCCACGTTCTGGAAACTCATCTCCACGCCGCTTCCGCCGGCGGTGCTGATATCGACGGTTCCGTAGCCGAACTGCGCGCCGAAGAACGTCTGGCTGTAGGACGTATCCTGGACTTTGTCGAATTCGATGCGCTGGACGCTCCGAGAGAGGACGCCCGTCTTCTTGTAGAGCGCCTCGGTTGTGACGACGTAGTTCGTATTCTTGAACGAGAGATACGACCCCACGAGAAGCGGGATACCGATGATAACCAGCGAGAGTGGCACACCCACGATAAGCGCGGGGACGAGACTGTACGGATGCGGTGTGTCCGCCCAGAGGACTTCCTCCTCCTCGTCGAGGGTCAGCCAATCGAATTCTGTCTCCATAGTTGAAACGTTTCTCGCAGGAGATGGATAGGTTTTCCGCAGGCCGCTCGGGGGGGTGTGGACACAACTATGGCAACATATAACATTCTCGGAAGGGACAATTAGTTATCACTACTCGCCCGCTTGCTTGGGTAAACCATTTCAATGATGCCTGCAACGGAGTGGCCATGGACAAGCGGTCACTGCTCGACCTGCTGCGTCGCGATGCTCGCGAGAGTGTAGACGACATTGCCCGACAACTGGGCGCAGACGCCGAGGCAGTGGCAGCAGCGCTCGACGAACTCGAAGCCGACGGGGTCGTCCGGGGCTACCAGGCCGTCGTGGACTGGGACCGCGTCGCGGACGAGCACGTCCGCGCGCAAGTCGAAGTCGACGTCGAACTCGACCGCGAGACGGGATACGAAGAGATTGCGACCCGAATCGCGCGATTCCCCGAAGTCGCCACGCTCAGACTCGTCTCCGGCGACTACGACTTCTTTATCGAGGTCGAAGGCGAGTCGATGCACGACGTGTCGAACTTCGTCTCCGAGCGCATCGCCCCCATCCCGGAAGTCACCAAGACGGTGACGCACTTCGTGATGGACTCCTACAAGGAGGAGGGCATCGAACTCGGTGACGGCGACGACGACGACCGTCTCTCAGTGTCACCATGACGTTCGGCGACCACCTCTCGGAGCGCGTCGAACAGGTGCCACCGTCTGGAATCCGGCGGTTCTTCGAACTCGCCGAGGAAGTAGACGACGTCATCTCTCTCGGTGTCGGCGAACCGGACTTCTCGGCCCCGTGGGCCGCCCGAACTGCGGCCATCGACTCGCTCGAACGCGGCAAAACCTCGTACACGTCCAACCGTGGGATGCGCGAACTCCGTGAAGCCATCTCGGAGCGCGTCACTCGCTACGGACAGGAGTACGACCCCGAAGACGAGATTATCGTCACGACCGGCGCGAGCGAAGCGGTCGACCTCGCCTTCCGGGCGTTCGTCGACCAGGGCGACGTCGTCGCCATCCCACAACCGTCGTACATCTCGTACACGCCGGGGGCACTCTTCGCCGGTGGCGAGCCACTTCCGGTGCCGACCCACGCGGAAGACGAGTTCAAACTGACGCCCGAGGCGCTGGAAGCCGCCGGTGCCGACGAGGCCGACGTGTTGGTGCTCTGCTATCCGAACAATCCGACCGGCGCGGTGATGACCGACGACGAACTGGCCGACGTCGCCGAGTTCGTCCGGGAGCACGACCTCATCGTCCTCTCGGACGAAATCTACGCCGACCTCCGGTACGAAGACGACCACGCCTCCATCGCGACCCACCCGGGCATGCGCGAGCGAACCATCGTGTTCAACGGCTTTTCGAAGGCGTACGCGATGACCGGCCTGCGTCTCGGGTACGCCATGGGACCGCCGGAGGCTATCGACGCGATGAACAAGGTCCACCAGTACGCGATGCTGTCGGCTCCGACGACCGCGCAGTACGCCGCGCTCGAAGCGTTGCGGTCCTGTGACGACGCCGTCGAGGAGATGGTAAGCGAGTACGACCGCCGCCGCCGGTTCGTTCTCGCCCGGTTCGAAGAGATGGGCATGGACTGCTTCGAAGCGAAAGGCGCGTTCTACGTCTTCCCCGAGGTTCCCGACGGCGACGACGAAGCGTTCGCCGAAGGTCTCCTCGAAGAGCAGAACGTCGCTCTCGTGCCGGGGAGCGTCTTCGGCTCCGGCGGTGAGGGCCATCTCCGCGTCTCCTACGCGACGAGCATGAAGGAACTTCGCGTGGCGATGAACCGCATCGAGGCGTACGTCACAGGCACATAGTCGGGACGTACGTCACAGATATCTCATCGAGGCCGCCGTTACAGAGTCTAACTCGGCTTCGGCATCCGATAATCCCCCGTGTGCGAAGGGTTGACACTCTTCGGGCACGTACGTTCTGGTATGTACGACGAGATACTGCTTCCAGTCGATGGGAGTCCTGCGTCTGAGCAAGCGATTCCTCACGTGTTCGGCTTCGCAGAGATGTACGACGCGACCGTCCACGTGCTATTCGTCGCAGACACCGAACACGACGGCGTGGGCGGCATCGTTGGCGGCGAAGTCCTCGCAGGACTCGAAAATGAAGGTCAGAAACTCGTCGATGGCATCGTCAATCGAGCACACGAACGCGACATCGACGCGGTGGGTGTCGTCGAGAGGGGGTCGCCACACGAGACGATACTTGAGTACGCCACCGACCACGACATCGACGTCATCGTGATGGCCACCCACGGACGGACGGGTATCGAACGTGTATTGCTCGGAAGCGTGACCGAACGTGTCGTCAGACAAGCATCTGTGCCGGTGTTGACGGTCCGGGAAGCGACGTAAACGACGTAGGCGACGGACACAGGAGAAGCGACAGTACCCGAAGGAAAACGCGAGACTCTCGTCGTACTATCGGTCTGGGAACTCAGCGGTCACACTATCTCGGGTCGTGGTCAATGTTAGCGTGCAGAGGTCGCTGCAAGAATTGTGTTAGTTGCCACCATTGTTCGAGAGACCAACACGCAAAGTATTATTAAATATGGTTTCGTCAACCAACATGAATGGCGTCGGGAGGAAATACGGAGACGACTATCGCCGACAAGAAGTCCGAGTTCCAACTCGGGTTAGAAGCACTCAAACAACGCGGAAGTGCACTTCTTGTCGTTGGTTCCGTCCCGACTGAACTGTACGCGAGGGCCTCGAAACAGATGCTCGGGGCCCCCGACGAGTCGCGACGCCGTCTCCTCGTGTTGAACAGTACGACATCGGTGGAGAATCGTCTCGACCCGTCCATCGAACGCTCTACAGAGTGTACCCGGACGATTCGGTATACGGCACTCGCTCGCGGGACAGCCGCAGCCACCCCGCACGAACCGTCGCTAATCTCTGATTCCTGTGAACGGCGCGTCACTGGCGAGATGGGCCAACTCGGTGCCGAGATTACGACAGACATCACGGAATTCGACAGACTCGCAAACGGCCTCGACCCGGCCGAACTTCGCGTCGCATTCGACTGCCTTCCAACACTGCTCGAAGAATACGACAAAGAGCACGTCTTTCGGTTCTTGCACGTGCTGACGACGCACGTTCGTTCGAGAAAGGGGATGATTCACGTGTGGTCCCCCGGCGAACGAGACGACGTGGTCAACAGAACACTGGAACCGCTTTTCGACGCTGTCGTCGAGCTAACCGTCGATGGGACCGAAGCCAAGCAGCGGTGGCACCTCAACACCGTCGACGTATCGTCCGGCTGGTTCGTCCTCGAACCCTGAAACTCGCCCTACCAATACGCTTTTCACTCGAATCACGACATATACTAACAATGGAACAGTCCGGTCTGGGTGAAGGGTCCGACGCCTCCGTGGGCCTGGAGGTTGGGTTTTCACTCCCGTCAGACAGTGCTGGCCTACTCGTTCGAGACCAAATTGAACGACATCAATTCAGGTTGGAAACGCCCGCACCAGTCACTCCCAAACCGGTAGACGAGACCCGATTTTGGTTCCCGACAGACGCCGCAGTCTGCATCGAAACCGACCGCATCGACATCGCTGCCAACACGGTCGTCTGCGTTCGCGACGATGCTGGCTCGATGCTTGCACAGGTCGACCAGCGCCGCGCCGAGCAGTTCGGACCGGGAACGTACAGTCTCGAACTGTTCGGGCCCGTGAAGACGTATCTCAAAGTCGACGGTCCGTTCACTATCGATGCCAAACCGCTGGAGACGAGCATCTCTCTCGACGAATCGCAGGGTGTTCTGGTCGGTGCTCGCTCGTCGCACGAGTCGCCGGCCGCGACTATCACGACGACGGACGACCCGGCAGACGTGATGAAAGCCGTCTCGGCGTTCAGTTCGGCACTCAAGACGACGAGCGTCGAGCGGTCCTACCCCACACTCAGGGGCCATCCGCCGCTTTTGGAACTCGGAGACGAACTCGATATTCCGGAGGGGATGCACGCCGCCGACACCGGCATCCGACTCGAAATCCCGCCGGACCTACGACATATCTTCGTCGTGGCACCGCTCGCGTACTATCTCGGTGCCGAACTCGTCTCGGGGCCTCGACCGCGACTCGTCACTGACAGCGGTTTCGTTCACGAGTTCGATGGTCCGCGCGCGTTCGAAGACGACGTTGCACGCGCGCTCAAACAGACGTTTTTCCTCGACTGCGTCGTCCGAACGGAGGGAATCTACGCCGTCGACCTGCACGAACGCGAAGTGGTCGAGTCTCGCCTCGACATCGATGCCGAGGCACTGTACGACGCACCGCTTGGAGAGCAACTCAAGGCCTATTTCGACGTCCCATACGAGCAAATCAAGGACCTCGTTCCCGAGTGGAAGCTGACCACACACGTTGCCCCCCAACCCGACAACGTCGAACTGCTTCCCTTCGTGACGAACGACTTGGCCGTGGTTCGAACACCAGACGGCACGGAAGTCCCTCACTCGGAAGTCGAGGCGTCGGCCGTAGACGACTTCCTTCGAGACGATATCGTGCGGAGTACGGGGGCGACGACCGGACGAGAGACCTACGTCAAGCCGCAATCGACCGACTCGGTCGAACAGGCGTGGATTAGCGACGGAACGCCCGTCGGCGCGAGTAAGACGACACCGGCGGCGTATCAGAACAGACTCCAGCGCAAACCAGCAGACGGTGACATCGGTATAACCGTCGTCTGCAACGACCAGGAGATGTTGGCCGAAAGCGACGTCGTCGAC
Source organism: Haloferax larsenii (assembly GCF_024730625.1). Classification (NCBI taxonomy): domain Archaea; kingdom Methanobacteriati; phylum Methanobacteriota; class Halobacteria; order Halobacteriales; family Haloferacaceae; genus Haloferax; species Haloferax larsenii. The sequence continues at coordinate 2,126,747 of NZ_CP078063.1, forward strand.
GAGGTGTACGGGTCACGCGAGGAACTCGCGTTCGACGTCGACGCCCACTACGACCTCTCTCGCGACGAGTTACGCTCGGTCCTTGCAGAACCAACTGACTTCCTGCACTATATCGGTCATATCGACGGCGAGGGCTTCCAATGCCGTGATGGGAAGGTCGACGCCGAGACGCTAGACCACGTCGGAACCGGGGCGTTCTTCCTCAACGCTTGTCAGTCGTATGACCAGGGACTAGCGCTCGTCGAAGCAGGAGCTATCGGTGGTATCGTCACGTTCAGCGACGTTATCAACAGTCAAGCGGTCGGCGTGGGTCGAACGCTTGCGCGATTGTTGAACACTGGATTCCCACTGCAGACTTCTCTTGATGTCGTCCGAAAAGACAGTGATGTTGCACACCAATACGGTGTTGTTGGTGATGGTGGAATCTCTGTCGTGCAAACTGAAAATGGAACTGCGGTCCTATGCGAAGTAACCCAAGTAGATAATGATGCGTATCACCTTTCGTATCAAGTGTATCCAACCTCTCGGTGTGGTCTTGGGTCTCTGATTCGTCCCGCATTCCCAGATAATAACAGCTACTATCTGGGGTCTCAGCGAATAAATAATGTCAAAATGACACAGGATGAGCTGCGTGACTTTCTCTCTCTAGAGAATATGCCAATCATCTACGACGACTCGATACACTGGGATGAAGGGTTTTTGACTTAGTTACGGACCGTAAATGACACTTGCACTCCCTCCTGCTGCCGCACTACCTGCTTGCGACAGCAGGAGGGTGAGCGTGAACAGGACGCCCATCATTCGCGGATTCTGACGAAGGTACGAAACCATCGAGTTGGTGTTGTCGGACATTGCACTCACACCGAGGAGCGACTACAAAATATAAATTTTCGTGTAATTCTGATATATAATTAACTTAATTAAGTAGCATCAATAACACATTAAACGAGGAATAGTTGGCTAATCTCTCTGTTGTCGATGATTGAAAGGAAAAAGCCGCGGAACAGTTCCCGGATCGTTATCGCGTCGACCGGTCTACGAATCTTGGGAGTCAGACGACTCACCGATGTCTCGGTACACTGCCGTGACCCCTTTGGTATCGTCAAGTTGTCCAAGTGTTTCGTCTAACTCAGCGCGCAGTTCGTTCAGCTGCGCGGTGAGTTCTTGGTACTCCTCGTTGTCTTTGAGCGTCGCTTCGTCTTTCTCTGATTCGAGCAGGGCTTTCTTGGACGCGAGAGAAAAGAGGTCCTGAATCCCTGTATCGTAGTCGTTTCGCAACAGGAGGTTCGAGACGGTTTCAGTCAACGCCTCGCGAGAGACCGGTTTCACGAGGTAGTCGTCGAAGCCCATGGCGATGATGTCGAAGTCAGGTTCGACGGCTGTCACCATCGCGACGCGGCACTCGAAGCCGCGGTCGCGGATTTCGGCGAGGGCCTCGTCTCCCGAGAGGTCGGGCATCCGACGGTCGAGGAGAACAACGTTGACCTCGTTGTCCAGTTTCTCAAGGGCTTCGCGACCACCGTAAGCGACACGAACACGGTAGTCTTTCCTAAGCCAGGTTGCGTACAGATCGGCGAGGTCCGGCTCATCTTCGACGATGAGCACGAGTGGCTGTTCATCACTCATTGGTAGTTCAGTGGTGTTCCGGGAACACTCACGAAATTGAATGTCGTGCGGTGGTATATCAAAATACCCCTTGTCAGTCGTGGTGTCCTGAACAGGTTTGTACAAAATATGCGGCCTACGTGTTGTTATACATTTCGGCGATGATGACTGTTCAAGAAATCACTTCGATGGTAATTCTGTTCGCCTCGACCTCTTCGAGAACTGCACCCCACCCACCGACCGAATATGTCTCGTCTTCGGTTTCGACCGTCAAGCAGACCTGTCCCGCAAGTTCAGAAAACGACAGTGAGTCGTTTGGTGTCGAGACCGCCGTGTAATAGAGGTCGGTTAGCTCTCCGGTGAACTCGACTGACTCACCGCTTTCTGTCTCGTGCCCGACAATATTCGTGACGATGCGCTTGCCCTCGTCGAGCAACGGCTTTGCATCCTGAACGAAGTTCCGGATATCAGAGTAGATAATTGGTGGTTCGTTCGAATGCGTGCAGTAGATGACGTCCCAGACCTCCCAGAGAGCCGTCTGGAAGTACCAGTGGAACACGTACGTCATCGTGTAGTCGTCGACGAGCACCCCGTATTGGTTGACCGAGTTCGCGTGCGGGGCGAAGCACGTTCCAGTCCTGTCGACGATGGCGATAAACGGTGTCGGGAGTGTCCGACGGCGGACTTCTGTCGCCACTCCCTCGAACAATCGTTTGTCGACCGAGTCGAGTGTGTCTCCCTGTTCGGGGTGCAGAGAGACTTTCACCAGTGCGCCGTTTTCGTGCGCCCGCGACAACGCAGGCCTGAGTGCTTCGAGTTGCTCCGGCGTGACAGAGACTTGAACCTCGCTCGTCGCGTCCCGAATCAGCTCTTCGGCCCGACCGAACACTGTTTCGAATCGCTTGACGATACTCAGCATGTGTCGGTCGACGGCCGGCTCTTGCCAGCGCGTCTCAATCTCTGACGCCGCCTTGTCGAGTTGGTTTGCTCTGTTCTTGAGATCCTCCATAACCGTTTCTGGGTTGCACGCCCGTGCGTGGAGGCTGTCCTGTTCGTACGTTTCGATATACCCGTTTGCTTCGAGGTCACGGAGAACGTCGTATATTCGCGCCGTTGGAACGGCACACGCGTCGGCTAACTCCGTCGCACTCGCCGCCCCCAGCTGAAGAAGTGCAACGTACGCCTCCGCTTGATACTGTGATAATCCAGCGTTTCGAAGCGCGGTACGCAGCTCCGCGGAATCCATCGCTCTGTAGATGCAGGGTATGCTTCCCTATTAATCATCCTCTATGACTTCGGCTGCGTGCAGAACGCACACACGCTACATATAGTGTAGTCGCAGTCGCCGCGTTCGACGGACAGGCCGTGCTCATCCCGTCAGGACCACGATTCACCCCAATAGTGTCGATTGGAAATGTATATAAAAAATCAATAATGTAGTCGATGCATGAGTGACCCACCGGCGACAACCATCCTCCTTCCGACGATTCGGTGGACAGATGCATGCGAGGAAGTCGCAAAGCAACTCACACCGGAGGACGAACTGCTACTCGTCTGTGACGACGAGTCCGACCCCATCACAAGCCGAGAGGGTGGGCTGCCGGACGGGGTTCGAATCGTGAACGCCGGAGAACCGGCGGGGTGCTCCGGGAAGGCGAACGCGATTATCGCGGGCATGCGCGAAGCCAAACACGACCGCATCGTCTGGACGGACGACGACTTCTATCACCCACCAGACTGGCTGGCGAAGCTACACGCCGCCTACGAGGAACACGGACCGGTCACCGAGATGCCGTTTTTCGTCGGCCGCGACCCGCTCTCGATGCTCCTCGAACCGGTTTACGCGGTCGGCGGGACGCTCAGCGTCTACGCCGACGACATCGTCTGGGGTGGCGCGGTGCTGTTCGAGCGGTCGGACCTCGACGTCGAGGCGTTCTTCGCCGACCTTCGGCGCACGGTGAGCGACGACGGAATACTCACCGAACACCTCGACGTAACGCCGCTTCGACGCGCACGGCGCGTTCCAGTCGGCGGGTCGATTCGCGACACGCTCGAACGGCACGTCCGATTCACGCAAATCGTTCGCTATCACGACCCGAAGGGGATGGTCGTGATGGTCCTCCTCGCAACGCTCGTCTCGGTTGGGGCTGTCGCGTTCCCGCTTCCTGCCCTCGTGCTCTTGACGCTCTTCCAACTGGGCCTCTACGCTGCCGTCGGTGAGCCTCGGTGGACGTTCCTTCTGGCGTACCCCGCGGCACTCGCCCAAGTCCCGCTTTTCCTGTACGGGCTGGCGCGTCGGACCTTCGTCTGGGGCGGCCGTCGCTACCGCTGGCGCAAGAAGTTCGACGTGGAGGTCGTCTTCTGAAGATGGCGTTCCTCGATGGAATTTCGAACGCCGAGGTGTTCCGAGAAGATAGCGACCGGTCCGAAAGCGGAATAAAGAGCGTTCTGAGCGTCGAGTCCAACAAAAGGTGACGAACGCGAACGCGTTCCCGTGGGGTTACTCGCTCGGACTGTAGTTCGGCGCTTCGTCGGTAATCATCACGTCGTGGGGGTGGCCTTCGGTCTGGCCAGCGGCGGAGACGCGAACGAAGCGAGCGCGCTCTTTGACTTCCGGAATCGTCTCGGCACCGACGTAGCCCATGCCGGACTGCATGCCACCGACGAGCTGGTGGAGTTCAGACGCGAGCGACCCCTTGTACGGCGTCGCGGCCTCGACGCCCTCGGGGACGTACTCCTCGTCTTCGTTGTCTTCCTTGAGGTAGCGGTCGGCACCGCCGGACTGCATCGCACCGACGGACCCCATGCCACGGTACTGCTTGTACTTCTTGCCGTTCATCGTGATGACGCGGCCGGGGGCCTCGTCTGTGCCTGCGAAGTACGAACCGAGCATGACGGCATCGGCACCGGCGGCAACGGCCTTGATGGCGTCGCCGGAGTAGCGGATGCCACCGTCGGCGATGACGGGCACGTCGTACTCGGCGGCGACGTCAGCGACTTCTGCGACGGCCGTAATCTGGGGCATACCAGACCCGGAAACGACGCGGGTCGTACAGATGGAACCGGGGCCGATACCGACCTTGAGACCGTCTGCGAAGTCGACGATTTCCGCGGCCGCTTCGCGCGTGCCGACGTTGCCGACGACGACGTCGGCCTCGACGGTCTCTTTGATTTCGCGGGCGGCGTCGATGACGTTGAGGTTGTGCGCGTGGGCGCAGTCGATGAAGATGACGTCCGCACCGGCCTCGTCGGCCATCTGGGCGCGCTCGTCGTCGAACGGGCCGACTGCGACACCACAGACGAGGCGTCCGTCATCGTCGCGGGCGGCGTTCTCGTGTTCGCGGCGCTGGAGGATGCCCTGCATCGTGACGAGGCCGACGAGTCGGCTGTCGTCGTCGACGATGGGGACGCGCTCGATTTTGTGGTCGTACATGAGTTCGAGGGCGTCCCGGGCGCTCACGTCGCGTGTGGCCGTGATGACCTCGTCAGTCATGGCTTCGCGGACTTCGTCGGCCTCGCCGACTTCGAGGTACGGGCGGATGTCCGTGCCGGAGATGATGCCGAGGACGACGTCGTCCTCGCCGACGACGGGTGCACCGGAGACGCCGGCGCGCTCCATCATCTCGTCGACCTCGCTGATGGTCTGTTCGGGTCGCGCCGTGACCACGTCGTCGCGGCGGATGACCAGTTCGTCGGCGCGCTTGACGCGCTCTATCTCTTGGACCATCGCCTCTGCGTCCATGTTGCGGTGCAGAACACCGAGGCCGCCCTCGCGGGCCATCCCGATGGCCATCCGGCTCTCGGTGACAGTGTCCATCGCAGCAGAGAGAATCGGAATATTGAGTTCGACGTTCTTCGAGACGCGCGTCGAGACGTCCGCGTCGTCTGGCTCGACCCGACTTTCCATGGGTCGGAGCAGTACGTCGTCGAATGTGAGGGATTCGGGTACCCGAAGCTTCTCGGTGAAGGGTTCTTGGTCAGGAACGTCGTTCGCCATATCAAGCGTGGTTTCGGGGGCAACAAAAGGGTTGCGAGATGGCACAGGCGTGCAGATGTTTGGCAAACCTGGCGGGCGAGATATACACGGTGGTGGTTACATTCGCGCGACTTGATGAGTTCACTCGTGTGCAAGTGTGACAGACTATCGTAATGCAAGTCGGTCGTGAATAATCATCATGTTCACGAACGTGTACCACAGTATCATAGGCCACTAGAGAAATATCCGAAGATTTCACACCACCATTTAAAAAAGAGCCAAATATGTCTGTGTTCCATGCGGTCGTATCCCACACAACGTTTAATACTCCTGTCCGAAATTCGTTGTGTATGGACTCCACGTGTCCCGTTGCATCGCGTATTGCCGGTCAGATGAACCTCGACTCCGGCATTCTCTTTACACCGATGTGGCAGACATTTAAACGGGAGTTCAAACCAGGACACAATGGACGAAACGTACGAACCTCTCGTACGCGTTTGTCTGAATTGCGTCCTTATCGCCGCTTGGGCCATGGTCAAGGCCAATAACACGTAATGAGTGTCTCACGTCACCCAGTCGCCCTTCGTCTAGAGCAACAGGTAGGTGGTGCGACCCGGCTTCTCGCCACCGTCATGGCGCTCCCTCTCGTCGACGGAATCTTCCCCGCGCTCATCATCGCGGGGGCGTTGAACTCCGTCACGGGTATCTTACAGACTGGTCTCCTCATCTTCGGTGGGTCGGCGACGGTCGCCGTCATCCTCGCAGAGATGGAGGGCTCGCGCCGCGAGCAGCTCACGTCTATCCTGCTCCTGGGCGCGTTCCTCATCCCGATTGCGGTCACCGAGGCCGCCATCGCGGAGACCATCGAGACGCTACTCAACTTCGAGGTCTTCCACCGCTTCGCCGGGCTGGTCATCCTGGCCATCGCCGCGAAGACGGCTTCCTCGAAGGTCGGCGAATATCTCCCGTCACCAAGTGTCATCATCGGTCTCGGTCTCGTTGCCAGCTTCAACCCCGCGGGCGCTGAACTCGTCGTCAGCCCGGACCCGTCCCGGCTCATCAACGCCGGTGCGGCCGCCGGAACCGGCGTCGGCTTCGCCGGTGCTGTCGCCGTCTTCGCGCCCCGTCTGCGCGGCAACGTCGACATCGACCTCTTCCGCTTCGGGAGTTCGGTCGCGCTCGGCATGCTCGCGCTCGACGTCCTCGGCCTGATGCCGACGCAGGCACCCGTCGCACTCGGCGTCCTCGGCGTCACGGCGCTTTTCGCCTTCGACCCCGGGTCGGCAGCCGACCCCGAATCCGACGTCGCGGCCGACGCTTCGTCTGCCGGTGCCGACTTCGACGACGCACCCGCAGTCGAGTCCCCGTCATCCCACTCGGTCGATGGCGCGGTCGCCGACGGTGGTGACGACGTTTCGGGCGGTGTCTCAGCCGGCGACGTTGCTGGTGAGGCGGTCGTCGCCGACGCCGACGACGCAGTCGTCGAAGACACGGACGACGACTCGCCCGAACCCGGATACGGCTATCCCGGCGAGGGAGAGTCACGCGCGCCGTGGCTGTAGTTCAGGGTCTCATTTTTTCGCATCGCGAGCCGTCTTTTTCCACCTGCGCACCGAACGCGGTGTATGCGCCGAACCTTCGACATCCAGACCGACCGGCGTCTCCAAGCTATCGACGTTACTCGGCAGGTCTCTAAGGCGCTCCCGTCGGACGCGGACGGCGTCTGTACCGTCTTTTCGCGTCACACGACGACGGGCGTCTGCGTCAACGAGGCGGAGTCACGACTCTTGGGAGATATTGAGACGATGCTCGCCGAGAGCGTTCCGGACGACGGCTGGGACCACGACACACTCGACGGAAACGCCGACTCGCATCTTCGCGCGCTTCTCGTCGGCAACGGTGTCTCGATACCTGTCGTCGACGGTGAGTTAGACCTCGGTCGCTGGCAGTCGGTCCTTCTCGTCGAGTGCGACGGCCCGCGGACGCGAACCGTGACCGTGGCGATGCCGTAACTCGGGTCCAGTGCCGGAGGGCTTACTTACCTCGGCGCGTTTCGTCGGGACATGAGTAACCGCGTCGTACAAGGGCGGATGGTCACTCCAGAGACGCTGGCCGAACTCGTCGAAGGCGAGCGGCCGATGGAAGCCGAAGCGATTCAGGACGCCGACTTCGACTGCCCCGAATGCGGAGAGAACGTCATCTCGGTCGGCTACATGCCGAGTATTACGGAATTCGTGACCGCCTACAAGTGCCAAGAGTGCGACTGGGCGGACGACGACCGCGACGAGTAGAATCGAAACCCCTTTAAGAAAAATCGCCATACGAAAGAGTGCACGCAAATCGGGGCTGTGGCCAAGCCCGGCATGGCGACTGACTCCAGAGGCTTGGCGCCCGGGACGACACTCCAGCTGATATACAGAGCGGCCGACTGATCATCGGTCGTGTTGAAGACCCTCTGGAGTTCCGAGGCGCACACCGGAGATATCAGTCGATCGGGGGTTCAAATCCCTCCGGCCCCACTCTAACCTTAATTCTAACGCAGGGTTTTAACAAGGAGCAGCGGCGCTGTAAACGACCCTGCAGCACACCGGGGGTGTTTCCCCGTGTGTGACTCTCCAAACCCGGAGAGCAGCGGCTCTGCGGACGAGAGCGGGGGTAATTCTCGCAAGTTCCCCTTAGGGAGAAGTGACGACTTCGACGCGGACCCAAAGGACCAGTGGCGTCCTGACGACCCAAAGATACCCGTCGCACGGCCACTAACGCGTCTCGACTCGCCCAACCAGATGACAATCTGGGATAAGAGTCCCAGAGAACCGAAGTACGACGGAGGGCCGGACTACTACATCCAAGACCCACCAGCCTTTGACCCTCCTGAGCGGCGGCACTGGTGGCGACTCGTCAAGTACAAATGCGCGAGCTGTAACCAGCGCTGCCTTGTCGACCATGCTGAACAGGCGGCCAAGTACCGAGAATGTCGGGGGTGCGCGCGTGTTCCTGCGCTCGACCAAAAGGTGAGAGACCACCGTCTCACCAGCCTGTTGTGGGCACACCAAGCCGTCAAAGAAACCACCGCAAGGTCCGGTGAGGCGACGACCGTCTTGCCCGCGCCGAGCGCCCCGAGGCGCGGGAGGGAGGAGCCTGCCGGAAGCGAGGGCTTGCCCCTCGACCCGGAAGCCGGGCCGCAAGAGGCCGACGGCCGTCGGCCGAAAACGAGCGGCGGTAAGGCCCAGTGCCGTCTGAACGATTCTGCTCGTGCTGACGGAGGCGAGCGTGACCGATGATGCTGCTCTAACCCTCCACCACACAGGCGAGGGTTACGAGTACGTTAGGTGCCGGAGCGGCGGCGACGACGCGACGGTTTACATCCATCGGCTGGTCTTCGTAGCAGAGTACGGTCTTGATGCGCTTCCCGTAGGGTGGCACGTACATCACGAGATTTCGATTCCGTGGCTGAACACACCGGAAAACCTCGTCGCTGTAGAGCCGGTGGCTCACAGCCGCCACCACCTGCAGGGCGAACCCCTCTCAACTGACGGAGGTTCGTGTGAGCAGTGAGGGTGCTCACGACTCGCCCCAGCAAGGGGTGGCCTCTCGGCCTTCCAAGGAGACTAACTCTGTAGAGGCTCAATACGCCCGTTCTCACGGGACCGGTGAACTGGACGAACTCGTACACGAACGAGTGTTGGAGTTCGTTCAGAAGTACCCGGAACTCGCAGAGACGCCAGTCTGTCAGACCCACGGGCGCAAGCTGCGGCGCATCGTCACGGAAGCCGAGTGGCGCGACCAGTGGGTCGAACCAGACCAGCCGTACGAGCGGGGCTTTCAGGTGACAGAACTGCAGCGACGAGAGGCCTCGACGTGGGCAGATGCGCTGAGTGCATTCCTCACCGCACACGAACGGTATGACGGACTACTCGCCCGGTTCGGCAACAGAGAGGGCGAGACGTTCGAGATACCGCTGACGGACGCGTGGGGTGAAGAATACTCGAAGAAGCAGTACGCCCGCGCGATGGCGCTGCAGCGACAGATGGCCGGAGGAGAGCGGCCGAGCGGCGGTGAGTCAGTCGCAGCGTGGGACGCGCCCGCGACCGCGATGCTCACCCTGACGGCTTCGTCGGTACCAAACGGTACTCGGATTTCGCCGGTAGAACACACCGACGCGCTGCACGACTCGTTTTCGTACGACGGCGTACGTGACACACTGCGCAACACGATGGAGTATCATCTCGGCCTCGACGCCGACCAGTGGGGCTACTGGCTCCAGGCAGAGCCGCACGGAATGGGCGGCGACGGAACCGGGATGAACGCGTGCTACACGCATCTCCACGTGGGCGTCTACTTCGATACTGAACCGCTTGGAGAACGCGCTGGCGACCTGCACAGCGTCGGCAGGGAGTTCGAACGGGTCATCGAGAAGCACCTTGAGGTGTGCGAGTACGCCGGTCGGTCGGCACACGACTACGATACGATAACCGACTACGAGAAGGAGTCTGACGGCTGTATCTCCCTGAACGCCAACGTGGAGAACATGGGTTCGTACCTCGCGGCGTACATGGGCGGATACACCGAGGAACTCCTTGAGAAGCCTATCGAGTACCTTGCGTGGGGAGCGATATACTGGTCGGCAGCGCGACGGCGGTCCTCTCGGTCGAAGGTACTCACCGAGGCGATAACCGCGGACGCCTGCGAGCAGCGGGCAGAGTCCGATGAATCGGATCAGACCGATGCCCACGGCGAAGCGGTCGAGTGGGACGACGGCCGCGGACCAGATGTAGTCTGCGCCTGCTGCGGTTCTGGATGGAACATCGACCAGTCACGGCTCACTGAACCAGTCACGGACGACGAACTGAGCGACGTGCTCGACGCCGAAGGAGAGTCGGAAGAGACTGGGCGTGAGCTGACGCTGGCCGAACGCTGGCCGAGCGCGACCGCGGCGGTGAGGGTCGGGGAGACGACGACACGAACGAGGATACGGAAGCGCGTCGAGGAGGAGTTGAAACACTGCGACGAGATGCCGACCGTGGCGTCGATGCTCGGGCGGAACATGATAGACCCGAAGCACGCCGATTTCGTGGAATCGGTGATGTACGGGGAGAACGACTGCACAGTCGAATCGTTCCGCCGCGAGTCGCTGGAATCGGAGTGGCAGTTAGAGGCTATCATCGACCGCGACGGCGAGGAGCACGCCCCGAACGGCGGTGGCGTCGATATGGCTCCGCTGAAGCTGCCGGTGCAGCGAATCCTCGACGAAACGAGACTACAGCACAGTCTCGGACGTGGTGAGATGTGGCGGTGCTCGAAGTGTAACTTCGCGTACCACGGCGACGGGACGATGCACGCACGTCACTTCGTCGGGGAGCACGGTATCACGGACCCGGAGAGTGCGGACCATATACTGCTGGTAGATGACTACTACGACGAAGACAGAGAGTGCATGCGGCACCCTGCAACGGGGGCTGCTGAATTGTAAAATAACGTGAAACATGCACTGGTTTTACATTTATTTAGTGCGTAGTAATGTATGCAGTATGAATGATATAACAGATGTGAGTGACGACGAGCTTCGAATGTTCGTTGACTACCAGAACGGGGAGTTTGAGTCTGCTGGCTTAGACTTCTTCTTTAAAGAAAAAAATGGGATGGTGAGCCTGTGCTACTACGGGACACCAGATACTGACGCGGAAAGTATGTCGCAGGTGGATAGCCGTGAAAAGGTCATAAAATGGGAACATGACCGAAGAAAACTGAAAAATGAGGTTCAACGTAGAGACCTGTAGAATCAATTTCACCACCCACCCAGCCACCCGCCCCCTTTACGGGTCAGGGTGGTGGGTGCTCACTCTCCGGCGTCGAGTTCGCCAGCGTCGAGTTCCTCGTTAAGGTACTGGCTGCCAAGAGAAGTCAGCGAGTAGTAACCATCTTCCTCACGCGAGAGGAGACCGTAGTTCGAGAGTTCCCGACAGCGGACGCCGACGTAGTTCCGGTGAGAGTCGATATTACGGCCGATGACTGCAGGAGGTACCTCACCTGCGTCACGTACGTATTCGAGAATAGAGTCGTCGATTGGAACCATCCAGTCCGCCCGTTGGCGCATGCGCGATTCTCTGTGAACAGGATGCTTAGAACCCCCATATGAGTTGTAATTTCTGTGCATTTGAATCTTGTAGACTTTGCGTATGCAAAGATTAATGATTCCTTGGTGAGCACTGACAATGTAACGGAAGCTACACGCGGACCTGAGCGTCTTCGGGTCCATCCAGAATCAAAGCGGACCCAGTGTAGCAGCACTGGCCCGCGGTGGCTCCCGTAACCGAGGTACGGAAGCATGTTTAACTACAATCCGAGGGGCCTTGAACCCCTACGAAGCACGGAAGAATCGGTCTCGACTTCGCGGCGAACGTTCACTTTCGCCAATAGGTTCACTTTCACTCCGGGGAGTGGATGTCAGGTTCATACGTCTACTCACCAACAACTCTCACGGTTAGTGGTCCCCGACGGGGAGAAAGAGTCTGGCAGGACCCTCCCCGAGCGGTTCGGTCCACGAAACCCGGACGTGGGAGCCATGACAGAGTACGAAAGCCCATCCCCTAAGCGTAGCGGCTGCGCTGGAATCGAACCGACCGCGGAGGCAGGACGATGAGTAAGGAACTCACCGTGCTGCAACTCTCCGACGAACAAGTAGCGGCGCTCTCCGAGGGCCGAAGTGCAACCTTCGGGTTCGAAGATTCGATTATCTTCGTCACTCCCGAGGAGATAGACGCGACCGCGCTGGCCGACTTCCTTGACGCGAAAGTCAACACCCGGTCAGTCGAACGCGAGGTGCTGTGATGAGCGACGAACTACGCGACCTGTCGCCCCGAGAGGCGCGTGAACGGTTCCTCGCTCGACGGGCACAGACGCAGGCTGAGGCGACCGTCCGGTCGTATCAGAACCGGCTGGGCGCGTTCGTCCACTGGTGCGAGTCGGAGAACATCGAGTCGATGGCCGAACTGAATGGGTGGCTCGTCGATGAGTTTCAGGCGTTCCGTGAGAGTCAGGGCGTGTCACCTTCGACCGTGAAGGGGTCGATTGTCGCGGTGCGACAACTCGTGAAGTACTGCCAGCGCATCGAGGCTGTGGACCCGAATCTGCTCGACAAGATTCAGGTGCCGAAGCTCTCGAAGGACCAGCAAACCAGCGACCAGAAGCTCGCTGCTGAGGACGCGCTGAGCCTGCTGTCGATGTACCGTGAGTCACGTCGGCTCTACGGAACCGCGTGGCACGCGTTCCTCGAAGTGACGTGGCACACCGGCGCTCGCATGGGCGGCGTGCGTGCGCTCGACCTGAGCGACTTCGACAAGGAAGAACGCTCGCTGGAGTTCCGTCACCAACCCGATTCGGGGACGCCGTTGAAGAACAAGGAGGAGGGAGAGCGTGTCGTCGGTCTCCCGGAACCGGTGGTCGATGCGCTCGACGTGTACATCGCTCGTGAGCGGTCGGACAAGCGCGACGAGTTCGGTCGTGAACCACTGTTCTCGTGTCGGCAGGGACGGCCGTCGCGGTCTACGTTCCGGTCGTGGTCGTACCGTGGGACGCAGCCGTGTCTCTACATGGAGTGCCCGCACGGTCGGCAGCGTCACTCGTGTTCGTTCACGTCTCGTGGTCAGGGCAGCAAGTGCCCGTCTTCGAGGGCACCGCACGCGATTCGGACGGGTTCGATTACGTGGCAACTCGACCGCGGCGTGCCTATCGAACTCGTGGCTGAGCGTGTGAACGCGACGCCTTCGACGATTCGCCGGTACTACGATAAGGCGGACGAGCACGAGCGGTTCCGTGAGCGGCGTCGTGAACTGAGCGCATCCCTCGATATTCAGAACCATGACTGAGGGATTTGCGAATTCGGCGGTCTCACGGGCCATCGTGCTGCCATACGCCAGATACGCACTCCCCTCCGGCCCCATTTTCTCTCGAAAACCACCGTCTTAGCGGGCGCTCCGTCCCTCGTGGACAGCGTGATTTACAGCTGTGTATAACCCCTCAATCTGTGATGCGTCATTGAGGTCGTGCTGAATACAGGGCACGTGTCGGGTGAGGAGACGATTCGGTTCATACCGTCCTCCGAGCGAGGCTCACGACAGGACCAAGAACACTGGGTACGAGGTGGCCACCGCCAGCGAGGGCGTCAAGACCCACATCGAAACGATACGTTTGGCCGCCGCGGAGTCGAAGAGACTCTTTTGGTCGAGGTCAACCGGTCCCTTCTCACCGACTTCAGGCACGTCCGGTACCTCCGTAGGCTTCTCCGCCGGCTCTTCGTGACGAGCGATGTCCCCAATGGTTGGACTGGTCGGCACCTCCTCGTCCCGTGAGGTAGCCAACGCTCCCGTGGCAACCTCCACGTCCACCGCCGCAGACTGGGGAGACGGCGTCGCCAATTCCGCCAGTGTCGCCGCCCGACTCGCTCGACCCCAGCCCAGTCCGATAATCGTGGAGGTCGTACTCACCGCGAGACTCGCGGGGATACCGAGGTAGGACAGTATCGTAATAACCGTCCCACCAACGATAGAGACGATGAGTGACGCGAGAATCGGGAGTTCGGTGATGTTGTCACCCACCGTATCCAGCGTGCGACGAGCGATGGTGAAGCTTCCCAGCCCGAAGGCCGCCACCGCGAGCAGCACCCCTTGATTCACGGTCAGCGGGCCACCAGCGCCGACGAGGGGGGCAACGGCGTTCGCTGCGTTCGAGGCCCCCGCTGAAAACGCCATATAACAGGCGATGACGACCACCGAAATCGAACCCACGATGTCTTGCAGTGATGCGTTTTGGTTGAGGTGCGGGCGTGGAACCGACCCGGAGCGGTCGATTTGGATGAGGTGAAGGTCGAACTTCGTGAATGCGACGTAGCGGTCGAGATACGGGTAGACGTACCGTCCAATCACGAGGCCGACAGCGAAACTCAACAGCGGTGCGACGATCCACGCCGAGACGATGACGAACATCAGTGCTTGGTTGAGCGTCCCCGACGCGAGGCCCAGTCCGATGATAGCTCCGACAGCCGTCATCGACGTCGAAGCCGGAACACCGTACAGATTCGAGACGAGCAACGAGAGTCCAGTGAAGAACAGGACGACGACACTCGCGACGGGTGTGAACTGAACCGCCGGGACGATACTGCTACTCATGGTGGTTATGACGTTTCGACCGACGGTCCACGCGCCGAGGAACGCGAACCCGATGAACAGCGCCGCGGCAGTCGTTTTCCGAGTGAGCCGCGACCCGACCGCCGGCCCGAATGCCACGCCTGTCGATGAGCCACCGATATTGAATCCCACGAATACCGCTGCGGCGACTCCAGCGACCAGCAACAGTGAGACCATTCAACCTATGCATTGACGCCGCTCCGATAAAATGTACGGCTTCATTGGCAGGTCACACGGACCGAACCACTTCACAGAATCCATCCTTCCGCTTGTCGTCTCGCGATTACTCGTCGAGGAACCGCATTTCTGATCTGCTGACTACACCTTCTGTCTGTGCCACGCGGTTCGTGTCACATTCTGAGGCGCTCGTCACGATGTCTCATCCACTCCCAATCAGTGAAGTCCAGACCTGAAGTACTGGAGAATAATCACAGACCAAAGGAAGATACCGATGCCATAGCAGATGAGGACGAGTCGAATACTGAGTCTCCCCGCTGCCGATGCCGCGTGAATATCTACGTTGGCCTCTGTCTCGATACCCCCCTCTTCGTGGACACCGCCCTCGGTCACGTTCGTCCGTCCTGCTTGGCCACCACCCAACGCCAACAAGAGGAGTCCGGCAATTGCGGCAAAGACGAGATACAGTCCGGAGTGTGTCGTGTAGTAGATGGTCCCGACGGTCGCCAGACCTGCAATAATGGTAAAGACGAGAACGGCCATCGCGATAGCTCGCTTGTCCATACCGGCGATAGGACCCAAATTGGTTTATTCTTTGTCACATGGTGTGTGGGAGGAAGGACAGACCACCCGAGGGTGCACGTCTCGAACCGACTTGGGCGTCGGACTCGCTCCTACCGATGACGGCGGTCGGTTCTCCCTGCAATCCCCACCAACACCTGCCACACGCATTGTCCACCTGTCTCACGGAAAACATAATATACTCGATTACGAATGAATATTCGCTGCCGTCAGAGGCACGCCCCCTGCGACGACATTGTCGCCAACCCTCTTGCAGGTCTTCGATTCACCAAAGTACAGTACCGACGGACGTCGTCACCGACTCGCGGCCACGAGAGCGCACCGGGCATCACGCGCTCGCCGGGACGTGGAGGCGTCGTCGACGTCCGGACCGTGCGTACATTGATACGACCATCGTCCTTACGCACCGCCGATGGGTTCCTCCCTCGACAGTCGAATCCTCGCGCTCGCGATGGCACGAATGGTCGATGCGCTCGCCAACTCGTTTCTCGTCGTCGTGCTGCCGCTGTATATCGGGAGCCAACTCGTCGAACTCCCGTCGTTCGTCGGGACGACTGTCGCACTCGGTGTCGCCGAGTTCACGGTGACAGCCGAACTCCTCATCGGAATCGTCCTCTCGCTTTTCGGCTTCCTCAACAGCTTCAGTCAGCCGGTCACGGGGTCGATATCGGACAAGACCGGCCGTCGGAAAGTGTTTCTACTGACCGGGTTGGCGCTCGTCGCAATCGGGAGCGCCGGGTACATCGTCTTCACCGATTACCTCTCGATACTGCTGATGCGCGGGTTGCAGGGCATCGGCGCGGCGTTCACCATCCCGGTCACGGTCGCGCTCGTAAACGAACTGTCGGCCGAGGACGAACGCGGTGGGAACTTCGGCCTGTTCAATACGTTCAGACTCCTCGGATTCGGCGTCGGCCCGCTGGTGGCTGGGGGCGTCGTCGCTGCCGGGCCTTACACGCTGTTCGCGATACCGATATCCGGCTTCGAAGCCGCGTTCCTCGTCGCGGTCGTCGGGGCAGTTCTCAGCTTTGGACTCATCGTCGCCCTCATCGACGACCCGGAGCGCACCGAAAGCGAGGCGGCCGACGACATCTCGCTCACGATTCGGGACCCCGACGGGTCGGGTCTCGACCCGGTGTTCGCGCTCGGACTCGCGACTATCGTGATGGCGCTGAGTCTCGCTATCTTCGCCCCGCTGGCCAACCTCGTCAACGCCCGCCTCGACCAGGGGACGTTTCTCTTCGCCGTCCAGTTCGGGGCGACAGTGCTGGCGAACGTGATGTTCCAGTACCCAATCGGTCGGCTCAGCGACCGCTACGGCCGACGACCGTTCCTGCTCGGTGGCTTCGTGCTCCTCTTGCCGACCACGCTCGCACAGGGGTTCGTACAGGAACCGCTGTTGATGATTCTCGCGCGGTTCTTGCAAGGAATCGCCGTCGCGGCTGTGTTCGCCCCCTCGCTCGCTCTCGCGGGCGACCTCGCCAAGGAGGGCCAGTCGGGGTCGACGCTCTCGATTTTGACGATGGGGTTCGGGCTCGGGGTCGCCTTCGGGACACTGTTTTCCGGTATCCTCGTCGGATTCGGGTTTGCGGTGCCCTTCGTCGTCACCACCGCACTCGGTGCCGTTGGACTCCTCGTCGTGTACACCCAGGTCAGAGAGACGATAGGTGAGTCGGCGACGACGCCGATGGCGGGTGACTAACTGAGGATAACTGGTCGCTGGTGCGACTCGCACTCGACGCGACGCTGTCTTGCGTGGCTGTTTTGCTACTTGTGTAGCCGTTTTACTACCGTGATGCATGATAAACACACGCACACTTTTGCTGTGTGGTGTCCAACGTGACAACTAATGAGCACCCAGACAGTCCGCGGAACAATCGGAGGCATGGCACAGCGGGCGAATCCGTCGTTCGCGGGGGGCGTTGTCACCATCTCGGTTGTTGCCCTCACGTACGTCCTTACCGTCGGGTCGGTGCAGATACACACCTACGTCCACGTGATGACGGGCGTCCTCTGGACGGGGACGGACCTGTTTCTCGGGGCCATCCTCGGTCCGGTGCTCGGCGGTCTCGACGCGGACGACAGTGCGGCAGTGTTCGAACGATTGACGCCGAAGCTATCGTTTTTCTTACCGTCGATGGCGTTTCTCACCATCGCGACCGGACTGGCTCTCGCGCTCCGCGTCGGGCTGTTTCCGAACCCGGACCCGTGGCTCGCGCTCTTCACTGCGGTCAACATCATTCCGATATTCTTGCTGTTAGGATGGCGGTTGAACGCGTGGTCCGATTGGCGGTGGCGGATACCCTTCTCCGTCGCGACCATCGGGTCGCTCGTCTGGGTCGGCTTGACCATCGGCGACCTGCAAATGACGACGCCCGCTGTCGTCGTGGCGCTGGCTATCGTGACGATTCTCTCCGTTCAGGGGTTCGGCTTCTTGATGCCCGGCGAAGTCAGAATCTACCTGGAGATGACCTCACCGACTCCCGATTCCGAAGTAATCGCCGGGGTCGGACAGCAAAACGCGATGCTCGGCGGCGTGCAGGGACTGTTTCAACTTATCCTCATCGTGGATATGGTCTACCTGCGATACGCAGGGCTCCCGTTTTGAGTACCTCTGTCGTGACTTCTCGACCGAACACGGGAGGTTGCAAGCTGAGACACGACCTCGTATAAACTCTGTTCAGCGACACTGACTGTCTCATCTTCTTACTAATTTAACCTAGTTGACAATTTTATACTCTCTCAGGTTGTACTGTACCGATAGAATGCCCCTCCACTCTCGTCGTTCGTTCCTCGCCGGAGCAGCGGCACTCGGGACGTTGGCCCTCGCGGGGTGTGGTGGACGCGCCACCGAGGACACGGTCACGACGGAGCCACCAGCCACGCCCACGCGAACGGACACGGTGACAGAGACACCCGAGCCAAACGTCGTCGACCCCGAAGACGCGGAGAACGTCTACTACGTCGACCCGAGGGATGGGTCGGACGACAACAGTGGTGACTCACTGGACGCGCCGTTCGAAACCCTTCGGCCCGTGATGTACGACGCCGAATTCGAACTCGGTGCGGGCGACGTCGTCTACCTTCGCGGTGGCGTCCACAAACTCCGAGGAGACGGCAGTATCAACCTCTCGTACCTCACGGGAACCGAAGAAAAACCGATTACCATTCAGGCGCTTCCCGGTGAGCGACCCGTCATCGACGTCAACATGAAAGGGTCGAACGGGATTTCGATGTTCGGAAGCGAGCACATCCATCTCCGGGGATTCGAACTCAAGAACGTCAAGCGAAACGGCATCGCGTGCAGCGAGTCGAACGACGGGCCAGCGAAGTCGTGTGTGTTCGAGGATTTAGAGATTCACCACTACGGGCAAGGAGACGACCGAAACGGTAACGGAATCAGTTTCTACGGGCACTCGTTCGACCACTTCGTTCGGCGGGTTACGGCCCACCACGGCGGGTCGAAAAACAGCTCCGACGGCTTCTACATCGGCGGCGAGGGAGACCGCTTGAGCGGCGGCCACCGCTTCGAAGAGTGCGTCGCGTATCTGAACGCCGACGACGGCTTCGACTTCTACCGTTCGGACCCGACGCGCGGCAGTCTCGTCGTCAACTCCGTCGCCTACAAGAACGGAACCGACGGCAACGGAACCACGGGCGACGGAAACGGCTTCAAGATGGGCGGCGGGTGGGAGACCGGCGGCAACCGCTGTTATCGCTGTGTCGCCTACGACAACACCGCCTACGGATTCGACAACAACGGTGCGAGCGTCGCCAACACCTACGACCACTGCACGTCGTTCCGAAACGGGACCTTCGGATTCAGCTTCACCGGCAACACCGAACCGGACAACATCGCGCGCAACTCGCTGGCGTGGCTCAACGGAGAGGGTGCGGTGTTTCAGGCGTTCAACGTCCGAAGCGAGCGGAATTCGTGGGACCTCGACATCGACGACCCCGAGTTCGCGAGGACGGTGACAGGCGACGACTTCCTCCGCTTGACGAAAGGCTCGCCGTGTATCGATGCCGGTGTCGATATCGGCGAACCATATCTCGGTGCAGCGCCCGACCTCGGCGCGTTCGAATTCACCTAAGCACGTTAGGAGTCACTCGATGGTCCGACCCCGACCCGTCGCGGCCGTCGTGCCCATCGAACCCGTCGCAGTTCCCTCGGCGACCGCACGCACGAACTCGCGGACTGTCGCTGCCGTCTCGTCCCACGTCACGTGGTCGAGGTATCGCTGTCGGGCGGCCAACGAGTGAGCGACGAGGCGTTCGGAGTCCCGACACAGCGGCGCGATAGCGTCGGTAATCTCGGATGGGTCCGTCGGGTCGACGAGGTAGCCGTCTTCGCGGTGCGTGACGAGTTCGCTCCCACCGCCAGCGGTCGAAACGATAGCTGGCAGCCCGAACCCCATCGCTTCGAGCGCGGCGATGCCGAAGCCCTCGTAGTGGGAGGGGAGGGCGAACACGTGTGACTCACGCAGTGTCGCAGCGAGTTCGGCATCGGGGAGTCGGCCGGTGAAGGTGACGTAGTCCTCGATACCGAGGTCAGACACGAGCGCCCGAAGCCGTCGTTCGTATCCGGCGTCGACCGCTGCGCCGACCACCGTCAACTCCCACTCCCATCGGACGCGAGAGAGCCCGCGGAGCAGTCCATCGACGTTTTTCCGCGGTTCGAGGTTGCCGACGGTGACGACTTGGAGGGGGCCGTCGGTCGCCCGCTCGCCAATCGCTTCGGGCGTCAGCGGGGCACCGAACTCGGAAAATCGGTCGCCCGCGGGATACGCGACGACGCTCGGCTCGGTCGTCGTGAGGTCTGTGACGCTCTCCCGAGTGGTCTCGCTGTTGAACACGAACGCGTCGACCGAGTCGAGATAGCGTGCTTCGACGAGTTGGCGGAGTCGGCGTCGCCACGGGTGGAAGTTCTCTCGGGAGTGGAGGTGGTGGACGACCGAGACGAGCGGCGTGTCGTCGTCGAGACCGGCGTTCGCGGCAGCCAGCGACGGGTGACACAACTCGTCTTGGAGCAGTACGTCGACGTCCAGATTTCGCAACCGCCGGAACGCCGTGGCGTTGTCTCCGAGACGCGCCCAGTACGGTCGCTCGGGGAGCGAGACGACCGTCACCTCGTCGCCCGCCTCGCGGAACCGACGGACGAGTTCGAGGTCGTATCGGTAGCCACCGGAGCGGTCGTCGAGCGGGCCGTAGACGACGAATCCCAGATGCACGTTAGAGGTCCGTCTCGTAGGTCGCGCTCGCGACGTCGTCTTCCCAGATTCGGACCGAGAGGTGTGTTGGCTGTGTTAACTCCGCGGCATCGACGAACCGTCCGCACACCTCGCGAGCGAATCGCTCGACACTCGGGTTCTTCCCCTCGAACTCGGGGAGGTCGTTCATCGTCTCATCTCGATAGCGAGCGAGGGTCGCATCCAGCGCCGATTTCACGTCGTCGATATCGACGAGATAGCCGTATTCGTCGAGTTCTGGACCGGTTAGTTCCACTTCGACAGTGAAGGCGTGCGAGTGGCGCTCGCCTTCCGGACCGGGGTCGGGGACCGTCAGGTAGTGCTGCGCGATAATATCTTGGCGAACCGACACGCGATACATACCACCTCAACCGTCTCCGTACGTAAAGAGGATTTGGACGGCGTCGTCGGGTTCGTCTTCCAGTAACTCGTATGCGCGGGCGGCGTCGCCGACGTCGAGACGGTGCGTGACGAGCGATTCGAGAGGGATGTCTTCGAGGAAGTCCCACGCGAGCGAGAACCGTCGTTCCGTGTCCCAGCGACCGCTAAGTTCCGGGTCGATGGTGCTCACCTGACTGCTCTCGACGCTGATTCGAGAGCGGTGGAACCGCCCGCCGAGGTCGAGTGAGGCGCGCTTGGTGCCGTACCACGAGCCGACGACAACCCGGCCGTCGTAGCGCGTCACGTCGAGCGCGTCGTCGAGCGCGTCGGGGTCTCCGGACAGTTCGAACGTCAGGTCGGCACCGTCGGCGGGGTGGTCGAGCGACTCGGGGGAGACCGCAGCGTCGGCACCGAGTTCGCGTGCGAGTTGTCGCCGTTCGGGGACGCAATCGACGGCGGTGAGACTCCCGAGCGGGAATTTGGCGAGGAGCCACGTCGTGACGAGACCGACGATTCCCTGCCCGAAGACGACGACGTGTTCGCCGACGAGCGGGCGGCCGTCCATCACGAAGTTGAGCGCCGTCTCCATCGTCGGCAAGAGGGCGGCCCGGCCGTCGCTCACGTCGTCTGGAATCGACCTGAGTTCCGACGGACGGGTGAGAAAGCAGCCCTCGTGAGGATGGAAGGAAAACACTCGCTCTCCGAGGAGCGACGCGTCGACAGCATCACCGACCGCGTCGACCTCGCCGACGGCGGCGTAACCGTAGGTGAGCGGAAACGAGAGGTCGCCCTCGAGCGCGGCGATAGATTCGTCTGCGGGGAGGTCCGTGGGTGCCTCACCGCGATAGACGAGTCGCTCGGTTCCCGAACTCACAGCGGAGAGGTGGGTTCGAACACGCACTTGGTGGCGGTCGGGGGCTGGAACGTCGTGGTCGCGAACCTCGACCTCCTTCGGACCGACGAAGTAGACCGCGCGTCCGTGCATCGGTCAGTCGTCTGCGGCGAGTGGCGCGTCGGCGAACTCGACTATCGTCCCGCGGTGACGGCAGTCTTCGAGGGCGTGCTTGGCGGCGAAGCCCGCTTCGTGGGCGTTCGAGGCCGTCCCGACGCCGACTTTGAGTTCGACGCCCGCTTCTCCCTCGACGTGGTCGATGGCTGCGCGGTACTGACTCGCGGTGAGGTCGGGTGTGACCGAGATGATGTTGTCGCCGCCGACGAAGAACGACAGCGCGCCGTGTTCTTCTCTGAGATGACGCATGAGCGAGGCGTAGCCCTGCTCGATTTGGATGAACGTATCGAACTCGTTGAGGCGGTCTGTGTACTTGCCGGTCGCGTCGTTCACGTCGAAGTGAGCGATTTGCACGTCCGAGTCGGTGCGGTCTTCCATCGGGAGCGTCTCCCCGGAGAGGACTTCGCGTCGCTCGTGGTCCTGTGCACTGCCGGCACGCTGAACGACGTCTGTGGCGCGTTCGAGTGCAACCGCGGGATTGCGGTCGACGCCGATACCGAGACTGAGCGTCACCGGATAGCGGTTGGCGATAGACTCCTGGAGGAGTTCGTGGTCGTCACGGTCCAGGCCGTTGGTGACGGCGACCATGTTGTCGAATCGGGTAAAGAAGACGTACCCGTCGCGAGAGCCGACGAACTGGGCCAGGTCGGCAAAGAGCCGCGACTGGAGCGTCTGGAGGTCCATCTCCCGTCGAGGCTCGGGCGTTACGGTCCACGGCCCATAGTTGTCGATTTGGACGAGTGTCAGCTGCGTATTCGTCACAGTAGACGAGTCGGGCGAAGCGCATATCGTTCTTTGGTTCTGCGACGGGTCTGCCGAGACTCTGTCACAGTCTCGCTTTCGATGGGAAACGCTGGCTGCGAAACTGCGTGATGTTTAGTCACCGGTTCGCTGTCATCATTTGGACTTCTCACCCGTTTTTGCCAGCACTGTCTAGCTACTCCCCTCTCTGACCGCTGTTCGCCGATATGTTTGTCCCTTCGTGTACTGTTGTCGTGTCTCTCGGGATTTCCAGATTCTGGAAATTATCTCTCAATTATTGGTTTTCAGAGATAGAAGTGTGAATCGCCATGGATTGGAAACCGACACGCAGACGACTCCTCCAAGGAAGCGCCCTCGTCACCCTCGGCTCGATGGCTGGGTGTCTCTCTGCTGCCACTTCTGGGCAGGAGAAACTGCAAAACGGCGCTGGCGCTAACTCGACCAGCGAGACGACGACTTCGGGCAAGCACACAGAGACAACTACTGACAACTGTGTTGACGACGAGACACATATCGAAGCTACCGAGTTGTCGGAACCGGACTCACTTGACGAGTGGCTCTCGGACGCCAACAAGTACGATGGTAAGTCACGGCGATACGGTCCAGACGAGAGGGTAGCGGTCAGCGTCGGAAAACCGACCGACGATGGACCCGCGTTCGACCCGCCACTAATTGAGGTCCCGCCGATGACGGACGTCTGGTGGGAGTGGACCGGACGCGGCGAACACAACGTCGTCGCTCTCGACGGGGCGTTCGATAGCGGCCGGACCAACGCACAGCGAGGAACGTCGTACCACCACTTCTTCGACGAACCAGGAGAGTACCTGTTCGTCTCCGAACCGCACTATAACGACGGGATGAAGGGTGCCGTTGTCGTCACCGATCCACCTTCGACGGGGTACGAAGCCGTCGACGAGTGGATGATAAACACCAGTAACTTCGACGGGACCGTCACCGACGAGACAGGTTCCGAAACCGCATCCATTCGCGTCGGTACGCCCGGAAACAGCGGAAACTTCGCGTTCGACCCACCTGTGTTGAAAGTATCGACTGGGACCACAATTACGTGGGAGTGGACCGGCAACGGCGGTGGCCACAATGTCGTCTTCCAAGAGGCTGACATCGACTCGGGAGAGATTGCAACCGACTCAGGAGAGACGTTCAAACAGACGTTCGAAACGACTGGTACGTACCGTTACGCCTGTGAGCCACACAAAGGAATCGCGATGAAAGGCGCACTCATCGTAGAGTGACCTGAACGCGAATATTTATACTCAGAGACACTTTATTCGAAGCCGTTCACGGCCACATCCCTCCTCTACCAATGTCCGACGATGCAAATCGGCTGGTCGCACACGCAGCTAGAGGACTGTATACCCTCTCTTGGCTGGTATTTCTACCAGACCGATTCTGTGTCACGATGTGGGGGCTAGCGGTTCCGTCACAGTGGTGTCTCCGGAGGGTCGAATGAGCGAGTTAGACTCCTGTCCGGTCGAGGCAGTGTGTACAGCACTTGCGGACGAGGAGTGCAGACGTATTCTCCGCGTGCTTGACGAGCCACTAACGGCATCTGACGTTGCGCAGCACTGTGACCTTCCACAGACGAGTACGTACCGAAAACTGGGGATGTTGAGCACTGCTGACCTCGTCGAAGAACGGACTGAGATACGAGACGATGGGAACCATACGACTCGATTCGTTCGCAACGCGACCGGGGCGTTCGTGACATTCGAAGACGGGCAGTCGTTCAGTGTCGAGCTGATTACCGACGATGAAACGCCAGACCAACGGCTTGCCCAACTCTGGACACAAGTCAGCGAGGAACTATGAACACAGAACTTCCATTTGCGGTGGTCGCACTGAAGACAGTGACACTCGTCTTGGGGTGTCTCGTGACGTACTTTGCAGTCAAAGCCGCCAAAAGAACAGGCGTGACCGGCCTGGGATATCTTGCGGTCGGCTTTGGTGTCGTCACGCTCGGGTCGTTGCTTGCGGGGGTTGCTCACCAACTTCCGCTATTCGCACCGGATACTGCGCTTGTCGTTGAAGCTGCGCTAACGACGGTCGGGTTTGCGGTCATCACGCTCTCACTGTATGTGACTCGACAGTCGGTGTGACCTGACTCCACCCCAGACGAAGGTCTCTCAAGCCAGTCTACACCCAATACCCAAACTGCATTCACAACAACCGTTATGCCGTGTCTTCACTGAGGAGAAAACTCGCCGTAATGTCGAGAATAGCCCACATCACGACCCAAACGGTGAGTCCGACGAGGACTATAACTGTCGATGACAACAGCGGCACGGTGAACGCGAGCGTCGCGACGGCCGTGTAGGTCAAAAAGAGCGCGACCATCGCAGTTACCAACCCGTAGACTCCCATGGCGCTATTTCCTGTCGCTGGACCGCGTAACCACCCGACGACTCGCTTGGAGGACACACCCATGATGAGATGTATGGTACCAACCAACATAATTGTTCTCTCGGGAGAACGTTCAATCAGTCGGCCTCCGAATAGCCAGTGATGGAATACCGAGGAGTGGTCCTCGACGTCGACGGCACAGTCGTCCGCGGTGACGAAGCGATACCGGGCGCGCTCGACGGCTTGGCAGCTATCGAAGCGGCCGGGCTCGACCGCCTGTTCGTCTCGAACAATCCCACGAAGAAACCGCTAGCCTACGAAGAACGACTTCGCGGTGCCGGTATCGACGCCACAGCCGACGAAATCGTCACGTCGGGCACGACCACGACATCGTACGTCGCCGAGCAACATCCGGGTGCGAAGACCTTCTGTATCGGCGAGGAGGGACTGCGCGACCAACTTCGAGAGGCCGGATTAGAACTCGTTTCCGCGTCGGACGACCCCGACGTCGTCGTCGTTTCTATCGACCGCGAGTTCCACTACGACGACTTGCGCGACGCCTACGTCGCCCTGCGTGACGGTGCGACGTTCTACGGCACCGACCCCGACATCGTCATTCCGGCTGCCGATGGCGACATTCCGGGGTCGGGCGCGATTATCCACGCCGTTTCCGGGGTCGCCGGGCGTGACCCTGATGCGATTCTCGGGAAGCCCTCGCCGGTCGCACGGGGTATCGTCCTCGACAGGCTCGGCCTCGAACCCGAGGAGGTCCTCGTCGTCGGCGACAGACTCGATACGGACATCGCGTTGGGGACGACCGCTGGAATGGGAACCGCAGTCGTCCGAACCGGCGTGACCGACGACGCGACACTCGCGGCCAGCGACTACGAACCGGACTACGTCCTCGACAGTCTCGGCGATATCGAGTCGATTCTGTCGGGCTGACCTCGTCTTTCTGTCCGACCTCTCGGTCAATTGTCCGAACTTTTCCGTCACGTGTCCGAGTTTCCGACAGTCAGCCCTCCTCTACACAATCATTATTATTCTGACGTAACAACTTCTGCGCGGGGAAACTCCATGACTGGAAAGAAAATTCTGCTCATCGCAGGCGACTTCGTCGAAGACTACGAGATTATGGTCCCGTTCCAGGCACTCCAGATGGTCGGCCACGAGGTCCACGCGGTGTGCCCCGAGAGAGAAGACGGCGACGTGTGTAAGACGGCCGTCCACGACTTCCGCGGCGACCAGACGTATCTGGAGACCCGCGGCCACGACTTCGCGCTGAACGCCACCTTCGCAGATATCGACCCGGCGGACTACGACGCACTCGTGGTTCCCGGTGGGCGCGCACCCGAGTATCTCCGTGGCTACGACGAGGTGCTCGACACAGTCCGGCACTTCTTCGAGGCGGAAAAGCCGGTCGCAGCAATCTGCCACGGACCGCAGATTCTGGCCGCTGCGGGCGTCCTCGACGGCTACGAGATGACGTCGTACCCGGCAGTCCGCGCGGAAGTCGAGAACGCCGGCTGCTCGTGGGTCGACGGCGTCGTCGTCGACGACAACCTCGTCACGGGACAGGCGTGGCCCGACCACCCCGAGTGGCTGTCGGCGTTCCTCGACGTCCTCGGGACCGAAATCAGCCACACGCCGACTGCGCAGGCCGCGGGCGACGACTAGTCAGTATTCTCACACCGTGAATACCACGAGTGAGAATGTCTGACAAAGGTTTTTAAGTGGTGCAGCGTAGGGTCTCGTATGGAAGAGCCGAACAGCCCATACTTCCGCGAACAGGTCGACGATGCCGTCGAGACGAACCCACAAGAGGGGGAGGTCGTAATCGTGGAGGGTCAAGCGATGAGCCTTCGAGCCTACAAGAAGCGTCACGACTAATCGGTCGGGACACCCGTAGGTCTCGGTGGTGGTGGTGTTCGGTCACGCGGACCGTTTTTGTGGGGAACACAGCCGGAGCGGAGCGTATCCGCTCCTCGATTTCCACCCCACTGACCGAGTCCCGTAGCCGTTAGAACGCCGCGTCGTGGACGCTCACGTCCGCGTGCAGGCCATCACGGAGCGCCGTGTGGACGTGGCAGATGTCTTCGGCGAGGTCCGTTATCTTAGCTACCGCCTCGTCTGAGAGGGCCGCTTCGACGTAGACGTCGAAACTGACGCTCGTGAGGTCGTCGTCGCCGTCGACCGTGGCGTCCGCGTCGATTTGAATCTTCCCGAGGTCGTCGAAGCCCGTCTTCTGGCCACCGACACGGAAAGCCGGGAGGAAACAGGAGGCATACGTCGCCACGAGTGTCTCGTTCGGGGACGGTCCAGTCTCGTTGAGCGCGTCAATCTGCAGGTCGAAGTCGCCGACGCGACTCGTACTCGAAAATCCGTCTTCGCTGATGGTTGAGGTCTGAATATCGGACATCCACTCGGTTCGACGGACTGTCTTCACCTAACGGTTGGTCGGTCGGGTAGCGCCACACACAATACCCAAAAAATCAAACGGCGCGGGCTATTCGAGCGAGAACGACTCGTCGCCGTCGAGGACGTGGACTTCGGCGTGACTGCCGGCCGCCTTCACTTCGCGCTCGAAGTCCTGAACGTCGATTTCGATGGGCGGGAACGTGTCGTAGTGCATCGGGAAGACGTGGTCGACGTCCAGCCAATCGGTTGCGACGGCCGCCTGCCACGGTCCCATCGTGAAGTGGTCGCCGACCGGCAGCGCCGCGGCGTCGGGTTCGTAGTACGGCCCGAAGATTTCGCGCATGTCGGTCATCAGACCAGTGTCGCCCGCGTGGTAGAACGTCGTCGCCTCGGCGTCGGACTCTTGTGTCGGCACCGAATCGCTAATTACGTATCCGCCAGGGACGCCCGCGTCGTACTCGTAGCCCGTGTTGATGCCGTTCGTGTGGTCTGCGCGGACCATCGAGACGTACGCGTCTCCGAGTTCGACGGTGCCGCCGATGTTCATGCCGATGGTCTCGTCGACGCCCATCTCGGCTTCGACGTAGCCGGTGAGTTCGGGTGTGGCGACGACTGTCGCGCCATCGAACTCGCCTGCGTGGGCGATGTGGTCGGCGTGGCCGTGCGTCAGAAGGACGTAGTCCGGCGTCTCGACGTCGCTCGGCTCCAGCGACGTGAACGGATTGTCGAAGAACGGGTCGATGAGAATCGAAGTGCTTCCGACCGTGACGTGCCACGTCGAGTGGCCGTGCCAGATGAGCTCCATAGCACCCGAAGTTACTCGTGAAATACACAAAAAGGTATTCGGAGACGTGAGATGGCACGGAGATAAGAAAGAGACTGGCGACGGTGTCGTGAACAATCCCCACAAATCCAGCGTGGGGCAAATATTATGCCAAATCGTGATATTCTCTGGACATGGTCACGGAGATGGCACGTCGTCTCAAGGAGTTCTTCGAAGAGCGAACGACAGGCGACCTGCGAAGTGTCGTCGTATACGAGCAAAACGAGTTCGAGGTGAGCTATCTTCGGGACGACGTCGCAGCGGAATACACGGAGCGCGAGGTCGCCACGGCCGTCGACGACACGAGAACGGAGTCGTTGATGGCTCCCGTCTACGGCGACCTCTACACCGACGACCACGACGACCTGATTTGTACCATCAAGGTGTTCCCTTCGGTCGTCGAGATGAACTTCGTCCGTTCGAGCGCCGAAGGCGTCGCGGTCGCACTCGATGCGGGCGTCTTCGAAGACTCAGATGGGTTAGTCACCGAGGCGCGAGCAGTTGCGGCTGACGACCAGGTGTGACACATTCATAACACTACGGGGCAGTC
Organism: Haloferax larsenii; assembly: GCF_024730625.1. NCBI lineage: Archaea > Methanobacteriati > Methanobacteriota > Halobacteria > Halobacteriales > Haloferacaceae > Haloferax > Haloferax larsenii. Next base: position 2,155,822 of record NZ_CP078063.1, read on the forward strand.
ATGTGAGCTATGGTCGAGAAACAGGAGCGGGACCTCCGCCGAGACGGACTGTTATTCCTTATCGGGGTGACGGGTCTCGCTGTCCTCGAACTGGGACCACAACCAGCGTCGGCAGACGGGGTTGTGATGCTACGCGGGTTCCTCTTCGGCGGTGCGCTCGGGATACTGCTCTCGGGCGTGTTCCGCGCGACTGACAGACAAGCCCTCGTCTCGACGCTTTCCCTCGCTGTCGGCTTCGCCGTGGGCAGCGTCATCAACGTCTTTTGAGCTGCCGGTAATCAACGTCGTCTGGGCTGTCGGTAATCGGAGGTTCCGCGCGCAGAAACCGGCCGAACACGTGGTGAGTGTAAAGACCTATCACGCCCCACACAGACTCGTCGCGCATGCATCACGTTCGATTCCGCGACCCGGCTGGCGCGGTCCGACAAGGCGAATGGCACGGTGACTCGGTCTCCTTTGGCGGCGAGACGTACGCCCTCGACGAGGTCGACGTGCTCCCCCCGTGTGAGCCGACGAAAATCGTCTGTATCGGCCGCAACTACGCCAAGCACGCCGAGGAGCGCAACGAAGACGTTCCCGACCGCCCACTCTTGTTTCTCAAGCCCCCGAACGCGGTTGCGGGCCACGGCGACACCGTCACGCTTCCAGCAGGAAAGGAGAACGTCGAACACGAGGCCGAACTGGCCGTCGTCATCGGCGAACAGTGCCGAAACGTCGCGGTCGAAGATGCCGAGGACGTGATTGCCGGCTACACCGTCATGAACGACGTGTCCAACCGCGACGACCAGGACGTCGAAACCAACTGGGTTCGCGGAAAGGCGTTCGACGGCGCGGCCCCACTCGGCCCGGTACTCGCCGACCCCGAGCACCTCCCAGAGGACGCGAGCGTCTCCCTGCGAGTTAACGGCGAGACCCGGCAGGACTCCAGTATCGAACACCTCATCTTCTCCATCCCGGAACTCATCGCCGAGATTACGACGTATCTGACGCTCGAACCGGGCGACGTGATTTCGACCGGCACGCCCGAGGGCGTCGGCCCGCTCGAAGACGGCGACCACGTCGAAGTCGAAGTCGAGGGCGTCGGCGTCCTCGAACACGACGTGCGACAGGATTGAGAGATGCGCGTCCATCGGATGACACTCCTCGGCGTCGCAATCTTCGCCATCACCGCGCTCGCGAGCCTCGCTCTCCTGCCGCGTCTGCCGTCCGAAGTAGCGATTCACTTCGGCATCGGCGGCGAACCTGATTCGTTCGTCGCGGCACCGGCCGGCGTCCTCTTGCTTCCGGGCATCGGGCTGGCCACGCTCGTCTTCACCAGAGTCGCTGGCTCGGTCGGTATCGGAACCAGCGCACCGCCGGTGTTCGACCCGCTTCTCGCCACGTTCCTCGGGTACGTGCAGGCACTCGTTCTCGCGTACAACCTCGGCGTACGAATCAACGTGACGACCGCGCTCGCTCCCGCACTCGTCACGTTCGTCGTTGTCGTGTTCGTTATCCAACGCTAGAGTCGACAGAGGGCAAGCCATATGTTTAGGCTCGCCTAATCCCCGCCGAATGCGACTGACTCGACGCGACGCGATTGCAGTTCTCGCCGGTCTCGGCGTGGTTGGAGGGGGCGCTGTCGCGGTCGACCAGTTCGACCCGCCGACCGCAGAGACGGCGGAGACTGGAGAAACCGGAGACGGCGGCGGCGATGGCGCGCTGTCGGCGACCGTCACCGCCACGATGACCGCCGCGGCAGCGGTCGTCTACCCGAGTCAGACCGAGGGCGTCGCCGACTTCGTCGAGACGTACGTCGTCGGCCGCGCGAGAGACGAGTCGCGTCGGGACGCCATGCGCGATGCGGCGCTCGAACTCGACGCCATCGCTCGCGACTGGTACGGCGACGCCTTCACCGACCTCTCTGCGGACGACCGCGACTCGCTGCTTCGCGAACTCGGCGTCGCCGCCGCCGACCCGGTAGCCGACGGGACCGTCTCCGAGCGAATCCGGTTCCACGTCGTGAACGAACTGCTCTACGCCTTCTACGCCTCGCCGACGGGGGGTAGACTCGTCGGCATCGAGAACCCAATCGGCCACGCTGGCGGCACAGAGAGCTACCAGCGGGCGACGATGCTCGAAGACGATGCTGGGCGTGTCGAACGCGCCGAACGCGCAGGCGATGCTGAGGACGTCGAGGGGAGTGAGGCCGATGAGTAACCCCGCCGAGAGTGACCGGACGCCCGCCGAAATTGACCGAATGCCCGCCGAAATTGACCGAACACCAGTCGAAGACGCCGACGTGTGTGTCGTCGGTGCGGGTCCGGCAGGGGGAATCGTCGCCCATCGCCTCGCAGAATCGGGAGCGTCCGTGGTCGTTCTCGAAGCGGGGCCGCGATTCGACGGCGACAGACAGGAGCAACTGGAACAACACCTCCGCCCCGGACTCGACGACCCGTGGGGGATGGGCGGCCCGCGCGACGAATTCACGTCGTCTGGCGACTCGTTTTACCCGCTGAACGCCGCCCGCGTGAAGGGTGTCGGCGGGTCGACGCTCCACTGGCAGGGGATGGTGATGCGCCTCCACGAGCGCGACTTCGAACTCGACTCACGACACGGCGTGGGAGCTGACTGGCCCATCACGTACGACGACCTGCGCCCGTTCTACGCCGAGGCGGAGCGCGAACTCGGTGTCGCGGGCGCGATGGACAACCCGTACGCCCCGCCTCGCGAGGAACCGCATCCGCTTCCGGCGTTCCCGCCGTCGCACTCGGATTCCATCTTCGCGGAGGCCTGCGAGCGACTCGGCATCGACATGCACTCGGTCCCGAACGCCCGCAACTCCGAACCCTACGACGGCCGCAGCCCGTGTGTCGGCTACGGGACGTGCAAGCCGGTCTGTCCGTCCGGTGCGAAGTACACCGCCGAGTCGCACGTCGAGAAGGCCGAGTCGGAGGGGGCGCGAGTCATCGACCGCGCCCGCGTGCGCCGACTCGAACACGACTCGACAGGCGAGCGCGTCGTCGCCGCGACCTACACGACACCCGATGGAGAGACCCACCGCCAGACTGCGGACCAGTTCGTCCTCGGCTGTGGCGGCGTCGAGAACGTCCGCCTGCTCCTGCTTTCGGAGTCCGAGCAGTACCCAGACGGTCTCGCGAACTCCTCGGGACTCGTCGGTCGGTACTTCATGGACCACCTGTTTGCCGGGATGGGCGGTCGGCTCGACAGACCGACCAGACAGAACCACGTCGGCTTCAACACCAGCGAAACCCACCAGTTCTACGACGACGCGGAGCCGGTCAACGGTCTCAAACTGGAGTTTCTCAACTACGCCGGGCCGTCGCCCGTCATCGGCGCTCTCCACGCCGATACGTGGGGCGACGACCTCTTGGGACAGTTGAAGGCGGACTACGGAACCCACGTCGCCATGGGCGCGCTGGTCGAGCAACTCCCCGACGAAGGAAACTACGTCACCATCGACCCGGAGACCACAGACGACCTCGGCGACCCGGTTCCGGCGGTCCACTGGTCTATCGACGACCAGACGAAGGCGGCGCTCGAACGTGCAAACGAGATTCAGCGGACGGTTCTGGAGGAACTCGGTGTCGACGTGGAGTGGACCGTCGGCCCGGACAACACCGGCCCGGCGTTCCACCACATGGGCACGACTCGAATGGGTGACGACCCCGAATCGAGCGTCGTGAACGCGGAGTGTCGAACACACGACCTACAGAACCTCTGGATAGCCGGGTCGAGTGTCTTCCCCACCGGCGGCGCGATGAATCCGACGCTCACCATCGCCGCGCTCGCGGTCCGACTTTCGCAGTCGGTCAAGCAGCGAGTGCGAAACTGAATCCGATTCCATCGTTCTGGGAACGACACCGGTACTGTTTATCCCCGGGATCGCAAACCACGGACTATGAGGAGGCGGCGCTACGTCCACGCAGTGGGTGCGCTCGGTATCGCCGGTGTCGCGGGGTGTCTCGGCGGAGACGAGAGCCGCCCGAACACCGACGCGGCGGGAAGCGCCGAGACAGAACGCGGCGAGGGGTCTGGCAGCGGCGAGCGCGACATCGTCCTCGCGACAGCGACGACCGCCTACGACACGGGACTGCTCGACGCACTCCACGAAGAGTTCACCGCACGATTCGGTATCCGGGTCAAGACGCTCGTACAGGGGACCGGAGCAGCCCTCAGAACCGCGGCTGACGGCGACGCGGATGTCGTCATCGCCCACGCCCGCGAGGCCGAAGACGAGTTCCTCCGGGCGGGACACGGTATCAACCGCCGAGATTTGATGCACAATGACTTCCTCGTCGTCGGTCCCGAGTCGGACCCGGCAGGCGTCGATTCCGTTGGGAACGACCCCCTTGCAGCCTTCCAAACAATCGCCGAGAGCGAGTCGCTGTTTCTCTCCCGCGGCGACGACTCCGGGACTCATCGCCGAGAACAGACGCTGTGGGAACGCTCGCCGGCGACCCCCTCGGGACGATGGTATCAGGCCACCGGCGACGGGATGGGCGACACGCTCAGGCAGGCCAGCAGACGCGGCGCGTACACCCTCGTCGACCGGGGGACGTTCCGCGTCTACGGCGACTCGATTTCACTCGACTCCTTCGTCGAAGGGCCACTCGGCGACGGCCCCGAGAGTCTCCGAAACGACTACGGAATCATCCCGACGAACCCCGCCAGACACGACGTTGACTACCCGTCGGCGATGGCCTACGTCGGGTTCCTGACGGGGCGCACGGGACAGGAGATAATTCGGACGTTCGGCGAGTCCACCCTGTTCGTTCCAGACGCGCTCGGCGACGACCCGACGTTCGACCAGTACGTGCCGGTCGCGGACGACGCCTGAAAGCGAGCACTGAGAGACTCGATTCGCAGCAGTATCGACCGCGAGTACGCACCCTTAAGAACCGCGACCCGCATCTTTCGACCATGCAACCACGGGACCTCTCCGCGCACACTCCCTACGTTCCCGGCCGCGGGACAGAGGAGGTCGCCCGCGAACTCGGGGTGGACCCCGAGGACCTGACGAAACTCTCTTCGAACGAGAATCCTCACGGTCCGAGTCAACAGGCCGTCGCCGCCATTCAGGACGCCGCGCCGACGGTGAGCGTCTACCCGAAGACGGCTCATACGGACTTGACGGAGAAACTGGCCGACAAGTGGAGACTCACACCCGAGCAGGTGTGGGTTTCGCCCGGTGCCGACGGGGCAATCGACTACCTGACGCGAGCGATGCTCGAACCCGACGACCGCGTCCTCGAACCGTCGCCCGGCTTCACCTACTACTCGATGAGCGCTCGCTACCACCACGGCGACGCCGTCCAGTACGAGGTGTCGAAGGACGACGACTTCGAACAGACCGCCGAGTCGGTCCTCGACGCCTACGACGGCGAGCGCATGGTCTACCTGACGACGCCGCACAACCCGTCGGGGGCGACCTTCGCTATCGACGAGATTCGAACCCTCGCCGAATCGGTCGAAGACCACACGCTCCTCGTCGTCGACGAAGCCTACGGCGAGTTCTCCGACGAACCGTCGGCCATCGACCTGCTCTCGGAGTACGACAACATCGCGGTGTTACGCACGTTCTCGAAGGCCTACGGTCTCGCCGGACTTCGAATCGGCTACGCCTGCGTCCCCGAGTCGTGGGCGGACGCCTACGCCCGCGTGAACACGCCGTTCGCGGCCAGCGAACTCGCCTGCCGCGCCGCGCTCGCCGCCCTCGACGACGAGGACCACGTCGAGAAGACGGTCGAATCGGTCGAGTGGTCCCGCGACTACCTCCGCGCCGAACTCGACGTGCCGACGTGGGAAAGCGCCGGAAACTTCGTTCTCGCACAGGTGGGCGACGCCACCGCCGTCTCGGAGGCCTCCCAGCGCGAGGGCGTCATCGTCCGCGACTGCACAAGTTTCGGCCTGCCAGAGTGCATCCGCATCTCCTGTGGGACGAAAGCGCAAACGAAGCGCGCCGTCGACGTGCTCAACCAAATCGTCTCGGAGGTGCCGCCCGCGTGAGAGTCGCCATCACCGGAACCCCCGGAACCGGGAAGACCACGGCGACGGACGCCGTCGCCGACGCGCTCGACCTCGACGTGGTCCACCTCAACCAACTCGTCAAAGACGAGGGACTGTGGACCGAACGGGACGAAGACCGCGACACGCTCGTCGTCGACCTCGACGCCGTGCGCGACCACCTCGGCGACTGGGACGGCATCGTCGAGAGCCACCTCGCTCACCACCTCGAGGCCGACCGAGTCGTCGTCCTTCGCTGCCGCCCGGATATCCTCGAACAGCGCCTGCTCGACCGCGGCGAACCCGAGGCGAAAGCTCGCGAGAACCGCGAGTCCGAAGCCCTCGACGTCGTTCTGGGCGAGGCCGTCGAGTTCCACGGCGAAGAGTCGGTCTACGAGATAGACACGACCGACCGCGACCCAGAAGCCGTCGCCGACGACATCGAAGCCGTCGTCTCGGGTGCGCGCGAACCGTCCGCCGGAACCGTCGATTTCATCGAATATCTATGACGCTCGACCAGTATCGCGACACCGCCGACAAACTCCTCGTCCCGTTCGTCTCGGCCGCCGACACCGTGGGACTCACCCCCAACGGCGTGAGCGTCATCGCCTTCGGATTCGCCATCGCCGCGGGCGTCGCCTTCGGCCTCGCCGACCCCCTCTGGTACGGGGCAGGAGCCGTGTTCGTCTTCCTCAACGGCTGGCTTGACCTCGTCGACGGCGCGCTCGCACGCGAGCAGGGCGTCTCCTCGGAGGCCGGTGACCTGCTCGACCACGTACTCGACCGCTACGCAGACATCGTCGTGCTCGTCGGCCTCGCGGCCGGAATCGAGTCGTACGCGCTCGGGCTCGCCGCCGTCACGGGCGTCCTCATGACTTCCTACCTCGGGACGCAGATTCAGGCAGTCGGCCTCGGTCGCGCTTACGGCGGCCTCGTCGGTCGCGCCGACAGACTCGCGCTCATCGGTCTCGTCGGCGTCGCGTCGGCGGTCTACACCGACACCCTCGCCGGATTCACGCTCGTCGGGTGGCTGCTGGTGTTCTTCGCTATCATCGGTCACCTCACCGCGTTCCAGCGGTTCTGGGGCGCGTGGGGCGACCTAACGTAAGAAATTAATTTTTCTACATTTTCGGTCGAGGTGTGTCTTCCGTAGTTTCGCCACTTGGTCAGGCTGGTTCGATTGCGCTCCTCGGGACTCTCGTCGTCGCCGAGTCGGTCTGGCTCTCCGAGAATGCGGCGGCCCGCGGCCATCGATTTCCGAACGTCCTCGGCGCACTCCTCGCCGTGATTCCCATCGGCGCACTCGCGTATCTCGTCGCGTACCGTCCAGAACACCCGCGGACGCGTCCCGCGAGTCCAGCCGAGCGAGTCGCACTGACGGTGTTTTTCGCGGCTGCCGGGTCGTTCGCCGCTGTCGGCCTCTTCCCGGTGTCGGCTTCGGGACTCCGCGAGCTGCTGTATCCGCTTGGTTTGGTCGTGTTGCTGCCGCTTTCGCACCTCGTCGTCTATCGGCGCGGCTATCGCGTGGTGGCCAGTCCGGTTAGTCGTCAGGTGGCGGCACTTCGCCGTCGCCGAGAATAGCAGGGCGAGCTGGGAGACGCGGCCGTGCTCACAATTCGCACCGCGTGGCCGGGGGCGTGTCTTTTATACGCGGCCGGGGGGTACGTGAGGGTATGCCTCAGTGCGAGATGTGCGGCTCCAACCAAGCCTCTCTGAAGAAAGTGAAGGTGGAAGGCGCAGAACTACAACTGTGCGACGACTGCGCCGAGTTCGGCACGGAGGTCCGCACCGAGTCGACGTCCTCCAGCACGAGCACCAAGTACTCCACCTCCTCGTCGAGTTCGAAGGCGTCTCGCTCTTCGGGGTCGTCTTCGTCGTCGTCGAACACCCGCCGTCGTCGCGACATGTTCGACGACATGGACGAGATTGCGGCCGACTACGACGCTCGCATCCGCGACGCACGCGAGTCCCGCGGCATGAGCCAAGAGGACCTCGCACAGTCGCTCAACGAGAAGGCGAGTCTCATCCGCAAACTCGAACGCGGCGACATCCTCCCACCGGACTCCGTCCGCACGAAACTCGAACGCAACCTCGACATCTCGCTCGTCGAGGGCGAAAGCGACGACGAGTCGGAGTGGTCCGGCGGCAGCGACACGACGACGACCCTCGGCGACGTCGTCAAGCGCAAAGACTGACGAATTCGGTTCAGTTCGTTGCGGACGTCCGTTTCCTCACGATTTTCAACGATAGAGACGCCGTCTCGTGGCAACGACGGCCCCGAAAACCAATTTATTAGTCTCGTCGCACCCCACCTCCGGTGTGTTCATCCTAGTCAATCTCAAGGCGTACCCGTGTGACCCCATCGAAGTAGCAACCGCCGCGCGCGACGTCGCCGAGGAGTCCGGCGTCCGCATCGCTGTCTCGCCGCAGGCAGCAGACATCTCCCGCGTCGCCGACACGGGCGTCGAGACGTGGGCACAGCACGTCGACCCCAACGGCTACGGGAGCCACACCGGAAGCACCCTCGCAGAGGCCGTCGCCGAAGCGGGGGCGGTCGGCACGCTCATCAACCACTCCGAGAACCGCCTCAAACTCGCCGACATCGACGGGTCGATTCAGGCGGCCGACCGCGCCGGACTGGAGACCTGTGTCTGTGGCAACAACCCCGCCCAAATCGGCGCTGTCGCCGCACTCGGTCCTGACTCGGTCGCCGTCGAACCGCCGGAACTCATCGGCGGCGACGTGTCCGTCGCGACTGCGGACCCCGGTATCGTCACCGACGCCGTCGACGCCGCGGCCAACGTGGACGAGGACGTAGACGTGTACTGTGGCGCTGGCATCTCGACCGGTGACGACGTGGTCACGGCCGAGGAACTCGGCGCGTCCGGTATCCTCCTCGCGTCCGGCGTCGCCAAGGCCGACGACCCGCGCGCGGCGCTCGAAGACCTCGTCTCGGGCCTGTAGAACCGACTCGAAGAAGCTGTTTTCTGACGACGCTACTCGTCGCCGCCAGCGTCGCCGTCGGACAGTAGTTCGGCCCCGTCGGCAGTACCGTCGGCGGCGTCGGCGACGGCGTCAGAGTCGGCGACTTCGTCGGTCTCGTCGAGGAACGCCGCTTCGATAGCCGCGACCGTCTCGGCCAACTCGTCGGGGTCGAGGAGGTCGTCGTACTCGTCGCGGACGAGGTCCGGCAGGGCGTACTCGTAGATACCACGCCCGGCGTGTCGGATGAACCCTGCCCGACGAAGTGGCCTGTTTCGACCGTATGCGAGGTGCTGGTCGGCTGTCTCACCCGCCGCGACGTGCGCCGTGACCGGGTCGGAGACGTGCCGCTCGCGGTAGTGCTGGAGCATTCCGTGGTGGACGTCGCTCAGTGCGCCCACGACGGCCGTCATTCGGTCGACCACGTCGCGTCGGTCCTGCGCACCCGGTGCCGGTTGCAGGTCCGCCGGTTCGAAGTCGCCCATCTCGCTCTCGAAGTCGAACTCGTCGTCGGACCCTGATGCCGTGGTATCTTCGAGATGGCCGAACCCGTGGGTCGGCCACGGCGGCCCGTCGGGTGCTTCGAGCAGTGGTCTGGGAGGCGTGTCAGATGCGGCTTGCAGTTCGCTCGCATCGTCGGCAACCTCGGCGTCTGTGTTCGCCGTCGCCTCGGCAACGTCTTCGTCACTCGGTTCGCCAGCGCTCTGATTGTACTCTCCGAGCGCGGCTTGCTTCTCTTCGGGGCGATTCAGGTTTCTCCCCGAGCCACCGCGATAGGGCGCTTCCGCCTTCTGGAACATCGCCTGTGCGAACTGGTCTGCCATCCGCGAGAGGTCGCGGGCCTCCTCTAACTCGCGTTCGAGTTGTCGGATTTTGGCCTCCTTCTTTTCGAGTTCCTGTTTCAAGTCGGCGATTTCGCTCTCACGGCGGGCTTTCTCGTCGGATATCTCTTTGAGGTCCGAGACGAGGTCGCCGTCGACAGACTTCAGGTCGGGACGCTCGAAGTCGTCGAGGCCGGGCGTCGCACCCGCGTCGAACGTCTGCTTCTTGTGGAACTGGACGCGCCGAATCGACTCCGACCAGTCGGTGACGAGGAATCCCTCGCCGTTGCCCATGTCCTCGATGGCGTCGGCGTACTCCGACCCGAGGATGCGACCGACGACTTTCGTGTCGTTGCGCCAGGTGAGGCGGTGCCAGACGAGCCAGTCACACTGGGTGATGAAGTCCTTCTTGACGTCCGCGGGGCGCTGTGAGATACCGACGACGCCGAGGCCGTGTTTTCGCCCGCGCTTGCCGATTTTGATGAGCATCTTGCCCGCTTCGTCCATCCCGCCCTTTTCGGGGATGTACTCGTGGCACTCCTCGATGAGCATCAAGAACGGCTTCTTCAGCTTCTTCTCCTTGGCGAAGAGGTGCTTTGCGACCTCGGTCACTAACTCGTCGGCCGCGGCGTCGTCGAGGTAGCCGGACACGTCGAGGATAATCGGCACGTTCTGTTCGAGCGCGAGCGTCGCGAGTCGCTCTGCGTGTTCGGGACTCACCTGAATGTCGCACTCGTCGTCCGCGCCCGCGTGAAGCAGTTCGAACTCCTGTTTGAGTCCGTAGTACTCGCCGTCGGTGTCGACGATGAGCACTGGGAAGTTCGACGACAGCAGGTTCTCTATCATGACCGAGGCCGTGTTCGACTTCCCGGACCCGGATTTGCCCGTGATGAACCCCCGGCCGGTCAAGATATCGACGACCGGTAATTCGACCGTCGTGCCCGGGTCTTCGGTGCCCACTCCCCCTGGACCGTCGCTAATCTCGGCAACCGAGATGGTTTCCGTGTCCGAATCCGTCATCCGGTTTTTTCGACTCTTTCGGGGGTCATAGTTCCTCCCCTCCCGACGAGTCAAGTTTTATCACGCATCAACGTAAGTTCCGGTCGATGATGGACGGGGACGGAGACGACATCTCCATTCTTCACGTCGACGACGACCCGATGTTCTCTGAACTCGTTTCTCACAATCTCACGCGCCGCATCGACGGTGTGCACGTCGAGACCTACGAGCGGCCGGAGGCGGTACTCGACCGGGTCGAATCCGACGCGGTCGATTGTATCGTCTCGGATTACCAGATGCCGGATATGAACGGGGTCGAACTGCTGGAAGCGGTCCGCGAGTCGAGCGACGTTCCGTTCATTCTCTTTACGGGCCACGGCTCCGAGGCGGTCGCGAGCGACGCTATCGCCGCCGGCGTCACCGACTACGTCCAGAAGGACCCCGGAGGCGACCAGTGGGTCTTGCTCGCCAACCGCGTTCGACGGGCTGTTTCCGAACACCGAGCAGTAGAAGCTCAAAAAGAGTCGAACCGTCGGTTTTCGACGCTCATTCGGGCGATGCCCGGCGTCGCGTATCGTTCGCAAATCGACTCGACGTGGCCCATGGACTTCGTCTCCGAAGGCTGTCGAGCACTCACCGGCTACGACCCCGCGGAACTCGAATCCGGCGAGGTCATGTGGGGTGCGGATATCGTCCACCCGGAACATCGGGGGGACGGCTGGGACGAAATCCTCGCCGCGGTCGAAGCGGGAGACCGATTCGACCGAACCTACCGAATTCGAACCCGCGACGGCGAGACGAAGTGGGTTCGAGAACAGGGCCTCGGCGTGATGGAAGACGGCGAGGCCGTCGCCATCGAAGGCTACATCTTCGACGTGACCGACCAACACCGACGCAGTATCGAGTTGCGACAGAAGGAGACACTTCTCGATTCGCTGTTCGAAAACGTCCCCGTGCACCTCTTCGTGAAGGACGACGAGGCCAGACACGTCCGCGTAAGCTCCGCCTTCGTCGACGACCCCGAATCGTTCGTCGGAAAGACCGACCTCGAAGCGTGTGTCTCCTCGGAGATGGAGCATCGCCAGCGTGCCTACGAAGACGACCGTCACATCCTCGAAACCGGCGACCCAATCTTGGACAAAGAAGAGTACGTGTCCAACCTCGACCGGTGGAACCTCACCTCGAAGGTTCCGTGGACCGACGACGGGAACGTCGTCGGAATCATCGGCATCAGCTACGACATCACGGAGCGAAAGCGACGAAAACAGGCGCTCTCTCGGCAGAACGAACGGCTCGCGGAGTTCGCAAACATCGTCAGCCACGACCTTCGAAACCCGCTGAGCGTCGCCCACGGCAACCTCGAACTCCTCCGGGAAGACATCGACGACGAGCGACTCGAAACAGTCGCCGACACGCTCGGCCGCATCGACGACATCGTCGAGGACGTCCTCTCGATGGCACGCGGCGGTCGAAACGTCCTCGACAGAGAACGCGTCAGTCTCGCTGACGCCGTCGCGGAAGCGTGGCAGACCGTTCACGCGGGGGAAGTGACACTGGAGCTACCCGAATCGCTCGGGACGGTTCACTGCGACCGAGCGCGACTCGTTCGCCTCCTCGAAAACCTGCTTCGGAACGCCACGGAACACGCCCTCACGGACGACCGAACGACACCGGAGATAACTGTCCAACGGCTCGAAGACGAGGTCGGATTCGCCGTGATAGACGACGGGCCGGGCATCCCGGACGCCGAACGAGAGTCGGTCTTCGAACGCGGGTACACGACCGACGAAGACGGGACCGGCTACGGGCTCGCCATCGTCTCCGAAATCGCCGACGCACACGACTGGGACGTTCGAATCCGAGACGCGGAGGGCGGTGGCGCACGAATCGAAGTCCGAACCGGACAGGGACTCGCTCCCGAGTCTGACGCTCAATCGAACTCGACGAGCGAGGACTGACCTCGCGGCTTCGAATTCGACGTGTGGTTGTCGTGGGTGCTGTCGTCGTGTGCGCTGTCGTCGGGGGCGCGGTCATCTTGTTGGGAGCCTCGGTTGTCTTCTCGTTGGGGACCCTTCCCGTCTTCTCGTCGGGTTCCCTGACTGCTTTCTTGTCCGCCTTCGCGTTCACTGCCGCCGTTTTTCTCGTCGTCCGCTGACTCCCACCCGTCGAGGCTCGACTGGTCGGCCGAGGAAAACGAGAGGTTCGAGACGCGAACACCGAGCTTTCGAACCGTCTCGGTTTCGAACTCGGTGTCGAGCAGGTCGAGCGCCACGTCGGTCACGAGTTCGGGTTCGTCCACCGGGCCGGGCAGTGACCGCGCTCGGGTGTTGATGTCGAACGGCGGAACGACCACCTTGATGCCAATCGTTCGGTACATCGCCCCCCGCGAGCGAGCGCGGTCGGCCACGTCGGCGGCGAGCGTGCGAACCACGTCGCGTTTGGCTTCGGGGTCGTCGGTTGGGTCGGTGAACGCCGATTCTCTGGAGAGGCTCTTCGGTCGCCCCGTGGGCGTGACTGCCCGGTCGTCGTCGCCGTTTGCCCGCTCGGCGAGTTCACGCCCTCGCGACCCAAAGCGCGATTCGAGCGTGCTCACGTCGGCCTCCGCGAGGTCCCCCGCGGTTTCGATGTCGAGCGACCGGAGTTCGCGGGCCGTGACCGGACCGACGCCGTGAATCTCGTCGACCGGAATGGGGGCGAGAAACGACCGCACCTCTCCGGGCGGGACGACGACCAGCCCGTCCGGTTTGTCGAAGTCGGACGCGATTTTCGCGGTCGACATGTTGGGCGCGACGCCAATCGACGCGGTGACGCCGACTTCGCGTTCGATGCGCTGTTTCACGTATCGTGCGAACCCCTCCGCGAGCGTCCGGTCCCCAGACGGAGCGTAGTCCCACGCCGTGCGCGCGGTCACGTCCAGATACGCCTCGTCGATGCTCACCTCGCGGACGACGTCGGCGCAGTCGTGGAGTATCTCCTTGACGTCGGCGGCGACGTCCTTGTAGAAGTCGAGGTCGACCGGGCGATAGTAGCCTGCTGCATCGGGGTCGTCGTCGGGACCGAGGTCCTCGATTCGCGGGAGTCTGTCGAGCGCCGCCGAAATCGGCTGGGCGCTCTCGACGCCGAACGTTCGGGCTTCGTAACTCGCCGTGGCGACCGCGCCGTGTCCCTCACCCGCTTCGTAGCCCATACCGACGACGAGCGGTTCGCCGCGGAGTTCGGGTTCTCGCAGGCGCTCGCAAGCGGCGTAGAAACAGTCCATGTCCACGTGGAGGACGATGCTGTCGGAGCGGTCGTCGGTCTCCGTTCCGGGCAGCGTCTCCCCCGCCATGGTCGTGGGTTAGACGCGGACGTACCTGAACCTTCAGATAGCGCGGTGAAAGTAAAGCACCGGGCGGTGTCGTGAGGGGAGCCGACGAGATGCTATCTACTTCAGTCGCTCCTGCAAGAACGAAGGATGCGCAGCGGTGACGCCGTCGATAGAGAGAATTTCGTCGGAGATAACGCCGCCGAGCGCGTCGCCGTCCGAGGCTCGGACCTCGGCCATCAACATGTGGTCGCCGGACGAGGTGTACAGCGATTCGACCGATTCGAGGGATTTCAACGCCCGGGTGACTTCGACGTAGCGTTCGCTTGCGACCTCGATGCCGACCATGGCGATAGACTGCCCGGTGAGCTTCTTCGGGTCGATGTCTGCCGAGTAGCCGATGATGACGCCGTCGTCTTCGAGCTTGTTGATGTACTTTCGAACCGTCGGCTTCGACACGCCCGCCCGGTCCGCTATCTCGGCGTACGACGCTTTCGCGTCGTCCTCCAAGACGGCGAGGATGCGTCCCTCCGTGGACGTGGATTCCATGGCTTCAGGTTTTCCAAGGGGAGAAAAATATCTTGCGAATCCGAAAACGGTTCTCCGTCACGCCGAAGCCGGCGTCGGAGTCGGCGTCGACGGACGGTGAGCCGTCGTTATTTGTGCTTGTCGAGGAACTTGTCGTAGGACCGTTCCCACTCGTAGGAGTCGTCGAAGTAGCGCTCGGCGAGCGGTTCTTCGGGCATCTCGCCGATTTGCTTTTTCTCCTGCTGGTAGGACGGACGGTCCGAGTCGACGTAGTACCGGCCGGTGAGGACGGTCCCCTCGTGGAGTGCGTTCTCCGTCTCGAACATCATCTCGGAGGCCTCCGCACGGTTCGTGTTGTCGAACTCGTAGTCGTCGGACTCGTTGATGTCGATGTACGGGACGTACTGACGGGCGTCCTTGTTCCACGTCGGACACTGCGTGAGGAAGTCGACGTGGGAGAAGCCGTCGTGCTCGATGGCTTCCACGATGATTTCCTTGGCCTGGTTCGGGTTGACCGCGGCCGTACGCGCGATGTAGGACGCACCCGCGTTCAGCGACAGCGAGAGCGGGCGCAGCGGCGTCTTGGCCGAGCCGTGAGGCTGGGTCTTCGACTTGTGACCCTTCGGCGACGTCGGGGACGTCTGTCCCTTCGTGAGGCCGAAAATCTCGTTGTTGAACACGATGTACGTGATGTCGTGGTTCTCACGGGCGGTGTGCATGAAGTGGTTGCCACCGATACCGTAGCCGTCACCGTCACCGCCAGCGGCAACCACGGTCAGACCGGGGTTGGCCAGCTTTGCGGCGCGGGCGATGGGCAGCGAGCGGCCGTGGATGGTGTGGAAGCCGTAGCTGTTGAAGTAGCTGTTGAGCTTCCCGGAACAGCCGATACCCGTCATGACCATCATCTCGTCGGGCGAGAGGCCGAGTTCGGCCGCCGCACCCTTCAGAGCCTTCAGGACACCGAAGTCACCACAGCCAGGACACCACGTCGGCTGGGGTTCGAGTCCGGGGGTGAACTCGTTTTGGTCTTTCTCCGTTTCTTCACCGATTGCGCTGAATGCACTCATGATTATTCACCCACCTTGGGGACGAACTTCGTACGGTTGTCCGGGAGCGCCTCGCCTTCGAGGAGCGCCGTCTCGAACCCTTCGACGATGTCGAGCGGTTCGAACGGATTCCCGTTGTATTTGAGGAGACTCGACATCTTGTCGCCGTAGCCGCCGAGTTCCTTCTGGACGAGTCCGCGGAACTGCGCGGACGCCGTCATCTCCACGACGAGCGCCTCGTCGACGCTGTCGAGGAACGATTTGACCTGCTCTTTCGGGAACGGCATCAGTTCGGAGACGCCGAGGACCTTGACCGAGTGGCCCTTCTCGTTGAGTTCGGCTGCGGCCTCTTCGACGGTGCCCTGCTGGCTACCGAACGTGACGAGACCGTAGTCGGCGTCTTCCGGACCGTAGACCGTGTTGAACTCGCCGTCTTCGTCGAGTTCCTCGCGGATGGACTCGACCTTCTGCATGCGGCGGTTCATCTGAGCGATACGGTTGTCGGGGTCCTCCGAGATGTGACCCGCGGGCATGTGTTCGTTACCCGTCGCGAGGTAGCGACCGCCCTTCTGTCCGGGCAGCGAGCGCGGCGAGACACCGTTTTCGGTGTCGTGCTGGTAGCGCTGGTACTTGCCCGAGTCGTCGTGCGGTGCCTCTTCGAGTTCGGCTTCCGAGAGGACAGAGCCGAGGTCCGCGTTCGGCTCTTCGTCGAAGACCGACGCCGGGACGTTCGAGAGTTCGCCACCGAGCTTCTGGTCGTAGAGGACGATAGACGGAATCTGGTACTCGTAGGCGATTTGGAACGCCTTGCGCGTCTGGTCGTACGCCTCGGCGGCCGTGCCGGGGGCGAAGACGATGCGGTGAGAGTCACCCTGCGAGGTGTACAGGACGTGCTCCATGTCGGACTGCTCGGGCTTCGTCGGCATACCCGTCGACGGACCGGCGCGCATGGCCTCGACGAGGACGATAGGCGTCTCGGTAATCTCAGCGAGACCGAGCGGCTCGGACATCAGCGAGAAACCGCCACCGGACGACCCGGACATGGCCTTCACACCGGCGTGGGACGCACCCATCGCCAGCGCGGCGGCCGCAATCTCGTCTTCGACCTGCTCGGAGATACCGCCGAGTTCGGGGAGATTCTGCGACATGATGACGAAGACTTCCGTCCACGGGGTCATCGGGTAACCCGAGATGAAACGGCACCCTTCGTCGATAGCGGCGTAGGCAATCGCGTCAGAACCAGAGATGAGAACCTGCTCTTCGTCGTGTTCGCCTGTCGGTGCCGACACCTCGGGGGCGTCGACATCGTACTCGGACTTGACGGTCTCGTAGGCGTCGTCGAAGACTTCGAAGTTCGGTTCGAGAATCTTCTCCGGCATCGCGTCGGACATCAGGCTCTTGATGACGTCCGGCTCGATGTCGGCGATGGCGCACGTGACGGCGACACCGGCGGTGTTACGCATGACTTCGCGACCGTGCTCGCGAGCCATACTGCGAAGGTCGATGTCGTAGACGTGCCAGTTGTTCTCTTCGACGCGCTCGTCGAAGTCCTCGATTTCGGAGGTGTCGAGCAGACCGGAGTCGTAGACGATGACGCCGCCTTCGGCGAGTTCGTCGAGATTCTCAGAGAGCGGTTTGATCTCCTCGTTGCCGTAGTAGGCACCCTCGCTCGGGTTACGGGCGAAGGAGTCACCGAGCGCGAGGAGGAAGTTGTACCCGTCACCACGCGACTGAATCGGGTCCGCACTCACACGGACCTCAGTGTACGTGTGGCCACCGCGGATGCGCGATGGATAGTGGCGATGCGTGAAAACGTGTAGCCCCGCTCGCATCAGGGCTTTGGCGAAGTTCTGGCTGGTCGAGGCGATACCGTCACCGGAACCCCCTGCGATGCGCCAGATAAGTTCGTGGTCAGTCATATTTGAGCTCACGGCCCCGCTGGGGCGCTATCTGATGACTTGGTGGGGGTTCGATTAAAGACTTTGCTATGGATTAACAAGAAAAGATAATGAAGGACTTAATATTCCTAAATTGGTGGTCAGATGCCTCCTGAAAAGTGGACAAACGGATATTCAGAAATTGCCGTAACCCGATAAACGATAACTCGGGATGGAGTTATCTACCGGTTTTCGGGACTCGACGGGTGATATGGAGTGTCGTATTCGCCGACCTGTCCGTCGAGTCGGTCCGAGTTGATGTGGCCCGACAGGAGCATGAAGTCGAGGATGGTCGCGTAGAGCATCGCCTCGACGACGGGCACACCCCGTGGCGGCAACACCGGGTCGTGGCGGCCGACGACCTGAATCTCCTTTTCCTCGCCCGTCTCCCAATCGACCGTCCGCTGTTTCTTCGGAATCGACGTCGGCGCGTGGAGCGTCATCTCGCCGAAGATTGGTTGGCCCGTCGTGATGCCGCCCTGGATGCCACCGTGTTTGTTGCCGACGGGAAGCGGGTCGCCGTTCTCGTCGAACTCCCAGTCTTCGTTGCGGTCGGAGCCGGTCCACTCGCGGGCCTCGCGGCCGAGACCGAATTCGAAGGCCGTCGCGGCCGGGACAGCCATCATCGCCTGCCCGAGTCGCGCCGAGAACGAGTCGAACCGCGGTGCGCCGAGGCCGCGGGGGACGCCCTGCGCTTCGAAGTAGATAGAACCGCCGATAGAGTCGCCTTCCGTTTGGTACTGTTCGATGACCTCCATCATCTTCTCGGCCGTCTCGGGGTGGGCACACCGCACATCGTTTTCTTCGGTGTGTTCGAGCATCTCCTCGAACGTGACCGGCGGCGCTTCGACGTCGCCGATTTGGTTCACGTGGGCCTTGACCTCGATGTCGTACTCGCTCTGTTCGATGACCTGCTTCGCCACGGCACCGGCCGCGACCCAGTTTACTGTCTCACGCGCGGACGAGCGTCCGCCGCCGCCCCAGTTGCGCGTGCCGAACTTGGCCGAGTAGGTGAAGTCGCCGTGCGACGGACGCGGAGCCGTCACGTAGGGTTCGTACTTGCCCGAGCGGGCGTCCTTGTTCTGGACGACCATCCCGATGGGCGTGCCCGTCGTGTAGCCGTCGAGCGTTCCCGAGTTGATGACCACGGCGTCCGGTTCGCCGCGACTCGTCGTAATCATCGACTGGCCCGGCTTTCGTCGGTCGAGTTCCTTCTGTACGTCCTCGACGGAGAGTTCCACGCCCGCGGGGCACCCCGAGATGGTGACGCCCATGGCGTCGCCGTGACTCTCGCCGTATGTGGTCACCCGAAAGAGGCGACCGAATTCGTTCCCGTTCATTACCGGACCCTCGGGGGGCCGCCCATTTAGTGTTTGTAGATAGGTGCAATCGTGGGCGAGGATTTAATGAGAGCACAGATGACTGGTGGCCCCGCTGACTCACAGCTACTCCAGCAATAGACAATTGTTTAGCATTTAGCGTCGAGTTGTACTACTGACGAGAATGAACAGTCCACGGACAATTCTCACTCAATTACTCTGTAATGACCCGGATGAACACGTTCAGTCATTTGCTGACCGTGAACCATCCGAGAAGTTGATTGTTGATAGCCTAGCGACAACTGTCGCCGAACGCGACGATATCTGGGCCGAGACAGAGGTGAACCTCTGGCAGAAGAAGGCACAATCGGAGGGTGACCTAATAGAGCCGCAGCGCGCACTACGTGAATTCAGCCATCCGCTACAGCCTGATATCGACATTCTTTGTGGCTCGATTAATGCTGGGCAACGGAATCCACCGTTAATCGGTATCGAAGCGAAGTACTTCGGTCAGTATACCGGTATCGAGGGGGACCGGCTGTTACCGAAGCGCGTCGGTCCAGAAGGAAACCCGATTGGCGGTTTTTACAGTGGGTTGGGACAGGCGTTATCACTGCTGTCGATGGGTTTAGACTACGTCTATCTCTGGCACGTATTCGAACTTCGTGAGGACATCTTTGTGGACTCGAAATCAGAGTCCGGACAATTGGATACCGAGACGATTGCTAACCACAGAGACATCGTTCGGACGTACACAACCGAAATCAAGAATTTGTTGGATACGTACGATTTACCGATTGGATACTTTGCGCACGGCTTGGTACCCGCATACGACAACCGGCTTCTCGTCCTTGACGCGAGACCACTGTTAGACTGCGAGCCAATACCTCGGAATCACAATAAAGCGGTCCGGTCGTTACTCGTTGAGTCGATGTTGTCTGAGTCGTGGTGACACGTCATCCGTAGTGAGTTTCATACCCGCAGTTGTCGAAAAGCTACTATGGAACAGCCGACGCAACCCGGCCTCCGTGACCGCCTCGAAGCAACGTTTTGGGAGCGGCACGCCAATCCGTGGAGCGCCGGAACGCGAATCCTCGTCTATCCGGTGTTGATGTACGCCATCTTCACGCGGAACCGGCGACTCTTCGCGGCGACGCTCGCGTTCATCGCAGTCAACCCAGTGTTGTTCCCGCGCCCGAAACGCACGGATAACTACCTCAGTCGCATCGTCCTCGCCGAACGCGAGTGGCTGGACGAGGGGAAGAACACGATGGGTCTCGACTATCCGAACGTCCTCAACGTCCTCAACATCCCAGTCACCTTCTACGCGTTCGCGTCCGCGATTCGCCGCAATCCCGTCGGAACCGTGCTCGGGACGCTCGGCGTGATGGTGCTCAAACTCTGGTGGACCGACGCGATTGTGAAGAAGACGGGCGTGACCGGTTCGGGGCCGGGAGACGAGAGTTCAGACGACTCAGTCGGCGAGTGACTCCAGCGTCGCCGTCGCAAAGGGAATCAGCATCTCGTCGGGGTGTAGACCGCCGTGCATGCCGACGTAGTCGAGTTTGTCCCTGGCTTCGTCCCCGTACCAGACGCTGAGTTCGCGGGGGACGACGACGAGGTCGCCGAGTCGGCGCTCGAACACCGGCGACGGATTCGGGCCGAAGAGTTCAGTGTCGAGTACCTCCTGCTTCCGTAGCACTTTCGCGTCCAGCTCCGCCGTGAGCGTGTCGTACACGTCGTCGATTCGGTCCGGTCGCAGGTGGAGGTTGACGTTCCGGGCGCTGCCCGAGAATCGAATCGGCGTCCCGTCGGAGAGCGTCTTCAAGTCCGAAACGAGGTCGAACGGCGGTGCCGAGAGGTCGACGTTTCGCTCGGGGTCGGTGTCGATAAGCCCGTGGTCGGCGGTGAGACAGACGAGCGTCTCGCCGTGGTCGTCGGTTTCCGATGCGAGGGTGTCGATGGCCGAAGCGACCCGGTCGAACGTTTCCGCAGCTATCTCGCGGTACGCCTCGGAATCGACGCCTTCGGCGTGGGCGGTGGCGTCGGTCTGCGGGAGGTACGCGAAGATGTACGACGGGTCCGACGCTTCCTCGGCCGCCTCGTCGAAGGCGTCCGAGAACGTCGAGAGGTCGTCCGCGTCGTAGGTGTGCGGCACCGTGGATTCCGACGGGAAGGGCGTCACGTGGTGCGTCTCGACGCCCGCCGCTTCGAGTTCGGGATAGATTGGGTCCGCATTAGCAACGTCTTCGATGTCGATGCGCTCGGGTTCGGTGCCGTCCTTTCGGAGGAACGGAAGCGCCTCGAACATCTCGTCGGCCTCGGGTTCGTAGACGTTCCAGCCGACGACGCCGTGTTCCGATGGGAGGGTCGCGGAGTGGAACGTGTTCATCGCGGCGGCGGTTTCGGAGGGGTAGACCGACGTAATCGGCGTCACACGGCCCGCGCGTTCGAAGTCGCGGAGGAACGGGATTCGGTCGCGCTCGCCGTCCCACTGCGCGAGACCGAAGCCATCGACGAGGAAGACGACGACGCGAGAGATATCATCGTACTCGTCGGTGGCCGATTCGGGGAGTCGCGGTCCAACGTCGGCACCGAGCAGATCGGCGACAGTGCCCGGAATCCGAGAGAAGCACCAGTCCTCGTAGGCGGGCAGGAGATACTCGCCATCTCGCTGGCGCTCCCGCAGTGCCGACAGGTCCGATAACTGCATGACGAATTCGCCGGACGGTGTCGGGAAAAAGGTTCTGTCGTGGAAGCGGGTTTTATGCTGGAAGCTGGTTCTGCCGCGGAAGCTTAGTCTTCGTGCACGTCCGCGCCGAGGTCGCGCATCGTCTCGAAGAAGTTCGGGAACGACACGTCGACGTGTTCCGACCCGGCGACGGTGGTCTCGCCGTCGGCGACGAGGCCAGCAACGGCCAGCGACATGACGATACGGTGGTCGTGGCGACCATCGACGTCGGCACCGACGAGGTCGGTCTGGCCGCCGTGGATAGTGAGGCGGTCCTGTTCTTCCGTGACGTGGGCGTCCATCTTCGACAGTTCCTCGGCCATCGCGCTGACCCGGTCTGTCTCCTTGTACCGGACGTGCTCGCAGTTCTCGATGACCGTGTCGCCGTCGGCAATCGCGCCGAGAACCGCAATCGTCGGCAGGAGGTCCGGCGTGTCGCCGACATCGACGGTAATTCCCGAGAGCGGGGCAGGCGAGACGGTCAATTCACCCGCGTCCTCGTCCCACTCGACTGCTGCGCCCATGTCGCGGACGATATCGACGATAGCGCTGTCGCCCTGCGCAGAGGGTCGTGCTCCCTCGATGACGACCGGTTCGTCCTCGGAACCGGCAACTGCACCCGCTGCAAGGAGGTACGACATCGACGAGAAGTCGCCGGGGACGCTGTACTCGCCGCCGGTCGGGCGGTACGACTGCCCACCGGGAACCGAGAACCCCTCGTCGGTTCGCTCGGCTTCGATGCCGAAGTCAGCCAGTACTTCCAGCGTGATATCGACGTACGGGGCGGACTTGAGTTCGGTCGTCAGTTCGACGTCGATACCCTCGTCGGTGACGGCCCCGGCCATCAGGAGCGCCGTGATGTACTGCGAGGAGACGTCGCCGGGGATTTCGACCGTGCCGCCGGTCATTCCGTCACCGACGACCAGTGGAGCCAGTCCGTTTCGCCGTGTGCTCTCCGCGCGGCCGTCGAGGTCGGACACGGCTTCGAGAAGCGGTCCCTGTGGGCGCGAGCGGAGGGATTCGTCGCCGGTGAGGACGGTCAGGTTCTCGCCCAGTCCGGCACAGGCCGTGACGAGTCGCATCGTCGTCCCCGAGTTGGCGCAGTCGATGACGTCCGCTGGCGTCTCGGGTCGACCGTCGAAGCCCGTCACCTCGACCGTCTGTCCCTCGCGGCCGACGCTGCCACCGAAGCCTTCCACGGCCCGCATCGTCGCCTTCGTGTCGGCGCTGACGAGGGCGTCGCGAACGACCGCGCCGTCGCTGTATCCGGCGGCAAGTATGGCTCTGTGTGTGTAGCTCTTCGACGGAGGTGCTCGTGTTCGACCCCGAACGCGAGACTGCGAGATGTGGGCGTCCATACCCGGGCGTCGTCAGGGGATGGTATCAGGGTACCGGACGCGGCGACGTTCTCATATGGTTAGAATAACAACCATTACCTTGGGCTACGAATGCCAACGTGCGGCAGGGATGTTCCGAACCACCCTGTCCGGGGTGTCGGTCGGATACTGCTCGCCCAGTGCTGGTGCGGTATTCCGGCGGCTCTCACACGGTGAGTCCTTGCCCGAGTAGACTCTCCGTGTGGCCGAAACCGGAAACCGCCGTACCAGACGCGAGGCCTTTACTACCACCCCAGACAACCCCGGAGTATGGAACCCGATTTCTCTCAACTCACCGAGTTCCTCGGCGACGACTTCGACGGCTATCTCATCTCCGCCGATGGTAGCGACTCGAACCAGTTGTACCTCTCGGGATTCGACGCGCCGGACCCGTACGTGACGCTCTTCACCCCGGACGAAACTGCCCTCCTCGTCTCCGCGCTCGAATACGGACGCGCGAAGAAAGAGAGTCGCGCCGACACCGTCTCTCGACTCGCCGACTACGACTACCGCCAGAAGTACACCGAATACGGCCCGACTGTCGGGAAAGCGAAGGCGATTGCCGAGTTCCTCGCCGACCACGGCGTCGAGACGCTCGCGACGCCCGCCGACTTCCCGCTCGGCCTCGCTGACGGCCTCCGCGACGAGGGTGTCGCGGTCGACGCAGAGACCGACGACGTGCTGACGAAAATCCGCGCAGTCAAGTCCGACGAGGAAGTCGAACACATCCGCACGGCACAGGACGCGAACGAGGCGTCGATGCAGGCGGCCGAGGAACTCATCCGCGCCGCCGACGTGGCCGACGACGGCACGCTCTACTACGAGGGCGAGCCGCTGACGAGCGAGCGAGTCAAAGAGGAAATCGAGATTACGCTGCTCCGACACGGCTGCGCCCTCGACGAGACTATCGTCGCCTGCGGTGCCGACGCCGCCGACCCGCACGACCGTGGAAGCGGCCCGCTCTCGGCTGACGAAGCCATCATCGTCGATATCTTCCCGCGGGACAAGGAGACGAAGTACAACGGCGACATGACGCGGACGTTCGTCAAAGGCGAGCCGACCGAAGAAATCCGCGAGTGGTTCGACCTCACCGAGGAAGCCTTCTACGCGGCACTCGACGCCATCGAACCGGGTGCGACCGGCGAGGACGTCCACGACGCCGTCTGCGACGTGTACGAAGCGGCCGGCGAGAACACACTCCGCGCGAACCCGACTGCTGAAACCGGATTCATCCACAGCACCGGCCACGGCGTCGGTCTCGACGTTCACGAACTCCCGTCTGTGAGTCAAGCCGGCGAGGAACTCGAACCCGGACACGTCATCACTATCGAGCCTGGCCTCTACGACCCCGAAATCGGTGGCGTCAGAATCGAAGACCTCGTCGTCGTCACCGAAGACGGCTACGAGAACCTGACGGACTACCCGGTCGAACTGGTCGTCGAATAACGCTACGGCTCAACTGTCGAACACCACCGCGGCTCAGCCGTCGAATACTTCGAAAACGTCGCCCGCTCGGCCTTAACTGTCGAGGGCGTTGTCACCCGTCTGTTCGGGCGACGCGGTCGCATCGAGCCAGTCCGAATTGGCTTCGCGCCACTCTTGGAGCAGGTCTTCGAGCGCGTCGGCAGTCTTCGGCGTGATGACGCCCGCGGCCTGCCTGACGACCGTTCCGTCTTCGATAAGCAGCGCGTAGATGTTCCCCTCGCCGAGGAGACCGAGACGGCGCTGGAGTGCCGTCTTGTCGACCCGAGCCATGAGCGCGTTGTCGTGCCGCTTGTTCCGCGCGGCACCGGGGGACATCCCGCCGCCACCGCCGAACGACGGCATCATCCCGCTTCGACCACCGAGAACCATCAGTTCGTAGTACTCGAAGTGGTCGTAGGTCTCGGAGAGTTCTTCTGCGAACCCGCGCCACGACCCGACGAGCGACTGCTGTCGGCGGTCGAAACTGATGAGCAAGAGCGTCTGCTCACCGTCCAGATCGTCCGGTAAGACGACCTTTTGACCGCTTGTATCTCGTGAGGGGAGGCGCGGGAAGTCCACGGATTATTTGAACCTCTATGACTATATAAGTCTAATTGCCGATTCGTGAAATAGTTCCGTCAGAGTGAACGTTTTCACAAACCCGTTAGTGACGAAACTCATTATCTGTGGTAGCCCGCTCAAACACATAAATCTACGGCCCTGAGTCTCAACGGAGATAATTAGCTCCGAGAGGGCGGCCGTTATCGCTCGTACTCGGTGTCGAACAGTTGGGCCGACATCGGTCCCGGAGTGCTCCCCTCGACGACGTTGTACGCCGAGAAGTCTTCGACACCAGCCTCGCTCAGCAGTTCCTCGTCGTAGAAGGTGTTCCCCGTACAGGTCGTCGGCTCACGGGAGAACAGTTCGGTCACTGCGTCGCACATGATTTGCGGGGTTCGCCAGTCTTCGGGCGTTCCCATCCCGAAGTGGCGGGTTGCCTCGGACTCGATTGCGGCCACCGGCCACAGCGCGTTGACGGCGATATCGTCGCTCGCGAGTTCCTGTGCGAGCGACTCCGCGATGAACGTCATCCCGTATTTCGAGAGCGCGTAGGCAACCTTTCCGGGTGCGGGGTCTGCGGGGCGCGGTGGGGAGAACGTCACCACGTGGGCGTGGTCGCTCTCGCGGAGGTGCGGGAGCGCGGCGTGTGTCGTCGCGTACGTCCCGCGGGCGTTCACATCCATGAGGAGGTCGAAGCGCCTCGGGGGCGTGTTCTCGAAGTTCGCGATGTGAATCGCGCCCGCGTTGTTGACGACGAAGTCGATACCGCCGAACTCGTCGACCGTCTCGTCGATAGCGTTCTGGATGGACTCGTCGTCACGAACGTCGAGTTGGCACCAGATGGCGTTGCCACCTCGGTCGCGAATCTCCTCGGCTGTCTCGACGATGGTCCCCGGCAGGTCGTCGCGCTCTTCGACGGTCTTGCCGGTCGAGACGACGTTCGCCCCGCGGTCGGCGAGTTCCAGCGCGATTTGCTTGCCGATTCCGCGACTGGTTCCCGTGATGAAGGCCGTTCGGCCCTCGAAATATACATCATCAAACGCCATAGAGACTCATTGTCAATCGGCCACTTGACGTTTCGCACACGGCAACTCCGTTCAACCGGGTTTGTCGAAGGCAGGTGCACGTGTCGTCTCGCGTGGCAGACTCAGCCCGTCGCGTTGACGTGGTCGAGTGGAAGGGTCCCCTCGTCCGCGACACGGACGGTGTTGCCAAACGTTCCGGGGCGAGATGCTTGGACAGTAAACGAACAATGTAGAGACTCGGGGAGTCGGCCTCCACCGGGGTCGAACACGGCCGGAACCAGAATCGTGCCTTGGGTATCGGCATCTCGGAGTTCGACGATAGTCTGGCGAACAGTAGGCTGGAGTTCGTAGTACACCGAAAAATCGTCCCACTGACCCGGTGGTTGGACGCGAACCTCGTAGCTGGTACCCTCTTCGTACGATTCCGGGGGCCAAATTCGGAACCGGAACCAGTCGAGATGGTAACCTTCGTAGGGTGACTGAGAAGCGATACCACCGATAGTCGAATTGAACTCGAGTTGCATCGCTGGCGAACGATGCTCTCGGCGAACAACCCTCTCGAACTCGACTTCTGCGTACCCGATTCCGTCCACATCGCCGTCTCGTGGTGGATAGCGCCAGAGAATCGATGGGTCGTCCTTCTCTTGGACCACCGACTCTGTATCGAGTTGTTTGGGGCCTGCACCCGGAACCCTACCACTGCAACCCGCAAAACCGCCGATAACAACCGCTCCGAGTCCCGAAAGGAAACGTCTTCTCGCGTAGCTCTCGCCTGTGGAGGAGAATCTGGAGGGCATGACTTTAGGTACGGATTCCAAACGTGTCAACAAATAGCCACTGCTGCAGACCTGAAGTGACCACAAGACAAGGTCCATCTGGCCGAGAAACCGCCGTTTTGTCCCTTCTATTGCGTGTGTTCGGCCATCTCTTGTTTTCTTCCGTGGCGATGCCCGCCGACGCTTCATACCCGCCAGCACCGATTGCCTTTTGGGCGGCCCGCGTCCACACGATACCGATGGACTTGCTCGTCGTCGGTGCTGGTGCCATGGGCCGGTGGTTCGGCCGGACGGTAGATGCCGAACCCGCGTTTGCAGACGTCGACCTCGATGTCGCCGAGAGCGCGGCCGACGAAGTCGGCGGCCGCGTCGTCCCCTTCGACGGCGACGAGCAATTCGACCTCGTCTGCCTCGCTGTCCCGATGGGCCTCGCCGAAGAGGCCATCGCGGAACACGCTCACCGGGCGACCGGCGGCATGTGCGACGTGACGGGCGCGATGGGCGGCCCGGTTAGCGCGATGCGCGAGCACCTGCCGGACCGCGAGCGATTCAGCTTACACCCACTGTTCGCCCCGCAGAACGCCCCCGGAAACGTCGCTGTCGTCAGCGATACCGCGGGGCCGCTCGCAGACGCCGTCTGTGCCGACCTCTCCACTGCGGGGAACCACGTCTTCGAGACGACACCCGACGAACACGACGCCGCGATGGAGACCGTGCAGGCCGCGGCCCACGCCGCCGTCCTCGCGTTCGGACTCGCGGCCGACGACGTTCGCGACGAGTTTGCGACACCCATTTCCGCCGCCCTCGACGAACTCGTCACGGCGGTTTCCGGCGGCACGCCTCGCGTGTACACCGACATTCAATCGCAGTTCGGTGCCGGGACAGACCGCGTTGCGGACGCGGCACGCGCCCTCGCGATGGCCGACGACGAGACGTTCGCCGACCTCTACCGGGCGGTCGCCGCGACGGGCGCTGTATCGCTCGACGACGCCAGCGACGCCGAACCCTGACCGCGACGACTCGCCCCCGTTTCGACGACTACCGACCGATAGATAGACCGATGATACCTGACCTGCTGTTCCGACGATGATAGATAGAGACGCCGTCCGCGACAACGCGAAGTACCTCCGAAACGTTCGCCCGATAGACCCCGACGAGATTGCCGAATACATCGAAGGCGCACCGCACCCCGCGGTGGTGAAACAGACGCTCCGCGAGGAAGCCTACGACCTCGGGCTGTTCGAGCAAGACGACGGGACGTTCGTCCCCGCCAACGACGACCCGGTTTCGCTGCCGGGATGGTCGCCGGAGACCTTCCCCAGTGACTACTCGTTTGCGGTAGAAGACCTGCTCATCCAGCGCTACGGCGCAAACTGGCACGTCGGCGACTCCGGTGACCGACTCCGACAGCGCATTCGCCAATTGAAAACAGATTACTTCGAGGGCAACCCTGTCGAGTACGACGAAGACGCTGCCCTCGGGTACGCTATCTACCACCTCCCCGACTACTACGCGACCGTCGGCTACGTCCTCGACGACCTCACAGAACGCGGGTTGCTGCCGCGGCAACTCCGCGTCCTCGACGTTGGGGCGGGAACGGGCGGCCCGGCACTCGGCCTCCACGACTACCTGCCGGACGACGCGCTCGTGGACTACCACGCGCTCGAACCCAGTGCCTCCGCCGACGTGCTCGAACGGATGCTTTCCGAGACGCGCCGCAACTTCCGAACGAGCATCCACCGCGAGACGGCCGAAGCGTTCGACCCCGACGGCGAGTACGACATCGTCCTCTTCGGTAACGTCCTGAACGAACTCGACGACCCCGTCGCAGTCGTCCAGAAGTACCTCGACGTCGTCGCCGACGACGGCGCTATCGTCGCCATCGAACCCGCCGACAGAAACACGAGCATCGGTCTCCGCGAGGTCGAACGCGAGGTCGCTCCGGTAAACGGCGACGTCACCATCTACTCGCCCACGCTTCGCCTGTGGGACGGGTACGCGCCGTCCGACCGCGGCTGGTCGTTCGACGTGCAACCGGACCTCGACGTCCCCGCGTTCCAGTCTCGACTGGACGACGGCCGCGACCCAGATGAGGACGAAGGCACCTTCGTCAACGTGGACGTGCAGTACTCCTACAGCATCCTCCGAACCGATGGCGAGCGCCGATTCGGAATCCGTGCGAATCCGGAGCGCTTCGCCAAGATGGCCGAGATGGAACGCCACGTCACGAATCGTATCGACCTCCTAGCCGTCAAACTGAGTCACGACCTCTCGGAGAGCCGAAATCAACTGTTCAAAATCGGCGACGGCAGCGAGGAGACCGACCACTACGCCGTCAGGACGAAACCGACCATCCTGAACGCCGACCTCGACGAGGCTGACTACGGCGATATCCTCGTCTTCGAAAACGTTCTCGTCCTCTGGAACGACGACGAAGAAGCCTACAATCTCGTCGTCGACGACGAGACTATCGTCGACCGCGCGGTCTGACCCGACTTCGACTGGCCACCGAAGCGAGGGTGTGTGGTCGGCACGTCGACAGCCGCGAGGCGTGGATTTTTGCGCGCTCCGGCCGGAGTCGAAGCCATGAGTGAACGCTCCATCCTCCTGACGAACGACGACGGTATCGAGAGCGTCGGGTTTCGGGCCCTCTACGACGCCCTCTCGGAGTTCGCGGACGTGACCGCCGTCGCGCCCAAGACGGACCAAAGCGCCGTCGGGCGGAAGATGTCGTCCGACGCCATCGTCGCCGAACACGAACTCGGCTACGCGCTTGAGGGGACCCCCGCAGACTGCACTGTCGCCGGTCTCGAAGCGCTCTGTCCCGACGTCGACATGGTCGTCTCCGGCATCAACAAGGGCGCAAATATCGGCGCGTACGTCCTTGGTCGGTCGGGGACCGTCAGCGCCGCCGTCGAAGCCGCGTTCTTCGACGTACCCGCAATCGCCGTCTCGATGTACGTCCCCGCCGACGGCGACGAACCGTGGCACGAACTGGCGACTGACCCGCGCGACTACCGCGAGGCGACGCACGCGGCTTCGTACCTCGCCAAACACGCTGTCGGTGCGGGCGTCTTCAAGCAGTGCGACTACCTGAACGTCAACGCGCCGATGCGCTCGACCGACGAACCGGCCGACATGGAAGTGACGTATCCCTCGGAGATGTACGACATGACCGCCGAGTTCGAAAACGGCACCGTCAGACTCCAGGACCGAATCTGGGAGCGCATGCGCAGCGGCGACATTCCCGACCCTGAGGGGACGGACCGCCGGGCGGTTATCGACGGCAAAGTGTCCGTCTCGCCGCTGACGGCACCCCATACGACCCAGCACCACGAGGCGCTCGACGCACTCGCAGAGACGTACATCGAGTAAGTCCCGGGTCGGAACGCTGATTCAGTCTCGTTCTCAGTCTGTTCGCGTCTCGCGGAGTAGTTTGTACGCGATACCGACGAGTCCAGCGAACATTGCGAGAGCGCCAGCGAGGAAGGCGACAACGCCGACGAACGACATCATTCCAACAGTGAGCCTGTTGAAGGCGAATTCGGCGACGAACAGGAGGAGCCACCCACCGAAGACGACGGCGTAGAGTTTCACCATCTCATCTTCTGTGGCGTATCGGAGGGCGTCGCGGGCGGAGACTTCGGCCATAGTATTCGAAACACGGGAGGACGGATTGAGTTTTTTGCCCGCGTTCGAGAGGGAGACAAACGAACCTTGAAGCGTTGGCCACGTGAGACGAGAGTCATGACGGAAGCAGACGCCATCGAGCGAGTCGACGAGCCGGTCACGGTCTCGTCGCTCGTCTCCGACCTCCGCGAACTCGGCGTCGGTGCCGGCGATACCCTCCTCGTACACGCCTCGTTGAGTTCGCTCGGGTGGGTCGCCGTCGACCCGACGGCCGTCGTTGACGCTCTTCAGACAGTGCTGACTGAGGAAGGGACACTCGTAATGCAGACCCACAGCGGCCAGTACTCCGACCCGGCGGTCTGGGAGAACCCACCAGTCCCCGACAACTGGGTGCAGACAGTCCGTGACGAACGGCCACCGTACCGCCCCAAAGTCACACCGACTCGCGGAATGGGTGCGATTCCGGAGTGTTTCCGAAACTATCCCGGCGTCGTCCGAAGCGGCCACCCGGTGTACTCCGTAGCGGCGTGGGGAGCAGCGGCCGAGGAAATCGTCGCCGACCACAGCATCGACCACGGACTGGGCGAGAACTCACCACTCGCCCGTGCCTACGACCGGGACGCCGACGTACTCCACCTCGGAACGGGCTACAGCACGAACACGTCGATTCACCTCGCCGAGTACCGCGCCGACTTCGAAAAAGAGTACACCACATCGTCGGCACCGCTCCTCCGCGACGGCGAGCGCGTCGTCGTCGAGTACGACGACCTCGAAACGAGCACCGACGACTTCGAGGAACTCGGAGCCGACTTCGAAGCTGAAGTCGACGTCACGGAGGGAGTCGTCGGCGCGGCGACGTGCAAACTGATGGACCAACCCGAACTCGTCGACTTCGCCGTCGACTGGTTTGAGGCGAATCGCTGAGTCGCGGGCGTCGCCGACGAACCGACCGACTG
The DNA here is from genome assembly GCF_024730625.1 of Haloferax larsenii. Lineage (NCBI taxonomy): Archaea > Methanobacteriati > Methanobacteriota > Halobacteria > Halobacteriales > Haloferacaceae > Haloferax > Haloferax larsenii. The sequence continues at coordinate 2,187,283 of NZ_CP078063.1, forward strand.
AGGCGGCGGTCAGAACAGTCCCACGATGAAGCCGACGCCCATGAGGATGAGCACGGCGGCCGAGAAAACCGGAAGATACGGCGTGTACTTCTCCACCTCGGATTCAAACGACTGGTAGCCCGCGATGAGGGCCATCGTCAGCGCGACGATGCCGAAGATGACCGTGAGCGCGTAGGTGCTCATCAGTTCGAGACAGTAGTTCGACCCGGCGCACATGGCGATTATCTCGAACTCCTCTTCGTGTGCGAATCCGAGGACGAACGCGAACCACGCGATGCCGAGGAGTCCGCGGTCTGTCGCCTCGTCAAGGCCCTGATTGTGGTCGTGACCGTGGCCGTGGTGGCCGTGTGAGTGCCCGCCAGCGAACGGGAGGGTGTCTCGAAGTCGGGAGAGGATTCCGGCGTTGTCGTCGTGGCTGTGGTCGTTATGGCTGTGTCCGTCGTGGCCGCGTTCATCATGACCGTGCCCATCGGGGTTGTGCCCGTTACCGACGAGGACGGCGTCTTCGCTGAGGTGGCCACGAATATGATGCTCCCGAGTGTGGTCGTCGCCGTCGTCGGTGCTGTGGGCGTGAGCGCTGTGGCTGTGGTGGCTTCCGTGGTCGTGCTGGCTTCCGTGACCATGTTGGCTTCTGTGGTCGTGTGAGTGGCCGCCGCCACGATATTCCCGAATTCCCAGTGCAACGAGCAGGACACCCGCCACGAGACTCACCGGGCCACCGATTTGGACGCCGCCGAGTATCGTCAGTGGTTCGTTGACCTGCGTGAGTTCGAAGTAGGACTTCGCGTAGAAGAACACCGCAACCATCGCGAGACTGCTCACGAGATGTCCGACCCCGAGGATGAAACTCGCGGCGAAGCCGTAGACCCATTCGTTCGCCTGGTCGAGGGCGTACGAGGCGGCGACGGGCCAACCGTGGCCCGGTTCGATGCCGTGGACGACGCCGAGCGCGACGGCCCCCGCGAACAACCCAATCGTGTCGGTTCCGAACATCGCTTCGGCAGGACCTCCGCCGCCGCTCTGTATAGCGGTTGTTAATACCGGAACCCGGTGGTCGTAATACAGACCCTCTTAGTGCTGGCCGAGGCACGTCCGTACATGCGAACGAGTTTCAACATCCCCGATGAGGTCGTCGCCGAGTTCGACCGGGTGTGGAACGAACAGGGCTTGGAGAACCGCTCACGGGCGGTCCGAGAGGCGATGCAAGAGTACATCGAGTCCCACACGCGACTCGAAGACACCGACGGGACCGTTGTCGCGCTGGTCGGCTTCGACTATCGACACCACGAGGTCATCGGCGAACTGCATTCGGTGCAACACGACTACCAGGACGTCATTCTGAACACGAGCCACACCCACCAAGGCGAGTGGTGTCTCGAATCGCTGTTCTGCCGCGGACCGAGCGAGCGCGTCCGGCAGTTGACCTACCGCCTCCGCGACTTCGACGGCGTCCGCCGCGTGAAGGTGATGATGATTCGGGACGGGGAGTGAATCGCGGGAGCGTCGCGTTCGGGTTTGTTCGGCGGCGAATCCGGCCAAAAGATTCACAACCGACTGAGCGGTGCTCTGGAACACGTGTGGCAGTCAGGAGTCGCGCGCCCCTCTCGACGACCACACGTTCTGTGGCGGTCGTGTCTGGCAGACCGTCCAACACAGTTCTCCGTAGGAAGCGCCCGTAGCCACGCGCATCGGCACCGCGAAAAATAGTCCGACTGAAGACCGTGCTTAGCTCACAAGCGACGCATCGAGCGAAATCTCAGGTCCGGCGAGGGCTTTCGAAACCGGACACCCCTCTTTCGCGCGCTGTGCCAGTTCCTGGAACGTCTCGTCGTCGATTTCGGGAATGTCCGCCTCCAACGTCAGGTCGATGCGTGGAATCTCGAATCCGCCGTCGTCGGCGCGTTCGAGGTGCACGTCCGCGACCGTGTGAAGGTCGTTGGGAGTGTAGCCTTCGGCGTCGAGGAACGCGGTCAGCTGCATCGAAAAGCAGCCGGAGTGCGCCGCGCCGATAAGCTCCTCCGGGTTCGTTCCGGGTTCGTCCTCGAATCGGGTCGGGAACTTGAACGTCCCTGAGACGTCGCCACTCTCGGTCTCGAAGTCACCGTGTCCGTCTTTGCCACCCTGCCACGTCGTTTCGGCTTGCTTTGTGGGCATTCCAGAAGCACATACACACTCCACCGGCATGGTAATGTCGGCGAATATATTATTTTGGGCGGCGCAGTAGATACACTCTCGCGGATGTCGGACGCGTCGTAGCGGGCGAGATGTTATCTCTCCTGGCGTGCTATATGCTAGCTGTGAGCACGAATGGCATACTCGACAGTACCAACTGAAACAGCGGCCGAAACGGAGTGGCACCACATCACGCGTGCGCTCGTCGGTGGACTCGCGGCAGCGAGCGCGATGTTTCTCCACATCGCAGTCGTCCAGACTCCTGGGTTAGACCCGCCGCCACAGACAGCCGCACTGTTCCTCGTCGCCGCGGCCGGGGGCGTGATAAGCTACCTCTTGCTCGACCGGGAGACTGTGGTGGCGTACGCGATGGCTGCACTCACAGGCGTGTTCGTCCTCGTCGCGGTCGGCGTCACCGTCCTCGGAGTGTACGGACCCCCCGGACCTGAGACGAACCCGGTCGGGCCGATTGCGTACGTCCTGCTCGCGGTACTCGTCATCGTCACGTCGGGGATGTCGTGGCGGAGTCACGAAACGGGAGAACCCGGTCCCGAACCGACAACGACGCCGTAGGAAAAATCGCCTGACTGGAAGTCAGACGGTTATCCTAGCTTTTCAGTCGTCGTCAGCCAGTTGTTCTTCGAGGTGTTCGGCCATCCGTTCGAATTCGTCTTCGAACGTGTCCATGTCGTAGTCCATCCCGTGGATGATGGCGCTGTAGCGTGCGGTCCAACTGGCAAGGAACGCAACCTCGTTGAGTTCCTCTTCGGTCGCACCGTGCATCTTGGCCGCCCCTTTGTGGAACCGCTGGCAGTACGGGCACTTGATGTTCGCCGCGATTGCTAACCCGATTAGCTCCTTGTATTTCGGCGGAATCGCAGTCTCTTCGAACGCGTGCCGTTTGAAGTTCGGCCACTCGTTGACGAGGTCCGCGTCGTTTAGCTCCCAGAACCCCGGCACGAATCCGAGCGTCTCTTCGATGTCTGCCCGCACCGCACCGACATCGCCTCTCCCTGCTGTCGTTGCCATATCTTGTCTCTCCTGTGATTCTAGCGCTCACGCCCCACGTCCCGGTTCGAACCCCATCCCAACGTGTGCGTCAGAACCACGTCTCTGTTGGTGTGCGAATCTAATAAAAATGTGTAAATATTATTATGTTTGTTACTGTGTAGTCGCACATTGACATCCTCCTGCGCCTGAAGACGCAGGAATCCCGAGCGTTGAGAGTTTCAGGTTCGCAACCATGACTCTGCCACTTTTCGGGAACCCATTTAACCCAGTCGTCGTGGTCAGCGGCTGACTGGCGGTGCCAAACCGCCGTTACTCCTATCCTCGGCGTCGTTGACTCCCATCTGTTGTTTTTGCCAGCAGGGAGTCCACGTCGATTCGCCGGACTTGGAGTTACCTTGGCTTGCTCAACCAACAGGCACGAGACGAACGTTTCAGCATTCGTGTTCACCGTGTTGGCGTTTCGGATACTGTCTCATTAGTGGCGGGTAGACCGCCTCCGAAGGCAGTTCGGAATCGCTCCGTTCCGACCTGACCTTACTTATTGATATGAAGTTACAATACTTGGAACTGCGGATTTTGGAAACTCAGGAATGCCATCGAAGGGGGTTCGTGTAGGATTTTGTCGGATTCATCCTGACCCTAAAGAGTCAGGTATTCTCCTCGATTTCGTATAAGTCTCAGAATCAGACGTACACGGGCCTCATACTCTCGTTTTCGCGACTTTTTGCTCGGTTGGTCGGCCCGAGGACCCGCGATGGGGTGAAGTGGCGGAAGTTTGAATTATTCACCGTCAGTATATGTGTTAATGGTTAGCATCGACGACGACCCAATCGAACTCGTGCCGTCGAAGTACGAGCGGTGGTGTGACGAATTCGTCGCCGAGCGAAATCGAATTTTATCCACGCTGACGACGAGTGGGCTCGAACCGGCAATTCAGCGAATCGACCACGTCGGGTCGACGGCAGTCCCCGACCTGGCGGCGAAAGACGTCGTCGACCTCGACATCGTCGTCGCCGACGACGTCGTCAGCGACGTCTCGCAGGTGCTCGAAGCAACACTCGGCGGTGACCGGGTCGAGAACTCTGAGCGGTGGCACCCCGTATTTCGACGACAGGACGGTCAACGATTCAACGACCACGTGTTTGGCGCGTCCAGCGACAAGTGGAAAGTAAGCGTCGTCACGCGCGACGTGCTCCGGACACACCCCAACCTGTGTGCCGAATACGAGCAATTAAAGCGCGAACTGACCGCGGAACACGACGACGTAACTGCCTATTCGGAGGGCAAGCGCGCGTTCATAGAGCGTGTGCTCGGCGTCGCACGAGCGGACCGAAATATCCAATACGAGTTTGCACTCCCTGCCGAGTTATAGCTCGAACCGACTTCTGAGACACGTGACTCGGAGGCTCCGCGGGGGCCGTACCACCACCGGGAAACGAGTATATTGAGTCACCGCTGGGAAACGAGTATATGGTTAGAGAACCAACACGAAATATGGTGAGTTCGTATTCCAAAGTCGACGTGCTTCGGGGTGCGTCGGTCACAGCAGTCGCGATTACGACGGTCGTCCTGCTAGCGTTACTCCCGCGACCGGGGTTCAGAACGTCGCGTCTCGTCCTGTTCGCCGCGGTCGTCGCCCTCGGTTGGATTGGGGCGTTCGGCGCGGTTCGGAAACAGTTCTGGCCGACGATAGTCGGCAGTCTCGGTCTGTTCCTCCTCGGGTTCTGGCAGTTCACTATCGGACTGGTGATGCTGCCCACGTCGGCGATTCTACTGGTGACCGCCTTCGTTGTCCGTGACGGGTCGCCAGGAGCCGATACAATCGATACCGGTGCGACCCGGAGTTAGCGTTCTCACGACGGTCGTTCACTGTCGTCACTCCAGTATCGCACCTTCGCTCCGCCCGCGAAGAACCACGTCGCCGTCTTCGGTTTCGCAGACGAACGAGACTTCGAGATACGTGCGGTCGTCCTGTTTCTCGACCGATTCGTACGTGGCCTCGCACGTTATCTCGACGCCGGTATACGCGGGACGGGGGAACTCGAACTCCATCGTCCGAGCGAGGTAGTTGAGGTCGCCCCCGAGTTTCGTCGGCATCGTCGCCGTCAGCAGACCGTGCAGCACGACCTGCCCGTCCTCGTCCGCGACGAGGTGGTGGTATCCCGTATCGTTCGATAGCTCTGCGAACTGCTGGACTTCCTCGTTCGTGAACGTTCGCGTGTACGTCCTCGAATCTCCCTCACGAATCGTGCCATTTGTTGTCATTGTATATGAAGCCGTATCGGAACAATCGCGGGTAAAGCTTCTCGAATAGTCATAAACAAAACACGAATTTACACGCGGCGACCACCGGTGTCAGCCCATCGCTGAGGGAATGACGAACCCGACGATGTCGTTGAGCAGGTGCATGATGATTGGTGCGACGAGCGTCCGCCGCCAGAGGTACACGGCGGTTACGACGACAGACCACGCGCCGATTTGGAGCGTCGCACCGACTCCCCACAGCGGGACGTGGATGGCAGTGAACACGACGAGCGGCACCGCGGCGGCAAGCCAGACGTTTCCTGTGAGTTCGTGGACGCCAACGCAGTCAGTGCTCGGCTGTAGCGACGTCCTGTTGGAGATGAGATTCGAGCATCCTGTTCGTGGCGCGACGGAGTCGCTCCGACATCGCCTGTGGCCCGATATCGAACTCCTGGCTCAGTTGTGCGAGTGACGTTCCTTTCGGAATCTCGAAGTATCCACTCTCGTAGGCAGCCACCAGCGCATCGTACTGGTCGTCCGTGAGGCGGTCCATCGAGGGACACCCGAAGTTAGCCTCGTCCGGTGGATTCGTTTCGGAATAGAGCGTGTTCAACTGGATGGAGTTTCCCCCACGACGGCACTCAGACAGAACGTCGGCGAGGTTTTTCCGACTCGGACTGCGGACGCGGAGTTGCCAGTTCGAATCGCCCGACGGGCTCGTCGCTTCGAGGACTTGGATGTTCTTGCTGGCGAGATGTTCCGAGACGAGCGTTGGCACGTCACCGGCAGTAATGTTGTAGACACGCACGTCCGAGAAGTCGGCGACGTGCTCGTACGAGCCGATGGACGGGTCTGTTTCGACCTTCGACTCGAATTCGTCGAAGTCGCACTCGCGAACGACGAGCCCTGCTTTCTCGGAGGACCCCTGATACTGAATCCTGATTTCAGCCTCTGGAAGCTCCCTCAAGGTGTGTTGTGTTAAGACAGCACTCGGCCCAGCGACGCGGATATCTGCGATGACTGAAACCATATCGTCCCAACCCTATGCTACCGTACCACACCAGCACGGATAAGTGGAACTTTTCAATCAAAACACACAAGCGCGCGGGGGTGTGGCGCTGGTCTTTACGAAAATCACCGGAAACAGCGCACTGTCGCCGAGACGTGCAGCGATGAATCTGGTTCCCCCGGACTATTCGCCCAAAGAACGTGCGTGACTGGGTTGTCATCGGGGAGATTCTGAACATAGGTCTCGCTTAGAGTCGATTTTATCACATCTTGGCCACATTATAGAGGTATGAACGCCGATATCCAAAGCCCCAGCAAACGTCTGGTCGGTTGCTGTATCGGCGAGTCAACCACACCTCTTGCTCAGTAGGAGTGTTCCCCCAATGTCACGAACGAACCTCACCAGCCACGTACTCGTCCCCGTCGCAAACGAAGACGACGCTCGCGTCACTGCGAAAGCCCTCGAACCGTACTCCGTCGGTCGCGTCACGGTCGTACACGTCGTCGAGAAAGGTGAAGGGGTGCCGGACAAGACGCCGGTCGAACAGTCCGAGTCGCTCGCTGCCGAGTCGTTCGCCGCGTTCCGCGAGACCTTCCCCGACGCCGAGTCGAGGATGACGTATCGACGCGCCGTCGTCGAGGGCATCGTCGACGTCGCCGACGACATCGATGCGAGTGCAATCGCGTTCCACCCGAGAGAAAGCGGCCGTATCGTCAAGTTGCTCACCGGCGACCGAACACTCCACTTAGTCACGAGCGCTCCGCTGCCCATCATCGCGCTCCCGCACCCAGAATAAGGATGACTACCAGCGACGAGGAACTCGCGAAAGACCTCGGGTTGCTCGCCGCGCTCACTATCGGCGTCGGCACCATGATTGGCGCTGGCATTTTCGTGCTCCCGGGTGAGGCCGCCGCTGCGGCGGGTCCCGCAGTCGCGCTGTCGTTCGTCATCGGCGGCGGTATCTCGCTTTTTACGGCGCTGTCGGCGTCGGAACTCGGGACCGCGATGCCGAAGGCTGGCGGCAGCTATTACTACGTCAACCACGCACTCGGGCCGCTCTTTGGGTCGATTGCGGGATGGGGTAACTGGATAGGACTGGCCTTTGCGAGTGCGTTCTACACCCTCGGATTCGGTGAGTACCTCTCGACGTTTCTCCCGCTGCCAGCGCTCGCGCTCGGCCCACTCAGTCTGACGCCGTTCCAAGTCGGAGCGTTGCTCGCCGGCACTGCATTCATCACCGTCAACTACGTTGGCGCGAAGGAGACCGGGAACGTCCAAATCGTCATCGTGACCATCCTCGTTGCGATTCTCACCGTCTTTTCTGTGCTCGGCATGTTGCAGGCCGACCTCACGACACTTCGTCCGTTTTTCCCGCCAGAAACCGGGGGTGCAACCGCCGTTCTCCCCGCGACTGGGCTCGTGTTCGTCTCGTTTCTCGGCTTCGCGAAGATTACGACCGTCGCCGAAGAGCTCAGGAATCCCGGTCGGAATCTCCCGCTCGCAGTCGTCGGAAGCGTCGTCATCGTGACCCTGATGTACGCGCTTATTATGGTGGTCCTGATGGGCGTCGTCAACTGGCGGCAACTCGCCCCCGAGTTCACCACGACACCCGTTCTCGACGTCGCCGACATCGCGTTCGGAACAGTTGGTCTCGCCACGGTCGGGGTCGGCTTGCTGACGTTCGCGGGGTTGTTGGCGACTGCGTCGAGTGCGAACGCGTCGATTCTCGCCGCGTCGCGTATCAACTTCGCGATGGGCCGTGACAAACTCGTCAGCGACACACTCAACGCGGTTCACCCGAGTTTCGCAACCCCGTACCGGAGTATCGTCCTGACTGGCGCGCTCATCTTACTGTTCGTCGTCCTCGGTGACATCAAGACGCTCGCCAAAGCCGGCAGCGTCCTCCATCTCATCGTCTACGGCCTGCTCAACATCGCGCTCATCGTCATGCGAGAAGCCGACGTCGAATCGTACCAACCCGAGTTCGAAGTTCCCCTGTACCCCGTGGTCCCGGTCCTCGGCGCACTCACGTCGTTCGGGTTAATCGCCTTCATGGAACCCATCGAAATCGGTCTCTCACTGGTGTTCGTCGCGGGCGGTGTCGTCTGGTACGTAGTCTACGCTCGAAACCAGACCGAGAAACGCGGCATCTTGAATCAACACATCATCTCGCAGTCGCCTGTAGACGCCGCCGTCTCAGTCGCGACCAGCGTCCAGCCCAACGGCGGCCGCTACCGCGTGATGGTTCCCGTGGCGGACCCCGAACACGAGAAAGACCTCATCACGCTCGCAAGTGCCATCGCAAAGCAACACGGCGGAATCGTCGACGCCATCCACATCGTGACAGTGCCGGACCAGACGGCGTTGGCGGGTGCGGCGGCGTACGCGGACGAACTCGACGAGACCTCCGAACAACTCCTCGACGCGGCCCGCGAGGATGCAGAAACGTTCGGCGTTCCCGTCGAAACTCACACGATAATCTCGCACCGGTCGTTCGAGGAAATCTTCGACGCCGCTCGGTCACATCAGGCGTCTCTCGTCGTGATGGAATGGGGAGATGAGTTACACGGCTCTCCGGGTCGGGTCGAGAGCGCAATCGACGACCTCGCGATGGACTTGCCGTGTGACTTCCTCGTCCTGAAAGACCGTGGGTTCGACCCGGAACACATTCTCGTCCCGACCGCAGGCGGGCCGGACTCCGACCTCTCTGCTGCGGTTGCATCGGACCTCCGAGCCGAATACGGGTCGCAACTCACGTTGCTCCACGTCGCGGACTCGCTGGCGGACGGCGAAGCGTTCCTCGAATCGTGGGCGCACGACCACGACCTGGGCGACGCAGAATTCCGAGTCGAGACCGGTGACGTCGAAACCGCTATCGAGGCCGCTGCCGAGGAGTGTTCGATGGTCATCGTCGGTGCCACAGAAGAGGGACTCCTGTCACGACTCGTCAGGGGCGCAGTCGTCGTGGATATCGTCGACGACGTAGACTGTTCGGTCCTTCTCGCCGAGCGAGCACGAACGCGAGGGCTTGTCGAGAGATTGTTTGGCTAGCATCGAAACGCCCGAGAGAGCACCCACCGCTCTGGATTCATCAATTATCTAACTCACACACTTATGCGGATTGTCCAAGAGTAGCACGTATGGCTGCGCAGCGAGCATCGCCACTCTTTCTGCCTTCTAGCCGGTGGACGACGAATTCGAGAAATCACAGCAGTTGTCGTTCGAGGGCGGCGAATACATGAGTAAGGATAGTAGACGAGAACTCGAACGGACGAAGCGCTTCCTGAATCTGGTTCTCGAAACCGGGGAGATGAACGGGTCGAAGGTCGATACCGACCTCCGTCACACGTGGGTCCACAACTCGTCTCCCGAACCGCCAGAAGCGGAGATTCTCGGGAAGACGGACGAAGAGCTGTTTCCCAGCGATATCTCGCAGCCCACGACGGAACTGAAGCGTGACGCAATCGAGACTGAGTCTCGTGTCGAACGCGAGTTCACGTTCGTCAAGCCGTGGGGACAAAACCGCTACCGCGCTGCTGCCGAACCGCTGTACGATGCCAATGATGACGTAGAGGGTGCCATGTTCGCAGCAATCGACCTCTCGGACCGGTATCGGTTCCTCGAACGAACGACTGACGCGGTCTTCACAGTCGATTCCGAGTGGGTCGTCACGTTTTGGAACGACCGGATGTCCGACCGAACCAGGGTTGATGCGAACGAAATCGTCGGGGAGAACTACTGGGACGTGGTTGGTGAGGACGTTCCGTCGAAACTCGAAGCGGAGTATCGAGACGTGATGGAGACCGGCGGGTCGAGGGAGTTCGAACACTACTTCCCGGAGCCGATGGATATGTGGGTCGAGATTCGAGTGTTCGCCGACGACGGTGGGTTCACCGTTTTATCACGCGACATCTCTGAACGAAAGGAGTACGAAAAGCGGCTGGAGAGACAGCGCAACACGCTCGAAATACTCAACCAGGTTCTTCGCCACGACATCCGAAACGACCTCCAGTTGGTCATCGCCTACGCCGAGTTCGTCTCTGACAAATTGGACGACGAGGGGAAAGAACACATCGAGATCGTCCAGGCGCGGGCGAATCACGCGGTCGAACTGACGAAGACAGCGGGCGACATCTCGAAGGTGCTGTTTTCGGAGGCGTCTGCGTCCGAGCCCGTGAACTTCCGACGCGTCCTCGAACGCGAACTCGAAGACGCTCGGTCGTCGTTCCCCGAGTCGGTGATTATCTCCGAGGGGCCGCTTCCGAACGTGACCGTCCGTGGCGACGACATGCTGGAGTCCGTCTTCCGTAATCTGTTGAAGAACGCGAACCAGCACAACGACAAGGAGATTCCGAACATAACGGTCTCTGCGGAGGAACGCGACGAAGACGTCGTGGTTCACATCGCAGATAACGGTCCCGGGATTCCAGACGGCCACAAAGAGCACATCTTCGGAAAGGGCGAGAAAGGCCTCGGGAGCAACGGCACCGGCATGGGCCTGTATCTCGTCCAGTCGCTCGTCGATACCTACGGTGGAGACATCACCGTCGAAGACAACGACCCCGATGGGACTGTGTTCTCGGTCACGCTGCCGAAGGCGACTCGGTCGGCGGCGTGAGTTCCGCTATTGATTCTGCCGCGTTCGGGGATGCCAGCCAATCGTCGTCAGAACACCGCTTACGAGAGGAATCGAGAACAAGCCGAGTGCGAGTGTCGTTGCCGCGATAGCTGGAAGAACGCGCCAGAATGGTCCGTACTGGAAGCCCGACGAAGGAGCCAACACTGCCTCGACGTACCCGAACCGACGAAGCGTAAACCAGAGGAGTGTGATTGCGCCGAGCACCCCGGTAATGGCGATGAGGGTCTGTACACGGTCCCGTGAACTCTCCCGTGTTCGGAGACGCCAGACCGTCGCCACGACGAGCATCGTCCCCGAGAGAGCGAAATCGAGCGTCGTGGAAGGTGGGAACACACGTTACCGGAGCAGGAGCACCGCTATCACTTTTCTGGGGAGAGCCGACCGATAGCCGGCGATTCCGGTCTCACCGGTCGATATCGAGGGTAAAATCGCTATCTTCGGCTACCGGTTTGCCGCTGTTCGGCCTTGTTTAGGTAGCCAAATTTTGTGGCATAAAACAGCAGGGTGAAAATCATTTGAACTAGTCAGGCTCAGAATCACACGCAATATCGGCGCGCTCACAGGGCCGTATGTGACCAGCGTGTGCGACCGGTGGTGGAAACTGGGTGCCTAACTTTGATTGACTGACCCGCAGTAGACTCGTACGATGGTTCAAGGCGGCCCAATTGTCCAAATCGGTGTGATTCTTCTCTCGATACTGGGGCTGTGGATTGGCGCTCGGCTCTTGGTCGACGCCGTCGTACGGTTGGCTCGACAGTTCGGACTCTCGGACCTTACAATCGGACTGACTATCGTCGCAATGGGAACCTCAACACCAGAACTCGTGGTTTCAGTCGATGCCGCGCTCAAAGGAGTGGGTGATATCGCAGTCGCCAATGTCCTCGGCTCGAATATCTACAACCTGGCGTTTATTCTAGGAGTAATCTCTCTATTGAAGGTGATTCCGATTGCAGAGTCACTCATTCATCGTGACGGCGTCGCTCTACTGGTGAGCACGCTCGTCGGTGGGGTCGTGATTTTCAATCTTCAGATTACAAGACTGGAAGGCGTCCTCCTGGTCGGGGCGTTCGTCGCCTATACAGCGTACCTACTCCGGACCACTCAGTCGGACTCGACAGTGCCCAGCGGTCAGGCACTCAGCGAAGGGGAGATAACTCGCCAAGTGACGGAGAAGGTGACCTTCCGCGGGCGCGACGTCGTACTCCTCTTGGGTGGGTTAGCGGTAGTGCTAGTCAGTGGTGACTATATGGTAGTCGCCGCATCGGAACTGGCTCGCAGTGTCGGTATCTCCGAGTGGGTAATCGGCGGGACTATCGTCGCAGCAGGCACGTCGACACCGGAGTTCGCGGTCTCGTTGGTAGCAATCAAGCGGGGGAGCCTCGGTGTCTCAGTTGGCAACATCGTCGGCAGCAACATCTACAATATCACGGGCATCCTGGGCGTTGCGGCGGTCATTCGTCCACTCACCGTGAGTATCCCAGCACTGCAGACGCTAGCGTGGATGGCAGGAGTCACCCTGTTGATGGTTGCTGCCTTCTGGACGAAACGAGAACTCTCTCGGGCGGAGGGTGCCCTGTTCGCAACCTCCGAGATTGGGCGGTGGATTCTCGGGATATTTGGACTGATAGGATAGCCCACATGAGTCCATGATGCACCGGCTGAAGGACGAAAGACAACTGCCGGAAGAAGAATGAGCCACTCGGTCAGAAGTAGAGGGCGCTGAGACAGTATCTTTCGACTACCGACTCTCGCGCTGTTCGGCCTTGTTTATCTCGATGAGCAACCGGAAGATGGCCTTCACGAGGTTCGAATCGACGCCGAAGTGGTCGGCGTTTTCGCCTGCTCGCTTCATCACGCGTTCTTCCTGTGTCTCGTCGGTCGTCGGCAGGTCCTTTTCGGCTTTGACCTGCGCGACGGCGTCGGCGACGTAGGTTCTGCGGGCGATGAGTTCGACGAGTTCGTGGTCGATATCTCCGATTTCCGCGCGGAGTTCGTCGAGTGTCATGTCCTGAATCGATTCGGCAGAATCGACGCTATCTGCAGTGTCTGCGGTGTTTTCTGTCATAAGATTCGTGCTCCATCAGTTCGCGTGGTGGTCAGTCGCGTCTCGCCGTCGCGGGCGTCCCACAGGTCGCGGACGAGTTCGAGGTCGTCTCGGTCGCCGACCGCGACGACGCTCGGCCCGGTTCCGGACAGGGAGACACCGTCGGCGATTGGCATCGCTTCGACGGCCGGGTCGGTCGGGAAGTCGAGCGCGGCGGAGAACGCCAGTCCGTTGACAGTCATCGCCTCGGCGTACCGGCCTTCGAGTGCGAGGTCGGCGACGAGGTCGGCCATCGAGGCGACGTTCTCACAGCGGGAGACGTCGGCGTCGGCGCTGTAGGCGCGCTCCGGTGGCGTCCAGACGAGGACGTCCCACTCGACTTCGTCGCGGACGACGAGTTCGTCCGCGCTGTTGTCGGTGACGACGACGCCTCCGAGCATAGAGGCGGTCGCGTCGTCGAACGCACCCGTGACGGTCACGCCAACGTCGCGGGCGGCCTCCACACCGAGGCGACAGGCGTCGAGGCGGGAGATATCGTCGTCCGGGCCGGGACCGGCCGACGCGCCGACTGCGTCGAGGGCGGCCAGCACCGTGGCGTTCGCGGCCGCGCTGGAGCTCTTGAGCCCGGCGGCCATCGGCACGTCGCTCTCGGTTTCGACCGTCCCTCCCTCGCCGTCGCCGAAGCGCTCGACGACGAGTTCGACACAGCGCTCGATGAGCCGGGTGTCGGCGTCGGGGTCCTCCGCAATCGTGCCGGAGACTGCGTCCGAGTCGTCGAGTTCGACCGTCGCGGTCGTCTCGGCGTCGATGGCGAACGCTGACCCCGTGTGTGTGGCGAGTGCGTTCAGTATCGTCCCCGCACCGAGGGCGGCTGCTCGGCCGTGCATATCTGTACCGAAACGAGCGGAGGCAAAGAAGTAGCGGTCCATGCCATATCCACCGCTGTCGCGTGGGTGGGAGTCGGCGCACGTTGCATCGACACAGCCGATACAGCGCGTCCGTGTACCGCGTTCCTTTTCACCGCACCGACGTAATCGCGTGGTATGAGCGCCCGAAACGACGTTGCCCCGAGTACACTCGGTGTGGAACTCCTCGACTACGGCGTCGCGGTGGAGTATCTCGACGGTCGGACGACCGTCTACCGGGGCGTCCCCGAGGCGGTCACGGACACGCTGACGACCAAGCCCGGGCGAGAAGTCCACGTCCTCGTCACCGACCCGTCGGAGACGGAAGGCGTGATGATGTACGTCAACGACCTCAAGACACACGACGAGGTGCTCGAATCGAGCGGCGTCGGTCGGGTCATCCTCGCCGAAGGCGACGAAGAAGAACTGTTCCCCGGCGTCGTCGCCCGCCGCATCTCCGGGCATCGCTTCGAAGTCGACGCCGACCCCGAAGTCGCCCGCGGTCGCGTGTTCGTCTTCGTCGAAGACGACTGGAGCGAAGACGCCTACGAGTTCGTCGCCGAGTGATGCTTCGGAAACGCTGGCAACCGCTGGAGAAACCGACCATCGGGAAGGCACCGGAAGCCTACGGCTACTACGAACTCGGCGATACCGACGGCACCCTCGTCGGTCGCGGTGTCGGTGTCCTCCGTGACGAACTGAAGGAGGCATTGGCGTACGGTGACGGCGAACAAGTCCGCTGGGAGCGAGCGACGTCACTCGAACACGCCGAGCGCATCGCCGCCGAACACGACCCCGCGTAGCGTTTCTGGCTCTCCGTTTTCTCCTCTCGGTTTTCCCGCTCTTCGTCGTCGAATCAGCCTGTCCCTACTGGAGGTACGACGGACTGTCCGTGTCGCAATGCTCCTCGTGAGCCTCGGCGTCTTCTTCGATGTCGAACAGCATGTCGCACTCTTCACACCGGTACCACGTCGACCCGTCTTTCTGAGTCGTGGCGACCATGTGTAGAGCTATCACATCGTTGGGCAAAACGGTTGCCCCGGGCGAACCCTCAAGAGCCGAGGGGTCTAATCGCACCCCATGACTGAAGACGGGGTGACACTTGTCGTCCGCGCCGCGGAGAAGCGAGACGCCGGACGTGGTATCGCCCGACTTCCAGAGGGTGCACGGAAGGAACTCGGCGTGTTGAGTGGCGAGACAGTCGTTATCGACGGCTCCAGGGAGACCGTGGCGAAGATGTGGCCCGCCCGCCCGGGAGCCGACGCGGGCGAGATTCTGGTCGATGCCGACACCCGCGCCAACGCGGGGGTGAAAATCGGCGACTCCGTCCACGTGCGCAAGGTCTCTGTCGAGGACGCGACGGCCGTCACACTCGCCGGCCCTGACGCACTCGACCGAACCAGCGTCAGCCGCGACACCGTCGAGGAGGTCGTTCGCGCCGAGATTCGAAATCGCCCGCTCCGCGCTGGCGACCGCGTTCGCGTCGAACGCCTCGGTGGGGCGGCGCTCACGGTTAAATCGACGAACCCGGAAGGCATCGTCCGCGTCACCGATTCGACGAAAGTCACCGTGACGGTCGATAGCTCGAAAGGAGCCAGCGAGGCAGTCCGTGACGCCGTCAAGACCGTGACCGGTGGCGAGAAATCCGATGGGAGTCGCGGCCGTGCCACGGGAATCACCTACGAGGATATCGGTGGTCTCGACGATGAACTCGAACTCGTCCGAGAGATGATAGAACTCCCGCTCTCCGAACCGGAGGTGTTCACGCATCTCGGAACCGAATCGCCGAAAGGCGTCCTCTTGCACGGCCCACCGGGAACCGGGAAGACGCTCATCGCCAAGGCCGTCGCAAACGAGGTGAACGCGACGTTTATCACCGTCTCTGGGCCGGAAGTCCTCTCGAAGTACAAAGGCGAATCCGAAGAGAAACTCCGTGAGGTGTTCCAAGCGGCCCGCGAGGAGTCACCGAGTATCATCTTCTTCGACGAAATCGACTCTATCGCGTCCAAGCGCGACGACGGCGGCGACCTCGAAAGTCGCGTCGTCGGCCAACTCCTCTCGCTTATGGACGGTCTCGACGCCCGTGGCGACGTAATCGTCATCGGCGCGACGAACCGGGTCGACAGCCTCGACCCCGCGCTTCGCCGCGGTGGCCGGTTCGACCGCGAGATAGAGATTGGCGTCCCGAACGAGACTGGTCGCCGAGAAATTCTGGACGTCCACACCCGCCGGATGCCACTCGCCGACGACGTCGACGTGGACCGACTCGCCTCACGAACCCACGGGTTCGTCGGTGCCGACCTCGAATCGCTGGCGAAAGAGGCCGCGATGACCGCACTCAGACGTGTTCGCAGAGACGGTGCCGACTCACCAATCTCGGAGATGACCGTCACCCGCGCCGACTTCGAAGCGGCGATGGCCGCGGTCGAGCCCTCGGCGATGCGCGAGTACGTCGCCGAGCAACCCACGAAAGGATTCGAAGCGGTCGGCGGACTCGACGACGTGAAACGGTCGCTCGAACGCGCCGTCACGTGGCCGCTGACCTACGCGCCGCTGTTCGAGGCGGCCGCAACCGACCCGCCGACTGGCGTCCTCCTACACGGCCCACCGGGAACCGGGAAGACGCTTCTCGCCCGTGCCATCGCCGCCGAAAGCGGTGTCAACTTCATCCACGTCGCCGGACCGGAACTCCTCGACCGCTACGTCGGCGAGTCCGAGAAGTCCGTCCGCGAGGTGTTCGACCGCGCCCGACAGGCCGCACCGAGTATCCTGTTTTTCGACGAAATCGACGCGCTCGCTACCGACCGCGACAGCATGGGCTCGGACTCGGGTGTGACAGAACGCGTCGTCTCGCAGCTCTTGACCGAGATGGACAACGCCGCCGACAACCCAAACCTCGTCGTCCTCGCGGCGACCAACCGCCGCGACGCCCTCGACCCGGCACTCCTCCGACCGGGGCGACTGGAGACACACGTCGAGGTCCCCGCGCCGGACATCGAAGCCCGCCGTGCCATCATCGACGTACACGTTCGGAACAAACCGCTCAGCCCCGACATCGACCTCGACGACGTCGCTGCTCACATGGACGGCTTCAGCGGTGCTGACGTCGCCGCGGTCTGCCGCGAGGCGGCGCTCCGAGCCATCGAAGACGTGGCGAACGCCTACGAGGGAACGGCCGCGAACGACCACGCCGACGAGATTCGCATCACCCGCGAGCACTTCAACGAAGCAATCGCGTCCGTCAGGCCGTCGCTCGCCTGAGGGGGGAACACCTCTCTCGACGAAATCACTCGTTACTCCCCCGACGAAACGGACGGGAGTACTCTTCACCCGTCGAAACGCTCGGGATTATCTCTCCTCCTCGCGAATAGTGACGCATGTTCACATGCAACGGTGGTGTGTCGTGAGTGCCGGGTGGCGGCGGAAAGTCCGTCGCGAGTGGGGCGCACTCACGGGCGGACCACTCTCTGCCGGGTGGTGGCTCACCAAAGCGGGAATCAGGGTGGTGTTCGCGGAAGTCATCTTCATGGGTTTCGTCCTCTTGAACAGCGAGATGGCAGCCATCGAGGCGGTCAACAGCGGGGACGCGTCCGTGTTCTCGCTCGTCGCGCTCGTCGTGACGACGCCCGACTACCTCGCGATTGCTGGAATCGTCTTCGTCGTCGCCCTGTTGCTCCCGTTCCTGCCGAGACGGAACGAAGCGACGAATCGGTGGGAGTAGCAGGAAAATTCGAGGTCTCAGCCTCGACTACACCGCCAACCACAACCCCGACCGTCACCGAAGTCGCGCTTTGAAGTAACTCGATTCGGGGGCCGAGTACGACACGTCGAAGACATCGAGACCGGCGTCGGCGGCGACCTCGCGCAGTCGCTCCGGCGACACGAGGAGGAAATCGAGGTCGGGGCCACGCAGGCCGCCGTATTCGACGTGGAACGTCCGGCGCGCGACCCCGGTACGCGAATCCGGTCTGTAGCCGAAGAACGCCTCAGAGTCGATTCGGGTCGGGTCGTAGGAGTCGACGACGAGTTCGCCCGTGTCGGTGGTGAATTCAGCGAGCGACGCGAGTAGGTCCGCGAGGCCGTCGAGCGACCCCGCGAGGCCGATTTGCGTCCCGTTCGCGAGGACCGTCTCGAACCGACCGGATTCGGCCGGTGGGTCGAACATGTCCCCGACGAAAACCAACTCGACACCTCGCGCTCGGGCCGTACGAACCGCGTTCGGACTCACGTCGAAGGCGACCACCTCGCCGCAGTCCTGTATTGCGAGTGCGTGCTGTCCCGCGCCACAGCCGACATCCAGCACGGGCGTCCGAAGCGACTCGACGAACTCCCACTTCGACTCGGGCCACTCCTCGGACGGGACGAGATAATGCTCATAGACGTGGGCGTCGCCAGCGTCCGCGCCGTCGCGGTAGACACACGGAGCGCGCAAGCAACCGCGAAATCTATCGAGCATCGCCAGTCCGAGTGCGTCGTCGGGCATGACGAATTGGGAGTCGTGAGTTTGTCAGATAAATTTAATCTGCTATTCGGTAGCGATGGACAAACTAATCGAGACGTTCCAAATCGCCGTGAAGTTCTCTGTTCATCACGTCCGCGACGAAGAGTCGGATGCGCTTGTGCAGTTCTGCTTCGGTGTCGTACGTCTCGACTCGCAGGTCCCAGCGCGTCCGTGCGGCCCGAATCATCTCGCTCGTGACCGAGTCCTCGTGGACGAAGACGATTCGGTCGCCGTGGGTCTCAGAGAGGCGTTCGAGGACGGACCCCGCCTCCTCGCCGACGCCGAAGTTGTGTCCGAGAAACGGGAGGATGAACACGGTTGCGTTGCTCGCCTCCGCGAAGGCGATACTCTGTGTCGCGGCGTCCACGTCGTCGGTGTCGATATCCACGTCTACGGCGAGAAAGGCGTTCACTCCCGGGTCGGCCCGCAGCGACCCCTGCACGCGACGGAGGAGCGCCAGCGCGTCGTCGATGTCCTCGCGCGCCGAGAACAACTTCCGAATTGGTCCGGGGAGTTCCTCGATGTCGATGTTCGCCAGTTCCCGCTCCGAGAGGACGTAGTTCAGGTTGAAGGACTTGTAAGGACCCATCACGTAGACGAGAAACCGGTCGTAGGCGGTGGTTCCGAGCGCGTCGCGGATGTCCTCGCGCGTGATGGCGTCCTGCATGTGACGACGTACTGACCGAAACTACTTATAAAAAACGGCCTTTTCAGCGATATTTGACTCGAGAACTGTTAAGTCGATACGCTGCATCTCTCGAACTGAGATGGCGACGAACTCCCCTGCCGACTCGGACGGCCACCCCGAAGACCCGGCCGAGTTGCTGCCGCCGACGAGCGTCCTGACGCTGGACGAGTATCTCGACATGCAGGCGGCCATCGGCGACCGGACGCGGTTTACGCTCCTCTACCGGTTGGTCCACTTCGGCGAGCGGAGTCCGAAAGAACTGGAGGCGGCGCTCGATATTCGGGCGAACAACCTGCACTACCACCTCCGAAAACTCGTCGACGCCGGGCTCGTCGAGAAACGAAAACGCTCCCGCGCCGACGAGGACGGACTGTTCTCCTACTACCGCGCCACGTCGCTCGGGGAGGACATCCTCGAATACGGCGTCGAGGAACTCATCCGCCGCGAGCACGACTACCGCGACGCCTACTCGTCGGAGTAAGTCGCCGCGAACGCCGAATCCGACCCCAGTCGCCCGCCGCCGCGGTACCTGCCGCAGACACCGTCTATTTGTCACTCCATCACACACCCTTCAGCCGATGTCAAATCTCCTCCCCGACGAGGCCCAAGAGAAGCTGATTACGACGTGTCGGACCGCGGTCGGCGACAGTCTGCGGTCGCTCACGTACTTCAATCGTTTCGACTACGTGCAGGTGTATCTCCGCGACGACCTCGAACAGGAAGCCGACCTGAACTCCTTTATCGGCAACGAGTGGCACGACTTCAAGATGACTCAGGACGCCTACCGCGGGTCCGAACTCGGCGACTACGAGTACACGATTCGCGTGTTCGAAAACGGCTATCTCGTCCGCATCACGCTCGAAGATATCGGCGTGTTCGTCACGACCGACGGCATCTCGATGCAGGACTTCGAAGCGCTCGCCAGCGCGACGACCCAGATTCTCGACGAGTGGGCGATAGCGGAGTGAACACTCAGTCCCAAAACGACTGTGTCCGGGCGTATTCGCGCTCGCGTTCGAGGATGTCGCGGTAGAAGTCGTCCTCGTCCTCGCGGAGTTTGTTGATGATGCGCGCCGCGTTGTGCGGGCCGACGCCGCGGGCCGCGAGCGCGACGACCGCCTTTCGGCCGTGGGCCTGCACCAGACTCGCGGAGCGATACGCTCGCTTCGTCAGGCGCTCTTGTTCCTCGTCTTTCTCACTCGCTCGCACGGCTTTGACCGCCTCGTCGTCCCACGGATTCAGCGCGGCGATGCGGGTCGCACCGCACTCGGGACACGTCGGCGGGTCGCGAACGCGCTTGACCGGTTTCTTCCGCGTCCAGTCCTTGCAGTGGAGGCATGCGAGCAACACGCGGTCGTTCTGGATGCGCTCTTTGACCGTCTGGATGACGCTGGCGTCGGCGTTTTCGGGGACGAGCAAGTCGGTTCCGGACCCGCGTCCGCCGGTGCCGATTGGCGTCGGTTCGCGGGCGACTGCCAGTTCCACGTCGCCGTCGTGGATACGCCGGAGTAGTTCGACCGTCTCGTCGACCGCGAGGTCGGTGTGGAACACCTCGCGAACCGCCTCGTCGTAGACGGGGGTTCCTTCGAGGGCCGCGAGGAGTCTGTCGCCGCCGAAGCGACCCTTCCCCTGGTACCGTTTGAGCGTCCCGAACTTCGCGGCGACCTGTGCGAGCGTGAACTTCAGCGAGTCCGAGCGCTTGAGCGCGAGTTCGATGAGGGCTTCGACGTGCTCGGGGTCGGTCTCTCGAAGCACCTCGGCGAACGTCGTCGGACTCACCTTCCCCGGCACGTCGAACTCGACGCGGTAGGGGTCGACCTCCATCCCGACCGACGACCCGGTTCGCTGGCCGACGAGAGCCGACAGCAGGCGGCCGAGCGTCTCGTTCACGCGGTGGCCGTAACAGGTGTTGAGCGTCACTTGTCGGGGCGAGCCTTCGAGGACGAGGCTGTCGGCGGTCGGTATCGGTGCGCCGGACTCGACCTGTCGTTCGATTGGTCCGAGCGCGGAGGAGACGGTTTCGTTGTCGGTCGGGTACTGCGTGGTGATGTCGCGGGCGACGCCCTCGCGGTCCGCACCCGACTCGAACTGCGGCGCAGCCACGTCGCGGAGTTCCCCGACCTCTCCGGCGACTGCGGCGGGGACCGGAATCTCCGAGCCGACCCACGAAGGGACTTCGCCGCCGGGGTCTTCGATTGGCGAGACGTTCACCCGCGCTTCCTCGTCGTCCACGTCGTTGACGCGCCACATCTCGCCGCGCTGGATGAACGTCGCCCCCGGCGTGGCGAAGTTGAGGACGAACTTCTCGTCGAGTGTTCCGATTTGCCGCCGCGAGGAGATATCGTGGACCTCGTAGGTCTCCTCGTCGGGAATCATCGAGAGATTCGCGTAGAAGTACTGCCACGTCCCGCTGGACTTTTCGAGGAGGTCTTTTTCCTCTTCGACCCAGAGCAGCCGGTTCTGCGAGAGTTCGCGGACGATTTCGCGGAAGTCGTCCTCCGAAAGGTCGCGGAAGGGGTACGCCCGCGTGACGATTTCGTACGCCCGCCGGGCCGACACGTCGCCGTAGTCCATGACGATGCCCACAATCTGGTTCGCGACGGTGTCGAGACTCTCGTGGTGGACGCGGGCGGGTTCGACTTCCCCCGACTCGGCGCGGCGGGCGATAGCGAGCGCTTCGAGCGTGTCGTCCGGGTGGTCAGTGACGATGGCGCCGCGGGAGACGACCCCGAGGCGGTGGCCCGCTCGCCCGACTCGCTGGAGCAGTCGGGAAACTTCGCGCGGGCTGTTGTACTGCACCACGTGGTCCACGCGCCCCACGTCGATGCCGAGTTCCATCGACGACGTACAGATGAGTGCGTCCAACTTGCCTGCTTTGAATCGGTCTTCCACGTCGATTCGCACGTCCTTCGACAGCGACCCGTGGTGGACCTCGATGGGGTCGTCGAGTGCCTTGAACCGCGACCCGAGTGCTTCGGCGGTCTGGCGGGTGTTGACGAAGACGAGCACCGATTCGTGGTTGCGGACGATGTCGCGTATCGTTCGGACGTGACTGGCTATCTCGGGGTCCGTGGCGAGTTTCCCCGCCAGTCGCTCGTCTTCGTTCGTCACCTGCGGGCGGACCACCTCGAACTCCACGCGGTTGTCCACGTCGACTTCGATAATCTCGAAGTCCCGGTCGCCGGTCAGGAATCGTCCGACCTCTTCGGGCGACCCGACAGTCGCCGAGAGGCCGATTCGCTGGAACGACCCCGCGAGTTCCCGAAGTCGCTCCAAGCCGATGGTCAACTGCGCGCCACGTTTCGCCGACGCGAGTTCGTGCACCTCGTCGACGACGACGTGTTCAACGTCCGAAAGCGCCGTTCTGAGCTTCTTCCCGGTCAACATCGCCTGCAACGTCTCGGGCGTCGTCACCAGCACGTCCGGCGGGTCGTTGGCCTGCTTTTGGCGCTGGTACTGCGTGGTGTCGCCGTGGCGAACGTCGATGTCGATTCCGAGGTGCTCGCCCCACCAATCGAGGCGCTGGCGCATGTCGCGGTTCAGCGCCCGAAGCGGCGTGATGTAGAGTGCCGAGATGCCGAATCGCTCGTCGGCGTCGGCAATGGCCGAAAAGACTGGCAACATCGCCGTCTCCGTCTTCCCGGTCCCGGTCGGCGCGATAATGAGGCCGTTCTTTCCGGCGGCGAGCGGCGGAATCGCCCGGCGCTGTGGCTCCGTCGGCGTCGTGAACCCGCGCTCCGAGAGGGCGTTGCGGACGGGTTGCGAGAGCCTCGTAAAGGCGTCCATTCCGGCGGCGGCCTCGCCGTCTGGCATCGCCCGAGGTTACGGGTGAACGCGATTAAACGCACCGCTCGGGGTGGTCGTCTCCGGCAGATTCATGTCGGGCGTGAATCAATTTCGCCCGTGTCCCCGAATCGCGTCTATTGGCTCTCGTTCGTGTGCTTCGGCCTCGCCGCAGCAGCCAGTGCTGGCGTGGATATCGTCCACGGGGCGACCGACATCGCGACTCTCGTTTCGGCCCTCGGAGGGGCCGTCATCGTTGCTGTCGCCGTGGTCACGCTGTCGAACCCCGAGCGTGTCGACGGTCCAACGGAATGGGGGCCGCTCGTCTATCTCGTCGCGGGGAGTGCAGCCCTGTACGTCGCACTAACTGTGTGGGAGTTCGTTTCGGTGGTCCTCTGATGTGGTCACCGCGCTCCGAGGGTGGTGTGACACTGTGACCCCAGAACGAACGTTCTGGCTGTCGCAGGCGGGATTCACTGCCGGGAACCTGCTTATCGTACTCGGCAACCAGTGGGGCGACCTTGCGGCGTGGCAACTGGTCTTCGCCGCGGTGCTGGTGCTTTCGACGCTCTGGTTCGTCGGCTACGCTGTTCGAGAACGAGAGAAAGGCGTTCCAGTGTTCTTCTACGAGTGGACTGGCTGGCAGCGACTCGCTCGCGTGACGGCCGGTTCTGTGTTTGTCCTCGGTAGCCTCACGTTCGTCTTCGGCTCGGGCCTGTTCTGACGGAGGGGCTACTCGGGCACCTCAGACGTTTCGATAGTCACCCAAGCGCGTCCCATCGAGCAGGTACGCTTGGCCGTCTACCAACCCGTCCGGCAGGAACGGCGAGAGAAATCCCTGTCCGGGGACGTTGACCCACGTCCCGCCGGAGGTGTTGTTGAACGCCGGAAACACGACCAGTTCGGGGTCGTTCCACGCCAACTCCGAGACGTCAACGCCGAAGTGGTTGGCGAACACGTCGGGTGCGAGCGACCCGCGAAGCCAGACGCGCTCTTTGCGCCCACCGCCGACTTCGTCTTCGAGTCTGACCGCCGGGTGTTCGTGCGCCGAGCAGACGATATCGGCCGCCAGCACCTCCCGCGAGGGCCACGTATGGCCGTGGCAGAAGCCGACGTCGCCGAGGCGGGCGCCGGAGCCGTCGGTCACCTCGACGCGATCGCCGAAGAAGTCCGCGAGGCCGCCGTCGTGGTTGCCGGGGACGAGCGTCATCTCCGCGCGGTCGGTTACAGCCTCTACGAGGTCGGTCAGTTCCTCGGCTTCGTCGCCCTTCGGGCCGGAAATCCGGTGTCCGAGGTCGCCGAGGACGACCACTCGGTCTGCGTCGGTCCGGTCGAGAAGCGACAGCAGTCGCTCGCGGCGAACGTCGGCGTTCGACGGGAGTTCGACGCCGCGTTCGTATCGCAGACCCGCTTCGATACCGGCGTGGTAGTCGGCGACGACGAGCGACCGCTCCGGGAAGTCCCGGCGTGTCGTTCGTGCGACCGCCGCGGGATGGCCGGGAATCGGTTCGACGAGTGGGTCGGTCACGCCCTCAGATTGCCTTCAGCACGTCTTCCTTCGGTTCGTAGCAGCGCCCGCCGAGAAGCGCCTCCTCGATGGCGTCGTCGACCGCGTCGGCGTCGACGCCGTACTCGTCTACGACGGAATCGACGACTGCGTCGCGTGCAGCGCCGTCGCCGTCGTCGAGGCTCTCCATCGCCTCCACGACGACCGCTTCGAGGTTCACGTCCTCGGGAGCGACGTCTGGTTCGTCTGATTCCGATTCCAATTCCGATGCTGGCTCAGGCTCCGGCTCAGCCGCGGATTCCGACTCAGAGTCTGCTTCTGGCTCAGGTTCGGACTCCGACTCGACATCGAGCGTCGGTTCCTCGCTGGCCGGTTCGGTGTCCGCCACCGGTTCGTCTGCGGCTTCCGCTTCGAGTTCGTCTGCGTCGGGCACGTCGATATCCGCCTCACCGGCGGGGTCGACCTCTGCACCGCTCGTGAACTCGGTTCCGAACTCGGATTCGATTTCTTCGCGCTCTTCGTCGTCGAGTTCGTACATCCCGTTCGGGTCGGCCGCGTCGGTTGCACCGGTTGCGTCGGCCGTGTCGTCGTCTTCAGTCGAAGCAGGCTCGTCTCCGAAGTCGCCGAGTTCTCCGTCGGTCGAGTCGGACCCATCGTCGAAGTCGCCGAGTGTTCCACTTTCGGTGTCGTCGAAATCACCCAACTCATCCGATTCGGGTGTCGAATCGTCGAAGTCACCGAGGTCGTCGGTCGTATCCGGCGACGACTCAGCGTCGGATTCAGCATCCAGCGACGGCTCGGATTCAGGTTCGGATTCGAGGTCCAGTTCCGATTCCGGTTCGGGTTCCGACTCCAGTTCGGTCTCCGTGTCGGCTTCGGGCTCCGACTCCAGTTCGGCCTCTGGCTCTGGTTCGGGCTCAATCTCAGACACGGGCTCGGAGCTGTCGGATTCGAGGTCCAGTTCCGACTCCGACGGTGTCGAGTCGGTCGCTTCGGCCGAGTCGACCGACGCTTCGGCAGCAATCGGTTCGGACTCGGAGGGCGTCTCGCCCGGCTCTTCGACCGCGTCCGCCTCTGGACTGTGGTCGGCGTCTGTCTCGTCGGCCGACTCCTCGATGGCGACGGAATCGGCTGGTTCGAGATCAATCTCCGGCAGCGTTCCGAGTGTCACGTCGCCGGGTTCGTCCGTCGAGACGGTGAGCTGGTCGACTTCCGTTCGGTCGCCCGCGACGAGTTCGAGCGTCTGGACGGCGAGGGTCCGCATGGCTTCGAGGTACCGGCGGGTCGTCCCGTAGTGGTCGATTGCACGCGGGATACCGGCAGCCAGCGTCGGGTCGACGCCGCGGGCTTCCAGCGCCGTCTGGAGGTTGTCGCCGCGGTAGGGCATCGAGAGCGCCTCGTCGAAGACGGCGATGCGTTCGAGCGTCGCCTCGGCCGCGGAGACGACCCAGCGGTCCCGAACGTCGGCGTCTACGTCGTTGACGCTCTCCGGACGGACCGACGTGAAGACCACGTCGGAGTCGTCCGGTTCGTAGGTTCGCGCCTTGCCGGTGAGCCCGACGAACGCGGGGGGCGTCGTCTGGTCGAGGAACGCCATCGCCTCGGGCTGATACTGTCCGGCGTAGGTGACGAACACGCCCGTCGGGTCAGCGACGCGGCCGCGAAGGACCTCGTCGTTGACGGGCTCGACTTCCGTGAGGACGCCTGCGACGAACGTCCGGTTGAGGCGCGCGCCCGTCGGCGTGACGACGTAGTTCGGGGCACGCTCTTCGTCGCTCTCGGAGTACGACAGCGACGCGTCGTCGAACTCGGCGGCGAAGACGCGGTAGGCGACCTCGCGGGTTCCGACGACCGGTGAGGAGCTCATGCGCCCACCTCCGTGAGGAGGGCCGCAGCACGTTCAGCCGGGTCGTCGTCGGTCTCTTCGAACTCGTCGGCTTCGAGGTTCGCGCCGTACTCGTCCACGGAGAGATTCCCGCGAACGCGGTACTCGCGGCCGACGAGCGTGTCGGCGATGTCGTCGGCGACGACTTCCTTGTCCATCGCCTCGCGTGCTTGAGTCATCGCGTCTTCCATCGTGCCGCCGTAGACTGCTTCGGTCAGGTCGCGGTCGAGGATGGCCGTCACGGTTCCCGTGCCGTCGTCGAGAATCGCCTTGACGCGCATGTCGTCTTCGCCGTCGACGTCGCCGTGCTGGCGACACTGGCCGTTCTGGAGGACGCGACTACACTCGGAACAGCGTTCGATAAGTCCCGACCCGTCGCGTACTTCGAGGACGTTGCCGAGGAGTTCGACGTCGAAGACGCCGCCCGCGGCGACCGCTTCGCCGATTTTCAGGCGCGGCGCGGAGTCGGAGACTTCCACGGGGTCGTCGAGCACTTCGACGGTCGTGAACTCCGAGAGGTTCACCTGCGGGACGCCGCGGAACTCGCGGACGTACACGTCCGAGAGGCGAAGGCTCGCGCCTTCTTTCAGGTCCGGGCGCGGTGCCCAATCGGTGAAGGGGAGTCGCCCGGTTTCGTCCGCGAGGACGCCGGAGAGAATGGACGTCTCACCGTCGCGGCCGTCGATAGTCCGCGATTCGACTTCGAGCACGCGCGTCTCGACGACCCGGCCGCGGTCGCCGGCCTGCAGGTCGATGAGGTCGGCATCGCCGCCGATTTGGTCGTCGTAGGCCGTCTCGACTGGCTCGGATTCGACCGCGACGGTCGATGCCGCGCCGATGTTCAGTTCGGGCTTGCCGTCCCACTCGCGGACGCCGGCGTTGCCGATAGTGACGGAGTCGCCGGGTTCGAACCCGAAGTCCTGCCACGCGGTGTAGGAGATGGTTCCGGAGCCGTCGGCGAGTTTCCCCTCGTGAATCGTCTGGGACTCGCCTTGGTAGACGATAGAGCGCGTGCCGACCGTGAGAACGCGAACGGTCACCGAGACGTTGCCGTCGTCGGGTTCGATGTCGGCGATGCGCTTGGCCGACGGCGGCGCATCACTGCTCGACGAGCTCCCGCCGTGTTTTCGGCGGACGCTCTGTTTCGCTTCGTCGAGCGGGACGCTGTACTGCAAGAGGTTCTGCAAGTCGCTTTTGACCTCCTCTTTGTCGACACCGAGGGCGGAGGCAAGCTCCTCGGCATGGTGATCGAGTTCCATCGGTGAGGGCTTCGCCCCCATCCAATAAAAAGGATTGCCGGGGCTCCAACTTGACTTCGGACTCGGGTTCCAGTGGGAGCGAATCACTAAGTGTTCGCGAGTCAGTTGCTTTCGTATGACGAACGACGCCGACCCCGACGCTGCGGAGGACGTTTCCTTCTCCGTAACCGTCGAAAACGGGTGGACGACCATCGTGATGGAGGGCGACAAAGACACCGCGGTCATCGTCCGCTCGGAGTCCGGCGAGCGAATCTATCTCCCACCAGAGGGCTTCGACGCCGACGCGTCCGGCGATAGCCCGTACCAGCGCTCCGACAGCGCCTACCAGTCGGCAGATTCGCCGTACCAGTCGGTCCAGACCGACGATTCACCGTATCAGTCCGCCCGCGGGACGATGCCCCGAGAAGGGATGGTGCCGACGCGAGACGGCTACCGAATCCGGCACCCGGAACCGGTGACTGACGTGCGATTGCTGCGGTAGTTCGGTCTCCTACTATTCGCCGTCTAACACGTCGTGGTAGTAGTCGACCGTCTCGTCGACGACGCGGTCCCACGTGTACGGTTCGTATTCGGGTTCGCCCTCCAGTGAGAGACCGTACTCGATGCCGTCGGCGATAGAGTGTGAGTCGGGTTCGACTTCGATGACGCAGTCGTCCGGAAGGACCTCTGCGGCTCCGCTCTCGGTGGCGACGACGCGCGTGCCGACCGAGAGGGCTTCGACGATTGTGATGCCGAACGGCTCCGACAGCGACGGTGAGACGAACAGGTCGGCGGCGGCGTAGTAGTCGCCGAGTTCGTCTTCGGGGACGTAGCCAGCCCACTCGATTCGGTCTTCGACGCCGAGCAGTTCGGCGAATCGCTTGAGCTGGTCGGTGAGGTGTCCCGACCCACCTATGACGAGCGTCACGTCGTCGCGGTCGAGTTTCTCCAGCGCGTAGACGAGATGCGAGATTCCCTTCTGGTCGGTGTGACGGCCGACGAAAAAGAGCATCTTCCCGTCGATACCGAGTTCCGATTTGATGTCGCGGCCGGTCGTCTCACACTCCGAAAACCCGTTGTAGATGACGTGGCAGTCGCCGCCGTACTCCTCTTTGACCTTCCCGGCGAGGAGTTTACTCACCGCGATGAGGTGGTCGCAGCGCTCGACGACGCGACGTTCGGTTTCGACCTCTCGCTGGGGCGGGTCGATGTTGCGGTCCGACGACAGCGAGTGGAACGTCGAGACCCACGTTACGTCCTCGTTGTTCGACTTCGCGCGCGACCCGGGGCCGTAGCCGAACCAGTCGTGGGTGTGGACGATGTCGGCGTCTTCGGCTCGCTCGGCGAACGTCGACCCCAATCGGCCGATACGCGTGATGATGTCGCCGTCGCCGGTCGGGACACCGACTATTCCCTCACGGTCCGGGGCGTACTCGGCAGGCAACACGAGTTCGATTTCGACGTCGTCGCGGTCTTCGAGACGTTCGAACATCTCGCCGACGTGTGTGTCGAGGCCGCCGCTGACGTTCGGCGGGAACCCCCACCCCAGCATGAGGACCTTCGGAACCATTGATGGCACAAAGTAACACGGAACCGTATTTAATTCCTCTCCGCTCGATTCGGTCACCGAAAGGCGTTTTCGACGCCCGCGCGACTCGCGAGTATGCACGTCCACGTGAACGCCGCCACGAGCGTCGACGGAAAACTCTCCTCTCGGAGACGCGAACAAGTCATGATTAGCGGCGACGACGATTTCGCGCGCGTGGACAGGATACGCGCGGCATCTGACGCGGTCCTCGTTGGTATCGGCACGGTTCTCGCCGACGACCCGCACCTCACGCTCGACGACGAGGAACTCGTCGCTGAGCGCGCCGAGAACGGAGATAGTCCCCACCCGGCACGAGTCGTCGCCGACTCCCAGGGTCGGACACCGACCGACGCGCGCATTTTGGACGACATCGCGACGACGTACCTCCTCGTCTCCGAGGACGCACCGGAGGCCCGCCGTCGAGAACTCGAAGCCGCGGGCGCGACTCTCGTCGTCGCCGGGTCCGAGCGCGTCTCGTTTCCGGCCGCGTTCGAGGCCCTCGAAGCAGCGGGCGTCGAGCGAGTGATGGTCGAAGGTGGCGGCGAGATTATCTTCTCACTGTTCGACGACGACCTCGTGGACGAACTCACGCTCTACGTCGGGTCGATGGTTATCGGCGGCCGCGACGCGCCCACACTCGCAGACGGCGACGGATTCGTCTCCGACTTTCCCCGACTCTCGCTTCGAGACGTCGAGCGCGTCGACGACGGGGTGCTGCTGACGTACGACTGCTGAGTAGTGGTCGTTCGATAGGTCCCCCCTCCCGTCAGAAATTCGACTTCTGCGGTCGTGCATCCCGGCGCAGACGGGCGCAACCGGTAAGAGTGTCGCGCGAATATGAATCTGCATGAGTACTCCCGAATCAACAGGCACCCCCATCCACGTCGAGAGCGCGGACCATCTCGACGAACTCCTCGCCGACCACGACATCGTCCTCGTGGACTACCACGCCGAGTGGTGTGGGCCGTGCAAGATGCTCGAACCGACGGTCGAGGAAATCGCCGACGAGACCGACGCGGTCGTCGCGAAAGTTGACATCGACGAACTCCAGACGCTCGCCCGCGACAAACAGATTCGCAGCGTTCCGACCCTCCAGTTCTACCACGGCGGCGAGCAGGTAAAACAGGTCATCGGCGTCCAGAGCAAAGAAGACCTCGTCGAAATCATCGAGCAACTCGCATAGCGACTCACGGCCGTACTCACTCGGGTTTTGTTTTCACCGTCGCTCGCGCGAGCGACTGCTCGGCTCACGGCTTCGAGAACACAGGTATCGAAACTCGCGTTCAGAACGGCACGTCGGAGATGTCAGGTTCGACTCCGGAACCCTGCCCGTCGTCGTAGGAGCCACCAGTCGTGGCGTGGACTGCGTCGATTTCGTCGAACTCGGCGACCATCCGTGACTTCAGCGCCTGAATCGTCATCGGCGAGATACCGCACCCAGAACACGCGCCGGTGAGCGAAATCCACACCTCACCGGTGTCTTCGTCGATAGCGTCAATGCCAGCACTGCCGCCGTGCATCTGAATCTGCGGGAAGTTGCGGCGCATGAACAACTCGACGCGCTCTTCGAGTGACTTCTCGGAGGCTTGGGAACTCATGCCAGAACGTGGGCAGTCGGCGAGCATAACGGTTTCTTCGTCGGAAAATCGACGATTTTCCAGTTCGACCGCCGTCGTTCGACAGGCGGCGAGGGCTTTTTACCACGGAGAGTGAATCGCCGTCTATGATTTCACTCGACGAAGCAGTCACCGCCCGCTTGGAATCACACGGCGCACGCTTCGAGGTCCTCATCGACCCCGACGCCGCACTGGCAATCAAGCGCGACGAGTTCGACGGCGACCTAGAGGACGTCATCGCCGCCGAAGACGTGTTCGAGGACGCGTCTCGCGGCGACCGTCCCGCAGAAAACGACCTCGAAGAGGTCTTCGGGACGACAGACCCGCTGACCATCATCCCCGAGGTCGTCAAGAAAGGCGAGATTCAGATTACCGCCGAACAGCGCCGCGAGATGCAAGAACAGAAGCGCCGGTCGCTCATCAACCGCATCGCGCGGAACGCGGTCAACCCGCAGATGAACGACACGCCGCACCCACCCGAGCGCATCGAGCGAGCGCTCGAAGAGGCCGGATTCACCATCGACCCGATGGAGCCGGTCGAATCGCAGGTCGACGACGCGCTCGACGCGCTCCGTCCCGTTCTCCCCATCAAGTTCGCCGAAGTCACCGTCGCCGTCCAACTGCCCGCCGAATACGCCGGGAGCGGACAGGCGCAGATTCGAAGCTACGGCGACCTCGAACGCGAAGAGTGGCAAAGCGACGGCTCGTGGGTCGGCGTCATCACCTTCCCGGCAGGGATGCAGAACGACTTCTACGACAAGGTCAACAACATCACGAGCGGGACCGCCGAGACGCGCATCGTCAAAGACGAAGACGACCTGTAGGCGCGACTCAGGGGTCGACTCGCACGGAACGAAAACCAGCCGCAAAAACCGGCCGCGAACTACCCTTTCTTGAAGCCGACGAGGAAGCCGCCGGAGAAGCCAGCCGAGATGGAGAGCGTCGAGAGGATAGTCGAAATCCAGTCCGGGGGCGCGCCGGTCGCGGCGTCCTGGGTCGCGCTCACGAGGCCGCCGGTGAGACGTTCCCAGTCGACGGTGATGATGCCCCGTGATTCGAGGAATTTGAACACGGCGAGTTCGAGGCCGACGATGACGGCGATGAGCTTTGCCACCTTCTTGGCGGCGAAGCCGATGATGCCGCCGACGACGGCCCCGCTTCCGAATTCGAGACCGAGTTGTTGTGGGTCGATGCTCAGTTGCAAGGGGTCCATACGCCGAACATCCTGCGCGTTCATATAAGTGATTTGTGGGGCGGATACCTCACAGTGAGCGGACACGACGCTCGCGAAAGCGACAGTGACTGTCACACGAATGCAAGGAGGAAGCCCACGGCTTTAGCCGTGGGAGGAATCCGACAACCCTCGAAACAATCCACTCAGTGGGTGATAACCTACAAGGCTCAGCCCGTGGTATCACTCGTATGGACGTGGAGGTGTCGAGCACCCATCTCGTCGTATGAGTCTGCCCGAGGGGGGCTTAAGTGCCTCCGCCGGCTAGGGTACACCGACACAGTGCAGGCGAGATACCAGACGAACGGGGGACGGCGATGACTCGCGTCGTCGTCGCGAAGCGCGTCGACAGGGGAGACGCCGACCTCTCCGAGATAACCGACCTCGCGCGAGCGGCCGGCTACGACGTCGTCGCGAGCCTCACGCAAACTCGTGACGAAGACCCCGCGTACCACTTCGGTGAAGGGAAAGCCGAGGAGTTAGCGTCGCTCGTCGCGCGCGAAGACGCCGGGGCGGTCGTCATCGACAACCGACTGGGCCCGTACCAGACGTACAACATCGCCCAGAAGCTTCCGACCGACACCGAGGTCGTCGACCGCTTTACGCTCATCCTCGAAATCTTCGGACAGCGAGCGAGCACGCGCAAGGCGCAGTTGCAGGTCGAGTTGGCCGAGTTGCGCTACGAACTGCCGCGCGCCGAGGCGAAGGCGTCGCTGGCGAAGCGCGACGAACGCCCCGGGTTCATGGGACTCGGCGAGTACGACGAGAGCCGCGAGCGCGACATCAAAGCGCAGATTTCGCGCATCAAGAACGAACTCGACTCCATCGCCGAGAAAGAAGAGACGCGGCGCGAACAGCGCCGGGAGTCGGGCTTCGACCTCGTGGCGCTCGCCGGCTATACGAACGCCGGGAAGTCGACGCTCATGCAGCGTCTCGCGGCGGACCTCGAAGTCGGGGAGAACGAGGACCTCCACCCCGACCTCGACCCGACCGCCGAGTCACAGGACAAACTGTTTACGACGCTCGGGACGACGACGCGCCGGGCCGAGACCGGCAAGCGAGACGTCCTTCTGACCGACACTGTCGGATTCATTTCGAACCTTCCACACTGGCTGGTCGAGTCGTTCAAGTCGACGCTCGATTCGGTCTACCGTGCCGACCTCGTCCTCCTCGTCGTGGACGCGTCGGAACCGCTCGAAGCGATGCGGGAGAAACTCGTCACGAGCCACGACACGCTCTACGAGCGCAACGAGGCCCCCATCGTGACCGTGTTCAACAAGGTGGACAAAGTCGACGACGAGGAACTCGAAGAAAAGCGCGCGGCGCTGTCGGCGCTCGCGCCGAATCCGGTTCCCGTCTCGGGGCTGACCGGCGAGAACATCGCAGAGTTGACCGAGCGCGTCGAGCGCGCGTTGCCTGCATGGGAAGAAGAACGGCTCTTGCTTCCGATGGCGGACGACACGATGAGCCTCGTCTCGTGGCTCTACGACCACGCACACGTCGAAAGCGAGGAGTACGAAGGCGAACAGGTGCTCGTCGAGTTCGAAGCGCGACCGGAAATCGTCGAGAAGGCGCGGGCGAAGGCCTCGTCGCTGTCTGCTGCGCCGAACTAGCGATACCGAGTCTACTTTTCAAAAAAGCGGCGTCGAAGAGTTGTTTCTCGCTCGACCGAGACGGTGGGTGGTTAGTCGCGCCAGACGCGCGCAGCCACCAGTGCGAGTGCGGCCAGTGCGACAGTCACTCCGAATCCGGGTGCGTCACTCTGGGTCGTCGAAGTCGCCGTCGGCTGCTGCGTCTCGGTGACGGTCGTCGCGGCCGAAGACGTGGTCGTCTCAGTCTGTTCCGCGGCGTCTTCGCCCGACTCGGCCGTCGTCTCGGTGCCGGCGTCTGCCGACTGGGCCGAGATGGCGAACACCGAGAAGCCCGGCGTCACGGCGGCGTAGCGGTCACCGCCGAGGTGGGTCGTCTCCAGCGTCTGCCACTCGCCGTCGTGGTAGCGAGACAGCGTCACGTCTGCCGGGTCCGTTCCGGACTGTTCGAGTCGCTCCGCCGGAACCGTGAACGTAATCGTCGCGTCCTCGATGTCGTCGTCGGTCGTTCCAGAGAGGTCGATTTGCAGGTAGCCGACGACTTCCGTACTCGACTCGCCATCGTCCGACTCGGCACCCGTGAACTCGGGCGTTCCGTCGGGGGCTTCGTCAGCGGAACTGACTGAGACGCCCATCTCCGGAGCCTCCGACGAGAGGTTGAGGTCGAGTTGCGAGACCGACGGTCGCGTGTCGTTCGATGCGCCTGCGGTCGCGTTCGCGCTCGTCGCGTTCGTCGCCGATTCGTTCGTGGTCGTGCCGTTCGTGGTCGTCTCGTTGCTGGACGTGTTCGACGCGTTGTTCAGGTCTTCGAGGTCGATGCGAACCGTCTCGTCCGAGGAGGCGTTGGTGAGCGTCACCGTCGTCTCCTCGCCGGTGGTCGAGGCGGTCGCGGTTTCCGCGCCCGAGACGGACGTACTCGCGTCGACTTCGGTGGTCGAACTCGTGTCGTCAGTCTCGTCGCCGGTGGTCGTCGTGGTGTCTGCGTCGTCGTCACTGTCGTCGTCATCACCGTCGTCGCTCGAAGAGGACGACGGGCTCGAACCGGACGACGGCGACGACCCCGAAGACGACGAGGAATCGTCCGACCCGGAGTCGCTTCCGGAGTCCGGCGCTAAGTTGACCTGTCCTGCAGAGTAGTGGATGTCGAAGCCGACGTCGATACTGCCGTCGGAGTTCGACTGGGCGTTGACCGACTTGTTCTCGCCCTCGTAATCCGCAGAGAGGTCGGACGGCGACGACACGCCCCACTGGTTGAGCAGCGCCGACGGGAGCGTCGCTTCGAACCGTCCCGTGTTGTTGTCGCCGTTGATGGTCTTGTGCGGTCCGGCGACTTCGACTTCCAACTGTCCCGCCGTGTCGTTGTATCTCGGCGGCGTGAACGCCTGTGCGTCGGTGGCGACGACGAGGCCAGACATGTTCGGATTGAACGTCTGGACGCTGTCGTTCGAGACGAACGCGAGCGAGAACATCGGCTTGAACGCTTCAGTCGCCTTGTCCTCGTTCGACGAGAGCGTCTCCCAGTCACTCACACCGGACGCGTTACTGGTGTACTGCGACTCGATTGGGTTCGCCGTGACGTTCACCTCGTAGTACGAGGACTTGTTCGTCACGTTCATCGAGACGTTCTGTGCCGTCGCGATGAGGACACCGGGCTCGTAGGAGTGGTTGACATGGAGCGTCATCTTGACTCTCGATTCGTTCGTGAGGCCGGTTCCAGAGAGGTTCTGCGGCCACGTCTTCTGGTAGTCGTTGAGGTCGAACTGGAGCAGTCCGCCTTGTCCAGACGGCGGAGCGACAGACGTGTCCACATTCGAGGAATTCTCTGGTCCGGAGACGACGCTCCACCCCTGAACGGTCGCGAGGTCATCGACAGTGACCGTGACGGGCGTCTCGTTGCCGACGCTGAGTTGGTACGACCCGGCCGTGTACGAACTCGAATACGACACCATGACGCTCACGGTGCGCTCGCTG
Organism: Haloferax larsenii; assembly: GCF_024730625.1. NCBI lineage: Archaea > Methanobacteriati > Methanobacteriota > Halobacteria > Halobacteriales > Haloferacaceae > Haloferax > Haloferax larsenii. The sequence goes on from NZ_CP078063.1 coordinate 2,222,904, forward strand.
TTCGGTTGGACTTCGAACGTGCTACTGTTGAGCGCCTCGTAGCCGCCCGATTGCGGGTACACGTGAACCGTGTAGTTCTGTGCGGTCCCGCCGGTGTTGTTCAGCGTGACGTTCACCGGGTACGACCGACCTTTGAACAGCGGGTCGTCGTCGACGGTGTACGATTCGAGCGTGACGTCGTTCGTCACGTTCACCGAGAAGCGGTCCTTCGCGACGGGGTTGAGCGACGCCCACTGCATCGAGTCGTCGATGACCGCCGCGCGGACGCGGAACTCGCCTGCTGCGGTCTTCGCGGGCAGCGTGAACGTCGCGGAGCCGTCGAGCGTGCTCAGCGAGTTGTTGTAGTCGATGACGCCGTTCGGGCCACGGAGCGTGAGATTCGCGTTGTCGGTCGTGACCGAGCCAGTGACGTTGTACTGGACGGTCACGTCAACCGTCGAGCCGGTGGTCGTCGACTGGTCCGAGACGGTGACGCTCGGCGAGGAGGAACCGGAGCCACCGCCGCCAGAACTGTTGACTTGCACGCTGGTCGTCGTCTCGTTGTTGAGCGTGAGTTGTTGCGTCGTGCCCGCAGCCGACGAGCCGTAGGCGACCGAGAGATTGACCGAGGTCGTCGTCCCGCCCGAAAGCGTCTCAGTCGTATTGTTCATCGGCGTCGTGTTCCCCAGCTGTCCGTAGACGCGCGCGTCGAACGTCTCGGAGACGCCGCCGGTGTTGTTCAGCGTGGCGTTGACCCAGAACGTCTCACCGGCGTCGACTGCGCTCTCGGAGACGCTGTACGACTCGATTGTGACGTTCCCCCCGGAGTCGACGACGAACGTCTGCGAGACGAGTCCTTCCATCGAAGAACTGTTGTACGTCGTCGCTGTGAGCCGCTTTGCCCCCGTGTTGAGCGTCCCATCAGCGATAGACATCGTCGTCGAATCGACGAGCGGCGGGCTACTGGAGTTCGACACCAGCGTCCCTCCCGTGGCCGGGTCGACGACGCTGACGACCAAGTCCGATTGGTCGACGGCCCCTGTCAGATTGTACGCGACCCCGATGTCGGTCGCTTGCCCCGGCGTGATTGTCGTCTGTGCCTGTGCTTTGATTTCGGGCGACGACGCTGGTGCCGTCAACCCGGCGGCGGCCGTCACCATCGCTCCGAGCGGAACGACTGACGTGACGACCACGAGCGCCACCAATAATGTCAGAATGTTATCCTTGTCCCCTGCCATGCGGACGTGTATCTAGACCAAATTAATAAAACTGACTTCAACAGAGTCAAAATTGATATCGAGAGAGCGGGTGAGGAGGCCATTACGGGCAATTAGAGCTGTCGTATGCTGCTGTATTCAAAGAAAATAATATATCCGATGCTCGGCGAGCACGACCGACTACGAATGTTTCTCTTTCCGTATCACTTTGATATCTGACATCTTCGTCCCCGGGTACTGTCCGTCGTCGTCTTTCTCGGCTGCCTTGACCATGTCCCAGACCACGTTGAGACCGGTCGTGACGCCTTCCAGTGCCTCCATCTCACACCCAGTCTTTCCGGTCGTCTCGACGGTGACCGAGAGCGTGACTGCGTCGTCGCCGATGTCGAAGTTGGTGTCGACGTTGGTGATGGGAATCTGGTGGCACATCGGAATCGTCTCCCACGTGTGTTTGACCGCCTGAATCGCGCCGATACGGGCGGTTGCGAGCACGTCGCCCTTTCCGATTTGGTCGTCGCGAATCGCCCGAACCGTAGACTCGCTGAGGTGAATCGTCCCGCGGGCGACCGCGCGGCGGTGTGTGTCGGGTTTCGCGCCGACGTCGACCATCTGGACGTTTCCGTCGTCGTCGACGTGTGTCAGGTCGTCTTGGGTGGCAGCGTCGCCCGGTTCGGCGGGACCGTCTTGCGGGGTCGCATCGTCTTCTCTCGTCATTCGTCCACCTCCAGTCCGGCAGGCACGCGTTCCAGAACGTCGGTCGCGACGAGTCCACCACCGAACTCCTCGACTGCAACGTCACCCGCACGGCCGTTTACGTACGCGCCGACCGCGGCGGCGTCGAGAGGCGGGAGCACGCACGCGAGCGCGCCGGTCACGCCTGCGAGCACGTCGCCGGTACCTCCGACGGTCATTCCCGGGTTGCCGGTGCGATTGACGCGTACGTCGTCACCGTCCGAAACGATGTCGTAGGCTCCCTTGACGAGGAGCACGTGCCCGAGTTCTCCCGCGAAGTCGCGGACGAGGTCGCTTCGGTCGTTCCAGTCGTCCGCTGTCTCGCCGCCCATCTTCTGCAACTCACCCTGATGAGGCGTGCAGATGAGCGTCGCGTCGGTGTCAACCTCGGGAACGACCTGCAACGCGTCGGCGTCGAGGACTGCTGTTCCGTCGAAATCGGCGAGGAAAGCACCGACTGCGTCGAGAGTCGCATCGGCGTCGCCCAACCCGGGGCCGAAGACGACGACGTCGCGGTCGGCGGCGAGTTCGAGGAGGTCAGGAACGTGGTCGGGCGTGAGGTGGTCGCCCGAGAAGCCAGAGACGATGAGGTTCTCCGAGTATCCCTGAATCTCGCGGGCGACGTGTTCGGGCGCTGCGACGCGCGCGAGGTCGGCACCGGCGCGGAGTGCGGCCTGTGCAGCGAGTGCGGGCGCGCCAGTGTACGGGCCGCCACCGACGACCAGCACGTCGCCGTGGTCGCCTTTGTGACTCTGTGAGTCGCGTCCGAGCGCGAGGAGGTCGCCGGGGCCGGTAAACAACTCGGCAGCGTCCGGGATGCCGATGTCGGCGACCGCCACCTCGCAGTCGAGCGCGTCGAGGCCGGGTTTGTCGTCGTGGAAGGTGACGACGTGGTCGGCCGCGACGGCGACGCCTTCGGCCTCGCCCGTGTCGGCATCGACACCCGAGGGAACGTCCACAGCGAGCACTGTCGCGTCGGTATCGTTGATTGCTCGCGCAGCGGTTGCTTCAGGCTCGCGGAGCGCACCCGTGACGCCGGTTCCGAGCATCGCGTCGATAACCACGTCCGGGTCGCCGAGGTCGAGGTCGTCCGAGTCGGTGATGGTCCGCAGGTCGGCTTCGGCGGCGACGAGCGCGTCCCAATTCTCGCGGGCGATGTCGGTCGAGATGGTTTCGGGACGGCCGAGTAGGTGAACCGTTACGTCGTATGCTTTCAGGAACCGGGCTGTGACGAGGGCGTCGCCCCCGTTGTTGCCGCGCCCGGCGACGATAGCGACCGTGCAACCGGGTTCTGCGAGGTCGCGACACGCCCGAGCGACGGCGTTCCCACTCGACTCCATGAGCTGTTTCCGCGGGACGCCGAGGGATTCGGCGTTCAGGTCGACCGCGGCCATGCGTCGACTCGTAATCATGTAGTGGTGTTCGGCCGGTCCCGCGTTACCGTTTGTGGTCCGGGACCACGCCCCGGGAGCGTCCAGATTCGCAACGTTTGACTCGCCCCCGTCTGAATCGGGGGTAGTGACTCGCCGCCTCTTCGGAACTCTCTGCGGACTCGTCTTCCTCGTCAACTTCGGTCGCGTGGCATTTCCGCCGCTGGTCGAGACCCTTCAGACCCAGTTCGGCGTTGGACCGGCGACAATCGGTATCGTGACCAGTCTCGTGTGGTTGGGGACGGCGCTGCCGCGCATCCCGGTCGGCTATCTGCTCACCCGCATTCCGCGTCATCGCGTCGTCCTCGCCTCGGGGACGTTACTCGTGCTCGCGTCGGCGTTCACCGCGAGCGCGACGTCGATTCCGATGCTTCAGGTCGGCGCGTTCGCCATCGGCGTTGCCTCCGGTGCGTACTTCGTCTCCGCGGTGCCGCTCATCGGCGAGTTGTTCCCGGAGCGCGTCGGCCGCATGGTCGGCATCCACGGCACCGCCAGCCAAGTCGCGGCCGTGGTCGCCGCGCCAATCGTCGTCGCCATCCTCGCCGCCTTCTCGTGGCGCGAGACGTTCTGGGCGCTCTCTGTCGTTGCGGCGGCCGTGACGCTGCTTCTCTTTGTCGTCTCCCGCGACGGGAGCATGGACGCGGCGACCGGTGCAGACCGGAACTTCATGGCCGCACTCGCGCACTGGAAAGTCATCCTCACGGGTATCCTCCTCATCGCGCCCGCGGGATTCATCTGGCAGGGCCTGTTCAACTTCTTCGTCTCCTATATGACGCATGCCAAGAGCTTCGACCCGACGACGGCGAGTACGATGCTCACTATCGTCTTCGCTGCTGGCGTTCCGGCGTTTTCGCTGTCGGGGCGACTCGCCGACAAACTCCCGCACGTGCCCTACATCTTCGCGCTTCTCGTCGCCTTCTCGGGTGCGTTAGTCGCGCTGACGTTCGCACAGGGCTTTCTCGCCGTGGCCGTCGTCATCGCAATCCTCGGGTACGTCATCCACAGCCTGTTCCCCGCACTGGACACGTTCATGCTCTCGTCGCTCCCGAGCGACGTTCGCGGGAGCGCCTACGCAATCTTCAGCGGCGCGGCGCTCCTCTTGGAAGCCAACGGGAGCGGGGCTGTCGGGTTCCTGACCGAGGCGAACTACGGATTCGAGTTCATCTTCCAGACGCTCGCGGGTGCGCTCATCGTGGCTGTCGTCCTGCTGTCTGTCCTTTACGCCGCCGACCGACTACCGGGAGTACAACGGAAAACGAGGCCGTCTACGTAGGACTCCGAAACGGTTTACTACCTTCACTTCATTTGGCTGATATTGTGTCAGGGTTGTTACCGTCTGACGGCGACGTCGATGTCGGTGGTGAGGGGTCGCCGCGTGTCCATTTATTCGACGACGAGGAGACGGAGGAACTCATCGGAAGTCTCTCCTGTGCGACCGCGCGGGAGATACTGTCGAGTCTACACGAGTCGCCCGCGACGGCGGCGGAACTCGCCGACTCGGTCGATACGTCGATTCAGAACGTGCGCCACCACCTCGGGAACCTCGAAGACGCCGAGTTGGTCCAACTCGCCGGAACGCGGTACTCGGAGAAAGGTCGAGAGATGAAAGTGTACGCGCCGACCGACGACCCGTTCGTCGTCTGTGTCGGCGGCGTCGACGACGACGGTGCGAGAGAAGGCATCGTCGACGCCATCGAGTCCTTTTTAGAGTAGTTCGGGCGGCGAGGAAGCGGCACCCCCACCACCGCCGAACGTTCAAATACGAAACCGCGGCCAGTCACCGACATCCCTATGGCCGTCCCAAGTGGACCTGAGAGCGTGACCTGGCAGGAGGTGTTCGGCCACCCGGAGGCGTATCCGGAACAAGCCGACGGAATCGAGACTGCGATAGCGACCGCCCGAGACGACGGCTTCACGGTCGTCGAAGGAGCCTGCGGGACTGGCAAGACGATGCTGGCGCTCACCGCGGGTATCGAACTCGTGCGCGACCCCGACTCCGACTACGACCGCGTGGTCGTCCTCACGAGCGTCAAACAGCAACTCCGGCAGTTCGAAGCCGACCTCCGAACCATCAACGAGAACCTTCCCGACGAGTGGAAACCCGTCTCCGGCCTCACGCTCGTCGGGAAAGCAGACGTCTGTCCGTACAGCAGAGAGCGCTGCGGCGGCATCGACGAATCGACCGTCTACGACCGGTGTGACGGCCTCCGCGACCGGACACGTGGCCTCGTCGGCGACGGCGGCCGCACCAGCGCGGAAGCACTGGCGAAAGACGCCCGCGAACAGCAGACCGGACTCCTCGACACTGGCTCGTCGGCGGCCGGCCCGTCGTATCTCGAAACCGCGGGCGACCCGACGCCGTACCCGAAGTCGATGCCCGAATACGAGGACGTGGAGTACTGCCCGTTCTATGCGAACTTCCTCGCCGACCTCCCCGAAGACGGTGACCCCGTCGAGGCAGTCCCCTTCGAGTTCGACGACGTGGGCCACATCACGCCCGACGACCTCGTCTCGCTGGCCGCCGGTGCTGGCTCGTGTCCGCACTCCGTGATGGGCGCGCTGTTGCCCCACATCGAGGTCGTCGTCGGCAACTACTACCACGCCTTCGACCCGACGACGGTCGGCACGTTCACCGGCCCGCTCGTCGACGACTCGACGTTCGTCATCTGCGACGAGGCGCACATGCTCGAACCCCGGGTCCGCGACCTCGTCTCGGTCGGGGTCGGCGACCGAACCCTCCGCGACGCCGAAAGCGAGTACACCCGCGTCATCCAGCCCGTCGAGTTCGACGACGCGGGCAAGTCCACCGCCGACGCGGACCTCGTCCGCGGCGAGTTGCAGGAAGCCGACGTGACGCTCCGCGAACTGAAGGAGACGCGAGACTTCATCCGCGACCTCCGCGAGGAACTCGACCGCCGCGTGACCGCTTACCTCGACACCGAGTACGTCGGCTGGCGCGCCGACGTGACCGAACTCGACGACGAGGAGATTCCGCTCCGAGACCCCGAAGAACCCGGCGTGGACGAACTCACCGAGTGGGCCGAGGAAAACGGCTACGACGAGGGGACGTGGGTCCGGGCGGAAGCCACGGGGTCCGCGGTCGCTCGCATCCTCGACTCGGTCGAAGAGGAAGACAAGCGCCGTGCTGCACCCGCCGCAGGGCGCGCACTCGCTACGTGGGCCTACGCCGACCACGAGCGCTACTTCCGCGAAATCGACCTCGAACGGACGTGGGACGAGATGGAACCGGCCGAGTCGTGGCGGCGGGCCTACAACGCCCACCTCTCGGTCCACAACTGCGTCCCCGGCGAGGCAATCGCCGAGCGCCTCGCCGACTTCGGCGGCGGTGTGCTCATGAGCGCGACACTCGAACCGCTCGACGTGTTCCGGCGCGTCACCGGTCTCGACTCCCTCGTGGACGACGGCCGCCCGGTTGCCGAGCGAACCTACGGTCTCGGCTTCCCGGAAGAGAACCGCGCCAGTTTCGCCGTCGACGTACCGAAGTTCACCCACAGCAACCGCGGCGCGCCGGGCGAGGAAAACGAGACGCGACTGGCTCACGCCGATGCCGCGGTCGAAGTCTGTCGGCGCTCGGCCGGAAACGTCCTCGTCGGGATGCCCAACTACGCCGAAGCGGAGTGGATGGCCGGCATCCTCGACGAGCGCGTCGACCGACCGGTCCTCCTCGACGAATCGTCCGACGACGGGGCGACCGAGGACCTCAAGAGCGACTTCTTCGGCGGCGAGGCGAAAGTCCTCGTGACGAGCCTCCGCGGAACGCTGACCGAGGGCGTCGATTACAGCGGCGACCGCCTCTCGGCCGCCGTCGTTTGCGGCGTCCCACTCATCAACACGTCGTCGCCGCGGACGCGGGCGGTGATGACGGCCTACGACAGAGAGTTCGGCGATGGGTTCGAAACCGCGTTGACCGTCCCGGCCGTCCGAAAGGCTCGGCAGGCGCTCGGCCGCGTCATCCGAGGGTGGGACGAAGTCGGCGTTCGCGTCCTCGTAGACGCGCGCTACGCCCGCGACTCGTGGAACGGGGTGCGCGAATACTTCCCGGAAGAAGAGCGCGAGGAGTTCCGCCCGGTCAGTCCGGACATGCTCGGGTTCGCCCTCGACCAGTTCTGGTCGGGCGTCGAGTAGCCCGCGGCGGCTCTCGAAACGAGTCTATCGCTCGTCGTCCCAGTCGTCCCGACACGCGTCGTCGCAGAAGTGTCGCTGTCGTGTCTCCCCGTCGTCGACCCACGTGACGACGCGGTGGCTCGGGCTGTTCACGATTGGGTCGCCGCAGGTCGCACACGTCGGGGCGTCGGCTGGGTCTACGTCCTCTTCTAAGTCAGATGTCGGGTCCACCATCGACACGCATGTGGCGTGGCCGCGTACTTGAAGCCGACTCCGGCGGCAGAAGTCGCCCACCGGAAATCGAAACCGACCGCCGTTTCCGACGACGAACCGGAGAGACCGGAAGAACCAGAGAAACCGGACGAATCGCCACCTGCGACTATGTTTCGCACACCTCCGTACCCCTCGGAAACGTGCTTGTCCCACGAGGTATTGGCAATCTGTACCACACTTAGTGAAAGTTATGTAAGCACCGTCGCCTCTGTACATGCGACGGCGAATGTCCGAAATGCCCGCTCACCAAGATTCGGTTGCAGGGACTACAGACCACTTCGGTTCGGAGGCGGACGAGGAGTGCTTCCTTCACAGCGTCGTCGTAAACTACCGAGACGGCTCCGACCAAGTGACCGTCTACCCGCGGCGAGACAGTTGCTGCGACCAAATCGAGGCGTGGCTCACGGCCGACGCCGACGCCTTCGTCTCACTCGAAGAGATGCGGTGACCGGACGCGACGCCGGGTGCTGAAGGCGTCGACTCGGCGTGGTCAGTCCGTAAATTCCGCGTCCGAGAGGGTCTTCTGTACCGCTTCTTCACCGACAGCCGCCGCCAGCGCCTCGAAGCCTGCGCGTTCGGCCCGGCCGCGGGCGTTCGCCACCAACCGCGAGACGATGAACTCCGGCGTGGACTTGCCGACGGTGCCGAACCGCGGCTGGTAGTCGACGCGGAGTTCGAGCGACTCGGTCAGTCCTTCTGCGAAGATGCCGTCGATGCGCGCCTCGGGCGGGAGCGGGCTCAGCTCGTCTGCGAGGTGCGTCACGTAGACGCCGAAGGCGTCGCGTTCGACGGTGAGGTTCACCAGTCCGTTGAGCAGGTCGGCCGCGCGACCCGGCTCGGTGATTGCCTCGAACTCGTCGACGAGCATCATCGTCCGGCCATCACCCGAAAGCGGTGGCACGATGGACTTGAGCGTCGATTCGAGGACGCCGGCGTTGAAGCTCGCGTGCCGACGGTGGAACACGAGCGCGTCGAATCGGCCGACGACCGCCGATTCGGCGGGGACCGGAAGCCCCATCGACGCGAGGATAGCCACCTGCGAGAGCGTCTCCAACAGCGTCGTCTTCCCACCGCTGTTCGCCCCGGTGAGGACCGAGACGCGGTCGCCACTCGGCGGGACGACGCCCGACGGACACGAGAGGTCGTGCTCCCCGACGGCGTAGGAGACGGGCTGTGGGTCGTCGAGAAAGAGGTTTCGCGCGCCGCACACTGCCAACCCCGTCTCGGAGAGCGTGGGTTCCGACAGGTCGTACTCGTCGGCGAACCGGGCGAGCGACAGCGACAGCGCCACGTCGTCGACCACTTCGACAGCGACGTCCACGTCGTCGCGAGCGGCCCAGATGCGGTCCCGAAGTTCCTCGGCGACGGTCTCTTCTCGCGCGTCCACGTCGGCTTCGAGTTCGTCCACGAGCGCTCGAAGCGACGTACTCACGAAGTCGGCCGCGTCGCGGGCGTCGGCGGCAGCAGCCGATTCGACTTCGCCGCGCGAGAGGTCAGTCTCGTGGGCGACGTACTCGACGAACGCGGCTCGGAAGTCGTCGAGCGAGCGCACGCCGCGTTCCTGAATCGTTTCGAGCACGTCGAAGGCGCTGGATTCGAGCGATTGCAGTGTCTCCAGTCGGTCGCGCATCCGGTCGAGTCTGTCGTCTGCCCCGGGTTCGACCGAGCCGTCGGCGGAGACGTAGCCGAGAGCACCGAGCGCATCGCGGAGCGCATCGGGGTCAGCTTCGTCCAGCGCCTCGAACGTCTCTCCACGGAGCCCGGCGTCACGAAGTTCGAGCGCCGTTTTGACCGCGGCGCGTTCGGTCTCGCCGGCCTCGTCGTAGGCGTCGAAGGCCGCTTTCACGGCAGTCCGCGCTTCGTCGTCGAGTCTGTCCCACGCGTCGCGGGCTGCGAGCACTCGGTCGAGTCGCTCGCGGCGGGCCTCGATTGTCGGCAGCGGCGTCAACACGCGAATTCGGTCGGCGGCGTGGTCGGTCACGGCGCACTCGCTTGCGAGCGTGAGCAAGTCGTCGTAGACATCTCTGGCGTCACGCGTCGCAAGCGCGTCGATACCGCTTTTCCCGTTCGCTCGCCGGAGAATACGCACTGCTCGCCCGCGGGTGACTCCCGCGTCCACCAGCGCACGAACGTCGGCCGACTCGATGGCGGCAACCGCGCCCTCCCTGCCGAGTGCCGATTCCAAGCGGGCCGACGTTTTCGGGCCGACCCCCCAGTAGTCTTCGAGTCGCATACCGGCCGGTCACACTGACGTGTCTTAGGTCATCCGTCGTGCGGTCGTACGAGCGAGGAGAAGGGTTAGTTCGAAGCGACGCGCTGGTCCGTTCCTGTGGAGTCTGTTCTGTTGGGTGGCTCCAACAGAGACTGACCCGGCACAGTGGTGGTGTCGCGTCCCAGATTGTGCGCCGCACACGTCGCGAGCGCAGTCGTGAGTGTTCGAACTGCGATTTCGTGGTCTGCACGGCACGACCTGAGCGCCATCGGTCCGACTTCGAGTCGGTTGTACGCTTTCACGTCGTCCCGTGTGGCAATCCCCTCTTCGAGGAAGTCCGACGCGATTTCGACGAGCAGTGTGTGCATGTGGATTAGTTCGTTTTTCTTCATGAGCCACACATACGTGCTCATCTGGCGTAAAACCGGCGGTAAAGCGTATATTTAGTCTTTAATCTGCTTCGACTAGGAATGAATGTATGTCCGATAGACACGTAGAAAATATATCTGTTGGTCGGAATAACACGCAATTTCGGGCAAATTAATCAATATATAACGCTGGTTGACGATTCTAATTCGTTCCTATCGTTCCACAGACGCTCGGCTCGGCGGGTGAGTGTTCGAAGGGAGTAGGGTTGGGCAGGGACACGTCCCCACGAGAACAAGGGGGGAGTTTCTCGGTGAGGACGTGCGGGCACGACGTGACCGGGAGGGTCACTGTGTCCACCTTATTGAATGGACGCAACCGTAGTAATTCCAGCACCTATTCAATTAGGGACTGCCTCGCGGCGTCGGGAAACGCACAAGGTGGCAGAGCACACGAGTGCAGGTATGCGACCACAAGGACGTGACTGTCAGCCGGAGGTCGCTGCCAGATGACAGATACACACTCGACGATGAACGACGACTCACCGGAACGAAACGCCGACGCGTCCGACCAACTCGACGTACTTTCTGCGGTCACTGCGGCTCTCACGGACGTGACCGAGCGCATCGGTTCCGTGTCGGCCCGCGAGGACATCGACCATCCGGTCTGTGACCGCCTCGTCGGGGCAGACGCGATTCGCTTCGTATGGAGTGGTGTCGTCGACGAAGCGGGACGTCGGGTTCACCCGCTCGCGTGGGCGGGGACCGACCCCGACGCGCTGGACTTGGACACAAGTTCGTCGTCGCCGTCGTCCACGCCCGTAGAGTCGGCAGCTGCCGTTCAGGAGGCGCTCCAGACAGAGACAGTCGTACTCGTCGAGTCGCTCTCTGAAACGCCTGTGTCGGCGGACGAAGCATTCGAGTCAGGACACTCGGTTGCGGTGGTTCCGCTGGCTGACGACGGCCGTACGTACGGTGTCATCGTCGTCGAGGCCGACGACGCTGTCTTCACGTCCGACGTAACCGAGGCACTTCGAAATCTCGGCCGTGCCGTGGCTCACGGCATCCGCTCGGCGGATTGCAGCGCATCCGAATCGAACGCAGGACAGCCTTCGACGGCACTCCAACGCCAACGCGAGGCGTTCGAGCGAATCGTCGCCGACATCGAAGAGTACGCACTCTTTCGGCTCGACGCATCCGGACACGTCGAGAGTTGGAACCGCGGTGCTGAGGCCATCAAAGGCTACTCGGCAGACGAGATACTCGGCAGCCACGTCAGAACGTTCTACACCGAAGCAGACCGCGACCGTGGGCTTCCGGAGCAGTTACTCGACGAAGCACGAGAGAACGGGCGGGCCGAAGACGAAGGCTGGCGCGTCCGGGCCGACGGCACCCGATTCTGGGCGTCGGTCGTCGTCAACGCGTTGACCGACGAGAACGGAACCGTCCGCGGCTTTGCGAAGGTGACTCGCGACATGACGAACAGAAAGCGTCGCGAGCGGCACTTAGACGCCGTGTTCAACAGCACGTTCCAGTTCATGGGATTGCTCGACACCGAGGGGACGGTGCTCCGTGTGAACGACGCAGCGTTAGAACTGGTCGAGGAGTCACGCGAGGAAATCATCGGTCGCCCGGCGTGGGAGACGCCGTGGTGGCAGGGCAACGACGAGCGCGTCGCGTCACTCAAAGACGCCATCGAACGGGCCTCGTCGGGCGAGTTCGTCAAATACGAGGTCGACATCGACACCACCCAGTGTGACGACGACCGCCCGGTGACGATAGACTTCTCGTTGACACCCGTCTACGACGACGACGGTGACGTCTCTCTCGTCGTCCCCGAAGGCCACGACATCACCGTTCGAAAAGAGCGAGCGCGCGAACTCCGCCGTGAACAGGAGCGACTCGAGTTCGTCAATCGCGTCATCCGTCACAATCTCCTGAACGGTCTCAACGTGGTCGGTGCGCGGGCGGACATCCTCGGGGATTTCGTCGACGACGCTGGCCGCACGCACCTCGACACCATCCAAAACCGGGTCGACGAGATGACGGACCTCGTCGGGACCATGCGGACGTTTATGAACGTCATCGTCGAGGACGAACAACACGAGTTCGAAGCGCGGTCGGTTTCGGAGACTGTCGAAGACTGCGTCACAGCGGCCCGAGACGACTATCCCGACGCGACGATTTCGGTCGGCTCGATTCCGGAAATTTCGGTGTGGGCCGACGAGTTACTCGACGAAGTGGTCGACCAACTCCTGGCGAACGCGATTCAGCACAACGACACCCCCCATCCGACAGTCACGCTCGACGTCGCAGCAGGCGACAAAACTGTCGAACTCCGCGTCTCGGACGACGGACCGGGCATCCCTGACGAGGAAAAGCACAAGATAGTCGACAAGCGCATCGAGGACCTGTCGAATCCGAGCAGTGGGTTCGGCCTGTTTCTCGTTCGGGAAATCGTCGAGGGGTACGGCGGCGACGTCCGAATCGAAGACAACGACCCCGAGGGGTCGACGTTCGTCGTGGAACTTCCACGCCCGTAGGCATTCTTCGCCTGTAGGCATTCCTCGTGCGTAGACCTTCCACACTCGTAACCCTCCCTCGTCCGTAGACGCGCTGACAGAAACCGAACGCCGGCGTGTACCAGCAGTAAACACCCCTCGAACGATGGCCAGATATATATCTGTACACTGAGAGGGTTTGTTCGATACGATGGCTTCCGAACGCTCGGCGGGACACGAAACCGGCCAACAGACCGCCGAGCCAGTCGTCCTCGTCGTCGACGACGATAAAGACCTCGCAGATACCTGTCAATATTGGCTCGACGACGGACGGTACACCGTCGAGACGGCCTACGGCGGGACCGCCGCGCTGGAGCGTCTGGACGACAGTATCGACGTCGTTCTCTTGGACCGCCGGATGCCGTCCATCTCGGGCGACGACGTGCTCGACGAGATTCGCGCCCGCGACATCGACTGCCGAGTGGCGATGATGACCGCAGTCGAACCGGACACGGACATCGTCGACATGCCCTTCGACGCATATCTCGTCAAGCCGGTCTCGGAGGCGGAGGTCACAGAGACGGTCGAGGAACTTCTCGTCCGCTCCGGGTTCGAAGCGGAGGTACGCGAGTATTTCGCGCTCGAATCGACCGAGGAAGCGTTAGAGAGCCGCGACGTCGAAGAACTCCGCCATCCGAACGCACTGGAGGACCTCCGGGACCGACTCGACGCAATCCGGAGCGAACACGAGACGGCAATCGAAAACCGCGAGCAGCAACTCGCTCGCGTCACTCGGGTCAACGACCTGCTTCGCGAGGTCGACCGCGCAATCGTCGACGCCCGCACGCGCGACGAAATCGAACAGACGGTCTGTGAGTCGGTCGCCGACGCCCACGAAGCGGCGTTCGTCGCTCGCCGCACCGCCGCCGGGTTGCTTCGGTGTACCGCCGTCTCTGGACTCGACGTCGACCCGTCGGCGGTCGACCTCGATTTCATCACCGACGCCCTCGGCACCGATATCTCGCCCGGCGACGTCCGCGCCGTCGACAGAATCTCCGACTCACACCGGGCGGCGGTGTTCAACGGGCAGGCCGACCAGTTTGACTCGGTCTCGGCGCTCTGTGTTCCTATCTCGTACCGAGAGACGGTGTACGGTATCCTCGTCGTCTACGGCGACGGGACGCAGTTCGACGAAGAGTCGGCGTCGGTGTTCTCGGACCTCGGTTCGAGCGTCGGAAACGGTATCAACGCAATCGAGAGCAAGCGCCTGCTCAACGGCGACAGCGTCGTCGAACTCGAATTCTCCTTCGGCCCCGAGTCGGATGCGCTCGCCTCGGTCACCGCCGACCTCGGCTGTGACCTCTCGCTCGACGGCGTCGCACAGGTCGACGACACCGTGACGTGCTTTGCGACCGTGCGTGATGCCCCTGCGACCGAGGTCGTCGACGCGGCCGACGACCGCGACCAGTTCGAAAGCGCGCGAGTCGTCGCGGACGGCGACGACGAGTCGGTGGTCGAACTCCGACTCGCCGAGGAGTCGATTCTCATCGCAGCCGCCGAGTACGGGGCGAGTATCGAGGCGCTCGAACTCGACGGGGGACGCGGGACGCTCGCGCTCCACGTCGCACCCGACGCAGACCACGGCGCAATCGCCGAGACGCTCTCGGAGTCGATTCCCGGCACGTCGGTCGTCGCGAAGCGCGAAGTCGAGCGAACGGTCACGTCCACCGAGTCCTTCCGAACCGACCTCGACGACAAACTGACCGAGCGACAGCAGTCCGTTCTCGAAACGTCGTACGTCTCTGGGTACTTCGACTGGCCGCGCGGCAGTACGGCAGAAGAAGTCGCCGACGCGCTCGGAATCTCACCGCCCACGCTGCACGAACACCTTCGGACGGCAGAGCGGAAGCTCATCGAGACGTACTTCGAAGACAAACGCGAGTCGAAAGACGACTAATCCAGGGTCGCTTCTGCCGGGTCGTCGACACCGGGGTCTGCTGTATCGCTCACCGTTGCTTCCATTTCGCGTACTGTGTGACGAGCGGCGGCTTCGAACAGGTCGGACTTCGTCACCGGTTTGGTGAGCACGTCGTCCGCAGGGAGGTCTGAGACATCGCTTTCCGGCGTCGCCGTCATGAGGACGACGCGAAGGTCGTCGGCCGACTGTCGACGTAATTCGTCGAGCACGTCGTCGCCGGAGAGACCTGGAAGGTTTCGGTCGAGAAAGACGACGTCGACGGCGTCGTCGAACGCCGAGAGGGCCTCACGCCCGGAGTACGAGACTCGGACGTCGTAGCGCTCGCCGAGCCAGAGGGCGATACTGTCTGCGAGCGCCTCCTCGTCGTCGACGATGAGGAGCGTCGGGTCGTCGTGTGTGGAATCGGATTTCATCTCTCGAAACGGATGGAAGTCGTCTGCGAGCACGCCGGCTCACCCGTGACCAGGACGGTCGGTTATGCGTCGTTCATTCGCTGCGAGCGCGTCTCGCCACATCGTGCGCACGTCGACACCCGGTACGGTTCGCGGGAGAACTGCCGGTTCTCCCGTTTCCGGCTTTCGGTCTTGATTTCTATCGAGACCTCGTGTGGGGTGCGCGATTTGCACGACGGACACTCTTCGACGAATTCGTTGCTGCGAGGACTGCTCTTACTCTTCGACATAGGGCGGTCGTAAAAGAAGCTACGGGTCCGGCGCGGTTGAATAACGAGCCTAACCGATTTGGTCCGCAGGAGAATCCCGGTGCCGACTGGCGATTCCGCGCGTGACCGAGCCTTACTCGGCGGTGAGAATCTTCTCGTCGTACTTGTCGCGGAACTCCTGGATGAGCGTGCCCATCTGGGCGTACCAGTCGTTGAGGAGCCGCTGCATGTCGTCTGCGACTTCGTTGGGGTCGGTCGGCCGGTAGACGTGATAGTAGCCGCCGTGTTCGTAGTTGACCTGTTCTTTCTGGATGAGTCCAGATTGGAGGAGCCGCTGAATCGCGCGGTACGCCGTCGAGCGCTCGCGTTCGACGGCCTCTGCGACCTCGTCGACGGTCATGGGGTCCTCGGTTTCGACGAGGACCTCGAAGCACCGTCGGTCGAGCTGCTTGAGTCCGTGGAGACACTCGAGGAGCCCCTCACACTGCATGTCTGACTGCAGGTATTCGACCATCGAGCTAGCCATTTCAGGTTGGCCTACGTAGTGCGCAGTCAAAAGGGTTTGTATACTTTGTGCAACACCGAGGACCGAGGTGCAGTCGCTCGGTGGGAGCGATTCGAAGCGGGAGAAATGAACGTCTAAGGGGAGTTACGAGGGAGCGCTAGTCTGCGGTTACACCGGCTGAGCCGGGCGCACGAATGGACTTGAGGGCGCTGTAGATGACAGCACCAGCGACCATGAGCGCCGACCCGAGGATGAGTGCCAGACTGACGTAGTCGAGGACGCCCATTCCGAGGTAGTTACCGGCCTGACGGACTGCCACGGCGAGCGCGCCGAGAAGCAGCATGAGGCCGAAGTAAATCTTGATCTCGTCTTCGTTGACGATGGACGTCGCCGCGGAGCCGACGCGGGCACCGAGCGCCGAGCCAGCCAACAGCGGAGCGACGATAGAGAGGTCGACACCGCCGGACTGGGCGTAGAGGAACGAGCCGATACCGCCCGAGAACATAATCTCGAACAGGTCGGTCCCGACGGCGATGGGGACGGGCACGCCGATGAGGTAGAACAGCGCGGGCATGCGGATGAAGCCGCCACCGACGCCGAGGAACCCCGACAGCAGGCCCGTCGCGAACGCCACGAGAAGCACCATCCACAGCGAGACCTGGATACCGCCGCGGAGCGTAATCATCGGCGGCAGCGAGTACGACTGAATCTTCTTCGCTATTTCGGGGATGTCGTCGGCGTTTATCTCGGCGTCCTCTTCGACGTCGTGACTGACGCCGCCGTCACCGTCGCCACCCTTCAGCGCCTCGTAGGTGACGAACGCGCCGATACCGCCGAGAAGCAGCACGTACGTGACGCTGATGATGTTGCCGGCGAGCCCTAACTCTTCGAGGTAGAGGACGATTTCTTTCCCGACTTCGAGGCCGACGGTCGTCCCGATAATCATCGAGACGCCGAGTTTGTAGTCGACTTGGCCGAGGTCGCGGTGCTTGAGCGTCGCGATGACGGACGTCCCGAAGACGAACGCCAATCCCGACCCGACGGCCACGCGCGAGGGATAGCCCATCACGAGGAGTGCGGGCGTGACGAGGAACGACCCGCCCATCCCGAAGAATCCGAAGAGGACGCCGATGAGCAGGCCGAACCCTACGAACATCGCCAGTAGTCCAGCCGAGATTCCGAACAACTCGAACATCAGTTCCCTCCGAGGAGTTTGAGAACGGTCGAGCCGACGGCGCTCTCCAGTGCGCCGTATCCGACGTACAGTACCATCGCCTCAACGAGGACGACACCGACGAGTGCCGCCGCCTGCGTGCTTCCAGTCAGGGTCTCGATTCCGAACATCTTACCAGCACCCCAAGGGGTACTCAGTGTGTATTGTACGAATCATGCTTTCCTGTACACTGCTGGCTAACCGGAGTGAGAATATAACGCTTTTGGGAATAGCGTGCAAGACCATATCGCAATTGGATACTCATAAGTTATGAGTTTGAGATGGAAATACCGTCATACTGCGCCAAATTTTGTATCTCAGAAAGTTACGAACAAATACTGCAGCTATCTATGACAAAATTGTTGTTCGAGACATGTGCAATACTATTTGGTAACAGTCGGCGAACAGTATTCCACGACTACCGGCCGGGTCGCTGACGGGCTATCCTCCCACTACCGACTGGGTCACTGACGCGCTACTCTACCACTACTGAGTGGTCACTGACGCGCTACTCTGTCCATGGCACCAACGAAGGACGGAACGAGAGCGTCGAAAAGCGGCAGGCTACGTCGAGCAGATGCCGAGAAAGAAAACGGGAGTCAGTCGGCCGACGTGCCGCGAGCGGCGCTCTCTGCTCGACGGGCACGCCAGAGCCCTTGCAGATACGCACCGACGAACATCCCACCGATTGCGATGAGGATGGGATAGTTACCGACGCCGACGCTTGCGTACGCGGCACCGGGGCAGATTCCGGAGAGGCCCCAGCCAGCGCCGAAGACGACGCCACCGACGACGACGTTCTTGTCGAACGACTTCAGGCGACGTCCGTAGTCGGCACCGGTGAGGGGTGCACGACCCTTAGACCGCTCTGCGAGCGCGAAGACGGTCCCAGTGACGACTGCAGCCCCGCCCATGACGAAGACGAGTCCGAAGTCCTCGAACTGGAGGAAGTCGAGGACGACTTCCGGCCGGGCCATGTTGCTCAGCGCGAGCCCGAACCCGAATATCAGGCCGCCGAGGACGACGACGAGCATGAACCCGAGTCCGCGTTCGTCGTTGCTCACGGCGACACCCCCAGTGCGCTCATGAGTTGTGCGACACCGATTGCGACGAGCATGAACGTGGCGACGTTGACGAAGGACGTCCGCGACCGAGAGCCGACGCCACAGACCCCGTGGCCGGAGGTACATCCCTTTCCGATTCGGGTTCCGATTCCGACGAGGACGCCGCCGACGGCGAAGCGCCACGGTTGGACGTCCGAGACCCACCAGCCGTCACCGAGTGTGACGGTGTAGAGGGCGGCCCCGGCCACGATACTCAGCGTGAAGACGACCCGCCAGTTGCGCGACGCGACGTACTTCGCTTTGTTGAACCGCGGGAGGTCCGAGACGTACGAGAGCGTCGATTCGAGGAACGTGCTCGCGCCCGCGATGATGCCCGTTCCGAGGTAGATGATGGCCGTCCCCAGACCGATAAGGAAGCCACCGAGCGCGTAGTGCGCGATTCCGTTCGGAAAGAGGCTGTCGACGAGGAGCGGCGTCAGACCCGTCATTTAGTTCGTCAGCGCTTCGTTGCTGGCCGCGCAGTTGTTCGGGCCGAGTTCGAGTTCGAACGCGCGGTCGTCGTCCGACTCCTGTACACCGAGGTTCGTCTCGATGATGTCGACGTAATTGGCTGGGCGAGGCGGCATGTCCGAGAGGATGAACTCCACGAACTCCTCTTTGGGCATCGAGAGCGCGTCCATGGTGTCTTTCAGTTCCCCGAGTGTCGCCGTGTAGCTGCCGTCATCGGCGGGGTTTGCCGCGTCGCTGAAGTGTGCAGAGGCCACGATGTCGTCGTCGTCGTGCGAAAGGACGCGCTCTTGGAGCGAGTCGTAGAGCATGCCCGCAGCGTCGGGTGCGCCTTCGTCGCCGTCTTCGAGGTCCGGACGGGCGACCGACTCGATGAACAGGCCGTCGCCCGTAAAGAGGACGTTGTCGACCTTGTAGGTCGTCATGCCGGTGGTGTGGCCCGGCGTGTGGATGGCTTCGAGGTCCGTGTCGCCAATCGTGAGCGTCTCGCCGTCCGCGATGGTCTCGTATTCGACGTCGTAGTCGACGCCGCGGTCCTCGGCGGCCTCGGGAATGATGCCAGTGACGCCTTCGTCTTCGACCAGCGTACGGACGCCGGAGATGTGGTCAGCGTGAATGTGCGTGTCGATGGCGTACTTCAGTTCTGCGCCCATCGCCTTTGCGTCCTGTACGTACTCGTCGGAGAAGTACCGAAGCGGGTCGACGACCGCGGCCTCGTCGCCGTCGACGATGAGGTACGCGAGACAGCCACTGGAGGGCCGCTGGTACTGTGCGACGACGGCGTCGCCGTCGGTGTCCAGTTCGGTGTACTCGTAGATGCTGGCCCAGCCGTTCATGCCGCGTTCGAGCGCGACTGCGTCGTATCCCTCCTCGATGAGAAGTCCGGCGACGTACTCCGAAGACGACCCCTTCGCACAGAGCACGACGAACTCCTCGTCTTCGGGGAGGTCTTCGAAGAGGTCCTCGCCGAGGTCGTCGTCGAGGAACTCGAAGTACGGGATGTTCACGTGCGAAACGTTCTCGCCTTCGATGCGCCACTCCTCGTGTTCGGATTGGACGCGGTTGTCGAGGATGGTGAGCGATTCACCGTCGTCGATGCGTTCTTTGAGCGTCTCGGGCTCGATAACGGGAACGTCGGTATCCAGTTCCGGAAGGTCGAGTGCAGTCATGTATGCATCACCCACTATTGGGTGGCTTGACTTAAGATTTTGCATAGTCGTTCGATTTTACTGCAAGACTAGATGTGGGTAACCCGGGTCAATTGTAGTGTGATTACGCACTCGCAGGGGCAAGGAATGATACTAGGCACGACTACACGCCGAATTTTAGTCACAGACCGTCTCGGAGAGTTAGTCTTGTGTAGTCAGTCCAAGAACCGACAAACTTTTTACGAAACACCCTGATATTGTGGGATACACCCAACACAGGTGAACTCAACAAATGAGCCAACACGAAGTCACCCAGACGCTCGACGTGAAAGGACTGTCCTGCCCAATGCCCGTCGTCAAGACCCGCGGTGCGGTCGACGACCTCTCTGCCGGCGAGGTGCTGAAAGTCGTCTCGACGGACTCCGGTAGTATGAGCGACCTGAAGGGCTGGGCCGACAGCACCGACGGCGTCTCGATGCTCGACCAGGAAGAAACCGAAGAGAGCGGCGACACGCTCTTCGTCCACTACATCCAGAAGGAATGAGCTCGAACGCTGACGCGCCCGTCGAGACGGCGACCGCTTCCGTCGAAGACCTGCAAGCGCACGTCGAGACACTCGAAGCGGAGCTTGCGGACCTCCGCGAGGCGGTCGACGACGACGGCCAGAAGTCGATGACCATCATCGCGACCAAAGGGACACTCGACATGGCGTACCCGCCGCTCATCCTCGCGAGTACGGCGGCCGCATTCGGCTGGGACGTCGTGGTCTTCCACACGTTCTGGGGACTCGAAATCCTCCACGAGGAGAAGTCGAAGAACCTCAAACTCAGCGCGGTCGGCAATCCCAGCATGCCCATGCCGAACGCCGTCGCCGCGTTGCCGTTCATGGACAACGTCGCCACGAGCATGATGGAAAAGAAAATCGCGGAAAACGGGACCGCGACTATCGAGGAACTCATCGAGACGAGCCTCGATATGGGCGTGGACCTGCAGGCGTGTCAGATGACCATCGAACTGATGGACTACGACGAAGACGAATTCTACGACGGCGTCACGACCGGCGTCGGCGCGGCCACGGCACTGCAGCACATGGCCGACGCCGACGTGCAACTCATGATTTGATTCGTCTGCGGCGACGCGCTCCCGCCTTCCCCCTCGGCGCCACCACGTTACCACAGCCGACTGTTCAGACGTTCCACCCCCCTTCGAACGAGCGGAACCGGTCTAAGTCGTGTCCGAACAACACGTCTGCGCCGGTTTGTCGTTCCAGCTCCTTGATTTTCTGTAGACTCTCGAACCAGTGGCGGTCGCTCCACAGCAGTCCCGGTCCGAGCGGGACTTCGTCGGTGTAGTTCCCCTCGACGTAGCACTCGTCGCCGGCGACGAGCACATCACCATCCGGCGTTTCGATGTGGGCACCGAGGACGCCGGGCGTGTGGCCCGGGAGGTGGAGCAGACGGAACCCGTCGAACATCGTGTGCTCCGAGCCGTGGACGACGTTCCAGTCCAGGTCGTGGTCGAAGTCCGACGCGAGGTACGCAATCGACCCCTCGGTCGTCTTCGCCGAGTAGTAGGCGAACTTCAACTCTTCTTCGTGGACGTAAATCGGCACGCCAGTCTCGGCGAACTCGGCGAGCCCACCGGCGTGGTCGAGGTGCAGATGACTCGTCACGACCGCATCGATGTCGGACCGCGAGTACCCGACCGCATCGAGGTCGGCTTCTAACGTGTGTTCCGCCGCATCGACGTGCGAAAACGCGTCGTACAGCGGGTCGGGCCAGTAGCCGTTTGCCGCCTCCGGATTCGACCCGGTATCCCACAGCACTGTCTGGTCGGGGCCGTCGATGACGGCGTTCCAGACGACGAACTCGGCAATCTCGTGGTCTGGGTCCGGATTCGATGCGCTTCCCATGGAGTAGCCGTCGAGGACGTACGCCATGTCGGCGTAGATTCGGCCGCGGTCGAGCAGGTGGACGCTGATGTCACCCATAGCCGGGCTTAGGATTGAGTGCTGATAACGTTTCAGGCAATCAATATATGAGTGTCGAGCACTACTGCTACGAATCTTTTCGGCACGCTCGACGCGGAGCGCTGGAAAAATGCGAGGCGTGCCGGATTACTGACTCGGGCCGACTTCCTCGAACGGTTGGACGATGACGAAGCCGTCTGCCCCCTCGAAGTGGAGTTGATACGACTCGCCGGACGACCGGCCCAACAGCCCCTTGATGTTGATGTCGCGCTTCGAACTCGGAGTGACGTTCCCGCTCCACGCGACGGTTGCGTGAGGGTCTGTGCTGACTGGTGTCGGGAGGACGATTGGTTCGCCGTGGGTCGTGATTGCCACGTGACCGGGGCCTTCGAGGAAGACGTTGAACAGTCCACCCGTCTTGGCACCGGCGATACTGGAGAGCATCTTGATATCCCACGATACGGAGTCCTCGAAGGCCAGCACGTCGTTGCCGTTGACGCTGAGTTCCTCGCCCGCGTCGAGTTCGAGAATCTGGACTTCCTTGCCCTGGTCTGCGAGATAGAGCTGTCCCGACCCGGACGCCTCCATCATGACCGACCCCTCACCCGTCGCCTTCTTTTTGAGCATTCCCGTCAGGCCGCCAGCAGATTTTCGCTCGAAGGAGACGTCGCCGGTGTAGCCGACCATCGACCCTGCCTTGGCCATGACGCTCCCGTCGAGCGTCACGTCGAGCAGTTTCGAGTTTTCGCGTTCGAACGTCTTTCCCCCGTCTTTCGGTGCGTGCGTGTCGATGAATTCGTCGAGGTCCATGAGTGTCACCGAGTCGAGACCGTTACGACTCAGGTGAGAGTGGCGACGGTATCGCAGTTAAGTCTTCGCGCCGGTCGCGAACGAAGAAAACAGAAACGCGGGGAGCGCCCAGACTGACCCGTACAGAGCCTACAGCGAGCCCTGACTGTAGATGAGGTTGCGCTGAATCTCGTTTGCACCCTCGTAGATGACGGGGATGCGAACGTCGCGGTAGACGCGGGAGATTTTGAACTCGTTGAGGACGGAGCGACCGCCGTGGAGTTGCATCCCGCGCTCGGCGACGTCGACGGCCATCTCGGTGGACTTGGTCTTGGCGACCGCGGCCCAGAAGCCGGCGTCGTCGTTGTTCGCGACTTTCGATGCGGCCCGCCAGTTCATCGCCCGCGCGGACTCGAACTCCATGCGCATGTCGGCGAGGATGTGCTGGACCGACTGGAACTCCGAGACGTTGCGCCCGAATGCCGTGCGCCCGTGGACGAAGTCCCACGTCTCTTCGATGGCCGCGGCCGCGAGGCCGATGCCGTGGCCGCCGACGATGATGCGACCGTGGTTGAAGAAGTCCGCGAGCATGTAGAAGCCGCCGCCTTCCGTCCCGATGAGGTTCTCTTCGGGAATCTCGCAGTCGTCGAAGACGATGTGGCCCTGCTTCGAGGCGCGCATGCCCATCTTCTCGGGGATGTGTTCGGCCTCGTAACCGGGGGTGTCCGTCGGGACGATGAACATCGAGTAGTTCGAGTAGCGGTCGTCGGAGTCGCCGGTCTTCGCGTAGACGGTAATCCAGTCGGCTTCGACGGCGTTTCCGACCCAGTACTTCTCGCCGTTGAGGACGTACCCGTCGTCGGTCTTCTCGGCGGTCGTCTCCATCCCGGCCATGTCGGAGCCGGTCTGGGGTTCGGAGACGGCGAGGCCCGAAATCTGCTCGTTTTCGGCGACTGGGCGGAGCCACTTCTCCTTCTGCTCCTCGCTGCCGTAGTGCTGCATAATCTCACAGCCGAAGGAAGCCAGTTGGAGCGTCAGGGCGATACCGGCGTCCGCGCGGTAGAACTCTTCGGCGATGGCGAGAATCTGTTCGAGCGTGAGCCCGCGACCGCCGTACTCTTCGGAGATGTCCTGTGCCACGAGTCCAGCCTCCATACCCGCTTCGAGAATCTCCCACGGGTACTCGCCGGATTCGTAGTATTCCTCGGCGGCGGGTTCGATGTATTCTTCTGCGAACTCGCGCGCGTCCTGCTTGATTTCGCGGGCGTGTTCGGGGACGATTGAATCGTCGAGGAGGTCCATACACCCTTGTCGGGTTCTATCATGAAAAGATATATGGAACCCGTATAAACTTCAAACAGATTCTTTATTGTGACTCCGAGAGACCGCCGTCTGAGACGAGAGACGCCGAAAAAGTGTGCCGTTGGTCCAGAAGACAGCCGACAATCAGTTACTCGTTGTCCGTCGGGGCGTCCTCCTCGGGTGTCTTCCCTTCGACGAGCGAGGAGTCGTCGTACTGGTCGCGGAGCACTTTCTTGTCGAACTTCCCGGTCGCGGTCTTCGGAACCTCGTCGATGAAGACGACTTCGTCGGGCGTCCACCACTTGGGGAACTCCTCGCGGACGAGTTCGACGACGCCCTGTTTGACTTCGTCTTCTGTGACTCCGGCGGTCGGGACGACGAACGCCACGGGGCGCTCTTGCCACCGTTCGTGCGGGACGCCCACCACTGTCGCTTCGGCCACGTCGTCGTGAGCCATGATGGTGTTCTCCAGTTCGACGGAGGAAATCCACTCCCCACCGGATTTGATGACGTCTTTCGCCCGGTCGACGATTTTCACGTAGCCCTCTTCGTCGACGGTGACAACGTCGCCCGTCTTCAGCCAGTTGCCTTCGAAGTCCGCTTCGTTGGCGTCGGGGCGCTCGAAGTACTCGGTCGTGACCCACGGCCCGCGGACCCACAACTCGCCGAAGTCCTCGCCGTTCCACGGAACTTCGTTGCCGTCGTCGTCGACGACACGCATTTCGAGGCCCGGCGTGAGGAGGCCCTGTTTGGCGCGCTTGTCGTACTGCTCTTCGGCGGGAAGGTCTTCCATCCCGGGTTTGAGGTGCGCAACGGTGCCGACGGGCGACATCTCGGTCATGCCCCACGCGTGCAACACGTCTACGTCGTACTCCTCGTCGAAGCGGCGGATGACCGACTTCGGCGCGGCCGACCCACCGATGATGATGCGTTCGAGAGAAGACATGTCCGCGTCGTTCTCGTCGAGGTATTCGAGAAGCCCGAGCCACACCGTCGGCACGCCCGCGGTCATCGTCACTCCCTCTTCTTCGATGAGTTTGGCGAGGTCCTCCGGCGTCGGCGACGGCCCCGGATAGACGTGTTTCGCGCCCGCTGCCGTCGTCGAGAACGGTAGGCCCCACGCGTTGACGTGGAACATCGGCACGACTGGCATGATGACGTCGCTGGCACCGATGTCGAGCGCCGATTTGGGTAGCGTCGCCATCGTGTGCGCCCAGAGCATCTGCTGGGAGTACTCGACACCCTTCGGCTTCCCGGTGGTACCCGAGGTGTAGCACATCCCCGCCGGTTGGTCTTCCGGGAGGTCCGGCCAGTCGTAGTCGGTCGAGTGGTCGGCGATGAACGACTCGTAATCGGTCACTGGTTCGAGGTCCGTCTCGGGAACCTCCGATGCCATCACGACGAATTGGTCGACCGAATCGAAGGCGTCCTCGTCGACAGCGCCCGCGAGTTTGGGCGCTAGCGACGGGTCGACGAAGATGAGTTGGTCTTCCGCGTTCTCGACGATATACTGGATGTGGTGGTCCGGAAGGAGCGGATTGATGGTGTGCAGTTGCGCGCCCATCGAAGGCACGCCGAAGTACGTCTCGAAGTGTCGATTGTGGTTCCAGCAGAACGTCGCAACCCGGTCTCCCCTATCGATTCCCGCGTCGGCGAGGGCACCCGCGAGTTGTGCGACTCGGTCTTCGTACTCCGAATATGTGTAGCGCTCTAACCCCTCGGCGGTCCGAGAGACGATTTCTCGGTCGGGAAAGAGTTTGCCTGCGCGCCACATAAACGGACGAAGTGTTTGATTGGTAGCACCTACCATAGTGGTACCCATGGTGTATACTGTAATCATTGTTTGGCAAAAAGAAATCTGGACGGCGGCTGTCGATTTCGCCCAGGAGAGTGGTTCTTAGGCTTCGTCGGCGTCGTCTTCGAGTTCAGCGTCGTCGCCGTCGTCAGTCTCGTCGGCACTACCGGTCTCATTGTCTTCGGCCTCAGCAACGGCGTCGCCATTTACCACGTCGGCCTCCTGTTCGTCCGCAACGTCTGCCGCACTCCTACCAGCATCTCGCGGCTCGCTTTCTGGGGCCGTCTCGTCAGGTGTCGTCTCGTCAGGTGTCTTCTGGTTGAGCGTCGTCTCGTCCGCGGCTGGGTCGCTCGCAGTTGGTTCATCTGGCGCTTCGCGCTGGGTGCTGGTCGCTTCGGGTTCGTCGTCTGTTTCGGTCGCACCCGATTCAGCGACTCCTTCAGGGTCGGCTGCGTCGGAACTTTCGGCTTCGGCTTCGTCCGTTTCAGCCGCATCCGTTTCACCCTCGCCCGCTTCGACTTCGCCCGTTTCGCTGTCGTCCGCATCAGCGTCGGTCGCTTCTGCATCGTCGACGAGGTCCGAGTCAGCCTCTAAACTGCCGTCGTCTGACTCACTGGCAGCACTGTCGTCGTCCTGCCATCCCGGTTCGGCCACGTCGACCGGGCGCGCCGCTTCGAGACGCTCGCGGACCGCGTCGCGGTCGATGGTTCCAGAGACCGTTCGCGGAAGTTCCGTCTCCGTTTCGACCAGTCGCGGAATCTTGTAGCCGGCGAGGTGCTCGCGGCAGAAGGCTTCGAGAGCGGTCTCGTCGATGCTGGTCTCGGGGTCGGTCGGAACGACGAGCGCAGAGACGCGCTCGCCCCACTCCGGGTCCGAAATTCCGAGGACGACCGCGTCGTCGATAGCCGGGTACTGACGGAGGACTTCGACGACTTCGCCGGGGTCGACGTTCTCGCCGCCGGTGACGATACGGTCGTCTCTCCTGTTGAGTACGTACAGCAACCCGTCTTCGTCTCGATAGCCGATATCGCCGGTTCGGAGGCCACGGTCGGTGAACGACTCGGCGTTCGCCTCGGGGTTCTGGTAGTACCCTGTGGTGACGGTCGGCCCGGAGACGACGATTTCACCGACCGTTCCCGGTTCGACGGGCGCGCCGTCGTCGTCGACGACCGTGAGGTCGGCGAAGTATAGCGGTCGGCCCACCGTACCGATAGCGTCGAACGCTTCTCGCGGTGTCGCCGTGGCGATTTGCGACGCCGTCTCGGTCATCCCGTAGGTCGGGTAAACGGGCACGGAGTAGTTGCGACAGCGTTCGATGAGGTCGTCGGTGGCGGGTGCGCCGCCGAGCAGGACGACACGAAGCGAGTCCGAGAGCGTCCCACGACTGTCGAGCATCCGGGTGAGCATCGTCGGCACGAGCGAGACACCCGTCACGTCGTACTTCCCGATGTCGTCGGCCGCGCCACCGGCGGCGAACTCCTCGCGGAGGACGACTGTCGTCCCGTAGAGCGGGCTTCGGAGAATCGGCCCGATGCCGCCCATGTGGTGCAACGAGAGCGTCACCATCCACCTGTCGTCCGGCGAGAGACCGAGTCTGAACGCCGAAGCGACGGCGTTCGCCAACAGGTTCCCCATCGAGAGTCGAACCGCTTTCGGCGTTCCCGTGGTCCCCGAGGTGAAAAGCAAAAGCATCGTCTCCGAGAGGCCCCAGCCCGCGGGTGTGATAGATTTCGGAGCGATAGACGAGAGGTTGACGACGCCCTCCCACCGCGGTTCGTCGACCGACGCGACCGGCACGTCTGAGGTCGCTTCCACGGCGACCGCCTCGCTCTCTTCGCCGCAGATGAGCGTCGTAACGTCCGCGATGTCGACGTTACGCTCGACTTCAGTCGCGGTCAGTCGCTCGCTCAGCGGAACCAAGACGGCACCGAGCCGGGTGGCGGCGTGAATCAACCGGACGTACTGGAGGCCGGGTTCGAGAATGACTCCGAGATGGTCGCCCGCTTCGATACCGAGTGCAGCCAGTTGTCCGGCCGTCTCGGTCACGAGCGTATCGAGTTCTCGGAAAGTCAGTGACTCACCCGACGACGCGAGGATAAGCGCTTGGCGGTCCGGCGTCGCGGCGACGCGGTGAGACAGCCAGTCACGCATCGGTCGGGAGAGACCTGCTGTGGTCGAATCGTCGCGGTCGTCTGTCGTCGAATCGTTCGTCATCGTTCACCGTGGATGGGGTTCGCTGGAGGTCGTCCGTGCGGGGATGGTCGTCTGGGGAACGAGCGAAGGTGTGGTCCGACCACAGGGTTAGTGGGAGACGAACTCCACGAGCACGCCGCCGGTCGATTTGGGGTGGAGGAAGGCCACGTCGTGACCCCACGCGCCCGGTCGCGGTTCCTCGTCGATGAGTTCGACACCGGCGTCGCGTGCGGTCGCCAGCGCGGCGTCGATGTCGTCGGTCTCCAGCGCGATGTGGTGGATACCGGCACCCTGTTTGTCGAGGAACTTGGAGATAGCGCCGCCTTCGTGGGGTTCGAGGAGTTCGAAATACCCGTCTTCGAGTTCGAGGAACACGACGGTCATCCCGTCGAACGTCTCCTCGTGGGCGACTGGCGCGTCGAACAGTTCTTCGAACAGCGCTGCCAACCCGGCGGCATCCGGCGTGGCGATGCCGATGTGGTCGAAGTGCATAGGGGACGTTCCACGGGCACAAGGGATAAACCCAGTCGATTCGATGCACCTGTCATGATTGTAACGACAACCGAAACCGTCGCTGGCGAAGAGATAACCGAAACACTGGGTGCAGTTCGCGGGAACACGATTCGCGCCCGCAACGTCGGCCGCGACATCACACAGGGGCTTCGAAACATCGTCGGTGGCGAACTCAAGTCCTACACCGGCCTCATGACCGATGCCCGCACCGAAGCGACAGACCGGATGGTCGAAGAAGCCGAGGAGATGGGTGCGGACGCCGTCGTCGGTGTTCGATACGTCACCTCGGAAGTCGCACAGGGTGCGGCAGAGATTCTGGCCTACGGCACCGCAGTCAAACTCGCTGGAAAGTCCGACGCCAACGAAACCACTGCATGACCCCCGACACCGGCGACGCCAGCATGAGTCGCCGGTTGTGGCGCGTCGCAGTGGCTCCCGAGACTATCGTCGCGTTTGCAGTCCTCGCGCTCGCGTGGCTTCTCGGCTTCGTCGGCGCGCTCCCGAAGGAAGTGTGGGTCGTCGATTTCCCCGCGCTCGCAGTCGCGTTCTTTCTCGACACGCTCGCGTACAACGAATTCGGGGTTCGAGCGAATACGGTGTTCTACCCGGCGCTCGCGTTGGTTGGGTACCTCGAAGCGATGGTCGTCGGGGCGGTTATCAGGTTGCTGCGATAGCCGCAGGACCGCCGACGCAAACGCACTGACGAGTGATTGGCGGAGAGGTTAGGACGTGATTCTGCCGAGCAGCCGGGCCATCTCGTCCGCCATCCACTCGGCGAGTTCTTCGGGGTCCTCGTCGTAGTCCTCGACGAACTTGTCGAAGAACCCCGGGACGCTGAGGAACCAGACGGCCTCGTAGATGGGCCGGCGGTCGTCGTACCCCTCCGGCAGGCCGCCCGCGACCGAGCGATACCCGTCGAAGAGTGCCTCGACACCCCGCTCAGGTGGCTCGGTTCGAAACACGTTGAACTGCTGTTTCTTCGCCCGGTAGAGGTCTCTCGCCGGGTCGCCGACGTGGGAAATCTCCCAGTCGAGAAAGCCGATTCGGTCGTCGAGCCGGAAGCAATTCGGCTGTGCGAGGTCGCCGTGGACCAGTGCTGCGGGGGCGTCGTCGAGGAGAGAGCGATTCTCTTCGACCGCCGCGACGACCTCGTCGAAGTAGTGGTCGAAGCGGTCCGTAGACGCGAGTGCACGAGTGTGTCCAATTGTCTCGACGAGTACGTCAGTCCACGACCCCGTCTCCAGTTCGAGTTGACTCGCGTCCCCACCGGTTATGAGTCCGTGGTCGTCGAACCGCAGTGCGTGAACGCGGGCGAGCGCCGCCCCGGTTTCGTAGGCGAGAGACTCACGGGCTGACTCGGTGGCGTTCCCCCACGGTTCGACGAGAATCTGGCCGGTGACAGGGGCAGTCGCGAGGTACGGAACTGACGCGTCGGCCTCACTCGACAGAATCGTCGGCACGGGAACGTCGGTGTGTGCACCCACGTAGGCGACGACCGCCGACTCGCGGGCGATTCGCACGCCGTGGTCGTGGGCGACCTTGAGGTAGACGACCTCGCCATCGGCGAATTCCACTCGCACCGTGGTGTTCTTCTCGTTCCACGAGATTCCCGCGGGCGCAACGCTGTCGACGTCGCGGCCGGGAAAGGCACGCCCGAGCGCCGTCTCGATTCGGTCGTCCATTGACATCGCTGTCGACTCGGTGACGTACAAAGCTGCTGGAAGTCCGTCGGTTGGGCGGAGACGTGAGGAGGAGGGCCGAAACGCGGGAGATGCTGTTCCGGGGGCGGGAGGCGTGCGTCGCGGGGAGTGTTGGTTTGGGGCCGTGGGATGTGTCGGTGTTCAGTTGCGGGCGGAACTGGTGTTCAGTCGCCGGCCGTACTGGCGACCGTGACCTGAACCGGCAGACCGGGAACGCGGACGTTCACCGAATCGCGCTCGGCGCGGTGGGCCACGACGCGACCGAGGGTGACCAGACCGACGGTCGCGGTCATGGCGACCAGCGACAGCACGGGATAGCTAGCGACGACGACCGCGCCGACGGTAAGCGCCAGCATGATGGCCTGCACCGTGAACGACGGCGCTGGTCGGTGGTGTGTGGGTGGGTAGTCGGAGTCTGTACGAGAGTCGTGGGAGTGTCTTCGTGACATTCGTGTTCTGATGGAGACAGTCGGATGCGATACCGGGGGCTCTCCGGTAAGAGATGCCCCACGACGCGCCAGCCGCGTGGCTACACACCGCTGTGGAGTGACCACGAGAAACGCAGAAGCGGCCGGGCGTGTGACGGGGGGGTCAGAATCCAATAAGAGGCATCGTCAATCCTCGTTACTCGCCACTCGGGGGTGGATAATAAATTTTGTTGGGCGGGCGAAAGTATAATTTATGAAACTAGTTGGCGAACCACACAGAGTGGCCGGTCACGCCATCCCGGGTTCGTATTCGCCGAACTCCTCGCGGAGGACGCCGCAAATCTCACCGACCGTGGCGTAAACTTTGACCGCTTCGACGATTGGCGGCATGAGGTTCTCGTCGCTGTTCGCAGCGGCCCGAACGTCTTCGAGCGCCGCCTCGACGGCCTCGGAGTCGCGTTCTTCCTTCACGGCGTTCAGCGAATCGACCTGCTTTTGCTCTTCTTCTTCGGAGACTTCCTGGACTTCGACGGTCGGTTCCTCGTCGACCTGATACTCGTTGACGCCGACGATGACGCGTTCGCCCGTCTCGATTTCGCGCTGGCGCTCGTAGGCGACGTCCTGAATCTCCCGCTGAATCCACTGGTTTTTGAGGGCTTCGAGCGCACCGCCGCGTTCGTCAACCTCGTCGAGCAGGTCGAACGCCTCTTCCTCGATGTCGTCGGTCAGCGCCTCGACGTAGTAGCTCCCGGCGAGGGGGTCGATAGTGTCGGCCGCGCCCGACTCGTGAGCGAGAATCTGCTGGGTACGCAGCGCCGTCCGAACCGACTGCTCGGTCGGCAGCGACAGCGCCTCGTCTTTTCCGTTCGTGTGTAGCGACTGTGTCCCGCCGAGGACGGCCGCGAGCGCCTGATAGGCGACGCGGACGACGTTGTTCTCGACCTGCTGGGCGGTGAGCGTCGAGCCGCCGGTCTGGGTGTGGAACTTCAACTGCATCGACTTCGGGTTCTCCGCGCCGAAGCGCTCTTCCATAATCTTCGCCCACATGCGGCGGGCGGCGCGGAACTTCGCGACCTCTTCGAGGATGTTGTTGTGCGCGTTGAAGAAAAACGAAAGCTGCGGCGCGAAGTCGTCCACGTCGAGTCCGGCGTCGATTGCGGCCTGCACGTACTCGATTCCGTTGCCGAGCGTGAACGCGACTTCTTGGGCCGCGGTCGACCCCGCCTCGCGGATGTGGTAGCCGGAAATAGAGATGGTGTTGAACTTCGGCGTCTCCTCCGCACAGAACTCGAAGATGTCCGTGATGAGTCGCATCGACTGCTCGGGCGGGTAGATGTAGAGATTCCGCGCGATGTACTCCTTCATGATGTCGTTCTGGATGGTTCCGCGGAGTTGCTCGCGGGGGACGCCCTGTTTGTCGCCGAGGGCGACGTACATCGCCAAGAGCACTGCTGCGGGCGCGTTGATGGTCATCGAGGTCGAGACTTCGCCGAGGTCGATGCCATCGAAGACCGTCTCCATGTCGTGGAGGCTGTCGATGGCGACGCCGGATTTCCCGACTTCACCGGCGGCCATCATCGCATCGGAGTCGTAGCCCATCTGCGTCGGCAGGTCGAAGGCCAGGGAGAGGCCGGACGACCCGTTTTCGATGAGGTAGCGGAATCGCTCGTTGGTCTCGGCGGCCGTCCCGAAGCCGGCGTACTGTCGCATCGTCCACAGCCGGCCGCGGTGCATCGTCGGGTAGACACCGCGCGTGTAGGGTTTCTCGCCGGGGAAGCCGAGGTCCTCCCGATAGTCGAGGTCCACGTCGGCGGGAGTGTACAACCGGTCGACGGTGTTGCCACCCGTGTCCGTCGTAAACTCCTCCTCGCGCTCCCCGAATCGTTCGAGCGTCGGCGACAGCGTCTCCTCCTCCCACTCGGACTTCGCCTCCCGAATCTGTTCGAGTTCGTCGGGGTCAAACATGGTCGAAAATGAGGGTCGCCCTGACTTAAGCGTAGGCGGGTTACGCGTGAACCCTCACTGTCGCCGCAGTCGACACGGGAGTTTGGTTGGAATCGACGACCGAGAGACCGACGCCGACGTAGTCGCCGTCGTCTCGGACCCAGTCGGCCGACCAGAGAACCGGGTCGTCGCTGTGGACACTGAGCGTCGGCTTGCGGTGGTATCGTCGCTCGAAGGCGACGACCGTCTCCCCATCGTCCACGGTGACCGTGTGGCGTTCGCCGCCACCGACGACTGTCGTCTCCTGACCGCGAACGGCCCGCGAGCGAATCAGGTTCCCAAACAGGATGTTCTGGTCTGCGTCCGGGCCTTCCGAGAGTGCCCCATCCGGGGCGACGGTTCCGGCGACGACGCATTCGGTTCCATCAACGCTGACTGCCTGCGACGCGTTTCGGATACGGTTGCCGATGGCCGAAACCCGTTTGGCAGCCTCCGAGATGTGAATCCCGACGTCCCGCGGGTTGCTCACTGCGTTTCCGAGAAGGCTGACGTCGGTCGATTCGACCACAATCCCGTCTCGCCGCGGTCGTGAGACACGGTTTCCCGTGACTACAGCGTCCTCCACGTCGACGACGATACCAGCCCGTCTTGGTCTGGCGACGGTGTTGTTGGCGCAGACGACACCCGACCCGTTCCCGACGAGTTCGATGCCGTGGAGCGAGTAGTCCGAGAGCGTGTTCCCGGTCACAGTCAGGTTCGAGACGTGTCCGGCGACGTAGATGCCCGACCGTCGTTCGTCGAAGGCGGCCTGTCTGCCCACGTTGCCGACGATAGCGACGTTCTCCATTCGGGCTTCGACCCCGAGGTACACGGTTCGCCGATGCGTGCCAGCCGCGACGTTGCCGACGATGGCCACGTTTCCCGGCCCGGGTTCGTCGGTCGGCCCCTGTGACGCACCGACGAACGACCCGTCAGAGTTGTTTCTGCCGACGTTGTTCACGACGGAGACGCTTTCTGCAAACCGTTTTCGACCGTCCGGGTGACGAACTTCCAGCGAGATACACCGGTCGAAGCCGTCGGTGAACTGGTTTCGAGCGACGACGATGTCCCGCCCCGCGACTTGGATACCTCGGTCGCCGATGTCGTGGGTCCGATTGCCGACGAGCGAGACGTTCGACGCCGACTCACGGACACAAAAGCCGCTGCCGCCGGCGTCGTGTTCGTGATAGGGGTGAGTCTTGGTCGCGTAGCAGTCCTCGATAGCGACCGATTCCGCGTCGTCGACGAGGAAGGCGTGACAGCGATGCACCTCGTCGTCCATCGTCGAGTGATTGCCGTGGAAGCCGATACCGCGGATGCGAACGTTGTTGACGCGACGACGGGACCCGACGTGGAAGCCGCCGACGTTTGCGCCATCGGCCGGTTTGACGAGTGTTGCACGCGGTCCCGCCCCGCGGATTGTCACGTCGTCGCGGTCGATACGGAGCCACGTGGACGTTCGATACGTCCCGGGTGCGAGGACGACAGTATCGCCTCTAGAAAGCTCCTCGATTGCGGCTTCGAGTCCGTCGGTGGTCGAGACGATTCGGTCGGCGACGCCGAGAAGCCGGTCAGTTTGGAGTGCCGGTGTCGAAATCGAGAGCCAGTGCCAGCGGCCGCCTGTGGAGACGAACAGTCGGTTCGTGTCGGTCGCGAAGTACCACGTCCCGACTGGTGCCGACGACGGCTTGCCTGCTTCCGGGCCGGACCAGTACGCGGTTACTTCGTGGGCGAGATTTAGTGGGGTAGTCTGTGAGAGGGGTGCGCCACTCGCGGTCGCGACACCCGTCGCCGCCATGAGTTTCAGATACGCTCGTCGGGAGATTCCAGTCGGCCGCTCACCGGAATCAGCCGCGAGACGCCGACCGTCGTCGTCCGGGTGCATAGTAGAATCGTATTTGCGGCGAGTGATAACGTCTATCACAGTCGGGTGAAGGTGTACGTGCAAGACACCCGTGACGACGCGAGTACGACCGGTTTCCGGTAATGACAGCAATTTATCCATCTTGCAGGCCCTCTTTCGGTATGGATATCCTCACCGAACACACCGAGCGGTTCCTCGCGGCGCTCGCGCCCGAGCACGACGCGGTGCAAGCAGAGATGGCGGCGTACGCCTCCAAACACGGCTTCCCAATCGTCGGCCCGGAGGCGGGGAGCGTCCTCCAGTTCCTCGCCGGACTCTCCGGCGGGAAACGGTTGTTCGAGTTCGGGTCGGGGTTCGGCTACTCGGCGACGTGGTTCGCCAAAGGGATGGCAGACGACGCCGAGTTATTCTTGACCGAACACGACCCCGACGAACTCGACATGGCTCGCGACTTCTTCGACCGGGCGGGGCTCGAAGACCAGACGACGTTCCTGGAAGGCGACGCCCTCGAACTCGTCGAGACGGTCGATGGCGAGTTCGACCTCGTGTTGTTCGACCACCAGAAACACCGATACGCCGAGGCGTTCGACCTGGTCAACGACCGCGTGAGCGTCGGCGGCATCGTCGTCGCCGACAACATGATGCGCGGTCCGATAGACTTCGGCGCACTCGTCGAGCGCGTCGAAGGCGAGTCTGACGCACTCACTGGCGTGAACGCCGACACCCGCGGTGTCGCTGCGTATCTCGATGCCGTCCGGGCCGACCCGCGCTACGAGACCATCGTCCTTCCCGTCGGAAACGGCCTCGCAGTTAGTTCCCGCGTGGAGTAGCTCCCCAGCACCGTTTTTCGACGGCCACCGGCGACTCGCGAGGCCGAATCGAGTGTCCGGATATCCGATTGTCCGAACCGATTGTCCGATTATTCCAAACTTATATTAGAAATATGCCATATTGTTGCATAACTATCAATCATTCGTAATATTATAAATAGCTAAACGGGGGTGGTATTTTTGGATATTTGTCATGCAGTTCAATCGGAGGACGTTTCTGCAATCGGTCGTGACCGCGACGGTCGCCGGTAGCTCAGCACTCGAATTCGGGACCACCTCGGCCTCGGCCGCTGCGGGGCCGGGTTGTGAGTCCACGGATAGAATTCCGAAAATCGAGTTCCACTCGGCGTCCAGCCAAGTGACGCCAAACCACGAGGCGCTGGCAGACCCCTCAGTCGTGGCCGTCTGGGCGGAACCGACCGCGACGAACGGGGATGACGACGGAAACGGCGATGCGTATCACTACGACGAGTTGGCACCGCTCCCGCTCGTGTCGGTCGACGGCAGCGTGTACGGGTTCGGCGCGATTCTCCTCCAAGACGACGACATCAACTTCGACTACGGCAACGAAGAGTTCGTGCTCAACGCGTGGGATGCCGAACTCGGCGGGTCCGGCACCGTCCTCTGGGACGAGGGCCACGGGCAGTACTTCACGCTCGACTCGTGTTCGAAGTTCGAATCCTACGCCGAGAACAACGGCTACACCGTCTCTCCGACGACGTCACTTGCGAGTGACCTCTCGAACGCGGACGCCGTCGTCGTCACCACGCCGAGTGAGTCGTTCAGTTCGAGCGAGTTGGGTGCGCTCGCCGAGTTCGTCGCCGACGGTGGCGCACTGTACCTCCACGACCAGTCTGACTACAGTGACTACGACGAGACGGCGAACCTCAACGAAATCGCGTCAGAACTCGACCTCGCGTTCCGATTCAACGACGACGACATCGACGACGACACGAACAACGTCGACGGCGCGTCCTTCGATATCACGACCAGCCAGTACAACACCAACACGTTCGCTCTGTTCGAGGACCGAAGCGGTCTCGGCCTCGACGCTGGCGTCCGATACGAAGCGACGGTCGACAGCGTCGCCGACGGCGACACGGTCGATGTGACGTTGGCTGACGGGACGACCGCCGAACTCCGATTGCTCGGCATCGACACCCCGGAGACGGAACGCAACGCCTCACACGAGAAGGTCGAAGAGTGGGAAGGTATCGAAGACGAAACCCACCTGACTGACTGGGGTGAGAACGCCAAAGAGTACGCCAAACAGGCACTCGGCGGCGCGTCGGTCGAAATCGAGTTCGACCCTAGCGAGGACATCACGGACCCATTCGGCCGACACCTCGCGTACGTCTACTACGACACGACCGGAGACGGAAACGCCGACACGCTGTTCAACCGCGAGATGGTCGAAACGGGATACGCCCGGGTGTACGGGTCGAGTCTGACCAAACACGACGCCTTCTGGAACGCCGAGGCTGACGCGCGAGCGGCCGGGACTGGCGTGTGGCAGGCAAGCGACCCCGCGAACACCGCCGAAGTTCGAGACCGACCCGTCGAGGACGTATTCGTGCCCAACGCTGCGAGTGTCCGCACGACTGCCGGGGCAATCTCGTCGTCGCGCGTCCCTGTCTTCGCCGAGAGCACAGCGACACAGGACCTCCGCGATGGGGTTCAGTACAGCGGCGATATCCCGCTCGTCGGTGTCGACGCCGCGAACCGAACCGCCCTCGTCGGCGGCCTCCCGATAGACGAGTCGTATCGGGCCGACGTCACGGCCTACGAACACGAGGCCTTCCTCACGAACCTCGTCGACTCGCTTTCGGACAGGTGCGGGAAGATTCTCGTCGACGGCGGCCACGGCCAGTTCAACGAATCGCACTCGGTGTCGACCGAAGACGCCGTCGCCTACCAGCGCTACCTCGAAGGACAGGACATCGCGTTCGAACAGGTCAACTCACTGGACGGCAGCGGCGACAACGCGCTTTCGACCGCTCGCGCTGTTCTCATCTCCGCGCCGCGGTCGTGCTTCGCTGCCGACGAAATCGATGCACTGCGGACCTTCGTCCAAAACGGCGGCGCGGTCATCCTGATGGGGAGCGGCGACGGGAAAATCATGCCCGACACGCGCGCGAATCTCAACGACGTGGCCGGGGCACTCGGGACGGACCTCCGACTCAACGGCGACCACGTCTTCGACAGCGACCACAACGTCGGCGGCGACCCGGCGCTCCTGTACACCGGGACCCTCAATACGGCCGCCTTCTCGCTGTGGAGTCCCTACAGCTGAGTGTCGCGCTCGCCGGAGTGTCGACGAGGGATTCACCAGACGGGAGCGACTGGGCGTGTTCGCCACGCTTTTGAGCGCCCACCCCGACCCTTCGGGTATGTTTGGAGGCGGCGGGATGAACCCGCGAAAGATGAAGCAGATGATGAAGCAGATGGGTATCGACGTCACCGAGCTCGACGCCGAGGAAGTCGTCATCAAGACGGCCGACGAAGAGCTCGTCTTCACCGACGCGCAGGTCACGCGCATGGACGCGCAGGGCCAGGAGACCTACCAAATCGTCGGCGAACCCGAGACGCGCGCACTCGGCGCTGGTGACGAGGGCGGCGACGACGACGCAGCCGATGCCGACGCCGGTATCCCGGAAGACGACATCGAAATCGTCGCACAGCGCGCCGGTGCCTCGAAGGACGAGGCCCGCGAAGCACTGGAGGCCGAAGGCGGCGACCTCGCCGCGGCAATCGCGCGACTGGAGTGATACTCCTCGTCCACGGCGACCGGGAGTACCTGCGAGCCCCCGGTGAGGAGCTACACACGGACCTCGGGATGCTGACTGTCCCCGAGGACGTCGAAGCCGGACAGACGCTGGAGACGCACATCGGCGAGGAGTTCCTCGTCCGCGAGCCGCGCGGCCCCGACCTGTTCAACCACTTCGAGCGAACGGGCGCGCCGATGATGCCGCGCGACATCGGTCTCATCGTCGGCCACACCGGCATCGCGGCCGGTGAGCGCGTCCTCGACGCCGGAACCGGCACGGGCGTTCTGTCGGCGTATCTCGGTCGCCTCGACGTCGAGGTGACCACATTCGAACGGAACGCCGACTTCGCAGACGTCGCCCGCGAGAACATGCGACTCGCTGGCGTCGAAGCAAACGTCGACGTTCGAACCGGCGACATCACCGAGGAACTCGACGACCTGCGCGACGAGCAGTTCCACGCGCTCACGCTCGACACGGAGAACGCACCGGAAGTCGTCCGCGAAGCACCGGACCTCCTCTCGACCGGCGGTTACGTCGCCGTCTACTCCCCGTTCGTCGAGGGGACGCGAGCGACGGTCGAAGCCGCCAAAGAGGCCGGTCTCTCGGACATCGAGACGTTCGAGACGATTCAGCGCCAGATGGACTTCGGCGAGCGCGGGTCCCGACCGTCGACGGCCGGTGTCGGACACACGGGCTATCTCGTCTTCGCTCGCAACGAGTAATTCGTCTCGTGGGTGGCGGTCACTCCATGTGCCGAACCACGTCGAAGAACTCTTCTCTGAATCGCTCCGGGTCGATGACGTCGCGGAGCGCGGCGGCCGTCTCCTCGTCACCGCCGCCGACTTCGCGCGGGTACGCGCCTCCCGTCAACAAGAACTCACCGTCGACCGGCGTCACTGCGACGTAGGCGTCGGCGAGGAGGTCGACGCCGTTTACGGTGACAGTTGCAGTGTAGTGGACGACTTCGGCCTCGCCGTCGTCGACAGCCAGTGTCCGCGAGTCGACGCGTTGGATATCGGAAAACCCGCGGTCGCGGAGACGCGATTTGAACTCGGTGGTCGCACCGTTTCGGACGAGTCGCGTGAGCGCCGCCGACGGCGGGGTCCGGGGGCGAATCACGAGCCGACTCGCAAAGAGGAACCGCCACGTGTCGTCTCCGGCCTCCGGCACCCGCGACCGAATCGCGTCGTCTTCGTAGACGACGGTCCTCGCGGTGACGCGAACGAGACCGAACTGGAACAGTCGGTCGGTCGATTCATCGACGCGGACCCAGCCATCGAGCGCGGGAAGTGTCGGCGAGGCTAGCGAATCGGCCATACCCCGCGTACGGACGGCGGGGAGAAAAAGACGTGCCGCTCAGTGGTCGTCTTCGCGCCACTTGTGGTCGCACTCGACACACGTGAAGAAGCGCGTCTCGGACTCGTCGGCCGAGCGAATCTGCTTCATCTCGTAGCGGGCGACGTCGTGGCCGCACTCCGGACAGATAGCCGTCGTCGTCGGGCCGATATCGGCGTTGTCGACGTCGGACATATCGACGACTTCGCTCGACTCTTGGCCCTCTGTCGTGACCATCGTCTTTTCTTTCTCGCTGTCGCGCGCTTTCTCGTGGCCGTTCGGACAGACCCAGACGCCGTCCTGAGGCGTCATCAGGGACCCACAGTCGTCGCAGAACTCCATGATAGTACGTCCTACCGCTTGAGGCACTTAAGCAACTGGGTTACGTCGCCGAAGAAGGGGTGTGGTGGGTCGGTCTAATTCGGGGACTGCGGTCGGTTCAGGCGTCGCCGTCCGACTGGCCCGGCTCACCGAGCGCCGTTATCGGCATCGCGTTGTGTAACTCGTAGTAGAGGTCCATCGGGTCTGCGAACTCGTCTGTGACACAGTCACGGATGAGCCCCCCGAGGTCGGCGTCGCCGTCGGCCATGAGGACAGTCACACCGTCGAACGCGCTCGCAGCCTCGCGTCGTTCGACTGGGTACGAGATGTCCCGTAGGGCAGTTCGGAGGTGGCTCAACTTGATAGTATTATTCATTATTGTTTGTTATACTTGGAACAGCTTAGTCATTACATGACACATGATAGCACATAACGTTTAAAACAGAAGAGGGAGATGTGTGGTGGGCAGACGTGCTATCGGCCGTGATAGACGGCGTGTAGGGTTTATTATCCGTGTTTTCATGCGCTCGGGTACGTATGCAGGGAGCGGAAACACAGGCAGGGCAGGAGTGGAAACCCAGCGGCTCACTGACGGAAGCGGAGCGTCTCGAAGCGGAGCGGGACCACTGGAAAGGACTGTTCGAGGACCTCGTCGAGCACTTCCCCGAACCGATAATCAACGTCGACGCCGAGGGGCACCTCACGCATATCAACGCGAAGGCGGCCGAGACGTACGAACTCGACCGGGAGGCGGATATCGGAAAACGCGGTATCGACGCGTTCGGAACCAAAGGTAAAGACGAGATTCTCGCGACGACCATCGCCCGAACGGACAGTGTCGTCCACGAAGACGACTTCCGCGGCGTCCCAACGTCCGAGGGGACGGTTTGGGTTCGAGCGATGGGCGTACCGCTGCACGCGCCAAATGGTGAGGTCGTCGGCGCGCTCGAACTGACGACCGACGCGACCGACATCGTCGAGAAGAACCAGCAGATGTCCGAAGCCCAGGAACAACTCTCCGAAGAGGTCACTGCGTCTATCGGCCGGGCCATGACCTCAGCCGACGAGGTGTCCGACAGCGTCACCGCGGCCCGAGAGATTGCGGCACAGCAAGCGGATGCGATGGAAGAGGTCTCCGGCGAAGTCGGCTCACTGTCTGCGACGGTCGAAGAAATCGCCGCCAGCGCCGACGAAATCAACAAACAGAGCACGGAAGCCCAACAGCTCGCAGCGGAGTCCCGCGAAGACGGCGAAGTGGCTGCGGAGGCGATGGACCGCGTCGCAGAGGGCGGCGAACACGTCGCCGACCGCACGCACGAACTCGCCGAGCACATCGAGGAGATCGGCGACATCATCGAAGTCATCAACGACATCGCCGACCAGACCAACATCCTCGCGCTCAACGCCAACATCGAAGCGGCACGGGCGGGCGAAGCCGGGTCGGGATTCGCGGTCGTCGCAGACGAGGTGAAGTCGCTCGCGAACGAAGTCCAAGCCGAGTCCGAACGCATCGAGGAGATTATCAGCGAGACTCGTGAGGACGCGACGGAGACCGTCGAGGGTATCGAGTCGCTTACCGAAGACGTACAGGACAGTGCCGACCGCATCGACACGCTCATCGAAAACCAAGACGAGATTGCCGCGACGATTCGGGAGGCTGCGACGGGTATGGACGATATCGCCAACGCGACCGACGACCAAGCGGTTCGGACCGAAGAGGTCGCCAGCATGGTCGACAGCGCCTCGAAACAGGCCACCGAGGTCCAAGAAGAGACCGCGAGAGCAGTTTCGGCCAACGACACGCAAATCGAAGTCGTCGCCGACATCTCCGAATCGGTCCGACAACTCAAGTCGACGATGGCGACCATGGACGACGACTGAGTACACGATTGAATCGGCCACTCAGCCCCAATCATCACAATTAATTCACGACCTGTAGCGACAATTACCGCAAGCGGAAGCTGCTATCAGTCGTGATATTCTGCGTGAAGGATTTTTAAACTGAGTTTTTATTTTCTCTGACACGTATGCAGAGACAGGCAGCACGGGCTGAACTCGCGTGGGAGCCGGACGACTCGCTAACCGAACCAGAGCGACTCGAAGCAGAACGTGACTTCTGGAAAGGGTTGTTCGAGCAAGTCGTCGCCGACATCCCCGAACCGGCGTTCGTCGTCAACGACGAAGGCCGACTCACACACATCAACGACCTCACGTTCGAGCGGTACGGACTCGACGAGAACGACTACGGAAAACGCGGTATCGAGGCGTTCGGAACCAAGGGCAAAGACGAGATTCTCGCAGAGACGATTGCGCGGACCGACCAGGTCATCCGCGAAGACGACTTCCGCGAAGTGCCGACCGAAGACGGGTCGCTTTGGAATCGGTCGATGGGGCTTCCCCTTCACGCACCCGACGGCGAAGTCGTCGGCGCGCTCGAACTCACGCCCATCACGACCGACGTCGCTCGGAAGAACAAACAGATGGCCGAAGCACAGGAACACCTCTCTGAGCAGATTTCCGGTGCTATCGACCAGGCGATGGCCTGCACGGACGAAGTGTCCGACAGCGCCACCGCGGCACGAGAGATTGCGGCACAGCAAGCGGACGCGATGGAAGAAGTCTCCGACGAAATCGGCTCGCTGTCCGCGACGGTCGAAGAAATCGCCGCCAGTGCAGACGAAATCAACAAACAGAGCACGGAAGCCCAGCACCTCGCAGAGGAGTCCCGCGAAGACGGTGAAGCCGTGTCCGAAGCGATGGACCGCGTTGCGGAGGGCGGCGAGCACGTCGCCGACCGCACGCACGAACTCGCCGAACACATCGAGGAGATTGGCGACATCATCGAGGTCATCAACGACATCGCCGACCAGACCAACATCCTCGCGCTCAACGCCAACATCGAAGCCGCCCGCGCAGGGGACGCGGGTGCCGGATTCGCGGTCGTCGCTGACGAGGTGAAGTCGCTCGCGAATGAAGTCCAAGCCGAGTCCGAACGCATCGAGGAGATTATCATCGAAACCCGCGAGGACGCGACGGAGACCGTCGAGGGAATCGAATCGCTCACCGAGGACGTCCGCGACAGTTCAGCGCGCATCGACACGCTCATCGAAAACCAAGACGAGATTGCCGCGACGATTCGGGAGGCTGCGACGGGCATGGACGACATCGCCAACGCGACCGACGACCAAGCAGTACGAACCGAAGAGGTCGCGAACATGGTCGACAACGCGGCCAAGCAGGCGGTCGACGTACAGGAAGAGACCAGAAACGTCGCCGCGGCGAACGACACGCAGGTCGAAGTCGTCGCCGACATCTCCGAATCGGTTCAGGAACTCGAATCGACGCTCGGAACGCTCGACGACTGAGCGATTCGACGTCTCTTACTCGAAGTCCGGGTCGCGTTTTTCGACGAAGGCGTCCATCCCTTCGCGCTGGTCGTGGGTTCCGAAGAGACCGCTCCAGACGCGTGCTTCGTATTCGAGGGCGGCCTCGCGCGGTGCTTCGTGCGACATGTTGATTGCGGCTTTCGCACCCTGCAGCGCGTGGCGAGGCTTCGCTGCGAGTTCCGCCGCGAGTTCGGCGACGTGCGAGTCGAGTTGGTCGTGGGCGACGACTTCGCCGACGAGACCGTGTTCGTGCGCGTCGCTCGCGTCGATTCGCTCCCCGAAGTAGATGAGTCGGCGCGCGATTTCGTCGCCGACGAGTTTCGGCAGTCGGACACTGCCGCCCCACCCAGGCATGATTCCGAGGTCGATTTCGGTCTGTCCGAGGACGGCGCGCTCGGAGGCGACGCGCAGGTCGCAGGCGAGTGCGAACTCCATGCCACCACCGAACGCGTAGCCGTTGATAGCCGCGATGGTCGGGGCGGGGAACGTCTCGATGCGCGAGGCGATTCGGTGGCCCTGCTCGGCGTACTCCTGTGCGGCCGGTGTGTCGATGTCCTTCATGTAGCTGATGTCGGCACCGGCGATGAACGCCTTGTCACCCGCTCCGGTGAGGACGAGTACGCGCGCACCCTCCGCTTCGGCCTCGTCGAGCGCCTCTTCGAGCGCGTCGAGCGTGTCCGTGTTGAGCGCGTTCATACTGTCCGGGCGGTCGATGACGAGGGTTGCCACGTCGCCGTCCCATTCGAGTCGAAGTGTTTCCCAGCTCATACGAGTGCGGACGAAGGGCGGCGGGATAATAATTAACGTTCACCGGAGAACCGAAACCCGTCTCGAACAACGTTATATCCCGTCCGTCGAATCGTGCGAATATGACGCTCTCCGATGAGGCCACAGAACGCCTCGCCGACATCGTTCGCCTGCAGCCGACGAAGAACAAGGAGCTTCAGGAGCGATGGGACCTCGAAAGCGGGAGTGAGGTCCACCAGTATCTCGAATCCGAACTGAAGGACTACTACTACCGCGACGACAACAGCCTCATCCGCGCCACGGCCGAGGCGGCGGAACTCGTCGGCGTCGACCCCGGCGTCGAAAGCGACGGCGACGAGGAATCGGTTCCGAGCGTCATCCGCGTCCCCACGCTCGAAGCGCGCGTCTTTCAGGTCGTCGCCGGTCCGGACGAGCGCTCCGAGAGCGTCGTCAGCGTCCTCAACAAAGTCCGCGAGGAGTTCGACATCGACCCCGATGTGGACGACGTTCGGCGGGCGCTCCAGAGCCTCCGCCGGAAGGGAGTCGTCGAGGTCATCTACCGGACCGTCCCCACGTTCCGACTCGCCGTCGAGCGAGACGAGGTCGACGTGGAAATCGTCTAATCGGCGGGTTCCATCAATCGTCTACTCGGCAGATACCGTCAATCGTCTACTCGGCAGATACCATCAATCGTCTACTCTGACGGTTCCATCCGCTCCCGTTCGCGCTCGCGGCGCGCACGGAGCAACTCTCGCAGCCCCTTCCCCGGCCCGCCCTCGATAGGCCAGCCGTTCATCCGCCACGCCGGAGGCTCGGGCTCGAACGCCGAACACGAGTGGGCGCACTCGCGTTGGCTCTGAAAACAGTCTTTTGCGGCACATCGCGGGACGAGCGCCATGCCTCGGCGCGCGAGTTCGAAGTGCCGACAGTCGGGGCGCATGGTATCGACGTAGCTCCGCCAGCCGCGGTCGTAGGCTCGCTCTGCGAGGACGAGGCGGCGGCGCGCGTCGTCAGGGTCGGGCGTGAGTGTGCTCGGGTGCCACAGCACGTCCATC
This sequence comes from Haloferax larsenii, assembly GCF_024730625.1. Classification (NCBI taxonomy): domain Archaea; kingdom Methanobacteriati; phylum Methanobacteriota; class Halobacteria; order Halobacteriales; family Haloferacaceae; genus Haloferax; species Haloferax larsenii. Next base: position 2,267,792 of record NZ_CP078063.1, read on the forward strand.
GTCCCGTCGTCGTCGAGCGAGAGGATACCGACTTCGACCGGGAGGTCTTCGAGCAGTGCCGGTTCGACCCGGTCGCCGGTCGCTTCGGTCGCGACCCACACCTCGTCGGCGAGGCCGCGTTCGACGTCGTGTTCGAGTTGGTCGGCCAGTGCGCGGGCGGCGCTGGCGTCGAGGTCCGGTTTGTTCTCGATGGCGACGATTCGTTCGACCCAGTCGGGATACGGAGCGGTCTGTCGGTACTCGACGCGGTTCCGGCTTCCGCGACGCTTCTCGACCACGCCGCGTCCCGCGGCGCGGTGGACCGCCGGGACGACGTGCCGCCACGGAAAGTCGGGTTTCGGAATCGCGTCCCGATACCACTGCCAGTCGGCGGGTGCGTGGCGCATGACCCGCAGGAGGTCGGAGTCGAAGCCATCCGTCGAGAGGGCGCGGCGCGCGGCGAACGCGTCGGGGTCGACTTCGACGACGACGGTGTCCCATCGTCTGTCGCGCGTCCCGAGTTGTCGCGCGACGAAGGCCGGGCGCGGCCCGTCGGGGTGCCACGCGCGCTCCGCCCAGCGACAGACTCGAAGCTCGAAGGCGAACTCCGGGTCGCGGTCGGCGCTCTCGGTCACAGTGAAGCGTCTCCGTGCGTTCGTGAAGGTATTTCGGTCACGGAGTTACGGCTCACCAGTCAGAGAGCAGTGGCTGGCCGCAGGTGCGAACCGTTCGCCGCCAACACGGTGCCGACGACCCTATTTCAGGTACTTGTGCTGGCCTTCGTTCTTCGCCGCGAGGTGGTCGAGAAAGTCGTGTGCTTGCTCGAGGATGTCGCGCGGGCCGTCTTGGGTAATCGTGTTGATGGCCTGTTCGTAGTCGCGCCACTGAAGGTCGCGGTGTTCGGTCGAGAGCTCCGCGGACGCCTCGAACGAGTGTGCGATGAACAGGTGCACCGTCTTGTGGATGGTCGTGCCGTTCGCTTCGAAGACGTAGTCGTAGTCTTCGCGGAAGCCGTCGATGAGGCGGAAATCTGCTATTCCGGCCTCCTCTTTGACTTCCCTGATTGCCGTTTGCTGGAGCTCCTCGTCCCCTTCGACCCCGCCTTTGGGGAATTCCCAGTCCCCAGGACGGCTCTTCAGGAGTAAGTACTCCCTCCGGCCGCGGGTGTCGCGGAAGAGGATGGCACCAGCGCTTACCGCTTCGACTGCCATTACCCGAGATAAACGTGCCACCGTTTAAGAGGGTATCGGAGAATTACCCCCGCCGTGACATGGTCGTTCGTGCAGAACCGAATCGAGTCGGCCCAACCACGCGCACGTGTAGATGCGTTTTTACCGTCGGAGCAACCAAGAACGTGGTAGTACCCAGCTATGACCTTCGTCACGAAACTCACCTTTCAAAGCGGTGATAAGGCCGTCCTCGACAGAGTCGTCGGCAACCTCAAATCACTCATCGAAAAGAAGGGCGCGGAGTGCCGCGGCCCGCACGCCGACCAACCAGAGCGCACGAACGTCCCCCAGTATCGCACGCTCCAACCGGGAGACCAGTTCCCCGCGTGGAACTACACAGTCTACACGCGGCGACTGGAGATTCACGGCGCAGACCAAATCGCCCGCCAAGTGAGCGAGCGGGACTACCCCGACAGCGTCCACATCGAAATCGAACTCGAACAGAAGAAACCGCTCGGCCACCGCCGTAACTGACGTCGGCGCGGCCGACCGCGAGCGCGTCTCGACGCGGGTCTTCGCTTTTCGTCTCTCTTTCGTTCGTCTTGTCACGAGGTAGCAACCGTCGGTGCGTCACGGCGCAGACGATATCGAATTCGCCAGCGACGCCACTGGCGAGCGCAGTGTCCAAAAAACGAGGTGGGTCGGCTCAGAACTCGCCGAGGAATTCGACGATTTCGGCAGTGCCGACGTGATTTTGGTCGTCGAACGACGTGACCTTCAAGCGGACTTTCGTTTCGACGTCGACCTCGGTGTCCCCCTCGATTCGGAGCACCGAATCACCGATTCGGGACGAGACTCCCTCGCCGTCGCTGTGGGTGACGAACGCCGTGATGACGTCGCCGGGTTCGAACGACGGCGTCGCGGTGCGGAACGTCCAGCCTGCGAGGAGTTTTCCGAGTCGGCTCATACGCGACTCACCTCCTCAGACGTGCGGTCGGAGACGTATTCGCGGCCGTAGCCGGTCCACGCGGCCACGAGGAACACGGCCACGAGGAACCAGCCGTGGAACACGTACGGCCAGACGGACGCGGGGTTCACCAGCATCTCTTGGGTGAACCACGGCGTGCCGTTCCCGCCGACGAGCCCTTGCATGGCACCGAAGCCAGCGAGCAGGCCACCACCCCACGGGAAGATGTACCCGAGCGCGGACGTGTTGGCGTCGAGGATGTTGGCACGACGGTAGCCGTTGATGTTGAAGCGCTTGCCGAGCGTGGCGATGTACGGCGCGATAGCGATTTCGGCTGCCGTGTTGATTGTGACCGTCGCGTTGACGAGCGCCGTCCCGAGGACCATCGTGGTCTCGGCGCGGCGGACGGTGGTCGCGACACGGTCGATGAGCAGTTCCTGAATCGCGTCGAAGCCGCCACCGGCGCGCATGATTTCAGCGCCAGCGACGAGCAGGAGCGTCAGCACGATGAGCGGGAAGAAGCCCGCGGCACCGGAGTAGATGCTCCCGCCGACGCCAGCCTGTCCACCCGGAACGGTTTCGACGACCGCGCCGATGAGCGGAAGCGCATCGACAGCCTGCGTCAGGCCGTTTTGCGGGGCCCGGAACAGAAGCATGCTCGCGGCCGAAACGTCGATGAGGTCCGCGGCACCGAGTGCGACGTTGAACACCGCCGCGGCGATGAGTCCCCACGAGATGGCTTCGATGATGTGGCGACCGCGAACCGCGAGGACGATGACGATGGCGATGTCGAGGAGGTGAACGAGACCCCACGCCGACACCGTGGCATCGACTTGCCCGGTAACGTTCGCGTGCGGCATCCCACTCACGACGCCGGGGATTCCGAACCCGGCGGCGAGGTAGGCCGCGATTGCGAGCGCCGCCGCGACGACGGCGTACTTCACGCGGGACGCGACGACGCCACCGATGTCGGCGTCTTGCGTCACAGCGGAGACGATTGTGGTGTCACTCACGGGTGCAAGGTTGTCACCGAAGACGGCACCCGACAGAATGGCACCGAACAGCAGCACTGGATTCGCGCCGAGGAGGAGCCCCGCGGGGAACACGAGACTCGTGAAGGCGATTGCGGTACCGTAGCCGGTGCCGATGCCCGTCGCGAGCAGCGCTGCGAGCAGGAACGTCACAGCCGGGAACAACCCGGGGCCGACGTTCAGCGCAGTCGCCGCCCAGACGAGGCCGTCGACGAAGCCGCCTACCTGAATCGTCTCTGCGAACATGCCTGCCCACAGCCACGCGACCACAGCAGTCGCAGCGACCCGACGGGTCATGCCCGCGAAGACGACGTCCGCGTAGTCCTTCCAATCTCCCCGGACGAACAGCAGTCCAACGATGAGTCCTGTCAGCATCCCCGCGACGAGGCCGGTCGTATCGCCGATTCCGAGGATACCGCTTTGGAAAATAGCCCAGGCGATGAAGAACGCGATGGGGAGCGCGCTAACGAGTCTCCCACCGCGGAAACTGAGCTCGATGTCCGGTTCTTCTGGCATCGTTTGTCAGACATTCACTGTGATATATAATAGGCACGAATTTCCTCTAACTATCTGTCTCGTATTTGAATTTTGCGTCATACTTTCCTTTCAGGTTAATTTTACCAGCGGTCGAGAGCGTTTATCTCCGTCCGGGGAGTGAGTCGGGGTATGAGTCACCAAGCGACGATGGACGACCTCATCGCGTTCCGGCGCGACCTCCACCAACATCCCGAACCCGCGTGGCGAGAGTTCTACACGACCGCTCGTATCGTCGACGAGTTAGAGACGCGCGACCTCGACGCGCTCTACGTCGGCCCGGAAATTCTCGGCACCGAGGAGCGAATGGCCGTCCCCGACGACGACGAACTCGACACGTGGTTCGAGCGTGCGCGTGCGGCCGGTGCCCGCGAAGATATCCTCGAACGCCTCACCGGCGGCTACACCGGCGCATTGGCCGTCTTCGAACGCGGCGAGGGACCGACAGTCGGCTTGCGTGTCGACATCGACGCGCTCCCAATCACCGAGTCCGACGAGGAGACACATCTGCCGACGGCCGAAGGGTTCCGCTCCGAGAACGAGGGGTTCATGCACGCCTGCGGGCACGACGCGCACGCGACAATCGGTCTCGGCGTCCTCGACGCCGTCCTCGACTCCGACTTCGAGGGAACGCTCAAGGTGTTCTTCCAACCGAGCGAGGAACGGGTCGCAGGCGGAAAGGCAGTCGTACAGGGCGGCCACCTCGACGACGTGGACGCCCTCCTCGCGGTCCACGTCGGCCTCGACCACCCGACCGGAGAGGTCGTCTGCGGTGTCGATGGCTTCCTCGCCGTCTCACACTTCCGCGCTGACTTCACCGGCGCGCCAGCCCACGCGGGCGCGAAACCAGAGGAGGGGAAGAACGCCAATCTCGCCGCGGCCGCGGCAACACAGAACCTCTACGGCATCTCTCGCCACTCCGACGGCGCGACTCGCGTCAACGTCGGCTTGATGGGCGGCGGCACTGCGACGAACATCGTCGCCGAAGAATCCTTCATCGAGGGCGAGGTTCGTGGTGAGACGACCGAACTCATGGAGTACATGGAAGACCGCGCCCACACCGTCATCGAATCGGCCGCCGCGATGTACGACTGCGAGGTCGACATCGGTGTCGAGGGCAAAGCACCCAGCGCCCGAAGCGACGAGGAACTCACGACGCTCGTCCGGTCGGTGAGCGAGAGTGTCGAGGGCGTCGACTCCATCCTCGACAGCGACGACCTCGGCGGCAGCGAGGACGCGACCTACCTCATGCAACACGTCCAAGACAACGGCGGCCTCGCGGCCTACGTCGGCGTCGGCACCGACCATCCGGGCGGCCACCACACCCGTACCTTCGACGTCGACGAAGAGACGATTCGTATCGCTATCGACGTTCTCTCGGGGAGTATCGAGCAAATCGCGGCCACGGACCCGCAGTCAGCCTGATAATTCACCGGCGGCGTGACGAACGGACCGCCAGCGGTTATTTGTCCCCCCCGTGCATAGCCGGCAGCGATGGGTGCCCGCCGAGGTGAACTGCTCGCAGACGCCGACCTTCGTCCCGCCGCTCTCGCCGTCGGCGTCGTCGCCGGGGCGGCTACGCTGCAGGTCGTGGTCTTTCCCGGCACGGCAGACACCTCGTGGCTTCGGTTCGCGGTCGAGATTCTGTTGGTCCCGCTTCCCCTCATCTGCTCGTTCGTCCTCACGACAATCAGAGACATTCAGACCGTCTGGCGACCACTCTACGCGGGAACCGTCCTCATCGGCGTGTACGCCGTGACCGACGCCCTCGACGAAGTGGTCACACAACCCGACGCGTTCGCCCTCGTCTTCGAAGATGGCGCACTCCTCCTCGGCGCGGGCGCGCTGGTCCTCGGGACGTACCGCTGGGTCGAGCGAAAACGCGCCTACGAAGCGGACCTCGAACGCCGAAACGAGCGACTCGACCAGTTTGCGTCGGTGGTGAGCCACGACCTACGCAACCCCCTGAACGTCGCACAGATGCGCCTCGAACTCGCCCGCGACGGTCACGGCACCGAACACCTCTCGACGGTCGCAGACGCACACGACCGAATGGAATCGCTCATCGAAGACGTGCTGCAACTCGCACGAAGCGGTGAGGCAGTGGGTAACACCGAGCCTGTCGGCCTGGCGACGGTCGCTGCAGACGCCGTCGCGAACACGAATCTCGACGCCGCCGCACTCACCGTCGAGGCCGACGTGGACCTCCAAGCGGACCCCGGGCGACTCACCGCCGTCTTCGAGAACCTCTTTCGGAACGCGCTGGACCACGGCGGCCCGGACGTGCAAGTTCGCGTCGGCCCGCTCGAAGACGGCTTTTTCGTCGAAGACGACGGGCCGGGCATCCCGCCGGAAGAGCGCGACCGAATCTTCGAATCCGGTTACTCGAACAACCCCGACGGGACGGGTCTCGGCTTGGCAATCGTCTCGGGCGTCGCGGAAGCCCACGGCTGGTCCGTCGAGGCGACGGCCGCAGAAAGCGGTGGCGCGCGATTCGAGTTCCGGAACGTGACGCTCGCGACCGAACTCAGTACTTCGGGTCCGCGCCAGTGACTTCGTAGATTTCGTCCATGATGCGGTCGCGTTCGTCCTGCCAGCCAGCGAGCGCACTCGGCCGCGTCGGGTAGCGGTCGTAGTGGGCCATCAGTTCGTCGGCGAGTCGCTTCACCTTGAAGAAGTTCCAAATCTGGCCCCAGTGGCCGTAACTCGACACGGCGGTCTGGAGGAGGAGCGCCGGGCTAAACGAGGTCGTCCCCGAGTAGAGCGCTTCGGCCAGGTTCTCGCCGGGTAGCGAGGCGATGAGACCCATCAGGTCGTCCACGTCGACGGCCGTCGAGAGGATGTTGTACACGTCGAGACTGGCGTAGCGACCGCCGAAGTGGTCCATGACGCGCTGGTTGTACCGCCAGAGCGTCTCTTCGGACACGTCGTCGTCTTCGAGCGCGACGATGGCTTGCTCGCCAGCGTAGGCTCCGGCGTAGGCCGCGCCGGCGATACCACCGCCGGTCGTCGGGTTGACGTGTGCTGCGGCGTCACCGACTGCCATATAGCCCGGTGCGGTGGCCGAGTCGTAGGGGCGGCGGGTCGGCAGTGCCGCGCCGAGTTTGTCGACGACTTCCGCGCCCTCGAACTCGGGACGGGCGCGCAGGTCCTTCTTCAGGTCGTCGACGAGCTTCATCGGCTCTTCTGTCATCTGGAAGCCCAGTCCGGCGTTGATTTCGGTCTCGGTGCGCGGGAAGTACCAGACGTAGCCGGCGGCGACGTCGGCCGGTTTGAACACCAGCGCGTCGGACCACTCGACGGGTTCGGGAACCTCGACGACTTCGCGGTAGGCAGAACAGAACTGCGAGTACGAGACGTTCGTGTCGAACGTCGCGTCCGAGAAGTCGACCTTGTCTTGGAGGAGCGAGAGCGCGCCCGCACCGTCGATGACGATGTCGGCGTCGTACTCGACGACCTCGCCGTCGTGCTTGGCTCGGATGCCGGTCACGACGCCGTCGTCGTCCTGTGTGACGTCCTGTACGACGGTGTCGTAGTGGAACTCGGCACCGGCCTCGTCTGCCCCCTCGATGATGAGACGGCCGTACTCCCAGCGGTCGATGACCGCGAGTTCACCGGGAACGGGAATGTCGAGGACCGTGTCTTCCTGTGGAATCTCGAACCGACCGTGGTCGACCTCGGTGTTCGTGAACGCGGGTTCGATTTGCGACTTCGGAATCGCGTCGGGGAAGGCGTCTGCGCCTTTCAGAGCGTCACCGCACGCGATGTGTCCTGCTTCCTCGGCGGACTTTCGCTCGACGACGGCGACGTCGTAGCCCGCGTTGGCGATGGTCGCAGCGGCGTAGCAACCGGAGGTTCCCGCGCCGACGACCACCACATCCACGGACTCTGTCCGTGGGTTCGCCGAGGAGTCCTCGGCGGTTTCGTTCTCGTCTGTGGACATGGTATCACCTCCATATCGTGGGCAGAAAACTCTTTACTCCCAATCTGTCCTTCTACAGAAAACGAAACACCGAACGGGGCGAGAAAATCGGACGACGACCGAACGTTAGCGGTTGTCTTCGCCCGTGTCGTAGTGTTCCCCGGCGGCCTGTGGGATGCGAGTGCGGCCGACGAGTGCGAGGATGACGATAACCGTGATGTACGGAATCGTCTGGATGAGCGAGTCGGGAATCGCATATCCCGGGACCTGCTGGAGGCGAATCTGGACGGCCTCCAGTCCGGCGAAGAGGAACGACGCGCCGAACGCGCCGAGCGGGTTGTAGTTCCCGAAGAGGTACGCGACGATGGCGATGAACCCCTTGCCGTTGACCATCGTCTGGTTGTTCCCGATGAACTGGCCGAGACCGAGCGACAGCGCCGACCCGCCGATACCGGAGAGGAACCCGGAGAGGAGCACGCCCGCGTAGCGGACGCGACTCACGTCGACACCCACGGTGTCGAGCGCCTTCGGGTTCTCACCGGACGCGCGGATGTGACGACCGAACGCCGTGCGGTTCAGCACGAACCACGACGCCGGAACCGCGACGAGCATCATGTACACCGCCGGGCCAGCGTCGAAGAGCGCGCCGAAGAACGGGATGTCCGAGAGGACGGGAATCGTCCACGTTCCGAGCGTCGTCCCCACGTTGTCGGTGTTGACGCCGCCGTAGTAGACCGTCGCCGCGAACGGTGCGAGACCGAGGGCGATGAGCCAGACGGCGAGTCCGGCGATGATTTGGTCCGCCTTGAACCGAATGCAGACCACGGCGAAGATGAGGGAGAACACGAGCGATGCGAGCACGCCCGCGAAGAAGCCGACCCAGATTGCCGGGAGACCGAGGATAGTCACACCGGGGCCGATGACGGCCGTCGTGATGACTGCCGTAAAGGCCGAGATGATGAGCAGGCCTTCCAGTCCGATGTTGATGACGCCGGCCTTCTCGGCGAAGATACCGCCGAGCGCGGCGAACGTAATGGGCACCGCGAGTCGCAGCGCCGACGAGAGCGTACTGCGACTGATGAGGATGCCCAGCAGGTCTGCCCAGATACTCTCGGGGAACACGAGGCCGAAGAATGCGATGAACGAGAACACCGCGATAGCCCCGGCAGCCAAGAGCATCCGATACGACAGTTCCGTGTCACGGAGTTGGTCGATGGTAGTCGTGCTCATTCGTCGTCACCTCCGAGGAGACTGCGGCCGCCGTCGGTCGCCACGGCGTCGTCGTCGGTTTCGAGGTTGATGCTCGACCCAATCATGCGGAAGAACTCCGGCATGGCGACGAAAAGGATGATGAGGCCGCGAAGGACCCCGACGAGTTGCTTCGGGACGCCCGTCCCGAACTGCACGGCGAGCGACCCGGACTTGAGCGTCCCGAACAGGAGCGCCGCCGGGACGATACCGAACGGGTTGTTGCCCGCGAGGATGGTGACGGTGATGCCGTCGAAACCGAGCGACGGGACACCGGCTTGCCACTTGCCCATGACCATGAGAACCCAGATAGCCCCGCCGATACCACCGAGGGCACCGGAGAGGAACATACTGGTGACGGTCGTGCGCTTGGCATCGACACCACCGTACTCGGCTGCCTCTGGCTGTTCACCGCTCGTCCGCAAGTCGTAGCCGAACGACGTCCGTTCGAGTAGATACCAGACAGCAACGACCAAGGCGAGACCGAATGCGAGCGCGAGAAGCGAGAAGTCACCGCCCTTGGGGAATGCGACCGGAAGCAACGTCCCCCAGTCGGGAAGCGGCGTCGTCTCGACGACTTGCGAGTCGGGGTTGCGGAAGAACTCGCTGACGAGGACGAACGCCACCTGTGCGGCGATGAAGTTCAGCATGATGGTCGTGATGACCTCGTTCGCGTCCGCGTAGGCTTTCAGTGCGCCCGGAATCGCGCCGTAGAGGCCGCCGACGAGCGCGCCGACGAGGATTGCAAGCGGAATCAGGATGAGGCCACCGAGGATTCCCGCCGGGAGGAACGGCGCGACGAAGAACGCGAACAGCGCCGTCGCGAGCGCGCCGAGGATGAGTTGTCCCTGCGTCCCGATGTTGAACAGCCCCGCGCGGAAGGCGACAGCGACCGAGAGGCCGGTGAAGATGAGGAGCGTCGTCTCCTTGAGCGTGAGCGCGAATCCGAAGTTCAGCGGGTTCCAGTTCGGGTTGAACAGTCCGGGAGCGTCCAAGAGGAACGGCCCACCGAGTGCGCCGTTGAACAACACGAGATACACTTCGACAGGGTCGTAACAGAAGCCGAGACCGAAGAAGGTCGCCGCCGCGGTCTGGCACGTGGCGACCCGGCCGGAGATGAGAACGATGACCGCGCCGACGACGACGGCCATGAAGAGCGCCGCGAAACTGATGAGAATACGTTCGACGGTCGAGGCATTCACGAGGCGACGGAGGACGGACTTTGCGCCGTTTCCGGCACTCATTGCGCGTCACCAACCGATGGGTTTGCGGTGTCTATCTCGGTGTCCGACCACCCGGGGCGCTCCCCGGCCATCAGGAGGCCAATCTCTTCTTCCGTCGTGTTTCGTGGGTCGACGATGTCCATGAGTTCGCCGTCGTGCATGACGCCGAGGCGGTCCGAAAGTCCCTGCACCTCGTCGAGTTTCGAGGAGATGAGAAGGACCGCCTTGCCCTGCTGTCGCAGGTCCAACAGTCGTTCGTGGATGAACTCCATCGCCCCGATGTCCACGCCGCGGGTCGGGTGGGTTGCGACGACGAAATCCGGTTCGCGTTCGAACTCACGTCCGACGATGAACTTCTGCTGGTTGCCGCCCGAGAACGACTCGGCGTCGGCGTCCGCGTGTGGCGGCCGCACGTCGTACTCGGAGATGATTCGTTCTGCGTGTCCGCGCGCGGTAGACCAGTCGATAGACCCACCGGACGAGAACTTCGAACTGTGCTGGCTGCCGAGGATGCCGTTCTGGACGAGGTCGAAGTCCATCACGAGGCCGCGTTCGTGGCGGTCCTCGGGGATGTACGCCATCCCGTCTTCGATACGGGAGCGACGGGATGCGCGTGTGATGTCGCGGCCCTTGTAGGTAATCTGCCCCGACGTGGGTTCGCGAAGCCCGGTAATCGTCTCGACGAGTTGCGACTGCCCGTTACCGTCGACGCCCGCGATACCGAACACCTCACCCTCGCGGATGTCGAACGACACGTCGGAGACCGCTTCGATACCGCGGTTGTCGTCGGCGTGGACGTTCTCGACCGAGAGGACCTGTTTGCCCGGTTCTCGGTGGGCGCTCTTGGGTTCGAGGAGGACCTCGCGGCCGACCATCAGTTCGGCGAGTTCCTCGTTGGAGGTCTCGTCCGCCTTCACCGTTCCCACGTTCTTCCCGTCGCGGAGGACGGTGATGTCGTCGGCGGCGTGCATCGCTTCGCCGAGTTTGTGGCTGATGAAGATAATCGTCTTGCCCTGCGCCGTCAGTTCCTCGAAGACTTCGAATAGCTCTTCGACTTCCTGTGGCGTGAGGACCGCGGTGGGTTCGTCCAGAATCAGAATCTCTGCCCCACGATAGAGTGCTTTCAGAATCTCGACGCGCTGTTGAACGCCGACACTCACGTCCTCGATGGTGTCGTCGGGGTTCACGTCGAATCCGTATCGTTGCGAGAGGTCGATGACCTCTTGGCGCGCGCGCTCCCGGTCGACCGTCGTCCCGAACCATTTCCGCGGCTCGTTGCCGAGGACGATGTTCTCGGCGACAGTCATGGGGTCGACCAGCATGAAGTGCTGGTGAATCATCCCGACGCCCGCCTCGATGGCGTCCGCTGGGGAGTCGAAGTCCCGCGGTTCACCGTCGACGTAGACGGTCCCCTCTGTGGGTTCATAGAGCCCGTAGAGGATGTTCATCAGCGTCGTCTTGCCGGCCCCGTTTTCACCCAGAAGTGCGTGCACCGTGCCGCGCTCGACGGTCAGGTCCACGTCGTCGTTCGCTACGACGCCGGGGAACCGTTTGGTGATTTCGTCGAGATGAACAGCGGTGCTCATCTTGCACACTTTTTCGGGGGGGTTTGCTTAAACTCGTGGGATTCGATTCGCCGCGGGACACCTCCACACGGTGTATCGAGGCGCTTCTTGGGCGATTTGGAATATTCACCAGTCGTGAATTACCAATTTATTGAAATATGAAAGCGGCAATAGTGTCTGGTTGTTGCGTCGCTCGACGACAGTATCAAAAAAACGACAGGTTCGGTGACGGAGTTACTCGGTCGTCGTCGGGACTTCGATGTCGCCGGCGATGATGGACTCACGGGACTCCGTGAGCGAATCCTTGACGTCCTGCGGAATCTCGGAGCCGAGTTGGGCACCGAAGACGGCGGCGACGCCGTCCTCTTCGAGTCCGAGCGTCGTGGTCGACCCACCGTTGAACTCGCCGTTGACGACGTTTTCGACGGAGGCGAACACGGGCGTCTCGACGCGCTTGACCATCGATGCGAGGATGACGTCGGCGTAGTTCGACTCGGTCTTCGACTGGTCGGAGTCGACACCGATAGCGAACTTGCCCTGTTCCTTCGCCGCCTGGAAGACACCGAGACCGGTCCCACCAGCAGCGTGGTAGACGATGTCCGCACCCTTGTCGTACATCGACGTGGCGATTTCCTTCCCCTTCGCGGAGTCGGAGAACGAACCAGCGTACGCGGTGTCGATGGTGATTTCCTCGTCAGCGTGCTTCACACCGGCCTCGTAGCCAGCCTGGAACTTGCGGATGAGCGGTGCGTCGACACCACCGACGAAGCCAACGCGCTTCTCGCCGGTCGTCGTCGCGCCAGCACCCGCGGAGAACTCCTGCGTCGTGAGCAGACCGGCCATGTAGCCGACCTGGAACGAACCCTGCTCTTCGCGGAACTTGTAACTCGCAACGTTCGGTTCGTCGACTTCGTCGTCGACGATCATGAAGTTCTGGTCCGGGAAGTTCGGTGCCGTCTCGGAGAGCGCAGACTTCTGCGCGAAGCCGATACACGACACGAGGTCGTAGTTCGGACTCGACGACTGCGCGAAGCGGCGCTGGAACTGCGGGAACTCCTCGGCCGCAGACGGCTGTGCTTCCTCGTAGGCGATGCCCAGTTCGGACTTCGCCTGTTCGATACCGCGCTTGGCCGCGTCGTTGAACGACTTGTCGCCGAGACCGCCGAGTGCGTAGACCATCCCCACGTTGGCTGCGGGACCGGACTCCTCGGTCGGCTGCTCGGTGGCCGTCGTCTCGTCGCCACCGTTGCCACCGGACTGCTCGGTGGTCGTCTGTTCGCTACCCTCGGACGGGCCGCCTGTACACCCTGCGAGGCCGGCGATACCCGCGACCCCTGCCGCTTTGACAAAAGAGCGTCTGTCCATGACTATTGTCTCCTATTGATACAGGGGCCGTGAAAATTGCATAAAGGTGTCGTTTCGGTATTCAGAGGATACAAGCCTCCTCGCTTACAAATTCGGCAAAACTAGAGCCTCGTTTGTGCCACCGTCACGCGATTTAGTCAGCCCGAGATTGGCCTCGACTACTCGGTGGTGGCTGAGGGACCCGTGACCGCTCAGGCGTTTGCGATTTCGTCTTCGACCACGGCAGTCACCGACTCGACGAGCGCGTCGACGTCGTCGGCTTCGGCGTAGACGCGGATGTACGGCTCCGTGCCCGACGGTCGAACCAGCGTCCACGACGCGTCGTCGAATTCGAGGCGAACACCGTACTCGGTATCGACCGACTCCGGCGACAGCGCCTCGGGGAGTGACGTTTCGAGGGCAGCCATCGCGACTGCCTTCTTCTCGTCCGGGCAGGAGACGCTCACTTTCCGGTAGGGGCGCTCCGTCACCGGCTCGCGCAGGCCATCGAGACCCGACTCGGCGACGAGTCGCGCGACGAGCGCGGCGGAGACGACGCCGTCTATCCAGCCGCCGAACGCCGGGTGGATGTGCTTCCACGGTTCGGCCGCGAAGACCACGTCACCGCCGTCGGCGCGGGCGCTTGCGATTCCCTCGTGGAGCGCACCGAGTCGGACGCGCTCGACGCGACCACCGGCTTCGCGGACGCGTTCGTCGATGCGGCCCGAGGCGTTCGGCGTCGTGACGACGACCGGGTCTTCAGCGTCACTCACGCGGACGTAGTGCGCCGCGACGATGGCGACGACCGTGTCTTCGTGGACCACGTCGCCCTCGCCGTCGATGATGACGATGCGGTCGGAGTCGCCGTCGTGCCCGATGCCGAAGTCGAAGTCGCCGTCGGCGACGAACGCACGGAGGTCAGACAGCGTCTCGGGCGTCGGCTTCGACTCGCGACCGGGGAAGTGCCCGTCGATTTGCGCGTTCAGCGTGACGACGTGTGCACCGAGGTCACGGAGCACCTGTGGCGTCCCGAGTGCGGACATTCCGTTGCCGCAGTCGACAGCGACGTTGAGACCGTCGAGGTCTGACCCGTGGTCCCGTGCGAAATCGACGATGGCGTCGCGGTAGTCGTCGAGCACGTCGGCAGCGCCGCTTTTCCCCCACTCGTCCCAGTCGGCGGCGGTGACACCGGCTTCGACGCGGGTTTCGATGTCGCGTTCGAGGTCGCGGTCGTACTCCTCGCCGTCGACGAACATCTTGATTCCGTTGTCGGTCGGCGGGTTGTGCGAGGCGGTCAACATGACGCCGCGTCGACCTTGGGAGGCGTATGCGAGCGCCGGTGTCGGGACGACGCCAACACGGACGACATCCGCACCGGCAGAGAGGAGACCCGCCTCGACTGCGGCGGCGAGACTTTCCCCACTCGTCCGGCCGTCACGGCCGACGACGAACTCGGCGGTGGCGTCCGATTCGAGTGCGGCTCGGCCGGCGGCGCGACCGACGTCGAGAGCGAGTTCCGGTGTGACTCGCGTCGTCACGCTGCCGCGAATCCCGGCAGTACCGAAGAGTTCCATACTCCAGCGTGGTGTGGGCCGCACTTAGATGCTGACGATTCGGGAGGCGCGTGCGAGGTGCAGGCACGGTTGGGATAGCTGAAGCGCGACCGCGTAGACGCCACGCCTTTTGTGTCGGCCGTCGAAGCACCGCTCATGAGCGAGAGTTCGCGTACCCGCGCACACGTGTACGTCTCAGGTCACGTCCAAGGCGTGTACTACCGAGCGACGACCCGAGACACCGCCCGCGACCTCGGCGTCGACGGCTGGGTGAAGAACCTCTCCGACGGCCGCGTCGAAGCCGTCTTCGAGGGGCCGCGCGACGACGTCGAAGAGATGGTTCGGTGGTGTCACGACGGGAGTCCGATGGCCAGCGTCTCCGACGTGGACGTGACCTACGAAGAACCGCAAGGCGAGACCGGATTCACCGTCGAGCGGTAGCTCACGTCAACGAATCGGCCAAATTATTCAAGCGGCCACCTCGCAGACGTGGCCGCATGAGCTTCCGGAGCGACACCCGTGGAATCGGCGTGATACAACTGTTCTTCACCGTCGTCTGTGGAATCGGGCTTGGTCTCTCGATTGGCACCGCATTTCTCATCATCCAAGGGCCGTTTCTCGGCGGCCCGACGCTCGACCCGTTCCCGATGATGGGCGCACTCGCCGCCTTCGTGGTCGGCATCGTCGTGTTGTCGTGGGGGACGACGCGGCTGTTCGGTATCGGTGGCGTGGCCGCCTGAGAGTCTAATCGAGACAGGACGTTCACAGGTCGATAGACAGCAGTCACTGGCTTCCTTGAACATCTCCTGACTTGGGTTGTCGCTTCGTTTGTCATTGGGGAGTGCAACACCAAGCTGCGAGTATAGTGCAAGAAACGCCGCTACCGGCCCAGATAGTGGCTATTTCACCGAATAACTATACCCTGTGTGCACTAATGACAAATGTCATGGGTGGAAGTGTCGACGCTGCGAACAGAACTGACCGACGAACGTTCCTGAAAAAGACGGGGGCATGCTCAGTTCTCACCGCTGGGCTCGCTGGCTGTGTCGGAACCGAGGGGAACGGGAACGGTGACGGGAATGGTGGGACTCCCACCGACGAGCCAACTGACGGGGACACTACCGCTGGCACGACCACAGAGATGGCAGGACCCGAGCGCGTCGTCATCGGTCAGCCGGCGTCGCTGACCGGACAGTGGGACTTCCTCCAGCCGGCAGTGTCGCAGTCGACGGACCTCGCGGTGCAGGAAATCAACGAGGCAGGTGGACCACTCGACGCGACGCTCGAAGTACAACGACGCGACACGGCAGTCGACCCACAGCAGGCCCGACAGGTCGTCAGGCAGTTGGTCGATAGCGACGAAGTCCACGCGATAAACGGGCTGTTCTCCAGCGAAATCGTTCCGCTGTGGGACTTCCTCCAGGAACAGCAAGTCCCGGTCGTCACGCCGTGGCCGGGGACGACGTTCCTCGACACTCGGGGCGGGGACAAGGGAACGGACGACCTCGGTGACGATGAGTGGCTCTGGCGAACTGTCATCGGCGACACCGTCCACACTTCCGGGGCGGCGGAAGCGATGATTGACGAAGCCGGAATCGAACAGATGGGTATCCTCAGCGCCACGTCTGCGGGCGAAGAGGGGTGGACGAGGCAGTTCGTCAACTGGTACGAGAGCCTCGGTGGAGAGGTCGTCGAGGTCGTCTCGGCGCAGGGCGGGCAGTCCTCCTATCAGAGCCAACTCGACAGACTGTTCGAGAACGACTTCGAGGCGTGGGCACTCTCCTTTGCTCTCGAAGATGCAACTACAATCATCCGTAACTGGGACGAAGGAGGGTACGGCAGACAGCTTCTGATGGAAGACGGCCTGCGGGACCCTGGCCTCATCGACGCAGTTGGGGACGTCGCCGAAGGAGCGTGGATTGCGGCCGGGAGCACAGAGGGCCCGAATTTCGAGAGTTTCCTCCCGAAGTTCCGCGACGCGGGTGATGCCAGCCTCCACCCGTGGGGAGTCGCCGCCTACGACGCCACGAACGTCATCGCACTCGCCATCCACCACGCCGGTGAGGCTTCGCACGACGCCATCCAGCGGAGCCTCGGCGATGTCGCCCGAGGAGGTGGGACGACCGTCACGACGTTCGCCGAGGGCAAAGAGGCGCTCGACAACGGCGAAGAAATCAACTACGAGGGCGCGGTCACGAACGTCGATTTCACCCCGCACGGGAACGTCTGGGGAGACGTCGCAGTTGATAGGGTCACTCCCGACGGCTTCGAGAACGAGTTCACCATCGGGGCCGACAAGCTGCAGGCCGAAATCGACGACTACTGACTGCGGGTTGGTTCCTCGATTATGGCACTCCCTCTTGCACAAGAACTCATCTTCGGACTCGTCATCGGGTCGTACATCGCGCTGGGTGCCATCGGGTTCACCCTGGTGTACGGGCTCGTCAACATGATTAACTTCGCCCACGGGGAGTTCATCACTATCGGGGCGTTCGTCGGCTACCTCGCCGTCGTGTTCGGTGGGGTGTCCCTCCCGGTTGCGCTCCTCGTCGCGCTCCTCGTCGCCGCCGTCACCGGATGGGCCATCGCACGACTCACCTTCGAGCCGATGAACGACGCCGGCGCGGTGCCGCTGCTTTTGATGTCTATCGGTCTGGGGCTCGTGCTCCGGAACGGCATGCGAGCGATTGCAGGGCCCGACCGCCGGAACGTACCGGTTGCCGTCACGACCTATCGCTTCGACGACCTCGGCTTCTTCGTGACGAGCAATCAATTGTTCATCATCGGGGTGACGCTCTTCGCGGTGCTCGTCTTACACCTGTTTCTCAGTCGAACGATGGTCGGGATTTCGATGCGTGCAACCGCCGACAACGAGCGTCTCGCACTCGTCTCCGGCATCGATACACGGCAGATTCGGAACGCGGTCTGGCTCGCAGCCTCCGGGCTGGCGGGCGTGGCCGGTGTCATGCTTGCGGTCTCACAGTCTGCGAATCCCAGCGTCGGATTCGGCCAACTGTTGTTGATAATCACGGCTGCCATCCTCGGTGGTGCCGGAAGTCCGTACGGAGCGGTCGCCGGTTCGTATCTGCTGGGGGTCGGCATCGCCGTCTCCGTGGCCTTCTTGCCAGCCGACATCGTGGCGCTCAGTTCGACCATGGCCTTTGCCATCCTCATCGTGGTCCTTCTGGTCCGTCCCGGTGGCATCGCCAACACGGAGGTGCGGACGTCATGACGTTGCAGTCCGTCGTCGACACAGAGGTGCGCCAATGAGCCGCTTCGAACTCCCCGAAATCGACGCGACTCGCGCCGGTCTCGTGTTGTTCGTCGCCTCAGTTATCTTCCTCTACAGCCCGGTTTTTATCAGGCCGCCGAGCGGAACGTTCGTCTTCCTCGAACTCGCCGTCCTCTTTCTGTTGTATGCGCTGATACTCATCGGACTAAACCTCCAATTCGGCCACACGGGACTCGTCAACTTCGGACCCGTCGCCTTCTTCGCCGTCGGCGGGTACGCCGCTGCGATACTGACTGCGAACGACCCCTACAGAGCTGTCGGACTCGGCTTCGCGTGGCCAGTCGGCCTCGTCGCCGGGGTCCTCGCCGCGGTCGCACTCGGCGTCTTACTCGGCTTCTCGACGCTTAAACTCCGGGACGACTTCCTCGCAATCGTTACGCTTGCGGTAGCCGAAATCATTCACGGGCTGACCATCACGTTCCGCGACGTCACCGGCGGTTCGATCGGACTGCAGAACGTTCCGCGACCGATAGCCGACATGACCGGTGGTGGCGGCGGCGCAGAGCTATTCGCAACAATCGTCGTCCTCGGCTCGGTTTGCCTCCTCGCCTACGGCGTGTTCCATCGGCTGTCAGCGTCGCCCTACGGGCGTGTTCTCAGAGCCATCAGGGCCGATGAACAGGTGACTGAAACGCTCGGCAAGCGGGTGTTCAGGTACAAACTCGTCGTCTTCATCTACGGGGCAGCTATCGGGGGGCTAGCTGGCGCGCTCCTCGTCTTCTACAACGGCGCTGCCTCGGCGAGCTTTTTCACTATCGACGTCACGGTCATCGTCTGGATAGGCATGCTCGTCGGCGGCGCTGGCAGCGACCGCGGCGTGCTCGGCGGACTCGCGCTCATCATGGGCTTTCAGTTGTTCACCCGCTTTCTCAACGACCTGCTTCCGTTCGTCACACAGGACCAGTTCGCTTCGATTCGCCTCGTTCTTGTGGGACTGCTGTTGATGCTCGTCGTCAAGTATCGCCCCGAGGGAATCTGGGGAACCGCCGAGGAACTGGAGGCCGACTCGTGACGCTTTTGGAAGTCGATGGGCTTCACCGCTCGTTCGGCAGTCTCGTCGCAGTCGACGACGTCACCTTCGAAATCGAGCCCGGAGAAATCGTCGGGATGATTGGTCCGAACGGTGCCGGAAAGACGACGACGTTCAACTGCATTTCCGGCGTCCTCGCCAGCGACGCTGGCACCGTCACCTTCGACGGCGAGGACGTGACTAACGTCCCCGCGTACGAACTCGCACGGAGTGGGCTGGTTAGGACGTTCCAGCAAACGCGAGAACTGTCGACGATGACCGTCGAAGCGAATGTGTTGCTACCGACACCTGCTCATCCCGGCGAACGGGCCTGGCATGCCATCACGCGGTCGGAGGCGAGCCAGCAACGCGAGCGAGAGGCGCGAAAGCGAGCGATGGAACTACTCGACGTGTTCGACATTCGTTCGAAGGCTGACGAGTACGCTGGTACCCTCTCAGGTGGGCAGCGGAAACTGCTGGAACTGGCGCGGGCGTTGATGCTCGACCCGACGATGCTCATGCTCGACGAACCGTTTGCGGGAGTCAATCCAACGCTCACGACAGAACTCGTCGCCCACCTCGAATCGCTCAACGACGACGGACTCTCGCTTCTCATCATCGAGCACGAACTAGAGACGCTCACCGACCTCGTCGACCGCCTGATTGTGCTGACCGATGGGCGCGTCTTGGCGACCGGTACGCCGGCGGAAATCACGAGCAACGAGGAGGTAATCGATGCCTATCTGGGTAACTGAATTCACAGAGAACAGGGCAACCAGCCGACCGGGGCCGATACAGAGGCGAGGCCGATGAGCCTGCTTGAGGTCACTGAACTGGACGCAGGATACGGCGACCTGCAGGTACTATTCGGAGTCGACCTCCACGTCACCGAAGGCGAGTACGTTGCAATCGTCGGCCCCAACGGGGCCGGGAAGTCGACGGTGATGAAAGCCGTCGTCGGGTTGGCCACGCACATGGGTGGGGAAATTCGGTTTGACGGCGAGGATATCACGGGCTTGGAACCCCAAACGAGAATCGAGCGCGGACTCGGATACGTCCCACAGACGGAGAACATCTTCCCGACACTGACCGTCGAGGAGAATCTCAAGATAGGTGGCTATCTGCTCGGCGGTCTCCCGGACGACCGGCAGGAAGCGGTCGTCGAACAGTTCCCCATCCTCGCAGAGCGCTTGGACCAGCGGGCCGGCAACCTCTCCGGGGGCCAACAACAGATGCTTGCGATGGCGCGGGCACTAATCCCGGACCCACCCGTGCTGTTGCTGGATGAACCATCCGCGGGACTGGCCCCGGACCTCGTCGACACCGTGTTCGACCATATCGACGCGGTCAACGACCGCGGAGTCACGGTGGTCATCGTCGAGCAGAACGCGAAGACCGCCCTTCGTCGCTGTGACCGGGGCTACGTGCTTACACAGGGCGAAAACCGATACACAGACGAGGGCGACGCGCTGCTGAACGACCCCGAGGTCCGAAAGCAGTTTTTGGGTGGGGGAGATTCTCCCACCGGCTGAAGCCGTGGGTGTTCTCCTCGGTTCCCCTCATCTCTAGGCATTCTCCCCGTCTCTCTGACTTCAATCGTCGCCCGGCGTGGGACCGACGTCCATCTCCAGTGCGCCGAGTGGGACCATCGGGTCGTTGCCGCTGAATCTGTCCCAGACGACGAGTGCCGACGGGAGGACGAGCACCGACGCGAGGAACGAGTAGACGATGCTCGCCGCAGTGAGAAGCCCGAACTGCCCGAGGACCGAGAGGACTGCGAGGACGAGCACGCCGAGTCCGAAGACGGTCGTGAGCATGCTGCCCGCGAGTGCGCCGCCGGTTCCGCGAACAGTTCGGTCGAGCGCCGTCCGGAGGTCGTTCTCTGCGCGCTCGTCGATGAAGCGGTGGACGACGTGGACCGAGTAATCGACGCCGAGGCCGATAGTCAACGCCAGAACCGTCGCGGTGAAGGCGTTGAACGAGATTCCAACCAGTCGCATTGTCCCGGCGACCGACGTGACGGCGACCAAGATGGGCACGAGATTGGCGAGCGCCAGCGAGGGTCGGCCTTCGAGCCACCAGTAGACGAAGATGAGGAACGCACCCGTGCCGGCGAGAGAGATGGCGAGGCTCTGAATCGCCGAGTCGAGGATGAGGTCCGAGATGGCCGTGAAGACGACGACTGTCCCCGTCGCAGTGCTCGTGGTTCGGAACCGGTCGGCTATGGTGCGAGCGTCGGCGACGACCGTATCGTCATCTGCGTCGGCTTTGACGCGGTAATCTACGCGGGCGCTCCGGTAGTCGTCGGCGAGATAGTTGGCAGCCTGTTCGCCCGACTCGGTGGCGAGCAGCGCATCGTACACCGTCTCTAACTCACGGTCGGGGATGCCGTCGCCGTCGGTATCGTGGCGCGCGACGACTGTCGCGAAGTCCTCGTTTCTGGCCGCCTCAGCCTGCAGGACGGTCAGAATGCTCGTCGATTCCGCCCGGCGGTTCTCGACGAGGAACGTGTCCGGCGGGTCCTGTGCGACTCGGTCGAGTTCTTCGAGGAACGCGCCGTCTGTCATCCTACCCTCCAAGAATATCGTCACGACGCCGCTTTGGGAGGACGTAAAGCGGTCTTCGAGGAACTCGATGTCGGCGACGACACTGTAGTCACCGGGTGCGAACGGTTCGGGTAGCGCCTTCAGGTAGGCTGGTGCCTCCGCGGGCGGCAGAAAGTCTTCCTGGCCGAACTCGGTGCCGACGCCGGTTGCGTACCACATCGCGCCGCTGGAGAGAAGCAGTGCGGCGACGAGGACGACTACAGGCGCGCGGAGTGCAGGGCCGATGCCGACTCGGAGCGCCGACCCGAGTGAACTCCCCTCGCGCCCGAGGGGGGACTGGCTGAACGTCGGAATCGGGTATCGCTGGCGGAGACGGTCGATTTCGACCTTCGCGGCGGGGAGGAAGACGCCGAAGACGAAGAACGTGAAGATGATACCGATAGCCGCGACCACGCCGAAATCACGAATCGGCGTGAGGTTGCTCACGAGGTTCGAGAGAAAGCCGATGACCGTGGTTCCGGTGACGATGAAGAACGCGACGAGGAGTTGGTCGGTCGCTTTGCGCATGGCCTCGCCGACGTCGTGGCCCTCGGCGCGGTCTTCGCGATAGCGATTCACCGCGTGAATCCCGAAATCGATGCCGACCGCCAACAAGAGCGGCGGCACGGCAATCATAATCTGGTTGAACGGGATGCCCGCGAGGCCGAGGAACCCGAAGGTCCAGACGAGAGCCATCCCGAGCGCAGCAGTCCCTAACAGCAGGTCCACGAGGTCGCGGTAGGCGACGACGAGAAAGAGGACGATAAACAGGACTGCCGCGGGCACGACGATGATGAGCGAGTCCACGATGACCGTGCTGAACTCGTCGGCGATGACGCCGGTTCCGAACACCGAGATGTCGCCGCCGACGGTGGCGACGATGCGCTGTGCTTTGCGCTGAATCGGCGTCAGTTGACTCTCGCCGCCCTGTCCTGCACTGGCGGCTTCGTCCTTCGGGAGCGAGTGAGTGATGACGGCGATAGTCGCCGTCGACGAAGCGCCGGTCGGGTTGAAGTCGTCGGCGAGAAGCCCGATGAATCGGGGGTTGTTCGCGTTCGCGCTGACCGCGGCGGCGACGTCCCTGTCTGTCGCCCGTTCGACGGCAGTTATCTGTGCGTCGAGTGTATCGGCGTCCTCGTCGAGCGTCTGTGCGACGACAGACGCTGCACTCGCGGTCGAACTCACGCGGAGGTCGTCACGGTCTGCCAGTCGCTTCTGCGCTTCGAGCATTCGAAGGAGTTCGCGCCTCGTCAGGACGTTCGGTGCGCGTTGGATGAGTTGCGTGCTCCCAGTGGACTCGGCGAAACTCGGTGAGAACTCCTCGCTGATGCGCGAGAAGGCCTCTTCTTCGGGAACTTCCTCGGCGAACTGTTCAGTTCCTGCTTCCGTCTCGACGGCGCTCAGGCCAGCCCCGAAGACGAGCGTCAAGGCGAGAAAGACGAGGATAACGCGCCGAGAGCGATTGACGATGCGGTAATCGACCCAGTCGACGAACCGCTGAAAGTCGAATCGAGACACCGAGTCCAATCGGGACATCGCTCAGTCCCGTCCGCGTCTGCGGACGACGAGGAAGCCAGCACCACCCGCCGCAGCGACGACGACAGCAGCACCGAGGAGGGGCAGCGTGAGACCGAACGGAAGCCCACTGCGGTCCTCACTGGCTTCGACCTGAACCGGGACACGGTAAGCGTCAGAGATAGTCGTCTCACCACTTTCGTCTTCGTAGCGGAAGTCGAGTTCGGCCGGATACTGCTTCTCCAGTGCACCCCCATCGGCAGCGACCCGGAAGACGAGCGTCGCCGACTCGCCGGGTTCGAGTTCACTGACGAACGATTCGGTGTCCGACGACGACAACGGTTCTTCGAAGTACACCTTCGCCGAGATGTCCCGAAGCGTCTCGTCGCGGGCGTTCACGATGGTGACGCGGAGTTCGGCGCTCTGGCCCGGCGCGACAGTCGATTCTTCGACGGAGACGTCGAACTCTGGCGTCTCGGGTGCCACCTCGACTCGCAGGTCGATATCGTCGCTCGACCGGCGCTCACCGTCTGCGTCGCGGTAGGTGACGGTGGCAGTGAACTGTCGCGGGCCGGGGTCAGCGTTGCCGGCTACCTGCACGTCGAACGAAAACGGCACCGACTCGCCGGGTTCCATGTCGCCGAGTGCGTACTCTGTCTCGGTCGCTGTCGCAGTTCCTTCGGGCACCGAGAGCGTCACGACGGCGTTTTTCGCGAGCGCGCCACCGTCGTTCACCACCTCACCGCTGACGCGGCCCTCGTCACCGACGCGAAGCGTGCTCGTCACCTCGTCGACGCTGAACGACTGTTCTGCGACCGGGATGAACCCCGCGGCGAGGTCAGTGTACGCCAGTCGCGCCCCGTCAGGGTTCTCGTAGGCGACGTTCAAGCCGAGCGCGTAGCCGCGGACTGAACTCTCAGACGAGAGCGACGTGTCGTAGACGAAGGTTCTGTTCTCGCCCGCCGGCCACGACGCCGCGAACTGCGTCGCAGTCGCCGAGCCCTCGAATCTAACCTCGTCGGACTGCGACGTGACGGCGACGATTGCGTTTCGCGCGTCGAGTTCGCCGGTGTTCTGGATGGTGATGGCGACGTCGCCACGACCGCCGACAGGGACCGTCGCCTCGGAGCCGACGACTGCGAATCGGACGCGTTTTTCGACGCGGAGGGGCACGTCGAGGTTGTACGTTCGGCGGTGGGCGTTGTCGAACTCGTAGAACACTTTCAGTCCGAGGTCGTACTCACCGGCCGCGATGTTCTCGGGGGCTTCGACGCGGAAGGCGACCTCTCGCGTGTCGCTGTCGTTCATGCGCCCGACGACGATATCACCGGTTCGAACGACGAACGGAGTGTTCCGAGATTCGAGCCGAACCCGGACGTTCTCGGCCGTCTTCGACACGTCTTCAGGCTTTCCCGGGTCGTTGGTGAAGACGACGCGAACCGTCATCTCCTCGCCGGGTTCGACGACTGGGTCGACGACGTAGGCGCGAAAGACGGGCACTTTGTTCGGGTCACGCTCCTCGTCGCTTTGCGCCGCGACCGGCGCCGCAGTTGGCATGAGGACGAGCAGTACGACAGATAGGATGACGAGGGTTCTCTTCATTGGACCTCCGAGGTGAACACACCGACTGCGAATCGACTCGCGAGCGCCGGTGGAGGGCGGAACTGTACCGACCCAACTGGCCATTGATACGTTGCCGACAGGGAAATACCCGTATTCACACTAGTTAGGATACTCAGCCAACCGAGACAGTCAGTTTGTGCTGTGGCTATGGCGCTGTAGCCCTACTCAATGTGGCTATGGCGCTGTAGCCCTACTCAAGATGCGACAATCGTGAGAGTGTTCGTCTCTTAGTCGAGGGTTAGGAATTTTCGTCTATCCATTCACAGAAAGCATCGAAATCGTACTCCAGCACTCTCAGCGATGCTTCGGAGCGTCCCGGTACGTAGCTCGCTATGCAGCGGGACGGTCACCTGTCGGCGGTCTGCTTCGTTCGTCGGGTGTTCGTAGTACAGTTGAGCGTGGTCACCAGTCGTTCGTCGCTACTCGAATCCGCCGACGTTGACCAGCACTTTCACCACCTCCATCCCTGAAAACGTTCGCCGCCCCATCGATTAGTCGAGGACGTCCGGTGGTTCCTGGTCGCCTGTGGTGTTGTTCTCTGGGTCGATTCCCAGCGCACGAAGTTCTTCGTCCGTCGGTTCGCGTCCACGCTTCCCGGTGTGGACTGCGACGGCATCGTCGAGGTTGTCCAACGCTTCTTCTCTGGACTCACCCTGCGTGGTCACGCCCGTATCGACGTCCCTCGCAATCCACCAGCCATCCTCTTGCCAGAGACGAATCTCGCCTTCGTTGGTATCGCCGTTACGAGTCGAACTGGCCATCTTATCCCTAGTTGCCTGATGAACTGTATAATCATTCGGCATACCGCTCTCACAGCGAAAATGAAAACGTAATTTGTTCGGGCACGGGTGAGCGTGATGACCGACTTGCGCTCTGGATTCAGCACGCCCTCGGAAAACCATCCGATCCCGAAGATTTCAACAGAGCCGCGGAGGTGGCTCTGCAGAGTTCTGTAGATATATGATTCTGTGGCGGTGACTCTGCCGTGTTCCCCGTTACGACGTTCGAGGGTGGCTACCGAGTTCCGCCATCGCGCGGACGACGATGTGGGCCTCGACGAGGTCGCGACGTTCGACTAGTGGATTCTCGGCGTCGTCGAGAACTTCGCGTGCCTCCGAGAGGAGTTGCTGCTCCTGTTCGGTCTGGTCTGGTTCGTCGCGGGTGGCGTTCAACAGCGCCTCGAAGTCCTCGCGAATACTGAAGTCTGCACGCGCGACGTTGCACCGAGAGAGTGGGTGTGTCCCCAAATCGAGAACGAGTTCGGAGACGAGTTCCCAGTCGCTCTCACAGAAATGTAGCGTCACGTCGCCGACGATATCCCGCCAGGCGATGGGGCCGGAGTTCTTCATGAGTAGCACCGCTCGCGGTGGTACTGCGATTCGTGCGACGGTCTTCGGGTCGTCGCAGAGACAGCACGGTTGCTCCGTCCTGCCGGTGTACATACCCGTCGTATGGAGGGCAGAGAGATGTACTTTCGGTCCGGAACGACGCGGAACTCGCTCGTCGAGACATGCGTGTCGACGACAGAACTGAGATGTATGAGGTTCGACCGCCGGGGCAAGGCAGTCGAACCCGTTGGCAGCGGGAGGCGCGACCGGCTAACTGGCTGGCACTGAATCACGCATTAGGCTGGGCTGGATGTAACACAGTAGATGGTGTCAGTGGTCACGCCAACTACGCATTCATCGACTTCGCATAAATATCTTGTTCTGCGAGACATACCACGTCATATTGTGCACTATATATTCTAACACTAGGTAGAAAGGTGACAAAATGTGCACGATTGTAAATATCTGTGAGGAGTCGGAGAGACAACCTAGAATGCAAAGGCCCACCCTCCGCACACCAGCCTCCAGGAACCACCCTCCGCACAGCAGTCCCCGTACTCCAGACGCTGGGCCGAAAACTGTTCAGATACCAGTGTCTCGTGACTAACTGTATCACCAAGAGAACAAAGTCAGGGGGCCACTGTCCCCCGTGTAGTGAGAGTGCAGTACTAGTTTGATTCCAGTGCCACCACCTGCGTTGCAGAGTGGCACGTCTCGATGAGTCCGCGAAGCTTCCCGTCGAAGTCGGCATCGACGGAGACGAGCAACGCGATCTCGCTCTCCACAGGAATTCTGACCACGAGCGCGTCCTCGAGTCCGAATGCGACAAATTCGGGGCCGCCAGTCGGCGAGTCCGCCAACACAGCCTCGAACTCTTCGTCGTCTTTGAACGTCGAGACGATTGCTTTCAGCGTCTCCGTGTCGTAGTCGTCAGATACCGTCGACGAGGTGAAGTTGACCCACGTTTGGTTTGGCTCGCACCAGACGACTGCCCGAAGGTCGTCGTCGTAGGACTCTGCGAGCGACTCGACCAGTTCTGGGGCCGGAAACTCACTCCTCTCGACGATGTTCAATTCTGCTTCTCGGTCCGATGCGACTCGTTCGTACGCAAGTTCTCCATGGTCAGTCAGTCCGTACAACCGACCTTTCTGCTGCGATTCGGGAACAAGTAATTCTACGATGTCCCGGTCTCGAAGCTCGGAAAGTGCTCGCGATACGTGTGGTTGTGCGAGTCCCGTCTCCGTCGCGATTCGCGACGGAAGTCCAGAACCGTGCTGGACGAGATACTCACACACTGCGAGTCTGTAGCGAGAACTCGCAATGTAGCCAGCCGAATCCCACGTTTCGGTCATGGCGTATCGTCCTCGCTATTCGTTTTCATCATTGCTGACACGTCCCGTTTAACTATCGATTTTCGAGACGGGTATATTTTTCGAGGAATTCAAGACAAACCCATACCACATTTATACAATGTGTCATTTTGTCGGGGGAGACGACCGAGACTCCGCCCGTGGTACGGTAATTGTAAAATAAGTTCTGAAATTAACAATATTGTCAATCGAATGGTTGTTCAGTATCACCGGTGTGACCTGGTGTGCGTGCAGCCCTCCGGTAACATACATGTTAGCAAACGTACATTAGTGGGGCGAACTGTAGTGAAAGGTGCAATGTCATCCTATCCACTGCAGCCAGCACAGCAGTCGACCACCCCCGCGAGCGAGGTGGCGTAATGAGCGTCCCAGTTCAATTCGCCACTCCGACGGCCGACATCGCGTTCCTCCTGGCGCGTGTGCTCTTCGGTGCTGTCATCGCGTTCATGGGCCTCAACCACTTCATGAACACTGACCAGATGGCTGGCTACGCCGAGATGAAGGGCCTCCCGGCACCTCGTCTCGGGGTCGTCTTCTCCGGTGGGATGCTCGTCTTCGGCGGTCTCGGTATCGCGGCAGGCGTCCTTCCGGGGGTCGCCGCCGGTGCCATCATCCTCTTCTTGCTCGTCAGCACACCGATGTTCCACAACTTCTGGGCGGTGCCCGAAGAGCAGCAAGAATCCGAGATGACCAGTTTCCTCAAGAACGTCGTGATGCTCGGTGGCGCACTCGTCTTCCTCGCGCTCAGTTCGGTCTCGTGGCCGTACGCCATCGGACTCACGGTGTTCTGAGACGACCGACAACCGACGTAGACACCCTTCTCGACCGACCACACTTTCATCTCGCTTCACCTCCCTTTCCCAAGCATGACTGACGCGACGACTACGATGGAGGCACCCTAATGGAGGGGTCGCCGACCGACTTCGGGTCCGCCTACAGACTCCTGTCCGGGGCGGTTGTCCCACGGCCCATCGCGTGGGTGAGTACTCGCGACGACGGCGCAGACAACCTCGCACCGTACAGTTTCTTCACCGTCGCCAGCATCGACCCGCCGATTGTCGTATTCGCACCCGTCGGCCGCGGTGACGACCTGAAAGATACGCCGCGAAACGCCATCGAACACGGCGAGTTCGTCGTCAACGTGGTCACCCGCGACCTCGTCGACCAGATGAACGAGACCGCTGCGACAGTCTCCGCTGGTGTCGACGAGTTCGACCACGCCGGCGTCGAGAAAGCCGAGTCCACGGTCGTCGACGCGCCGCGCGTCGCCGATGCGCACGTCGCCTTCGAGTGTACGCTCCACGATACCGTCGAGATGGGGTCGTCCACACTCGTCTTCGGTGAAGTCGTCCACGCCCACGTCGCAGACGACGTCTTGACCGACGGGAAACTCGATACGACAAAACTCGAAGCGGTCGGACGACTCGCGGGGAGTCAGTACGTTCACACGACAGACCGATTCGAACTCACGCGGCCGCCGTAGGCGGGAAGATTTATTTCTCGATGTTCTGTTCCTTCGGCTAATGAGTGACGTGTCGCTGTCGAACGTGCTCTCTTTCCTCGATGTCGACGACCTCGCGACCGTCGTCGAGCGAGTGCGCGCTCGACGTGGTGAACGAACGAAGCGAGTCCACCGCGACGACCGGACGTTCCTCTTCGTCGCACCGGAAGGTGAAAAGCAACCGACTGAGGTCGTCTGGGTCGATATCGCAGCCGAGTTCGACACGAAGACGGTCGAAGTGTTCGCCGAGCGCTGCGACTCGCGGGACGTCTCCGGGACGCTCCTCACGACCGGTGATGGAGACGAGGCTCGGGAGACGCTGGCGAGAGCCTTCGCAACCGAAGAGCAATTCGAAGAACCCGAAGACGAAGAGGCGGAACCGGAACTCGCGGTCAACCCCGAGGACGTCGAGACACCGATTACGCTCGAAACGCTCGACGACCTCGTCGAGGCGCTGGAGGAACACGAACTCGACGAGGACGTCATCGACGAGTATCACGAACCGCACGAACCCGAGTTCGAAGAGGTGCTCAACGAAATCGACGCGGAGGAGGAGGCGGCAGCCGCGACAGCCGACACGTCTGACTCGGGACTCGGACTGACGACGCTTCTCCTCGTCGCAGTCGTGCTCGTCATTCTCGTCGGCGGAGCGCTGGTCGTACTCGGCGTTCTCTGAGGACTGTTCGCCACGTATCCGTCGCCTTCTCACTCAGCGGCGTCGAGAGACGATATCGTCGATTCGGCGGAGTGCCACCGCACAGACTGCTGCGTAGGGCGCAGCGCACAGCGGAATTTCGAATGCGACTTCACACTGTTCGACACCGGCCGGTTTCACTCGGTGGCCGGTGGCGGAGACACCAGCGACGCGCCACGTCCAGCGATAGTCTCGACACGTTTCGACGACGAACGGAATCCACGCGCCGGCAACCTTGACTTCGCCGCGGGTTCCCTCCTCGATTGCTCCTTCGACACCCCGGACCGCCGAGACAGATGGTCCCCACGCAGGCCAGTGAGCGACGGTGACGAGAACGTCCCACACCTCGTCGAGTGGCGCGTCGACGACGCGAGCGACGACCAATCGCCGACCATCGGGCGTCTGCTCGATTCGAGAGCGTCGACCTGATATCACATTCATCAACCTAGTATGGTAATAAGTCGTAATATAACATGGGCGAAAACTTTACATAGAAACCGAGTTAGGTGATACCAAGATGCACACAAACCACTCCGAACCCCGACGAAGCATGAAAGACGTTAGCCACACGCCGCCAGCGGGCGAGAGCGTCACCAACGTCTGGGAACGAGGAAACGAAGCAGAAGCAAACGCAGACGACTGACAATCCGAACACAGACAGGTAAGAGACCAGATACGGCAACGAAGGAACCGAACACAAACAACTGAGAAACCGAACAGAACGGCGAACTCGTACCGGCGGTCGTCTCCACGACCCCTGTCGTGGGGGTCTCCTTCTCCGTTCGAACTGACTCCGCGCACAGTGACGACGTTCCGTCTCCGCGAAGGTGTTCTGTCTCCGCGAAGGCGTTCCATCTCCACGAAGGCGTTCCATCTCCACGAAGGCGTTCCATCTCCACGAAGGCGTTCCATCTCCGCGAAGCCGAACCGTGTCGACCGACTCGCCGTTCCGATACCTATCGGGACGTTTAACCCCGAGTCCGACGGGCGTTCGAATATGAAGGCTACCGCCAAGGCTCACCCGATTCAGGGCCTCGTGAAGTATCACGGGATGCGAGACACGGAGCGCCGAATGCCGTACCACGACAGCATCAGCGTCTGCACGGCACCGAGCCACACGAAGACGACAGTCGAATTCCTCCCCGACGCCGACGAAGACGTCTACGTCATCGGCGGCGAGGAAGTCGACGGGCGCGGTGCGGAGCGTATCTGCGCCGTCGTCGACCGAGTCCGCGAGCTGGCCGACTTCGACCACCGGGTTCGACTGGAGAGTGAGAACTCCTTCCCCTCGAACATCGGGTTCGGGTCGTCGGCGTCCGGGTTCGCCGCCGCCGCGATGGCCCTCGCCGAGGCGGCCGACCTCGACATGACGCGCCCCGAAGTCTCGACTATCGCCCGCCGCGGGTCGGCTTCTGCCGCCCGCGCCGTTACGGGTGCGTTCTCGCATCTCTACTCCGGGATGAACGACACCGACTGTCGCTCCGAGCGCATCGAGACCGACCTCGAAGACGACCTGCGCATCGTCGCCGCGCACGTCCCGGCTTACAAGGAGACCGAACAGGCCCACGCCGAAGCGGCGGACAGCCACATGTTCGACGCACGGATGGCGCACATACACGCCCAAATCGACGACATGCGTGACGCGCTGTACGACGCCGACTTCGACGCCGCCTTCGAACTCGCCGAACACGACTCGCTGTCGCTCGCGGCGACGACCATGACCGGCCCCGCCGGATGGGTCTACTGGCAACCACGCACTATCGCCGTCTTCAACGCCGTCCGCGAACTGCGCACCGAAGAAGAGATTCCGGTCTACTTCTCGACCGACACGGGCGCGAGCGTCTACATCAACACGACCGAGGAGTACGTCGACCGCGTCGAGGAAGTCGTCGCCGACTGCGGCGTCGAGACTGACGTGTGGAGCGTCGGCGGTCCGGCCGAAGTCCTCGACGAGTCCGAAGCGCTGTTCTAACAGCGCGACTGCGTTCTGACATCGCGACGCGACAGTCTACCACCTCGGCGCGATGGTGTGCCTCGCCCACGTTGATTTTCTGCTGCCGTCACCCTCATTTCTCTCGGCTCCTACGTCACGGTCATGCGCGTCCTCGTACTCGGCGCAGGATATGCTGGCCTGACACTCGCCCGCGACCTCGAACGCCGACTCCCGGCAGCCGTCGAGTTGACCGTCGTCAACGACTCGCCCTTCCACCTCGTCCAACACGAGGTCCACCGCGCGATTCGTCGCCCGTCTGTCGCCGACGCTATCGAAGTCCCACTCGACGAGGCGCTCGACCGCGCCGAAATCGTCGTCGACCGCGTGACCGACATCGACAGGACGGGACGCCGGGTCCACCTCGCCGACGCTGACCCACTCGACTACGACTACTGCGCGGTCTGTCTCGGCGCGACGACCGCATACTACGACATTCCGGGCCTCGAATCCCACGCGATTCCCCTCAAGTCACTGGACGACGCGGCAGCAATCCGTGCTCGCTACTTCGACGCCTGCGACGACGGCGGCCGAGTCGTCGTCGGCGGGGCCGGTCTCTCGGGTATCCAAGTCGCCGGTGAGCTCGCGACACTCAGCGCCGAAGAAGACGCGCACACCGATATCGTCCTCGTCGAGCAGTTAGACACTGTCGCGCCCTCGTTTCCCGAGTCGTTCCAGCGCGCCGTTCGAGACGAGTTACTCGACCGCGGCGTCGAGATTCGAACTGAGACGACCGTCGAGTCCGTAAGCGCGTCGACCGTCGAGACTGATACCGGCGACCTCGATTACGAACTGCTCATCTGGGCCGGAGGGCTCGCCGGGCAAGACGCGATGGGTGCCGACAGGCCCGCCGTCCGCGCCGACCTCCGTCTCGACCGTCGAACCTACGTCGTCGGTGACGCTGCCCGAGCCGTGGACGCCGACGGGGAACCCGTCCCCGCGAGTGCCTCCGCGGCAATCCGCGAAGCGAAAGTCGTCGGCGAAAACATCGCGGAACAGGTCGCCTACGAACAGACTGGTGACTTCGGTGACTTCCCGCCCCGGCCGCGACAGTATCGGTTCGACGTCCCCGGCTGGATTGTCTCTGTCGGCGACGGGGCCGTCGCACAGGTCGGCCCGAGCATCTTCTGTGGGAGCGCGGCGAAGGCGATGAAAGCGACCGTGGGAGCAGGCCACCTCACGTCGGTCGGTGCCATCTCGAAGGCGGCCGAACTCGTCGAAGAGGAACTGAACAGCTAATCGAAACATCTCGGCGGGAGAGGGGCGCCCACACCGAATTCGCTGCTGTCTCGATGGTGGTTTTTATCCGGTTCCGATTCTTCCGGCCGTACGAGATGGGACGGTCGAGTGGCGCGGCCCGAGAGCTAGACGGTGTGAGGTCGTCGTTCCAGTGAGCGGTGTGAGTTCGACGAGTCGTATCAACACAGTGAACGATGTGGTGCCAGTGAGTGTCGACGTCTGATGGAGTGGCAGTACACAATCTACGCGTATCCGACGGTATTCGCCGCCGTAGCGTCGGCCATCATCTTCGTCTACACCCTCGATTTCATGCGGCAACGGGGGCAGAGCCCGGTCGCGCTTTCGTTTGCCGCGCTCGCGGTGGCGACGACACTCTGGACCGGGACGACCGTCGTCAAGCTACTCGCCGTGGATGCGGGCGTGAAGCTCCTCGCCTACAAGGTGTTGCACATCGGCGGCACGTTCGCTCCGCCGGCGTTTCTCCTCTTCGCGCTGGCTTACACCGACCGGAAACAGTACCTGAACAGGAAGACCGTCGGGGCGATATTCGTCGTTCCGTCGGTGTTCGTCCTCGTGTTGTTTACCAACCCGATGGAACTCGCGTACACGGGGTGGGACCTCTCCACGACCGCCAATGGCGTCAGGACGCTTAGTGTCGAGGACGGTCCCGTAAGCACCCTCACGTTCATCTACGTGTTCGCCGCTCTCTTCACGGCGTTCAGCGTTATCGGACACCACGCTATCAGGCTCCGCAAACCGTTCAGCCTGCAAGCGGCGTTGTTACTCACCGGCATGGTCGCGCCAACTGTCATCGCCGTGTTCGAGTTCACAGACACGCCACCGCTCGCGGGCGGCGTGAACCTCGTCCCGGCGTCGCTCGCGATTCCGACGATGCTGTACGCGATTGCCGTCTTCCGCTACAAGCTTCTCGACATTCTCCCCATCGCCTACGCCGCGGCCGGGGAGCACTCGACCGACGGGTTCATCGTCCTCGACTCGTCGGAGACCGTCGTTCACACGAACGACACCGCCGGCAACTTGCTCGGGACGAGACGGCCGCTCAGAGGGAACGCCGCAGCCGACGTGATTCCGGCGTACGACCAGCTGAAGCGAAGCGACGAGCCGCTCGACTGCCAGGTACAGCAAGCACCGAACCGATACGTGGAACTCACGCGGATTCCGCTCGAACAGTCCTACGGGCGCGTCGGCTGGGTCATCACCGTCCGGGACGTGACGCCGCGAAAGCAGTACGAACTGTCGCTGGAGTCGCGAAACGACGAACTGGAGATGTTGAACCGAATCGTCAGACACGACATCCGAAACGACATGCAAATCGTCACCGCCTACATCGAGCTGGCGATGGAAGACGGGCTGGTCGAGCCGGACGGGCGACCATATCTCCAGACGGCGCTCACCCGGGCGCAGAACACAGTCGAGTTGACCGACGCCCTCGGTCAGTTAACGAAAGTGACCAACGAGGACGAACGACTGTATTCGGTCGACGTCGGCACCGTCGTCTCGAAAGTCGCCGACAGCGTCCGCGAGAGCCACCCCGAGGCCACGATTACGGTCGCGTCGCTTCCGGCGGCGGCTATCCTCGGAAACGACCTCCTCGAATCCGTCTTCGTGAACATCATCGAGAATGCAATCGTCCACAACGACGCTGACGACCCCGCCGTCGACGTGGGACTGTCGGTGACTGAGGACGTTGCAACCGTCCGAATCGGCGATAACGGCCCCGGAATTCCAGACGACAAGAAGAAAGAGGTCTTCGGAAAAGGGGAGAAGGGCCTCGAAAGCCCGGGAACGGGGGTTGGTCTCTACCTCGTCGACGCAATCGTCACAACCTACGGCGGGAAGGTGTGGGTCGAAGACAACGACCCCCGCGGCGCGCGGTTCATGGTCGAACTCCCGTTGGCGTGAGTGGTCCGCGCGAGGAGCGCGACAGGTTTTCAGTGGTCGGTGCGATGGGACAGACTTGTGAGAGCGCCGCTCATCGCCACCAGGACGATGACCAACGTCGAAGATATCTCCGATGACTTAAAACACCGAAATTTGGAGCCTGGAGCACTATATCTGCATATTATCTCGTGAGCAAAAACTCGAACACAGACAACAGAGTCTCCGTTTCTTTGAGTGTCACAAACATTATTGGAGTCGTTTGTGATTAATAACCATGGATTTCCATCTCACAGAGGAGCAAGAGGCCATCCGCGAGGAGGTCCGCCGATTCGCCGAGAACGAGATTGCACCCGTCGCCAGCGAGTACGACGAGGAAGAAAAGTACCCCCACGACATCATGCAGAAGGCAGCCAAGATGGGGCTGACCGGGGCACACTTCCCCGTCGAGTACGGTGGTGTCGGGTACTCGTCGCTGGAGAACGCGCTCGTCACGGAGGAACTGTTCGCCGTCGACCCCGGAATCGGACTCTGTATCACGAGTGCTGGCTTCGGAGCAGAGGCCATCATCAACTTCGGAACCGAAGACCAGAAAGAGCGATTCCTGCCGCCTATCGTGGAGGGAGAGTCCGTGATGGGCGCGGCAATCAGTGAACCGCAGGCTGGTTCAGACGTGACGTCCGTGCGCACGCAGGCAGAGAAAGACGGCGACGAGTGGGTCCTCAACGGCAACAAGATGTGGATTACGAACGGGACCGTCGGCGACTACTTCGTCGTCATGTGCCAGACTGACCCCGACGCGGACGACCGCTACTCCGGGTTCTCCCAAATCGTCGTCGAGTCCGACCGTGACGGATTCAGCGCCGACAAGATTACCGGAAAGATGGGCATTCGCGCCAGCGACACGGCCGAACTCATCCTCGACGACGTGCGCGTCCCCGAAGAGAACCTCATCGGAACCGAAGGGATGGGCTTCCTTCAGCTCATGCAGTTCTTCGACGAGACCCGGACCGCAGTGGCCGCACAAGGCGTCGGCATCGCCAAGGGTGCTTGCGAGCGCGCACTCGAATACGCGAAAGAGCGCGAACAGTTCGGTCGCTCCATCAGCGACTTCCAGGCGATTCAGCACAAACTCGCCGAGATGCACACCGCGACCGAAGCCGCGCGCCAGTTGACCTACAAGTCCGCCTGGAGCGTCGACAACGACGAGGGCCAACTGACTGCGCTCGCGTCGATGGCCAAGGAGTTCGCATCCGACGTCGCCACCGACGTCGCCGACGAAGCCGTCCAGATTCACGGTGGTGCCGGGTTCGTCAACGACCACGACGTCGAACGTCTCTACCGCGACTCCAAGATTACCCAGATTTACGAGGGGACGACCGAGATTCAAAAGACCATCATCGCACGCGAACTGCTCGGGAAGGGCTTCTAACCCACCCCGTTCGGTCGCCGCTCCGGCGGCGGCGTCACCGAGAAGCACGTCGATTCGACACGAAGTACTAACACCATGTCTGTGGTATAACACGTCATGCCGCGAAAAGATGGCAAGCGAAACTTCGTCCTCATCGAAGACGACGGTGAAGAAACGAGCGTGTTTAGCGGACAGTATCCACGGCAGGCGGCGTTGAAAGCCGCCCGTCGACTCCATCCCGCCCCGAGCCGTGACGAGGTAGACGGGAAAGCCACCCTGCGACTCCGCGAGCGTGGGACCGACCGCGTCCACGTCTACGATGGCTGGGCGTGGACCGAATCGAAGACCGACGACGACCCCGAGTGGATGGGCGACAGCGTCACGCGAGCCAACGTCTCGAAACAGGGCATCGAACACCTCGACGAGTGACCGCCCGGCAGTTACCGTCGTGACGACGAGCGGTCGGTCGCCGCCTCCAACGTGCAAGGCGTCTCTACGCGTCACGTGCAGGAGGCGTCTCCAGCGCCGATTTAGCTGTCTTGCCGTTCGAAGACTCGCAACGTATCCGGGTCGCCGCGCGCGACGTCGCGCTGTGAAAAGCCGAACTGTGTGAAGATATCGTTCCAGTCGCGGTAGTAGAGCGGAAAGTCGTACTGAGTGTCGTTCACGTCGGAACCGTTCGATTGGTCGTCGTCAGCCCCCTCGTTTTCGACGGTGACGAGAAGGTCGTTCGTACACCGGGCGAGTTCTTCGAAGACCCACGCGTCGTCGGGATGGATGTGCTGAAGCGTCTCGATAGAGTACACGACGTCGAACTGGCCGTCGTCGAACTCCTCGACGACGTCCTCGATGGCTGCCGCGTAGAACGTGCCGCTGGCAGCGAGTTCGGGATACGCCTCTCGCATCACCTCGAACGAGTCGTCGTTGATGTCGATGCCGTAGACGTTCTCGAAGCCGTTGTCCCGAAGGTGCGACAGATGTCGCCCCGACCCGCATCCGAGTTCTAACACCGACGCAGACGGGTCGATGGCGTCGTCGAGAATCTGATGAATCGCTTCGCTCGTTTCGTTCGGGCCGTAATAGGCGTAGTACTCCGGGGAAAACTCTCCCGACCGGTCTGCCCACTGCCGACGAACATCGTTAGGACCCACAGGAATCACGGGTTCCTCGACGGGTAAAGCCTCGTCGGACGAGCGGTCCCCGATGCTGCGACCAGAACTGCCGATACCACAGAATCCACTCCGAACACCGACGATGCGCTAGCCGAGCACACACAGAATAGACGAATCAGAACAAATGTCTATTTGAGTGGCGACATCAGAAAAAGAATTCAACAAAATCGAGGCATGACACTACGACCCTCACAAGCTTTATCCCCAAACGGCCACTGTGTCCAAAAGCAATGGCGAAAGGAAACGTTGATTTCTTCAACGACACTGGCGGCTACGGTTTCATTTCGACGGACGATGCGGACGACGACGTGTTCTTCCACATGGAAGACATCGGCGGCCCTGACCTCGAAGAAGGAACGGATGTGGAGTTTGACATTGAACAGGCCCCCAAGGGCCCGCGTGCGACGAACCTCACGCGTCTTTAAATCGGTAGGACGTCGCGCGTAGCGACAATACTACGGATTATTTCTCACGAAGCTACACTCGAAGAGCGGCGGTGCTCTCGAACGCTGTGCGACGTATCGAACACAGTCTCATCACTCGCCGAGACTGTCAGACACTGCGTTAAGTAAACTATTCTACCGTTGCATACAGTTTTGCTCAGTTGGATTGTATATCGTGCATGATATCCGCGCTCGTCATTGGGGGAACTGGCTTCGTCGGCCACCACACCACAGCAGAACTGCTCGACCACGGATACGAGGTGACGGTGTTCAGCCGTGGGGTCCGAGACTATCTATCGGACCCGCGCGACGGCGTCTCCTACGTCACGGTCGATAGAACCGACGCCGACTCGCTCGAATCGGCCGCCGAACGCGTCGACCCCGACATCGTCATCGACAACGCCCTCTTCCACCCGGAACACGCACGCGAGGCAGTGGAGATTTTCGCAGACGTCGAGGCGTACGTCTACGTCTCCAGCGGTGGCGTCTACGACGCCCACGAGATTCCGAAGCGAGAGGACGAAACCACACTGCATTCGTTCTCCGCAGAACAGGCGGGCGACAACACGATGCGAACCTACGGCCCTCGCAAGGCCGAGTGTGACCGAATCGTCAGGGCCGCTGCCGACCGAGGCGTCGCAGCCACGTGTGTCCGACCGACGATGGTCTACGGGCCAAAATCGGCCGCCTCCAGCGACACCTCGTTGGTGGGGTCTATCTCTTGGGCGGCAGACCTTCCAGAGCTACAGGACCACCACGACTACTGGATCGACCGACTCGACCGCTACGACCGGGTCGTCGTCCCCGGCGACGGAACCGCAATCTGGCACCGCGTGTACGTCGAAGACGTGGCGCGGGCACTCCGAATCGTCGCCGAGGAGGGGACGCCCGGCGAAGCCTACAACGCGGCCGACCGCACCGTGTTCACGATGGAAGACGTCATCGACCTCATCGCCGAGTCGCTCGATACCACCGTGGAAGTGTTCCACGCGAGTCGCCGCGAACTCGCCGAATTCGGTCTCGAACCGGACGACTTCGTCCTCTATCACCACCTCGGAAGCGACTACCCGCACGTGCTCTCGACGTGCAAACTCTCGTCACTTGGATGGGACTCGACGCCGCCAGCGGTGGCCATGGAACGGACTGTCGAAGAATCGCTGGCGAGCGAGCGCGACGGCAGCATGTTCGACCCGGGGCGAGACGCTGAAGAACGATTCCTCGACGCAGTAACCGGCTAGCTGCACTGCCCCATGCAAGTGGCTTTAGTGGTGACTCCGCAGTGGTACTCGCCGTCCCCGCCGTCTTCAGTGGTCGTGGAACGAGTCGTGAAGTTCCCGTGCCTCTTCGAACGTCGTCGTAATCCACTCACCGTCCTCTTGGAGTTTGATTTGGACCATCCCGTCCGGGATGTCCGCCTCCACGGTCTTCGCGTGGGCCTCGACGAGATGCTCGGCATACTGCGCCATCGCCGCATCCGCAGACGGGGCGATAGCCTGCCACGAACAGCCCGGGTGTGAGCAGCGTTTCATTCTCTTACCACCGGCATTTCCCGGCCCAGTATGAATCTTTTCTTCAGTGCAGCATTCTTGGTAGTCGGGCTGACAGTATCGAGACCGGCTAGCTCGCTTGTCCGAACGCACCACGCCGAATTGGACAGAGAGTTGGAAGAGAGTTGGAAAAGAGCTCAAGTAGATTTCTGGACGAGTATACACCTGCACAGTAGTGAATTCGGTGTTCGGCCGCAAACACACTGGGTTCCGCTCACAGACACACGTCAGCTTCACCGTCGCCAATGTCCCATCCAACACACCCTGTCACCGACCGATTGCCCGGCATCGAATCAGTGCTCGTCGCACTTCTCGCCGGCGTCGCGGGCGTCGCAGGGTCGTTTGCTGTCGCCGCGTTCACCCCCGCGTTTATCGCCGGCCCGATTGCGGGATTCATGGCCCGAACGCTTCCAGGTGCGCTCATCACGTTCAGTATCGTCGTGCTTGGCGACGTGGGGAGCCAGCTCAACGTCCTCCTCGCGGTGGGCCTTTCGACCACCGTCTTCGCTGTCGCGGCACTACTCGGACAGGCCGTCGGACAGCGCACGGCGTATCCCATCGCTGGCGTCGTCGCGGCCGCGACGGCCGCACTCATCTCGGTCGGGATTACCGCCGCACCGACTGCCTCGGTCGTCGCGGGCGTCGCTACCGGAACCGTGGTTCTGCTCTCCGACCTCGGCCGGAGTCAACCCGTTTCGTCGCTTACGTCCCGGGCTTCCGACCTCTCTGCAGGCCGCCGACGTCTGCTCGCAGCGGTTGCGAGTGCAGCCTCGCTCGGCATCGGTGGCTACGTACTCGGCTCGCAGCAATCGACCCAGGTCTCCCCACCGACGTTCGAAGGAATCCAACCGTGGGCCGCTCCCGAAGTCGAACCGCTCCTCGCGGAAGCGGCCGAGAAATCCCTCGACGTCTCGGGGCTCGAACCCCTCGTGAGCGACCGCTTCTACGAGGTCGACATCAACTCCACCGACCCGACGCTCGACGCCGCCTCGTGGTCGCTGACTGTCACCGGCACGGTCGACCGAGAGCTATCCTACTCGTACGAGGACATCCTCGCGATGGAGGTCGACCACCAGTTCGTCTCGCTGCGCTGTGTCGGCGAGGCACTCAACGGGAAGAAGATGGACAACGCGCTGTGGACTGGCGTCTCGATTATGGACCTCGTCGAACCCGCCGGCCTCCCCGAAGGCTGCTGTGTGATGCTCCGCGCCGCCGACGGGTTCTACGAAGAATTCCCGCTTTCAGCCCTCCAAGACGGGTTTCTCGCCATCGGAATGAACGGGGGGCCGCTTCCCCGCGGCCACGGCTACCCCGCGCGGGCACTCATCCCCGGCCACTGGGGCGAAATCAACGTCAAGTGGCTCACCGAAATCGAGATTCTCGAAGCAGAGCAAGACGGCTACTGGGAAGAACGCGGCTGGCACGGAACCGGCCCGGTCAACACGGTCGCGAAACTCCACGTCATCAACACGCTCGACGATGGCCGCAAGCAAGTCGGTGGCCACGCCTACGCGGGCGTTCGAGGTATCGACCGCGTCGAAGTCTCGACCGACGGCGGCGACACGTGGGTCGACGCCACACTCTCGGACCCGCTTCCCGGAGCCGACGTGTGGCGACAGTGGACCCACACCTACGACCCGCCGGAGGGCGAACACGAAGTCGTCGTCCGCGCCACCGACGGCACGGGCGCACTCCAACCCGAAGCAAAGTCGTCGCCGTTCCCGAGCGGGCCGTCTGGCTGGGTGACGAAAACCGTCCGGTAGCGATATCGGTCTGGACGTGACCCAGCTATTCAAAGGCAGATTCTGACGAGGGGACGAGAGAGGGGACGAGGGAGGACACGGAGGGAGGGGACTCAGCCCCCGTGTTCCCCGGTGTTAGACGGTGAACGTCGTTTCAGTAGCGCTCGTGTTGCCGTGTGAGTCGGTCACGACGAGTTTCAGCGAGAACGTGTTGTCGTCGGCGAACTGCTCGACGAGCGTCGGGCCGGTCTTCCACGGCGAAGACAGGTAGTCGTCTTGGTGCTCGTGGTTTCGGACGTACCATTCGTAGGACTCGATAGTGCCACGCGGCGCTGCCGAGAGTCGGCCACTGAAGGTAATCGGCCCGCTGTTGTCCGGTGCTTCAGGAAGTCGGGTGATGCGTGCGGTCGGTGTGACCGTTTGGTGTGCGATGAAATCCAGTCGCGTGCTGTCCGTGTTCCCGTCGTTGTCAGTGACGACGAGTTTCAGCGAAAACGGACTGTCCGCGAACGATTCGGTGAACGTCGTGCCGGTCTTCCACGGCGAGGAGAGAAAGTCGTCCTGCGTCTCGTTGTTGCGAACGTACCATTCGTAGGACTGGATTCCGGCGGGTGCGCTCGATTCGCTCGCATCGAACGTAATCTCGTCGCCCTGTTCGGCCGGAAGCGAGTCGGCGTTGATGACGGCCGTGGGGCCACTCGATGCGGCGGCGCTGCCGGTACTCGCGCCAACGCTAAGCATCCCAATCCCCGCTGCTGCGCCAGTCTTGAGGACCGTTCGTCGCGTCGAGTCGTCGACCAATCCAGAGTCGTCGTTGTCGTCTTTCATGACAACATCCCAATTGTATTCAAACTACATATTGAACGTTATGGGAGCGAGGTTCCGCCGTCGCCACTGGACGTGCACCCCATCTCACGGTGAAAAATCTAATTAAAAACGTTTCGCTATTCTTGGATTTTCCAAAACTTCTAACAGTTGATAACTTAAAACTCCGGTCGAATTTTCCTGTCCGATTCATGGCTGTGAGAAAGGATTAAATATCTGATAATAATTAACTGGTAGCAGCCACTGGCTGGAAATGCAATGCAAGAATCCAAACTCAATGCATTGACGCTCGCACTGCCACTGATTCCAGCCTTCGTGCTTGCAAGTTGGCTCGACGTAGCCAAGGCCGGTCTCGAAATACTGCAGATAATCCTCGGCCTCTTCTGACACGACGGGGGGCTTCGCAGCCACTCCCCCGTCCCTGTCTGGCATTCAGACCACAGTGGCTAGTCGTGTCTCCGTCTGCAACTTCTGCGGCATCGACGAAAGTGAGGTTCAAAGTCGACCGACGAACCGACCTGTTTACACCGAATCGGTGACGAGCGACTTACATGAGCCTCGATTCGAGCGACGACCCGACTGTTCCGATTGTCTGCGACGACTGTGGCACGCGAACCCGCGTTCCGCTTTCCGACCTCGCAGACCTCCTCGAACGACACAACGAGACCCGCCACGACGGCGAGTCGGTCGCCACGGTCGAACCCGAACTCGCAGAGCAAATTGCGGACCTCGTCACGGAAGATATGGGACTGCTCGAAGAGTAGCCCGGTGGCGTGGTGTCGAGTTGGCTGTTGGTCAGTCTCGCGGGTTTTCCGGGAGAGAGCACGTTGCGAACCCTGTCGCGGCGTGGGTGCTCGATTACAGTCGAAACTGGGTTTCCAGACGAATGAGTAAACTCAGCAAAGTGGGGATACTCGAAGAGGTCGAGCGCAGGTACTCCCGGACTTCTACGGAGGGGTGTGTCTATTTCGCGGGGGAGATCGACGCCTCGACGTTGGAACAAAGCGAGTGAGATAGCACCCACCACCCTGACCCGTAAAGGGGGCGGGTGGATGGGTGGGTAAGTGAGGAACATCGGGAAAACTAGACTGACAACCACAGATATAATCAGATCTCAGATTATTTGTCGGATGATGGACCGACGTGAG
Organism: Haloferax larsenii; assembly: GCF_024730625.1. Lineage (NCBI taxonomy): Archaea > Methanobacteriati > Methanobacteriota > Halobacteria > Halobacteriales > Haloferacaceae > Haloferax > Haloferax larsenii. The sequence continues at coordinate 2,310,660 of NZ_CP078063.1, forward strand.
TTGTTCGCGGGTGTGTTTTTATCCTCAGCAATTGGCATTTTTGTAGGGGGAATTACAGGGTACGTTCCAGCATCATTGTCTCAGGTTTTCAGTACACTTGCCGCAGTACAAGCGACTCTTCTGAGTATTATTGTTGCAATTTATGTTCTTGCAAGTCAGTTAATTTCAGACCGCTATTCTCCACGAGTACTAGAGTTTGAAGCTGGAGATAGCAACTTCGCAGTTATTGTTTCGGTCTTTGGACTCTCGATTCTCATTGATGTTATTAGTATGACATTCTATGAATCTATTGGGGAAGATACAGCGATAAGTAGCATAGTATTATTCACGTCGATATCTTTCGCAACATTATCATTTCTCACGCTATTCCTAGTTCAAGATGAAATGGTTGGGCGGGCACAGCCAGATAGAATTGCAAAATTAATCGAAAAGTCGATCACGTGGGATTCGCTTAGTAAAAAGATTCGTAGCGACGACCTATCAAGACCATTTTACAACCAATTTGAAACTACCCGAGAAGCGGTGAAATCAAGTGATCTCCAGAATTCGAGGGTAGTCACTAAAGCCCTGACAGACTCAATTAAGACTGTATTCGAAACGGCACTTTCTAGATCTGATGACACCACCGCAGCTAGCATCTTGATTTTATCACTTGGTGTTGTTGATGAATTAGAAAGAATAGGTGAACTTGCGATCGACAGAGCTGACAGACAGATGGTCGACAATGTTGCGAACTGCTTAGCAGATATTGCGCAAAATGCTATTGACAATGATTTTGAAAGGTTAGCCACCAATTCTGTAAGCTCTCTTCATCAGATGAGCACAAGGATTATTCCAGATATGCTTGGAGATACATTAGCCAAGTCAACTTGGATAAGGTATGATGATATTTTGACTAGTGCTTCAGAGAAGGATATAGGCCGAACAATTGGAATGACCACAAATGCAATTTCTTTGTTGGTTTCTGATTTTTCTGAAGATTTCAAGCCATTCTCGCCACATGGCACAACCGTTGTGGATGTTTTAGTTAGAATCCTATTAGATGGTTGGATTGTATATGTCAAGAACCACGGGACAACAGTCCCGATGAGTGAAATTGGATATGGTGACCCCAAATACATGAGCGCAGACCTACTGGAATATGAACATAGTTTCAACCATTTTGAAGATGGGTTCCAAAGTGTATCCAGTTCAATTTTCAAAATGCGAGGAAAGGGGACGGTAGAACGCACATTCACTCTAAAGATTGAACAGACGATTCTTTCAAAACTTGAAGAATTAGCAATTGAATCTGCAAAAATTGAGAACTTTGACCTCACATATCATTTTACAATGGTCCTGATTTTCATCGGGATCTCGATAGGGACTGAGTCAGCACATGTTAATTTGGACAGTAGTGTCCGCAAAGTAATGAGTGAGAACACAATCGGTGAAAATGCCGTCAATTCGGTATTCTCAGAGCTTAGGAAGTTTCCGAATCAAAATGGACCAAGTCCAATCTTCTATACAAGCTTTGACTCTGTAGATTACTTCGACAACCCAACGCTGTTCCTAGATGATCTCATGAAATTAGAGATCCAGCTGTATAATTAACTCTACTCACTAACCAGTAGTCAGAGCTTGAGTTTAGCAGAACCTCATGGAACTCACTCAGTCATCAAACTGCCCCTGAAAGAGACCACTCAGTAGACTCCACACCCACAGCGCGGCGTCGTCCGAATCTTATTTTCTTAACGTCGTTTCAAGCTACTCGTCCTCAGCAAACACCAGATTCGAGTGCTTGTACGTGTAGAGCCTGATATTCTGGTCGTAGCAGTACGAGGCATACAGCGCCGGGTGAATCGTTTCCCAGTTCCCCGGACCTTCGTCGAGGCTGGACGGGAACGCCACGCTGACCGCTTCGCCTTCCATCTGCACACCGTACGCGCCCGTGTTCTGCTCCGGCGGTAGCACCTCCACGACGACCGCGACAGACGCGTCATCGTCGCCCTTCTTCTTCACGCGGTCGCCGGGCGAGAACGGATTCTCCGGCTTCTGGTTCATGTAGGCGGTGTTCGGACCGAGGTCGATGAGTTCGTTCATCGGCCGCGCTGCGAGGTGGTCCAGTTTCTCAGGTTCTTCGCCGGAATACTTCTCCTGCGACGCCGCTTTCGATTTCAGCGTCTCGGTGCGCTCCCAGCCGAGCATGATGAGACTGTCCTCTTTGTCTCGGCGCCAGACCATCACGATGATATCGTCATCTGGGTCGTTGTCGAGCAGTGTTTCGGGGAGGAACGCCGACACGTCGCGCGAGGTCTTTACGTCAACCTCGTAGCCGAATACTTCGAAGTCGTACGACGAGAAACTTTCAGGATTGCAGCGCCGCATCGCTTCTTCGTTCTTCCACTCCCAGAGGTCAACGGGGAGGTATTCACGGCAGAACTGCTCGAATGCGAGTTCTCCGAGGTTCCCGATTCGCTTTACGTCGAGGTTCTTTCGGTCTTGGACCTTCGCTTGGTGGTTGGCGCGTTCGTAGTCGATTTCCGAGGGGGTATAGCGGTACACTACAATCTCTCAGAGGTGTCAGATTTGACTTCCTTCGTCGACTAAGGCACGGTTGATATCTTCAATTGTGAGTCCATCAAGTCCCATCGAGATTTCTGCATTATTTGGTTTGATTGGTTCGTATGTCCAAATTCTGAGTAACTCGGGCTTGACATCATCTCTGGAATGGTATCTATCTCTCTCATTTTGGGCATCTTCAAGAGAGTCAAACTTTCCGAGCCTTGCGCGCCCATAGGTGAGTTCGTACATACACATAATAGTTGAATTATTGATTATAAATCTAGGTAGTCATTTCACGACAACGGTGAGTTCTGAATAAGCAACTCATGAAACTCTTTCCAGTCCTTGAACTGCTCTTGAAACAGGTCGCTCGGTAGATTCCACGTCCACGGCGCAGCATCATCCGGGCCGTACTTCTCTAACGTCGGTTCCAAATTAACCAGCGAACCACCGAAGAACTCACCATCAGGCGATTCTGAATCGGCGTCCAAGTCGCGGTAGAACGTCACTTCGTCCTGTTTCTCTTTGTGGAACGACAACGTCGAGAGTCACTTACTCGCACGAATCCACTTCGAGCAGGGTAGTGTATCCAAAAAGACGTGTTTCGAACCGGCGCTGCAGGATTGTGAACTACGCCCGAGAACCTGCGCTTCGCGCAGAACCTCGGTCTAGTTCAAATCCTTCGCGGAGATGATTCTCCGCTCACGTTGTTCGCGGAAGAATCATGGGCGCTGCAGGGGTTCCGGAACCGGGGTATATAAACTCCGTCCGGTATCGTGGTTGGGGAAATGACAGTCATCTTACCACGGGAGATGATTCCGGCGTTGTTCAGCGCGCTCGCGCTCGCCACGCTTGTCATAGTGTTTGTCAAGCACGTGGTCACTCGCGTCGAGGCGGTCAGACACCACTCGTCTTGGCACTTCCTCGCGTCGATAGAGGGTAACCACCCCCTTCCGAACGTCGTGGGGAGACCGCGAAGACGGGCACTTACTGACGTGATTCAGGTCCACCGCCTCGCAGGTGTCGAGGTCGCGGTTGTGTGGGCAGCCTTCATTAATCCAGCACGGGCGAGTCACCGAGTACACGTCTTGCCGAATCGCACTCGCCGACACGCGCCCGTGGTGCGTCGTCAGCAGCGGACGCCGGCCGAAGTCGTCTTTCGCGTCGACGCGCGGGCCGTCGATGTACGCCTGTAGCATCTCGGCAACCCGGTCAGAGACCGAGTTGTATCGCTCGCCCCTCTCGCCGTTCTTGATAGGCGTCCCCTGTTCGGGGCGGTGGACGTACCGAACAGTAGGCGTTCGACTGTCGAGTTCGAGGTCGCGCAGGTCGAGGCCACGAATCGCGCCCATGCGAGCACCAGTGTCCCACAGCAGAGCGAATTCGACGTGTTTCCGCGAGGCGTAGTGATAGCGATACAGGTAGTCGAGGATGGCCGTCGCCCGGTCCGGTTCGAGCGTCGAGTCACTCACGTCGTCGGTCCCCGAAATCTTCGGCAGGGCAACGCGCTCGTAGAAGTCCTCAGGTACAGCGTTCACGTTCGCGGCGAACCGGAGGAACGCACGGAGCGTCGTCAGCTGCGACTTGAGTGTGACCGGGGCGATTTCCTTCGGTTCTTCGCCGTCGTCGGCATCGAAGTTCCCTTCACGCCGCCATACCCGGAACCGATACAGGTCCCGACCGTTCAGGTCGTTCAGGTTGCCGACGTCGTTTTCTTCGCACCACTGGACGAACGCGGAGAGTCGATACTTGTGAGATTTGAGTGTCCAGTCTGCGAGTTCGTCCCGGCGAGCGTCCAGGTACATCTGGACGGCCAGCTCAGGTTCGAGAGGTTCGAGTTTTACGCTCATCGAACCACCTCCGGGGCCACACCACTTCCGGTCCATTCGCTACGCTTACAATCGGGGTGCGTGAATCTAATCATGGCTTCCACTGTGAGGCCGCGGTCCGGGTCGAGGGCGCTAACTTTGGTACGGTGAGCGCCCTCGAAGGGGACCGTCAGCCGGGTAAGCCGTTCGAGCCGTTCTCTTAAAGCACTGAGCCATGACCGCGGAGTGAAAGTGTACGCTTGAGCGAAAGTGATGGTTTTTTCTAGGAGTTCGCAGCCAATCGTCGGTCGTGGGGCTTCAATAGCCCGAGTCGTGTAGGCAAACATGCTTCCGTACCTTGATTACGGGAGCCACCGCGGGCCGGTGTGTCCGCACCGGGTCCGCTTCTGACGCCGACTGAACAACAGTCAACGTCGCGTGTAGCTTCCGATACCAACAGGACTGTAGGTGAGTGACTTAATACTTACCCACAGTTCTGAAGGTTTTAGATACAAATTAATACGAAGTTCGTAGTGATGAAAATAGATTTACTATATCAATGTAGTTGTAATCCATGCGCGTTCCTCTTGCCGACTGGATGACGCCTGCGGACAGGTCGATACTGGAGCGACTGCAGAACGAGGGGAACGACGAACTCGTTCTTACGCCAGCCCTGATTGCAGAGAACACCGATTACGCACGGACAACCGTACGCGAACACCTTGGGACCCTCCTTGAACACGAGCTGGTCGAGTACCACGACGAGGAGCGAGCAATTTACCGACTCTCTGAGAAAGGTCGCGCCTTTCTCGCCGGGGAGATCGACGCCGCCGAGTTAGAGAACAGCGAGTGAGCAAGCACCCACCACCCTTACCCGTAAAGGGGGCGGGTGGATGGGTGGGTTGCGTAGTGAGAATATTGAAACGTAGATAGTGGCAATTGACATTCAAATGGAGAAACTTGAAACACTACGTGACAAAATTGAGAACGAGATTGGACCGTCTATTTGGTCGCAATTAATAGATAAGTGGGGATGGGTTGAAGACAATATATTTTTGCTGGCCGTATTTGTTAGTATCCTACTTTTGTTCCCCCTATCACTATATACATCTGAAATAACGGAATATTCCTTTGAGACACTCCTTACTGGTGCAGGTTCGATTGGGTCTGTCGTACTCAGCTTTGTCCTTGTTGTATTATATTCTAAATTGTCAGGGATTCAAAAAACACAGACAAAAATACAACAAAGACAACAAGGACTGATGGAGTTCGAACAAATACCACGGATAATAGTCAATCGCTGGAAAGTCAACGACAATTCGATTCGCTTTGATCTAACAAATGTTGGGAAAGGAACTGCATCCAATATTGGGTATGTAGTCAAATTAGACAAGGTGAGAACAGTAGATTGGTCGAATTTAAGCAGAATCCATAGTGATGTGGGTTTCCACGACGTTGACCGCTTATTGAAATATTCAAGCGAAGAAATGAATAGGAACATACTAGTCCCGGAGGAGAGCGGGCAGTTTAGTTCAGAGATATATGTGAATACATCCCAATATTTCCCGAGTCGAGTAGAATATTTAGAGGCTCAAAATTCACTATTGGACGATCTAAAGGAGTCTGACAAATCATCAGATGCCTATAATTTGTTTAGAATTAGAGTTTTTGTCACATATTATTCTCCGATTGAATCAAACCTAGGGATAGAGTCCGAACCATCTGGAGGGCTACAGGTAAAGGCCGACAAACCATGGGAAGAAACATTGAGAATTCGTAATGTGATTGATATAGTAGTGGATGCAGAGCGGTACGAATCATTTGAAGAGGCAGTTACGTCTGATATCAGGGGTGGACTTGATACGAGTTTTAGTATCGTGCCAGAAAACTTCAGTGAAGAAAGGCAAGAAGAGCATAGATGGGGTGACACCATCTTATAAACTGCTCTGATATTCTTATTTCATTCTCTCAAGTAATTCGTGGAACTCCTCCCAGTCTTCGAACTGCTCCTGAAACAGGTCACTCGGTAGGTTCCACGCCCACGGCGCGGCGTCGTCCGGGTCGTACTTCTCTAACGTCGGTTCGAGGTTCACGAGCGAGCCGCCGAACAGCTCACCATCGGGCGAGTCTGAATCGGCGTCCCAGTCGCGGTAGAACGTCACTTCGTCCTGCGCCTCTTTATAGAACGACAGCGTCGAGAGTCGTTTCTGTTCTGGGTGGACGTCCTTCCCCGTGTGACTCACCACGCCGACCGATTCGACGCCGAGCTTCGAGAACCGCTTAATCGCGGGCGTCCACTGGGACGCCACTTCTCGGCTAAACGTCCGAGCGTCGAAGTGCGTCGAGCCTTCGTCGATAGTGACGGTCTTCGGTCGCTCGCGGTGGGTCAGCAGCACGTCCATCAGGTCGTACATCGACCGCACCACGATGTCCGCGCCGTCCCACGTCCCCACGTTCGAGATGACCAGCAGGTCATCACCGAAGTGCGCCCGCGCGAGGTCGCCGTTCAGCAGGAACATCGTATTCGTCTTTCCCGTGTTCGGGTTCCCCGCGCCGGTGATCGTCGTGAGACCACCGCCGTTTTCGAGTTCGTCGACGAGCCGCAGCGGGAGCGTCAGCGAACTGGCGTCGAGGTCCTGTTGAGTCACGCCGACGAGGTACGAAAGCGCGGTCGCGTGCGACGACTGGACCGCGCGGGTCGCGGCTTGGGTCCGAAGCGACGAATCGACGAGGCGACCGAGCGAGGTTTCTGCGAACGAGTCGGCCAGTTCGTCGTCCTCGGTGAGGTCGAGCGAGTTCAGGAACGACAGGTTCGCGTGGTCACCCTGCGAGACCGGCAGGCCCGCGTGGTCGAGCAGTCTGTGGTCGCCGTCGATGCGCCCGCGCACCTGTTCGTACAGCTTCGCCGCCGTCAGCAGTCGTTCGTCGGTCACGCGGACTCACCACCGTCAAGGGGATGCGGGCCGAACTCGCGGGTCGAACTGCCGTCGAGGTCGTGAGCGCAGTCGCGCCCATCTCCGTCACCGTCGGAGCGGTCAGGCGTGAGTTCGTCCGCGTCGTCCGTCTCGTCGTCCCGTGCGTGGTTCCGCACGAGGTACGCGGTCGCCAGCGGCAGCGCCGCCGAGATGAACAGGTGCGTGTTCGTCACCGGGTAGTACGACGCAGACACCGAACCGTCCTCGAGGAAGCGCATCGGCACGTCGAGCGCCCGCGGCGGTATCATCAGGATACCGAACCACAGGCCAGCGACGATGCCGACCGACAGCGAGAGGGCGATTATGTACTGTTCGCGCGTCGAGAGTTCGAGTTCGAGTTTCATTCTGATTCACCGTTGGCCGCGTGTTGCTTCCGTCGCTGGTCGAGGTCGGCCAGCGGGTCCGGTGCCGGGTCGCCGTCGCCTGGTGCCCACTCGGTCGGGTCTTCGTCGAAGATGGAATCCGAGCCGTCCAGGTCGAAGTCTTCGAGCACGCTATCAATCTCCGAGTGAAGCGCCTCGCCGTCGTCCGGGAGCGCGCCTTTCTCGAACGTCCGCACGACGTGTTTCACGGTCTTGACCGCCGCCGCTCGGACGATAGCGAAGGAGTTGATTTCGAGCGATTCGCCTTTCCGGGCCTTCGGTTCCAACTGCTTGCGGTTGTACCGGAGGTATTCGAGCGCCCGCGCCAGCACCGGGTCCGGCAGTGAGCCGACCCACGTCCCGGCGACTTCCCGCGCGTCGAGGTCGACGCCGCGGCCAAACGCGAGGTTCGGCGTCGCCCACCACAGCTGTCCATCGACGACTGTCCACTCGGACCACCGCGGCGTCGGGCAGGTGTAGACACCCGCGCCGTCGCGGTCGAGCAGGTCGACGTCGACGAGCCACATCATCTGCGGGCCGCCCATCAGGTCGACGGCCTGCCCGCCGACCCAGCGTCCGGCGATGACCGCCGAGAGGCCACCTGTGAGGCCGATGATTTGCAGCGAGCGCGGTATGTGGACGTCGAAGACGAGGACGAGGCCGACGAGCAGCAGGCCGCCAGCGACCGCGAGGTGAACGCCGTAGCGCATCACCCACACGAACGCTGTTACGAGTCGCCCGGCTTCTGGGTCCGGTGCGACCGTCGTCGAGGCCGCCGACATGTCCGGTTCTTCGGGAGTATCGCGCTCAGACGCAGCTCCGCTTTCAGGAGTTTCGTCAGTCATGCGACACGCTCCATGCCTCTGTGGAGGCCGAACCGTCGCCGCACGATTATCAGGAGCGCACCGAACGAGGTTCCGAGCGCCCCGCCGATTGCTGCGTCTCGCACGTCCTTGCCGGTGAACGGACCGGAGATAAGCGATGAACCATCCTCGAACCGGATTTCGGTGTACTTGTTGTTCGAGATGCTGGTTGAGGTGGTCAACGTAACGTGCGGTTCAGGTGAGGTAATTCGAATCGTCGAACGTCCTTCCGGAACGGAGCGACGAACGATATTCCCCGAGGCAACGCCAGCCGACGTCGAGCCGGTCGGCGCGGTCACCGTCACCAACCGCGGAGCGTCCGCCTCAAGTGTGATGATAGCGGTACCATCTCGGTATTCCGCGTCGACGATGCGCAGCAGTGGGTCACCGGCCACGTCGCCGAAGTAGGTCGTTTCGTTCGACGACTCCGAAGCCGTGGACGGAGCCGCGGCTGTCGTCGTCTCTGTCGGAGCAGACGCGGTCGCGGTTGAGTCCTCTTGTGCGACGACCGAACTGGGAGCGACGAGCAGCAGAGCGATGCAACTGATGAGTATGATGGTGAGTGTTCGGGTCATACGGGTAGGGGTTGGGGGAGTTAGAAACGCTACAGCAGGCTATCGAACCAGCCCGACCAGTCGGGTACCCCGAGCAGGTCGAGCACAAAGTCCGATGCCATCCCGAGCACGTCGACGCCGACAAGCTGCAGAGCACCAGCAACGACGAGTAGACCAACAGCAGGTCCAATCGGGATTAGTTTCAGGACGAAAGTCAGCATGTCACTTTCTCCCCTCCCGTTGAATCAGCAGTACCGCAGCAGCACCGACGAGAAGCGCGCCACCGAGGAGTTTCGTGTTAATACCCCCCGACGAACTACCACCAGACGCCTGCGTCTCGTAGTAGTTACGCAGCTCTTGCAGTTGGTCGATTTGAGACTGCAACGCGGTCGCGTTGGTGTCCTCGTAGACGTATTTGTGGATAGTCGTCGTGTTCAACGACTCACCAGTGGCGGCGTTTGTTGCTTCATTGATGGTGAAGTGGGTCCCGTGGGTTGAGAGGTCCGTCATGTACGAGGAATTGTTCACGTCCGACGGCGAGACGACAAAGTAGAACGTCCCGTTGAAGGACGACATGTTGTAAGTCGTGTTAGTGTCCCATCCGGCAGGGGCATCGTCACCGGAGTAGAACAGCGTCCCGTCGAACGTAACGTTTGAAGCACCACCACTCACTGTGAGGTTGTGCGACGTGTTGAGCGAACCTTCAGCCCCAATCGCAGCCAACTGAACCGCGGCGTACGAGTAGTAGCCCGTACTGTTGAGGTCCGTGGAGGCTTCGGCGGCGATAACACTCGGGTCGAGCATCGCAAGCTCCGTCGAGTTGATGTCCCCGGCCTGATACTCGGCGTAGTACCCGTCTGCGACCGGACCCATGTTACTTTTAACCTGCGAGGCTTGCGCGTCGAGGTCGTCGATGACGGCAGCGATTCGGTTTCGGTCGAGCACATGCGGGAGGTTCGAAGTGTTGTTTGGGTCCTCGATGGCGATTGCGTCCAACATGGCTAACGTGGATACGTCAACGTCGTTCTCGTCAGGTGCCCAAAGCGCATCTTCACCGCTGTTGAACGTCCCGTGGTCGTGAATGACGTAGCGAACCGACACGTTCGACCCATTCATCAAGGTGTAGTTCGCCCAACCACGTCCTTGGTCGGCTGCATCGCCACCGAATCCGAGTTCTCGGTAATCGGAGTTCATCGACGATGTAGCGCCGCCGTAGTGTCCTGAGTGGTACGGATAGACGTTAAGCGACGTGTTCGTGAGGTACTCAGCCTGGAGCGTCTTCTGGTTCCAGTCGGCGATGATGTTTCGCTCGATTTGCGAGTAGTAGTCCTCAACAGTCTCGTTCGCGTTGTTCTTCGCTTGTGAGACGTTGGTTCCGTTGTTGATGTCGTTGATGAGCGATATCTTCGCCTTCGTATAGGCGACCGTCCGGGTGTCTTCAACGAAATTCTCAGTCTGCGTCAGGTACGAGTCTGACGAGTCTTTGAGCGCGAGGCCGTTCGCGTAGGCGTCCGTAGCCGTCAGGTTCTCCACGTCGGTCTGACCACCGGACTCCCAACGGCAGCCCGAGTCAGCACCTATGATGGTGTTGTAAGCTGCCCCTACGAGAGGGTCAGTGATGGAACACTCGACCCACTCAGCGGAAGCGGTACCAACTGGAGAGACGCCCGGCACGACACCACTGGTTGCGGCGGTCGTGACGAGCAGGCCGACGCCAGCGAGCGCAGCGCCCTTTTGCACGAAGCTCCTCACACGGTCCGACCGTGGCCCGAGGTCGAGGTCGAGAATCGACAACCGGACGCCGAATGCGAGTATCGCAACAACAGCAACGGCGAGCGCTGCACCCACGTCATCATAAACGAAACCGAGGTACACCGCGCCTGAGGTCGAGGTGACTCCGAGGTACGTGAGGATGGAGCCGAGGTTCATCAGAGACCACCTGCGATGAACTGGGAGACCCCGGCAAACAGAGCCGCGGAGTACCCGAGTGCCGCGACTGCTTGGGACTTAGTCAGCCGAAAATTGTACGTCATGGTCAGGTTACCTCACAGCGACTGCCCAACCGACGATGGTGATGACGAAGGCGATTTGAGCGCCTAACGGGTCACCGAGGCCGAGCATGAAGTCCTTGAACTCAGTCACGTACTGCCACCCGAGAACCGAAGCAAGGGTAGCGACGATGAAACCAGCCTCCCACATCTCGTAGTGTTCGAGAGACTTCGTCTCGCTGGACATGAACGCCAGCAGGTAGACAGCAACACTACCGAGTGTCGCGTGTTCGGTCGTGAGCGTGTAGTTCGACAGCCACGTCAGCGTGATGTCCGAGACGCCGCCGAAGGCGTACAGGCCAGTCGCAACGAACACGACCGACAGCATCGCCGGAATCGTCCGCAGCATCGCGTAGTCCGATGCGAGGCCGCTCAGACCGTTCGAGTATCTGGACGCCATTATTCGCCCCTCACGTCGAAGACGTGGTACTCGCGTTCTTCCGTCTCGCCGTCGTCGGTCTCGTACTCGTAGGTGCGCGTCTCGTCGATCTTCTTGACCGCGAGCCAGCTGCCGTTGCCGAGGCCCTTCTTGTCGATGGTCCGGCGAATCTGGCCGTTCGACCAGAACTTCACTCGGTCACCGAGGTCGCCGCCGCGGGCGAGGTGAATCACGTCGTTTTCGTTCGGTCCCACGTCGCGGTCGATGTCGACGATAACGCCGATGACCGGCTCGTCTACTTCGAACTTGATTTCCTCTACTCCGTCGTCGTAGTCGTCTTCGACTTCCGTTTCTTCGAAGTCGTCGAACGACATTGGTTCAGACGCCATTACAACTAGACTACTCCGTTAGTAGGTACTAGTCGTACCTACCAGCCGTGTGAAAGTGGAATCACCGGACAGTAGGTGCCTACATCACCCCCACACGTCTGCTACCGGCGGGGGTTTCTCGCCGCCGACATCGGGGTATTCGGGCTGGCCGCCCGAAGCAACGTAATCTTCGACGTGTTCGAGATTCGTAGCCGTCGCGTCCGCTGTCGGCATATCCCAGTAGGCGTAGCAACCCAAGTAGTCGATATGGCAGTAGAAATCGGCGCTCTCCGGGAGCGTCGATTCTACGCCTGGAGTCACCACGTCGTCGAGGTCGAGGTCATCGACTGTCGCGCCATCGCACGCGAGATGGAGAGAGTCGATAGAGAGCTCTCGAACGGCGTGCCGAACATCCGGGTCTTGCAGGTGTTCGGGTCTCTCTATCGCTTTCTCGATGTCCCGCGAGATGGACCAGAATCGCCTACCGGTCGCCCAGTAGAGGCCGAGTTTCCACGTCGCCGCCTTGTCCGCGTACGAATCCGACTCTTTCGCATCCTCGAACGACTCGGAGGCTTCGAGCAGGGAACCGAAGGTGGCCGAGAGGTACTTTCCGAGGTACGCGCCAGCCGTCCGGCTTTGCATCTGTTCGTCGCCGTCCTCGCCGCTCTCGTCGTCGTAAAACTCGATGAGGTCGTGAGACCTCGCGTTCTTCGCTATCCACTCTTCGCCGTGGTCGTGGTCGCCGTAGCGGTACCAGTCCACGAACCCTTTCGAAACCGGTACTTCGAACTCGTCGCCGTCGTCGTCGACGAGCGTTTTGGTGCCGAAGTTCCCGACTTCGTCGAGGTCATCCCGAAACACGAGCGGGTAGAGGTCGACGATTTGGCCCTGACCGTAGTCCTTCCACTTCCGTTCTAGCTCCGCTTTGTCTATCAGGAACGGCATCCCGTCGCTCTCGCGGGTCGGTACGTCGAACATCAGGACGTGCAGGTGCGCGTAGCCCTTCTCGGTGAACTCCAGAGCTTTCAGATACGGTGGCCGGTAGCGAGGTCGCCCGGTCACCTTGCCGTCGAGCGCCGGTGACCAGCTGGGAACGCCGTCCTTCCTGGTGTCGTCTTTCGTCGACGGGTCGGAGTCGAAGTACGAGAGGAGCCGATTGAAGTTCGGGTTTATCGACGAGATACCGTCGTACAGCGAGCGTGGGTCAGGTCGAGTCGGGTCGTCGTACGTGCCGGGGTCCGTCGTCAGCGTCATCAAGACAGCGTTGTCGTACTTCTCGTAGGCGTGTTCGAGCGCGCTGTTGTAGCGCGCCCACGTCTTTCGGAGCCGTCCCTGGGAGTTGAAGCGGGTGTTGTACTGTTTCGTCATCCGGCGGGTGGTGTCGCCGCCGCGTCGCCCGCAGAAGTGGACGTCGAACAGCAGTTGGTAGTTCTCGATGCGCTTCAGATACCGATGTAAAGAGTCTTCCAGCAGGTCCCGACCCCAGTCATCGACCTTATTCGCGGTTCTCAGGTAGTTTTCGCAGAAATGGCGGTCGTACAGCAGGTCGTCGTTTTCCCCGGTTGTTTGAGTAATGCCTTCTGATATCAAGTCAAGTAGGCGAATTGTCGGGGTGACCATCGTCATGCCGTCAGACTGGCGTTTTTCGATGAGTTGGGGGTCGTGCCCGTCGAGGTCGTTCAGGAACCGGTAGACGAACTGGTAGTCCGGGTCGCTCCCGTCGAACCGCTCACACTGCCCGATGTACTGACCCTTGATGCACTCAGAGACGAGCGTCGGCAGATAAATCCCCTCTGGCGAGGTCGAGATGCGCTTTACTAGTCGTACGCGGTCGCGGTCGCGCCCGCGAAGTTCGAGGTCGTCGTCCGGGTCTGCCGGGTCGTACCCGTAGGCCAGCAGGCCGAGGTCGCCCAGGTAGTCCACCAAGTGGGTATCTTTACATCGGTCTGGGCGGAGCCGAGAGCCCCATACGTCCGCGATTTCGGACGATGAGCGTTTTCCGACGCTCATTCGTCTCTCCGAGAAATCGCACGCGCGGCTGGTGAGTCGTGAGCGCCGGGGGCGCGAGTGCCCGCGTTACTCACGCGAACCCCCGTCTGTGCGGATGAAATCGCTCAGACGGCACTGGGCCTTACCGCCACTCGTTTTCGGCCGGCGGCCGCCGGCCTCATGCGGACCGGCTTCCGGGTCAGGGGCAAGCCCCTGCTTCCGGCCGCTCCGGGCGGACTGGGACCCGCCCTCCGCTGTTCCGGTCCTTGCGGTGGTTTCTGCAGCCAGTTGGTGTGCCCACAGGAGCGAGGTGAGTCGGTGGTCCCGAATCTCGTCCTCGATGGCGGGGATGCGTGCGCAGTCTTTGCACTCGCGCATCTTCGCGGCGCGCTCAGCGTGGTCGACGAGACACCAGGCTTTGCAGCTGCCGCAGACGTAGCGGACGTACCGCCACAGATGTCTCTGGGGGCTGGTTTGAGACATCTTTCACGCCTCCTCCTTGGCTTCGAATTTCGACAGACGGCGGAGACCCGTTTCAGGAAACCTGTGGAAATACTTTTTCGGGTCGTTTTGAGAAATCGCCGAACCTGCCGATTTCGACGAGGAACAGCCTTCGCTCGCCGTTTTAATTTCGGCTCCGAAGAACGTTAATTTCGGATGGGCGCTGCAGGATTTGAACCCGCGACACAACCTTTTGTTCGCCGCTTCCAGCGTCTCACAAAACCTTGACCAAAAGGAGCAAGAAGCCAAGTCATCACATCGCGGACACGAAGCGCAATCTCACCCAGTCGGACCCGGTTCCACGGAGCCAACCAATGAGCAACGATACTCCGTGGCAAGACAGAGGCATCGACCCGGACAACCCCTACGCACAACCACACCCGACCATTCCCCTAGAGCCGATGACCCCGCAGGAGGGCTACGAGATTCATATGGCCCGAGTGCGCGAGGAGAACGCAGCGTGGACAGAGGGCTCGCACAAGAGCCGAATCAAATGGTGGCTACAGTGGTGTGAGCAGGAGGGCATCGACAACCTGAACGACGTAACGGGCAGAGACATCATCCGGTATCGAGACTGGCGAAGGTTTCAGAATGGGAAGAATCCTGAGAACGTACCAATCGCCCGCCCGACACTGAAGACCGCTATAGACACCCTTCGGGTGTACCTCAGACACTGCGCGGAGGCGAACGGCGTCCACCCGCTCCTCCCCGAACAGATAGACCCGCCGACGTTGAGTAAGGGAGACCACGCTCGGGACGTGATGCTATCTGCCGACCGCGCAGAGGACGTACTGGAGTACCTACGAAAGTACGAGTACTGCTCACTTGAACACGTGTGCGTGGAACTACTATGGCACACCGGGATGCGAATGGGAGGAGTTCGGTCCATCGACCTCGATGACCTCCATCTTGGGGAGACACCCTACATCGAACTGCACCACCGTCCAGAGAGCGATACGCCCCTGAAGAACAAGTCCAACGGCGAACGCCCGGTAGCCATCTCCGATGGGGTTGCCCGACTGCTCCGCGACTGGCGCGACACACAACGCCGTGACGTAGAAGACGAGTACGGGCGCGAACCACTACTGACGACCGTCCACGGACGCATCAGCCGCACGACCATCCGCAACTACGTTTACTGGGCCAGCCGCCCCTGTCTCACGGACGACTGCCCGCACGACGAAGACCCGAAGACCTGCACAGCGAACCAGAACAAGCAGAGTGCCTTCAAATGCCCGGGGAGCGTTAGTCCACACGCTATCCGTCGCGGGGCCATCACGCACTGGTTGGATAAGGACTGGCGTCGCGACCACGTGAGTGAGAGGGCTAATGTGTCGGAGAAGGTCATCGAAGAACACTACGACGAGAGAGAAGACCTGCGGAAGATGGAGCAGCGGAGGCAGTTCTTGGACGACATCTAATCAGCCCTCGGACCAGAGGACTCTATTTTTGAGGAGAATGAAAGGCACTACTGGACTGACCGGCTGTTGTTGAGGATGGTTAGGTAGCAGGTGGCCAGTCCAATCTAAGATACGAGATTACCAATCAAAAGAGCGCCTATCTTGCGCCGTACGTTCCGACCAGCACCCGAGGAGTGAGGAGACGTAGGGATGGGCGGGGTTACTACAAGATATGTCGATACGCAGCCGAGCGAGAGTGTACAAGTGAAGATGTGTATGTGTATGCCGATGTGTGTACACACACATTCAGAGGATGTTTGCTACAACATCTGTCGATTAAGTCACGTCTGAGGGAGGTAGTAGGGATGTGTGTATACACACAGTAGTGTGTGTATATGTATAGTGTATGTTGTATAGTTAGTTGTAGGGAAGTGCCACAAAAACCGTAGCAAGCCGATTAATCGGTACTCTCCTCGTCCCCGTCCGCCTCGGAATACTCCTCCCATTCCGCCTCAAACGCTTCCTCCTCCTCGGGGAGCATCTGAGTCAGGTACTCTGCTGCCTCGTCGTCAGTCATCGTCAGTACGTCAATGTCTGCATCGTTGAGTGCGGCGTGGAGGCGGTCTCCATTCTCCCAGTTCTGACCGTCGTAGTAGTGCAGGTCGATAGCATCTACGATGGCCATCACTTTGACCGTCGGCACTTGTACGTCCGACCGTTTTACAGCCGCCTCTCGCTCCTCCGGCGGAATCTGGATAAGTTTTTCGAGGAGGTTGCGGACGGACTCGTAGTCGTTCTCGACAGCCTCGTCAATCTGCTCCAGTCGCTTCTCCAGTTCGTCGATTTCGGAGTGGAGTTCATCGATTTCAGCCTCCTTCTCCGTGATTTTCGCCTTCTTCTCTGCAATTTGCCGATTGAGCCGTTCCTTATTGCCTGTGCGTCGGAGTCGGTGGTCCTCTACTGCTTCCTGAAGGAGTTTGGAGAGATTTATCTCGTTCTTGTGCTTCTGGTAGTATTCCTCTTGAGCGTCTTTTAGACGGGTGTTGTGGCGGTTGTCACTCATGTCTCATCACGGGCGGAGTCACCCTCATCGTCATCGTCGTCGCGAGTCATCCGGGCGCGGCGCTCGTCGTACTCGATGTCGTCCAGCGCGGCCAGCGTCGCGGCTGCCTTCCGCTGCTTCTCGTCAATCCGCTGCAGGTACGTATGGACCGTACTGATGCGGATGTCCATCGCTGTTGCGATGGAACGGGTGTTCAGCGTCTTCTGCATCTGTTCAAGGACCTCTTGCTCTCGTGGGGAGAGCATCGTATCTGATTGTCCCATACCTTACACTTAGGGAGATGCCCTATTAGTGTTGCTACGATAAGGGTAGCATCTACAATTACAGTAGCAACTGCCGAGGAAAAGTCTGAAGAAAGGTCACCGGGGGCGCTTACTGGTCGTATATCTGCGTGTACTCGGCTACGAGGTCGGTGTAGGCTCCCTCGAAGCACATCTCCCAGACGCCTGCATACGACCGAGCGAAGAACGCACGCTCGCGGTCGGAACCAGTGAGAGATGTGTAGGTCTCGAAGTCGATGTCGTCGGCGTACTCGGTGGCATCGCGGAACTTCGCCGCCATCGCTTTGAGCCGGGGCATCAGTTTGCTGGGTGGCCTCTCGTATTCTTCATCGAGTTGTGCCCACGTCGTACAATCAAGGTTGACGATGGCCGCCATCAGTTCGCGCTCGTCGTCTGTGAGTCGCCATTCGGCGTTCCAGCGGATTTGTCGGGTCGATACGTCGTCGTTGCTGTCGTTGGATTCTGTCATAGTTCTCTTGCTATCACGCCCCGTTCGTCGCTTGTTCTTCCTCGATGAGCGTCTCGACGGCCCGCCGGTACGACGGGTCCTCAACGGCACGAATCAACCACATCGCGGGCTTGTAGGTGTGCGACCTCTCACTCTCCCGAGTGAGCAGCCCGTCTTCCTCGGCAGCGTGGAGAACGCCCCGGGCAACAGGTCGGGATACGTCCGCGCGGTCCTGCACGTCGGTCGCCGTGATTGATTCCTGTTCGCGAAGTGCGTCGATGACGACGAGCCACGCTCGGTCGCGGACGGTCGTCTCACTCATCTCTATCACTGCCGTCAAGCGTGATGATGACGAGGTAGTGGACCGTGTTCCCGTTCGCGCAGGAACGGTGAAGGTTGACGCTCCCCACGGAAACGGTTGCCCGGACTTCCTCGTAGTGGGCTCGGGCGGCCTTCGAATCGTTCTGGAATGAGCCTGCGTAGACCTTGGTGTAGGTTACTTCGTCACCGTCGATGACTCGGCTGCAGTCGTGGGCGACG
Source organism: Haloferax larsenii (assembly GCF_024730625.1). Lineage (NCBI taxonomy): Archaea > Methanobacteriati > Methanobacteriota > Halobacteria > Halobacteriales > Haloferacaceae > Haloferax > Haloferax larsenii. The sequence continues at coordinate 2,328,783 of NZ_CP078063.1, forward strand.
GTCGGCTCTTCGACGCCGATTGCGTTCAGTTCCGATACGACTTGGTTCGTTGTTGTGGTTGACATAGGTTGTCTCACCTCCATCGGGTTTTAAGACGTGACAGAGACCGTCTGAAGCCCGTGCGAGGAATCGAACCTCGCTGCGCCGTCACGGGTTAGTCCTCCTTACGCAGGATGAGCGGGTATCCTGCAGCGGAGACATCACCGTATTCGCCGTTGGCGACCTCGCTTACTGCAGGCGTGTAGATTTCCCCGACAACAGGCCGCCAGTCTTCCTCTGGGACGTTGAGTTCCGCCAAGGTCCAGTAGTTCGCGATGACGTAGTAGGCGTCGTCGTCCTCGTGGACGAGCGTCGTCGATTCGATATTGAGGATGTCGTCGTGATAGCCAGCCAGTTCGTGCTGGATGTCGGCGTCGATGGCATCGAGGTCGCGCCCACCGTCGGTCATCAGGATGCCGTTGTCGTCGGCGGCCACCCAGATGTTGTCGGCGTCCGACTCGGGTTCGTCCGCAACATCTGCGACCATCCCGTGGCGACGCTTGACGCCGCCTTCCTCGGAGTCGTAGACGATGACGCCGATATTGTAACAGCCTGTGCAGCGGAAGCAGAGTCCGTTCTCTCCGTGTTCGGGTGCGTTCCACGTCTTCATCCACGCCGTCAGACTCGTATCGAATTCGGAGCCGCAGTCGTCACAGACGTAGCCGTCGGTAGGGTGGTTGGTTGTCGATTCGCACTTGTCGGAAGTCTTGTCTGACTTCATACATCTATAGAAGAATGGGTAGTATAAATACTTACCCCCAAAAGGGAACAAATAATGGCTTTTTAACGATGTGAAGAAGAAATAGAGCCTATACGTGCGTGCGAAGAGTTAGACAAGACCCGCAGACGCCATCAGGACGGCGGCGACTCGAACTCGTCGATAGTCTCCCACGGAATCAGGATGCCTTCTTCGGTCTCCTCACCGATGTCACGGATGTAGTCCGCAACGGCTGCGTACTCGTTGACTTCGTAGCGGTCGCCATCTCGGGTAAGCGTCCCGGCATCGACCATCGTGGCCAGCACGACCTGCGCGGTCTCCTCGTCTACCTCTGCTTGCTCCGCTATCCACTCTACTGTGCGTGACCCGGACATCGACTCCGCGATGGTGTGGACTCGTTCTTCGGGGGTGGAGACCTCGGTCCAGTCGTCGGGCATATCTCCGATGACGGTCGATTAAGTAAAAAGAGCGCCTGCCTCAGGCGAGCCCAGACATCATCCACTCGGCGGAGAAGGCTTTTGGTATGCTGTCGAATAGTAAGACAATATGGTAGAATGGAATTTGGGCTGCTCAGTCGGCTTTGGGCTCTTCACAGGACCGTACATCGAGTGTGGCCCATCGGCGTCGAAGAACATCACAGAGAGGAGTTCGCCGTCAGGAACATCCGACCTATGTCCTCCATCAGGGCACCGAACGCAGACCGGGAATGAACCGACCATCGAGACGACTGGAATGACGACAAGCGAGTGGGTCCATCACCAAGAGCAGGTGAGGGAATACGAGAAGATGGAAGAGATACGAAACCAGCCGATAGTAGAGTTCGACGGCGAGTTCAACTGGGACTAGACGAGCCCGGCAGCCTGCATCTCTCGACCAATAGTTTCGGGTGTCGGCTTCGTCAGGTAGGGCTCGATGGCCTCGTACGAGGACCACCCACCGATTTCCATCATCACCCGCACGGGCACGTCCTTCTCTACGAGGTGATGCGTTGCCCACGACCGGCGAAGGTCGTGACTGGAGACGGAGAGCCAACGTTCATTCCCCGTTTCCTCATACATCTCTTCGGCGGATTCCTTGACCCAACGCCGAATCGTAGATTCGGATGCATCGACATACGGTTCGTCATCTGCGATGTCTCGTTCCTCTGCGTAGATGTCCAGCATATCTTTGACCCGTCGGGGGAGGTATGCGTCTCGGATGGTCTTCTCACCGCCCTTTGTGTTCTTCCCTCGAATCTCGATTTGCCAGTAATCACCATCGTTGTTGTACGTCACTCCGTCTGGCCGAGCCGATGCCACTCCAGAAACACGGCATCCAACGAAACCCATCAGTTTCATCGCGATGTCGCGCTCCCAGTCGGTTCTGCGAGCGGCAGTCGCGAGGTCATCAACCTCATCGGGGTAGTCAAGCCAGCACTTCGTCCGCTTTCCTGAGTCGTCAATGCGAACCATAAGCGAGTTATTAGAACTAAACGCTCAAATATCTATCTACTATCTGACAAATTCTAGGCGCTTGTTCACGAAAATGGGCGAATATCGGGGTTTCAGCGAGGCTCGACCATCCAACACAATCGAGTTGTGGGACAAGTCGATTAGGAGGTGTGTCGGGAACACTCGATATAGACGTAGAACCGACGATGACCCCCACATCCACGGCACTCACCCTACTTTCGCCCATCATAGCGAGAGAAACGGTGTTCCAGTACACAGTATTACGCCAGAATACGACACCGGGTTACCATCGAACCAATGCGAAAATTCATGTCTTCTGGAATCAGGTCCATGTCATGGGCGAAGAACGTAGCCAAATATGGTCAACCGTAACTACCCACTTGTTCGACAATGAGACCATCACCATCGAGGACCTCGATGACTACGAGGAAGACGAAGTGCGCTCCGTCCTCGATTTTATGGAAGATAACGACTACGTGCAACAACTATCAGACAACGAATGGTACGTCGGGCCGATGATGCAAAATTTGCGCAACAACCTCTAACGAGGTTACGTCCTCAAATGTCGTACATTTCACCCGCGCGGACAGCCAACAACCCCATTAACTCGAAATCACGACGAATTACTCCTCGTGGTTGCTCAGACGATACGTGAGTAGAGCGAGGAGACCTAAGATACTCGCAGTGGCATCTAATGCGGCTGCAACATCCGATACTTGTGGCTGAAGGAATCGGGCGGCCAAGGCGAACCCAATGGCAGTCACCACGATTTGGTACGATAAGAGTTCGAGTAGAGCGGGCAGTTTAAAAGAGGAGATGCGCATTAGTCCATCACCTCTAAAATCATTGAAACTAGTGCAAGAACCGTCATCGCCACTATAATCCACGGTAGACTTCTGAAGAGCAAGAAAACATCACTGAATGGACCATCAAGCAGGTCCTCAGGGAAAAGTGAGAAGAAGTGAAAGAGATAGAGCGAAAGAAAAGCCGCGACTATTAACTGAATAATCGCGGTGACTGATTCTAGTTCGTCGGACATTCTCGATATTCTGGATTGGGAAGGACACCTACTTCAAGATTTACTTCAAGTCAGATGGACTCGTCTAGCCCCAGTTTCGATAATCCGACGAATACCAACACTAGCAGCGGTGGAACAGCAATCAGTGGAAGCCACCACGGGAGGACTGCCGCTTTCACCATTGCTTCTGCGCCAAACTCTCCGCCAGAAAAGAGATAGATGAGTGCGGCTGTTGCGAATGGTACGTAGACCACTATGAACACCATCTGCTTCACGAACTTCTTAAAGGTCATCTCAGAAACCACCTGAATCTAGCATCTCGAAGACGACATAGGCTGCTCCCACTGCACCGGGGACAACTAACAATAGTGCCTGCCACCCATACTGAGTCAAGACCGCCCACGCAGCATAAAACGGGTCTCCCGGTTGAGGTGCGAGGCCGACGCTCACGACCGACGTGATGAACGTGCCGACCACGATAAGGACGAGAATCCCTCCGAGGAGGGCTTTCAGATACTCGAAGAATCCAGTCATCGCGCGGACCTCAATAATCCCAGAATATAGAACGAAAATCCCCCAAGCAGGGTCGCTGCAAGAACGATTACGTCTGCGAGGTCTACTCGTAGTTGCGCTCCCTCCTCTGCTAAGGGTCCTTCAACAGGGGGGAGTGCGCCCAGAATTGCAATCCCGAGAAAGGCGAGAATGAAGATGATGATGGCGTTGACCACCTGTGTCTGGGCACTCATCATTCTACTGTACTATCTCAAGGATTATAGTCACTACTCTAGAAGCATCTGGCCACTTAGTTGCCGTACTCGTGGAGGAGAAATGCAACGAGCAGGGCGAGCCCGGACACGACCGCGCCCACCATCACATCCATCGGTACACGTCGTCGGTCGCTCCTCTTGACGGGACGGTCCATATCTGACCGGCTTTGAGACCAACGAAAAGGATGCCTGACGCCCAGAGAGGGAACATTCCGACCGTTATCAAGAAGAGGCTATTCACTCGTGACCACCTGCTCGCGCAATCTGGGCACACTCCAGACAGTAGTATTTAATTCCGTTTGCTGTTCGCATCATCGTCCATTCGTCATCAAGGAGGTCGCGGGTGCAGTCTCGGTCAGACTGGCATATCATCTCGCACCACGAGTACTGCTACTATCACTCATTAAAGTGACAGATGAATGGCTATTGCAAAGGTTTGCTGTTGATACGGAGAATCACAGCGTTTCCTGCAATTGAAAAGGTGAGATATGAGCCGACGTAAGCGTCAGTAAACGTCCCCAAGACACTCGGCGTCGCAGAATGACACTTGCTCAACTCGGGCTCCGGTCTCGTCATACTCTGCAATCTCTAACCGGGCTCCGTCGGTATCGATGGCCGAACCGCACGCTTCGCACTCGGTCGTTGTCGCGGTCGCCTCGTCAAACGGGTTACCTGATTTCCCCATACCTCTGACCGTCAAGGTACTGGGGGATAGTTATTGTCATATAGTTTACTATATGCCCGTGCGATTTTTAGAGCGGAAACGTGCGGTCAGCCCGGGGCGAAAGTGGACGCAAAAGATGTTCAAGATGTTCAACAAGGCGTTCAACGACGATTCAACTGGACAGAACCATCAGTCCGAGGAACGTCGCGGGGATAGTCGCGAGCGCGAGTTCAGGAGCCCAGATACCCGCCAGAGCGGAAATGACGCCTGCAAGCATTCCGCCGATGGGGACCGAGACGACGATTGCGCCAATTGCTCGCAATATCATCGCGACCCACCGGGGGAGACCCGAATTAGCGTCTTAGCGTAGATTTCGTTGCACTCAGGGCAGGTGAATACCTCATCACCGTGGTTGAGGAGAAGTGTATCGCAGTTACCGCACTGTTCGTGGCTAATCGTTGCCATATGACAGATTTACGATAAAAGACTGCTTAGGTGCTTCGCCGCCGCGATTCACTCGTCGTCTTCGTCGTCATCGAAGACTGGCCACGTCTCGATGTGTTCGATAGACTCAGCACGGACGCCGACGAGCCGGACGTTCTCAGGGACGTTCATACCTGAAGTATTGATTTACTGACGCAAATGTGTATCGCAGTCACAGGTCCCTGAGAAACTGATTAGGCGGAGAAAACGTCAGCGAACGAGTCCAAATCGGCTTGGCCACTCATCGGACGGCGAATTGCTCGTAGAATATCGCTTCTGAACGTACTTCCATTTGCTTCGAGGTCGCCACCGAGCCGGAACTGGAGGTCTTGGACGTGAACGTCGCCTACGGCGACATCGAAATCGGTTTGGAGGTCTTCAGGATAGATGAGGAAGGCATTCTCCGTACCGTAGTACTCGGCGTAGGCGACTACTTGCGCGATGTCATCAGTGTCCGGGCGAGTCCGCTCTTTGTACTTTGTGTCGGCCACGGCGACGACGTTCCCGTTGTATTTGATAACGAGGTCGATGTCGAACTGAATACTCGGAGACTCGTGGATGGTGACAGTTTTTTGCGACTGAACCTCGTACGACTGGGGAACGTGTTCTTTCAACCAACGAGCAACGAATCTTTCGTACAGCCGTGGCATATCGACGCTGAAGGGACGCATCTCTTGTTCGCCCATCTCCCGGGTCGGGCCACTGTTATCCAGCAACAGGTAGCAGAGCGAGTGCATAAACTCGTAGTCGCTGTTGAGCCGCCGATACGTGCGTCCGGTGCAGTCGTTCGCGGTAAACTCTTGGAGCGTAGCGATTTCCCTCAGTGAACGCACTGCACGTCGAACCTGCTTACGAGTCTCTTCCCGCAGCAACCCGCTGGAGAGGACCTTCCACAGCGTCCAGAGCAGAATTTGGTTGTCCTCGATGTCGGCGGTGAGGTCGCGGTACGTCTGGTGAACCTCAGGCTTCCACGGCTCACGGACGGTCTTCTGGAGGTCAATTTTACCTCTCACGAACGACGACTCCTCCTGCTTCTCGACGTACTCCTTGTGGAACCCCTGATTACTCCGTCGTTCCACGTTCTTCGCGAGGATGGATGCAACCCGGTCGAAGAATCCCTCAATGCTGTCGGCGTCGTAGACGCCTTCTAGAAACTCGGCGGACTCCAAGTCGTAGGCGTACTCCAACATCCCAAAGATATTGCTGAGGGAGACCTTGGGCTCCAGAACAAGCGTCCACCCATCATCGAGCAAGACTCGTCCTGCATACCCGTCGTTCTTGAGTACCCATTTACCGTCGGTCTTCGGAGACGGCCACTCAACATTGACCTGCTCGCCGTACTGCTCGTAGATAGTTTCGAGTACGTGGTCAGGGAGTTCGCCTAAGTCGTACTCCTTGGGGTCGTATTCGGGCAGTTCAATGGTCTTCTCTTCCTCGCTCATACCTACGGTCTCACATCGTCTTTGACGGCATCCCATCGATACTCGTCCACGACCTCATCCTCATCGAAGAAGTACTCCTCAAGGTAGGGTTCAATCTCCATCACCCAGATGTCCTCGATGTATTCGTCCAGTTTGGACTCTAAGAAGTACGTAATCCCGAGATAGAAGTCCTCGTCACCGATGGCTTCCTCGTTGATTTCCTTGAGAGTCTCGATGAGCCCGTCCACGTCGTGCCCGGTGTCATCGTGGAAGGTCCGCAGCACGTCGTAATCGGGACCAATCTCTATCATCGCAAAGCGACGGCGGAGAGCATAGTCTACGAGCGCGATGGAGCGGTCGGCGGTGTTCATCGTCCCGAGGACGTAGATGTTCTCGGGGACGCTGAATTCGCGGTCAGACTGCGGGAGCGGAATCTCCTTGCCTCGGTATTCCAGCAGATGCATCAACTCGCCAAAGACAGCGGAGACCTCGGCACGGTTGAGTTCGTCGATGATGAGGACGTAGTTACCGTCCGAATTCCGTGCTTCATCGCAGAACTCCACGAAGCGACCTTTCTTCGTCGGGTACTTCAACGTGTCATCAGCGTCATCGTACTCTGGCCGAATCCCCTCGATGAACTCCTCGTAGGAGTACGACGGGTGGAACTGGATTGTCGTGACGTTATCGCTCGTCCCGGTGAGGATTTCCGCGATACGCTCGGCGTTGTAGGTCTTTCCAGTGCCCGGAGGACCGTAGAAGATAGCCTGTCCCTTGCGGCGGATGGCTCGTATCCACCGTTCGATGTCCTCCTCATCCACGCCGCTTTCCTCCGCGAACTGCTCGATGTCGTCTTCGACCACCGAACTGGAGGCAAACCCGAGGTCTTGGTCTTGGAGGGCGCGGACCTTGTTCTTCGAACGGAGCGAACTGCGCGGGTCGGGGGATGATGGTTCGAATTCAGCCATGTTGAGCAGCCTCGAATGGGGAGTCGTAGTCGAAATCCACGCTTCGGAAGAGGTGGTTGTACACCTCGGTCGGCTCGCCCTCGTCGTCCACCAGACCGAACTCCTCACGGAAGATTCGCACGTAGTGGTCTATCGACGGCTCACCTTCATCCAGTTCTATCGCAAAGTCGCGATAGAGGAAACCTGCAAGCGGTTCGACGGGGACCTCGCGCTCTAACATCTCCTCGAACGCAATCTCGTGGTGATTATCTTTGAGCGTCCACCAGCGGTCAGCGTATCTCCCTCCATAGTCCACGACCGAGGAGAAAGGGAGGTCATCACGGATAGATGACGTGGAGTAGGACCCGCCAACGTTGTCGTTGAACCAGAAGTCCTCCCGGTCATCAAGGTCAGTCGTATCGAACGGGACTAAGTACGGATACCCGTCGTCACGCACCTTGAAGAAGGCATCAAAGAAGCCCTCGTAATCGAAGAACAAATCGTCAGTCTTCCCTTCGACCTCGGCTGTTCGTAACATCCCGAGGTAGCCTCCGAAGTGGCGGTGGATTTTCTCCTCCGCCAAATCCCACATACATCCCTCCACAGCATCGGGATGCAGCACGTATTGGGCCATATAAATGCCCACAAAATGTGGATACTTAACCTTGCTGTACACTCGCTCCGAGGGACATCTGAATCTCCTCGGGCGGGTCAAGGTCTACGCCGACCGTTGAGAAGCCCATATTCGCGGCGGCGTCAAGGGATGTACCCGTTCCGCAGAATGGGTCCATCATCACACCGGGGCGGGTCGGAGCGTCGCAATCACACTCGCTCCAGCCCGATGTTTCCTTCTTAGCAAATGTGAACTCGCGGAAGTAGCCGCCCAAAACCTCCTTTGCCTCCTCAGCAAGTTCTTGGACTTCCTCGGCATTCCGACCTGTACCATCCTGAATCTCACGAGCCTTCCCTGCATCAGAGATGCCGTAGGACTGAATCGCGCGGATGTGTTCCTTCGTCAGGTCCGACTGCTCGTATATCTCCATCGCACGCTTCGCCTGTGACCGGCTCTCGTCAAGTTTGTCCGTCCGCCGCAGTTCACGAGTACGTGGCTCCCCGCACTCCGTACAGACAGCAGGCGGACAACCGAGCGTGACGGCTCGCTCAACGAGTTCGCTGGGGAATGGTGCAAGGTGGCCGCCCGTATTCCGCTCGAAGCCGACGTTCCACACGTCGCTCGGATTCGCGCCGTTGTATCCGTACTTGTGTGAATACCCGTGCTGGTCGTAGTAGTAGTCGTTATTTTGCGTAAAGTGGAAGATAGGCTCGTGACGGTTCGCAAGCCGATTCTTTGCGGGGTCGGGCATCCCGCTCTCTTTCACCCATTGAATCTCGTTGCGGACGAGCCAGCCGTCCTCCCGGGCTGCTTCCGCGACCTTCCACGGAATACCTGTCAGAGACCGTTTCTCATACGTGTCACCGATATTGAAGAAGATGGAGCCGTGGTCGGTCAGGACTCGCCGCCATTCATCGAGGGTCTCGATAATAACTTCGACGTACTCTTCCGGCGTCTCCTCCTGTCCAATTTGGTCCTCAAAGCCGTAGTCTCGCTTTTGCCAATAAGGAGGCGAAGTAACGATGAAGTCCACCGTGTTGTCCTCCAGAGGGAGGTCCCGAGCGTCTGCTTCGTGAGTCTCGTGCGTCGGAGACCTATCAGGAGTGGGGTACTTCAGCGACTCATCAGTCATTGTTATGGACGATGAAGTATGCCCACTTTAAAATTGTCTAACTGGGGCGAAAGTGAAATGGCCTTGACTCGCGCCAGATTTTGGGTGTAAGCGCGGGTTGCTGGGCTGCCACATTGATTGGTGTAGGGTGCCCCCCGTTCGGGGGCTTCACTATACGAAGTATAGTGGGAGTGAGAATCGAACGGTAATCAATCATCTCCACGACTGAATTTCTCAACCCAGTCAGAGACGGTAGACTTGCTTACACCGTATTTTTCGCCCATATCAGACATTGACTGGTCTGTTGTGAGGTACTCGATGACGACATCTTTTCGTTCGGCGTCCGTCTTCGGCTTCTCCCCAGCGTTCGATTCTTCCGCTGTCGGTTGATTTCTGTCTTCGTTGGAAGTGCTACTACTACCGTCGAACTTGATTTCGATACCCTCGTCGTCGATGTCGTCGTAGTTGATGTCGGTCGCAGGTATCGTGTTGAAACGGTACAGTTCGTTGGCGACCTCCATCCGGTCATCGTTTGCCATCGGCTTGATACCGTATCCCAACTGGGCCGTCTGCTTGTCCAACTTGTTCATCACGAACACTTGTCGGCGGATGTCAGCGGGAATGTCGATTCCTGTGTGCGCAACCAGTATGATATGGCAGCGGTTGTGCCGGAGGAGTTTAAGCCGCTGTGAGATGGTCTTCCCGCCGGATTGGTCGTCGTACTGGAGGAACTGTGCCGCCTCGTCAATCCCGAGAATCATCCACCCATCGTGATTCTTGATTTCGTGTTCAAGGTCGTCCCACTGCTCGGGAGTATCCTCAAAGGGGTCGGATGTGTTGTTGGTAATCACCCGGGCATCTGGGTACTCCAGCAGGCCGAACTGGATGTTCGAGTACATCCAATCCGACTTCCCACGTCCGGTCGGTGGGATGTTGTTCGAGAAGATGATGGCCTGAAAGATTGAATTTGTGAAGTCCTTATCGTAGACTGGCTCCTGACGCCAAAGGTCCTTGAGAATCTCGTATTGCTTCCAGTCAGCCATATCGATTCCGTCATCTCCAGTAGACCCTGCCATATGGCGCATCGTGGTCAGGTCGCCCGTTCGGACGGCATCATACCCTCTGTGGGATTCCATCCGGTCGTGGAGTTTCTTGAACATCACCGAGTCTCTCACGTCGTCGGGAAGGTCGGGATGTTCATCTGCGTTGTAGTCCCGAACCAGACGGACCATTAGGTCTACGAGCCGCTCTCGGTCGGCTAAGACTGCTTCGGGGACTGCACCAGACTCCTCCTCGATATACCGCTTGCGGAGTTGTGAACGGAGGTCAGATGCGGCCCAGTTAATCTCACTGCTCATTTTCACCACCGGATGATTCCGTGTTCCGCATTTGGTTTACATCGAGACCGAGAGACCGCATCAACTGTTCAGCCGACTGGTCGTCTCGTTCCGACTCTATTGCTTCATAATCGCTGACAATGGACTCAAACAAGTGTTCGACCTGCTCGCCGCCGTGTTCGGACTGCTCCATAGATACCGCCATATCAGTCAAGTTACGACTGGCGAGTGTCTCACGAATAGCAGGCAGGTTTCCTCGCACTTTGTCGTAGTTCCGGGCTCTCGTCTCCATCAGGGTGACAAACGTCTCAAGAGCCGACTTGGAGGCGATTATTTGGTCGTCTACGGGTGCATTCTCGATGTCTCCAGCAGGTTTCACGTAGTTCTTCGCCATGTTGACCTCCTTGCACAAGTAGACGGTATCCCCGCTCTTCGTCTTCCGAGTCGGAGGCATCCGACCTGCATCATCGCGGACTTCCATCTTGCGCCACCTTTGCGGCGTCATTGTTTCTTGGTCGATTTGCTTACCCGTCTTATCTAATTCAACGACGTGGACGTAATCTACATCTCGATGCCACTCAATGGCTAGATACGAAGCGAGCGAGAAGGTGAGGAATCCTGTGATAGCGCCAGACGCAATCAAGAGGTTCATCACCGTTAATTTGAGGCCGAAGGTGGGGAGGGGGACAAGACCGAGTAGTCCTAGCCCGACGTATCCCAGTCCGAGGATGAACGAATAGGGTAGCAGGGCGATTGTGATGTCTACAGCCGCATCTAGTTTGGTTCGTCGCCCCGGACGGACGACCATCTCCTTCTGTTCCTCTGTCGATTCATCGTCTGATGTGAATCTATCTCTAATCATGTTCGTCGGTGCAGTTTGTCATATGCGTTGAAACTCGTCTCACGGTTCTTGATATGGATATAAATCGCCGTCAGCACGACTGCTAACAGTCCAAATCCGAGGATTGCTCCTGCAAATGCAAACACATAGTCCCACTTAGATGGGCCAGCGTCCCACGGATTATCGTCGGCTTGGTCTGTCAGCAGCATCACAGCCAAGTCGTAGTGACCGTCAGAATCCGTGAGGGAGTTGAGCGTCCCTTCTTGGTATCCATTTGATGCCGTAGATGCTGCGAAAGTAATTTCAGTAACTTGCTCAGCAGAGACATCAACGTTGGTCACATCGGGTTTACAGCCGTTCTCAGCCCCACGACAATCGATGTTGTCCACGACGGCTAAACTACCGTCAAACTCGCTGTAAACTCGGATTGTCCCCGTCCCATTATCATCGAAGGAAGGTTTCTCAACAATCCACTGGCCGTCCCGAATCTGACGCCACTTCGTGTCGGGCGCATCTGCATCCCGCTCAGGGTCGGGCTGCTCGTTGTCCGGGGTTGTCGCTGAGGTCCCATTCAGGGGCGTTCTGAACCATTCAGGCTGCTTGATGAGCCCGTTATCCCACTTCTTCCACTCCGTAACACGAGTAAGCGTCTCGTCCGAGAAAGTGGAGTTGAATTCCTCTTCAGAGGTGTAGGCGGAGAATGCGAACTTCTGATGTTCAGACAGACTGTCCGGCGTCTGGTTGAGCCAGACGTACACGTCCTCTACGGACGTGTTAGACAGTACGCAGTCACGGTATTGGTCTGACTCTGGGTTACACTTAGAAAGGTCTGTAGCGTTCTCCTGTGCCGCTGCAATCCCCATCGAGGAAGCCAGCAGAAGCAAAGAGAGAACGGTGATTAGCGATACTCTATGCATATATTAAATACTTGATATGATAGTGCAAAGGAGTTCCGACAAAACGGGGCGTGAGACGCTTATTTGAGCGGATTCACGATGCCCACGACGAGGTTGATGATAACGAGGACGACGATGAGGACGACGAGTCCGATACCGAGAACCATCCCAATATTCTGGAGGTTACCATCTTCCATACCGGGGAGAGTGATAGCGTACTCGTGGTTCACCGTCTTCGAGATGTTCTCCCGATGGCTATAGGTATCGTCAATCTGCTGCTGCATATTGTCAGCATCTGTCGTCGCGAAATCGGAGGACTGGAACGTCGTCGAATTGATGGTCACGTTTTCACTCGTATCGCGCATCTCTGTGACAGTGAACGTCCCATTCAGGAGCGTCCGTTCGACACCTGCGCCTGTCTTAACGTACATCCAGACCGTACCATCGATTCCAGTCTGGCCTGCACTCGGCTGACCAGCAGACGCCGTGACGTACTCAACTCCTGTCTCGATAGTATCGTTAGGGAATACTCCGGGCTCGGTAGCGATAGTGCCCGTGAGACTCTGACTCTCCGTCGCACCAGCAGGCCTGTAAGAGATGTCGAAGTTAGTCGAGACGTTAGTAGCGTACCCCATCTCATTAGCGACGAGAAGCGGGTATGCCATATCCCCCGTCGTCTCATATTCCGTAATCGACGTACGCACGAGTTCAGCGGGTGACTTTACATCACTGAGGTCAAGGTCGCCCGGCTCGTAGTTCGTGTAGATGTCGTCCGTGAGCGGGGCGATTTGATTCATCGTCGTCTGCCGATTGTTGTTGAGGACTTCGTAGGCTCGCTTGTACTCAGCAGCGTCGAGTATCATAGCGTACTCTGTACCGTTGTACGGAGAGTTGACGCCGAAGTCCACGGTCCGCATCATCCCTTCAGAACCATCGTCAGGAGTGCTGATAGAGCCGTTGTAGTAGGTGTAGGAGTAGAACCCGTCTTGACCGACTACACCGTCGTCAGAGAACGTTCGGGTGTACCCTGAGGTGACGTTGATGGTTTCACCATCCCAGAGCGTGACTTCCCGAGTCTCCCACGTCACATTCAGTTTGTTATCCTTATACGTGTGGTAGTACAGCGGATAGTTCACGAAGATGCCGTTCCCGAGTCCGGTCGTGTTCTGGACGGCGAAAGTGATGGACTCAGATTGCTTCGCAGACGCAGCCTGCGTAGACCATAGACCCTTCTGCTGCTCAGCGTAGAACTCGTTCACACGCTCAACTGCTGCCGACCTCGCTTCGGCCTTGGACGAGCCATTGTTCAATTCCTTGATAATGGTGTACTTGGCTTCTGCAAGCCCGATACCGTAGGTCTGGTTACTGTGCGACTTGGCTTCCTTCGTCTGTCGCTCCCACGTATCCTGCTTATCGACAGCAATAGAGTACATATCGTAGTGTACCTGCTCAGCCGTGCGACCGGACGTGTCGATATATTCAACGCCGACCTCACAGACTGGGACAATGCCGAATACTGGGTCAAGGTCACAATCAAGGACACCCATATAGTCGCCGTCGGTCGTATCTACTGCTGCTGCTGGCCCTGCGAAGAAGACCGGAACAATACCTGCTGTCAGTACCATCGTGAGGATGGCGAGTGACAAAATCTGTCTGAGTCTGCTGTTGCTACTCATTACCTAAAAATATGTAAGAAAGTCTAAATGTGTTCCGTCGGCCCGCCTCAGTGGTCTCGGCCCGCGAGGGCGAGGAGACCAAGGAGAGCGAGGAGCGCGAGGACGATTCCAGCGATACCCGCCATCTGACTACCGGAGAGGGACGAGCCGCTGCCGCCGTCGATGATGACTACGCCGCCGTCACCATCCTCCGCGAAGTCCACAGAGACGGTCTTACCCGCGCCGTCAACGACGACATCCCCGGACTTGTCCGAGTGGCCGTCAGCAGAGACCGTGAACGAGTAGTTGCCGTCTTCGAGGGATGCGACTGCGCTACCGTTAGCGTCGGTCGTGAGGTTCGCGACCTCCGTACCGTTTTGGGTGACGACGACCGAGGCGTTCTCGACCGCAGTACCGTTATTCGCAACCTCGAAGGTCACGTCGTAGGTAGCGGGCTCCTCAGTCGTTGTGGAGTCCGTCGTAGTGGTCGTGTTGTCTGAGTCGTCCGAAGTACCGTCGTCGGTGGTCGTCTGCGGGTCCGAAACGGAGACCGTCGTCGTCGCCGTGTCTGTCGCACCGTCAGCGTCCGTCACAGTCAGCGTGACGTTATACGTCCCCGCTGTGTCGAACGTGTAGGATGGGGAGACGCCCGTTGCGTCTTCCACGCCATCAGCGTCGAAGTCCCACGAATAGGTCAGGCTGTCGCCATCAGGGTCGCTGGAGCCAGATGCGTTGAAGGACACAGAATCACCAGCGTAGACATCAATGGTGTTGTCCGGGGAGATGACTGCCGACGGCAGTCCGTTCTCAACCGTGACGTTCATCGTGTCAGTCGCCGTCGCACCGTGTTCGTCAGTGACTGTGAGGGTCACATTGTACGTGCCTTCAGTGTCGTAGATGTGGTTGACCTCAAGCCCGGATGCAGTGTTACCATCACCGAAATCCCATTCATACGTCAAGTTGTCTCCGTCAGGGTCGCTGGAGCCAGAGGCATTGAGTACGACGGTTGTATGCCCTGCCTCAGCGCCTGTCAGGTCAGAGCCAGCGTCAGCCGTCGGCAGTCCGTTCGTGTACGCATACGCATTCACGGACTCAACATCCAGTTGTACGTCCGAATCTGCAGAGAAGACGAGGTAGTACTCGTTGGACGTGTCAATCGAACCGTGGGAGACATCCATCGAGTACGACCCAGACCCGTTGAGAGTCATAGACTGCACCGTCTGGTTCCCATCAGGATTGACGGTCTTGAGTTCGACAGTACCGCTGCCAGCAATTACGCTCATATCCACACGGTCGAGCGATTCGCCGTCAATCGTCCAGAAGGTGTTTGTCGTGTAACTCGACCCTGCTGTGATGTTCCCCGGGTTATCCCCGAAAATGGTCATCTCCGTATCGTGTGCGGCTGCATTGCCTGCGAAGGCCAGCGAGCCTGCAAACACAGAGAGAACAAGCATCAGCGCGAGGCTGATAGACCGGACCTTCGAGCGTGTCCCCGTCATTATCGAATCACCACTACAGCGTAGGATGTGAGCGAGAACACGACGCAGACGAGTCCAACGAATGCGTTTCCGAGGACAAACCCTGCGACGGGCGCGATAATGAACGCCAGAAGTGACGTTACCACGAAAGACCCGGCACAGACCTTAGCGATAGTGTCCAGCCGCTTGTGGTTACGGAAGACGAACCCGAGACCGAACGTCGCCCAGACGAACGGGAGTGCAAGCGGAAGACCGCTAAGAGCGTCTACTGGCGCTCCGAGAGCGATGTCCCCAATATTAATCGTAGCCGATACAACACCATATGCAATCAGCGAGAACAGGAGGAAGAATGCGTGATTGAACGCAAGCCCTGTCCGCTTGATGTTGAGATTACTGTATCCCATACATCAGATAGATTATGATTAGAATCCTATATGTATTGCCCGAACCCGAGGAAGAGGATTAATCGCGATACTCTAGCGCATCAACGTCGAATTCAGCGTCGAGGGCGTCACGAATCGCAATAATCTGCCCTTCAGCCTCATCGGTCCACTCTACGACATACTCATCCAACCACTCCACATCGTCGTCGAGGTCGCGGATTGCCTCGTTGAGTACGTCCACTTTGGTTTCTACCCGCTGGAGGTCGTCGCGGAGCCCCCGGACTTCGCTGATGAGGTCGTCCACGTCGCCTGCGTCCATCCCTCGCTGGAGGTCGTTAAGGAGCCCACGCTCTATCTCGCGACGAGCCTTCCCAGTGAGATGAGCGACCTTCTCTTCACCGCTCTTGTACGGCTGCTTCGTCACGTCGATGAGGCCGAGGTCTTCCATCTTGTCGAAACGGTGGTTGGCCTTCCCCCGACTCAACCCCGTTCGCCCGCGAATCTCATGCATCGCTGCTTCACCGCCGTAATACCGTACTGCGTCAATGAATCGTGCATCGTCGTGGTCGATTTGCCACTTGAGTTCAGTCATATACAATAGTTGACACTACAAGTGCAAAGGTGTGCGTGTGAACCCGTGCGAAAGGCGTGCGAAGTAGGAACGGAATCGAACGGGTACTGATGGTGGAGACCGCCCGTCCGACCCCCTCTATAGAGGCTCACCCCCAGATGGTACGCAGAGCGTGGGGGGTTGGGCCAGCCAAAGTGACCCGGTGTTAGCAGGGCTGCGAGTAGCAGCGCAACCCATCCTCGATGAGAGATGAGGGAGATGACTATCTCCCCGAATCCAAAATAAGCCCTCTCACAAGCCGATAGAGAAGACAGTTCTCCTCAACAGGTATGATTGCTCCTCTGAGCGAGGGAATTGAAAATAGGGCGTCCTATGGACGGATTCAGTTCTGGGCGAGACCGAGAGCGATGTCCGTCTTCCCTGTTCCCATCATCGGTCTATATTCACCGAGGCGCATCTGCCGACGGGCTGTATCCACATCCTGCTCTTGGAATCCGATGTCGCAGGCGAAGCAGTAGTAGTCAAAAAACGCCAGATGGTCTGCCTTAGCATAGTAGTACGTTGCCTCAGAGGTGCCGTAGACATACTCATCCCCCATCCGACAATATTCCTCGGCGGCGGTCTCTGCGAAACTCAACGAGAGACCGCAGCATGGACACGTCTTCTCATCGAGGAACATTTACGCATCACCGGGGCGGATGCCCTGTTCACGCTCCCAATCTTTGAGGGCGGCGAGTTCTTCTTCTGATTTCTCAGCGGCGGTGACTATCTTCTGGAGTTCCTCGTCGCCGTACATCTCCTCCAACTTGACGATGGGCCGTCCCCAATACGTGCTGACGACATAGCCCGCATCATCAAGGTGGGCGTAAGCAGCCTGCACAGGAATGTCGTGGATGGTTGCGTACATCTGGGCAACCCATCCTTCCATCTGACGGACCCACGAGCGAGCGTGCGGCTCCGTAGGAGCGTGACGAAGAGATTCCGCAGCGTGGGATAACACAGCGTCGAAGTCATCTACGAAGTCATCATCAACCCCTACAGAACGGGCTTCTGCGACGTAGTAGTCGCGAGTCTGTTCAACATCCGTTGGCTGTACGTCTATTACTTCGAGTACTGGATTCGCACTCATATCAATAACTTGTCAGTAAGCACACAAAGGCGTATCCCCAAACGGGAGCGACGAACAGGGATTTATATTAGATAGCGACAGAGTGCGCCCTATGGCCATTCACTATCTTATTTCTGAGGAAGCCCGAGAACGGATGAATAACGAGTTCTGGAGAGGATACGACGCCGACCACTGGTTCTACAAAATCAAGACGTACGACACCCTGCTTGAGAACCACGAGGAGTTCATGGAGGAGATGGGAGACGAGGAATTCCAAGAGAAGTCTGCTGACTCATTCCATCAGGCAATCGAGAGTGAGATTGTCTTCAATTTCTATCATATGACGGAATCGCTGTTTATGCTAATCAGCGTCTGTAACAGCATTCTTCCGTGGGTTGAGATGAAACATATCCGAGTCGGTGAGATTGCGGATTTTATGCGCGATGTGGTTATGGAGAAAGAGTGGGAAGACGACGATATTAAGCAGATTTTCTACCCGGGAATGCGGGAGCCGGAGGAACACGAAGGTACGATTGAGCAGTCTATCGAGTTCATCAAAGAGTACCTTGCCCGGATGAGTGACTGGTACTTGGATAACGACATCTACAACGAGTACAAGCACGGAATGCGGCTTTCCACCTCTGGTGGTCGTATCCAGATGGCTCCTGAGAAGGAATTCATGGGGGAGACAGGGCCAGTCATGTTCCAACGTGAGGGAACGACTCACGTCTATCTTGAGGAGGAGGAAGTAGGTCGCGAGGACAGTGAGGTCTACCACACGTTGCATCGAGTGATGAGTGGTTTCGACTACGAATTGTTCCTCCAGTTCTGCTACATCAACTACCTCCTCATCGACCAAATCGTCAACATACGGCGGAAGCAACTCCAAGGGCGAAGCGACACGGACGAGGAGGAACGTATTGAGGTGAACTCGTTTCACGATATGGATATTGACGAGGTGTTCGATTACAGCGCAGAGAAGGAATGGGAGTTCAAGGTCTCATACCCGGTTGATGACTCGATGGTGACGATTGAATAATTCTGAGTCACCTACCGAGCAGGTCGAGGAAGTCCGGCAGTGAATCAACGTCTCGCAGGTGCTTGCGGTCCACGAGGAGTTTGTCGTGCTTCGACCTCCCCGGGAGGAACGGTTCGCCGTAGGCGACGACCTCTTGGAGAGCCACCCAACCCGAGACGTGCGCAGCGTAGCCAGTCTCCGTCTTCTCCAGTTCGACCATAACGTAAGCATCCGCGCTCGGGTGTCGCTTCGCCCGGACGATGAGGTCGGGGTCTTCCCGCTCCCAGCGTTTCCGCATCTTCACGTCGATGGACGCACCCTCTACTTCGAGGTCTACGCTCGGGTCTTCTGCGTCCGAGACGAGCCGCACGTCGAGGCCGAGGTCGTCAGCAAGGTACGCCGCAGCGACGTGTTCAGCGAGGTCCCCGAGGAACACGTCGAGGAGCCAGTCGTCATGAGACCGCCCGAGGTCGCCGTCATTACGGTAACGCCCTTGTTCACGGGCATAGCGGACAGCAGAGGCATACTGTTCTCCAGTCGGTACTACAGTCGATGTCAGATTCGCACTCGACATTAGTCATATATTCGACACTACTCCACAAAGGTATTACCTCAAACTGATATGTTTGGGGAATGACTAATAAGGGAGAAATGCGTAGTCTGAACTGTCGAGCGACCATCGAACATCAAAGTCGATTCGCACTCCACTTCGATGCCGTTCTTAGCAAACTCGGTCGCTCGGCTCTTCTCGTGAACTTCTCATCCTCTTACTCCTCCAACTTCTCGTAGCCCAGTAGATATTCTACTTCACCAGTGGGTTCGTACTCGTACGGCCCTTCTACGAAGCGCCGCTGGATGGAGTCGTTTATGGCTCCGACAAACTGCTCCAAAACCCCGACGACGTACGTTTCGTCGGCACTCCATTCGCCATCTACCGCGATTTGATTCGCGGCTTCCAGATGCTGCCGCGCACGTTCAAGTTCGTACTGTATCTGTTCAAGGTCTTTTTCGTCACTCATCCTCACCGTCCCCGACGAAATAGCATCTACATATACGACATGATATTGTTCTGAGTGTCGCGCGAGCCGACCCGAGAGTTAGTCCGGGAGAGAACTACACCCATTGCTCAATGAGCGCCTTTATCGTAGATAGGTCCGATATTGGCTCTGTGGAATCGACCGACAGAGTGGGGACGACCGCGCCCGCATCACGTAGCGTGATGGGCACGCAGGGTACTTCGGTAGTGTCCTTAAAAGCGTCTGTACGCCGTATAGTGGATGTACGGCGTTTATTTCGTGGATGGGCGCTGCAGGATTTGAACCCACGGCAACTTGGTCCGAAGCCAAGCACTCTGTCCAGACTGAGCTAAGCGCCCGACAATACTCCGTCTGTTGCCAACCATTTTAAATGGATTGATTCGCGGCGACAACTCCGCGCGATTTATACCAAGTCACCGAACAGTACGGGGTATGTCTCTGGGAGTGCGGGCGCGCGGCTTTCTCGAACTCACCCGGCCAGGGAACGCCATCGCCGCGGGCGTGCTCACGTTTACGGGTGCAATCGTCGCAGGGGGGACACTCGAAGACACACTGGTCGTCGTCGCGGCTATCCTCGCGACGGTGTTCGCAACGGGAGCAGGAAACGCGGTCAACGACTACTTCGACCGCGACATCGACCGCATCAACCGCCCCGATAGACCGATTCCGCGCGGCGCAGTCAGTGCCGACGAGGCCAAGTGGTTCAGTATCGCGCTCTTCGGCGGCGCGGTCGTGTCGGCGCTCGTGTTGCCACTCGTCGCTATCGCTATCGCGGTCGTGAACCTCGTCGCCCTCCTCGGGTACACTGAGTTCTTCAAAGGGCTACCGGGCGTCGGGAACGTCGTCGTCGCGGCCCTCACGGGGTCGACGTTCCTCTTCGGCGGGGCGGCTATCGGCGAGCCACTCGGTGCAGCCATCCTGAGCGTGCTGGCCGCGCTGGCGACGCTCACCCGTGAAATCGTCAAAGACGTCGAGGACATCGCCGGCGACAAGGAGGAGGGACTTCGCACGCTTCCCATCGTCGTCGGCGAGCGACCGTCGCTCGTGTTCGGGACAGTCGTTCTCGTCGTCGCCGTCCTCGCGAGCGCGGTCCCGTATCTCGACGGCGAGTTCGGACTCGCGTACCTCGGATTGGTCGTTCCCGCCGACGTGCTGATGCTCGCGGGGACGATTCGGTCGTTTCAGGACCCAACGCTGGCACAGCGCCGCCTCAAACACGGGATGTTTCTGGCTGCTGCCGCATTCATCGTCGGCCGGGTTGCAGCGCTCGGTGGTGTTTCGGTATGAGTGACCCCCATCGAAATCCAAAATCGGGATGGGATAATCAAAAAGAATATTACTTGCTCACGGTATGGTCGTATTATCCGATGACTCCCGGCGAGCGGAAGCGTCATTCGATTGTCCACCTCGGAGCGAACGGTGAACAGCCGAGGTGCTCGTATGTATGACCTCGGCCCCGACCTCGACGCCGAGGTCGAACCGGGAACGAATCTTCTCATCAGTGGACCGCCGCTGACCGGCAAGCGAGCCCTCGCACTCGACATCTTGGCAGCGGGGACCGAGAACGGAGAGGGTGCGGTCATCGTCACCACTAAAGACGGTGCCGACCGCGTCCTCAACGACTACGCGAAGCGCATCGACTACGAGGGGAAACCCGTCTCGGTCGTCGACTGCGTCACGCGACAGCAAGGTGTCGGCGACGTGCGTGACGACGAGCGTGTCAAGTACACGTCGTCGCCCGTGGACATGACAGGTATCGGTATCAAACTCTCGGAGGTACTTCAGGAGTACTACCAGCAGCGCGGTCTCGAACAGAACCGTATCATGCTGCATTCGCTTTCGACGCTCCTGATGTACGCCGACTTGCAGACCGTCTTCCGGTTCCTCCACGTCTTCACCGGTCGCATCCAGAGCGTCGGCGGCCTCGGCTTGTTCGCTATCGACGCGGACGCACACGACGACCGAACGATGAACACCATCAAACAGCTGTTCGACGGTATCATCACCACCCACGAAGACGCGGAGCCCGACGTTCGCCTCGCAGGCGACTAACGAGTCGGTGGCGACCGCCGAACGACTGCGCCTTCGGCGCACGGCCGCCCGCCGTTTTTACCGACTCACTACTAACACCCAGCACCAATTATGCCCAGCACCAGCAGCGACACGCTACAGGACCTCTTCGACCTCGAAACGATTGCGGTCGTCGGCTGTTCGGCCACGCCGGGCAAGGCCGCCCACGAGATTCCGGCGTACATGCAACGCCACGGCTATCGAGTCATTCCAGTCAACCCGTTCCACGACGAAATTCTCGGCGAGACAGCGTACGACTCGCTGGCCGACGTGGAAGAAGACATCGACCTCGTCAACGTGTTCCGGCCGTCGGACGAAGCGGGCGACATCGTCGACGCGGCCATCGAACGAGCACAGACGCGCGGCGACGTAGCGGCAGTCTGGCTTCAGTTGGGAATCACAGACCACGAGGCGGCCGCTCGCGCCGAAGAGGCGGGCCTCGCGTTCGTTCAAAACAAGTGCTACAAAGTCGAACACGCCCGGCTCGTCGCCTGAGTGGGACGGAACAGTCCAGCGACCCAGTGACGAGCGTCAGCCTTCCCAGGACTCGAAGTCGCCGTAGACGCCTTTCGAGAGGTAGCGTTCCGAGGAGTCGGCGAAGACAGTGACGACCGAATCGTACGGAAGGTCGACCTCACCGGCGGCAGCGCGCTCGGCGAGGTCGACGGCCGCGAGGCAGTTCGCGGCGGCGCTCGACCCGACGAGGTGGCCTTCCTCGGCGGCGAGTCGCTGCATCTCCGCGTGCGTGTCGCGGTCGTCGATTTGGACGATTTCGTCCACGAGCTCCGGGTCGAACAGTTCGTTCGTCGCGGGGTTGTGCGTCCCGATACCTTCGGTCTTGTACTCGGCTTCTTCGACGTCGCGGCCCTCGTGGGTCGCGTACAGCGACCCGACCGGTTCGACGGCGGTGACGAACGTGTCTTCGTGTCGCTCGCGCCCGTAGCGGGCCATCCCCATGAGCGTCCCCGCAGTCCCGCAGCCAGCGACGAGCGCCCCGACCTCGTCGTCGAGCGCGTCGTAGATTTCCGGCGCAGTGGTCTCGTAGTGCGCTTCGGGATTGAGCGGGTTCGAGAACTGCTGTGGAACCACCGCGTCGTCGAGTTCCTCGGCGAGTTGGTGCGCGCGGTCGATTGCGCCGCCCATGCCGTCTTCGGTCGGGGTGTTGACGACGTCAGCGCCCAGCGCACGCATCAGCGTCTGCTTCTCGACGCTGAATCGCTCGGGGACGACGAACACCGCGCGGATGCCGAGTTGGTTGGCGGCGACGGCGATACCGATGCCGGTGTTACCCGCGGTCGGTTCGACGACGGTGCCACCTTCGGGAAGCGTCCCGTCGTCGAGCATCTGTTCGAGCATGTACTTCCCGATGCGGTCTTTGACACTCGCGCCGGGGTTGAACGATTCCAGCTTCGCGTAGACGGGTACTTCGTCGGGTGATGCCTGAACCCGGACGAGTGGCGTCTCGGCGATGGTGTCGAGCACCGAGTCGAGGGGTTCGCGGTGCGTGGTCATACTGGGGCAAATGTTGCCCCCGGTCCTGAACGTTATCATCCCGTCGTCGGGGGACGCGAAGTGACCACCCTCACCGCCACCGAGAGGTAGATTTAATGTTACTCTGTAGACACCATAGCAGATATGGAACGTCTCCTCTCGGATGTCCGGGACGAACTCGACACCGACCTCGAACACCAGAAACTCGGTATCGTCCTCACTGGGCTGTCGACCGGGGTTGGCGTGTGGGCCACAGCGACGTTCTTCGACGCTGTCGTCCGGGCACCAGAGGCCGTCGTCATCATCACGACCCTGCTTGCCGCTGGAATCACCCCCGCTGTGACGTGGTACGTGCTCAGCAAGAACGGCGTGTGAGGAAAACGGGGAGAAAAGCGAGTCGTCGCGCTACTCGGACTGGTCGGCGTCGGCAGCCTCGTCGGTCGTGTCGGTCGCCGAGTCGTCTGCGGGCGCCTCCGCTTCGGTGATGTGTGCGTCGGCGATGACGGCGTCGAGGTCGATACCCTGCTCTTCGGCGATGGCTTCGAGAATCGCGCGCTGTTCCGCGTTCTCGGCTTCGAGTCGGTCCACGCGGTCTTTCGTCTCGGTGACCGTCTCACGAACCTCGACGATTTGCTCGCGGAGTTCGTTGAGTTTCTTGTAGACGTCTTCGGCCATCTCTGCGACCTTCTGGAGCTTTTTCGCGGTTCCTCCGAGTGCCATGTGTCGGTTCTCGAACTCCGGACTTGTACGACTTCCGGTGCCGCGGGAGAGGAGACGCAAAACACAGCGACGAAGTCGCCTTAGCCGAGTTCGTTGGGGTCGACGCGTCTGACGACGAATCGGAGTCCGACGAGCGCGACGAAGCCAACCACGACGAGTCCCGTGACCGCGGCCTGCGCGCCCACACCGGCCGTGCCGATTGCGAGGCGCGCAGCCGTGTTCGCGGGGTTCAGCGGGAGGAGCGACGTGCCCGCGAAGACGAGCAGGACGCCGAGCGAGTAGAGCAGTTGCGCGATTCTCCGGTCGGGTGCCGTCAGCGCCACCGTCGCGCCGAGGGTGACGACGAGCGCGGCCAATCCAGCGACCATCCCGAACAGCCACGGGAGGTTGTCGATGCCGGTGCCATTCAGTTGGAGCAAGACCATCCACGCGACCCCCTGAATCGGTGCGAGGGCACCGGCGGCGAGGACCTTCCCGTCGACGACGGCCGAGAAGCTTACCGGGGCGACGCGCAGGAGTTCGAGCGTCCCGCGTTCTATCTCCTCGGTCAACGAGTCGACGACGAGCGACCCGGAGATGAACACCGGGAGGAACAACAGCAGCGGGACGAGCACCGTGTACGTGAAGCTGAAATACGGGCTCGACGTCCCGGCGGGCGGGAGTGAAAGCGGCGTCGTGGAGAGGTACGCGCTTCGCTCGGTGCGCTCGCTCCGTTCGAGTTCGCGGAGTGCGTCCCGCAGGCGGACGACCACCGCAGTCGTTTCGACGCCGGAGTCGGGAGCGATAGCGAGCACTCGTATCCGACCGTCTTCTCCCGTCGAGGCCTCTATCACCGCGTCTGCGCGCCGTTCTTCGAAGGCGGTCATCGCCGCGTCGGTCGAGGCGTACGACCGTCCGGCGAGCCCGTCTTCGGTGCCAATCGCGTGCAACAGGTCGTCGACCGCCTCGTCACCACCAGTGACTGCGACATCGACTTGGTAGTTGGACGCGCCGGGGTCGTACAGCGAGACGAGGCCGACGACGAGGAACGACGAGAACGCCGCCACGAACAGCTGGATAGCCAGCGCGAGCACGATTGTCTTTTCTTTGCCGAGACTCCCGAGTTCGCGCCGGGCGATGTCGAATCGCGGGTTACCCAAGGGAACTCACCACCTGCAGGTTGTAGACGACGTGAATGCCGATTGCACCGAGCAACGCGAGCGCGTAGGCCGACCGTCCACGCGTGGCCCCGAGTGCCGTCACCGTAGCCGTCACGGCGTGCAGGACAAGCGGTGCGAGCAGGAGGCCCGTGGCTGCGACGACACCGATACCAGACGGTGCGAACGCCGCCTGTCCGAGCGTGAGCGAAGGGAGACCAACGAGTTGGACGATGGCCGTGAATTTCTCGCCGACGAAGAAGCCGAAGCCCGAGAGCGCGCCGAGCAGGAGCGAGACGCGAAGCGTCCGGGCGAACCGTGCCTTCTCGAAGGCGGCGTACACGTGCAGACTCTTCGCCAACTCCTCGACCACCGCGACCGCGAGGAGGACAAGCGGAATCGTGAGGTCCACCGGGAGAACGTACAAGACGGCGATGACCAGCAGTTCGGCGATGAAGACGAACGGAATCGACAGCGCCGAGAGGGTCGCGACCGACCGTGGGCGAGAGATTCGACTGTCGAGCGCGTCGAGGAACTTCAGCGGGACGGGGCGCTGGGTGAACATGTCTTCCTCGCGGTAGACGCCGGTGCCGAGGAGGAACAAGACGAGCGCGGCGAGGAGAATCGGGCCGACGGAGAACGCGAAGTCCCCGAGCGATACGGCCGTTCCACTCAAGTCGCGGACGACCAACGTGAGCGGCGAGATGAGCGCGATTGGCGTCACGTTCGTGAAGATAGCCGGAACGAACGTGTAGGTCGTCAGGAACACCGAGATAGTCACGGTGACGAAGGTCAGTTCCTTGAACGACCGCGCGAACATCGCGCCGACGAAGGTCGCAGAGAGGAACAACAGCCCGATTGGGACGACGGCGGCGACCGAGACCGGCCCACCGCCGATTGCGAGCGCGATGGCGACGGTGAGACCGACCATTCCAGCGAGGTACGGCGCAGTCTTTCCGGCGACGATGTCTCCGGGCGTCACGGGCGCGACGAGGAGAAGTTCACCGCGGCGGTTCACACGCTCGTTGAGGATGCTCGACCCGTAGGCCTGAATGACGAAGTTCATCGGGACGAGGAAGGCGAAGGCGAGAACCAGCGAGGCGAAGGGGAACGGCGGGCTGATGCTCGCGGGCGACCCGCTGGTGTCGCCGCCGAGGAAGCCACCCGCGCCGCCGACATCCGGGGCACCTATCGGCCCGTCGTCTGCTGCGGCGGCACCACTGGCCGCTGAGGAGCCAGCTGTGCCGCCTGCTTGTCCATCGGTGTCGCCATCAGATGAGCCACTGCCGCCGTCGCCCGTTGCGGCCGCGCCACTTGCACTTCCACCACCGCTTCCGTCATCGACGCGGCTTCCGGGTGGGACGAGTGCCCCGCGCTCTCGATATTGGAGGTTCACGACGACTGGAAACGCCGCAGTCTGGTTCGACTCGCGGAGCATCTGGCGCTCGTTGTAGGTTTGCACCGCGTCGCGGAACGCTTCGTAGGCGGCCATCCCGGTCGGCGTGTCAGTGACCGAGACGTGCGTCTCGCTGACGATGAGTTCGACGTTCGGGTCGGAGACCGGCCGCGGGTCGAGAACCGTCGATTCCTCGACAGCGTCGTAGTACGGGCTGTCGGACGCGACGCCGACTCGATAGAGGTCTTTGTCGATTGCAACACCACCGCCAGCAGCCCCGAGTGCGACACCACCGGCGACGAGGACGGCGATGAGCCCGAGGATAATCGTCCGGCGGTCGAGCGTCCCCGCGGAGCGCGTGACCTCCCAGCGAGCGATTCTGGCTATCGCACGAGTGTGCGCGACGAGACGGGACTTCAGTCCGGTGTCGTCGGTCACGACTGGCCGCGACCCCCTTCTGCCGCGCTCGTCGTCGGTGCTTCGCGAGCGAGTTGCAGGAAGATGTCCTCCAGCGATGGCTCGTCGGTTCGAATGTCGGCGACGCTTCCACCGGCTGCTTCGGCCGCCTCGCGGATGGCTTCCACGTCGGCCATCTCGTCGACGACGGCGACGTGCTGGTCACCTTCGGGCTCGGTCGCCGGGTGGTGGTCCGTCGCGGAGAGAGATACGGTGGTGTACACGCGATAGGTGGTCTCACCGTGTTCCGCGCGGATTTCGGGAATCGTCCCGCGGGCAATTATCTCCCCGCGGTTCATGATGACCACGCGGTCGCAGACCGATTCGACGTGAAAGAGGTTGTGCGCGCTGAAGACGACCGTTTTCCCCTCGTCGCGGAGTTCACGAACGAACTCCAAGACGACGTTCGTCGTCAGCGGGTCCAGTCCGCTCGCGGGTTCGTCGTAGATGAGCAAGTCGGGGTCGTTGACGAGCGACCGGGCGATAGCGACCTTTCGCTTCATCCCTTTCGACATGTCGCCGAGGCGGCGGTCGCGGTATTCGAGGTCGAGTCTGTCGAGGACGGCCTCGGTTCGTTTGGTTCCCTCTTCGCGCGGCACGTCGTACAAGTCGGCGAAAAATCGGAGGTACGACCGCGGCGTCATGTCTTCGTAGAGTGGCGACTCTTCGGGGAGGAAGCCGAGTCGGCGGCGCATCTCCGGCTCTTCGGGGTCGAATCCGAGGACCGAAGCGGTGCCGTCGGTGGGTTCGACGAGTCCGGCGAGCATCTTCAGCGTCGTCGTCTTGCCCGCGCCGTTGGGACCGACGATGCCGAACACCTCGCCAGACTCGACCGAGAAGTCGCTGCCCACGACGGCGGGGAAGTCGCCGTAGGCCTTCCGCAGGTTCTCGACCGTTATCATTGCCAGACCTTCACGCGGGACGGGATAAAAGGGTTCGCGCGGGATTTCAGAACTGATAGGCTTCGTCTTCGCAGGATAACAGGTCCGAGGCGCGTCGTCTCCGCGGGACAACAGTTTCGGTCCCCCACGGCGAATGGAGAGTCATGCCCGCCGACGATTTCCTGACACCCGCGTTCGTCCTCTTCGTCGGTGGTTTCGTGGCAGCGATGTTCTTCTTCGGGGCGCTACTGGCCAGCGTCGCGGGCGGTGGCTCAGACATCGTAAACGGGTTGGCGTTCGCGCTCGCCGGTCTCGGTGGGTTGTTTCTCGTCGCGGGTGTCGTCGGCGCTGGCGTGCTGAAACTGTTGCGCGACGACTGACGAGACGGTGGCGCGGCGACTGACCAGAGAACACACCTGCGTCCCGACTGACCAGAAGATACTCACCGAGTTGTTATCAGACAAGCGTATGGTCAGCATCGATAGACGAACGTTTCTTGGCGTCGCTGGCGCGTCGGTTTTGGGTGCGAGTTCGGGATGTCTCGGCCGTGCCGCGGTGGTCCCGTTGCGGGAAACCGACCTCGACGGGGTGGGAATGCTTCCGCTAAACGTCCAAGAAGACGCCCATATCGTAACGACCCACGTCGTCGGCCACCGCGGTCCCGACGACGTCTTCGCGGGGAAGCCAGTCGGCCTCGTCGTCGCCAACCAGACAGGGTCGGCTGCCGAGATGAGTATCTCCGTCGAACGCCGCGACCTCCTTTCGTGGACCTCGCTGTACGACGGGCGACACAGTCTCGCAGCGAACGCCAGAATCGACTTCGTCCTTCGGGACCCCGCGACCTATCGGATTCGAGTCTCGACGCCCACACACGAGGGTGAAACGGAGATAGCTAACTCGGAGTTCGACTGCAACGAAAAAGCGTTCAGCCTCGTCGCGACCGACGAGGGTATCGACCACTCGTCGATTTCGACGACGATGGGCTGTGGACTCTAGCGGCCGTCGGCCGTACCCTCCTCAGTCGTATTCGTAGAAGCCCTTGCCCGTCTTCTTGCCGAGGTCGCCAGCGTCGACCTTGCGCTTGAGCAGGTACGCGGGCTTGTAGCGGTCGCCGAGTTCCTCGAAGAGCGTCTCGGAGGCGTCGAGACAGATGTCCAGTCCGATGTGGTCGGCGAGCGTGAGCGGCCCCATCGGGACGTTGGTGCCGAGGGTCATGCCGCGGTCGATGTCTTCCTTCGAGGCGACACCTTCGTCGTAGGCGCGGATACCCTCGTTAATCCACGGCATGAGGATGCGGTTCGTGACGAATCCGGGCTTGTCGTCGGACTCCCACGTCTCTTTGCCGAGTTCTTCGGAGAACTCGTGGGCGAACTCGACGACTGCGGGGTCGGTTTTCTCGCCGCGGACGACTTCGACGCCTTTCATGATGGGAACGGGGTTCATGAAGTGAAGACCGACGACCTGCTCGGGGCGCTCTGTCGCGGCCGCGATGGTCGTAATCGAGAGCGTGCTGGTGTTCGTCGCGAGAATCACGTCCGCGGGCATCAGGTCGTCGAGGTCCGAGAAGATGTCGCGCTTGACGTCCATGTTCTCGACGGCGGCCTCGACGACGAGGTCGCAGTCGGCCAGCGCGTCGAGGTCCGTCGTGCCCGTGATGCGGTCCTTCGTCGCTTCGGCCTCGTCCTCGCTCAGTTTCTCTTTCGAGACGAAGCGCGAGAGACTGTCGTCGATTGCAGAAAGCCCGCGGTCGACGAACTCCGCCTGGATGTCCCGCATAACCACGTCGTAGCCGGACATCGCCGCGACCTGTGCGATTCCGTTGCCCATGGTTCCAGCGCCGATGACTCCAACCGTGTCGATATCGTTCATGCCGCGCATGCGCTGGACTCCGCGAGGACGCAAGGTAAAACTTGCCGAGTTATCCAGAACTGTGACAATCGATTACTCAGTTCACTCGATTGTGACAACTGTGTGACTTTCACGGAAACGCTCAAGTTCGGGGCCGGAATGGTCACACGCAACGGTGACTGGCGCGAACAACATGGGCAGGGACGACGGGGATGCCGCACCGGACGGTGGTTCGTCCGGGAACGAGAGCGGCCGCGGGGCGCAAACCGGGAGTGTGAATTCGGCGTCCGGCGCGGCCGACACACACCATTCTGAGAGCGACGGCCGACCAGATTCCGGGAGCGACGACGCACGCGAACCGAGTACCGACGAGGCAATCGAGAAGCTTCTCAGGCCGCGCGGCGCGGCCGATGGCGACGACACGCCGGAGGAGTTAGCGGACCTGAAATTCATCGGTCCCGCGACGGCAGCAGAACTCGGCGACTCCGAAATCGGCGTCGAATCTATCCTCGACGGGGCAGTCTGCTACCGCGACCTCGTCGATGCGGGGGTCAATCCGGGCGTCGCGGCCAAGATTCGTCGCTGGCACTCGCTTTCGTGGTCGTTCAGTTCCGGTGACGACCTCGACCGCCGCTCCGCGCAAGTTCGTGGACTCGGCGACGAAGAACGGGAGTGGGTCGCGGCGAGTTCCGGCGACTGGGGCACCGACGACGACGCCGAAACTGCTGACGGCGATTGGACCCCGACCGGCGAGTCGCAGGCGACGACCGGCCCGACGCGAGAGGGCGATTGGACGCCCTCCGGGTCGGCCGCACAGTCCGAGAATGCGACCAAAAGCGGTGATTGGACGCCGACGAACCGAGAGGAGTCATCCGACGCGACACGTTCCACTCAGGGATGCGACCCCAATCAGCGAAGTGGCACCAGTCACGGGGGAGACTGGACACCGAGCGGGACGTCCAACGCCGGGAGTAGCGCGTCCGCAGATGGGTCCGGTGACGCGCTCGCCGCCGAAGCAGCGTGGCGTGAGCGTTCGAAACCGACGCCACTCACCACGCTCGACGGTATCGACGAAGCCGACGCCGAGATGCTCGCCGAGGCGGGCGTTCGCTCCGTGCGCCGACTCGCCACTGCCGACCCTGAACACGTCGCAGACGCCCTGCAAATCGACCCTGCGGTCGTCAGCGCGTGGAAGGGACAGGCCCGCGAGTCGATGGAGTAGTCTATACTGTCCGAAAATTTACTATCCGAGTAGTAATTTATATTCACAGTGTTTTGAATCGCAATATTTGACTAGAGCGCTTCTACCGGTTGGATTCTACACTTTCTGAGTTCCCGCTCCAGCCAATGACTTTATATACAAAGTTACCCGATGCTGACGTAGATGATGCTCGGTGTCGACACGTCCGTTAGCCCCGCCGAGGCGGGTCCCACGTCTTCGACAGCCCCCGGTTCTGATTCCTCGCTGGTCCGAACTCCCCGGTGTTGTATCCGCGGTGCGTCGGAGGTGCGGCTCTGATGGCGGCGCACGACGTGAACACGGCAGACTCCACGGAGGACGTCCGAACTATCGACCAAGTGGTCGACGTTATCGCGACCACCGCGCCCGAGATTCGCACGGGACTTCCCGGCCGCCGCGTTGCGTCGGAAGAAGAGAACCCGAGCGGCGAGACACAGATGGCCGCCGACGTGTTCGCCGACGTCCTGCTCTGTGAGCGAATCGGCGCACTCGACGGTGTCAGCGAGTACGCGAGCGAGGAACGCCCCGAGTCTATCGACGTCGGCAGTGGCAACCTCTCGGTCGCTGTCGACCCCCTCGACGGGTCGTCGAACCTCAAGCCGAACAACACGATGGGGACCATCTTCGCCGTCTACGACGCGCCGCTTCCGGCCCACGGCCGCGACCTCGTCGCCGCCGGCTACGTCCTCTACGGCCCCGTGATGACGATGATTGTCGCCCGCAAGGGCTCGGTCGACGAGTTCGTCATCTACGACGATTCGAGCTACGAACTCGTCCGTGAGGACGTCACGCTCCCCGACGAGGGGACCGTCTACGGATTCGGTGGTCGCGTCCCCGACTGGACCGAGGACTTCGAGAACTTCGCGCGCGAGGTCGAACAGGACGCGTCGCGCAAACTCCGCTACGGCGGCTCGATGATTGGCGACGTGAACCAGATTCTCTCCTACGGCGGCATCTTCAGCTACCCCGGTCTCCAGTCGGCACCGGAGGGGAAACTCCGCGTACAGTTCGAAGGCTACCCCATCGGCTACATCCTCGAAACCGCCGGTGGCGCGTCCTCCGACGGAACACAGTCGCTTCTCGACGTCGACAAAGACGAACTCCACGCACGGACCCCGGTCCACATCGGCAACGAGAGTCTTATCGACGACCTCGAAGCGGCGCTCGACTGACTCGGTCTGGACTACCGACCGAGTTCGTTTGCCACGGCCTGAGTGAGTCTCGTAGCCGTCGGCTTCGCCGCCTCTGCGAGCGTTCGAGCAGCGACGTAGCGGGCGTACGCCTCTGTCGCAAGCTTGGTGGACCGGGCTCCGGTACTCCGCGCTTCGCTGACTACGTTC
The DNA here is from genome assembly GCF_024730625.1 of Haloferax larsenii. Lineage (NCBI taxonomy): Archaea > Methanobacteriati > Methanobacteriota > Halobacteria > Halobacteriales > Haloferacaceae > Haloferax > Haloferax larsenii. The sequence continues at coordinate 2,360,914 of NZ_CP078063.1, forward strand.
TCTAGGTCACGGTCACCGTTGATGGCTTTGAGCTGTGCCTGTCGAACACAGGTTTGCTCGACGGGGCCACCGACGTTTGAACGCGCCTGCTGGAGTGCGTCGAGAGCTGCACGCCGAGACGAGACCAGTGCCTCGCTCGACTTTGGAACCGATAGCGTGTCAGTATCGAGTCGTTCCCGGCCTGTGAGTCGTTGTCGCCGCCATCGGAGGTTCGAGAGTGCCGTCGCCGGACGGTCCGCGCCGAGCGCGTCTCGAACGTCGCGCGGTGGCCTGACGGACAGTTCGTCGAGCACCTCGCGGACGACCCATGGCCGGTCGTCCGAGACCGGAGTTACCGATTCGATGTCTGCCTCGGTCGTTTCGAGGAGGTTCCGCGCCGCGACTGTCATCGGGTCTCGAAGCGATGGCGTTCCCTCGAAGACCTGTGTTCGTTGCCCGCCGATGACGGCGTTCGCGTCCGCGAGTGCCGCACGGGCGTGTGCGATTTCGGCCGCAGCAGCGGCGAACAGTCGAGCGCGTTTCTCGTCGTCGTCGGTGCTGTCGACGCCGTCCAGTGCCTGGTCGACCGATTCGAGTGAGGACGCGGCTTCAGAGAGAAGTTGTTCAGTCACGCTGGCGACGTAGATACCGACCGAAACCGTCGTCGCCCGATACTCGACCCCAGTCCACGAACGGGCGAGTACACGGACGAGGTTGGTGTGCTGCTCTCGGAGACCGTCAGTCTCGGCCGGGCCCACGGCAGTATCGAGCCATCCGTGCCCTCTTCCGAGCGTCGTTCGTGCTTCTCGGACCCTCCGCATCGCACTGGTGGACTGTTGGGTGGTGCTCTCAGTAATGGCCGCTCGACCCCACATCAAGTGCTTCGACGCTTGCTCGACGGAGGGATTGTCCGGTGAGACGTGGTTGGGGAGCGAGGACAGACGCTCGGCGAGTACCGACGCGCTTCGTTCCGCGGTCTCACGCGCGCTCCAGAGGTAGCCGTCGGCGAGCGGAAGGTCACCCGGTGGAACTCGCATAATTTGGTCTTGGAGTTCCCTTTCGAGCGCCGCCGCGTCGTAGTTCCAGCGGCCGAGACACCCCGCGAGTCCGGAGAAGACGATGGCACCGGCAGCACCGAGGAACGCGCGTCGGGAGGGAGTCGAGAGAGGAGACACGGCGAATACGTTTCGTCAGATAACACATCCCTGTTTCGGAGAGGTGGCAAATCGTGCATGGAAAACCATTTTGATTCCGGTGTGTCATCCGAACGTATGAAGGTTAGAATCGGTGACGGCGCGACCGGCGAAGAGGCAGAAGCCATCGCGGGCGCGCTGGCGCGACACCTCGGAACGGACGTCGACGTGTACGTCGGCGACGAGGACGACGCCGCAGCGAACGCCGAACCGCCAGCAGAGGCCTTCCCGCTCGACGACGACCTCTCTCCGACAGAGCGCGAAGAACAACTCAAAGAGGAGATTGCCGACATCCTCGGTGGGGGTCCACAGAAGTACAAAGACCGCCTCCCCGAGCAGGGCAAACTGTTCGTCCGTGACCGTCTCGACCTCTGGTTCCCCGAGGGCCTGAAGTTCGAAGACGGCAAGTTCGCTAACTTCGACTCGTGGCACGAAGACTCGCCGGAAGTCGAGGAATCAGACCCGAACAATCGGCTTCCGGGTGACGGGCTGCTCACCGGCGCGGCCGAGTTCGAAGACCGCGACCTCCACTTCATGGCCAACGACTTCACCGTCAAGGCCGGGTCGATGGCGCGCCGCGGCGTCGAGAAGTTCCTCCGCATGCAACAGCGCGCGCTCAAGACCGGCAAGCCGGTACTCTACCTGATGGACTCTTCCGGCGGGCGCATCGACCAGCAGACCGGCTTCTTCGCCAACCGCGAGGGCATCGGGAAGTACTACTACAACCACTCGATGCTGTCGGGATACGTCCCGCAAATCTGCGTCCTTTACGGGCCGTGTATCGCCGGTGCGGCGTACACGCCCGTCTTCGCGGACTTCACCATCATGGTCGAGGGGATGTCGGCGATGGCCATCGCCTCCCCGCGGATGGTGAAGATGGTCACTGGCGAGGAAATCGACATGCAGGACCTCGGCGGTGCGCACATGCACGCCCAAGAGTCGGGAAGCGCCGACCTCGTCGCCCGCGACGAGGAACACGCCCGCGAACTCGTGGCGCAGCTCATCACCTACCTGCCCGACAAGGCAGGCGAGAAACCGCCGCGCTCGGAGCCGAAACCGCCGCGGTTCTCCCCCGAAGGCATCGACGAACTCATCCCCGAGTCACCGAACCGCGCCTACGACGTTCACGACCTCATCGCGCGCATCGCCGACGCCGAGTCCGTCTTCGAACTGAAACCCGACTACGGCAAGGAAATCGTCACGGCGTTCGCCCGCATCGACGGCCGACCGGTCGGCATCGTCGCCAACCAACCCACGGAGCGTTCGGGCGCAATCTTCCCCGACGCCGCCGAGAAGGCCGCAGAGTTCATCTGGACGTGCGACGCCTACGAGATTCCGCTTCTGTACCTCTGTGACACGCCGGGCTTCATGGCCGGGTCGCAGGTCGAGAAAGACGCCATTCTGGAGAAAGGCAAGAAGTTCATCTACGCCACGTCGTCGGCGACGGTGCCGAAGCAGACGGTCATCGTACGCAAGGCCTACGGCGCGGGTATCTACGCGATGGGCGGCCCCGCCTACGACCCAGACAGCGTCATCGGCCTCCCGTCGGGCGAAATCGGTATCATGGGCCCCGAGGCAGCAATCAACGCCGTCTACGCGAACAAACTCAACGCCATCGACGACCCCGAAGAGCGGAAAGCGATGGAAGACGAACTCCGCGAGGAGTACCGCGAGGACATCAACGTCCACCGGATGGCGAGCGAAGTCGTCATCGACGAAATCGTCCCGCCGTCGACGCTCCGCGAGGAACTCGTCAATCGCTTCGAGTTCTACGCCGACGTGGACAAGTCGCTGCCGGACAAGAAACACGGCACCATCCTCTAAGACGGCGTCTGAGCGGCGTTAATACTCTGTTTTTCCGGCCGGTAATGTCGCGATAAGTGACGTATGGAGTGGCTACTGAGGATACCTGCGCGCCAACCACGGGTGTCACCGTCTCTGGTGCGTGTTATGAGCCTCGAAACACCGCGGCCTGAGTCCGCCCCGACGCTCTTCTCCCGCGTCGTCAGCGACGATTCCCACCTCTGGTTGGTCACGCTCTTGGCGCTCGTCCTCGACGTGGCGACCACGATGTTCGGGCTGAGTCTCGGCCTCTCTGAGCTGAATCCGGTCGTCCTCGCCCTGATGCCGCAGTTCGGCGCGCTCGGGACGTTGCTCTTGTTGAAATCGGTCGTGCTTCTCATCTCAGGGACGATGTGGGTGTTTCTCCCCGTTCGCTACCGCGGTGCGATTCCAATCGGTGTCGCGGTCCCGTGGGGCGTTGCAGGCCTGATGAACGCCCAACTCATCCTCTTGACGTCAGTGGGGTAGCAGGGCAGCGCGAACGAGAAGCGCGTAGCCGGGTGCTAATTGGCGGTGGTGTCCCGAAGCGACTCGACGAGCACCGCCCACGCGAGTGCCGCCAATCCGATGTCGCGGGCGAGCACGTCGCCGAACAGCCCGCCCTCGACGACGAATGCGACCGCGAGATACAGACACGTCGCCGTGAGCGAGACGGCCGCGACGGCGCTCGCAACGCTGGTGTATCGGTCCGCGACGATGGCCGCGCCGAAGCCGACTTCGAGGACGCCGTTGACGAGAATGAACACGACCGGCGAGACGACGAGAAACGGCGCGAGCCAGTCTGTGACGTAGGCCGACCACGCCAGCGGGTCGAGGAGTTTGTGCACACCAGCGGCGAACACCATCGCGCCGAGACCGACCCGCGCGAGAGCCATCGGTGCGGGGGCACGAGCGGCGCGCTCGGCGAGGTGCGACGCGAAGCCGTCGAAGTCCATAGCCCGACGTAGCGACGCAGCGCACAAAGCGGTACGGAACGAGAAGGTCGAAGCGGAGAAGAGCCTGTTTCGGATACGACGCCCTACGCTTCGTCGACGTTCGCTTTCTTCAGCGACAGCGCGGTGCGCTCGAACTCACACACGAGGTCGTCGTCCTGATTGAACACCTCGACTTTCATCGTCACGATACCGCGCTCTCCATCGGACGTTTCGCGCTTGTCGAGGACGGTGGTTTGCGCGCGGAGCGTGTCGCCGTGGAACACCGGGTTCGGATGCGACACGTTGTCGTAGCTGAGGTTCGCGACGATGGTCCCGTCGGTCGTATCGGGAATCGAGACGCCGACTGCGAGGCTCATCGTGAATAGGCCGTTGACCAGACGCTCGCCGAACTGCGTGTCCGCGGCGAACTCCTCGTCGAGGTGCAGCGGCTGCTGGTTCATCGTCATGTCGCAGAAGCGCTGGTTGTCTGACTCCGAGACCGTCCGCCGCTTTTCGTGTTCGATGGTCTGTCCGACCTCGAACTCCTCGTAGTACAGGCCAGTCATACGCCAGTTTGTGTAAGACCGTGATAAAACCGTGACGGTTCGGTGGCCGTTTCACGGTATGACAACTCTTGCCCCAAGCGAAATCAGATAACAACCGTTATAATTATTCAACGAAGAGCAACGCGAACACGCTCATTAGCTGCCCACACGGGCGGCTGATGAACGTCATGGACAGTATCTGACCGGCTGCACGGCCGGTACCAGGCTGGTACGAACGCACTATGGCATCCGCAGCACCAACATCCGAGCCGGACGACGAACCGACGGAAGAGACAGCCCTCGAAACAGCCCGACGCCAACTCGACCGCGCGGCAGCGCACCTCGACGTTGACCCGGGTATCATCGAGCGGCTTCACCACCCGAACCAGGTCCACCGCGTCTCGGTCCCTCTCGAGCGTGACGATGGCTCGACCGCAGTCTACACCGGCTACCGCGCCCAGCACGACAGCGTGCGCGGCCCGTACAAAGGCGGCCTCCGTTTCCACCCCGACGTCACCGAAGACGAGTGTATCGGCCTCTCGATGTGGATGACGTGGAAGTGCGCCCTGATGGACATCCCATTCGGCGGCGGGAAGGGCGGCATCGTCGTCAACCCCAAAGACCTCTCTGTCGACGAGAAGGAGCGTCTGACGCGCCGCTTCGCCGAGGAACTGCGTCCCTTCATCGGCCCCACGAAAGACATCCCTGCACCCGACATGGGCACGGACTCGCAGGCGATGGCGTGGTTCATGGACGCGTACTCGATGCAGGAAGGCGAGACGCAGGCGGGCGTCGTCACGGGCAAGCCCCCTGTCGTCGGCGGGAGCAAGGGCCGTGACACGGCCCCCGGTCGCTCTGTCGCCATCATCGCTCGCGAAGCTATCGAGCACCTCGGCTGGGACCTCGAAGACACCACCGTCGCCGTGCAGGGCTTCGGCTCTGTCGGCGCACCCGCCGCGCGCCTCCTCGACGACTACGGCGCGACGGTCGTTGCCGTCTCCGACGTGAACGGCGCAATCTACGACCCCGACGGACTCGACACCCACGACGTCCCGACCCACGAGGAAGAGCCTGAAGCCGTCATGAAGTACGACGCGCCGCAGAAACTCTCCAACGAGGAACTCCTCGAACTCGACGTCGACGTCCTCATCCCGGCAGCAATCGGTAACGTGCTGACCGAGGAGAACGCCGACGACGTGAAGGCGGACCTCATCGTCGAAGGTGCGAACGGACCGACGACCTCGGCCGCCGACGCGACCTTCGAAGAGCGCGGCATCCACGTCGTTCCCGACATCCTTGCCAACGCGGGCGGCGTCACCGTCTCGTACTTCGAGTGGCTGCAGGACCTCAACCACCGCTCGTGGTCGCTCGAACGCGTCCACGACGAACTGGAGTCCGAGATGCTCGATGCGTGGGCCGCCGTCTGCGAAGAAGTCGAATCCCGCGACGTGACGTGGCGCGACGCCGCGTACATCGTCGCACTCGAACGCGTCGCGGCCGCCCACGAGCACCGCGGGCTCTGGCCCTAGACGCGTCGAACACAGGCCGAACCAGCCTCGGCCAGATACGAGTGCAACCGACGGCTGTCTCCGCCGTCGCCACTCGTCCGCGACGACGAACAATTCAATCCCCGTACAACTTTCACCCTTCCATCCCTCTCTCCGCACGACATGCCACGACGGAGCGTCCTGTTCTCACCCGGCGATAGACCCGAACTGATGCGCAAAGCCCCGGGCTCCGGTGCCGACGTACTCGTCTTCGACCTCGAAGACGCCGTCGCACCCGGGCGAAAAACCGAAGCCAGAGCCGCCGTCGGCGACCTCCTCGCCGACGACGAGTTCGACCCGGACGCGGAGGTTACGGTCCGTGTGAATCCGGGCGAGACGGGCCTCGAAGATATCGCGGCCGTGTGCGAGACACATCCGCCGGACGCGCTCGTCGTCCCGAAGGCGACCGACGGGACAGACGTGACGAACGTCGCTGCCGCGGCACGGGAGGTCGGTGCCGACTGTCCAGTGATTCCGATTGTCGAGAGCGCCGCTGGTGTCCTCGCGGCCCCGGAGATTGCCGCCGCGCCCGACACCACCGCCGTCATCTTCGGTGCGGAGGACTTCGCCGCCGACGTGGGCGCGACGCGGACCGACGAAGGGACCGAAGTGCTCTACGCCAGAGAGCGCGTCGTCGTCGCGGCCGCCGCAGCGGGCGTCGATGCTATCGACACGCTCCACGTCGATTACCACGACGAAGAAGGCCTGCGCGAAGACGCACGCTTCGGTCGGGAACTCGGGTACGACGGGAAGTTAGCGATTCACCCCGCACAGGTCGGCCCAATCAACGAGGCGTTCTCACCTGACCCCGAAGACGTGACGTGGGCGAAAAAGGTGCTGCGAGCGCGTGACGAGGCGAACGCGGACGACCGCGGCGTCTTCGGCGTGGACGGCGAGATGATAGACGCGCCGCTGATTAAACAGGCGGAGAATATTCTCGACCGGGCCGGCGAATCGTACTAGAAATCAAACAGTTTCTCGGTCCGCATGTCGGCACGCACTAATCGGCCGACAGGTCCGTGTGCTGAATACTCCTATTACCACTAGGTACGCATATTATCATTATAATATGGTAAAATTTCCGCTACTCTTAAACCACCGGCCGGTGCGTATCATAACATGGCACAAGAGGCGAATCCGTTCGAGAGTTTGCAGGAACAAGTCGACGACGCAGCCGCCTACCTCGACGTGAGCGAGGATGTCATCGAGCGCCTGAAGAACCCCGAGCGAGTGCTCGAGACGAACCTCTCCGTCGAGATGGACGACGGCGACATCGAACTCTTCCGCGCCTATCGCTCGCAGTTCAACGGCGACCGAGGCCCGTACAAAGGAGGTATTCGATACCACCCGGGCGTCACACGCGACGAAGTGAAGGCACTCTCCGGGTGGATGGTGTACAAGTGCGCCGTCGTCGATATCCCGTACGGCGGTGGCAAAGGCGGTATCGTCATCGACCCCGCAGACTACAGCGAGTCTGAACTCGAACGCGTCTCTCGCTCGTTCGCGAAGGAACTTCGCCCCTTTATCGGCGAGAGTCGCGACATCCCCGCGCCGGACGTGAACACCGGCCAGCGCGAGATGAACTGGATTAAGGACACCTACGAGACCCTCGAAAACACCACGGCACCGGGCGTCATCACGGGCAAGGCGCTCGAAAACGGTGGCAGTGAGGGTCGCGTCGAAGCGACCGGTCGTTCGACGATGCTCACCGCGCGCGAGGCGTTCGAATACCTCGACCGCGACATCGAGGGCGCGACCGTCGCCGTCCAAGGCTACGGAAACGCCGGTTCTGTCGCCGCGAAGCTTATCGAGGACCTCGGTGCGAACATCGTCGCCGTCTCCGACTCTTCCGGCGGTATCTACGACCCCGACGGCCTCGACGCCCGCGCCGTCAAGGACTTCAAGACCGAGACCGGCTCCGTCTCCGACTATCAGGACACCGAGGCTATCACGAACGACGAACTGCTGACGCTCGACATCGACCTGCTCGTCCCCGCCGCACTCGAAAACGCCATCGACGGCGACCTCGCGAAAGAGGTTGAAGCCGACATCATCGCCGAGGCCGCGAACGGCCCACTGACGCCCCGCGCCGACGACGTGCTCACCGAGCGCGATGTCCACGTCTTCCCCGACATTCTCGCCAACGCGGGCGGCGTCACCGTCTCGTACTTCGAGTGGGTCCAGAACCGCCAGCGGTTCTACTGGACCGAAGACCGCGTCAACGACGAACTCGAACGCATCATCGTCGATGCCTTCGACAACCTCGTCGACGCCTACGAGACCCACGACCTGCCGAACTTCCGCACCGCCGCCTACGTCGTCGCCATCCAGCGCGTCGTCGACTCCTACGAGTCGAGCGGCAACTGGCCCTAACTGACGGGCTCGTTACCCCCGGTGGCGTCATCGGCATCGCACCGGCATGGAACAGGAATTTCCCGACGCTCACGCGTTATTGCATGGAAATGTATAGCACCCACTCCGTCCGATGCCGAGGGATTCAAGTCGGTGTAGGTCGGTCAAATCATCAATGCGTCAGGACCACCTCATCTCCGCGGTAGACCTCTCGCGGGAGGACATCGAGGCGGTGCTCGACCGCGCGGCCGAAATCGACGCGAATCCAGCGGCGTTCCGACAGCGGCACGCCGGAACGGTTCTCGGACTCTGTTTCTTCGAGCCGAGTACGCGAACCCGGATGAGCTTCGATACCGCGATGAAACGCCTCGGCGGCCAGACGGTCGATATGGGACCGGTCGAGTCGTCGTCGGTCAAGAAAGGCGAGACGCTCGCCGACACCGTCCGCGTCGTCGAAGGCTACGCGGACGCCCTCGTCCTTCGCCACCCGAGTGAGGGTGCGGCGACGATGGCCGCCGAGTTCATCGACGTGCCGCTCGTCAACGCGGGCGACGGCGCGGGTCAGCACCCGAGTCAGACACTCCTCGACCTCTACACCATCCGCGAAAACGCCGGACTGGACGACCTCACCATCGGTATCATGGGCGACCTGAAGTACGGCCGGACGGTGCACTCGCTGGCCGAAGCGCTGACGAACTTCGACGTGAATCAGCACTTCATCAGCCCCGAGAGCCTGCAACTGCCCCGAAACGTTCGCTACGACCTGCACGCCTCGGGCGCGAGCGTCAAGGAACACACCGAACTCGACGAGGTCCTTCCGGAACTCGACGTGCTCTACGTGACGCGCATCCAGCGCGAGCGCTTCCCCGACGAAAACGAGTACCTGAAAGTCGCGGGCGAGTACAAAATCGACGACGAGACGCTCGCCGCCGCGTCCGACGACCTCGTCATCATGCACCCGCTGCCACGCGTGGACGAGATTGCACCCGAAATCGACGACAGCGACCACGCGAAGTACTTCGAACAGGCACACAACGGCATCCCCGTCCGGATGGCACTTCTGGACATCCTCCTCTCCAACGATGACTGACGACCACCAACTCCGCGTCTCCAAGATTCAAAACGGAACCGTCATCGACCACGTCGAGGCTGGCCAGGCACTCAACGTCCTCGCCATCCTCGGAATCGACGGCACCAGCGGTGAGACCGTCTCTGTCGGGATGAACGTCCCCTCGGACCGCCTCGGCCGCAAGGACATCGTCAAGGTCGAAGGGCGCGAACTGAGTCAGTCAGAAGTGGACGTGCTCTCGCTTATCGCCCCGGCGGCGAGCATCAACATCGTCCGCGACTACGAAGTGGTCGAAAAGAGCCGCGTCGTCCGCCCCGAAACCGTCTCGGGCGTCGTCTCCTGTCCGAACCGCAACTGCATCAGCAACGCCGACGAGCCGATTACCTCCGGGTTCGCCGTCCTCTCTGACGGCGTCCGCTGTGACTACTGCGGGAGTATCGTCCGCGAGAAAGAAATCGCCGCGAACCTCGACGTCAGCTAACGCACGTCGTCACTCGTTTTCGCCGGTCGAGTCCGTGTCGTCTGCCGCCGATTGGCAGAACGTCACGCCAGTGAACTCGAAGCGCGCACCCTTGGCGTCCCCGCTTGCGTTTTCTACCGACCAACCGTGTGCGTCCGCCAGCGACCGGACGATGTCGAGGCCAAATCCCGTCCCGTCGGGGTTGGTGGTGACACCTGGTTCGAAGACGTTCCCGTCGACGTTCGGATTGATTCCGTCCCCGTCGTCTCCGACGGCGAACCCCGCGTTCGAGTCGAGCAGTCCGACCGTCACCGTCGGCGATGGACCGGCGTGTTCTATCGAGTTGCGAAAGAGGTTCTCGAACAGTCGTTGCAGGCGTTCGCGGTCCGCCTCGATGGTCGCGTCCGCCTCGACGACGAGCGTCGACCCGTTCGTGTCGACTGTCGACCACGCGTCTCGTGCGACCGATTCGAGTGAGACGGTGTCGATGTCGAGGACGGCGGTCCCCTGTCGGGCGACGTGCAACACGTCATCGACGATGTCTCGAATCCGTTCGAGCGAGTCGGCCACGCGACCGAGATACTCCGAGTCGTTGGCCTCCCGTTCGAGTTCGAGAAAGCCCATCGAGATGGAAAGCGGGTTCCGGAGGTCGTGCGAGAGGACGCGGGCGAACTCGTCGAGGCGTTCGTTCTGTCGCGCGAGTTGCTCTTCGTGGTGTCTGTGGAGCGTCACGTCGCGCGCGACACCACAGACGCCGACGATAGACCCGTCTTGGGCGACCAATCGACGGTTCGACAGTTGGAACAAGATTGGCCCTTCTTTCGTGTTCGCCCGCGCTTCGACGACTTTCTCCTCGCCTTCGAGGACGTCGTTGAACGCCCGGCGGATGGCGGGGCGGTCCCGTTCGTCGAAAAACGAGTCGGCGTTCTTCCCGTAGAGTTCCTCGTCCGAGAGTCCGAACAGTTCGTTGAGTCGTGCGTTCCACCGGACGAGCGAGCCGGTCGAGTCGTAGACGTAGAAGACGTCGTCGAGGGCGTCGAGCGCATCTTCGAGGAGCCAGTCGTCGTCGGGATATCCACTTCCGTCTTCGGTGGCGGCCTCTGCGAGCCGTTCGGCACGGTGTCGAGTCGCCAAACGCTCGACCCGGGGGACAAGTTCGATGTTCGGGTCGAACGAACCCTGTTGCAGATAGCCCTCGATTCCCAGTTCGACGAGTTCGGTTGTGCGGTCGGGGACGGTGCGGTCGGGGATGGTGTTGTCTGCGAGATAGACGATTGGAAGGCCGCTGTCCGTGGCGCGAATTTCCCTGACGAGTTCGACGCCGACTCCGTCCTCCGGCCATTCCGCGACGACGACACAGTCGAACGGGCCGTCCCCCCGGAGTCGAGAGAGTGCAGCGCCGATACCATCAGTAACCGTCAGTGAGACCGTCTCACCGTTGCAATCGTCGCCCGCGGTTTCGAACGCGGTGACGAGCGGCTCGGCTACCTGTGACTCACCGACGAGGAGGATATGAGGTGTCTCAGAGGGCATGGTATGTACCGAACCGAGTCGGAATTAGCTGAGAAGACGGACTGAAAGCTCATAACTGTACTGTAGAAACAATATTCATATTGTAAATACTGTCTCGATAGACTCTCGGTGCGAGGTCTCGTGTCGCCTCCGCGCGTCGTGTCGAAATCACTTAGTGTCGCCACAGTCTACGGTAAGGCATGTCCAAGAAGGCCAAACTCGTCTTGGTGCTCGCAGTAGTCGCCGTCCTCTACACCGTCTTCTCCGGCGATGGTGAAGCGGTCGAAGTCGAAATCGAAGAGTAGTCGAACCCTCCGTCGCTCGGCAGTAGCCGAGCCTCCGTTTTTTGTCCCGTGAGTCAGCCGTCTCGATAGCGCTTTTTCAGCGTCGATTCGGCGCTTCGGAGAGCGAACGACTTACCCACGACCCAACCGAAAGCGGACTCATGTACGGGGTCGTCACACGCAACGAAGAAGAGGTCGACTGGCCAGAGTTCGACCGCGGATTCTACGAAGTCAAGGACGTGACCGGCCGCGCGGCCGAACCGCTGTCGAACGCGGTCAACATGATATCGTGCTTCGGCGACAACGCCGCCGCGAACGAGAACCCAGACCTCGTCCCCGTCGACGACGAGGGGAATCTCGCCACCCGCGACCGGACCTACTTCGACTGGGCCTACATCTGCCCCACGAACGAGAAGTACCGCGCCGGACTCCTCGAAATCGTCGAGGACGCCGCCGACGCGAACGGTGACGTTCGACTCGACGACGTCGGGTTCCCTCGCGAGGAGTACTGCCACTGCGAGCGCTGCACCCAGCAGTTCCGCGAGTGGACTGCGGAGAACGACCACGACGGCGACGAAGACGACTGGTTCGACTGGCGTGCCGAGGTCATCACCGACTTCGTCGCCGAGGCGGCCGACCGAATCCCCGGGCGACTGTATCTGACGCTCTACCCCGACCCGTATCCGGGACACCTCTATCGTCGCGCCGGACTCGACATCGACGCTCTCTCGACGTACGTCGACGAGTTCGTCGTCCCGCTGTACGACACCAACTACGGCACAACCTACTGGCTGGAGACCATCGCGAAGGGCTTCCAGACGCTCCTCGCCGACACCGGCGCGGACCTCTCTGTGGAACTCTACGCCGTCAACGTGGACGTAGACGACCTCATTCACGCGCTCGAAGTCGCCGACGAATACGCGAAAGACGTGCTCTTCGGCTACGACGCGAGCAACGCGGCGGCGGCCCTCAGGCGGATGACCGCCGACGAGAAAGGCGGCAAGACCTTCCGTCCCGAGGATTCGACGCGCTAACCGGAATCGGTGCTGCGCCTCGGCTAGTCGTCAGAGCGCACCCGAGAGGAACCCGATGACGACGATTCCGAGGACGAAAATCAGCGTGGCGACTGCGAACAAGACGAACATGAGGCGTCGTTGGCCACTCGTCGGTTGTGCCATGGCGTTCGTTCAGGACCGACAGCACTTAGCATAGTCGGCGACCGCGACAGGTTCGGCCGCGAATCTGCGTTCGGCCCCGACTCTCTTTCCGACTCGAAAATGAGTACTTCGGGGGTTAGTGGTGCGGTCAGGGGACTCGAACAACGCTGCAAACGCACCTCAGTCGAGGTCTTCGAGCGGGGCGACGTTGTCGAAGTTCGGGTCGGGTCCGTTTCCGGGGGCCGCCCAGTCGACGGCGTTCGCGAGGACGGTCCGAACCTCCGGTTGCTCGTAGATGGGGAACGTCTCGTGGCCCGGTCGGAAGTAGAAGATGCGCCCTTTACCGCGGGTGTAACAGCACCCGCTTCTGAACACTTCGCCGCCTTCGAACCACGAGAGGAAGACGAGTTCGTCGGGAGCGGGAATGTCGAATCGCTCGCCGTACATCTCGGCGCGCGGCACCTCGAACGACTCGGGGAGCCCGTCGGCGATGGGGTGGCCCGGCTCGACCGTCCAGATTCGTTCGCGCTCGCCGGAATCGCGCCACTTCAGCGAACACGAGGTGCCCATGAGTCGCTGGAAGGGCTTGGAGTAGTGGCCCGAGTGGAGGACGAGAAGCCCCATCCCGTCGCGGACGCGCTGGACCACTCTGTCGACGATTTCGTCGTCCACCTCGCCGTGGGCTTTGTGGCCCCACCACGCCAGCACGTCTGTGTCGTCGAGGACCGATTCGGAGAGGCCGTGTTCGGGTTCGTCGAGCGTTGCGGTGTTCACGTCGTAGCCCGCGTCGCGGAGGCCCTCGGCGATAGTCGCGTGGATGCCGTCAGGATAGACGGCGGCGACGTCCTCGTTTTCCTTCTCGTGGCGGTATTCGTTCCAGACGGTGACCGTGACCATACGCCCGCCGTCACCGGGCGAGGACAAGTAGCCACCGCTGTGTGACCCGAACGCTTAGCGCCCGTCGAACTCCGGTTCTCTGCGCTCCATGAACGATTCGACCCCTTCGGTGTGGTCTTCGGTCTCGAAGATGACCGCCTGCGCCGTCGCCTCGTGTTCGATGGCCGCTTCGATGGAGTCGTCCTGTCTGCGAAGGAGGCGCTTCGACGCGGTGAGCGCCTTCGTCGGCCCGCCCGCGATGCGCGCGGTCAACTCGTCGAGTTCGGCTTCGAACTCGTCCGCGCCCGCGACGCGGTTGACGACGCCCAGTTCGAGCGCCCGCTCGGGGCCGAGCAGTTCGCCCGTGTAGACGAGTTCCATGGCGACGTTCTGGCCGACGAGTCGCGGGAGGAGATACGAGAGCCCAGAGTCCACCGCGAGACCGACACGGCGGAATCCGAATCCGATGTGAGCCTCTTCGTGGAGGAGTTGGATGTCGCAGGCGATGGCCAGCGCACCGCCAGCGCCGACTGCTGCGCCGTCGATTGCGGCGACCGTCGGGAGGTCACACTCGTAGACGCGGCGAACACAGTCGGCCGTATCGTGGATGACGTGGTCGACCGCATCGGGAAGCGAGAGGGCACCGGACTGCAACTGCATCATCGCGTTGACGTCACCGCCTGCACAGAACGCGCCTTCAGACCCGCGGAAGACGACACAGCGTGCTTCGTCCGGCAGAGAGTCGAGCGCCTCGCGCACGCCTGCGGTCACTTCCATCGTGAGCGCGTTCCGCGTCTCTGGCGCGTCGAGCGTCACTGTGGCGACGTGTTCGTCGATAGCGAGACGCACTGCGTCGGAGTCGAGTTCGACTTCGGTCATTTTCGACGTGGACGTGTAGAACCGTGAAAAACGTTTGGTCCGTGGAGAGTTTCCCGCCCCGAGACTGCGGTCTCAGTCCAGTACGGCGTCGGGGTCGATGCCGAGACCGGGCGACTCGGGCACGCTCATAATCCCCTTGCTGACTGGCGCTGGGTCGGCCGCAACGTCGGAATCGAGGAGCGAGGCAGTCGCAAGCCCGTGTGCGCGCTCGCCGGGCAGTGCGGCCGCGACGTGAAGCGAACCCAGTCGGGCGACGACTGCGTCGATAGTCGTCGTGACGACGATATCGACACCGGCGTCGCGTGCGTGAGATGCCACGTCGAGGACGCGGTCCGGCCCACCGAGTGCCATCGGTTTACAGACGAGGACGTCCGCCGCGTTCGACGCGAGCGCACGCGCTGGCGGGACCGACGCGAGCGATTCGTCGAGCGCGATGGGTGTGTCGTGGCGGCGGCGCAAGACGGCGTGGCCAGCCAGTTCCTCGGCCGGAAGCGGCTGTTCGACGTATTCGAGGTCGAGGTCCGAGATGGCTGCCAGGACTCGGTCGGCCGTCCAGCGGTCCCACGCGCCGTTTGCATCGGCCCGAAGCGACACGTCGTCGCCGACTGCTTCTCGGACCGCCCGGAGGCGAGCGATGTCGGCGTCAGTATCGCGCGCGCCGACCTTCAGTTTCAGACAGTCGAACCCCGCGGAAACCGCGTTCTCGGCGGCCTCGACTGTCTCTTCGACGGGCGCGTCGCCGACGGTCGAATTCACCGGAAGCGAGGTGTGTGAGTTGCTAGCGAACGATGCCGCCAGCGGGGCGTCGTCGCGCCGGGCGCGAGCGTCTGCAAGGGCCAGCGATACCGCGTGTCTGGCCGCCGGTGCGTCCGCGAGGGCGTCGGTTTCGATTGCTTGCTTCGGGTCGTTCACGTCGGCGAGCGCCTCGCAGCACTCGGCGAGCGATTCGGTCCAGCCGGGGAGCGGCGTCGCCTCACCGATGCCTTTGTGGCCGTCAACGTCGACCGCGACCAGAAACCCCTCGCGACGCTCGATGTCACCGTGGGCGGTGGTGAGCGGCTGTCGCAGGTCGAGTGCGAAGTCGTGGACGCGCATCACGCGAGCGCGAGGCCGACCGAGAACAGGAGCGCGTAGAGTGCCAGCAGTTTCCCGGTGTCCTCAAGTGCGGGGTTGAGCAGTTCGCCTTTCGTCTCCGTGAGGACAGTCCGGGCGATTCGCGCGGCGATAGGCATCGAGAGGAACGGCAGCAAGACGTGCCACTCGAACCCGGAGCGCGTCCAGAGATAGAGCGGAACCGCGTAGGCGACGACCAGCATCACCACGTATTCGGCGCGGGCGAAACCGTAGCCGAACCGGACGGCGAGCGTTCGCTTGCCCGTGGTGGCGTCTTCTTCCTTGTCGCGGATGTTGTTCACGACGAGGATGTTCGTCGAGATGGCCGCGATTGGGAGACTGGCGAGGATGGCAACGAGCGTGACTGTCTCCGCCGGGATACCCATCGACAGCGGGGCGGCGAGGATACTCGCTGCTTGGACGTAGTAGGTGCCGACGACGGCGACGAGACCGAAGAAGACGAAGACGAACAGGTCGCCGAGTCCGTGGTAG
Source organism: Haloferax larsenii (assembly GCF_024730625.1). NCBI lineage: Archaea > Methanobacteriati > Methanobacteriota > Halobacteria > Halobacteriales > Haloferacaceae > Haloferax > Haloferax larsenii. The sequence continues at coordinate 2,377,128 of NZ_CP078063.1, forward strand.
CCGAGGGGGTACGGCCCGCCGGTGTAGGCGATGCCGGAGGCGACCGAGAGAAGCCCGATGACGAGAATCGGCACGCCACCGACGTAGACGAGGTACGTGCCGAGGAGGATGGCCGCGGCGAAGGTGAGATACATCGCGCGCTTGACCTCGGCGGGTGGGATGAGACCGCCAGCCGTCACGCGAGTGAAGCCTTCGCGCGCCTCGGTGTCGGCACCCTGAATCGCGTCGTAGTAGTCGTTGGCGAAGTTGGTTCCAATCTGGATGAGAAGCGCACCGACGAGGGCCGCAAGCGCGGGAAGCGGGGCGAAAAGGCCGTCGTGGACCGCGAGGGCCGTGCCGACCAGAACTGGCGCGGCGGCCGCGGGGAGCGTCTGCGGCCGCGACGCCATCACCCACGCCTTCGTGCGAGAGATGTCCTGCGTGCTCATTGTGTGAACACGAGGGCCGTAGCAGTGAGTAAGTTCCTATCGAAAAGCGCGCGACACTGGTGCGATGGAGGCGTGGCTACGACGACTCGGCGTCGATGTCGAGGTGTTCAGCGAGTCGCTCGTGGGCCTGTTCGGCACGCGATTCGATTTCTTCGTCGGAGAGGTACGTCGAGAGTCGGCGGTCGATTTCGGCCTCGCGGATTTCGGTGAGTCGCTCCTCGTCGACGTCGCAGTCGTCGGGGACGCGCTCGTCGAACCACTCGCGCCAGTCGTCGCGGTCGCCTTCGAGTTCCGCCTCGCGGCGCATCCAGTCCCAGTGCTTGGCGATTGCTTCGGGATACCCCGCGTCGCGGCGCGCGTCTGCGATTACTGTTCGGGCGACACGTGCGCCGTGACCGGCCGAGATAATCGCCTGCGCGTTGATGTCGGTCACGGGCGCGACGACGTACAGCCCATCGAACGGCGTCCGGCCGTCTTGGTCCGGGTAGTCGCGGTTGAATCGCTCTTGTTCCTCGCCGTCGTGTTCGTACTGGATGAACATCGAATCGTCGCCGAGCGGCTTGAGGTACTCGCCGCCGTACCGGGCGGCCGCGACGACGCGCTTCGTGGTGACTGTCCGGCCATCCTGCGTCGTGACGGTGAAGCCTGTCTCCGACTCGGAAACCTCCTCGACGAGGTCCGGGACGATTTCGCACCCGGCTTCCTCGGCGTGGTCGTGCATCAGGTCGTAGAGGGTGTCGATGTCGATGCCGCCGGGGAATCCGAGGTAGTTTTCGAGGTGCGCACACCGTCGAAGCGACGACCGGCCCCGGTCGAAGATGACCGTGTCGAGGCCGTATCGGCCGGTGAACACGCCCGCCGAACAGCCTGCTGGACCGCCGCCGACGATGACGACGTCGCGGTCGAACTCGGTCTGCGATGGTTGTGAGTCGTCGCTCGACATGGTCAGAAGTCGCCGTTGACGATGTCCGCGACGCGCTGGCGGTCGAACAGCGTCTCGTCGCTCGTGACCTCACCGAAGACGTCGGGGTAGAGTTGCTGTGCCCCGCGCTCGGTCAGGAACAGGTTCTGAATCGGACCCTGGAAGAGGTAGCCACCGCGATAGACGCGCTCGTTTTTCACGGCGGTCAGTTCGCTCGCGACCGGGTGCGACTTCATGAATTCGAGCACGGTGTCGCGGAACTCCTCGGCCGACTTGCGCTCGTGAGCGCGCAGGAGGATGACGTCGGGGTCGACCTCCAGCATGGCCTCGTAGTCGATTTTGCCGCGGTCGGTCGTGCTCAGTCCCTCGATACCGGTTCCCGAGAGCGCGTCGCTAACGCCGAGGTCGCGCCACTGCTTCTTGCTCGTCCCCTTGTCGTTGAGGCGGTACGGCGAGAACTTCTCGGGTTCGTCGCTCCCGGCGTACACCAGAAGCACGTTCGGGCGCTCGTCGGCGGACGGAAGCTTCGCCTGGATGTCGGCGATGAACTCGTCGTGGAGCGATTCGAACGCCTCGTAGCGTTCTTCTTCCTGAAAGAGCTGTGCGACCTTCTCGAAGGCCTCGTAGAGGGTGTAGTACCGGTAGTCGTGCCACTCGTCTTCGCGTCGGAAGATGAGGTTCCCGAAGAACGGCGCGACGCCCTTGGTAATCTCGTCGACGTCCTTCTGCTTCCACCCGAACCAGTTGATGAGCATCTCCGGGTCCATCAGGTGGACGTCGTTGTCCAACTCGTAGAAAATCTCCTTGGACATGTCGCTGTCCGAGAGTTGGTTCTCCTCTATGACCGAGCGGTCCACGCTCACGCCGGGGAGTTCGTCGTAGACGTAGGTGTAGTAGCGACCCGCGCCGCCGATACCGGTCATCTTGTCGCCGAGGCCGAGTGCGACGCCCATGTCGGCGTAGCCGCCGTCGTAGGCAATCCACGACTCGGGGACCGAGTCGAACGTCACCTCACCCACCGGAGCCATCGACACCGAGTACGACGTGTCGGGTTCCGCCGTCGTCGTGGACGCAGTGTCAGTCTCAGATTCGGTCTCTGCCGCTGTCGTCGTCTCGGTGGAGCTGTCGCCACTCGAATCGGACGTACACCCGGCGAGAAGCCCAGTACCGGCGAGTGCGCCGTACCGTATACAGTTGCGTCGCGTCAGCCCGTTGCGTTCCGTGGAGTCTCTGTCCATATCTTTAGGCTCACCTAAAGGTATAAGTCGCTTCCTAATTTTAGGCAGGCCTAAATCCTTCGTTCGTGGCCGCTACTGCCTCAGTAGTGCCACGGGTAGTCGCGGAAGGCTGGCTGGCGTTTTTCGAGGAATGCGTCGCGGCCCTCTTGGGCTTCTTCGGTCATGTACGCGAGCCGGGTCGCTTCGCCGGCGAACACTTGCTGGCCGACCATGCCGTCGTCGGTCATGTTGAACGCGTACTTGAGCATCCGCATGGCCGTCGGCGACTTCTTCGTCATCTCGTCGGCCCACTCCAGCGCGACGTCCTCCAGCTCCTCGTGGGGAACCGCTTCGTTCGCCATTCCCATGTCCACGGCTTCCTCGGCGGAGTAGGTTTTGCCCATGAAGAACACCTCGCGGGCTTTCTTTTGGCCGACCTGCTTTGCGAGATACGCCGAGCCGAACCCGCCGTCGAACGAGGCCACGTCGGGGTCGGTCTGGAGGAACTTCGCGTGCTCGTCGGACGCGAGCGTCATGTCGCAGACGACGTGCAGCGAGTGGCCGCCGCCGACGGCCCAGCCGGGAACGACGGCGACGACGGGCTTGGGCATGAATCGGATGAGTCGCTGGACTTCGAGGATGTGCAGTCGGCCGGCCTTGGCCTCGCGCACGAGCGGGTCGTCGGACACGTCTGCCTCGTCGTCTTCTCGGTACTCGTAGCCCGACCCACCGCGAACCGACTGGTCGCCGCCGGAACAGAACGCCCAGCCGCCGTCTTTCTCGGACGGGCCGTTTCCGGTCAAGAGAACACAGCCCACGTCGGCGCGCTTGCGTGCGTCGTCGAGTGCGGCGTAGAGTTCGTCTACCGTCCCCGGGCGGAAGGCGTTGCGGACCTCGGGGCGGTCGAACGCGATGCGCACCGCCGGAACGTCGACGGCGCGGTGATAGGTGATGTCGTCGAACTCGTCGGACCCATCGACCGGTTCCCAGCGGTCGGGGTCGAATATCTCCGAGACCATATCGAGTGGCGGCACGGGCGGCGCAAAAAGATTCGCTTGCGTGGCCACCGCGACGACAACCCGCGGTTCGAAGCCGCGTGACAGCCCCATCGTATTTGACGCCCGACAGACAATTACCGTGGTATGTCCGCCGTTTCTGCCCTCCTCGTCCGCTTCGTTCACGTCTCGGGGATGGCGCTTCTGTTGGGTGGTTCTGTCTTCGTGTGGTACGCGTGTCGAACCGCCGGAGTCGGCGACGACCGACTTCGCCTCGCCACCGGGTACGAGTGGGTGTTCTGGGGGACGATGGCTGCGATGCTCGTCACCGGTGTCGGCAATCTCGGCACGCTCGGTGCGCCCGGCCCAGCGACCCGCTGGGGGTCGGTGCTGACGCTCAAGTTGGGCGTCGTCGCAGTCTTCGTCGTCGGGTCGTTCCTCCGGACGTTCGTCGTTTTGACGGTCGAGCGACACGGAATCTCGGTGCTCCGGCGACTCACACTCGGGCAGTTCTACGGCGCGACAGCGTGGTTGCTCGTCCTCCTCGTCGGGCTCGCGGAGGTGTTGGCCCATGGCTGACGCCGACTGGCTCGAAGTGTGGACGGTATCCACGTTCAACGTCGTCGCGCTGGGACTCGTGGGCATCATCGCGGGCCATACGACCGGCGCGTTGACCGATAGTCTCCCCAACTTCGGGACGCTCCCCGGCGTGGTGACGTTCGCCTACCTGTGGGCGCTCACGTTGGTTGCGACTCGGTGGGCGCTCTCAGACGGCGGCCTCGACAGAATCCGGGAGGGAGAACTCACGACGCTCGTCGGACGGGGTGCCATCGCAGGTGCCGGAATCGGTGGCGGGTTCCTCCTCGGAGCCATTCTCGTCGGCTCCGCTGTCGCAGTCGTTCAATTCTTCCTCGACCCGGGGACGACCGGCGGATTGCAGGTACTCCCGTTCCTGCTTATCATCCTCCTCGGCGTGGGCATCGCCGCCCTCGTCGGCGCGCTCGTTGGCGGCGTGTTCGTCGTTCTCGACGCCGCCTGCTACTGGGTCGCCGGGCGGTTCGTGAGACTGGACGTGGGAGGAGAATGAAGCACTCAGCTATCGTCGGCCGTGTCAAGCAGCGGTCCGAGTGGGCTCGTCAACCACGACACGAGACCGGCGAGGACGCCAGTCGAAATGCCCGCAAGCAACCCGACAGCGCCGTGAAACGCCCCGTACGCGACGAGACTACTCACGACGAGTCCGGTCGTGAGCGACCGGCGACGGCCCAGCGACTCGGGATAGCCAGGAAACGAGAGGCGACCGAGCATCAACACCGCGATGGCCGCTGGTGGGAGGAGAAGCATCGGAACGAACGACTCGAGAATTGGGCGCGCGGAGAGAAGGCCGTCTCCGAAGAAGAGACAGGCACCGACGACGGCCGCGAGCGTCACCCACCGCTGGGGTTCGGTCGAATACCCATTGTCAGCGATGTCGGAAAGCAATAGGACTGCAACCGCGGTGGAGACACCGGTGAGAAGCCCGGCGAATGGATTGAAATACGGAAACGAGAGTACGACCGGCAACAACCCGGCAACGACTGCAGCAACGTAAGTGGTCCGCGTGGAGGGCATACGACTACGATGCAATCCGCGGCTGAAAAGTCAGTCGGTTGATGTGAATGGAGGGAGAGGAAAGAGAGAACGACCGAGACTCAGTCGGACAACTCTTCGACGACCCGCTCGCGCAGGTCGTCGCGCACGCGATGGGAGTCTTCGGCGTCGGTCCGAACCTCGATAACGTCAGTTCCGACGCTCGCCACCGACTCGGCGTACGCGTCGCGGAAGTCGTCCATCTCGACCGAGTCGAACGAGAGGTCGTACAGGTCCTCCGTGGCCTCGAAGTCGAGGCCGTGGGGCGTCTTGAACTGCTCCGTGAACGGCGGTTCGAACTCCTCGATGGGGAGCATGTGGAAGATGCCGCCGCCGTCGTTGTTCACGAGGACGATAGTCGCGTCCACACCGAGGCGACCGAGCGCGAGCAGGCCGTTCATGTCGTGGTAGTACGCGAGGTCACCGGTCAGGAGCGTCAGGTGGTCGGTTGTCGCCGACCCGGCACCGAGCGCCGACGAGACGATGCCGTCGATACCGGACGCACCGCGGTTCCCGAGGACCGTCCGGGCCTTCGTCGAGGGACGAGCGAAGCGGTCGAGGTCGCGGACGGGCATCGAGTTCGAGACGAAGACGGTCGATGGCTCGGGTGCGAGGTCGGCCACGTCGGCCGCAACGCGACCCTCGAACCCGTCGGTTTCGGCGTCGACAGCGTCCCAGTGTGTCGCTTCGGCGTCGGTCCACAGCTGATTCCACTCCGAATCGGGGCGGTTGCGGACGAGTTGGGAGAGTCGCCACGCGAGCACCGACGGTTCGGCCTCGACGAGATTGGTCGCGGTGAACTCGGCCTCTCGCCAGCGACCCGCGGGGTCGACGAGATACTGTCGGGCATCAGTCCGCGCGAGGTACTTTCGGAGCGGTTTCGAGGTGGGTGACGCACCGATTCGAACGACGACTTCGGGGTCTGGCCAGTCGTCGGTGACGCGCTCGTCGAGATAGGCGTCGTAGCCGCCGAGAACTGTCGTCGTTCGGGTGTGGCCCCCGAACCGGAGGCCGGAGAGCGGGTCGGCGACGATGGGGAACCCTGTCGCGTGTGCGAGCGCGGCGATGGCCTCGGTGTTGAATCCCGGCGAGTCGGCCGGGCCAGCGACGATGAGCCCGCGGTCGGCGGTCAGTTCGTCGGCGAGTTTTCGGAGGTTGTCCTCCGAGAGTTCGGGGACGCCGCCGGTCGTCTTGACGTACGGGTCGTCGTCGCGGCCGTCGAGCGCCTCGCGGGACAGCCCGCTCGGGATGTCGTCTTCGACAGCGGTCGGTTCGAGGGGCTTCCGGAACGGGAAGTTGAGGTGGACCGGGCCGCCGTCGGCGCCAGTCGCCTCAGAGAGCGCGCGCGCCGCGGTCGTTCGGAGACTTCGGAGTTTGCGCTCGGTCGCCTCCGGTTCCGGCATGTCCTTGTACCAGCGGACAGCGTCGCCGTAGAGCTTCTCCTGGTCTATCGTCTGGTTCGCACCGCTGTCACGGAGTTCCGGCGGGCGGTCGGCCGTGAGCACGAGCATCGGAACGCGCGATTGCGACGCTTCGATGACGGCGGGGTGGAAGTTCGCCGCCGCAGTACCGGAGGTACAGACGATGGGCGTCACATCGCCGCTTCGGCGGGCGCGCCCGAGCGCGAAGTAGGCCGCCGAGCGCTCGTCGAGGTGTGAAAACGTCTCGATGTCGTCGTGGCCGTCGAACGCCTCCGTCAACGGGGTCGAGCGACTGCCGGGTGCGATACACACCGCGTCGATGCCGGTGCGAGCCAATTCGTCGACGAACGTCCGTGCCCAGAGGGCGTTTCGATTCGGTGCTGTCATCTCGTCTCGTGTCGATAATCTCGTCTCAGTCGTCGTCTCACGGAGCGATACGGCGGTCCGGCTACGCCTCGCGTTCGAGTTCGTCGAGGATAGGCCGGTACTTCAGTTGCACTTCGTCCCACTCGGCGTCGGGGTCGGAGTCGGCGACGAGGCCGACACCGGCGAAGAGCGTTGCCAGCGAGTCGTCGACGACCGCCGAGCGAATCGCCACGGCGAAGCTTCCGTCCCCGTCGGCGTCGAACCACCCGACAGGAGCCGCGTACCAGCCGCGGTCGAACGGTTCCGTCTCGCGGATGACTCCGAGTGCGTCGGCCGGTGGCAACCCGCCGACTGCGGGCGTCGGGTGGAGTGCATCGACCAGCGACAGGACGTGCTCGTCACGTTCGAGGGTCGCGTCGATAGGCGTCCAGAGATGCTGGACGGTCGCGAGTTTGCGAATGCCGCGCTCGCCGACGCGAACCTCGGCCGAAAGCGGGTCGAGTTGTTCGCGAATCGTCTCGGCGACGAGTTCGTGTTCGTGATTGTCCTTCTCGCTCGCGAGGAGTTCGTTCGCCAGCCACGCGTCTTCGTCGTCGGTGTCGCCGCGACCCGTCGTCCCGGCGAGCGCGCCAGTCTCGATATCGCGCCCGCGAAGCGAGACGAGTCGCTCGGGGGTCGCGCCGAGGAAACTGGCTCCCGTCGCGGGTTCGACGAGGAAGCGATGACACTCGGGATACGTCTCGCCGAGGCGAGCCAACAGGTCCGGCACCGACGCCGGGCGGCCGAGTTCCACGTCGAGCGCCTGCGCGAGGACGACCTTTCGAAGGTCGCCAGCGCGAATGCGCGACACGGCGGCGTCGACGCTCTCGCGCCACGCATCGAGTGACGTCGTTCGGTGCCGACCGACCACGCCGGGTGGTCCGTCGGGGTCGACAGCAGAGAGCGCGTCGAGGTCTGCTCGGACCTCGTCGAGGCGAGCCTCGACCGCACCGGCGTCGGCACCGACGTCAGTGACCGTCAGCCACACTCCGTCGTCGGCGAAGACGAGTTGGACTTCGGGGACGACGAAGCGCGCCGCCGGGAAGTCGGCCCACGGGTCGCGGCCGGTCGCCTCCTCGTGGAAGGCGAGACCGCCAAAGAAGCGCGGGCGGGCGACGTCGGGTGCGTCGACGTCGGCACCGTCGAGGAGTTCGGTCGCCCGCTCGCGGACGCACGAAAGACGGTCCGGGCCGTCCGCCTCGACGGTGACGGCTGCACCCCCGCCGACGACTGTCGGTTCGTCGGGAGCGGTCCACAACGTCCGCGGGCGAGAGACCGCCGTGAGGGCCGCCCTGACCGACGGCACAGACAGTCGAGCCGACCTGCTGACGAGGGATGTAGCCACCTCGTCGGTCCGCAACGGTTCCATCGAACGAGGCTCAGGACCGGGGACGCTTGAAACTCTCCCTTCTGTTCCAATATTTGACCGACCCGTGAACAGACACGTGCAATGGCCGACAGAATCGAGCGTCGATACGTATGACAGTCGCACTCGATGGCTCTCGTGCACCAGAAGTGCAGAGAGTTAACATACTGCACACCGATAGTCTAGACGACGTTCGTTTCGGAGAAGAGACGGAAGCGAGAGTGGTTGGAGCGGGAGGGTGATTGCGAAGGGAGTAGCTGGGACGAACGTCACGAAGGAGGGGGAGCTAATGGCAGCAACAGAGGAGACCAACAAGGAGCTAGTCCGGCAGTCGAACGACGAGATTTGGGGAGAAGGGAATCTCGATGTCATCGACGGATACGTTTCCGACGACTACGTCGAGCACAACGCCGCATCACCCCAGCCGATTCACGGGCCGGAGGGGTACAAAGAGAACGTCGAGATGGTTCGGTCGGCGTTCCCGGATTTAGACGTGACCACAGAGGACCTGATTTCGGAGGGTGACAAAGTGGTGACGCGCTACACGCTCAGAGGGACACACGAAGGTGAACTGATGGGCATCGAACCAACCGGGAAGACCATCGAGGTCCAAGGAATCAGCATTGGGAGGTTCGAGGATGGAACGGTCGTCGAGGGCTGGTCAGTTATCGACATGATGAGCATGATGCAGCAGCTCGGCGTCGTCGAAGCACCCCAATAGTGGGTCGGCGACGACCTACTTTTTCCAACGGAGAAGAACTCGGGCGTTAGCTGTACCGCTCTTCGTTCCACGGATTCGCCGTGTTCGAATAGCCGCGTTTCTCCCAGTAGCCGCGTTCGGGTTCCGTGAGGAACTCGACGCCCGTCACCCACTTCGCGCCCTTGTAGGCGTACTTGTGCGGTGTGACGACGCGGAGCGGGCCGCCGTGGTCCGCGGGCAGGTCGTCGCCGTCGTACCCCCAGACGAACATTACTTCGTCGCGCATGCACTCGTCGAGCGGGAGGTTGGTCGTGTAGCCGTCGAGCGCGTGGAACATGACGTGGACCGCGTCGCCTACGACGCCCGCTTCCTCGGCGAGCGTCGGGAACGTGACGCCCTCGAACTCGCAGTCGAACTTACTCCAGCCAGTGACGCAGTGGAAGTCCTGTACCTGCGTCTCGGAGGGAAGCGACTGGAACTCCTCGAACGAGAGGTCGAGTTCGGTTTCGACCGCGCCCCAGACCTCGAACGACCACGTCTCGGGGTCCCACGACGGCGTGCCGCTCTTCGAGAGGACCGGGAACCGCTGTGTCTCGCGCTGTCCCGGCGGCAGGCGGTCTCCATCGAACTCTTCGTGGAGGTGCGTGACGTTCTTGCTCATGGTCGCATCTTCGACCCGACGCACCTATCTGTACCGACTCGGAGAGCGCGGTCGGTTCGGTGTTCGAAAACGAACGTCCACCGATGGTAAAAAGAAACATACCAATCCGTAACCAACAATTCGAGAATCCGAATTGTCCCCCCGGCAGACTTAAATACGGCCCTTTCAAACCGTCGGACGTTCAGATGCCGAAAGTAGAGATAACCGTTCCGGAACACCTGGAGATGCAAATCGTGCAGCTCGTCGAACAGGGGGAGTTCGTCAACCGCGACGAGGCAATCGAGGACCTCCTGTCGACCGGAATTCGTGCGTACAAGACCAGCGGCCCGATGTCGGACGACGACCGGGCCTACGAAGACGACGGGATGATGGGTCACGAAGACGAGTACGTCTTCTGAGCCGAATGACAGCCCGCCCCAATAACTCTTAAACCACCGTCGAACCTAAGCAACCCTCATGCACAAGGACGAACTGCTCGAGCTCCACGAACAGATGGTTATCATCAAAGACCACTTCAAATCCCGCAATCACGTCGACGACACGCTGTTCGACCCGTACGACGAACTCGGCGTCGAGCCGTCCCACGTCCACAAATCGAAGAGCGAACACAAACACGCCGTCTTCGTCCTCGGGAACGCCCTCGCCACCGCGATGAGCGAAGACGAGTTCTCCAGTGCCGGCCGCGTCGGAAAGCGTATGGAAGAACTCGCAGACGACGCCGAAGGTAAGATCTGAACGGGTCCCCCCGCTCGCAGCACTGCCCGCCGCCGGCATCAGTCACACCAGAACCGACTGCCGGAGCTCACTTTCGTCCACTTCGTGCTTCGCGATAGCACGTGACACGATTTTCCCACTGGTTTCTTAACCTCTCGTTTGCTGGTGACTGGTAGCAAATGCTCGACATCCCCGGTTGGGTGCCGCTCCACCGGCTTGCGGTCGTCTTCGCACTTCTCGTTGCTATCGGAGCGCTCGCTCTCGTCGACCGGCCCAACCGTCTCACAGCAACGCTTCGCCGACGCTTCCTCTTCGGGGTTCCGTGGGGCACGCTCGTCACCATCGGTGGCGTCCTGGCAGTGTATCTCTTCTTGCAGGACGGCTGGTCGTCGTGGTATCGACCAATCGTCATTCCGTTCCGGGCGTGGTCGTACTTCTACCCACTCGGGATGCTCAGCGCACCGTTTTCACATTCGAGCGCCGGACACCTCGTCGGTAACCTGATTGGAACGCTGACGCTGGCTCCTGTCGCAGAGTATGCGCTCGGACACTACCCGAGGCGACGTGGGTCGACCTCGTTCGGGTCGTATCGCACCAACCCCTACGTTCGCGCCTTCCTCCTCTTCCCTGCGGGCGTGTTCGTCGTCGGACTCCTGACCTCGGTGTTCGCGCTCGGTCCCGTCATCGGATTCTCCGGCGTCGTCTTCGCGTTCGGCGGGTTCGCACTCGTCACGCGACCCATCACGACCATCCTCGCACTGTTCTCGGGTCGCGTCGTCCGTCTGTTCTACGACGCGATGCTCTCGCCCGAAGTGACTGCCACGGCCCGCCCCGTGTTCTCGACGCCGTGGTGGGCACAAATCGCCCTGCAGGGGCACGCGATTGGGCTTCTGTTCGGCGTCATGCTCGGCATCTGGGTCCTGCGTCGTCGCGACGGCCCCCAACCGACGGCGATGCGAAGTTTCGCCGCAGTCCTCTTGTTTGCGGTCCAGGAGTCGATGTGGGCCGTCTACTGGTTCCGCGGGTCCGAGACGTTCGTCCTCTTCCGTGCCGTCGGCTTGGCCCTCGTCATCATGTTGGCGATACTCGTGGCACTCACCGTCGCCTCCTCTAACCGGCCGATTCGAGCGAACGCACCGACCGGGTCGGTCGGGTCCGCACACCGGTGGCAGGTCGGGATTGCCGTACTCCTCCTCGCCACGTCGGCACTCACGGGACCGGCGATTCCAGCCAACATGTTCACGGCCGCGTCCGACGACCTGCCCGGCGAAAGCGTCGACGTGAGAGATTACGAAATCACCTACGTCGAGGACGTTCCGAACGGACTGACCGCCGCGTTCGACATCGAACTCTTCGGAGAGTCGACGACGACCAACACGTCCGGCGTCGTCGTCAAGAGCGAACAGCGTGGTATCTGGACGACGGCAGTCTCGAAAAACCGACTCGCGTTCGACGGTCGGTCGGTCGTCAGACTCGGCGGCGTCGGCTGGCGCGACGAGGCCGTCGCCGCCCGCGATGGCTACGTCGTCATGGGCACGGGAACGTCCGCGTATCGCGTCTTCCTCGCGACAGGAAACGAGACCGTCCTCGCCCACAAGACCGGACCCGTACAGGCTGAACCCGTCGTCGCCGGACGCAACATCTCTGTCGTCCCGACGGACGCGGGCTACGACCTCCGAGTTTCGTCAGACCGGGGGACCGTCCGCGGACCGATGCCCACAGCGAACGTCAGCACGACCCTCGACGACATCCGATTCGTCAGACACGAGCAGTTCGTCTTCGCCGAGCATCGAGGGACGCGCGTTCGAGTCGCGCGGGAAGAGACGTATAATTAAAGAGCGCCCCGCCGGACGACCGCGTCACCACTCGATTCTGAACACTTCGGCGTCGAGTTCCCGTCGCTCGTCTTCGTGGAAGTCGAACTGGTGGTCGAGGTCGAAGGTCGCCCGGAAGGCGTCGGTCACCTCGGCACCGGCGTCCTCGGCGAACGCCTCGATGAACTCCTTGCTGCCCTCGTTGTGGACGGAGTAGGAGACGTCGGCGAGCGACGCGATGGTTTCGAGGAACGCGCGGTCTGCGTGCGCGTTCTCGTTTTGCGCACCGAACGGTGGATTCATCAGGACTGTCACCGGTTCGTGCTCGGAGAGACACAGCGGGAGTCTCGTCGCATCGCCGCGGACCCAGTGAACGGGGGCGCTTGCGCCGACGCGACGGGCGTTGTCCACGGCGGTTTCGAGCGCGTCCGCGTCGAGTTCGACGCCGAAGACGCGCGCAGGAGACCGGAGGGCGGCACCGAGAGCGAGCATTCCTGTCCCGGTCCCGAGGTCGACGACCGTCTTCCCGTCGATGTCACCGCGGAGGTCGGCGAGATGGACGAGGTGCGCCGCGAGGTCCGGCGGCGTGGGGTACTGTTCGAGGGCGACTTTCGGGTTTTCGAAGCCAGCGACTACCGCCAGTTGCGCCTCTAACGCGGCCTTGGTTGCCATCAGGTGTTCGTGCGGTGGCGAACCTCAAAAGCGACACCCTCGCGGTGGGCCCGTTCTTCGAGGGCGGCCAGCGCCGACTCCTCGTCCTCCGGGCGACACGACCGGGCCACGTCCACGACGATACGCCCGGAACCGAGGAACGACGCCGCGCGCACGTACTCACGCAGACGGTCGGACTCGGACTGAATCGCCAGCGGGTCGTCTTCGCAGAACTCCGCTTCGACGACGAGTTCGGCCGGAAGGTAGCCCTCGTCGGCGAGTCCGGCTTTCAGGTCCCGAAGCCGCGACGGGGCGGTCGAATCGAGGTTCGACGCGTCGAGGACGACAGGGGTGAGGTCGGTCGAGCGGGTGGTCGAGAGCGCTGCTTTCACGTCCGAGGTGTCGTGGGTGCTCATGTCGTCCACACATATTCTCTAGTTATACATATAGCTTTGTGAATGCGCAGTAGTAATCATAGGGCAGGAGATTTCGGGAGGAATTCGGCTCAGTCGGCTCAAAACGGCAGGCTAGAGACTAATGAGGGCGGAGGCCGAACGTACTTCGGGGGTCACACGCTTCACCCCCATTCCCCACGGCGGAGTGTGGAGTCGCACAACACCCCTGGGGGAGCTTTTCCAACGCGTGGTCTCACTGGGGTGGCGCTTTTCCCGGTCTCACTGGAGTAGGACTCTTTCCAGTCTCACTGGAGTAGCGCCTACTGGTACGTGTACGTGGCCACCGTCGATCCCGACGAGTCGGTCACAGTCACCGTGTCACCACCGTTGTTCCAGACCGCACCCGAGCGTCCCCAATACACGTCTGTCTCAGTGTCCGTCCCGGACCCGGTGTAGAGCGTGAGCGTCTCTCCGGCCGGGAGTTCGGTTCCCTCGGCGAAGGTGTACGACGCACCGGCCGCGTCCGAGACGGTCCACCCCGAGAGGTCGAGCGTCTCCGTGCCACCGTTTCGGAGCGTCACGTACTCCCCGTTGAGGTTGTCGTTGTCGTTGCCGGGTGCGTCGGCGACGACGTCGATGCTGAGCCCGTACTCGTTCGTTGCGGTGGTCCCTTCGGCAGCACCTCCTTCGGTCGCGCACGACCACAAGCCGACACCGCGCTCACGCGCATCGCGCTCTGCGCGTTCGTACCGCGTGCGCTCTTCGAGCGAACTCTCGTAGAACCGCGCGTGTCCCTCGGCGAGCAACTCGTAGTTGAACTCCGCGCCGTCGACGACGACGTAGGCGAGAATCCTCCCGTAGTAGCCGCGCTCGCCCGCCTTCTCGTCGTACCGAAGACCGACCGTTCGGTTCGACAGGCGCGTTTTTGCGAAGTCGCTGGCGTCGTGTCCAGCCTCGCGGAGACAGGCCTCGCCCGCCTCGGTCTCGGGGACGCCTTCGAACTCGTCGGGTGTGTTCGAGCCGTACACCTCCGGCGTATCGACGCCGAGCAACCTGACGGTCTCGCGCGCGCCGTCGGGCATGACGACTTTGATAGTGTCGCCATCGACAACTTCGACGACCTCCACGGTCACGTCGCTCTCTGCTGGGTCGGCTCTCTCCGTGGGTGTCGTCGGGGCCGGTGTCGTCGTCGCGCTCGTCGCCGTACTCGTCGTGGTATCTGTCTGACCAATTCCGCCGCCGAGACATCCCGCGAGAACCGCGAGAATCACGACAACGAGTGTCGCGGTAGCACGTCTGACCATCCGATTCACCGTTGGTCAAGGAACATTATAAGTAGGTGAGTCAGACAGGTCGACCGGCGAGAGAGGCGAATCGCTAGACAGCGTGCTGTATAATATTTCTGATACAAAGGTTTAAATTCGAGCTCCACCAGAAACCTTTTAATGGAACGTCCGAGCCGGCAGCGTCAACGTGAGGAGGCAACGGCACAGGAGGACGAGCAACTAAGTTGCCCGGAGTGTGGGTCCGACCAGGTCGTCACCGATGCAGACCAGGGGGAACTGGTGTGTGACGACTGTGGTCTCGTTCTCGACGAGCGTCAAATCGACCGTGGTCCAGAGTGGCGTGCGTTCAATCACTCGGAACGCCAATCGAAGTCTCGTGTCGGTGCGCCGATTACCGAGACGATGCACGACCGCGGGCTGACGACGACCATCGACTGGAAGGACAAAGACGCATACGGACGGTCGCTCTCCTCGGAGAAGCGGTCGCAGATGCACCGCCTGCGAAAGTGGCAGGAACGAATTCGAACCAAAGACGCTGGTGAACGAAACCTGCAGTTCGCACTCAGCGAAATCGACCGCATGGCGTCGGCACTCGGCGTTCCGCGGTCGGTCCGTGAGGTCGCGTCGGTCATCTATCGCCGCGCGCTCAACGAAGACCTGATTCGCGGGCGCTCCATCGAGGGCGTCGCCACGTCGGCGCTCTACGCCGCCTGCCGTCAGGAAGGTATCCCGCGCTCGCTCGACGAAGTCGCGGAGGTATCTCGCGTTCCGCAGAAGGAGATTGGACGAACATACCGATACATCTCGCAGGAACTCGGGTTGGAACTCAAACCCGTCGACCCCAAACAGTTCGTCCCTCGTTTTGCATCCGCGCTCAATTTGTCCGAAGAAGTTCAGTCCAAGGCCACCGAAATCATCGACGTCTCCGCAGAGCAGGGCCTGCTCTCGGGCAAGTCGCCGACCGGATTCGCCGCCGCAGCCATCTACGCGGCATCGCTTCTCTGCAACGAGAAGAAGACCCAGCGCGAAGTCGCCGACGTCGCGCAGGTGACCGAAGTCACCATCCGGAACCGGTACCAGGAACAAATCGAAGCGATGGGCTTCCGCTAACGTCCGTCGTCAGTTTTTAACGAACACCACGACGCCCCGCCCCCACAGAGCTGTGTCGTATTCGTGCGCGACGTACCCATCGAGCAGCGGCGCTATCGTTCCGCGCTCGGTCGCCGGCGCGATGACGACCGAGGGAACGTCCGACATCGTCCGGAGTTCGGCCGCGTTCGCAACCGAGCGTGTGTCCGCATCCTCGCGAGCGACGTACCACGTGACGGGCAATCGCTCGCCCCACGAAGCTGGCACCGGCGGATAGGCGTCAGCCGTGTCTGCGACGTACATCGAACTCCCGTAGTAGAGGACGTCCGCGCCCGCGTCGTCTGTCTCCCCAATCCAGCCCGACACGTTCTCTCGGAAGGACGTGAACTCCGCGTTCGGTTGGGCGTAGTGTGCGAGGTCGGTGTCGCGTTCGGTCGGTCCGTACACCTCGCTGGCGGCGACTGCCCCGGTCTGAGCGAACAGCGCACCGAAAATCAACACCGCGGCAGCGACCCGCGAGGCGTCGCCCGCGTCGAACGCACGTTGTCCCCATCGTACGAGGGCCGCCAACGCGACCGCTCCCGGAAGTGCGAGCGGGACGACCACGTGCACGCCGAGCCACGGAGCCGAAACCTCCGAGAGCATCGGGACGAAGACCAGTGCCGTCCCGGCCCAGTACGCGCCCACAGAGACGAGTGCGCGCGGTCCGTTCGCAGTGTATCTGTCCACGAGGAACGCGCCGAGCGCCAGTATCGACAGCGGAACTGCTGCGACGGCGAGCGTGCCGAGAAGGTCACCGAGATACGGGAAGTACTCGTGAGTGTAGTGTGGGTATCGGTGAACGACGCGGACGCCGACGAGTCGCCGAACAGAGCCGAAAAGCGCCGCATCGAGCGCGGCCAGTATCGTTCCCGGCGTGTAGAGACCGGCAGCGTCGGTCTCACCCGCACGGGGGGCGAACGTGAACACGTACAGACCGACGAAGACGAGGAACGCCCGGGCCGCTGGCGTCGCCGAGCCGCGAGCACGTGCGACGAGCTCACCCAGTCGCGTCGCGACCGGCCGCGAGGAAGCGACGAGCGCGGCGTGGTCGAACACGAGAAGACCAGCGACGCCGAGACACGCGAGCGCGACGATGCCGAAGCCCGAGGCGGCGATAGCGAGCGCTGCGGCCGCCGCGAGTCCATAGGCGTTCCATCTGCTGCCGCCGTCGAGGAGCCTGACGGCGAACCCGAGGACGAGCAGGGCGAAGCCCGCCGCGAGGACGTCACCGCGCGCGAATTGGCCGTAGTAGACGAGGAGCGGATTGAGGGCGAGAATCGCGGCGAGTGCGACGGTTTCGTCGTCATCGAGTCGCGCTCGAAAGAGGAGCGCGGCACCGGGAAGCAGCGCTCCGGCGAGGGCGAACGGGAGCCGGAGGGCGAAGTCGGTCGTGCCAAACAGGGCCAGCGACGGTCGGGCGAGGAGGTAGACGAGCGGGCCGCCAGCGACGGGGCGGTAGCTGAAGAACCCAGACTCCAGATATCTGAGACTCCAGTAGCCGACTCGGGCTTCGTCCCAGTGGAGTGGCCGAGACCCGAGCGCGGCGAGGCGAACCGCGAGTGCGAGGACCACCATCGCACCGACGGCGAGCCCTGTGCGGTCGACTCGTCGCCGGAGGCGAGCGGGAATCATGGGGTGACGTGACACCGCGGGCGGCAAGGTGTTTTCGGAACAATCGAGTCGTCGTCGTCCCACAGTCGCGTTCGAAAGCGTCATCCTACCGGCCCGGTAGGTGACGGGTATGGCGCTCATCGAATCGCTTCCGCCGCGTCCACTGGAAGCCTCCGAACTGACGTCGCTGAATCGGTCTGACGCGTTCGAACTCGTCGTCTCTATCGAGAGCGAAGAGCCGGCGCGCGGACTGCTGTTTGCGACCGCGTCGTGGGTCAAAGGAGTCGCCTACGACGACCGGCAGGGATGGACGGTCGTCGACACCGTCGAACTCGACGAGGAGACCGCCAGAATCGACGGCCTGCAAGCCTGTGAGGAGGCGGTTCGTTCCTTCCACGACGACGGGAACGAGGAGTAGAACTAACTCCGCCGCATCCCAAATACAACTGTCATGTACGACGATATTCTCGTGCCGACCGACGGAAGTAAAGCCGCCGAGCGTGCCATCGAGCACGCACTCGATATCGCTGAGACCTACGGTGCGACACTGCACGCGCTCTACGTCGTCGACACGAGTATCTACACGTCGCTCGACGCCGGGGCAGACGTCGTCATCGACGCCCTCGAACGCGAGGGCGACGTTGCGACCAAGCACATCCTCGATGCCGCCGAGGACGCCGGCGTCGACGCCGACGCCGAGGTGACGACCGGGACTGCGTACCGGTCGATTCGAGACTACATCGAGTCTCACGACATCGACCTCGTCGTCATGGGAACCCACGGACGCACCGGTCTGAGTCACTACCTGCTCGGCAGCGTGACCGAGCGCGTCGTCCGCACCTCGCCGGTTCCGGTTCTCACGGTTCGGATGGACGAGGAAACAGGAGACGAAGACGAGACGGACGAGATGGCCGACGCCGAGGACGCGGAGACCGCGTAGTCCGAAGACACAGGTCAGCCGACCGCCCCAATTCGTTTCCGACCATCCCAATTCGTCCCCTCTGTGGCGACTAAACTACACCTCCGGTCAACCTTTGATAAACAGTTTTGTCGGGGTCGCTCATATCCCGAGGTATGACTGACTACACCGTCGAGTTCGTCGGGACCGGCGAGACCATCACCGTCTCCGACAAACAGACCATCCTGAAAGCGTGTATCGAGGAGGGCATCGCACAGGAGTACTCCTGCCGTGTCGGGATGTGTCTCGCCTGTTCCGCGGAGATACTCGAAGGCGAAGTTACCCAGCCTGCGGCCCGCGGTTTGACCGACGAGGAGGCCGAGCAGTACGCACTCACCTGTATGGCACGCCCCCAGAGCGACCTCAAACTCGAACGCGGCGTCTACCCGCCGAGTATCGAAGACGACGCCGCCGCCGCCGGCGCTGTCGCTGACGACGACTAACGACGGGTTCTTCGGAGATACGCTCGCCCGGTGTGGGCGGGTGCTGGTCCGTTCCTCTTCACTTACGCGTCTGGAACTGTCGCCGCGCAGTTGTTCGGCCCCAGTTCCGCCTCGAACGCCTCGTCGTCGGTGAGCGACTGTCGGCCCAGGTTGGTCGCGATGATGCGCTCGAAGTTCGCCGGGCGAGGAGGCATATCGGCGAGGACGAACTCGACGAACTCGTCGGTGTCCATCGAGAGCGCCTCCAGACGCTCTCGAAGTGTGTCGAGCGTCGCCACGTACGCCCCGTTTTCGGGCGTCGCCTGCGTGCTGTAGTGAGCCGGTGCGATTCGCGTGTCGCCGTCGAACTCGGCGTACCTCCCGACGAGTGTCTCGTGCAGTCGTCTGGCGGCCTCGGGCGCACCCTCGTCGCCGTCTTCGAGGTCCGGTCGGGCGACGCTCTCCAGAAAGAGCCCGTCGCCGACGAAAAGTAGGTCACCGAGTCGGTAGGCGGTCATCTCCGAGGTGTGTCCGGGCGACGCGACTGCGACCAGTTCCGTGTCGCCGACGGGCACTGTGTCGCCGTCTTCGACGAGTCGCGCGTCGAAGTCGAGACCACGGGCGGTCGCACCTGCGGGAAGGACGACTTCTGCACCGGTGCGGTCGCTGACGGCTCGGACGCCACTCACGTGGTCGGCGTGGACGTGCGTGTCGATGGCGGCGACGATGTCGGCACCCAAGTCGGCCGCGTCTTCGACGTATCGGTCGGCGAAGGCGCGCAGCGGGTCCACGACGACGGCCTCGTCACCGGAGACGACGAGCGAGGCGAGACAGCCACTCGACGGGCGGTCGTACTGGAGCACTGTCGCGTCGGCGTGTGGTATCTCTGTGGACAGGTACACCCGCGCCCAGCCGTCCATACCGGTCGCTAAGTTCTCGGCTTCGACGCCGACTTCGTTCAGGAGGTCGGCGACGTGGTCGCTCGCCTTCCCCTCGCCGCACACGACGACGACAGGGTCGGGCGCGTCAGCGAACTGCTCGGCGAGTTCGTCGACGGTGCCGAGCACCTCCGCCTGCGTGAACTTGACCGCGGGAATCTGCGTCGCGGTGACGCTCGGACCATCGACGTGCCACTCCTCGAACTCGTCGCGGTTCCGAACGTCGAGGATGGTCGTCGGTTCACCACGCTTGAGTCGTCGTGCAAGCGTCTCTGGGGACATATCGGGGTCGTAGGGTCGCCCGACGTAAGAACACACCGCGGGAAGGAGCTGAAAAACGGAGCCTCCGAGAGAGACAGCAGCAGACGCCGATGACCGTCCGTTACTGGTCTTCGCCGCCGTCGTTGCGGAAGTGGGCCGGTGGGTCGTCTATCGACCCGTCTTGGACCGACCCCGGAATCGTATCGACGCCGGACGGCCCGTCAGCAGCCCCGGAGACAGCGTCTGACGCCGCATCGGGCATTGACCCGGGCGTCGCGGCATCGAGGCGAGAGGCCCCGCCGGTCTCGTCCAGTTCAGTGAGTCGGTGGGTTGCGTCGCGAATCGCGAGCACTTGCTCGGTCTGAGCGCGGTTGGCGTCGGCAACCTCACCGATTTCGTCGGAGACGTCCGTGGCGTGTTCGGTCGCTCGTTCGACCATATCCGCGATTTGCTCTGCACTCACCGCTTGGTCGTCAGTCGCGGCCGCGACTTCGCTGACGCCTGCGGTCGCCTGTTCGACCGCCGCAGAGATGTCCGTGAGACTCCGCATCACGTCCTCTCCTCGGTCGATACCGTCGTAGAGGCGGTCGGTCGTCTGCGAGAGACTGTCGATGGTCTCCTGTGCCTCGACTTGAATCTGGTCGACCGTCTCTTCGACTTCGGTCGCGCGTGCCTGTGACTCCTCGGCGAGGTTCTTCACCTCGCTTGCGACGACGGCGAATCCTTCACCGGCGTCGCCCGCGCGGGCCGCCTCGATAGACGCGTTGAGTGCGAGCAGATTCGTCTGCTCTGCGATGTCGTTGATGGCTTCGAGGACCTCGTCGATTTCGTCGATTCTGTCGTGGAGTTGCTGGACGTCCTCCGACGCCGTCTCCGCCGCCTCGCTCACGTCGCGCATGACGTCGATAGCCTCGTCTGCCGCGTCTTCGCCCTCGGCCGCGCGTTCTGCCGCGTCGGCGCTCGTTCGCTCGACCTCTTCGGCCGTCGCCGCAATCTCCTCGACAGTGGCGCTCATGTCGGAGACCTCGGCAGCGACCGTGGACATGTCCTCGGCCTGCGAGTCGGCGATATCCTCGATGTGGGTCGCTCGGTCCGTCACTTCCTGCGAACGTTCGAGTAACGTCTCGACGGGTTCTCGAACGTCGGCTTCGACCTCCTCTGCGAGTTGGCGACGCTGTTCTGCCTCCCGCTGGGCCGTC
This sequence comes from Haloferax larsenii, assembly GCF_024730625.1. NCBI lineage: Archaea > Methanobacteriati > Methanobacteriota > Halobacteria > Halobacteriales > Haloferacaceae > Haloferax > Haloferax larsenii. Next base: position 2,398,252 of record NZ_CP078063.1, read on the forward strand.
TCGCTGTAGGAGTCGATGTACGTCTCCATCGCGACTTGCTGGTCCAACGAGAGGAGTTTCAACACCGGAATGAATCGCTCGACGACAGCATCGACCGCGTCTTCGACGTTCGATTCGGTTGTGGCGTCACCGCGGAATTTGCCGAGCAGTGCTTCGACGGGGGAGTCAGCCGACTCGTCGGCACTTGCGGACGCGCTGGTTCCACCGAACTCCGCTTTCACGTCCTCGGCGATTGCCTCGGCAATGCCCTCGTAGTACACCGAGTAGGCCCCGAGGTAGTACTTCGGGCCGAGGTCTATCATGTCGTGGATTTTGCCGATTCGCGCCCGCTTCGCGAAGTAGTCGGTGTCGTACTCGCCGCGACCCAGCGCGCGGAGATACGCCGCCTGGTCGGCTTGGAGCATCTCGGTCGTCTTGGTCGACCGGTCGAAGTACGCGGCAGCGCCAGCGTGCTCGCCGAGGTGGTCGTAAAACTCCTCTGCGAACTCGTCGGCGACGTCGTCGAAGAGCGGTTCCAACGATTCGAGCAGGCGTTCGTCGTCGTCCGAAAGTCTGACGAACGATTTGCGCTCTTCGACCTCTTTTGCGTCGATATTCAATCGTGAGAGAAGGTGCTCTCCGTCGACGCGCGCCCTCGCGTCAGCCGTTACTTGTTCGGAGGAGTCAGCCATTGCCGGTATTGAACAGATTCCACTATTTCAATCCTCACTACGCAGTATCACGATTGATACCCTCGATGCGCGGGGACATTATTTCGCATCGACACGGCGATTTGGACAGAACGTTAACATCTGTGGGGAACGTGCGTCGTCGCATGGACGCCGATGCATTTCGTGACGCGGTCGAGGACGCAAAACAGACCGAACTCGACCGACTCGGCTCGTCGAAACTCCTCATCGCGTTGACCGAGGCGGACCTCTCCGAGCCAGCCGTGCTCCGGGCCGCTGCGTTCTCCGAGCACGCGGCCCGCGAAACCTTCAGCGAGTGGGCAGCCGACGAGGCGGTCGACTCGGCGCGAGCGGCGTTCGAATCGACCGCAGAACAGGAAGCAGAACACCTCCAGCGCGTCCTCGAACGCCACGACGAAGATATCGAACTTCCAGACGAACCGGGCCCGATGCACGCGTATCTCCGCGGGCGCGACGACACCATCGAGCGCGTTGCGGCCGGGATGGTCGGTCGCGGGGTCGTGTCGCTTCGGACCCACACGCAGGTCATCAGTTTCTTCATCAACGAAGCGGACCCGGCCGGTGCAGACCTCTTTCGGGACCTCAAACGCGAGACGGACGCGACGCTCACGACCGGACTCGACCTCCTGGACGACCTGTGCGAATCAGACGAGGACTGGGAACGCGCGCAGATGGTCGCCGAGTACGTGATACAGGTCGCCTACGACGACTACGCCGACGGACTCGCCGAACTCGGCGTCGACCCCAAGCCACTCTGCTGAGTCGCAGCCATCCCGCTCACGGCCGAACGACGCAACCGAACCTATTCGTCCCCGCCAGTGCTAGCCGGACGCATGAAAACCGAGACGGGGCGCGTCGAGGAACTCTACACCGCGCCCTCGAAAGGTTCGCCGATGGTCGCCCACGACACCGTCGAACTGTGCGATGGTGGCCTCGTTGGCGACCGCTACCGCGACGGCACGGGGTACTACTCGGCGACAGACGGGTGTGCAGTGACGCTCGTCGATGCCGCCTTCCTCGACGACGCCCGAACCGAGTTCGGTCTCGACCTCTCGGATGGCGTCCACCGTCGCAATATCGTCGTTCGCGGCGTCGACCTCGAAACGCTCCTCGATGCGACGTTCGACCTCGGCGAGGCGACGCTCCGCGGAACGAAGCTCCGACCGCCCTGTGCACACCTCGCGGACCTCGTCGGCGACGACGTTGGCGACGCCCTCCGAGAGAAACGCGGCGGTATCTGCGCCGAAGTCGTCGCACCCGGCCGCGTCGGAGTCGGCGACGAACTTCGGGTAGTCGAAGCCAACCCACGAGAGATGGGTCGCCACATCGCCGAGCGACTCGGGGGTGACATCGAATGACTGGACCGAGTTCCGACCCCGAGTCGGACCCCAAATCCCGCGCGATTGCCGGACTGCGTGCCGCATTCGATAGCGACCGCCCGCACGCGTCCGACCCGGTTCTTGCAGTCGCTCCCGGTCGCGTGAACCTCGTCGGAGGACACACAGACTACAACGACGGCCTTTGTCTCCCGCTCGCCGTGGACCGACACGTCGCCGTGGCCGCGTGGCCCCGAGACGACGACGTGATTCGTGCCCACGCGACCGACTTCGGGGAGACGGCGACGTTCGCACCCGACGACAGCCCCGATGGATGGGCCGCCTACGTCGCCGCCGTCGCCCGAGTCCTCCGAGAAGACGTCACCCTCCCCGGCGCTGACCTCGCAATCGCCTCCGACGTGCCATCTGGTGCCGGGCTCTCGTCGTCCGCAGCACTCGAACTCGCGGTCGGCCAGTCATTGCTCGGGGTCGCAGACGCGACCATGGACCCGACCGACCTCGCGCTCGCGTGCTGGCGGGCCGAGCGCGAGGGCGTCGGCGTCGAATGCGGCATCCTCGACCAGTTTGCGTCCGGGCTCTGCGAACCCGACTCCGCGCTCTTCTTGGACTGCCGTTCGCGCGAGTTCGAACACGTCGCGTTCGGCGGCGACGTGGGTATTCTGGTCGTCGACACCGGCGTCTCCCACGAACTTGCCGACTCCGGGTACAACGACCGAGTACGCGAGTGTCGCGAGGCGGTCGCCGCACTCGCAGCGGCGTCAGACTCGAACCTCACGTCGCTCCGAGATGTCGATACCGACCTGCTCGAACGCCACGCCGACGCCCTCGACGACGTTCACTACCGCCGGGCGAGACACGTCGTGTCGGAGAACGAGCGCGTCGAAACCGCGCGGAAGGCGTTGGCAGCGGGTAACTTCGACACAGTCGGTGACGCGATGTACGAGAGTCACGAGAGCCTCCGCGACGACTACGAGGTGAGTTGCGCCGAGTTGGACGCCGCCGTCGAACTCGCGTCCGAGACAGCGGGCGTCTACGGCGCGCGGATGACCGGCGGCGGCTTCGGTGGGAGTGCCGTCGCGCTGGTCGATGGCTCGGAACTCGACCGAGTCGAACGCGAGATTCGCGCCAGCGTTTCGAGCCGAGTCGGCGACGCGGCCGACGTGTTCGCCTGCCGTCCCAGCGGTGGTGTTCGACTGGTTATGTCCGACTAACCACCGTCTACTCTTACTCAGGGAAGATGCTCTCCGGCAGGTACGCCGAGACGGTCCAGTTCGGCGCGTCGACGACTTCGTTTATCTTGAGGTCGACCGCGGCCGAACAGAGGATGTACGCCTCGCCAGCGGTCAGTCCGTGTTCGACCTGCAGGTGCGAAATCATGTGTCGAATCGCCTTCTTCGTGGCGACCATCAGGTCGTCTGCGACGCCCGAGGTGCCGTACATCGGCTCGTCCATCCCTGTCGGGGTGAATGGTCCGCTCGTCTCGAACTCGGGTTGCGAGATGGATTTCCCTTTCAGCACGTCGAACCGCGCCGTCACGAACATCGGTGCTTCGATACCGGTCACACAGACCTCGCCATCGCCCTGCGCCGCGTGGCAGTCACCGGTGGAAAAGAGCGCCCCCTCGACTTCGACCGGGAGGTAGAGCGTCGAACCCTTTGTGAGGTGCTTGATGTCCATGTTGCCGCCGGTGTCGCGCGGCGGGAGCGTGTTGTGTGCGCCGTCTTCGGCGGGGGCGACACCCGAGACGCCGGCGAACATGCCCAGTGGGACTTCGATACCGTCGACGAAGTGCGCCACCTCGTCGTCGAGGTCCCAGACGTGGAGGCCTGGTTCTTCGAAGTCCTCCGGCAGCAAGCCGAACCCCATTCCACCGGGGAAATAGCCCGTATAGCCCCACCCTTTGTGTTCGAAGTCGAGGAACTCGACGGCGAGTACGTCACCCGGTTCCGCGCCTGCGACGGCGACCGGTCCCGTGAGCGGGTGAACCGGGTCGAAGTCCACGTTTGCGAAGTCCTCGGCAGTGGACTGCGGTGTGATTTGCCTGTCGAGTGCGTCCCGACACTCGAAGCGGACGACTGAACCCGGGTCCACCGTCACGAGCGGTTCGAGTCGATTGTCCCACTTGTTGTGGATGTTCTCTTCGGCGGCGGTCAGTTCGTGGTCGACGGTGAAATTAGACGACATGCGCTAGCATATAACGTGGCGAAGTGACAAAAGCTAGCTAGGCGTCCGAGAACTCGAACATTGGGAGTTTTGCGACGCGAGCGGAAATTCGTCTACCATCTCAGCCCGGTTCTGACCAAACTGTCTGCAACAACAGTAAATCGAATTACATAAGGTGGTAAAATGGTATCAAAACACATGGGTGACGAGCTCAACCGCGGCCTCGAAGGGATTGCAGTCGCGGAGACAAGACTGAGTTACATCGACGGCGAGGAGGGCAAACTCATCATCGGTGGGTTCCCGCTCGCCGAACTGGCGGCGAACGCGACGTACGAAGAGAGCGTCTTCTTGCTTCTGAACGACAGGCTACCGACGGCGACAGAGCTCCACGAGTTCCGGAGCGACCTCGCAACACGACGCGAAATCGGTTCCGAGGTGCGTGACGTCCTCCAACGCGCCGCCGAGGCGGACGAACCCCCGATGGATGCGCTGCGAATGGGTGTCGCGGCGGCGAGTCTCGGCACAGACGCCGATTCAAACGAATCCGCGGCAAAGCGCGCAGTCGCCGTCTTTCCCACAATCGTCGCAACCTACTGGCGGTATCGACAGGGCGAGGACCCAGTTGCACCCCGCGACGACCTGAGCCACGCCGCGAACTACCTTTACATGCTGAACGGTGAGGAGCCGACCGACGCCGCCGTTCGCGGCCTCGAAACCTATCTCAACACTGTCGTCGACCACGGACTCAACGCCTCGACGTTCACCGCCCGCGTGGTCGTCTCGACCGAATCGGACGTCGTCTCGGCGGCCACCGCTGCTGTCGGGACGCTCAAAGGGCCACTCCACGGTGGCGCACCCGGACCCGTCCTCGATATGCTTCGGGAGGTCGCCGACGAGGACGACCCGCAAGCGTACGTCCAAGCGAAACTCGACGCGGGCGAGCGCCTGATGGGTTTCGGCCACCGCGTCTACCGCGTCCGCGACCCCCGCGCTGCGGTGCTTTCGGCCGCGGCGGAGAGCTTCTACGAAGACAGCGGCGACACCGAGTTTTTCGACACCGTCCAGGAGTTCGAAGACGTCGCAGTCGAGATGCTGGCCGACCACAAACCGGGTCGGCGACTGGAAACGAACGTCGAGTTCTACACCGCCGCGCTCCTCCACGGCGTCGGCATCCCGAAGGAGCTCTTTACCACGACGTTCGCTATCTCCCGCGTCGGCGGCTGGATGGCACACTGTCTCGAACAACTCGCCGACAATCGCATCATCCGACCCCGGAGTCACTACGTCGGCGAAAAGGGGCGGACGTGGACGCCGGTCGAAGAGCGGTAAGTCGGCGAAGTCACTGCGCAGTCGGTGTCTGCGAAGAGAAAACCGCAGAAGAACGTTCTCGGCTTACGCTTCGTCGAAGAGACTCTCGCCGTCGACCATGTGCTCCTCGACAGCGTCCATGTCGAGCGTCAGACCGAGACCCGGCTTCTCGGGAATCTCGATGTAGCCGTCCTCGATGACGGTCTCCTCGACGAGGTCCTCCCACCAGTCGAGTTCGTAGGAGTGGTATTCGACGGCCAGCGAGTTCGGAATCGCCGTGCCGACGTGCGCGGAGGCCATCGTCGCGACGGGCGACGAGACGTTGTGCATGGCGACCGGGACGTAGTACTGGTTCGCCACGTCCGCAATCTTCCGCGTCTCGCGCATGCCGCCGACCTTGGGCATGTCGGGCGCGACGATATCGACCGCCTGATTCTGGATGAGGCGACGCAGTTCGGTCACGCGGTAGCGGTTCTCACCGACCGTGATGGGCGTGAGCGTGGACTTCGTGACCTCTTCCTGCACTTCGAGGTTCTCCGGCGGGACGGGGTCTTCGAGCCACCACACGTCGTAGTCCTCGATAGCCGCGGCGAGGCGCTTGGCGCTGCCACCCGAGAAGGTCCAGTGGCAGTCGAAGGCGACGTCGGCGCGGTCCTTCACGCGCTCGGTGACAGCCTCGACGATTTCGGCCTTGTGTCGAATCTCACCGGGGCGGAGGTGTCGGTTCGCGCGGTCCTTCTCGAAGCCAGACGGCACGTCGAGGTCGAACTTCAGCGCGTCGTAGCCGAGTTCCTCGACGACGCGCTCTGCCTCGTCGGCGCAGGCCTGCGGGTCGGCCTCTTCTTCGGTGTGGCAGTCACAGTAGACGCGCACTTCGTCGCGGTACTTGCCACCGAGAAGCTGGTAGGCCGGGACTTCGAGAATCTTGCCCGCGAGGTCGTGCAGGGCGATTTCGATGCCGGCGATGGCCGTGACGGTGACGCCCTCGACGGAGCCCTCGCCGGACATCTTCTGGACGAGGTGCTCGTACAGACGGTCGATGTCGAGCGGGTTCTCGCCGACGATGAAGGGCTTCATGCGCTCGATGAGTTCCGGGACGCCCGCTCCCCAGTAGGCCTCACCGGTGCCGACGATACCGGCGTCGGTGTAGATGCGGACGAGTGTCCACGGGAAGTTGCCGTCAACCATCGTCGTCTGTACGTCCGTAATCTCCACGTCGCGGCCGCCACCGCGCTTTGCGGTGACGCCCATCGTCTCCGCGGAGAGCTCTCGCATCGTATACTCCGCGTTCGGGTCGTGAAGGTCCGCGTAGTTCTTACCCATGTGTAGTGGTTTACTCGGTCATTAGTAAAGTTTTTCCGACGCGGCCAAGGTTCGACGGGTCGCTCTGTGCCCGTCCCGGCTCCGAAACGGCCGGTATTAGGCGTACGCCTGCCGATTCAATGCGTCGCCGAAGGTATCTCGGACGAGCGTGTCGAGTTCGACGGGGAGGTCGAGGCGTCGAAGTTCGCGGTGGGCGTCGAACGTCGGGTCGAGGTCGAAGCCACGACGCCGAAGCGCGGAGAGTCGCCAGAGATACGCGAGTCTGAGGAGTCGCATCGCGCCCGTGATATCACGTTCGCCACGAACCCGGTAGCTCACCCAGGCCGAGTTCGGGAGGACGTGATGTGCATCTGCGAGTCCTTCCGTGAGGATGACATCTCGGACTCGCTTCGTAATCGCGAGGTCCACGAGACCGGTGTCGTGGACGTGGCCAATCTCCTTGCCCGCGACGACGAACTCGGTGCCACCGAATCTGTGTGGTTCGACTTCGACTCCGGGCCACCGGAGGACCCGAGAGACGATACGGTCGACTGCTGCAGTCATGCTAGTAGTACGACAGGGGAGAGCATAAGCGAGGTTGTCACCCACACAGACGCTCAGTGATGGGCGGTATTCGTGAACACAGTTATATCCAGATTTCCGAGGTAAACCTCATTGTATCTGATATGTACGCAGCACCGCAGTCGGGGTTTCAGGGCCTCTCAGACGTGGTAGACACTCCCTGAAAGCACCGCGAGTACACGTCATAATCGACGATGGTTCTGAATCGCTGGTAGTCGTGAAGTAACGAAACACCAGTCTGACGAAGGGACTCACGTAATGTCATCAAAGGACACTATCGAACTTTCGCGGCGGAAAGTACTCGGTGGACTCGCGGTCATCGGCGTCGCGTCTGCGACAGCAGGGGCGGGAACCATCGCCGCGCTCAACGATACCGAGACGAGCAACGGGAACAGTATCTACGCGGGGACACTCGACCTCAAGATTGGGTCGCCGGGTTCGTTCGGCGACTCGAACGTCAGGCTCCTCAACGCACAGGGAATCGTGCCGGGGCAGAGTGGCTCCGGGATGGTTCACCTCAAGAACGACAACAGCAGTAGCACCGGCGGTGCAGTCGACGTTCGCATCACCGACGTCAACGCCAGAGAGAACGGCCGGACTGAGATGGAACGCGAAGCAGGCGACACGGACTCCGACTCCGAACTGCCCGAGTATCTCACGGTTCGGATGTACTTCGAAGACCTCGCCACTGGCGACCGGACGTATCTCGGTGACGACGTCTTCCGCAAGGCGTCGAACCGCCTCCAGTCGGGCAAGACGTTCGCTGTCCACTACCCGCTGGCACCGAGTGAGAAAGTGAAGTTCGTCCTCGAATGGCAACTGCCCGCCTCCGCGCCCTCGACTATCATGACCGACACCATCAGCGTCGACTTCGCGTTCGACATGATGCAGGCGGTCCTCGGAACGTCAATCGACGGCGGGTCGAACAGCTACGGCGACGTGAGCGGCAACTCGCGCTTCGATGGCTTCCCCGCGTGGACCGCCTCTGACAAGGCCTTTGATACGAAGGCCGTCTTTGGCGGCTCTGGTGACGAACTCCGAATCTCCGGGAACCCCGGTGGCTCGTACACGTGGACTGGCTCACCACTGAGTGCCCCGTTCACGTTCACGTACGATGGTGCGACGACGGCGAGCATCAACCTCGGTGGAAGCGGCGGCTCGACAGTGACCGGGACGGTTCCCTCGACCGACTCCGGCATCTTCGCGCTCATCGCCAAGTCCGAATCCGGCGGGACCGTCGAAGTCTCGAACGTCGCTATCAACGGCATCGCCGCCGCTCCGGGAATGGTGACGAAGTCCGGAGACGGAACGAAGGGCATCGAATTCGACGTCGGTGACTTCAGCGGCGGCGTCGAGGTCACGGGCACCATCGAGCTGTCCGGGACGATATCCGCCCAGGAGACTGGTCTCCAAATCGACGTCAGAGACGACTAAGAACCGACCACGAGCGGTGGGCGACCGCCACCGTCTCGCACCCACCCATTTCCGTACATGAACCTCAATCCGTCAACCCTGCTTCGGGGCCTCCTCGTCGCCGTCGTTGTCATCGGTGTCTCGATAGCCGTGGTGTTCGCCGTCCCCGCCGTCGTCGGTGCCGACCACGGCTACGTCGTGCTTACCGGCAGTATGGCTCCAGCAATCGCCGCCGGCGACGCTATCATCGTCGACGACCGACCGGCAGCACGCATCTCCGAAGGCGACGTTATCACGTTCGTCCCGTCCGGTTTCACCTCACAGAGCGACGTTCGGGTGACACACCGCGTCGTCGCGGTTCACGAACGAGCGGACGGCATCTACTTCGAGACGAAGGGAGATGCGAACGAGGACCCCGACCCAGGGCTCGTCCCTGCCGACCGCGTCATCGGAGTGGTCGTCTTCAGCATTCCCAAGTTCGGGTATCTGGTCTCGTTTGCGGGTACGCCGATGGGTAAGCTCTCCATAATCGTCGTTCCCGCGTTCCTTCTGGCAGTGTCCGAGGTGTACTCGCTCGTCGGGAAGGGACTCGTAAAACAGGAGCGTGAGCGATGATGGTCAACCGGTACGGAACCGCACTCGCAGTCGTCGCGGTCGTGATGCTCTCGTTTGCCTCCGGCGGCGCATACACGTTTAGCGCCCTCACCGATACTGAAACTGCAGACGCCGTCGTGTCGGCCGGCGTGTTCGACGCTGCCGACGAGAATTCGGGCGGCAGCGGGTTCGAGAGTGCAAGTGATGGCAGTGCTGTGGCGTTCGCTGCCGCAGATGAGAACGAAACCGGCGACACGGACGACGACGAGGGCGATGAGCTGGACGAATCCGACGACGAAAACGAGACTGAGACCGCGTTCAACAACACGACCGTCACGAACGAGACCGACACCCCGGCCGCCAACACGACTGTCGGCAACGAAACCGACAGCAACACGAACGAAACGAACACGACCGAATCAAACGAGACGGAGACGGGCGATATCAACGAATCTGACTCTGACGACATCAACGAGACGGAGACCGACGACATCAACGAATCCGACTCCGACGATATCAACGAAACCGAGACCGGCGACATCAACGACTCCGACTCCAGCGACACCAACGAAACCGAGACCGACGCCACCAGCGAAACTAACCCCGACGACAGTTCCAACGACGACTCGGAGACAACGGAGACAGCGACGACAGAGGCGGTGGTGGCGGAAAGCGAGACGTTCACCGTGGCCGCAGCAGGCTGACCGAAATCGGTCGACGAGGCGGTTCAGTCGACCAGCAGATTCAGCGCGTAGATGGTTCGGAGCATCGACGAGGCGTCGCCTCGGTCGAAGACGAGGCCGTCCGTGTCGCGGACGTGGTCGAGGACGCCCGGTGAGGAGTGCTCCGGTGCGGCGGAGATGCCACAGTCGTTTTCCGCGACCCACTCCATCACGTCGAGGTCGGACTTGGAATCGCCCATGACGAGTACGAACGGGTCGTCGACGCCGAGCACGTCGAGTGCGGCTTCGACCCCCGCAGCTTTGTTCAGGTCCACGGCCGAGAGTTCCGCAGCGTCGGCGTGGTAGTAGGCGATAGTGACGCGGTCGAACGTCTCTCGGACCTCGTCCGGAATCTCGTCTGTCACGCCCGCTTCGGGGAGCGCGTCGCGGTCGGAGAGAACCGATTCGATTTCCGGGTCCGATTCGGCGTAGAAGGCCCGCGCCCACTCCGGCCCCGCCGGGTCGTCGGTGACGGCCTCGCCGAGCAAGTCGAGCATGTAGACCAGTCCGCCGTCGATGACTGCCTCGGCGTCGTCGCTGCCGGTCTCGTAGTTCGGCTTGAGCGTGACGTTGAACTCGTTTCCTTGCAGGTGGACGTTACCGCGGAGTTCGTCCGGGAGGTCACGGATGACGCGCCCGCGGACGGACTCGAAGACCGACTGGACCGATTCGTCGAGTGTCTCGTAGAGCAGGCGCTTCGTGTCCGACCCGTGGCCCGGTGTGAACACACCGGTTCCTGCCTCGTAGACGATGCTCACGTCGCCGGAGTGGACGAGTTCGTTACCCAGCCCCTGAATCGCGAATCCCTTGACGTTCTCCAGCGTCTGGCCCGTGCAGATGACGATGGGGACGCCTGACTCGTGGAACTCGGTGAGGAGGTGCAGCACCTCTCGTGGAATCTCGTTGTCCGTGCTCCCGGCCGACCGCAACGTCTCGTCTACGTCGAGGACGAGCGCGTTCACGGCGCGACCGTACTTGGTGTAGAGGTCGAGGGCGGTGAACGCCTGGTCTCGGGTCGCCCGTGCTGCGAGTTCCGCGTAACGGTCGCCGTCGGGAAGCGACCGGCGAATGCGTGCCTTTTCGTTGGATAGTTCGTCGGCAACCGCCTGCCAGTGTGAGAGTCCGACCCGCGAGTCCAGCGGCGGCAGCAAGTCGACGAAGTCCTGCTCCTCGCGGACGCCCGCGGCGTCGAAGGTGTCGTACAGCCGATACAGAAGGTCGTACCGCTCCATGTGTCGGTGTGGTCACCCCCAGCCATTAAATCCGCGTCGTTCGGTGAATACCGCCGCCGGTATGCGCAGTCAATCGGTGGCGCCTACTCGACAGACCCCGCAACCCTGATACGGTCCGACCGACGACATGTGCACATGGCACACTGGACCGACAGCATCGTCGGCGACCGAATGACGGTGGACCGCGAGTTCAACGACCACGTGATGAACTCCCGATTCTCCAGTCAGGAGTGGGGGCTCATCATGACGGCCACCGAGTTCGAAATCGAACACGCCGACGACCCAGAGCAAGCGCGCATCGTCGCCAACACCGACAAAGTACCGCAGATTATCCCCGAACTCGACAACATCCGCAAGCAGATGGGGTCGATGGGTGGCGCACCACAGGAATCCGGCGGCGGTAGTGGCGGTAGCGGCCTCGTCGACTCTATCAAAGGTGCGCTCGGCCTCGGAAACGGCGGCGGTGAGAAAGCGTCCGACGAGAAACTCGAAGATGCGGAGCGACTGACCCAAGCCTACGCGGACGCGCTTCAGGAACACCTCGAAAGCAAGGGGAAGTGGGAGCAGGTCAGACTCGCCTACCAGGAGTAATCTGCCACCTCGGGGCTCGTTCTCCCACGGATTGAGCGTTGTTATGCGACGGGAAACTGTCTGCTGCTCAGTCAGCGAGTCAGTGGCACTCTGTCGCTCAGTCAGTACTCGTCGCCCGCGTGGAACAGCGTCCGCTCGCTGGCCTCGTAGATGTTCATCAACTCGGTGATGAGTTCGTCGTACTCTTCGTCTTCCTCGCGTAGGTTGTCGAGTCGGGCGATTGTCTCGTCGTCGAGGTGGATTTGGGGCATGGTTGGAATCACGTCATCAGGCGACTTAAGCGGCAGGGCGGTCCCGAACTATGGCGGTCGTTCTATCGAATTGACCTGAACCGTTAACACGCTCGCCACCTTACCCGTCACTATTGTGGATGGTCTGGAAGATAGACGCGAACAGCCGATTTGCGTCCTCTACGTAGACGACGACGCGGAGTTCGCGAATCTCGTCGAAACGGAACTTCCCCGAATTGATTCGCGCTTCGATATTACTCTTGCAGGCACTGTCGACGAGGCGTTCGAGACGCTCGCCGCACAGTCTGTCGACTGTGTCGTGACTGCGTATTCTCTCGGTGAACAAACTGGTATCGACCTCGTCGATTCAGTACAGGAGTCCGACGAGAATCTGCCGACCATTCTGTGTACTGACGGCCAAAACGAGCAGCTTCCCCCGAGTAAATACGGTGTCGGCGTCTCCGACCACGTTGCGATTCACGTGGGACAAGACACTCTCGGGCTGCTCGCATCCGCTATCGAGACGCTCGTCGACGCTTCCCGGGCCGCGAAGCGTGCAGACGAGACGAGCGACAGATTCCGCCGAACGCTCGAACGCGCGACCGACGCGGTGTACGCGGTCGACACCGAGTGGCGCATCGAGTACATGAACCAAAAGATGGCAGAGCGCGTGGGCTGTGACCCAGACGCCATCATGGGTTCGACACTCTGGGAGGAGTTCCCGAGCATCGTCGGCACCGAACTGGAGCGGAAGTATCGAACCGCGATGGAGACCGGCGAACCGGTGTCTTTCGAGCAGTACCTCGAACCGCCGTTCGACTACTGGGTCGAAATTCGGGCCTTCCCGGACGACGACGGATTGACTGTCTTCTCCCGCGAGATAACCGAAGAGCGGGAACAAACGCACGAATTGGAGCGGAGCAAGGCAATCTTAGAGCAGGTCCACGACGTCGTGTTCGTCTTGGATTCGTCGTTCGATATCAAGTACGCGAACCCATCGGCCGCCCGTGCTCGCGGTGGCCCCGACGAGATGCGCGGGACGAACATCCTCGACATCGTCGACGACCGCGTCCCCGACGAGGACATCACCCGGTTCCGCGAGGCGGTCTCGGAGACGATTTCGCGAACCCACGTGCGGGGCGACGGTGCGCAGACGGGACTGTACGATGCCGACCTTCAGGTGACGTTCGACGCGGCAGACGGTCCCCGGACGTTCGACGTCAGACTCACACCCCTCACCGAGTCGGACGAAGACAGGGTACTCGTCGTCGGCCGAGACGTGACCGACCATCAGGAGATTAAACAGCAACTCGAACGCGAACGAGACGCGTTGCAAGCAGTTCAACGAGTGATGGGTGACGCCGACCTGTCGACCGACGAGCGGTTGACGAAGTTGCTCGACGTCGGCCGACGGACGCTCGACCTAGATATCGGTATCGTCTCCGACATCGACGGGTCGGATTACGTCGTTCGAGCGGCCGTCTCCACTGGTGGTGGCATCTCCGTCGGCGACCGGTTCGACCTCGAATCGACGTACTGCGAAGCGGTCGTCGCCAGCGACGAGGTGTGTTCGTTCGTGGACGCTGTCGAGGCCGGGCGAGAGAGCCATCCAGCCTACCAGGAGTTCGAACTGGAGTCGTACATCGGCGCACCACTGTCGGTCGACGGTGAACGGTTCGGGACGGTGAACTTCTCCAGTTCGAACTCTAGAGACGGTGCGTTTGGAGAGCTCGAACGAACGTTTGTCGAGCTTCTCGGCGAGCTCGTGAGTACCGAACTGGCCCGGGAGCGGAGTCGATGCAAGCTCGAACAGACGAATCAACGACTCGAATCGCTGATTCAGGCCGCGCCGATGGCGATTATGGAAGTCGACGAGGATGGACACGTCCACCTCTGGAATCACGGTGCCGAAAAGATGTTCGGGTGGACGAGTGACGAAGTCGTCGGTGAGCAGAACCCACTCATCCCCGAAGACAAAACAAAAGAGTTCGAGACACACCGAAAACAGACGTTCGCCGGAGGCCGAATCCGCGGGAAAGAGGTTCGTCGCCAGACGAAAGACGGCGAAAAACGAGACTATCTGCTCTCGACTGCGCCCGTCGAGTCGGCAGACGGCGATATCGACCGAACAATCGCCGTCCTCGAAGACATCACGCCGCAAAAGACGCTCGAAGCGAACCTCAGAGCACTCCAACAGACGGCACAGGAACTCAGCGCCGCGTCTTCGGTCGACGATATCGCCGAGATTGCCGTCGATGCCGCGGCAGACGTCCTCGGTCTCGACGTGACCAGCATGTGGCAGTACGACGACCGCCGAGAGAGACTCGTACCACTCACTGAGACGAGTGCAGCACGAGGGCTCTACGGGGAGACACCGCCGCTCACCCCCGGCCGAAGCCTCGCGTGGGAGGCGTTCGAAACTGGCGAGGTTCGCGCCTACGACGATGTCCGCGAATACGACAACCGCTACAACGACGACACCGAGATTCGCAGCGAGATTATCGTTCCGTTGGGAGATATCGGTCTCTTGCTCACCGGGTCGACGTCGCCGCACGAATTCAGCGAACAGGACGTCGACCTCTTTCGAATCCTCGCGTCGTCGGTGGAAGCGGCACTCGTGCGAGCGAAGCGGGAAAGCGAACTTCGACAGCAGAACGAACGACTCGACCAGTTCGCATCGGTCGTTTCACACGACCTCCGTAACCCGCTTTCTGTCGCAACCGGGTTCCTCGAAATCGCCGAAGAGACAGGCGAAAAAGAGTACTTCGAAAAGGTCGAATCTGCCCACGAGCGCATCGAGGACCTCATCGGCGACCTCCTGAGTCTCGCTCGGGGCGAGCGACCAGTCCAAGACGGCGTCGACGTCGCTCTCGATTCGATAGCGAACGAGGCGTGGGAGTACGTCGACACTGCCGATGCAACCCTCTCGGTTGGGGAGCTACCGACGATTACTGGCGACCCGAGTCGGTTGAAGCAACTGTTCGAGAACCTGTTTCGAAACGCCGCCGAACACGGCGGTGACGACGTGAGTATCACTGTCGACAGCCTCGACAGCGGTCACGGATTCTACGTCGAAGACGATGGCGTCGGTATCCCACCGACTCATCGAGAGAACATCTTCGAACATGGTGTCTCGTACAGCCGGTCCGGAACTGGCTTCGGACTCAGTATCGTGGCCGCCATCGCTCGTGCACACGGCTGGACAGTTGCAGTCACCGACGGCGCGGACGGTGGTGCACGGTTCGAATTCGAACCAAGACGTATCCACGGCTCAGCCCCGAAAGAGGCGCATTCGACCCGGTGATGGGGCGCTCGACGGGTCGAAACTGATTACTTGAAGAGCGTCTGACCGGCGCTGCCAGAGACCGTCGTCAGGTCGGCGTGCACGTCGGCGATGCGTGCGCGAATGTCGCGACCGGCGACACGGGGGTCGAACACCGACTTGTCGGGCGACCAGTCGGTCTCGTTGAAGAAGGTGTCACGCGCGTCCTCGACGCCTTCCGGCGGGACGATAGCGTGTGGGTCTTCGCTGTAGAGGTCGTACGCAGTCCGGGTGTACTCGTACTGGTAGCGCGTGTCTTTGTTGACCTTGCAGATGCCGTGTTTGAGCATCTCCTGCAGTTGGTCGGGCTGGACGCCGGACGACCCGTGGAGGACGAGCGGTGTGTCGAGCCCGTGGTCTCGAAGCGCGACGCGGATGTCGTGGGCGAGGTCGGGGCGAAGTTCGAGGTCCTTGCCCTTGGCGACGCCGTGCTGGGTTCCGACGGAGATAGCAAGCAGGTCGGCACCCGTCCTGTCGACGAACTCGACGGCCTGTTCGGGGTCCGTGTAGAACGCTTCCTCGGACTCGATTTCGTCTTCGACGCCCTTGATTTGGCCGAGTTCCGCCTCGATGAGGATATCGGAGTTAGCTTCCTCGACCATCTCGACGACTTCACGGCTCGTCGCGACGTTCTCCTCGAACGGTTCGTGGGAGGCGTCGATCATGATAGACGACGGGATGTCGAGTTCGATTTGCTGCTGGATGAACTCGAGGTCCGTCTGGTGGTCCATGTTGAGGAAGACGCCGATGTCGTAGCGTTCGGCGATGGTCTCGATGTAGGTGCCCATCGCCTTCAGGCCCGCGACCGGGTCGCCGTCACCTGCGAACTTGCAGGCCCCGCCGCTGAGTTGTAACAGGAGGTCCGAATCCATCCGGTCGGCACCCTCCATGAGACCCATCATGATGCTCGGCTCTGCGATGTTGCTCGCGATGAGACCGAACCCTTCGTCGAGCGCCTCGTCGTACACTGTGGCGAGTTCCTCCCCGCCGTAGAACGGCATTATGCGTTCACCTCGTCTCGGCCAACGACTGCGAGGATAATAATCTATGGGAATATGGTTTTGATTTTGCTCGTTAGTGTTCGTTCACTACCGAGTTAATTTTTCGAGACACTGTTTTCTCTAACACCAATTTCTCATCTCTGTGCCACCCCGGTAGCTGACCATATATACGTCGAAATCAACCAACTGCGAGCATCTTGGCCGGTCAGAACTATCCACGTTCTTCGGGGGTGACACCATCCCGTCAACGGCACCTCCTATTACTATACTTACAATATCTTGGCAGAGTGAGTGGATGACTTCACGCCAGAATGATTGTTTTTGATTGAATCCAACGAGACGGTCGATGCACTCCCTCAATACTCCTGCACGTCGACCTGGGTGTCACTTTCGAGGACGTCTTCGAGGTCAGGAACGCGCGTCCCGGCGACACCGACCACGCGCGCTGCAGTGAGCATCCCCATCCGAAGCGCCGCCACAGTGTCGTGTCCGTGGTCGAGACCGGCGAGGAAGCCTGAAAGAACGGCGTCACCAGCGCCGACAGTATCGACGACGTCCACGTCCAGAGCCGACGCCGCGACGGTTTCGTCTTCGCCGACGAGAACCGCGCCGTCCGCGCCAAGCGATGCGAGGACGTACTCGTATCCCTGTTCACGGAGGGCGTTCGCCGCGGAAATCGTCTCTTCTCTCGTCTCGACTGTCCGGCCGGTCGCCGCTTCGAGTTCCGAGCGATTGGGTTTGCAAACGAAGTATTCGGCGTCGAGTTCCGTGAGCGACTCGCCGCCCATATCGACTGCCATCCGCCAGTCACCCGCTTCAGCAAGCCTGTCGACCGCCGACAACGGCATGCCCGGCGGAAGACTCCCGCCGACGAGGACCGTCTCGGGGTCGTGTTTCTGTACGATGCTGAGCAGTTTGTCCACGTCGGTGTCTCCCACGGTCGGGCCGTTGTGGTTGAGTTTGTACTCACCGTCTCCGGCGAGTACGGTCGTGTTTAGTCGTGTCTCTGCATCGATGTGCACGAACGCACTCGGAATGCCGTCGTCGTCGAGTCGGGTTTCGATGAATTTCCCGAAGTACCCACCCAGAAATCCGGACGCGGTGACGTCGACAGCCAGCGCGGACACGTACTTGGCGACGTTGATACCCTTCCCACCGGCGGTGAACACCTGGTCGTCGGTCCGGTGGACGACGTCGGTCTGCAGTGGCTCGTCGAAGTTGATGGTGTGGTCGATAGCGGGATTCGGCGTGACGGAGAAAATCATCGGCCGACCCCATCGACGATGTCGACATCCGCGTTTTCGAGTTCGTCTCGGGTCTCGCCGTCGATGACGGCGTCGGTGATGAATCGGTCTACGTCTTCGAACGACGCGAACTGGACGAAGCTCCGGCGGCCGAGTTTCGATTCGTCGGCGACGAGGACGACGCGCGCAGCCTTCTCAACCATCAGTTCCTTCATCCGTGCTTCGTCCTCGTTCGGCGTCGTGAGGCCGGATTCGGCGTCGATAGCGTTCGTCCCCAGAAACAGGAGGTCGAAGTTGGTCCGCTGCATGAACGCCTCTGCAGTCGGGCCGACGAGCGAGCGCGTCCGCCGTCGGAGTGTGCCGCCGGTGAGCTTTACCTCGTTGTCTTCGTCGTTCAGTTCGATTGCGAGACGCGGCGAGTTCGTGACGCCGAGGATGCCCCCGTCGTTCGGAACCTGCTTTGCGATTTGAATTGTCGTCGTTCCCGCGTCGAAGAAGACGACCTGCCCGCTTGCGAGTTCCTCGCTGGCACGCTCGGCGATTGCCCGCTTCGCGTCGAGATGCTGTACCTCCTTTTCCCCGTACGTCTGCTCTCGACCGACGGACGTCACCGGAACTGCGCCACCGTGAGAACGCTCTATGAGGCCGCGGTCTTCGAGTTCGCGCAGGTCTCGGCGAATCGTCGCTTTCGAGTAGCCGAGGTCGCTGGCGAGTGCCTCGACCGACCGGCCCTCAGAATCCGAGACGAGTTCGACGATACGGCGTTTTCGCTCTGCTGGTAACATCGATAGCGGTTCCTCGTTGTCTGTTAGATAGGTCGGTGTGCATTGTTAATTGTTTGTGTTGGATTTCGTGTGAATTTGCTCGCCACAGGCATACTTCACTCAATAACGAAAAACAGTACGACGGAGGACAGAATTCGTCGACAGCCGAAAGCGAGGGAACGACGGGCGAGGAAGCGAGGAAGCGACGGGTGAGAGCCGCGGCTCTCGGGTCGAGTGAGCGAATCGAAAGAAGGCGGTCGGTGGGGCGATTCGGAGGTCGTGCGGCTTACAGACGGTCGACGATAGCCGCCGTGACCTCTTCGGTGGAGGCGTCGCCGCCGAGGTCTGGCGTCCGCGGCCCGTCTTCGAGGACGCCTTCGACGGCGGTTCTGACCTGCTGTGCCTCGTCCTCGTAGTCGAGGTAGTCGAGGAGCATCGCGGCCGAGAGAATCGTCGCCGCCGGATTGGCGATGCCTTCCCCGGCGATATCGGGGGCAGAGCCGTGAACCGGTTCGAACAGCGCACTGTCCGGGCCGATGTTCGCCGAGGGGAGCAGACCGAGACCACCGACGAGGCCCGCCGCAAGGTCCGACAGCACGTCGCCCGCGAGGTTCGGACAGACGATGGTGTCGAACTGGGTCGGGTCGAGACAGACGCGCGTGGCGAACGCGTCCATCAGAACTTCCTCAACTTCGACGCCGTTCTCGTTGGCGACAGAGACGACTGCATCGCGGAAGCGACCGTCGGTCTCGCGCATCACGTTCGCCTTGTGAGCGACCTGGAAACTGCCGCCCTCGCCGCCGACGTAGTCGCAGGCGTACTCGGCGAGACGCTCCGAGGCGGACGTAGTGACCACGCGGGTGAGCGTCGAGAGGTCGTCGGAGAGACGGTCTTCGTGACCCGAATAGACGCCTTCGGTGTTCTCCCGAAGGAAGACGAGGTCCGTCTCCGGGCGCAGGGCGTCCACGCCGGGGTAGGCCTTTGCCGGGCGGACGTTGACGAAAGAGTCCACAGCAGTCCGAAGTGGGAGAATAACGTCCGCCGCCGTCTCGCCCGCGGCACCGAAGAGAGTCGCGTCGGCCTTGGCCGCGAGGTCGTAGGTCTCCTGCGGGAGCGCCTCACCGGTTTCTTCTTTCACGTGGTCGCCCGCGTCGGCTTCGACGAATTCGAAGTCGCCGACCGCTTTCAGTACGTCCACGGCGGCCGGGACGACCTCCGCCCCGATGCCATCGCCGGGGATGACGACAATTTCCTCAGTCATCGACATAGGGCAGTGCGGCAGCTTTCTCGGCGACAGCGTCGGCGTTCGACTTCATGAGCGCCGTCGTGTCCCAGACGCCCTCGGTGAGCGCCTTTCTCTGTGCGTCGTCGACGGTCACGTCCACGGTTTTCTCGCCGTAGGTGACCGTCTCGTTTTCCACGTCCACGTCGATGTCGGCGTCGGGGTTCTCGTCGACCCACTCTTGCAGTTCGACGATTGTCTCGGTGTCGGCGGTGACCGTCGGGATGCCCAGCGCGAGGCAGTTGCCCGCGAAGATTTCCGCGAAGGACTCGCCGATGATGGCGTCGATGCCCCAGCGCATGAGCGCCTGTGGGGCGTGTTCGCGCGACGAGCCACAGCCGAAGTTGGCGTTGACGACCATGATAGAGGCTTCCTGGAAGTGCGGCTCGTTCATCGGGTGGTCCTTGGGGTCGTCGTGCTCGTCGTACCGCTTGTCGAAGAACGCGAACTCGCCGAGGCCGTCGAACGTGACGACCTTCATGAACCGCGCCGGGATAATCTGGTCCGTGTCGATGTCGTTGCCGCGGATTGGGACACCCGTCCCCGAGGCGGAGTCGATTTCTGGGATTTCGTCGGTCATGCTTCTGTCACCTCCTTCAGGTCGCGCACGTCAGTCACGTGGCCGGTCACGGCCGCCGCGGCCACCATGCGCGGGTTCATCAGCACGGTCTTGCCGTCTTTCGACCCCTGTCGGCCGATGAAGTTGCGGTTCGACGAGGACGCCGAGGCTTCGTCGCCCTCCAGTTGGTCTTCGTTCATGCCGAGACACATCGAACAGCCCGCTTCACGCCATTCGAATCCGGCTTCCTCGAACACCTCGTCGAGGCCCTCCGCTTCGGCGGCGGCCTTGACGCGCTGACTGCCGGGGACGACCATCGCGCGGACGCTGTCGGCGACCTGTCGACCCTTCACGACCTCGGCGGCGCGGCGCAGGTCCGGCATCCGCGCGTTCGTACACGACCCGAGGAACGCCACGTCGATTTCGTAGCCCTCCATCGTCTCGCCGGGTTCGACGCCCATGTGCTCCTGCGACATCCGGGCGGTGTCCTGCTTTTCTTCGGGCAGGTCCTCCGGGGCCGGAATCGGTTCGGTGATGCCGACGCCCTGTCCGGGCGTGGTTCCCCACGTGACGACGGGTTCGAGTTCGGACCCGTCGATAGTGACGACGTCGTCGTACTCGGCGTCCTCGTCGGAGCGGATGGACTCCCAGTACGGCTTGCATTCGTCGAACTTCTCGGGGTTCTCCTGGAAGTAGTCGGTCTGCTTCAGCCACTCGTAGGTGGTCTCGTCGGGGTTGACGTACCCCGCGCGAGCGCCGCCCTCGATGGACATGTTGCAGATACTCATCCGACCTTCCATGTCGAGGTTCTCGATGGCCTCGCCGGCGTACTCGTAGACGTAGCCGACGCCGCCTTCGGTGCCGAGGCGACGGATAATTCCGAGAACGACGTCCTTGGCCTCGACGCCGGGACCGAGTTCGCCCGTGACCTCGATTTTGCGAACCTTCTTTTTCTCCATCGCGACGGTCTGGGTCGCCAGCACGTCCCGAATCTGGCTCGTCCCGATACCGAACGCCAGCGCGCCGAACGCGCCGTGGGTCGAGGTGTGGCTGTCACCACAGACGATGGTCATTCCGGGTTGGGTGAGTCCCTGCTCCGGCCCGATGACGTGGACGATACCCTGGTCACCGGAGGTCGGGTCCGAGAAATTGATGCCCGCGTCGCGGACGTTCTGTTCGAGTTCGGACATCATCTCCTCTGCGGCGTCGTCTTGGAACGGCCGCGACTGGTCCGACGTGGGGACGATGTGGTCCACCGTCGCGTGGGTTCGCTCGGGATAGGCGACTTCCAGGTCGCGCTCTTGGAGCATCCCGAACGCCTGCGGACTCGTCACCTCGTGGATGAGGTGCAGGCCGCAGAACAACTGCGTCTGTCCGGTCGGGAGTTCGGAGACGGTGTGTTCCTCCCAGACCTTGTCGTAGAGCGTGCCCTCACTCATCTACGTCACCTGTCTCGGCCCGATTTCCGTCTGCTCCGGGGTGGCGATGATGGGTCATTTCGGTGCGACCGCGGTTCCAGACGCGGTTCGCGTCGTCTCCGTGCGGCGGCGTGTGGTCCACGTCGTCCATCGTGTCGGAACCGCCAGTCATCGCCGGGGACGAGTCGGTCGAGTCCACGGCACCGCCGTCGGTGACGGCCGGGCCGCGCTCGTAGACCGTTGTGAAGGTCTCTCCCGTGTAGGGATTCGTGTGGCTAACATCTCGCATGCGGGTCGGTGTGTTGCTTCGGTTCTCGTTTCGGGTCATGGTACTGAATCGGGTGTATTAGGGGGTGGTCAGTCGTCTGCCGGTGCTTCTGCTTTCTCTGTGTCGTCGGCCTCGTCGGCCCACGCGAACAACTCGCGCAGGCGACCGCCGACGTCCTCGATGTCGTGGTTCTCTTCGGCTTCCTTGAGCTGGGAGTACGACGGGCGGCCCGCCTGGTTCTCCAGAATCCACTCGCGGGCGAAGGTGCCGTCTTGGACCTCTTCGAGGACTTCCTCCATGCGCTCGCGGCTGTGTTCGTCGACCACGCGGTCACCGCGGGTCAGCCCGCCGAACTCGGCGGTGTCAGAGACGGAGTGCCACATGCCGCCGAGTCCGTCTTCGTACATCAGGTCGACGATGAGCTTCAGCTCGTTCAGGCACTCGAAGTAGGCCATCTCGGGGGAGTAGCCCGCATCGACGAGCGTCTCGTAGCCTTGCTTGACCAGCGAGGTGACGCCGCCACAGAGGACGGCCTGCTCGCCGAACAGGTCGGTCTCGGTCTCCTCGCGGAACGAGGTCTGGATGACACCTGCACGGGTACAGCCGATTCCGTGGGCGTACGCCAGCGCTTCTTCCTTGGCCTCGCCGGTCGTGTCCTGATAGACGGCGATGAGGCCGGGCGTGCCCTCGCCGCTCTCGTAGTTGCGGCGGACGAGGTGGCCGGGCGACTTGGGCGCGACGAGCGTCACGTCCACGTCTTCCGGGGGGCGAATCTGGTTGTAGTGGATGTTGAAGCCGTGGGCGAACTGGAGCGTGTCGCCGGCGTCGAGTTCGTCGCGAATCTCCTCGAAAACCGCCGGCTGGACGGTGTCGGGGACGAGCACGGAGACGATGTCCGCCTCTGCTGCGGCCTCGGTGGGGGTCGCAACGCGGAGTCCGTCTTCGCGTGCGGCGGCGCGGGACGAGGAATCTTCGCGCAGGCCGACGACCACGTCGACCTCGCTGTCGGCGAGGTTCTGTGCGTGGGCGTGACCCTGGCTGCCGTAGCCGAGGACGGCTACGGTCTTGTCATCGATGTGCGTTCGGTCTGCGTCGTCGTCGTAGTAGACAGTCGTGGTGAAATCGGTCATTGTGTATCAGTCGTTGGTGTCGTCGGTTCGCCGGACGTGCCGGGTTCCTCTCCGGGGACGGTCTTCTTCGCGCCGTGAGCGAGGGCGGTCTGGCCGGTTCGGGCGATTTCGATGATGCCGAACCGACGGAACGCGTCCACGGCGTCGTCTATCTTGCGCTCGTCGCCGGTGAGTTGGACCGTGATGGTCTCGGAGCCGACGTCGAGGGTCTGGCCGTCGTACATCTCCGTGACTGCGTGGACCTTGTCGGGGTCTTCGCCGCGAACCTTCAGGAGGACGAGTTCGGCGCGGATGGCGTCGTCGTCCAGTTCGCCGATGGAGATGACCGGCTTCAGTTTGGCCAGCTGTTTTTCGATTTGGTCGATTCCGGGGTCGGGTTCCTCGACGACCATCGTGATACGCGCGTGGCCGTCGACGGTGGTCGGCCCGACAGTGAGGCTCTCGATGTTGAACTGTCGGCGAGCGGCGAGTCCGGCGACTCGGGAGAGGACGCCGGGTTCGTGCTCGACGATGGCCGACAGCACGGTTCTGCGTGGGTCGTGTTCGGCTTCTGCTTCGGGGTCGATGCGGATGCCCTGGGAGTTCCGGCGGCCGTCGGGGTGTGGCCGCTCTTCCGGGGCGGGTCCCTGCAGTCCCTGGTCGTTGCTCATAACTGGTCCTCCGAGAGAGCGAATTTTCCGTTCGCGCCACCCGACGAGACCATCGGGTAGACGTTCTCCGCCGGGTCGACGTGGAAGTCGATGACCGACGGGCCGTCGTAGGCGAGCGCTTCTTCGATGGCGTCCGGGACTTCCTCGTAGGAGTCGACGGCCCAGCCGCGGGCACCGAACGCCTCGGCGAGCTTGTCGAACTGCGGACACCAGTCGTAGCCGGCAGCCATGCGTCGGCCTTCGAAGAAGGCGTCCTGCCACTGGCGAACCATCCCGATGTACTCGTTGTTCAGGATAGCGACGGTGATGTCGAGGTCCTCGCGGACGGCGACCGACAGCTCCTGAATCGTCATCAGGAACGAGGCGTCACCGTCGACGCAGACGACGGTTTCGTCGTCGTCGGCAGCGAGCCGTGCACCGATGGCGGCAGGCAAGCCGTATCCCATCGTGCCCAGTCCGTGCGAGGACACCCAGCGCCGCGGTTCGCGGAAGGTCCAGTACTGGGCGGCCCACATCTGGTGTTGGCCGACGCCGCTCGTGACGACGGTCTCGTCTGGCGTGGCTTCGTCCAGCGCCTCGACGACGAACTGCGGTTTCAGTGGTTCGTCGTTGGGTGCCGCGTAGTCCATCGGGTACTCGTCTTTCCACGTCAGGCACTGTTCGCGCCACTCGCGGGCGTCGGGCGTCTGGTCCATCTCGGCGTCGATTGCCTCGATAGCTCGGCCTGCGTCGCCGACGACCGGATAGTCCGCGTGGACGTTCTTGGAAATCTCCGCCGGGTCGATGTCGATGTGCACGACCTCCGCCTCGGGTGCGAACGTGTCGATGCCGCCGGTCAAGCGGTCGTCGAAGCGGGTACCGACCGCGATGAGGCAGTCGGTGTGGGTGATGGCCATATTGGCGTACCCGGTGCCGTGCATTCCCGCCCACGAGAGACACAGGGCGTCGTCCTCGGGCATCGTGCCGATGCCGGGCATCGTCGTGACGACCGGAATCTGGTGCTCAGTCGCAAACGCCCGTGCTTCCTCGGTCGCATCTCCTTTGACGACGCCGCCACCGAACAGGAGCAGTGGCTTCTCTGCGCGCTCGATGGCGCGAGCAGCCGCTTCGACCTCGTCGCTGTCGGGGTCGGTCTTCGGGCGACACGTCGCTGGGGCGCGTGCCTCGCCGGGTTCGCGGTCGGTCTCGCCCAGCGAGACGTCTTTCGGGAGGTCCACCAGCGTCGGTCCGGGTCGGCCCTCGCCCGCCAGCGCGAACGCTTCGCCGACAACGTCGCCGACCGTGTCGGACGACGAGGCGAAGTAGTTGTGCTTCGTGATGGGTGCGGTGACGCCGGTGGTGTCGGTCTCCTGGAACGCGTCGGAGCCGACCATCTCGGAGGGGACCTGCCCGGTGAGTGCGAGCATCGCGTCGGAGTCCATGTTGGCGTCGGCGATGCCCGTCACGAGGTTCGTCGCGCCGGGACCGGACGTTGCGAGGCAGACGCCGGGGTCTCCTTTGACGACGCCGTAGGCGTCTGCTGCGTGCGAGGCACCCTGCTCGTGGGCCATCGTCACGTGCCGGATGTCTGAGTGGTACAGGGCGTCGTAAATTGGCATGATAGCGCCACCCTGCACACCGAACGCGGTCTCGACACCTGCGTTCTCCAGTGCCCGAACGACCGACGTCGCACCCGAGGTGACGTCTGTCTCCGTCGGGTCGTCGTCTGCGGGCGTCGGTGCGTCAGTCTCGGCCGGTGATGCTGTGCGTTCGCTCATGTGCGGGCTCCGTGGTGGTGTGTTCGTTGCGGTCGATACGCGTGCTGTCGGTCGGTTTCGTGGTGCTGGTGCTCCATATTGGGGACTCCAAACGTGGCTGAAAACGGTGCAAACCCGTGGGACTGAGAGATGGAGTGGTGAGGGGCTATGCCCCTACAATAATGAGCGACCGAACAGCAGCGACGGCGGCACCGCGCACTCCGGACTGCGGAGCGGGGAGTGCCAGGGTGTCGTCGTGCTGATTCATCGTATGCCACACGTACTCCCGGTCTGTAATAACCCTTTCGCGGCGCGCAACGATTGCACGCGTTCGGGGTCGGGAAGTCAGTGTGGGGCGGTCGCCCAGTAGGGCCACAGCCCGACGCCATCAGGCGCGGACCTCCTCCTCCGTGTCGTCTACGTGGGTGACACCCACGTCGCGGGCGAACGACCTGAGCGTCACGTCGTCGACGCGCTCTTTCTCCGCGCCGTGGTCCTTGACGCGGCGGGTGACCTCCCGGACCTCGGCGTCCGAGGGGTCGAACCCGATGTCCGCCAAGCGCTTGCGAACCGAGTGCGTCCCCGTGTGCTTGCCGAGCACGAACTCGCGGGTCGCCCCGACCATCTCGGGGGTCATGACGCCCGGTTCGAACGTGTCGGCGTTCTCGATGACGCCGGCGGCGTGGATGCCGCTCTCGTGAGAGAAGGCGTTGCGGCCGACGACCGGCTTGTTCGCCGGAATCGGGATGTCGGACGCCGCCTCGACGATACGAGCCAGCTCGGTGATTCGGGTGGTGTCGATGCCGGTGTCGACGCCGTAGAGGGATTCTGCGGCCATGACGACCTCCTCGTAGGCGGCGTTACCGGCACGTTCGCCGATACCGTTGACCGAAACCTGCGCCTGTGTGGCACCGGCTTCGAACCCGGCCATCGCGTTAGCCGACGCCAGTCCGAAGTCGTCGTGCGCGTGCACGTCGATTCGGGCGTCGGTGTGTTCGCGGACGGTTTCGACCATCCGTGCGAACCGCGTCGGCGTCGCCACACCGCACGTGTCGGGGAGGTTAATCCAGTCGACGCCGGCCTCGGAGACCGCTTCGACGACTTCGATGAGGAACTCCTCGTCCGTTCGGGTGGCGTCCATCGGCGAGAACATTACTTCGACGCCCGCGTCGCGGACGCGTTCGACACTACGGACGGCGCGCTCGACGGCTTCTGCGCGAGAAGCGTGCATCGAGTCGGCCAGTTGGACGTCGCTGGTGCTCACGAACGTGTGCACCATGTCCACGCCGGAATCCAGCGCGGCTTCGATATCCTTGTCGACGACGCGGGCCAACCCGCACGTCGTCGTGTCCGTCGAAGCAGCGATATCCGCGACTGCTTCGAACTCCGCGTCAGAGTTGACCGGGAACCCTGCCTCGATGACGTGGGTACCCATGTCGTCGAGGGTGGCGGCCATATCCCGTTTCTCCTCGTAACTGAACGAGGTTCGGGGTGACTGTTCGCCGTCGCGGAGTGTCGTGTCGAAGATTCGTACGTCTTCGATTTCAGATTGTTGGGCTAACGTGCCCTGGAAGAACTCGACCCGCCGGGGAACCCGACGAATCCTCCGTGTCGTTGTGAGACATCGTGTCAGTCAGGTGCCCGAACTCATATTTAAGTGTTTCTCCCAGACAGTATCACGAATGTTCTCGGTGGACCGAATGACACCACTTCACGAACCTAATCGCACGACATAAACGACCTTATACAAACCCATGACATACTGTGTCTTGATATATAGACACAGCATCCACTTCTGCTGAAGTCATAAACCAACCACTATAGGTTTAGAAATAATAGTTCGGCCCCATCACGCGCGCCACCAAGTGGACGATTGTGAATCACGTCGCCGCCAGAGAATTGTCAGTGTGAAGTCAATCAGCGGTCGTGAACTGTCCGACGCGACCGAACGCTTTTCTCGTCTGTTGCCCACGCAGGGGGTATGGGCGATTTCAACCTCAACTTACAGACGGCCGAAGAACACCTCGACGGTGACGACGCCGAGGGTGACGTAGTGCTTGGCGTGCTCGACGGGTCGACGCCACCGGAAGAGTGGGTCGAATCCATCGCACGCGGGAACACCCTCGTGCTCGCCATCGAGGGCGACCTGAACAAGCTCGCCTCCAGTTTCGCACGCGAGGTCAAGGACATGGGCGGCCAGCTCATGCACTTCCGGAAGTTCCTCATCGTCTCTCCACCGGGCGTCGATATCGACACGGACAACCTCTGAGTGCGGACCATCTCTGGGTATCCCGATTCGACACCGGCAGTGGGTTCTCGTTTCTCGTTTCCCCGCTACCCACGACACCGGTCCGAGTTGCCAACAGCTCTGCGACGTCTCATCTACAACTGACAGCCGAAACCGGGTGAGAACGCTGCATGGCGAGGGCTTATGCGGCGTCCACCCGTTATTACGGTCATGCCGATGAAAGGTCGCGGAACGGCACAGCTCCGCGAAATCGACCGTTGGGAGGACGGCGTCGGATGGCTCGCGTATCCCGACGAGAAGATGCAACGCGCCAGCCACGCGGTTCGCGTCGACGACGGTGACGTGTGGGTATTCGACCCCGTCGATGCGCCCGGCGTCGACGACCTCCTGGCAGAATTCGGCGACGTCGCGGGCGTCGTCGTCGGACTCGACAGGCACAAACGCGATGCCGCCGCCATCGCGAACCGCCACGAAGTCCCGGTCTACGTGGCCTCGTGGATGACGGGCGTCGCGGACAAACTCGACGCCGACGTCGAACGATTCGGGGGGACGCTCGCAGACTCGGGGTTCAAGACGTTCCGTATCGTCGACCGGACGTTCCCGCCGTGGCAGGAAGTCGGCTTCTACCACGACGAGTTGCGGACGCTCGTCGTTCCTGAGACCGTGGGAAGCGTCGGCTACTTCTGCGCCCCCGGAGAGCGACTGGGTGTCCACCCGATGCTCCGCCCGTTCCCACCACGCCAGACACTCACCGGATTCGACCCCGAGCGCCTCCTCGTCGGACACGGTGCTGGGGTG
Organism: Haloferax larsenii; assembly: GCF_024730625.1. Classification (NCBI taxonomy): domain Archaea; kingdom Methanobacteriati; phylum Methanobacteriota; class Halobacteria; order Halobacteriales; family Haloferacaceae; genus Haloferax; species Haloferax larsenii. The sequence goes on from NZ_CP078063.1 coordinate 2,426,835, forward strand.
ACAGACGGTGCTGGCGATGCGCTTCGTGAGGCGCTGCTGAACGCGCGGAAGAATCTCCCCGGTGCGTACGCTCGGGCGTTCAAGTCGATGCTCACGAACTGATGTCCGAGTCTGACGACGTGCGCGTGCAAAACGGCGGCGACCACGGGAGCGTCGAAAACGGCGGCGACCACGGGAACGTCCAGAATGGCGACCACAGAGGCGCATCCCCGACCACCGACGTCGGAAGCGACTCGTCCGACTCAGAGACCGAGACGGTGGACCGCCAAGTCTACGTCACTCGCGGTCTCGTCGACGTGCTCTTGGAGATGGCGGAGACGGCTGAACCCAACGACGTAAACGTCGTTCTCGCGCCGACGCCCGCCGGTGAATTCGATGCCGACCTCGGTATCGACCCGGAGACACCGGTCCTCACGCACTTCTACATGTCCGAGGCAGGCGGGTCGGTCAGCGCCGTCTTCGGGATGGACCTCGGGACTCCCGCAGGCCGAGGACGCGCCCGGTTCCTGACTCACCCACAGGGGCCGTTCGAACTCACCGAACGCGACGACCTCGCCGCGGTCGTCTTGCTCGCCGTCCCCCCGTGGGAAGACGAGACGTTCGGTGCCTTCGACCGCGCCGGGCGAACGCTCGAACTCACGATTCTCGACGCGGAACCACCGACAGAAGAACTCGCGTGACTCGACAGCAGAACTCGTGTGACTTGACACACGAAACCGCCGCTCGCAACTACCGAAGGTATCCGAGGTCCGTCAACTGCTCTGCAATCTCTTGAAACTCCGACTCGGAGAGTTCGCCGTCGGACCGCTCGTGTTGGATGACGATACTGCGAAGGAGGAACCGAACCAGGTCACTCGTACTGGAGAACGTCGTCCCCTCGATGGTGTCGTCGACGCGAGCGGCCAGTTCCTTCGGAATCGAGACCGTCGTGTACTCCGTCATAGCAGATTGGAAGCCCTGACGAGGGTTAACCCCAACGGTCGGGGATTTTTCAAGGGGGGTTCCGTACTCCGACGCGATGGCTGCTAGACCGCCGCAAGACAACACGTCGGAACCGGACACGATTGAGTTCGGTATCGCCGCACTGGCCGACGACGTCGACGAGGCGGACATCGACTTTCCGGCGGACGCGCAGACGATTGCGCGTGCGCTCGGCCACGTCGACGTTCCGATAGACGCTGCCGGAAACACCGTCTCTATCGACGAGGCACTCGAAGCCACCGGGCGAACCACGTTCGAGTCGCGTCGGGAGTTGCTCGACGTGCTCCACCCTGTCTTCGAAGAGTTCCGTGCGAAGGCCTCGACGAGCCTCCTCGGCCGGCTCCGTGCTCTCGTTCCGTTCTAACGCTCGCGTTTCGACGCCGGCGGAACGACCGGCGACGACGAACCCTACTCTGACTCCTCGATTCGCTTCATCTGCTCGCGGTGCAACGAGAGAATGAGGTCCGAGAGCACCCCGAACATCAGCAGTTGCACGCCGAAGAGGATACCTGCCGCCGAGACGACGGCGATGACTTCGTGTGAGACGGTTCGAACGATCCACTCGTAGGCGACGTACGCCGCGAGTCCGAGACCGGTCGCCGTCGACGCCAACCCGACGCTCCCGAAGTAGAACAGGGGATTGTTCGTCTTCGCCCGACGGTAGAGTTCGAGGAAGATGATACCGCCGTCCCGAACAGGATGGAGGTTGGTGTCCGACCCGTCCGGTCGCGGGAGGTACGTCGTCGGGACCACGGTGGTCTTGATGCCGCGTTTCGCACACTCGACTGCCATCTCCGTCTCGATGCCGAACCCGTCGGACGTGAGTGTCATTTCGAGGAACGATTCACGTGTGAATGCCCGATACCCACTGAGAATGTCTTCGTAGTCCGTGCCGTGGATGTAGGCGAACGCTCGGTTGATGATTCGGTTTCCAACCTTGTTCAACGAGGTCATCGCCCCCTCGCGCATGTCGGCGAATCGGTCGCCGATGACGTGTTCGAACCCCTCGTCGAGCGGGGCGAGCATCTTCTCGGCGTCCTTCGCGAGGTAGGTCCCGTCGCCGTCGAGCATCAGGACGTACTCCGCGACGATGTGCTCTTCGACAGCCTCCCTGACCGCTTGACCCTTCCCAGACCCGGACTGCATGACCACGTGCGCGCCCGCCTCCTTGGCGAGTTCGCGCGTGCCGTCTGTCGAGCCGCCGTCGATGACGAGGATATTCGTAAAGCCTTCCTCCCTGTAGTCGGCGACGACATCGGCAATCGTCTCGGCCTCATCGTAGGTTGGGACGAGGACGCAGACGGAGTCTGGGTTGGGCATCGTTCGTGAGGCATCCGGCCGAGGGTAAAATAGTTTCAGTTTAGCGGGACGGAGACCGAAGTGCATTAGCGAGTGGGGGGTAAATGCCGAGTAACTTCCAGCGCTCATGAAACGTGGACAGACTGCGGTCATCAACCTCGGTGCCAAGCTCCTCATGTCTGTCGCGGGGTTCGCCGCGAACTGGTACATCGCCCGCGAACTCGGGAGTGAGGTTCTGGGGACGTACGTTCTTATCCTCTCGGTTCTGGCGTGGGTCGTCATCGGTGGGAGCGCAGGAATCCCCATTGCAATCAAGAAGCGAGTTAGCGAGGCTCGTACTAAGGGAGGGTATCTCACGTCCGGCTTGGTTCTTCAAGCGTCTGTTCTTGTCTTGTTTATCGGCCTCGCGATCGCGTTTCGGGGACAGTTGCACTCGTACCTCGGAGTGGACGTTCTCCCCTTCTTTATTGGGATGCTGTTCCTCCGGACGTGCTACGTGTTCGTCGTGACCGTCCTCGATGGCCAGCAAAAGGTACACATCTCGAGTTTGCTCGATCCGCTTGACCTCACAGTGCGGAGTGGTGCGCAAATCATCGCGATTACACTCGGGCTAAGCCTCGTCGGCCTCCTATGGGGATATCTTATCGCGGGCGTGGTCACTGTCGTCGTCGGGACGTGGTTCGTCAAATTTGAAGCAGCTCGGCCGACGAAGGAGCATATTGTTGACCTCCTCTCGTACGCACGATACGCTTGGGTCGGTGCGATCAAAGGCAGGACGTTCACGTCCATGGACACGATTGTCCTCGGGTTTTTCGTTGCGAAGGGATTCATCGGTGTGTACGAAATCGCGTGGAATGTCGCCTCCCTATTTGCAATATTTGGTGCCTCGATCAGTCGAACGTTGTTCCCGGAGATGAGTTCGCTGTCGAGTCAAGGAGAAACCGAGAGAGTGGGTGAACTCGTGGAAGCAGCACTCGCGTACGCTGGGCTCTTTCTTATTCCCGGCTTAGCTGGTGCCGCCATCGTCGGAGATACTGTGCTCTCGATTTACGGACAAGAGTTCGTCAAAGGCTACACAGTCTTGCTCATCCTCATCGGTGCGAGACTACTCTACGCGTACGAAATGCAGTTCACCAATGCTATCGACGCACTGAATAGACCTGACGTCACGTTCCGTATAACGACGACCTTCGTTGCTCTCAACGTGGGTCTCAACGTCGTGTTTATCTGGCAGTACGGGTGGATTGGTGCAGCAGTCGCAACTGCATTGTCGTCAGGGGTCGCAGCCGCGATTGGATACAAAGCACTCTCTCAATACGTCGAATTCGAGTTCCCACTCGTCGAGGTTGGAAGACAGGTTGTCTCTGCTGCCATAATGGCAGGGACAGTATTCGCCGGAGTGACCGTTTTTGGAAAGAGTTTGTTCGCCGTAATCCCACTCGTATTCGTCGGTGCAGCGATTTACACGACTTCGGTATTCATACTCTCATCTCAGTTCCGAAAGACCATCATAGACAATCTTCCCAGTAGGATTACGTCCTAAGGACCGCAAAAAAGAATTAAGTTACGAAATCGTCCATCCACCGTCAACGGCAATATCTTGACCCGTAACAAACGTTGATAGGTCGGATACGAGGAACAAAACAGGACCGACAATGTCTTCTGGCATCGCCATTCTCCCCATCGGTGTCTGATCTTCGTACTGTCTCACAAACTGTTCGTTTTGGTCATCGAATACTCCACCTGGGCTAATCGTATTCGCACGAACTCCGTCCGATCCGAGATACGACGCGAGGTATCTAGTGAGATTGATAACACCGGCTTTGATAGCGGAATACTCTACCGGGCTCGTCATCGAAGTTCCGTCGTAGACGGTGAAATCAGGAGCTTCAATGCCGTATATCGAACCGAAGTTCACGATACTCCCACCCTCTGGTTGAGATTGCATCTTGAGAGCGGCACATTTCGACGTGTAGAAGTAACTCCCGAGGTGGAGCGAAACGTTCTCGTTCCATCCCTCGAACGTGACATCCTCAAATTTAGCACCGTATTGATCGTTTCGGGGGTACGCAGCGTTTACCAACGAGTCTATCCTACCAAACTCCTTAACTGTGGTTTCGAACAGCAGTTCGACTGCGTTTGGGTCGGTTACATCGGTGTCGATATGGTGTACATGGTCGCCTAGTTGGTCGGCTAATTCGGAACCAGCATCGCTCGGATCAGCAATCACCACCGTCGCACCGCAGTCGGCGAGACCACGTGAAATCGAACTGCCGATGAGGCCCGCCCCACCGGTAACAACCGAGACGTGGTCAGACAGTCCTAAGCAATCAGTCATAGTTCACCCCCCACTCTTCCATCAAAAATGAGACGAACGCTAAGTCGATATCACGGTCGATGTCGATAGAACGCTCCGGCGGCATGGTCGAAATAGCCGTCTTCTCGGAGTGATGCGATGTTGCCCCACTCAAATAGTCACGCTCGTACGTGTAGACCGATGCGTTCATTTCATATACTGATGGCGCGTCTTGACGCCGCACGACCTCGTCGGGGAGTTCCTTAGAGAGGTGAGCATATCCACGGTCGTCAAGTTCAACCATGTTGAAATAGGGATTCTTGTCGGCCTCGGTGACCGTGTACGCGTTGTTTGCCTCTGTCTCTGCGACTTTTCTGAAGCAGTTCTCAATATCCTCGACGAGTCGAATTGGGGCGGTCGCATCGAGGTCGACGACGTAGTCGTACACCTGTCCGGTCTCATCTTCCATCTGTCTCGTCGCATGTTGGATGACTGGTAGCTTCGCAGCCACGTCCGAAGCGAGATGATCTGGTCGTCTGAACGGAACCGCTGCACCACATTCGCGAGCGACCGATGCAATTTCGTCGTCGTCCGTCGAAACGACCAAGTCAGTCATCCGGTCCCACGACTTCGCCTGCCGCAACGTATGTGCGATGAGCGGTTCGCCCGCGATGCGTCGGACGTTCTTGTTCGGGACTCCCTTCGATCCACCGCGTGCACAGACCGTTACGAGAACAGAATCGCCAAGGTTCATTCGTAGTCGTCCTGAAGATTCAGTGCAATCTGCAATACCTCTTCTGCCTCCGATATGTCGTTTTGAAACGGAACATCTCGGTCGATATGATCGAAGAAGTGGTCAAGTTGTGCGCGGAACATATCGTCTCGTTCGTACTCGAACGTCTCCCGCACAGTTGACTCGGGCGTCTCGATTCGCAGGTCCTGAGAGATTAAATCCGCGGTTAGGACCCCTTCCGAACCTGAGATTTCAAGCGTCCGTCTGGGTGTCCGCCTATAGTAATCCAAGTGGATTTGACCGATAACACCGTCCTCGGTTTTGAGGGAAAGTTCGACGTAATCTTCGACGTTAATTTCGAGGTCACTCGCTTGGCCGGAGAGATGTACAGTGTGTGACGGTGGTCCAAATAGCCAATACGTATAGTCAATCTCGTGTATGAGATCAAGGGCGACACCTCCACCAAGTTCTCGTTTTGCACTGTACGTCTCTCGATAATCCTTGTTGGGTCGCCAGTCCGGAAGGTATGAACCACTATATGCACGGTACGATCTGACGGAGCCATATTCTCCGCGTTTGAGAATTGTCTTGACTCTGTTCAAGATGGGGTTGAACCGAAACTGGCAACCGATGTAAGTCAGAACATCGTTCGCTTCACAGGTTCGTTTGAGTTCGTCAACTCGACGAAGGGAGTCAGATAATGGTTTTTCGATAAACAAGTCTGCACCGACCTTTGCACACTCAATGGCGGTCTCAACGTGCATCGACGTGGGGTTAGTGATAAATGCAATATCCGGTGACACAGAGAGGGCGTCAGAGAGCGAATAGTGCTCGGTGACCCCTTCGTACGATGGTGCTGACTCATGGCTCCGATACGCGTGGATATCAGCGTCTGGTTCCCGTTCACGAAGTAATCTGAGATGACGCGACCCGATAGAACCCAGACCCGTAAACAGTATCGTATCCATTAAATGGAGTATACAGGGACATCATGTAAGTTGTTTTGTTCAGCTCTTCACTCCTCAAAACCACCAAAATAATACCAGTTCGTCGAATTACATCGTGTATGGACGTTCTCTTTCTCGGGACCAACAATATGGGACTCGAGATATACGAGTGGCTCTGCGAACGCGACGGAGTCAACGTACAGGCGATGATTACGACGGAAGACCAGTTGCAACTCGTCGAGGAACTCCAGCCAGACATCGCCGTGGCCGTTGGATATCGCCATATTGTCCCAGAATCGGTCCTCGAAATTCCCAAGCACGGATTCATCAACGTACACCCCGGTCACCTACCTGAGGGGCGCGGCTTCAATCCAAACGTCTGGAGCATCGTCGAAGGCCATCCTGCCGGCGTCTCGATTCACCAGATGGACGCTGGTATCGACACCGGGGCAATTCTCGCAACTCGGGAGGTGGAGGCCCGTTTCGACGACAACGGCAGAGACGTGTACGAGCGCCTTGAAACTGCGGCGGTTGAGTTGTTCGCCGAAACGTGGCCGGAGATTGAATCGGGTGAGATAGAACCAGTGCCACAGGAGGACACGGATTCGTCGATGCACAAGAAGTCGGACTTCGAAGACCTGTGCAAACTTGATGCAGATGAAGAATACACGGTCAGAGAACTGCTCGACGTACTCCGTGCACTCACCTATCCACCGTTCAACAACGCGCGAGTCGAAGTAGATGGGGAACGCTACTACGTCGAAGTCGACATCACCCACGAAGACGACGTAGAGAGCGGCGCATCGTCGGGAACGATTTCGTCGTACGAGTCAGACTAGGTTAGTCGACGAGTACGTCTCGGGCGTTTTCGAATCGTTGTCCGACTTCGAACTCGTACGAGTCAAGCAGCGCCGCACCAGTAGTCTCCTCGTCGTCGCCCACCTGAATACGGTCGACGACAATCGAACCCTCCCACGCCGCTATCTCGACGCCATTGCCAGTCACACCGAGAATCTCACCAGGAGCGGCGAACACCGTGTCGTCGGAAGGCGGGCGGGCACTCCACAAGCGTACCTTAGTCCCGTCGAGATACGAGAACGCACCGGGGTACGGGTGACTCTGCCCTCGAATCCAGTCGTACAGTTCTTCAGGAGTTTTCGTCCAGTCGACAAGTCCATGTCGAGGTACTCTCTTCGGCCACCACGTCGCCTTTGAGTCGTCTTGCTCGATTCGGGGAACGTCGTGTGATTTCAAGTCGTCGTAGGTAGCACGAATGAGGTCTCTTGCCGCGACCCGGACCTTCTCGTAGAGTGATGCGGCGTCGTCTTCGACTTCTATCGGAATCTCGTGCTGTGCGACGAGGTCGCCAGCGTCGGCCTCTTCAACGAGGTGGAAGAATGACATCGCAGTAGTGTCGAGCCCCTTGATGAGACTCCATGCAATCGGTGCACGTCCACGACCACGAGGGAGTGGCGCAGGGTGCATCCCGAGTGCCGTCACCGAAGGGATGTTCAACACATCCTCGTTCACGAGACGTGACCAACCGATCACAAACAGATACTCGGGGTCGTACGACTCGATTTGTTCTCGCGTCTTGGGGTCGTTTACCGAGCCGGTCCGGTGAAGTTCGATGTCGTGTTTCGCACAGAACGAGTCGAGAGAGATTTGGTCAGAGAGAGACTTCTTTTTTGGTTGTGTGTAGACTGCGGGCACGTCTGCACCACACTGGATTAATTCTTCGAGACACGTTCGACCAATGTCGTTGTGAGTAACGAAAACCGCGCGCATGGATGCACGCTTGCGTGTGTCGCTAATGAAACTTCGTAGTTATCAGTACGCCATTATCAGTACGTCAGCCGCTTTCGAAGTACCTCTTCGCCCAAATCTATAGTTGCTAACCGGTCACAGATGTTCTGTGCCGCGCCACCGTGGTCGTACGGGTTCGACGCTGCAGCGACTCGTTCCCGGAAGTCGTCAGTGAGTGCAGTTTCGATAGCGTCACTGATAGCTGTCGCCTCGTGCGGAACGTCGAGCGTGTTTTCCGAACGCTCTCGTTCGTCTTGGCGTGGGCCGATGTTGACGACAGGTAAGTCAAACGATGGCGCTTCGATGATTCCGCTGCTTGAGTTCCCAACCATGACGTCTGCTGCTGCCATGAGTCCCAGATAATCTGAGCGCGGAAGGCTCCGAAACACGGTTGCACGCTCTCCAACAGGGTGGGAATCGATTTCGTCGATGATGAGCTTTCCACCGGCGTCAGAATTAGGGTAGATAATAACCGGATGAACGTCGGACGCTGCAATCGAATCAAGCGTCGTGCGCATCTGTTCACCCGCCAACCCAGGTGCAGTCGTCACAGGATGTTGAACGACGAGTGCGAGCGGACGCCCTTCAGTTGAGATATCGTGACGCTTGAGCACATCGTCTGGGTCGTTGTATTCTCCAGCGAGAATGTCGTCCAAGCCGGGGGCTCCCACGACCATCGTACGCCACGGCTCTTCGCCGAGTTCGAGAATTCGCTGTTCACTCAACGGAGAAACCGGAAAGTGAATGTGTGCGAACTTGGTGAGTGCGTGCCGGATGCTGTCGTCGATAATCGCACCACCAGTGGTGTCCCCTCCATGAATATGGGCGACAGGGATGTTCATGTGCGCTGCCGTCATGCCTGCCGCTAGTGCCTCGTCACGGTCACCGAGTACGACCACAATATCGGGGTCGTCTCGACCGAAAGCGTCGGCGAACGACGAGATGCCGACACCGAGTGACTTCACCATGCTCAGCTCGGAATCGCCGTCGAGGAGCATGTGAACGTCGACTATGTCCTCGAACCCGTCCGCAACGATATCGTCTCGGGTGTTCCCGTATTGTGGAGACAAGTGCATCCCAGTAACGTACACTGTGAGATCGAGTTCGGGATGGTCTCGGATGGCTTCCATCGACGATTTGAGTAGCCCGTACTCCGCCCGCGTACCAGTGACGACACCAATCGTTCGGTCGCTCATATCTCACTCACCCGCTCGTAAACGAGGGAAAAGGCCTCCGCTGCCGCAAATCCAGCTTCGCTGCCGCGGGCTGTCGCACGCGCCGAGAGTGACTTACCTGAACGGGGGTGCGGGAACTGTCTCGTTTCGGATTCATACGCGTTGAACGCCTCGACTTTGGTATCGACGTACCCTGTGATGTCCACGTAAACGTCTGCACCGAACTGCGATGTCGCGCCGCCGGTCCACCCCGTTGAAGATGGAGTCTCGTACGCGAGTACACGCTCGACGCCGGTTGCAGGTCGCGTCGCAACGAGTGTCGAGTCGTACACCGCTTTATGATCGAGATTCACTTCGTGTGGCGAGTGCGTATAGACAACATCTGGAGAGTGGTCGGAGACAACTGATTCGATTACGGCGTTGGTTTCGACGTGTGGAACGTCGTCGAGGCGCATGTCTGGTAAGTCCCCGAAGTGAACCGCTCCGATTCCGAGCGTGTCCGCGCATTCCCGAGCCTCCTCGCGTTTCTGTTCGATTATCGAATCGTCATCATACTGTTGCGTCGTACCTTCAGTGACGATGAGCACGTGAACTTCGTCGCCCGCTGCCGCGTGTTTCGCCATCGTCCCTCCAGCACCGAGAACTTCATCGTCGGGGTGTGCACCGATAACGAGGACGGTTCTATCACTCATGAGCGCCACCGAATGCAGACTCGACAATCGGTTCGTCTTCGTCTACGTTCACAGAGAGTTTTCTCCCCAGAACAGTGTCGAGTTCACTTGGTGAGAGACCGTCTGCAGGACGAACGATTTTGATGTGGTCCTCTGTCAGCACTTCTCCAGCGTCGATGTCCACGGCCGCGTGGAGGCTCTTTCGAATCGTGGTCTTGTTGTCCTCGTCAGACGTGGGCTGCTTCTGTGGGTCCCCCCGGACAGTTGTCGCGTGTCGAACCAAATCGACTGCACGCTCCAACTCGTCTGGTTCGAGAGATGCCGCGTGATCTGGTCCTTCCATGGTCTTGTCGAGCGTAAAGTGCTTTTCGACAACCTGTGCTCCGGCAGTAACTGCAAGTGCTGGGGTTTCTGGTTCGGTCGTATGGTCTGAGTACCCAACTGGACCAGAAACGACTCCTTTCATGACGTCCATCGCTCGGAGGTTGACATCTGACGGGTCTGTCGGATACGACGACACGCAGTGCATAAAGGCGACTGGAACCTCCGGGTTTACGTTCCGAATCGCTCGGTCTGCTCGTTTCACTTCGTCGAGTGTACTCATCCCGGTGCTGACTATCATCGGCCGCCCCAGCTTAGCGACGTGCTGAAGCAACGGAATATTATCAAGTTCCCCCGACCCGAGTTTGATTGCTGGGAGATCGTACTGGTCGAGTAAATCTGCGCTCTGTTCATCAAATGGTGTCGAGAGAAATGTAATTCCCTGCTCGTCCGCGTACGACATGAGTTCCTCGTGGTCTGCCTTCGATAATTCGTACCGCTGGAGCATGTCGTACTGGGATTCCTCTACATCAGTCTGTTCTGTTTGATAGTCTGCTTTCGTTGCCGACTTCGTCACGAGACGGTCGGCCCGAAAGGTCTGAAACTTCACCGCATCTGCACCGGCATCGACAGCTGCGTCGATAAGTTTGCGAGCCAACTCCATGTCGCCGTTGTGGTTTACGCCCGCCTCGGCGATGAAATACGTCGTATCTGAGTCGATAACAGACTCACCGATTTCCATACTCGAACTGTACAACGGGACGTTATATTTCTGCCCCTCGGCGATCCGTGGCATCAAAAAGATTAGTACCGATGGCGTGGGAGACGCGGGTATGACTATGCTCTCTGGAAAACAGGTCCTCGTGACGGGAGGGTGTGGCTCTATCGGGTCACAAATCGTCTCTCGAGCTCTGGATAAAGGTGCAGAGACGGTCCGCGTCTTCGACAACGACGAAAAGAGCCTCTTCAGATTACAACACGAAATCGGCGACGAACGACTTCGGTGTCTTCTCGGAGACGTTCGTGACCGAGAGCGACTTCGCCTCGCACTCGAGAATGTCGACGTCGTCTTCCACGCAGCAGCACTCAAGCACGTCGAGCTCAACGAATACAATCCGTTCGAAACAGTACAGACGAACGTCGTTGGCACGCAGAACCTCATCAGAGCAGCGCTCGAAGAAGAAGTCGAGTCGTTTGTCGCCATCAGCACGGACAAAGCTTCGAACCCTGCTTCAGTCATGGGTGCGACGAAACTACTCTCCGAGCGTCTCGTAATCGCCGCAAACACGTATAAAGGCGAAAGAGAGACGTCCTTCAGTTGTGCACGGTTCGGGAACGTTCTCGGTTCGAGTGGGTCTGTCGTTCCTGTCTTCTACGAACAGATAAAGAACGGCGGGCCGGTTACAGTCACCAATCCGGAGATGACGCGGTTTGTCATGCCCATCGGCAACGCCGTCGACCTCGTATTGAGTACGAACGGTCGTATGACCGGCGGTGAGGTGTTCGTTCTCAAGATGCCAACGTTCGACGTAGGGACGCTCGCAGATGCGATGATCGAACGATACGCACCAGAATTCGGATACGAACCAGCGGATATCGACGTCGAACTCATCGGTGCCCGCCCCGGAGAGCGGATGCACGAGAAACTCATCTCGGAAGACGAGCTACCGAACACCGAAGAGCTCGAGGATATGTTCGTCATCCACCCAGATATCGACATGGGGCCATACGATACCACGCAGGGAGGTGATCACAGTCTCGACGGAGAGTACACCTCCGCAAGCGGTGAGCGTCTGTCTTCGTCGGAACTCATCGAAATGATAGACTCTGCAGGGGTCGTCCCGGCACAAAAAGAACAATGAGCGACGGAATACCGCTGTTCGAGATACCGTGGGACGAATCGGATGTCGCCAACGTCGTCTCGTCGGTGTCTCGTGGGAGCTACTGGGCGAAAGGCCCGTACGTCGATTCGTTCGAAGAAGGATTAGAGTCCTACTTCGAGGTTGACCACGCACTCACGGTGAACTCAGGAACGACTGCTCTCGAATGTGCGTTGCGAGCGTGTGGTATCGGTGAGGGTGACGAAGTCATCGTACCGTCGTTTACGTTCATCGCCACGGCGAACACGGTCCGAATGGTCGGTGCAACTCCGATATTCGCCGATATCGAACCAGACACTTATGGCCTAGACCCCAATTCCGTCCGAAACGCGATTACAGAGGATACCGCAGCCATCGTTCCCGTCCACGTGTACGGTGCACCGTGCCGAATCCACGAACTGGCAGCGGTTGCTGACGAACACGACCTCTACCTAATCGAAGACGCCGCCGAGGCATTCGGCGCAACTGCTGACGGCGAACTCGTCGGAACGATTGGTGACGTTGCAGCACTCAGTTTCTGTCAGAACAAGATTCTACCAACTGGCGAGGGAGGTGCGGTCATCACCGACAACGACGAGTTAGCAAGGTCTATCGCGGCGTATCGAAGCCATGGACGAACGTCGTCAAATTACTTCGACTCGGTAGATAGTGGACAATACGAACGCGTTGGGTCGAATTACCGGATGCCAGACATCGTCGCCGCATTGGGATGTTCCCAACTAGAGAAGGTAGACGATCTCATTGATGGGCGGCGAAAGGTTGCAGAAACCTACCGACGACTACTACGCGACGTCAGTGGTGTCGAGCCACATACTGCACTCGATGCCGACACACACGTCTATCAGCTGTTCACGGTCGAGTTCGACACCGAGGAACAACGACGTTCGGTCATCTCGGAACTATCGGAACGGGATATTTCATGTAAAATATACTGGATGCCAGGGGTACACGCGACTGAGGCATACAATACCGAGAAGCACATCGGGGACAGTCTCGATAAAACCGAGAAAGCCTCACGTCGTGTTCTCGCACTTCCGATGTACGCAGACTTACCCCAAAGCAGCATCCACGACGTAGCCAATGGTCTGATTGCTGGGTTATCAGAGTAGTTGGTCTCTGCTGCGCTGTATTACCGTAAATGGTCAAGTCGAGGGGTGTACCACTTCATCACCATTTAGCATCGACGTGACAAGTGTCTCAATTGGCTCAGATCCAGGTTTGGTATCAGCAGCAGTTATTTTCTTGAACTCCTGTTCCTGGGCAACGTCGAGGACGAAATATGGGAATGGGGTATGCCGCTTCGCCATCAGCAGGTGGGCATACCGTTGGGCTAATGTTTCTGTTTCCTCCGGTGGCTCGATTTGGCTCACGTCATTCAAGAGCGCCAGATATTCCTGTTTTGTCTCTGGGTCGATAGTAAACCCGAACCCTCTGTAGTGTGTCTCACCGGCGACGATGACTGGCAGACCTCGGTATGCAGACTCCAATCCAACCGTGGAATTATAAACGACAGATGCATCCAGAGAGTCTATCAGTGCATACGTATCAACATCCGTGTCTGGATGAAGGAGTTTGACGTTGTCCGGGAGGGGGGAGAAATCTTCTCTGATACGGCTTGTGACGCTTTCTCTCGTTCCGCGCTTCGATTCGGCAGGGTGGGTTTTGATGATTAATTCGGCGTCCGGGATGTCCTCGAAGGCAGTAATTGTATCTGATACCCACTCGAAAACGTCCGAATAGAGCGCATATTCCGGTTCAAGAGACGCGTCCCAAAGGAGATTCGTAAACATCCCGACGGAGACAACACCGTCAGATGCCGCGGTTTGGTTCGTATGAGAAGAATAATCGATAGACATCTCCTGACCAGACTCTCTTCCGTACATTATCTCGTCAACCCGAGACGCCTCTTCACTCGACAGAGCTGTGTCGATCTGGCTGCGAACTACACTTTCACTCGTGAAGTGTGGGAGTGAAGAGCGTTCAGATTGGCCACCAAAAATTAACGTTCCATTCCTGAACCCGAATCCTTGACTATACGAACGCACTCCCTTAGCTCGCGCGACAGACATTGGTACCCCTCCCTGGATATAATACGGCTCGTGGACGACAACGAGCTCCGTATTGTGAACAGAGAGTAGTTGCTCTACCGAACGTGCTAATAAGATACCTAGTGAGAGGAATCTTTCATATTCACGAACAACCTCTGTCTCGTCTAAGTCGAGTGAATATCTTTTGAGTCTACGCCGGGTTGACCCTTTAGCGAAAGTGTCGATGGAGTACCTTTCGATGATTTCACTTGACTCGTTGATATCCACTTCTGTCGAAGATAAGTATTCAGAAATTCCAGTCACTTCGAGACCGAACTTCTCGGGGATACGCTTTTCAAAATACGACGTTTGAACAGAAATCGTGCGGTCGTCGTCAACGGCACGTTCGACGGGCACGTCAGTTACGTCGTCAACGAGTAGGATCGGTGAGTATCCTCTCCGACGGAACGCATCTGCCAGAATCGAATAACGGAGACAGAACGTTCGGTATCCTGGTATGAGTGGGAATACGACGTAGCCATTCTCGCCAGTGTCTTCGTCAAACGAACTAATCGATTCATCGACTGTCCCTGTGTAATCAGTGAACGAGTCGTACAATCTGAGGGCCGTCGTCCCAGCCCCTACTTTCGAAAGCAGTCTGAGGGTAGTATTTTTGAGAGAGGTCATGGTTTGTTGGTGCGGATTATATTTTTCTTATCGGGGTTGAGCAGTAGTGGTCTGATAAAGACGTTGTTCCGGACACTCACTCTGTATATCCTAGGTGTTTGAGTCTCGAACTCACGACGTCGTCGTCGACACCCTCGGTCTCCGAGTGTGGCTCTTCGGCTCTCACCGTTCGCCGACCACCGTTGTCGAATACGAGCCACGGAACTTTGACCAGTTCTTCGGTGTAGATACTCTGAGGATGGCCCCATTCGCGGACTGGAACAGGACGGGCCGGTTCACCGACCATGTTTCCGTGGTCTGCAGTAACGACGTGTCGGCCACCTACTGTCTCCATAACCTCCTGTACGTGCGGGAACGACTCGTCGAGCGTCTTTCGGTAGAGCGGCCACACGTCGTCCGCACCGATGTCGAGACGCCCAAACATGATCTCGTGCCAGAAGTCGATGGTGTCGTCATCAGTCTCGTGGATGTGTTTCTTGTCGAACGTCGACTCAGGGTCGATAAAGGGGTAATGTGGTTGGAGATAGTGGACGAGGATTCGTTTTTCGGGGTACTCCTCGGCAGCCTCCATCGCGTACTGTGCAGTCGTCTCGGGCATCACGGTGTTGTAGGTCTCGTCCCAGCCCTCGTCGAGCCAAACGTCGATAACAGCGTGGAACTCGGCGTCGATTTCGTCCTCGTGTCGCCGGAACTGGGGATTGGCCGTCACATAGACCGTATCGTGCATCTCCCGGTCGTCGAAGTTCGCGTGGAGGAACTCCATCGTGTTCGACCCTCGGGAAATTCGTGACTCTAGCTCACCGGGAAGCGTCGATTGCTCGGCGAACATGTCGTACCGGCACGCATCAAGAATCTGCAATACGTCCCAGTCTTCGTCCATCAGGTCGATTCCATTCGGGTTGTACGAGTGTGTGTCGAAGCGGGTGTAGTAGAGGCGATTGAGCTCTCGCAAGAGGAGTGCCGGCGAAGAGAGACCGTTCCGAATCTGATCGAGAGAGTACATCCGTTGGAGGTAGTCGTCACACGACTCAGTTATAACAATCGGTTAGGATACTTTGTGCAGACATATCCATCTCCTTTTGTGAGCGGTGTGCCACTGACCAAATGTCGTTCAATGAGAGTACTCCACGCACCGTTCTTCGAAGGGAATCAGTTTCAGGAACTCCTCGAAACTGCACTTCTTCGAGCCGGGGTCGACGTCCGCAGGGAGGACCACAGCATCCCGTTCGCGCCGTTCGTTCACCGCCTCGTGGTGGAGGATATAGACGTTCTTCACCTCCACTGGACGCATCCGTACTTCCTGTTTGGTAGCAAACTGTGGGCATATAAGCTCCCATTTTCGCGACTGTTCTGCACTTTCGCAGCTGGGTTCTTTCTCGTTCAAGTCTGGCTAGCGACGTTTTTCTGTGACCGGGTCGCCTGGACCGTCCACAACAAGTGTAATCACGAGCGTCGATACGAAACACTCGACCGAGCGGTGAGCCGTCATCTCGTCTCTCTCGTCGACGCGGTTCAAGTGTGGGACAGTCGGACCCACGAAGAGTTCGAGAGATACGTCGATACCGACCTAGAACGCGTCTGGGAGATTCCACACGGTAACTACGTTCCACTGTACGACGACGCATCGATTCCGACGAGAAAAGACGCGAGAGAGGCGCTTGGACTGTCCGAGACAGAGCGAGTGTACCTTTACTTTGGTGTCATTCGACCGTACAAACAGGTCCCAGAACTCATTAGAACATTCGAGAAAAAAGAGAGCGACGCGACACTCCTTATCGCCGGGAACCCAGTGAACGATGCACTCGAAAGCGAACTCGTCGAACTCGCTGCTGGGGCACAAAACGTCAGTCTGGAACTGGCTTATATCCCGGACCGAGAGGTCCCTTCCTACTTCGCTGCGGCAGATGCGGTCGTGCTCCCCTACGCCCACATCTTCAACTCCGGGTCTGTGTTGCTGGCAATGTCGTTTGGGCGGGCGTTTGTCGCACCGAGCATCGGATGTATTCCGTCTGTCGACAGCGGCGGGAACATCGTCTACGACGACCTCGCTGGCGCACTAGATACTCTCGACGACACACCGCTCGCAGAACTCGAACGGGTAGGGAAACGTAACGCGCGAGTAGCGCAGGAAGTACACGACTGGGACGCGGTAGCGACCAAGTACGCCGAAATGTACGACGGCGATTCTTCCTGAAGAGTCGTTCTGTTAGTTCTAATTGGCTATCCGGGTTTGTGAAGCTCCGAGATAGATATTCGGCCACATTACCGAACAGCCGAACGAGAACCGACACAAGAGTTTATACGGTTGGGTTGGACCTGATTTGATATGCAAGCAGTCGTCCTCGCCGCCGGGAAAGGAACTCGACTCCGGCCACTCACGGAAGACAAACCGAAAGGAATGGTCGAAGTCGACGGGAAACCAATCCTGACACACTGTTTCGACCAACTCGTCGACCTCGGTGCCGAGAAACTCGTCGTCGTCGTCGGCTACAAGAAGGAGGTTATCATCGAGCACTACGACGACGAATACCGTGGTGTCCCTATCACGTACTCCCATCAGCGTGAGCAGAAAGGTCTCGCACACGCTCTCCTCACCGTCGAAGAGCACGTCGACGAGGACTTCATGCTCATGCTCGGTGACAACATCTTCCAGGCGAACCTCGGCGACGTTGTCAAGCGCCAGCGAGAAGACCGGGCCGACGCCGCCTTCCTCGTCGAAGAGGTAGACTGGGACGAAGCGTCCCGCTACGGTGTCTGTGTGACAAACGATTACGGCGAGATTACCGAAGTCATCGAGAAGCCGGAAGAGCCGCCGTCGAATCTCGTGATGACTGGGTTCTACACGTTCACCCCCGCAATCTTCCACGCGTGCCACCTCGTCCAACCGTCGAATCGCGGCGAGTACGAGATTAGCGAGGCAATCGACCTGTTGATTCGGTCCGGTCGGACCATCGACGCCATCCGCATCGACGGCTGGCGGATGGACATCGGATACCCGGAAGACCGAGACGAAGCGGAGCGCCGCCTGACCGAGTCAATCGAAGACTAACCGACCCGTTTGTTGGACGACACAGTGCCCGAGAACACAGCAAACACCAGTCGACACACAGAAAGCGCAAAAAACGGAACCACTTAGAAACACGGCTAGACAGGTAACTCATGAACGTCCTCATGGCCCCGTACTACTCGGGAAATCCGTATCAGGACCTCCTGATACAACACCTCGAAGACCGTGGAATCGAGGTGACAGTCGACGAAGAGCCGATTCCGTTCTCGCCGTTCATATTCTCCGTCCTCCTCGACGACGTCGACATCCTCCATCTTCACTGGACACACCCGTACTTCTTGTTTGGGAGCGTGGAGTGGGCCTACAAAATTCCCGGAAGTCGAATCGTCGCGATGCTCGCCGCGGTGTGGTTCCTCCTACAGGTAAAACTCGCTTCATACCTGTGCGACCGAATCGTCTGGACTGTCCACAACAAACACAACCACGAACAGAAATTCCTCTCGCTTGACAAGATAGTCAGCGAACGACTCGTCAGGATGGCCGATAGCGTTCAAGTATGGGACGACCGAACCCACGAGGAACTGGAGTCGTTCGTCGATGCCGACGTGGGCAATGCTGTCGCGATTCCACACGGAAACTATGAGCCTGTCTACGAAGACAGCCTATCGGTATCGACCGACAAGGCCCGAAAAAAACTCGGTGTCGACGTATACGAGCGGGTCTACTTATTCTTCGGGATGATTCGGCCGTACAAGCAAATCCCGAAACTCCTACAGACGTTCGAACGCGTGAGCAACGACGACGAATGTCTTGTCATCGCCGGAAATCCCATGTCTACGACCGAAATAACGGAGATACGTACACTCGCAGAAAACCAGTCGAACGTCGTCACCGACCTTCGGTACATCCCAAACGAAGAGGTCCCGACGTACTTCGCAGCGTGTGACTTCGGCGTGTTTCCCTACCGAGATATCTTCAGTTCAGGGTCGGTCGTCTTGAGCCTCACATTCGGCTGTCCGGTTATTGCTCCACGCGCTGGATGTATCCCCTCTATCGTCCCCGAGGGAAACATCGTCTACGACCGACTCGAAGATGGATTCAAAACTGCACGGGGACTCTCGCAGGACGAACTGGTCAAACTCCGCGACAGAAACCGAGACGCGGCGCGAGAGAACCACGACTGGTGTGACATCGCAGCACAGTTCGAAGAGGTCTACCGAGGCCAACTACTGGCGTAGGACTCTGCCTGAGAGGTGTTCAGCGAAAGAGAGGTTCCGGTTTACGCGTTCGTCTTCTCCACCAAGTCCGGCGTCAACAACCCGTAGACGTAGCCAAAGCCGACAGCAGCGGTGAACACGAAGATAGCAATCAGTTGCTGGACCTTCGCCATCGACGGCTCTTTGAGGAGTTTGACGAGGCGGTCGACGACGTAGACGAGCATCAGGTCTCGCAGGTAGTCGTTCTTGTCGCCCGAGGCCTCGGGGTACAAGAGGTCCATCACGCGCTTCGAGTAGCCCTGCCAGAACGACCGGAAGGTGAGCCAGCGGAACTTGGTGCGGTACTCGAAGAGCTTGTGGTCGACGCGGGCGCGCTTGTTGTAGATGACGCGCTTGCCGGTGTTGTTGTAGATGCGGATACAGACGGGTGCTTCGTGGGCTTGTACGTGCTTGTCGCCCTTCCGGCCGGTGTTCGTGTCGTAGCCACCGGCTTCGAGGAACACGTCGCGCTTGAACGAGATGTTCGAGCCGTAGGTGTTTCGGACACGTTCCATGTGGTGTCCGAATCCGCGTTCGTCACAGCCGACGAGCCAGTAGAACTCCTCCGGGAAGAAGTCGGGCTTGCGAGCGACCCAGTCGGGGACGACAGTGCCGCCGACGGCGACAGCCTCGGGATTCTCCTCGTAGGTCTCGACCAGCGTCTCGATCCAGTCTGGTCGGGCCGTCGCGTCGTCGTCGATCATCGCGACGACGTCGCCCGAGGCGAGTTCGGCACCCTTCGTCCGACTGTAGGAGATACCTCGGTTTTCGTCGTTGCAGTGGAGGACGACGTTCTCTCTGTCGCCGAAGTCTTCCTCGACACGCGCAAACACTTCCTCGTTCCCGTCGACGACGAGGACCACTTCGAGGGGTTCGTAGGTCTGTTCGAGCACGCTCTCGACGGCTTCGGTAAACGGTTCGTACCGTTCCATCGAGTAGGTACAGACCACGACGGAGACTTTCATCGCCCGGTGCTACCGAGGACGGCCGAATAAGCATTGTCCTTCGGTCGAATTCACCCAAATCGGTCGAAATCGCCTATCACAAGGCTTATGAAAGGCTTGACAGTTGTTGGGCACAATGAGCGACGAGCAACGAGAGTATTCGCCTTCCGTAGCGGATCTCGCTCGCGACTGGTATCACATACCGGTCCTCTCGGCTATCGTCCTCGTCATGCTGTGGATACGACTCCGCAGCTACGAGGCGTTTACCCGAGCGGGCTCGGTGTATTTCTCAGGAAACGACGCCTGGTATCATCTTCGCCAGGTCGAATACACGGTCAAGCACTGGCCTGCAACCATGCCGTTCGACCCGTGGACGGAGTTCCCGTTCGGAACGAGCGCGGGACAGTTCGGGACGATTTACGACCAACTCGTCGCGACCGCGGCACTCGTCGTCGGACTCGGTAGTCCGTCGTCCGACTTGGTCGCCAAGACGCTGTTGGTCGCCCCACCCATCTTCGGTGCCCTGATTGCGATTCCGACGTACCTCATCGGCAAGCGTCTCGGTGGCCGACTCGCCGGTCTCTTCGGCGCGGCCGTCCTGATGCTCCTCCCCGGAACGTTCCTCCAGCGCGGTCTGGTCGGGTTCGCCGACCACAACATTGTCGAGCCGCTGTTCCAGGGCTTCGCCGTCCTCGCTGTCATGATCGCCCTCACGGTCGCCGAGCGCGAGAAACCCGTCTGGGAACTCGTTCAAGCCCGCGACCTCGACGCCCTCCGTAAGCCACTGAAGTGGTCTGCACTCGCTGGCGTCGCGATTGCGCTGTACATGTGGTCGTGGCCGCCGGGCATCCTTCTGGTCGGTATCTTCGGTCTCTTCCTCGTCTTGAAGATGACCTCCGACTACGTTCGCGGACGCTCGCCGGAGCACGCCGCGTTCGTCGGAGCGGTGTCGATGCTCGTCACTGCAGTCCTGATGGTCGTCCCGTTCAACGAGCCGACGTTCGGTGTCACCGACTTCGGCTTCCTTCAGCCGCTTTTCTCCCTCGGTGTCGGTCTCGGTGCCGTGTTCCTCGCTGGCCTCGCCCGCTGGTGGGAGTCGAACGACGTCGACGACCGCGGCTACCCGGCTGCGGTCGGTGGTATCGCAGTCGTCGGACTCGTGCTGTTTTCGGTGGTTCTTCCGGACGTATTCGGAAGCATCGCACGGAACTTCCTCCGCACCGTTGGCTTCAGCGCCGGTGCGGCGACGCGAACCATCGGTGAGGCACAACCGTTCCTCGCCCAGAACACGCTGCAGGCAGCCGGTATCTCCGCCGTCGACCGCATCATGTCGGAGTACGGCTTCACGTTCTTCACCGGTGTTGCCGCTGCCATCTGGTTCGTCGCCAAACCGCTCGTCCGAGACGGCGAGACGCGCAAGATTGGCTACGCCGCAGGTGGTCTCGCAGGCATCGGCCTCCTCTTTTTGCTCCCGGTTATCCCGGACAGCATCGGCGGCCTCGTCGGTCTCGAATCCTCGCTTGTCAGTCTCGGTATCGTCACCGCCATCATCGTCGGTGCGGTGATGCAGGCTGACTACGAGAGCGAACACCTCTTCGTCCTCGTGTGGGCGGCCATCATGACGTCGGCCGCGTTCACGCAGGTTCGTTTCAACTACTACCTCGCGGTCGTCGTCGCGGTCATGAACGCGTATCTCCTCCGCGAGGTGCTCGCCATCGACTTCGTCGGTCTCGCTGACATCGACCGACTCGACGACGTTTCGCCGGGACAGGTCGCCGCGGTCGCTATCGCGGTGCTCCTCGTCCTCACGCCGGTCCTCATCGTCCCGGTTCAACTCGGGAACGGACAGGCGACCAACACTGCGTATCAGGCCGCCGAAACCGGCCCCGGCCCAGTCACGCAGTGGGACGGGACTCTCGGCTGGATGCAGAACAACACCCCGAAGGAGGGGTCCTTCGGCGGTGCATCGAACGAGATGGACTACTACGGGACGTACAAATACACGGACGACTTCGACTACCCTGACGGCGCCTACGGCGTGATGTCGTGGTGGGACTACGGTCACTGGATTACCCTCCTCGGCGAACGAATTCCGAACGCGAACCCGTTCCAGGGTGGTGCGACGGAGGCGGCGAACTTCCTGCTCGCCCCCGACGAGGAGCAGGCGTCTGACGTCCTCTCCTCGATGGGCGACGACGGTGAAGGCGAGAACACGCGCTACGTCATGGTCGACTGGCAGATGGCCTCGACCGAGTCGAAGTTCGGCGCACCGACCGTCTGGTACGACCAGTCGAACATCTCCACCTCGGACTTCTACAACCGCGTCTACCGCCTGCAGGAGCAGGACGGCCAGACGCGCCTCGTCTCCTCTGCGAACGTTCACGACCAGCGGTACTACGAGAGCCTCATGGTTCGGCTCTACAAGTTCCACGGGAGCGCAACGGCACCCTCGCCCATCGTCGTCGACTGGGAGGAACGCACCAACGCCGACGGTTCGGTGACGTTCCGCACGACACCCGCTGACGGCCAAGCAGTCAAGACGTTCGACAACATGAGCGCGGCCGAGGAGTACGTCGCCAACGACCCGACCTCGCAGATTGGCGGTATCGGCTCGTTCCCCGAAGAGCGCGTCGAGGCACTCGAACACTACCGCCTCGTGAAGTCGTCGAACAGTTCGTCGCTCCGCTCCGGCTCCTATCAGAACTCGCTCGTTCGCGCGCGCAGCACCTACGGCATCCAGCCACAGGCGCTGCTCGGTAACAACCCGGCGTGGGTCAAGACGTTCGAGCGCGTCCCCGGTGCGACGGTCGAAGGCAGCGGTGCCCCGGCCAACACGACGGTGACTGCTCGCGTCCAGATGCGCGACCTGACGAAGGGTACGAACTTCACCTACACCCAGCAGGCGCAGACCGACGGGAACGGTGAGTTCACGATGACGCTGCCGTACTCGACGACCGGCTACGACGACTACGGTCCCGAAAACGGTTACACGAACGTCAGCGTCCGCGCGACTGGTGACTACACCTTCGCCGGGCCGACGTCGTTCGAAGGCAACAACACCATCGTCAGATATCAAGCACAGAACGTCAGCGTGGACGAAGGCCTCGTCAACGGTGCTGAAGACGGCACCGTCGAGGTGACGCTCGAACGCGCCGAGTCCGAGCTCTCGTTCAACAACGACGAAGCGTCTTCGAACGAAACCGCCACGAACGAGACGGCAACGAACGAGTCGGCAACCAACGAAACTGCGACGAACGACACGTCGACCAACGAGTCGGCCGCCATCGACGCCGGCGCGCTGACCGCGGTCGTCGCGTAAGTTCGCTCGACGCGGTTCGCAGTCCGCAACTCGATTCGCCGTCCGAAACGCACTTCTTCCATTTTTCGACCCAGAAAGCGACAGCGCTCGCTTCGGACCCGAGCCGACGAGAAAACAGTGTGAAAGGGCAGAGTAGCTAGATTGGGGTTCGAGACTCCCGCACCCCACAGACCAGCGACTCGTAGTCCTCAGACCAGCGACTCGTAGTCGATACCGTCGCGGCGAGTGACGATGCGGCGACCGTCGATGACGACGGGCTCGCGCATCTCGTCGAACTGCTCGTCGAGCGCGGCGAACTCGTCCCAGGCGGTTGCGACGAGCGCGGCGTCCGCATCGACGAGCGCGGCGGCCGCAGAGTCCGCGTAGTCGATGTCGGGGAACCGTTCGCGCATGTTCTCGGTCGCGACGGGGTCGTAGCCGACGACGTCCGCGCCAGCGTCGAGCAGTGCCTCGACGAGCGGAATCGACCGCGACGAGCGAATGTCGTCGGTACCGGGCTTGAACGAGAGTCCGAGGACGGCGACGCGCTTGCCTTCGGGGTCGAACCGCTTTCGAAGGAGGTCGAGCATACGTTCTGGCTGGCCGTCGTTGACGTCGATAGCGGCTTGCAGGAGGCGTGGTTCGTAGCCGCGTTCGCGGGCAGCAGCGATGATTGCGGCGGTGTCTTTCGGGAAGCACGAGCCACCCCAGCCGAGACCCGCACCGAGGAACGCAGCGCCGATACGGGAGTCGAGGCCGATAGCGTCGAGCACTTCCGCGGAGTCGACGCCGAACTCCTTGCAGATGTTCGCGAGGTCGTTCGCGAGACTGATTTTCGAAGCGAGGAAGGCGTTGTTCGCGTACTTAATCATCTCCGCTTCTCGGATACCGGTCTCGACGACCGGCGGGTCGTCCGCGTGGTCGACGAGCGGAGCGAAGATGTCGTCGAGGCGGTCGAACGCGCGGTCAGTGTGGGCACCGAGGACGACCTTGTCGGGGTCGAGGAAGTCCTCGACTGCGGTCCCTTCGCGCTGGAACTCGGGATTCATCGCGATGTCGAACTCCTCGCCGACGGTCTTGCCGGCGGCTGCCGCGACGCGCGGGCCGACGACCTCTTCGGTCGTCGTCGGAACGACCGTACTCTTCGTGACGACGAGGTGGTAGTCGTCTTTGGTGGCGAGCGTCTCCCCGAGCGACGTGGACGCCGCTTTCACCGCACCGAGGTCGATGCTGCCGTCGTCGTTGGCAGGCGTCTGGAGGGCGAGGAACGTCGCGTCGGTGTCGAGAATCGCCTCGTAGTCGGTCGTCGCTCGGAGTCGGTCGCCGGCGTGTTCGGCGACGAGTTCGTCGAGGCCCGGTTCGTGAATGGGCGAGCGGCCATCGTTGAGTGTGTCGACGATGTCCTCGTCGATGTCGACGGTGACGACGTCGTGGCCCAACTCCGCGAAACACGCCGCGATTGTGGTGCCTACGTACCCACTCCCGATGATGCTGAGCTTCATTACGTCACCTGTCGCTTCGGAGTGGTTTCATTCTTTCCGACGGGCGCGTTCAGCAGCTCGGCGCGACGCACGCCGACCGAACAAAGTGGCGAAATAGCGTGTCTAAACGTACTTTCTGAACGTACTTTCGCGGACACGAACGGTGGACTCATATCCCTCGCGGAGAAGCTTCGGAACACGAAATGACGACGGGAACCGACGAACGGTCCGCGCTCGTGCCCTGGGTAATCCTCTATCTGAAAGGCGTCTGTATGGGTACGGCCGACGCCGTTCCGGGCGTCTCCGGCGGTACAATCGCACTCATCACCGGCATCTACGAACGGCTCATCAGTGCGCTCACTGCCATCACGCCGACGCGTATCCAGCGCGTTCTCTCGGGTATCGCATCGACCCGACGCGAAGATGCCCTCTCCGCGCTCCGCGAGATAGACGTCGGATTCCTGCTCGTCCTCGGTGCGGGTATCGCCACTGCCGTCATCACCGTGACGCGCGTCCTCCACACCGCTATCGACCAGTATCCGGTCATCACGTTCGGGTTCTTCTTCGGTCTCATCGGCGCGTCGGCCGTCGTGCTGTACGCGCAAGTCTCACTCGACGGCCCGCGGCAACTCGCTGCGGCCGCCGCCGGATTCCTCCTCGCCTTCGTCGCGTCGGGGACCGCCGGCACCGCACTCGGTCATTCGCCACCGGCGACCATGTTCGCGGGCGCAATCGCGGTGAGTGCGATGATTCTCCCCGGTATCTCGGGGTCACTCCTCCTGCTGCTCCTCGGTCAGTACGAGTTCATGACGGAGGCACTCAAGACGTTCGTCGACGCGCTTTTGGACGTTGTGACGGGCGGCCCAGTCGCCGCACTCGTCGAACCGGGAGCCATCGTCGTCGCGTTCATCGGCGGCGCGCTCGTCGGCCTGTTCACCATCGCCCACGCCGTTCGCTGGGCGCTCGAACACTACCGCCGTGCGACCCTCGCGTTCCTCGTGAGCCTCATCGTCGGCGCACTCCGCGCACCAATCGTCAAAGCCAGCGAAAAGCTCGCCGAAGGGAACCAGCCGTGGACCGCCGAACTCGTCGGCATCTTCGCCGTCACGGCGGTTATCGGAGCCGCAATCGTCCTCCTCGTTGACCGATACACGTCGGTCATCGAGTCCTAAGTCGGCAGGAAAGCAGCGTTTTCTGAGTTCGATTTACCGCCGAGCCACGCAGACGAACGTCTCGCGTCGCGTCGCCCCGTGAGTGACGGTGAACCCGGCCGCTTCGAAGGCTTCGACGGCGTCTCCGAGTCCGAATCGTTCGTCAGTCGGTGGCCCAGCTTCTCCGTCGCCAGCGGTGGACCAGTCGATGGTGACGACGTGACCGCCGGGCGCGACGACCCGCGCAATTTCGGTCAGCGCCTCGTCGGTGGCGAACTCGTGGTAGGTCATCGTCGAGAACGCGGCGTCGAGGTGGTCGTCGTCGAAGGGAAGCGAGGCGACGTCCGCGGTGACGAACTCCACGTTCTCCGGGGTGCCCTTGTCGCGGTAGAAGTCGTGCATCGCCTCCTGTACGTCCACGGCGTACATCGTGTCGACGAACGGCGCGACGTCGTCGGTGAAGAAGCCAGTTCCACTCCCGAGGTCGGCGACGACGTCCCCCGGACGCGGGTCGAGCAGGGAGAGTAATTCTTCACGAGAGACGAACCGGTATCGACTCGGGTCGTCGAGCTTCGCCGCAGAGTCGACGTCGAAGGTGTGAAATCCCATACGAGAGGTGTGTTCGGCAGGTGCTAAGTCCCATCGGTTACGTCTCGGTTGTGCCCGGTGAGCACACGATAAAGACCGAATATGCCGTCGGCGATGGGCTTTTGCGTGCCGACAGACACCATTGGAGATATGGAACCCCAACTTCGACGACCGACTCGACGCGCCTGCGAGCGCTGTGGTCGCGTGGAACGATGGGACGGCGACGCGGCGACGTGGCGTGTCGCGTCCGAAGACGGCGACAAGCAGGTCGGAAACCCCTACTGCATCCACGAGTGGGACATCAACGGCCGCTTTGCACCCTTCGAAGAACCGGCGTAACACGACGAGACGAGTTACACAGCGATGCCGACAGCATACGTGACTGCACCGCCCGACGCGGCAGACGAACTCGCTCGGACGCTCGTCGAGGAACGACTCGCGGCGTGCGTGAACCGCGTGCCCTGCCAGTCGGTGTATCGGTGGGACGGCGAGGTCCACGACGACGACGAGGTCATCCTGCTCGCGAAGACGACCGACGACCGATACGACGAGTTCGCCTCGCGGGTGGTCGAACTCCACCCATACGACGTGCCCTGTGTCGAACGGTTCGACGAATCCCACGTCCTCGACGAGTACGCGACGTGGGTCTCGGACGAAGTATCGGACCAAAACTAGCCACAAACGACGGTTCCGTCGCTGGCGCTTCTACGACTCCTGTAGCGACCGAAGGACCGAGAGCGTGCCGTCCATGTACGAGTCTTCGAGCACTTCGTCTGCGGCCGCTTTCGCCACGTTGTCGGCGTTCGCGACGGCGTAGGACTGCCCGGCGACGCCGAAGGTTGAGGCGTCGTTTTCGCTGTCGCCGATTGCGACGAAGTCGGCGGGGTCGTAGTCGAGGCGGTCACAGACGTGTTCGAGGCCGACCGCCTTCTCGACGCCCGGGCTCTTTACGTGGTACGCGAAGCCCGTATCGACGACTTCGAGGTCGAACTCGGCGGAGACCTCGCGAAGGAGCGCTTCGTCGGCGTCGAGGCTGATAGCAATCTCCGTCTCGCGCCAGCGGTTGACGGTGTCGGCGGGACCCCATCCGAGGTCGCCGCCGCGGGCGACGAACTCGTCTGCGGCGGCCTGTGCTGCCTCGCGGTCGCCCGCGAAGGTCACGTCGCCCTCGACGAGGACGACGCCGCCGTTTTCGGCGACGACCGTCTCGGGAAGTCCGAGGTAGTGACACAGAGAGACGGGGTACGGGAACGCCTTTCCAGTGGCCAAGACCACGGGGGCGTCCCACGAGGGGAGGACGTCGAAGGCGCGGGGGTCGAGGTGGCCGTCGGCGTCGGTGAGTGTTCCGTCGATATCGAGTACGAGCGGTGGAACCATACCACCGCTTGGGAGACGGGGGAAAAAGAGTCAGCGGTCGGAGCCGTCGATTCCGCGGAACACCAGCGTCGAGAAGTTCGGCACGGGACGCGTCGCGGGTCGCCCCGGCCCGTCTGTCGTCTCGGCGACCGCGACACGGCGGACGATTCCGAGGTCCGACAGTTCGTAGAGGACGCGCCGGACAGTCGTCTGCGAGAGCGACACCGACGGGTGCGCGGCGATTGCCTCGGTCGCCGCCGTGACGGACTCACACTCGTCGTCGTCGAGTTCGACGAACGCTCGAAGCACCTGTCGGCGGTTTTCGGAGAGGGCGAAGACGCGGCCGAGCGAGCACCCGTCTTCGGGGACCGCGTCGATGCCGGCGGTCACGTACTCCGGTTCGATAGCGTCCGCCTCGTCTGCCGCGGCGAGCGTCGCCGCACCGTAGAGTGCGGAGAGCGCGTCGTGTGCATCGCCGTCGGCCCAATCGGCGATGGTGTTCGTCACGTCGTGGGTGAGCGCGGTTCGCGTGATGGCGTCCGACCCGCGCTCGGCGAGTATGTCGGCGAGTGCGTGCCGCTCGTAGGCCGGAATCTCGATGTCCGTCACGTCCGCTTCCAGCGCCGGTCGGTCGTCTCGCCCGATTGCGACGACGGACACATGGGGCGAGGCGTCTGCGAGCGTCTCGATGGCGGTTTCCGCGCTGTACGTCATCGGTTCGCCGACGTGGTCGACCGCGACGACCGCCCGGTTGTCGTGCGTGAGTCGGTCTGCCAGTCGGGTGCGGAGCGACTCGACGCCCACGCCTTGCGAGGGGACCTCCTCCTCGCTGAGGTCGTCGAGGACGGCGTGGAGGAGCGTAAACTCCGTCTGGGCCGCGCGGGCGTCGACGTACGAAAACGAGATGGTCGGCGGTTGCACCGCGCGCGTCGTCGTGTAAATCACCGACTGAGGGGACGGTATCGCCCGCGAAATGTGGTCGAACAGAGAGGTTACGAGTGCGGATTTCCCAGCGCCCTTCGGCCCGTGGACGTACGCGTGCGTCGGAAGCGACCCGTCGAAGACGGGGTCCAGATGGTCGAGAAGCATTTCGAGCGTTGGCCCGCGACCAGTCGGTTCGTCCGGGTGGACCGTCGGGTTCAACACGGTCACGTCGCGGACGATACGGCGTCTCGACTCACCTCGGTTCCGGCGTCGCGCGATTCGGTCTTCGAGTCGCATGAGGAATTGTCTCTTACGTGGCTGATTTTCAGTGCATGGATAAAAATGAACATACTGTCGTCTCGGGATTTTCCAGAGACCGCTGTCCCACCGGCAGTGTCACTCTCCGGCGCGGTGAGGGAGTACTGTGAGCCACTGTGAATGCCACTGGTTTGCCCGTAGATTCGGAGTACCAATAACTATTTTGAATGTTCATTTTGAAATCTTCCTGTCCTATGTGACCCACGGAGAAACCGCATACTCCGCTATTCTACGGGGTTGAACAGCGCACCGGGACTGGAAAAGCAGTCCAGAAGTTGAACTAAACCGCCTCGTTAGCCAGTGAAGGTAAAATAAAGTGCCCGCAGTTCTTCTTCACGAAAGACGGATGAGTACATCGCCGAGCGTTCTCGTCATCGGCGGGGGGTCGACCGGAACCGGCATCGCGCGCGACCTCGCGATGCGCGGTCTTGACGTCACCCTCGTCGAGAAGGGGAACCTCACACACGGGACAACGGGGCGGATGCACGGACTCCTCCACAGCGGTGGACGCTACGCGGTATCTGACCAGGCGTCCGCAAAGGAGTGTATCGTGGAGAATCGCGTCCTGCGACGAATCGCCGGGCACTGCGTCGAAATGACCGGCGGGCTGTTCGTCCAGCGACCCGAAGACTCGGACGAATACTTCGAGAAGAAACTCGAAGGCTGTCGGGAGTGCGGCATTCCCGTCGAAGTCCTCTCGGCCGAAGAGGCACGCGAGCAAGAGCCGTACCTCGCGAAAGACATCAAACGCGCCATCAGAGTTCCTGACGGCGCTATCGACCCGTTCCGACTCTGTGTCGCGAACGCCGCGAGCGCGGTCGAACACGGCGCGCGCATCGAGACCCACTCGGAAGTCACAGACGTGCTCGTCGAGGACGGCGAAGTCGTCGGCGTCGAAGTCACACACAAGTCCGGAACCGGCCCGTACGTCCACGGGAATCCCGGTGAAGTCGAAGAGATTCGCGCCGACTACGTCGTCAACGCGACGGGTGCGTGGGCAGGCCAAATCGGCGACCTCGCGGGCGTGGACGTCGAAGTCCGCCCCTCGAAGGGCGTCATGACCATCATGAACACCCGGCAGGTCGATACGGTCGTCAACCGCTGTCGGCCGAAGGGCGACGCGGACATCATCGTCCCCCACGAGACGACCTGTATCCTCGGCACGACCGACGAAGAGGTCGAAGACCCCGAAGAGTACCCCGAAGAGGGCTGGGAAGTCGACCTCATGATAGACACGCTCTCCGAACTCGTTCCGATGCTGAAAGACGCGCGGACGATTCGGTCGTTCTGGGGCGTGCGACCGCTCTACGAACCGCCGGGAACCGGCACCGAGGACCCGACGGACATCACCCGCGAGTTCTTCTTGCTCGACCACGCCGACCGCGACGACCTCCCCGGCATGACGAGCATCGTCGGCGGCAAACTCACCACCTACCGGATGATGGCCGAGAAGATTTCCGACCACGTCTGCGAGAAAGTTGGCGTCGACGCCGAGTGCCGCACCGCCGACGTGCCGCTTCCCGGAAGCGAGGACTTCAGCGTCCTCCGCGACTACATGGACGACTTCGGCCTGCGCTCGCCAATCGGCCGCCGCTCGGTGCAGCGCCTCGGCTCTCGCGCCGACGACGTGCTGACCAGCGTCGACCCGAACCCGGTCGTCTGTGAGTGCGAGGCCGTCACCCGTGCGGAGATTCAAGACTCACTCGACACGGCCGGAACCGACCTCAACTCGGTTCGTATCCAGACGCGCGCCTCGATGGGGAACTGTCAGGGCGCGATTTGCTGTCACCGGATGGCGACCGAACTCGCCCCCGAATACGACGAAGACGTCGTCCGCGCCTCGCTCGACGACCTCTATCAGGAGCGTTGGAAGGGCGAGCGCCACGGTATGTGGGGCGAACAACTCTCGCAAGCCGCGCTCAAGCACATGCTCCACGCGACGACGATGAACCGCGATTCGGACCCGGCGGCAACGGAATCCGGCGTAGACTTCGCGGCGTTCGACGACGGGGCCGTCGCGGACGGCGGCCGCGACGCACACGCTGTTTCGGAGGTGAACGATGGCGATTACTGACGACGTGCTCGTCATCGGCGGCGGTATCGCCGCCTGTACGGCCGCGCTCTCGGCCGCCGAGACCGGCGCGCAGGTTCGACTGCTCGCCCACAAGAAGAGCACGCTCCGACAGGCCAGCGGCCTCGTGGACGTGCTCGGGTACGCGGGCGACGACGGACCACTCGCAAACCCCTACGACGGCCTCGACGAACTCCCCGAAGGGCACCCCTACCGAATCGTCGGCGAAGACGGCATCCGCGACGGCCTGCGCCTCTTCGACGAAGCCGTGGGCGACGCCTACCGCGGCGGCCACACCGACGACAACGCCCTCGTGGCGACCTACGGCGGCACGATGAAACCGACCGCTCGGTATCCCGAGTCGGTCGCGTCCGGTCTCGTGAGCGCGTCCGGCGACATGCTGCTCGTCGGCTTCGAGAGCCTCACTGACTTCGACGCGCCGGTCGCCGCAGACCACCTCGAAGCTGCGGGCGTCCCATTCTCGGTTCGCGGCGTGAGCCTCCCGTTCCCCAAAACGTTCCGCGCGGACGCCAAACTGACGCGCTTCGCCAAGGCGCTCGACCGCGACGAGTCAGTCGAGAGCGGAACGGTTCGTTCGTCCCTCGCCGACGCCGTCGCCGACGAACTCGACGGTGAGACGCGGGTCGGCTTCCCGGCCATGCTCGGCGACGACCACGACACGGAAGTCCGCGACGAACTCGCCGACCGCCTCGGCGTTCCCGTCTTCGAAGTCCCCACCGGCCCGCCGAGTCTCCTCGGCCTGAAACTCGAAGACATGCTGTTCGACGCCCTCGACGAAGCGGGCGTCCGAATCTCGTCCGGCAATCCGGCCGTCGACTTCGAAGCCGACGGCGACCGAATCGAGACGGTTCTCGTCGACCAGAAGAGTCGGATGACACCCTACGAAGCCGACCAAATCGTCCTCGCGACGGGTGGTCTCGTCGGCAAGGGCCTCGACTCCGACAGAGCGCACGTGACCGAGCCAGTGTTCGGCTGTCACGTCCCGCATCCCGAGGACCGCTACGACTGGTCGGAACCCGAGGCCTTCGGTGACCACGAGTTCGCTCGCTTCGGTGTCGTGCCGGACGACGAACTCCGGCCAACTGACGCGGACGGCGAATCGCACTTCGAAAACCTGCGTGCGGCGGGTGGCGTCGTCGGTGGCGCACACGTCGCACGCGAGAAATCCGCGAGCGGCGTCTCGCTGGCGACTGGTGCGGTTGCCGGCCGCCTCGCGGGGGAGGACGCAACCCAATGAGTGACGCAGAGACACCACCAGACACGACACCCACACCCGGCGAACAGGGCGAAGACGACTTCGAACCAGTAGAGGTGTTCCCCGAGAGCACCGAGATGGACCTCCGACCCGGCGCGGACAACTGTTACAAGTGCACCTCCTGTGACGTGTCCTGTCCGGTCGCGGAAGTCGACGACGAGTTCCCCGGCCCGAAGTTCCAAGGCCCGGAACAGTGGCGCTTGAAGCGCAAAGAGGACGCCTCGGTGGACGACTCCATCATGTCGTGTTCGAACTGCATGCGCTGTGACGACGCCTGTCCGTCTGGCGTCCCACTCAGCCAGATGCACAACACGGCCCGCGGCGAGTACGTCGACGAGGACATGGACAAACTCTCCCGAGAGTACATCCGCAACCGCATCCTCGCGAACTACGGGACGCTGGCCGAACTCGGCAGCATGTTCCCCCGCCTGACGAACGCCATCATGGGGAACTCGCTGGTCCAGCAGATAAACGAGAAAGTCCTCGGCATCACCGCCGAGCGCGAATTCCCGGCCTTCGCCACGCAGACGTTCCGCGAGTGGTGGAACGAACGCGGCGGCCCCCAGGTCCGCTCCGAAGACAAGCGCGTCGCCTACTTCCACGGGTGTTATTCGAACTATAACACCCCGGAAGTCGGGAAGGCGATGGTCCGCGTCTTCGAGGAGTTCGGCTACGAAGTCGTCGTCCCCAAGCAGCGCTGTTCGGGGACGCCGATGTTCGCAAACGGCATGCTAGACGACGCGAAGCGCGCCGCGGGCATCAACGCCGAGAACTTCGCCGGTCTCATCCCCGAGGGCTACGACATCATCGCTTCGTGTACCTCGTGTTCGATGTCGCTCAGACAGGAGTACCCCGAACTGTTCGACATCGACGGGCTCGAAGACATCTCCGAGCACACCTACGAGGCCATGGAATACCTCCGCATCCACGAGGACCTCGACAGCGCCCTCGCCGATGCGTCGGTCTCCGAGCAGTCCTTCGCGTACCACGCCCCGTGTCACGCCCGCAATCAGGGTCTCGACCGGCAGGCGGTCGAACTGTTCCGTGACCTCGACGGCGTCACTATCGAGGACGTGGGCGACTCCTGTTCCGGTATCTCCGGCACCTACGGCTGGAAAGAAGAGAAGTACGACAAGTCGATGCAAATCGGCGCGGACATGTTCGACCACATGGAGCACGCCGACGGCAACGTCGGGATGACCGAGTGTCCGACCTGTTCGATGCAGATGGAACACGGCACCGGCTACGACATCAAACACCCGCTGCAACTGCTCGAAGAGGCGCTCGTCTGAATCGGAACGCCACCGCGCGGTGAGACCCGCGCACCGGCTTGCGGCCCCGCTTTTATTCCACGGTGACGCTTTTCGCGAGATTTCGCGGTTTGTCTATCGGTCGGCCGAGCGACGCCGCCATCTCGTAGGCGACGAGCTGGAGTTGGACGTTGGCGAGGAGCGACCCGAGATTGCCGTCAGTCTCTGGGACGCGAAGCACTTCGTCGGCGAAGCGCTCGACTTCGAGGACGCCGTCTGTGACTGCGACCACGGGCGCACCGCGAGCCTGTACCTCTTTGATGTTGCCGAGGGTCTTTCGCGCCGCCTCGTCGTCGCCGGTGACGACGGCAAACACGGGCGTCTCGTCGGTGATGAGCGCGAGCGGGCCGTGTTTCAGTTCGCCCGCCGGGAAGCCCTCGGCGTGCTCGTACGTTATCTCCTTGAACTTCAGCGCGCCTTCGAGCGCGACGGGGGCGTTGTAGCCGCGGCCGATGAAGAAGTACGCATCGGAACCGCCGAGTTCGTCGACGAGGTCTTCGATTTCTCCTTCGCTGTCGTCGAGGACCGACTGTACGTCGCCCGCGACGTCCCGCAGGGACTCCACGAGAGCGCGCGTCCGTCCGCTTCCGGTGTTCGAGGTGACGCTCTCGACGAAGAGCGACAGCGACACGAGTTGCGACGAGAACGTCTTCGTCGCGGCGACGCCGATTTCGGGGCCCGACCGGATGTACATCACGTGGTCGCACTCGCGAGAGGCCGTGCTTCCGACGACGTTCGTCACCGCGAGCGTCTCTGCACCCCGGCCCTGTGCCGTTCTGAGCGCCGAGAGCGTGTCGGCAGTCTCGCCGCTCTGTGTAACCCCGACGACGAGTTCGTCGTCGGCAATCGGCGGCGGCGCAGTCGCGTACTCGCTGGCGAGGAACGCCTGCGCGGGGATGCCGACTTCCCTGAATCGCATCGCACCGTACAGTGCAGCGTGATACGAGGTGCCGCAGGCGACGAACTGGACCGCGCCCGGCGTGTCGAGGTCCGATAGTTCCTCGACGACCACGTCTCCTTCGAGCGGGTCGAGGCGGCCGCTCAGACACTGTCGAAGCGCGGTCGGCTGTTCGTGAATCTCCTTGAGCATGAAGTGCTCGTACCCGCTTTTGCCGGTCTGTTCGGCGTCCCACTCGACGGTGTTGACTGGCGGTTCGACGACCGCTCCATCGCCGTTTTTGACCTGCCACCCGTTCGGGCGGAGCGTCACGGACTGGCCGTCTTCGAGGTAGACGACGTTTCGCGTGTACGAGAGGAACGCCGGAACGTCGCTTCCGAGGTAGTAGGCGTCGTCGCCGATGCCGAGGACGAGCGGCGAGTCCTGTCGCGTCGCGAAGATGGCGTCCTCGCCCGCGACGATGACGGCGAGCGCGTAGCTTCCCTCCAGACGCGAGACCGCTCGCGAGAAGCTCTCTGCGGCGTCGTACCCCTCGTCGAGGAACGACGCGACGAGGTTCGGAACGACTTCGGTGTCGGTGTCGCTCACGAACTCGTAGCCGTCCGCTTCGAGTTCGTCGCGGAGTTCCTGATAGTTCTCGATGATGCCGTTGTGAACGACGGCGACGCGGCCGTCAGCGTCCGTGTGAGGGTGTGCGTTCTCGTCCGTCGGCGGGCCGTGAGTACTCCAGCGCGTGTGTCCGATACCGAACGTTCCGGAGATAGGGTCGGCGTCGACCGCATCGCGGAGGTTGTCGAGTTCACCCTCGCGCTTTCGGACGTCGAGTTTTCCGTTGGAGACGGCGATACCGGCGGAGTCGTAGCCGCGGTATTCGAGCGACGAGAGCCCCGACAACAGCACGTCCACGGTGTCGTCCGTGTGGCCGATACAGGCGATGATTCCACACATTACCGAACGACCTCCACACCGTCTTCGACGACACCATCGAGGACGACCCCAGTTGCGACGGAGGCTTCCGCGCCGACGATGGTTCCGGGTTCGACCGAGACACCACCGCCGAGTTCGGTTCGGTCTGCGACGACCGCACCCAGTTCGACTTCCTCGTGGATTCGGTCGCCGATGCGAACGTCGCCGTCTCCGCCTTCGATAGTGACGCCAGCGGCGATGTCGACCCCGCGGCCCGTGACGGAGTCGACGAGCGT
The DNA here is from genome assembly GCF_024730625.1 of Haloferax larsenii. Lineage (NCBI taxonomy): Archaea > Methanobacteriati > Methanobacteriota > Halobacteria > Halobacteriales > Haloferacaceae > Haloferax > Haloferax larsenii. The sequence continues at coordinate 2,462,738 of NZ_CP078063.1, forward strand.
CGCGTTCGGTCCGATGCGCGTGTCTTCGTCGACGATAGTGTGCTCGACGACGGCGTTACACCCGATAGAGGCGTTTCGGCCGACCGTCGTGTACGGACCGACGACAGCACCCGGTGCGACGACGGCGTCGGGACCGACGACGACCGGAGCGCGGACGATAGCCCCGTCTGCGACCGTCGCTGACGGGTCGATGGTAACCTCCTCGTCGCTTCGGTCGAGCATCTCGGCGCTGAGCGACAGCAGGTCCCACGGATACGTCGCGTCGCGCCACAGGCCTTCAGTTCGGACACCCGTGAGCGTCGAACCGGTTTCGATGGCCGACGTGAGCGCGGTCGTCAGCGAGCGCTCGCCGTCCTCTGCGGGGGTCGAAGCAATACGGTCGAAGATAGCTGGTTCGAACGCGTAGACACCGGCGTTGAGGAGGCGGTGGTGGCCCTCTCCCGGTTTTTCGACGAGGTCTGTGACCGTGTCGCCGTCGAGGGAGACCGCACCGTACCTCGAAGCTAACTCGGACTCGACGACGCTTATCGTCCCGAGTTGTTCGCCTGCGGCGTGGGCTTCGACGACCGCATCGACGATTTCCGGCGACGTTAACTGGTCACCGTTGACGACCAAGAACGGGCCGTCGACGCCGGGTTGGGCCTGTAACACCGCGTGTCCAGAGCCGAGTTGCTGCTCTTGGACGTGGTAGGTGAGCGGGACGCCGTCGTACTCGAACCCGAAGTACTCCTGGACGCGGTCGCGTTTGTAGCCGACCACGACGTGTATCTCGGAGATGCCGCTGGCGACGAGCGCGTCGAAGACGTGTTCCAAGATGGGTACGTTCGTCACCGGCAACATCGGTTTGGGCCGGTACTTGGTGAGCGGTCGAAGCCGCATCCCCTCCCCGGCGGCGAGGACCACGGCAGACTCGATGGGCATGCACAGTTCTCTACAGTTCGGAACCTAAATACTCACTATTTTATCCACGTTTGTGAAAGAAGAATTCAATGACGAATCGACCACCAGTACAAAATACGGCAGCCGAAATACGGGCACAAGAGCGGTCTACTTAACATAATCATAAATGGTGGCTAGTATCCAGTAGTAAAGAAACATTTATCATGGTTTTTCCACCATGTACTGACGTTCGGACTCTCACCGCGGGAGTCCACCACGAGGTTGGTTAAAATGTCAGGAGAAAAATACGTTGGTGCCATCGACCAAGGTACCACAGGCACGCGATTCATGGTGTTCGACCACGACGGTAAGGTGGTCGCTAACGCCTACGAGAAGCACGAACAGATCTACCCCGAACCCGGTTGGGTCGAACACGACGCGAACGAGATTTGGGACAACACGAAGAAGGTCATCAACGAGGCGCTCGACGACGCGCTTCTCGACGCCGACCAACTGGAAGCAATCGGTATCACGAACCAGCGCGAGACGACCATCGTCTGGGACCGCGAGACCGGACAGCCGATTCACAACGCCATCGTCTGGCAGGACCGTCGGACGACCGACCGTATCGAGACGCTCGAAGCGGACGACAAGACCGACGACGTGCGCGCCAAGACAGGCCTCGAACCCGACGCATACTTCTCTGCGACGAAGGCCGAGTGGCTGCTGGACAACTCTGACCCCATCAAGCTCCAGCGCTCGCGTCCGGAAGATATCCGCGACCGCGCCGAGGAAGGGGAACTCGCCTTCGGTACCATCGACACGTGGCTCATCTACAATCTGACGGGGAACCACATCACCGACGTGACCAACGCGTCGCGGACGATGTTGTTCAACATCCACGACATGGAGTGGGACGACGAACTCCTCGACGAGTTCAACGTGCCCCGCGAGATTCTGCCCGAAGTCCGCCCGTCGTCTGACGACGACTACTACGGGACGACCGACGCAGACGGCTTCCTCGGTGCCGAGATTCCCGTCGCGGGTGCCCTCGGCGACCAGCAGGCCGCCCTGTTCGGTCAGACCTGTTTCGACGCCGGTGACGCCAAGAACACCTACGGAACCGGGTCGTTCATGCTCATGAACACTGGCGAAGAGGCCGTCATGTCCGAACACGGCCTTCTCACCACCGTCGGCTTCCAGCGCTCCGGCGAACCCGTGCAGTACGCCCTCGAAGGCTCCATCTTCATCACGGGCGCGGCAATCGAGTGGCTCGAAGACATGACGCTCATCGAGAGCGCCGCCGAGTCCGAAAAGCTCGCCCGCTCGGTCGATTCGACCGACGGCGTCTACTTCGTGCCCGCCTTCGCCGGCCTCGGTGCCCCGCACTGGGACCAGCGCGCACGCGGCACTATCGTCGGCATGACCCGCGGCACCCGCCGCGAGCACATCGTCCGCGCGACGCTCGAATCTATCGCGTTCCAGACGCGCGACGTTGCCGAAGCCATGCAGTCCGACAGCGACATCGACCTCGCCAGCCTCCGAGTCGACGGCGGGGCGGTCAAGAACAACTTCCTCTGTCAGCTTCAGTCGAACATCCTCGACACCGAAATCGTCCGCCCGCAGGTCGACGAGACGACGGCGCTCGGTTCCGCCTACGCCGCCGGTCTCGCAGTCGGCTACTGGGAGAACCTGGACGAACTCCGCGCGAACTGGCAGGTCGACCGCGAGTTCGAACCCTCGGACCCGCAGAACGTCGAACACCGCTACGGCCGCTGGAAGGAAGCAGTCGACCGCTCGCTCGACTGGGCGCGCGACACGGAGGAATAACACATGGCACTGGACCAACTCTGGGCGCTCGAAATGCTCATCGCCGCCTTCGCTGGCGGTGCCTTCGGCGCAGCAATCGGTGCGCTTCCGGCCTTTATCTTCACCGGCTTCATGGTCATCGCTGGCGAGACGGCGAACCTCGCGAGCAAGTCCCTCGGTGGCGTCGTCAACGCCGAGTCGGGCGCGCTCGGCTCGGTCGGCATCACCGGCGCAATCGCCTTCGGCGTCCCGTTCTCCCCGGCAATCAGCTTCGCCGGTGGTGCGGCCGCCGCAGCCTACGCGGCGAACCGCGGCTACATGGAATCCGGATTCGACTACCACAACGCGAAGGACATCGGCTTCGCACTCGGTTCGAAGCCTGACGTGCTCGCGGTCGGTGGTATCTTCGGCATCATCGGCTACTGGCTGACCGTCCTCTCGGGGACGTTCAACATGCCGTACGACCACATCGCGATGGGTGTCGTGCTCTCGGCGCTCATCCACCGCGTCGCCTTCGGCTACGACATCATCGGTAAGGCACGCGGCAGCAGCCTCCTCGACATGACCCCGTTCGAGCGCGGCGAGACCCGCAGTAACGCGGTCGCCGACGGCGGCGAGACCGCACGCATGAGCGTCGAACCGTGGCTGCCGAACATGTACAAGTGGGAAGAAGTGACGGCTATCGGCATCGTCGTCGGTCTCGTGGCCGCGTACATCGCGCTCTCGACCGGCAGCCCGTTCCTCGCGTTCGGTATCTCCGCGGCGAGCCTCATCTTCCTGAACCTCGGCGTCGAGCGCGTCCCCGTCACCCACCACATGTCGCTTCCCGCATCGACGGCGGCACTCGCATTCACCGCGGGTGCGGCCGAACTCGGTGCTGCGGCGCTCCTCGTCGGTGGCGTCTTCGGTGGCATCTGTGCCATCTTCGGTGAAGCCTTCCAGCGCGTCTTCTACGCGCACGGCGACACCCACTGGGACCCGCCGGCCGCCGCAATCGTCTTCGGGACGTTCCTCGTCGCGGTGCTCGCCATCGCGGGCGTCTTCCCCGGTTCGTCTTGGGTCGCGATTCCGTTCTAACGCGACCTGACACGTCCCGCTGCTGACTCACGTCCCCACTCGTTTTCTCCGATTTACTCCGGTTCGAGAGACACGTCGACTGACAGCGGCGTCGCTCCGCGGTCTGAGACCGAGCAAAAATCAAAAAACCGGTGTGCAGCGTGTCGCTCAGTCGAGTTGCGTGACCGCGATGGTCACAGAGACGTCTTCGACGTCCCACTCTTCGACCGTCTCGCCCTCGGCGCGGCCGAGTTCGAGTTCGCGGGCGCGCACCTCGTCGGCGATGAGGTCGCGGTTCTCCTCGACGAATCCGGCGACCCGGTCGTCTTCGACGACGACGCCCACGTCGATTTCCTCTTCCACATCGAGTTCGAGTTGCTTGCGCATCTCTTGGATGCGGCGGATGACGTCGCGGGCGTAGCCCTCCGACTCGATGTCGTCGGTGAGGGTGGTGTCGACGTAGACAGTGCCGCCTTCGAACTCGGCACCCGAGACGTTCTCCGGCGGTTCGGCCGCGTAGGAGACCATCTCGTCTGTGAGTTCGTAGGTCTCACCGTCGACTTCGACGCCGGATTCGACGTCGGCGCGGGTGCGCCCTTCGACAGCGCCCATGATTTTCTGGGCGTCAGCGCCGAACTCCGGCCCGATGACGCTCATCTGCGGTTCGGCCTTCTCGACGAGTTCGTCGAAGACCTCGACGACTTCGACCGACTGCGTGTTCACGCGCTCCGAGAGGAGGTCCGAGAGGGCGGTGACTGCTTCGGCCACGTCCTCATCGTCGGACTCGACGACGATGCGCGAGACGGGCCAGCGGAGTTTGCGACCGCCGAGTTGGCGGGCGTGGGCCGCGGCCTCCTCAACGTCGCGAAGGACCGCCATGTTGGTTTCGAGCGTCTCGTTGCGAAGGTCTTCGTCGACCTCGGGGTACGAGAGCATGTGGACGGTCGTCTCGCTGCCGTCGAGACGCTGGTACATCCGCTCGGCCATGTACGGCGTGTACGGCGCGATGAGGCGGAGCGACTCGGAGAGAACGGTCGAGAGGGTCGCGTACGCACCGAGTTTCGACGCGGACTCCTCTTCGTCCCACATGCGCTCGCGGATTGCCTTCACGTAGAAGCGCGACACGTCTTCGGTGATGAAGTCGAGAAGCGTGTTGAGCGCGGTGGAGACCTCGTAGTCGTCCCACGCCTCGTGCATCTCGGCTTTGACGGTCTGGAGGCGCGAGAGCACCCACTCGTCGACCACGGTGAGGTCGCCCTCCGAGAGGTCGGCCTCGGCGGGGTCGTAGCCGTCCAGTTCCATGTACGGCAGCGGGAACCGGAAGACGTTCCAGAAGATGTTGAGCGTGGACTGCATGTCCGCGAGTCCGTCCCAGTCGAACGAGAGGTCGACACCCTGCTGGTCGTGGCTGAGCAGGTACGCGCGAAGCGGGTCGCGACCGACGCGGTCGATTGCCTCTTCGGGCGTGACGATGTTGCCGACGGACTTCGACATCTTGCGGCCGTCTTTGTCGTTGGCGAACCCGTGCATGAGAACCTCCTTGTACGGGGATTCGCCCGTCGCGGCGGTTCCCATACCGAGTTGCGACCAGAACCAGCCGCGAGTCTGGTCGTGCGCCTCGATGATGAGGTCGGCGGGCCACAGTTCCTCGTAGTCCTCCGTCTCACCGGGGAAGTCGAGCGTGCCCCACGTGGCGACCGAGGAGTCGATCCAGACGTCGAACACGTCGGGGACGCGCTCGTAGGTGACGCCGTCTTCCGTGATGGTGATGGGGTCGACAGAGGGTCGGTGGAGGTCCACCGTCTCGGGGTCGATGTCCTGGTCGGCCCGCTCGGCGAGTTCTTCGCGCGTGCCCACGACAATCATCTCGTTTGCGGCCTCGGCGTCGGGGTCCTGCGGGACCCAGATGGGAAGCGGGATGCCCCAGTAGCGCTGCCGGGAGATGTTCCAGTCGGGCGCGTCGCTCACGAAGTCGTGGAAGCGGTTGTCGCGCGCCCACTGCGGGTGCCACTCGGACTCCTCGATGTTGTCGAGCAGCTCCTCTTTGACGTCCGTGATGGTGATGAACCACTGGTCGGTCGCGAGGAAGATGATGTCCGTGTCGCAGCGCCAACAGTGCCCGTAGCGGTGGTCGTGTTCGCCTGCGTGGAGCAGGTGGCCGAGGTCGTCGAGGTCCTCGATGACCTGCGGGTTGGCGTCGCGGACGAAGGTGCCCGCGTAGTCGCCGCCCTGCGCTGTGAACTCGCCTTTGTCGTCCACGGGGACGAACACGTCGAGACCGAGTTCCTGCCCGCGGGCGAAGTCCTCTTGACCGTGGCCGGGCGCGGAGTGAACCAGACCCGTGCGGTCGGCTTCGACGTACTCGGCGGTGTAGACCTGACCGGCACCCTCGAAGTCGGCGTACTCACCCAGCACGTCTTCGAGCGGGTGGTCGTACTCCCAGCCGACCATCTCTTCGCCGGTGACCTCGTCGAGCACTTCGAAGTCCTCGTAGCGACCCTTCTTCAGCACGTCCTCGACGCAGGGTTCGGCGAGGTACAGCACCTCGCTCTCGCCGTCTTTCTCGGCGCGGACGGCCTGATAGGTCATCTCGCCGTCGACGGCGACGAAGGTGTTCGCGGGGATGGTCCACGGCGTCGTCGTCCAGATGACGAGGTTGCCCTCGCGGCCCTTCAGGGGGAACTTGACGTAGATAGACGGCGACGTGATTTCGTCGTATTCGACCTCGTTGGCGGCGATTGCGGTCTGACAGCGCGGGCAGTAGTTGACCGAGCGCTTGCCCTGCTCGACGAGACCGTTTTCGGCGACCTTCGAGAAGGCCCACCACGCCGACTCCATGTACTCGGGAGACAGCGTCTCGTAGGGGTTGTCCCAGTCCATCCACGTGCCGATAGACTGGAAGTCGTCGTCCATCGCCTTGCGGTTGCGGACGGCGAACTCCTTGCACTTCTGGATGAACTGCTCCATGCCGAACTCCTCGATGTCGCGCTTCGAGGTGAAGCCGAGTTCCTCTTCGACTTTGACCTCGATGGGGAGGCCGTGCATGTCGTAGCCGGGGCGGTCGGTGACGTGGTGCCCCGTCATGCGCTTGTGCCGGATGACGGCGTCTTTCAGCGTCTTGTTCCAGGCCGTGCCGAGGTGCATCTGGCCGGACGTGTACGGCGGGCCGTCGACGAAGAAGAACGACGGGTCGTCGGCGTGTGCCTCCTTCGTCGCCTCGTACGCGTCGTTCTCGTCCCAGTACTCGCTGACGGCGGACTCGACATCCCCCGGCGTGTACTGGTCTGCGATGTCTTCCATACCCCGACGTTCTCGTGGATATATATCAAAACGGCGGGTCTCGTCCGCGTCCGTCGGTCGTTCCGTCTGGTCGCTCTCAGACATGGCGTGCGCTCCGCTGTGTCGGGGTGGTGGCTCGTCGCCACCGCCCGGAGGCTGTCTGTCGTCGATACTGCTGTCGAGTGTGGTGTGTAGGTCGGTCCATGCGGTGTACTGTGGGCCGGTTCATGCGGTGTACTGTGGGCCGATTCATGGCAGTGTGCCGTGGTCCGGTTCACACGGCGTGCTGTGAGTACTCGGAAACGATGCAAGCGCGGAGAACGAGTTGTGGAGATATGCGAGGCTACTGCCCCGCAATAATCAGCGAGTCGGAGACGACAGCGCGGCGTGGCGACTGCTCGACCTCGGTCAGGCGGGCCGCAGCCGGTCCCAAGTGCCGCATCGTATCCGAAAACAGACTCGCGGCGGACAAAACGTTTACTCCGGCGACAACTCGAACACTTCACCGATACCCGCCGAACACACCCACAATACCCGCCGAACCTCACTGCGACGCCACAGTCTCCTCGTTCGACCACTCGCTGACGCGGTATTCCGCGACACGCGCATTGGACTCTCGCTCACGGACAGTGAGCGTCGCCTGCGACGGTGCTCCGCCACCCTCAACGTCGAATTTCGAGATGTGCGTACAGACGAGTTCGTCGGCGTCGAAGTCGCGCTCCGAGGTGTCCGGCGAGCGGCGAATCGGTACCTCGGCGTCGCGCCAGCCACTCCATCGCGGCGAGGTACCCACGTTGTAGAACGCGGCGTCTTCGGCGGCCATCCGAACTTCGAACAGGAGGACGAACGAGTTGCCGTCGGCCCACAGGAGGTCGTTCGAGTACTGCCCCTGCATCGCCCTGTCTGTGAACACGGCAGTCTGGTCTGCGGGCGGCTCAGGAAACAGCCACCCACGGACGTTGCTCCCCTCCGAAAACGAGCCACGGACGTACTGCTCGTCGGCGGGGTGGAGCTTCGAGCTGCCGTGGTCGGGAGAGATGTCACCGCTCACAGTTCGTCGAACGTCGGCGAGGCACCCACTCGTCGCGGCGAGCGAGAGGGTTGCAGTGCTGGCGAGGAGGGCACGGCGGCGCATATGCATACCCGTGGCTGCTGCGGGATAATTTTGAGGGCGGCGGCCGCGACTACCCAAAGTCTGGCAGGTCGTCCGGGGCTTCGTACTCGGATTCCCAGTCGATGTAGTCGTCCTTCAGCACGTCACACACCTCTTGGCCGAGTTCCGTGAGACCGGCGTTGATAGACGAGACTTGTCCCCACGAGGTCAGTTCGGGGTGAAGTTGGCGCTCTTTCCAGTCCTCGGGGATACCCGGCGCGTGATAGCCGACGCGGTCCGCGAAGTCGTCCCAGAAGAAGTCGAAGTACGAAAGCAAGTCGAGTTCGACGACGACCTGCCACTGGGCTTCTGTGACGGGCGTCTCGGCCGCCCACGTCTCGAACGCCTCGGCCCACGCGCCCTCGTGGAGGAACGCCTCCAGTTCGGTTCGCTTGAAGTCGGCGTCGGCCGCGATGTTCGCGTCGTCGTACTCGTTGGGGTCGACTGTCGGAAGCGTCGGCGGGTCGGGGACGGGTACGTCGAGCATACTCTGGGGTGGGTCGCCGCGCCGGATAAGCGTTCGCCGCGACAGGTGGCGATTACGCGTCGTCCATCCGCTCGATAACGTCTTCCAACTGGGAGGCACGGGCTTCGACTGCCTCCTGTCGAAGCGCCTCTTCTTCGGGCGTCGGGCATTCGAGACGTGGGACCGGCGTGGTCTCACCGTCGTCGTCGAGCGCGACGAACGTCAGGAACGACGAGGTGGTCTTGCGTCGCTCGTCGGTCTTCGGGTTCTCTGCGTGAACGTCGACTTTTACGTCGACGCTCGTGTGGCCGACGTTGAATACGTAGGCCTCCATGACCGCCACTTCACCGAGGTCGATAGGGCTGATGAAGTCGACGTGGTCCATCGAGGCGGTGACGCACTGGCGGTTCGAGAATCGCATCGCCGCGATTGCCCCGCAGATGTCCATCCAGTGGAGGACCGCCCCACCGAGCGCGCGGCCGAGATTGTTCGTGTCGTTCGGCAGGAGAAGCTCGGTCATCTCGGTTCGCGATTCGGCGAGCGTGGACGTTTTCTGGCTCATGCGAGAGCCGTCGCACTGGGGGGGCTTGAAATCGTGGGACCTGCGGTCGGGGGAGAAACTGAGGTCCGAAAGCGAGACTGAGACCGTGGGCAGGGCGTCCTCTCACTCGTCGAAGTCGACGTCGAAGATTTCGGGTGGCTGTCCGGCCGCGTCGAGCACCTCGTCGGAGATGAGAATCGGACAATCGACGCGAACGCCGAGCGCGATAGCGTCACTCGGACGGGCGTCGAAGACGAACGACCGCACCTCGCCGCCGTGATATCGCTCCGCGTCGACTTTCGCGAAGAACGTCCCCTCAGAGAGGTCGTCGATGCGGATGCTGTCGATTGCACCGCCGAACTCAGTCACCATCTCGACCAACAGGTCGTGGGTCAGCGGTCGCTCGAACTTGTCGCCGGACAGGCCGAGCTGAATCGCCTGCGCCTGGTCAGACGTGATGACGATGGGCAAAAACTCGTCTCGGGCTTCGAGAATCACTGCCGGGACGTTCGAACCGTCCTCGCCGACACCGACCCCGATGCCACGGACCACGGCACGGTGTTCCATACATACAATAGTTGGTGGGAGTACGAATAGTTACCCCAGCAAAGCGTCGCGGGCGAGAAACACGGCACCGACGACTGCCGACGTCAGCGGCGGTAGTACTGTACGACCGCGATGGCGAGCAGGATGAGAAGCCCACCCGCGAAGAACGCGATACCGGGTGGAATCGCCTGTCCGACGACCGGAGCTGCTTCGGTGGCTGCCTCGGTCGTCGCGAGCGAGACGCTATCGGCTTCTGCGCCGCCAGTTTGCGCCGTGGGAACGAGCCAGTCCAACCCGCGGGTCGCGACCAACTGGACGAACGCCGCGAGGAGTCCCAAGACCGCGACGCCACCGAGGAGGCTCGTCAGGGCTGTCGCGAGCCCGGTTCGCGTCTCTTCGGTCGCCGCGACGACGACGAGCGGCCGGTCTGCGGGCGCGTAGACTTTCATCTCGCGGCCTTTCTCGGAGTAGACCGTATCGACGACTTCGATGAGTCCGGCCTCGTCGAGTTTGCCGAGGTGGTACTGGACGTTCTGGAGCGACGTTTCCACCCGGTCGGCGAGTTCGGCGGGATTCGTCGGTTCGTCGTGGAGCGCGGCCAGCACGTGGCGGGCCGTCTCCGACGAGAGCGCCGACAGGAGGTTCGACGCCTCGTCGTCGTCGAGGCCGATAACGCGGGGGGAGGGCTCGTCTGCGGCGGAGGTGTCCGGTGCGGAGGGCAGCAAATCTGCCATACGAGCCGTTACTACACCGAAGGATACAAACTTGTTGTCGGACGCGCGGGCAGAATCAACAGAACTCGGCTGGCTCGACGACCAGCACCCGAAGGTCGTTGACGTTCGTGCCGGTCGGTCCCGTCTCTACGAGCGCGTCGGCGTCGCGGAGGACTGGAAGGGCGTCGTTGCGTGCCAACGACGCGTTTGCCTCACGGCGCTCGACCGTCTCAGCGTCCACGAGCGCGCCCGCGACGTCGGTGCCGCCGTCTTTGCCGTCGCTGTCGATGCTCGCGAGCACGGACCCATCTGGAAGGTCCGGTGCGGCTTCGAGACAGAATTCGAGGTTTGGGCCGCCCTGCCCGTCGCCACGGACGGTCACGGTACACTCGCCACCGGAGAGAATCACTGCCGGAGCGTCCAGTGGGCTCCCTGTCGCGCGAATCTCTTCGGCGACGGCGACGTGGGTCTTTGCGGCTTCGCGTGCCTCCCCGCGGACGCGCGACGAGAGAATGAGTGGGTCGTAGCCGCTGTCGCGGGCGACCGTGCGGGCGGCGTCGAGTGCAGTAAACGCGTCTGCGAGCACGTGGTTCGTCACCCGGTCGAAGACCGAGTCACCGGGTTTCGGCGTCTCGGGAATCTCGCCCGCAGACCCGCGCGCGAGTCGTGTCCGGACCGAACTCGGCACGTCGAGGTCGAATCGGTCGAGCACGTCTAAGGCGTCGTCGAACGTCGTCTCGTCGGGCGCTGTCGGGCCGGAGGCGATGACGCCGAGGTCGTTGCCGACCACGTCTGAGAGAACGAGACCGACCACCGTCGCGGGCGCGGCGAGGCGGGCGAGGCCGCCGCCCTTGAGGGTCGAGAGGTGTTTTCTGACCGCGTTCAGGTCGTCGATTTCCGCGCCGCTTTCCAGGAGCAGTTCGGTCGTTTCGCGGAGGTCCGACAGCGAGACGCCTGTCGCGGGCGCAGGGAGAATCGCGCTCGCGCCGCCCGTGACGGCGACGAGGACCAGCGTTCGTTCGTCGAGGTCCGAGACGAGGTCGATGAGTCGGCGCGTGCTCTCGACACCTCGGTCCGACGGGACGGGATGGTCGCCGGGAAGTCGCCGAATCCGAGTCCCGTCTCCGGGGTTAGGGGTGACGACGACGCCATCGTCGATTCGGTCGCCGAGGAGTTCTTCGAGTGCGTCGGCGACGCCGTCGCCCGCTTTCCCGCCGCCGACCACGAGAATCCGGTCGTAGTTCGAGCAGTCGTACGTCGTCTCCGCGACGGTGAGTGTGTCGCCATCGAGCGCAACCGCGTCGCGGACGACGCGCTCGGGACGGACGGATTCGACGCCAGCGCGGAGGCAGTCGAGTGCCACCTCGTGGGTCGTCGTCGGGGTTCGCGCGTCGAACTCGTGCATGGTTCGTGGGTGATGCCGACACGGATAAAAACCGTGGGGCGGTAATCCCGGCGATGAACGATTCGTCGCCCGGCGAGGGCCACGTCCACGTTGTCGGCACGGCCCACGTCTCGGCCGACAGCGTCCGAGAGGTCGAAGAGACCATCGAAGCGGAGCAACCGGACGTGGTCGCGGTCGAACTCGACGAAGGTCGATACCGGCAGTTGAAGGGCGGAACGCCCGACGACATCGAAGCGCGCGACCTCTTGCGCGGGAACACAGTCTTCCAGTTTATCGCCTACTGGATGCTCTCGTACGTCCAGTCGCGCATGGGAGACAAATTCGACGTGAAACCCGGCGCGGACATGCTCGCGGCCGTCGAGACGGCCGAAGGCGAGGGAATCGACGTCGCGCTCGTCGACCGCGACATCCAGACGACCATCCAGCGCTTCTGGCGACGGATGGGCCTCGTCGAGAAGATGCGCATGGCGGGCGACCTCGCGTTCGGCGTGGCCGACGCGCGCGGCGTCGGAGCCGTCTTCGGCATCGCCGTCGGTGTCTTCCTCGGGCCGCTTATCGGCCTCTACGGAGATATCGTCGGAATCTCTGACGTGATTCTCGGTCGAACTGCGACCGGGGCCGTCGTCGGCGTCGTGGCTTCGTATCTCCTCTACACCGTCGCGACGTTCGTCCTCGACGGCGACGACGCGGTCCTCGCTGGCCTCGGCGGCGGTGCAGCAGTCGGCCTCGTCGGTGGGTTCGGTCTCGGACTCGGCGCTGGCTTCGTCTCGTCCACGCTCGGGAGCCTCGGTGTTGCAATCCTCGGGAGCCTCATTCTCGGCGTGCTCGCGGGAATCGTTGTGGGCGTCGCGGCCGGAAGCGTCCTGAACGTACTCGGCCTGTTCGCACCCGCGGAAGACGTCGAAGAGTTCGACATGGAAGAGCTGACCGACGGCGACGTCGTGTCGGCGATGATGGAAGAGTTCCGCCGATTCAGTCCCGGCGGTGCGGAGGCGCTCATCGACGAGCGCGACGCTTTCATCGCGCACCAACTCGTCGCACTCCGCCAGTCCGGCCACCACGTCGTCGCCATCGTCGGCGCGGGCCACAAAGCCGGAATCGAGGGCTACCTCCGAGACCCATCGACGCTCCCGCCGATGGAATCGCTCGTGGGCGTCGCCGAGAAAGACGGCTTCCCGTGGGGGAAACTCATCGGCTTCGGTATCACCGTCATCTTCATCGCGTTCTTCGTCCTGCTCGCGATGGCTGGCGTCGGCAACGAACGCCTGCTCACTATCTTCGGCGCGTGGTTCCTCATCAACGGCGTCTTCGCCGCCAGTCTCGCCAAACTCGCCGGTGCGCGCTGGACCTCGGCCCTCGTCGGCGGTCTCGTCGCGTGGATGACCTCTATCAACCCGCTTCTCGCACCGGGTTGGTTCACCGGCTACGTCGAACTCCGACACACGCCGGTCAACGTCGGCGACATCAGCACACTCAACCGCATCCTCTCGGACGAAGAGACCCCGATGCGGGAACTTATCGGACAACTGTTCGACGTCCCGCTTTTCAAGCTCATCATGGTCGTCGCGATGACGAACATCGGGAGCATGATTGCGAGTTTCCTCTTTGTCACCTACGTGCTCCCGGTCATCGCCGCGGACCTCGGCGGCATCAGTGGCGTCGCAAACCTGATGTTCGAGGGAGCGCGAAATAGCGCCGAACTCCTCTGGAGGACGCTCGCATGAACATCACCTTCTCGTCGCGCGAGCTTCGTGACCTCGCAGTCGCGTGGCTCGCGCTCGGTCTCGCGTTCGCCATCTTCTTCGCCGGCGGCGGACAGCGCGCTATCGGACTGCTCTTGAGCGGGTCGTTCGGGCTCGCACTCGTCGTGAGCCTGCTGACTGCGGGCATCGCGTTTCTGTTCCACGAAGTCGCGCACAAAGTCGTCGCCGTCAGATTCGGACAGGTCGCCGAGTTCCGCGCCGACTACGGCATGCTCGGCATCGCCATCATGAGCGCACTCATCGGATTCATCTTCGCGGCACCCGGTGCGGTCCACCACCGCGGGATGCTCACGAAGCGCGAACACGGGCTTATCGCGCTCGCAGGGCCGGCGATGAACCTCGTGCTCGTCGTCGCCTTCGTGCCGATATTCGTCGCCGGTCTCGCCGTCAATTCGGGGCTCGTCGAACTCGTCGGCGCGCGGGGACTCGTCATCAACGCCTTCCTCGCGGCGTTCAACATGCTCCCGTTCGCCTCGCTGGACGGGCGGACCGTCAAGGCGTGGAGCACACCCGTCTTCGCCGGGTTCTTCGCCCTCTCGGCGGTCCTGACAGTCGCCTTGCTCCTGTTCGTCGGCTTCTAACGCCGACGGTAGGGACGGCAGAGACGACAGGCAATTCGCAATTCGCCTTCTGACGCCGAGGACCGGTTCTTCGCGCACTCGCTGTCACTCTCAAGTGAGAATCCCGAGTGAAAGCTGTAGAGCGTCAGGTACGAGGTGAAGGAGTAGTACGGACGAGGAGAACCGGTACAATTGGTACGGACGAGGAGAGGCGGTACGAACGAGGGAAGGAGGTGGCACGGGCGGAAAGGGAGTGCCACGAACCAGGGAGGATGGGGAAGGGAGTGTGCCACCGTTGGGTAGGAGTGGAGGTGGGCGCCACGAGGGGTAAGGAACGAGGGGGCAGGCAGGGACCAATCGACGCACTTTGGAGGGGAGACGCCGGCGGGAACTGAGGGACGACGCCGGAGTGATGCGTCCGAGACTCAGTCCTGTGCGTGGTCGCGGCCGAGGACCAGTGCCGCCACGTGGAGTGCCAGCAAGCCGACGAACAGGGGCAGGTTGCTGCCGCCGAGTCCCTCTGCGAGCAGGGGCAGGTACGCGAGGGGAAGGGCGATTGCTGACCAGAACGCTATCGTCTCGAACGGTGCGAGCGCAACTCGGCCAAGCGTCGCCGCGAGGTCGAGTGCGACCGAATCTGTCGTGGAGGGGATTCCGGACATCGTCACTTCTGCGTATGACCGGGACCATCATATAAGGGGTCGAGCGTTGGCGCGATTTCGCTCGGTTTTCTAACGCTTTAGGGAATCCCAGACTCTTCACGACCGCTCGATTTGGTGTTTCAAACCTTTTACGAAGCTCTTAAAACCGCCTAGACTGTTCATAGAGGATTCTGAGTCGATAGCTCCCAAATGAACCATTTGCAACTACAGATGGTTGATTTTTGTATATCTAATTTCCAAATTAACGTCTGACGCGACAGTCGTGGCTCACTTTCCTGCCCGAGAACCAGTCCGCGTCGAGACGCGTGGGCAGTGGAACGGGACGTGCTGACCGACGCGGTCCGGGTGACGACCGACGGAACTGGCCGAGATAGTTCGACACGACTCATCGAAATATACGAGAATGTGTATATTCGATACCCATTGATTTTATATTTCGGCCAAACTCGTACACGAACATGACGAAGGACGATTCCGAGGGGATGACCTACGCGGACGCGGGCGTCGATATCGAAGCCAGTGAAGCCGCGACGGCCGCACTCGTCGCGCAAGTTGGCGGCGGGTCGGGCGACTACGCCGGCCTCCTCGACATCGGCGACCGGTATCTGGGCCTCGCTACCGACGGCGTCGGGACGAAACTACTCGTCGCGGAGGCGCTCGGAGACTACTCGACAGTCGGTATCGACTGCATCGCGATGAACGCGAACGACCTCGTCGCCGCGGGCGTCCGGCCTGTCGCGTTCGTTGACTACCTCGCGGTGGACGAACCCGACGAGACCTTCGCCGAGCAGGTCGGACAGGGCCTCTCCGCAGGTGCCGAAGAGGCAGACATCGAACTCGTCGGCGGTGAGACGGCCGTGATGCCGGAGGTCATCAACGGTCTCGACCTCGCCGGCACCTGTGCCGGGCTTGCGAAGAAAGACGCCATCTTCCCGGGCGAGGCCGAACCGGGCGACGCGCTCGTCGGCTTCCCGTCGTCGGGCATTCACTCGAACGGGCTGACGCTCGCGCGAAAGGCCGCGACCAGCGACGGCGAGTACACAGACGAGTGGGACGGCGACGAGTACGACACCGTCGGCGAGGCGCTTCTCGAACCGACGCGTCTCTACACCTACCTGTTGGACGACCTGCGCACGGCCGAGACCCGCGCAGCAGCCCACGTCACCGGCAGCGGCTGGACCAATCTCGAACGCATGGGCGAGTTCCGCTACGTCGTCGACGACGCCTTCGAACCCCACGCAGTCTTCGACTTCGTCCAAGAGAAAGGCGGCGTCTCCGACGAAGAGATGCACACGACGTTCAACATGGGAACTGGATTCGTCGCAGCGGTTCCCGAAGAAAACGCCGCGGCTCTCGTCGAAGCCACAGACGGCCGTATTATCGGCCACGTCGAGGAAGGCGACGGCGTCGCGATTCGTGGCCTCGACCTGTAACAGGGCCGAATAATTCATCACCGTTCTGTGAATTGTAACGTGTGTGACGCGTACACCACCGACACCCGCAGGCTGGCCACTTCTCGGACACACCGTCGGGTTCGCGGCCGAACCATTCCAGTTCGTAGCCGACATGCTGGCTAACCACGGTGTGGACAGTACGGTCGGTCTCGACCTCCTCGGAATCGGCCGGTTGTACATTCTCGCGCATCCGGACCACTTCGAGCGGGCGTTCGTGACCGAACCGGACGCTATCTCGAAAGGAAACGAGTTCGACGCGGCATTCCATGACGCCATCATCGCGGTCGAAGGAGAAGAGTGGCGAAAGCAGCGAAACGAGTTGGACCCGTTTTTCCACTGGGACCGCGTGACCGAGTACGCCCCAGTCATGCGCGACCAAGTCGAGCGCAGACTCGCTGAGTGGCCCGACGAGGGGACGGTGTCGGCGGAAGGAGAGATGAAGAACCTCACCTTGGACGTCATCTTCGCGACCATCCTCGGGCGCGAACTCGAACTCGACGGCGACGACCGGATGCGGACCGCTGCCGACGGCCTCAACGGCCGCTTCGCACCGCAGTCGTGGGTACTTCCCTCGTGGGTACCGACGCCGAGTCGCCGACGCTTCGACAAGTCAGAGCAGATTCTCCGCGAAGAGGTCCGAAAGCTCGTCGAGACGGCGGACCGAGAGAGCCTCACTGCCCGCCTCGCCGAGGCCCTCGGGACCGAGTATCCGAAGACGGTCGAGTCGATGGAGAACCAGCTCGTCGGGATGATTTTCGCCGGCCACGAGACGACGGCGCTCGCACTCACGTTCGCGCTCTACGCGCTGGCGACGAATCCGGAACCGTACGAGCGCGCCGTCGAAGAGGTGTCTCGCGTCGTCGGCGACGGCCCGGTGAGTACAGCGGCGCTCGATAATCTGCCCGTTCTCGAACGAATCATCAAAGAGACGCTTCGGCTCTACCCGCCGGTTCACACGCTGCCACGCGAGACGACGCGGCCGTTTTCGGTTGGCGACCGAACGATTCCCGCGGAGACGGACATCCACCTCTCGATTATCCGCGTGCAGCGTGACGACCGCTGGTACGACGACCCCGAGGAGTTCCGACCGGAGCGATGGGAGAAAGAAAGAGACCGCCCGCGGTACGCGTACGTGCCGTTCGGCGCGGGACCGCGAAGTTGTCTCGGGCGCGCGTTCGCACTCACTGAGGCCAAAATCGTCCTCGCGAGCGTGCTCCGGGACTTCCACCTCGAGTGGGACCGAGACGAACCGCTGGATATCACGCCGGAGATGACGACCCAACCGGTCGGTGACACACCGCTCGTCGTCCGCCGTCGCTGACGTCGGTCGTACTGGTGTCTCTGTTGTGACCGCCGCGGCTCAGATGTGCGCGGCGATGTCGGCGTCGGTGATGATACCGACCGTCTCGCCGCCCTCGACGACGAGGATAGCCGAGTTGTGGTCGAGACCACTGCTCACCTCGTCGAGCGTCGTGTCCAGTTCGACCGTCGTGAGGCCCTCGGACATGACTTCGCTCACGGGACGCTGTGTCACGTCGTCTTCCTGTACGTGGCGGATGTCGCTGTTCGAGATGAACCCCAGCGGCATCCCGCCTTCGATGACCGGAAGCTGAGAGAACCCGGCGTCCAACATCAGGTCGCGGGCTTCGCGGACCGAATCGTCGGGCGCGACGCTCCGAACGTTGGTGTTCATCACGTCTTCTGCGCGAACGATGCGGCCTTCCGCCTCGTCCAGTGCCTCGACGATACGGCGGAGCGTCGAGAGACGGGGGTCTACGTCGCCACCCTCGATACGGGCGATGAGGGGCTGTGAGACGCCCGCCATGTCGGCGAGTTTGCTCTGAGTCAGTTCTAACGACTTCCGACGTTCCCGGAGGTCGTTCGGCGTGGGGAGTTCCATACCGATGGAATAACCCACGGTTATGAAAAAAGCTTCTGGTCGCTTAGGCGTCGTCGTCCTCGAACTCCATCACGTCGATGACGTCGAGGGGAACGTCGCGGAGCGCGCCGCCGACTTCGCTCTTTGCGATGCGCGAGGCGTGCTTTTCACCGTCTGCGTTGAAGACCTTGATTTCGAGAAGCAGGCCCACGAGCGCGGTGTTAGCGGCGATGAAGGCCGAGTCGAACGGTTCGCCACAGGCGGGACACGGGGTCGCACCGACTTCGACTTCGACGTACTCTTTGTCCTTTTCGTTGAGACGCTTTCCGGCTTCGCTGACGGCGACGCCGATGGCGTCGTCGATGTCCTCGACGTCCCGGACGAGCCAGGCCGCCTCCATCGCGACGAGATAGTTGCTCATAGTGGACGTACGAGACGAGGGGGTTTCGTGCTTTGTGGTTCGTGCGCGCGGGTGCCAGAGAGTTCCACACGGGGTTCCATTGGTGTCGGAGACGAGTCACCGCGAGTGACCGTCGCGGCTGACCGAAAGTCACACCGCTCGAAATGAATACGGAACTCCGGCGCACGCCACTTCGATAATCGTCATAACTTATGCGAAAGCTGTCAGCACGTCATGTAATACGCACGGCGAATAGTCGAGCTCAGTGGGACAGAGACAAGTAGAGTTGAATCGCACGACAGCGTCGGGGTGGTGGTTCGGTCTCGGAGGGAAAGCTTATCACTGGGGGCGTCTCGACCCACAACTGAGGACACGGCAATGTTCCATCGCTTGCAGAAGACCGCGCTATTCGCCGCCTACCAGCTCACAGTCGCGACCGGCATCGCGCTGCTTCCGGTTGCACTCGCCGCCCGCCGTATGGGCGTGACCCTCCCAGTTCACCGTCTCGTCAAGACCACCGGCGACGCCTACGAGCGCGCCGCGACCCGCTAAGACAGGGATACACCACTCGTTTTGTCTCGCAACCGACTCGTGAGCGACAGCGCCGCCGACGCGCGTCAGACACCGCGACACCGGCAACGGCGAGGTGAAGGGTTGCATTTATCAGCGCCGAAGTGCAATCGCTGACAATGCGTACCCCGACTCACGACGAGTTCTCTGGCCGTCTCGACTCGCTCAACGGCGACCACTCGAACGTGTTCGGCCCGGAACTCGGCGAGTTCTCTCACGCCGAGCGACGCGCCACCGAACTCGGCGACAAAGAGACGAAGACCGGAACGACGACGGTCGGTATCAAGACCGAAGACGGCGTCGTCCTCGCGACAGACATGCGCGCGAGCATGGGCTACATGGTCTCCTCGAAGGACGTCCAGAAGGTCGAAGAGATTCACCCGACGGCCGCCCTGACCATCGCTGGCTCTGTCTCCGCCGCACAGTCGCTCATCAGCAACCTCAAAGCAGAGGTCCGCCTCTACGAGGCCCGCCGCGGCGAGGACATGAGCATGCAGGCGCTCTCGACGCTCGTCGGCAACTTCCTCCGCTCGGGCGCGTTCTTCGTCGTCCAGCCCATCCTCGGCGGCGTCGACGAAGACGGCGGTCACATCTACAGCATCGACCCCGCCGGGTCGATTCTCGAAGAAGAGTACACCGTCACGGGCTCCGGCAGCCAGTACGCCCTCGGTGTCCTCGAACGCGAATACAGCGACGACCTGAGTGTCGACGAAGCGAAGCAGGTCGCCACGAACGCTATCCGCGCCGCAGTCGAGCGTGACCTCGCTTCGGGTAACGGTATCAACATCGCCGTCGTCACCGACGAGGGTGTCGACGTCCAGCGTCACCAGAACTTCGAAGGCCTCGAATAGGGCTTCGGCCGTTTCTCTCCGTTTCCACACCGGCACAGCAACAGCTCTCTCGGGCGTCGCGGACAGAAACGAACGAGAAGCGGGAGAAGTGGAGTCTTAGAACCAGTCAGAGAACGCCCCTTCGAGGAGCGTCTCAGACTGCTTTTCGACGTACTCGCGTTGCATCTCCTGGAGTGCCGTCTCGAAGTCTGCGCCGTCGTCGAGGTGGTCGCGGACGCGGTGGCGCTTCCAGTCGGCCGGGGTTACGCCCGTTTCGACGCGCTTTCGCAGGGGTTCGAGGTAGTAGTTGGCCTGTTCTTCGGAACAACCAGCCAACCGGAGGCCGTCGCGGGCGTGGACGAGCAGGTCTTCGTACAGTTCTGCACCGGCGACCGCGTCGCCATCCGCGTCCAGCCAGTGGATATCGCCGTGCGGCCCCTCACGCATCGCGGTGTAGAAGTTCTCTTTGGCCGTCTCCCACTCGATGTTGATGGCGGGGTGTTCTTGTCGCGGCAGTCGCTCCATCAGTCCCGCGAATGCGGCCTGGAACGCCAGCGAGTCCCGGACTGTCGGCTGGGCGGCTATCGGCCGGAACTCGATGCGGGCGTTCGCGGACGACCTGGTCGCGCCGTCGAACACCGGACGGACCCATCGCCAGTAGGTGCCGTGTTTGCGGCGGAGCGTCGCGAATTCGTCGTCGAAGCGGTCGCCGCGTGTGACCGACATCGGGACCATCGTCGAGTCGTCGGCGACGCGGTCGACGGCGTCCTCGACGGTTCCGAGGTCGTTCGGGAAGCGAACTTTCTCGTGGTCGCCAGCGTTGAGAACCGTCTCAAACACCGCGATACGGTTTTCGTCCCAGCCGTCTGCGAGTATCTCGTCCGGCGTCGCGTCGTCGTCGTAGAGGTCGGCGGGGAAGAACGGCGAGTTGACGCCGAGAGCGAGCAGCGGCCCGGCAGCGCGGAGCGCGTAGTTGAAAAACAACGGCAGGTCAACCGCGTGGGAGACCTGATAGTGCGGTTGAATCGACGTGATAAGCGACTCGGGCATCACGGTGTCGGCTTCGAGCGTGACGTGCGGCGCTTCGAGCGTCCGCGACGGCGGGGCCGTCGGCCCGTTGGCCATCGCGTGGTAGCGAACCGAGCCAGACATGTTGGTCGCGAGTCGGACGCGCTTGTCCGAGATGGAGTCAGTGAGGTACTCCGTGGCGGTTTCGCCAACCGGCGGAATCGTCCACATGCCATCCGAGACGAGACGCATCCCCTCGGAACCGGCGCAGTCGAGTGCGGCGGAAAGACGGGCACGAACCTCGGAACTCTGTGCGCGAAGTCCGTGTGGGTTCAACGGCTGAGGGCTCGTCGTCATCTCGGCGTTGTGAAGCCCCAATTCCTTCTCGAAGCCCATGAGTTCGAGCAACCGACGTGGGACGCGCATGAGCGCGTTGGTCCCCTCGCCGTTTACGGACCACCGGCCGTCTGAGACGGCGTAGAACTCGTATTCGAGACCGATAATCGACTGGTGGTTGTCGAAGGTTCCTTCGCGCAGTTCGCGCTTTACGACCTCCGCATCAGCCTTCGCTTGCGCTTCGAACTCGTCCGCGTCGACCGCGAGCACGTCTTGCACACGCTCCGCGAGGTCGTCGCTCATACCCGCCGTTCAGACCCCAATCCCCTTTAAGTCCCCGGCAATTCCCTCGTTCGTCAGCGTCTCACACCACCGACGCTTGTCGAGACCCTTTTTGTGCGGGCGGCGATACTCACGCCCAATGGAGTTCGCCGAGTTCGCCGAGCGCGCGGCCGAAATCGAAGCCGAGAGCGCGGACCTCACTATCGTCTCATATCTCGCCGACCTGTTTCGTGATGCCGACGACGACCTCGCAACGGTCGCCCGCTTCGTCCAAGGGCGAGTGTTCCCCGCGTGGGATTCGACCACGCTGGATATCGGACCACGCCTCTGTCACGAGGCCATCGCTCGCGCCGCCGGGCCAAACGTCTCTGCCGACGACGTCGAAGACAGACTGGCCGAGCAGGGCGAAATCGGCGCGGTCGCCGCGAGTTACGACTTCGGCGGCCAACGCGGTCTCGCCGCCTTCGGTGCGGGCGGGCAAGACGGGCTGACCGTCGCCGAGGTCGATTCCGAACTTCGTTCCCTCGCCGCCGCGTCCGGGGTCGGGAGCGAAGATACGAAGTTGAAGACGCTCTACGGGCTGTTCAACCGCACCGACCCCGACGAAGCTCGCTTCCTCGCACGGCTCGTCCTCTCGGAGATGCGCATCGGCGTCGGCGAAGGCAGCGTCCGCGACGCGATTGCAGAGGCGTTCCTCGTCGCCGACGCCGACGCGGCCGCCATCCGCGACGACGATGCGGACACGGACACCGAGGCGGCGGCCCGCGAGCGCCGAGACGAGAACATCGCGACTGTCGCCCGCGCCCTGCAGGTCTCGAACGATTACGGCATGGTCGCCGAAGTCGCCCGCGACGACGGGGAAGCCGGTCTCGACGATGTCCACCTCGAAGTCGGCCGGCCGATTCAGGCGATGCTCGCGCAGGCGGGGACCGCCGCAGACGCCCTCGACGAGTGGGAAACCGCCGCTGTCGAGACGAAGTTCGACGGGGCGCGCGTGCAGGTCCACCGCGACGAGTCCGGCGAGGTGTCGCTTTTCTCGCGGAACATGGAGGACGTGACGGGCGCACTCCCCGAGGTGGTCGAATTCGTCGAAGACGCGGTCGACTGCCCGGTCATCCTCGACGGTGAAGTCGTCGCGATGGACGACGCGGGCGACCCGCTGCCGTTTCAGGAGATTCTGCGTCGCTTCCGCCGCAAACACGACGTCGACCAGATGCGCGAGGAGGTCCGGGTCGAACTTCGGGCGTTCGACTGCCTCCACGCCGACGGCGACGACCTGCTGAACGCCCCGCTTACGACCCGTCACGACCGGCTTGCGACCGTCCTCGGACAGGACTCTCCCGCTGTTTCCGACTTGCTTCTCTCGGACGACCCCGACGAAATTGCCGGCTACGAGGCGGACGCTCTCGACGCGGGCCACGAGGGAATCATGCTCAAGAACCCCGACGCGGCCTACTCGCCGGGCGACCGCGGGAAGAACTGGCTGAAGCGCAAACCCGACGTGGAGACGCTGGACCTCGTCGTCACAGGAGCCGAGTGGGGCGAAGGCCGCCGGGCGAAGTTCCTCGGCACATTCCTGCTTTCGGCCCGCGTCGAGGACGCCTCTGGCGACGACGAGTTCGAGACAATCGGGAAGGTCGCCACGGGAATCACAGACGAGCAGTTGGTCGAACTCACCGACCTGCTCGAACCCGAAATCGAACGCGAGTCCGGGAAAGAAGTGGATATCCGCCCCTCGGTCGTCTTCGAAGTCGGCTACGAGGAGATTCAGGAGTCGCCGACGTACTCGTCTGGCTACGCGCTTCGATTCCCGCGGTTCGTCACCGTCCGCGAAGACAAGACGCCCGAGACGGCCGATTCGCTGACGCGCGTCGAACGGTTGGTCGAGTCGCAGTAAACCGGAGAACAGTCAACCGAACCCCAGTAAACGGTACTCGCAGCCGAGTTGCAGTAGTCGCGTTTTTCAGCCGCCGGGCCCTCGTCTGAGGTATGACCATCAAACACGACGGCCTCGACGTCTCGTGGCTCGGCTACGCCACGGTCCGAATCGAGTCTCCTGACGGCTACGTCGTCTACTTCGACCCCGGGCGGTACGGGGTCCTCGACGACTACTACGCCCGCGACGGCGACCTGATTCTCGTCACGCACGACCACCACTACGACTCTGACGCAATCGAGCAGGTTGCCGACGAGGATGCCACCGTCGTCGCCTACGAGGGCGTGAACGCCGCGAACATCGACCGCGACGTGACGCCCGTCGAGGACCTGTCGTACGAGACGATTCGCGTGAACGACGAGGACTTCCTCACTGTCGGCGAGGTGGACGTGTGGACCCTGCCGGCGTTCAACGACCCGGACGGGCCGCACCTCCGCGACAACGGCGAACCCTACCATCCGCGCGGACTCGGATGTGCCTACCACATCTCTATCGGCGACCGAACCGTCTTCTGGCCCGGCGACTCGGACGTGCTCGAAGGCTTCCGTCACCTCGAAGTGTCGTTGTTCCTCGCCAATATCGGCGGAACCGTCGTGATGGACCGCCACGAGGCGGCCGACCTCGCGGAGACACTCGACCCCGACCTCGTGCTTCCCATCCACTACGACACCATCCCGATTCTCGAAGCCGACGACGAAGCCTTCGTCGTGGACGTGGCGAACCGGGGTATTCCGGTCGTCCTCGACGACCCCGAACAGGTCTGAGCGGCGCGGAACGCCTTCTCTGACACCCAGCGGCGCGGGACACCTCCCGTAACGCCCAGCAGTGCAGAGCGCGCACCATAACGCCCGTCCAGAGATGTAACCAGACGGAACGGTTTTTCTCGCCCCGCACCGTACCGCCGTGTATGACACTCGACTACGGGATGCTCGACGGTCGGCGGCCGTACTATCGCGTTGGTGACCCGGATGGTGACCCACTTTTCGTCCTCCCGGGAGTCTCGGACGCCTTCCAGCGAGGTGCACCCTCCCGCGCGACTGCAGCGGTTCTGTCCAGACTCTACAGCGGCGTTTCCGACCGCGACGTGTGGGTCGTCGGACGCCGACGGCACATCCCAGTCGGGTCGTCCACCCGGGATATGGCTGCCGAGTACGCGACCGTAATCGACGAGCAAGGCCTGTGGCCGGCGGACGTTGTCGGCGTGTCGATGGGGGGGTTCATCGCCCAGCACCTCGCTTCGGACTACGCCGACTACGTGGATTCGCTCGCACTCGTGTCGTCGGCGACGCGACTCGGCGGTCACGGCGAACAGGTCATCCGAGACTGGCGGACGCTCGCCGGGAAGGGCAAGTGGGCCGAACTCGCCGCAGACGCAGAGCGTGAATCGGCGACCGGAGTCAAACAGACGGTCGGACCGCTACTCGTCGAGTTGGCGGGCACGTTCGCCGACCTCCGCCCGGCGGTTCCCGCCGACGTGGTCGTCTCACTCTCTGCCTGTCTCGAACACGACTCCCGAAATGTGCTCGACGATATCGACGCGCCGACGCTCGTCGCTGCGGGCGACGCCGACCACTTCTTCCCCGAACCGCGCCTCCGCGAGACGAAAGACGGCATCGACGACGCGACGCTGGCGCTGTTCAAGGGAGCGGGACACGACCTCGCAGTGAGCGAAGCCGACGAACTCAACGGTATCGTCCGGCGCTTCTTCGACGGCTTCCGCGGCGACGGACTCTATCCCTGAAAATCGAGAGCCGACTGCGAGTCGGGCGGGTTAGATGACGCCCATCTCGTCGAGACGGGTTGGCAGGTACTCGTCGGTCACGAAGTCGAGACCGCGGGCCGCGAGTGCCTGCTGTTCTGCCTTCTTGCCGATGTCGAGTTGGAGTTCGATTTGTTCGGTCCAGTAGTCGCTCATGAAGCGCGGGTCGTCGAGTTCAGACTCCAAGGCGTTGATGTCGGAGTCCGAAAGCGGGTCGGTCGGCAGGTCGTAATCGACGATGTCCTGCGGTTGGATGCCGACGAATCGGGCGTCCGGCGTGGCGAGGTACTCCGAGAGGTGTGCGGACTTAATCGACCCGTACGCGACAGAGCCGAAGATGCGGTAGGACCACGGGTCACCGTCTGTGAAGACCACAACCGGTAGGTCGAGTTCGTTGCGCAGGCGCTTCGTGATGCGCCGCGTCGCTCGGGCCGGCTGTCCCTTCAAGTGGACGATGAGAGCGTTGTAGTCGTCGTCGAACCCGTTTTCGATGAGGCGGTCGCGCATACCACCGGTCTCGACGCACATTACGAAGTCGATGTCGTGGTCGAGGAACTCGATGGTGTCGGGGTTGTTCGGAATCTGGTAGCCGCCTTCGCCGACGTCCTTCTGGCAGTGAATCTCGCGCTCGCCGCGGCGGGTCTGCTCGCGGAGTTCGAGCGGGCCCATGAGCGTCGCACCCGACTCCTCCGGGCGCATGTGGAAGTCCTCACGAGTGACTTCGGAGACGATTTCGAGGTCCTCGATGAGTTGGTTGGACTCGTCTTGGCCCGAGAAGTGAGCCTCTTCTGCGTCCCACGATTCGGAGAGGTAGTAGAGTTCACGCAGGGTGGACGAGCGGTCTTCTTCCAGCTGTCGAGCGAGGAACTCGATGGTGTAGGCGGCCTTCAGGAGTTTCCGCGCGCCGCGGACGCTGTTTGCCGACCGGGTCGAGGTTCGGTCGCCGTAGACCCAGACGTTCGAGTCTTCGTCGTATTCGATGTTGCTCTTCGTCCGCGTGGGGAGCGTCATCGTCGGAATCTCCCCGTTGTCGAACTGGTCGTAGAACTCCGCCGCGAGGTCGATGAGTCGTTCGCGGGCGAGTTCCTCTGCGGTTTTTGAATCGGATGCCATTATGCGTTCACCGTGAGTTTCTCCGTCTCGACGCCGTCGACGTTGATGTCGAACGACGCGTCCTGTTCGACCGAGTAGGTGAGCGTCTCGGACTCACCCGCGGCCACCGTCGGATTCCACTTGACGAACCACTCGCCGTCGAGGTCGACGACGTTCGCCTCGCCGTTCAGCCCCAACGGCTCGACGTCGAGGATGTCGGTGATATCCGGCGACTCGTTCGTGCTGGAGTAGTTCGTGACCGTGAGCGTGACCGTCCCGTCTTCGATAGTCCGCTCGACGCTGACGTTGTTCATGATGCGGGCGAGCGCGCCGTCGATTTTCGGCTCTTCGCGGCCGGTAACCTCCGAGAGCTTCGTCGCCATCTGCGGGAGGATGCGGCCGATAACGTCCTGTTTCTGGCGGCGCTTCTGGAGCGAGCGACGCTTCGAGAGGTACGACTTGAGTTCGCGGGCGGCCTCGCGGATAGCGAGTTCGACTTCGTCTTGAATCGCCGGCACGTCGGCGAGCGCGTCCTTGGACTCGCTCGTGAAGGGGACGTTCGTGGACGCGACGTGGACCATAAGCACGGCCGGTCCTTTCGGCATCCCGCTGCCGCCGGGTTGGTCGAGACCGTAGTTCCGCCAGCCGATGTCCTTCACGACGTGCGTGATGGTACACGCACCGCGCTGATAGACGAGCGGGACGCGGTTCGCAAAGCGCAACAGGTCGATGCTGCCGTCGGATTTGATGTCGCCGCCGTAGGCGATACCGGCCTCGACGATGAACGGGTCGCCGCCGTGGACTTCCGCGTCGCGGGTCGCGGCCGCGTAGAAGTCGGCGTCGAACTCCTTTTTGAGCCCGGCTTCGACGAGTTCGGACGTGATGGGCGACAGACAGTCCGTCGGCGGCGCGAGGATGTCCGTCTCGCGCATCGCTTCGAGCAGGTCGCGGGCGATATCCCGGTTGTCGGCGATGTCGCGGACCTTCGGAACGTCGTCTTCGACCGTGCGCATGCGCGACCAGACGGCGTCCGCAATCTTCTCGCGGGCCGTCTCGCCGTAGGTCTCGTCTTCGCGTTCCTTGGTTCGCTCGGCCGCCCACGAGACGAAGTCCTCCACGTCGTCGTAGGTAGCGCGGTCGGTCGGGCCGGTCGTCTCGGCGAACTGCGTGGCGATGGAACGCGCCATCGACACCTTGCCGGCGTCGTCCTTCTGGGTCGTGGTTACGTCGTCGACGATGGCGTACACGTCGCTTTCGCGGTCCTCAGTGAGGACGGGCCAAACCGCCTCGACGATGTTTTCCTGGACCGTGTCGCCGAAGGTCTTGCCCGTGTCGTCGCCGACCGACTCGGCGACGTTGCCGACGATGGTGAGCAGTTCACCGTGTGCGATTCGGTCCTTTCCGGTGACGATATCGACCAGTTCCTCGGCGAATGCGGTCGTCGCCTCCTGTCCCTTGTTGGCGACGGCGTCTTCGATGGTTTCGACGAGGTCGTCCGCCTCGCGGGACGACGGCGTCTTCCACGTCATCTCGCGGCCGAAGTGCCGGTCGCGGAACGAGTCGATGATTTTCTCGGTCGTCTTCGCGCCGACGCGAGTGAACTCTTCCTGTAAGAAGCCGGAGACAGAGTACGATTCGGTCGCACCGAGCATCTTCAGGAGCGTCCCGAGTTCGACGCCGTGGGGGTGCGGGCGAATCTCCTCTGTCTGCTGGGGGAGTTGGTCGGTCGCCCGCTCGAACTTCATCGGTTCGTCGAGCCCGGGTTCGCGGAGTTCGAGGCGCGCGTGCGGGTTGACGACCGCCGTGTGCTGGATGTAGTCGTGGAGTTGCTGGCGGGCGCGCATGTTGGCCTCCATCTCCAGTTCGATGCGAGTGCCGTGGGGGCGGTCCCACGAAGTGGTCTTCTCGTCGCGAATCTCCGGTTCGTTCTTGTCGGTGTCGATGACGAGTTCGAAGTATTCGGCGTCGGCGGACCCCTGCGTGCGACTGGTAATCTTGGCGGGCTTCCCGCTTGTCAGTTGGGAGTAGAGAACCGCCGCAGAGATACCGATACCCTGCTGACCACGGGACTGTTCGCGTGCGTGGAAACGAGAACCGTAGAGGAGTTTCCCGAACACTTTGGGCACCTGTTCCTTCGTGATGCCCGGCCCGTTGTCTTCGATGACGAGGCGATAGTAGTCGTCTACTTCGCTGATTTCGACGTAGATGTCGGGCTGAATACCCGCCTCTTCGGTGGCGTCGAGCGCGTTGTCCACAGCCTCCTTGACGGCGGTCACCAACCCTCGGGCTCCGCTGTCGAAGCCCAGCATGTGCTTGTTCTTCTCGAAGAACTCGGCGATGGAGATCTCTCGCTGGCCTTTCGCCAGCTCCTCTGCAATCCCCGATTCGTCGCCGAGTGTCGACTGGAACGAGGTCATTTCCTGTTGCGCATCTACCCAGTCCCGCGTTAAGTACCCACCGGCAGCAGAGTGAAAGTGAACAGCGGTACGATGTCGCCGCTTGCTAGCATTTTTCAGCCAACGGGACCGTGATAGAGATTCGCAAATCACAGGGAGTTGTCCCAAGCGACGAGTCGGTAAGTAGTACGCGCCCGCGCGTGCGAGGCTTTAAGGGACGAGGTGTCTTAGACCTGTTCAGATGTCACAGGAAAACGAGTACGGGGCCGGACAAATTCAGGTTCTCGAAGGGCTCGAAGCCGTTCGAAAACGTCCGGCGATGTACATCGGTTCTACCGATTCCCGTGGTCTTCATCACCTTGTTTACGAAGTCGTCGACAACTCCATCGACGAGGCACTAGCAGGGTACTGCGACGCTATCGAAGTGACCCTCCACGAGGACGGGTCAGTCAGCGTCGCCGACAACGGCCGCGGCATCCCGGTAGACACGCACGAACAGTACAATCGACCCGCCGTCGAGGTCATCATGACCGTCCTCCACGCCGGTGGGAAGTTCGACAACAAATCCTATCAGGTCTCCGGCGGCCTCCACGGCGTCGGCGTCTCCGTCGTCAACGCGCTCTCGACGGAACTCGAAGTCGAAATCATGCGCGACGGAGCCGTCTGGCACCACCGCTTCGAGAAGGGCGAACCTGTTCAGGGTGCGTTCGAGAAGGTCCGCGACATGGAACCCGACGAAGAGACGGGGACGACCATCACTTTCTGGCCGGACGGCGAAATCTTCGAGACGACTGATTTCACGTTCAAGACGCTCGAAACGCGTCTTCGCGAACTCGCCTTCCTCAACTCCGGCGTCGAAATCTCGCTCACAGACGAACGGAGCGAGGAGTCGAGCACCTTCATGTTCGAAGGCGGCATCCGCGAGTTCGTCGAGTACCTCAACGAGACGAAGACCGCCCTCCACGAAGACGTCATCTACTACGAAGACGAGACCGAGGGTATCGCGGTCGAAGTCGCCTTACAGGCGACCGACGAACTGCAAGGGTCGATTCACGCCTTCGCTAACAACATCAACACCCGCGAAGGCGGGACTCACCTGACTGGGTTCAAGACCGCCCTCACACGGGTCGTCAACGACTACGCGAACTCCGAGGGGATGCTCTCGGACCTCGACGGCGACAACCTCCGCGGCGAAGACGTTCGCGAGGGGCTTACCGCCGTTATCTCAGTCAAGCACCCCGACCCGCAGTTCGAGGGCCAGACGAAGACGAAACTCGGCAACTCCGAAGTTCGGGGTATCGTCGAGAGTACGACCCACGAGAAACTGGGCACGTACTTCGAGGAGAACCCGGACATGGCGAAGGCAATCATCTCGAAAGCGGTCGAGGCCGCCCGCGCCCGCAAGGCCGCGAAGAAGGCCGAGGAACTGACGCGCCGCAAGTCCGCGCTCGAATCGACCGCACTGCCCGGCAAACTCGCCGACTGTCAGAGCCGCGACCCATCGAAGTCCGAACTGTTCGTCGTGGAGGGCGACTCCGCGGGTGGCTCTGCGAAGCAGGGCCGAGACCGGGAGTTCCAGGCAATTCTCCCCATCAAGGGGAAGATTCTGAACGTCGAGAAACACCGTCTCGACCGCATCCTCGAAAACAACGAAGTTCGCGCGCTCATCACCGCCATCGGTGCCGGTATCGGCGACGAGTTCGACATCGACGATGTCCGCTATCAGCGCATCATCCTGATGACGGACGCCGACGTCGACGGGGCACACATCCGAACGCTGCTCTTGACGCTTCTGTATCGGCACATGCGCCCCCTCATCGAAGCGGGCTACGTGTACGCCGCGCAACCGCCGCTGTACCGCGTTCGCTACCGCGGCAACACCTACGACGCGATGACCGAGGAGGACCGCGACCGTCTCATCGAAGAGAAATGCAACGGCAATCCCACGCAGGTCCAGCGGTTCAAGGGACTCGGAGAGATGAACCCCGACCAGCTTTGGGAGACGACCATGAACCCGGAAAACCGCGTGCTCAAGCGCATCACGGTCGAGGACGCGGCCGCGGCCGACCGAATGTTTAGTATCCTGATGGGCGACGCAGTGGAGCCTCGAAAGCAGTTCATCAAGGACCACGCGACGGACGCCGAGTGGGTAGACATCTGATATGAGTTCTGACGCACCAGATTCTTTCGAACCCGACGCGGGCATCGCGGCGGAAGTAAAGAACGCTCGCATCGAAGACGAGATGGAACAGTCGTACATCGACTACGCGATGTCGGTCATCGCGGGTCGCGCGCTCCCCGACGTGCGCGACGGTCTCAAGCCGGTTCACCGGCGTATCCTCTATGCGATGAACGAGGCGGGCGTGACCGCCCACTCGTCGCACCGCAAGTCCTCGTCCATCGTGGGCGAAACGATGGGTGACTACCACCCGCACGGTGACTCCGCTATCTACGACGCCCTCGCGCGTATGGCGCAGGACTTCTCCATGCGCTACCCGCTCGTCGATGGTCAGGGGAACTTCGGTTCGGTCGACGGCGACCCGCCGGCCGCCATGCGCTACACGGAAGCCCGTATGGCTCCCATCGCGGAGGAACTCCTCGCGGACATCGACAAGGACACCGTCGACTTCCAGTCCAACTACGACGACCGCAAGCAGGAACCGACGGTACTCCCGTCGTCGTTCCCGAACCTGCTCGTCAACGGGTCCTCCGGTATCGCGGTCGGGATGTCCACGAACATCCCGCCGCACAACCTCGGTGAGGTCATCGACGCGACCGTCGAACTCATCGAGAACCCCGACACGACCGTCTCGGACCTGATGGAGCACGTCAAGGGTCCCGACTTCCCGACCGGCGCGAACATCGTCGGCCGCAACGCAGTCCACAAGGCGTACAAGACGGGTCGCGGGCGAATCCGCGTCCGCGCCGACTACGAGGTCGACGAAGAGGAAGGCCGAATCGTCGTCAACGAACTCCCGTATCAGGAGAACAAGGCCCGCCTCATCGAGCGCATCGCCGACGACGTCAACGCCGGGAAAATCGAAGGCATCCGCGACATCCGCGACGAGTCCGACCGCGACGGCATCCGCGTCGTCATCGAACTCAAGCGCGGCGCGATGGCCGAAGTCGTCAAGAATCAGCTTCTCGACAATCACCTCGAATCCACCTTCGGCGTCATCAACCTCGCGCTCGTCGACGGCCAACCGCAGGTCCTCACGCTGAAGGAGACGCTGGAGCACTATCTCGACCACCGCCGCGAGGTCGTTCGCCGCCGCTCCGAGTACGAACTCGCCGAGGCCGAAGACCGCGCGCACATCCTCGAAGGCCGACTGAAGGCCCTCGAAAACATCGACGCCGTGGTCGAGACGATTCGGAACTCCGAGAGCCGTGACGACGCGAAAGCCGCTCTCCGCGGCGACGTCGTCGTCGAAGTCGACGGCGAACCGCTCCCGTCGTTCGACTTCTCGGAGGACCAGGCGAACCACATCGTCGCGATGCAACTCGGCTCGCTCACTTCGATGGAAGCGGCCGAAATCGAAGACGAGTACGAAGAGGTCCAAGCGACCATCGAGCGCTTAGAGACCATCCTCGCCGACCAAGACGAACTCGACGCCGTCATCGAGGACGAACTCCTCGACATCAAAGACGAGTACGCCGACGACCGGCGCACCTCGTTCGTCGCCAACACGGGCGAAGTCACCCGCGCCGACCTCATCGCCGAGGAAGACGTGGTCGTCGTCGTCAGCGAAGACGACTACATCAAGCGCATGCCCGTCTCGCGCTTCCGCGCCCAGCGACGCGGTGGGAAGGGAATCATCGGCACGGACCTGAAGGAAGGCGACAGCGTCTCGTCGGTGTTCGTCGCGAACACCCACGACGACCTGTTGTGCTTCACCAACCACGGACAGGTCTACCAACTCAAGGCCTACCAGGTGCCGGAGATGTCCCGCACGGCCCGCGGGAAGTCCGCGGTCAACCTCTTGGACTTCGACGATGGCGAGGAGATTACGGCCGTCGTCAACTGCGACGACCTCGAAGAAATCGAGGGCTACCTGACGATGGTGACGCGAAACGGCTACATCAAGCGCACCCACGTCGACAAGTTCCAGAACATCCTCTCGACGGGTATCATCGCCACCAAACTCGACGAGGACGACGAACTCGTCGACGTGGAGGTCACAGACGGCACCCGCGACCTCGTCATCGGCAGCGAGCAGGGGATGTCCATCCGCTTCCACGAGGACGAAGTCCGGGCGATGGGCCGCTCGGCCCGCGGCGTTCGCGGCATCAAACTCGAAGGCGACGACAAGGTCGCCGGTGTCGCCGCCATCGACCAGGACCACCACAGTTGGATTCTGACCGTCACCGAAAACGGGTACGGCAAGCGCACCGACCTCGACGCCTACCGCGCCCAATCGCGGAACGGGAAGGGCCTCATCGACATCAAGGCCAACGAGCGCAACGGTCCCGTCTGCGCCATCAACACGGTCGGCGAGGGCGACCACCTCGTCGTCATGTCCGACGAGGGGCAAATCGTCCGGACGCCCGTCGAAGATATCTCGACGGTCGGCCGCAACACGATGGGCGTCATCGTCATGGACCTCGACGCGGGCGACGCCGTCGCCTCCGTGGACGTGATTCCACCGAAGATGACGACCGAAGACGAAGAACTCGAAGACGACGCGGACGCGGAAACCGAGGCTGACGCCGACGCCGAAGTCGAAGCAGTCGCGGACGAAGAGTAATTCGAGCCCCGGAGACGCCGGGATTTTCTTTTAGTATCTGTTTCGTGAGTGGCGACGACGCAGTCTCACGCCGTGTTTCGTTCTATCTCTGCCATGGTGGCCGCCGTGTAGCCGACGAACCCGACGCCGACGACGAGAAAGCCGAGGCCGAGACGTAGTTCCGACCGGACGGGGAGCGTCGGACTCACGCCGATTGTCGCAGCGAGCGTGACGAGACCGGTACTGAGTCCAGTCCACCGTTTGTCTCCCCACTCGTCTCCCGTGGTGTAAGATGGATAGTGCCATCCGATGTGCAGTATGGTTGCGACCCCGGTTCCCCAAACCAGCCCCGTCGCCACCGCCAACCCGATAGTATTCGCAAACCAGTAGAGTCCACTACTCACGAGCATCGCCACGAGAAGGCCGACGAGCCAAACGAGAGACGTGCGCTCCATACGGCCAGTAACCCTAATTCGATGATAAATAACTGCCTCCTTTCGAGGAGAAGCCTACCGTGAGAGCGACTTCGCGGCCAGCTATTCCCACACCCCAACGTGCGACAGTTCAAATACTCGGTCCCTCAGTCTCACGCCGTGTTTCGCTCCAGTTCCGCGACCGTCGCAACCGCGATTCCGACGAATCCAGTGCCGATAACGAGAAACTGGAGTCCGACACGGAGGTCGAACGGGAGGGGAAACGACGAACCGAGACCGACGGTCGCGGGGACAGTAAGGAGTACAGTACCGAGTACGAGCCATCGTGTATTGTCACTCGTGTCTCTGGCGTACAGAGACGGAAAGCGCCGCGCAGTGTACAGCATGATGGCGACCCCGCCACCCCATGTAATCCCCGTGGCAAGCGCCAAGCCAAGGTTTTCGGCGAACCAGTAGAGCCCACCACCGACAAGCACCGTCACGAGAAGACCGACGAGCGACGGGAGCGTCCTGTGACTCATCACCAAAAAGTGACAACCGAATTGTAAATATATGCCGTCTCGCCGGACGACACGGTGCCACCTACTCGTCGACGTGCGACGGTTCGCTCGTCAGGTCGTAGGTGTAGTGTCGTGGTTTGCGGTCTCTGAGCCACTCGCGGAGGGGTTCGACCCGCGGGCGGTAGGTGAGCGTCGTCCCGAGTTCCGAAAGCGGGAGGTACGCCGCCTCCTCGATTTCGTCGTCCGGGTCGCTCGGGGCGGGTTCGACGTCCTCGGTGGGGGTTGCGTGGTAGAACCGCTGGAGATAGATACGGCGGTCCGGACCGCGAATCTCACTCGTGAACGCGAGCGACTGCACCTCGACGGGGACGCCGGTCTCCTCTTCAGCCTCGCGCGAGGCCGTTTCGAAGAAGAACTCCCCGGGTTCGGACCCGCCTTTCGGCAATCCCCAGCGTCCTTTCTCGTACACCGCGAGGATGCCATCGTCCTGAATGACGACGACGCCCGCGGCGAGGTCGTGGGGTGCCGGCGCTTCTCGGGGTGCTGCCATCAGAGGATGCTCTTGCCGAAGGCGCTGGCGGCGAGTTCGGTCGCGAGCGTGGCCGTCTCGTTGTGCTCGTCGAGAATGGGGTTGACTTCGACGAGTTCGAGCGAGCGCATCGCCCCCGAGTCGGCGACGAGTTCCATCGCCGCGTGAGCCTCGCGGTAGGTCGCACCGCCCCGAACGGGCGTTCCGACACCGGGTGCCTCGCGGGGGTCGAGCCAATCGAGGTCGAGACTGACGTGGATGCCGTCGGTGCCGTTCGTGGCGATGTCGAGTGCTTCCTGCGTAATCTCGGTGATGCCGCGTTCGTCGATATCGGACATCGTGTAGGCGGTCACGTCGCTGTCGTGAATCGCTGCGGTCTCGTTTTCGTCGACGTCGCGGAGGCCGACGATAGCGACGTTTTCCTCCTTGAGGCCGTCGGCGTTCGCCCACTCGACGCCCTCGAAGTCGCCGATACCGAGCGCGGCGGCCAGCGGCATGCCGTGGACGTTGCCCGACGGAGAGGTCTCCGGCGTGTTGAAGTCGCCGTGGGCGTCGAACCAGACGACACCGATGTCGGCGTCACGGGCGCTTCCGACCATCGAGCCGATTGCGATGGAGTGGTCGCCACCGATAGCGAGCGGTGTCGCACCTTCAGCGAGGGCACCCGAGACGGCGTCGGCGAGTGCCGTACAGACTTCCTCGACTTCGTTGATGTGCTTCGCGTTCTCTCCGCCCGCATCTGCGTCGTGAATCGCGTGGTGGGGGACCGCGAGGTCACCCGCGTCGGTCGGGATTACACCGGCGGCTTCGAGCTGCTTCGCCAATCCGGCGTAGCGGATGGCAGACGGACCCATGTCGACGCCGCGTCGATTCGCTCCGTAGTCGGTCGGAACACCGATAATCCGGGTCTGCTGGTTCATGGTTGAAGCTATCGGGCACGTGATTTAGTGGCATCGGAATACTAAACAATTGTATCTACTATTCGCCTCCTTCCGCACGTCTACGTGTCGATTAGAAGAGACCGCGAGGCAGTATTGGTGAGGCAGCGGGTCCGAGAACTTAGTCGTCGAGGTACGGTTCGCACACCCGACGGACACCCTCTTCGAACGAAATCTGGGGTTCCCAGCCGGTCGCTTCGCGAATCTTCGTGCTGTCGGCCATCGTGTCGTGGACGTACACGTCGAGTGGGTTCTCGATGTACTTCGGGTCCACGTCGGTGCCGAGTGTCTCGTTTATCATCCGAACCATCTCGTTGAACGTGTAGCTCTCGCCCGTTCCGAGGTTGTAGATACCCTGCAGACGGTGCTCGGCGGCGAGTTCGATGCCGCGAACGATGTCGTCGACGTGGGTGAAGTCGCGAGTCTGTGTTCCGTCGCCGAACAGTTCGGGACGCTCGCCGTTGGCGATTTTGTCGGCGAACTGCGCGATGGTGTTGGCGTACTCGCCTTTGTGTTCTTCTGCCCCACCGAAGCCCTGATAGACGGAGAAGAATCGCAGGCCGGCGAGGTGCATGTCGTAGTGGTTGTGGAAGTATTCGGCGTAGCGCTCGCGGGCGAGTTTCGACGCCTCGTACCCGGTTCGTGCCTCGACGGGCATGTCTTCGGGAGACGGCTCGGTTCGCGACCCGTAAATCGAAGACGTGGAGGCGTAGACGACGGTGTCACAGCCGTCGTCACGAGCCTGTTCGACCGTGTTCACGAAGCCTTCGACGTTGACACGAGCACCCTTCGTCGGGTTCTCTTCGTGCATCGTGTACGACGAGAGGGCCGCGAGGTGGAACACCACGTCGACACCCTCGGTCGGCAGGTCGTCGTCGAGGACGCTCACGTCGTGGAACTCGACGCCGTCGTCGAGATTCTCCGGCGTACCGAGATAGAGGTCGTCGACGGCGACGACCTCGTTGTCCTCCGCGAGGTGGTTCGCGAGGTTCGATCCAATGAAGCCAGCACCACCAGTGACGAGGACTCGCTTTCCGTTCATGGTCGACTCAACACTCGTCTGACGTAAAGTGCTATCGTCATCCCACCACCGAATCGTCAGACCAAAATAAACATTCATGAGTGTATAATGGTTGTAAATTAGACAAACGGTAGATTCGACCCCTCATCCATCGCATTTAAGGACGTATGTCGCCAACCACTCTCCATGTCATCAATCGAACTGACATCGAGTCAGAAAACAATCCTCACGGCACTCATCAAT
The DNA here is from genome assembly GCF_024730625.1 of Haloferax larsenii. NCBI lineage: Archaea > Methanobacteriati > Methanobacteriota > Halobacteria > Halobacteriales > Haloferacaceae > Haloferax > Haloferax larsenii. The sequence continues at coordinate 2,499,901 of NZ_CP078063.1, forward strand.
CTCTACCGCGAGTCGGAAGATGCGGTCAAGGGCGAGGACATCGCCGAAGAGGTAAACCGTAACCCCGGGACGATTCGAAACCAGATGCAGAGCCTGAAAGCACTGCAGCTCGTCGAAGGTGTACCAGGTCCGAAAGGCGGCTACAAGCCGACTGCGAACGCATACGAAGCACTCGACGTCGAGAAGATGGACGAGCCGGCGTCCGTCCCGCTGTTCCACAACGACGAACTCGTCGAAGGCGCAAACGTCGACGAAGTCGACCTGTCGAGCGTTCACCACCCCGAACTCTGCCGCGCCGAGATTCACGTGCAGGGCTCCGTCCGCGACTTCCACGAAGGCGACAAGGTCCGCGTCGGCCCGACGCCGCTTTCGAGGCTCGTCGTCGACGGTACTCTCGACGGAAAGGACGACACCAGCAATATCCTCATCCTGCGCATCGACGACATGAAGGCTCCTGTCGGCGACGCACAGCACTAACTGTCGCCTTTCTTTCTCTCTTTTCTCCGCTCCGAGCCACTGCTCAATCCGAGTCGTCGTCGGGTCGAATCAGTGCTTCGCTGGCTGGATAAATAATCAAACGTTCGTCAAAAAACAGTCCGATACGTGAGACCGCGTGGTTGGGAGGGGCTGCTTAGAGGTCGCTCCACGCAGAGAGTGCGTGGTTGACCGTCGTCACGTCGGCAATCCAGTTCGCGGCGATACCCTTCTTCAGGACGCGAGCGAGCGGGCCGCCGAAGACGTTGACGGGGAACTCGCCGACGACCGGGAACTTGACCGCGTGAGCGACGGCGTCGTGACCGATGGAGATGACCGTCCCCTTGTCGGTGAACGACCAGCGCTTGAGCGGGCGGCCTTCCATGGCGCGGGCAACGTTCTCGCCAGCGACGTCAGCAGCGTCCCAGGCGGCCTGTGCCGTCGGGGGCGCGACGTTGTCGGCACCCTGCTCGACGAGAGCACAGTCACCGACCGCGAAGATGCGGTCGTCGCTCGTCTGGAAGTCGTCTTCCGCGTAGAAGCGGTGCGAGCGCTCGTCCTGTTCGAGGTCGACGTCCTGTGCTTCGGGCTGGCCGGTGATACCGCCGGTCCAGACGAGCACGTCGTAGGCGAGTTCGTCGGGGTCTTCGTCCTCGCCGCCGCCGATGTAGACCGTCTCCTCGTCGACGTTCGAGATGAAGTCGCCCCTCAGAATCTCGATGTCGAGCGCTTCGAGGCGCTTGCGGAGTGCACCCTGTAGCTCTGGGTCGTTGCCCGGGAAGATTTCGTCCATCCCTTCGACGAGTTGGATATCGATGGGTGCGCGGTTCTGGTCGCGGTACTCGGCGACCTCGGCGGCCGTCTGGATACCGGAGAGGCCGGCACCGCCGATGACGATTTTCGCGGGGTCATCACGGGAGGCGTCGGCCGACGCCTGTTTGATGTCCTGGTGAATCTCGCGGGCGTCGTCGAGGCCCTTGAGCTGGTGGGCGTACTTTTTGAGGCCATCGATGCCGAAGAACGCGGTCGAAGAGCCGATAGCGACCAGCAGATAGTCGTAGTCGACCGTGTCGCCACCTTCGAGTTCGACGACGCGCTCGTCGACGTCGACGTTCGTGGCGCGACCCTTGACGAAGTTCGTCTCGGGCGATTTCACGTCGTCGATGGGAATTGCGATGCTCGATTCGACGCTCGGGTCGCGAATGCAACGGTGGACCTCGTGCAGCACGAGGTGGTAGTCGTGTTCGGCGACCCACGTCAGTTCCGCGTCGTACCCGAGTTCTTCTTCGAGGCGCTTTACGGCACCGGCACCGGCGTACCCGGAGCCGAGAACGACGACCTGTGTACTCATGTCGTCGTCTGTGTAGTCATTAGATAAAGGGGCTTTGAAACGCGCTCCCAATTCGCGCCGATTTGACGGCTACACCGCCCGAGTCGTCGAAATTCTACTTCGACGGTTGTCGATTTACTCGGATTCGTGTGTGTTCACTCCAGCGACAGGCCCGGATGCCACTGTTCGACGCCAGCCTCGCGTTTCACCTCGTCCATCTTTGCGAGGAGGTGGACGGCGAGGCTCCCGACTTCGGCCGCGCGGGACTCGCCTTCGGTTCGGAACTCGCCGGTGACGCGGTTCGCGTAGACAGAACAGACCGCACCGGCGCGGAGTCCGTAGACGTTGGCGATGGTGAGCAGTGCAGAGGCCTCCATCTCGATGTTCTTCACGTTCGCGTTCTGGAGTTCCTCGACGAGCGAGTCCGACCCTGCGGCGCGGAACTCCTCGAATCCGGGACGACCCTGTCCGGCGTAGAACGAGTCGGCGCTCATCGTCAGTCCGACGTGGTAGTCGTAGCCGAGACGCTCGGCGGCGGCGACGAGGGCGGAGACGACTTCGTGGTCGGCAACGGCGGGGTAGTCCTCGCGGACGTACTCTTTCGAGGTTCCTTCCTGTCGGACGGCACCGGACGTGATGACGAGGTCGCCGACGTCCATCTCGGGCTGAATCGCACCGCACGAACCGACGCGGATGAAGGTATCGACACCGACGCGAGCGAGTTCTTCGACGGCGATAGCTGCGGAGGGACTTCCGATACCCGTCGAGGTGACGGAGATAGGCGTCCCGTCGTAAGTGCCCGTCGCGGTTCGGTACTCGCGGTGGTAGGCCTTCTCCTCGTGGTCCTCCCAGAGGGCAGTTACTTTGTCGACACGCTCCGGGTTCCCGGGGAGCAACACGGCGTCCGCGAGGTCCTCGGGACCGACTTCGAGGTGGTACTGGACCTCTGCGTTCGGGTCCTCACTGTCGTTCATGTGGGTACTCCCGGGGGGACGATGGAAATTCTTGCGTTCCGCAGTCTACTCCTCTGCGTCGCGCTTTTCGGCGGCCGCTTCGAGCGTGTCGAGTGAGATGGTGTTCGGGAGCAGTTCGCCGAGGGTGTACTCGGCCGTCTCCTCGCCGCCGAGGTCGCAGACGATTTCGAGGTCTTCGTCGGCGAACTCCGCGAGCGTCTGGCGACACATCCCACAGGGGGTGACGCCGTCTCGCGCCCCCGAGGTGACGACGATACGGTCGAACTCCGTGTGGCCGTTCTTGACGGCTTCGGCGATGGCGACTTCCTCGGCGTGGAGGCTGTTCGAGTAGTTCGCGTTCTCGATATTACAGCCGACGAAGACGCTGCCGTCGGCGGTTCGGAGGGCCGCACCGACGGTGTACTCGGAGTACGGGGTGTAGGCGTTGTCGAGAGCGTCGCGGGCGCGTTCGACGAGTGCTTCGGGCATCGTGTCGCGGAATTCGTGCGGTGTCGCTTATGTGGTTCGTCTCGTGGGCAGTCTCGTTACGTGGGCTACCCAATCCCGCAAGGGACTATACGGTTCGGCCACTAGCCCGCGTCGTGAGCGATAGAATGGGCGGTCGGCGGGTCTTCCTCGTCATCGGTGTGAGTGTCGTCCTCATCTCGGGTATCCTCGGCGTGTTTATCGGAGAAAACGGCGGGCAAGTCACCGAGTCGATACAACTGTTCGGCGTGCTGTCGCTGCCGACGACGCCCGTCGCGTTCGCCCTCTACGGGATGGTCGTCTCGGTGTTCGCCCTCGGTGCGCTGTTCGGTCTCGTCGAGTTCGCGTCGCGTCTCGAAGAGGCCTGAGACGAACTGACCGAATCGAACACGTCGCAGAACGAAAGGGCACTGCTTTTTTCCGTCCACGCCCGAGGGACGAGCATGGACGCGCCCTCGTCGACCTCGACGCCGACTTCGTCCGATGAGTCCGGACCCGGTCCGCTCCCGGAAGAAGAGGGCGGAAAAAACCGAAAGCGCGCCGCGCTGGCGACAGCACCGTTTCTGGCGCTCGGACTCGCAGACGTGGTCCTCATCTTACTTCAGGGACTCGAACCCCTGTGGGGATTCGCCATCCTCCCGCCGATTCTGTTCTGTAGCGTGCTGTCGTGGATTGTCTTCAGCACCGACTTCCTCGAAGACCGAACCTGAAATCCGGGTTCACCGTCGGAGGTTCGTCGAATACTTCGTCGGCGTCTCCTCGTCGTAGCCGAAGTCTTCCGCCGAGAGTTCAGACTCTCCGGCACCGGAGTCGGCCATCGGCGCCGCCGACTTGAATCGCTCTCGGAGTCGCTCCGGCATGGCGAACTCGTCGCGGTCGAGGCGCACCGCGATGGCGTCTGAGTCGTCCGCTTTGACCTGTTCGAGGCGCTCGTGCACCTCGTCCGGAAGGTCACGAGCGTCCACGGGGTCGAATCCCAACTGCGTGCAGTACCGATACGCCGACGAAAAGCCGTAGACCGTGTCGAATCCTTCGGCGCTGGCCCGGTCGACGAGGCGTTCGATGACGTGTGCGCCGACGCCCTGCCGTCGCCATCGCTCGGGTACGCCGACACACGTTATCTCGCAGAACGGATCGTCGCCCTTGTGGACGCGAATCCTGCCGAATCCGGCCTTCTCGTTGGTTTCTTCGTCGAGCGCGATGACGTAGTCGCGGGACCGAAACGCGCCATCGTCGAACCCCAGTTCCTCGAGCGCGTCGAGCAACCAGACCTCGTCTCGGTTCTTGGCATCCCGGACGTACATAGTGCAGTATAGCTGACGGGCCGACAAAAACACCCCGGGCGAACCACCCAATCGTCGGTTGCCGCCCGGATTCCAAATGAAAGACAGTAAAGATTCTTGGTTGCCGTCGCGGTATGTCGGTTTATGGACGTACCCGATACCGACACGGTGGTGCACGAACCGGACCCGGAATTCGTCGACGACGCCAACGTGACGAAGTTCATGCGGGCGTACGACATCGACGACTACGACGAACTCATCGAGCGGACCACGACCGAGATGCCGGGTGTGGGGGCCTCCGGCGTCGAGTGGTTCTGGGACGAACTCGTCGACTATCTCGGCATCGACTTCTACGAAGACTACGACGAGGTGCGCGATAACAGCGAGGGACCACAGTTCACAGACTGGTACCCCGGCGGCGAAATCAACATCGCCCACAACGTGCTGGACCGCCACGCCGCAGTCGACTCGCCGGACCGAAACCGCGTCGCCTGCATCTGGGAAGGCGAAGACGGCGAGGTCGTCGAACAGACCTACCACGACCTCTACCGGGAAGCAAACCGCGTCGCCAACGTCCTCGAATCCTACGGCATCGGTACTGGTGACACGGTCGGGCTCTACATGCCGATGGTTCCCGAAGTTATCTCCATCCTCTATGGGTGTTTCAAAGTCGGCGCTATCGCCGTCCCCATCTTCTCCGGGTTCGGCGTCGACGCCACGGCGACCCGTCTCGAAGACCCCGAGTGCTCGGTGCTCTTTACCGCAGACGGCTTCTACCGCCGTGGCTCGGAGGTTCGCCTGAAGGAGACCGCCGACGAAGCCATCGAGGAAGCCGGGTGCGTCGAACACACGGTCGTCTACCAGCGGTTCGAAGACGGCGAAGGCGGCGAAACCGACATCCCGTGGCACGACGAGCGCGACGAGTGGTGGGACGACACCGTCGGCGAGGCTGCTGCGGAGTACGAGACGAAGCAACTCCCGTCGGACGCCGAGTCGATGCTCCTGTACTCCTCGGGGACGACCGGCAAGCCGAAAGGCATCGTCCACACTCACGCGGGCGTCCAGATGCAGACGGCCAAAGAGATTCACTTCGGCTTCGACCAGAAACCCGAAGACCGCTTCTTCTGGGTCTCCGATATCGGCTGGATGATGGGACCGTGGACGCTCATCGGGAACCACACCTTCGCCGGAACCATCTTCATGTACGAGGGCGCGCCCGACTACCCGGAACCGGACCGCTTCTGGGAGATGATAGAGCGCCACCGTCTCACCACCTTCGGTATCTCGCCGACGGCAATCCGCGCGCTCCGCAAGTACGGCGACGAACACGTCGAAAAACACGACCTGTCGAGTCTTCGGCTCCTCGGGTCCACGGGCGAGCCGTGGGACCCCGAATCGTGGGTGTGGTTCTACGAGAACGTCGGTGGGAGCGAGGCACCCATCATCAACATCTCCGGTGGGACCGAAATTTGTGGGTGCTTCCTCATGCCGATGCCGACCCAACCCCTCAAGCCGTGCAGTCTGGGCGGCCCCGGCCTCGGGATGGACATCGATATCGTGGACTCCTCGGGTGAGTCCATCGCCGACACCCACGAACGCGGCTTCCTCGTCGCCCGCGACTCTTGTCCGTCGATGACCAAGAGCCTCTGGTCCGGCGACGAGCGCTACCTCGATACCTACTGGTCGTCGTGGGACGACCTCTGGGACCACGGCGACTGGGCGCAGAAAGACGAAGACGGCTTTTGGTTCCTCCACGGCCGGGCCGACGACGCCCTCAACGTGGCCGGCCGCAAGGTCGGTCCCGCAGAGGTCGAAGGCGCGCTCATCGAACACGACGCCGTGAACCAGGCCGCCGCCGTCGGTGCTGACGACGAAACCACCGGCACTGCCGTCGTCGCCTACGTCGTCCTCGAAGACGGCGTCGAGGAGAGCGACGACCTGCGGGAAGAACTCCGCGGCGTCGTCGGCGAGGAACTCGGCAAGCCGTTCCGCCCGCGCGAGATTCTCTTCGTCGACGAGTTCCCGAAGACGCAGTCGGGCAAGATTATCCGCCGCGCTATCGCCTCCATCTACGCGGGCGAAGAACTCGGCGATATGAGCAGCATCGAGAACCCCGAAGCGCTCGAAAAGCTCGAACAGGCGTCCTGAGGCTGGCGTCCCGCTGGCGCTCCCGCGAGGAGTTGTCCCGTCAGTCTGACTGGCGTGCTTCCCACTCGCGGCGCAGCAAGCCGAAGTGAACCACGTCGACGTACGACCCATCGACGAATCGTGCTTCTCTGAACCGTCCTTCTTCGGTGAATCCAAGTCCTTCGAGGAGGGCGCGGGACCCCTCGTTGAAGTCGAACGCGGCGGCGTGGACACCGTGGCAATCGACGTTTCGGAAGACGTACTCGACGAAGCAACTGACGGCCTCTGTTCCGTACCCCTGTCCGTGATACTCTGGTAAGAACCAGTAGACGAGTCCCGGTCGAACGGGCGTGAGGCTCTTCGCGGCGACGATACCGATTCGTTCACCCTCGGCTTCGACCACGAGAGAAAGGTTGTCGTCGCCTTCGATGTACTCCTCGATGAACTCGGTCGTCTCGTGCCGGTTCCGCAGGTCGGAGCCGAGTGGAATGCGAATCTCGGGGTCGGTCATCGACCGCTGGAGGAGGTCGGCGTCGTCGCGCTCGACGGGGCGGAGGGAAACGCGGTCGTCCGAAATGACTGTCGTGTCACTCATGGGTGAGGCGATGCGGCACCGACACAAATAGTCGATGTTCGAACGAGTGCCGAAACGCGCGGCTTCCTGACGCGCGCCGCCTCAGTCAGCTATCGACGGGACGACGCCGTCGTTCCACGCTTCGGCCGTGAAGTCGACTGCGCTGTTCCACTTCGCGACGACGGTCGTCACCGCGAGGTCGCCAGTGACGTTCACCATCGTTCGAATCCGGTCGAGGATGGGGTCGACGCCCGCGACGAGGCCGACGATTTCGAGGGGTAAGCCGAGTTGCGTGAGGACCAACGTGAGCATGATGAGGCCGGACCCCGGCACTCCGGCGGTTCCGATACTTGCGAGGACAGCCACGGCGACGACCGCGAACTGGTCGGCGAACGAGAGGCTCACACCCATGATGTTAGCCGCGAAGATGGCCGCGACACCCTGGTACATGGCCGTCCCGTCCATGTTGATGGTCGCGCCGAGCGGGAGCGAAAAGCCGTAGATGCGCTCTTCGATACCGAGGTTCTCGTCGGCGTCAGACATCGTGACTGGGAGCGTCCCCGACGACGACCGAATGCTCAGGGCAGTCACCATCGCATCCCGCGACCCCGAGAGGAACGCAACCGGCGAGCGACCGGCGAATCCGACCACGAGACCGCCGAGATAGACGACGCCGATGTGGACGACGGCGGCCGCGAGCATCGTCCCGATAAGAAGCGCGAACGGTAGAATCGCATCGACACCGGCCTTACCGAAGACGTGCGCCATGAGCGCGAAGACGCCGACGACACCGAACTCCATGACGCCCCAGACGACCTTGTACATCGCCTCGGCTCCCGCGTCCGCGAGGTCGAAGAACGTCTCGATACCGGAGCGAACCGCCTCGTCGTCTGTCTCCTCCCAGACTAACGAGAGGCCGAGTCCGAACACCACGACAAAGAAAATCGTCGGAAGCACGTTCCCCTCGGCCATCGCACCCAGCGGGTTCGTCGGGACGATGTTCAGAATCACCTCGGCCGCGTTTGGTGCCTCGGCACTCCGGGCATCGGCTTGTGCGAGCAGTTGTTGGAGCCCGCGAGAACCGGGGCTGATGAAGTTACTCACGCCCAGTCCAATCGCTACTGCGAGCGCCGACGTGACAGCATAGAGGCCGACGACCTGTCCCCCGACGCGCCCGAGTGACGACGGAGAGAGTTGCCGAACACCCATCAGAAGCGTGAACACAACGATGGGGACGATGAGCATCTTCAGCAACCGAACGAACAGGTCGCCGACTGGCTTCAGCGCCGTCGCGGGCTGACCGACGACGAGACCGAGAATCGAACCCAGAACGAACGCCACCCCGATTCGGTAGACGATACTCACAGACCGGTACTGCTGCCACAGCGACGTAGTGCCAGAACTTGACATGGCGTGTGTTGTCACTAAGTGGACAACATACTGATAAATATATTGGCCATGAAACAACCATCGGCGCGGAAGTCGAATCCAGTCCAGACTCCGGCGGTGCTGTCCAACTCAGTCCGAATCTGACACTCGACGTGGTTCAGTCGTCGAGGACTTCGTCCGGTGTGAGCGCGTTCGACTCGGTCCCCTGCTCGCTGACGAGGAGTGCAGTCTCGACGGAGTCGCCGCCGTCGGGAACGCGAATCGTCCCCCCGGCGAGAAGCGGCGCGAGGATGCCAGCGACGGCGGTTCCGGGATGCGAGAGCGACGCACGAACCGCCACGGTGTCGTCTTCGTCGAGGTCGAAGTCGGACACGACACGCTCGGCCGCCCCGAGCAGGTCGCCGTGGGTGTACTCTCGGTCGGCGACGAGTGCCGGGTCGTCGGGGCCGACGATTTCGGGGTGGACCGCGGGGTTCTCGCTCCAGACTTCCTGTTCCCAGTGCGTCGTGGTCGAGTTGGTCGGCGGGCCGCCGAAGACGGCGAGTTTCTGGCCCGGCGGAAGGGCTTCGAACTCGGATTCGCGTTCGACATCCACGACGGTCGCTCGGGCCTCGAACTGCGGGTCAAACGCCGTGGTCGCCCCGAGTTGCGCCGCTCCGAGGAACGTCAGTATCGGTTCGGGAAGGAGGGTCGGTTCGATAGCGACGTGGCCGCCCTTTCGGACGCCGAGATATCGAAGCACGTTACCGGCCTTGTACGATGTCGTGATGAGGTCGTGGTACGTGTAGGTTCGACCGGGGCCATCGACCCGAAGCGCGAGTCGGTCGCTCCGCCGGTCCCGTGCCATGAGGTCGCCGATAACGTCCATAGCCGGTCGTACGGAGTCGGTGTGAAAAAAGACGTGGACTATTCTCTCACTATCGTACTCGGAGCAGGCCTCGAAGGCACGGTCTTTTATCGGTCACAACCGTTCGAGGAGATCTCGATATTATCTCCCGGTGCGATTGTTACAATGACTTCGGTGTGTGTATCATCTGGAAGACATCCGGCAGCAATCGTCTTAGAAGATTCTTTGGCAGGGGATTCAAGACTCGCCTTGATAGTCACCTCAGCTTCGTCCTGCACCCCCCGAACTGCACCAATAGACCTCGACACAGAATCCGGTCCTGCTTGGAGTGTTACAAACTGGTGAAATACCGTCGCATCGTCTTTCAAGAGCTCGACAGTAACTGCAGCTGGCGACTCCCGACGGTTGTTGTTCACGATAACATCGATTGTGTTCCGAGTTTCTTGCTCACTGGTCGTCGAACACCCAGCGGTTAGCACCAGCACACTTGACCCAAGCATGGTGAGCAGCTCACGGCGTGTCGTCATATTAACCAATATAGACCACTGGCACAAAATCATCATCCGCTCACGCCCCGAAAACTCACGGCGCGCCGGCGATGATGAGCATACTCTCTTCGTCCCCGTTTCGCAACTGCCGGGTTGCTTCGGGCGAGACGCGGATTGCGTCGCCGGGTTCGAGTTCGACCGTCTCGCCCTCGACAACCATCGTTGCACTCCCCGAGACGAGGAAGTAGACCTCCTCGTGGTCTAGTTCTGCGTGGTCGTGTTCTTTCCCCGTCCACTCCGGGTCGCACTCGACGACGGTGAACCCGACGGTGTCGCACTCCAGCGGCCCGCGCATGAAGTGCAGCGCCCCGGCGAGTTCGTCCACGTCGCGGTAGTTTGCCTTCGTGTAGGACATCCCTAGGAACTCGGGGCCGCAGAAAGGTGAACGTAGTGGCGAAGACGAAACGAGAGACTCGGAATCGACCGCCGCGTTACAGCGAGTTCTTCAGTTTCTGGAAGAGACCTTCTTTGACCTCTTCGCCACCGGCCTCGGCGAACTGCTTGAGCGCCTCGCGCTGCTCGCTGTTGAGGTCTTCGGGAGTGACGACGTGGACCTCGACGTGCAGGTCGCCGTGACCTCGGCTGTCGAGGTGCGGCATCCCCGCGCCCGAGACGGTGAACGTCGTTCCGCTCTGGGTTCCGGCCGGAACGTCCAGTTCTTCTTCGCCGTCGATAGTCGGTACCTCGACGGTCGCACCGAAGACGGCCTGCGGGAACGAGACGGGATGAGTGTAGTACAGGTCGTCGCCGTCGCGCTCGAACTCGTCGTGGTCGCGGACGGTGACTTCGACGAAGAGGTCGCCGTTCGGCCCGCCGTTCTCGCCGGGTTCGCCCTCGCCGCGGTACCGGAGGCGCTGGCCGTCACGGAATCCGGCGGGGATGTTGATGGTCACGTCGCGGGTGCGGCGGACGCGACCCTTACCGCGACACTCGGAACAATCTTCGCTGTAGGTCTTGCCCTCGCCGTCACAGGCGGGACAGGTCTGGGTCTGCTGGACGCGGCCGAACGGCGTCTGCTGGACGGTCGTCTGTTGGCCCTGTCCGTTACACTGCGAACAGGTGTTCACGTCGGCGTCGTCGGGGTGGCCCGCGCCGTCACACTCGGGACACACCTCGCGGCGGCGAATGGTGACGTCCTTTTCGACTCCGTGGTAGGCCTCTTCGAGGTCGATAGAGATGCGCTGGGCGACGTCGCGGCCCTGCCGCGGTCGGTTGCGCTGTTGGCCACGGCCGCCGCCGTTGAACAGGTTGTTGAAGATGTCTTCGAAGCCGCCGCCACCCATGCCGCCGAAGGGGTTGCCGCCGCCACCGAAGGGATTGCCCTGCCCGCGGCCGCCGCCACCGCCAGCCCCGCGTTTCTGGGCCTGCTGGAACTGTTCGTGGCCGAGTTGGTCGTACATCTGACGCTTCTCGTCGTCCGTGAGGACCTCCTTGGCCTTCTGGACCTTCTTGAACTTCTCCTCGGCGTCGTCCTCGTCAGAGACGTCGGGGTGATACTTGGCGGCCTTTCTGCGGTACGCGTTCTTGATCTCGTCTTCGGAGGCGTCCCGCGAGACCCCGAGTACGTCGTAGAAGTCCTCGCTCATCAGTTATCACCTTGTAACCGTCGAAGGTATTTGAAAAATGCGTCTCCGGCGGATGCGAGTGCGAGCGGTCTCACAGCCCCCGGATGTCTGTAATTCCGCCTGCCCGCGTTGGGGTCACCCCGAGCGAGCGCGTGTCGGCGGAGTTATTTGTCGTCTTCTTCGTCGAAGTCGGCGTCGGCGTCGACGAAGTCCTCAGGGTCGGCACCGCCGCCCATGCCGCCAGCGCCGCCAGCACCGCCTGCTTGGGCCTGTGCCTGCTGCTGGTACATGCGCTTGCCAATCTCCTGCAGTTCCTTCGAGAGGTGCTCGGTCACGTCTTCGAGCTCCTCGGTCGAGGCGTCTTCGTCTTCGAGCGTCGCTTCGACGTCCTCGATGGCCGCTTCGATGTCGGCCTGCAGTTCGTCGTCGACATTCTCTTCGTTCTCTTCGAGGAGCGTTTCGGCGCGCTGAATCGCCCCTTCGGCCTCGTTGCGGGCCTCGACGGCGCGACGGCGCTCTTTGTCCTCTTCGGCGTGCTGCTCGGCTTCCTGCTGCATGCGGTCGATCTCCTCGTCGGAGAGACCAGCGCCGCCTTCGATGGTGATGGACTCGGCGTTGCCGGAGCCTTTGTCCTCGGCGGAGACGTTGACGATACCGTTTTCGTCGATGTTGAATCCGACTTCGATCTGCGGCGTTCCGGCCGGTGCCGGTGGGATGCCCGAGAGCGTGAACTCGCCGAGGAGTTCGTTGTCTTCGGCCATCTCGCGTTCACCCTGGAAGACGCGGACCTGAACCGTGGTCTGGTTGTCGGCCGCGGTGGTGAAAATCTTCGACTCTTCGGTCGGGATGGTCGTGTTCTTCTCGATGAGACGTTCGAAGAGGCCGCCCTTGACCTCGATACCGAGCGACAGCGGCGTCACGTCGAGGAGGACGATGTCGTCGACTTCGCCACCGAGGACGCCACCCTGAATGGCCGCACCGAGCGCGACCGCTTCGTCGGGGTTGACGGACTTCTTGGGCTCGGAGCCGAGAATTTCGTCGACCTTGTCGATGACCTGCGGCATGCGGGTCGAGCCACCGACGAGGATGACCTCGTCGATGTCGTCTTTCGAGTAGCCGGCGTCTTCGAGGGCCTGCTCGGTCGGTTCGACCGTGCGCTCGATGAGGTCGGAGGTGAGCGACTCGAACTTCGCACGCGTGAGGTCGTATTCGAGGTGGACCGGACCGGAGTCGGTCGCCGTGATGAACGGGAGGTTGATGGTCGTCTCCTTGCGCGAGGAGAGTTCGATTTTGGCCTCTTCGGCCGCGTCCTTCAGGCGCTGGAGGGCCTGTCGGTCCTCGCGGAGGTCGATGCCGTGGTCGTTCTGGAACTCTTCGGCGAGCCAGTCGATGATGGCTTCGTCCCAGTCGTCGCCACCGAGGCTGTTGTCCCCGTTCGTCGCGACGACTTCGTAGACGCCGCCGCCGAGGTCGAGAATGGAAACGTCGAAAGTACCGCCACCGAGGTCGTAGACGAGAACCGTCTGGTTCGACTCGTCGTCGAGACCGTACGCCATCGACGCCGCGGTCGGCTCGTTGACGATGCGCTCCACGTCGAGACCTGCGATTTCGCCGGCGTCCTTCGTCGCCTGACGCTGCTTGTCGTTGAAGTACGCGGGGACGGTGATGACCGCCTTCTCGACTTCGTCACCGAGGTAGTCTTCGGCGTCGCGCTTGATTTTCTGGAGAATCATCGCCGAAATCTGCTCGGGCGTGTACTCTTCGCCCTCGATTTCGACGGCGTAGTCGTCCTCACCCATGTGGCGCTTGATGGAGCGAATCGTGTGCTCAGGGTTCTGGATGGCCTGATTCTTCGCCGGTTTGCCCACCAATCGCTCGCCGTCGTCGGTGAACGCGACGACGGAGGGTGTCGTTCGGTCGCCCTCTGCGTTGACGATGATTTCCGGGTCGCCCCCCTCCATCACCGCGAACGCGCTGTTCGTGGTACCGAGGTCGATACCCAGAATCTTATTGCTCGCCATCTTGCGCACAGATACCGTCCTTTGCCGGTTAAAGGTTACTAGACACTCCGACACACATGCACAAACCACGTCGACGCCGTCTTGCGATTAGACGAACAACGCCGACAACAGGTCGGGGAATTTATGTAGAACCGCCTGACGTATCTCTGTCGAACAATCAGTCAGTGAAACGGGTGTCGCTTGGGGGCGCTCCGAACCTTAGTCTGCCGACCGTGGCGGCTCCGAGTGCTCACCATCCGCCGTGCCGGGTCGAACTGCCTCGACCCCAGCGTCGAGCACGTCGAGGACCTTCGAAAGCGTTCGTTCACGCGCCTCGCTGGCGAAGAACTCGTGTCCGCCATCGTACGGGACGAGGTTCGACGCTGGCGTCCGTTCCCCGATGGTTCGAACGCCCACGACGCTGTCCGTTGGCGAGTAGAACACGACGTTCCGCGACGTAAACGGCGGCAACGTCTGTTGGGCCTCCCGAATCGTTCGGAGGAACGCAGGTGAGACGCGGTCGGGAGCGTCCGCGACTTCGGCAGCGAGTTTCAACTCACCCAGTGACTCCCGGGTGATTCCAGACGGAACGAGTCGTCGGGTCGTCGGCAACCGACGAATCAGTGGGAACAGCACCTTGTCGAAGCCGTCGAGTCCCATTCCCCACCATGGGCTGAGGAAGACGTGTCTGACCGCGAGGTCGAGGTGCGCACCGACGAGGCCACCAGTGCTGTGGCTGAGTACGAGGTCGATGTCCCGGTCGAGGACGTACGCTCTGACGGGGTCGACGTACTGGCTGTCGAAGTCCCACCCGTTCGTCGGGAGTTCGACCGCGTGGACGTGGTAGCCAGCGTGCGTGAGGTGGTCGATGAGCCACTCGACGCTTCGGTGGTCGGGCTTGTTCCCCCATCCGAGGACGAAAAGCAGGTCGTCGTCGAGGGGGTCGCCGTGTTGCGTGACGCGGACCGTCGGGCGTCGGCGACGGGGACGGAGTCGCATATCACGACTGACGAGCGGTACAAAGAAAAGTCCTCGCTGGCGTCAGACGCGTCGGTGTCGGTTGCGACTCGCCGTGTTCGTTACTCGTCTTTGCTGACGGTGATCTGTGCGGCGCGGATGACCTTGTCGGCCATCTCGTAGCCGGGTTGGAACACGTCGGCGATGGTGTCTTCCGGTTGGTCGCTCTCGACGCGCATCATCACTTCGTGGCGGTTCGGGTCGACCTCGGTCCCCGGTTCGGGGTCGATGACCGACACGTTCTCGTCTTCGAGGATGCGGTCGAACTCCTTGAGAGTTGATTCGACGCCGTCGCGGATATCGGCGTCTTCGTCCTGACTCAGCGCGCGGACGAGGTTGTCGCGGACGGTGACGACTCGCTCGACGAAGTCCTCGGTCGCGCGGTCTTTGATTTGCTGTTGGCGCTTCTTCGCGCGCTTCTTGTAGTTCTGGAAGTCGGCTTGCGTCCGCTTGAGACGGCTTTCGAGTTCAGAGGCTCGTTCTTCGGTCTCCTCGCGTTCGGATTCGAGTGTCTCGACACGGGATTCGAGGTCGGCGACCTTAGCGGCGAGGTCGTCGTCGTACTCGGAGACGCGGTCGGCGAGCGTCTCGGCGTCGTCGGCCGACGCCGCGTCGCCAGCGGCCGTCTCGTCGGCGTCCTTCGGCTCGGTGGCCCCCTCGTCGGCACCCGAGTTCTCGTCTACGACCTCGTCGTCGAAGTCGAACGCGTCCTCGTCGTTCGACTGCGAGTCCGCGCTCGCGGCCGTCTCGTCGTCGGATTCTGCAGTCGGTTCCGTCACCGACTCGGCAGGGTCGTCGCTCATGGACGGGTGAAGTGTCCGACAGGGCTTAAGAGTGTAGACTGCGGGGCGGCCGAAACATTCTCACCGGGGCGCACCAGATACGGGAGTTCGACTCCCGCGTTCGTCGCAGGCGGCGATTACTGATACATCCCGAGCGGCCGGGCCTGCGAACTCTCTTCGTCGGCCTGCTGCATCTGCCGGGCGAACTGCTCTTTGGCCTGCCGTATCTCGGCCGCCCTGTCGATGAGGTCGTCGACCGGAACCTCGATGCCCGTCAGGGGTTCGATACCATTCTTGATGATGATGCGGGCTGCCTCCGGGTCCGGGAACTGCGGGTCGGACTCGACGATGAGTCCGAGCGCCGGGAGGCCGGATTTGACGGCGTTACTCAGGAGCGCGCCCGTCGGTCCCGAGACGAGACCGGATTCAGTCGGCTTTCCGATGCCAACGTCGTCCAGTCGGGACAGGGCGTCGTGACAGCCGACGCCGTAGAGCGCCGGTGGCGCATCGGATTTCTCACGCGCGATACCCGAGAGGAACACCGGCGTCACGTCGAGGTCGTCGAACCACGGTTCGAGACAGACCGCGAGTTCGGTCGCCGCGTCCGGGCGAATTGGAACGTCGCTCTGCAACACGAGCAAATCGTGTTCCGTGTCGGCGTACAGGCGAACCGGCGGGTGGAGCGTGGGGTCTCCTTCCATGTAGACCGCGACGTCCGGGACGCCGTCACAGTACACGTCCGCATAGTGGACCATGTCGAACGCGTCTACGATGTGGTCGGCCGCAATCTTCCCGACGAGTCCGACACCCGGGAGCCCCTCGATGAGCGTTGGCGAGTCGAGCTGATCGGTGAGTTCGCCTTCGAGAACTGAAAGTCGTGCCATAGGTAAACATGAACACCCAGTGAAAGTAAAACCGCCGGGGTGGTGGGCTGGTCGCACCCAGCCACTCACGTCGCTGGGGAGGTCTGGAAGCACGATTCTCGACGTCACGGAAGCGTCCCGAAGCACAGTTCTCGGCGTCACAGAAGCGTCCTGAAGCACAATTCCCGGCGTCACGCAAGCGTCCCGAAGTTGCGAATATCGACGCTCGCCGCACACTCCGAAACCGACAAACACGCCCCCGTCAAATCCACGTGGTATGAACCCGCTCCAGCGGTACGCGCCCCTCGTAGACGACGAGGAGGCGTTTTTCGAAGCCTGCGAGCGCCCGCTTCCGTCGGTGGTTCGCGTCAACACCATCAAAACCACCGTGGCGCGTGCCCGCGACGCCCTCGACGACGAGGGCGTCGCGTACGAACCGACCGATTGGCATCCAGGTATTCTCGAACTCGACGGCGACAGCCCCGGCACGTCGTGGCCGTACTTCCACGGCTGGCTCCACGGCCAAGAAGAAGTGTCCGCGCTTCCCGCTATCGCGCTCGACCCACAACCGGGCGAGAAGGTGTGGGACACCTGTGCGGCACCGGGGTCGAAGACGACCCAGATTGCCGCGATGATGGACGACGAAGGCGTTCTCGTCGGCAACGACAACAACCTCGGCCGCCTCTCGGCGCTCCGCCACAACGCCGAGCGATTGGGCGTGACCAACCTCGCGGTCACGAATCAGGACGCCCGCAACTTCTCGATGAAGCCCTTCGGCGAGCGAAATCTCGACGAATCCGGCGCGTTCGAGGAGTTCGACCGCGTTCTCGTGGACGCACCGTGTTCCTGTGAGGGGACCTGCCGAAAGAACCCCGACGTCCTCGACGAGTGGCACATGAGTCACGTCGAGAGCGTCGCAGGCATCCAGAAGGGCATCCTTCGCCGCGCCGTGCAGGTGACGAAACCCGGCGGGACCGTCGTCTACTCCACCTGTACCTTCGCGCCCGAGGAGAACGAAGCGGTCCTCGACTTCGTCCTCGAACGCGAGGACTGCGAACTCGTCGAGTGGGACGTTCCCGACGGCTTCGAAACCTCCCCCGGTGTCACCGAGTGGGAAGACGCCGAATACGACCCCTCGGTCGCCAAGGCACGCCGCGTCTACCCCCACCAGAACGACACGGGCGGGTTCTTCACCGCGAAACTGGAGGTAGAGGCATGAGAGACGAGACCGCCGAAGACGAAAACTGGGGCCAGCAGTTCGACCGTCTCCCGGCGACTCCCGACGACCGGGTCGTCGAGGGACGACCGTCCCGCGAGGAACTCATCGACTGGTGGGTCGAGCGCTTCGATATCGACCCCGAACTGTTCGAGGGCTACACCTTCTGGGAGAAAGGAGCGGGGAAGATTTGGGCCTTCCACGGCGAAGTCGTCGACCCGATTCAAATCGAAGGCCTCGGAATGCGCATCCTCCGAACTCGCCAGCGACACTGGAAGCCCTCGACCAACGCGGTGCAGCGCTTCTGCCGCGATGCGACGAAGAACGTCATCGAACTCAGTCCGGGCGAGGCGAAGGCGTTCGTCGCGGGTCACGACCAACAACTCGATTGGTGGGACGGCGACTGGGGCTACCTCGTCGCCGCCCACGAGATTGCGGGTGAACGCGAACCACTCGGTGTCGGCCTGTACCTCCACGGCGAACTGCGCTCGACGGTTCCCAAAGGGCGGCAGGAAGACCTCGTCGAACTCGACTGAGCGACGCCCGCCGCGTCTTATTTTTCTCTGACCGTCCCGCCGGTCAGTCCCTCCCACTCGACGCGATAGCCGAGACACGAGAGAACCGCGCTGGCATCGTCGAGGCCGTGCTCGTCGAGGGCGGACTCAGCCTCTGAAAGCGACATCCCCGCCTCGATTTCCTCGCCGAGTTCGTCGAGGACTCCGGGCCGAACCAGCGTCCGACCGACGAGTTCGTGGTCGGGAAACGAGACGCCGTCGAGAGCGTCGACTGCGACCCCGTGTTCCTCGGCGACGGCCGCCAACGAAATCACGCCTTCGTCGGGTGTGAGAGCGTCGGGAAGCGTTGCGGCCGCGTCTGCGACGAGGTCCGATTCATACTCTCGCAGAACGTCCACCACGTCCTTCACCCGAACCGACCCGGTGTAGGGGACGACGCGGTGGTCGCGGGCGGTAATCTCCTCGCCGACACCCAGTGACTCGTCCACGGCGACGACCAGTTCCACGTCCTCCACGTCCGCGAGTTGGCCGAGTTTCTTCTCGACGTATTCTGGGGTCCAAAAGCCCATAATCTCGAAGAAGATGCGAGCGTCGGCGTGGCGGTACTCGAAGGCGAAGTCCGGTATCATCACGCTCGTCCCAGTTTCCAGCGGTTCGGGCTCCCTGACGAGCGTCCAATCGAGGTCGAGGCCGCGGAATCGAGCCGCGAAGTCCGCCTCCACGTCGCTGTCGAATCCGGGTTCGGCCATCGGTTCGACGCCCGGAACGGCCACGTCGTCGCTCGTCAGCGTCATCTCGCGCTCGCGTCCCCGGTCGTCGATGGTCGCCGTCAGCGTCCAGTCTCCGGCAGTGGCGACAGTCCTGAGAAGGCGGGCGAAGGCAGTCCCGTACCGGCGGGTTCGCTGAAAGAGCGCGTCAGGACCGGTGACGACCACTTCCCGGCCGTTCGGAGTCTTCTCGATTTCGTACATCAGCCGAAGCCGTTTGACGGCCGAGACGAGCGCCTTCGGGTCGGAACTCCGTACCCGAACCTCGGTCGCGTCGAACAGCGCCGTCTGCGCCAACGAGAGGTTGTACTGCGCCAGCAACTCGTCGGGCGTCCACCGCGGGTCGAATGCGGCGAGGACCTGTTCGACCTCTCGGTCGGCGACGAGCGAGTCGTCTACGGCTTCCGGCGTCGAACCGAGCGCAGTAGCTGCGTCGTCGAGGGCCGCCTGTCGCTCCTCGCGGGTCGTCACGCCGCCGACCTCCATCGCCGCCTCGAACGCGGCCCGGCGAGCACGGGCGGGCGGCAGCGGAGCCTGCGTCTCGAAGACGGCGTCGCGGTCGAGAAGCGACGCGAACCCGCGGGCAAGTTTGAAGTCGTCCGCCTCGGGTTCGAGGCCCGACAGCGCCTCGTCCAAATCGGCCCGCCGCTCTCCGACGTGTCGCTGAAAGACACCGAGTGCCTTGGCGGCCAGCGGGCGGTCCTCGCGAGTCGCAAACTGCGGGTGATAGCCGCCGCCCGCCCGCGAGACGCGCAGGAGGTCTTTCGTCAGCACGAGCGACACGAGGCGCGGCGGCGACAAAAGCACCACGGGGCGGCGGTCGCAGACCGGACGGCAAAGTTCATGCCACCGGCGACGGAGGCGAAGATATGGAGCGCCGCCGTCTCCTCGGACTGCTCGCCGTCGGCCTGTCGTCGGGGTGTCTCGGCTCACTCCCCGACGCGACTGGCCCGCGAACCCCGCCACCTGCACCCGCTGGCGAGCAGCGCTACACGCCGGAGACACCCCCCGTCAGAATCGCCACGTTCGACGCCGAAGAGACCGACGATGGCCGTCTCCGCGTGGTCGGCGAAGTCGTCAACGACTCCGAAACTGAACGTGTCGTCACTGTCGAAGCGCGCGTCGAGGCCGGCGAAACGGAATCGACTCGAACCGTCGGCGTAACGGTTCCCTCCGGCGAGACGGTTCCATTCACGGTCGAGTTCGATATTACGTTCGACGCGTTCGTCAAGGGCGGCAACTTAGACGTGACGCTCGCCTGAAAACGCGGGGTTCTACCGCCGCCGGTCCGCAACCCGTTCTTCCGCCGTCTCGACGCTCACGAGTTCGTAGAGAATCGCGTTCGAGCGGTCGGTCTTCGGGCGGAGGACGCGACCCAATCGCTGGGTGAACTCGCGTTCCGACCCCGACCCCGAGAGGAGAATCGCCACGTTCGCGTCGGGAACGTCTACGCCCTCGTCGAGGACGTTCGCCGCGACCACGGTGTCGTAGGTCCCGTCACGGAATCGCGACAGAATCTCGCGGCGCTCTTTGGTCCCCGTCTCGCTCGTGATTGGCGGCACGAGAAACCGCTGGGCGATGGTGTAGACGAGGTCGGTCGATGCGGTGAAGATGATGACGCGGTCGTCGCGGTGGCGGTCGAGGAGGCGACCGAGTTTGTCCACCTTCGCGTCGGAGTTCATCATTACGTCGCGGGCGCGCTGCTTGGCCAGTAGGGCCTCTCTCGCCCGAGGGTCGTTCCCGGAGCGCATCACGAGCTTTTGGTAGTCGCTGCCCGAGTTCATCGATAACCCCGAGGTCCGAAGGTAGTTCACGAACGTCTCCTGTGCCACCTCGTAGGCGTCGCGCTCGTCGGCCGTGAGTTCGACTTCGACACGCCGAATCTCGTAGTCGGCGAGGTGGTCCCCCGCCAAGTCGTCCACGTCGAGGTGGTACACGCGCGGCCCGACGAGCGATTCGACGTGTTCGTGCGCGCCGTCCGGGCGCTCGAACGTCGCCGTCAAGCCGAGACGGGCGGGTGCGGTGAGAAACCGCGGGATGTCGCGGTATCCCTCGCCACCGAGATGGTGGACTTCGTCGAAGACGACGAGGCCGAAGTCGCCGCCAACGTCGTCGGCGCGGAGAAACGCCGAGTCGTACGTCGAGACCGTAATCGCCTCCTGTCGTTGCTCGCCACCGCCGAAGCGGCCGACCGGCACGTCGAATTCGGTCTCTAACTCGCGTATCCACTGGTCCTGCAGGTCGATGGTCGGAACGACGACGAGCGTCGGAACCGAGTGGTGGGCCATCGCGGCGACCGCGAGGACCGTCTTCCCCGCACCGGTTGGGAGTTCGACGACGCCGCGGCTGTTGGCGTCGAGCCACGCATCCAACGCGGCCTGCTGGTACTCGCGGAGGTCGTAAGTTGTCGAGAGCGAGAGCGAAGGAGCGTCGTCAGCGATACGGTCGTCGTACTCGACGCCAGCCTCGTCGAGTGCGTCTCGAATCTCGGCATATCGCATCGCAGGCGCTCGAAAGCCGCCACTCCGAGGGTCGGACGCAGCGCCCGGGAGGTCGATGTCGGCGGGGAGCGACTCGTCGGCGGCGACGTGGACGGTCCCGTCTTCGAAACGCAGTGTCGTCACTACCGGCGGGTTGGCGAGGCGTGGTGATAAATCGACGGTCCGAGCGGGCCTGCGACGACGCCCTCGCACCGGCAGACGGTCGGCCGTCCGAAGGTTCAAATCACATGGCCGAACAACGACTCGGTATGAGCGACGACCTCGAAGACGCCGTGGCGCAGTTCCTCAGCGACTACAACAGCGCGATGAGCGAGTACGACAAAGGCTACGTCGACGCCGACGCGACGCTGTCGGTCATCGACTCGCACGTCGAAGCACTGCGCGAAGCGCGCGAGTAGCGCGAGTTGCCAGAGCGTGCCTGAGACCGGTTCGTACCTAACACCAACGAGCGCTCGGCGCTAACGAGTGTGGGATGAGAACACACGGCAGAGTTGGGCAGTCGTGTCCGGCCATGCGTGGGAAGAACTATCCCGGATGCCAACGCCGGATAGAATATGACGCACTTCTCCGACCGAGTCGAGCGCATCTCCATCAGCGGGATTCGTAAGGTGTTCGAAGCAGCGAGTGAAGACGCTATCAACCTCGGTCTCGGCCAGCCAGACTTCCCCGCGCCGGCCCACGCGCGGCAGGCGGCAATCGAGGCAATCGAATCCGGCGAAGCCGACGGCTACACCGAGAACAAGGGGCTTCTCAGCCTTCGAGAGGCGATTGCGGAGAAGCACCGCCGCGACCAGGGCGTCGACCTCGACCCCGACGACGTCATCGCCACCGCGGGCGGGAGCGAAGCGCTCCATCTCGCCATCGAAGCCCACGTGAACGAGGGTGACGAGGTCATCATCCCCGACCCGGGATTCGTCTCCTACGACGCGCTGACGAAGCTCGCGGGCGGCGAGCCGGTTCCCGTCCCGCTCCGCGACGACCTGACGCTGGACCCCGCCGCAGTCGAGGAGGCCATCACCGAGGACACGGCAGCGTTCATCGTGAACAGCCCCGGCAACCCGACGGGCGCAGTCTCGCCGCCGGAGGACATGGAGGAATTCGCCCGCATCGCCGACGAACACGACGTGCTCTGTATCTCCGACGAAGTGTACGAGTACACCGTCTTCGAAGGCGAACACCGCTCGCCCATCGAGTTCGCGGAGACTGACAACGTCGTCGTCGTCAACTCCGCGTCGAAGCTCTTCTCGATGACCGGCTGGCGACTCGGCTGGGTCTACGGCTCGTCGCGTCGCGTCGAGCGCATGGTTCGCGTCCACCAGTACGTGCAAGCGTGCGCCTCTGCTCCCGCGCAGTTCGCCGCCGAGGCAGCGCTCACCGGTCCACAGGACCGCATCGACGAGATGACCGAAACGTTCCGCGAGCGCCGTGACATCGTCGTCGACGGGCTCGAAGACATCGGCCTTCGTGTCCCCTCGCCAAAGGGCGCGTTCTACGCCATGCCCGAAGTTCCGGAGGGCTTCGTCGACGAGTGTCTCGACCGCGGCGTCATCATCGTCCCGGGAGAGGCGTTCGGCGAACACGGCGAGGGCTACGCCCGCCTCTCGTACGCGACTGACACCGACTCGCTGAAAGAGGCAATTGCTATCATGCGCCAAGCATACGATTCCGTGATATAACCAGATAATCCCGCCGCTATCTTTCGATTATACTGCGACTTTTAGGTATACCTCATCATTTAATTTGTATTATTATTTTAGCCTAAATTGGAAACCTTTAACATGGGGAGATGGTGAGATAACTCTTGTCATGGCAGCAGAATCGTACGGGATTATCAGTCTGTTCCCAGCGCTCTTCGCCATCATTCTGACGCTGGTCAGCAGACAGGTACTCTTGTCACTGTTTACCGGCATCTGGATCGGTGCGACCATCCTGATGGGATGGAACCCCATCGCAGGGGCGGCGCACTCGCTCCAACTGGTAATCAACAGCGTGACTGGATCGTTCAACAGCAAACTCCTCCTGTTTACGTTCCTCTCGGGTGCGATGCTCGGGATGATTTTCCTCTCGGGTGGGATGAACGCGCTGGCACAGCGCATCATCGCCCGCATCAAGACCCGAAAACAGGCCGAAATCGGAACGGGCATCCTCGGGATGCTCATCTTCGTCGACTCCTACGCGAGTACGATGATTACGGGGTCGGTCATGCGCCCCATCACGGACAAGTTCGACATCAGCCGTGAGAAACTCTCGTACCTGCTCGACTCGACGACCTCGCCGGTCGTGAGTGTCGCAGTCGTCTCCACGTGGGTCGGCTTCGAAGTCGGCCTGATTCGAGACCAACTCAACCAAATCGCCAGCGTGGACAAGAGCGCGTTCGTGGTGTTCCTCGAAAGCATCCCGTTCCGCTTCTACAGCCTGTTGGCGATTGCGCTCGTCTTCATCCTCATCGTGATGGAGTGGGACTTCGGTCCGATGAAGGAAGCAGAAGAACGCGCACGGACTGAAGGGAAGGTCCTCAAGGACGGCGCGGACCCCCTCATCGAGACGCGCGAAGAAGACATCGTCACGCCCGACCACGTCGACGCCCGCTGGTGGTACTTCGCCGTGCCCATCGTCGCACTCGTCGCCGTCACCGGTTTCGGTCTCCTGTACTCCGGCGGCTGGCCGTCGAAGGCCCCCGTCGAGGCACTGAAGGGAGCCGCCACCGCAGACGCGATTCTCTGGGGCGTGTTCTCGGCGTGTGCGCTACTCCTCGCAATCCTCGTGGGTCACGCCCGCGTCCAACTCGACGCCATCAGTGACTCCATCTTCGAGGGATTCAAGATGGTCATGTTCCCCGTCGCCGTCCTCTCGCTGGCGTGGACCATCGGCTCCGTCAGCCAATCACTCAAGGTTGGAGAATTCGTCATCGGTGTTTCGCAGGGCATCATCACCGCACCACTACTGCCGGCAGTCGTGTTCGTCACGGCGGCGATTATCTCGTTCTCTATCGGGACGTCGTGGGGGACGATGGCAATCATGTTCCCTGTCGCAGTGCCGCTGGCTGTCCAACTCGGCGCACCGCTTGCGGGCGCAACCGGCGCAATCCTCACCGGGTCGCTCTTCGGTGACCACTGTTCGCCCATCAGCGACACGACCGTCATGTCGTCGATGTTCGCCGGTGCAGACCACGTCGACCACGTGAACACGCAGATTCCGTACGCGCTTCTCTGCGGTGTGGTCGCGACTGGCCTGTTCCTCGCGAGTGGATACGGCGTGAGCCCGCTCATGCTCCTGCCGGTCGGCGTAGTCGCGCTCTTCGGTGTCGCGTACTACCTCTCCGAGCACGCAGACGTGAGCGTCCCGACGACGTTCGGTTCGTCGTCGGACTAACGCGGCGAAGACGAACACCTCTTCTTTCGCAGCCAGACTCCCCGAGACAGGCGTGGCTGTGCTCAAATATCGGCCGCGAGAACCCCTGCCTTACTCCTCGTCGTTCTCGTCGGACGCCACGGTTACGTCGGAGTCATCAGTCTCCGGCGACGCAAAGAGCCGAATCGTCTCCTCGCTGACGCCGCCACGCGAGAGCAGCGTGACCACGTCGTCGGGTTCGATGGTCGTCCCTCCGCGTGGTGTGTGAATATCGTCGTCGCGTTCGATAGAGACGACGAGAACGTCGTCGGCGAGGAGGTCGTCGTCGCCGATTTCGCCGAGCGTCTTCCCAACGAGTGGCGCGTCGGTCGAGACGACGAGTTCGACCATCTCCGACCCACCGGCGAGACTCACCACGTCGGCGAGCGCACCGAATCCGGGTCGGTCGTTCGGACTGAACGGACTGTACGGTTCGAACGACTCCCGGCGGACGAGGTTCTCGTCTTCGATGTCGAGTCCGAGGTTCGACAGTTCGCGCCCGATGCGAGTCACGTCGTTCATGTCTTCGCCGACCGTGAGGACGTGGAGGTTGCCGCGCCCCGAAAGCAGTTCGCGGACGTTGACGACGCCCGGAATCTCCCGGACGAGTTTCGAGAGACGCTCGCGTTCGGGGACCGGTGCAGTACAGACAAAGAGGTTCGTAAATCGGTGGCCCGTCTGTTCGAAATCGACGTGAGCGTGGTAGCCGGTGATAATACCGTGGTCTTCGAGTTGGTGGATGCGGTTCCGAATCGTTCCCGGCGAGACGCTCACCTCGTCTGCAATCATCGGCGCGGACGTTCCGCGCGCGTCACTCATCAACGCGTGCAAGATTAGGCGGTCAATCTCGTCGAGACGGTAGTCCATACGTTCTCCTGTGAGTGGAAGTACAAAACCGATATGTCACGGCTCGGCCGCCTCCTCAGTCTCCCGATTCCCGAGCGGGAGTTCGACGAACCCCGCGACGAGAATTGTCGCGTACGCCAACAACAGGAGACCACCGAAGAGACCGGCCGCGCTCACCACCATGTTCGGGTAGACGACTTGAAACAGCGCCGTCGAAGCGGCGTCGACGAGCATTCCGGGGACGACGAGCACTGCTGCCGCCTCCCGCCGAGCACCGCCAGTATGACCGCGCCAACGGAAGATACCGGCCGCAAGCACCCACATCGCCGGCACCGTCACGACGAAGACGGCGGCGACGACAGCCGGGTTCGACGGGTCTAACACGAAATGCCCGACGACGCGGAACACAACCCCTGCGACGAGGGCAATCGACAACCCCAACCCCAACAGCAGGCGTGACTCGTCGAACGTCAGTCCCCGTGTCGGAACAGTCCGCGATTCGGTGGCCATACGAGCCATACGCTCGCCACGGGCATAATTGTCGCCGGGGTGGTCACTCCCGAATCTCGACACGGAGTCCGTCGTCGACTCGCTCGAACGTCGTTCCGAACGAGGAAGAACGCTCTCGGAGTCGTTTCCGGCACCATTGTGCGACGGACGATGACGCGCGGTGGACCGCAAGCTCCCCGATTTCGGTCGGATGGAGGCGCAAGTCGTGGACGTCACCCTCGCTCGACACGCGAACCTCGAACAGGAAACTTCGGTCGTTTCGCAGCGTCTCGTCGACGGCGTAGTCGTCCACGAAGTCCCCAGTGTCGTAGAGAATCACCGAGTCGTCGTACACCTCGACGCCCTGAAACACGTGGGCGCTGTGGCCGTGGAGGATATCGACACCGCGTTCGACCAGCCAGTGCGCGAAGTCCTGAAACGATTGCGGCGGGTGTTCTCGCTTGTTCGGCCCCCAGTGAAGCGAGGCGACGAGCACGTCTGGGTCGTGCGTGCGTGCAGAACCGAGTGCGGCCTCGACGCGCTCCAGAACCGCGTCGTCCTCCGGGTCGATTGGCACGTGCGCCGTCCCCGGGCTCTCGCCGTCGGCCGCGTACTCGGGCGTGTTGTCGGTGAAGGCGACGAGTGCCACGTCGAGTCCGGCGACCTGAACGTGCGAGGGTTCCCACGCATCCGCTTCAGTTCGTCCCGCTCCGGCGTACGGAATTTCCCCATCCTCCAACGCGTCGAAGGTGTCTTCGAGTGCGACTTCCTCGTAGTCCAGCACGTGGTTGTTGGCCAGCGTAACCCACGTCACACCCACGTCCTGTAGCGCCGGAATCGCCCAGTCGGGGTCGGCGCGGAAGTGAAACGGGCGATAGGTGCGTTGCCACTGCTCGCCCCGCGTGGAGAGACAACATTCGAGGTTGACGAACAGACCGTCGAGCGATTGCAGTGACTCCCGTATCGACCCCCAGACCGCGTGCGGTGGGCGGTGTTGCTGTCGCTCGTTGACGAGGCGACCGAGCATCACGTCACCCGTGAAGCCGAGGCGAATCGTCTCGCTCATCCGCTCCACCACCCCCGAAGTCGAACGAGGCGTTCCATACCGAGAGTTAGTGCATCGGACACTGTGAATGACTAGCACAGAGGGAGAGAGTGGAGAGCGGGGAAAGCGGCGGTGAAGAGATTACGTGTCTTTCGGTACGACCGCCGAAAACAGGTCCGAGTCGAGGCGCTCGCCTAACTCGGCATACCCTGGTTCCGGGAGCCAGTAGTGCTGTATCCTATCGTCGTACCGCGCCGCAATCGCCTTCCCGTCTGCGTCGAGGAACCACGCCTGCCAGAAGCCCGGCATGTAGAATGTGAGTACCGCCTCGACGACGCCCGAATTCGCACTACACCGCCCTTCGATAGTCCCGTCGTTAGTCGCGGACTCGACGAGCGAGGCACCGTTTTCGAGGAGCGTTTCGACGGCCGCTTCGTCCCGATTCCGGAGAAAGTCCGCGATGCCACCGACTTCGACTTCGGCCACCGTTCGGGGACTCACACTCAGGACTTCTTTGGTGACGGTTCGGGCCAGTTCGTGGTATCGGTCGGACGGCAGACGGTCTTGATGGAGGACGTACTCGGTCTCGTTGGCTGGTCCCTTGGGACCGGATTCAACGTCTTCGTCCATCTCGATGGCCCGGTGGATTCCTTCTGCGAGTGAGTCAGTCAATTCGTCGAAATCAACCTTGTCGAGCGCGTCTTGGAGTTGTTTCGCGCCGTCGCCACCGTCGTCGCTCATTGCGCGAACTCTCGGGGGCGCTCACATATGTGCGTCGTGATAGTGAGCATTCAGATTTCTCTGGGCCAGTACACGACCTCGGAGGATGATTTTGCTGCGTGGCTTATCTCTCTCATCGTCGCCACGAGTCGTCAAATCAGACGGACATTCGGTGTTAGCACTGGGAGTCGGCCATATCCACAGTCTTCTCCCCGGGGAATCCGATGTCGATGCTAACTTCTTCTTCTACCGAGTGTGAGTCTCTCTTGGTACAGTCCATCGTCGCTTCGAGGGTGTCAACCTCCGTCCCATCGAGGAACAGGGAGACGGTGTACGTCCTCCCCTTCGGAATGTTGGAGACAGCGTCGGCCTCTGTGACCACGTATGGTTTCGCCTCGCTCGCAGTTGGGAGTCGGTACGTCTGTTCGAACGCGACTCGATCAGCGACTCGAATTTCAATTCGGGCGTCGTAGGCGTTCTCTGTATAGTTGCGGAGGACAAGCCCGATTGTCCCGATGAACGGGACTGACGTGCAGCCAGCGAATCCAGAGAGGACAGATAGCCCACCAAATCCGAGAATGTGTCGCCGTGACCAAGGCATGAGGTACTTCTTGTAAACGGTGCCGAATATAAATATTCATTGACAATTCAGCAGCCGATTCTGGACAGTACTGGAAACGATGAGTGGATTGTTCACGTCGCCGGGGTTGCGAACCGCTATCAACGCCTCGGAGTAGTAAGGCTGGGAGGCAGCACAGTCCAAGCGATTATTTCTGACGTACCGGTCTTCAGCACCACCATTTTGTATAGCAAAATATGATTTATTTGTGGCAGACGCGACGGGGTTCTGTCCCATAGAAGACAACACAGAACCAAAAATTATCAGCCAGAACCCAACTAATTCGCCGTCGAGACGATTTTGATAACGTCGCCTTCGCTGAGTTCGTGGTCTTCGGCGATGCGGCGTTTCGACTTCGCATCGACGGCGTGGAGATAGCCCTCGCCGATGTCGGAGTGGACGGCGTACGCGAGGTCACGCGGCGTCGACCCCTCGGGAAGGAGGAAGGCATCGGGCAGCACGTTCCCCGTGCCGTCGGTCCACTTCGACTCGTTTTGGACCGGGTAGACGGTGATGTGGTCCAAGAGGTCGTAGACGGCCGTGTTTATCGCCTCCTGCATCCCGGTTCCACCGTAGGTCGTCATCAGTTCTCGAATCTGTTCGAGACCATTGCGCTGGGTGCTGTTCACGTCGCCGACGAGGTCGAAGTCCTCGTTGCCGGGATGGTACGTGACGAGACCGGCTTCCGTGGCTCGGCGAAGGGCGAGTTCGCCGTCGGCAGTCGCGGGGATGACGGGCTTGCCGGTCTCCGCGAGTCGTTCGAGGTTCTCCGTCGGCGCGATGTCCATCTTGTTGGCGACGAGGATGATGGGCTTGGTTCGCTGGCGAATCGCGGTGGCAAGCCGCAGTCGGTCGTCGTCGCTCCACTCACGGGGGTTCGGCGGGTATTCGACATCCCGAAGCACTGCTGCAATGTCGTGCTCGCTGGCACCGACGCCCGTCAGCAGGTCCGTGAGCGCGTCGTCGAGGTCGAAATCCGGCGAGCGTGACTTTCGAACCACCGTCTCCCAGTTGTCGTGGACGATGCCCGCGAGCCACTGTTCGAGTTCCGCTTCGATGAAATCGACCTCCTCGACTGGGTCGTAGGTGCCGACTTCCACGGGTTCGCCCTCCTCGTTCGTTCCCCCGGAGGCGTCTACGATGTTGATGATTGCGTCGGCGTTCGTCAACTGGTCGAGGAACTGGTTACCGAGGCCGCGACCCTCGTGCGCACCGGGGACGAGACCCGCCACGTCCACGAGTTCGACCGGAACGTACCGAATCCCGTCCTCGCAGTTCCCGCATCGCTCGTCGAGTTCGAGACAGGGACACTCGGTTCGGGCGTGCGTCACGCCGCGATTCGCGTCGATGGTGGTAAACGGGTAATTCGCCACGTCGACATCCGCGAGCGTCGCCGCAGTGTAGAAAGTCGACTTCCCGGCGTTCGGCTTGCCGGCGAGTGCAAGAGAGAGCATGACTGTACGAATGGTGGCGATGCTGAAAAGGACTAGCCGGACGGCGGGCGGAAGGCGGCCGAAAAATCGCCCGCAAACGTGGGACGTGACGACAGTCGGGTGGACGCTACGACAGTCGGTTGAGTGCGGCGCGACCCACGACGACGACGCCACCGCCGAGGAGCGTCACCAGACCGCCGAAGACGACGATGTACGGCAGTGCGTACGCGAGCGCGACGACCATGGCTCTGAGGGCGACGAAGACTCCGCTGACGGAGTCGAAGAACGCCTGCAAGACGGGCACGTCGTACCACTGGGCGGGACTCGGGGGTTCTTCAGACAGGGAGACGCGAACCGTCGAGAGCGCAACCCGGTTTTCAAGCGAGGCCTGCTTGGCTTCGAGACGCTCGATTTCCGTCTGCACGTCGGTGAGTCGCTCTTCGACCGCGAGCACGTCTTCGGTCGTGTTAGCCGATTCGTAGAGGTCGCGGAGTCTGTCGCGCTGTGCGCGGAGGTTCTCCAGTCGGGCTTCGATGTCGACCAACTGGTCGGTCACGTCTTGCGAGTTAGTCTCGACGTGTTCGACCTGTCCGAGCGTCTTCGTCTCGGAGATGAACGCCGAGAAGTTCTCCGAGGGGACGCGAACGACGAGTTCGCCGGACCGATAGGTCGACCCACCGCGACGGTTGACTCGCTCGTTCGAGTCGCTGACGAACCCGCCGTGGGATTCGGCAGTCGATTCGACAGCGTCGCGCGAGGAGTTGAATTCGTCGACGCTCAACCGAACGCGGCCAGTCTTGATGATTTGCCGGTTCTGAATTTGGGCGAGGTCCTCTCCGTCGGACGCCTGTGCCTCTTCGGCCGCGCCACTGCCCGCGTCGAGCGTCATGCTCTCACCGGTCGCAGCGTCGCCGCCACCACCGCCACTACCCGCGCCGGTACACCCGGCGAGGACCACGAGGAGGGCGACAGAGAGAAGTTTCAGTCTTCTGTCCATAGCTGACACTCACCACGTCGAGGGTTAATGATTGGGTTGACACAAAGGCTGATTTGTGCTTTTCTCGCAGCGACGGGAGAAAGCGGTGGGCGAGTGATTCGGCTTCCTACTCGGCGTCGCGCGAGAGATTATCTCGATGGATGCGCATCTCGCCGCGAGCGCGCATCGTCCCGTCGACGAGGGCACCCTCTTCGAGAACGAGGTCGCGGCAGGAGACGTCGCCGAGGACGCGCGCGCCTTCTTCGATGCGGACTTCTCCGTTTCGCGTCGTCACGTCGCCGTGGATTCGAGTCCCCGAGCCGACGACGATGTCGTCGCGGGCGCGAAGGCTGCCGAAGACGTTGTTGTCGGACTCGAACTCGATTTCGCGGGCGCGGATGTTCCCGTGGATTCGGCAGTCCGACCCGATGAACGCGGGCGTCGAGACCCGCCACGCGTCGTCCGAGACAGTCGCGTTTCGCGGGATGACAAGCGGGTCTTTGGGTGACTCGCCGCTCAGTGACTCCGCGAGTTCGCCCGCAGCGTCCTCCTCGCCGAGTCGGAGCAGTTGCGAGAGGATGATGAAGTAAAAGACGAGCGTCGGCACGGGATTGCGGATGACAATCCAACCGTTTGCCTCGAATCCCTCTTCGATATCTACGTCGTCGCCGATGTCGAGGTCGCCCGAGACCATGAGCCGACCGGCGATGTGGACGCGTTCGCCGAGGTAGGCGTCCTTGCCGACGAGGACGTTTCCGGACACGTCACTCATGAGGTCGAGACGGCAGTCGCCTTCCGCCTCGATGTCGCCGCCGAACGAGACGCGCTCGCCGGCTACGACGTTCCGTCCGCGAACGCCGAACTCGACGGTGCTCTGGCCGCCGACGACCACGTCACCGTCGGTTACGAGGTCGTGTTCCTCGACCGTCGTCCCGTCGGGGACTTCGAGCGCCTCGAGTGGGTCTGTGCCCAGTGACACGCTCCGAACCACCACCTCGGCAATAATAAACCGTCCGCAAGACGGGCGTCTGACGTGACGCTGGCTTGTGATTTCGGAGGCGACGGCGTGCGTTTAAATATCCGTAGCATCGATGAACAGCTATGACGGTTCTTTCCTTCGACGAAGACGGCGTCGACGTTGTCTACGACGGCACGGAGTTCCGCCTCGAAAAGGCGCTCATCGAGGAGGCTATCGGGAAATCCTACCCCGACGTGACCGACCACGAGGTGCTGAAAATCGTCGAAAAGCAGCCTTCCCTCAACGGGGAACCGCGTCGCGTCCGCGACATTCTGAAGTCGTCGTAACTCCCCCGCGACTCCGCAACTGGACGTCCCCGTTCGCAACGACCCGAACTACTCGGACGCCACTGTCGACGAGTTCCTACCCGCGTTCACGTCGTACAGGCGTCCACCACCCAACAGGTAGCCGAGTGCAAACAGCGGGGCGCCGGGAACGAGCGACCCGAGCGGACCGAGCGAGGTGCCGCCGAGGACGGACGCAAACTGCGCGGCGAGCAACACGACAACGGTACCACCGACCGCCAGCGGCCAGTCACGCGTCCGCGCAGCGACACCGACGACTGCAAATCCGGTCGCGGCCGGAACCACCGGAAGGTCGGCACCACCCGAGAACGTCAGCATCGAATCGAGGAGTGTGACAGCGACATCGACGGCGAGCGCCACCCCCGGAATGGTCATCGCGGCGGCGGCCGAAAGCGGCTTGAGCGCCCCGTTTCGGAGTATTGCGACGCCAACACCGAGGACGCCAAGCGAGAGGAACAAGGCCGTAAGTTGCGGGAGCGGGCCGAGAAGCGTCATGTTCTCGTCGGCGACCTGGACGACACGATAGGTCTCGCCATCGACGCGGACGTAGCCGGGGAGCGATTCGAGAGCTTCGGCTACCTCGTCTCGGTCGTCTCTGTGGACGGTGACAAAGCCGTCTTCGACGCCGGTTCGGACTGATTCAGCCGCTTTCGGCGGGAGGTCGTCCGGCGTCCCGACCGCAGAGTTCGGCGTCGAATCGGCCGGTTCGAACATGACGCTGACGGTGTGCTGGCCGAGGTGTGAGTCGTACGCCCATCCGTAGGAGGCGACGGTTCCGAGTGTTCCAATCAAGAGGAGAAACACGAGGAGGCCACGCAATTTCGGAGACACTGTAGCACAGAGGTGACAGGTGAGCGGATAAGTCTCTTGTCAAATAGTACCACTCAGGGGGTGCCGTCCCCGGGTTCCCGGAGGCGAGACTCCTTCGAGTCTATCGCCCGTAAATCTCCGTCTCCGGGTTGAAATCTGCCCACGCGAACCAGAACATCGGCGAGCGGTCGTTCGCGCGCGTCAGCGTGGTTCCCTCGTGCGGGCCGTCGAGCGCGCGCCCGGTGAGGAGGTCCCAGCGCGACCCGGCCGCTTCGAGGTCCCGGCCGTCGCGCTCGAACTCGACGACTTCGCCATCGACCCGTCGCACGTAGGCGACGAGCGACCCGTCTTTCGACGACGCGACGACGACCGGAAGGCCGCCGACTTCGTCGTTGACGACCCCCTCGTCGTTGACAGTCGAGAGTGTGTAGGCCCGCGCGACACCGCCGGACGTGACCCCGATGACGGAGGTTTTCGGATGGAGTCGCTCGTCGACTTCCTCGTTGAATCCGATGCCGATAGCACCGGACTGCTGGTAGCCTCGGTACGGGTTGACGCCGTACCGGCGGGTCTGTCGTCCTTTGATGGTCCCGGAGACCGGCGGCGGCACCAGTACCTCCGTCTCTGGATGCGACGCTTTCCACTCGCCCCACGTCGAGATAGTCGAGGGGATAAGCGAGAGCGTGTCGCCGGTCAGTTCTCCCCGGATGGCGGTAGCGAGCACTTGACTCCACAGCGACTCCGTGCGGTCGTCGTACATCACGAGGTCGGACATCCAGAGGAATCCCGAGACGCCGAAGTAGGTCGGTTCGCCTTGGACGAGTCGGTCCGCGGTGACGGCGCTCCCGCAAAGCGGGCAGTAGGTGACGACGACAGGCCGCCCATCGAAGGTGTCGTTGACGATTTCGTGCCAGTTCAGGATGGCGAGTGGGTACGCCCGAGCGATACCGTCGATTTCGACGCCGACGACCTCGAAGGAGTCTTCGAGAGTGACGTTCACCTCGTCGAATCCGGTCCAGTCGTCGGAATAGACGGGGGCGGTGATAGCCGGGATGGCGTCTTTCGGTGCCCCACGCCGGAGTTCGTCTTTCGGAACCGGGAGGTCGAACGCCGACGCTCGCGACGGAGTCGTCGTGCCGCCGGCTGTCGAGCCTCCGGCGTCGTCTGTGTCCCCCTGTGTGTTTCCGTCCGCTGTGGGTGGGCCACCCTCCAGACAGCCGGAAAGCGCAGTGACACCTCCGAGTGCGGCGAGGAAGCGGCGTCGGTCCATAGCAGTGATTCGTTCGACCGACGCATGAACTCCATGCGGTCTGGTGGCGTGGTGCACGACCGGTGGCGACGGAGCACAGCCTCGGACTCAGCAGTTAACTGCAGTTTCGCTCTGTTCGGTGGGTTACAACCGTGCGCGCTCTTCGAGGCAGACTTTCACGATGGACTTCGCGATGGCAGCGCCGCCAGCGAAGGGGTCGAGTTTGGTCTCGCCCGCGCGCTCGCGATACGGGATGGGAACTTCTGCAATTTCGTATCCGCGCATCACGGGGCGGATGAGCAGTTCGGCCGACAGACCCGTGTTCTCCGTCCAGTCGATGTCGTGGAGGAGTTCGCGCCGGTAGGCGCGCATCCCCGTGGTCGTGTCGTGGACGGTCGCGCCCATGAGGAAACTCGCTATCCGGGCGAACGCCTTGTTCCCAAAGCGGTTGAGCGTCGGCATCGTCTCGGCCCCCTTCGAGATTCGGTCGCCGGAGACTACGTCGTACCCGTCGTTGATGAGGTCGAGAAACTTCGGCAGGTACTCCATCGGATACGTGTCGTCGCAGTCGGTGGTGACGACGACCGGCCGGTCGGGCGTGAGGACGGCCTCCTCGACCGCGACGCCGTAGCCCTGGGGCTCCTGTTCGATAACTCGTGCGCCCATCTTTCGAGCAATCTCGGGCGTTCGGTCGTCAGACCCGTCGACACAGACGACTTCGGCTCGGCCGTCGGTGATGCGGTCGATATCTGCGATGACAGACCCGATAGCCTGTTCCTCGTTGTAGGTGCCCATTA
Organism: Haloferax larsenii; assembly: GCF_024730625.1. Taxonomy (NCBI): domain Archaea; kingdom Methanobacteriati; phylum Methanobacteriota; class Halobacteria; order Halobacteriales; family Haloferacaceae; genus Haloferax; species Haloferax larsenii. Next base: position 2,534,835 of record NZ_CP078063.1, read on the forward strand.
CGACCGCGAGGTCGTCGAACGTGTACGAACTCATTGCGCGGGGTTGTCGACCGCTGCCCTTGAGCTTTTAGGTTTACCAAAAACAGTGCCAATTCGCCGAAATGAATCTTAGCTCAGGCCGCGCGTGTCGGGTTCGTCTTCGAGTTGTCTGGCGTGTTCGATAAGCACGTCCATGAGTCGAGTCGCCGATTCCTCTACCTCGTCGAGGCCGTCGGTGGACTGTCCACTCACACGAACAGAGAGTTCGTACAGTTCGAGTTCCACGTGCGGGACAGTCTCGTCCCCGCGTGCGTGTTCTGGTCTCTCCCCTGCGGCGGCCTGCTGGCCGTTTTCGAGATGCTCAGCTTCAGCGGTCGAATCGTCCACCTCGTCGTCGGTCGGTTCGTCCATCTCACCCTCTATCGTCGCGTCGGCGTCGGCCTCGGAGTCGTCGGCCATGTGCGGCGCGTCGCTTTCGGGGGTGAAAAAGAAGGTGGTTCCGTCGTCGATTCAAGCGAAGTCAGCGTCGACGCCGTCACAGACTCGGTCGTGCAGGCGGCCGGTCACAGTCTCCATGAGGCGTTCCAGATTCACGGTGTCTTCGCGGTTGTACGACACGAGCGTGTCGAGGGCGTCGTCGTCGCCGCGTTCGTACTCGCGCCAGAGGCGAACCGCGTCGCGGCCGGAGATGTCCGGGCGGTCCCGGTCGATGCCGACATCCTGCTCGATTTGCTTCAGCCCGCCCGTCAAGTCGAGTTTTTTGCAGGGATACATGAGGTCGACGTGCGGAACGTCGATATCGACGTCGAACGAGGTTTCGAGAAACGGAATATCGAATCTGGCCCCGTTGAACGTCGCGACGAGTTTCGCGTCCACGAACTGCTCTCGGAGCGCGTCAGCAGTCAAGTCCTCACCGCTGACGAGCGTCGTCGTCTCGCCGCCCTGATAGAACGAGACCGTGGTCACTTGGTCGCGCTCGGGCGAGAGCCCCGTCGTCTCGATGTCGAAATAACACGTCTCGTCGCGGAAGTTCTCGTAGAGTCGCCAGCGTTCGCCCGACGGAAACGAGTCGTCGAAGAACCCCGAGTTCCCGTCGTCGAGGTGCTCGGCGGCCTCGGCGACGTACGACTCGATTCGGTCGGCCGTCTTCCCGCCGACGAGTGAGGGGTCGAACTCGTCCCAGTGAGTGACGCCCGACGACCACAGATTTCGCTCCGTCTGCGGCCCCACACCGCGAACGGGAATGAAACTGTTCTCGATTCGCATATACAGAGATGGAGGCGGTGGCGACCCTAAATCCGTCGTCGTGGAGGAGTGTCGGTTGCGGCACATGTGTCGGAGAGGGCCGCCGCCGTCGGCGTTTTACCCACACGGCGCGAACGCAGGGACATGTGTGGCCGGTATACGCTCTTTACGTCGCCCGAAGACCTCCGCGAACGATTCGGGGCGACCGCAACGCGACCGATGGAACCCCGGTACAACTGCGCGCCCGGTCAAGAACTCCCCGTGGTGACGAACGACGCCCCCGACGAGTTTCGCTTCCTGAAGTGGGGCCTCGTTCCCTCGTGGGCCGACAGCGCGAGCGTCGGCAACGACCGCATCAACGCCCGCGCCGAGACGGTCGACCGAAAGCGAAGTTTCGCCGACGCGTACGAGTCGCGCCGCTGTCTCGTTCCCGCCGACGGATTCTACGAGTGGGTCGACCGCGACGGGTCCAAACAACCGTATCGCGTCGCCTTCGAGGACGACCGCCCGTTTTCGATGGCCGGCCTGTGGGAACGGTGGACGCCGAAGACGAAGCAGACGGGACTCGGCGAGTTCGGAGAGAGCGGTCCATCCCGCGAGCAAGAACCGCTGGAGACGTTCACCGTCGTCACGACCGAGCCAAACGACCTCATCTCCGACCTCCACAACCGCATGGCTGTCGTCCTCGCGCCCGAAGAAGAAGAGACGTGGCTCCACGGCGACACCGACGAAGTCGAGTCGCTGCTCGATACGCATCCCGACGACGAGATGACTGCCTATCCCGTCTCGACACGGGTCAACAGTCCTGCGAACGACGGCCGGGGCCTCATCGAACCAGTCGAGGTGTAACGAAGGCGTGAGGAAGGCCGAGCAGAAACGACGTTTCGACCCACTGGGATTCGAGACAGACGACAATCCGGGATGGTCGTCGTTTACATCAGCTTAATCAACACAATCACCCGTATCGCGGATTCTACCCAAGCGTCTCTCGCTCGACTAGGAAGACGCGATGGGGGATAGAAATCACTTGCACGTGTGTCGACATTGTGGAGTCGTCCACGGGACCGCATCTTCGACACCACCGGAGGAGTGTCTCGTCTGTGGCGCGAGGAGTTTCAGCGAGTACGCGCTGAACGCTCTCCTGCGCGAACGAGAGCCTGTCGAGCCGCAACTGCCGACGTCGGAGAGAGCCAGAGAGAGCACGGTTCGCAGCCCGGCTTCGAACGCGTGAGTGGCCGAGCACGCGAACGACTTGCATTTTTTCGACCCGAGAGATACCCGCTGCAACAGCCAGTATACTTTTCCCAGATATTGACAATAATAATTCAATAACGGGATGACACACTGGACAGAGCAGCTCTTTATCGAGAACGCAGAGACGTTCGGAGAGATACTCGAACGACGGTTCGAACAGGCATCGGAGGAGGTCGAACAGCTTCTCCGACTCGTCGAAAACCAGCGGGGAGTGCGCCCGGAGCGAACCCTTGACGTTGCATGTGGCGTCGGAAGGCACGTCTTGGCACTCGCCGAGGAGGGGTGCAACGCCGAAGGGCTGGATTTCTCCCCGGAGTTCATTCGAGAAGCCCAAGAGCGGGCCAGTGACGCAGAACTCACCGGACAGGCCGAGTTCCACGTCCACGACATGCGCGAGTTAGAGCAGTTCGAGGGACCGTTCGACCTCGTCACTATCATCTGGAACTCTCTCGGATACTACGACAAACAGACCGACGTGGAGATGCTGTCGGAGATACGGCGTCTTCTCTCTGAGGACGGCGTGTTAGCAATCGAGACGAGCAACAAGGAGTTCTACGTGCGCGACTTCGAGGAGTCGAACGTCCAAGAAGTGGGCGACCAACTCCACGTCGAACGGAAGGACTTCGACGTCGAGACGGGGCGATTCGAGACCACAGTCGACGTGTTCTCGTCGGAAGGCACCGAGTACGACTATCTCGACACGATAGCGTTCCAGCCACGACTGTACGCGCCCGTCGAACTCCGGGAGATGTGTGAACGAGCCGGATTCGAAGATATCTCGCTGTTCGGTGGGTTCGCTGGCAGAGACGTTTCACTCGATTCTCCGCGCGTCGTCGTGCTTGCTGAGTAAGCCTCACCAGCAGGTTCGTGCCGGGACACGTCTCAGCACCACTGATTGTGTATAGCACTATATGATTCACAAGTCAGGTGTCGAACGGGGTTGAATGAAGTGGAAGACACCGAAGAGCCCCGAATACCCACGAAGATACCGTTTTCAGCGGATTTTTGGCGAGAGTACGTACTATGGAGACCGAACGACTCCGACTGGTCGGAGCAACACGAGGCAAACTACTCTCGCCACTGGTTGCCCTACCCGCCACACGGCGCTCTGAAGAACAATTGCACCAGTTCCCATCACACTCCCATCAAGGGTGCCTCAAGCGCCACACACGGCGTCTGAGCGCCCGTTCGTCGCCGGGGGAGACTATGGGAGTTTGGATGCTCTGGAAGTATAGAGTGACACAGCAACCGGCTCTGGCGAGGAGTTGTCCCCCAACCCAGTACAGTCGTCAAGAGATTTATTCAATTCGTCAACGAAAGAGAGCGTATGAAGCGACAGCACCTCGTCGCTGCGGCCCTCGCCGTGACTGGATTCGGAGCGGTCGCGTTCGGGATATACCAGGACGCACTGCACGTTGCCCCGATGTACGACGGAACAATCGAGACGGGGTGGGGAGGCAGCCTCAACCACGAAGAGCGGTTGCTGGCACGGCTTGGTGCTCTCGGTGCAGTTGGCGGTATTGCCGCACTGCGATGGCGACAGTTGGCCATCGTTCCAGCCGTAACTGGGGCTATCGTCCTGTTTTATCCCCTCCGAGCAATCGTGCAGTGGACGACCCACCCAGGACTCTACACTGAGGTCCCGGCTCACGACGGCGGCGTGACTCGATTCGTCCTCGGAGCCGAGCCGTTTTTCCTCATCGCCGGGGGGGCACTCCTCGTCGGTGCCGCGGTCCTTCGGTGGCGAAGCAACTCGAACTCCGACGACTCCAATAGTGTGCCAGCCGATGGGCCGTCGTCGACGTAGACCGCGATTTTTCTCGCCAGGGTGGGTTGATTACCCAACAAAATTTGGATACTGATTTTGTACTAGAATTAATTATATTTCGGAGGGTGTTTTGAGGTATTTAGTCGGTATTTACCGGCGCATTGTGTCTCGAAACGACAACACTCTCGCATCGGTTAGGACAATATTGAGGCATATTATTTTGCAATCTTCACACTGAAACAAAGGAGCTCAGCCAACATAATTTCAGAGGTTTCTGAACTACATTCTATTTGTTATTTTCATCTCGTCTGTTCTAGATATATGACTCAGATTCTGCCAAATATATACGCCCTCATGCTCTTCTGTAATAACTACACTAGCGTAGAAATTAACCAAATATAATTCTATATTTTCCATCTCGAAACTAACCAGCGCAGACATAGAGAATTCAGCCAACCCATATTAGTTCATAAATATAACTCGTGGAAAAACGAATCCCGTGAAAGGGAATCTTCGCACCTGAACTCCAAGGGTAAACGCATACAAAATACCCATCTAAATTCCGGGTTGCATTCCGAATGTGAGGGCCATGTTGGAATAATATGTTGCTTTTGTGGCAACCCAATATCTCTGCCAAATCAAACCTCTCGAAAACCCCGAATTCAGACGTTTCGAGCAATTAAGTATATCCTGAATGGTGCAATCAGACACCGATTTTTACACCATTATAATTCAGCATAATCCCATATTTCGCTGCGAATTATACTGGCACAGATTCAGATAAATTCCCTTATTCGTGATAGTGCCGGTAGATTGAATATCTCCCTCCGAGTCGACCCGACTATGAGCGACGAGGGCGACCGAACGACCGTCCAAACCTACGTGCCGTCCCACCAGAAAGACATCTGGAAGGAACACGCCGACCAACTCGGGATGAGCCAGAGCGAATTTGTCAGAACCATGGTACAGGCAGGACGGGCAAATTTCGACGTTCCTGAGAGAGGCGATGAAGCGACCACAACCCCAGGGGTCGACGGGGCGAAAACACCTCTTCAGAACGGTGGTTCGAATCAGGACAAAAGAGGCGGAAATAATGGTGGGCTCTCGGACCGTGTCGTCGACGCACTAGAAGCCCAATCGTATCAGTCGTGGGACGACCTCGTTTCGACGCTCACCGAGAACATCGAAGACCGACTCGAATCGACCCTCCAAGAGCTCCAGTCGTCGGGGAGAGTCGTGTACAGTGGTCGCCATGGCGGGTACACCTTAGCGGAGGACGATGGCCGCTGAGCAACCGTCCGAAGTCGAGGACGCCGTCGGGTACTTCCTCCAGGATATGACCTATCACGGAAAGTCCGACCGAACCCGCGATGCGTACGAGCGCGTCCTCCGGGAGTTCGAAGCGTTCCTCGGGAACCCATCGCAAAATCCCACCGGGTCGGCGACGGCGGTCGAAGACGCGAGCCACCGCGACTGCATGGCGTGGGTGCACACCCTCCGAAATCGTGACGTCACACCAAGTACGGTCGCGACGTACGCCTCCTATCTACACCGATTCTACGCATATATGGCCCAAATTGGCGTCTTCGACTCGAACCCGATGAGCCTCGTCGTCGAGGAGATGGACGAGCGAATCGACACCAACCCGGCGCGAAGGGAGGTTTCGGTGCCCGAGATGCGGGGGTTCGTCCGCCAGATACGGCATCCACTGGACCACGCACTGGTCGTCACGCTCCTCAAGACGGGGATGCGTGTCGGCGAACTCTGTAACCTCGACCTTCGCGACCTCTCACTCTCGGTCGATGAACCGCTCGCCGATGTATCGACTCGGGCGGCACTCGACGGTCGCGGCCCGTCGATATACGTCTCCGCAGAGCCGAGTGTTGGAGCGACCTCGAACGGTGAGGAGCGAACGGCCTCCAACAAACGAAAGCGCTCGACGGTCGTCCCCGTCGACGACGAATTAGAGACGGTGCTGCTGCGTTGGCTCGCGATTCGGCCCGATACGACCTCGCCTGCGGAACCGCTGTTTCTCGGCACCGCATCCGGGTGGGGAACGCGACTGACGCCGGACGCAGTCCACCACGTCGTCACCGCTCGCGCCGCCGATTTCGGGTGGTATCGCAAAGGTGGCGACCGAGAAGAGAACGTCACACCCCACTACTTTCGGCACTTCTTCACGACGCACCTCCGAGACCGAACCGGTGACAGGGGTATCGTCAAGTACCTCCGTGGCGACGTCGGCGGAGACATCATCGACACCTACACCCACAATTGGGGCGATAGAGTGCGCGAAACGTACGAATCAAACATTTATTCACTACTCTAGGTTGTGAATACTCTGTCTGCATGCCAATGAATAAATTGTATGTCGCTATACCCAATTGTTGGTTGGTGGGGTTCGCGACTGCGGAGGAAACGTAGAGATGGGGTGTTCGACATCACACCCCAAACCATCGGATTCATTGTAGACGGGAAATATTCCTGACATACCGAACTGCCGATGGAAGACGCCAGACAGTCATCTTCAGTCGATTCCCTTACGTCGCTCATTACCGCTGGCGAGTACGGTCAGGTAGTCGAGTCGCTGGAAGAGTTGGAAGCAGCGACACCCAAAACGCGGAAGCGCACCCTTCGGACGCTCCGAAGCCTTGCAGACGAACAGGCGGGTGTGTTCGACGGCGTCGTTCCGGCACTCACTCCATTTCTGACCGATGCCGAACGGTCTGTCAGGTTGACGACCGCGAGGCTGCTCGTCACTATCGCAGAATCGAATCCGAACGCAGTCGTCACGGTCGCCGAACCGGTTGCAGCCCGTCTCGCAGACGAAGACGAATTCTACTACGTGCGGGCCCGCGCTGCCGAAGTCCTCGGGTACGTTGCACTCGAATACCCCGACAAGGTCAGTTCACCGGAGGTCCTCGCCGACCTCCGCGTCGGCCTGTCGTTCGACAAATCCGAAGTCAAAGAGAAACTGGCGAAAGCGATAGAATACGTCGCCGTGGGGAATCCAGAGCGACTTCGCCACCACGTTTCGAGACTCACCGAGCACCTCGACGACGAGAACGAACTCGTTCGATACCACCTCACGACAGCACTCGTCGCAGTCGGAACCGAACACCCAGAGCGCCTCAGCGGTGTCACAGCCGCGCTCGCGGAGCGACTGGGTGACGAGAACGCTCACGTCAGAGGCCGGGCCGCCGAAGCCCTCGGTGTGCTTGCTCGTGAGGGAGTCTACGAGGGGTCGTCGCTGGAGACGACGCTCGAAGCACCCGACGGCGACGACGACACGTTCGCCGACGACCGTGTGCAGTTCGCTCTCGACGCGGTACGAGAAAGTGAGACACTGGAAAGTGACTGTGACGAGTTCGGAACCATCGAGTCCGTACGAAGGACGACGAGTGAAGCCGTCGATGCGATTAGCTCACCCGAGAGTGACGAGGAATGCCCTCATTGCGGCGTCGCGTTGCCGGAATCCGGGCCGCCGATGTGTCCGCACTGTGGCGCACCGCGATGAGTTCGCGTTTTTGGTTGGCCTAAAATCCATAAGAACTATACATTGTTTAGGTCAGCCTAAAACATGGAGTGCAGTTCCAACGACGAGAAGGCGCCGACACGGCGTGACTACGTGAAGTACGGCGGTGCAGTCCTCACAGGAGGGCTTCTCGCTGGCTGTACGAGCGAAGGAGAACAGGCGACGACGGAGGGGACGAGTACCACCACAGCGGCGTCCACCGAGGCTACGGCTGAAGACGAATCGTATTCAGTACGCATGGCCCCGATGGGAGACGTCGAGTTCGACTCGGTGCCGGAGAGTGTGTTCACGATACTGAACCACCACACCGACATGGTGCTCGCGCTCGGCCGGGGAAACTCGGTCAACGCACTGCACGGGCCGGGCTACATCCAATCGCTGTACCAGAAGCTGACACACCATCTCGACGGCGTCTCCATCGACTGGGACGGACTGTACTCCTCGTGGCCACCGTCGAAAGAGAAGTTGTACGAACTGGACAGCGACGTCCACCTCGCCGACCCAGCGAAGGTAGCGACGGCAGAAGGCTGGGATGAAGACGCTCTCACCGAAATCGAGCGCAACGTCGGTCCGTGGTTCGGCAACACACTCAGCGGGAGCCACACGGCGCCACCCGAGGGCTGGGCCGACGACTACGAGTACTATCCTCTCTGGGAAATCTTCGGCAAGGTCGCTCAGGTCTTTCAGGAGACCCAGCGGTACGAGGCACTCGCTTCCGTCCGCGACTCGATGCTGACCCACATCGAAGAGCACCTTCCACCCGAAGGCGAGCGCCCGAGCGCCGCGCTGGTGCTGTTCTCCACGTCTGACGACCGCATCTGGGGGTACAAGATGAACCACCCGGGCTACTACGCCGCGCACACTCGACCGCTCGGTGCCACAGACGCACTGTCAGCGGCCGTCGGGCCGGGGTACGAGGACGATGGCCGGAACATCACACTGGATTACGAACTCCTCCTCGAAGCCGACCCGGACGTATTGCTCGTCCTCGGCCCGATGTCGGAGTACCACAACATCGACGAAATCAGAACCTCGCTCGAAAACCACCAGGTCGCGGGGGAAATCACTGCTGTCGAAGAAGGCCGCGTCTACACCCAAGGAGCGCGGCGACAGGGTCCGATTCTCAATCTGTTCCAGACCGAGATGGCCGCAAAGCAGCTCTATCCGGACGAGTTCGGTGCGTGGCCCGGCTACGTCGATGGAGAGCCGTACCCGGACATCCCGGAAGAAGAACAACTGTTCGACCGAACGCGAGTCGCGGATATCGTCAACGGCGATATCTAACCGAGTCACGAGTCCCGCCTTCCACAGCGACCCCGGCGTGCGCACCCTGGTCGCTGTGTGAAAGCTCGCAGAAAGCCCGTTCGGGCGAACAAGCGACGTTCGGCTCACCCATCGGTCGTCGGTTCGGAGTCTACCCAACTCCGAGGCGACCGAGGTCGTCTGTTCGATAGTCCACGAGCTTTCGAAGACGTCCCCTATCGCTCGAACAACGGACGAGCACCTCGCGGGAGTCTGTGATAGTCCATGCGAAATCGAGACACGGCGGCGACCTATGTGTCAAAATATTTGATTATTTTTGAAAGTGTGCATATCAATTTGTTTCCAAATTTTGGAATCTGGTGACTCTCGGATAGTCGCTACTCTCCCGGCCAGTCGAACAGTCGGTGATAGGAACTAAAACCGCCCATACAACCGAATCTCGAATATTCTCACATCACTGCCGGGAGAGATTGTTTCAGAATACCACCAGCGCATACCAACCGTTCAAGTTATATTCTAGACAACGGTATATGGTTCGTCAGTTGATACATCATGAATAATGATAACCGGATAGATTGGAAGCTCGTTTTCACGCTACTAATAGTTGTTTCGTCCACAGCCACTTTTGCTGGTTTTTACCCGACCGCAGTCGGTGCAACGCCAGAGTATCAGCATCGAATCGCGGGCGGAGACATACAAGAAACTCAGTCACTCGCCGGACTTGCAAGGCTCGCCGTGGTGGACGGGCCGGATATCGTATATAGTTCCGCGTCCGTGACACCCGACACACTCTACACAGGGAGTGCCATCAACGCCACTGTCACCGTCGAGAACACGGGGAACTCCCAACAGTCCTACAACGCGACCGTGACCGTCGACGGGTCGGTCGTCGCCTCCAAGACAGGGAGCCTGAACGCAGGCGAGACGACGACCGTTTCGTTCACGAAGACGCTCTGGGACACCGGTGACCGCGACGTCTCGGTTGGAGGACTCGCCAGCCAAACGGTGACAGTCCAATCGGCGAACGCGAACTTCCACGGTGGGCAGGGGAACCCCGGGTACTATCCAGACCAGTCGGGACCGACCTCGACGCCCACTGAACTCTGGAATATGACTGACGGAACGCCGATGGTGATGCAACCGACAATCGTCGGCGACACGCTCTATTTTGCCTTCCACGATGGCGGAAAACTCTACGCGGTCGACCCCGTGACCGGCGCGGAAAAGTGGAACGCAACACCGGGTGGGTCCTCCGGGTCGACGTGGACGACACCCGCGTACGCCAACGGTGTACTCTTCCTCGGCTCGAACGACTACAAACTCCACGCCATCAATGCGACTGATGGGTCCGAACTCTGGAATTACTCGACGCAAACCAACGTCCGGTCTGCACCAGCAGTCGTCGACGGCGTCGTCTACTTCGGCAGCAACGACGGCAACATGACCGCGCTGAACGCGAGTACTGGCGAGGAACTGTGGTACCACACGCTGTCTCAGCCTGTGCTCGTCGAGTCAAACCCTGCGGTCGTTGACGGCGTCGTCTACTTCGGGGCCGACGACGACAACGTCACGGCGCTGAACGCCACCACCGGCCAGAAAATCTGGAACTACACGGCCGTGGACGGGATACAATCCGACGCGACCGTCGCCAACAACACTGTCTTCATCGGCAGCGACAGCACGTCAGGGACGACAAGCGGAGACGGACAAGTCTACGCCCTGAACGCGACTGACGGGTCGCTGCGATGGAACTACACCATGACTGGAGACGTCGACGGGAGCCCGGTCTACGCCGATGGCACGCTCTACGCAGGCAGTCGTGGCGGCGACCTCGTCGCACTCGACGCCGTAGACGGGAGCAAACTCTGGAACGTTTCGGGAAGCGACTTCCGCGGTGCGCCTGTCGTCGCTGGCGACGTCCTCTACATCTCCGACTTCGGAAATGGAACTGTCCACGCCTTCAACGCGACCGACGGAACCGAACTGTGGCAGTACGACTCGCCGACAGCGAACCTCTACCCGACGCCTCTCCCGTGGAACGGCACACTCTACTACGGCTCTGTCAGCCACTTCTACGCCCTCAAAGAGCCGGGCGTGTCGAACTTCTCCGTCTCGAACCCATCGAGTCAGAACGTGACCGTCACGTTCGACACCCACGACCAAATCGTCGATATCTCGATGACACTCAGCGGTGCCGAGTCAGCAACGCTCACCGAGAACGACTTCACTGAGATGGACAACGGCGACGGAACCTACACCTACGGCGCAAACTACGTCGGGAATTCCGACGGCACCTACACCGGGACGCTCACCGTGGCAAACGACAGCAGTGGCGACAACAAGGCGTCCGGAAATTCCGACAGCGTCCTCGTCGACACCACGCCGCCGACGATTACGAACTTCAGCGCCACGGAGGCGTCGGGGCAGAACGTGACTATCACGTTCAATTCGAGCGAGCAACTGGGAGGCACACAGGTCTCTCTCAGCGGGCCAGAGTGGACGACGCTCTCGCTCGGAAACTTCACTGAGACCGGCAGTGGTCCGTACACCTACACGGCCACGTACGACGGTTCCAGCAACGGGACCTACACTGCGACGCTCGATTCGGCGATGGACGCCGCCAACAACGACGGTGCGTCCAGTGAGTCCGCAAGCGTCTCGATTGGGACCGCGGTCGTTTCGAGCAGTATCGAGTACGTGTCGGGGTCACAGCCAGACATGAGCAACGTCACGCTGGACGCGTGGTTCAGCAGTGGACTGCTCCAACTGCAAGCGAAGAACGCCACGGCGAACACCTCGGACTTCAGCACCGAGGCCGACTACGAACTCGCCGGACTCGGAGCCGACTCGACGACAGTCCTTCGGACGAACGTGACCGTCCAGGGATACACCCCGCGGGCACTCATCGGGAGCGCCCACGACGTGAACTGGACGCGGACGCAGCACCAAAACGGCACGTGGACGCTCTCGATTACCGGCACGCCAGCCGAAGTGCAGTCGTTCTTCTACGCGAACGGCTCCTCGCCGACTTCGTGGCCGGGAACCATCCAAGCGAACGAGTCGCAGACGGCCGCGCTCACCTTCGCCGTCGACGACCTCGATGTGTTGCCGAGTACGCACCGCGAGCGACTCAACGGCTCGGTCATGGTGACTGACGCACAGGAGTTCGGGTCGCCGCAGTACAACACCTCTGGGACGAACGACAAGGTCGAACTGCGCGTGAAGGCACCGCACTTCACGACGAGCGGCGCGAACAACACCGGCTTCTTCGAGGCCTTCCTGCCGCAGAAACTCCTCGACGACTGGGGGGTGAACGCGAACCAACTCGCCGGTGAACTGAACGGTGCCTCCCGGACGACGACCATCACCGCCGTCTCGGGCGGTGGCGCGTACGTCGAGTTCGGCATCCACTACTCCGAGGGCGACGCCGCGGTCACTGTCGACAGCACCGCACCCACGGCAGATGCCGGGTCGGACCAGACAGTCGACGAAGATACGACAGCCCAGTTCAGCGGCACCAACTCGACGGACAACGTCGCTATCGACGCCTACGAGTGGGACTTCGGTGATGGCACCAACGCGACCGGCGAAAACGTCTCGCACACCTACGCCCAGCCCGGTTCCTACACTGTCACGCTGAACGTCACTGACACCGCCGGAAACAACGACACGGACACGATGGTCGTGACCGTCGACGACGCGACCAACCCGGTCGCGGACGCCGGGTCGAATCAAACTACGGACGAAGATACCGCCGTCCAGTTCAATGGAAGCAACTCCACAGACAACGTCGATGTGGATTCCCTCCAGTGGAACTTCGGCGACGGAAACAGCACGACCGGCGAAAACGTCTCGCACACCTACGCCCAACCCGGCACCTACACCGTGACGTTGACCGCCACCGACGCGGCTGGGAACTCCGACACCGACACCCTCGTCGTCACGGTCAACGATACGACTGCTCCTGTCGCCGACGCTGGCTCGGACCAGACAGTCGACGAAGACACCGTGGTGCAGTTCAACGCGAGTAATTCCACCGACAACGTCGGCGTCGATTCCTACGAGTGGGACTTCGACGACGGCTCGAATGCCACCGGCGAAAACGTCTCGCACACCTACGCCCAGCCCGGTACCTACACCGTGACCGTCGAGACCGCTGACGCCGCCGGGCACAACGACACCGACACCCTCGTCGTCACGGTCAACGATACGACCGACCCGACTGCGGACGCCGGGAGCGACCAGACCATGAGCAAGAACAGACCAGTACAGTTCAATGCGAGTGACTCCACCGACAACGTCGGTATCGTCAACTACCGGTGGGACTACGGCGATGGAAACGGTGCAACCGGCGAGAGTGCCGCGCACGCATACAACACTCCCGGGACCTACACCGTCACGCTCACCACCACTGACGCCGCCGGAAACACCGCAAACGACACCGTCGTCGTGACCGTCGTCGACCCGGACAATAATCGGTCCGGCAGTGGCAGCTCCGGAAGCAGCGATTCCGACGACGATGACTCGGAATCAGAGCGTTCGGACACGACCGCACCGGAAACCGACGATTCGAAGGACGAACCGGCCGGTGAGAAGAGCGGAACGAAGGTGCGCGTCGAACGCAAGTCGAGTTCGGACAGGGAAAAGAGCGAATCCGCAGACGTGAAAGTCGAGAACGTGACACCCGGCGTCACCGTCGAAATCACGTTCGACGAGACGGCGGACTCCGACACCGGAGACCGCGCGAACAACACGTCGAGTACCGACCTCGAAAACAGCACGGCGACGGGGAACCAGACCAGTACCGGCAACGAGACGGCCGCCGACGCCGGGAACGAAACCGCGAACGCGACCGACCGCCAGCGTCCGGCGAACATCTCCGTGGCGAACATGAAGATGAACGTCAGTCGGTCTGGTGACTTCTCGTTGAACGTCACGACGAGAGAGGTTGCGTCCAACTCGGAATCGGATGGCAGCGCACAAGAGACGACCGGTCAAGCCGACTCGACTGGGCCGTCGAACACGACGCGCGGTATGTCCGGCACCGACCGCAAGTTCCTCGAAGAGACCGGCGCGCGACCAGCAGGCTACGTCATCGTCGACCACGACGACCTCGCTGACGACAGCATCGACGACGTGACGTTCACGTTCCGCGTGAGCAAGGCGTATCTGGACTCGACCCGGGTGACCCCAGAGTCGGTTGCACTGTACCGCAACGAGACGGTTCGGTGGAACAAACTGTCGACGAGACTCGTCGGAGAGACGGAGACGCAGTACGTCTTCGAGGCCAAGTCGCCCGGGCTCTCTGAGTTCGTCATCGGCGCGACGGCCCCGGCATTCGAGGTGTCCGAGACGGCGCTGTCGCACGACGAGATGGGTGTCGGCGACGATGCAACCGTCGACGTGACGCTCTCGAACCTCGGCGGTGCAGCGGGCAGTTACACGCTCGAACTGCGCAGCGATGGAACGACGATTGCCACCGAGACCGTGGCACTCGATGCTGGCGAAGAACGCACCGTCTCGCTCGATGCGGCGTTCGAATCGGCTGGAACGTACGAACTGACCGTCGATGGAGAATCCGTTGGGAAACTGCGCGTCGTGACCGAGCAGACCGAACAGGAGGCCGCGGCGACGGCTGTCGAAAACCCGGACTCGTCCGACGAGACGAACGACGGCGGGAACGGACCATTCCTCGTGCTGCTCCTGCTCGTCGCGCTCGCTGGAGTCTCTATCTACGTCCTCTTCGGACGAGGTGACGGCGAGTAACTGGGAAACCGACCACCCCATCCCGACCACAGCCCACCCCGGTCACAACCCATCCCGACCACAGCCCACCCCGGTCACAACCCATCCCGACCACAGCCCACCCCGACCACAGCCCACCCCGACCACAGGCCAACCCGTTCAATACGTCCTGAACGAGGCCGACCCGATAGCGACTCTGACCAGCACGTTTTCCGACCACGCCGACTCCGAAGCCCCGTATTTCTCGTTGATGCGTCTCGTCGCGTCGCGTGTGGCGTCATCGTCGTCGACGACAGTCGCCGTGCCGAGCATCGAGACCATCCACTGCGCCCGCCCCTCCACGTCCTTCTGAATCGAGAGGGCGACCCGCGGATTCTCCCGGACGTTCGCGAGTTTTCGGCCGGTTGTGACGAGTTCGACAACCGCGTCGGACTCGTCGTAGACGTACCACACCGGCGCGACGTGGGGGCGGCCGCCGCGACACGTCGCCAGATGCGCCATCAGCGGTTCGCTCGTGACGAGTCTCGCCGCCTCGTCGGGAACAGTTCCCATGAGGAGTGAGACGGCTCTGGGCGGCAAAGCTGTGTGCGCCACGAGGTACCAGACAGAGAACTACAACGACCGTTTGACTCTTGCACAACCCTTTATCAGTCGAGCGAGAACGTGGCGCGAGACCGTGAGTTCGTTGCTACCGTTGAAACCCGCCGCCGAATCGATTCACGACCGGGAGATAGACCCGCTTCTCGTCGCACTCGACGACCCCGCCGCCGACGACATCCTCTCGGCACTCTCGTCGTCGACTGCGAGAGCTATCCTCACCACCATCTACGAGGAACCGCGTCCGGCCTCCGAGTTAGCGTCCGCGCTCGACACCACGCTACAGACCGTGAGCTACCACCTCGAACGCCTCGAAGACGCCGACTTGGTCGAGGAGGTGACGACGTGGCTCTCCGCGCAGGGGCGGGAGATGGCAGTCTACGGGCCGACGAACACGGCCGTCGTCCTGTTTGCCGGGGCTGAGAAGACCGAGCCGCGGCTCTCGTCTGGACTGCGAACGCTCGTCGGCGGACTCGCTGGGACCGTCGTCGCGAGCCTCGCCGTCCAAGCGGTTTGGATGACGCGACAGCCGCCGGTTCGAACGTTCACTGCGCGGGCCGAGCCCAAGCCGACGACGCCGACGACGTTCCTCTCGGCATATCTGGACGGGCCGGGACTGGTCGTTCTCGCAGTCGGCGCGGCCCTCGTCTTCGCAGTGGCCCTTGCGATGGTGTGGACTCAAAGACGCGTTTGAGCCAACCATAGGGAGATGATACGGTAGTCCGTCGGGTACAGTGTGCAACGAAGAGCCTTCCTCTCTGCTGTTGGAATCGGACTCACATCGGTCACTGGCTGTCTGGCAAGCGCCGACGACGGTGGCTCTACTGGTGATGACGAGACGACTGACGCGCCGCCCACGACGGACGAACCGGACACCGACGACTCGGACGACTCTCTGGCGGTCGATGCGGGCGAGCGCGTGACTGCAGTCGTCGGAACGGAACCAGACGGAGACAGTGGGTTCGTTCCGCACCGACTCAGACTCACGAACGATACCGAAGAGCCGTGGGTCGCCCGAATCGAAGTGACGCCGACGCTCGCACACCCTCACGCGGGAACGTACAAACTCGCCCCTGACGCCGAGGTGTCGGTCGTGCTCCGAGTGCCGGCCGACTACGACGTGCGTGTCACGGACGTACAGAGCGGCGCGACGGCGACAGAGTCGCTGTCGCCGGACGACTTCGACTGTAACCAGTCGTGGACCGCGTTCTCGCCCGACGGCGACGATATTTCGGTCGCAGGCGCATCGACGCGGATGGCCTGCGCGCCGCCGACACTCACCGGAGACGACGCGCTCTCGGTGACGGTGGGCGATGGCTCGCTCTCCAGTGAGTCGTACACGAAGCCCCACGCGGTGTCGGTCGGAAACGAGACAGACGAGACGACGCTGGTCGACGTGGCGATAGAGACCGACGAGGGTCGAGTCGCCTTCGGTGGTCGCTACCGACTCGAATCGGACGCCCGAGTCGACGTTCGGGTGACAGAGCAGAGCGCACTGGTCGCACGAGTGGTGCGACTCGACAACGACACCGAGAAGGCAGTCTCTATCGACCAGTCGGTGTTCGATTGCAACAATTCGAGGACTACCATCTCACTCGACGACAGCGGTGGGCTCACGTCGGCGACGGCCTCGACGCTGATGGCCTGTCAAAAACCGGAGTAGGTATCGACCGCGCTCCCGGCTGACGGGGCCTCATGCGCTCGCGTCGCCTTCGCCCTCGTCTGTCGGTTGCGGGCCGCCGCCGGTCTGTGCTTCCTGTGCGTCTCCCCACCCGCCGCTGTCGACGAGAGAGAACAGTTGGTCCCAGTTCTCACCGTCGTCGCCCTCGGGGAGTTGATTTCGAACCTGCCGAATCTCCGTTTCGGGGACGATGCTGGCGACGAGGTCGACGATGACCCGTGCGTGATACGCCGCTTTCGACCGGTCTATACCCTCGATTTCGCTGACGCGGTCGACGAACTCGTGCCAGTCGAAGCGCTCGCCGTGTTCTCGGACCGCGCCCGTCAGGTACCAGTCGATTTCCACCGGGAGCGAACTCGCGAGGTCTTTCGCCTCGTCTTTCTGGATTCGTTGGCCGAGCGTCGAAAGCGTCGCGCGAATCGCCCGGACTGATTTGCCAGTGCCGGGGAGTTCGAGTCGGTGTGTCACCTGGCCAGTGAATTCGTCGAAGTCCATGTGCCAACATTTAGCACTGCACAATCATCAACGTATCTACACATTTCACACTTCGAGAACGTCGCTGGTCGTGTCGGAAACAGCGCGAGGGAGGGGTTACAAAAGGTGCGAGTGTCCTCGGCGTGGACCCCGACAGCCCCGTCAGACCCGAAGTTCGGTTTCGAGGTCCGGCGACGCGACGATGTTCTTGACCGTCTCTGCTTCAGGTTGCGTCTCGGCGACGTTCTCCATGAGCACCGTCTCGCTCGGGAAGAGATGCTCGCCGAGGACGAGACCGTGTTCGCGGGCTGTCGACCCGGTCATCGTGAGGTAGACGCCGAGACCGGTGTCCGCGATTGCGGCTTCCTCTTCGGGGCCCTCGTTGGGATACGCGAACGTCACGTCGTCGAGACAGCGCGTCCCGAGGACGGCTTCGACCAGTCGCTCGTACCGCGGTGAGATACACAGGTCGCCCGCGTAGTCGGCGACGAAGTCGCGGTCGAGGTCTGCCCCCGGCGGGAGCAGTTCGGGGTCGGCCATGAGCGTGTGGTACACCGTGTCGCCGAGTCCCGAGACGACGCGAACGTCGGTGTCCATCGGGTCGATGCGGGCGTTGACGTCCTCGATACTCCCGAGGCCGTCGGGTTGCAGTTGGACGACCTCTTCGAGGACGAGGTCGGCGCTGTCGAAGCCGAGTGCGAACTCGTGGGTGCGAAGCGCCCGGAAGGGTTCCTCGCGGCCGACGAGGTGGACCTCCACGTCGTCGGTTTCGAAGGTGACGCTGTCGAAGACGATTCGGCGAGGCATCCCCTCGCGGTCGTCGCGGAGGAGCGTGTACTCCGGTGCGGTCGCCGCCTCGAGGTCGCTGTAGGCGGCGAGTCGCTCGTAGACGTTCTGGTCGGGATGTGAATGGCCCTTCGTGACGGATTTCTCGAACCTGAGGGTCGAGGTTATCTCGTCGGCGACCTCGGCGAAGTCGGCCGCCGTAGCGAATCGTTCGAGCACCGCTTCGAGGGGGCGTCCCTTCCGCGGAACGGCGACGCGCACCGTCTCTGTCATCATCCGATGGTTGTGGCGGGCCGCTAAACAGGTTGCGCTTCGGGAAAACGTGTAGCCAATGGAAATGGGTCGCCGTGGGCTGGTGGCTTACTCTTCGTGTTCGTCGCCGCCGTTGCCGCCATTTCCGCCGTTTCCGCCGTTTCCGCCGTTTCCGCCGTTGCCGCCCATGCCGGTTCCGAACGCGCCAGCGAGTCGGTCGCGGAAGGTCTCCAGTTCTTCGACGGTGTCGTTCAGGTCGTCGATATCGCTCCGAAGCGGTTCGAGTTCGTCCTCCACGGAGACGTCTTGGATGCTCGCTTCGAGGTCGGTGAGACGCGCTTCCATCGCGTCGCGAACGTCGACCACGTCGCCGTCGAGCGAGGCGATGTCCTCGCGAATCTCGCCGATTTCGTCGTCGAGGTTCGAGGCGGTCTGGGTCGCCGCCGCCGCGTCTTCCTCGACGCTCTCGATGCGACCGGCAATCTCGTCGAGTTGGTCGGAGAGGTCGCCGAAGCGAGCGTCGATTTGGTCGAGCGAGTCGTCGTGGGCTGTGACGGTCTCTTCGACGTCGTCGAGGCGCGCGGCACCCGCGTCGATGTTGCGCGAGGCGGCTTCGAGTCGCCCGTCGAAGTCTTCGAGGCGTTCGCCGACGGCCTCGAACCGGTCGGACTGCTCGGAGAGTTGTTCGCCGTAGTCGTCGACGCGACCCTCGACGTCGCCGACACGTCCTTCGAGTCGGTCGCTTCGGTCGTCGACGGTCGCCAGCGTCTCTTCTGCCGAGTCGAGGCGGACGACGGTGTCGTCGACTCTCTCGACCGCGTCGTCGACCATCGTGTCGAGCGCGTCGATGTCCTCGCGGAAGTCCTCGATTTCGGAGCGGAAGTCGGCGATGAGTTCCTCGCCGGTCCCCTCTTCGTCGATGAACGATTCGAGTGCGTCAGAGTAGGCTTCGAGGTCCTGTACCTGCGATTGGAGCCGTCGGATACGAACCTCGGTGCTCCGCCGGGTGTCGATGTCGAGGGCGTCGCGCAGGACGTCGAGGTCGTCGTCCTCGACCGACCCCGAGCGAATCTCGTCGGCGAGGGCCGCGGCGAGCCCTTCTTCGGGTGCAGCGTGAGCAGTCTGCGTGTCGGCTGCTGCTGCGGCGTCGCGGGCTGAGACTGCGTCGTCCGCAGCCTCGACACCGTCTGCGTCGGTCTCGGCAGGTTCCGCTTCGCCTTCGGTCTCTGTCTCGGCTTCGACTGCCGTGTCCGAATCGACGTCATCGTCGGCCGCCTCGGCAGCGTCACCGACAGCAGGTTCGTCGACGTGTTCGGTCACAGCGGCGGGTGCATCCTCGTCTCCTCCGTGCAGCGCCGTCTCCGATTCATCGTCTGAGGCATCGGCGTCGGGAGCCGATTCGCTCTCTTCTTGCGCTTCCGATTCGGCCGCTGCGGCCGCGACGACTTCGTCCTCGTCGGTGGGTTCGGACGGTGCCGACTCGTCGGTGTCGGACGCATCAGCATCGGACTCGTCGGTGCCGAACGCGGCAGCGAGGTCGTCGTCGGACGGTGCCTCTTCGCCGACGCCTGACGGCGCGTCTTGGGCAGCGTCCGCGGGCTCGTCGTCGCCGGGGCTTCGGTTTCCGGCGAGCACGTCGCGGACGAGTTGGCTCCGGTCTTCGCCGAGGATGTCGTCGATGTCGTCCGGGTCGATGCCGCCATCGACCGGGATGCGTTCGAGCGTCGGCTCTTCGAGGAACGACTCGGGGTCTTCGCCGTTCGTGAGTCTGATTCCGTAGACTGTCACGACCTCCTCGTCCGGGTCGAGCGTTCGCTCGTACTCGACGCGGTTGTCCTTGTACGCGGTCCAATTCTCGCTCTCGTAGTCGGGGTGAAAGCCCACACTCTCCATCGGGAACGACTCGGGGATTCGGTCGATAATTCGAATCCGAGTCGGTTCGTCGAGGGAAGAAGAGATGACAAACTTGACTGCTGGGACGGGGAACTCGTCGGCGGCGAAGGTCTTTTCGACAGCTACCTCGCCGTCCGAGACTGTGACGACCCCATCAGACTCGCGGCTCATGGCCGCCACTTCCGCGACATACATTATAAAACAACCGGGCAGGAACCACCCACCTCGGCGCTGTCTTGCGATTCGTGAGTTCCGGCTCGACGGTTACAGGTCGACTCGGTCGCCGATTTCGACGAGTTCGAGCGAGCGCGGGGCCGCGAAACTCTTCGCGTGGTGGTGCAGCACCTTCGGGTCCGACGTCATCCCCTTCCACATGTCCCAGTGCGACGGGAGCAGGCGGTCGAGGTCGAGGTCGCTCGCGGCCTCGACAATCTGGTTTTCGTCGTTGTACCACTTCGTCCGGACGGGTTCGCCGGTCTCCTTGTCGGCGATGTTGCCGACGGTTCCGAACGCGAGGACGCCGAGGTCGATGTCGTAGCGCGAGCCGATGTCGGTGAACTCGTCGGACGGTTTGGTGTCGCCGCCGTGGAAGAACGTCCCCGATTCGTGCTCGAAGACGTACGACACCGGGTGAGTCGCGTCGGGGTCGTACGCGGGCTCGACGTGAACCGTGAACTCACCGATTTCGATGGTGTCGCCCTCGGAGACCTCCTCGAACTGGTCCTCCGAGAGGTCGTAGTCGTCGAGCCACGCTTCGTCGTCGTAGGCGACCGCGAGTGAGTCGTCCGGGGCGACGAACGTCGCGCCGGTGTTCTCCAGAATCGGGGCCTGGCTCGGGCCGTGGACGTGGTCAGTATGTTCGTGCGTGGCGAGCACAGCGTCGGCCTCGGTCACGTCTTCGGGGTCGAACGGAACCGGAACCATCCGAACCGTCCGCGGCGGGTCGCCGACTCCGACGTAGGGGTCGATGAACACCGTCGTTCCGTCGCTGCCCTTGAGAACGAAGCCGTTACACCCGAGATACCAGATTGCGACCGTCTCCGGGTCGGCCGACTCGACCGCGCGCGGAAGCCAGTCACTCCAGTCGCTTACCGTCATAGAAACCAGTCTTCGCGCGGGGGGACTAAGCGTTGCGCTCTCGTCACTCTCGCCGGGTTCCGAAAGCCGCCGCATCCGAGTCGCGTCCCCGTCTCTACCGGCCCAGCCGCCGACCCACTATCCGACGGACAATTGCCCAATTATCCGTCCTGATACGGTATATCACAATAGACTACCCCTAGGTATTTGGAATATAAGGTGCTACCCGGATAAGATATTTATCGTATACCAACGTCATGTAGTTCACAATGTCAGGCACTCACAAACGAACGGCGAATTTCTCGTCGATGGCTCAGGCGATGCGCGCGTGCGGGACGTGGGACCCGGAGTCCCCGCTCGAAGACGACGCTCTCGGACGAGACGAGTACTGACAGCCGCACCGACGCTACTCACGTCCCCGCATTCGTTACTCGCTCGGTCTCTCGATTTTCTCACGCCCGGGAGCTTATGCTCCGGCGCAGAGTGCAGACGACCATGAACGCAGTCAGCGACCACTCACCGGCCGGAGGTCAGTCGTGCGCGTGAGCGTCATCGGCGGCGGGTCGGCCGCCGAACACGCCGAGGAGATAGCGGTCGAAGTCGGGCGACGACTCGCTCAGCGCGGCCACACTGTCGTCTGTGGCGGGTTAGGCGGCGTCATGGAAGCAGTGTGCCGCGGGGCGAAAGACGCCGGCGGAACGACTATCGGCATCCTCCCCAGCGAGCACCGAACCGACGCGAACGAATATATAGACGTGCCCATCGCGACCGGACT
The DNA here is from genome assembly GCF_024730625.1 of Haloferax larsenii. Lineage (NCBI taxonomy): Archaea > Methanobacteriati > Methanobacteriota > Halobacteria > Halobacteriales > Haloferacaceae > Haloferax > Haloferax larsenii. Next base: position 2,557,159 of record NZ_CP078063.1, read on the forward strand.
CCGTCACGCGCGCAACGCGCTCGTCGTGATGAACGGTGACGCAGTCATCGCCATCGACGGCGCGGGTGGCACGCTCTCGGAGATTGGCTTCGGCCACGTCTTCGACCGGCCAATCGCCGGTCTCGAAACGCACGATATCGACGGACTCGACGGGTTCCAGCCCTGTTCGACGCCAGAAGAAGCGGTCGCGTACGTCGAACAGGAACGTCGGGACTAGCTCCTTAGTCGAGTTCCCGTTCCACGCAGTCGCGAAGCAGGTCGTCGACGACTTCGTCGCGGAACGTCTCCCAGTCGGTCGTCTCCGCCCAGAGGCGGCCCGCGTCGGTCGGCTCGACGGCGTCGCGCCCGGCCTCACGCTCGACCGTGGTGACGTAGCCGTTCGCGGTCAGCGCCTCCAACGCGACGTCGAGACGCGCGCGGAGGTCGTTCGAGAGTCGTTTCTCGAAGCTCTCGCCTTCGGTGGCGTTGCGAGCGACACCGACACAGAACGCCTCGAACGACGATTTCGGCCCGCCGTCACGGGCGGCGGCGACGATTCCGTGGTGTTCGGCCCGCTCGCGGAGTTCCGACGCGACCGCTCGGCGTGTTCGTGGGCGCGACCGAGGCGGGCCGGTCGAGAGTATCTTGAGGACGACCGCTTCGAGGTCGTCGAGCGGCGCGAGCGTGTGCCGGTCCAACGTATACGTCCCCGAACCGCGGGCGACACCGGACTCGTCGAGGGCGGCCAGACGGTCCGACGACGTCTCGACGCGTTCGTCGAGTTCGGCCGTCCGCGTCGCAACCGATTCGTACGCCGCACCAAGGTGTTCGCGCGCGTCGAGATACGCGTCGAGATGGCGTTCGAAGCGACCTAGTGACTCGAACAGCGAGACGGTCGCTTCGTCTTCGAACTTCCCGAAGCGGGCCTCACAGCTCTCGCGGAACCGAGTGACCAGTTCACGCGGGTCCTCTTCGACGTCTGAAAGCAGTCCGACTTCGCTATCGACCCACGCCTCGATGGCGTCGAGAACGACGTCCGGGTCGCGGGTCTCCGCCGGGTCTGGAATCTGTTGGTCGGACTCGACGAGGTCGGCAATCTGCTCGCGTGCACGACCGAGAACGGCATTCAATCCTTTCTGACCGCGTCTCGGCGAGGGGCGTGCAGACCGAAGTTGGCGGGCTGTCGAGGTGTCCCCGCTCGCATCGGCGAGTGAGATTCGAAGGTCTTCGAGCGCGATTCGGAGGGGTTCGACCACGGCGGCCGCTCCGGGACCGTCAGCAACGCGCTCGAATCCGTCGAGCGCCGAGCGCGTCATCTCGACGTCGGCGACGACAGCCCGGAGGTCCGAGACCACGTCGAGGTCGAGCGACTCGGTCGCCGGGACGTGAAAGAGCGTAATCGCGTCTGTCTCGACGTCGCCAGCGTCGACGAGCGCGGTTCGGGCCGCATAGAACGCGGCCGCGACGTGCGGCGAGGCACTCGACAGGTTCACGTCGACAGTGCCGTCAGCCGCCAGTTCGCGAAGGAGGTCCGTCGTCGCAGCGTACAACGCTGGGAACGACGAGTCGAATGGCAGTCTGACCTCGTCGATGGGTGCGTCGAGTGCGGTCGAGAGCGCTTCAGTTGCTGTACGGGCGACACGAGCGTGTAGCTGTGGTGTGCCGGGAGCGCAGTCGTCCGGGTCGCGACCCTGCTCGGGGTCAGACTCGGCACGGACCAGACGAACACGGTCAGCGTCGAAGTCGCCATCTTCGAGCGGGGTGACGACCCGCTGGACGTCGCGTCCGAGGATGGAGAGGTGGGTCGTCGGCATCTGTCTCACCGATTCTCGGTAGATGCCGTCAATGTTGTGGTGAATCGTTCCGGGCGAGCGTCAGGACCACGACTCGTAGATGTTCCGGGCGAGCGTCAGGACCACGACTCGTAGATGTTCCGACCGAGGACACCCAGCCCGAGCGTGTTCGCGATGAAAAGCACGAGTCCACCGAGGAACGGGATGGCGGACAACACGCCGGTGATGAGTGCGCCGACCACGAGCGAGAGGCCGAGTGACGGCGACTCACTGGACGTCATGCCGACCACGAGCGACCCGATGAACACTGTCGCGATGCCCCCGGCGACGATTGCGAGGACGAAGAACGCGAGGAATCCGGGAATCGCCACGAGGAGGCCGATGATGGTAATGGCGAGGATGACGAGCACGATGAGGCCGCCGATTCCGACGAGGAGGCCCCAAATGAACGACTCACCGGGGTCAGACCGTATCTCGTCGATGAGGTTTCGCGTGAACTTCGGGGCCGCGGCGACGAGCAGGCCGCCGACGACGAGGTTGAAGATGAACGACCCGGCCGCTTGAATCGTGGGAGAGAACTGTGGGGTCGATTCGACTGGCTGTGCGGAGGCGACACCTGCGAGGGCGAGTACGCCGAGGAGCGTCAGCCCTATCGAGGTCGATTTTCGAGGGGGGACCATAAGTTGCCTAGCAAACCCAGGCGACAAAGGTTTTCTGAACGACAGCTTTCGGGCTGGACAATACGAGCACGCAAAGAGAGACGCCAGCGGCGTGGGAGAGAAGCGAATTCGAGAGTAGGGTGCCGCGAGGAGAGGGTCCGAAAGGAGAGGGTCCGAAAGGAGAGGGTCCGAGAGTGGGTGTGAGCCGCGCGTTACCAGGTTCCGTGGAAGGTGTCGAACGAGAGCGAGTCGAGCGGTTCGTCGCCGACTGCGATGCGGTACTCCTGCGGGGTGAGCATCGGCTTGTGGAAGCGCGGGCCGTCGTCGGTCGTGATTCGCGGACAGCCGGTGTTGACGAACGCGTCCATGTCGAAGTTGCGCAGGCGGTCCGGCGTCACCTCGTCCATGGTGATGAGATAGGCATTGTCGTTGTCTTCGAGAATCTTCTCGGCGATTTCCATGCGCCCCTGCCCGATTTTGGTACAGAAGATGACGCCCCACTTCTCGGCGTCCATCGCCTTGTGAACCGACGCATAGCGCTGTTTCATGAACTTGCGCGTGTCGGCCAGCGTGACGACGTTGTTGACGGGGTCGGCGATGACGACGTTCTTTTCGGGGTGCTCCATCGCGAGGCCGAGCGGGTGGAACTTACCGCCGCCGACGTAGAGGACGTTGTCGGCGGGAATGTCCGCAGAGGCGTAGTTGCAGCCGAGAACCTGCCCCTCGTAGGTGAGGCGGTCGTCACCCTTCCGCGTCTGGACGGTGTAGCCGCGCTCTTCGAGCCAATCGCACATGTCCTCGAAGCGGTTCATGTGCTGGGCGGTGGTGACGAGTCCGACTTCGTCGCCTTCGATTTCGTCGAGGGCGTCCTCCATGATGGGGAACGGGTCGACGTTGGAGAACAGCGGGACGTAGATGATTTTGTCAGACTCCTTCATCGGGGAGTGGCCGAAGTGGACGAACACGTCCGTCCGGCGCATGAGGTAGGTGTCGAGGTCGCACGCGCCGTAACACGGCTGTCCCGAGAGCATGAACGTCACGTCGTCGTCACAGAGTTCTCGGAGGTCGTCGGCGACCGCCGGGCCGCGGCGCTTGAGGCCTTCAGGGAACTGGAGGCCGACGCGCTTGGCGTCGCGCTCTTCGATGGCGTCGACGATTTGTTCGAGTTCGTAGTCCCACTCCCGGTCGTGCTTCAGCGACATCCCGGTGTTTCGAAGGTCCCCCTCCGAGGAGGCGTCCTGACTCATTGGACCACCCTTACCGATGGAGATGTATAACGACGGCGCTTCCCCACGCTTGGGCGTCACATACCCGCACACGCGGCGAATTTTCGGCCTTCGACTGTCGGCTCAACCCCTCGAATCGCCACCCCGTCGCCCCTTGTGCGTCAGCCTCACCAAGCCCCGGAGTACCTTCCCGACGAGAGCGTCTAGCGAAACCTATGGCAGACGATACCGAGACACACAGAAGTAGCGACCACCACGACTACTACGGACACAACGAACCCGCAGACCACCACGAACACAGCCACGAAGACAGTCACGAACACAGCCACGACCCGGCAGACGAAGCGAAGTTGGCTGAGTGTCCCAACTGTGGTGACTCAATCAGAGGTGCAGACGACATCGTCCGCGGCGACTCGGTGCCCGAGATTCGGTCGATGAGGAAACGGAGCGTGATGGTCGGCAGACAGCCGAACGACCTCTGGTTGTGCAAAGGGTGCGGCGCGACACTGGGTGTCCGAATCCGAGACTAAGCAGTTCTGCTGTCACCCGGTTACCCTCTTGTCACTCGTGGATTGAAGCGGCACGGCCGCCTAGCGGCAGGCATGTCTGACCTCCCGCTCGAACACGTTCACGTCGAGCCATCCGAACCGACCGAGGGACCGGGACCAGCCGTCGTTCTCCTCCACGGTCGCGGGTCGAACGAGCAGGACCTCCTGCAGATTGCACGAGAGTTCCCGCCACACCTCCACGTCGTGAGCCTCCGCGCGCCAGACCGCTTACAGGGCGGCTACACGTGGTACGACCTCGACCTGTCGGGCGGCGGGCTTCACCAGAGCCAACCCCACGCGGAACAGTTCGAGCGGTCGCGAAACCTCGTCCGAGAGTCTATCGAGGCCGCCATCGACGAGTACGACCTCGACCGCGACCGAATCGGCCTGCTCGGCTTTAGTCAGGGGGCAATCACCAGTCTCGCACTGCTCCTCGACGACCCGGGCGACTACGCGTGGGTCGTCGCCCTCCACGGCTACCTCGCCGAGTCGCACGCGGGTCACAGACCCGATGGCATCGCCGACAAGCCGGTTTTCGTCGGTGCCGGGTCGATGGACCAAGTGATTCCCGCGTCGCGGGCAGAGCGCGCTGCAGACCGTCTGGAGGAACTCGGTGCCGACGTGACGTTCCGGACGTACGACGTCCCACACGGCGTGGGTCCAGACGAGTTGACCGACGCCGTCGCGTTCGTCGAAGAACACGCCTGAGTCGCGGGGGGCGACCGAATTCCCCGTTCGGCAGGTTGAAATCGCTCGATTCCCAAGGCGAGGGCATGAGCACGCAGACGACGCGGCTCGAAGAACTCGGCCGCGAACTTGGCGAGGCCATCGCCGACCACCCGAAGTACGAAGCCTACGAGGAGGCGAAGGCGGCGGTCGAGGCCGACGACGAAGCCCAAGCGCAGATTTCCGAGTTCGAACGACTCCGCGAGGAGTTCAACGTCGCCCGACAGATGGGCGAGGCGACCAAAGAAGACCTCCAGAAGGTCCAAGAGGCACAGGAAGAACTCCACTCACTCCCCGTGATGGAGGAGTTCCTGCTCGCCCAAGCCGAGATGGTCGGCGAACTGGAGAAGGTAAACGAGGCCATCTCCGAGCCGCTCGCAGTCGACTTCGGCGGCGAGGCCGGCGGGTGCTGTAACGACTGAGGGGCGCGCCGGAGAAACGGACGCGCCGGAGAGACGGACGCGCCGGAGAAACGGACGCGTCGAGAACACTTCGTTTTCGCGGGCGCAGGTTCAAGTACCAAGCCGGGACCAGCCCCGCGTATGTTGGCAATCGCGGGCGGCAAAGGCGGCAGCGGCAAGACCACCACGACACTCGGATTAGCGCAGGCGTTCGACGGTGACGTTCTCGCCGTCGACGCCGACCGCGACATGCCGAATTTACACGCGATGGCGGGCGTCGAGCGACCGGCCGACGACATCCCACCAGTGCAGTCGCACCCGAACGACCCGTCGGTCTCGGTCGCACCCGCCCCGCGAGGGGTGGACGACGATGCCTTCGAGCAGTGGTTGCAGTCGCTCGCCAGCGACGACCGCCTCGCGCTCGTCGACTGTCCGGCGGGTGCCGGGCCGGACGCCGCGGCACCGCTCCGGGCCGCTGACGCAGTGCTCGTCGTCACACCGTTGTGTACGCCGGCGCTCCGAGATGCCGCGAAGACGGCCGCGATGGCGAGGGCGCTCGGCACGCCAGTCGTGGGTGGCGTCGTCTCTCGGGCGCGAGTCGCGCCGGATGCCGTCGGCAACGTGCTCAACGCGCCACTGCTCGGTACCATCCCCGACGGAACCTCGCCAGTCCTTACAAATCCGACAGTAAAAGCCGCGTATCGGCGGCTTGCAGACGATATTCGGGGGGAAGGTCTATTATGACTGACTGTCGTAGAACTGGGTATGAATCGGCTGGCGACGGGCATCGATATCCTCGACCGGCAACTCGGTGGGGGTATCCCGGCAGGGAGCGTGGTTCTGCTCACGGCAGACCCGGCCAGCCAGTCGGAACTCTTCCTCTACGAACTGACGACCACCCGAGGGACGCTGTGGCTCACGACCCTTCGCTCTGAGGTCGCCGTCAGAGATGCGCTCGACCGGTGTCCGATGCCGACGGGAAACCCGACAGTTCGAGACGTCGGCGGCGACGCACCCCTCGACGTGGCGAACAAACTCGTCCGCGACCTCCCGGAAGGGGCGAATCTCGTCATCGACGTCGTCGATATGCTCGAACGAACCGAGCCGCCTCGCTTCAGGAAGTTCCTCAACGACCTCCAGACACATATGGTCAACACGCGAGGGCTTACCATTCTCCACGGCCTGAAAGGCGAGTCGGTCCCGGAGAACCGTGACCTGACAGAACACATGGCCGACATCGTGTTCGACCTCGAAACGAAGATAGACGGGTCGGAGATAGAAAATCGGCTCGCAGTGCCAAAGTTCCGCGGTGGGCAGGCGCTCGACGAGACTATCAAACTCCGGCTTGCCGAGCGCGTCTCGGTCGACACCAGCCGCGACATCGCCTGAATCGAACGTCGCCGCGGACAGGGAAAGCGCAGTAGCCCGTTAGACGACGAAGAAGCCGAACGTACCGAGTGTGATAGCGACGATGAGTCCCATCCACGTGCGGCCACCGAGACCCGCACCACGGCTAAAGACGTACGCGAAGTAGGGAGCGAGGGGTGAAAGGCGGTAGACGAACGAAACCTCGACGCCGGCACCGTATTTGAGCGCCAGCGTCAGTCCGACGGTACAGACACCGGCGACGAGCGCGACGTGCAGGTCTGTCGCGTCACGCAACTCGAGCGCCGAAGTGTCGTCTGACGAAGCCATCGCTACGAAGCGGTCTGGAGGCGAGTATCAAGAAGCCGCCGATTCGAGAGAACCAACGGGGTGCTCGCTTATTCTTCGTCGGCGTCGAGTTCGGCAGCGAGTTCGTCGGCGTCGATGTCGACGTCCTCGATAGCTTCCTCGATGTCAGCGCCGCCTGCGCCACCCATCATGCCGCCGAGGCCGCCCATGCCGCCCATGCCGCCCTCGATGGTCTCCTGGACGATGACGCGGTCGAGGTCGAGACGCTGCATGACGTCCTGCGCAATCTGCTGCTTGGAGAACAGCCACTGCTGGTTCATCGTCATCTGCGGCGTCGCCTCGATGTAGAGCGTGTCCTTCTCGACGGTGACGAGTTCCGTCTCGGGTTCTGCGTCTTCGTCTTCCTCGTCGTCGTCAGACTCGACGACCTGCTCTTCTTCGACTTCGTCGGTCTGGACCCAGACCTCGGGAGCCTGCTGGAGGTACATTCCGAGGAGGCCGGACGCCTGCTCTTCGCGGTCGTCGACGACGTCGAGGACTTCGTATTCGTATTCGAGGTCCTTGCCCGCGAGCGGGTGGTTGAAGTTGACGCGGGCGCGACCGCCGATGATGGTCTCCAGACGACCCTGGTCGCCGTCGATGGTGACCTGCGCACCGGGGTAGCGGTCGTCTTCCGGAATCTTGTTGGCGCTGACCGTGCGCACTTCGTCCTCGTCGTACTCGCCGAATGCTTCGGCGGCCGGAATCTCGACGTCGCCCTCGTCGCCGACTTCGGCGCCGATGAGTTCGTCGTCGACGGCCGGGAAGACGTGACCCGCACCGACGATGATGACTCGGGGTTCGAACTCGTAGCCTTCGACGTCGATTTCGGCCTCTTCGGCCACTTCCTTACTCGTAGTGTCGACGACGTCGCCGTCCTCGACCGTGCGAACCGTGTACGCGAGGCGGACGAAGTCGCCGTCCTGAATACCGGACTCGACTTCTTCATCGACCTGCTCGGCCTCCGCCTGCTGTTCGTCGCTCATACACCCTACGTGATTCGTGCGACCCTTAAGAATCACGTTTCGCCGGTGCGAGGTGTTCCGTCGGACGTACCCCCGAAACTCGGGCACGACAGACGATATCCGTCGAATCGTTTATGTTACTATCACGGTTTATACTAATAGAGGCGTGTCAACATGGCTCAGACAGAATTGTTCGTTGGGTTCGTCGTTGGGGTGGTACTACTGGCGTTCGTCGTGGCGTACGTCGGACGCGGGTGGCGACAGTACACGGTCAGCGCGCCCGTCGGTGGCGGTGGCTCGGGTGGCAGCAGTGGCGAACCGAGCAGTACCATGTCGAACTGGACCGAGGACCCGACGGTGCTCTCGCTCGCGTTCCTTCTCCTCGCACTCGGATTCGGTCTGATAGCTGTCCTCTTCGTCGGCGGCGGGGGCGTGTCCGAGGAGATGACCAACACCGCGGGCGCGGTACTCGTGGGAGCCACGGTCCTCGTCGTGGTTGCGTACCTCTTTCACGGGACGTACCACGCCGCTCGGAGTTGGGGACTCGAACGGTCGCAGGCGGCGCTTCTCGGGTCGTGGGTACTCGGCCTGTTGTTCATCGTCGCCCTCTCCTTGCGACTCCTCGGCCTGCTCTGAGATGTGGGGCGTGGCGGTCTGCGAACGATGAGTCTCCAACGTCTGCTGGGCTGGGCCCGCCGCACTCTCGTTACACTGGCAGTACTCATTGGTAGCCTCGCGGCCGCGACACAGCCAGTGGCGGCTCACGCCGGGTCGCTCGGCGGGTCGCTCCGGTCGGTCCCAGCACCGTTCTGGCTCGTCGTCGTCTCCGGCGGCGGCGTCGTCGGCGTCTCCTTTCTCGTCTCGGCGTTCGTGACCGACGACGAGACGCTCGGCGCGTTCGCCCGCCGGAGCGTTGCGCTCGGTCGCCCCGTCGAACTCGTCGGAAGAGGACTCCAAGTCGGCGGCGTGGTTGGGTTGCTTACAGTCGTCGCAGCCGGCTTGTTCGGGCCGAAGACCGCGATTGCGAATCTCGGTGTGCTCCTCGTCTGGGTCGGCTGGTGGGCTGGCTTCACCATGCTGACCTACCTCGTCGTGGACGTGTGGCCGCTCGTGAATCCGACGCGGACGCTGGGCACAGTAGTCCGGTCACTCGGGGGGATTCCGACGCGTACCATCCCGGAGGCGGTGGGGTCGTGGCCGAGCGTCGTGGGCCTGCTCGCGCTCGTCTGGATAGAAGTCGTCAGCCCGCTTTCGGCCAATCCGCGGGCGCTGGCGGTCGTCGTCCTCGGCTATTCGGTCGTGACAGTCGCGGGGGCCGTCGTCTTCGGTGACGCGTGGTTCGACCACGTCGACCCCGTCTCCCGTGTGTTCAGACTCTACGGCCTGCTCGCACCGATTCAGCGAACTGACGACGGACTCTCGGTGTCGTTCCCCGGAGCGGGATTGGCTCGCGTCGAGACGGCGATGGACACCGACGACGTCGCCTTCGTCATCGGCCTCTTGTGGGTGACGACGTACGACGGCCTCGTCTCGACCGTCGCGTGGGGACGCGTCCTCGACGCGCTCGCCCCAGTTCCCTCGTGGGGAGTGAACCTCGTCGGCGTCGTCGCCGGCTTTCTCGTCTTCTTCGTCGTCTACCATCGCGCGGCCGACTCGGCCCGCAAGACCGCCGAGACGTACGTCACCGGCGACTTCATCGCCGGATGGTTCGCACCCGCGTTGGTTCCTATCGCCGCAGGTTACCACCTCGCCCACTTCGCGGGCTACGTCGTCGGCCTTGCACCCGCGCTGGCGACAGTCGCGTTCGACCCGCTCTCGCCACCTGCGAACATCACGGTGTTAGCTATCCCGGAGTGGTTCGGGAGTCTACAGCTCGTGTTCGTCGTTCTCGGGCATCTACTGGCCGTCTGGGTGGCACACACGCGGTCGTTCGACGTCTTCCCCGGGCGACTGCAACCGCTCCGGAGCCAGTACCCGTTCGTCGTCGTGACCATCTGCTATACGGCGTCGAGTCTCTGGGTCGTCGCCCAACCGACACTCGGAGGTGTCGCGGGATGAGCCGACTGAGAGAACACAGGATGGCGACGCCGACCCCCGAGACGAGCGTCCCCGACGGAGCGGAACCGGTTGCGACGTGCCCGTACTGCGACCGACCGTTCCGCCGGGAGCGACTCCGAGACTTGCACGTCGGCGACGTACACGAGGAGTGGACAGACGCAGACCGGGAGGCGTACGAAGTGGCCGTCGAAGCCGAGTCCGAAGACCTGTTTCAGTACCACCTGAAGGTCGCGGGGGCACTCGGGGCGACCTACGCGGTGCTGTTCTTGCTTGCCGTGGTCGGATTCAGCCTCTAACTGGGCTTCTCCTTACTTTGATTGGCCTTCTCTTCAGCGTCACGCGTGGCCGTGTTCGTGGTCGCCGTCGGAATCAGCGGGTTCTGGAAGGCGCATCACGACGGCAGTGAGAACGGCGACGCCGAGAATCGCAACCGCGCCACCCGCAGCGATGACAACTTCGCCCGCGCCGACCGCCTCCGCCACGAGCAGGATGACGAGTCCGAGCACGACGCCGACGAACGAGACGCCGAGCTCGACCGAGTGTTCAATCATGTACAATGATAACACACCAGCCATCAAGAAGGTATGCCCGGAGACCGTCCTGCAGGCGAATCAGTTCGCCGCGTTCTCGCCGCTTCTGGCCGCCACGACGACGAGTGCGAAGACGGTGATACCGAGCAAGAGTCCGGGACCGACGACCAGCGGTGTCGTGAGACTGCCGGGAACGACGCGAGTCATCATGACAGTCACGCCGACGCCGACAGGGACCGAAAAGAGGAGCGCGTAGGCGACAGCCGTGCGTAGCGAAGGGCTGTCGCTGACCGCGGAGGCGGAATCGGCTTCGACGTCGGCTGTTGCGTCTGAGCGAGTCACGGTCACAGGAGCGAGTACGACGCTGCGACCGTGAGTGCCAGCGCTGCCACGAGGCCGATGCCGACCAGATACGTCAGCGACCGCGGCTCCCAACGGAGGTGCTGGAAGTACGCCGCGACCAGCACGGCCTTCGCCGCCGAGAGGACGATGATGATGCCGAAGGCGGTCCAGTAGGCTAACCCCGCGAACTCGACGAGGACCTGCACCGTCGCCGAGACGAACAATACCACGTAAATCGCCGTATAGAATTTTGTTGATACCATCGTGGTCACCTCACAGGATGTAGAACAGCGGGAAGAGGAACAGCCAGACGATGTCGACGAAGTGCCAGTAGAGGCCGAAGTACTCCACCGACCGGCTGTCTTCGAGGTACGCGCCTCTCCATGCGCGTGCGGTCAGATACAGTGCGACGATGAGCCCCGCGATAACGTGGGCTGCGTGCAGCCCCGTCGTGAGGAAGAACGTCGACGTGCGGACGTTCGTCGAGAGCCACAGCCCCTCGTGGAAGAGGTGCTGCCACTCCAGCGCCTTGTTGACGAGGAAGCCGATGCCGAGGACGAAGGTGGCTCCGAGGCTCGTGACGAGCCCCAGTTTGTGCTTCTTCTCGGCCGCGACGAGCGCCAAGACGACGGTGAAACTGCTCGTCAACAGGATGTAGGTGTTGACGAGTCCCGGGATTGGGTCGTCCGGGACGGGTTGCCACCCGGTCCATCCGAAGGCGAATCGCGTGAAGATGTACGCGCCGAGGAAGCCGCCGAACAGGACCACGTCGGACGCGAGGAATATCCACATCCCCACCTTGCCGTTGTCGATGCCGGAGAACGGCCACGCCTCGCCCTCGTCGAAGACCGGGCCGTGGAACGGTTCGAGCCCCATCGCGATGAGTGACCCGAGGGTGACGCCGAATCCGGCGACAGCAGTCGTCGCATAGGCGGCCCCCATCATCCCTTCGGGGAACGCGGCGTCTTGCAGCGGCGAGATACCGAGCAAGATGAGGAACGCGCCCAGCGAGAGGACGAACGGCCAGATGCTCGCGTGGCTCAGCCCTTCGACCTCGGTGGCCTCGACCGTCGGTTCGTACTCTGTCGTAACCGCGGTGTGTGGTGAGGTTGCGACGCCGCCGTCTGCGGTTGCTCCCCCGCTGCCGTCGGCCGCGGTTGCACCACCTGTCGCGTCCGATTCTCTGTCGAGGATGAACGACAGGTGGCCGTCGCGGTAGGTCGGCGTGCCCTCGAAGTTTTCGAGGGGTGGCGGCGACGAGACGGCCCACTCCGCGGTGGTCGCGTACTCCCACGGGTTGTCGGAGACCGGGTCGCCCGTGAAGGCGCTCTTAAACAGGTTGTAGAACATGATGAGGAACGACAACCCGAGGACGAACCCGCCGATAGTGGCGAGTTGGTGCCACGGCGCGAGTTCCGGCGCGTAGTCGAAGACACGCCGTGGCGTCTCCCACGCGACGAAAAGCGGGAAGTACAGCAGATTGAAGCCGACGAAGTAGGCCGCGAAGTGGACCTTCCCGAGGAACTCGTCGTACATCCGGCCGGTAATCTTCGGGAACCAGTAGTAGAGGCCGCCGACGAGCGCCGTCACGCCGCCGACCATCACGTAGTGGAAGTGCGCGACGACCCAGTAGGTGCCGCGGAACTCGTAGTCGAGGACGACAGCGCCGAGGAAGACGCCCGTGATACCCCCGATGATGAACAACAGGAGCGCCCCGAAGACGAAGAGGAAGGGCGTCGTGAAGCGTATCTTCCCCTTCAGCATGGTGTAGATGAGCGCGAAGACCATCAGGTCGAACGGCAGCGAGATGCCGATGGTCGTAATCATAAAGAGTGTCTTCACCTGGAGGTTGATGCTCGTCAGGAACATGTGGTGCATCCAGACGACGAAGCTCTGAATCGCCACGAGCACCATCGCGATGATGAACCACTTCCGCCCGACGATGCGGCGGCTGGTGAACGTCTGGAACACCTCGGCCATGACGCCGAGCGCCGGGAAGAACACGATGTACACCTCGGGATGGCCGAAGAACCAGAAGAGGTGCGTCCAGAGGAGCGCCCCCGCCGGTGACTCCATGGCGAAGTAGGTCGTCCCGAGCAGTCGGTCCGCCGAGAGGACCATCAGCGCGGCGAGGAGCGCCGCAAAGGCGAAGAGCATCATCCAGACGGTGAGGAGAATCGTCCAGCTAAACAGCGGCATATTGCGGAGCGTCAACCCCTCGGCCCGCATCCGATGCATCGTCGTCAGGAAATTGACCGACGAGACGGTGACTGAGGCGACGAACAGGACGAGCGCCAGCACCGCCGTCGACGCCCCGACGTCCGGTGTGAACGTCGGGACGTTCAGCGGGGCGTACATCGTCCACCCGCCGGAGAAGGTGCCGCCTTGGAAGAACGAGACGCCGAAGAGGATGCCGGAAAAGAGGTAGAGCCAGTAGGAAAGCGCGTTCAGTCTGGGGAACGCGAGGTCTTTCGCGCCGAGTTGGAGCGGGACGACGTAGTTCGCAAAGCCGAACGCGAACGGTGAGAGGAACCAAAACACCATCAACAGCCCGTGGGCCGAGACGGCCTGGTTGTACGCGACAGGGGCGAGAATCGTCTCAGTCGGGGCGCGCGGTGCCCACAGTTGGATGCGCATCAACCACGCGAGGACGCCGCCGAGGACGAGGAAGAAAAGCGACGTGACGATGTAGAGGATACCGACGTCTTTGTGATTCGTCGTGACGAACCAGCGCTTGATACTGCCCGTCCCCGGGAAGTCGTGACCGTGGTCGTGGTCGTCGGTGTGGCCGCCCGAGACGACTTCACTCCCGACTTCTGTGCCACCGTCTGTCCGTTCAGAGTCACCGTCTGTCCGTTCAGGGTTCGTGTCGCTCATGCTGCTCGTGCCTCCACGGATGCGCTCTCGTTTTCGGTGCTCACGCGTTCGCTACTCCCGTTCCCGGTGCTTTCGTACCACTCCTCGTACTCGTCAGGAGGCATCACGATGACCTCCGCGGACATGTACGAGTGGCCGGCGCCACACAGTTCGTAACACTGAGCGGTGTAGGTCCCAGTCTCGTTGGCGACGAACCACGTCTCGGTCTCCTGTCCGGGAATCGCGTCGGTCTTGACACGCAACTCGGGGATGCCGAAGTTGTGGAACACGTCGGCCGACGTCACCTGCAATCTGACTGGCTGTTCTGCCGGGATGCGAAGGACGCCGTCGGTCGTGTGGCCGTTCGGATAGGTGAATCGCCATCCGAACTGGTAGCCTTCGGCTTCGATGTCCAACGAGTCGTCCGCCGACGGACCCTCCTCGACGTACAGAAGCGTCAGGTAGGTCCACGAAATCAGCGAGACAACGATAATCATGCTCATGAAAAACGACGTGGCGAGTTTCCGTCCTCCCCCACTACCCGTCGGAAGCTCGCCCAGCACGGGGCGGTCTTCGACCTCCTTGCCCCCCTTTGCTGCCCCGGAGCGGTACTTGTAGGCGTTGTACAGCATATAGCCGATGACCACCACTCCGACGAGCGTTCCGAGGAGCAGGAACACCTCGAAGATACTCTCGAAGACGATGATGCGCGACCCCCGCGGGACGAGTCCCGACTGGAGGAAAAGCGGGCTACTGCCGACGAGTGTTGTGCCCATTGATAACATCACCTACCCATGTTAATTAACGTTCATGATAATCACTGTTTCGGCGAACGGCGGTGACTTGGCGACAGGTGGCAAAAACAGGAAGAATGTGGGTCGTGACGGCCAGCAACGGTGGCCCGTTTCGAAGCCGACTAGACTTGGTGTTGTGGAATCTCGGCCACGACGTCGAGCGTGTACCCGAGTGCGAGGCCGTAAATCCAGTGTGCGGCCAGCGAGAACACGAGGAACGACGCGAGGACCGCGAGGTCCGTTCCCGGCCAGAACGCCGGCACGAAGCCGAGCCAGTACAGTGTCGCAAAGGAGACGCCCCGAAGGTATTCGGGCGACTCCGGTGGGAGGAACGCGCCGACGACCACGAACGTCAACGGGAGGACGACGACACCACCGATACCGAACAGTAAGACCCCAAGGGTAACCGTCGGTTCGAACCCGAAAAACAGCGCGAACCCGGCGAATCGCGTCACCGGTTCCGTGACGAACAGTCCGAGTAGCTCGGGAATCCCGACGAGCACTGGCAACATCAGTACCGTCCCGACGAGACCGCCACCCATCGCCGCGGCGATGACGCGCCCGGTTATCTCCGGTTCGAGCGTCTCGCCTGCTGGTTGTTCTACCCCACCCACGGCCGGATTCGGTGTCTCTTGGCTCATCGTCTCCTCGTATTACGATAGCCCCCACGATAAAGGGTAACAATTGACATACCAGAAATACGTACTGTTCCGTTTCGGACGATGGAACTCCAAAGCTCCCAATGTCAACTCAGACATATTTTCTCGTCCCCGCCATGCTCGCGAGTCACCGACGTTTTTGTCGCGCGACCCCACCCTTCGGTCGATGTACGAAGTCGAGGTCAAGGTTCGCGCCGACCACGAGGCGGTCAGAGAGCGCCTCGAAACGACTGGGGCCGAGCAGGTCAATCGCGTCACACAGACCGACACCTACTACGACGCACCGCACAAGGACTTCGCCGAGACCGACGAGGCGCTGCGTCTTCGCCGTGAGAAGCGATACGAGAGCGACGAGGTCGTCTCCGAGACGACCCGTCTCACCTACAAAGGCCCGCTCGTCGACGAGTCGTCGAAGACCCGCCGCGAGTTCGAGACGGGCGTCGAAGACGGCGAGACGATGGACGACATTTGTGGCGCAGTCGGCTTCGAACCGGCAGCGACCGTCGAAAAAGAGCGCGAACGTTTCGCACTCGACGGATACACCGTCTCCCTCGACGCCGTCTCCGGACTCGGCGAGTTCGTGGAGGTCGAAGTCGAAGTCGAAACCGGCCTCGACGACGCTCGCGACGGTGCCTTCGACGTGCTTCGGAAGCTCGGACTCGACCCCGACGACCAGATTCGGACCTCCTACCTCGGGATGTTGCTCGGCGCGCCCGAAGAATAACGGCAACCGTTGCCACCCTGATACCCCATAGTAATACACGTTTGAGGCAAGGTTTCCGCAAGTTATAGAACGGCCCGCTGGGTACGTCTGGCCAATGAGCGACCGAAACATCCGCCTCGAATCCGCCGACAAGCGGGCAATCGAGGACCAGAAGGTCGAAATCGTCGAACGAAAGGGAATCGGTCACCCGGATTCTATCTGCGACGGTGTCGCCGAAAGTGTCTCTCGTGCGCTGTCGAATCTCTATCTCGACCGCGTCGGCAAAGTCCTCCACTACAACACGGACGAGACACAGCTCGTCGCCGGTACTGCCGCCCCCGCGTTCGGTGGCGGTGAAGTCATCGAGCCGATTTACCTCCTCATCGTCGGGCGGGCGACCAAGAAGTACGTGAAAGACGGCGAGACGCTTCAGCTCCCCGTCGACTCCGTCGCCCTTCGCGCGGCGCGTGAGTACCTGACCGAGAACCTCCCCGAACTCGACGTCGGCAGCGACGTTATCGTCGACGTCAAACTCGGTGAGGGCTCCGGCGACCTCCAAGACGTCTTCGGCGAGGAGACACAGGAAGTCCCGATGGCGAACGACACCAGTTTCGGTGTCGGCCACGCCCCGCTCACCGAGACCGAGCAAATCGTCCGCGAGACGGAGCGCGCCCTCAACGGCGCTCGCTACGGCGACGACCACCCCGAACTCGGACAGGACATCAAAATCATGGGCAAGCGCGAAGGCAACGTCATCGACGTGACCGTCGCCGCCGCCATGGTCGACGCCTACGTCGATGGCATGGAAGAGTACATCGCCGCCGTCGAGGACGTCCGCGAGTTCGTTTCGGACCTCGCAACCGAGTACACCGACCGCGAGGTCAACGTCGAGGTCAACACCGCCGACGACTACGAAGAAGGCTCTATCTACCTCACGACGACCGGCACCTCGGCCGAGCAGGGTGACGACGGGTCTGTCGGCCGCGGCAACCGCGCCAACGGTCTCATCACGCCGAACCGTCCGATGAGCATGGAAGCGACCTCCGGCAAGAACCCCGTCAACCACATCGGGAAGATTTACAACCTGCTTTCGACCCACATCGCCGAGACGGTCGTCGCCGAAGTCGACGGCATCCGCGACCTGCAGGTCCGTCTGCTCTCCCAAATCGGTCGCCCTATCGACGAACCGCACGTCGCCGACGCGAAGGTCGTCACCCACGACGGCGTCACCGTCGCCGACATCGAAGACGACGTCGTCGCCATCATCGACCGCGAACTCGCCGACGTGACCGACATCACC
Source organism: Haloferax larsenii (assembly GCF_024730625.1). NCBI lineage: Archaea > Methanobacteriati > Methanobacteriota > Halobacteria > Halobacteriales > Haloferacaceae > Haloferax > Haloferax larsenii. The sequence continues at coordinate 2,574,411 of NZ_CP078063.1, forward strand.
CGACGCACTATCGAAGGCGAACTCAGCACGTTCTAAGAAGACGAGTCGGCGCAGAACAGCGCTGTTCTCTCGTTCGAACCAGGAACTGCGAACCAGGAACTGCGAACCAGGAACTGCGAACCAGGAACTGCGAACCAGGAACTGTGGATTCGACCAGTGGAAAAACCGGTCACTGAGCGTCCGAGTCGTAGTACTTCGTGAGAAGCTTCGCGGCCGCCGCTGCGGTCTTCCGGTAGTCGCGGTTGCCGTCGGGCGTCCGAACGGCGTACTGGTAGTGCTTGCTCTTCGGGACGTACCACTTCTCGGGGAAGCGGTCGAGAGTCGCACGCGGGTCACCGTTCTCGGAAGCGACCACCTCGGTCCCCTCACCGTTCTGGGACTGGGCCGGTGCATCGTCGAGTGGTTGGCCCGATTCGTCGACGAGAGTTGGCGCTGAGGTGTCTGCAGCACCGGAGACTCCCATCGGGTGTGGAGAACCGTTCTCGATATCGGGTGTCAGTTGGTCGGAGTCCTCTCGGGACGCCATAAACGTCGGGTTCGGCTCGACGAGGAGCGTCTCGGGAACGTTCGGGTGCGACGCGGGCATTCCCATGGGAAGGTCCGATTGCGTGTTCGCGGCGAGTGCTTGACCCATCAGTATCGACTGCATTCTGACTTCGGGGTCGCTCCCCGGCGTCAGTTGGTCGTACGAGCCATCGGCGTTCATCTCCCACGCCTTGCGGTTGTCGGCGAAGCCGAGTTCGAGGATGAACCGGAGTTGCTCGCGGATATCGTGGTCTTCGACGGGGGCGATAGCCTCGACGCGCTTGTCGAGGTTGCGCGTCATCCAGTCCGCAGAGCCGATGTAGTAGTCCGGGTCGCCGGCGTTCTCGAAGTAGAAGATGCGAGAGTGTTCGAGGAAGCGGTCGACGACACTCCGAACTGTCACGGTCTCGGAAAGGCCGTCGATTCCCGGACGAAGGCGGCAGATGTCGCGGACGAGCAGGTCGATATCGACGCCCGCCATCGACGCCTTGTAGAGTTCTTCGACGATACCGGGGTCTTCGAGCGCGTTCATCTTCGCGACGATTCGGGCGGGGCGGCCCGCCCGAGCGTGCTCGGCCTCGCGCCGGATACACTTCGTGAACTCGTTGCGCATCGTCACCGGTGCGATGAGGAGTTTTCGGAACTCCTCGTCGAGCGAGGGACCGGTGAAGAAGTTGAACACCTTCACGAGGTCCTGTCCGATGTCGCGGTCGGCGGTGAGCATGCCGAGGTCGACGTACCCCTTTGCGGTTCCCGAGTGGTAGTTTCCGGTCGCGACGTGCGAGTAGAGACGCACACCGTCTTCTTCCTCGCGAACGACGAGCGCCGTCTTCGTGTGCGTCTTCAGTCCGATGGTGCCGTATGCGACGTGGATACCCTCTTCTTCGAGCTTTCTGACCCATTCGAGGTTGTTCTGCTCGTCGAACCGGGCTTTGAGTTCCACCATCGCCGCGACCTGCTTGCCGTTGTCGGCGGCGTCGATGAGTGCCTGAATGACCTTCGAGTCTGAGGCTGTCCGGTAGATGGCGGCCTTGATAGCGAGGACGTTCGGGTCGTTCGCTGCGGCGTCGAGGAACCGCTGGACCGTGTCACCGAACGAGTGATACGGGTGGTGCAACAGCACGTCTTTCCGGCGAATTTCGTCGAATATCGTCTCCTCGCCGGTCTTGAAACCGGCCTCGTTGCGACCCAAGTCGTGCAGCCGTGGGTGCGGTTGCGGCGTCCACGAGTCGAGTTTGAGGTCCGGCCTGTCGAGGTCGGTGAGGTCCATGAACTCGCGGTAGTCGAGCGGGCCGGGAAGCGAGAAGACCTCTCGCTCGTCGAGGGAGAGTTGCTCGACGAGGAGGTCTGTCACCGAGTCGGATGCGTCGTCTTCGATTTCGAGTCGCACCACGGTCGCGAATCGGCGCTGTTCGAGCACCTCTTCTATCATGTCGATGAGGTCCTCTGCGACCTCCTCGTTGCGCCTGACTTCGGCGTTTCGCGTCAGCTTGAACACCGCAGTGTCGAGCACCTCGACGTTCGGAAACAGTAAGTCGAGGTTCGCGCGGATGACCTCTTCGAGGAGCACGTACCGGGTCTCGTCGGTGTCGGTGTCGACTTCGACGAGACGAGGACGATTCTGCGGTATCTTCACGCGGGTGAACGTCGGGTCGTCGTCGCCGCCGCGCGTGAGAACCGCCATCGAGAGCGAGAGATTCGAGATGAAGGGAAACGGGTGCGCCGGGTCGAACGAAAGCGGAGTGAGCGTCGGCAGCACGGACATCTCGAAGTAGTCGCGCATCTCAGACTGCTCGTCTGCGGTCAACTCGTCGTAGTCACAGATGTGGATGCCCTCGGCAGCGAGCGCCGGCAGTATCTCCTCGCGGTAACACGCCGCCTGCTGTTCGAACATCGGGCGAGCCTTGTCGATGGCTTCTTCCCACTGTTCGCGGGGAGTCCGCCCGTCGGTGGTTCGCTCTGTCACCCCGGCGTCGATTTGCTGTTTCAGCCCGCCGACACGCTTCATGAAGAACTCGTCGAGGTTCTTCGTGAAGATGGCGAGGAACCGAACGCGTTCGAGAAGCGGGTTTCTGTCGTCGAGCGCCTCGTTGAGTACTCGTGACTGAAACGCCAGTTCGCTCAGCTCGCGGTTGAGATAATACTGCGGGTCCGAGAGGTCGATATCGGCAGGCGACTCGTTGGTCATGGCATCGTTGGATAACGGCGACTTGCGGACCGTCGCGGCGTCGTCGTCACTGTCACACGACAACATACCGCTCTGGTCGAATCTACAAACAGTACACGGCGCGTTTCGTATTAAGCGGTTTATATTGGTTCGACCACTGATTACAGTTCAGTAAAAGGTACTATATGCAACTATATAATTATATTAGTGCTGTTGACACGACATCCGACGAGCGGAACGAGACGCTGAAACGTGGTGGCCGAGAAGCAGGCGTGTGAACGAGACGGCACGCGTCGTCCTCGTCGGCTACGGCGAGGTCGGAACGAAGAGTTCGAGCGTCCGAGCGAAGATGGAGGAACGCCTCCGGGAGAACCTGCAGGCGGTCCTCGACGACAGATCCCTCTCGGGTCGCGTCGAACGAACCTGGTCTCGACTTCGCGTCGTCGACGCCGACGACCCCGAGGCGGTCGCCGCCGCGTGTGCCGAGGTCCCCGGCGTCGTCTGGGCCAGACCGACTGTCGCGTGCGAACCGACGCTCGATTCGATGGTCACGGTGTGCCGCGATTTCGCCGCAGAACACCCAGACGGGGCGAGTTTCGCAATCGACGCTGACCGAATCGGTCCCAAAGAGAACCACGGCTTTTCTGTCCGCGATATCGAGCGCGACGCGGGCAGCGCCGTCGTCGAAGCCACCGACGCGCCCGTCGACCTCGACAATCCAGCCCACACCTATCGCGTCGAGTGTCGGGAAGACACCGCGTACGTCTCGATTCAGAAATTCGATGGGCCGGGCGGCATTCCGCTGGGGACACAGGGGAAGGCGGTCGCGCTCATCTCCGGCGGCATCGACTCGCCCGTCGCGATGTGGGAACTGATGCGCCGCGGGTGCGAAATCGTCCCCGTCTACGTCGACCTCGGCGACTTCGGCGGTGCCGACCACCGCGCACGGGCCGTCCAGACCGTCCGAACTATCGGACGCCGCGCGCCGAACTTCGACATGCGCGTCCACGTTGTCCCCGGTGGCGACGTGGTCGATCGCCTGATGGACACCGTCGACGACACGCGAATGCTCTCGCTTCGTCGGGTGATGCTCGCCATCGCCGCCGAAGTCGCCGCCGAGGAAGACGCTCACTCCATCGTGACCGGTGAGTCGCTGGCGCAGAAATCGAGTCAGACCGGCGAGAACCTCGCCGTCACGTCCGCTGCGACCGAGTACCCGGTTCATAGGCCGCTTTTGACCCGCGACAAGACGGATATCGTCGCCGAAGCGCGCGAGTTGGGAACCTTCCACGACTCCACGCTTCCGGTGGGGTGTGAGCGCGTCGCTCCGTCGTATCCAGAGACGAACGCGTCTCTCGCCGCCGTCGAGCGGGCGGAACCGGACGACCTCTTCGACCTCGCGGCCGAGGCGGCGCGAAACCGGACGCGAACCTGAACCCAGTCGATTTTTTCCCACGATGCCAGAGTATCGGAACCGCTTTACCGCATCCATACCGTCCTCTCCGACGTGACGCAGGTCTGTATCGTCGGGTCCGAAGACGTTCACCTCCAGTACGAGTTGCTGTCGCGAGAGACCGCCCGCGCGGCGCTCTCGACGTACGACATCACCGAGCCGTTCGAGAACTCGCTGTGCGTCGAGACGGTGAGCATCGGCGCGGCGGTGTCGCTCCTCAACGACCTCAACTGGTATCTCGTCCGATTCGCAGACGCCTGCCTCGTCCTCGAACCCTCCATCTCAGCCGACGAGTGGCTCTCTCGCGACCTCGCCCGCGACGTTCGAGACGGCCACGTCTCGCCGGAAGAGACCGGTGACCACCTCGCAATCTACGGCGTCGAAGACGGCCGTCTCGTCGAACCGATGTACGTGACGCGAGTCGATGGGTCGGTCCCCTCCTACGACCTTCGGGACGTCGAAGAGACGGTGGTCGTCCGCGTCGGCGAAGACGAATTCGGCCGATAGCAGCGATTCGAACAAGAGCGACGATTCAGCCGAGAGCGACGATTCAGACGAGAAGAGCCAGAAAAAAAACCGTCAGTCGAACATTCCGGTGGACATGTATCGCTCGCCGGAGTCCCAGAATACCGTGACAACGAGCGGTTGCTCTGCGTCGGGAGCGGCAGGCTCCGCGATGCGCTCGGCGACACGCTTGGCTGCGAGCAGCGATGCACCCGAGGACTGGCCGACGAGGATACCCTCCTCGCGGGCGAGTCTTCGACACTCGGCTTCGGCGTCTTCGACCGCGACGATTTCCACGTCGTCGAGCAGGTCGGTATCGAGGTTGGGGCTGACGAATCCCGGCCCCATCCCCTGAAACTCGTTGTCGCCGACTTCGTGGCCCGAGAGGACGGCGCTCTGTTCGGGTTCGACGCCGACGACGGTCATCGACGGGAACTCCTCTTTGAGGCGGCGGCCGTTCCCCGAAATCGTGCCGCCGGTACCGATTCCGGCGACGAGGGCGTCGATTTGCCGGTCGCCGATTTGGTCGAGTATCTCCTCTGCGGTCGTTCGGTAGTGGGCGTTCGGGTTCGCCGGGTTCTCGAACTGCCGGAGTTGGTACATTCCCTCCTCAGATTCGAGTTCGTCGGCGCGGTCTTTCGCGTCGGAGATGCCGCCCTCGACGAGTTCGATTGTCGCACCGTAGGCGCGCATGATTTCGCGACGCTCGGGAGACATCGACTCGGACATGACGATAGTCAGGTCGTAGCCCTTCGCGGCCGCGACCACCGCCAATCCGATACCCGTGTTCCCGGAGGTCGGTTCGACGAGTTCGTCGCCGGGTTCGATGTCGCCTGCGTCTTCCGCCGCCTCGACCATCGCCAGCGCGGGGCGGTCTTTCGCCGACCCGCCGGGGTTCTTGGACTCGATTTTGGCTGCGATGGTCGACCCGGCGGGCGAGTCGACGCGGACCAAGGGGGACCCGATAGCGTCGAGGATACTGTCGTCCATCGCTCTCCGGTTTACCACGCGCACCTAAACGACTGGCGGAGCCGGACGATTCGGCCACTGTTCGGCTGCTGAGGGGGATGAGCCAAGCGACCGTGGCGAACCCCGCCGCGAGCGCACCCGTTAAATCCGCGCGTTCGTTACACCCGCCCATGGCACAGGCGGAGACGCTGGAGACGATGCAACCGAACCCCGAGTGGAACGCAGACGGGTACGAAGCGGCCGTTGCGACCCTCGGCGGCGACGACTACACGTTCAAAGTCTGGGGCGGCGACTGGTGCGGCGACTGCCAAGACCAACTGCCGGACTTCGGCGCGGCGCTGGACGCGGCTGGCGTCGATACCGACCGCATCGAACACTACCCGGTCGAGAAAGCCGACGACGGGTCGAAAATCGGCCCCCGCGTCGAGGAGTACGACATCGAGTACATCCCGACGGTCGTCGTCGAACTCGACGGCGAGGAAGTCGCCCGATTCGTCGAGGAAGAAGCCGACCCCATCGCGGTCTACCTCGCAGCGCAGTTGTCGAACTGAGTCGCGGTCGAGTCGTTTTCGTTTCACGGTGTCGGAGGACTGATACGATACGGCCGAGTACACCGACCAGATGAGACGACGACAGGTCCTCGCGTCACTCGGTGCCGCCGCTCTCGCAGGGTGCAACGCCCAGAACCTCTGTGGCCCACGAGACACCGAGCCCCTCCCAAACGAAGACGCGGGCTGGCCCCAACAGGGACCCACGCCTGCAAATCAGCGCCGTGCGCCGTCGCTTTCAGTGACCGACCCAATGGAGACGTGGCGTATCGAGAACGACGGTCCAGTGACAACGCCGGCTGTGTCCGGGGACACAGTGTACCTCTCTGCTGGAGTACGTGACGACGAGGGGGGCCGGTTCCCCGTCGGGGCGCTCTTCGCCTTCGACCGAGAGACGGGAACACAGCGATGGCGGACCGTCTTCGGCGACCCGCATGGGGCGTACGCCGGGTGCCCGCCGGTCGTCTACCGCGGGACGGTGTACGTCGGCGACGCGGGCCACTACAGCCTCTATGCGGTGAGCGCCCGAACCGGAGCGATTCGGTGGCACGCGCAACTCGGTGGGTCGGTAAATCGCCCGGTTAGTGCCGCGGACGGGGTCGTCTGTCTCGCACAGCAGGACCACGTCATCGCGTTCGACACGATGGGCGAGGAACTGTGGCGATACTCGAAGTCGGGGCACGTCTTCTTGACGACGCCGACTATCGTCGACGGCACGGTCTACGTCGGTTCAGTCTTCAGCCCGGACGGCGAAAACAACGAATCAGAAGACGACCACGCGTCCGTCGTCGCGGCGCTCGACCTCCAGACGGGCGACGTGGTGTGGGAAGCCGCCCGGGGCGAGAACATCAACCCGATTACCGCCGTCGACGGGACACTCTACTTCTCCGGTGCGAACGCGATTCACGCCCTCGATATGACTGATGGAAGTCGCGTCTGGGAGCAACCGACCGGAGACCGTCGCTTCGGCCGCCTCGCAGTCGACGACGAGCGCGTGTACGCCACCGGCGGCTCACAAGCAGTCGCGTTCGGTCGCGACGACGGCGACGTTCGCTGGCGCTACGAAGCCGACACGTACCTCCGTTCGCATCCCATGGTGACTGCGAACTCGGTCGTCGCCGCGACAGAAAACCCCCAGAGCGACGATGCGGCGGTCGCCTACGCCCTCGACGTGGACTCCGGCGACCCCCGGTGGACGCTGGAACTCGACGGGAAGATGGGCTTTGCACCCGTTGCCGGTGAGAACCGAATGTATCTGTCGTCGTACCGGGCGGAAGAGCAGGGCGTGCTGGTCGGTGTCGAATGATGGGTGACGGACACCGCCACTGAACTCTGTTTAGGAGAAGGCGGGGGAAGCAACCCCGCTTCTCAGTCGTCCCGTCCCGCGGTAAACCACGCCAGCGCCTCGTCGATGTCGTGAGTCGGCGCGGAGCAGGTGAAGTTCTCGCAGGCGTAGACGGTCGGTTCGCCCCCGTCCGCTTCGCGGGCGGCCCAGATGGGCGGAGCCTCGTCGAGTTCGAGTTCGTCGAGCCACGCGTCCAGTCCGTCGTCGGTGGCTGGCCGAGGTGCGACGACGAGACCCGGAAGGTACCGCGAGGCGAGCGTTTCGTGCCACTCGGCGGGCATCTCGTCGGCCGCGACGGTCAGTTCTGGAACCCCGCTTGCGGCTTTCTCGGCGGCGAGCGCGAGCGAGACGTGTTCGAGCGGGCTGCCGCGGATGCGGTTCGCGTGGGTTTCGAGGACGGTGTCGGCGGCCTCGCCGAAGCCAGCATCGGGCGCGAAGTGTTCGAGGTCGAGGAATAGCGAGGTGGCGACGCCGAGACTCGACGGTGTGGACTGGTCGGTGGCCTCCTGCGGGCGCGTCACGAGGGCCTCGCCGCTTTCGGGGGTGAAGTAGAGCGTCCCGGCCGCGTCGTCGTAGAACTCGCGGTGAATCGCGCGAGCGAGGTCCAGTGCGAAGGCGAGCGGGTCTACGTCGCCGGTTGCTTGATACAGGTCGAACGCGCCGCGGGCGAGGAAGGCGTAGTCTTCGAGGTAGCCATCGCCTTTGACCTCGCCGTTCATCACGCGCCGCGAGAGGTGTCCCGCATCCGCGTCCCAGAGGTGCTCGCGCACGAAGTCGAGCGCGCGGCGAGCGTCGTCTGCGAGCGAGTCGTCTTCGAGGGCGACTGCGCCCTGCGCGAACGCCGAAATCATCAGGCCGTTCCAGCCAGCGAGGATTTTCTCGTCGCGGGCGGGGCGCTCTCTGCCCGAGCGAGCGGCGAAGAGGGCTTTTCGGGCCTCTGCGAGTTTGTCTTCGACCTCGTCTTCCGAGATGTCGTACTCCTCGGCGAGGTCGGAGAGGGTCGCCGAGACGTTGAGCACGGTCGTCTTGTTCTCGAAGTTGCCGCCGGGCGTGACGCCGTAGCGGTCACAGAAGAGGTCCGCTTCGAGTTCGGGAAGGAGACTGCGAACCTCGTCTGGCGTCCAGACGTAGAACGTGCCCTCCTCGCCGCCGGATTGGGCGTCGAGCGTGGCGAAGAAGCCGCCGTCGTCGTGAGAGAGTTCCCTGCGGACGAACTCGAACGTCTCGGCCGCGACATCGGCGTACGCCTCGGTCCCGGTGAGACGGTAGGTGTCGAGATACCGGGGCACGAGTCCCGCCTGGTCGTACAGCATCTTCTCGAAGTGCGGGACGGTCCAGTCTTTGTCCACGCAGTAGCGGTGGAAGCCGCCGCCGAGGTGGTCGCGCAAGCCGCCGTTGGCCATCGCGTCGAGGGATTCGACCGCAACGTCGAGTGCCTGGCGGCGGCCGGTGATTGCGTACCCACGAAGGAGCGCGTCGATGCGGCCGGGTTGGGGGAACTTCGGGCCGCCGCCGAAGCCACCGTCGTCGCGGTCGGCAGCGCGAAGCGCAGCCTGCACCGTCTGTTCGAGAATCTCGGAACCGGGTGCCTCACCCGGCGTGTCGGGCGTGTCTTCGAGTTGGTCGTGGATGGCGCTCGTCCACTGCTGGGCGCGGTTTTCTATCTCGTCGCGGTCGGTCTGCCACGACTCGGCGAAGCTTTCGACGAGGTCGCGGAACCCGGGCGCACCGCGTCGGGGTTCCGGCGGGAAGTACGTCCCGACGAAGAAGGGCTTTCCTTGCGGGGTGAGCCAAACCGAGAGCGGCCACCCGCCGCCGCCGGTGACGAGTTGGCAGATGGTCTGGTAGATGCGGTCGAGGTCGGGTCGCTCCTCGCGGTCGACCTTGACCGGAACGAAGTGTTCGTTGAGCGTCTCAGCGATGTCGGGGTCCGAGAAGCTCTCGTCGGCCATGACGTGACACCAGTGACACGCCGAGTAGCCGATAGAGAGGAAGATGGGTTTGTCCGCTTCGCGGGCGGCTTCGAGCGCCGTGTCGTCCCACGGTTGCCAGTTGACGGGGTTGTCCGCGTGCTGGCGAAGATAGGGACTCTGTTCGTCGTCGAGTCGGTTGCGTCCCACCGGGTCGGTCATGTCTCGAAGTCGGGACCCCGTGAACTAAAGCGGCGTGGAGGCGGCGAGTCACCGTCGCGTCCCCGGCGGGCGAGCCGTCTCAGAACACGTCGAGGTGGTCGTCGAGGAACACCCAACCGTCGAGGTTCTCTTCTACGACCGTCGAAATCGGTTTCCCGGTTCCGTGGCCCGTCTTCGACCGAGTTTTCAGGAGAATCGGGTCGTCGCCTTCCTGTGCGGCCTGCATGCGGGCGGTCATCTTCCGGGCGTGGAACGGGTCCACGCGGGCGTCGCCCTCAGCGGTCGAAAAGAGTACAGCCGGATACTCGCGCGCCTCGACGTTGTGGTACGGTGAGTACTCTCGGATGTACTCGTAGGCCTCGGGGTCCTCGGGCGACCCGTACTCGGTGGTCCACGTCTCTCCGAGGAGCGAAGTGTGGAACCGAAGCATGTCGAGGAGCGGGACCTTGCAGATTGCCGCCGCAAACAGGTCCGGGCGTTGAGTGACCGCCGCTCCGACGAGGAGGCCGCCGTTGCTGCCGCCGAAACAGGCGAGTCGCTCCGGCGAAGTGTAGCCGTCCTCGACGAGGAACTCTGCTGCGGCGAAGAAGTCCTCGAAGACCCGCTGTTTGTGCTCGCGGCGACCCGCGTGGTGCCACGATTCACCGAACTCGCCACCGCCGCGGAGATTGGCGACGGCGAGCACGCCGCCCGATTCGAGGAACGGGATGAAGAACCGCTGGAAGAACGGTGTGAGACTGATTTCGAACCCACCGTACCCGTACAGGACTGTGGGGTTGTCGCCGTCGCGTTCGAGGTCCGAACGGCGAACGACGAACGCCGGAACTTCGGTCCCGTCAGCCGACCGGAACCACTCTTGGGTGACGGTCACGTCGATTTCGAGTTCGGTATCGGGACTGTCCACGACTGACGTCCCGTCTGCGCCGAAGTCGAACCGGCGGACTGTGGACGGTTCAGTGAACGACTCGTACGTGAAAAACAGGTCGTCCTCGCCGCCGAACGATGCGACAGACCCGCGGCCCGGGACAGGAACCGTCTCGACTTCGGTCCCGTCGCGGTCGAAGACGACGAGTTCGTGAGCGGCGTCGCGGAGGTACTTCACGACGAGGTTGTCACCGATTACGTCGAGTTCCTTGGCGATGGCGTCGTCGCGCGCTTCGACCAGCGTCTCGAACGACTCGCTCGGGTCCGAAGCGTCCAGCGACGCGCGGGCCACGCGGTAGTTCGACGCGTCGAGCGACGTATTCACGTAGAGGTCGCTCCCGTCGAGCGTCGGGTGGAAGATAGCGTCTTCGCCGACGACGAGTGGGTGGAGTTCGTCGGACCCGAGTTCGGCGTAGTAGAGGTCGGTTCGCTCCCACCCGTCGCTCTCGCCGAGGACGACGTAGTCGCTGTCGGCGTCTGTCTCAACCACTGGCCACACCTGCGCCGAGAAGTCGTCTGCGAGCGTCCAGTCGTCCGCCGGGTCGCTGCCGAGTTCGTGGAATCGGACCGCCTTGTCCAGTTGGCCGCCGTCGTCTATCGACCCCGTGGTCAGGTAGTAGAACCCGTCGTCCGTCCAACTGAAGCCCCACGGTCCGGTCTGGCCGACGCCGGTGAGTTCTTCGAGTCGTTCGCCCGACTCGGTTTCGAGAATTCGAACGTCGTACTGCTCGTCACCACCCTCGGCGACTCCGTAGGCGACGAGAGTACCGTCGGGGTTCGGAACGTACCAGTCGACAGAGACGCTCCCGTCGTCGCTCATCTCGTTGGGGTCGACGAGGACTCGCCTGTCGGCGGCTACATCCGGGCGAAACGTGAGGACCGGGTGGTCGGCGTCGGCGTCGCGGACACGCTGGAAGTAGCCGTTCGGACGAGGCTTGACAGCCATGTACGTCGTCGTCCGCGCCAGTTCCTCGAACCGTGGCCTGAGCGACTCGCGAACGTCCAGCGAGTGGAGGTACTCGTCGGCGTACTCGTTTTGCGCCGCCGTCCACGCGGCCACGTCGTCGTCGGACTCTTCTAACCACAGATACGGGTCATCGATGTCGTCGCCGTGGAGGGTGTATCCCGTCTCCCGCCGGTCGGTTTGCGGTGGGGAATCCATGCGCGTAGGTGAGGACGATATGACATGAATGCCGGGGTTCCGGAAGTCGCTACGGCCGTATCGGGACGCGATGGACATCGATTGTATGCACATCTGTGATTAGAACTGCTTTTGAGAAGAGCAATCTTTACACTCCCGTGCGCAGGGTATGCGAGTATGAGCGAGACCGTCCTGCTGGTCGGTGGCGGCGGCCGCGAGCACGCGATTGCCCGCGCGCTGGCCCCTGACTGCGACCTGTACGCCTGTGCGAGCAACCAAAACCCCGGTATCGCCGAATTGGCCGCGGAGTTCGAAACCATCTCCGAGACGGCCGCTGACGACATCGTCGCCTACGCCGAGTCCGTGGACGCGACGCTGGCAATCGTCGGCCCGGAAGCGGGACTCGCCGCGGGCGTCGCCGACGCGCTCGACGAGGCGGGTATCTACACCTTCGGCCCGCAGGCGGCCGAGGCCCGCATCGAGACGGACAAGGCGTTCCAGCGGCGGTTCATGCGCGACGAGGACATCCCGGGGAACCCGGACTTCGCCACCTTCGACGACATGGAGGCGGCCTGCGACTACATCGACGAGTACGACGGCGACCTCGCGGTCAAGCCCGCGGGTCTGACCGGCGGCAAGGGCGTGAAAGTCATCGGCGACCAAGTGACGCCCGAGGAGGCCAAAGAGTACCTCCGCGACTCGGACTACGAGCGCGTCGTCCTCGAAGAGCGCCTCGTCGGCGAGGAGTTCACCATCCAAGCGTTCGTCGCCAACGGCGAGTTCCGCGTCACGCCCGCCGTGCAGGACCACAAGCGTGCCTACGAGGGCGACGAAGGCCCGAACACCGGCGGCATGGGCAGTTACACCGACGTGACGCCGTCGCTTCCGTTCATGGAAGAAGGCGACTACGAGGCCGCAGTCGAGGTCATCGAAGCCGTCGTCGACGCGCTGCCCGACTACAAGGGCATCCTCTACGGTCAGTTCATGCTGACGACCGAGGGGCCGAAGGTCATCGAGTTCAACGCCCGCTTCGGCGACCCGGAGGCGATGAACACGCTGCCGGTTCTCGAAACGCCGTTCCTCGACGTGCTCGTCGCGGCACGCGAAGGCGAGTCGCTTCCGGAACTCGACTTCGCCGACCAGTCGACCGTCTGCAAATATGCGGTCCCCGAGGGCTACCCGACCGACCCGAAGGCGGGCGCGAAGATAGAAGTCGAGGTGGACGAAGACGCCGGTGCGCTCCTCTACTACGCGAGCGTCGACGCCCGCGACGACGGCCTGTACACGACGACCTCTCGGTCGTTCGCCGTCGTCGGCGTCGCGGACAGTATCTCCGGCGCGGAGGAACTCGCCGAGGACGCCCTCGCCGCCGCTGGCGACGGGTTCCACATCCGCCACGACATCGGGACCGAGACGCTCGTCCAGCAGCGCATCGACCACATGGCCGAACTTCGCGGCGAATAACAGTCCAGCGGGCTGCGGCGGGTGACATCCCAGCAGCCCCGTGATTTCTCCGACGCACGACGGTGCCACTTTTAGCACTGCCACCGAATCGACTGGCGTGACCGACGACGACACCCCTCGACACGACCGCATCGACCACCACCCGACGCCGGGACCGCTGAACTCGCTTCAGTACTGGACCGACGCGAAACCCGTTTGGCGGGTGATGCTCAACTACGTGTTCGTCCTCGTCGCCCGCATCGCCCCGTCGCTTCGGATTCGAAACTGGGCGCTCCGGCAAATCGGCGTCACGGTCGGAACGGGTGTCTCGTGGGGGTTGGAGGCGACGCCGGACGTGTTCTGGCCGGAATTGGTGACGGTCGAAGACCACGCGATAATCGGCTACGACTCGGTCATCCTGTGTCACGAGTTCCTGCAAGACGAGTACCGAACCGGTGAGGTCGTCGTCGGCGAACGGGCGATGATTGGCGCGAAAGCGACGATTCTCCCCGGTGTCGAAATCGGCGAAGGCGCGCAGGTGGCGGCGAACTCACTCGTGACGCGCGACGTGCCGCCCGGGGCGACCGTGGCGGGCGTTCCGGCGCGACCGATGTCAGAAAAAGCGGACGAACCAAACGACGAGTAGCCCGCAGGCAGTGGTCACTCGGTCGGGTCTTCGTCCGCAACTTCGAGGCGAAGACAGAAGACCGCGCCCTCGTCGTCGTTGTCCTCGACCCAGAGGTCGCCGTTGTACGACGAGATGACGCTGTCGGCGAAAAAGAGGCTGATACCCGTGCCGTGGTGGAGTTGGTCGTACTCTTCGCGGCCGAAGATGAGGTCACGTTGGTCTTCGGGGACGCCCGGGCCGTTGTCGGCGACACGAACCACGACGTCGTCACCCTCGCGTTCGACGCCGACTTCGACAGTTGCAGTCTCCTTGTCGTTGTGTTCGACGGCGTTTTCGAGGATACATTCGAGTGCTTCACCGAGCAAGTCGTCGCCGACGACAGAGAGCGTCGGAACCTCGCCGAACTCGAACTCCGCGTCAGGGAACTCAATCATGGCATCGACGACCGCGTTTTGGAGGACCACGTCGAGTCGAATCGGTCTGTTCGACGAGCCGTGAGACCGTTCGAGCAGGTCTCGGAGGTTGCGGGCACGCTCCGATTTGTGGACGATATCGAGCACCCGGTCTTGGACCAGCCGGAGCTCTTTGAGTGCCTGTTCGTCTTCGACCCGGTCTTCGATTTGCTGTGTGTAGCCGTAGATGACGTTCAGTTCGTTACGCAGGTCGTGTCGCAAGAGGCGGTTGAGAACCTCGGAGGTGCTCTCGTACTGCTGTTGTTTCGTGTTGTCGAGAAAGAGCGCCAGAAACCCTCTGACCTCGTCGTCGACGACGATTGGAGTGGCGAACCCGTTTCCGTAGATGACGCGGTCGTCTCGTTTGCAGACGACGAACTCACCGGACCACGTCTCGCCGGCGACGAGTTCCTCGACGATTTGGTGGTACGTCTCGGTGTCGCCAGCGATGATGCCGACCGACTCCCCGACGATTTCGTCGTACTCGTAGCCGAGGAGGTCGAGTCCGGCAGCGTTGATATCCCGGAACGTGAAGTTCGTATCCGTAATCAGCATCGGAACGTCCGTGCTGTGGAAGACTTCGTGATACAGCCCCGGATTGTGGTCCACCATGCTGTTCCTGCGATACGATTGCCCCACCAGTACTTATTATCAGCGGTGGTTCAGATAGTGAAAATAGTGTCACACGTCTCTCAGGTCGAGGATGGCCTGATAGTACGTGGCGACGATATCGAGGGCCGAACCGACCTCCTGGTGGACGTCTCGGCGCGCCCACTCGTCGTGGCGTTCTGCGCCGGCGACGAAGTACTGTGCGAGCGTCTCGACGGTATCCGTGTCTGCTTTTGGAACCATGCACGCGAGTTTGATGCGGTGCGCACGACGAGCGGCAGCGCGCCATCCATCGCGTTTCTGTCCGTGCATCCGCCAAAATCGGACGTGAAGCGTGGCGTACTCGGGGTCGATACCCACCTCGTCACACGCCGCTTCGAGGAGTCGCTCGCAGTCTGCCCACCGAGCGTCGTCGTCGATACTGGTCTGGACCATCGCCTCCACGTCGGAGACGAAGACATCGTCGGGAACCTCGTGGGTAAAGCAGTGAGTGAACGCCTCCTGATTCTCGATTTCGTCCTGCACGAAGAGCGCACGCATGAATAGCTCACCTGCTCGCTCCGACCTCGGCGATGGAACGTCCGGGAACTCGAAGCGGAACGCCTGAGACATGTGTGCTTCGGCGCTCTCGGCGGCCGCTCGCGCCGCGTCGAACTCGCAGTTCGTGAGGTGCGTCTCGCGGAGGTCCTGGTGGTAAAACCCCAAAAGGAGGGCTTCAGCCGCGTCGAGAGCGCGGGTCGTTGGAGGCGACGCGTCGAGAGTTGGCAGTTTTGTCATCATCGAATTCAGGGATTCCGATATGACTGAATCGGCGGTACCGCTCTAAACTGTTATGGTGCTGAAATGAAACGACAACCCACCGACGAAATCAGTCGAGAACCGCCGAGGGAGCGTTACCTGATGCGTCCGACGCCCGTGTCGAAGACGCGGGCGTTCGGCACGATGTACTCCTCGTCTTCGGACTCGATGCGTGTGACGAAGACGTCGAACTCCTGGACGACGCCGCGAACGTCGCCGACGACGATTTCGTCGCCGATGGTGTAGGGCTGGGAAAACAGCAGATACGTCCCAGCCGCACCGGACCGAAGGAGGTCACGGAACGCGACGGCGCTGAGGACGATGAGACCCAGCAGATACCCACCGAGGAGGACGATGAGAGCGAGGGTCGCGACGCCGACCTGCGAGAGCGCAACGAGTGCGGCTAGGAAGAAGACGGTGTACTTCGCGAGCGACGGCAGGATGTTCACCTGTGGGAGTTTCACGCCGCGGAACCGCTCGGCTACGAGGAGTTCCACCTTGTCGCCGACGACGATGCCGACGATAAGGACGATGATGGCGATGAACAGTTGCGGGAGGATGGCGATGACGAGGTTCCAAAACCTGTCTGCGTAGTTGACACCCGCAACCGAGAGTGCAGCGAAGATGGTGACGCCGAGGAGGAAGTACCGCGTCAGCCACGAGAGGATTTCGACGGTCGAGGTCTCGAAGTCGCGGGCGGTCCGTTCGAACGCCGTGCCCTCGATGGCGTCGGGAAGACCGACGCCGATCAGGAGTCGCTGGACGGCTGTCCCGGCCGCATAGGCCAAGATGAGTCCGACGAAGAGAACGGCCAGCACGCCGATGAACCGCAGGCCGACCAACTCGACGATTCGTGTGACCAGGGTATCGACCGGTTGGAGCGGAAGGGGCGCGACGAACCCCGTCATTTCAGTAATCCTCCGGGTCGATTTCGAGAATCATCTTGCCGCCCTTGAACGCGCGAACCAGTCCGTCAGACTCCGAGAGGACGATTGCAGTCGCGTTCGTGTCGCGGGTGATTGCGCCGCCGGCCATGTGGCGCGCGCCGAGGCCTTTCGGGATGTCCACGCCCTCGGCGGAAGGTTCGAGATAGCGGTAGGCGGAGACGATTTTCCCCGAGTCGGAGATGACGAACGCACCGTCGAGGCGCGAGAACTCCTTGAGCATGACGTTCACGATGGGGTCGCCGACGTAGACGTGGGACTTCTCGAAGGGGTTGTACGAAAGCGGCCGGGACTTGTTCATCACGTTCCCGGCGTCGCCGACGATGAACAGCGCGCCGACGGGTTCGCCCTTCTGTCCCTTCTTTCCGAGTTCGATAGCGACTTCGAACACGTCGCGGATGACGCCGGGGTCCGCGCGGGAGTTGGCGAACAGGTCGTAGATGCCCGAGCGCATGTTCTCTTCGACGCGAACGCGGACCACCGAGTCGGGGTCGCCGCCGAAGATGCCGACGTTGCACGCGATGTCGTCGCCCGCCTCGACGATGTTCTGTTCCATCGCACCCTCGACCCCGAACCGGATGCGGTCTTTCACATTTTGGAATTGGAGCGGGAGTTCGACGAACGGCTCGGCCTCGACTGTATTCTCCGGGGCGATAACGACCGTCGGGACATCGAGGTCGGCGAACCGCTCGTAATGCGAGTGGCTCGGCGTGAAGAGAAACAGCCCGTCGACATCCGACACGAGGTCGTCCAATATTTCGGATAGCGCCACCATTGGTGGAGACACACGCCGGGTGAGAAAAAGGGTTGTGTCGTGTCTGACGCTTGTCGTGCGCTCGACCGACGCTATTTCACTGATTGAGAATTGGGGCGCGAAGTGCTTCGACTTCGTCGAGAATCGCCGCCCGATTCGACTCGGAGACACCGTTGTCTCGGAGGGCCACTTCGAGGTGGTTGGCGATGGCGTCGAAATCGTCGCCTGTGAGACCGAGGTGCGCGTGTGCGTCGCGCATGTCTTCGCCGTCGTACTCGACCGGCCCACCGGCCACGGCACTGATGAACTGCACCTGATGAGCGTGTTGCTTCGCCATATCCGTGTCGTCGAAGTAGTGGGCGACCGACTCGTCGGCAAGCACGCGGTCGTAGAAGTCCGAGACGACTGCGTCGACGGCCTCGTGGCCACCGATTTCACTGTAGAGGGACTGGTCTTGCATCCATCGGTGGGTTGTCCATCGCACCAGTAAGTTTGACTCCGAACAAATTCGGGGTAGTTTTGAGTGATGACAAAGTCGGGTATTTAAATGATTATTGGTACCACACAACGTGCTTGACCGTGGTTCTCGGATGGGGCCGTGGGTCCCAGAAGTCCAGTTCGGGTGTGTGCCCGTCGCTGTGGCGTCAGTGCTCAGTCCCGGTCGTCGTCACGGCCGGGGAGTCGGCGGACTGCTTTCTCCCATCTGTCTTTCGCTGCCTGTCCGGGGTCCGCAAACGGGTCGTAGGTAATATCCTCCGTAGTACCGAGGTGGCGTCCCCCATCGCGTCCGGTCGCCAATCGCCACACACCGAATATCACCGCAAGGGCGACGACTCCGAACAGGAGCCCTAACACGACGGTGGCCGAACTATCGAGCGGGAACACGACGAAGCCGAGGACCAGCAGAATCGCGACCAGTTGGAACGCGTACAGCACGAGACTGAGTGACGTGCCCGAAATTTCGAACGTCTGGCCCATCGTTGGTTTCAGTCGATGGACTACAGACGAATGTGTTTTGGCACCATCGGTCGCCGAGTGTCGTCGACTTCGGTCTGATAACGAGGAACGAAGCGGGAAGCTATCGTCCCTATGTCGAAGTTCTCCCGCTTCACGAAAAGCGGTGTTCGCATAGCTAAAAGGCCTGTTGGCAGATGAGGGGTGGCTTCGAACGTGTGGAGGCGAGTGACTGGTTGGGGGGTGGCGGGCGTTGTCGTCGGCGCTTCCGTGAATAGCGAGGTACGGGACAGGGTTCGAACCACGGTCGCAACTCTCCGAGTTGCTCTCTGGTTCGAATCCTTTGGCGCGCAGACACGTCTCTCACGATGTTCGAGACGGTATGCGCGGGACAGGGTTCGAACCTGCGAAGGTCTACACCACAGCGTCCTAAGCGCTGCGCCTTTGGCCACTTGGCTACCCGCGCGCACTTTCGAGTAACTCTATCCGGCCTATCAAGTTGTCGTTCGCCGTCGGGGTTATGTACGCCCGGCCGCAACGCCGAGTATGTACAGCGCCCGAGACCAACGAGACAACGAGGAGTGGCTGGCCAACATCGACGCCGCGGCCGACAGTCTCGAACTCGGTAGCGAAGCCCGGTCGTTCGCCTCGGACCTGTTTCTCTCGCAACTCCCCGACGAAGACCGCTCGAAGAACGCCGTCGCCGCAGCGAGCCTCTACGCCGGGGCGCTCATCGCCGGTGACGAACGCTCCCAAAGCGCCGTCGCCGACGCGATGGACGTCTCCCGACTCAGTATCCAACAGCGGTGGAAAGACCTCCTCCGCGACGCCGGTTTCCGGCCGCCGAGTTGGTGAGGAGCGGTTTCAGGGGTCGCACTCGCGCCCGCCAACACGACTCAGTCCGTCGTCTCCACGACGGGTGCCACCTTCCGCGTGAGAATCGCATAGGCGACGGCCACGCCGACGACGCCAGCGACGAGACCGGCGGGGATGCCGACGAAAAGCGAGAAGGCAATCCATCGGGACGCGACTTCCGTGACGCCGATGCCGACCACGAAGGCCGAAACGAGGCCGACCGCGAAGCTGGCGAAAAGCGGGTGACGCATGAGTGACAGTACAGAGGGGGAGAAGAAAACGCCTCTGTTGAAACCGCCTCTACTCGACTTCGATTTGGGGTTGACTCGTGAGAAACGCGCGAATTGTGCTGTTGAAGAACTCGGGGTTGTCCCACGGGGATGCATGGCCTGCGTCGGGGACTTCCTGGACGGTCGAGTCAGGAATTCGGGCGGAGAGTACCGGCACATGGCGGCTGATTACGGAGGGTTCGTGTTCGCCGTAGAGAACGAGCGTCGGGACGGTAATCGAGGTGAGGTCGATATCGGTGGTGTGGAAACCGGCGGCTGCCTTGAGGGAGTTCACGGCATCTACAGTCTCCATATCCGGGAATGCCTCCGGGCGGAGGCTCGTCGTCTGGTCTCGCTCCAGTTTTCGTCCGAGCCACAACAGAAGTCCCTTCGCGCGGTTGTATCCCACGAGTCGAACGAGGGCCGCCATAACGTTCACCAGACTGAATCGCTCGATACGGTCGCGCCGGCCGAGGAACGCCGGGGAGAAGGTGTCGGCGAGCACGAGGGCGCGAAGCTGATTCGGATACCGACTCGCGTAGACTTGCGCGACCATCCCGCCCATCGAGACCCCACAGAGAACTGGGTTCTCAAGGTCCAATTCGGTGATAAACGCGTGGATATCCTCCGCCAATCGGTCGATTGAGTACGGTTCGTGACGCGGATTTGCGGTGTTGCCGTGGCCCCGCAGGTCGTATGCAATGGCGGTGTACGTGTCGCTGAACGCCGCCAACTGTCGTGTTGCTGCTGAATGATCAGCCAGTGCGCCGTGGATAAAGATGAGAGGCGGGCCGTTTCCACGCGTCTCGTAGTGAGTCTCGATATCGTTCGTCTGAACGGTAGGCATCCCTAGAGATACAGTAGCACGCGAGATGAAGTTGCTGTAGGAAGTGACGACAAGAGCCGCAGTCCGCACAGACCCCCGCGGTGTCCGTTCCGGTACAGAAGTGCACCGAGAAAACTATTCGTCGGCGCTGGGTGGGGTTCGGCCGCGACCCTCTCGGTCGGGTGTGAGGTTTCCGTGGCGGTCGATTTCGCCCATCACGATTCGGGTCGAAGAGATGCGTTCGCCGTCCTCGGCGGGGAGGTGGTCGACGACCTCGATTTGGAGGGGCTTCAGCCCGCGGTCTTCGCGAATCTCGTTGACCTTCTCGCCGCCCTCGCGGGTCTCTGGTGAGACGATGAGAACGTCGAATCCGGGTTCGGTTGCGATGCCGGTGGGAACGTCCAGTTGTCGAACCTCGAACTCGCGGCCGTGCGCCTCGGCCAGCGGTTCGAGTTCGGCTTCGAGGTCCGCCTTCCGGTCTTCGAACGGCCGGACGTAGCGGTCGACGTGGCGGGTCTTCGGCGCGAGTTCGTCACTCGTGAGTCCAACCGTAACGTCGCCCAACTCGAACGCGCGCTCGAAGAGCGCGAGGTGTCCATCGTGGACAGGGTCGAACGTCCCGCCCAGCGCGACGTGCATACACTCGGGGTGGAGGCCCCGCAACTTAAGCGGGTCGGGTTATCCGAAACAGATTTGCTGGAGTTTACGCGCGGCAGGAGAGAGCGCGTGACTTACTCTTCGCGGACGGTAATCGAGACCGGTTCGGTCTCGTCAGAGCAGTCGGCACCGAGGCGACGGTCGAGGTTGAACACCGCGTTCAGTTGTTCTTGGACCTGTCCGACAGCACCCTGCACGAGTTCGCTCGGCGGGATGGCGACGTACTCGTAGGGGTTGTTCCCCGCGCCGGAGTTCTTTCGCTTCCGTCGGTCGACCGTCTCGTCGTCGGCGAGTTCGGCGAGTGCCTCGCGGACGGTACTCGGGTAGAGACCGGTTCCCTCAGCAACCTCTTCGCTCGTCGAGTGGGGGTTCTTCCGGAGGTACACGTAGATGCGCGCCCGCGTCTCCGTATCGAGAATCCACGCGAGTAGGTCTACCAACCCGTCGTCGAATTCGGAGACAGCACGGTCCGCCGCGCTGTCGTCCTGTTTCTCGTCCGTCGACTCTGCGTGCTTCCCGGTGGGCTGATTCGCAGGCATTTGTGCTACGGAAAAGGACAAAACACAGGCGGTAAAAAATGTTTCTCGTCAGACCCGCCGTTTGGACCCTCCACCCTCAGAATTTCGGCTATTCGAGAGTGAGAAACTCACACAGAGCGTCGAGTCCCGCTTCGGCGTGGATGCGCCGTTGAATCTCGGTTCCTGACTCGGCGTCGAGGAGGTTTTGGAGGCCTGAGATTCCGAGGCGGTCGGATTCGGACTCGACGAACGATTCGAGCGAGACGACGCCCTCGCCGTCGGGCGCGATAAAGCTCGCCTCGCGGCCGTAGCGCGTGGCTCGCCACTTGTTCTCGTCGAGGAGTTCACGGCGGATGTCGTGGCCGTCTTCGCCTGACTCGTATCGGTCCGCGAGGTCCAAGACGAGCGCGTGGACGTACTCGACGAAGTCGGCCACGCGGTCGGGGTCGGTCTGGGCGTCGGGGGTGCGAATCTCCACCGAGCCGTGGCCGGTGTGAGGGCGCACGTCGTACCAGAGTTCGCCTCTGTCGTCGATAGAGCCGTGTTCGACCATCCGGCGCTCGAACGTCTGGAAGTCCGCGAAGTCGTCGAACGCGGTCGGCATCCCCGTGTTCGGGAGGTTCTCGAAAATCTTGGCCCGCGCCGAGGCGAGGCCGGTGTCGAAGCCGTTCCAGAAAGGAGAGTTCGCAGAGAGCGCCAACAGCGGGGCGATATACCAGCGAAGTTCGTTGGCAATCCAGATGGCCTTGTCCGCGTCGTCGACGCCGACATGGACGTGCAGGCCGGCGGTCGTGTTTCGGTGCTGTGGGTACTGAATTC
This sequence comes from Haloferax larsenii, assembly GCF_024730625.1. Taxonomy (NCBI): domain Archaea; kingdom Methanobacteriati; phylum Methanobacteriota; class Halobacteria; order Halobacteriales; family Haloferacaceae; genus Haloferax; species Haloferax larsenii. The sequence goes on from NZ_CP078063.1 coordinate 2,596,645, forward strand.
GGTCGAGTTGCGCCTGATACCGCGGCTTCGTCGCGTGGTCGAGTTCTCGCCACTTCGCCGCCGGGTGGAGGCCCGCCGCGGCGATTCGGTAGCCCTGATTCGACGCGTGTTCGACGAGCGCCTCGCGGACTGTGGTTATCGCGTCGGCAGCCTCCCCGGGGTCCTCGATAAGCGGCGTCTGTGTCTCGATAGTGAACTGAAACAGCTCGTGGTCGATACGGTCGGCGAGCGGCTCCGGCGGTGTCGGACCGTAGACGAGGTCGTCGGTCCCCGACACCGGCCGGCCGTCGGCATCGACGATGTAGAACTCCTCTTCGACACCGAGTGTACCCATCCGTTCGAATGCGTCCGCCGACCCAAGTTCCATCGAAACGCGGTTAGAGTCGCCGAATTAAAAACGTCGTGGACCCCGGCGAACCGTTCTCCTACCCGCACCCCGCGCTGAATGCCAGTGAAACCGACAGCCGTCTCCGTCAGTGGACTATTTCGGCCGGGCGACGATACCGAGGTGGTCGGCGTGGAATCGGTCCAGTCGCGCGGTCTCCAGAATCTCGTACTCGGCTTCGAGGTCCGAAACGACGTCGTCGAACACGTCGTCCGGCTCGGCGGTCACGTCCTCGCTCCGGGCTTTCACGGCCATCAGCAACCGGCCGTCGTCGGCCAAGAACTGCTTGTTGCGGATGGCGACCGTCGCCTGCCCGCGAGTCGCCACGTCCATCACCAGACAGTCTACGTCGGCTTCGACGACGTGCGCGTACGACGAGGGGTCGCGCGCGTCTTTCAGAAGCGGGAAGAGATTGTCGCGGTCCTCGGCGACGCCGACGAGGTCGCGGACGGGACGCGGTGCGAACTCGACCGCGTAGGTCGGGCCGGCGAAGTCGGCGACGTGCGAGACGGTCGTCCCCGACGCGGCACCGAGATACAGGACCGTCTCGCCGCCGTCGAGACCGGTGTCCATTTCGAGTTCGAGCATCGCACCGAGTTTCGACCGTCCGGCGTCCCACGCGCGCCAGCCGTCGGAATCGGTCGGTTCACCGTACACCGGTTCGCCGTTCGTGGCGAGTCGCTCGCGGCCGTCGTAGGGGCGGCGCTCGACGCCTTCGGGAAGGCCGTCGCTCATTCGTCTCCCTCCTCGGCGCGGGCGCGAATCGTCTCGATGCGGTCGGTGAGTTCGGCGTGAACCTCCGGCCGGTAATCGCCGGAGTAGTGGTCGATTCGGGCGGCGATAGAGAGCTTTCCGGCGAAGGCGCGCGCGGCCGACCCGCGGTCTTCGGGTCTGGTTCCGTTGACGTACTCGTGGGTGAAGATGACGCCGTGTTTCGGCGACGACGCGCGGCCGCTCAAGTGCGCGAAGAGGGCGTCTTCGGCGCCGAGCACCTGTACGGTTCCGCTGGGTGCCTTGGCCAGTTTGTCGAGACCACCGGCCAGCGAGATGAGTCGGGCCGCGAGGACCGGACCAGCCATCTCGGCGAGGTTCGGCGCGGCCGACGGGGCGCGCTCTTCGATAAACGTCCGCAGTTCGTCGCGCTCGGCGAGCAGGTCGACCGCACGAGTCGCGTACGAGACGACCCGTTCTTCGGCCGGCGTCGTCGGGTCGCGGTCGGCGATGTCGCGGACACCGTCGAGTCCGCGTGGCACGTCCTCGTAGAGCGTTCCCGCCCACTCGACGACGCGCTCGGCGAGTTCGTTGGCGGTTCGCTCGGCGTCGTCCATGGCGCGAACCGCGTGTGTGAGTTGTACGTCGTCTGCACCCTCGCGTTCGGCGACTTCGTCGCGTGCGGCTTCGATAGTCGCCTCCCGGAGACGCTCGTAATACTCGGATTCGTCGGCTGCGAACCCGCCTTGGACGGCTTCGGCAGGCCAGTCCGCGGGGGCGTCTGCGTGCCCCTCACGGACCCCTGTCGCTCCTGCAGCGGGGTCATCTGGGTCCACACCGGCGAACCATGCGTCTGTCATGGTGGCGGGTTGTGTCCGGTCCACGTAAAAGGACTCGGACCGAGGGCCGTCTCGCTCCTTTGTTCACCCGTGGTAAGGTTTAACATATACCACTTCCAACGAGTATTCGATGGAACGGGCATCGTACGTCTGTCGGGACTGTCGGACAACGGTGAGTGCGTCGTCGTACCGAGCGAACTGTCCGGATTGCGAAGGAGAACTGCGACCAGGGTCGGCGACGAATCGCCACCCCGCAGGTGGGTGAGCGGTCCGCGAACGTCGTCGGACCCGACTGATATCCGCTCGCTCGCAGTGACGACCAGTGACCTCGTGACGGCCCTCGAAGCGAACCAGCGAAGCAGTCAAACGGCCGTTCTTCGGGTGACGCCGCCGTTTTACGGGCGGATGCGAGCACGGATTCATCTCGCCGGTGGGGAAGCAAGCGACTACGGAGAGCCGTCGCCGTTGCATCTGTCTCCAGAGAGTTTTCTCGCTGAAACCGCTCCACACTATCCAGAGACACACGAGACGCGCCCCGAACCGTACGACGTAGAAACCCACCACGAGCGACACACAGCGGCCGTCTCGGAGTGGCGAACGGCGGTGCGCGACCACCTCCGAGACAGAATTTCGATTCCGACGGCGTCCGGCGCTCACGAAGTCGAGGTCAAGTATCTCGGCTAGCCAGCGACCTGTGCGTGACAGTCATTCTCGAACGAACCACTTTTTCGATGCCAGCGAGACGGTCTGGACATGAGCACCGACGAGTACCGCCGCGGGCGGGCGGTCGAACGCGAACGCGAGAAGAACCAACGGGCGGTTCACGGCCGATATCGCGGTGTGTTGCCCGTCATCTACGGTATCGGGCTTGTCATCTTCGTCGTCGTCTCGCTCTTCATGGGTCCCGAACAGGCGTTCGCAGTCTATCTCGTCACGCACCTGTTCTACGCTGGGCTCATCCGAGCTGACATCAAGTCACTCCGAAGCCAGGGACTCGACTGGGGGTTCTCGCGGCACCTCTGGTTCGGTGCGGCCTTCGCGCTCCCATTCGTCGCACCGGCGTACTACCTCTACAGTCGTCGTCTCATCCGCCGTGAGAACGAGTCTCGCGACGTCGCAGAGTGAGTCGCTGAACCCTCTTGGCCTGACATTTCAGGGTTTCACCGTCTCCAGCCACCGAACTTATACACCGCGGCACGGAACGACCGTTGATGAGTACCAAACGTTTCGCAACTGTCGCCGCGCTCGCGTTGCTGGTGGTCACGAGCGGGTGTCTCGGCGTCCTGACAGGCGAGGAAGCGCTGAAGCTATCGTCCGAACCTGCGGCCGCAGACGCAACGGTGGCCTCTGACGCCGGCTACAAAACGAACGGCACCCAGACCCTCGAAGTCAACCGCTCGTTTTCTGTCGCCGGACAGGAGCGGAAAGTAGTCGCGAGCAACCACGTCACGACCTACGAGAAGTCGCTCGACCTCGGGCTCTTCGGTGACGTGAAACTCGGCGTGTTCAGCGTCATCTCGACGCCAGCGGTCGAAGTCGCCGGCGAGACGCTGAACCCCATCGGCGACTACTCGAACGACCAGTTAGTCGGACTCATCCAGAGTCGCTATCAGGGTCTCAGTGACGTCGAACAGGTGAGTTCGCGAAACGTACAGGTGCTTGGTGAGACGGCCAACGTGACGAAGTACAGCGCCACTGCCCGCGTCAAGGGCCAGACGCTCGACGTCTACGTCCACGTCACGAAGGTCCGCCACAACGACGACTTCATCGTCGCACTCGGGCTCTACCCGCAGCAACTCGGCGACGAAGAGAGTAACATCCTCGAACTGATGCGCTCTGTCGAACACCCGGCCGAAGCAGAGGGCTGAAACCTCGTTTCTGAGCGAGACTTTTTCTCGTCGCCGCTGGTCGGTGTGTTCATGAGTCGCATGCGAAAGATAGGGGTAGCTGTGACTGCCCTCGGGGTGGCTGGCTACGGGGGCGGCGTTTTCGTCGCGTATCCCGGGCGTGCGTTCTCCGTGACCGCGCTCATGGTCGGAATCACACTCTGGGCCATCGGAGGCGACGCGTGATATCCGCGCTCGTCTACGACGACGGCGGCGTGACCACCTATTCGGCCGACGAGTTGGCTGCGGCCCGCGACGCCGACGGGACGACGTGGGTCCGAGCGACCGCCGAGGCCGACTTCGACCGGGTCGCCGACAAGTTCGGAATCCACCAGCTCTCGGTGGAAGACATCCGCAACGACGCCCGGCCGAAGACCGAAGAGTACCTCGATTACACCTTCGTTCTGGTTCGAATCGCAACGCTCCGAAAGGGAGACCAGCCGTTCGAAGAGGAGGTTCTGACCAGACCGGTCGGCCTCTGTTTCGGCGACGACTGGCTCGTCACGTTCACGCGGCGCGAACTCGCCCCAATCGACCGCGTGTGGGATGCAATCGAACGCGAAGAACAGCGGATGCTACGCTTCGGTCCCGACTTCGTCGCGTCTCGCGTCGTCGACCGCATCGTAGACGGATACTTCGACCTGTTGGACGAGGTCGGCGAGGAGATAGAGAGCATCGAGGACACCGTCTTCGAAGGGACCGACCAATCGGTCTTAGAGGGACTGAACGCCGTCAGACGCGACCTGCTCTCGTTTCGAAAGACTGTCTGGCCGACTCGTGAAGCGGCCGCTGTGCTCGCGCGCGGCGACCCAGAATTCGTGAGACAGCCGACCGAGAAGTACTACCGCGACGTCTACGACCACCTCGTCGAACTGGTCGACCTCACAGAGACGTACCGTGACCTCGCTCGCGGCACTCGCGAGATGTATCTCAACACGCTCTCGCAGTCGACCAACGAGGTGATGAAGACACTGACCGTCGTTGCGACCATTATCCTCCCGCTCACGTTCGTCGTGGGCGTGTACGGCATGAACTTCGACCCTGCCGCGTCTCCGTTCAACATGCCCGAACTCGGCTGGCGATACGGATACCTCGCCACGATGCTCGGTATGGCCGGGGTTGCGGGCATCCTTCTCGTCTACTTTCGACGGGAGGGATGGCTGTAGTCTGAACGAAAGTATTAACATATTCCGTGGACCGCAGGCCGGTAGCGTTTCACGTCCATTTCGAGCCAACACAACGGCTACCTCGTTCGATTTCTCCTCGCACAACGGGGAAACATTTAAATATTTCTCGAACTTACTACTGGTAAGGACGCGTCCCCCGCCGGAGTATCCTCTTTCGTCTTCTTCATTTCAACCGGCCGAGACGTGTCCGCGCCCTCCGACCCATAATGACTGACACCACCACCACCCGAACGTACAGCAAAGACGCGACGGCTCGAGACGTAATCGAGTCCGAGCGAGACGAATCGCAGCGAGTAGACGACGAAGAACAAATCTGCCCCGAATGCGGTGGCAACCTCGTTCAGGACAACGAACGCGGCGAGACCGTCTGCGGTGAGTGCGGACTCGTCGTCGAAGACACCGTGGTCGACCGCGGCCCCGAGTGGCGCGCGTTCGACGCCGCCGAGCGCGACAGCAAGTCCCGCGTCGGTGCGCCGACGACCAAGATGATGCACGACAAGGGGCTGTCGACCAACATCGGCTGGCAGAACAAGGACGCATACGGCAAGTCCCTGTCACCGCGGCAGCGCGAGCAGATGCAACGCCTCCGCACGTGGAACGAGCGGTTCCGCACCCGCGACTCCAAGGAACGCAACCTCAAGCAGGCACTCGGCGAAATCGACCGCATGGCCTCGGCCCTCGGCCTCCCGGAGAACGTCCGCGAGACCGCCTCGGTCATCTACCGCCGCGCCCTCAACGACGACCTGCTCCCCGGCCGTTCCATCGAGGGTGTCGCGACGGCGTCTCTCTACGCCGCCGCCCGCATGGCCGATACCCCCCGGTCGCTCGACGAACTGGAGAAGGTCTCCCGAGTCGAGAAGATGGAACTCACGCGGACGTACCGCTACATCGTCCGCGAGCTGAAGCTCGAAATTAAGCCCGCCGACCCCGAGCAGTACGTCCCCCGCTTCGCCAGCGAACTCGGACTCTCCGACGAAGCGGAGCGACAGGCGCGGGAGTTGCTCCGCGGGGCGAAAGAAACCGGCGTCCACTCCGGGAAGTCCCCGGTCGGACTCGCAGCGGCCGCCGTCTACGCCGCTGCGCTCCTCACCAACGAGAAGGTGACTCAAAGCGAGGTCTCTGCGGTCGCAGACATCTCAGAGGTGACCATCCGCAACCGCTACAAGGAACTGCTCGAAGTGCAAGACAGCAACATGCTCGCCTAAGCGTTCGTGGTGGACCCGGTGGACGAGCTACCTCTTTATTGTGCGAACCCGTAACAAGATTTATCCGCGCTCCCGGAGCATATCGGGGTATGGTCGAAGCATTCGTCCGACTCTTGTGCCCCGAATGTGGAAAGGACTGGGAGACTACTCCGACCGACCTTCCTCCTCACCGTGATAACTTCTCGTGTCAGGGGTGCGGTACGACACGGCGTACTGCGGAGTTCATGCGGACGGAGCGTGATCTTCAGACGCTCAAACAGTTCGAATAAAACGCGTCGCAGCAGTACAGTCTTTTAGATATCAGGAATCGCCGATAGCGCGCCGCACGCATCGCACTTCAACACGTTCGCTCCTTGTTCAGTGACGAATCGCGTGTCGGGAGAGCCGCACTCGCTACAGCGAACGAACGACTCGACGTACTCGTCGAGGGCGTCGGCGACGCGGCGCTGTTTGAACGAGCCGGTGAGTCGCGCGCGACCCGCCGCGTCTATCTGGGCACTCGTTCCCATTTCGGTCTGGAGGAACTTCAGCACGTGATTCGGCTCTCGCGCCAGCGTGTCGTGCGTGTCTGCGAAGTTCTCGTAGACCGTAGCGTTCCCTTCCTGGCGGACGACCGGGTCCGGGACAGAGAATCGGTCACCTCGCTCGGCGGTGTCCGGCGTCTCAGAGAGCGCCCGGTCGAGGTGGTCTTCGTAGCCCATATCTGACATACTCACAGCGCCGCCTAAAACATTCACGCCAACGGCGCGGGAGAGCGCGCGGTACATATTGGTATAAAGGACTCCGGAGATTTCGACGGGGTTTTCCAACAGAAGCCGAAAACAGGAAACCAATTGAAAGATTATTAACACTTAATTTTGCCTGAAACGCCGATAATCGGGCGTTTAAGAAAGTTGCATGCTAACGTGGCTCAAGATAATACTATATCCCTCCGGTTTCAAGCCAGCGTTGCTCATGAAGAAGCAGGAACTCATCCACCTGCACGGCCTGCTCGCCGAGGTACACACGCAGATGGAAGCATGGGAAGATGAAGAGATTGAACTCGTCGAATACAATTCTCTTGGTGTCCGACCGACATCTATCCATAAATCCAAAACTGACCACAAGGCAGCCGTGTTTAAGTTAGCAAAGGGAATCACTGGAGCGATGGAAGCAGCCGAACCGGAACCCGTCGCCCCACAAGCCGACTGAATCGAAGGCAACGACTACGCGTTCTCCTCCACGAAGTTACGACACACCAGCGAGTGCGCTGTGTCGGTAGTAGTCCAAAAATGCTCGTGAGCGGCAGCAGGCCCCGCTAATCGAGCCGACGAGTCTCGGCGGCGACGTCAAGGGTCTCAGTCGTCTTCGACGAGGTCGTCGAACTCGGGGATGAGGTCGGAGTCGCCGTCGCCGTTTCCGTCTGTCTTCGCCTCTTCTTCGTCTTCGAGACGGTCCACAGAGAGGACTTTCAGCGGGACGTTTTCGAGGCGCTGCCCGATTTCTTTTCGAGCGATGCGGGACGCGTGTTCTTCCTGTTCGACGTTGAACACGGTCATCTCCAGTTCGAGGGCGACGAGGGCCTCGTCTGCGGCGATGAAGGCCGGGGGTAACTCCTCGCCGCCGGGAGTGATTCGCGTCCCCATGTTGATTTCGACGTAGTTGAGGTCCGGGTTGAGCATCTCACCCGTCTTCGAGATGGCGATGCGAATCGCCTCGTCTTCGTTCTCGACGTCGTACACCGGGACCGCGGCTTCGACGACGACTCTGCAGTCCATGATTGGTACGAAATTGTGGCGCGAAGGCTATCAACCTTCTTGCCAGATGAAAAACGGCCTCACTCGCCGCCAGAGCGCAAGTAGTGGAACACGTACGTCTGGGTGTATCCCGCGTACGAACCGCCGAGGCGCTCGCGTATCGCCCGCGACGTGTCCGTGTAGTTTCCGCGGTCGCAGTCGGGGTAGTGGTCGGCGATAGCCGAGCGAATCCACGTGTCGAGTGGCACCGCTTCGAGGTAGTCGAGCGAGAACAGAAGCACGCAGTCGGCCACCTTGTCGCCGACGCCGACGAACGACGTAAGGAATTCACGCGCGCTCTCGTAATTGCGCCCGCGCGCGTCCGCTGGGTCTGCCTCATCCGTCGCGACCATTTCTGCGGTCCGCTGGACGTAGGGCGCACGGTATCCGAGACTGAGGTCGCGGAGTTCGTCTTCGGAGGTTTCAGCGAGTCGCTCCGCAGTCGGATACGCGTAGTAGGTGTCGCCGTCGAACTCGACAGCCTCGCCGTAGGTCTCCCGGAGGCGCTCTTGCATCCCGAAGATACGAGAGACGCGCATCTGCGCCGAGCAGATAAACGAGATGAGACACCCGAACGGCGGGTCACGAACGAGCCGCATGCCGGGGTAGGCGTCGTACGCGCGCTGGACCAACGGTTCGTCGGGCATCGCGTCGAAAATCGCGTCGAGGTCGTCGTCGAGGCGGAGCAGATGCGTCAAAATCGGGACCGCGTCGGTCGTCGATTCCCACTCCAACTGGCCGTCTCGTTGGCGAACCCGGACGACCGCCGTCTCGTCCGAGACGCCATCGAGCGGCGGGACGACCGTCTGGTACCACGCGTCGCCGCCGTAGGCCGCGTCACGTTCGTACATCCGGCCGTCCGGCCGGTCCCAGAGGTACGACTGGCCGCTCTCCAGCGTCGATTGGAGGTCGAACGCGCCGTCGAGGTCCGCGAGGTCGATGACACCCGTCTCCATCGCTTCCACCTTGGGCGCGGGGGATTTGCGGGTTTCGATGCCGGATTCCTTCGTTAGTTTCGGATGTGAAGGTCCGTCAGGTCGGCGAGACGGGCCGCGACATCGTCGTCGAGGCCCTCACGAGTCACACGCCACTCCCAGTTGCCGTTCTGCGTGCCGGGCGTGTTGAACCGGGCGTGCGAGTCGAGACCGAGGAGGTCCTGCATCGTCGTGAACGCGAGGACGGACGCCGAGTTCCAGACGGCGTCGATAATCGACCACTCGATTTCGGAGCCATCGGCACCGATGTTGTAGTGCAGGCAGTCGCGGGTGTGGTCGTCGAGCGACTGGTAGTAGCCGACGAAGGTGTCGGTGTCGTGCGTCGACGTGTAGGCGACCGAGTTCTCGGGGTAGTGCATCGGTTGGTACATATCGCCCTCGCGGCACCAGTCGGCGTACTGCGGGACGCGCATGCCGGGGAAGGCAAAGCGGTCGCGGAGGTCCACGAGCGAGGGGTCGAGGAAGCCGAGGTCTTCGACGATAAAGGGGAGTTCGCCGAGTTCGCGGTCGACGACCTCGAAGAAGTCGTGGCCGGGGGCATCTCGCCACTCGCCGTCTGCGGGGTCGTCCGAGTCGGCGTCGATAGCCCAGTACTCGTCGAAGCCTTTGAAGTGGTCGATGCGGGTCACGTCGACGAGGTCGAACAGGCGACGGAGACGGTCGAGCCACCAGCCGTACCCGTTCTCGCGGAGGTGGTCCCAGTCGTAGAGGGGGTTGCCCCAGCGCTGCCCCGAATCGTTCGGGTTCGGCGGGACGCCCGCGACGACGGCCGGTTCGTGGTCGTCGTTCAAGTCGAACGCGTCCGGCGCGGCCCACACGTCTGCGCTGTCGAGCGCGACGTAGATTGGGAGGTCGCCGACGAGCGTGACGCCCTTCTCGTCGGCGTAGTTGGCGAGGTCGTGCCACTGCTCGTCGAAGCAGAACTGGACGAACTTGCGGTAGCGAATCTCGGCGGCGTGTTCGTCGCGGGCGCGGTCGAGCGCGTCGGGGTCGCGGGTTTTCAGTTCCTCGGGCCAGTCTATCCACGCGCCTTCGAACTCGTCTTTCAGCGCCGCGAAGAGGGCGTAATCGTCGAGCCATCCGGCTTCGCGCTCGCAGAAGTCCTCGAACGCGGAGTGGTCGTCTTCGGACGCGTCCGCCTCGAACCGGTCGAAGGCGGTTCGAAGCCGGGAGCGTTTGTAGTTGCCGACGCGTTCGTACTCGACGGCGTGGTCGTCGAAGTCGGGGACGGGTTCGAGGTCGTCGTCGGTCAGCCAGCCGCGAGCTTCGAGGTCTGTGAGGTCGACGAGAAGCGGGTTCCCGGCGAACGACGACGAGGACTGATAGGGTGAGTTCGCGTGCGCGGGCGAGGTCGGCCCGAGAGGGCAGAATTGCCACATCGACTGCTCGGCGTCCGCGAGGAAGTCGACGAACTCGCGGGCACCGTCTCCGAGGTCACCGATGCCGTGTGCGCCGGGCAACGAGGTGACGTGCATGAAGACGCCGCTCTGTCGGGTGAATCGCATACCAATTGCACGGGGTGCAACCCAGTTGGTCCTTTGGGTCGGGACAGGCCACTCACACGTTCCAGTATTCGGTACCAAATAGCACAGATTCGGCCGCGTCTCCGCGTTTCGCGCGCCGTCTCAACAACACTTATTCTCCCCCGTCGGTTTCGTGCGCGTATGAGTGATATCGCTGTCATCCTCCCAGACGGAACGGAACTCTCCGTCGAGGAGGGTGCGACGGTGCGAGACGCCGCGTTCGAAATCGGCCCCGGCCTCGGCAAGGACACCGTAGCCGGCGTCGTCGATGGTGACCTCGTGGACAAGGAGACGCCGCTCCACGACGGCGCGAATCTCGTCATCGTCACCGACCAGTCCGACGAGTATCTCGACGTGCTTCGCCACTCTGCGGCCCACGTCTTCGCACAGGCACTCCAGCGACTCTCCCCCGAGGCCAAACTGACCATCGGCCCGTGGACCGACGACGGCTTTTACTACGACGTGACGAACGTCGACCTCGAAAAGGAGGACCTCGAAGCCATCGAAGACGAGATGCGGAACGTCATCGAGGAAGACCTCGACATCGAGCGAACCCTCGTCGACCGCGAGGAAGCACTCGAAAAGTACGCCGACAACCCCTACAAGCGCGACATCCTCGAAACCGAGGCCGCCGGCGACGACGAACTCTCGTTCTACGAGCAAGGCGAGTTCGAAGACCTGTGTAAGGGTCCGCACGTCGAATCGACGGGGGAAATCGGCGCTGTCAAGCTTCTCAACATCTCCGCGGCCTACTGGCGCGGCGACGAGGAAAACGACACGCTGACGCGCGTCTACGGGACGGCCTTCGAGTCCGAATCCGACCTCGAAGACTTCCTCGAAATGCGCGCCGAGGCCGAAGAGCGCGACCACCGCAAACTCGGGCAGGAACTCGACCTGTTCTCGATTCCGAGCGTCACGGGACCAGGCCTGCCGCTGTACCACCCCAACGGAAAGAAGGTTCTCGACGCGCTGGAGACCTACGGCCGCGACCTGAACGACGACTACGGCTACGACTACGTCGAGACGCCGCACCTCTTCCGGACGGAACTGTGGAAGCAGTCGGGCCACTACGACAACTACCAGGACGACATGTTCCTCCTCGACGTGAACGACGAGGAGTACGGCCTGAAGCCGATGAACTGCCCGGGTCACGCGACCATCTTCAAGCAGGGGAGCTGGAGTTACCGCGACCTGCCGGTTCGCTACGCCGAAAACGGGAAGGTCTACCGGAAAGAGCAGCGCGGCGAACTCTCCGGCCTCTCGCGTGTCTGGGCGTTCACCATCGACGACGGCCACCTGTTCGTCCGCCCCGACCAAATCGAACAGGAAGTCGAGGACATCATGGACATCATCCTCGAAGTCCTCGAAACGTTCGACCTCGACTACGAAGTCGCGCTCGCGACGCGCCCCGAGAAGTCTGTCGGCTCCGACGAAATCTGGGAGCAAGCGGAGTCCCAACTCAGGTCCGTCCTCGACGCCTCCAAGATGGACTACGTCGTCGAGTCCGGTGACGGTGCCTTCTACGGCCCGAAAATCGACTTCGCGTTCGAAGACGCCCTCGGCCGCAAGTGGGACGGCCCAACGGTCCAACTCGACTTCAACATGCCCGAGCGGTTCGAACTGTCGTACACGGGCGAGGACAACGAAGAACACCGCCCGGTGATGATTCACCGCGCCCTCTACGGCTCCTTCGAGCGGTTCTTCATGGTCCTCATCGAGCACTACAACGGCAAGTTCCCCTTCTGGCTCGCCCCCGAGCAGGTCCGTATCCTGCCCATCTCGGACGACCAAATCGGCTACGCGAAGAAGCTCAAGTACGAACTCGGCGACTTCCGTACCACCATCGAAGACCGCTCGTGGACGCTCGGCCGGAAGATTCGCGAGGCGCAGACCGACCGCGTCCCGTACATGGTCATCGTCGGCGGCAACGAGGAAGAAGCCGGGACCATCTCCGTGCGTGACCGCAAGGAACGCGAAGCGCAGGACGTGACGGTCGAGGAGTTCCGCGACCACCTCGAAGCCGAAGCGGCCGAAAAGCGTCCCGAACCCGACTTCCTCGCCGACGAGGAATAGAAAAAGCGACGCTCGTTTCCGATTCCGACTCTCGCTTTTGTTTCAGGCGGTCACTCGGGGGTGTTCGCCCTTGGCCGCCGCCCCGAGTTCTCCTTTGACGGTCTGTTGGAACTCGTCGCCCCGAATCAACTTCGAGAGGACGCCGAAGTGGCCGCAGTCCCACTCGCGTCGGTTCTGCGTGGGCACGCCCCACTCGTCGAGGAGGATGCGCGCCGTTCGCGACGGGGCCATTTCGTCTCGCGTGCCGATGTACGAGAAGATGCGCTCGGGAGCGATTGCTGGCTCTTCCGGTGGGTTGAGAAGCGGTGCGAACTCGTGAAGCGTCTCGCCGGTCCAGCCGGCGGCATCGAGGACGGTGTCGATGCCGAGGAGGTTCGTAAGCTCGCCCGAAAGGAGCGTCTGGTCGACTGCACCCGGCATCCCAACGGGGAACAGCAGGTCCGGTCGCATCGACTCAGGCCAGTCGTCACACCGACCGCCGACGTGGAGGGCCGTTATCCCACCTAAACTGACGCCGCCGACGCCGACGGCTGGTGCGCCCTCGGTTCGCGCCCAATCGACGAGGACGCCGGTTTCGAGCGCCGCGGCCGAGTAGAGCGTGAACAGCCCGACGGGTGCGCGAGCGATGTAGGGTTCGCCGCTATAGTATCCCGAGAGTTCGCGCCAGCCGTGCCACGGTGCGTCCGGGAGGATGACGCGGAACCCCTCCGGGGCGAGCGTCCGACCGAGGTACTCCTCTTCCGGCCAGTAGACGAGTTGGTCGTCGAACATGCCCCAGCCGGAGTGAAAGACGAGCGTCGGCAGGTCGCCATCCGCGTCGTCGGGTTCGTACACCCGCGCAGTCGCCTTGTCGCCGAGGTGCGGCGATGGCGACGTGAACCTGAGAAGGTACTCGACAGTGCCCGGTCCGCGGACGGTGGCAGAGCGTTCGACCCGGGGGAACTCCTCTGTCACCCGCGCTTCAGCGAAGCCGTAGAGTCGCTCCGGTTCGGCGAGTTCGTGGTGCCACCGAACCTTCGCAGCCTCCGGGTCTGGCGTCTCGAACTTGACCGGCGGCACGAAGTGGTCTTTCGAGAGGAACCCGAAGACGTCACTCGGTTTGGCACGCTGCTGTGAGATTTCGCGGCGTTCACGTTCGATAGCGACGCGCTCGTCCGGGAGTGATTCGTAGTCGCCCCAGAAGACGCTGTTCCAGCGCTCCATCGTCTCGTCGTAGGCGTCCCGAATGCGGGCGTACTCGGCGAGTGCGCGCTCGATTCTGTCGTGGAGGTGCGGTGCAGGCGGGGCATCGACCTCTCGGAGGAAGGCTTCGGGCCCCGCGCTGAGTGCGACGTCGGCGGCAGCGCGGGCGCGGACGACACTGAATTCGCGCGGCAGCATCCGTGTCTTGAGCGCCTCGAAGGGGCGAGACGTGAACACCCGCCCGGCGGGAGAGGTCAACAGTCGATGCACCGCGGGCGTTTCGAGATGGTCCATAGGGTGTGATACGCGTGACACGTTAATGACCCTAGGCCCGAATAGAGAGGGGAGTGTCCGTGTGCACCCAGTGAACTAGGTTCCGCTGCACGAACTCGGTACGTGGAGGGAGATTCCGTACTGGCATCGGTGTCACCTGGTTATGTTGGTGTCCGCGAGCAGTTATATCGGTTCGAAACCGAATCAGGTAACACAAGGAAACCATGACAGACGAACAAGCTCACTCCACCGACCCGCTCGTGACCGCAGACCTCCCGGCGAGTGCGTTCCACGTGACCGGGATGGACCACGTCTCGATTATCGGGAGCAACGTCGAGGACACGATTGCGTTCTACCGCGACGTGCTCGGGATGCCGCTCGTCCTCAAACAGCCGAACCTCGACGCGCCAAACATCACGCACCTGTTTTTCGACCCGGGTGACGGGCGCATGCTCACGTTCTTCGTGAAAGAGGGCCGCGAGTCGAACACGGGGCGTTTGCGAACGCCGATTGGAGGCGTCCACCATATCGCGTTCCGGTTCGACCCCGAACGCCTCGAAGAGATTCGCGCCGGGCTCGAAGCACACGGTTACAACTACAACGAGTTCGACCGTGGAATCTTCCACTCGCTGTACACGACCGACCACAACGGACTCGTCATCGAACTCGCGACGGACAAATACGAGATTCCCGACGACCGACGCGGCGAGGTACTTGCACTCGCGCAACAGAAGCGCCTTCAGGCCGGTGCAGCGTTCGCTAAGGGCGAACATCTCGAAGCCGCGCTCGAAGAACTCGGCCTCCCGGTCGAGAGAAAATCGCTTCCCGACGCGCAGACTGGAACGGGCGGGCTCGACTAATCCGCCCGCGCGAAGTGAAACGACACACGACCCCGTACGAACGCAAACGACACTCACGACAACGCACAGCACCATACGAACTCACCACTCACCACCCACCCCTACCAACCCAGACGTGCTCACAGATACACCCGGAATCCACCATCTCACAGGAATCGTTCGCAACGCCCAGAAGAACGTCACCTTCTACAGAGACGTGCTCGGGCTTCGCCTCGTCAAGCAGACGGTGAACTTCAACGAACAGTTCACGCGCCACCTCTTCTACGGCGACGAGACCGGGTCACCAGGGACGGCTTTGACGTTCTTTCCGTATCCCGCCGAGGACGACGGCCGACCGGGAAAACCGCAGATTAGTACCGCTTCGCTGGTGATTCCGCCGAAGTCGGTATCCTACTGGCAAGACCGCCTCGCAGAACACGACGTTGCAGTCGAGGGGCCGTCCGAACGGTTCGACGAAACTGTGCTTCAGTTTTCCGACCCGGACGGCACGGACCTCGAACTCGTCACCGGCGAGTCACCCGTCGAGCCGTGGGACGGCGGGTCGGTCCCGACTCGCCACGCGATTCGCGGCATCCACGGCGTGACCCTGCTCTCGACGAGTGTCTTCGTTACTGCGAGCGTCCTCGATACGCTCGGATTCGACCTCGTCGCACAGGAGGGCGACCGAGTCCGATATCAGGCATCGGGTGACCGTGCGACCGTCATCGACCTCCTCGACCGGGACGCTCCGTTCGGCCGCGAGGGTGCGGGGTCGCTCCACCACGTCGCTGTGCGCGTCCCCGACGAGGAGCAACTCTACGAGTGGCACGACCTCTTTCGGGAGCGCGAGTACGACGTTTCGCGCGTGAAGGACCGGCATTTCTTCTACTCGCTGTACGTTCGCGAGCCGGGCGGCATCTTGTTCGAACTCGCGACAGAACGGCCGGGGGTCGCGGCGGGGGTCGACAGCGACGCGCTCGGAGAGTCGCTGTTTCTCCCGCCGTGGCTCGAAGAAGACCGCGAGATGATTGAAGGTCAACTCCCGCCGCTGGATCTCTCGAAGCCAGAGGAGAACTGATGAAGCGGAATACCGACTCAACCGGGTCGAAAGCGGACCCACACCGAGGCCAGCCTATCGAGACTGCGGGCGCACCACCGCAAGCGGCCGACGCGGCCGTCGTGCTGCTTCACGGTCGGGGGTCGACCGCGAGAAATATCCTCACGCTAATCGACGAGTTTCTGCACCACGGCGTGATGTACCTCGCACCGCAAGCGGCCGGCAAGACGTGGTATCCCCGCGCTGCGTACGCGCCGTTCGAGGACAACGAGCCGTGGTTTTCGTCCGCACTCGACCGCGTGTCGGAGGCGCTTCAGGTGGCTGCTGACGCCGGTGTTCCACCGGAACGAACGCTCATCCTCGGGTTCTCCCAAGGCGGGTGTCTCGCGAGTGAATTCGTCGCACGCAATCCGCGCCGCTACGGCGGACTCGTCGTGTTATCTGGAAGCCTCCCCGGGCCCGAGACGGGACAGGACCGCGACGGTTCCATCGACGGAACGCCGGTGTTCCTCGGATGCAGTTCGGAAGACCCCTACGTCGATTCTGAGCGCATCCACGATTCGGCGCGGGTGTTCGAACGACTCGGCGGAGACGTAGACAGCAGACTCTACGACGAACTGGGGCACGCGATAAACGACGACGAGGTCCAGATGATTAATTCGTTCATCGAGCAACTCCGCTGAGTCAGTACCGTCGGCGGTAGACTGATTTCCCGCCTCCTGTAATCACGAGTATGCCATCCGAAGACGCCGGGAAACTCCGTCGAGTTCTCGAATACGACCGCGTCGCTGTCGTCGGGGCATCGACCGTCTACGAGAAAGCGGCGCACATCGTCCCGGCGTATCTCCAGCGTCACGGATACGAACTTCGGCCGGTCAACCCGAACGCCGACGAAATATTCGGTCTCCCGGCAGTCGATTCGCTGGCCGACGTGACAGACACCGTCGACGTTGTCGAGGTGTTCCGACCAAGCGAGGAGGTTCCCGAAATCGTCGCCCAAGCACTCGCCCGTGACGACGTGAAGGCGATTTGGTTGCAACCCGGAATTCGAAACGACGAGGCTGCTCGAAAGGCGGAAGCTGCTGGCGTCGATGTCGTCCAAGACCGGTGTATGAAAGTCGAGCACGGTCTTCACGTCCGCAACTGAATTCTGGTTGGGCGGCGAAGTATACCCAAGACGATGAGCGAAGACGACCCGTTCGACGACCTCGACATCCCAGACGACCCGCTTTCGGACCTCGACCGCGCGACACAGGAACTCACGGTGCGGACCGAAACGCGGCGATACGGAAAACAGATGGTCATCATCGAGGGGTTCCAGACCGATACCGACATCGACGACCTCGCCAGCGACCTCAAGTCAGCACTCGGGACCGGAGGGACGGTCAAAGACGACCGTATCGAGATTCAAGGCGACCACGAGAAACGAGTTCGAGAACTCCTTCGTGACCGCGGCTACGGCGTCGAAAACGCGTAACGGCGGACCCACAGCACGCGTTCACTGTCGCTGGGGGCGAGCGAAGGTGTCGAAAGCGGCGGACAAGAAGCGTCGAGAGGGAGAAATTAGAGTTTGACCGGGTCGCCGTCGTCTCTGCCCGCTAACTGTTGGGGCATGTTCAGAATCACAGGTGTCGTTCCGCCGTTTCGGCTCGTTACTTCGAGCGTGAGTTGGTCACCCGTCGAGAGTCCCTTGTCGTCTGCTGCGCCGTTGGTCCCGGTTTCGACGTCGGAGGCGGCGATTATGATGGTGTAGCGGTCACCCATCGTGTTCAGCACGCCGAAGGTGCCATCGTCGGCAGTCACTTTCTCGATTGCGAACTCGTCCGCGTCCGGGGTTTGTGGAGTCCCGTCGTCGCCTCCGGCCGTACTCTGATTCGTCAGGGTCTGGACCGACGTCGTGCTGATGTACTTAATCGTCGTGGAGTTGAGGTCTACGCTTCCAGACCCCGCGGCGAGACGGAGATTCATCTTGATATCCTTGATGTTGTCCGCAGTCCCGACCACGCCGTGTGCGTTGAGCACCTCGACTCGGTTGGTTATCTTGTTCACACTCTGCTGTCCGGCATCTTCCGCAGTCGCCTGCAGGAACCCGGCGGTGTTCACGAGAACACCCGCCGCGATTGCAGCGACCAGAACCATCGCGATGAACACGATGAGCGTCCCGATACCGACTTGACCACGGTCGTCGTTGCGAAGTGATTCGAACATATGATGTAACTCTCCGGTCGGTCCCTCCCACTCTTGTCAGTCTGAAAGGGCCAGTGGCGCTTACAATACAATCGAGTAACATAATCCTAGGGTTTTCATTATCTAGAATGATAACGTTAGTCACATGGCTTAATCACTACAGGAAGCGCCCCAAACACCAAGTATCGTGCTACGCCACAGATGCGAGAGCAGCAGTTATCGCTTTCCAGAATAATATTCGATAATGAGACGTGCGATAGCAACAGATAGCTATTGGATTTATAACTCGTTTGCCGCTAGAAACCGTCCATGGCCGTCCGACAAGGATTCCTCGTCTCGTGGGTAGACTCGCCCGAAGAATACCGGCACGTGTTCGAAGACGCTGCTGGAGCCGATTTCGACTACGTCGAACTCAACATGGAGGGGGCGTTCCACCGAGCGCGAATCGACCCCGCGTCTGTTCGTGAGGCCGCAGCGGCGCACAATCTGGACCTCATCGTCCATCTCCCGTACCGATTCGATATGTGTTCGCCGCACGAGCACGTCCGCGACGGGGCGTGTCGGGAGTTGGAGGCGGCGATAGATGTGGCAGTCGAGATGGGCGCGGAGAAGGGCGTCATCCACGCCGACTCGCTGGCG
Source organism: Haloferax larsenii (assembly GCF_024730625.1). Classification (NCBI taxonomy): domain Archaea; kingdom Methanobacteriati; phylum Methanobacteriota; class Halobacteria; order Halobacteriales; family Haloferacaceae; genus Haloferax; species Haloferax larsenii. The sequence continues at coordinate 2,615,401 of NZ_CP078063.1, forward strand.
CGCCCAGGGCGAATCGGGGAAGAACCGATTCGAGAGGGAATCCGAAGCACAGTTCGTCGAATGACGGACTACGGTACCGAGCGAGGGTTCGAAGTTGTCACCGAGAACCTGAAAGGACCCGTCGATGCGGCCGAACTCCCCGGACTCCTTGCGGACGCCCACCCTGATGCCAAGATGTGTCTCGATACGGGTCACGCATTCGTGACGGGGATAGACGGGGCCGGGCAAGCAGACCTGCTACGCGAACACGGCGACCGAATCTCACACATCCACCTGAACGACACCCGAATCGAATCGGACGACGAGCACTTGCCCGTCGGACTGGGGCGGGTCGATTTCGAACCGCTCGCCGCCGCACTCGTCGACACCGGCTGGACGGGAACCTGTACGCACGAGGTGTTCACCTTCGACTACTCGCGCGTCCACCACGGAAATGGAAAACCGTACTTCGACGAATTGCTGGCGAGGTACTGAACTCGAACGGGCCAATACTGTGCGAGCACGACACTGAAACCATCGAAATCACATTTTGTTGGCGGTTGGTGGCCGGACAGCATCTACGGTAAATTCGCACGAAGTCAGACAAATGAACCACATATTGCTATATCAAATGGTGCTAGCGTCGCCCGAAACAACCATCGGTGGATGAGATTGCGGCGTGGCTTCTGTTGGGGCAATCCAATACTGTCGCTCCCGGCGAGGCGTCAGCCCTCGGTCGTGCAGATATCCTCGGTGTCTGTGGACTCTGTCGTGGAGACGCCCTCACTTCTGGAGCGATACTGCTTGGCCGAGTGTCTGTCGAGCTTTACTCCGTGAAACTGGAGTTACTCCAATACGCTATACTCGACAGCTTATGACTCCAGTGTGTGGAGTAAGGGGTATCATGGCCACCACGATTCACGAGGCGATGCTCGTCACAGGCACCTCCGGCAGCGTCGACACCGAGCTATCATCCACCTCTATTACGAGGGAATCAGATGCGTAGCGACCGCATTCTCGTCTACGGCGCGTATGGCTACACCGGACGGCTCGTGACTGAGCAGGCCGTCGCGGACGGTCTCGACCCCATCGTCGCCGGCCGCTCCGCCGGGAAGGTCGAGTCGCTGGCGACCAACCACGGCCTCGACCACCGCGTCTTCGCGCTGGACGACCACCGCGCTGTTGCAGACGCGCTCGCGGATGCCGAGGTCGTCCTCAACTGCGCCGGGCCGTTCGTCCGGACCAGCGAGCCGCTGGTCGATGCCTCCATCCAGACGGGCACCCACTACCTCGACATCACGGGCGAAATCGAGGTGTTCGAGAGCATCGCCGCACGCAACACTGAGGCCGAGGCCGCTGGCGTGACGCTCATGCCGGGCGTCGGCTTCGACGTGGTGCCGACCGACAGCCTCGCCGCCCACCTTGCCGAACGGCTCCCCGACGCGACCCACCTCGAACTTGGCTTCCAAGGTCTCGATGAACTCTCACCCGGCACCGCCCACACGACTATCGAGTCGCTCGGCGAGAGCGGTACGGTCCGCCGAGACGGTGACCTCGTAGACGTACCGGTCGCACACGACGCCCGGACCATCGACTTCGGTGACGGCCCGACGACCGCAGCGACCATCCAGTGGGGCGATGTCTCCACGGCGTACCACACGACAGGCATCCCGAACGTGACTGTCTACGCCGCCCAGCCGGAGGCGACCATCCGGTTCATGCGGCTGTCGAACCGACTGGGGTGGCTGCTCGGGAGCACCCCCGTGCAGTCCGTATTGCATAGTCTCGTTGACTGGTTCGTCGACGGGCCGAGCGAGACCGCCCGCCGCGAAGAGTCGATGTACGTCTGGGGACGGGCGACGAACGGCGAGGAGTCGGTCGTCTCGCGGTTGGTGACGCCGGAGTCGTATTTGTTTACCAGCCACAGCGCACCTTACCTGGCCGCCCGCGTCCGCGACGGCGACGCACCCGCTGGCTTCCAGACGCCCGCAAGTGCGTTCGGCCCGGATGTCGCACTCGATGTTGGCGGCGTGGAGCGGACAGACGAGTGACGGTGCGGCGGGGTTCTTCTGACTGTCACCGTCCGGTCACGTGTCGACGTGCGCGTTGGTTCTTCGGTCATGCACACACTACGACAGGGAAGGAATTAACTACGAAGACGGGGGCAGACTCACCACTGTCCGAGCGCGCCAGTCCCGTGGGACCACACGAGGACGCCGAGGAAAGAGAGAACGCCGGTGAGAGCCGACCCGCCGCCGACGTAGAACACCCACTCCATCCCCACGTCGGTCATGAGATAGCCGCCGAGAAGTGGTGCGACGACGCTGCCGGGTCGCCACAGCAACTCCCGAATCCCGAAGCTGCTGGCGACACCTGCGCCGTCAGAGCCTTCGTCGGCGAACAGTGCCATACTGGCCGGTTCGCGGATGCTGTCCGCGATTCCGAGAAGACCAGCGAAACCGACGAGAGGTAGAAACGCGGGCGAGAGTGGACCGAAGACGGGAAACATCGACGGGAGTCCGAGCGCCTCGCCGATGGCGGGCGAGAATGGAACGGCGAGCGCGACGAGACCGTAGAGGCCGCCGCCGACGAAGACGAATCGGGCTCTGCCGTAGGTGTCTGAAGCCCGGCCGGTGAAGGGCTGACAGAGCATGTTGGTGAACTTCTCGGCGACGACTGTGGCGGCGACAGCAATCCCGCCGTATGCGAGGCCGCCCGATGCGGCGGCGACACCGGCGTAGATAGGAACCCACGTGCGGACGAGTGTAACGGCGACGGCGTACTGCACCCGGAACGTCGCCATCGTCAAGATACGTTCGTTGAGCGCGAGGTCGGTGAACGGAAAACCGTGAACGGTCGTCTCGTCCGGTGGGAGGAACACCCAGATGCCGACGGTTGCGACGGTCATCAAGACCGTGATGACGACGAAAATCGGTGTGAATCCGAACGCGTCGTACAGGTACCCGGCGCTGAGACTCCCGAGAATCGACGCCGCGAATCGGGCGGCGTTCGCCTTGCCGATGTGATTCGCACGAGTGCCCTGCGACGCGAGTTCGCCGACGAGCGCGAGCGACATGAGGCCCGCACCGGTGACGGCAATCCCCTGTGCGGCACGTGCGACGACGAACGAGAGACTCGAATCGACGAGTGGGAAAACAGCGTAGACGACGGCACCGACGCCGACCGTTCCAGCGAGAACCAACCGTTTGTCGTAGCGGTCCCCCGCCCACGCGAGTGGGACGACGGCGACAGTCTGTGCGAGTGTAAATGCCGTCGTGTACATCCCGATGACGAAGCCGCGCGAGAGCGTTGCGCCGCCGAGAACGACGCTACCGACTGCGATTTCGGGGAGGACTAACGCAGTGGGGTCTAGCTCGTTGATGTATTTCGGGAGGAGTGTGACGAGAGTGATAAAACCGAACCCGCCAGCGAACCGAGTGAAGTACAGCGCCCAGAACCTGAGGCGGGTGCGGTCCATACGTCGTCTCTGGGTATCGACCGAAAAGGTATTTCGAAACTGTCGTCGGCGTGAGGACGCTGATAAATGCGCTCCGTATTGTGGCCAGACATTTTATTTGGACCGTTGATTGATATGCTAACATGAAACATGGTGGTGGGAGTAAGCCGGGTGAACGAGCCGAAACACGGCGTGTGAGGGTTGAGCGGGAGATGAACGACCATCGGGCAATGACCGTCCGCCTAGTCGATTCCGGCGAGTGCCGTACACTGGTGGGGTACGGGTCGCCGGGGGTTCGTCGTGCACTCGAACGAACAGCAGCGGGAGAAACGGTGACGCTCACGCTTGCGCCGACGCCAGGGCGCGGGAACACGTGGCTCGCACTCGATTGCTAGGGTCCGAGCAGTATTTTCGCACCGCCGACGAGACCAGCAAACAGGAGGACGAGAACCGTCCCTGCGAGGACGTCGCTTCCGAACAAGACGGCGAAGTCAGGCGTGAGCGACACGAGAAACCGGTCTGCCCGAAAGTGGTCGGGGATACCGACCGCGAGCCCGAAGACGGCGGCGACGAGGAGCGTCATGAAGACGAGGATGAGGCCGGTCCGGTCGCTCTTGGGCATGAGACCATCCACACCGTCGTGTGGTATAAGTTATCGGGAACGTGCTCTCCGTATCGAGACGCTCGGCTCTCGAGGGCATTGTTTCGGAAAGGAAGTGGGCCGGACGCGATTTGAACCTAAGCTCGTCTGGAGAGGTGCCTGTGAAGCGACACAGTGGCCTATCATAGACGCCGTGTGAGATTTCATAGTTTTCACCAATTACACTCTTATCATCGGAGACCATCTTTTCACTCGACGATGTCGATAGACAGGGAAACTTTCGAGAATACAAGCGAGGAGGAACTCACGGGTCTGTCCGTCCCTGATCAGGTCCTTGGATTCCTTGCCGCTCACGACGACCGGGCATTTCAGGCTCGTGAAATCGCATCCCAGACGGACCTCGATGAGGGTGCAGTAAGCACTGCACTGACTCGATTGAAGCAGCGTGAACTCGTCGAGCACAAGGCGACGTACTGGGCCGTGACGACCGATGAAGAAAGGCTTCGGTCGTATAGTGGATACGAGCGAGCGACAGCACTCTTCAACGAACAACTGGGAACCGAAAACAGAGACGAGTGGCGGGAGCACGCACCGAAAGAAGACCATCCGAGTCTGAGGGACGAGGAGTGACGGACGAAGAGAAATCGCCGACGTACGAGCCCGGAGATGTTGTCTACGGTGACGACCCGTTCAAAGGTGACGAGGACGCGCGTCCGTGGCTCGTCATCTCGAATCACGAAGGGCAACCATTCCATGGCGACCAGTACATTGCAGTAACGTTGACGACGAAGACGTGGCACGAGGAGTTTGTCGATATTCCTGACACGAACTGGGTTCGTGGTGGAACTCCCGACGAGAGTCGTATCGTCCCGTGGGGCGTTCAGTCACTCGGAAGCGGAGACATCGACTACTGGCAAGGGACGGTCAGCGATTCGCTAGTCGAGGACGTAATTCAGTCGCTGACTGACTACCTCAAATAGCAACTCATCAGATAGCAGGGAAACGGTATGCTGAATACAGTACGCGAGTCCATGTGCTGATACCGTCAGACTACTTCGACTATTGGCTAATCGCAAGACTGCGTTGAGTCGCGTCAGTCTCGTGTTGAACTAACGCCGGACTTTCGGGTGTTCCAGATGGTTCTAATGGCTATACTACGTATATTTGGACGCACCAACCGCTCTCTGGAAACTGTGATTCCATCGGAAAGGAAGTGGGCCGGACGCGATTTGAACACGCGACCGTCTGATTAAGAGTCAGACGCTCTGCCTAACTGAGCTACCGGCCCTTGCGATTCCTCGTAACCCCCGGTTGGTAAAATGACTTTCCTTTCTGTACGGCGACGGCAGAGAGGCGCACACGGCAAAGAGGTGGTGGCCGGGTGCCGTCCATGAGAGAGAACGGTGGGTGTTAAGTGTCGGCCCGCCGGAGTAGCCGCCAACGATGAGTGCAGGGGTTACAGTCTCCTCGATGTCCACCTACGCGATTCTCGGCTGCGGGAGCGTCGGGCACGCGGTGGCCGAGGAACTGACAGACGAAGGGAAAGACGTCCTCATCCTGGATAAGGACGAAAGCCGCGTCGAAGCCCTGCGCGACCAGGACCTGAACGCGCAGACGACGGACATCGCCGACGAGGAAGTCGCCGACGCCGTCGCCGGCCGAGACGTCATTCTCATCCTCGCATCTGACGTCGAGGCGAACAAGGCGGCCGTTTCGGCCATCCGCGAGCGCAACGACGACCAGTTCGTCGTCGTCCGCGCTTCGGACCCAGTCTCGGAGGACGAACTCACGAAACTCGGGGCCGATGTCGTCATCAACCCCTCGGAGGTCATCGCCGACTCCGCGCTTCGAAGCGTCGAGTCCGGCGAACTCGAATACAAAGCGCGCCAGTTGGCGGACCTCCTGCGCGAGACGGACCACGGGATGGCGATTCTCACCCACGACAACCCCGACCCGGACTCGCTCGCTTCGGCCGTGGCGCTGCAAGCCATCGCCGACGAGTACGACGTCGACGCCGACATCCTCTACTCGGGCGACATGGGCCACCAAGAGAATCGGGCGTTCGTGAACATCCTCGGTATCGAACTCACGCCGCGAGGAGACGCGAAAGCGCTCGACGAGTACGGTGCCTTGGCGCTCGTCGACCACATGAAGTCGGGACTCCCGGACATCGGGGATGCAGATATCGCCGTCTTCATCGACCACTTCGAGCCCGACGAGGGTATCGACGCGCAGTTTACCGACGTTCGGCCGAACGTCTCGTCGACGTCGACTATCCTCACGAAGTACATCCAGGAGTTCGACCTCAGTCCCTCGAAAGCGGTCGCCACGGCACTCCTGTACGGCATCCGCGCCGAGACGTTAGACTTCAAACGCGATACGACACCAGCCGACTTGACCGCGGCGGCGTACCTCTATCCCTTCGCCGACCACGACATCCTCGAAAAAGTCGAGTCGCCGTCGATGTCGCCGGAGACGCTGGACGTGCTTGCCGAGGCGATTCAAAACCGAGAGGTTCAGGGGTCGCACCTCGTCTCGAATGCCGGGTTCATCCGCGACCGTGACGCCCTCTCGCAGGCCGCACAGCACCTCCTGAATCTGGAGGGAATCACCACGACGGCCGTCTTCGGCATCGCCGACGACACCATCTACCTCGCGGCGCGGTCGAAGGACATCCGCATGAACATCGGGAAGATTCTCTCGGACGCCTTCACGGGAATCGGCGAGGCGGGCGGCCACTCCACGCAGGGGTCCGTCGAGATTCCGCTCGGCATCTTCACGGGCATCGAGTCCAGCGACGACAACCGCGATACGCTGTTGCAACTCACCGAAGAAGCGGTAAAGCGGAAGCTCTTCCGTGCGATGGGTGTCGAAAGCGGAGAGAGCGGTAACGGCAGTTAATCAGACAGCCAGCGACTCTTCGTCTTCGTCGGGCGTCTTCAGGCGCTCGATGACGTCGTTGATGAGAATGACGTCGCCGACAGCGCGAACCCAGCGATACGGAATGAGAACTCCCTTTCCGGGTTCGATTTGTCCGCGGAACAGTTCTTGATTCAGTTCGGTCAGTGCCATTCCAGTGACTGACTCGTGGTCCAAGTCGAGACGGACGTCTTCGACTTCACCGACGAACATACCGCTGTTCGAGTAGACCTCGCGGCCGACGAGCGTCGTAATCTCTTCGGGCGTCCCGTCCATATCCGCCATCATGAGATGCCGGGCCTTAATTGTTCGTAGCCCCCCGCAATCGACGCAGACGCGTGGCTGACGGGCGTCAGACGGCACAACAGATGGAGAGATGACAGGGGGTTGAAAGAGTCGGGAGAAGTCGTGAAAGCAGTGAAGCCGAGAGAGTCGGTGGGGTCGCTGGCAGCCTACCGACTCGGTGCGACGAGTTGCACCGGGTGCTGGGTCGGCCGACTGAGGAGCGAATCGAGTTGTTCGAGACACGACGTTCCACTTGCGACCACGGTTCGGTCGCGCGTGTCGTCGGTCTGGAACTGCGACTTGAGTTCGGAGCCGACGTCCATACTCAGTTCGTAGTATTCGGATTTGTAGCCGAACGAACCGGCCATCCCACAGCACTCCACGTCGGAGGTCGCCACGTCGAAGCCGAGGTCCGAAAGGACGGCTTCGGTGTAGCCTTCGAGACCGAGGGTTCGCTGCTGGCAGTGGCTGTGGTAGGCCACTTCGTCGCCGTCGACGACCGAAAGCGCGTCAGCATCGGCCCCGTTTTCGAGCAGGCCGAACACGTACTCCATGACCTCGTAGCTGCTGTCGGCGATGCGTTCGAAGGACTGTTCGGGGAGGAACTTCTCGTACTCGCCTCTGAACATCGCGAGGTCCGACGGCTCGATGACGACGATATCGTGGCCAGCGTCGATGTACTCGGCGAGACCGGCGTACACGTCGTGGGCGTGGTCTTCGGCGGTCGCAATCATGCCCTGCGAGAGCGGGGCGCGGCCCGACGACCGAACGTCGGGAACGACGACCTCGACGTCGAGGGCTTCGAGCGCGCGGACGGCGGCTTTGCCGCGTTCGACCTGCACGTGGTTGGTGTACACGTCGGGGTAGAGGACGGCAGTTCGCGTTGGGTTCTGGACGCGCGACCCTCGGGCGTCGAACCACTCGACCAGCGTCTCACGCTGGAACGCCGGGAGTTCCCGGCGGGCGTCGATGCCGAGGAACCGCTCCATGAGGTTCCGAGAGACGGACGACTGGGCGACCCAGTTAGAGACGGGGGCAAAGAAGCTCCCGACCTTCGCGGCCGTCTCGAAGTTGCCGAAGAACCGCTTTTGGAAACTGACTCCGCCGGGTTCCTCGTCGGGGGTGAGACCCTCGACGAGCCAATCGACTTCCGAGACGTCGCCACGGTTGACGCGGTCGCGGACGACCGTGTTTATCCACGGAATGTCGATTTCGACGGGGCAGGCGGTGGTACACCGGCTACAGCCGGTACAGAGGTCGTTGAACTCGGCCGCGGAGTCGAGTCCTTCGACGCCCGCTTCCCACCCGGTTCCGATGCCGCCCGAGTAGGTTTCGCCGCCGAAGGCGTGGCCGCCGACGTGCTGGAAGTTGGCGCAGACGTTCGAGCAGGCAGAACACCGAATGCAGTAGAGCGTCTCGCGCAACTGGTCGTCGTCGCGCATGGCCATGCGACCGTTGTCGATGAGGACGAGGTGATAGTCGCGGTCGGTCTCGGCGTCTGTAATCGGGGTGTCCGGGTCGTCGAAGTCTACCGTCGGCGACTCGACGGGCGGGGTCAGAAGCGAGATGTAGGAGGTGATGTCCTGTCCGGTTCCCGACTTCCCGATGAGTTCGACGAACGGTTGGAGGTCTTCGACCGTCGGGATGAGTTTCTCCACACCTGCGACAGCGACATGCGTGTCGGGGACGACGGCCGTCTTTCGGGCGTTGCCCTCCGAGGTGACGAGGGCAATCGTTCCCGTGTCGGCGGTGATGAAGTTCGCGCCGGTCATGCCCACGTCGGCGTCTTCGATGAGTTCGCCCAGTTGCTCGCGGGCGAACATGGTGAGTTCCTCGGCCGTCTCCAGCGGTTCGTCGGGGTCGAACGTCTCGTTGAACAGGTCGGCGATGGCGTCGCGGGACTTGTGGATTGCGGGCGCGACGATGTGCGAGGGTGCCTCGTCGGCGACCTGCAACACCCACTCGCCGAGGTCCGTCTCGATAACCTCGGTTCCAGCGTGTTCGAGTGCTTCGTTGACCTCGATTTCCTCGGAGGTCATCGACTTCGATTTGACGACTCGCTCGGCGTCGTTGTCCTCGCATACCTCGCGGATATAGCGATTCGCGTCGGCGGCGTCGTCGGCGATGTAGAGCGTGCCGCCGTTTTCTTCGACCGTCTCGCGGAGTTCGTCGATGAGTTCTGGCAGGCGCTCGATGGCGTCTTCCTTGACGGCCCGGGCCTCTGACTTCAGGCCGTCGTAGTCGTCGAGCGTTTGGACCGACTCGTATCGACCCTGATTGAATCCGCTGGTGCCGGTGTTGACGGCGTCGCCTTCGGTCTCCATCAACTGCCGAATCTTGGCCGCCTTGGCCTCGCGTGCCTTACTCATCGAGAATCACCACGTGAACGTCTTTGGGGCCGTGTGCGCCCTTGACCAGCGCACCCATGTCGGCGGTAGCGCTCGGTCCCGTCGCAATGATAGCCGAGGAGTGACCCGTGCGGAACTCCTCGCCCAGCCATTCGAACGCCTCCGGCATGCCGGGAACGATGTCCGACTGCTGGAGGACGGCAACGTGTCGGTCACAAAAGAGACTCACGGGTTCGACACCGTCGGGTGTGCCCTGCACGACGACGCTGCCGTAGTCCGCGATACCGATTCCCGCTGCCGTGACGCCAGCATTCGCCTCACGGAGGTCCGCCGGTGTGGGGTTCGTGTTCACCCACTCCGGGAGTGGTGCGTCAGACGGAAGTGGAACACCCACCGCAGGGTCGTCACAGACCTCGCGGAGGACGTCGCCCAACTCGTCCGAAGACGTGTGTGTCCAGCCTACTTCGAGTCGTTCGAGAGAGTCCTCGAACGTCGCAACCGTGCCGGTTGACATGTGTTCGCATTACATGTTCTGCATAATCGTTCTTCGGGTTCGAACAGCCCTGTGTCGGTTAATTGTGAAGGTTTCGGGAGTTCACGAGAACCGGCCTTTCGCCTCGTCTGCGCCCGGGACTGTATTCGATTTTTGATATTTTCCGACGGCCGAGCGTCCGACCGCGTATCCCTGAACGAGGAGGAATCCTGCCCACAGAACGTACCCACCGAGATTGCTTCCAAGAATCGTCGGTGCGGTGTCGAACACCGGGAACCCGAGTTCGACGAGCGTCGTCCCCATAAGAAGTACGCTGAAGTAGCCGTAGAAGCCGGATGCCCACCACATCGCCGCGACGCGTGCCCACCCCGGCTGGACGTGTTCGGGGAGGCGCGTCGTGTTCATCACGAGGACGAGCGCGGTGTAGGGCCACATCATGATGCCGGACATGGCAGCACCCACGACGAGGAAGAAGAACGGTTCGCGCCCCTCGAACGGCGAGGTGAACGCGAAGATGATGATGAGCCCCCACAGGCAGAACGCCGTGAGGAGTCGCCAGAAGAGCTTGGGCAGGTCCCATCCGGCCTCACGGCCGAAGGATTCGTAGAGCGCATCTGCACTGTTTCGAACGAAGGACTCGACGATGGCGTACTCGGTCGTAAACAGGGCGACAAAGAGGATGGCAAAGACGAGGAACGTCCCGACGGGACCGACCAACGGGGCGATGCCTCCGAGCCACATCTGAATCGCGTCGGTCGTCTCACCCGGCGAGTAGTGAATGGCGACGCTCATCAGCGCCGGTGCGACGAGGAGTAACCCGACGACGAACGTCAGGAGGTGCTCGAGTTGGACGACTTTCCACCAGCCGCGCCAGCGACGGAGGTTGGTCACAGTCGGGCGGAACGTGAAGCCATCGCGCTCGATTGGTTCCGGGTCGTCACCGCGAAGCGGGTTCTTCACTCGGCCCTGATAGTTGCCCATGCCGTACCCCTTCTCGCGCATCCAGAGACTCTGGGAGAGATTGAGGTATCCACCGGCACCCGCGAACGCGAGCCCGCCGAGGAACACTGCGATATCGAGACTTTCTGGGAGGGTTCCGACCGACCCTGCGGCGTCGGGGATGGAACCGAACTCGACCCACGACCCGGTGACGGCGACGAGCATCAACGCCGCCCCGATGGCGACGAACAGGAGTCCAATCTGGAACACCTCGACGGCGTTGTACATGACCGACGATATCTGGTACGAGAGCCAGATGACGCCCATCAACGCCGCGGCGATGAGTTTCCACGACGCGACGGCGAAGCCGAGCACTTCGACGGTCCCGCTGAAACCGAGGCCGACCGCGGCGACCTGTGCGGCACCGGCGGCCCACCCGGGCCACCCGAGGCTGATGAGGCCCCCGAAGAGGAAGAGCCACGGCCAATACGTTCCCACGCGCGCGAAGGCGCGAAAGATGCTCTCGCCAGTCGCGAGCGTCCACCGCTGGAGTTCCGTGTTGATGACGAACTGCGTGAGGATACCGACGAGGAACGCCCAGAAGAGCGTCCATCCGAACTGCGAGGTCAACACCGGCCAAAAGAGCGTCTCGCCGCTTCCGAGCGACGCGCCGAGCATGATAGCCGACGGCCCGACGACGTGGCCGACTCGGGGGACGCGAGGAAGGTCGGCGACTCGGAACGACCCGCCGGTCCCCTGGTCGGGATACTCCTCGGACTCCGGTGCCTCGTCGAGGTCCTCGTACCGAAGCGGGAGGTACCACGTTCCGCGGTACTGTTTCCCTTCTACTTCGGAGGCGTACACGTCGTCGCCGCCAGTGGGGTGGTCGTCCAGCGACCGATTGGCGTCTTCCCACTCACGGGAGTCTGCCGTCTCTGGCGCTGAGCGGTCGTTGCCGGTGCCTGCCTCTGGCGTTGAATGGTCTCCGCTGGTGCCCGTGTCTGGTGGTGAGCGGTCGCCTGGAGAACCGTCCCCGGCCCCGGAGTCGGCGTCACCGTCGCTCATCGACATCCCCATCGAGAGAAGCTATACCCGGTAAATCGTGGGACATCGGTGCGTCTGCCGTGAATGGTTCCTCTCACGGTATAAAATCGTGGGATGTGGCACCAGCGGTGACGGGAGTTAGCCGCCGAGGAAGTGCCAGATGTGGCCGCGTTCTTCCGGCGGGTCGACCCCGGGAAGTTGCTTCAACGCGGGTTGGATGGCGTTCCACCAGCCTTCGGCGGATTCGAACCCCGCGGGGTAGTCGTGGTAGACATCGCGGAGGAAGTCCGCTTTCTTCGCCTCCGGGTGGTCGGTGAGGTAGTCGTATGCGGCCGAGAGCGCCTCGCGTCGGGAGTCGAGCATCGGGCCACTGCCCGGGAGGTCAGCGGCCTCGATAGCGTTCGAGACAGCCGGCGGGTGGTCGCTCGCGTGTTCCGAGTCAGTTGGTTCGGAAGCGGGTGTCGCCGGTGATTCGGACTGCGGATTGGCTGCCTGTTTCGTCGTCGCGGGGTCCTGTTCGGGAGATGTGGGAATCGGGATCCACCAGACGCGACTCCGTGCCCCGACTTTCCTCGTCGCGAGGTCGCCGCGCTCTTCGAGTTCGTTCAGTTTGTTGTGCGCCGTTCGACGCGAGCAGTCGAGTTCCTCCATCACGTCCGCCGCGGTCAGTGGTCGGGCGGCGTCTTCCCGGTCGTCGAAGACCGTCAACACCGCGTCGAGCGAGATGCGGCCGACGTACTGCCCGTGTTCGTTTCGGGGGCGCGCGCCAGCCTCGTCTTCCATGGTTTGTCCTTTACACACGAGAGTAAAAGCCTTTGCACACGAGTGAACTCCCAGTTCAGATGTGTGTAATGGCCACTTCATACGAGTATATTGGTCGTATGCGACAGGAGAACACAGTTCAAATTGAGGAAATCGTGCCTGAGATAGAACCTCTGCAAACCCCGTTTTTTTGGCATTTAATCGCCTATTTCGAAGTTTTCACACGTGTGTATTGGTCTCGGGAGGACGGGAAAGGAGAGCCTGATTTCATGTCACAAATCGGGACGAACGATAGATATATATCACAAAAGTTGTGTATGAGATTCCACGATGCACGGAATCAGGCACGGAACTGGAATGGCATCGGCTGGAATCAACAATGGGGGTGGACAGCATGGTTAGTGCGGCCGACGCACTCATCGCGCTGCTTCCGCTTCTGACAATCGCGTACCTCATGGTCGGGCGTTATTGGCCCGCGACGCGGGCGATGCCCGTCGCGTGGGTCGTCGCAGTCGGGGCTGGCGTCGTCGGCTGGGGCATGTCGGTACAGTGGATCGCGGCATCGACGATTAACGGGTTCATCACGGCAGCGAACATCCTGTACATCGTCTTCGGGGCAATCCTCCTCCTGTACACGCTCAAGCAGACGGGCGCGTTCGATGCGATAAACAGCGGGTTCGCAGACATCAGCGAGGACCGCCGCGTACAGGTCGTCCTGCTCGTGTTCCTCATGGGCTCGTTCATCGAGTCGGCCGCTGGCTTCGGGACGCCCGCAGCCATCGTCGGCCCGCTTCTCGTCGGCCTCGGCTTCCCGCCGCTGGCCGCCGTCGTGGTCGCCCTCACGGGGAACCTGATGGCGATTACCTTCGGCGCGGTCGGGACGCCGCTCATCATCGGGATGATAGACATCTTCGAGAGCGTCGAATCCATCAGCACCGAAGTACTCGGCACTGGTAACTTCGAGACCATCGCGGCGTGGGTCGGCGAAATCGCCGTATTCGCCGCGATGCACCACGTCATCGTCGGCATCGCACTCCCGTTCATTGGCGTCGCGATGATGACCCGCTTCTTCGGTGAAGAGCGGTCCATCAAGCCAGCGCTCGAAGTGCTTCCACTCACGCTCTTCGCGTGGGCGTCGTTCTCGGTCCCCTACTTCCTCACCGCGTACTTCCTCGGACCGGAGTTCCCGGGGCTGCTCGGCTCGATGGTCGGACTGGCCGTGACGGTCGGCGCACTCAAAGCGGGCTTTTTCCACCCCGACGAGGAGTGGGACTTCGAGCCAGAGTCCGCGTGGCCCGACCACTGGGTCGGTGACATCCAGCCCGGCGAATCGACCAGCGACAACGTCTCTGTCGCCGCCGACGGTGGCAACGTTCAGTCGAGCATGCCCGCGTCCGCGGGACAGATGTCGCTTCTGAAGGCGTGGACGCCGTACGCGCTCGTCGCGCTGCTTCTGGTCGTCACCCGCGTCGTCGACCCCGTCCAGAGCTTCATCACGATGGACGTGTTCAAACTGGCGTGGAGCAACATCCTCGGAACTGACCTCGGAAACGACTTCGCGTTCCTCTACCTGCCCGGCGCGGTGTTCATCGCCGTCCACCTGCTGACGATTCCGATTCACGGGATGGGGAGCAAGGAAATCAAGGCGTCGTGGGCAGAGACCATCGAGAAGGTCACTCCGGCGGTCGTCGCACTGCTGTTCGCAGTCGCGACAGTCCAGATTATGCTGCAGTCCGGCGCAGCAACGGGGACCGACAGCATGCTCATCGTCCTCTCGGAGGGCATGGCGAGCGTCGCTGGCTCGGCCTACCCGTTCTTCGCCGCGTACGTGGGCGCGTTCGGCGCGTTCCTCGCGGGGTCGAACACCGTCTCGGATATCCTCTTCGGCACCTTCCAGTACGGTGTCGCAGACCAGATTGGCACGCCGAAGACCATCATGCTCGGGGCACAGGCGGTCGGCGGTGCCATCGGTAACCTCATCGCCGTCCACAACGTCGTCGCCGCGCTCGCGGTCGTCGGCCTCGTCGGCGAGGAGGGTCGGGTCATCCGCCTCGAACTCATCCCGCTCGTCTACTACGGGACTGCCACCGGCATTCTGACGCTCCTGTTCAGCTACGTGCTGTTCCCGGGCGTATTCTGAACGGTGGCGACGGAATGGCGTACCGGCAACGAATTTCGAGCAGATTCACCCACTCTCGGGTGTCTTTATTGTGTCACACAAATCGACTACTAGCGAGCAACTGACAATGGCATCAAACACGCACGACGCGGCCGCCGACCCCTCGACCGAGGGGAACTACGACTACGTCAACGACGACGTAGAACGGCCGGGGCTGGTCGAAGACCTCGAATCTATCGTCGAGGGCGACGTGCGATTCGACACCTACACGCGAACGATGTACGCGACGGACGCGTCCGCGTACGAGAAGATGCCCATCGGCGTCGTCATGCCGGCCTCGACGGACGACGTGGCGGCGGTGATGGAGTACTGCGCCGAACGCGAGATTCCCGTCCTTCCGCGGGGTGGTGGGACGAGTCTCGCCGGGCAGACGGTCAACGAGGCAGTCGTCCTCGATTTCGTCCGCTACATGGGCGACGTCGAACACGTCGACCCCGAGGCGCGGACGGCCACGGCACAGGCCGGGGTTCGACTCGGCGACCTGAACGAACAACTGGCACCACACGGACTGAAGTTCGCCCCCGACCCGGCGTGGGGCGACCGCTCCGCACTCGGCGGCGCTATCGGAAACAACTCCACGGGCGCACACTCGCTGAAGTACGGCAAGACCGACTACTACATCGAGGAAGTCGAGGTCGTCCTCGCCGACGGCACGGTGACGACGTTCGGCGAGACGACCGTCGACGAACTGCGCGAGCAGGGCGACCCAACGGGCACTATCGAAGAGCGAATCTACGCGAAAGTCGCCGAGATTCTCGACGAAGAGGCCGACGAAATCTCCGAGCGCTTCCCCGACCTCAAGCGCAACGTCTCGGGGTACAACCTCGACATGCTCGTCGACGAGATGCGCGGCGAGCGCCGGACGCCCGACGACACCGGCATCGACGACGACTGGGAAGAAGGACACGTCAATCTCGGTCGCCTCATCGCCGGGTCGGAGGGGACGCTCGCCATCGTCACGAAGGCGACCGTCTCCTTAGCGGAGATTCCGAACACGGCCTCTGTCGCGCTCCTGACCTACGACAACGTCATCGACGCGATGCACGACGTCGCGCCCATCCTCGAACACGAACCGGCCGCGGTCGAGGTTATGGACGACGTGCTCCTCGATTTGGCCCGCGACACGGCCGAGTTCGCGGACGTAGTCGGGATGCTGCCCGAGGGAACCGATTCGACGCTCTTGGTCGAGTTCTACGCCGACTCCGACGAAGACGGCAAGCAGAAAGTCGCCGACCTCGTCGCGGACCGCGTTCCTGATTCGGGTGCGACCGAGTTCGACCCCTCGGATGGGGCGACTTCGGTGACAGAAACGGAGCGCTGCGCCACCGACTTCATGGAGGCCCACGACGCCGACACGCGCGCGAAGTTCTGGAAGATGCGCAAGTCGGGGCTTCCGATTCTCCTCTCGCGGACCTCCGACGAGAAGCACATCGCGTACATCGAAGATACGGCGATTCCGGCGGAGAACCTCCCCGCCTACGTCTCTGACTTCCAGGACATCCTCGACGAACACGACACCTTCGCCTCGTACTACGCCCACGCCGGGCCGGGCGTCCTCCACATTCGCCCGCTCGTGAACACGAAGACGGCCGAAGGCGTCGAGACGTTCGAGGCTATCGCCGACGAAGTGACCGACCTCGTCGTGAAGTACGGCGGCTCTGTCTCGGGCGAACACGGCGACGGCCGCGCGCGAACGCAGTGGAACCGCAAACTGTACGGCGACCACCTCTGGAACGTCTTCCGCGACCTGAAATCCGCGTTCGACCCCGATTGGCTCCTCAATCCGGGGAACATCTGCGGCGACTACGACATGACCGAGAACCTCCGGTTCTCGCCCGACTACGACTTCGACGCCGGGTTCGACCCCGCGCTCAACTGGGACAACGACAACGGCTTCGAGGGCATGGTCGAACTCTGTCACGGCTGTGCGGGCTGTCGCGGCCAGCAGTCCACTGTTGGTGGCGTCATGTGTCCGACCTTCCGGGCCGCCGAAGAGGAGATTCAGTCTACGCGCGGCCGGGCGAACATGCTCCGGCAGGCGATGAGCGGCGGTCTCTCGGAAGACGAGATGTTCACAGATGAGTTCGTCCACGAGGTGCTGGACCTCTGTGTCGGCTGTAAGGGCTGTTCGAAAGACTGCCCGAGCGGCGTCGACATGGCGAAGATGAAAGCCGAAGTGGTCCACGAGTACCACCAGCGCAACGGGTCGAGCCTCCGCGACAAGGTGTTCGCCAACATCGACGCGCTGTCGAAACTCGGGTCGAAGTTCGCGCCGCTCGCAAACGGCGCGACGAAGATTCCGGGTGCACGCACGCTGATGGAGAAGACCATCGGTATCGCGAAAGAGCGCACACTCCCGGAGTTCCACTCGACGAGCTTCGTCGAGTGGTTCGAATCACGCGGCTCGGCGGGCATCCCGGAGGCGCAAGCCGACCGCAGAGTGCTGTTGTTCCCCGACACCTACACAAACTACAACCACCCGGACGTCGGGAAGGCCGCCGTGCGGGCGCTCGAAGCCGCCAACGTCCACGTTCGCATTCCCGATGGCGTCGCCGGGTCGGGTCGGCCGCCACACTCGAAGGGCTTCCTCGACCGCGCCCGCGCCGACGCGGAACAGAACGTAGACGTGCTCGCACCCTTCGTCGAGGAGGGGTGGGACATCGTCCTCTGTGAACCCTCGGACGCGGTGATGTTCCAGTCGGACTATCTCGACTTGCTCTCCGGTGACGACGTCGAGGCCGTCGCCGCCAACTCCTACGGCATCATGGAGTACTTCGACACGTTCCGTTTGGACGACGAGCTCTCGTTCCTCCCGCAGGACGACGCCCTGACGTACCACGGCCACTGTCACCAGAAGTCCACGAAGAAGGACCACCACGCTGTTGGCGTCCTTCGGCGGGCTGGCTACGACGTGGACCCGCTGGATTCGACGTGCTGTGGAATGTCGGGGTCGTTCGGCTACGAGGCCGAACACTACTCCATGTCGATGGCTATCGGGAGCATTCTCTCGGACCAGGTGGCCGACAGTCCGGGCGACATCGTCGTCGCGCCGGGGGCATCCTGTCGGTCGCAACTCGAAGACATGGGCGTCGACGACGAACCGCCACACCCCGTCGAGATGCTCGACCGCGCCATTACGGTGTAGTCGGCTCTCACGGAGCGACAGCAGTCTCGACGCGAAAATCAGAGACACCCCCAACCAATTGGCACGGGTTCGGTGAACGACAGAGGCAAGCGGGCATTGGGGCTGACGCGACCGGACGTTGGCACTGAATCAAGCGGGCTTGGGCACTGAGGTAATCGAGGCTGAAATCCGCTGACTCGGACTGGGCTGGTCCGAGTCGGCATACATTCACACTCGACTCTCTCGGTGCTCTCTTCTCACAACTCGTCGAGGACCGAGCCGAAGGCATCGAGCGCGGCGGCCATCGCTTCCGGGTCGCCGCCGAGCGAGGTGCGGAACGCGTCCGAGCGGTCGAAAAACCGGCCGGGTACGACGAGCACGTCACCGTCGAGGGCGGCTTCGACCACCTCGTCGCCGCTGTGTGTCTCGTGTTCCAGTAGGGCGAACGACCCGCCAGCGTGGATTCGTCCGTCGAGGTTCGGTCGCTCGGCGAGGAACGACGCCAGCAACTCGTGGTTCGCCGAGAGGTGTGTACGCGCAGCGGCGTCCAGTTGCTCGCTGTTGTGGAGGGCGCGCCGCGCGAGTTTCTTACTCGGGTCGGCGACCGACGGGAGGTGCATCGAGGCCTGACGCGCCCGTTCGACGACGTCTTCCGGGCCGACGAGCCAGCCGACGCGAAGACCACCCAGCCCGTAGAATTTCGTCAGCGACCCGGTGACGACGACGTTCGGCAATCCGGCAGCGGTGACGCCACCGAACGGGCCGTCGTCGGCCGGGTCGACGTAAGGAGCGTACACTTCGTCGACGAGGAGATACCCGCCCACGTCGGCGGCGTGTCGTGCCATCTCCGCGAGTTCGGCGCGGGTGGCGAGGCGGCCGGACGGGTTGTGACGGTTCGTGACCATCGCGTAGGCGAACGAGTCGATGGCCGCGCTCTCGATGCGATGCGGTTCGAGCGCGTGGTCGAACTCCGGCGGGCGAAGGAATCGGTCGACGCGAGCACCGAGTGCCTCGGGCGTCTCACAGAGTGGCTGATAGCCCGGTTTCTCGACGAGAACCTGCGGTTTCGGTGCGTCGGCTGCGTCGGTCGCCTCGGTTGGGTCGGCTGCGTCGGTTGGGCTGGTTGCGTCGGTCGCCTCGCTCGCGTCTGCCTCGTGGCGCCGGCGCTTGGCTCGGTCGAGGAGGGCACAGGCTGCGAGGAAGTTCGCGTGCGTCGCGCCCGCTGTGACGAGAACGTTCGATTCGGAAACGCCGTATCGGTCGGCGAGTTGGCCGGTGAGCGTCGCATCGTCCGGGTCAGGAAGTCCCGCGAGTGACGGCGGAACGAGCCCCTCGAACGAAGCTGTCGGTCGTAAATCGCTCGTCGCGAGGTCGTGTGTCACCTCGTCGGTGCGGCCGATAATCCAGTCGAGGTAGGGAATCGAGGGAAACGTCGTCGTCATTGCCGCCTCTTCGAAAGCCGCAGCGTAAGTCGTTGGGGTCTGACCGAACGGGTTCGAGGACCACTATCGGAAGACGCTGGTGCCATTGTGAATCACCCCCATATAAAAGAGCGTAAAAAACGACCGTTTGTATATAAAGAGCCAGAATATTCATATACCAGTAATCGATGGTTGAGAGCCATCGCCGAAAGATGAGGTAAAGCCACTCCACGTTGTAGGTAGGTCCGCCGGGGTGCCTCTGACTACCGGCAGCGTCGTGCCTCCCGGGGTGCCCGGTCCGGCAGGCACGACGGAGGGAATTCCCTCATCCTTTCTGACGAAATACCGCAGTCGAAGCAGCGAGCGCCTCGTCTACGGTCTCGTATCGAGCGAGGTGTGACGTGCAGTCGCAGTCGGAGGACCCAAAGCCAGCGATTGGCCCGTCGGCGAGCGTCGCGGCCACGTCGCACTCGACGTCGCTGTCGACCACGCAAACGACACGAGAGAGCGTGACGTCCGGGTGGCCGCCGAGGTAATCGACGTGCCAATGTCGAGCATCGTGGTTACCCTCTGCGACACGCCGGTGGCGAAGTACCCGACGAAGCCCGCCGGTACCGAAGGCGCTCCCGAGGTACACGTAGCTCCCTGTCGGAACTCGCTGTTCGCCGAGGGCACCGACCTCGATAGTGAGTTCGGGCACGTCGAAGACGAGTGCGTAGGTTCCACTCGGCGAGTGAGTGTCGAGTTCGAGCGGGCCGTCGTCAGTACCGAGCGTTTCGGGTGCGAGGGAGTGGACGGTCACTGACGGGTGTTGAAACGGGGCCTACGAAAGGTCGGCGGGATGTGGTTCGGCGTTCGAGGCGAGGCGGTCGAACACGTCGGCGGCCGCTGTTTTGAGCGGGTAGACGCTGTGGAAGTCGTCCGGGTCGCGTCCGCGGCCGCTCGCAATGCCGACGGCCTTGGCGATAGTGTCGTAGTTGTCGCGGACGAGACTGCCGACGATGCCGGGCGTCCCCGCCCTGTCGGCGAGTTCTTTCGCGGCCGCACCGCCCGCGTAGACCTGTCCTTCGTTCCTGTCGGCGAGGACCATCGCGAAGGGAACCTCGTCGAACTGGGCCGCGAGGAACTCCTGTGCGGCGTCGTCGTACCACGAAATCGCCTCCACGTCGTCGAGGCGCTTGAGGGCAGTCGCGGCCACGGAGCAGTAGGGGCACTCCCCGTCGTAGACGAGGACGGCGTCCGCGTTCATACGCTCTCGTGAGGACCCGAAGGACAAAAATAGCGCGGCGGATGAAGAAATCGTGCCATCGTATAGCAATCTCCGACAGCGTTAGGACGGCGAAGTCCGAGGTGAGAGCGTGGACGACATCATCGAGTGGCTTCGAACGCGTCCGTACTACGAGGGGCAGATTCGCGCCCACCGGCAGTTCGAAGCACGCGACCCCACCTTCGCCGACGTCGACCTCGAACCGCGGTTGGCGTCGGCTCTCGACGACCGCGGTATCGACCGCCTGTACCGCCATCAGGCCGAGGCAGTCGACGCCGTGCGTGACGGAGACAACGTCGTCCTCGCGACCAGAACCGCGAGCGGAAAGAGCCTCGCGTACACGGTTCCGGCGTTCGAGCGCGCGATGGACCACGGCGGCCGCACGCTGTATCTCGGCCCACAGAACGCCCTCGTGTCCGACCAACTGGACACGCTCTCGGACCTCGCGCACGGCCTCGGATTCGGCAGTCGCGTCTCGGTCGACCAGTACACCGGCCGACTGTCGAAATCGGAGAAACGTGACGTTCGGAAGCGACGACCGACCGTCCTGCTTTCGAACCCTGATATGGTTCACTACGCACTCCTCCCGCACGCGCACCGCCTCTGGGAGTGGTTTTTCTCCTCACTGGAGACAGTCGTCATCGACGAGGTTCACGGGTACCGCGGGGTCTTCGGGAGCCACGTCGCCTTGTTGCTTCGGCGACTCAAGCGTGTCTGCGAACGCTTCGGCTCTGACCCGCAGTTCGTCTGCTGTTCGGCGACCATCGGCAACCCGGTCGAACACGCCGCACGAATCACCGGTGAGCCGGAAGGGTCGTACACGCTCGTCGATGGCGACGCGAGCGGAACCGGCGAGACACACTGGCTGTTGTGGAATCCGCCGGAGTACGAGAATCCCGACGCTGGCGGGTCGGGACGCCGACGCTCGGCCCACGTCGAGACGAAGAACCTGTTCGTCGATTTAGTCTCGCGCGGTCATCAGACGCTCGCGTTCACCCGGGCGAGGCAGGCCGCCGAACGATACGCTTCCGAGAGTGCGAACGACCTCAGGAGTCGCGGCGAACACGGACGTGCGGGCGAGGTCGCGGCCTATCAAGCGGCGCTCACGCACGACCGACGGCGGGAGATAGAGTCCGGCTTACACGATGGCGACATCACGGGCGTCTGGAGTACCAACGCACTCGAACTCGGTGTGGACGTTGGCGGCCTCGACGTGGTCCTCATCGACGGCTACCCCGGCACACGAATGTCCGCGTGGCAGCAAGCCGGGCGCGCAGGCCGCGGCGACAGACCGGCCTTGGTCGTCCTCGTCGGTGGCGAGGACCAGTTGGACCAGTACCTCATGAAACACCCCGGCGAGTTCTTCGAGGGCGACCCCGAACGGGCGGTGTCCGACCCCGAAAACGACCACCTGCTCCCCAGTCACGTCGCCTGTGCTGCGTCCGAAAATTGGCTCTCGACCGCCGACGAGGAGTACTTCGGTTCGTCGTTCCCGAACGTGGTTTCCACTCTCGAAGACGACGGGACGGTGGCGCGGCGAGACACCGACAGCGGAGTACGGTGGACTCACGACGGCGGCGGAAGCCCACAACACGCGATGAGCCTCCGAACCATCACGGACCGAGAGATTCGCCTGATGGACTCGCGGAACAACGAGACCATCGCGAAACTCGCGTTCGAGGACGCCCTGCGCGACGCCCATCCCGGTGCAGTCTATCACCATCAGGGCCAGACGTACGAGGTCGCAGACCTCGACTTGGACCGCGACGTAGCCCGCCTGCAACCCACGTGGGCGGACTACTACACCCGTGTCCTCCACGACAAACACATCACCGTCGAACGCGACATCCTGTCGAAACCGCTGTCTGCACGTTCTGATGTCGAGGTTCGCTTCGCCGAGGTGACGATGCGCAAGCAGATAACCGGGTTCGAGCGCCGCGACCCGAAGCGCGGAACGACCATCGGCCAACAACTGCTCGACCTGCCCGAGACGAGCCTGCGGACAAAGGCCCTCTATTTCACCGTCCCCGGCGACGTGGAGTCAGAGATGCGCGAATTGGGTGGCAACAGCGAGGAAGACGGCGGCTTGAGCGTCGGCAGCGACTACGCCTTCAACGGCGGCATCCACGCCGCCGAACACGGGATGATTTCGCTCTTCCCGCTAACGTTGCTCTGTGACCGGGGCGACATCGGCGGTCTCTCGACGCCGTATCACAGCCACACCGACCAATCGACCATCTTCATCTACGACGGGCACCCCGGCGGGGTGGGTCTGACCCGCGCCGGCTACGACATCGTCGAGCGACTGATGCGGCAGACGGCGGCACTGATTGCCGACTGTGACTGCGATGACGGCTGTCCCTCGTGTGTGCAGTCGCCGCAGTGCGGGAATGCGAACGACCCGCTACAGAAGGAGACTGCGGTGCTGTTGTTGGAATCGCTGACGGGGATGCGAAACTCGTCCTGAGGAGAGCATGGGGGCATCCGATTCTCAGCTTGTTGGCCGTCTGAAACGTTGAGGCACGTACCAACAGGTATTTTTGGTCTGCCTAAAATTATACTGGCAATGGATTCGGATATCTGCGTCGTCGTTCCGACCATCCGTGAGTTCGAGTGCATGCGAGCGTACTTCGACAACGCCCGCGCACACGGCTTCGACCTCGACCGTCTGTTCGTCCTCCTCGTGACGGAGGACTTCTGTGACACCGAGGAGATGGCCGCGATGCTCGACGACGAGGGAGTTTCAGGGGCAGTCTTCGACGAATCGGACCGCGAAGCGTGGTACGACGAACAGGGGATTTCGGAGTACGGGCATCTCGTCCCGGCCGCGAGCCACGCTCAGACGAGCTTCGGCTTGCTGTACATGTGGGCACACCCCGAGTTCGAGTACGGCTTCTTCATCGACGACGACACCCTTCCCCACGACGAGTGGGACTTCTTCGGGCGACACATGGAGAACCTCCACCGCACCGACGAAGTGGAGTCCGTCGCCAGCGACGAACACTGGGTGAACGTCCTCTACCAGAACGCCGACGAACACGGACTGTACCCCCGGGGATACCCCTACTCGGCGATGGGCGAGACGGTCGAGACGGACAGCATGGAACTCCGCGATGTGGTCGCCTCGCAGGGACTGTGGACGAACGTTCCCGACCTCGACGCCGTGCGCATCCTGATGGACGGCGACCTGCAGGGACAGGCCCAGACCCGAACCGACTTCGACGACTTCGACGGCGACTTCGTCGCCGAACCGGGACAGTACCTCACCGTCTGTTCGATGAATCTCGCCTTCGAGCGCGAGGTCATCCCCGCGTTCTACCAGTTGCCGATGGACGACAACGAGTGGGAAGTCGGCCGATTCGACGACATCTGGTCGGGCGTCTTCCTCAAGCGCGCCGCGGACGTGCTGGAGAAAGACATCATCACCGGCTATCCACTGTGTGAGCACAACAAGGCCGCCCGCCCGACGTTCGACGACCTGAACAACGAAGTTCCGGGTCTCGAACTCAACGAACACCTCTGGGAAGTCGTCGACGCGGTCGGCGACGACGCCGACTCCTACGCCGAGGTGTTCGAAGCGATGGCTGACGAACTGGCCGACGGAGACTGGTCCGACTATCGAAACGGCGAGTTCTTCAACTACGTGGGGAGCCATATGCAAGACTGGCTCGACTGTCTGGACGCGCTGGCGGCACCTCGTGCCGCGGTCACTGCAGACGACTGACACGTATTCCTCGTTTTACACCGATTTGGGGCGCTGAACCGGCAGGTATTTATGTTTTAGGCCTACCTAAATCCATGTATGCAAGACCACGACCGAGAGCCTCGCGTCCACAGTCGTCGTCGGTTTGTCGCAACCACGGCGGCGCTAGGTCTCGGCGCACTCGCCGGTTGTACTGGCGGTAACGAAGAATCGACGGCAACGACGACGGCCGCCGACGAAAGCGGCGGCGAGGAACCAGTCGGACAGATTGGCTCCGGCCGCTCGCCGTTTGGCGACCGCGATATCACCGGTGGTGTCTCCGTCGCAGAGATGCCGGACCTCTCGGGAGAGCTTACGCTCTACTCCGGTCGCGGCGAGGCACTCGTCGGCGAACTCATCTCGTTCTTCGAGGACTACTACGACGACTTCGACGTGGTCCCGCGGTACAACTCCGCGGCCGAACACGTCAACCAGATTCAGACCGAGGGGCAGAACAGCCCCGCCGACGTGTTCTTCTCGGTCAACGCCGGGTCGCTCGGCGCACTGAAGGACGCCGGCCGGACACAGGACCTCCCGAGCGAGGTTCTCGACCTCGTCCGCGACGAGTTCCAGGACCCCGACGGTCAGTGGACTGGTACCTCGGGTCGCGCCCGAACCATCCCGTTCAACACCGACCAGTTCGACGAGTCGGAGATTCCGGACGACATCATGGAGTTCCCCGAAACGGAGGCCTTCCGCGACAACATCGGCTGGGCACCCACGTACTCGTCGTTCCAGGCGTTCATCACGGCGATGCGCGTCCTCGAAGGCGACGAGGCGACCAAGGAGTGGCTGCAGGGTATGCAGGACCTCGGCGTCACCCAGTTCAACGACGAGTTCCTCGTCTCGCAGGCCGTCGCTGACGGCGAAATTCACGCCGGCTTCGCGAACCACTACTACATCCAGCGCATCCTCGCCGGGCGACCGAACGCGCCGCTTTCGACCGCCTTCACCGCGGGCGACGCCGGTTCTATCTTCAACGTCGCGGGCGCGCTCGTCCTCGACACCGCCGACGATTCCGAGCTCGCGGCAAACTTCGTCCGTCACCTGCTGTCGGCCGAAGCGCAGGACTACTTCGCCCGCACCACGTTCGAGTACCCGCTCGTCTCGGGCGTCGACCCAATCGGCGAACTCCCCAGCATCGACGAACTCAGCCCGCCGGAAGGGCTCGACCTGACGCAACTGTCGGACCTGGAGGGAACCGTACGACTCTTGCGTGAGGTGGGCGTGCTCTGAACTGAATCACTCATGGCGACCGAACAGCAGACAACGACTGGCGGGGGCGACGACGAGCAACCGCTCGGACTGACTATCGCCAGCGGTGCTGTCGCTGCCGCCGTCATCGTCCCGCTGTTGTGGCTCGTCAAAACCGCCCTCGACGTGGGCTTCGCCGAAGCGCTCGCACTCGTCACGCGCCCGACGACGGTGCAAGTGTTCATCAACAGCACCGTTCTCGTCGTTCTCGTGACGGCCGCGTGTGTCGGCCTCGGCGTCCCGCTCGCGTATCTCACAGTCAGAACCGACCTCCCGTTCAGACGCTTTTGGACCGTCGTCGTCTCGCTACCGCTCGTCATCCCGAGTTACATCGGCGCGTTCGCGTTCGTGTCGGCGTTCGGTCCGCGCGGCGTGTTCCAGCGCCTTCTCGCGCCCCTCGGTGTCGAGTCGTTGCCCGAAATCTACGGCCTCCCGGGAGCGGTGCTGGTGTTGACACTCTACACGTACCCATACGTGTTCATCACCGCACGGGCCGCGCTGAAGTCGATGGACACCACGCTTATCGACGCCGCACGGACCCTAAATCACACCCGCTGGGAGGCGTTCAAGCGGGTGACGATACCGCAGATTCGCCCGGCTGTCGCCGCCGGGGCGCTTCTCGCCGCACTCTACACGCTCTCTGACTTCGGGACGCCCGCAATCATGCGATTCGACGCTTTCACTCGCGTCATCTACGTCGAGTTCGGGGCGTTCGGCCGCGACACGGCGACACTCCTCTCACTGCAACTCGTCGGCGTGACGCTCCTCATTCTCACCCTCGAATCGATGATTCGAGGCGACGAGCGCACCACGACCGGCGGGCGCTCGGGTAGCGTGATGGAACTCGGTCGCTGGAAGTATCCGGCGGTCGGGTTCGCGGCGCTCGTCGGTCTCGTCGCCCTCGTCGTTCCGCTGGGCATCCTGCTCACGTGGTTCGCACAAGGCGTCGCCGCGACGAGTCGCTCGCTCGCGTTCCAGCCCGAATACGCGTTCAACTCCGTGCTCGTCTCCGGTGCGACGGCTATCGTCGGAACACTCGCCGCTCTCCCAGTGGCATATCTCGCGGCACGGCACTCCTCTCGGGTGAGCACGCTGTTCGAGCGCGCGACGTACGTCGGCTACGCGGTTCCCGGCGTCGTCCTCGGTCTCGCACTCGTCTTCTTCGGCAGTTCCTACGCGACACCCATCTACCAGACGCTCTATCTACTCGTCTTCGCCTACGTCATCCGCTTTATTCCGCAAGCTGTCGGGTCACTCCGCGCGTCGTTCCTGAGAGTCGACCCGGCGCTCCCGGAAGCGGCACGGACGCTGGGTGAGACGCCCACGGGTGCGTTCCGTCACGTGACGCTCCCGCTCGTCGCGCCCGGCCTTCTCGGCGGCGCGGCGCTGGTCTTCTTGACCACGATGAAGGAACTCCCGGCGACGCTGCTCTTGCGTCCCGCAGGGTTCAAAACGCTCGTGACGCACATCTGGACAGCCCACGAGTCGGGGTACTTCGGACAGGCCGCAGTCCCCGCGCTCATCTTACTTTTCGTCTCCGGGCTGTCGATGCTCGTCATTATTACCCAAGAGGGATACGATGTCAAATAGCACACTCGGCACGTCCGACGATTCGACCGCACAGGAGTCTCGCTCCGATACAGACAGCCCGACCGACACACCAACAGACGTGAACGCTCGAACAGACATCGTCCTCGAACTCGACGGCATCTCGAAGTCCTACGGGACCGAGTCGGTCATCGACGACCTCTCTCTGTCGGTTCAAAACGGGGAGATTCTCACGCTGCTCGGTCCCTCCGGGTGTGGGAAGACGACGACGCTTCGGCTCATCGCCGGTCTCGACCGACCAGACCGCGGCGAGGTCCGTCTGAACGGTAGTCCAGTCTCTGGGAACGGTTCCTTCGTCGCCCCCGAAGAACGCGGCGTTGGCGTCGTCTTCCAGGAGTTCGCGTTGTTTCCCCACCTCACTGCCGCCGAGAACATCGCGTTCGGCCTGAAGCACCTCTCTAAATCCGAACGTGAGGCGCGTGTCGACGAGTTACTGGACCTCGTCGGACTGGAGACACAAGGGGAGAGCTACCCAGACGAACTCTCCGGCGGGCAGCAACAGCGCGTCGCGCTCGCGCGGTCGCTCGCTCCGGAACCGGCGATTCTCCTCCTCGACGAGCCGTTCTCCAACCTCGACGTGGACCTCCGAGTCCAGATGCGCGAGGAGGTTCGCCGCATCCTCAAAGAAGCGGGTGTGACGGCCGTCTCGGTCACACACGACCAGGAAGAAGCCATGTCTATCTCGGACCGCGTCGCGGTCATGAACGACGGCAAACTCGAACAAATCGGCGAACCGGAGCAGGTGTTCCAGCACCCCGAATCGCGGTTCGTCGCCAGCTTCCTCGGCTACGCCGGCTTCCTTCCGGGCCACGTCTCGGGAGACGTGGTGAAAACGGAACTCGGAACAGTTCCACGAGACCAGATTCACGGGCTAGCGGCCGAATACGACGAGACGGACATCGATATTCTCGTCCGCCCGGACGACGTGTCCGCTCACGCGTGTAACGGGTCGGGACACGGCGAAGTCGTCGGCAAGCGCTACCTCGGGCCGACCATCCTCTACGAGGTCGAACTCGACGGCGGCGACAACCTGCTTTGCATGCACAACCACGACGAGACCGTCCCGACCGACGGCCGAGTCGAGGTGAGCCTCGACGCCGGTCACGAACTCGCGTGGTTCCCGAGCGAACAGCGTCCCGAATCCGGCCTCTACTCCGACTAGAATGGGTCGAACCGGACCACGGCTCTCCGATATCGTCGGCGACGTATCGGTCGATTTCGACATCGAAGCCGAACAGACCCAGCTGTGGCTCGTCGCCGCCGTCGTCTCTCTCGCCGTCGGTCTGCTCGTGACGTGGCTCGCAGTCGACCTCTTTCCGTATCACACCGTCAACGACGACGAAGGCGTCTACCTGATACAGGCGGCGATGCTGCTCGAAGGAAAGCTGTTTTTGTATCCCGGTGAGCTGGCGGAGGCCGTCAGACCGTGGTTCTTCGTCGTCGAAGAGACACCGAGTGCACCCGGTGGCGTCCAGATGTTCTCGAAGTACTCGCCGGTCGTCCCGACGATGTTCGCCCTCGGCCTGGCGGTCGGCCTTCCGAACCTCGTGTTGGGCGTCGTCGCCGCCGCCAACGCGGCCTTCGTGTACGTGCTCGGCGCAGACGTGTTCGACCGGCAGACGGGCATCGTCGCCGCCGGATTGCTTGGCTTCTCGCCGCTGTTCCTCATCAACTCCGCGACGTTTCTGGCGTACGCGCCGACGACGATGCTGAATCTAGCATTCGCAGTCTGTTACGTTCGCGCGGCCCGTCGCGACTCCTCGGGCTATGCAGTCGTCGCGGGAAGTCTCGTCGGCCTCGCGTTCTTCGCTCGCCCGTACACCGCCGTCCTGTTCGCGCTTCCGTTTATCGCCCATTCACTGTGGGCGCTCGGAACTGCGTGGCGCGCCGGCACCGGCTGGGCCGTCTTCCGCCGCTACCTCGCTATCGGGCTCCCAGGTCTCGCGTTCGTGGGGCTCACGCTGGCGTACAACGCTGTCGTGACCGGTGACCCACTGGAATTTCCGTACATGGCGTTCGCGCCACTCGACGGGGTTGGGTTCGGCTACCGCGAGATTCTCGGATACGACCTCGTGTACACGCCCGAACTTGGGGTCGAGACGGGTGTCGAGGTGCTGGAGATGCTCGTCACCCAGTGGGGGCCGATGGGATGGCTCGGAACCGCCGCTGCGGTCGTCGGTCTCGGCTTCGCGGTGCTCCGCTGGTGGGGACACAAAACCGGTACGAACCTCCACGGAAGCGAGCGACGCCAAGCACACGGGTTAGGTGGCCGCGACCGGGCCTTCGTCGAACTCTCGGACGACGCGCTCGCGGCTATCGTCCTCGGTGTCTTCGGGTCGGTGTTCGTCGGTAACGTCTTCTTCTGGGGGACACACAACGGGCTTCGAAACGGCCTCATCGACCTTCTCGGACCGTTCTACCACTTCGACGCGCTCGTCCCGCTCGTCGTCTTCGCCGCGGCTGGACTCGTCGGAAGCCTCCGATTCGTTCGACACCGGGCGCACGAACGCTTCTCGCCGTCAGAGGCACGGGGCGTCGTCTTCGCCGTCGCACTCGTGTTCGCGCTCGTCGCCGGGGGTGTGACGCTCGGTGCGGTCGAAGAGCCGTACGACGAGAACCGACTCCGGACCGAGAACCTCGAATCGACCTACGAACCGCTGCTCGAAGCCGGCTTCGAGTCGCCGCCACTGACGCCGACAGACCCGAGTTTCAGCGGGGAAGCAGCGGGGACAAAAAAGGCGCTCGTCTTCCATCCCGACCCGTACGGCGACTGGTCTGCCCACCCGTTCCAGACGCTCCGAAACGACCCCGGATTCGACGGACGAGTCGTCTACGCCATCGACGACGGCCCCGAACAGGATTTCACCGTGCTCGACGCGACGAACCGGACGCCCTATCGGTTCGCGTACCAGGGGTCGTGGACGGGTGCCGAAGACCCTGTGACGCCCGAACTCACCCGCCTCCGGGTGCTGTCAGGCGAGCGCGTCACGGCGACGACGGTTCTCGGCACGCCGGAAGAGACACGAACTGTCTCCGTGAGGGTCGAGGCGGACGGCGAATACGCCCGCTACGACGTGCCAATGGCCGAGAACCACACCATCGACTGGGAGATGACGGCCGAAGGCGTCCGAGTGACGAACTATCCGCACGCCGGAGGCGTACGGCGCGTGCCGATTCCCGAGGGCGCGAGCGACGTCGACCTCGCCGTGACCTACGTCGGCGACTTCGGGGAGACAGTGACCTATCGGCAGACAGTCTCGGTCGAGCGAGCGGACGGCGACGTTCGCGTCATCTGGCCGCCGGAGACCCGCGTCTGTCGGTTGAGCCTCGACTGCGGGTCGGATGGACAGTGGGTCGGCCCCGACGGAGACTACGTGGCAGGTGTGTCGGTGGAGACGAACGCGACAGTCGCCGGGTGAGTGACGACTCGCCACCCGGATAGACTGTGTCGAACTCCTGAATTTCAGTATTTCCTAACTTTATTTCAGCAATTCCTGGGAGGACCTAACTAGTAGGGCATCTCTCTCAATGCCGAGTCGGTTGTACTTGTATCTGGATATGACATACAATCCCAAGCGGCGGCAGGTGCTGAAGACGATTGGCGGTGCAGGGCTGTTCCTCGCAGCTGGTGGCGTCGGTGCGGCAAGCGCCAAGCCGCCCCGTGACGGAGAGACGATAGTCGACATCGCCGTGAACACGCCGGGATTCGAAACGCTAGTCGCCGCGGTCGTCGAGGCCGGTCTCGTAGACGCCCTCAGCGGGAACCGCCAGTTGACCGTGTTTGCACCGACTGACGATGCATTCGCCGCGTTGGGCGTGACGAAGGACAACGTCGGCGACATCGACTTCGAGGCGGCGGTCGGCGCGTCACTCGGCGAGATTCTGACGTACCACGTGATTCCAGGTCGGCGGAAGGCACAGTCCGTCGTTCCGGTCGAGGAACTGCCGACGCTGAACGGCGAGACGATTGCCGTCGATGGGACCGAACTGAACGAAGGCCAAGCCGATATCGTCGCCACCGACATCATGGCGTCGAATGGCGTCGTTCACGTCATCGATGGCGTGTTGCTTCCCTAATCCGGCTCTTTTTCGAAAAAAGCAGAGAGCGCGACAGCTCTCGCTGCAGCCTACCGGTTCCGTGCCGCACCGGGTTCGGTGAGCACGACATCGTCGTAGTAGTACGTCTGGTCGGTCCCGAAGTTCGCGCTGTTGAAGATGAATTCGAGGAACTGCGTACTCGGCGAGAAGACGTTGTAGCCACGTTCGTCTACGACGAGTTTGTTGTTGACGCGCCACTTGAGCGCCGCACCCGCGCTCGTCTTGTGGAGTTGGGCTTCGACCTCGACCCAGCCACCTTCCTCCGGGTCGATTTTGAGCTTCTTCGGGAGACCGAGGTACACCCACTTCGCCTCGACGAAGTTGCCGTCTTCGTCGGAGACGTAGACGAACGTCCGGAATCCCGCTTCGCCGTCGTCGTTCGCGTCGCTGTCTTGGTACTCCAGAATCGGGTAGGCGCTGATGTTGCCGTTCGCATTACCGAGGACGGACCACACCCCGGTCTGTTGTTCCACACCATCGCCTTCCCACGATGGGTCGATGTAGAAGCGGTAGCTGAATCGCGAGCCGGTCCCCGAGTTCCAGTAGCTTCCGTCGGCGTCCTGGTACTTCTTCCCCTGATACGCGTAGAACCCGCTCGTTGGCCCCGTCTCACTGATGTCGATACACAGGCGGTAGTCACCATCGAACATCGCTCTGGCGAACGATACCGGAGGATAGCCAGACGAGTGGCTGGGATTATACCTGTCTAACACCCATCCAGCACTCGTTGGCGTGTTGTCTGCGACGTCGGCAGCGTCACTGAAGTCGAGCGAGAACCGAGCGTTCGGGCTCGCTGCGAGTACCGGGTGTGCGGCCCCCGAGAGCGCCGTCGCCCCAAGTGCAATTCCACCATATCTCAGTACGTCTCTTCGTGTTGTCATTCTAACACCAGTTTTCAGGTATCCCGCTCCCCGGTAAGTTATTAGTTAAATAACAGAATAGAGGCCCTGAAGCAGTAGTTTTAACGAGATTTGAAATCTGACGGTGCGGAATCCGTTACGGTTCGCGCCGCCAGACGATTGCCTCGCCGGTATCGAGTTCGACCGCGAGCGAACCGGCACCCGACACCGACACTTCGACGCCGGGCGCGACGAGGGCGGGTTCCCATCCATCGGTCGGAATCGCAGGCGCGTTCGCGTCCTCGGAGGCGTCTTCTGCGAGGTACTCGGGCGACACCCGGACCGGGACGCCCTCCATGTTGGCGGCGAAGAGCAGTTGCTCACTTCCGTCCGGAGCAGTTCGGAATCCGTAGTAGAGAACCGTCCCGTCGGTCGGGTGGCGGTAGGTAAAGTAGTCGTCGTCCTCGTCGAGGTCAGACAAGAGCCACGGGCGGTCGTGACGGAACTCGCGCGTCTGAATGCGGAACGTGCTTCGGTCCTCGTCCTGCGCGTCGTGCCAGTGGCTCAGGTTGGCGAAGTCGTGAACGTCGCGCATCCACGCGTAGCCGTAGGCTTCGAGGTCGGCCGCCGAGAGGTCGTCACCGAGCGGTTGGTCCATCGCCGAGAGCATCTCCGCCATCACGTCGAGGTCGTAGTCGGTCGCGCTGACCGCCGACGAGAGGGCGTTCATGAACGTCAGCAGTTCCTCGCGCGAGTCGAAGCCGAGGTCTTTCACGCGGCAGAAGAAGCGGTCGTCTTCGAAGTCCTCGTCGCGCACCTGCCAGTACAGGAACTTCGACTCGTCGGAGACGACCTTGACGTTCCACGTCGGGTCGGTGTCGCGGACGAATCCCCACGGGACACGCATGTTGGCGTGGACGAAGTCCATCGGGACGCCCGGCAGGAAACAGTGGAAGAGCATCGACGACGCGGCGTTGTCGTAGGCCTCGTCGAGCGTTTCGGGGTATCCCTCACCGAGATAGGGGTTGACCGGCGACTGATTGAATTCGACGGTCGGGTCGATTTGCGTCCCCCGTCTGACGGTGTCGTGGTTGGCGATGCCAGTAAGCCAGTTGCCACCGAACTCGCCGACCTCGCGGACGCGCCACCACTTCGTCGCCCAGAAGGTGAGCAGTGCGGGCGTGTTGTGCGCGAACGTGATGGGCGACCACTGGAACGAGTGAGGGTGCTGTTCGATGAGCGCGCGGTACGAAGAGGCGAGTTCCCAGTCCTCGCGCGGCCACGGGCGGCCGTCCTCGTAAATCATCCACGGACGGTACTCGGTTCCGGCGACTTCCTGTGTCACGCGGTCCATCTCGGCGAGGAAGTCGTCGTCGTGGTACATCTCGCCCGTCTCAGGGTCGTAGGAAGTGAAGTCCTGTGCGCCGTCGACGCGGATACCGTCGGCACCGAAGTTCATCTTTCGGCGCTGCATTTCGAGGAAGACGGCGCGAGCGGTCGGTTCGGTGTAGTCGAGGTGCTTGCCGTACATCCCCGGCCCGAGGATGTAGCGGTCAGAGAGGAGTTCCGCGCCGCGATTGTCGGCGTGGCCGAGTGCCACGTCGAAGACGACCTTGATTGGACGCGGCAGGTCGTGGCAGGCGGCGATAAAGTCGACGAGTTCGTCCGGGCGACCGCTTTCGAGGATGGCCGGGTTCGGTGCGGAGAAGGCGCTGACGACGATGTCGTAGCCCCAGTTTATCATCTCGGGGCGGGCGACTTCGACGGTGAGCGCGTCACTGGCGTCGTCCCCGGCGTCGACTTCCTCGGGGTCGTCTGCGACGGACCAGAAATCGTGTTCCTCCTCGTTTTCGGTCAGCGGTTCGACGGGCATCACCTGAATGCCGTCGTAGCCCGCGAAAGCGCGCTCCCACGGTTCGAGGTCGTCGCCGGCGCGCTGTTTCTCCGCGATTCCCTCGTACACCTCGGCGAGTCCGGCGAGCGACCCGCGCTCGGTCGCGGTTCCGGGGTGAATCTCCAGCATGCTCGTCGCGGGGTCGATGCGCGGCAGGTCGTCGTCTTCGCTCGTCGAGACGGGTTCGTCGTCGGTGCCGAGCGCTTCGAAGTACTCGCGGTCCGCGCGCGTCTCGTCGAGTCGGTCGAGGTCGTAGACCTCCGCGGGAGCGAACGCGCCGAAGGGAACCGAGTACGAGACGGGGTCCTGAATCGTGTGTTCCTCGCCGTCGTCGTCCTCGTAGACGAGTTGGTACAGCGACCCGAGCGTCTCGCGCGTGCCTGCTCGAACGTCTGCGACGGCCGCCCAGTGGTACTCACCGACTCGGCGCATCGGGACGCGGTCGCGCTGGAAGGTGACCTCGCGGTGGTCGGTGTCGCCGGGGTCGAGGTCGGCAGGCGGGGTGAGAATCTCCAGTTCGACCGCCGATTCAGGGACGCCTTCGTCGACGAGTTCGGGCGTCCAGAAGCCGAATTCGACGTGTGAGGAGTCACCGTCAGGTCGGTCGTCAGAGTCTCGTCGGTCGACCACGTGCGCGCCCAGTCGCGTCGAGAGTTCTTTCGCGGCCGCGAAGGAGTCGTTGTGGTTCGCGACGACCGACTCGTGCCACGAGACGAGGTCGTCTGTTCGGTCCTGCAGTTGGGTCGGGGTGCCGTATTCTGTGCGCATCGTGTATCAGGTGGTCGGATGAAAGCGGGCTTCGAAGCGGGTTGCGGGCGCTGCTTACGCGAGTGGGCAGATTGCCACGTCGTCGACGTGGAGTCCGCCCTCGGCGGCGACGGGGTCGCCGGAGACGACGTCGGTCGCATCGACCGCGAGGTCGCCGACGTCGACAGTCGCGGGGTCGTCGCCGAAGTTCAGCAGACAGAGGTACGACCCGTCGTCGTGGTCGCGGACGAACGCGAGGGCGTGGTCGGTATCGGCCTCGAAGTCGATACGGCGGAACGTCCCTTCGTACCCGAGTGCAGGCGTCTCGTCGCGGACTTCGATGAGTCGCTCGTAGTGTTCGCGGATGTCGTCGCGGGCGTGCTTCCACGCGAGAGCGTCACGGCGGCCGCGCTGGCCGATTTCTTGGCCGCCGTAGACCATCGGCACGCCGGGAAGGGTAAAGAGCGCACCCGCGGCGGCCATCGCCGCAGACTCGCCGCACTCGACGATGTAGCGCGTCTCGTCGTGGTTCTCGATGTAGAGCATGAACGCCGCGTGGTCCGGGAAGCCGACTTCGGCGCGCTGCTCGATGGCGTCGAGAATTCGCTCGGCGGGTGCGTCGCCGCGGCCGACCTGCCGGAGCGTGAAGTACAGCGTCGTGTCGAAGTGCATGTCGAACATCCCGTCGTGGAAGTCGGCGATGTACGGGATGGTCTCGTCGAGGAGCAGAAATTCGGGGTCTTTGGACTTGACGCGGTCGTGTACCTCCTGCCAGAAGGTGTCGGGGACGGCCCAGGCCATGTCACAGCGGAACCCATCGACCACGTCGGCCCACATGTCCACCGCGTCAAGGAGATAGCGCCGCACGTCGAGGTTGCGATGGTCGAAGTTGGCGATGTACTCCCAGTCGAAGTACGTGCCCGGTTCGCCGTTGTCCTGCCACTCGTACCAGTCGTAGTAGTCCGAGTCCGGGTTCTTGTAGGCGTCTTTGAAGAAGGGATGCTCGCGGGCGGAGTGGTTGAGAACGAGGTCGAAGAGGACCTTCATCCCGTGGTCGTGGGCGGCCTCGACGAACTGTTCGTAGTCCTCGCGGGACCCGAGGTCGTCGGCGATAGAGTAGAAGTCCACGATGTTGTACCCGTGGGGCGCGTGGTCGTTCTGGAGGACGGGAGTCAGCCACAGGCAATCGACACCGAGCGATTCGAGGTAGTCGAGTCGCTGTTCGAGCGCCTCGAACGTGGTGGCAGACACCTCGTCGTCAGATGCGTACCCGCGGACGTAAATCTCGTAGAGCGTGACGTTCTGCGCCCATTCAGGAGGGTCGTTCGGGCGGGCGACGGACGTCGCGTGTCCGCCAGCGCCATCGCTCTGTGGCGTCTGCTCGGCTTCGGCCTCAGCGACGCCACCGTCGGTGGCAACGTCTTCGGCATCACCATCTGGCAGTGCGTCTGCTTCGGCACCACCATCCGGGAGGGCGTCACGCTTGACGACGACCGAATCAGGGACGCTGTAGGTCTCGTCGAGTGCGACGGCGTAGACGCCGATTCTGTCGCCGATGGCCGAAAGCGGGACGCGGAGTTCCCACCCGTCGGTCTCGACTGCGGACTCGTCGACGTCGTCGCGGTCGTCGACGACGAACTCGACCACGAGGTCGTCGCGGTCGGTGTCGCTGTTGGGGTTGGGCTCCGGGTCGGCGCGGACGACGACCACGTCGTCTTCGACGCTGGCGTCGAGGCGGATGCGCGGGCGACCGCCTTCACCGCGCTGTGCCTCGCCAGCACCGCTTCCAGAGCCAGACGCGCCGCCACTCACGCCAGTCGGCCGGGCAGAGCCGCTCTGCCCGCTGAATCCGCTGAACCCACTCTGGCCGCTCGCGCCGCTGCGGACCGAGCCCGCCGGAAGGTACGTTCCGGGGAAGACGCGAATAGTGAGCGTGTGCGTTCCATCGGGGGCGTCGAGTTCGAGGACGTAGCTCCCCGCTGCGTCGGGGTCGAACTGGACGACGGCAGTTTCTTCGGGGAGTTCGAGACTGCTAGCAACGGGGGCACTGTGTACACGCCACGTGTACGTCGCGTCGGGGTCGGGGTCACGCGGAGCGAGTTGGACCGACTCACCGACAGCCATGAACTGCGGCGGTCCTGGGTGATGCATACACGTAGTGAACGTGCCGTGTGACTTTGAATTTACTCCCGTGAGAATACTTGATTGGACGCGAGACGCGCTCTATTCGGTACGACGCCGTCTGCCGAATCTCTCGGCAAATAGAGGTAAACTGGGTTGGTTGACGGCCAATACTTATGGTTCGAGGCCATCGTCTACCTCCTATGCGACTCCGGACCGCGTTGAATGAATACAAGCGCGGCCGAGGTGGGCGCTTCCCCGAAGAGTGTCCTACCTCGGCAGGCGCGTTCTCGGGCCACGGAGACCGACTCGTCTACGTCGGCCCCGACGGGTCTCTGCGGGACTACTCGTCTTCGCTGTCGGGCCTCTACGGAATCGACCGGTCTCGGTTCGGCATCGAGACGAACGGCGAGACCCACTGGTTCGACGAGCTCGAACCCGTCCGCCAGCACTACTACCGAGAGACTACGCTCGTCGAGACGGAGTACGACGCCGGCGAGTACACCGTCCACCAGTACGACCTGACGCTCGGTCGCGCTCACGTGACACACGTAGAGCTGCGCGGCGCAATCCCCACAGACGCCCACCTCACAGCCTTCCTCACGTTCGCCCCCGAAGGGCGAGAGACTCGTGTCGGCCGCCTCATCCACGAAGAAGGCGGCCCCAACGGGACGCAGGCCGTCGAAGTGTTCCACAGAGAGGAACACGACTACGTCACCGCCTCGACCGGCCTCGACGACGTTCGCGGCCAGATTCCCGAGCGATTCGACGAAATCCTCTCCGAGGGCACGTTCGACTTCCCGCGAGAGGCCGTCCTCGAACGCTACGAGGACACGCACCTCTCTGGCGACGTCGTCGTCAGCGCCCCGCTCGAACAGGAGGGTCGCGCCGCCAGAACGACCCTCGTCACACAACTGTCGGACCACTCCGAGATGGAGCGCGAAGACGCCCTCGCAGACCTCCAGCATTGTTCGGTCCAGCACGCGACGGCGGATTCACTCCGCGCCGCCGCTCGTGAACAGGCCGAGGTGTACGTCCCCGAAGACACGCCGCGCGAGCGTATCGTACGCTCTGACCTCCGGGCGCTGTCACTTCTGACCGCGCCGAGTGGGGCCCGTATCGCCGGTCCGGAATTCGACCCCTTCTACGCCCACTCCGGCGGCTACGGCTACACGTGGTTCCGCGACGACTCGGAGGTTTCGCGCGCCCTCCTGCACGCCGACGAAGCGCTCGACCTCGACCTTCGCGACAGACTCGCGACGAGCGCGGAGTTTTACTGCGAGACGCAACTCGCCGACGGCACGTGGCCACACCGCGCTTGGGCCGTCGATGGGTCGCTCGCGCCCGGATGGGCACACGGCCGCGTCGAGGGCGCTGGCGACGAAGAGTATCAAGCAGACCAGACGGCGAGCGTCCTGACGTACCTCGCGACGCTTCTCGCGGAACGGCGCGACGAACTCGGCGACGAACTCGTCGGGCGCATTCGCTCGACGATTGCCGCGGGTGTCGACGGTCTCGACTCCAGTCTGGAAGACGACGGCCTGCCCACGGTCTGCCAGAACGCCTGGGAGAACATGGCTGGTCGGTTCACCCACACTGCTGCGACGTTCTTGCAGGCGTATTCGGCGGTCGCGGCCGCGCCGCTCAACGAGGACCTGCGCGACCACGCCCGCAAGCAGGCGACCACTGTCTACGAGGGCCTCGACGAGCTGTGGTCCGAAGAGAGAGAGGTGTACGCGCTGCGAATCGACCAGAACGGCACTCTCGACGACCGCCTCGACTCCGCGACGTTCGCCCTCGTCGACGCCATGGACGCCTACGCCGACGTCGAAGAGGTCGACAACGAGACGGGGACGCGCCTCGTCAAACACATGGCCGCGACGCTGAAGGGGTTGTACCGGAATCCCCGCAGCGAGGTTGCTGGCTTGGTCCGGTTCGAAGACGACTACTGGCGCGCCGACGGGCAGGAAGGCGAGAAGGTGTGGTCGGTCTCGACTGCGTGGGGTGCGAACGCCGCCGCGAAGTTCGGACGACTCTGCGAGCGACTCGGTCTCGACGGCCGCCGGTTCGTCGAGCGGGCGACCAACCTGTACGAACTCCTGCAACCCGACGGGCCGCTGTCGACCGACGCGGGCTACCTCGCCGAACAAGTGTTCGACGACGGGAGTTTCGACAGCGCGACCCCGCTCGGCTGGCCGCACGCCATCCGAACGGAGACGACGGCGATTCTCTCGGAACTCGACGCGCTTCCGGCACCGAAACCGGCCCCGACCGGCCCGGAGAACCGGCCGCGGTGGACGACCGGTGAGAAATACGGTATCGCGACCGTCGCCGACCACCGGGCCGACGACCCCTCACGCGTTTGGTTCACGTTGACCGAAGGCGCACTCACCGAAGTTCGCTTCCCGCGGGTCGACCTGATGAACCTCCGAACGCTCGACTTCCTTGTCGTCGACGCCGATCCGAAAAGCGACTACACGGCTCGGACGCACAACGAGACGCGCCGGGACGATCACGCCGACACGGTCGAACGCCGGGCGGAAATCGTCGACGAAGACGCGCTCGTCTTCCGCCACGTCGTCACCGAGACGGGCGACGGCCGTGGCCACGAGTGGGAACTCACCGTCGAGTACGCTATCGACCCCGAGCACGACGCGCTCCTCGCGGACGTGCAGTTCGAAGCGCTCGACGACAGCAAATACGAACTCTACACGGTTGCAGACACGGCGCTCGCTAACACCGGGGCGATGGACCGCGGTATCCGCCTCGGCCAACTCGGAAGCTACCATCTCGTCGCCCGCGACGCGGGTGCGTTCGACGCCGGAAGCACCGGTGAACCGCTCCTCATCGACGAGAACGGACAGGAGTACAGCGTCGCTATCGCGCTCACGACCGCCGGGCGGTTCGACTGGGCGACGGTCGGCGTCGCCGGGTCGAAGTACCTCGCAGAGTTCTTCTCGAAGGGTGAACTGCCCGCGCCACAGGAGCGCATCGACGACGAGAACGTCGTCCTCGTCGGTCGCATCGGGACCGGTGACGACCTCTCGGAGACGCTGGCGCTCGGCCTCGCCGAACACGCCGACACCGCGGCCGCGCTCGGTGAAGCGGCGGGTGCACTGACCCGTGGCTACGAGACGGTCAGGTCGGCCTACACCGACACGTGGGCGAATTTCCTCGTCGACAAAGAGCTTCCAGCGTCCGTGAGCGGTGACCCGGAACTCACCGAACAGTACAAGACGAGCCTCATGAGCCTTCGAGCGGTCGAAGACAAGACGTACCTCGGAGCGGGCATCGCCTCGCCGTCGGTTCCGTGGGGCGAAGCAGTCCCTGCCGAGGAGTCGAAGGGGTACGGTTACAACTTCGTCTGGTCGCGGGACCTCTATCAGGTGTTTACCGTCTTCGAAGCGGTCGGCGACATCGAGACGGCCATCGAGGCGCTGGAGTACATCTACACCTACCAGCAGGACAATCGTGGGTTCATCCCGCAGAACACCTACCTCAACGGGCGCACCCGCTGGGGCGGCGAGCAGATGGACAACATCTCGTTCCCGCAGGTGATGGCCTACATGCTGAAAGAGCGCGGTGTCGGCTTCGAAGACGTCGACTACGACTACGTGAACGTCAAGCGCTCCGCCGATTACGTGGCTCGAAACGGGCCGCCGACCGCACAGGAACGCTGGGAGGAAGAAGCGGGCTACTCGCCGTCGTCCATCGCGGCCGAAATCGCCGGCCTCGCATCCGCCGGAGCCATCGCGCTCGACGAAGGACGGCGGGCCGACGCACTCGTCTGGCTTGCACTCGCCGACGACTGGACCGACCGCGTCGAAGACTGGACCGCGACACAGACGGGGACCGACCGCCACGACAACACGCCCTACTACGTGCGCGTCACCCGCGACGGCGAACCCGACGCGGGGCATCTCAGAACTCTCGCCAACAACGGGCCGACACTCGACGAGCGCGAAGTCATCGACGCCGGCTTCCTCGAACTGACGCGTCTCGGTATCAAGTCGCCCGACGACGAGGTCATCAGGAACTCCCTGGCAGAAGTCGACGAGACGATTCGCGTCGATACACCGCACGGACCGGCGTTCTACCGCTACAACGGCGACGGCTACGGCGAACTCGAACGCAACGAAGAGGGCGCACCGTGGTCTATCGACGCCAAAGGAAAGGGCCGTCTCTGGCCCATCTTCACGGGCGAGCGCGCCGAGTACGAACTCCTCGCCGGAACCACGGAAGGCGAACTCGAACCACAGAGCATGCTTCGGACGATGGCCGCCTTCGCCAACTCCGGGCGCATGCTCGCAGAGCAGGTCTGGGACCGCGAGCACGCGACCGCCTACAACTGGGAGTTTGGCGAGGGGACCGGCAGCGCGACGCCGCTCGCGTGGTCGATGGCGCAGTTCGTCCGCCTCGCACACAGTATCGACGTCGGCGAGCCTGTCGAGATGCCGAAGTTCGTTCAGGACCGCTACGTCGAGCAGGACCGCCCGGCAGGGCCGAGCCTCCGCGTGAGCACGCGGTTCAAAGGCGACAAACTCGTCGTCTCCGGGCAGACCGACGCCGCTATCGTCGCGGTGAAGACGCCCGGCGAGACGACGCTCGTCGAACCGAAAAAGGAGACCTTCGAAGTCGAAGTCGCCATCGAGTACGGCGAAAATCAAGTGACTGTCGCCGCCGCCAGCGACGAGGACTTGACGGCTGCCGGAACGTCCGTCTCTCGGTTCACACTCTAAGCGGGCACGGACCCGCGACGGGCGCGTTTTCTTCTAGCGACTCACACCGAACAGAGACTGTACAGCGAGCGCCCAGCAACCGAATCGTCGACCGCCGTCGAGTTGTATGCGAGAGGAAAGCAAGAGTAAATGATAAAAAATTAAGGGTTATCCATCAGTTGGTGTCTATACCGCGACACGTTCGCGGTGACACGCCAGCCATTGTCTCCACCTTCAGTGAGCCCGAATTCCAACGTGGCTGGTGTTCCCTTGCAGTCGCCCGCGCGTCCCGTGCACAGAGTTGTCGCGTGGGCGGTCCCGAGTCTCCGAGAGCCGCCTGCTTGTCCTTAGTCCACCACCACTGCTTATCCACGTTCACGCCAATAGACAGGTATGCCGGTCTACCAGCGCCGAACTCGCGTGGCTGCGCCGCTCGAAGCCGTCTGGGAATTTCACTCCGATATCTCCGGTCTCGAAGCGCTCACGCCGGGGTGGATGAACCTCGAAATCGAGGGCGTCCGCGGCCCAGACGGGGAAGAGACACCCGACGAACTCCTCGCTGGGACCGAAATCGAGATGTCCATGCGACCGTTCGGCGTCGGCCCCCGACAGCGCTGGACGTCGCGTATCCTCGACCGCGACGAAGGCGAGACGACCGCGTGGTTCCGCGACGACATGGTCGGTGGACCGTTCTCGCGGTGGGTCCACACGCATCGGTTCACCGCCGACGGAGACGAGACACTCGTCGAAGACCGCGTCGAGTACCAACTTCCGTTCGGCCCACTCGGACGTGTCGCCGGCGTCTTCGGTGGTCTCGGGTTCGAACCGATGTTTCGCGACCGACACCGGCGGACGAAGCAGCTGCTGGAGTGATTTGAAGCGTAGACGACAGTCAGTCGTAATTCAAACGCAGACGACGGTCAGTC
Organism: Haloferax larsenii; assembly: GCF_024730625.1. Classification (NCBI taxonomy): domain Archaea; kingdom Methanobacteriati; phylum Methanobacteriota; class Halobacteria; order Halobacteriales; family Haloferacaceae; genus Haloferax; species Haloferax larsenii. The sequence goes on from NZ_CP078063.1 coordinate 2,658,166, forward strand.
GTCGCTCAGTGAGAACCGCGGTTCGACTTCCGGCCGGACGCCGCCCACGTCGAACTCGAACCGAGCACCGCCGAGGTCCGGTTCGGGAGCCGTGGCGACGATTTCCCAGCCGTGGGCCTCGACAATGCTCTCGACGATAGAGAGACCGAACCCGGACCCGGACTCGGAGGTCGTATGCCCGTGTTCGAACACTGTGTCGCGGTCCTGCTCCGGGATTCCCGACCCGTTGTCCGCGACGTAGAATCCGGTTTCAGTTGGACCGACGCGGACGAGCGTCTCTGTTTCTGCGGCGTCTCCGTCGCTGCCGTGTTCGACTGCGTTTCGGAACAGGTTCTCGAACGCTTGCTGCAGTCGTCCCTGGTCGGCCTGTGTCGAGCCAATCCCGTCTTCGACGACGAGAACTGCATCGCCCGTCTCGACGGCCTTCCACGCGCGCTCTGCCACCTGTGCGACTGTGACCGGTTCCGTGTCGCCGACTTTCCGACCCTGTCTGGCGAGTGTGAGAACGTCGTTGAGAAGCGTGTCCATTCGAGTGAGACCGTCGAGGGCCCTGCTGAGGTGCGACACGTCGTTTTCCTCGCTGGCGAGTTCGACGAATCCCTTGGCGACGTTGAGCGGGTTTCGAAGGTCGTGTGAGACGACCGAGGCGAACTCTTCGAGTCGCTCGTTCTGTCGTTGCAGTTCGTGCTCTCGTCGCTGGCGTGCGAGCGTGTGTGCGACGTTGTCGCCGACAGACCGGAGGAGGTCGACCTCGGTATCGGTCCACGACCGACCCTCGTCGGTCACGTCGAAGACGATGAACCCGATGAGCGTCCACTTCGAGACCATCGGAACCGAGACGAACCCACCAGTATCTGCGGTTTCGAGGATTTCTTTCGTGTTCGATGCCTCGGGCGGGAGGTCCGAGGTGTTGTGTAACCGAATGTTCTCGAATCGGTTGAGTCGCTCGACCAACCAGTCGGCGTCGTCGAGGGCGACGCGTTCCGGGTGAGCTACCTGACACCCATCTTCCTGCCAGTCGTGCATCTGTACGGCGACGTTCGTCTCGTCGTCGTAGAGGAACACAGAGCAGCGAGCGAGGTCCGAGACTTCGCCAACCGTCTGGAGCGTCCACTCGATTTTGGTGCCGATTTCGTCCGCTTCGGCGCTCATCAGCGACGTCGACGTGTCCAACACGGCGTCTTTCAGTCGCGTCTCGTAGTGGAGTCGTTCGCGGTGGCGACTGCGCTCTGTGACGTCTTGCAGCGTGCCGATGACGCCGGGTTCTTCGTCGCCGTCCTGCCGGGCCGCGAGGTGGCCTTCACACAGTATCTCGTCGTGGTCGGCGTACGGACCCGGCGCGAGGATAGTCTCGAACCGTTCGGTATCGGCACCCTCAGTGGAAGTGACCGTCTCGAAGGCATCCGAAAGGTCGCCGCCGTCCTCCATCGCGAGGTCAGTAATGTGCTGTTCGAGAATATCGTCGCGCTCGTAGCCCGTCAACTCACAAAAGACGCTGTCGACTTCGGTGAAGTGCCCGCTGTCGTCGAGCGAGTATACCCCACTATCGAGGGCCTCGATGGCGGCTCCGTAGCGTTCTGAGGCTTCTTTGGCACGGTACTGAGAGACGGCGTTGAGAACGCGATTTGCGAGTACCGTGTACTGGTCGGTGCCAGTGTCTTTCTGCATGTAGTCGGTCGCGCCGACGCGGAACGCATCTCGCGCGACTTCTTCAGAGCCCTTGCCAGTAAACAGAATGAAAGGGAGGTCCGGATGTTCAGAGCGGACTGCACGGAGAAATTCTAATCCGTCGATATCAGGCATGTCGTAGTCCGAAACGACACAATCCACTTGCTCTTCGCGGAGGCGGTCGAGTGCGTCTGCGCCAGAAGCCGACGTCGTCACCGACAGGTCGACATCGCCCGCCTCGCGTTCGAGGTAGACAGATACGAGGTCTGTGAGGCTCGGTTCGTCGTCGACGTGGAGAACACGAACGTCGACACCGGACCCGTCGTCCATACACTCATGCGTGGAGTCTCAGTAATGAGCGTTGTGTTGCGATTATCAGCCATGATATATCCCGATGTTGAACCCCAAAACCACGGGAAGACAACACACCACACATGAACGCGATACTGACCATATCGGCCGCGTGAGATTACGACGCAGTGACGTAAATTCCGAAGAGGACGATAGCTCCGCCGACGACGAGCGGGAGCGTCGGAATCTCACCAAAGAGAAACAGGGCGAGGATGGTACTGCCGAGTGGTTCCCCGAGGAGCGAAACGGAGACGACGCTCGATTCGAGGTGTGCGAGCGCCCAGTTGATGACCGTGTGGCCGAAGATGCCCGGACCGACTGCCATCGCGAGGAACAAGACCCACTCGCGGGGTGGATAGCCTGTCAGTGGGTCACCGTTTCCGACTGCGACGACGAGGAGTGTGGCCGCACAGACGCTGTAGACGACGACCACGTAGGGGACGAGCGAGACCCGGCTTCGGACGCTTCGACCCGTGAGGACGTACGCGGCGGCAGTCACGGCACCGACGACGGCGAGCGCGTTACCGAAGAGTGGTCGGGGTGCGCTACTCGGGGCCACCAGGTCGGAGACGGACATGAGAACCATGCCGATGAGTGCGACGGCGATTCCGGCGGCCGTCCGCCGACCGACGCGCTCGTCGAGGAGCGCCCACGCACCCACGGCGACGAAGAGCGGTTGGGACTGCACGAGGGTGACGCTCGCAGCGACCGTGGTGTGGTTGAGACTCTCGAACCACGACGCGAAGTGTGCCGCGAGCGCGACACCAGCCCCGGTTGCGGCGACGAGGTCCCGGCCGGAGAACGTCGAGAGCGCGTCGCGGTAGCGGACGAGCGCCACCGGCGCGAGGAGTCCGACAGTGAACGCGACGCGGTAGAAGGCTTTGATGAGGCTGGGTGCGCTGCTCCAGCGAACCAGAATCGCGCTCGTGCTAATCGCGAGCACCGCGATACCGAGTGCGGCAAGCGGGGAGACGGGAGTGTCGTCAGTCGGCGCACCGAGAGACGGTGTGTTCACACACCGCGCGATGTGTGGTAACGGCTTACCGCTTGCGAATCGTTTTACGTGCTCGGGGTCCCGACTCGGTGTGCATGGGTGACCGTCTGGGTACCGGGCTCGTTCTCGTCTCAGCCGTCGGCTTCGGAACGCTCGGTATCTTCGGGAAACTCGCGGCGGCGGCGGGGCTCTCGATTCCGACGATTCTCTCGTTTCGATTCCTTCTCGCGACGGTTCTCGTCTGGGGGTGGCTCGGCGCTCGCGGAGAGTTGTCGCCCTTATCCGGCCGGTCTCTCGTCGTCGGCCTGGGGCTCGGCAGTCTTGGGTATGCGGCCGTGAGCGCCCTCTACTTCGTCGGATTGGAGTTCATGACCGCTGGGCTCACCGGCATCGTCCTGTTTACCTATCCTGTCATCGTCGTCGTGCTCGCCGCGGCGTTTCTCGACGAGCCAATCACGCGGCGAACCGTTTTCGCGCTCGTCCTCGCAGTCGCAGGCGTCGGTCTCATCACCGGAGGCGACCCTGCCGGTGTCGACGTACGCGGCGTGCTCGTCGTCCTCCTCGGTGCTTTCATCTACGCGACGTACATCGTCGTGAGTCGTCGACAACTGGCGACAGTCGATTCCCGCACGCTCACCGCCCACGTCCTTCCGGCCGCCGCTGTTTCGTTCGTCGTCGTCGGAAGTGCAACTGGTCAGCTGTCGGTCCCGACGACGCCGTGGTCGTGGGGCGTCGTTCTCGCCATCGCCGTCCTCGGGACGGCCGTACCTATCTTCACGTTCTTCGCTGGACTGTCACGTATCGGAGCGAGTCGGGCCAGCATCGTGAGTACCGTCGAACCGGCCGCGACGCTGGTTTTGGGCGCGCTCGTGCTCGACGAACCGGTGATGGTTGTGACGGTCCTCGGCGGGGCGCTGGTCCTGTCTGGCGTCGTTCTCGTCGAGGGCTGAAACTGAAGACCAAACAGAGTTCAGCCTACTCGGCATCCTCGGTCCACCCTACTCCCCTACTCGGCGTCTTCGGGCGTGTCGAAGTCGTGGAAGTGCTCGCCTTTCTCTTTCGAGAGGACGTTGAGAGCGGCCGCAGCACCGTCGCCCGCCGAGATGATGGCCTGCCACTCTTCGGTTCGGACCATCGCGCCGGTCGCGTACACGTCGTCGACGCTGGTCTCCATCGTCACGTCGACGTCTACGACATCGTCGTCGGTGAAGGCACACCCCAACTCTTCGGCGAGGTCCCGTGACGACCCTGTCGCGAGGACGACGTAGTCCGCCTCGTAGTCGTCGCTGTCGGCGGTGACGACGAAGCCGTCTCCCGACTGCTCGACTGCAGTGACCTCGGCTTCGTGGAGCGTCGCGCCGAAGCCAGAGACTTGCTCGCGGGCCGTTTCGAGGAACTCGTCTCCGTCTTTCTCTTCGATTCCGAGGTAGTTGAACAGGTACGCGTGGTGCAACCACGTCTCGTCGGTGTCGAAGACATCCACGTCGAGACCGTTCTTCGCGGTGAACAAGGCGGCTGAGAGACCGGCGGGGCCACCGCCGATGACTACGATTCGTGCCATGCTATAACATGACGTATCGGAGATAATTGAGGATTTGGGCCGTCAGTAATCAGCTGCGTGCTTACTCCGCGTCGACGTAGTCCGGGCGCTCGGCGTACGGAATCGGGTCGCGCTCGCCGAGGTTCTGGAAGGCCTGCAGGCGGAAGGCACACGAGTCGCAGGTGCCGCAGGCCGGTTCCTCGGCGCGGTAACACGACCACGTGTGTTCGAAGGGCACGTCGAGTTCGATACCGCGGCGGGCGATATCGGTCTTCGAGTCGTGGACGAACGGGACGTCGAGAGAGATGTGGGTGTCCGGCTTGGTCCCGACGTCGACCATCGCTTCGAAGGCGTCGAAGAACTCGGGCCGACAGTCGGGGTAGCCCGAGTAGTCTTCGGAGTGTGCGCCGACGAAGACGGCGTCGCACTCGTTCGCCTCGGCGTAGGAGACGGCCATCGACAGCAGGTTGGCGTTCCGGAACGGGACGTACGACGTCGGGATTTCGTCGGCGTCCATATCTACGTCTTCGACAGCCATCGACTCGTCCGTGAGCGACGACGCACCGATTTGCTTCAGGTGGCTCGTCTCGATGTGGAGGAAGTCATTGACGTCGAGTTCGTCGGCGAGCGCGCGGGCACACTCGTACTCTTTGGACGCGGTCTTCTGTCCGTAAGACGTGTGCAGGGCGTAGAGTTCGTAGCCGCGCGCTTTTGCTTCGTAGGCAGTCGTCGCACTGTCCATGCCGCCGGAGAGGAGCACGACGGCGCGTTTCTCGTCTTCGCGAGTGTCGTCGGTCATGTGTGGAGATTGAAGGTGAACGCTGGGTGGTTACAGGTCGGTACCTCGGTTACGTTTCGGGGGCGTCGTTCCAGAGGTCGACGTGGAGGCGCGGCGTGTAGCGGTAGCCGAACTCCGCCGCGAGGTCGGCGACCTCGGTTCGGGTGCGGGCGAGTTCCTCACGAGTCTGTCCCTCGGGCATGAGGAGGACATCGGTATCAGGAATCTCGCGGGCTGTGACTCCCCGTATGTCGTCGACGAGCGACTCGATTTCGGGGAGGTCGTCTCGGCCCGTGACGACGAATTTGAGCTGTACCTCCTCGGCGTGGTCGGCGAGCGACGCGAGCGATTCGAGGTCGATGCGGCGGGACTCGTGTTGCTCGGTCCAGACGCCGGGTTCGGAGCCTTCCGGCGCGTTTTCGGCTGTCGGCGTCGACGACGCGAGTTTGGGGCTGATGCTCGCGAGGTCGACCGGCGCGTCGGTTTCGAGCGTTCCGTTCGTCTCCACAGTGGTGTGGTAGTCGTCTGCGAGACGGTCGAGAAGCGCCGACACCTCGTCGTGGATGAGCGGTTCGCCACCAGTGACGACCACGTGGTCGGGGGCGAGACCCCGAACCTCGGCGAGAATTTCGTCGACGCTCATCCACGCGTGCGTCGGTTCCCACGAGGTGTGGTACGAGTCGCAGAACCAACAGCGGAGGTTGCACCCGCTGGTTCGGACGAACGTACTCGGGACGCCCGAGAGCTTTCCCTCGCCCTGCAGCGACGCGAACAGTTCGTTGATGGGAAGGCGTTCGCCGGGGGCGTCGGTGTCAGGTCGGGAAACCGAGTCGGAGACCGGCATCAGTACCCAGCACAGAGTTCGGCGGTTTCGCGTACCTCGACCGAGACTTCAGAGACGGTCTCGGGGAGTCGTTCCCGCAACTTCTCTTCGAGGAGGACGGCCATGACTTCGGCCGTCGGCGGGGCGTCGAGAACGACCATTCCATCTTCGTCACCGGACGCCTCGAACGCATCCACGAGTGGGTCACCAGACTCGACGAGGAAGCGGTGGTCCCACTCGTCGATGACGTCCGTCACGACGCCCTTGTCGACGACCCATCCCTCCTCGGTGAGTTCACCCACGACACGGACGGATATCTCGTAGTTGTGTCCGTGAGGGCGGCTGCACCGGCCGTCGTGGTGGAGCAGTCGATGCCCCGCACTGATGCGTATTGGCCGGTCACGGCCGATGTGGAGGACTCGCTTTCCCGCCTGCGCCAGTCGCGTGTCGCCCTCGCCAGCGACCCGACTCGGCGCGTCGGGTGTTCCCTCAGTCATATCCTGAGATTATTTGCGGACTACTTAATTCCGCCTACATCAGTAGTGTCGTGCGAATTGGACACAGGAGGCGGTCTGGAACGAGCAGTCGAACCGAATACGTATCGGTGAAGCGGGTGAGGAGAGTCGGGTGTGTTAGACTGCCAAATCAGTTCTCGGTATCGTTCTCGCCCTCGTCAGTCGAGTGGCTGGTTGGCGATTGCCTCGCGCCACGACTCGGGGACAGTCGTCGGTCGGCCCTCGTCGTCCATCGCGACCTGGACCGTCTCGCCGGTCGCGACAACCTCACCGCCGAAGGTGAGTTCGTAGTAGAGCGGGAAGCTCTTTCCTCCCGGTTCACCTGCTTCGACGGCGACGTCGACAGTTCCGACGTGCTCGATAGGTGCCTGATAGTCGAGTTCGAGGTGAGCGACCACGATGTGCGGGTCCGAAAGCGGCACACCGATGACTTCCTCGAAGTACTGAACGCGCGCTTGTTCGCAGTACGTCGCATAAACCGCGTTGTTGACGTGCCCAAACGAATCGAAGTCACGGAACCTGACAGGAACCTCGGCGACGAAGCTCATTGGTCGGCGCGACACGGCCAGGGAATATAGCCTCGGCGGTTCGGAGCGACTGCACCACAGTTCTAGTCTGTTCTCCCGGTCGTGTCGGTCGATTAGTTCGCCGTCGAGACGGTGGCGCTGGCTTCGGGTGTCGTCCGGCCGTGGAGGGAAACCGCCTTCCAGACGTTCGAACGGGAGCCAGCACGGACCATCTCGACCGGAACGAGCGTCTCCTCGGGGAGTTGTGCGAGCGTTTCGCGAACCTCGTCTGACGCGTACTCGACGAGGTGGCGCGTCTCGTTGGTTTCGGCGACCTCGACGACCATCGAGCCGTGGTCGTTCATCGGGGTGTGTATGCTGACGAGTTCCGGACCGGAAGTCTGGGTTGGCATACTCCACATTACGAACGCTCTCTGCTTAAGAGGTTGTAATGTTGATATGTTCTGGTATGAACCCACAATATCTCTCAGTAGTAGTCAGGATTCTCGGAGAGGGTGGTTCTCACCTGTTCGATGACGTTGTCTCGTTCGATGTCACTGTCTCACTCCATTCGCAGGCAGCGTCAGAAACGTGTCCGCTCTCCCCGTCTCCGTGAGTGAAACGAACGGGGGCTCGTGACGAGTATCGCGAGTCACGGTGATTTGAACTCACTCGCAACGCTTCGTGTTGCTCGTTGCTCAAATCGGGTCGAGGAGTCCTTCAGGTTCAACACCGGTCGCTCCGCTCACGAGTGTTGAACTTCAGTCCGCTCTCCCCGATTTGAACGGGGGACAAGCCGATCTACAGTCGGCTGCTCTGCCAGGCTGAGCTAAGAGCGGTCAAGAGATTCTGAGTCTACGCCGAGACTTAAGGATTCTCATTCCGCGCCGAAATCCGGGTACTGAGAGGCGATAGCGCACCACATTTTGAAGCCCACCGATGGCTGCTATGTCGGCTGCTCCGACCTACTCCTGTGGCACCGAAGTCGACGTGTCGCCCGCGACGTCGTCTTGCTGGCTGTGGTCGGCATCGTGGCTGTCAGCGTCGTCGTGGCTAGCGGCATCGTCGTTGTCACCGTAGGCGTGGTCGTCGTGGCTCGTCTCGCGTACACGAATTCCCTTCCCAGCGAGGTGCTGCATCTGGCGCTGTGCGAAGTCCTCTTCGCTCGTCCCGCGTGTTGCGAGCACGTAGACGAGTGCGCTTCCAGCGGGGCGCATCGTCCGGCCGGCACGCTGAGAGCCCTGCCTGCGCGACCCACCGAGCCCGGACGCGACGATAGCGAGTTCGGCGTTGGGCAGGTCGATTCCCTCGTCGCCGATGCGTGAGATGACCAGCGTGTCGAGGTCGCCGTCGCGGAATGATTTGAAGTATCCTTCGCGGTGGTGGTGTCGTGTCTCACCGCTGACGAACGGGACGTCGAGGGCGTCGGCGATTTCCTCACCCTGGTCGAGGTAATCGACGAAGATGAGTGTCTTCGAGTCGGGGTGACGGGCCCGGAGGCGACGGGCTTCGAACACCTTCGCGGGGTTCATCGCCGCGAGCATGTGGCGTTCGCGTCCGTCGCTCGACGCCCACTCGTTGCGCGCCATGTCGTCAGCCCAGCCGACGTATCGAATCTCGACCTCGGGCTCCTGAACGTAGCCCGCGTCGAAGAGTTTGCCCCAGTCGGTTCCGATGGGCGGGCCGACGAGCGTGAATATCTCTGCTTCCTTGTCGTCCTCGCGGATGGGTGTCGCCGACAGCCCGAGGCGGTGTTTGGACTGGAGGTCGGCGCTCCGCTGGAAGACGCGACTGGGGATGTGGTGTGCCTCGTCGTAGACGATGAGTCCCCAGCGACGCGAGTCGAAAAGCGAGCGATGTCGGTCCATTCCCGCCGTCTGGTACGTTGCGATTGTAACCGGACGAATTTCTTTGACGCCGCCGTGGTACTCACCGATTTGGTCTTCCGAGAGGTCGGTGTTGGTGAGGAGTTCTTCGCGCCACTGCCGGGCGAGTTCCCGACTCGGGACGAGAATCAGTGTCTCTCCACCGACTGCGGCGAGGGCACCGATGCCTGCGATGGTCTTTCCAGACCCCGGCGGTCCCACGAGGACGCCGGCACGCTGGTCGAGGAATCTGTCCACCCAATCTTGCTGGTAGCCCCGTAACTCGACGCCTAGCGAGACATCGAGTTGTTCACCCTCTTCGAGGTCGCGGTCGTCTTCGACTGGATAGCCCGCGTCGTAGAGAATTCGTTTGACGGCCGCGACGCTCTCGTCTCTGACCCACGCCTCCGTGTCGGAGATGGGTGCGTAGACGTGGTCTTCGTCGAGTTTCTGCATGGCGACGTTCCCCATGAGGCTCTCGGTGGCGGATTCGAGAACGGTGTAGCCTTCTTCGTGCGTGTAGAGGCGGAAGCGGTGTGCGCGCTTCCACTGGTCTTCGACCCACTCTTCGAGATGGGGCGACCGGTCGGGAAGTACCGACCAGAGCAACGCGACGAGGTCCGCAACGTCGTCGAAGGGGGCCTGCCAGACGTCCTCCTGACGGATTCTGTATAGGTACCCTCGCCCCCGGCCGTCTCGGTCGCCTGTCGTGTCGACGAGGTGGGCGAACTGCGAGAGTCGGGCACGAGTGTACTGTGTGGGGTTGTCGACGACGATTTCCCGGCGCTTCGGGAACAACACGACGCGTTCGCGGGAAGCGAGTTCTCCCCACTCGGTCGGATACCAGACGATAGGGTCGGTCTGGACGTCTACTTTCTGGAGTCGCCCGGCGTCGGCGAGTGTGGTGAGGTCCTCGACAGCGTCGGACTGTGCCAATCCGAGGCGGCGGGCGACTTGTTGTGCCGTCACGACGGGGCGGCCCTCGGCTTCGAGCGCCTCGTAGAACGCTGCAAGTGAAACCTCTCTGTCTGTGTCCTTCGCCGGGGTGTCCGTATCCGCGTCACCGTCCCCGCGTTCGATGTCCGGCACGGAAGACTCATCTCCCAGAGGAGGTGTCTCAGCTACATCAGAGAGTCGGTCGAGGACACCGTCGCCAGTGGGTTGCTGGCGAGGGTCGTCCGGAGGCGTAGAATGCTCGTCGTCCTCGGCAGTCATCGAACGTCGTAGGGACGCGAGGGGGAAACGGCTTGCGACACCCATGGAAGACCGACGTGGGTACGCAGCAGAGACGTCACTAGGTTAGATAAGATATCGAAAGAACCTCGAGACGAGACCGTTCGTCCTGGGCGTCAGCGCACTATTCTGCGCATCAGCACGTTGTTTAGGCATCGAGGTTCCGGCATCAACTCGAGGTTCTGGAACTGGAGCGAGCGGGTGCCATCCGGTCGAACACGTTTCTGAGACTCTCGTCGACGGTGATGAAGTCTGGAAACTCTTCGAGTGTCCGAATCTGGTCGAGATAGACGTACTCGACCGGCTCCGGAGGAATCTCTTCGAACACTTGTACGGGTCCGTTGTCGGTGAGGCCAATGAACGGACGACCCTCACGATCCGTCTGACTCGTCAGTCGGTGTTCCAGGTAGAGTTGCGCTGTTGCCAGCGCGCTCGCTAACGGAACCTGTCCCGGGGTGAGTTGCCACGTCACCTCTCGGCGGTCGTCGTGGACTGTCGTGACGTACCCGTCGTCGAACCGGAAACACTCGATGGTCTCATCCCCGCGAGACCATCGCGTTTCCATCTGTCGTGACTTGTCGAGCGACCACTCGGAGTCCTCCTCGAAGCCGGACACCCCAGGTATCAGTCGACGGACGCGCTCCCACACGCGGCCGAGTATGCGCATATCTAGGACGTTCGTGTTCCGGGCTAATTGCATTGACGGCACGAGTAACGGATAGTCAGGTATCGGGGAACATCAGTGCCTGCTGAGGAGCACTTGTTCGGGTACTGCACCTATCGCGGAACACAGAACGCGTCAGTGGATTACACACCACGTTTCCGGTGAATCGGAACGAAACTCAATTAAGCCTCGGGCAGTAGGACGCGAGGTCGAGCGAATAGTGCAGGTAGTGTCGCGTGGAACCGTGCGCCGAGTAGATTCGATGAGGCGTGTCGTGATGTCTCCCCCCACACCTCGCTTCCGGTGAATTCTACTATCGGGAGGAGAGCGATAGCTCACAATTCTACTACCGGGAGTGCGATAGCTTACAGCCCCCGGCCAGCACGTTATGACGCTGACAGACACCGGGTTTCCGGTGAAATTGCATGAAACGGTGTGGTGGGGTTTGGCCCAAGTGGGAGGAAGGCGTGGAAAGACGGGCACGGACACACCGGGTTTCCGGTGAACCGTAGTTCAGTGTCTACGGGGGGAGAGACAGCAGGTTAGACCGTCTCGCCTTCTCTGACGGTAACACCCTAGACCGAGGTCACATCGAATCGTTCAACTTATAACCCACACACCTCATTTCCGGTGAAAAGTCGGTTGAGAGAGCCTAGATAGCCTCCTTTCGACAGGGACCTATTGAGACACAGAACTCATCGAACACGGCTCGGTCACGACGTTTCCGATGGGAGCAACCCACGGTTCGAACCCACTCTTTCTCGTTCGTTATTTTCTCTCATCTGTCCCAATTGGAGCGATTGTTACGGCATGTATAGAAATCATTAAATAGTTCATTTGTGTTACCGACCATTGATACACTCGCAGACAAGAATAAATTCCTCGCTCGAGGAATGTTGGAGTCGAACAAGATGTCGGTGTGGACCCGTCGTGTTTCGTGATAAGTTGGTAGAACGCTGGTGTTCGTCATCGCTGTTCGTCCTCCACCATCCTTGTTTTCCGGCTCATTTTGCTTTTCAGCTCTTCACCTCCGTTTCCAGTCTATACCCGAGTATCGACTCTTTGTACTCTTCCCTGCTAGTTCACTACACTCCCCTCCTGAGGGGCGATTCCATCACTTGAGACCTTCTATCGTCCACCTCCTGCCTTTCCTTCCAACCCCCACACCTCGTTTCCGGTGAATCAAAACCTACATTTCGTGTGGACAGGAAACGGGGGTTCGTGGGTGTTCACCGGAAATCCGGTGTGTGTGTCCTCGGCGAATGGTAAGCCCTTTCACCGGAAACGTGGTGTGTTGCGAACATGCCTAACGCCAGCGACGACCTCTTCACCCGGGAGGACCCCATCTTCGCCAACAAGGAGTTGTTGGAAATCAATCATCTCCCGGGAGAAGGTCGTATCGTCGGTCGCGACGACGAAATTTCGAACCTTGCGACAGCCGTCAACCCTGCCATCTTCGGACAGAGTCCGAGTAACGTTCTTATCTACGGGAAGACGGGAACTGGAAAGTCGCTCTGTGCGAAATACGTCTCACAGCGGTTGGTCGACACGGCCGAAGAGGAAGGCGTGAAAGCGACGTTTGCGTACGTCGACTGTGCACAGGATACGACCGAAACGCAGGCCGTTCAGACGATTGCCGACAGCGTCAACGACCCTGCACTCACGAGTATCAAAGTTCCCGACAAAGGGCTCTCTACCTCGACTTACTACAAGCGTCTCTGGCGAATTCTCGACGCCCTCTACGACGTCGTACTCATCATCCTCGACGAAATTGACAAACTGAGCGACGACGATATCTTGATGCAACTCTCGCGGGCCGGGGAAGCCGGGAAAATCGCTGGCTGCAAGCTTGGCGTCATCGGTATCAGTAACAAGATACAGTACAAAGACCGGATGGACGAACGCGTCAAATCGAGCCTCTGTGAGCGTGAATTCGTCTTCCCTCCCTACGACGCCAACCAGCTTAGAGATATTATGGACGCCCGGAGCGACGCCTTCCGCGACGACGTGCTCGACCCGTCGACGATTCCGCGGGCGGCCGCGCTCGCTGCGCGCGAACACGGTGACGCCCGCAAGGCTATCGACATCCTTCGATACGCAGGAGAGATAGCACAATCCACTGGTGCGAACACAGTCAAAGAAGAGTTCGTCACGCAGGCGCGCCAGCGCGCAGAGACCGACCGGTTCCGTGAACTCATTCGGGGGTCGACTCCCCACTCTCGGTACGTTCTTCAAGCACTCGCGATACTGTCTCTCTCGAACCAGAAGAAAGACGGCTTCCGAACGAGTCGTGTCTACGAAGTCTACGAGAATATCTGCCGACAGCAGGGCTCTGATAGTCTGTCGCTTCGCCGTGTTCGCGACCTGCTGAAAGAACACGCGTTCCTCGACATCATCGAACAGTCGAAACACAGCGGTGGTAGCGCGGAGGGAAGCTACACGAAACACCAACTTCTCGAGGACCCGGACGTGGTCAAAGACGTCCTTACAGAAGACGTAGACATCTGAGCAGGCGTGTCTCGCGCGCCTACTCGCGTTTCGGAGGGCCGAAGTGAACGCAGAGCACAGTTCTGCACCGCTGCGAATCAGCGTTTGACGAGATACATCTTATATTTTATCTCCCTCGAATGTGATTGTAATAATCACGTGTGATTGGTTCGGTCACACTCGTCCGCTGTTTTCACCTTCACTGTGTCGCTTCTGTTACGACACTATCCTCGTCTTTCGATAGGGACTGCTTGTGCTCTGATTGACTCGTACAGCGATTCGATCCATTCGAGGACGGCTTCGTCGCTCCCATCGACGATGGCAGCCATATTTCCGTCTTTATCGTACGATGCCACGGCACCGTGGCCGTCGACCAAGAGCAAGCCACAGTCGAGTTCGGTTTTGGTGACTCGCAGTGAGAACTGTTCTAACTCGTAGGCGAGTTCGAGTGAGTCAGTATACGTTGACTTAGCGCGTTCTAAGACGCTCTCGTCGATGACGAGTTCCATTTTCGTCTCTGCCCCAAGAACGTTCTCTGCCGACTCGTTGAATATGCGACTGACGATTGGGGTGACGCCACGAAAGTTGTCTACCGTGTCGTCGCCGAGGATAGTTAGATACCGGTCGAGCGGTGCGTGTGGGTCGCCATCAGTGGCAGTCGTAACCGTCAACTGGTCGAGAACGTCAGCCTCGACGTCAATCACGGTGTCCCCGACGTTGGTCAAGAACTCACCCAAACGGTCTGCTCGGTCGACCGATGCGACGAGTTCCTGATAGCGGTCGTAGACCATCTTTCCCCCGGGCGTGAGTCGGTAGGTACCATCTGATTTCTCGACCCAGCCTCTGTTACAGAACCCTGCGAGCGTTCGTTGTGCCGTCTCGCGCGCGCAGTCACAGGACCTCGCAAGGTCAGTCGGTCGTTGCGGCTCAGAAGCGAGAGCATCCAGTATCGCCGTTCTGCTCTCTGACCCCACTAGAAACGAGATATCTGACCGCGCACTCATATTGTACCGGTTCGGCTGTCTAATTAATTACAATTTTGGGTGCACCGCTCATCGTGTTGCGGCCAAAAAAAGGTTGTCAGACGCGGCTATCCAAGGAGACCGAGCGCGTCGATACGCTCGACGATCTCTTCGACGGCCGTCTCTGCATCGTCGGTACGCTTGCCACCGGTGATAACGATCTTTCCGGAACCGAAGAGGAGAATAACGACTTTCGGTTCGTCCATCCGGTAGACGAGTCCAGGGAACTGCTCTGGTTCGTACTCGACGTCTTCGAGACCGAGACCGATTGCGAGTGCGTTCAGGTTCAGGTTGTGACCGAGGTCTGCACTGGAGACGATGTTCTGAACCGTAATCTCTGGTTCGTCGTCGACGGGAATCTTCAGTTCGCGAAGCTTGTCGAAGATGATGCCGAGCGCCTCGTGTACGTCGTCGATGCTCTTTGCACCAGTACACACGATCTTCCCGGAACGGAAGATAAGTGCTGCCGCCTTCGGGTCCTGTGTCCGATAAACGAGGCCCGGGAAGTTGTCTGGATTGAAATCGGCGCCGGGGAGGTCGTCGGCGAGGGCTTCGAGGTCGAGCTCCTGACCGATTCCGGTCGATGCGACTACGTTCTGAATCTCGATGGAGTCTGCCGGCCCACTCATTGCTCGCTTTTCAATCATACCTCCGGCCTTATAAAGCGACCCGTTATAAACCGCTTTCAATTGGTCGTTACTGTCTCTCTTCGCACGCGCGCGAAACTAATACTTTGTTTCACTTGGCTACATTCTGATGTCACGTAATGACGCGCGTGAATTTTTGCCACTTGTCGTGTCTATTTTTCTCACAGAGCTACTAAATCAACGAGGTTAAATGTACCCGTGCCATTCGGAATAATGCGAAGAAGTGCACGGGGGCACTCCCCCCGACGGCTTCACTTTCGAACGCCTCTCGACCCAAGGCCGTCTGGCGCCTACCGGGATGATACACTCTCCCGGGGCCGCCGACGATACGACGGCCTTAAGTGGTCCAAGGCATTTCGGAAGAATGCGTACGACACACCGCGATTGCAGGGCGATTCAACGCGTCCTGCCACACCGGAAGCGAGCCAATGAAGTTCGACGGGTTTATACCCGACAACGGCATTGGTTCAAATCCGAAGGAAATGAGGATTCCGCCCCTGCGGTACGCCGCAAGACGGTATCTGATGTTAGCCCTAGTAGTTCGGTGACATCCGAACGGATGTCAACGAACTCGGACCTTTGAACGGTGATTTGACAGCATTACGCTGCCATTCACCCGCCAACACCCCGCGACCAGGTTTAAATGGTCGCGACCCATTCCGGTTGATCCTGCCGGAGGTCATTGCTATTGGGGTCCGATTTAGCCATGCTAGTTGCACGAGTTTAGACTCGTGGCGAAAAGCTCAGTAACACGTGGTCAAACTACCCTACGAAGACCCATAACCTCGGGAAACTGAGGCTAATAGGTCATAGGAGAGTCACGCTGGAATGCCGACTCTCCCAAACGCTCAGGCGTCGTAGGATGTGGCTGCGGCCGATTAGGTAGACGGTGGGGTAACGGCCCACCGTGCCGATAATCGGTACGGGTTGTGAGAGCAAGAGCCCGGAGACGGAATCTGAGACAAGATTCCGGGCCCTACGGGGCGCAGCAGGCGCGAAACCTTTACACTGCACGCAAGTGCGATAAGGGGACCCCAAGTGCGAGGGCATATAGTCCTCGCTTTTTCCGACCGTAAGGTGGTCGGCGAATAAGGGCTGGGCAAGACCGGTGCCAGCCGCCGCGGTAATACCGGCAGCCCAAGTGATGACCGATATTATTGGGCCTAAAGCGTCCGTAGCCGGCCACGAAGGTTCATCGGGAAATCCGCCAGCTTAACTGGCGGGCGTCCGGTGAAAACCACGTGGCTTGGGACCGGAAGGCTCGAGGGGTACGTCCGGGGTAGGAGTGAAATCCCGTAATCCTGGACGGACCACCGATGGCGAAAGCACCTCGAGAAGACGGATCCGACGGTGAGGGACGAAAGCTAGGGTCTCGAACCGGATTAGATACCCGGGTAGTCCTAGCTGTAAACGATGCTCGCTAGGTGTGGCACAGGCTACGAGCCTGTGCTGTGCCGTAGGGAAGCCGAGAAGCGAGCCGCCTGGGAAGTACGTCCGCAAGGATGAAACTTAAAGGAATTGGCGGGGGAGCACTACAACCGGAGGAGCCTGCGGTTTAATTGGACTCAACGCCGGACATCTCACCAGCTCCGACTATAGTAATGACGGTCAGGTTGATGACCTTGCCACGACGCTATAGAGAGGAGGTGCATGGCCGCCGTCAGCTCGTACCGTGAGGCGTCCTGTTAAGTCAGGCAACGAGCGAGACCCGCACTTCTAATTGCCAGCAACAGTTTCGACTGGTTGGGTACATTAGAAGGACTGCCGCTGCTAAAGCGGAGGAAGGAACGGGCAACGGTAGGTCAGTATGCCCCGAATGAGCTGGGCTACACGCGGGCTACAATGGCCGAGACAATGGGTTGCTATCTCGAAAGAGAACGCTAATCTCCTAAACTCGGTCGTAGTTCGGATTGAGGGCTGAAACCCGCCCTCATGAAGCTGGATTCGGTAGTAATCGCATTTCAGAAGAGTGCGGTGAATACGTCCCTGCTCCTTGCACACACCGCCCGTCAAAGCACCCGAGTGAGGTCCGGATGAGGCCACCACACGGTGGTCGAATCTGGGCTTCGCAAGGGGGCTTAAGTCGTAACAAGGTAGCCGTAGGGGAATCTGCGGCTGGATCACCTCCTAACGACCGAGACCACCCCGACGGGGTGGCTCACTTTCGATCTCCCGAGTTCCACGACGTCCGTTCGGACACCTTAGAACTACTAGGGCTGACACGGGCCCATAGCTCAGTGGTAGAGTGCCTCCTTTGCAAGGAGGATGCCCAGGGTTCGAATCCCTGTGGGTCCATGGTAAGCAGTACTCCACTCCGAAACAATCGTTCCCCTTAAGTGTGGGAAGACACTTCGGAAGAATGGATACTGACGACTGATGCACCAACCCGCGCAAGCGCGGTTGGGAAGGGTCGAAAACACGCCTCGGAGATCACCGAGGGTGTTTGATGAAACCGTGTGTACGTGCAATCCAGGCGTCCACTGGACCCGTTCTCCGGGTCACAGTGACATATATCAACTGGCTACTGTGCCAGCTGGTGGATAGCTCGGCTCGAGAGCCGATGACGGACGTGCCAAGCTGCGATAAGCTTCAGGGAGCCGCATGGAGGCTAAGAACTGAAGATCTCCGAATGGGAATCCCCACAGCAATTGCCTAGCGCAATGGGGAACGCTCCGAATTGAAACATCTTAGTAGGAGCAGGAAAAGAAAGCAATCCGCGATGTCGTTAGTAACGGCGAGTGAACGCGATACAGTCCAAACCGAAGCCTTCGGGCAATGTGGTGTACGGACTACCCATAACGGACCTGGATCTTACGTGAAGTCTTCTGGAATGGAGCGTGATACAGGGTGAAAACCCCGTAACGTAAGAGACAGGTCCCGGGGTTGTTCCAGAATAGCGGGGGTTGGATATCCCTCGTGAATTTTGCAGGCATCAACTGCGAAGACTAAATACTCCTCGAGACCGATAGCGAACAAGTAGCGTGAGCGAACGCTGAAAAGCACCCCGAAAAGGGCGGTGCAATAGGGCTTGAAATCAGTTGGCGATAGAGCGACGTGGCATAAAAGGTCGTTCGACGAAAGAACTGGGAGCGATCCCGTAGTATGACTCGAACGAAGCCGATGTTACGTCGTACGTTTTGAAAAACGAACCATGGAGTGCATCTGACTGGCGAGTCTAAGGGGTGAACCCCCGGAGGCATAGGGAAACCGATACGGCCGCAGTCTTTGACCAGGGCCACCGTCTTCAAGGGCGGGGAGCCAACCGGATGCGACCCGAAACCAAGTGATCTACGCCGGAGCAGGGCGAAGCGTGGCGAAAGCTGCGTGGAGGCCCGTTAGAGTTGGTGTCCTACAATACCCTCTCGTGACTCTGGTGTAGGGGTGAAAGGCCCATCGAACTTGGCAACAGCTGGTTCCAACCGAAACATGTCGAAGCATGACCTCTGATGAGATAGTTCGTGAGGTAGAGCGACCGATTGGGAATCCGGACTCCGAGAGGAGTTCGCTTCCCTGTCAAACTCCGAACTTACGAACGTCGTCGACTCAGGGAGTCCGGTGTGCGGGGTAAGCTTGTGCACCGTGAGGGAGACAACCCAGAGTTAGGTTAAGGACCCAAAGTGTGGATTAAGTGCGATTGAAGATTGTCTCGAGCCCTAAACAGCCGGGAGGTGAGCTTAGAAGCAGCTACCCTCTAAGAAAAGCGTAACAGCTTACCGGCCGAGGTTCGAGGCGTCGAAAATGATCGGGGCTCAAATCCACCTCCGAGACCTAACAGCGCCCATTAGGGCGATCTCGTAGGTTGGCATACTGTTTGGGTGGAAGCACGGGTGAGAACTCGTGTGGACCGAGCAGCAACGAAAATCATGGTCTCAGTAGCAGCGAGAGTCGGGTGTGAACCCCGACGGCCTTACGCGCAAGGGTTCCTCGGCACTGTCAATCAGCCGAGGGTTAGTCGATCCTAAGTCTATCCGTAATTCGAAATAGATGAAAGGGAAACTGGTTAATATTCCAGTACCTTCTTGCAGCGAAAGTCGACGCTTTAGGAAACACCGAGCGGGGCCTTCGCCCCGTCGAATCGTCGAAATCCGTGGAAGCCGTAATGGCACGAAGCGGACGAATGGCGAGATAGGGAAACTCGGCGGTACCTAGAGCCCGTGAAAAGACAAGCAAGAAGCTCGTACCGAGATCCGACACAGGTGCGCTGGCAGAGCAAGCCAAGGCCTGTCGGGATCAACCGACGTTAGGGAATTCGGCAAGTTAGTCCCGTAAGTTCGCGATAAGGGATGCCTGCTCTTGACCGAGCAGGTCGCAGTGACTCGGACGCTCCGACTGTCTAGTAACAACATAGGTGACCGCAAATCCGCAAGGACTCGTACGGTCACTGAATCCTGCCCAGTGCGGGTATCTGAACACCTAGTACAATAGGACGAAGGACCTGTCAACGGCGGGGGTAACTATGACCCTCTTAAGGTAGCGTAGTACCTTGCCGCTTCAGTAGCGGCTTGCATGAATGGATCAACGAGAGCGTCACTGTCC
Organism: Haloferax larsenii; assembly: GCF_024730625.1. NCBI lineage: Archaea > Methanobacteriati > Methanobacteriota > Halobacteria > Halobacteriales > Haloferacaceae > Haloferax > Haloferax larsenii. The sequence goes on from NZ_CP078063.1 coordinate 2,677,795, forward strand.
CAACGTTGGGCCCGGTGAACAGTACGTTCCAGTGCGGAGTCTGGAGACCCCCAAGGGGAAGCGAAGACCCTATAGAGCTTTACTGCAGGCTGTCGCTGAGACGTGGTCGCTAATGTGCAGCATAGGTAGGAGCCATTACACAGGTACCCGCGCCAGCGGGCCACCGAGGCAACATTGAAATACTACCCGTTAGTGACTGCGACTCTCACTCCTGGCGGAGGACACCGGTAGCCGGGCAGTTTGACTGGGGCGGTACGCGCTCGAAAAGATATCGAGCGCGCCCAAAGATTTCCTCACGCGAGTCGGAAACTCGTGGAAGAGCGCAAGAGCAAACGGAAGTCTGACAGTGTCATTCCCAACGAGTGACGCTGACGCGAAAGCGTGGTCTAGCGAACCTACGAGGTTCATTCATGGGACCCGTAGATGACAGAAAAGCTACCTTAGGGATAACAGAGTCGTCACCGGCAAGAGCACATATCGACCCGGTGGCTTGCTACCTCGATGTCGGTTCCCTCCATCCTGCCCGTGCAGAAGCGGGCAAGGGTGAGGTTGTTCGCCTATTAAAGGAGGTCGTGAGCTGGGTTTAGACCGTCGTGAGACAGGTCGGCTGCTATCTATTGGGGGTGTGAAGGAACTTGACGTGAACGTTCGTATAGTACGAGAGGAACTACGAATGGGTGCCACTGGTGTACCGGTTGTCCGAGAGGGCAGATGCCGGGCAGCTACGCACCACGGGGTAAGAGCTGAACGCATCTAAGCTCGAAACCCACACGGAAAAGAAGTTCCACTGAGGACACTCGTAGAAGACGAGTTCGATAGACTCGGGGTGTACGCAACGAGGCAACGAGTTGTTAAGCCCGCGAGCACTAACAGTCCAAGCCACATTCATACGCACTGAGACTCGGGAACGGGTCCAGGCGCAAACTGGATTGCACGTACACACGGAGACGAGGCCAGACCGATATTGGTATGGTATGAAGACGGTTCGATTCCGTCAATCGGCATTACGGCGGCCAGAGCGGTGAGGTTCCACCCGTACCCATCCCGAACACGGAAGTTAAGCTCACCTGCGTTCTGGTCAGTACTGGAGTGAGCGATCCTCTGGGAAATCCAGTTCGCCGCCCCTATTCATAGAAAGCCCACTGGACTGCTGTCCAGTGGGCTTTTTTCATTTACAGACGAGCGAGTGTGCAGTCGCACACTCACAATAAGTCCGCGAGCGGCAGCACTCTCGTAGACCTCTTCGCCTCTCCTCCCCGCGGCTACTCGTGGACTAGAGATCACACCGTGAGCAGCAGCACCCGAGTACGCTCCCGTCAATACGTGGTACCACCCGGTCGGCCGCATGGTCGGACACCGCCCGATGGGCGGTGACCGACGGTGACCGACAGCGACAACGAAGGGTAAGCCGATTCAGCCTCGAATCTGACCTAACGAGCGAAATCGCCAGACGAAAGCCGGATTCAATTCCGTTAAACGGCGTGAAATTCAGCGAAAACCGAGGATAGCGTTTCCCCCTTTTACCGTGGTGGGGTTCACAGAGGGAGATGCAATGGACAGAACCAAACTCACAACGGCAGTCATGGTCGTCGCGATGGTCGCCGTCGCGATGGTTCCCGCGACTGTCGGTGCAGCGAGTGCCGAGGCGACACTCGACATCGGTATCGCACAGGATACCGAGACGGGGAACGCCACGGTGACGGTGACGCAGAACGACTCGACCATCGAGAACGCGACAGTTCTCGTCGAATCGAACGAGAACTACAGTGGAAACGGGACGTACGAGACGGACGCGAACGGGACAGTCAAACTCCCGAACCCGGAAGAGCAGGTGAACGTGACGGTCACTGCGACCGACGGGAACAACAGCACGACCGAATCTGCCACGCTCGTTCCGCTCGAAGCGTCGCTGGACGTGTCGGTCGAGGCTGACGACGCCAACGACACGGTGACGGCGACCGTCACGCAGTACGGTGAGCCAGTCGAGAACGCGACGGTGCAGGTCAACGGCACCGACTTCGACAACAGCACGTACGAGACGGACGCAGACGGGACCGTCTCGTTCGATGAACCGGTAAACGAGACCGACCTGAGCGTCGTCGCGACGTACAACGACCTGACCGCGGAGGCAACGGTCACGGCTGGTGGTGACGACCTTTCGGTCTCCGTATCGCAGGACGAGAACGCGACGGTCACTATCAGCGTGGCCGAGGACGGTGAAGCCGTCGAGAATGCGACGGTCAGCGTCACGGGCAACTACACCGATGCTGGTGAATACGAGACCGGCAGTGACGGAACGGTCGAACTCGCGGCACCGCTCCAGAACACCACCGTGGACATCATCGCCGAGTACGACGGCCAGACCGCCGAAACGACGGTGACGCTGCAGGGTGAAGTCTCGGAAGACGACCCGTTCGGAACGCTGGTCAGCGCCTTCGTCGACCGCATCCAGGAGATGGACACTGACGGACCGATGGGACAGGCCGTCTCTGACTTCGTGACCGAGAACAACCCGGGGAACGCCGACGAGAAGCGCCCCGACCACGCGGGCAAGAACGGCGAGGCACCGGGGAACTCGAAGAACGCGTCTGACAAGGACGGCAAAGAACGCGGTCCGCCGGAACACGCCAAGAACGGGAAAGACAAGGCGGACGGCGACTCGGACGACACCTCGACCGAGAGCTCAGCTGACGACGACGAAGAAGACAGCGAAGATAACGAGGACGAAGAAGACAGCGAGACCGACGACGGAACGTCTGGCGGTCCGCCAGAGCACGCGAACAACGACAAGTAACCGGGCATAACGACGGCGGGGCTGGGACGGCCGTTCCACGTCACGACGGATGCGACACGCTAATTTAGTCAGAGGCACCCACGCGGAGGCGGCACGCATACCGCCCCGTGGCCGTCCCGCAACCGCCGATTTTCTTCTCACTCTTCTGTTCGAAGCTTGCGGACGTCTACGTCACCGAGCGAACTGAGTTGCGAAGGTGAAGCGTCGAGTCGTTCGACTGCGAGTTGCGCCCCGCGGACGACGAGTTCGTCGTCGACGCGAGCGGGAGTCCCGCTCGGATACCAAGCGGAGTCGTCTGTCGCAGACACCACACCACGGAGTGAGTCTCGAAGCCGACGATGGGCAAAGAGCGTCGAGACGAACGCGAGTGACGCAGCGAAGGGAACTCCGTCGGTGTCGAAGTCGGTGCTCGTCGCCTCTTGACGAGCGGGTTCCAACGCACCGGCGATAGCGAGCGACTGTCGGGCGCTTGCGTCGTCTGTCAGCGCGCGACTGAGTGCAGCGTCCTGCATCTCGCGAATAGCCGATGACGTGTCGAAATCTGTCGTAGTCACACGTACTGGGAGAGGTGGAGTGGGATTACTCGGCGTCGAACACCGGTTCACTGAGGTCGTGAGCGACGACGGTCCCGTCGGGTGTGAGGGTGATACGACCGAGAAAGACCGTCTCGTCGACGGGGTTGTGAGTGGCGATAGCTCGGAGGACTTGCTCTTGGTCGAGGCGCTCCCACGTGGCGCGCTCGACGAGTCGCTGGAATTCGTCGGGGTCGGTCCAGCCGGAGTCGATGTCGGATGGGACGTTCACCACGAATCGAAGTTCGGTCTCTGTGACGTGGACGCCGACGCCGAAGGTGTCCCCGCGAGCAGGTTCGTCGGCATCGGGCGAACGCTCTGTCGTCGTCTCGTCCCGGTCAGTCATTGCCGGGTGTCGGGGATGTGAGGACAAAGAGCCACCGGACGCGGAGCGATAGAAGATAGCCACGAAGTACGGAACTGCGAAACTAGACGGTATCTTTCGGGGTCGATACCCTGGGGTCGCGTCTACAGAACCACCGTCTAGCGGGTATATTGGGTGCTAATATCACGCAAACGGCGTCCAACGTCGAACCGTTATTAGCGTTCGAGCCACCAGTCCGACCAACGAATGAGTTACAAGATCGGTCTCGTCGGAAAACCATCCGTCGGGAAATCGAGTTTCTTCAACGCGGCGACGATGAACGACGTTCCGGAGGGGGCGTATCCATTCACGACTATCGACCCATCCATCGGCGAGGCGTACGTCCGCGTCGAGTGTGCGGCCCCCGAATTCGACGAATCGTGCACGCCCTCAGTCGGCTACTGTGACGATGGAATGCGCTACGTCCCCGTTAAACTCGTCGACGTCGCGGGTCTCATCCCGGGTGCTCACGAGGGGAAGGGCCTCGGAAATCAGTTCTTGACCGACCTCAACGAAGCCGACGTACTCGTTCACGTCGTCGACTTCTCCGGCGAGACGGACATCGAAGGCGAGGCCACGGAGGGCCACGACCCACGCGAAGACATCGACTTCCTCGAAAACGAACTCGACATGTGGTATCTCGGCATTCTGGAGAAAGGAATCGACCGATACCGCTCGGGCTACCACGGCGAGGAGAAGGACATCGAAGTCGACCTCGCAGAGCAGATGTCGGCGTTCAAGACGAACAAAGACGAAATCAAGCAAATCATCCTCGCGTTGGACATCGGCCTCGACCCCGACGAGTGGGACGACGAGGACAAAGAGGACCTCGCCCGCGAGATTCGCAAGCGCACGAAGCCAATCATCATCGCGGCGAACAAGATGGACAAGCCGGTCTCCCAAGAGAACTACGAGGAAATCACGTCGGACCCCGACTACGACCACCTGACGTTCGTCCCGACGAGCGCCCACGCGGAGAAGGCACTGAAGAAGGCCGAAGAGGGTGGCGTCGTCGACTACCGCCCCGGCGACGACGACTTTGATATCGTCGGCGACGTGAGCGAGGAACAGGAAGCAGGTCTCGAACAGATTCGGGAGTTCGTCACCGAGTACGACGGCACGGGCGTCCAGCAGTCCCTCGAAACGGCGCTGTTCGACGTGATGGGTGCGATTGCAATCTTCCCGGGAAGCGCCAACGGCAAGTCCGACACGCAGGGCGTCTTCCGCGACTGCTTCATCCTTCCCGAAGGCTCGACGACCGAGGACTTCGCGTACCACCTCCACTCCGACATCGGCGACGGCCTCCTCCACGGTATCGACTGCCACTCCAAACGCCAAATCGGGTCGGACCACGAACTCGACCACCGCGACGTGGTCGAAATCGTCTCGACCAACTGAACGGCCGCAAACATCGGCGGCAACCGCAACACCGTTATGCAATCAGACAAAGGAGCGGATATGGGTGAGGCCGAGGACCGACCAGCATCACTTGATGTTGCAATCGGTGGTCTGGGTGGTGAAGTGACGCTTGCAGATTTATTCCCGCCGTCGTGGGTCGACTCGCACTGCGATGCGACGTCTATCGACGAGTTCGTCGCCGCGAGCGGGTTCGAAGTCACAGACCAGGAATCGTTCGAGTCGATTCCCGACCACGAGTGGAACCGACACGTCGAAGCGAACTCGACGTTCGACGACTGGGAGTCGATGCTCTCGGCAGGTGTCGAACACTACGTGAGCGAACGCGGCGAGGAGGCCGACGAGGCCGCGGACGCGCCAGACGACGAGCAGTCCCCGACGCTGAGCGTCTAGAGACGCGATTTCACAACAACGGCAAATTCTCGAACTACGGTCGCAGTTAGTTTCCAGACGCATCGTCGACCAGCGACGCACCGCGGTCGAGTGCAGAGTCCCACCAGTCGCACGCTTTCGCCTTCGACACCGACGACGGTGTTTGCGGGTCGTCGGGGCGGGCGCGAAGGTCGTGTGCCCACCATTCCACGTCGTGCCACGTGCCGTGTTTGTAGCCCACCGCATCGAATCGGCCGACGCGCTCGAAGCCCATCGACTCGTGAAACGCGATGCTAGCGGGGTTGGGTGTCGTAATCACGGCGTAGGCGGTGACGTAGCCTTGTCGTTCGAGAATCTCGAAGAGCGCCGCGTACAGACCGCGGGCGATGCCGCGACGCTGGTACTCTGGGTCGACGTAGACGGAGGCTTCGACCGCCCACTGGTAGGCGTCTCGCTCGCGAACGGGACCGGCATAGGCGTAGCCGACGACGCGTCCGTCGAGTTCGCACACGAGCCACGGGTGATGCGTCTTTTGTCGGAGTTTCGTCCGCAAATCCTCGACAGTCGGTGAGTCGTAGGCGAAGGTAATCGCCGTCTCGTCGACGAACGGCGCGTAGATGTCTCGAATCGCAGGAAGGTCGGACTCCGTAGCGGCGCGGAGAAGAACTGCCATACTGCTGGTGTCGCGAGCGGACAGAAAGAAGCGACGGTGGCGGCTGGTTTGGCGGCCGTATAGCCCCCGGACAGTCACTCAGTCGTCGCCGAGAGCGTCGGCATACTCGCGGGCCTGCCGGCGGATTCGGTTGGCGTCGGCGTGGACGTGTTCACCGTCGTCGTAGAGCACGTCGCCGTCGACCATGGTAAACACCACGTCGTCGCCGTGGGCAGAAAAGACGAGGTGAGAGAGTACGTCGTGGAGGGGTGTCGCACGCGTCAGGTCGGTGGTGAGACCGACGATATCGGCTTTCCAGCCAGCGCGGAGTGCGCCGACGCGGTCGAATCCGGCGGCTTTGGCTCCGTTTATCGTCGCCATCTGGAAGATGGTCGCGGCGGGGGTACTCGTCGGGTCGAGCGAGTCGACTTTCTGGAGGAGACTCGCCTGCCGCATCTCCGTGAAGGGGTCGAGCGTGTTGTTACACGGCGGGCCGTCGTTTCCGAGCGCGACGTTGATACCGCGGTCGAGGTAGTCGCGGATGGGCGCGATACCCGAGGCGAGTTTCATGTTCGACGACGGGCAGTAGGTGACGTGCGTCCCGGTCTCTGCGAGCACCTCGCGTTCGGAGTCGTCGGTGTGGACGCAGTGGGCGAGCACCACGTCGTCGCCGGTCAGCCCCACTTCGTCCAGCCAGTGGATGTTTCGCATTCCCGTCTCGGATTCGACGGTGGCAACTTCGTCTCGGTTCTCGCTCGCGTGGGTGTGGATACGGACGCCGTCGTAGGCGTCGGCGAGTTCTCGCGCTCCGCGGAGGCAGTCTTCGGAACACGTGATGGCGAAGCGCGGCGTAACCGCGTACTGGAGTCGCCCATCGAAGGTGTCGTGATAGCGTCGGATGAGGGCCTCCGTTTCGGCGAGTGCGTCGTCGGTGTCCTCCTGGAGCCCGTCGGGCGAGTTCGAGTCCATGAGCACTTTCCCGAGTCGCCCGCGGATGCCCATCTCACCCGCCGCTTCGAAGGCTTCGTCGGCGTGACGGACGGACAAGTGGTCGACGACGCCGGTCGTTCCCGACTCGATACATTCGAGATAGCCGAGTTCCGCCGCGACGCGCATTCCGTCGGCGTCGAGGCCCGCTTCCATCGGGAGCACGTGGTCGAACAGCCAATCGAGCAGTGCGGTGTCGTCGGCGATACCGCGACCGAGCGACTGGACCGAGTGAACGTGACCGCCGACGAGCCCCGGTGCGACGATATCGAGTTCCCGGCGCTCGTGGTCCGGGTACGTCTCCACGAGTGTCTCCTGCTCGCCGACTGCGACGATACGGTCGCCCTCGGTGACGACTGCGCCGTCTTCGATGATGGTGGTCGCGTCCGCGACGACCGTTCCCGCGAGTAACATCCTCGTTCGGCTAGTAGAGCGATGGGGAAATAGGTAGGGAATCGGCTCTGTCAGCGGGTGGCATCGCTGGTCAGGTGCCGCTATCTTCGGTCAGGGATTCGAACCACGGTCGCTTCGCTCCCTGATTCGAATCCCTTCCGCCGCACACACGGACTCGCAGTCCGAGCGACACGCACAGCGGTCGCTCAGAAGGTAGTTCGTCAGAGAAGTGCTCCGTCAGGGATTCGAACCCTGGTCATCACCGTGAGAGGGTGATATGATTGGCCGGACTACACCAACAGAGCACGTTGGTACATACACTGTTACCGCGTGGTTTCGTAAAAGGTTGTCGCTTCAAATCGGCCGTGACACCCCCTGCCGTGTTGCGATTAGACGACTTTTACCCCCTCGCGATACACCCCTTCGACGGTCCGCCACGCACTCGCGTCTTCGCTCGGGTCGGCGTCGAGGACGACCAAATCGGCCACGTACCCCTCGGCGACTTTCCCGACGTCGTCGAGGCCGAGCAAGTCGGCACCGTTGACTGTCGCGGCTTCCAGCGCCTCGTCGGGCGAGAGTCCGTATTCGACCATCAGTTCCATCTCGCGGAGGGCGTTCTGTCCGTGGTCGTTGACGGGTGTCCCGGCATCGGTCCCCATCGCGATTGTCACGCGCGCGTCGAGCGCGTGCTCCCACGCGACCTCGAACCGTCCGGCGGCGTCTTCGGCCTTCGCGACAGCCTCTTCGGGAATACCAGCCTCGACGCCCGCTTCGACGATTTCCCGGACGGCGGACGCAGTCGGCACCCAGTAGGTGCCGTTTTCGACGAGCAGGCTCGCCGCCTCCTCGTCCATGAACATCCCGTGTTCGATACTGGTGATACCGGCGCGAGCGGCGTTCTTGATGCCCGTCTCCCCGTGGGCGTGCGCGGCAGTCGGGATGCCTTTCGCGCTCGCCGCCTCGACGATTGCACGCATCTCCGCTTCGGTGAGTTCTGGCGCGCCGGTGATTGCGCCCTCGGTGAGAACGCCGCCGGTTGCCATGCACTTCACCACGTCAGCACCGCGTTTCAGTTGCTCGCGGGCCGCCTTTCGGACTTCCTCGGGACCGTCCGCCTCGCGGCCGAACCAGTGGCCGTGTCCTCCAGTCATGACGATATTTTCGCCAGCAGCGTGGATTCGCGGGCCGTCGAGTTCGCCCGCGGCGACAGCGGCTTTCGCGCTCGTCGCGACGTTACCCGGTGCGCCGAGGTCGCGGACCGTCGTCACGCCCGCAGCGAGCGTGTGTCGTAAGTTGGCGGCCGCGCGGTAGCAGGCGCGTTCGACGGGTTCGTGCTTGTACCCCGAAACGTCGGGTCGTCCGTCCATCATCAGATGGACGTGTGCATCGACGAGACCGGGGGCGACGAACAGTCCCGACACGTCTCGTTCCTCTCCGTCGACTCGGTCGCCGACCGAGTCGATTCTGCCGGTCGCCTCGTCGACGACGACGTTCGCTTCTCGCACCCCATCTACGTCGACGACGGTTGCATCGGTGAGTGTGAACATATCTCTCGTCGCCCGTGCTGCGACGTAAATACGAGGGTGTCGGCGAAGTGAGGTGAGTTGAGGTGAGGTGGGTCGAGGTGGGTCGAGGTGGGTCGAGGTGAGAAAAGTGCCGGACGTGACTCAGGCAGAGACGATGTCGCCGACGACGACCTCGTCGCCGACGGCGAGCGTCTCGCCCCACGAGGAGTCCGGAACGCTCGTGTTGACCATGAGACGGAAGTCGTGGTCGAACCAGTCGCCACCGGACCACTCGGGGAGCGTCTCGCGGCGGCGCGTCATGAACGTCGTTCGGAAGTCGGGCGTTTCCACACCGGTGTCTGGGTCACGCGTCGGGACGACACAGCGCTGACAGGGGTTGACGCCTCGGAACGACACGTCTCCGACCTCGAATTCGACGGTCGTCTCGCGAGTGTCGAACAGGTGGTCCTCCCAGAACGGGTCGGGTGCGTCGAGTTCGAGATTCGGACGAAGTCGCCGGCGCATCTCGTCGGTATCGACGCCCTCGAACCACGACGCGACCGTTTCGATAGTCGCGGTCGAGATGACTGTCGGACCCGTCGCGGCGGTGTCGTCGGGGAACCCACCGGCCGTGTCGCGCCGGAGTTCGACGTCGTATCCGAAGTACGACGAGAGCCAGTCGTCGGCTTCGTCGATAGGGCCGCGGTAGTCGTCCTGTCCGGGCGCAGCGAGGTGAATCGTCCGGTCGTCGAGGTCGACCGAACTCCGGATTCGGTGGATTGCACGCTCTCGCTTCCCGTTGACGTAGTTTCCGTCGGCGTCGAAGATGGCGTACTCGCGGTCGCCACCGAGCCCACCGTTTTCGACGACGTCGGCGGTCTCGACGAACTCCGGGTCGAGTGACTTCACCGGGTAGACGGCGATTCGGTCGAGGGTCACGCCGTGTGTCGTCGGTGACTGTCCGGTGGCGTCGTTCCCGTTCGTCATTTACTCCTCGTCGGGCTGCTCGTCTTCGTGCTCGTCGGCGACTTCGGCGAACACTTCGGCGACCTCGTCCGCACCGACCGTCTCGTAGCCATCCGCGGAGACCGTCGCAACGTCCAGTTCCTCGGCGTTCAGCTCCGAATCAGACTCGGCGAGCGCCTGCAGTGCCAGAAGGAGACCGTCTTCGAGTGAGAGGTCGTCGGAGTAGTTGTCTTCGAGGACGGCCTGCACGTCTTCTCGGTGGCCGCCGATGGCGACTGCGCGCCACTCGTGCGGCGTTCCCGAGGGGTCGGTCGCGAACAGACGCGGTTGGTCGTCGTACCCGCCGATGAGGAGGGAGGCACCGTAGGGGCGCGTGCCGCCGTACTGCGTGCTCTCCTGTATGTTGTCGGTGATAGCCTTCGAGAGTGATTCGACGCTCATTGGCTCATCGTAGCGGAGGCGCTCTCTCTGTGCCGTCTCACGGGCGAAGTCGACGAGCTTGCGGGCGTCTGCGACGTGCCCGGCGCTGGCGGCTCCGAGCCCCTCGTCGATTTTGTGGAGCTTCTCGATGCTCCCCGCTTCCAGAAGCGGCGAACGGGCAGAGCGACGGGCAGCGAGCACGACGCCGTCTTTCGTCCGGACGCCGACGACGGGCGCACCGCGTTTGACGGCTTCACGAGCGTACTCGACCTGATAGATGCGGCCGTCGGGAGAGAACAGCGACGTACCGCGGTCGTACGCCTGTTTGTCGTTTCGGTTCATCGAAGAACCACCACTCGCACAGCGGCAACGTTCGTCATTACCCCGTGGTCCGTTCCCGAGGCGGAAAAAGCCTCCACACGCGGCAGGGGTGTGGGGTTCACGCGTCCGCGGTTACTTCTCGACGACTGGGGCGTCGGGTGCGTTGGTTTTCACGCTCTCTATCCCCTGTTTGGCCTTCTGTTTCGACGCGTACCCCTCCCCGGAGTCGGCGAGGATGTTCCCGTTGTCGTGGACGAGTCGCCAGCGATACTTCCCTTCTGCGTCCGCGTAGACTTCGAATCGAGCACCCATACCGCCCCGTACGCCGTCCTCGAATATATGTTGTATGTCTGTCACTGGTTGACGTGGAGGGGGAGTGCAGTCGATGAAAGTGGCGCGTTCGAACCAGACGAGAACACTGATCTCGCCTGACGGACTACGTCCTCGTCTGGCAGACTATCTTGTATTCACGCGTGTGAGGGGCTGTAGAGCGGACATGCTCTTACCGTTCGGGTGCCGATACCCGAACGTATGAGCACCCGAGAGGAGAAACACTTCGAAGATACTGACGTACAGACCCGGTTCGACTTCAAGAAAGAACAAAAGTCGGCCTTCGAGGTCGAGAAGGGTCTGACAGCGGAGACGGTCAGAGTCATCTCCGAAGACAAAGACGAACCCGAGTGGATGCTGGAGCGGCGTCTCCGCGCCCTTGAGCAGTTCCAGAAGATGCCGATGCCGAGTGGCTGGCCCGGCCAACCCGACCTCTCGGAGGTGGACGTAAACGCCATCATTCCGTACATCCGACCCGACGTCGAGACACGGGGTGGCGTCCGCGACTGGCACGACCTGCCGGACGACATCAAGGACACCTTCGACAAACTCGGCATCCCGGAAGCGGAGAAGAACGCTCTCTCCGGCGTCGGCGCGCAGTACGAGTCCGAAATCGTCTACCAGAACATGCGCGAGCAGTGGGAAGAAAAGGGCGTCATCTTCATGGACATGGACAAGGCCGTCCGCGACCACCCCGATATCGTCGAGGAGTACTTCATGACGAAGTGCGTCCCTCCGAGCGACAACAAGTTCGCCGCGCTTCACGGTGCCATCTGGTCCGGTGGCTCGTTCGTCTACGTTCCCGAGGGCGTCACTGTCGACATGCCGGTACAGGCGTACTTCCGCATGAACTCCGCGGGGATGGGCCAGTTCGAACACACGCTCATCGTCGCCGAGAAGAACTCCGAGGTCCACTACATCGAGGGTTGTTCCGCGCCAAAGTACGCCGTGTTTAACCTCCATTCTGGCTGCGTGGAGGTGTTCGTCAAGGAGGGTGCTCACGTGCAGTACTCGACCGTCCAGAACTGGTCGAAGAACACCTACAACCTCAACACCAAGCGCGCGCTCGTCGACAAAGGCGGTCGTATGGAGTGGATTTCGGGCTCGATGGGCTCGAAAGTGACGATGCTCTATCCCGCGACAATTCTCAAGGGTCGCGGCGCCTCCGACAATCACATCACCATCGCCTTCGCCAGCGAGGGCCAGAACATCGACACCGGCGCGAAGGTCTACCACAACGCCCCCGAGACGAAGTCGACCATCGTTTCGAAGTCTATCTCCCGGAAGGGCGGCCGCACCAACTACCGCGGTCTGGTCCGCATCTCGAACGGAGCGACCGACTCGTCGTGTTCCGTCGAGTGCGACGCGCTGATGTTCGACAACGACTCGCTCTCGGATACGATGCCTCACATCGAAATCAACGAGAACCGGGTGGATGTCGCCCACGAGGCGACAGTCGGGAAGATTGGCGACGAGGACGTGTTCTACCTCCAGTCGCGCGGTCTCGACGACGACGAGGCGAAGCAACTCATCGTGTCGGGGTTCATCGAACCCATCACGAAAGAACTCCCAATCGAGTACGCGGTCGAACTCAACCGATTGGTCGAACTCGAAATGGAGGGTAGCCTCGGATAACCTATCGGCAGCACACCCCTCTCTTATCGGGTTTCGGACCGTCTATTCAGATATGCCCTCCACTTCGTACCCGGCGACCGCGGTGCTCGCAGCGCTGTTCGTCGGACTGGTCGTCGGCGCTGGCGTCGTCGCGTTCGCCACGCCGACTGACCTGACTGTCTCACCCACTTCGTCTACCGCGGCCGCGACGGGGTGTCTCGGGCCCGACGAATCCGCGCCGACCTCGTGGGTCGCTCGCGCACCGGCAGGCGACCGGACGACATTCGTATTCAACCGCACGTTCACTCACGACGCGCCGAGCGTCCGAATCGAGGGCACGGTCGAGGAACAGGCAGACGGCGTCTACGTCTACCGACTCACGACGAGTCCAGACGAAGACAGTGAGAAGCCCCCCAGCGAGGACTGCACCCCGAGAACGAAGCTGGATGCGGTCGTCTCGGTTCCGAGCGAGTACGAGTCGTTCACGGTGACGGTCGACGGCGAGGAGTTGGTGACAATCGAGAACGACGGGTCGAATCCACTCTTCAGAACGCTCGAAGGGTGAACGTTGACGGTGACAGGGGTCCACCCAAGTACGCCCGTCAGTCTGGTTACGCTTGCGGCCTTACGCTCACAATCTTACGATTGCGGCCGTTTGAACACGAGTGCCGTCTGTCCGCTTCCGGCACCCGCCCCGCGGGAGTCGGAGATGGTATCGACGAGTTCCCAGCCATCGCCACCCAGCGAGTTCAGCGCGTCTTCCATCGGACCAGTGTCGCCGCTGAACAGGCCGCCGTCGCTCGTTCGGATGATTTTGTACTCCCACTCGGTGTCGATGGAATCTGTCATCGTTCGTCCTCCGCTCCATCTCGTCGCTCGTATTCCACGAAGGAAAACTCGTCGCGGTCGTCGCGGTCGATTTCGACCCACTCCTCGGTGTCCCACTCGGGGAAGTGCGTATCCCCGTCGTAGGCGGTATCGAGTTCGGTAAGGACGAGTTTCGAGGCGCGGTCGAAAAACTGCTCGTAGACGGTCGCCCCGCCGACGACGTAGACCGTCTCGACGCCCATCTCGTCCGCGGCGTTTTCGGCAGCGGCGACAGCCTCGTCCAGCGACGACACCGTCTCCGCACCGTCCGGAAGGTCGATATCACGGCTCGTGAGGACGATGCTGTGGCGACCGGGCAGCGGGCCGTCTATCTGCCGGGCGATGCTCTCGTAGGTCGTCCGCCCCATGACGACCGGATGGCCCATCGTCGTCTGCTTGAAGTGCTTCATGTCCTCGGGGAGGTGCCACGGCATGCCCTCGTCGCGGCCGATGACGCCGTTCGCGGCGACGGCGGCGACGAGGACGAACTGGGGGGTCCCCTCGGCAGTGCCATTCCCGGACGTGCCCTCCTCAGTAGTGTCGCCCGTCATTCGGCCACCGAGAAGCGAATTCCCTCTGCCGGGTCGTAGTCGCGGAGGACGATATCGTCGAACGTCAGGTCCGACAGTGGCACGTCGGCCACGTCGAGCGTCGGGCGCTCACGAGGCTCGCGCGAGGCCTGCAGGAGCAGTCCGGGCACGTGGTCGTAGTGTTCTTCGCCCTCGGCTTCCTCGGGCGCGGTGTCGAGAAGCCACTCGCGCACGTCGAGGTAGTCCTCTCGCGACTCGACGTCCGCCAGTCGGGACTGGAGTTCGTCGAGGTGGTCGCCGTACCACGCGCCGCGCTCGCCAGTGCCGCAGTAGACGTGGGCGTCGACAATCGTGTGCGCGAACTTCCCGAGTTCGAACCCCTTCCGTTGGGCGACGATTTGGGCGAGAATCGCGTACGCCGCGATGTTGAACGGGATACCGAGCGCGATGTCACCCGAACGCTGCGTCAGGTGGACGTTGAGCCGGTCTCCCTGAACGTTGAAGACGAACGTGTAGTGACACGGCGGGAGCGTCGAGACGGCCGCGTTCGCGGGGTGCCACGCGTTGATGACCATCCGGCGAGAGTTGGGATTCTCGTCAAGCGTGTCGAGGACGTAGGCGAGTTGGTCGAAGGTACCCTCGTCGTTCATCCAGCGGTGGCTCTCGTCGGGCCACGCCTCGCCCGGCAAGCCGTCTTCCGGAACGGGATAGCGTCGCCAGAAGCGCCCGTAGGCCGTGTCGAGATTCCCCTCGTCGTCGGCCCACGCGTCCCAGATACCCGTCTCCTCGCGGAGGTTCCGAATGTGCTCTTCGCCAGAGAGATACCACAGGAGTTCGTGGATGAGCGAGTTCCAGCGAAATCCGGAGAGGTCCTTCGTCGTGAGAAGCGGGAAGCCCTCCTGAAGGTCGACTTCGTAGTGCTTCGAGAACCCGGAGATGGTGTCTACGCCCGTCCGATTGGGCTTGTACTGGCCGGTGCCGAGAACGTCCGTGACGAGGTCGAGATATTGGCGCATATGGTGTTCCCTGGGTTTGTTCTTGGTCGTTGCTGGGGCCTACTAATACCCATCAATTCGCTTGTGCTGTTTGACTCTCCTTAGTGGGTAGAAACGGCTTACGAAAGATTGTCAATCCAATCACAGAAACTGTCGAAATCCTTTGCACCGGCTTGTTCTGCGATTTTCCGTAAGGTTCCCGTTGCGATCTCTTTGTGCATCGGAACCGTCACACGACGCGTTTCACCATCTGGGTGTTTGTACACGAGACGGACATGGCTCCCGGTTCGCCCAGCGGGACGGTATCGCATTTTCCGGAGGGCTTTGACAACCTCTTGGCCACTGAATGTCCGCCGTGACACAGTAGTTTCCCGTTAGTGTCTGTAGTAAAAATACCCCTGATTTGAGGAGTTCCTTGCTGTAGTGGCTGCCTGATTGACAAAGGGTAGGGGTTAGAACCAGGGTGCGTCGGGTGTGTCGACAGATTCCTCTTCGACTGCTGAGAGTGGTGATTCATGGAGCTCGATTGCCTCTGCAAGCATTGCAAGTGCTTCAGAGCGAGTTTTTCCTTGGCTAGCCACACCCGTAGCCTCGTCTGTCGCGACGAACCAGTCATCCTCTTTGACGATTGTGACTGTGTTTTCAGGAGTATCTGGGGCGTGGGCCTCACTCATATCAGTACAGTAGTGAAGCGTCGGTATAGATTTTCGGGAAGTTTACCACTAAAAGGCTCTCGCCAGTTGGTGTCTGTTCAGCCCACAAGCCCACAACATCGAAGACCCCACTCGCCCTACCCTGCCCTATGATTCGAAACCTCGCGCAGGGAGTGCAAGCCTTCACGAGTAACGTGTTCCTTGTCGAAGGCGAGACGACAGCACTCGTCGATACCGGTGCCAACTTCGACATCGTTCCTAAAATCCGCGAGGTAACCGACAGTCTCGATGCGGTCTACCTCACCCATACCCACCCGGACCACATCGGCAACGTCGACGCCGTTCGCGACGCCTTCGACGTGGAAACGTGGGGCTACGACACCGGCTACAACGCGGTCGACAACAGAATCGAAGACCGCGAGCGCGTCCAAATCGGCGACGACGTGTATCAGGCGGTCCACACGCCGGGGCACAAAAACGACCACCTCTGTTTCTACTCCCAGGGGTCGGGAATCTGCTTCGCGGGCGACCTCGTGTTCGCAAACGGCGCGTTCGGCCGCACCGACCTCGCGGAAGGCGACCGTGAGCTACTCGTCGAGAGCATCGACACACTCCGCGAAGTCGTCGGCGACGACCTCTCCGAGATTCACGTCGGCCACGGACCGAGCATCGTCACGCGACCGCAGGATGACCTCGAACTCGCGGCGAAAGCCGCGCGGATGGGTCAGTAGCTACGTTCACCACCCAGCGACCATCGCCTGTTATCGGCTCGTGTACCCGCCGTCGACGGTCAGCGCCTCGCCCGTCGTGAACGACGCGCCCTCCGAACAGAGCCACACGACCGCGGAGGCAATCTCGTCCACGTCTCCGAGTCGGTTCATCGGGTGCATCGCCTCGATTCCCTTGCGGGCTTCCGGGTCGTCGAGGCCACCTTCCGAGAGGAGCGGCGTGTCGATAAAGCCGGGACAGACTGCGTTGACTCGGACGCCTTTCTGGGCGTACTCCATGGCCGCGGTCTTCGTCAGTCCGAGCAGTCCGTGCTTGGCGGTGACGTAGGCACTGGCGTTCTCGAACCCGACGCGCCCGAGAATCGACGCCATGTTGACCACGACGCCGCCGTCGCCGTCGAGCATCGCCGGAATTTCGTACCGCATCGACCGCCATACGCCGTGGAGGTTCACGTCGATGACTCGCTCCCACTCGTCGAACGAGAGGTCGGCAGTCGGCTTTTGCTCCCCACCGATGCCCGCGTTGTTGCAGGCGAAGTCGAGCCGTCCGTACTCCGAGACGGCCGTCTCGACCATGGCGGCCACCGCGTCCTCGTCTGTCACGTCCGTTTCGACGAACGTCGCCTGTCCACCAGCCGCCTCGATGTGCGAGACGGTCTCTTCGCCGCCCTCGACGTCGACGTCGGAAACGACGACACTCGCTCCCTCCCGTGCGAACGCTTCTGCGGTCGCTCGGCCAATCCCTGAGCCTGCACCGGTCACCACTGCTACCTTGTTGTCGAACTGAGCCATCGTCGTTAGAAACGACACTCGCTTGATGAATAACCGTTTGCGAGAATCTCACTTCGAGAGAACGAGTGACGATGGTCGAAAGGACGAGTGACGAGAGTCGAGAAAACGGGCGACGATGGTCGAGAAAACGGGCGACGATGGTCGAGAAAACGGGCGACTGGACCGTGACAGTGCGCTACTCTTCGCCTTCCTCGGGAACGACGTCCGGGTGGAGACCGAAGTACCCCGGTTCGTCGCCGCGTGGGTCGTTGATGACGAAGTCCGACTCGTTGGCGATAATCCACGGAATCGTCCACTCGACGAGTCGGTCTTCCGTCTCGTCGTCGAGGTCGGTCGTCGGGTCGAGGCCCTGCAGCATCCGCGCAATCTCGGGAACTGTGTACATGTAGTCGGCGTCGAGAACGTCCACCGGGTCGTACAGAAGGTACCCATACAGCGCGTCGAAGTCGTCTTTCGGCTTCGGCATACTCGTCGCTTCTCGGCCGATGGGGAAAATCCCGCCGACCCGTCCTTCCGGTATGCTATCATATGTTTTATAAGACAACCTTTATCACACGATACGAGAGACTCGGAGGTAATGAGCGATGCAGCCTCCCGATTCGTCGAAGTCTTCCGGGAGTTCGGCGGGGATGCGCTTCGGGACGTTTGGGTCTTCGACCGAGACGGGCACCAACCGCTATACCTCAGGGACGACATCGAGACAGCCATCGCGGACGTGGACGTCTCTCACCTCGTCGACAACGAGCGATACGGGTACATCACCCGTGACACCTACGAAGCACTCTACTACGCAGATTACAGCTACACCATCCGCGGTTTCGACACGTTCGAGCAGTTCCGGACGTTCGTCGGCGACAAGCCGGTCGGCGTGTTCGCGGGCTTCGACGCGACCGACACCGGGCGGAACTTCGCGGCGCTGAACGACCGCATCCAGGACGTCGCGGACGACCTCGACGTCGAGGCACTTCTCGAAGACTGAGCCCGGCGTCACGACTCGGGGTGTAGCAGACAGCAGAGAGCGTAGCGACGAACACGACGGCGCTTCGCGTCAGGTGCGAGCAGTCGAAAGAAATATCGGGGTTTTCTGGGCGTTACTCGAAGAGTTCGACGGCCTGCTCGTAGCGGGAAGCAGGTTCGTCCCAGTCGACGACTTCGAAGAACGCCGAGACGAAGTCACCGCGGGCTGGGCCGTAGTCGTGGTAGTAGGAGTGTTCCCAGACGTCGAGCGCCAGAATCGGGTGCGAGCCCCAGAGTGCGCCCTGGTCGTGCTTGTCGACGACGACGTTTCGAAGCTGGTTCGAGAACGAGTCGTACACCAGCAGTGCCCAGCCGCCGGCGGCACCGGCTGCGGCTTCGAATTCGCCCTTCCAGGCTTCGTAGGAGCCGAAGTCCTCCGCGATACGGTCGGCGAGCGCGCCCGCAGGCTCGTCGCCGCCTTCCGGCGACATGTTCTGCCAGAAGAGGTCGTGGAGAATGTGTCCGGAGCCGTTGTGGGTGACGTTACGGAGCGCGCCGGCGGACGAGCCGAACTCGCCAGCCTCGCGGTTCGCTTCGAGCGTCTCCTCAGCGGCATTCCAGCCGTTGACGTAGCCCTGGTGGTGGGTGTCGTGATGCCACGTCAGCACCTGCTCGGAAATGTGTGGTTCAAGCGCGTCGTACTCGTACGGAAGCGGGTCGAGTTCGTAGCTCATAATGTATAACCTCCGTACTTTGGGTGGGACGGAAACATGTTAAATCTTGAGGAGTGGTGTGCTACCATAAGGCACGAATACACGGTCGCAGTCTGGTGATTTTCCGACTTTCGAGAAGTATTTTCTCGCCCGATTTTGGGGTCGACTACCTGTTCTTGTCAGCCTTCGAACGGAGTCGTTCGTCGCTCGTATTCGATTTCCCGTGCGACCCGATTGGCGATGTCGGCACCGAACTCGCGTTCGACCACGTGAAGCGACAAGTCGAGACCGGAGGTGACGCCGCCAGCAGTGAGCACGTCGCCGTCGTCGACGACGCGGGCCGAGACCACGTCGGCATCGGTGGCTCGGAGGTCGTCCAGCGCGTCGCCGTGTGTCACCGCTGGTCGCCCGTCGAGGATTCCAGCGCGAGAGAGCAGCATCCCACCGGTACAGACGCCCGCGACGGTCGTCCCCGACTCGTGAAGGGTCGCAATCGCATCGGGAATGTCGCCTTTCTCGGCTTCGGCCCACGCGCTCTCTTCGGCGCGGGAGTTCCACCCGCCGCCGGGGACGACGAGAAGGTCAGGGTCGTCTGCGTCGGGGTCGAGAATACCGTCGATTCCGACGCGCATCCCGTGACTCGCGGTGACTGTGTCGCGGTCGTCGAGCGCGACGAGTCTCGCCGTGCAGTCCGCACCGAATGCACCGGCGTTCTGGAACACTTCGAACGGGGCGACGGCGTCGAGTTCGTCGAAGCCGTCGTAGAGGAGAATCGAGACGTGCATATCT
Organism: Haloferax larsenii; assembly: GCF_024730625.1. Lineage (NCBI taxonomy): Archaea > Methanobacteriati > Methanobacteriota > Halobacteria > Halobacteriales > Haloferacaceae > Haloferax > Haloferax larsenii. Next base: position 2,697,525 of record NZ_CP078063.1, read on the forward strand.
CGGCAATCGGGTCGAACCGAGTTAGCCGTTCGTGCTGCGGCGACGGTCCACTCAGTCGTCGCCGCGTGCCGTCTCGAACATCGAGAGCGCCATCTCCCGTCGCTCGGCGTGGTCGACGATTGGGTCGGGGTAGTCGGGTGCGACCCGGTTTCGTTCCGTCTCGCTCAACTCGTGCCACTCGTGGATGGCGTTCGCGCTCGCCTCGCGCAGTTCGGGGACGTACTGCTTGATGTACTCGGCGTCAGGGTCGTAGCGCTCGCCCTGCGTCATCGGGTTGAAGATGCGGAAGTACGGCTGGGCGTCGGTGCCCGTCGAGGCGGCCCACTGCCATCCGCCGTTGTCGTTCGCGGTGTCGTGGTCCGAGAGATACTCCCGGAAGTGCGCGTAGCCGTGTCGCCAGTCGCACAGCAGGTCCTTCGTCAGGAACGACGCGACAATCATCCGAACGCGGTTGTGCATGTACGCCTCTTCCCGAAGCTGACGCATCCCGGCGTCGACGATGGGATAGCCGGTGTGTCCAGATTTCCACGCCGTCAGCTCCTCGGGGTCGTCGCGCCACTGGATATCGTGTTCGTATTCTTTGTAGTTCTCGGAGACGACGCTCGGGTTGAACCACAGGACGTGGGTGTAGAACTCGCGCCACGCGAGTTGCGATTGGAACTCCTCGACCGACTCGTCGCGGTCGCCACCGACGCCTTCTCGGGCGGCCGCTGTCTTCGCGAGCACCTCGCGGACGCCAATCGTCCCGAACTTGAGGTCCGTCGAGAGGCGCGACGTCCCGCCGCGTGCGGGAAAGTCCCGGTCGTCAGCGTAGCGGTAGATGTCGTCTTCACAGAAGTCAGCCAGTCTGGCTCGTGCCGCCTCGGTTCCCGCGGAAATCACGTCGGCGTCCGGGGCGTCGAACCCGAGGTCGGAGAGCGTCGGCAGCGACCCGACCGTGACGTTCTCGACCGAGGAGACGGCCGATTCGAGGGTCTCCGCGTCGGCGAGGTCGGTCGCGTCGGGGTCAGGAAACGGGTCTGGCTTGTCGCGGTCGCGCCATTTCTTCCAAAAGTACGTGTACACCGAATAGGGGTCGCCCGCGTTCGTCGTGATACTGCCCGGCGGGAAGATAATGGCGTCGTGGACTGTCTCGCGGTCGGTTCCCGCCTCGTCGAGTGCGAGTCGCACGTCGGAGTCCCGCTCTTTGGCGAGTCCCGAGTAATCGACGTTCCAGACGACTCGGTCGGAATCGAGCGCGTCGGCAACGGCGGGGACGAGAGACCGGGGGTCGCCACGAGCGACGAGGAGGTCACTTCCTCGACTACGATACGACGCCCGGAGTTCGGCGAGGGCGTCGAGCATGTATCGGACCCGAGGCGACCCCGCGTGTTCGAGAACTGCGTCGTCGAACACGAACAGCGGAGCGACGACGTCCTCCGCGGCGGCTGTAGCGAGCCCGCGATTGTCGGCAGTTCGCAGGTCCCGCCGGTGCCAGTGCAGTTGCATATCCGCGCCTCAGGACGGACTGCACCTGAATGTGTCGGCGGTCGTGGTGGTATGCAGTTCCAAACGAGAAAAACGGTGGCCTACTCGGCGTGCGACAGTGTGCATCTGCCGAGGTAGTGATTCGGTATCCAGATGGTATAATCCCAGAATACCTACGTAATCTGACATTCGTTCCTAATAGTACGTTATCCACCGATTTCAGGGTGTACCACACGTTTATATTCTGGATATCTGGTGTACGCGGTCTATACCTATACGGCTACAGAGCCTCGTAGCTGACATGTCCGGGCGTCAGCCTTCTGTGGAACTGGACGTTCTCCAGCCCCCGCTCCGGGCGGCCGAGTTCGTTCCACTCGTAGTCCTCGCGCTCCTCTGTGGGATTCTCGGGTGGCTCGTCTGGGAGCCGCTCGGAGTGTTCCTCGGCATTCTCCCACCCGCCGTCGTCTTTGGGTTTGCATACCAAGATAGGCGCAAATCAGCCCCACCGGGGCTTCCGGCGCCCGAATCGACCACACCACTCGCACTCGATGGTCGCGTCGACCTCACCGCGTCGCTTCGCGCTGCCAACGTGTTCTCCGCAGAGTCCTCGAAGACGCCGTCGCTATCGGAGCAGTTCCGGTCGAAGTGGCGAACGAACATGGTCGAGATGGACGACCGTGAACACGACGAAGGCGCGCTGGCTGACTTGCTCGGCGTGTCCAACTCGCGTGTCCAACTCGTCTGGGACGAACGCGGATTAGTCGCTCGCCTCGACGACGGTGAAATCGGCCGCTGGGCCTCTCGTGCCGCGTTCGTCGCCGACCTGACGGCCGTCACGACGTTCCGCCGACAGTACCCCGCGTGGTGGCGGCTCTCCACGCCGGACCGAAACCGCGTCCTCGGGGCGCTCAGACTGAGTTTACAGCAGTGTCCCACGTGTGACGGAGACGTGTTCGTCGAGAAGGTCCGGACGAACGACACCACGTACCGCGTCACGGCGACTTGCCGAGGATGTGACGCCGAACTGTTCGACGCCGAGATGTCAGGGTCGGATAGCGGGGTCTCGGAGACCGAACCGAGCAGAGGCCCGGCGCAGAACCCGTCGAGCTGAACCCCAACACAGAACCCGTCGAGCTGAACCCCTGTACAGAACCAACCAAGCTGAGTCTCTATGCAGAACCAACCAAGCTGAGTTCCTACGGCAGCGGGTCGATGCTCTCTCGCCGCCCGTCGAGTATCGAAAACGAGTCGCCGCGTCGCCGTTCGAGCCACCGTAACAGTCGCTCGGCCCACGCTAACTTCCGCGCTTTCTCCGGGTCGACAGTCGGGTCGTCGAAGTCCCAGCCAGCAAATCGAAGTTCGTCGGCTCCGAGTTCGTCGGCGATGAACGCCGCCCGGTCGCCGTCGGTGAACCCACCCCAGTTGACGACGGGACCGACTGGCTCGGCCTGCGTCGTCGGGAGGACGTGGTCAACGTCGAACTTCGGCACCCACTCGCGGAGGACCGGGATGTTATCGCCGTGGGCAGCGACAGCCACGGGCGTCCCGGATTCAGTCAATTCGACCGCGGTCTCGGGATTTTTGTCTACGTCGGTCACCATCAAATCGAGGTCGAAGCCTGCCTCGCGCACCACGTCGGCGGCAGTCGAGGCGGCGACGACGGCGTCAGCACCCTCGAGGCGGTCGAGGTCGTCGTCGAGTCTCGGGGCTGCACCGCAGATAGCGACGGTTTGGCCGGTCCAGTCCAGTCGGTCGCGGTCGAACGGGGTCGCGAGCGATGCGAGAACGTCGCGGGCGCGCTCGTCTCCCTCGCGGTCGTATCCGAGGTCGTCCAAAATCGACTGATAGACCGGGTTCCACGTGGTGAATTTCATCGCTGTCGTTCGATTGCGTACATCATAGCTGTGGCTCAGGAGTGTAACTGTATGGGCCGGAATGGCACTCGTGTACCCCTACCCGCGTGCCCTTCCGGCGTCCACAGGACCGTTTTAGAGTCGGATGGTATAAGTTTTCTCTTAGTCGAACGGTCAGCGTCGGACGAGGGTCTGACGATTGGACGATTGCGGCCGCGTGTGACACACTGCGTCGGTATCGTCTCGTCCGGGCCAGCATCGTCTCGGCCGAATGAGTACCGTCCCGACCGGGTGAGAACCGTCTCGCCAGTGCACATGAGGCCTATTGAGTTCTCATAGCAACCACTTAGTAACTATCTGGTCTGCTTGAAAACAAGTTGGCGTCTGTGGGCTGACGCCACGAACCCTCATGACTGGCGATGAACTCCCAACGGTACTCACCGTCGACGACGAGCCTTCCTTGACAGCACTCTACGAGGCGTGGTTACGAGACGAGTACAGCGTGCACACCGCCGCGGGTGGCGACGACGCGCTTCAGGTCGTCGAAGCACACGATGTCGACGTCGTCATGCTCGACCGAGAGATGCCCGGCCGAAGCGGAGAGGCCGTTCTGGAGGACCTCCGTGCTCGTGGCTACGACTGCCCGGTCGTGATGGTCACTGGCGTCGAACCCGACGTTGACATCGTCGAGATGCCGTTCGACGATTATCTCGTGAAACCGGTCGGACGTGAGGACCTCACCTCGACGGTTCGAGACCTGCTCACCCGGCGGTCGTACGACGAGCACGTCCGCGAGTTCTTCGCGTTGGCCCGGAAGAAAGCCGTCCTCGAAGCGGCCTGTGACGGCAGTTCACTCTCGATGTCGGACGAATTCGCCGAACTGAAAGCCGAGTACCGTGCCGCCAGCCGGCGTGCTGACGCCGCCCGCGACGACCTTCTCACCGAGGAACTCGGCGAGGTAGTACTGCGCCACTGATGACGACGCGTGGAACCGTCTAGTGATGAAATCGCGTCTCCTTCCCCGGTTCGTGAGACAGCGGTACGCTGTCAAATTCGTCCTCGTCCTCGGCGTCGTGGCGTTCGCGATTGCGCTCGTCGGCGGGTACTCGTACGTGCACGCGAACGACGTCATCGGCGACGAGACGCGGACAGAGATGGTTGCGGACGCCGAGATTCAAGCGCAGAACCTCGATGAGTGGCTCACTCGAATGGAGGTGCAGATGCGTTCGCTCTCGGAGTCTGCGGCCTTCCAGTCGGGCGACCAGCGCGAGATCAGTCTCTACCTCTGGTCGGTGGTCGAACGCGACAGCGACATCGACGCGGCCTACTACATCGACACGAAAAACGAGACCGTCATCACGGGCACCGGGAGTGCCAGCATCGCCTCGGCACAGTCGGTGACGAAGTACTACGGCCGACAGGAGTTCACCGCGCTGGCGCAACGAACGCAGGGTGACGTGGTTATCTCCGACCCGTTCCGTCCCTCGCCGGACGCCGCGCCGGTCATTCTCTTTGCGACGGCCATCCCCGCCGAACCGAACCGCGCAGTCATCGCCGTTGCGAACCTCGAATCGCTCTCGAGAGCACACCTCCACGACAACGCCGACGGCCGGTTCGTCGTCGTCGACCCCGAGGGGACCGTCGTCCTCGCCGAAGACGAATCACGGATACTGAGTTCCGACAGCCTAGACGGGTCGCAGTACGGTGATTCCTCGGGGTACCTCTCGGGTGTGTCGCTGCAGGAAACCTCGACCGAGGTCGGCTATGCGCACCTCGATGCGCACGCGTGGGTCGTCACGTCTCGCGTCCCGACTGACTCGGCCTACGCGCTTCGGACAGACATCCTCACGCAGATTCTCGCCACGCTGTTGGTCGTCGGCATCGGTGCGGGCGTCATCGCCGCTACCATCGGTCGTGACACCGTCGACGCGGTGCAGACCTTGGCCGCGAAAGCGACTGCGCTCCGCGATGGTAACCTCGACGTCCCCATCGAGCGCGACCGCGAAGACGAGTTTGGGGACCTCTACGAGGCGTTCGACGTGATGCGCACGTCGCTCCGTGACCAGATAGTCGCGGCCGAGCGAGCGCGACGAGAGGCGGAAGACGCCAGAGAAGAGGCGTGGGCCGAAAAGGAGGCCTCCGAGCGTCGCCGTCGACATCTCGAACGAACCGCCGAGACCTACGCCCAGGTGATGCAGGCCTGCGCCGACGGCGACCTCACGGAACGAATCGACCCGGACGACGAAAGCGAGGCGATGGCGGTCGTCGGCCGGTCGTTCAACGAGATGATGGACGAAGTCGAGGCGCGCAACGAGCAACTGAAGACTGTCTCACACGTGCTCTCACACGACCTTCGAAACCCACTCAACGTCGCGATTGGGCGCGCAGAACTCCTCGAAGAAGACGTCGCGAGCGACCACGTCGCCCCGCTTTTGGAGTCGCTCGACAGAATCGACGCCATCATCGACGACGCGCTGGTTCTCGCGCTCCAGAGTCGGGTCGAGGACACGCTCCCGGTGACGTTACACGACGTCGCCCAGCGGGCGTGGTCGCACGTCGATACCAAGGACGCGACACTCACCGTCGACGACTCGCTTCGATTCGCGGCCGACCCGAACCTCGCCGGCCACGTCTTCGAGAACCTCTTTCGGAACGCGGTCGACCACGGTGGCCACGACGTGAGCGTCCGAATCGGCGCGCTCTCTGAGACACACGGCTTCTACGTCGAAGACGACGGTCCCGGAATCGACCCTGCGGACCGGTCCGAGGTTCTCGAACCGGGCTACACGACCAACCGTGCCAACGGCGGCACCGGATTCGGCCTCCCAATCGTCGTACAAGTAGCCGACGCCCACGGCTGGACCATCAGCATCGAGACGGCCACCGACGGCGGCGCGCGCTTCGAGTTCACCGACGTGGCCGACGTCGAATCGAACGTCGGGAGCGCAGCCTCCATCGTATGAGCGCATCGCATGCAGCAATCGGACGTGACACCTTCGCCCGCCAAAAATGACTGACTCGACACCCACAGACCCCTCGACACGAAGCACAGCGCACGTCAATCGCCGGACAGCCCTCGGAACGCTTGGCTCTCTCGGACTCACCGCACTCACGGGCTGTCTCGGTGGCGAAGCAAGCACGCCCGCAGACGAGTCCACGGCGACCGCGACCCCAGAAAACCTCTCTGGACGCATCCGAATTGCTGGGAGCAGCACCGTCTACCCGCTGACACTCGTCGTCGGCAACGCGTTCATGAAGGAGCATTCCGAGGTCACGGTCTCGGTCACATCGACCGGGACCGGCGGCGGATTTGCGGACTTCTTCTGTTCGGACCGAACCGCGATCAACGACGCGAGTCGAGCAATCGCCGATGACGAAGTCGCCGCGTGCGAGCGCGCAGGCGTCGAGCCGATTGGCTTCCAAATCGCCATCGACGCCATCACGGTCGTCGTCAACCCCGATGCCGACTGGGTAGACTGCGTCACACTGGACGAACTTGCCGACATTTGGGGCGTCGGCGGTGCAACGACGTGGAGTGACGTTCGACCGGAGTGGCCCGACGAACCGCTCGACCTCTACGGCCCGACGACCGCCTCGGGAACGTTCGATTACTTCGGTGAGACCGTCCTCGGGTCCGACACCGACCAGCGGACCGACCACGAGACGACAGAACAGGACAACGTCATCGCCCGGAACGTCAGCGACGCCACGTACTCGATGGGATACTTCGGCCTCGCGTACTACCTCCAGAACAAGGACGCGGTGCGAGCGGTCTCCATCGACGAAGGGTCGGGATGCGTGTCGCCGTCGCCGGACCACGCCAAGAGCGATACCTACGGGGCGCTCTCTCGGCCGTTGTACATCTACGTCGCTGCGGACGAACTGTCGCGCCCCGAGGTCGCCGCGTTCGTTCGCTACTACCTTCAACAGTCCATGTCGACGGTGCCCGCACGAGTCGGGTACGTGCCCGTGACCGAGCGAATGGCCACGGCGAACCTCGACACGCTCGATGGGTATCTCTCGAAGTCGTGACCGGCATCACGCTCTTTTTATCCGTCGCTCGGTAACGCTGGCCTATGGCGAAGGTCAGTGTTGGACTCCGAGGGTGGCGATTCGAGGAGTCCGAAATATTCTCCGAAGAGGGTGAGTTCAAACCGCTCGACGAGATTCCCGAAGACGCCCGCGAGCGCCTCGTTCGACTCGTGAAACTCGTCGAAGAACCGTGTGACGCCTGTTATCTCGTCCACGGTGACGAAGAGATTCAACAGTGTCGGCAGGCAGCCATCGTCTACGGCGAACCCGGCGAAGAAGTGCTCCTGTGTTCCCAACACGAACCGGACTTCCTCTACTGGTTCCGCGAAGCGGGCGGCCGCGAACTTGCGGGCGACGACATCTTCGCAGACGCCTTCCACGAGTGGTTCGTAGACGACGGCCGCGCCCCGGAGGGCTACGCGGGCATGGAACACGTCGAGACCGACCCTGACGACCTGCCGTCGCCGCCGGACGCGTCCGAGATTCAGCGCCGTCTCGAAGAGGGCTTCGAGGGCGAACGAATCAACCTGCGTGAGTACGGCCCGCAGGACGACGACTCGACGCCCCTCGAAGAAGGCGACCTCGACGACATCGACCTCGACACCGACTACCCGACCAAATGAACGACGACGCAGCCTCGACTCCGACGGCTGGCGACGACTCGGACCACGAGTTCGTCGTCGTCGTGGTCGAACCCGAGACGCCCGGCAACGTCGGCACCATCGCTCGGGCGATGAAGAACTTCGGTATCTACGACCTCCGTCTCGTCAATCCACCGCCGCTCGACCCGGACGGCGAGGCGTACGGATTCGCCGGCCACGCCCGCGAGGACGTGCTCCCGAACGCGACCGAGACGACCTTAGAGGAAGTCGTCGAGGAATTCCACACCATCGGAACGACTGCCGTCTCCCACGAGGATTCGACCCGGCACGTCCGCTACCCGTTCAAGACGCCCGCCGAAGTCGCCGACTCGCTTGAGTCGGTGAAGACAAAGACCGCGCTCGTCTTCGGCCGGGAAGGAACCGGTCTCGACAACGAGGAACTCGGGATGCTCGACGAGGTGTGCTGTATCCCGGCAGACCACCGCTATCCTGTCCTCAATCTCGGACAGGCGGCGACCATCCTCATGTACGAACTCCGTCGTTTCACTGTCGGCGAGATACAACTTCCCGACGTGGAGCGAGAGCGCGCTTCCGAGGCCGAAATCGACGTCGTCTACCGCTTCTTCGACGACTTGCTCGACGCCATCGACTACCGGGAACACAAGCGCGTGAAGACGTCGCAGATGATGCGCCGACTCGTCGGCCGCGCCCACCCGACAGAGCGCGAGGCGGCCACGCTCACGGGCGTCCTTCGCCGCGCCGCAGAACAGGTTCGGAATCCCGAGCGCTTTCGCGACGACGACTGACCTCGCTCCGGATTACTCCGATTCTCGCCGGACGAACATCACGAGACCGACGAACGAACAGACCTTCTCCACCTCGCCCGACTCGCGCTCCGCGTAGGTCGTCGTCCGAATTTCGGCGAGTCCGCGGTCGTCCGTCTCGGGCGTCAGCTCCAGCACTTCGTTCTCGATGGTGAGCGTGTCGCCGGGGTAGACCGGTTTCCACCAGCGGAGTTCGTCGACGCCCTTCGCGCCGAGGGCCGCCGAGTCGCTGAGGAAGCCGTCCACGAGGAGGCGCATCGTCATCGCGGTGGTGTGCCACCCGCTGGCGATGACGCCGCCGTACATCGACTCGGCTTCCGCCCGCTCAGGGTCGGTGTGGAACCACTGCGGGTCGTACTGTTCGGCGAACTCCAGAATCTCGTCTCTGTGCACCTCGTAGTCGCCGAAGTCGTAGATATCGCCGACTGAGAGGTCTTCGAAGAATCGCATATCACCCGCTTCGGACGGGAGTATCGAGAAAGTAGCGGTGTACGAACACGGCATCTCACGGGCCGTCTGCGTAGAGGACGAGCAACACCGTGAAGAAAAACAGCGTCGAGAGCACGAGGAGCGCCACGCCGACCCAGCGCCTGTCCGATGGGTTCGAGTAGACGGCGTATCCCGCAATTACGGGAAACGTCAGGTGGACGAGCATGTCGAGGGAGGATGCCGAATTGGGAAGCCCCTCGGGGTGCAGAATCAGAACCATCAGCACGATTGAGGCGACCGTCAAGCCACTGCTGAGGGCCGTCAGCCGGGAACGAAGCCCGACTGCTGCCGCGGTCAGCCACGTGGACGCCGCGTACGTGAGAAAACGGAGTCCCAACACCAACGCCACCGCACTCGGGTCCGTGAATCGATTCGAGAACCACTCAAACATGTTGCTTTATCCACATCACTATCGTGTAGCTCTTGTGTCGTCGGCCCGAGACTGCTGCCGATGTCGACGGTTTTCGAATCTCCCCATTCGCGGGTCCACACTGCCGACAAGCGTTTGCAAGTCGGCACCGTATCTCCACAGGAGATGGCCTCGCCTGCAGGTCGCTCGCGCTTCCAGATGGTTCTGGTGGGAGTGACCGTCCTCGTGTTCTATCTGACGCTCAGCGCCCTCAGCGCCTTTGCGGTGGTGACGCTGTGGCGACTGCGCCCCGACCCCGTGACGGGTGCGCTGGTCGGTGTCGGCATCGCGGTCGTACTCGGCTACCTGAGTTTCCGCTTCGGGACGGTGCAACTCCTCAGTCAACTCGACGCCCGTGACCTACACCCGTCGGAGGCCCCTCGTATCTACCGCCTCCGCGACCGCTTGTCTGACCAGATGGGAATCACGCCGCCGTCACTGAAACTGGCGCACTTTGCGGCCCCGAACGCGATGGCGCTCGACCCGGTCGGACGCGACGTGGTCGTCCTCGACGCGGCGCTGTTTCGATTGCTCGACGGCGACGAGTTCGAGGCGCTGTTGGCGCACGAACTCGCCCACCTCGAACGAAAAGACAGCCTCGTCCAGTCGCTCGTCGCAAGCATCATCCAGACCGCCGTCGGCGTCGGGTTCTTCGTCGTCTCGCCGGTGACGTTCCTGACGACCGGTATCGCGCTCGGGACCGCGTGGATTCGCGGGACGCCCCGCGAGTGGGACAAGACGATTCCGGGGCGGTTCCGGCGACTCCTCGATACGCTCGTCGGCGCGTTCGGCTTCGGACTGACGGTTCTCGTTCGCTCGCAGTCACGCAAGCGCGAATTCGCCGCCGACGCCAGAGCCGCGGCGGTGACGGGAAAGCCGCTCGCCCTCGCGTCGGCACTGCGCAAACTGGAGCGTGCGTCCCGCCCGAAATGGGGGATGTCGCCGCTGTGGGTCTACGGCGAAGTCGAGGTGGACGACCCCGTCTCGGACCTGCTTTCGACCCATCCCGCGACCGACGAGCGCGTAGAGCGCCTACAGACGATGGCCGACGAGTCGATGACGCACATCGAGGTGAAGTAAGATGCCCGGAACACCCGACCCCGTACTCGGCAGTCAAGTGTTGACGCACATCGTCGCATCAGTTACCGGTCTCGTGGTCGTCGCCGTGGTGTACGCAACCCGGAGGCGAATGGCTCGCGACTGGAGACCGCTGGCACTGCTTGGCTTCGGGTATGCCACCGTAACGCTCTCGGTCTGGGCAGTTGCTCGGCTTGCGACCGACGCGCTTCCCTCGGGAATCGTCGACGACCCAGTCGCGGCCACTGGATTCCTCGCGTTCTCGTTCACCGTACTCGCGGGGTTCGTCGTCGCTGCGGCCCGGTTGTACGCCAGTCGTGGTCTCCTCGTCCCGCTCGTCGGTCTGTTCGGCGTCACCGAACTCGTCTGGTGGTCGTTTCTGCACGTCCGCGGCGAGACTGACGCACTCGGGATGTTCGCCCTGTTCGGACCGGTGCTCGTCATCGTCCTCTTCCTCGCGGCCGGTACCGAGTACGCCGTCCGGACGCTCTGGAACCGGGCGACTCGCGGTGGCGACCGCTCGATGACGTGAGGACGGAAAAAAGACGACTGCGCGGCCCCGGCGTTAGGCCCGCTTTTGAATCTCTTCGCGGAGCACGTCGCTCACGACGCCGCCGTCGGCCTTGCCGCGGAGCGCGCCCATCGCTTCGCCCATGAGGGCGGAGAACGCGCCCATCCCCTGTTCTTCGACCTGTCCGGCGTTACGCTCGACGACTTCCGCGATTGCCTCGCGGACTTCGTCTTCGGAGACGCCCGAGAGGCCTGCTTCTTCGACCGCTTCCTCAGCAGAGAGGTCCGGGTTCTCCGCGATGGTCGAGAGTACGTCGTTGACACCCTCTTTCGCGAGGTCACCGTCTTCGACGAGGTGCATGACGGCGAGCAGGTGGTCGTCGGTGATGTTCTCGACCGCGACGTCGTCGCGGCGGAGTTCGGTGAGCGTCGATTCGAGAAGCCCCGCTGCGAACGTCGCGTCGATGCCCTCGTCGACCGCCTGCTCGAACAGCGGCATCTTGCGGCCGTAGGCGACCTGGTCGGCGAGTCCGGCGTCGAGACCGAACTCGTCCTGATACCGGTCGACCTTCTCGGTGAGGAGTTCGGGCGTCTCCACGTCGCTGGGGTCGAGGTCGACGGGGATGACGTCCGTCTCGGGGTACATTCGGGCCGCACCGGGAAGCGGGCGAAGGTAGCGCGTCGTGCCGTCGTCGTTGGCACCGCGGGTCTCTTCGGGGACTTCCTCGATTGCGACTTCGGCGCGGTCGGCGACCGCTTCGATGGCGAGGTCCGCGGTTTCGGGGTCGTCCGCGACGATAGCGACTGCGTCCTCCGAGCCGGCATCGACCGCATCGCGGAGCGCCTCGACTTCGTCTTCGGTGACGCCGTAGGCGGGGAGTTCGTCGGTGTGGAAGATGCCGCCCGCGCCGTGGCGCTTGGCGTGGTCGGAGAACTCGGTGCCGAGGCGGCGGTCAGGCTGGAGTTCGCGGCCGACGAGGCCGTCGAAGCCAGCGAGGCGGACGCCCATGACCTTCCCGCCGGAGTCGAGTGCGCCGCGGATGACGCCGGAGTCAGAGTCTTCGAACACGTCGGTCACGTCGGTCACGTCGCCGACGGACGCCCCGCGGGACTGCAGTTCGTCGCGAATCTCGATGAGTTCGGCCTGTCGGCCGACTTCGGAGCGGACGATTTCGTCGATTTGGTCGAGGGCCTGTACGCCCTTGATTTCGACGCGCGCACCCTCTTCGATGGAGACGTTGACGTCTTGGCGGATGGTGCCGAGACCGCGCTTTACTTTGCCGGTAGAGCGCAGGAGCATCCCGATGGTCTCGGCCGCCTCGCGCGCCTGCTCGGGCGAGGTGATGTCCGGGCCGGTTCCGATTTCGACGAGCGGGATGCCGAGGCGGTCGAGGCTGAAGAGGACGCCGTCGTCGCGCTCTTCGATGCGCTGGGCGGACTCCTCTTCGAGCATGATGTCGACGATGGAGACGGGACCCTCGCTCGTGTCTATTTCGCCGTCCTGCGCGACGAGCGTGGTGCGCTGGAAGCCGGAGGTGTTCGAGCCGTCGATGACGAGTTTGCGCATCACGTGCGCCTGGTCGACCACCTGCATGTCGAGCAGTTCGGCGATTTGCATCGCCACGGTTCGCGCCTCGACGTCGAGTTCGTGCGGCGGTTCGTCGTCCTCTTCGACCAGACAGGTCGTGTCGTAGGCGAGGTACTCGAACTCGCGGTCGACACGGCTCTCTTCGAGGGCGGCTTCGTCGAGTTCGCCGAGCTCACTCTTCGTCGGGTGGAGGAAGCGCGTGAACGTCCGTTCCGCTTCGTCGGGCTCGCGAAGTGCCGTCGGACAGCTACAGAACAGCTTCGTCGCAGTGTCGAGTTGCTGGTGAATCTCCAGCCCCACGACGAGTCCGAGGTCCTCGTAGTCGTACTCGCTCATTGGTACTCCCTGTGACCGCGGGACTAAAAAAGGAATCAGTCTGCCGTCAGAGACGGCGAAGTCCCTGACCTATGCCCTCGACCTGCTCACACTCTGGGCAAATATATGTCCAACCATCGTTTGTCGCTCTCCCCTCCGCGAAGACGGCCCCACAACCTCGACATTCCAACATGTCTCGCCCATGGGCCCGCTGCTGTTGCAGTCCGGGCATATCTCTATAGACGTAGAATTGAGGCTTGAAAATACCGATTTTCGCGATTTCCTGTGAAAATCTTGTTCGATGACGATTGTCACGGCGGCGCTGTGTAGTGATTGTTGACCAAATACAGAGTAAATCTAACGCCGTTTAGATTCGTATTTGTCCTCCACGAAGGGTATGCTAACCACTCACATAGTGATTTATGCTGTTCCTAAAACATCAAAAAACTAGAATCTAATCTATTGAGTTCTCAGTCGTCGCCGAGGATACCCGGGTGGGTCATCTTCTCGGGGTCGAGAACCTCGTCGGCTTCCGCTTCCGTGAGGTAGCCTTCGTCGACGGCGACCTGTCGGACCGTCTTATCTTCGGCGAGTGCCTTCTTTGCGACCTTGGAGGCTTTGTCGTAGCCGATAGCCGGGTTGAGCGCCGTCGCGAGCGCCATGGACTGTTCGACCTGCTCTGCGCAGTGTTCCTCGTTGGCTTCGAGTTTGGCGACGAAGCGCTCGGCGAACACTTCCGAGGAGTTCGCGAGGAGTTTCGCCGATTCGAGGAAGTTGTGCGCGAGCACGGGCTTGTAGAGGTTGAGGTCGATTTGCCCCTCGGCAGCACCGGCGGCGATGGCGGCGTCGTTGCCGACGACCTGCTTGTGGACTTGGTTGACCGCCTCGGCGACGACGGGGTTGATTTTGCCGGGCATGATAGACGAGCCAGGCTGGTTCTCCGGCTGTTCGAGTTCACCGAGTCCGTTGCGGGGACCGGAGGCGAGCAGGCGGAGGTCGTTGGCAATCTTGTTGAGTGAGCCAGCGACCGTGCGGAGTGCGCCGTGTGCCTCGGACATCGCGTCGTGGGCGGCCTGCGCCTCGAAGTGGTTGTCGGCCTCGCGGAACTCGACGCCGGTCTCTTCGGACATGTACTCGGCCGCCTTCGCGGGGAACTCGGGGTGCGTGTTCAGTCCCGTGCCGACGGCGGTGCCGCCGAGTGCGAGTTCGCCGAGGTGGTCGCGGACGTTCTGCACGCGCTGGATGCCCTTTTCGACCTGCGTGCGGTAGCCGCCGAACTCCTGACCGAGACGGACGGGCGTCGCGTCCTGCAGGTGCGTGCGGCCGGTCTTGACGACGCCGTCGAACTCGTCTTCTTTGTCGGCGAGCGCGTCGGCGAGTGTCTCCAGTGCGGGGATGAGGTCCTTCTCGACCGCTTCGAGCGCCGAGACGTGCATCGCGGTCGGGATGACGTCGTTCGAAGACTGGCCGAAGTTGACGTGGTCGTTCGGGTGGACGGCGCGGTCGCCGATTTCCTTGCCCATGATTTCGGCGGCGCGGTTGGCGATGACCTCGTTCACGTTCATGTTCGACGACGTGCCCGAACCGGTCTGGAAGACGTCGACCGGGAACTGGTCGTCGAGTTCGCCCGCGATGACTTCGTCGGCCGCGGCGACGACTGCCTCGGCGACGTCCTCGTCGATCATGCCGAGGTCACGGTTCGCCTGCGCGGCGGCCTTCTTGACGACGCCCAGCGCGCGCACGAAGCGTCGCCCGAACGTGATTCCCGAGATGGGGAAGTTCTCGACCGCACGCTGGGTCTGTGCGCCCCAGTACGCGTCGACCGGTACCTCCATCTCCCCGAGACTGTCCTGCTCGATACGGAACTCGTCGTTACCCATGCGTGGGCGGTCCGCGCGGCGTCAGATAAAATCCATTGGTCTGTGCCGTCTGTTCACACGAAATCGAAGAATTAACTAATATCTGAATAATTATTTATTTCCAACGTACTCCGTCGCAGTCTGCCGATTCCACCAACTAATATTAATTACTCATGAAAATTTACTCGGTTACGAATTACAATTTAAAAAGATTTAAGTAGCCGAATCTAAACCGTATGTGTAGAGCTGTCACGGTTCAAAAATCATGACTGATACACCAGACACAGACGGACTCTCTCGACGCACGTATCTGAAAGTAGCAGGAGGAGCGGGCAGTGCGGCGCTTCTGGCCGGGTGTACCGGCGGTGGCAACGGCGATTCGGACGCCGAGGCAACCGAGTCGGACGGCGGAAGTTCCGGCGACTCGGAGACGACAGAAAGCGGCGGCGAGGGGAGTTCCGGTGGCAACGCACTCGAAGTGCAGCACTGGTGGACCGGCGGCGACGGTGGTGCCGCCATCCAGGCGCTCTTCGAGGGCTTCAAAGAGAAGTATCCGGACATCGAAGTGACGGAGAACCCGGTGGCTGGTGGTGCCGGACAGAACCTCCACGCAGTCATCAAAAAGCGCATCCTCAACAACGACCCGCCGAGTTCGTGGCAGGCGTGGCCGGGTGCGAACCTGCAGCCGTACACGGACGCCGACAAGCTGGCCGACATCGAGGAGTCGGTGTGGGGTCACAACGACATGAAGAACGCCTACCTCGACGGGCCGAAGAAGGCAGCCAAGCCCGCAGGGGAGTTCGTCACGGTCCCCCTCAACATCCACCGGCTGAACAACCTCTTCTACAACGTCGAAGTCGTCGAAGACGCCGGCGTCGACCCAGCGAGCATCGACTCGCCGAGCGCACTCGTCGATGCCATGGCGAAGGTCGAGGAGGCGGGCTACGTCGGCATGGCCCAGCAGACGAAGTCTGCATGGTCCACCGGCCAGCTCTGGGCGCAGGTGCTCCTCGGCGAGTTCGGTGCAGACGTGTACGCCGACGTCACGGCGGGTAACGTCGAAGCGAACGCCGAGGCGGTCAAAGAGTCGCTCAAAATCGTGAAGCAGTACTCCGAGTACTACCCGAACGACGCCGGGTCCATCTCGTGGCAGGACGCCAACTCGAAGGTCATCGAGGGCGACGCGGCGTTCTTCCACCAAGGCGACTGGGCTGCGGGGATGTACCGCGGACAGGACGGCTTCGAGTACGAGACTCACTGGAACCAGGTTCCCTTCCCGGGGACGAAGGGCGTCTACGCGCTCAACATGGACTCGTTCCCCTTCCCGGCGAACAACCCGTCCCCCGAGGCGACCAAGAAGTTCCTCCGCTACGTCGGCTCCGTCGACGCGCAAAAGCGGTTCAACCCCAAGAAGGGTTCCATCCCGCCGCGCACCGACGTTCCGAAGGACGCCTTCGGTCCGTTCCTGCAGAGCCAGATGGACGACTTCGCGAACTCCGACGCCCAGCCGCTGTCGATTCAGCACGGGCTCGCAGTCAGTCCCGACGCCCTCACCGGCTTCGGTGACGCCATGTCGTCGTTCATCTCCGGCTACGACGTCGAGTCGGCCTACGCCGACCTGAAGGCGGCGTTCGAATAGGCGACTTCCTCCCTTTCCACTTTCATCATGTCACTCAACACCCTCAAGCGACTCCTAGGCCGCGACGGCAGCGGGGGGAGTGGGACTGGCCCTCTGCCCGACGATATCGCGTCGCTCCGGGACGGCATCGAGTCGGCGGTGTCGTCGCTCCGCGAGAGCGAGGCGGTTCGCTCCGCGCCGTTCTGGCTCCCGCCGTTCCTGCTGATGGGCTTTTTCGTCTACGGCGCTATCGGCTGGAACGTCATCATCTCCTTTACCGACTTCGCGGGGCTGCAACTGCCGACGTACGACCCCACGGCGTTCGACTTGGAGATGTACCGCCGCGCCCTCTCTGACGGCCAGTTCTGGCTCGCCACGCGGAACACGTTCGTACTCCTCGTCTCGTTTACGGGACTCTCGCTGGCCGGTGGCCTCGGACTCGCCATCCTCGTCGACCGGGGCATTCGCTTCGAGAACTGGTTCCGAACCATCTACCTGCTGCCGTTCAGCCTGTCGTTCGTCGTGACGGCGGTGTTCTGGCGGTGGATGTACAACTTCGATTCGGGCGTTATCAACGTCTTCCTGCGGGGAATCGGCCTCGACTTCCTCGCGTCGAAGTGGCTCGCTGGCGGCGTCGAACTGGGCGCACTCAGTGCGATTCCGCTCGTCCCCGAGACGCTGCAGTTCAAACTCTTCGCCGTCATCTTCGCGCTGCTCTGGCAGTTCAGCGGCTACGCGATGGTCGTGTATCTCGCTGGGTTGCGGGCGATTCCCGACGACCAGTACGAGGCCGCGCGGGTCGACGGCGCGTCCACGGTACGGATGTACCGCCGGGTCATTCTCCCGCAACTCCGCGCCTCCACGGTGAGCGCCGCCGTCGTCCTGATGGTGTTCGCGCTCAAGGCGTTCGACTTCCTGTACGTGATGTTCGGGAACAACCCCGGACCGACCGCGGACATCCTCTCGACGATGATGTACCGACAGGCGTTCGCCGCGAACGAGTGGGCCTACGGCTCTGCTATCGCCGTGGTTCTGTTCCTCGTGGCGCTGGCGGTGGTCGCACCGTACCTCTACGGCGAGTACCGGCGGGGTGAACTATGAGCGTCCGCGACGACATCGCCGACCAACTCGGCGTCGACTTCGACGCGGTCGACCCAATTCGCGTCGTCCTCTACGGGACGCTCGTCGGCCTCGTGGCGTTCTACCTCTCGCCCCTCGAATCGGGGCTGATGACCGCGCTGAAGACCGAAGCCGAGTTCGCCACGTCGCCGCCGTTCGTGCCGCCGACGGCCGACGGCTTCACGCTCGAACCCTTCAGCGTCGCCATCGACACGCTCGCGTCGGCCATCCTGAACAGTATCATGCTCGCGGTTCCGGCGACGATTCTGTCGGCCCTGCTCGGGAGCTTCGCGGCCTACGGCCTCACGAACTTCGAGTGGCGCGGCCAACTCGGCGTCGTCACGCTGTTCATCGCGGGTATCTTCATCCCGTACCAGGCCGTGTTGATTCCGCTGTCGCGGCTCTGGGCCATCGTCGACACACAAGAGTTGCTCGCGCCCGTCCTCGATATCACGCTGTTTTCGGTGCAGGTGCCCGTCCTCGGGACGGTGGAACTCGCCACGCACCCGCACTACGCGAGCATCATCAATCTCATCATCACCCACGCGGCGTACGGGATTCCCATCACGACGCTCCTGTTCCGGAGTTACTACAAGAAGCTCTCGACGGAGATGCTGGAGGCGGCGCGCCTCGACGGCGCGAGCGTCTTTACCGTCTACCGACGTATCGTGCTCCCGCTCTCGACGCCGATGTTCGCGGTGACGCTCATCTACCAGTTCACGCAGATTTGGAACGACCTGCTGTTCGCGCTGGTCATCATCCCCTCGGGGTCCGGCCCCGCGGCGGTGGCGACCATCGCGCTCAACGAACTGACGGGTGGCATCATCCAGACGTTCAACACGCAGATGGCCGGTGCCTTCGTCGCCGCCCTGCCGACGTTGCTCGTCTACATCCTGTTCGGCGACAAGTTCGCCAAGGGGGTCGCGGGCGAAGCATGACCGCCGCGTCCACCCATCTCAGCATCGCATCGGGGACCTCCCACTCCAGCGTAGCACCGCAGACGACCACCACGACACCAACACAGACCCATGGCTGACCTCACGCTTGACCACGTATCGAAGTTCTTCGACGACGACGGCTCGAAGGTCGTCGCCGTCGACGACGCCTCAGTGACCATCGAAGACGGGGAGTTCCTCGTCCTCGTCGGTCCCTCGGGGTGCGGCAAGTCCACGACGCTTCGAATGATTGCCGGCTTAGAAACCGTCTCCGAGGGGCAGATTCGCCTCGGCGACGACCGCATGGACAACAAACCGCCCCGCGACCGGGACATTGCGATGGTGTTCCAGTCGTACGCGCTCTACCCGCACATGTCGGTTCGGGGGAACATGCGATTCGGCCTCGAAGAATCGACCGACATGGCCGACGCCGAAATCGACTCACTCGTCGAAGAGACCGCCGAGATGCTCGGCATCGACGACCTGCTCGGTCGAAAGCCCGGCGAACTCTCCGGCGGACAGCAACAGCGCGTCGCGCTCGGCCGTGCCATCGTCCGCGACCCCGAAGTGTTCCTGATGGACGAGCCGCTGTCGAACCTCGACGCGAAGCTCCGTTCGCAGATGCGGACGGAACTCCAGCGCCTCCAAGAGGACCTCGGCGTCACCACCGTCTACGTCACCCACGACCAGACGGAGGCGATGACGATGGGCGACCGAATCGCCATCCTCAACGACGGCGAACTCCAGCAGGTCGCCACGCCGCTGGAAGCGTACCACCGTCCGGCGAACCGCTTCGTCGCGGGCTTTATCGGCGAACCGTCGATGAACTTCTTCCAGATGGAAGTCCACGGCGACACCCTCGCCGACGACTCGTTCACCTACTCGATTTCGCCCGAGTCGGAAGACGCCGTCTCGGGAAGCGACCACGTGACGCTCGGTATTCGCCCGGAAGACGTCGAACTCGTCGCCGACGGCAGCGCCGACCACACCTACGAGACGACCGTCGACGTTGTCGAACCGATGGGTAACGAAAACGCCGTCTATCTCGACTTCGGCGACGAATCTCGCTTCGTCGCGACTGTCGGCGGGATGCGCCGCGTGGAGGCGGGCGAGACCGTCTACGCCCACATTCCCGAAGACGCCGTTCACCTGTTCGACGCGTCCAGCGGTGACGCACTCAAAAACCGGTCGCTGGAGTCTGTCGAGTTAGCGGAACCCGAACCGCAGGCGTAGCTCGGGCCGAACGCTTCTTTTCGCACCGGGTGGCGGGCTCACGGCAAGAAGACGAGGACCATGCCAGCCATACTCAACGCTGCTGCGAGGACCATGCCCCACACTGTCCACGTGGGGAGGGGATCTGGTCTGCTTCCGGTCGCAAGCTGATACCCGGTCGAAACGACGAGTCCGGCCCCACCGACAACGAGCAGTCCGGCACTGATGCTCACCGACCCACCACGGAGCGTTTGGAGGCCGTTAAGCGCGAGGCTCGCGCCGACGATACTCATCGACACCTGATACAGCACAACCTTGTCCACGAGTATTACCTGACACTCTCGTGTCAATACTCTTGCGTTCGCCCCTCTAGCCTCACTCTTCCAGCGCCTCGTACTCCTCTGGCGTGTAGGTCTTCAGTTCCATCGCGTGGATGTCCGTCGTCATGTGGTCGCCGAGGGCGTCGTAGACGAGTTGGTGCTGCTGGACCAGTGGCTTCCCCTCGAACGCGGGCGAGATGACGACGGCGGCGTAGTGGTCGTCTTCGTGATTCTCGTCGTAACTCCGCGGGCGAGAGACGGTCGCGTCGGCGTCTTCGATGTTCGACTCGATGAGTTCCTCGATGTCTGCGATATCCATACGCGTATTCGGGGCGGGCGGCGGCAAAAAGCGTCCGGGAACGTCGGTCGCGCCGCCGACCCATCGCGGCACCGAAAACGTACTCCGCTCCGTTTGTTTAATGATACTATATATGAGAAAATAGCGTACGTGTCTCGATACAGTCTCTCGACCGATATGTTCCTCTATTTTCGGTTTTAATAATCACAGCAGGACACTTATCGCGCCGACGCCGGTGCATCCTCTCATGCAACGCTCACGTCAACTGGACCGACTGTTGCCGTCGACAGTTCGGGACAGTTTTCTGCGGAAACTCGCTCTCGGCTTTGCGGTGACGGTCCTCGTCGTGGCCGTCGCAGGTGGGGTGACATATCTCACTGTCTCGGACGAATTAACAGAAAACAGACAGGCAGAACTGAAGGCCACGGCCGGGCAGCAGGCCGAGCAGACTCAGAGTTGGTTCCGCGAGCGCGCCCAGTCGGCGCGGATGCTCTCGCAGTACGAAATTCTCTGGACCGGCGACCACGACGAGATATCGCAGTTCTTCACCAAAGAGCGCTCGAAGCTCCCCGACGACGTCCACGCGATTCACTTCGTCAACACCGAGACGAACACGGTCGTCGCGAGTTCGTCGAAGGTCCGCCGCGGCGGCAGCGCCATCCCGAACGACGTCGATTTCGTCACCGGGTCGCTGACCGTCGGTGACCACGAGCAAACCGCGACGACCGAGGTGTACGAACGCCCCGGAACCAAACTCGTCTCGTTCGTGAGCGCCGTGCCGGGTCTCGCAGACCGCGCAATCGTCGTCGAAGCCGACATCACGGGCCTCACGCAGTCGTTCGAGACGCCCGCCGAAGGGAGTTTCACGTCACTCGTCTCGACGAACGGCGCGGTCGAAGCAGGAACTGGCTCGCTGGCCGGCGACGACTACCCGTCCTCGGAATTCGAAATTCTCGCCGCTGCCTTCGAAGGCAACCGCGGCGTGAAGACTGTCGCGGCGAACAGCGTCGTCGACGAGCGCCACCTCGTCGCCTACGCCCCCGCTGGCGAACAGATAGCCGTCCTCGTCCACGTCCCCACCGCGAGCGCGTACTCGCTCGGCCGAACTGTCGGGTTCCTCGTCGCGGCACTCGTCTTCGTCTCGGTCGTCACGCTCGCCGGGTTGGGTGCGGTCGTCAACGCGAACACCGCAAAACCGCTCGAACAACTCTCCGGTCGCGTCGACCGGCTCCGCGATGGCGACCTCGACGTCGACCTCCCGACGTGGCGAACCGACGAACTTGGAGACGTCGTCGCCGGCATCGACCAACTTCGGACTGACCTCGCCGAACAACGCGCTGACGCCGAGGATTACGGCGAGCGAATCGGTCGCGCCGCGGACGGCGACCTCTCGGTTCGTCTCCCGACCGACTCGACCAGCCAGGATATGCGCGTCGTCGCCGAATCGTACAACGAGATGATGGACGCGGTCGAATCGACCGTCGATTCGGTCGCCGAGTTCGGCACCGAAGTCACGGCCCGCAGCAACGACGTGGCGCAGGCGACCGCCGAAGTCAGAGACGCCGCCGACCAGGTCGCGCGCTCGGTCGAACAAATCTCCAGCGGGGCCGAAGAGCAGACCGACAACCTCGTCGCGCTCTCCGGCGAGATGGACGAACTCTCGGCGTCGGTCGAGCAGGTCGCGGCCTCGGCGGGCGACCTCGCGGCGCTTTCGGCCGAGACCGCAGACCGAACCGAGACTGGTATCGACGCTGCCTCCGCCGCGCTCGACGGAATGGACGACATCCGCGACGAGACGGCCAAGACGGTCGAAGAGGTCGAAGCCCTCGACGAGCGACTGGCCGAAATCGAATCTATCTCCGACGTCATCTCCGGCCTCGCCGAGCAGACGAACATCCTCGCGCTCAACGCCTCAATCGAGGCGGCACGGGCGGGCGAGGCGGGCGAAGGATTCGCCGTCGTCTCCGAGGAGGTCAAGCAACTCGCCGAAGAGAGCCAAGAGTACGCCGCGACGATTGCGGAACTCGTCTCCGACCTCCAAGACCAGCGGGCCGTCGTCGTCGAGCGCATCGACCAGATGCGCGAACGCGTAACCGACGAGTCCGAGGCGGTCGAAGAGGCGATTTCGTCGCTCGACGGCGTCGTCGACCGCGTCGAAGAGACCCACCACAGCGTCGCCGAAATCGACAACGCGACGGACCAGCAGGCTGAAACCACACAGGAAGTACTCGGGATGGCAGACGAAGTCGCCAGCATCGGCGAGGAGACGACGAGCGAGGCCGAAAGCGTCTCCGCGGCCGTCGAAGAGCAGGCCGCCAGATTGCAGGAAGTCGCCGGGGTCGCGACCGACCTCGTCGAGAGCGCGGCCGACCTCGACGATGCACTCGCACAGTTCGACGTGGACGCGTCGGTCGGCGACGCTGAACTGGACGCGTCGGTCGGTGATACCGAACTGGACACACCCGTCGGCGACGCAGACTACTCGATGACTGACGAGACCGAGGTCCCTGCCGACGCGCCGTCAACGGCAGACGACTAACTCTCCCCCGCGACTCCCGCTGGCTTTCTCTTTCTCTTCTTCGTTCACTTCCTCTTTCTCTCCCTCGCTTCGCCTCTCGGACTTCGGTCTCGCTCCTCGGTACGGAGGTTTTTATTGGATGCCGACTCAGCACGACCTGTGACAGACGGGACGACTCCGCTCTCGGTCGCACTCCACGACGCCGAGCGCGTGCTGGAGGAAGAACACGACCGACTCATCACCGTCGTCAGACAGTGTGCAGACGCCGTCGCTGCCGAGTGGGATGGCGACTCTGTGACCGACCGCGACAGCGTCGTGCCGCCGTTCGCCCGGGCACTCGACGGGTCGGGTGCGCTGTCGAGACTCCCCCGTGCGCTCGCGGACGCGGTGACTGCGACGGGGCGACCGATGCCAGCACCGCCGGTCGCGGCCCCGCCGTACGTGGCCGTGACTGGAGAGGGCGTCGTGTTGCGGGCGACGGTCGGCGACGAGCGACTGGTGATTCGTCTCCGAACCTTCGACGTCGTTCCGGGCGACCCGACACGCTACGTCAGAAGAGATGGCGTGTCGGTCGAACTCGAAGCACACTGACGGTCGTCGAAACGGTTGCGTGGGAGACGCTGCTCGTCAGCCGAGAGCGTTGTCTCCTCGCGCAGTTACATCTGGTAGCGACGAACGTCGTCTCGCGGCGGGGCCTGCGACTGCCCGGTCATCTCCTCGTAGGTCATCCCCGAGAGGTACTCGTCGTAGGTGACGTCGTAGCCCTGCCGGAGGTGGAAGTCCAGTTGGCCGCGGTCGAGCGACGACTGAAAGAGGACGTGAATCGCTCGCCGAACGAGTTCGTCGGTGTCCTCGGGGTCGAACAGCGCGACGAGCATCGCGAGTTCGTGGCGCGTCTCACGGTCCAGCGACACGTCGAGGTCGCTGCCGAGGTCGCTGTAGGCATCTTGCACGTCGTCGGAGAGTTCGTCGAGCGTCATCGCCCGTGCATCGGGCAGTCACGGGCATACGAGTTTCGACCGAGCAGATGGCAGGCCGACACGCATTCGAGGTCCGAATTTGGTAGAGAGTCGAAAGAGAGTTTGTAGTGACTTAATCCAGAGTGTGGTCAGATGTTAAAAAACTAATATCCCCGGACGGCGGCTCCCTTCAATCGACGATGACGACTCACAGCACACGACGGCGGTTCCTCGTCGCGGCAGGCGTCGGCGGGGCCACGCTTCTCGCAGGATGTACCGGAACCACCGGTGGCGACAGTGACGGCGACGGTGACGAGACGATGGCCGACGAAACGATGACGGAACCGACGACCGGGATGGACTCGGGCGACGGGATGGCAACTGACCCGATGTCGGCACCGCGAGCGACGATAGACCGGTTCAGTGAGGCCGCCGGGACGTTGATGGTCCGGACCGACGAGAACGGCCTACCCGGCCCCGACGAGGCAATCGACTTCGACCAGATGCCGTTTATCACGCAGGGACTCGGCCCCGACGGCTCGGTCGTTCGATACTACAACTTCGACGTCCAGACGACTACTCCCGCTCCAATCTACGTCCTCTTCCGTGAGGGCGAGGATACGCCCGTCTCCGGGCAACTCAACGTCATCGACGTGATTCCGGGCGACGGGGGCTACAACGACTTCTGGCAGGTCCACAAAGTGACCGTCCCGGAATCGTACGAGGCTAACACGGTGACTAGTCTGGCGGACATCGGAGACGCCGGATACGAGACGGAAGCGACCGAGATGCTTGTCAATTGTCCGGTCGTCCCCGACGGCTCCACGGCGTCTATGCGCTACGACGACGGCGACGCGGGGCTCGTCGAGGGCTGGTACAAAGGCGAAGTCGTCTCCTACTTCCAGTTCACTGAGGCACCACTCAGTGTGAACGACGGGAGCGTCCCGCTCTCGCCAATCTACGTCGCGTTCAACGTGAACCCCGGCGAGGATGGCAGCGGTCCCGCGTCTGGATTCATGACCGAGGAGGGAAGCGACCAGACCCACAACGTCGTGGCCACGGTTCCGGGCGACCAGACCTACTCTCCGCTGTGGTTTGTGAACATCTACGACAACGCCGAGTTCGGTAGCGTCTCCGACCTCAACTCGGCCACCGACGCGGAACAGCTCGCGTCGGGGGCAGCCACAGTCAACTGTTCAATCGTCTCGGTCGAGTAAGAGACGACGCTGGAGCCCCCCGAGTCAGGCAGCCGTCATCGCCACGGCTAAACGCACCCCGTCCTAAGCCGGGTCGATGAGCGACGAGGAGTCCGCACTCCCATCGGACCTCGACCGAGAGGCGGTCCGCACGGCGCTGGTCGAGTGGTACGAAGACGACCACCGCGACTTCCCGTGGCGGCGGACCGAAGACGCCTACGAGATTCTCGTCTCGGAAGTGATGAGCCAGCAGACGCAACTCGGCCGCGTGGTCGAGGCGTGGGAGGCATTCCTCGACGAGTGGCCGACGGTACAGGACCTCGCAGCGGCCGACCGCGCGGACGTGGTCGCGTTCTGGACGAGTCACAGCCTCGGCTACAACAACCGCGCGAAATACCTCCACGAGGCGGCCCAACAGGTCCGCGACGACTACGACGGCGCGTTTCCGGAGTCGCCCGACGAACTCTCCGAACTCATGGGTGTCGGCCCGTACACCGCCAACGCAGTGGCTTCGTTCGCGTTCAACAACGGGGATGCAGTCGTCGATACCAACGTCAAGCGCGTGCTCCACCGCGCCTTCGCGGTCCCGGACGACGACTCGGTGTTCGAGGTGGCTGCCGCGGAACTCATGCCCGATGGAAAATCGAGAGTCTGGAACAACGCCATCATGGAACTCGGCGGCGTCGCCTGCGGGAAGACGCCGACCTGCGACGAATCGGGTTGTCCGTGGCGACGTTTCTGTCACGCCTACGAGACGGGTGACTTCACCGCGCCCGACGTGCCGACCCAGCCGAGTTTCGAAGGAAGTAGACGCCAGTTCCGCGGGCGAGTCGTCCGCGTTCTCGGCGAGTACGACGAGTTGACGCTGGACGAACTCGGGCCGCGTGTCCGAGTCGACTACGGCGGCGACCACGGACGCGACTGGCTACAGGGACTTCTCGAAGACCTCTCCGACGACGGCCTCGTGGACTTCGAAGACGGCGACAGTGGAGCCGTCGCATCGCTCAAGCGATAACTGCCGTCCAGTTTCCTTCTGGTTGGTCACGATTCGAGTTTGGTGGAACCAGGCGGGATTCTCACGGGTTCTGAGTAGCGTGGATTACAACCAACTTCTGACAACCAAATTGAATACGTTCACTGATGACGTATCAATATGGACCCATTCGATGACGGGGCGCTCGACAATCAGTGGGAAGACGAACACTCGATTGTCGAATATGCGCTACAGATTACTGACACCGTCATCTGGGTGTGGGACCTCGAATCGGACGCCATCTCCCTGTACCCACCGTCACAGACGACGTTCGGAGATATCGATGATTTCACTGAGCTTCTTGGTCACATCCACTCCGCAGACCAATCTGAGGTCATCGATGCGTTAGAGACGGCACTCGGAGAAACGGGAACCTACTTAACCGAATTTCGACTCGTCAGGGACGAGGTGTGTTGGGTTCGGGCGAAGGGAATCGTCGAATACGACGATACTGGAAGCCCGACGCGGGTGGTTGGTATCAGTAAGGACGTGACTGAGCGGGTGCAGCGAGAACAAGCGTTCACCCGGCTCGGCGAGCACGTCGAAGAAGCGGAGACGATTTCCGATATCGGTGGGTGGGAACTGAATCTCGAAACGAACGAACTGCTCTGGACTGACGGCACGAAACGCATACACGACGTGTCTCCCGAATACGAACCGTCACTTGGCGAGGCACTCAGTTTTTACCACCCGAACGACAGACCGATTCTCGAACAGGCAATCGAGGAGTGTCGAGAGTCCGGAGAGCCGTACAACGTCGAAATTCGGTTGATTACTGCCGAGGGGCGCGAGCGGTGGGTCAACTGCCGAGGGGAACGGACCCAACGCGGAGACAGCAAGATTCTCCGAGGTGTGATTCGCGACGTCACCGAGCGGAAGATTCGCGACCAACGCCTCATGGTGTTGAATCGCATCCTCAGACACAATATCCGGAATTCACTCGGTGTCGTGATGGGGAACGCCGATTTACTTCGCGAGGACCTCGACACGCTCGAACAGAACGACGAACTCCCAGTCGAGGAGGTGCCGTTCTCCGTCGCCGAGGCACAGTCCCGAGCGTCGAAGATTAAACGAAACGCGGAACAATTGGCCGAGATTGCGGAGCGAGCACGTCGGTTGAGTCGCATCCTCGAACGCAATCCGCCAATGAACGACGTACCGGTATTGCCCTTGGTAAAGCGGGTTGCTTCGGCGTTCGAAGCTCAGTACCCGACCGCGTCGGTTCGGGTCGAGGGACGTGACGTGAGCGTTCGTGGGGACACAGAGTCACTCAAACTGGCCCTCGACGAACTCCTCGAAAACGCGATACACCACACCCAAACGCCGCGCCAAGACGTCGAAATCACGATTTCGAAGAAGACGAACGACCGCATCGAAATTACCGTGGCAGACACCGGGACGGGGATTCCCAACGTAGAACAGGAGGTGCTCGAACGGGGCTTCGAAGAGCCGTTGATGCACGGCCACGGGATGGGCCTCTGGATGGTCAATTGGCTGCTCGTGAGATTGGGTGGGAGCATCTCCATCGAAGCGAACGACCCGACGGGAACCGTCGTGACGCTCACACTTCCGGCGGCGAGAAACGGCTGAGAAGTCGGATATCGAACGGCCTTCGAAAACGGCACTCGCCCCACGAGTGCTCTCACAGCGGGTGTTGTTGCTACAGTACGGTTAATACGATGTTATTGCTCCAAGTCTGGGGTATGTGTAGCATAACAATTCATCATTGCACACAATCGTAGCATGCAATGTCACAGCTAACCAGGCGGTCGCTACTCCGAATGCTCGGAGCGAGCGGCGCAGTCGCCGCCGGTTCCGGACTGGCGTCCGCCCACTCCGAACACTCGGAGGCACGGAAACAGTTGGCGGAGGTCAGACGGGCCACGAGGAAGTATCACGATGTCCGGACGGCGATTGCCGACGGGTATCTGACCGACAACCACTGTGTGTCGAATCCAAACGGAGACGGCGCGATGGGGTTCCACTACGTGAACCCTGAACTCATCGACGGCAACGTCGACCACTTGGAGCCCGAGGTACTGGTGTACGAACAACGGGGTGGCAAACGCCACCTCGTCGCGGTCGAATATCTGTCTACGGAACCGTTCACGCTCTTCGGTCACGAAGCACACCCGCTGCACGGAGAAGACCCACATTACGCTCTCCACGCGTGGGTCTGGAAAGGCAACCCGAACGGCGTGCTTGCCAATTTCAACCCGAACGTTCGCTGTCCATCTGAGTAGTTCTTGCTTCTCTCACGGTACTTTTAGGTACACGTCACCTGCCGCCTGTCGCGTTGCGAGTTCACCGACACCGGACGGTACCGCAACAACCTCGTCGACGAGCGAACTCGGTTCGATATCTCGGTTCTGAAGCGAGTTCCGACACGCACAACAGCGGACACCGTCTTCGAGCAGTGCTTCGACTCTGCCGCGGACGGGCGTCCCCTCGACGAGGAGGTGAACTGCGTCGCCATTCGCGAGAAACGTGACTGCATCTGTCTCGACTGTCTCGTCGGCGAGGAGGTTCCGCGCGTTCGAGAGCGCGTGTTTCCAGTCGTGGACGTCGCCACTCGAGATGTGGAGGATGACGTTCATACGCCACATTCGTCGGCCAGCGGCGTCTCTGTTACGCCTGTGCGGCGCAGCGCCGCATGCCGACGCTGTTTTTATCCCACCACTGTTGACAGATAGTATGACGCAGACACACGTGGTCGCCATCGCTGGCAGTCTCCGAGACCACAGTTACACTCGTTTCGCCCTCCAGTACGCCCTCGACGGTGCCGAATCCGCGGGTGCGACGACCGAACTCGTGGACCTGCGAGAGTTCGACCTGCCGCCGCTGAACGCCGATCTCGACGAGCAGGGCGACTCGGCCGAACTCATTCGCATCGTCGACGAGGCGGACGCCGTCCTCCTCGGCACGCCCGTCTACCACGGGTCGTTCTCCGGCGTCCTCAAGAACGCTCTCGACTACTGCGGATTCGACGAGTTCAGTGAGAAGACCGTCGGCGTCCTCGCCGTCGCCGGTGGGTCGTTCCCGGTTACGGCGCTCGAACATCTGCGCTCTGTCTGTCGCGCGCTGAACGCGTGGGTGCTCCCGCACCAAGCCGCGGTTCCGAGCGTCTCCTCGGCCTTCGATGGCGACGAACTCCTCGACGAGGACCTCGTCGAGCGCGTCGAGCGACTGGGACGTGACGCGGTCAACTACGCGAATATCGAACCCGAACCGGCGACGTTCGAGAGTACAGAAAACGTCGGCGGCGACGACTAACTCTGAGGAGTCGGCGACTACCACTGAGACGCTAGCGGCGACGACGAAAAAGAAGCGACGGGGTGCAGGCGACAACTACCCCTGCACGTCGGTTCCGTCACCGAAGAAGGCGTTGTCGTTGCGGAGCGTCGTGTTGTTATAGGTCGAATTCCCGTCGCGGATGCCCACGCCGCCCGCGGGAACCTCGAACAGGTTGTCTTCGATTGTCGTGCTCGACCCGAAGAGTTCGAGTTGGGCGTACGGCGCGCCGGAGATATCCGTCAGGAACATGTTTCGAGCGATTTCGCCGCCGTCGGCCTCGAAGCCCATCGTGAGCTTGCTCCCGCTGTCGATTTCGCCGCCGAAGTAGTTGTCGACGACAGTGATGTTCTGGCTCTGTGTCCCGCCGGATGCGGCACCGTTGATGTAGGCCATGAGGCTCGGTGCGCCGTCGAAGACGTTCCTCGCAACCTCGATATCGCTGTAGTCGCCGGGTTGGAGCGTCCCGAGGTTGTTGCCACCGTTTCCGATGAGGCGATTACAGATGACGGAGACGTTGGACAGCGTCGCCGCGATGTCCAGTGCACCTTGCGTCGAGGCCAGTCCGTCGATGGTGAATCCTTCGACCGTCACGTCAGAGCTTGTGACGTTGACGACGACGTTCGGGGCTCCACCCGGTTCGGTGCTTCCGTCGCCGACGATTTTCGTGTACTCAGCGCCGTTCTTCGAGAGGAGCGTGAGCGGCTTGTCGATGACGAGGTCGCCAGTGTACGTCCCGTTCCGAACCTCGATGACGTCCCCAGATGAGGCCGCGTCGATAGCTGCCTGAATCGAATCACCGCTCGTGACTACGGTGTCTGCACTCCAGACTGGCCGTTCTTCGATATCGATGACGACGTCGAACTCGGCTCTGTCGCCTTGGGCGTCGTTGCCGAGGTCGGGCACCATCCAGTCGATGTACATGGTTGCGGTGGAACCGGCACGGAGGATGCTGCCAGTCATCCGCGAGAGGTCGTCGAGTACCGACAGCGGTGCCGGACCGACTCCCGGAACCTTCACGCCGTTTTGTATCACACCGACTTCGACCCAGACGTACTGGTCGAGTTCGCCGGGGTTGCTCGTATCTCCCGACTCCGACTCGGGATTCGCGCCTTCGAAGTTTTCGACGTTTTCGATGCCAAAGCCGAGCTTCCCGTGCGTCGACCCGGTATTGCTCAGCGTGGCCGTTCCGCTTCCGGAGGACCCTGAGCCGGCCGAACTGATGTTGATAGTCTCCGAGACGCTGTTTTGGCCGTCGACTTTCAGGTTCAGCGTTCCGGCCGTAATCGTGTTGTCGGCACTGGATTCTGTGTCACTCAGCAACGCGTACGTTCCTGTCCCGAGCGCACCTGCCGCGAGCCCGATGCCCGCCATCCCACCGAGGAGGGTCCGCCGAGAGAGGGTGATGTTGTCGTCTGTCATTGTTGTGCTCCATCGCGGTGCTCATCTCGGCAACCGCGACCGTGTTTCCTGTGACCGTGTCACCAGATTGTTATGTACTGGAAGAATTTCACAAATCCCCAGGTAACGTTCGAGTAGGTATCTGCAAACTTCGGCGCCGGACGAACGACGCCAGCAAGACACTGTCTGTGATTTAAGCTGTTCGTACCGCGGAGACGGTCGCGGCAGATGAACAATCGTTTTGACCCTCCTCGTCTCCCTGTCGTAGTATGCACGCCATCACGCAAAGCGGGTGGATCGAAGTCATCTCGGGGTCGATGTTTTCGGGGAAGACGGAGGAGTTGCTCCGGCGACTCCGTCGCGCGGAAATCGCCGGACAGGAGGTCGCCGTGTTCAAGCCCGAACTCGACGACCGATACGGGGAGACAACCGTCGGGTCACACGTCGGTCGGTCGTGGGACGCGAGCGTCGTCCCGTCGGAGGGCGACGGTGTCTGGAAGATTCACGAGCAACTGAACGGCGAAGACGTCGTCGCCATCGACGAGGCGAACTTCTTTTCGACCGAGTTGGTGGGTGTCTGCGAGCAGTTGGCCGCGGACGGCAAGCGCGTTCTCGTTTCGGGCACAGACCAGACGTTCCGGGGCGAACCGTTCGAACCGCTGCCGCAACTGATGGCACTCGCGGAGTACGTCGACAAGCTACAGGCAATCTGCACCGTCTGCGGTGAGCCCGCGACGCGCAACCAGCGACTTATCGACGGCGAACCCGCCCACGTAGACGACCCGACTATCCTCGTCGGTGCCGAGGAGTCCTACGAGGCGCGGTGCCGGAACTGTCATACGCTCCGGCGGAACTAGAGGCTAGTGTGACTACTTGGGTCGAAGTCCCCGCCGAGGGACGTGAACGAGGTGTCGTCGGTCTCCTCAACGCGTGGGTCGCCGTGCTCGCCCGCCCCCGGAAGTTCTTCCAAGACGGTGTCGCGCCCGGTGACCAAGCACCGGGACTGGTCTTTGCGATTGCCGTCGCGCTCGTCTATCAGGGACTGCAGTTCGTGCTCACCCCGTCGACGATTCCCGCCATCGAGGGTGGGGCCGCCGTCTCGGCTATCGTCGCACTCCTCGTCGTCGCGCTCTTCGTCGCGCCGCTGCTTCTCCACCTCACCGCGGCGATTCAGACGGCGCTTCTCATCCCGCTTCTCTCTCGCCGCGCAGGTGTGAGCGAGACGGTGCAGGTCATCGCCTACGCCGCCGCACCCTGCGCGCTGGCGGGCATTCCAGTTCCGGCCGTGCAGACGGTGTGCGCACTCTACGGTGCGGGGCTTCTCGCGATTGGTATCAGTGTGGTACACCAAACGTCACTTTCGAAGGCGCTCGTCGCGACTGCCGTCCCGTCCGGCGTAGTGTTCGGATACGCGTTCGGTGGCTTCCGGGCGCTCTCGGCCCTTCTCAACGGCGTTTTGGTCCTCTGAACGTCTCGGTTCGCTCGTCGAACGACCCGGATACGCGCGTATGTATCTCCCGAGCGTTTTTCGACAATCGTTTTAGTAAGGGGTTGTTTGCTCAACGCAATGGATTGGATTACGCACGAGGAGGACGTCTGGTTCGAGTTCCGGGGCAATAGCCCCCACCAGCTCGTCCCCGGCCGATTTTACAAAGGCACCGTCGACGGCTACGCCGACTTCGGTGTCTTCGTCGACCTCGCAGCCAATGTCACTGGTTTACTGCACCGTAGCGAACTCGACCGCCGCCTCGAAACGCTCGATTGGGAGCCCGGCGACGACGTGTTCGTTCAGGTGAAGAACGTCCGCGACAACGGTAACGTCGACCTCGCGTGGTCGATTCGCGAGACCGAGTCTGAGTTCCGCGGCGCTCGCATCCACGACCCCGACGGCGACGCCGACGGCCAGCCCGTCGAAAGCGAGCGCGACGACAGCGGCCCGAAGCCCATCAAGAAGCGCCCGCAGTCGGGCAACCGGACGCGGCCCGCCGGCGCGACCACCGAAAGCAAGACGGAAGCCGAATCTGAGGCATCCGAAGCCGACGTTTCCGACGCTGCCGAGGCCGAGACCTCCGAAACGACCGAGGTCGAAGCAGCAACCGACGAAACGGCCACCGGTGAATCGGCCACCGAACCGGTCGACGAAGACAGTACGCCTACCGCTGCTGACGTGGTCGGCACCGTCGCAGCAACCGAGACGGCCGAGCAGGAAGCAGCCACGGAAGTCGTCGAGGCCGAACCCGAAGCAGCCGACGAAGCCGAAGCGGAACGCGAGCGCACTGTCCTCGAAGACATCGACGACCACGTCGGCGAAGACGTCCGCGTCGAAGGCGAAATCGTCAGCGTCCGCCAGACCGGCGGCCCGACCGTCTTCGAACTCCGCGACGAGACGGCTGTCGCCGACTGCGCCGCCTTCGTCGAAGCGGGCGTCCGCGCCTACCCCGAAGTCGACGTGGGCGACTTCGTCCGCATCGACGGCGAGGTCGAACGCCGCCGCGGCGAACTCCAAATCGAGACCGAAGACCTCCACGTCTTCGACGCAAACGAGGCCGAGACGGTACAGCAGCGTCTGGCTGACGCCCTCTCCGACGAGGCGCGCCCGGACGCCGTCGCACCGCTCGCCTCCCACGAACCGGTCGCCGCCGTCGGCAAGTCGCTGCTCGACGCCGCCGAAGCGATTCGCCGCGCCGTCCTCGAATCGCGCCCAATCGTCGTTCGTCACACGGCCACCGCAGACGGCTACGTCGCCGGTGCCGCCGTCGAGCGCGCCGTGCTCCCCCTCATTCGCTCGGAGCACCCGCGTGACGACGCCGAGTACCACTACTTCACTCGCCGTCCGCTCGAAGAGGCCGTCTACGGCATGGACGCCGCGACGAACGACGTCTCGCGCATGCTCGAAGACCGCGACCGTCACGACGAGAAGCTCCCGCTCGTGCTCCTTCTCGGCGCGGGTTCGACGAGCGAGTCCCTCGACGGACTCGGTCTCCTCGGCGTCTACGGTGCCGAGCGCGTCGTCGTCGACGCCGCGCCCGCAGACGAGGAAGTCGCAGGCGAAGTTGACGTGCTCGTCAACCCCGCCCGCGAAGGCTCCGACGCGAACGACCTCTCGGTCGGCGCGCTCGCCTCGACGCTCTCCGTCGCCGTCAACGAAGACGTTCGCGACGACGTGTCGCACCTCCCCGCAGTGAGCTACTGGGAGCACTGCCCCGAGCAGTATCTCGACCTCGCCGCCGACCACGGCTTCGACGCCGACCGCGTCCGCGAACTCCGCGAAGCAGTCGCCCTCGAAGCGTACTACCAGTCGTACCAGGACAAGCGCGAACTCATCGCCGACCTGCTGTTCGACGCCGACGAGGGTCTCGCCGGCCACGTCTCCGAGCAGTTCCGAATCAAGCTCGAAGACGAAGTCGAGACGGCGCAGGCGAACATCGAATTCCGCGACGTGGAGGACATCTCCGCCGCCGTCCTCGACGCCGACGCCTACAGCCACCGATTCGACTTCCCGCCGACGAGCCTCCTCGCCGACGAACTCCACCGCCGCAACCGCGAGGGTGACAAGTTCGTGACGGTCGTTCTCGGCACCGACGAACTCTACGTTCGCAGCACGGGTCACCTCGACCTCCGCGCCGTCGTCGAGGCGGCCGCCGAGAAGGCTCCCGCCGCGGGTCTCGCCGCCGCGGGCATCCGCGAAGGCCGCATCGAGTTCCTGACCGGCGCGCGCGACGAGGCGCTCGAAGCCGTCCTCGAAGCCGCTGCCGACCAGTTCTAAGCGCCAATCCAGACTCCTCCTCGTTCGTTCTCGACGGAGGACCGCGACTTCGACGCTCCCGAGCGACACGCTTATCCACGAAACGACCCGATTCGCGCCCATGAGCCGTCACCACGTCGCCACCCGGGAGGTGTGTCCGTGAGCGCCGAGACCGAAACCGAGTCCGAGGCGTTCGAGCGGACCTGCGAGGCGCTCGTCGAGCGCATCCTCGCGGGCGAAATCGACCGCGACGACCTCGAATCGGCCAAGCTCGACGCCTGCTCGGAACACTCCTCACCGAAGGTGC
The DNA here is from genome assembly GCF_024730625.1 of Haloferax larsenii. Lineage (NCBI taxonomy): Archaea > Methanobacteriati > Methanobacteriota > Halobacteria > Halobacteriales > Haloferacaceae > Haloferax > Haloferax larsenii. The sequence goes on from NZ_CP078063.1 coordinate 2,732,502, forward strand.
CGAAGAACGCCGAGATTCTGCAATACGCCCCCAAGGACCGCCGCGAAGAGGTCAAAGAAGTTGTCCGTCGAAAGCCCGTTCGGACCGCCTCGGGCGTCTCGCCGGTCGCAATCATGACCTCGCCGCACATGTGCCCGCACGGGAAGTGTCTCTACTGTCCCGGCGGCCCGGCCAGCGAGTTCTCGTCGTCGCAGTCGTACACGGGCCACGAGCCCGCGGCCGCCCGCGGCGTCCAGAACGACTACGACCCCTACGGGCAGGTCACGCTCCGTCTCGAACAGCTTCGACACATCGGCCACCCGGTGGACAAGGTCGAACTCATCCTCATGGGTGGGACGATGACCGCCCGGAGCCACGACTATCAGGAGTGGTTCGTCAAGCGCGCGCTCGAAGCCATGAACGACTACGACCTCGACAAAGAGCCGGAACCCGCCGAGGACCAGTCGTTCGCACCCGACCCGGAGGATGTCGAGTTCAAGTACGTTGAGGACGTCATCGCCGAAAACGAGACGGCCGACATTCGTAACATCGGGACGACCTTCGAGACGAAGCCCGACTGGTGTGACCCCGAGCAAATCGACCGGATGCTCGATTTGGGTGCGACGAAGGTCGAAGTCGGCGTCCAGACCACCTACGAGCGAATCAACCGCGAGATGCACCGCGGCCACGGCGTCCAAGCGTCTATCGACGCCAATCGTCGCCTGCGCGACTCGGCGTTCAAGGTCGGCTTCCACATGATGCCCGGCCAGCCGGGGATGACGAAGGAGATGTGTATCGAGGACTTCCGCCAACTGTTCGAGAACTCGGACTGGCGGCCGGACTACCTCAAGATTTACCCGACACTCGTCGTCCGCGACACCATCACCTACGACATGTGGCGGCGCGACGAGTACGAACCGCTCACGAACGAGGAGGCCGCGGAAGTCGTCTCCGAGGTCATGGGCATGATTCCGAAGTACACCCGGCTCCAGCGCGTCCAGCGCGACATCCCCGCGGACTTCATCGACGCCGGTGTCTGGAAGTCTAACCTCCGGCAACTCGCCGCCCAGCGCGCCGAAGAGAAAGGCATCATCACGCGCGACATCCGCGCCCGCGAAGTCGGGATGAACGAGGCCGACCCCGACCCAGAGCGCGTCGAACTCGACGTGATGACCTACGAGGTTGCGGGCGGGACAGAACACTTCATCTCGTTCGAAGACCCCGTCGAGGACCTCCTCATCGGCTTCTGTCGGCTTCGGTTCCCCGGCAACCCGGTACGGCGCGAACTCCAGAACTCGGCGCTCGTCCGCGAACTCCACGTCTACGGCTCCGAGGTCGGCATCGGCGGCGAGGGCGACTGGCAGCACAAAGGCTACGGCCGCGAACTGCTCGCCCACGCCGAGGAACTCGCCCGCGACGCTGGCTTCGACAAGATTTCGGTTATCTCCGGTATCGGAGTGCGACAGTACTACAAGCAGAAGCTTGGGTACTATCAAGACGGACCATACGTGTCGAAGCGGTTGTAGAGTGCCGCAGCGGCTGTAGAGTGTCGAAGCGGTTGTAACGGCTGGCGGTTTTTTCCAAGTTCAATTTCAGCAGTTGCAACTCACGCCACAACCGCGAGGCGTCAGGGCTCCCCTCGTTCTCACCACTGATTCTCCTCCGCCACGCTTTTCATTTTCTCGCCCAAGTACACGGTAGTATGGCTGAGCCGCTGGGGACGGGCGGGGGAATCGTGTCATGGGTCGAGAACCTTCGGTCCACGCTGGCGCAGTTCGTCTCGACCGAAGAACGAATCGGCATCTCCGCGGCGATAGTGACGCTGGCGCTGGGGCTGGCGCTGTATCTCGCCCCGCGAGTCGTCTCGCGGGCGGCCACGGAGCTCCACAAACGGGTGCTCGAACATCCGAGAGTCCCCGATGCGGTCCACGACGTGGCGTGGATGTTCCCGGCGACGGTACTCGTCAGGACGCTCCAACTCACAATCTTCCTCGGCGTCGGACTCTCGCTGTTGCTGCTTTGGGGCTACGACGCCGCAGCAATCACCGTCGCGGATATCATCGCAGCGGCACTTCCGAACGTCGCCAAACTCGTGACGACAGTCCTCCTCCTCGCCGGTGCGTTCGTCGGCACGAACGTCCTCGAAGACAGACTCGAATCATACGCGAACTCGGTCGACCACATCAACGCCCACCAGCAGGGCATCGTCTTCCGCGTGTTGCAGGTCGTGGTCCTCCTCGCAGTCGGGATGGCGACCCTGACGGTTTGGCAGTTCGAAATCGGCGGCCTCCTCGTCGGTGCCGGGTTCCTCGGCATCGTCGTCGGTATGGCCGCCCGTCAGACGCTCGGCTCGCTCATCGCGGGGTTCGTCCTCATGTTCTCGCGCCCGTTCGAACTCGGCGACTGGGTAGAAATCGACGACGCCGAGGGTATCGTCACTGACATCACCATCATCAACACGCGTCTGAGCAACGCCGACGGCGAGACGGTCGTCTTCCCGAACGACCGCGTGACGAACGCGAAGATTACCAACCGAACGAAGCGAAACCGGCTTCGTCTCAGGCTGAACGTCGGTATCGACTACGAAGCCGACATCAAACACGCCGAGGAAGTCGCGAAAGACGCGCTCACGGACCTCCAGTTCGTCGAGTCGGTTCCGGAACCGCAAGTGATGCCGACGACGTTCGGCGACTCGTCTATCGGACTCCAGGTTCTCTTTTGGATTACGAACCCCTCGGCACCGCGCCGGATGCGCGCCAAGGCCGAGGTGCTCAGAAATATCAAGAGCGCGTTCGACCACGAGGGTATCAAGATTCCGTACCCGCAGCGGGAACTGCTCGCTCGCGAAGAGGCGTCGGGATTCAAAATTCGGGGTGAAGGGCCGAAGACGGAACCGATGGAGTCCCAGTCGGCGTCGTCGCCCTCGAACGACTGACTGGCTCACTCCGCGCCGACACCGAACTTGCCGGCTTACTGGGCGTCGAACTGGTCGAGGTTCTGGGCGAGGGCGTCGGCGGCCGCACGCTGTTCGTCGGTCACCTCGACGATGTCCTCCGAGATATCCGTTATCTCCTGTGCACCGCTGTTGACGTCTTCGAGAGTCGCCGTGACGGTCTCGACGGCGTCGGCTTGGTCGTCGGCGGCCCGCGAGAGTTCGGTGATGCCGTCGGTCGCCTCCGCAACGTCTTCGGTCGCGTCGCTCAGCGAATCGACCGTCTCAGACATCGCTTCGTCGGCTTCGAGCACGTCTTCGTGGGTCTCTTCGACCAGGTCGACCGTCTTCGTCGCGCGCTCTTGGATGGCGGTGATACGGTCGGCGATGCGCTCGGTGTGCGACTGCGTCTCGTCGGCGAGCGATTTCACCTCGCCAGCGACGACGGCGAAGCCTTCGCCCGCTTCGCCCGCGCGGGCGGCCTCGATGTTGGCGTTGAGCGCGAGGATGTTGGTTCGGTCGGCGATGTCGGAGATGACAGCCGCGACTTCCTCGATTTCGGCCATCTCGTCTTCGAGGTCCGCGACGGTGTCGACGAGGTTGTCGCTCCGACGTTTCACTTCGTCGGTGACCTGCTGGGTCTCCTTGGTCGATTCGAGCGACGATTCGATGTTGTTGCGGGCGCGCGAGGATGCCTGTGCGACCTCGGTCGAACTCGCGGCGACTTCTTCCATCGTCGCGCTGAACGACTCCATCTCGTCGCGCACAGAGGAGACTTCAGTCCGCTGTTCGTCGGCCTGCGATGCAATCTCTCTGGCAGCGGACTCGGCGCTGGAGACGTTCGACGTGAGTTCGGAGGCGTGGACCTCCACGTCGCCGACGAGACCTTCGAACCGGTCTGCCATCTGGTTGACTTCGTCGAGGATACGCAGGAGTTCGTCGTCGACGTGCCGTGCTGCGTCGAGGTCGTAATCGACCCGCGCGCTCAGATTTCCATCACCGAGTGCGACGAGCGTCTCCGTCACTTCTGAAACGAGGTCTTGGAGTGCTTCCCGTCGTCGAACCTGCTCACTCTTGTCTTGGACTATTTCGATGACTGCATCGAGGTCTCCGTCGTCGTCGAAGATTGGAATCGCCTTGAACGAGGTGTGGACGGTCTCTCCGGCCCCGTTTTCCATCGTCCGCTCGTCGATGTAGACGATTCCTGCGGGCGTTTCCTTGCGAACCACGTCGTATTCCTCGTCGACACTCCTCGGAGTCTCAAGTACTTTCCCTGCGAGCGTTTTGGCGGCCCCCTCGTCCTCGTACGAGACGAATTCAGCCGCCTCAGATTCGGAGATTCCGACGACCTCTTCTCTTGGTATCTGGAGTACCGCGGCCGCCGTCTCGTTCCATTCGGTGACGACTCCATCACCATCGAGAACGAATATCGGCATTGGTAATGCGTCTAGAACGGTATTTCTACCGTCTGACGCCGAGCCGTTACCGCGTTCTTGCGGTTCAGAACTCGAAACTGCCCCCACAACGAGTGACGAAAGCGCGCTGAGCATGGTTCAGTCACGTGTGACCGACAGTATATAGGTAGCTGCCCAATTATCAAAACTAATTTTTCACTAATATAGGTTTATTGTCATAAGTCGGAGAGAGAACGTCGCTCAGAGTTCCTTCGCCATCTTCACGTGCGGGATTCCAGCCTCGTCGAACACGTCACTGGTGGTTTCGTAGTCGAGTCCGTGGTAGAACCCTTCCGCGGAAGTCTGGCCGTGGAGGACGAGTTTGTCGAACCCCTGATTTTCGGCTTCGATTTCGAGTGCCTCCATCAACCGGCGTCCCCAGCCTTCGCCACGAGCCGATTCGAGAACGGCGACGCGTTCGACCTTCCCGACACCTGCTTCTGCTTCTCGGAGGCGCGCCGCACCGACTGGCTCGCCGTCTCGGTAGCCGACGAAGTGGACGGCGTCCGAATCTGACTCGTCGTACTCGTCCCACTCCAGCGACTCGTCGACTCCCTGTTCGTCGACGAAGACGGTCTTTCGGACCGAGAACGCGTCTTCGAGCTCGTCGGCGGTGGTCGCGACGCGGACTTCCGTTTCGGTCATACTCGGTGATTCTTCGGGCGACTACCTGACCGTTGCGGAGGATTCGGGCTCTCCACCGCCTCCCAGTGCCCACCCCAAGCGGTAGACGAGCGTCCCCACGGCGAGCGTGAGAAGTGTCCACCCGACGAGAAGCACCATCATGAAGACCGGCCCGAACCCACCGATAGGGAGCGCCGGAATAACGAATACGGTCGGTGCGGCGACGATTGCAAGGGTAAAGAGACGCGTCCCCATACCTCGCCGTGCAGCGTACCCAAAGGGAAGGAACAGTGCAACCGTCACTCCGAACGAAATACCGCTCGGAACGGACCAAAGTTCGGAGACGGGAGCCGCCATCGAGACGGCCGCCGCAACGACGACTGGCGGGCCGACGGTCGCGGCGACGAGACGCCGGAACGTGAACGCCTCTGGGCGTTGCAGAGCGACGACACCGAACGCGACGAATTGGAGACCGAGGGTCCACGAAATCGCGCTAAGTCCTCCACTAAACATCCCGAGGGCGACGAGGCCGGACATCCACGCGACACCGAGTCCGGCGACGATGCTAGCAAGCGTCCGGCAGGAATCGACAGTCGCGTCGTATCGGCGCGTGTATCGTTGGACCGCGAGAACGCCGAACAGCATCAGAAGCGTCGGGACGAAGGCACTGTACAACAAGTCGGAGAGGAGGTACGGAGCCGAATCTGCGGCGATACTGACCTGTGCGGCGGCCAGAGACGAAACTCCCCTGTCGGGGCCGAAGGCGAGATACGTCTCTCGGTCGATAGACTGGTAGTCCCCGTTTTCTGTGCTCCACGTCGCGTTTCCATCCTCTGTACTCGCTTCCGGTGGGTCGTTGACTAAGACGGTTCCCGCTGGCCCACTGACGGTGAGTCGGTCGGTGTCGAGGCTGACCCACCGCGTGTGTCCCTCGGCGTTGAAATAATCGACGAGAAGCGTGTTGCCGACACTGCGGTGTGCCATGTCAGGAACGTCGAAGGTGACGACGGCGGTGTCTCCGTCCATCCGCGCCGTGAGGTCGTGAGGCTCAGCGACGAAATAGCCGTCACCCTCGTACACTTGCCGGACGACGGTATCGAGAAGAACTGGGTCGTCTCGGAATGTCGCTGCGGCGTCGTCGTTTATCCTCATCCGGGCCGTCCAGTGGCCGGTTCCGGATTCGTCGACTCGAATGTGTAGGTCGCTCGATTCGATAGTGAGGTCGACACCGGCATCTGCGGCGACGTTCTCGAATGGACCGCTACAGACGCCGCAGACCGGGACAGGCGGTCGACTGGCGGTTGTCGGCCCAACAACCGCCGGAAGGACGGCGCTGACGACGAGGAGGGCGAGAAAGATTCGGCGGAGGGTCATCACCCGAAACGTTTCGGTTGGTCTACAAGTGCTTTCCCCCTTTCGTGCACCTGCCGAAACGACATCCCTTTTCCCTCGCCGCGAAAAGGCGAGTCCATGGACCCGAAGCGGGAACTCACGAGCGTCGACCTCGCGGCCCTCGTCACCGAACTGAACCGGTACGAGGGAGCGAAAGTCGACAAGGCATACCTCTACGGGGACGACCTGCTTCGCCTCAAGATGCGGGATTTCGACCGCGGGCGACTCGAACTCCTCGTCGAAGTGGGCGACATCAAGCGCGCCCACCTCGCCGCACAGGAGCACGTCCCCGACGCGCCCGGTCGACCGCCGAACTTCGCGATGATGCTGCGGAACCGCCTCAGCGGGGCCGACTTCGCGGGCGTCGAGCAGTACGACTTCGACCGCATCCTCACGTTCACGTTCGAACGCGGCGACGAGAACACCAAAATCGTCGTCGAACTGTTCGGGCAGGGGAACATCTCCGTCCTCGACGAGACGGGCGAAGTCGTCCGCAGTCTGGAGACCGTTCGTCTCAAGTCGCGGACGGTCGCCCCCGGTTCGCAGTACGAGTATCCTGCCTCCCGACTGGACCCGCTTTCGGTCAGTCGCGACGCGCTCGGCCGAAACATGGACGAGTCCGACACCGACATCGTTCGGACGCTCGCCACGCAACTCAACCTCGGCGGCCTGTACGCCGAAGAGCTGTGTACCCGCGCGGGCGTCGACAAGACGCTCGACATCTCGGACGCGACCGAAGAGGACTACGACGCCGTCTTCGACGCCATCGTAGACCTCCGCGAGCAAGTTCGTGCCGGTGAGTTCGACCCGCGTCTCTACCTCGACGACGACGAAAACGTCGTGGACGTGACGCCCTTCCCGCTTCGCGAACACCAGAACGACGGCCTCGACGAGGAAGCCTACGACTCGTTCAACGAGGCGCTCGACGAGTACTTCTTCCGTCTCGACCTCACCGCCGACGAGCAACAGGACGTCGGGTCGAACCGCCCCGACTTCGAGGCGCAAATCGCCAAACAAGAGCGCATCATCGAGCAGCAGGAAGGTGCTATCGAGGGCTTCGACGAGCGTGCGGCCGCCGAGCGCGAGCGCGCGGAACTGCTCTACGCCAACTACGACCTCGTCGACGACGTGCTTTCGACGGTTCGAGACGCGCGCGAGGAGGGCGTCCCGTGGGACGACATCGCCGAGAAACTCGACGCCGGTGCCGAACAGGGCATCCCGGCCGCCGAGGCGGTGACAAACGTCGACGGCGCGGAGGGAACTGTCACCATCGAACTCGACGACTCCACCATCACCCTCGACGTGTCGATGGGCGTCGAGAAGAACGCCGACCGCCTCTACACCGAGGCCAAACGCATCCAAGAGAAAAAAGAGGGTGCGCTCGCTGCCATCGAAGACACCCGCGAAGAACTGGAGGAAGTAAAACGACGCCGCGACGAGTGGGAGGCCGACGACGACGAAGACGACGCGGAAGACGAGGAGGAACAAGAAGAGACAGACTGGCTCTCGCTGCAGTCGGTCCCCGTCAAATCGACCGACTACTGGTACGAGCAGTTCCGGTGGTTCCACACTTCGGACGGCTACCTCGTCGTCGGCGGCCGCAACGCCGACCAAAACGAGGCGCTCGTCAAGAAGTACATGGACAAGCACGACCGGTTCTTCCACACGCAGGCGCGTGGGGGGCCAGTCACGCTGTTGAAGGCGACCGGACCCAGTGAACCCGCGAAGGAAGTCGACTTCCCCGAGTCGTCGCTGCACGAGGCCGCGCAGTTCGCCGTCTCGTACTCCTCTATTTGGAAAGACGGTCGCTTCGCCGACGACGCGTACATGGTCGAACCGTCGCAGGTGTCGAAGACACCCGAGTCGGGTGAGTACATCGAAAAAGGGAGCTTCGTCATCCGCGGCGACCGAACCTACTACAACGACGTTGCGGCCGAAGTCGCCGTCGGCATCCAGTGCGAACCGGAGACGCGAGTCGTGGGCGGGCCGCCGTCGGCCATCGAGACGCGCGCCGAGACGATGCTCAGACTCAAACCGGGGCAGTACGCCCAAAACGACGCCGCAAAACTGTGCTACCGGCGACTGCGCGAACGCTTCGCCGACACGTCGTTCGTCCGGAAAGTCGCATCCCCCGACCTCATCCAAGAGTTCCTCCCGCCGGGCGGAAGCGACATCGTCGACGACTGAGACGGCCGCAGACAGCGGAGCGACGCCGTCGTTCAGGCGTAATTGACAATTATCTCTCGGAATCTGGTACAAGATTATATACTTTCTCGTCGTAACGTTCCCCCGAGCGCATGCAATAGCCCAATGCAGAGCAGTCGGTACAGACTGGCAACGCCAGCGCAGTCGCGAGAGACTGGCTCAGACAGTCGATATCAGACTCGTGGGTGGGTGGCGGCGCTTGGTGATTACCGATGTTATCAGAATCCATCAATTATCCGCGTAACGATGACGGCTGGGTCAGAACAGTCCTCATCGGCGGAGTCCTCGGCCTGTTGAGTTTCCTCATCGTCCCGACGTTCGTCGTCATCGGATACCTGCTACGGGTTATTCGTGCGACGATGCACGGCGACGAAGAACCACCCGTATTCGACGAGTGGGGTGACATGACGATAGACGGCCTGAAAGGGTTCGCTATCGCACTCGTCTACGGGCTGATTCCTGCCATCATCGCCGGTGTCTTCGGCTTCGCAGGATTCATGGGCGCAGTCGCCGGTAACGGCTCGCAGACGGCAGGCATCTTCGGGGGCATCGTCGCCCTCGTCGGCCTCCTGCTCGCGTTCGTTCTCGGCCTGCTCGCCGCGTACATCATCCCAGCGGCGCTATCGAACTACGCCGAGACCGACCGCATCGGTGCGGCGTTCGACTTCGGGACGCTCCGGCCAATCCTGATGTCCGGAAAGTACGCGACGGCGTGGCTCATGGCCTTCGCCGTCCTGTTCGCGGCGTCCTTGGCCCTCAGCGTGCTGAACGTCATCCCGCTTTTGGGACAGTTGGCCAGCTTCCTGCTCGGCCCGTTCGTGACGTTCTACGCCGCAGTGGCCGCCTACTACATCATCGGCACGACGTGGGGCGAACTCCACGACGTCGAGATGATGGACGAAGGCGAGACGCCGGGCGAGCAACCGGCCGTCTGAGCTGCCGACCTGACCTTCTTTTGCGACGGAATATCTAAGCCGGTAGGGACACGACCCCACGACGTCATGCTCTCCGACGCATTGAGGTTTCTCAAGCGAAGCGACGACTGGTTTGCGACGACAATTATCGGTGCAATCCTCTCACTCCTCTCGGTTCTCATCCTCCCCGGTATCCTCCTACAGGGGTACTACGTGAGAACCATGCAGGCCGCCACTCGCGGAGACGTGTCGGCACCCTCGTTCACTGACTGGGGAGGGATGTTCGTGGATGGCTTGAAACTGTTCGTCGTGACGTTCGTCTGGTCGCTCCTCGCTATCGTCCCCTCGGTCGCCTTCTTCGCCATCGTGGGAGTCGGGTCGGCCGTCGTCTCGGAGGCGGCGTCGGCCCCCGGCGCGGCACCGAGCACGGCGGGAAGCCTCGGCCTCGGAATCATCGGGTTGGTCGGCATGCTCCTCGTCACCGGACTCTCACTCCTCGTCAGCTACCTCGTCCCCGCGGCAGGGGCGAACTTCGCTATCAACGGTAGTCTCCGTGCCGGGTTCGACGTTCGGACGATTCTCAAAGGCGCGCTCACCAGTGAGTACGCCATCGCGTGGGTCCTCGCAATCGTCGTCGCCGTCGTGCTCGGGACGGTTGGAAGCGTTCTCGCTATCATCCTCGTCGGCTTACTCATCCTGTTCTACGCACAGGTCACGACGTACTACCTCTGGGCACGCGGCTTCGCGGACGGTGTCGGAATGCAGTCTAACTGGTAACCCGCGATAGCAGGACTCTTTTCCGTTCCGCGACGACGCGACGTATATGCGCATTTCGAGCCGCGGTCGGGGCGAAGAGGGGCGCGAGCGAATCACGCTCGTCCCCGAGAACGTCGACGACCTCTGGCACCTCTCGTACGTCCTCGAACCGGGCGATTTGGTCTCCGGCGATACGACCCGCCGCATCCAGCGCGACGACGACCAGATGCGTGACACCGGCGGCGAGCGCGAGCACCTCCACGTCACTATCGAAGTCGAGGACATCGAGTTCGCGCGCTTCGCCAATCGACTTCGCGTCGGCGGCGTCATCACCTCGTGTTCCCGCGAGGACCAACTCGGCCACCACCACACGCTCAACGTCGAAGAACGCGCCGAGATAACCATCGAGAAGCACTTCAAGGCCGACCAGATAGACCGCATCGAGACGGCCGAAGAAGCCGCCGAGAACCCTGACGTGGCCATCGCGACGGTCGAGGAAGGCGCGGCCTACATCCACACCGTCGCCCAGTACGGGACCGAGGAGTACGCGTCGCTCACCAAACCGACCGGCAAGGGCGAATACGCCCGCCCCCGCTCCGAGTTGTTCGACGAACTCGGCTCTGCACTCTCACATCTCGACGTGGACGCCATCATCCTCGCGGGGCCGGGCTTTACGAAGAACGACGCGATGGACTACTTCGAGGACAACCATCCCGAAGTCGCCGAAACCATCGTCACCACTGTCGACACCGCTGGTGTCGGCGACCGCGGCGTCCACGAGGTACTCAAACGCGGCGCGGTCGACGACGTACAAAAGCAGACGCGAATCGCCGAAGAGGCGAACCTCATCGACCAGTTGATGGAGAACATCTCGACGGGCGCGAAAGCCGCCTACGGGGTCGAACAGGTTGCCGAAGCCTCCGACTACGGAGCTATCGAACACCTGTTGCTTCTCGACTCGCGCCTCCGTGCCGAACGACAGGGCGAAGGCGACTGGGACATCGACGTGAACGACATCATCGACTCCGTCGAGCAGAAAGGCGGCGAGGTGACGGTCTTTTCCGCCGAGTTCCAACCCGGCGAGCAACTGAAGAACCTCGGCGGCATCGCCGCGATTCTCCGGTATCGGCTGCAGTAGTCTGCGCTCGCGTTCACCTTCGCTTGAGTAACCGTTTAGCCCTTGAAGCCTAAGTCCTAGCGTGGCTTGGGGTGCGATACCGAAGACCATAAAGCGAGTCGATAGGTGGCTCGACCAGGTGTTTTTCGCCGCCTGGGAAGTGTCGGTGCTGGTCATCCCGACACTCTGGATGCTCTTGGCCGCGACGCCGCACGAGGCAGTCTCGCTATCGGGGCTGACGGCCCTCGGAGTGAGTTCGCTGGCGGTCGGTACCTTCAGAGGCGAGTACGTCCCGACTGGGTCGTGGCCGCGGCCCGGGCACCTCTCTACGCTCCCCGTTCGGTCCGCATACTACAGTCTCGTGGTCGGCGGAACCTCCCTCCTCGGTGCGGCCGCACAGGTCCACTTCGAGACGTTTTGGGTGGGCGTTCTCGTCCCCACCGTGGTCGCAACCGGGTCGCTGTCGCTCCTTCCTGCTGTCGTCGCTGCTGTCGAGCGCATCGCGAGAGCATCAGTGTGAGGCAGTTTACTGAGTCCTCGCTGGCGGCCCCAACGAACTACGCGACGACCGGTATAGCATCGGTACCTCGTCAGTAGGTACTATTTTTTGAATCTGTCAAAAAGCCACAGGGATTATTGTCAATCAGTTCAAATCTGGCCCGTATATGACAACGAAAGTGGTCAAACATACTGAAAAAGCATGCACTGCTGGGAGACGCTGATGAGGCGAAAAGCCATCCTCAGAGACGGGGTTCTCGCTCCATCGTTGCTCGTAGCCGTCGGCTTCGCTCTCAATGGTTTGGGAGTCCTGCCGGTCGAATTGTTTCTGCTTGTCGCACTCGGCGTCGGAGTACTCTGTACTGCCCTCGTGTTCGGTGCGGAGTCGCACGTACAAACTGCGGCGTACAGCGCCGAACTCGGCGGAAAAAGCGACCCATCGGTCTACGATGAGGAGCCAGTGAGATGGGTTCGGTTCGGTCTGGCCATGGGTGGGCTCTCCTGCTTGAGTATCGTCTTCCTAGCCGTTCTCGCGCAACTGTAGCACCACCCACCTCTTTTGGCTGCGAGACGGCGACGATTCGTCGCACCCAGTGGCGACTCACTCAGTGTCCGGTGAGCGATTCACTCGCGGGTGAGAACTCGATTGTCGTTCCGAGTCCTTCCTCGGCGGCTTTCTCGTACAACAGGTACGCGGCAGCGACCGTCTCGATTCCCGTGCCGCCGCTGTCGAAGACGGTAATCTCGTCGTCGTCGGTTCGGCCCGTGGCCCGGCCGGCGACGACCTCGCCCAGTTCGGCGTGGATGTGGTCTTCGTCCACGACGCCTGCGTCCAGTGCGGCGAGGAACGACCCGGCGTCCATCGTCGCTCGCTCGCGCAGGTCGGGGACGTAGGTCGCGCGCTCGATGGTCGTCGCGTCGAGTTCGCGCTTGTCCGGGTGGTACTGTCCCATCGCGGTGACGTGCGTCCCGGGTTCGAGCACGTCGCCATCGAAGACCGGGTCGCTCGCGGTGGTCGCGGTGATGACGATATCCGCGCCCTCGACTGCGGCGGCGCTGGAGGCGACGGCGGCGACGCTGGCGTCGAGTCGGCGGTCCAGCTCTCCGGCGAACGACTCACGACTCTCTTTGGTGGGCGAGTACACCCACACGGAGTCGAGGTCACGAACTGCGGCGACTGCCCGTAACTGGCCGCGGGCCTGCGCGCCGCTTCCGATGAGTGCGACCGAAGTGGCGTCATCGCGGGCGAGCGCATCGACCGCGACTCCGCCCGCTGCGCCGGTCTTGAACGGGTTCATGCTCGCGCCGTCGAGGAGAGCGAGCGGTTCGCCGGAGTCGGCGTCGAAAAGCGGCGTCATGAACCACGCGTCTTCCGCGCCGAATCCGGCGGAGTACATGTAGCCACCCATCGCACCCGTCTCGGGAAGGACCGCTGCGTAGGTGGTGAACATCCCCGGCGGGTCGCGGTTGAGAAGCTTCGTTCGCGGTTCGGCGGGAGCGCCCTCACCGCGTTGTCGATACCCGTCGCGGACGGCGTCGACGTATTCGGCAGGCGTCGCCAGACCGTTCACGTCGTCGCTCGTGAGGAACAATGTCTCTGTCATGTTCGGCGAGACGTGGCCTGCGGCCAAAACCCTGCGGGCCGACCCGGTGGTCGGTCAGCACGGCGTGTGAAATTAGTCTGCGTCGAGAACAGCGGGACCGGATTCTGCGCGACTCGCGCGAGCGGCGTGGCTTGCGTGGTCGGTGTGTCGTCGGACTGGGGTGGGCGCGGACGGACCATTCACGAAGAGGGCGTGGCCAGTCAGCAACGCTGCGACACCAGCGGCCATCGGAACCGCCGCGGTCAGCTGTAAGCCAACCACGACGAGGGAGCCGGTGATTCCAACGAGCGCGAGTGGGATGAGCCCAAGAATGTAGTCGTAATATCCGGTCATAATATACACTAGTATACGGACGTAAGTGGTATAATTCTTTCCCATAGATGATTGATATTCTCCTCATGACTTCTATATCACATCCTCATAACTTATGAGAAAATAATCGCCAGACAACGTCGAGGTAGATTACTGCTGAGAATATCAGTTTCTGATATAGCCCGGTCGTGAACGCTCCTCGAACACCCAATTGATGGTTCTGTGACGTTCTCACACGCACCCCAAGTCGCAGGTGTCGCGCGAACTGCCGCAACTCCACATGATTATCCGTGTCGGACCCGTGCGAGAGCGTGTGAATCGCAACGACCGCGCAATCGTCGCACTGGTGATGCTCGCTCACGGGATGGTCCACACCTACGAACTGTCGATTCCCATCTTCGTCTCCATCTGGCTCAGCGAGTACACCACCGTCGAACTCGGTCTTGCCGCCGTTCCGGTCACGACCGCGTCGCTCGGTGTGATGGTCGGTCTCGGCTTCGCCCTGTTCGGTCTCGGCGCGCTCCCCGGCGGCGTCCTCGTCGACCGCGTGGGCTCGAAACGCCTCATCGTCGCGTGTCTCGCCGGCATGTCGGCGTCGTTCGTCCTCCTCGCGGCAGCCCCGAACCTCGTCGTCGTCGCGCTCGCGTTGGTCCTCTGGGGTGCCGCGGCGAGCGTCTACCACCCCGCTGGTCTCCGACTCATCAGTACCGGCGTCGAAGAGCGCGGCACTGGCTTCGCCTATCACGGTATCGCCGGCAACATCGGAATCGGCTTCGGGCCGTTTCTGACGGCGCTTTTGTTGCTGTTTTTCGACTGGCAACTCGTCGCGGGCGTCCTCGCGATACCGGCGCTCGTCGCGGCCGTGTTCGCGACCCGCGCCGACTTCGAAGAACAGGCGGCTGTCACGGCTGCTGACGGCGGGGGCGGAACCTCGGCCGACAAGTCTTCGACCGGCGTCTCGTCACTCGGCGAGTTCCTCTCCGAGTCGAAAGCCCTCTTCGCGAGCGGGTTCGCGCTCGTCTTCGCGGTGGTGATGTTCTCCGGACTGTACTACCGCGGCGTGACGACGTTCCTCCCGGACCTCATCGACAGCGTCCTCGGCATCGACCCGGTTCCGCTCTCTGCACTCCTCCCCGCCGTACTCGTCCCCGGGTCGGCCGCCGGTGCGCCCACACTCGAACTGGAACTGTACGTGTACGCCGGACTTCTCACCATCGGCGTCGTCGGCCAGTACGTCGGCGGTAAGCTCACCGACCGCATCCCCACCGAGCGCGGGTTAGTCGTCGGGTTCGCCGCGCTCGCAGTCGTCGCCGTCGCCTTCCTGCCTGTCGCGAGCCTCGGCGTCGTCCCGCTGCTCGCAATCTGTGCGCTCCTTGGATTCTTCCTGTTCATGGTTCAGCCGTTCTATCAGGCGACGGTCGCCGAGTACACGCCCGCGGGCCTCCGCGGTCTCTCGTACGGCTTTACGTACCTCGGCGTGTTCGGCGTGGGCGCACTCGGTGGTGCAATCGCCGGGTACGTCCTCGACGTTGCGAACTCGACGACGCTCTTTTTCGTCCTCGCCGGGTTCGCGGCGGCCGCGTCGCTCCTCGGTGTGACGTTGTTGCGGAAGCGGGCCACACCCGCATGAGGCGGGGGGCCGAGAAGGCGAGTGTTCGGACGAGTGCTTTCAGACGATGCGGAAGTAGATGGTGCGCCAGAGACTGATGGCGACCGTCCCGAAGACGAGCATGACACCGATGAAAATCGGGTCCGCGCCGCCTTCGAAGAGGGGTGTCCATCGAATCACTGCGCCGAGGACGGCGGCGATAATCCACGACCGAATCGCAAGCGGGACGGCCGACTTCGCCGACTCGGCGGCACCCGGCGAGTACGCACCCAAAATCGGGGCGATGAGTGCCCACGCGATGATGAACGGAACGGCGGTGAGCACCCAGCCGACTGGGTCGGTCGAGAGGTACGACGTACCGTTGTGCTGAACCACGCCGACGGTCACGAGGAGGAAGATGGCGAGGACGTCGCCCACGGCGAGTGGTAACGCCCCGGCATCGAGTCGCTCCTCAAGGAAGGACGTCGAGGTTGCCATACGCGACGATACGTGGCACCCCTAATGGCTCTCCCGCTTTTTCCCGACGACCGTGTACTCGAAACCTGTGTCGAGCACAGTCGCTTCGAACCCTGCACCGTCGAGTCGGTCGGCGAGTTCGCGCGGAATGGCAAACGACGACCCGAATCCGAGAGCCCGCTCTGCGAGGACGAGGCCACGACCGCGAATCGTCTCGGGATTGAATTCCCGAACTGCGAACACCCCGCCGGGCGCGAGGACGCGATAGACTTCCTCGACCACCGTCTGCTGGCCCGGCATGTGGTGAAACGCGTCCACGACAGTCACCGCGTCCACTGAGTCGTCGGCGAAGGGAAGCGAACGAGCGTCGCCACGGACGCAGTCGAGACCACGCCCCCGTGCCCGAGCGAGCATCCCTTCGGACAGGTCGAAGACGATTCGCTCCGGTACGTCGAGAGCGAGGGTCGCGCGCCCCGACCCACCGCCGATATCGACGACGCGCTCGACCGGGCGAGACGCGCTATCGAGTGCCACATCGAGGGGTTCCGCGTCGGCGGCCGGCATCACGAGGTCGTACAGCGGGGCGAACCAGTCGAAAAAGCGGGTGTCGCCGGGGCCGTGCATGGTCGTTCGTGGGTCGCCGTCGGCAAGGTTCTTGCGCGTCGCGCCCTCTCGACAGGTATGGACTTCGTCATCCTCGGGTGGCCCGAGGACGGTCCGCGACTCCGGCTCGACTACCGGCGGTTCTCGTATGCGGGCAAGTTCACACCGCCGAAGACGGGGAAGGCGGTCATCCGCGACCCCGACGGAGAGCTTCCACTGCTCGACGACGACCGGCCCGCGCCCTCCGGCGGTCCCGACTCGCTCGGCCCGCTCGCCGAGGACGTCGTCGCGGCGGTAGCGTTCAACGAGGACCGAACCGACCCGACGACGCTCTGGTTTCGGTACGTCACCGTCAGACACGACAGGCGGGGCGACGGTCTCGGTCCCGAGCTACTCCGAAAGACCGCCGAAGCAGCGGCGGAGCGAGGCTACGAGACGGTTCGCATCGCTACCAACAACCCATTCGCGTACGAGGCGTGCCACAAAGCCGGGTTCGCCTTCACCGGCCGCGAGACAGGACTCGCCGAGCTCGTGTTGGAGCGTCCTGCCGGAGAACCGGCGTCGGTCTCACGAGACCAGTATCAGTCGGGGCTCGACCGCTACCGCGCCCGCGACCTCGGAGCGGACGAAGAGGCGTTTCTCGCGGCACGTGACGGTGCTGACCCACCAGCTGTGGGGAGTCCGTAAACTCGCACGATTCAAACCCCCGGCTCCCGAAGGCCGAGCAAATGGGAAACGCAGACCTTCGAACGCTCGCCGCCCTCTCTGAGGTGCCGTTCGACGAGGTTGCCGGGAGCGTCGTCGCCGTGGACGCCCACAACTGGCTGTATCGCTACCTCACGACGACGGTCAAGTGGACGAACTCCGAGAAGTACACGACGAGCGAGGGCGAGGAAGTCGCGAACCTCGTCGGCATCGTCCAGGGACTCCCCAAGTTCTTCGAACACGACCTGACGCCCGTGTTCGTCTTTGACGGCGGCGTCACGGAGATGAAAGACGACGAGGTCGCAAAGCGCCGCGAACAGCGTGAGAAAGCCGAGGAACGTCTCGAAGAGGCCCGCGAAGCCGGTGATGCGGTCGAAGCCGCTCGGATGGAAGCCCGCACGCAGCGACTCACAGACACGATTCAGGAGACGAGTCGCGAACTCCTCTCGCTCCTCGACGTGCCGGTGGTCGAAGCCCCCGCCGAGGGCGAGGCACAAGCGTCCTACATGGCCCGCAAGGGCGACGCCGACTACGTCGGCAGCGAGGACTACGACACGCTCCTGTTCGGTGCCCCCTACACCCTCCGCCAACTCACGAGCAAGGGCAACCCCGAGTTGATGGACCTCGACGCAACCCTCGACAAACACGACATCACGTGGGAGCAACTGGTCGATATCGCCATGCTCTGCGGCACCGACTTCAACGAGGGAATTTCGGGTGTCGGCCCGAAAACCGCGGTCAAGGAAGTCAAGAAGCACGGCGACCTCTGGGCCGTCCTCGAAGCCCGCGGCGACAGCATCCCGAACGCCGACCGCGTGCGCGAGTTCTTCCTCGACCCGCCGGTCACAGACGAATACGACTACGACACCGACATCGACCCCGACGTGGAGGCGGCCCGCAAGTACGTCACCGAGACGTGGGAGGTCGACCCCGACGAGGTTCGACGGGGATTCGAGCGCATCGAAGACTCGGTCGTCCAGACGGGACTGGACCGCTGGACGTAGGTTTGGAATCGCACCCGACGTGACCACAGGCCAACACGTTTAGGCCGGTCGATTTCGACTGCTGTCGTATGTCCCCGGACGATACTCCGTCTCCTTCCAACGATTCACCCTCTCCCGACGATACCTCTGTCCTCCATTCACGCCGACAATTCCTCGGCCTCCTCGGCGGCGGGAGCGCAGTGTTCGCTGGTGTGGGCTGGTTCGCCCCGACGTGGCTCCCAGATGTCGTCACCGACCAGTTCGTGATTCACTATCCCGAACCGCCGGCGCACGTCTGGCGACCCGAAGTTTCAGAGACACACGCCGACGAAGCAGTCGCCCGACTCGAACAGACAGTCGAGCGGGCACAAACGCTGAAAGAGCGGGTCGACTCCGATTCAGTTCCGAGACGGCTAGAGTTTCACCTCCGGCAGGGAGACCCCACGGGCGGGTGGTTAGAGTTAGCCAAATCGGCGTCTGACACACACGAACGGCTGTCAAACGCCACCACCGGCATGATGTTTGCGGGCGAAACCGTCGGTGCTGCGAAAGCCGTCCTCGACGAAGTCGACCCCGAGGCACTCGCCGAACGCGGCACGCGTATTCAATCGCGCGCCGAAGACGTGCTCGATTCCTTCAGCGACTACGCTGTCTCGGACCCGACGCGGGACCTCGCATACCTCTATTTCGTCGAGGAGAGCCTCGCGTCCGCTCGGACCCAGTCGCGTCACTGGGAGAGAGTCGTCGGGGAGGGAGAACGTGAGAGCGACTATCCGGACGACGCAGTCGTCGACACGTACGCATCGTATCTGCAGGCCGAACAGCACCTCGAAGACGCTCGATACTACCGCGACCTGTACCGCGAGAACCTCGGCGAACAGACGGAACCGTACGCCGACGCGCTTGCAACGTCGCTGAAGACACTTATCCAGTCGATAGCGGCGCTTCCGACGCACGTGGAGATGCGCGAACGGGTCGAAGACGAGCGCGACCTCGGCCAGCGGACACCGTACGGTGCGGCGCGCTGGGAACTGCTTTCGATATGTTTCGACGACCAGTATCAGTTCAACTACGGCGCTGACGGGCATCGTCACGGACACACTGTACAGCGCCTCGTCGAGACGGCAAACGCACTTCTCGGCAGACGCGCCCACGAGTTTGCACTCGACGCACTCGACGTAGACCCGGACGACACCGATTACGACTCCGGTCGAACCTTCCGCGCGAAACGACGCGCCGTTCGTCAGTTCAGGTCGGTCAGAAAGACGTACGACTCGCCGTTCGCAGGGATTCTGGCTCAGTATGCCTCAAAGTTGATTCACGCCGCTGAACTCGGAATCCACATGGCCGACAGGATGTTCCCGATGTGGCGGAATCGCGTCGAGGCGACGACCTACTACCTCGCCAGCGAAGGGCAGATGCACGCCTTCGACGAGGTCTTCCAGACGATTTTCGACGACTCATAGCGACTCAGTCGGCTTCCGAACAGCGATTGTCTCCCGTATGAAGTTGACCACGGGCCAACACGTTTAGGCCGGTTCGTTTGGAAATCCGGCGTATGTCCCCCGACGGTTCGCCCTCCACTCCCTCCGACAGTCCTTCCCCTTCCACTCCCTCTGACGACCCTTCTCCTTCCGACGACCCACCATCACTCCTTTCGCGCCGACAACTCCTCGGCCTTCTCGGTGGCGGGAGTGCGGCAGTCGCTGGCGTAAGTTGGTTCGCCCCCTCGTGGCTTCCAGACCCCGTAACGGACACGCTGACCACGCTGTACCCGGACCCATCGAGTAACTACGTCTGGCGGCCGCCCGTCAGTGACGACCACGCCGACGAGGCGGTGGCGACGCTGGAGGAGGCAGTCGAACAGGCGAACGAGTTGCGCTCGCGTATCGACGTCGACTCGGTCCACGAGGACCTCAAATTCTACCTCCGTGCCGACCCCGCAGGTGGGCATCTCGAATCCGCAAAGAGCGACCACAATAACCGAGACAAACTCCACCACGCGACGACAGGCATCCAGTACACGGGCGAGTCAATCGGTGCCGCGAAGGTCGTCCTCGACGAGACTGACTCCCAAGCAGTCGTCCAGCGCGGCCGCGACCTCCGACACGCAACAGACGACGTCGCCGATTCAATCTCCGAGTACCGCGTCTCCGATGCGGGCCGTGACCTCGGATACCTCTACGCAATCGAGCGACGACTCATGTTCGCCCGGTTGAACTCGCATCGGAGCGGCATCTTCGCCGGCGGCGCGGCCGACGCCGACGAATACGACGCCCACGACATCGCAGACACGTGGGGTTCGCACCTCCAAGCGAAGCAGCACATCCGAACTGCCCGGCACTTCCGAGAGCAGTACCAATCGAACCTCGGAAACAACCCCGCGTCGCATCGGAGTCGCATCCAAAGCTCCCTCGACGACTTCCGTGCCGAAATCGAAGAGTACCCGACGCGCGGAGAGATGCGCACGACCGTCGAAGCGGAACTCGATGACGAGGACCGAACCCCCTACGGCGTGGCCAGATGGGAGTTGTTCATGCTCTGTTTCGACAACGACTTCCGCGTGTTCGAGAACAGTCTCGACCGCGACTTGCTCGTGCTTCGAGTCGTCGACACCGGTCGCGCGCTCCTCGAACGACGCGCATACGACTTCGCACTCTCGGAACTCGACGTGGAACCGGGCGACACCGACTACGACTCCAGTCGGTCGTTCCGCGCGAAACGCCGGGCGATGCGTCAGTTCCGAACGACCAAAGACGAGTACGATTCGAACTTCGCGGGCGTCGTGGCGAGCGAGGCGGCGAGCCTCATTCGCGGCGGCGACGTCGGCCTCGAAATGGGTGACGGGCCAATGTGGCGGGAGCGCGTCGATTCGTCTGTGTACTCACTCGTCGCCGAAGGGATGCTCCGCAATCTCGGCGACGTGGTCGAGCCACTCGAACAGGGCTGAAAAAGCGTCGAAAAAACGGGCGTCGGCTTACGACACGTCCTCGATAGCGTCGAGGAGCATGTTCGCACCGATGTCGATTTCGCGCTCAGTCACGTCGAGCGGCGGGAGGATACGGAGAACGTCGTAGCCACAGGCGAGCGTCAGGAGTCCGCGCTTGAGGGCGGCTTCCTGCACGTCGTCGCGGCGCTCTTTGGTGTCGAACTCGACGGCAAGGAGGAGACCCTTGCCGCGCACGTCGGTGACGGTTTCGGGGGCGTCGTCTCGAATCGTCTCTTTGAACTGGCGGCCGCGGACGACGGCGTTGTCCAGCAGGTCGTAGTCCTCGATTGCTTCGAGCGTGAACACACCCTGCATCGACGAGAGGATGTCACCCGCGCCCCACGTCGAGGAGAGGCGACTCTTTTCGGACGGGAAGACGTCCGAGTTCGAGATTGTCGCGCCCACGCGGAGGCCCTTCGCGCCGGTGATGACGTCGGGTTCCATCGGGTAGTGGTCCGACCCCCACATCTCGCCGGTGCGGCCCACGCCGGTCTGAATCTCGTCGGCGATGAGCGTCAGGTCGTAGTCGTCGACGACCGCGGCGAGTTCGTCGGCGAACCTGTCGGAGGGGAAGCGGTAGCCGCCTTCGCCCTGAATCGGTTCGACGATGATGTAGGAGACTTCGTCGGCATCGACGTTGCCTTTCTTGGGGTGGAGTTTCTTTCGAAGGGCCGACATCGTCGATTCGGGGTCGGGGAAGAAGCCACACGTACACGTTCCGTCGCCGCACGACTGGTCGTCACAGAACGGCACGTCGAAGACGCCCGAAATCTCGGGGTAATCGCGGCGGTAGACGGACTTCGAGCGGTTGAGCGAGAGCGCGCCGAGCGTCCGACCGTGGAAAGCACCATCGAAGGTGATGCCGTACTTCTGGCCGCCGGAGTTGTCGTAGCAAATCTTGATGGCGTTCTCGACGGCCTCCGCGCCGGAGTTCGAGAGGAAAACCGTATCCATCCCGTAGTGGCTCGTGACGTCCGTCAGTTTGTCCATCAGTGCGGCGGGGCCGGGGATGTCTTCCTCGCCGGGGTCCGACCCGTCGCTGACGTAGAAGTCCTGGCCAGCGATTTTGATTGGGTCGACGAGGTCGAACTCCTCCATGCGGTCCATAATCTTCGGGTTGTTGTACCCGAGAGGCGCGGCGGCAACGTGACTAGTGAAATCGAGGAGGACGTTCCCATCGACGTCGGTACAAAACGGCCCTTCGGCCTCGGAAGTGATGTCCCAGACGAAGTCGTAGACGTACGTACTCGGTGCAGCATTCGATTGGTGGTAGTCGGCCCACTCTCGGGCGCGTTTGCCCGGCATCGACTCGACGTGTGGTTCCACCGTCTCTCGATCCATGCGCCTCGGTACGAACACCCATGTGTTAAGATATTCGTTATCAATAGGGCAAAATCAGCGACAGGGCGTCGCCGTCGGTTGGTTTCAAGATGGGGTCTCTCGGCGCATGCGACCGAGAAGACCTAACTACCAAACTACGTGTCGGGCGCACGATAGGCTTTTGGCCGTTCCGTGTTCGTGATTGGGTATGGCTCTCCGTGACATCGAACGTTCCCGCGTGATGTGGTGGGTTCTTGCCCTCCTCCTCGCCGGTGCGCTCACCTACGTCGCCTACTCGTTCGTGGGAACGTTCGTCTTTGGACTCTTCATCTACTACGCGACGCGTCCCATCTATCGCCGGATTCGTCGCCGTGTCGGGCCGCCGAGTCTCGCGGCGGCAGTCGCACTGTTCGCACTCGCGCTCCCTGCGTTGGGGCTCGTCGTCTACGCGGCGACGATTGCGCTTCGCGAGTTCCTGAAGTTCGCCGACCAGGTCGCGACCGACGACATCGGATTCGACCCCGCGGCGTACGGTATCGACCCGAAACTGCTCGAAAGCATCGCCAGTCCGCAGGCGCTTTTGGAGTACGAATTCGAATCGCTTCTCACGCCCGAGGCGGCCCTCTCGGTCTTTGACTCGCTCAGTGTCGCTGCCAACACGTTCGCGTTCCTCGGCGTCGGCGCGATTCACCTCTTTGTCATGATTGCGCTCGCGTTCTACCTCCTCCGCGACGACCACAAACTCAGTCGCTGGGGACGGTCGATGTTCGGTGACGACAGCGGTATTCTCGAAGCGTACGTGCGTGCGGTCGACCGAGACTTCAACAATATCTTCTTCGGAAACATCCTCAACGCGGTGCTCACCGGAACTATCGGTGTCATCGCCTACTCGTTGCTGAACGTCGCCGCACCGGCAGGCGTCAACATCCCAACGCCAGCACTCGTGGGATTGCTCGCGGGCGTCGCCAGTCTCATTCCCGTCGTCGGGATGAAACTCGTCTACATCCCAGTTGCGGGGTATATGGGACTGCAGTCCGCACTCGTCAACCCGCCGGGACTCTGGTTCGTGGTCCTCTTTGCAGCCGTCTCGTTCGTCATCGTGGATACGATTCCGGACCTCGTTCTCAGGCCGTACGTCTCGGGGCGGAGTCTCCACGTCGGGGCCGTCATGATTGCGTACACGTTCGGCCCACTGCTGTTCGGCTGGTACGGCATCTTCCTCATGCCGATGATACTCGTGTTGCTCGTGAACTTCAGCCGTCTCGTGCTGCCCGAACTGCTCGCCGGCAAGCCGATTCGGCCGTACATGGTCGACCCCGCGTACCTCGTCGAGTCACAGACAGTCGAACCAGTTGCCGGCGACGATGCTGCCGGCGACGACGCTGACGATGTGACAGAGACAGAACGTGAAAACGTCGATGAAACGCCTGTAGACGTCGCAGACTCGCGCCGCAACGACGACGGGCGACCGAGTCGGGACTCTCGGTCCCCGTCAGACACGAGCCTCGACGGCTGACGGCCTCAGGCCTCGAAGTCTTCCGGGATGTAGTCGGCTTCCCACTCGCTGCGGGCCTGTATCTCGCGACGACCGCGACGGGTGAGTGTGTAGTAGTTCGTTCGGCGGTCGATCTGTCCTTTGTCTACGAGGCCCTTCTCGACGAGCGTGTCGAGGTTGGGGTAGAGACGACCGTGGTGAATCTCTTTCTCGTAGTACGCTTCGAGTTCTTCTTTTATGGCGAGGCCGTGAGGCTCTTCGAGACCCGCGATGACGTATAGCAGGTCGCGCTGGAATCCTGTCAGGTCGTACATCGGTAAATTCGAGATGTATGTTACTGTCTGATTCAAATAAGCATGTCGGCATTGACTCGGAATTGGCGGGATATGCGGCCAGATTCACCGGAATCAAACTGATTGACTAGTGTTATTGAATTTACTAGTTCGCAGCTGTCGTCTTCTCGTCAGTCGGATATGTTCACGTTCGGATGACTTTGAGATTCGCAAGCATAGTCCTTCGATTGCTGGCGACCGCGAGCGAGAGGGTGGGGTCGATTTCAGTACTGCCGGGTAGTAGTTCCAGTCACTGTCGGGTCGTAGTCCCAGCCACTGTCGGCACTCACGGAGCCGAGTGCAAGCCACGACTCAGACTGACTCGTGAATACCGACTTCGAGCGACTGCTCTGTCGACCAGTGGGCGCGACGAGCGTCCCCGTGAGTCGTCGTGTCGTGTGTTCGTACTACAATACCAGTAGCTCGAAACAGAATGAGTTCGTCTAGAAGGAAAGCACGCCGTGCCGAAAACCGGCACGGCGCGCCGCCCTGAATTGGTCCCCGCTGACGCTTCGGCCCTCCAAAGCGAAGCGTCACTTTCGGGTACTGTTCCGTTTTACTTAAACATAACGACGCGTGCCAGTCGATGACAACGCGACGAAACATATTCGCTCGTGGTATCTATTCTCCCGAATCACAAACTGTCAGTAATTTACATGTGCTCTTCTTCGAGGACCCATCCGAGGGCCCGTTTGTAGTGAGACATAAGCTTCCGGACTCCCTCGTGTCGCATCTCTTCGGATTCGAGTTCTTCTTTCAGAAACTCGTACTGCTCTCGGACCTCCGATTCACTTCGCATACCTCCCTCCTGGGACGCCACGTGTATGTCAGTTTCCCTCTTTTTTCACACAACTGTCGTTGCCGCTGTCCACCGGTTTTGCTCGTCTTTTCCTATGATTCAGCCACATTGGTGTAGAAATAGTAATCATTATAGATTGTCAGTTCAATAGTCAGTCGTATGCTCCTCCTCCCCGCTATCCTCCTCGGAAGCCTCCTCGGAAGCCTCCTCGGGACGGGCGGCCTTCTCGTCGCGTACGACCCGACACCGCTGTGTGACTTCCGGGACTTCGCACGTGGTCCCGAACCTCTCGACCAGCACGGACTCTTCCTCTGGCGATGTGGCGGCGTCGCGGTTGCCGCCGTCGGTCTCTGTCTTTCGACGCTCGCACTTCTCGCCTGAGTGTCGCCGTGTTTTTGCGGTCCCGGGACGAATCCAGACGCATGGAGATTCGTGGAGAGCGAGAGTGCAAATCCTGCGGCCGGCAGTGGTCGTACTTCGAAACCGGGAGCGTGTCGTGTCCGCACTGCGGGAGCATGAAAAGCGTCGGTGTCGGCGACAGAGAGCGACACACGTCGTCGGCCGCGACACTCGACTTGTCTCCGCACCGAGCCGCGGTCAGCGACACGTCGATTCGCGACGCCGCGCCGGAGTTGAAAGCCGACCTTCGAGACTACATCCGCCAAGTTGGCTTCATTCACGGCGGAGAACTGCGTCCGTTAGACGACGAAACGCTCGTCGCGTACGAACTCCTCCACGCTGTCGACGTGGTCGCCCGGTCGAACCGACCGACCGACGACGAACAGTTGTACGTGCTCGACTTACTCCGCGGAGTCGACACGGGCGACCGCCCGGCTCCCGGTGAGGTTCCCGACTCGCTGGCCGACGCCCGGGGACTCGCGTACGCCGACGCCGTCGACGACTACCGCCGCGACCTCTCGGTGTGGTTAGACGACCACCCGAACCCCGAGGTTCGAACGACGCTCGGCACGCTCTCGAACTACGTCAAGCGAGCGGAGGCGCTCGACGGCGCGATGCCACTCGACGAGTCTGAGACACTGGTGCTCGCGACTCGCGACATCTACACGAGCATCGTCGACGACGACCTCGACGCACTGGCCTCGGCCCGCGACCGACTCGCGTCGCTTCTCTGACGGCCAGAGTGCACCGCTTTTCACGCGCTTAGGTCACCGAACGTTTTTGCCACCGGCCGACCCTCTCCCGACGATGACTGCCGGATTCGACATCCACGAGGTTCGGCACCGCGTGAAGATGCTCCGCGACACCGGAGACACGATGCTCGTCGAGAACCGCGACGGCGTCGCCTGCCCGGCGTGTGGTGACGCGTTCTCCCGACTACTCATCTCCGAACAACCGGCGCACAGCTTCGACCCCGACCCGGGAACGAGGCTCTGTGTCCGGCGCGAGGACGGGCGACTGCTCGTCTCGACACACGAGTGAGAGGCGAAAAGACAGTCTATACTCAGCCGTCTCGGAGAAACGAAAGCAGCCCGCGGTCGAGCGTGTCCTCGGGGAGTGTCTCGAACCACGACACGTCGGTTATCGACTCGTCTTCGAGCCCCGGGTCGTCGGTGAGGGTTCCCGTGACAGTCGCGTCGTAGATTGCGAACTGGAAGCTCACCACGTCGCCGTCGTAGCAAAGTTGCTGTTCTGTCACCACCCGAAGCGACCCCACGTCCGCATCGAGGCCAGTCTCTTCGGCCAGCTCGCGGACGAGCGCCTCCCGTTTGCTCTCGCCGGGTTCGACACCACCGCCGGGGAGTACCCACTGGTCGTCTTGTCGGACGAGAAGTACCGACCCACGTTGCTCACAGAGTGCGCCGACACCCCATTCGAGCCCGTCGTCGATTCGTTCGCAGGCGCTCTCGAAGCCCTCGGCGTCGAGGTCGTGGCGATTTTGCCGCCGGATGACGCCGTCTTCGTCTCTCGTCCACTCACCGTCGATTTCGGTGGACACGTCTACGACTCCCGTGCGTCAGGGAAGGTCGACGTCCACGTCGGCCGATTCGGCGGCCGCCTTCACGGTGTTCCACAGGAGCATCGCGCGCGTCATCGGGCCGACGCCGCCGGGAACGGGCGTGATGGCGCTCGCCTTCTCTTTCGCGGAGTCGAAGTCGACGTCGCCGACGAGTTCGTAGCCCTTCTCGTTGTCCGCATCGACGCGGTTGACGCCCACGTCGATGACGACGACGCCTTCCGAGAGCATGTCGCCGGTGACGAGTTCGGGGACGCCCGCGGCGGCGACGACGATGTCGGCCTCGCGGGTTTTCTCGGCGAGGTCATTCGTGCGGGAGTGACAGACCGTGACCGTGGCGTTTCCGCCCTCGGCCTTCTGGATGAGTAGGTTCGCCATGGGCTTGCCGACGATGTCGGAGCGACCGACGACGACCACGTCGGCACCCTCCGTCTCCACGTCCACAGCGTCGAGGAGCTTCTGGACGCCGTGGGGTGTACAGGGCTTGAAGCGAGCGTCGCCCGCGACGAGTCGGCCGACGTTCTCGGGGTGGAACCCGTCGACGTCTTTCGCGGGGTCGATACGGCGGAGGACGGTTCGGTCGTCGACGTGGTCCGGAACGGGCATCTGGACGAGGATGCCGTGAACGTCGTCGTCTGCGTTCAAGTCGTCGACGAGCGAGTAGAGTTCGTCAGCGGGCGTGTCGGGGTCGAGTTCGTAGTCGAACGCCTCGATGCCGACTTCCTCGCAGTCGCGCTGTTTCATCGCAACGTACGTCTCGCTCGCGGGGTCCTCGCTCATCAGCACCGTGGCGAGGCCCGGGGTCACGCCGGCGTCCGCGAGGGTGTCGATGGCGTCGGTCAGGTCGGCCCGAATCTCCTCGGCGACCTCGTTGCCGTCGATGATGGTCGTCATTGATGCAGACACCGTGCCCCGCGCATTTCAAAGATTCGGAATCGTGCGTATTCTGGGTTTCAAAATAGAGTAAATATACATGTTTGTGGATTGATTAGGTGAGAATCACCCGCCGAACAACAGGTTCACGGCAGCCACGGCGACCCCGGCCAACCCCATTCGGAGACCGGCGACGTACCATCGCTGGTCGGAAATCGACCCCATGTACGCCCCGAAGGAGAAGAGAATCGCCGTGCCGAGGGTGACGGACGCGACTGTCGCGGTCAGCATCGTAAACACCGACCCGACGGCGAGAAACGGGAGCAACGGGACGAGAATGCTGATGAGGGGCCCGAGACCGCTTGCGGTAGCGTTGATGGCTCTCGCCGCCGTCTTGTCCGCTTCGACTGCCGTCCCGCTGAGGTCGGTCAGCATCGCGTCTTCGATGCGTCCGAGTTCGGCTAACTTCTCGGCGCGCTCTATCTCCCAGACGCTCCAGACGCCGGATGTCGTGAGACCGACGGCGGCACCGAGGCCGATTTTGACGACGGTCGTCCCGTCCGAGACGCCGGTGAGAAACGCACCGATGACGAGACCGATGCACGTCAAGGCACCGTCGAAGCCGTTCGAGACGAGATACCGTCGAGAGATTGCCTTGACGCGCTCTTGTCGAAGCAAAACGACGAGTCGGCGTGGCGTCACGGCGGCAACCAGTCCTGGGGTTGGTCGCGCGGTTCGACCATCTCCTCGCCGGCGACGACCTCGTCGATAGAGTGGACTGTCCCGCCGAGACTCTCGATTCGGTGTTCGACCTCGTCGGCGTCGATAGCCTCTCCCTCGACGACGAGCCTGATGTTCTGTACCTCACGGTCGGTTTCCAGAAGTGACGCGTTCACACCGACGACGCCCGAGGCGGACGAGACTTGTCGGGCGAACTCGACCGTCGATGGCGAGTGCGGTTTCAACACGTCGAGGACGAGACGGCGAATCGGTGCCATAGCGTGGCGAGAGTACGCTCCGGCGAGTAATAGTGTTATTCAGCGGAGGCTTTCGCCCAGCTCAGCACTCGACCCCCTCGAACGAACTCGGCTCTGAGCCTTGTCGCTCTGCCCGCACTGCGCCCGTTTCGAGGTTCACGAGCATCGCCTGCCCGCCGTAGCCGTGGGTCTGGTCGTGTCCCCGGACGACGACGCACGTCGTTCCCTCGGGAATCGAAATCGTCTCCGAGCGCGTGAACTCGCGCGTACTGTGGGCGTGCAGGAGCGTTCGCCGCCCGAGTTCGGCCCCATCGAGTGTCTCGACAGCCCACCAGTTCGCGTAGCCATCCTCCCCATCATCGTCGTGCAGGAGCGTCACCGAGAAGCGATAGTCGCCGCCCGTCCGCTCGAATTCGACGCCCATCACGTTGGCCTCGCGGAGGTCGAGGTCGTCGGCGTCGGTGTCTGCTTGTCCTCCGCCGGTGTCTGTGCGCCCGCCGTCTGTGACTGCTGTCGTGGTTTCGTCGGTCATGGTCCCGTCCCCGCCCCCACTTGGCGACACACACCCACCCAACGCGGCGAGGGAACCAGCGAGCGCGCTGAGGAGTATGCGTCTGCGCATTGGGTACTGGACGTACGCACCACCGACTGAAAAAGACGGGTCGGTGAGTCGAGACGGACGCACGACTCGTCGGGGTGTGAAAAAGAATCGAGAATGGAGACCGGCGCTTACTCGTACAGCGGGTGGTCGTCGCAGAGTTCCTGCACGCGCTCGGTGACTTCTGCGAGCACGTCCTCGTCGTCGTGGTTGTTGACGACCTTCACGATGAGTTCGCCGACTTCGCGGGTCTCTTCTTCGCCGAAGCCGCGGGTCGTGAGACCGGGCGTACCGGCGCGGATGCCACTCGGGTTGAACGCCGAGCGCGTCTCGCCGGGGACGGTGTTCGCGTTGAGGACGATGCCCGTCGAGTCCAGCGCGTCTTCGGCGTCGCCGCCGGTGAGGTCCGGGTGGGAGTCACGCAGGTCGACGAGGACGAGGTGCGTATCGGTGCCGCCGGAGACGACGGTGAGACCGTGGTCCTGGAACGTCTCAGCGAGGACCTTCGCGTTGTCGACGACCTGTTGGGCGTACTCCTCGAACTCGGGCTGGAGTGCCTCTTCGAAGCCGACGGCCTTGCCGGCGATGTTGTGCATGAGGGGGCCGCCCTGACCGCCGGGGAAGACGGCGGAGTCGATGTCGGAAGCGTACTCTTCTTTGCACATGATGATACCACCGCGACCGGCGCGGATGGTCTTGTGTGTCGAACCGGTGACGAAGTCGGCGATGCCGACCGGCGACGGGTGGACGCCCGCGGCGACGAGGCCCGTGATGTGGGCGATGTCGGCGAGGTGCAGCGCGTCGACGGAGTCGGCGACGTCCTGAATCGTCTCCCACTCGACGGCGCGCGGGTACGCGGAGTAGCCGGAGACGATGATGTCGGGTTCGAACTCCTCGGCCTTCTCAGCCAGTTGGTCGTAGTCGATGTAACCCGTCTCGGCGTCGACTTCGTACTGCTCGACGTCGTAGAGCTTCCCGGTGAAGTTCGCGGGATGGCCGTGGCTCAGGTGGCCGCCGTGGGTCAAGTCGAGCGAGAGAATCTTGTCGCCCGGTTCGAGCATGGCGAGGTAGACGCCCATGTTCGCCTGCGTACCGGAGTGCGGCTGGACGTTGACGTGTTCTGCGCCCCAAAGCTCTGTGGCGCGCTCGATAGCGAGGTTCTCGACCTCGTCGGCGTACTCACAGCCGGCGTAGTAGCGCTTGCCGGGATAGCCTTCTGCGTACTTGTTCGTCAGGGCACTCCCCTGCGCTTCGAGGACCGCTTTGCTGACGTGGTTCTCGGACGCAATCATCGCGAGCGTGTCGCGTTGGCGTTCGACCTCGCCTTCGAGGGCATCTGCCACTGCGGGGTCGACGTCGCGGACGTGGCTGTAGTCCATGTTGTAGTATCAATCACAATCAGCGCATAAATGTGTCCTCTTTGGCCACGCTTTCCGGTGTTGTATTACATGTATGTGCATAGATTGGGTGGTAAAACCGTGTCACTCATGCACGAACAAGTCGAAGGCACTCGGTCCACTTTTCGGTCCGAGGGGCCGTTCGAGGGGAGCGCGACGTTCCGCTATTCGGTCTCCTTTTGTGGCCTAATCCGCTGCGTTCACCTTCCCGGACGGTGGTTTTCGCCCTTCTAATCAGACGTAAAATTTCTGAATCGGTTTGCTCAATTCTCCCAAGAGATAGTTGTTACAATGCGATAACTGAGACGTTCCGATAGCACGGTTACGTTAATATTAAATATATTACTCGCGATATTGAGTATATGGCTATTCGTTCTAATCTGCTCGCAGAGGGAGTAGAGGATATCATATCCTCTGTCCTCTCTTCGACGGCAGACGAGGTCCTCGTGGTAAACCCAACCGCCGAGGTTATCGAAGGGCTCGTCACCGTGGCGACGAGTCTCGAAGACGGCGACCACCCGACGATTCGACTCGTCGCAGACGAACCCGTCCTGAAAGACGTCATGGACGACTTCATCGTCGCGTCGAACGCTGCCGACCTCATCGTCGCGGAGACGCTCTCGCTTCGGACCGCACAGGACGACGTCGAAAACACGCTGTTCGTCACGCCGAACTCCGTCGTCGCGCTCGTCGGCGCGGGCGGGAAGGTCGCCGGACTCGTCACCGACGACGAAGCGTTCGTCGAGACGGCGTTCGAGGCGCACCAGGAACGCTGGGAGGACGCCCCGGAATTCAAGCTTCGGACGCCGGCGCTCTCGCGTGTCCGCGAGACTCTCGCCGAAGACATCAACGAAGAGACGCTGACCGACTTCGACGCCGTGCTCGGTTCGCTGTCGTCGGCCCGCGGCGACGGCGACGGCCTCGACGAAGTGACTATCTCGCTTCTCGTCGCCGCCCGCAACAACGTCCTGCTCTACGACATCTCGAAGTGGGGCGAAGACGTCGGCATCGCGAGCAAGGCGACGTTCTCTCGTACGAAGACCAAACTCGAAGACACCGGTCTCATCGACACCGAGAAGGTCCCCATCGACGTGGGTCGTCCGCGCCTGCGCCTGAAACTCGGCGACGACCGACTCGCCGACGCGGAAAACGACGAACTCGCTGGCATCGCACAGGAACTGCTCGAAGCCTAATCGGCTGCCGAGACCCGCCGCTTTTTCTCCTCGCCGTCCCTCGTCGCGGGCATGAACATCGGACTCGTCGGGAGCGGTCCCGCCGCCGAGTCGATTCGCGCCGCGTGTGCCGACATCGATGCGTCGGTCACCGAGACAGACGCAGATGCGCTCGACGATTTCGACCTCGGCTTCGTCGTCGCGCCGACTGGCCACGACGCGTTTGCTGCGGCAGACGCGACCGCAGAGCGATGGTTGGCAGTCGAAGTCGGTGGCGTCGGTGGGCACGCAGTCCCCGAACTCGACGCTGCGGTGTCGGCATTCGACCCCACCAGTGGCGGATTCGACGACCTTCGTGTTCGCGTCGCATCGACCACCGAGTCGAGTGGCCGCCCATCGGGCGATAGAGCGGCGGTTCGCCTCGCCGGTGCTATCGCCGGGCGGCGCGGTGTGTCGCTTCTCTCGGGCGATGACATCGCGGGTACCGTGGTCGAAGTGCCCGGGCGCGAGCGCTCGTTTTTGCCCACTCCGTCTCCGACCGACCGGGACCGGACTCTCAGACGCGACTTCCGGGCGGTCGAGTTGGACGACGCGCTCTCACGGGCGGAGTTGGCCGTCGACGACAGACTCGGCATCGTCACGCAGGTCGGCGAGCGAGAGTCGTTCCCGCTTCCGTACTACGTCGCACAGACCGCCGACACGACGACCTATAGCGACACCCGTGCGGCGGAGTTCGCCGGTGGCGCTGCGGCCGGGTGGGACGAAGCGTACATGAAGGCGCTCGGCGAGGCGCTCGAACGCTACGCTGCGGGCGTCTATCGCGCGAGCGAGTTCACGGTCGCACCCGCTTCGTCACAACCGGGTGCCGTCGCACCGAGTCGCTTCGTTCGCCCCGACTCCTACCGCGACCCCGACCCAGACGAGTCGATTCAGTGGGTTGCGGGCGAGCACCTCGAAACGCGTGACCGCGTCTCGCTTCCCGCGGAGTTCGTCCACTACCCGCCGCCGACTGAGCGTCACAAGCCGTCGATTACGACGGGACTTGGACTCGGAAACTCCGGGACTGAGGCACTACTATCCGGACTGTACGAGACCATCGAGCGCGACGCGACGATGCTCGCGTGGTACTCCACGTTCGAGCCACTCGGACTCGACGTCGACGACGAGACGTTCGAGACGCTCGCTGCACGGGCGCGCTCCGAGGACCTAGACGTGACCGCACTGCTCGTGACACAGGACATAGACGTGCCTGTCGTCGCTGTTGCGGTCCACCGCGACGACGAGTGGCCGAAGTTCGCCATGGGGTCGGGTGCGAGTCTGGACCCGAACGACGCCGCGCGGTCGGCACTCGCGGAGGCCATCCAGAACTGGACCGAACTCCGTGGGATGGGTCCCGAGCAGGCGGCGAAGCAGGGCGGCGCAATCGGAACCTACGCCGACTTCCCAGAGCCTGCACAGGACTTCGTCTCGCCGGACGCGACGATTCCCGCGTCGTCGGTGGGTCCAGATGCAGTTCCAACAGGAGAAGACGAACTCGACGCCGTCGTCGAATGCGTGACCGACGCCGGTCTCGACGCCTACGCGGCACGCATCACGCCCCGAGACGTGGAGCAGTTAGGGTTCGAAGCCGCGCGGGTGCTGGTGCCGGAGGCGCAACCGCTGTTCATCGGCGAACCTTACTTCGCCGAGCGTGCGGAGTCCGTCCCGCGCGACCTCGGCTTCGAGCCACAGTTGGACCGCGAGTTCCACCCGTTCCCGTAGTCACAGTCGTCGCTGAAAAGAGGCTGACAGCCAGCACACGACTCCTCGCACGGCGGTGTGCCGGACACCCGCTGGCCGCCGCGCGGTAGTTGTCACATCGTGGGCGGTCTGGCTGCGGATTCGTATATGAACCTCAGGGACGGAAAACGAAACCCGGGGTGGCGCGTGTGGCCGAGAAAACGAGGTCTGCTGCCGCTCAGACGCCGAACGTCGCGCGGAGCATGTCACGCGTTCCGGGACCGAGACCGACCGCGAGGACGGCGATGAGCAGCAAGATTGCGTAGCGCGGACTCTCCTCGAATATCTGTTCGTCGAACACCCAGATGACCGCCGTGGCGGCGACGAGTTTGACGAGCAGGAACGGCCACGCATCCCCGGTGATGGCGAGAACTGAATCGGGAAGCGTCGAG
This sequence comes from Haloferax larsenii, assembly GCF_024730625.1. NCBI lineage: Archaea > Methanobacteriati > Methanobacteriota > Halobacteria > Halobacteriales > Haloferacaceae > Haloferax > Haloferax larsenii. Next base: position 2,766,743 of record NZ_CP078063.1, read on the forward strand.
GCGGTGATATCGACGACCGCCTGATTGACTGGGTGCTTCGGGATGAGATTGTTGCCAGCGCCGAGCGCGACCATCCAGTCGAGGCCGATAACGTTGGCGACGCCGTCGACGGCGTGGCCCCAGAGGACCATGAGCCCGATTTTTCCGGTTCCCTTGTTCACGTCGGGTGCGAAGCGCTCGATGAGCCACCACGTCGCGGCGGCGGCGACAGTCGAACCGAGGAGCATGACGACGAGCACCTGCGGGTAGAACGTCGCGCCCTGCGACCCGGTCAGGCCGGCCCACAGGAGGTACGCGAGACTGACCGCGAGCACTGCGACACCTGCACCGAACAGGGGTTTCACGTAGTCGTCGATGAGGCCCGAGCGTTCTGCGGTGACGCTACCGACGACCGCGACGAGCGTGATTGCGAAGACGGTCACGTAGATGACCGGGCTGATGATGAGCGTGTTCACCGGGTAGGTGATGAGCGCGTCGGCTACGCCGGGGGTGTCGTTCGCGTCCTCGATGACGCGGAACGCGCCGCCGAAGAACATGAACGGGACGAGCGAGAAGAAAAATCGCGGGTCGTCGCCGATGTCCAGGCGGCGCAGGAGGAAGACGACACCCGTGAGTGCGATGATGAGCGTCACCATGTAGCCGACTTCCGAGACGAGCGTGTAGCCGGGGTACGCGACGGGTTCGGCGGCGGCCGCGCAGGCCGATGCGCTGTCGAGGTACTGTGTCACACCGCCAGCGCGGGTGGCACACACTGCCGAGTTCGCGTCTGCCTGGACTGGGCCCCAGAAGTAGTGCCAGATGAAGCCGTCGTAGACGACGCGAGGGAACGCGAGCGACCCGCCGACGAGTGCGACGAGGATGGCCACGACACCGACGCCCCAGAGGCGCTCGGGGTCGAGACCGGTTCGCTCTGCTACCGTTGCCATAGCCAAATCCCCGACGCCGGGACTGTTTAGGGTTCCGGTCTTTCGCACGCGCGGCGCACTGGCCACGGCAAACCGCTCGTGGCTTCAGTCTTCGTCGTCGGGGTCCTGAATCGGCAAGACGGGGTCGTCGTACTCGGTTCCGAGGATGACCATCGTCTGCGACCGAGAGAAGCCTTTGAGTTCTGCGACGTGGTCGAACATGAGCTCGCGAAGCGCGTCGGTATCCTCGGCGTAGATTCGGAGAATCACGTCCCACTCACCGGTCGTCAGGTGAATCTCTTGGACGCCTTCGATATCGCGGAGTTGCTGAAGCGCTTCCTTTTCGTGGCCTTGCTTGACGCGAAAGCCCACGAGCGCCGAGGTACCGAGGCCGACTTCCCGAGCGTCCACACTCGCGTGGTAGCCCTCGATGACGCCGGCGTCTTCCATCCGACCGACTCGGTCGTGGACCGTCGCGCTCGACATGTCGATTTGGCGGGCAATTTCACTGAACGGAGTTCGTGCATCCTCCATCAAGATACGGAGAATTGCCCGGTCCGTATCGTCGAGTTCCATGCCACCCCTTTCACGGGGGGTCAACTTCCCCCTTGCGGATATGATATATTAAGACGTCAACGAAATGACGATGGTCGTTCGCTACGATTCTATCTCACGTGCCGCATCGAGAAGCGTGTCGTGGATGTGGCCGTTCGACGCGACGAGTCCCTGTGAGTCGTGTCGCCACTCGTTGCCGTCGAGGTCGGTGACAGTGCCGCCAGCCATTCGGACGAGATGGACGCCGGCAACAGAGTCCCACGGGTTCGCTTGCTTGTTTGTGACGACGCCGTCGAGTGCACCGTCGGCGAGGAACGAGAGCACGACTTGCATGCTTCCGTAGCGTCGGATGTCACCGAATCGGGTGACGAGCGCCTCTGTCGCCGCCGCGTACTCGTCGCGGGCGTCGAAGTCCCACCAGAAGGTCGGACAGACAGCACACGCTTCGGGGTCGTCGCGTTGGCTCACGGAAATCTGTTGGCCGTTTCTGTAGGCACGCTCACTGTCGGCGGCGTAGAGGTCCTCCATCGCTGGCAAGAAGTTCGCCGCTGCGACCGGTTCGCCGTCCAGCGCTGCCGCGACGGACGTCGCCCAGACCGGCACGTTTCGGACGAAGTTGTTCGTCCCGTCGATGGGGTCGACAATCCACGACGCGCCGCTGTCTGGGACTTCCTTTAGCTCGTCTTCTTCCTCGCCGACGATAGCGTCGTCGGGGAACGCCCCGCGGATGCGTTCGACGACTCGTTTCTGGGCGTCTCGGTCGGCTTGGGTGACGACGTCGGTCTTTCCGTCCTTCGTCTCGACGGTGATTCCCGTACGGAACGCTCGGCGGGCGACTGCACCGCCGTCGCGTGCTGCTCGTTGTGCCCGGTCTGCGCGAGCATCGAAATCGTCCATGGGGGAGACAGTAACGGGGAGCCGCCTATATCCACCGACCGACGCCCGACTACGCTCTCCGACCCCGATGCTTGCTACTCCGGTGCCTGCTACTCCGACGCCTGCGGCCATCGAATCCGACGCAAGTCTCTCATGCTTAACAGGCTCGCCGGTCTATCTTTGCTTCGTGAGCAACACCGCTGACCTCCCAGCGTCCGTCCGAGAGCCCCTCGCGACAGCACTCCACGAGGCGCGGGACGCTGTCAGGAGTGGGGACGTCGAGACTGCGCACAACCGGCTGAATACGGTCTCACGAATCCTCCGAGCTAAGGTACCTCCGGGCTTGACCCACGACCGATTGGTCCACGGGGTTGCGGCGGTCGAACGAACCGCCGCGGAAGAACCGCTCGTGGCGTCGGAGTACCTCCGGGCGATGACGTCGATAGTCGAAACCACAGAGCAATCGTCGTAGCTACAATTCTACCGTCGCAGTCGTCACTCGGGTGCCGAAACGCTGGGTTCGGAAACACTGGGAGCCGAAACGCTCGTTGTCGTGGCCGAACACGTCGCTCGCGGTGTAGAAATCAGAGAACGCCAGAAATCGCAATTAGAACCCGGACGGAAGACGTTTTCCACAACCCTCACGGCCGTTTTCGGCTTGCGCCGACTTCCCGAACTCCGATTTCTCGTGGTCCGGTACTTGGCCTTCCTGCCACTCGCTTGCAGAGTGGGTAACGGGGCTGATTCGGTTCTTCTTCGACACTTTGACCTCGTCTTCCTATTACGAAAGACTCGGTGTTCGTGCAGATTCCATTCCTCCCCATCTTGCGATGGGTACCATCGTCGATGCCTTTCACACCGCCCGATAGATTCGGTTTGGTCATCCGGTGCGTCCTTGCGCTTCCGGCAACCCTATAGTAGGCCGAGTAACATAATGAATATTTCTGATAAACTTTGATACGTCGTGTCCGATTGAAAGTCGGTCGTGCGTGGATGTCGCTCGTTGGAGGGTATGTGGGGTGTGTATGCTGGGTCTCCTGAGGGCTCTCACCCTCGTTATGTTGGCTGATTTTCACCAGAAACGTGGTCTGTTCACACGGTGCCTCGAACACGTGGAGGGAGCGTCGCGAACGTCGGTAGAAGACCTGGAGAGGGATTTGAACCGCGGTTGCGTACGCTCCCTGATTCAAACCCTCCGGACGCACGTGACACTCGTCACGTTGTTCCTCGGGACAAGTGCGAGGGGAGGGATTTGAACCCACGGACCCCTACGGGAGCGGATCTTGAGTCCGCCGCTTTTTCCTAACTTAGCTACCCTCGCGCGTATGGACGTTGGTCCGGGTGGCCGCTAAAACGTTGCGAATCGTCAGACGACGGTTCCGACCATCTCGACGACGAGCATTCCTCCGAATAAAATACCGCCAACGCCCGCGAGACCGCGGAGAACGCGCGTTCCACCGACGTTCAGCGACCGGCCCCAAAGCGCCGAGACGACGGCCATCGTCGTCACCGTCAGGATGCTGAACGCCGCGAGGAACGCGATGGCTTGGTCGATTCCCGGTGCGGTCGAGACCATCGCGATGACGAGCGCCCCGCTCCCGGCGAACCCGTGGAGAACGCCGACTGCGAACGACTCGTCGTGGACGTGTGAGTGTTCGGCCCCGAGGGCGAACGGCCCGAACGAGAGGTGCTGGTGTGCGTCGCCTCCGTGGTCGTGTTTTCGGAGCGACGGTACGGAGACGCCTGCGGTGCGCAGGAGCATTCGCGCGCCGAGTGCGACGAGAATCACACCGACCACGGCTTCGAAAAAGTGTGTCACCGACTCGGGCAGACGAATGCCGAGTGCGACGAACGAGAGGCCGACGACGACAATCGGAATCGAGTGGCCGACGCCCCACGACGCGCCGACTAGACTCGGTTTGTTATCGCCTTCGACCATCGTCGCGACGGCAGCGAGGTGGTCTGGCTCCAGCGCGTGCCGGACGCCGATGACCCCACCAGCCACGAGTGCGGTTGTAAGTGCCATTGTCGAGTCGAGCGTGTGAGTGAGTAAATAGCCCGTGTTTACCGGCGAGAATCCGTCAGACGGCTGTTTTATCACTTGTCTGTCGAGTGTGTACTCACACAGCGAGAACGAATGCTCCCTCGTACGTGGTCAGGCGGGGTTCCACTCACACGACGCGCCGGTGGTGAGTCCCTCCTCGTCGATATACGCCGACAGACAGGCGTAGTTGCAGAACGCACCGACTTCGGTGCGCTCGTCACCGTCCAGTTCGTCGACGAACACCGGGTCGTGACGCAGTACGTCGCTCCCGCAATACATGCACGCGGCCATACGTCTATGCAGGTGCTCCTCGGCGAAAAGCCCGCCGCGGAGGGAGCCGTCACCGATGGAGTTACCGGACCACACGTCGGTAGTAACGGTATGGACGAACACACCCGCGACCCGAGTGTTGCCCCGCCGCTCGGGAACCCCACGGGGTGGAACGAAGAGATTCGGATGTGGGACCACGCGACCCTCCGCAAAGCCGTCGAACACGGTGTCAGGCTGTTCAACGCCGGCGACTTCCACGAGAGCCACGACTGCTTCGAAATCGAGTGGTACAACTACGGCGCGGGCACCACCGAAAGCGCCTTTCTTCACGGGATGGTGCAGGTCGCTGCGGGCGCGTACAAGCACTTCGACTTCGAGGACGACGCGGGGATGCGGTCGCTCTTCGGGACGTCGCTGGACTACCTTCGAGGGACGCCCAGTGACTTCTACGGCGTGGACGTAGACGACGTTCGAGAGACGCTTCGAACCGCGCTCGACGACCCAACGGTCCTCCACGGATGGCAGATTCGAATCGATGGCCAACTGGCGACTGCGTACCCGGCAGACTACGAATACGTCGAGGAACTCGACCACTGACGTGGCACCGACGTTTTACTCATTCATACTGACACTATTCGAGGAATATCCCCTGTCGCAGAATGTAAAACTCCTTTAGCCTCCGGTTCTTGAACCCAGCAATGCGTATCTACGAACTCGGTGACGGCACCCCGGACGTGTCTGTAATCGGGTCGATTCACGGCGACGAGCCGTGTGGCGCACGAGCAATCGAGCGACTCGTCGCCGAGGACCCCGACGTCGAACGTCCGGTGAAGTTCATCATCGCGAACGAAGAAGCGCTCGACGCTGACGTTCGGTACCTCGACGACGACCTCAATCGGGCGTTCCCGGGCGACCCGAACGCGGACTCCCACGAGCGACGCCTCGCCCACGACCTCGGGCGCGAAGTGCGCGGGACGACTGCCTTCTCTATCCACTCTACGCAGTCGTACGCCGACCCCTTCGCAATCGTCGACACCGTCGACGCCATCTCGCGGTCGATTCTCCCACATCTCCCAGTCGACGTGGTCGTCGAGACGAACAACTTCGCAGAGGGGCGACTCATCGAACACGCCCACACCGTCGAAGTCGAAGCCGGACTGCAGAAGTCGGACGAGGCGGCCAAGAACGCCTACTGGCTCATCCGCGCGTTCCTCACGGCGACGAACGTGCTTCCCGCGCCTGCTGTCGCGAGTGACGGCGGAAACGGTGGGGGCGACGGCGGTGGGGCTGGCGACAGCCCGGTCTCGAAAGACGACCGTCTCCGACTCGCCGCCCCGGAGGAAAACAGCCTCGACGTCTACCGTCTCCTCGAGATGATTCCGAAACCCGCCGCCAAAGAGTACGAAGTGCTCGCGACGAACTTCGAACCCGTCGAAGGCGGCCAGCCGTTCGCCCGCGCCGACGACGAGACGTTCGTCGCCGACCGCGACTTCTATCCGATTTTACTCTCCGCGTACGGGTACGCCGACATCTTCGGGTACGCTGGCGAGAAGGTCGGAACGCTCCCGTAGGCAACGGTTCGCCCTCGTCTCGACCGAGCGTTTCGGGGTCTCTCAGTCGAGAATCTGTTTTGCCGCTTCTTCGACCGACGCGACTCGCTCCGGCGCGTCTTCGGGACCGTCGGTTCCGACGTGGAACGCTTCCCAGCCGGCGTTGCGCGCGCCCACGATGTCTTCGTCGTACGTGTCGCCGACGTAGACGTAGTTGGCTGCCGGAAGCGACTCCTCGGCGGTCCTGAAGATAGCCGGGTCTGGCTTTCGGGCGGCTACGTCGGGGTCGTTCGACACCACGATGGCGTCTGCGACCTCGTCGAGTCCGTGGGCTTCGAGTTTGGCCTGCTGCATCTCCGGCGTTCCGTTCGTGAGAATCCCGGTCGGTTGCTCCGCCGCGACGCGAGTGACTGCGTCGTGGGTGGCGTCTGGAACTGTCGTCGCCGCGAGCTCCGTCTCGTGGTATCGAGAGACCAGTTCTGCTGGCTCGGCGTCCACGTCGAACTCCTCGACGACGGCCTCGAACCCCGCGTGGTAGGGTGTCGTCGAAAGCTGGTCGAACGCGTGGAGGAGTTCCTCGACGTACTGTTCGTACGCGCCGTCTGGAGCGTTCGGAAGCGCCCGCTCGAAGATGGTCTCGAAGTCGTCGGTGTACTGCAAGAGGGTCAAATCGAGGTCGAAGAAGACGGCGGTCGTCATACACGATGTGTCTGCACCGTGGCGTGTGAACGCTCTGTTGTTCCCACCGGTTGGCCTGGGCTGCTTACTCGTCGGCCTGTTTTCTCAGTCTGTCCCCCTTACTCGTCGGCCGCCTCGAACTCGACGAGCGTCAGGTTCCGGTCGAGGTAGCAGTTGTCGTGTGGTGGGTCGCCGACGACTTCGGCGATGCGGTACTCCTGGTCGAAGTCCGCCCCGTCGGGGACGCAGTACTGGTGGCTGGGGCACTCGGTGTGAGGGCACGGCCCCTGTAGACTGGCCTTGCTTCCGGCGTAGGCCCCCTTCGACGGGACGTTTGCCCGGACGGGCGCGGGTTCGACTTCGACGGCGCGAACGCCGATATCGTGGGCGGCGCAGTCGAGTACCTGCGTGTTCTCTCGCACGTCGACGACGCGGTAGCGAACCCCTTCGGTGAGGTTGAGACACTGCCGTCGGTACGGACACCCTTCGCAGGCGCTCGATTCCCCTTGATAGACGAACTCGGTCCCCGTGTCCGCGAGGCGAGTCCCGATGAGTGTGACAGCGGTCATAGTGTGTGATTCATTCGCGAGGTGATTAAGACTCTCGTCCAGTCAGTTCGTCGAGTTTTTCGAAGTACTCCTCGCGCGGAAGTTGGTAGGCGTCCCGGTAATCGACCTCCCCGTCGGCGAATCGCCGTGCGATGTCTTCCGCGCCGTCGAGCGCCGCCTCGCGAGAGTCGAACTCCTCGGCGACGGCCTCGATTTGCGGCTCTAAGAACAGGACGGCGTGCCACGTCTCGGTGGAAATCTGTGACGCACCGGGGCGATTCGCCCGCGACCCGTTCGACACGAAGATAGTCGGGAGACACTCCGAAGGGAACTCCTCGCCGTCGAACACGTCGGGACGATACGCGAGAATCCGCCGTCCCTCGTGTTCGTCGTTCCAGAGCGTCCACCCGTCGGGCAGGTCGGTCATACAGGCGCTATTCGCTCAGTATCCTAAGCCTTCTCGCTCTGTCGAAGCGCGCCAGCGAAGCGCAGACTCCCGAAGCGTCGAATGCGAACTTCTGTCGAGATGCGCTGGTAGAAGCATCCACCAGAGGGCGAGAACACTGATGGCATTCTCAATTTGGTGCTCCTCAGACAACAAAGTAGCAACAATAACGACCAGAAAACCACGACATGAATGTTCTCTGATTCGATTAATGGGTCTGCCAGCGAACTGAATCGCCGATTAAACCGACATACATCGCACGAATGAAGGGTCACCGTTTGTGGTATGAATCTGGAACTACCCACATTCGAGACACTTCGGTTACTCATTCCAGAGAAAGCGTTATATGCTAACGTCTCTCAGTATTAATCAGTCTCGGTCACTGGACCGAGCGAATCGCACCGCGCATCCTCACCCGTAGATTCTGTCGCCCGTCGTCGCCCCGTCGTGAGCGCGGAGCGGTGGCGGTGCCCCAGCAACCCCGTCCCCGTAGTCCACGGCTACGTCGTCGAAGGCGTTGGGGTGTCGTCTGCGACCCGTACTCCGGGCGCGTCGCCATTGGGCCGTCTCCGGACGGTTGGTCCGTCGAGGCTCCACGAACAATGACCGGCGAAATAGAAACACTCGCAGACCTGAGCAAACACTACAAAGACTCCGTCCCCTCGGACCTCCGCGAGGCGAAGAGTTTCGAGTGGTACCTCGAAGAGGTCTACGACGATCCAAAGATCGCTCGCAACGCCCACCAACGCGTGGCGGACATGTTCGACTTCTACGGCACCCGTTACGACGAAGACGCGGGCGTCGTGGAGTACCTCATGGCCTCCGAAGACCCGCTCCACGATGGAGAGAACGTCTTCTACGGCCGCGAAGTGCACGAGTCGATACACGAGTTCGTCAACAAGGTGAAATCCGGGGCCCGCGGCCTCGGCCCCGAAAAACGCATCAAACTCCTCCTCGGCCCCGTCGGCTCCGGGAAGTCACACTTCGACTGGCTCTCGCGACGCTACTTCGAGGACTACACGATGCGCGACGAGGGACGGATGTACACCTTCAGGTGGACGAACCTCGGCGACGTCATCCGTGACCAGGACCCCGCCGACGACGTGGTCCAGTCGCCGATGAACCAAGACCCGCTCGTGTTGCTCCCCCAAGAGCAGCGCGATATGGTCATCGAACAACTCAACGAGAACCTCGACGCACCGTACACCATTCGGAACGACCAGGCGCTCGACCCCGCCTCGGAGTTCTACATGGACCGTCTCTTGGGCCACTACGACGACGACCTCGAAGAAGTCGTCGAGAACCATATCGAAATCATCCGTCTCGTCGCCTCCGAGAACAAACGGCAGTGCGTCGAGACGTTCGAGCCCAAAGACAAGAAGAACCAAGACGAGACCGAACTGACCGGCGACGTCAACTACTCGAAACTCGCGGTGTACGGCGAATCCGACCCGCGGGCGTTCGACTACTCCGGGGCGTTCTGTAACGCCAACCGGGGTATCTTCTCCGGCGAGGAACTGCTGAAACTCCAGCGGGAGTTCCTCTACGACTTCCTGCACGCCTCGCAGGAACAGACGATTAAGCCGAAGAACAACCCGCGAATCGACATCGACCAGGTCATCGTCGGCCGGACGAACATGCCGGAGTACAGAGAGAAGAAGGGCGACGAGAAGATGGAGGCGTTCAACGACCGGACGAAACGCATCGACTTCCCGTACGTCCTCGAATACGAGCAAGAAGCCGAAATCTACCGGAAGATGCTCCGCAACGCGGACGTGCCCGACATCCACGTCGAGCCGCACACCCTGGAGATGTCCGGCCTCTTCGGCGTCCTCACGCGCATCGTCGAACCCGACTCCGACGGTATCACGCTCGTCCAGAAGGCGAAGGCCTACAACGGCGAGTTGGACGACGGCGACGACATCGACGTGCGGAAACTCCGCGAGGAAGGCGAGTCGAAAGCCGACATCGGCGAGGGCATGGACGGCGTCTCCGCCCGGTTCATCGGCGACGAAATCGCCGAGGCAATCATGGATTCGACCCACCGCGGTCGCTCCTACCTCTCGGCGCTCTCGTCGTTCACCCACCTCGGTGAGAACCTCGAAGGCCACGGGTCGATTCCCGAAGAGAACCTCGAACGCTACCACCGCTACCTCGAAATGGTCCGCGAGGAGTACAAAGAGCGCGCCATCGAAGACGTTCGGCACGCACTCGCGTACGACCTCGACGAGATTCGCCGCCAGGGCGAGAAGTACATGGACCACGTCATGGCCTACATCGACGACGCGACGGTCGAAGACGAACTGACTGGCCGCGACCAGGACCCAGACGAGAAGTTCCTCCGGGCGGTCGAAGAGAAACTCAACATCCCCGAGGACCGCAAGGACGACTTCCGCCAAGAGGTCTCCAACTGGGTCTCTCGCCGTGCCCGCGAAGGGACGTCGTTCGACCCACAACAGAACGACCGACTCCGCCGCGCGCTCGAACGCAAACTCTGGGAAGACAAGAAACACAACATCAACTTCTCGGCACTGGTGAGCGCGAACGAACTGGACGACGACGAACGCAACGCGTGGATAGACGCCTTGGTCGACCAGGGCTACTCGCGCGAGGGTGCACGTGAAGTACTCGAGTTCGCTGGTGCGGAGGTGGCCAAGAGCGAACTGGAAGGCTAGACCAATGCGAGATTACATCCGCACCGCGGACGAGGCGCTCAAAGGCACCTACGAGGAGCCGATGAGCCTCGCCGCGTACGTCGAGGCCGCCTTCGAGTCTCCCTCGATTGCCTCGCACGCATCGAAGTACCTGCTGGAAGCCATCGAGTCGATGGGGACCCGAACCGTCATCGAAGAGGGCGAAGAAAAAGAGCGCTACAACTTCTTCGACGACCCCGCCAACGACGGCGAACACGCGGTCTTCGGCAACACGGACGTGTTGAACGCGTTCGTCGACGACCTGCGAACCATCGCCGCCGACCGCGGCAAAGCCGAGAAAATCGTCTGGTTCGACGGGCCGACCGCGACGGGCAAATCCGAGTTGAAACGCTGTCTCATCAACGGACTCCGCGAGTACTCGAAGACGGACGAGGGACGGCGCTACACCGTCGAGTGGAACGTCGCCAACGCCACCGATACCCGTGGCCTGTCCTACGGCGGCGAGTTCGAGTCCGACGACGAAGACTGGTACGAGAGCCCGGTGCAAGCGCACCCGCTTTCTGTCTTCCCGTGGGACGTTCGAAAGAGCCTGCTCAGAGACCTCAACCGAGCCAACTCGGACCACATCCCAATCAGCGTGGACGAGGAACTCGACCCGTTCTGCCGCGAGGCGTACTTCTACCTCGAAGAGCAGTACCGCCGAGCCGGGAAGATGAACCTGTTTTCGGCCATCTCCGACCCGAAACACCTCCGGGTGAAAAACTACGTCGTGGACGTGGGACGCGGTATCGGCGTCCTCCACTCCGAAGACGACGGGTCGCCGAAAGAGCGACTCGTCGGGTCGTGGATGCCGGGGATGCTCCGCGAACTGAACTCTCGCGGGCGGAAGAATCCACAGGCGTTCAGCTTCGATGGCGTCCTCTCGCAGGGCAACGGGCTCTTGACTATCGTCGAGGACGCGACGCAGCACGCCGACTTGCTCCAGAAACTGTTGAACGTCCCCGACGAGGGACGCGTCAAACTGGACAAGGGAATCGGGATGGACATCGACACCCAACTCGTCATCATCTCGAATCCGGACCTCGACGCCGAACTCGACAAGTTCGCAGACAGGAACGGCCGCGACCCGCTGAAGGCGCTCAAGCGACGGCTGAACAAACACGAGTTCCGCTACCTGACGAACCTCTCGTTGGAGGCCGAACTCATCCGCCGCGAACTGACCAACGAGACGAGCGTCTGGACCGAAGAACCGGAAGTGCTGGCCGAAATCGTCGCCGAGGCGGTCACGCTGGACGTTCGGAAAGGTCCGGGCGAGGTCCACCACCGGGAACTCGCACCGCACGCAATCGAGGCGGCGGCGCTCTACAGCGTCGTCACGCGCCTCGACCCGGAAGACGTGCCGCACGACCCGGACCTCGAATTGAACCTCGTGGACAAGGCGCTGTTGCTCGACCGCGGCTACTTGCAGGTCGGCGACCAGCGCCGCGAGGTCTCCGGATTCGAGTTCGTCGGCGACTCCGAGGGGACCCACGGGATTCCCGTGACGTTCACTCGGGACGTCATCGCCGACTTGCTGCACGACCGAGTAGAGCGCCACCACCCTGACCTCGACGTCGCGTCGGTCGTGATGCCGACCGACGTGCTCGATGCGATGCTCGACGAGTTACCCGACGCACCGGTGTTCTCGCGCGCCGAGGCCGCCGAGTACGAGGGCCGCATCGAGATGGTCGAAGCGTACATCTTCGAACAGCAGGAAAGCGACGTGCTCGACGCGCTCCTCGCGGAGAAGGGCGTCGAGCGCGAGACGGTCGAAGAGTACGTCGAACACGTCTACGCGTGGGCCTCCGAGGGCCAAATCGAGACCGAACACGGTCTCGTCGACCCGGACCCGCTCCTCATGAAACTGTTCGAGACGGAGCATCTCGGTCGGTTCTCCGAGGACAACTACGACGGGAACGACCCCGACGACGACGTCGAAGAGTTCCGTCACGAGAAGGTCATCACCGCGCTCAATCGCTACGCGTGGGAGAACCGCGACGAAGGCTTCGAAGTCAGCGACGTCGACCTGACCGAGATTCCCGTCATCCGAACCGTCTTGGAGACGCACGACTGGGACGACGTCCGCCGCCTCTTCGAGGACCTCGACCCGCGCCAGTGGGACGACCCACCGGCGAACACCGAGACGGAGGCCGTGAAGAAACGGACCATCGAAGAGATGAAGAAACGCGGCTACTCCGCCGCATCGGCCGAACTCACGAGTCGCGCCGTCATGGAGCAGGTGAGCACCCAATGGGACTGAGAGACGACCTCGAACGATTCCGTGAAGTGGGCGAAGAGCGGCGCGAGGACCTCAAGGAGTTCATCTCCTACGGCGACCTCGGCGCATCAGGGTCGAAAGACATCAAGATTCCAATCAAGGTCGTCGACCTCCCCGAGTTCAAATACGACCGCCTCGACATGGGCGGCGTCGGACAGGGGAAAGGCGGGACGCCCGACGTGGGCCAGCCACTCGGCCAGCCGCAACCCGCCCCTGGTGAGGGCGACGAAGGCGAACCCGGCGAAGAGGGGGCCGAACACGAGTACTACGAGATGGACCCCGAGCAGTTCGCCGAGGCGCTCGACGAGGAACTCGGACTCGAACTCGAACCGAAGGGGAAGGAAGTCATCGACGAAATCGAGGGCGACTTCACCGACGTGACCCGCACCGGCCCGCACAGCACGCTCGACTTCGAGCGGCTGTTCAAAGAGGGGCTGAAGCGAAAGCTGGCGACCGACTTCGACGACGACTACGTCCGCGAGGCGATGAAAGTCGAAGACACCTCGCCGGACGACGTCTACCGCTGGTCTCGCGAGAACAACATCCTCGTTTCGCTGGCGTGGATCGAAGACGAGTGGACGCGGATTCCCGACGATGAGCGCGGGACGTGGGACTCCTTCGAGGAGATGGAAGAAAACGTCGAGCGCACGACGACCGTCCAGCGAATCCGCCGCGATGGACTCAGAGAGATTCCGTTCCGGCGTGAGGACGAACGCTACCGCCACCCCGAAATCATCGAGAAGAAGCGCTCGAACGTCGTCGTCGTCAACATCCGCGACGTGTCGGGGTCGATGCGCGAGACGAAACGCGAACTGGTCGAGCGCACCTTCACGCCGCTGGACTGGTATCTCACTGGCAAGTACGACCACGCGGAGTTCGTCTACATCGCCCACGACGCTGAGGCGTGGGAGGTCGAACGCGACGAGTTCTTCGGCATTCGCTCGGGCGGCGGGACGCGAATCTCGTCGGCCTACGAACTGGCGAAGGAAGTGCTCGACGAGCGCTACCCGTGGCACGAGTGGAACCGCTACGTCTTCGCCGCCGGTGACTCCGAAAACTCGTCGAACGACACCAAAGAGCGGGTCGTCCCGCTCATGGAAGAGATTCCGGCGAACCTCCACGCCTACGTGGAGACCCAGCCCGGTGGCACCGCCATCAACGCAACGCACGCCGAAGAGGTCGAACGACTTCTCGGTGACGAGGGCAACGTCGTCGTGGCATACGTCTCCGAACCAGACGACGTGATAGACGCAATCTACCGCATACTCAGCACGGAGGCGACAGTAGAATGACTTCGAGACGACACCGCAGAGACGCACAGCGAGAGGCCGCCCGACTCGACGAACCAGTTCGTGAAGCGGGCGCACTCGCGAAGAAACTCGGATTGGACCCCTACCCGGTGAACTACTGGGTCGTCAACTACGACGAGATGAACCAGCTCATCGCCTACGGTGGCTTCCAGAACCGCTATCCGCACTGGCGATGGGGGATGACCTACGACCGACAGCGCAAGACAGACCAGTTCGGTATGGGAAAGGCGTTCGAAATCGTCAACAACGACGACCCCTCGAACGCGTTCCTCCAAGAGTCGAACTCGCTGGCCGACCAGAAGGCGGTCATCACGCACGTCGAGGCGCACTCGGACTTCTTCAAGAACAATCAGTGGTTCGGGCTGTTCTCCGACGAGGGCGACCTGAACGCCGCAGCGATGCTCGAACGCCACGGCGAGACTATCGAGCGGTACATCGAGTTTCCCGACGTGAGCCGCGACGAGGTCGAGAAGTTCATCGACGCCATCCTCTGTCTCGAAGACACCATCGACCAACACCGGTCGATTCGCGAAGCGGCCGAAGACAGAGACGAGCGCATCCCCGACGACATCCGCGACCAACTCAAGAACCTCAACATCTCCGAAGACGTCCGGCGCGAGGTGTTCGACGACGAGTGGGTCGACCGCGTCGAAGAAGCAGAGCGCGAGGCCGCGAAGATAACGGCCCCACGGAAAGACGTGCTCGCGTACATCCGCGAACACGGGATGCGCTACGACGAAGAGACCGGCAAGGCCGAGGAGATGGAGCCGTGGCAGAAGGACGTCCTCGACATGCTTCGCGAGGAGGCGTACTACTTCGCCGCCCAGAAGATGACGAAGGTGATGAACGAAGGCTGGGCCGCCTACTGGGAGTCGCTCATGATGGGCGACGAACGGTTCGCCGGCACGGACGAGTTCATCACGTACGCCGACCACCAAGCGCGCGTCCTCGGGTCGCCCGGTCTCAACCCCTACAAACTCGGCAAGGAACTCTGGGAGTACATCGAGAACACGACGAACCGCGCCGAAGTCGCCGACAAACTCCTTCGCGTGAAGGGTATCACGTGGCGTAACTTCACCGAGGAAATCGACTTCGACGAGGTACAAAGACTCCTGAAAACCGACCCGGTCATCGACAGCGTGTCGAGCGAGACGCTGGACGAACTCGTCGAGTTGGGACCGGACGACCCCCGTGTCGACCACGAGATGCTCGACCGCGCACTGTCGGGTGACGAGTCGGTCGACGTTGACACCTACCCGTGGAAGGTGCTCTCGTACGAAGGGCTGGCAGAGCGTCACTACTCGCTGGTCAAACCGCAGAACCGCGGCTTCATCAGTCGCATCCGGCGGTCCGAACTCGAACAGCTGACGCGGTACATGTTCGACGACACCCGCTACGACACCGTCGAAGAGGCGATTGAGGATGTCGACAAGACGGTCGGGTGGGACCGCATGCGCGAGATTCGCGAGAGTCACAACGACGTGACGTTCCTCGACGCGTTCCTCACCGAGGAGTTCGTCCGGTCGAACCACTACTTCGCCTACGAGTACTCACAGTCGTCGCGGCAGTTCCGCGTCTCGTCGACCCAGTACGAAGACGTCAAGAAGAAACTCCTCTTCCAGTTCACGAACTTCGGCAAGCCGACGATTGCCGTCTACGACGGCAACTTCGACAACCGCGGCGAACTGCTCTTGGGCCACCAGTACAACGGTGTCGTGCTCGATATGGAGCAAGCGAAGGGCGTGCTCGAACGCGTCCACCACCTCTGGGGCCGCCCGGTCAATCTGATGACCATCACCAAGGAGTTCGACGACCACGAGGTCGAAGTCGCCCGGCGACGCGGGCGTGAGCCGACGCCGACCGAGCGCGCGATTCGGGTTCGGTACGACGGCGAGGAGTTCGAGACGCACGACCTCGACTCGGAACTCGAAGAACGAATCGCTGCGGGAGAGATTGACTACGACACGAAGCCCGATGACTGGCTCTAACCGGGGCGATGACGACCGCTGACCAGTCTGTCCGCGACAGGCTGGACGCGGGCGAGATTCACGACGTCCTTCGAAACAATCGCCGACGACTCGTGCTCGAACAACTCCGAGAACGAGAGGGGTCGAAGGCCGTCGGCGACCTCGCCGAGCACATCGCCGAGGTGGAGTCCGGCGAGTCGCCGCCGCCGAAGAACGTCCGCCAGAGCGTCTACATCTCGTTGCACCAGACGCATCTCCCGAAGCTCGATGCACTCGAAATCGTCGACTACGACTCGGTGGGAAAGGAGGTCTCGCTCGCGGAACACGCCGCCGAACTCGCGCCCTACTATATCGACGGCGAGGATTCGAGACCGGCGGCCGCGCTGACGTTCGCGTCGTGTCTCGCCGGCCTCGCGCTCGTCGTCGGCGAGTGGATGGGCGTCCCACTCATCTCGTGGGTCGACCCTCGACTCGTCGCACTCGTTTCACTCGCGTTCGTCGCGGTCGTCACGGGCGTCGAACTCCGCGAGTGGACGCAAAACAAGGCCTAAATCCGGCGACCGAACCTGCCCACTCGAACGGCCACTCGACTCAAGTACACCCCATCCTAAGCGCCGCCGTCGATGTCTTCACACACCGCGCTCGTCTGGTTCCGCCGCGACCTTCGGCTCCACGACAACGAGGCACTCGTCGACGCCTGCGGTGCCGACCGGGTCGTCCCAGTGTACTGTTTCGACCCTCGTGGCTACGGCCAGCAGCCCTACGGCGGCCCCGACTCGTTCGACGTTCGAAAGACCGGACTCCACCGACTTCGATTCCGCCTCGAATCGGTCGCCGACCTTCGGTCGTCGCTCCGTGACCGCGGCAGCGACCTCGTGGTTCGAATCGGCCGTCCAGAGGCGGTCCTTCCAGACGTTGCCACCGCGGTCGGTGCCGACAGCGTGTCAATGCACACATGGCCGACGCCGGAGGAGCGCCAGGTCGAATCGGCGGTCCAGCAGGCACTCGACAACGTGGGCGTCGAACCGCGGCGGTTCTGGGGGCACACGCTGACGCATCCAGATGACCTCCCGATGGACCTCGACGCCCTCCCGGACACGTACACGACGTTTCGGAAGGCAGTCGAGAACGACGCCAGCATCCGCGAGCCGTTGCACACCCCAGAACTTCCAGCACTCCCCGATTCAGTACCCGAACCGGGAGAGATACCTGCGCTCTCGGACCTCGACGAGGACGTGTCGAATGCGGCGCAGGCGGAAGACGAACCCCTGGCTTCCCCCAACAACGAACAGGCAACCCCCTCCGAACAGGCAATCCCCTTGTTCGAAGGCGGCGAGACGGCTGGCCGCGAGCGCGTCGAGTCGTACATCTGGGAGGGAGACCACCTTCGGGAGTACAAAGAGACGCGAAACGGGTTGGTCGGCCGCGACTACTCCTCGAAGTTTTCTCCGTGGTTGAACGAGGGATGTCTCTCTCCGCGGTACGTCCAATCAGAAGTCGAACGCTACGAAGACGTGCGCGTGTCGAACGACTCGACCTACTGGCTGACGTTCGAACTGCGCTGGCGCGATTTCTTCCAGTTCCAGACCGCCAAACACGGAGGCGAGTTCTTCCAGCGAAGTGGCATCCGCAACCGGACCGATATCGACTGGCGAGACGACGACGCGCAGTTCGACCGCTGGGCCGCGGGCGAAACCGGGATTCCCTTCGTCGATGCGGCCATGCGCGAGTTGAACGCGACCGGCTACGTGTCGAATCGAGCGCGCCAGAACGCCGCGTCGTTTCTCGCGAACAACCTCCGACTCGATTGGCGGCGCGGTGCGGCCTACTTCGAGACGCAACTGGTCGATTACGACCCCGCCTCGAACTACGGCAACTGGGCGTACATCGCGGGTGTCGGCAACGACTCGCGCGACCGGTATTTCGACATCGTCGCGCAAGCCCGCCGGTACGACGCAGACGCCGAGTTCGTGACACACTGGCTTCCCGAACTCGCCGACCTGCCACCCGAGTACGCCCACGAGCCGTGGAAACTGACCGACGCCGAGCAAGCCGACTACGGCGTCCAGTTGGGCATCGACTACCCCGAACCGATGGTTGACCTCGACGCGTCCTACGAAAAACTGGACTGAGGGGGACGAGAGAATTCAGCGACGTCGACGAAGCCCGCTACTGCCTACACCCGCCACGGGTCGTTTCGGCTCCCACTCGCCAGGGCCATCCCGCCGACGAGGAGTGTCACGAGAAGGAACGCGACAAGTGCGAGCCGTGGGATAGTCAGTAGCCCGCCGAGCATCGGATACTGGATGGACGCACACGGGCCGCCGATTGTGCAGGTCGCACCGGGCGCGACTTGCAGATACGTATGATAGCCGGAAACCGCCACACCACCGAGTGAAAGCGGCAAGACGGACTTCCACACACCCTCTCGTTCTTCGACTGCGGCGACGCCGAGGACCACCACCAGCGGATACATCAGAATGCGCTGATACCAACAGAGGTCACACGGCGTCAACCCGAGGCCGAGACTGAAGTAGAGACTACCTGCAGTCGCGGCGAGCGCGACGAGCGTCCCTGCAGTGAGAATCGCCCGCGTCGAGTCGCTCATTAGGGTTGCTCCCCGCTCGATGCGGTCGCGGTGGTCGTCCTCGGTCCCCGGTTCGACTCCGATAGGCGGTGGTCACGGCTCGGTCTCGGGATTCGATTCATGCGTGTGGTCGACTCTGCCACAGGATAGGCCGGGGGAAACCTCAAGCCATCGGCTCTTCCTGTTAGGTAGGTTGTACGAGCGGCCGTCGCCACACCGGGGGACGACCGGTGGGCGACTCTTCTGTGGCCTGCTCGGGTACAGAACATGCACCGAACCAGTGCGCTTGGATTGCTGTCTCAGGGGGCCATGAATGTTGTGACAGCGGGGCGTCACATGAGAACGACGAGCCAGCCGCCGATTGCCCCGGAGGTGACGAGGAGGGCGCTCTTCCGTGCGACCGGGGCGAGGAGGGTGCGGTCGACACTCGCGGCGAGGAGTATCTTGACGAAGATGCTCGCCGCCGTCCCTGCCAGTACCCCGACGACGGCGGTCGTACTCCCGATTTGGCCACCGCCGTACAGTGTGACAACCGTCGTGACGACCGACCCACTGGAGACGAAGCCGCCGAGGAAACTCGTCACCACGAACCCGGTCGTCCCGAACGTCTCTTGTGCGGCCGCCGAGGCGAGAAGCACCACGAGGAAGAACAGGCCGAATCGGAGTGCACTCTTGAGGCTAAACGGCGATTCGAACGCCACGTCGAGGTCGACGCTCCACTCTCTGGAGTGCAGCGCGTAGCTCACCCCGACGAGGCCGATGAGTCCGAGCGGTAGTCCGACCTCCAGTGCGATTTCGGGGACGAACACGACGATGAGCGACAAGTTTCGAATCGCCATCGCCGCATCGGCCATCAGAATCGCACCGACGGCGAGAGGCCGAATCGACGGGTTGCGCTGTGTTCGACCCGCAATCTCCCCGATGACGGCCGTAGAGTTGACCAGCCCACCGAAGAAGCCCGTGATGGCGATACCGCGTTCGCCGTAGCGTTTGATGATGACGTAGTTGACGAAGCCGATGGCGCTCACGGCGACGACGAGCAGCCAGACTGTCTGCGGTCTGACGGCGTCCCACGGCCCCAGCGGACGGTTCGGAAGTAGGGGGTAGACGACGAACGCGATGATGGCTAACTCGATGGCGCTTCGAACCTCGTCGGTCGTCAGGCGATGGGCGAATCCGTGGAGTTCCCGCCGGAGGACCAACAACAGCGACGACGTGAGCGCGACGACGACCCCCTCGATGACGTAGCCGGCCACCACCGCGGCACCGACTCCGTAGGCCACGAGCAGGGAGGTAGACGTGGTCAACGACAGGCTCACGCCGTCGTCGTCATCATCGTCTTCGGTGGCTGCGACCGGGCCGATCTCCTCGGTGGCAACAGCCTCCTCCGCGGCGGGCCTCCCGTTCCATTCGACGAGACCGCGCCCGCCGAGCAACGCCGCTTGTACGACGACTAGCAGTCCGCCAATCGCCAGGACGATACCGCTGTCGAGGACGACTGCGAGACCGCCGATGAGACTCGTCAGTGTGAACGTCCGCATTCCTGCGGTCTTCTTCGACCGCTCGCGTTCTAGACCGAGGAACATCCCCAACGCAGCCGCGATGAACAACCGCGAGACAGTGGGGTCGATGGAGAGTGCTTCCTGTTCGAGCATCACGTCTCACCACCCGAGGGGGTCGGCAGTAACCGACAGAGGGCCATGCTATATAATCTATTTATTCTATAGACCTAAAAGTGTGCCACATGGTATCAAAGTGGTCGGTTGGGTGGGAGGGGGTCGGTTGTCGAAGCGGGGCACAGCGGCCTCTCGGAGGTTTGTGTTCGAGAGAAGTGCTCGGGGTATCCTGATATGAAATCTTATGACCTCGACTCGTAACAGGGGTAGTATGACTGATACGTCGGCTCTCCTCGAAGCCCTCCATGGGATTGGGGAGCGCATCGACGATGGGATGAGCGAGAAGGACGTTGAGAACGCCTTCCTAAACGAAGACTTCTACGAGATACTGGGATATTCGGGCGCGGGCCACGACCTCCGGAGTGAGTGGACACTTCCGGACAACCGACGACCGGACTACGTCACGCTCGACGCAAACGAGTCAGTGACTGCCATCTACGAGTTCAAGACCTCCGGCAAGCAACTCGGCATGGAACAAGAAGACCAACTGTTCCACTACGTCGACGAACTCAAAGCCGACTACGGGGTGCTGACCAACGGTGAGGAGATTCGGCTCTACTCTCGGGAGGGGCACGACGAAATGCTCACCGTCCACCTCTCGGAAGCAACGTCAAGCCACGCCGCAGACCTCAGTGCGGCACTCTCGAAACCGGAGTGGGACATTACCGCTCCATCGAGTGTCCACGAATACCTCGACGGTCTCGATGCGGTGGAACTCTCTGGTGAACTCGGTCGTGAACACTTCTTCGAGACTTTTCGCTTAGAGGAAGACAGCCCGTTCGCAGACCTCGTCACTTCGATGGTCGACCTCCTTCAGGAACTCCGTGACGAGGAAGAAGCGAAGTTCGTGAAAGGAGCGTACGACTTCTGGGAAGCGAGTTACGCATCAGAGCCTGACGAGATTCCAGACTCGTGGGATGGCCTCATCGACGGGGGGAAACAGGAACTTCGGGACTTCATGTTCGCCCTCGAAAGTGGGCACGCCCTTCTCGCTCGCCTGCTCCTCGCCAAGGCGTCTCTCGACCACGAGTTCTTCCCTGACGACCGTGGCCTCGAACGCTACTTCAGGGAACTCGGTGGCTTCAGCGGGACTATCAGCCTCGACGCATACCCGGTCGCGGCGAACGGGATGATTGACGATATGCGGAACCAACTCGTCGAGAGCCTGTTCGAGGACGACATTTTCATCTGGTGGACAGATGGCTACGCAGAGGAAACAGCAAGTCTCCACAAGAACCCGTACAACCGCTTCCGCGACGTTGCGAAGGAAGGGACTGACGTTACCCGTGTCTCTCCAGCGACCCGTGAGCGGTTTAGCCGGGCTGTTGCTCACGTCATCTTCTCTGTCCTCAAATTCGACTTCTCTGCTGTCGAAGGCGACCCGCTTGGCGACCTGTACCAGCGGTACTTCGACCCAGAGACGCGCAAAGCCCTCGGTGAGTTCTACACGCCGCAGGAGGTCGTGGACTACATCATGGACGGTGTCGGCTACGACATGGGGATTCACGATGAACGCCTCATCGACCCGTCCTGTGGCTCAGGGACGTTCCTCGTCGAAGCCGTGGAACGATACATCGAGGACGTAGAACGCTACAACGACGACCCAGACTGGGAGGAACACCTGACAAAACTCTGCACTCGTCCTCACATCGTCGGGCTGGACATTCACCCGTTCGCCGTCCTGATGGCACAGATTCGCTTCATGGTCGCTATCTTGCCGAAGTACAAGGAGGCGAAGCAGAGCAACGGCGACTTCACGATTCGTCGGCTTCCCATCTTCCGTACTGACTCGCTTCGGAACGAGCGCGAATTGAGTGGCGTCGATCTCGGCGACGATGGAACTGCGCAACTGACGTTCGACTCGATGACCGAGGACAGTCAGGACGTACGTATCCCGGTTCCACTTCCAGTCGAAGTTGACGAGGATGAAGTCGATGAATCCGAGTACGAGGACGGCTTCTTGGTTCAGAGGGTTCGGATGCCACTGTTCGATAACATCCGATTGAACACGGGTGTTCGGAATTTCGGAGAATACTATGCGGCGCTTCAGGGCGTCCTCGACGTTGCGAAGTGGTATCTTCACGAAGGAGAGTGGGAGTATCACGGTGGCCTGAAACAAGGCATCGAGCGGTACACGACGAGAGAATACGACGGCATCGAGGAGTTCTTCGAGCCGTATCTGCAGGAAATCCTCGAAACCGTGCGCTACCTTCGACTTGAACACGGTGACGGGCGACTGTTCAAGATTTTCGAGGACACGGTTCTCTCGCTCGTCGTCAAGAACTACATGGACTACGAGTACGTCGTTGGGAACCCACCGTACGTTCGGATTCAGCACCTTCCCGACCGACAGAAGTCGATGCTCTCGCAACTGTACGAGTCCACGACTGGGAACTACGACCTCTACTGTCCCTTCTACGAACGAGGCCTCGATTGGCTGAAAGAAGGAACTGGAAAACTCGGATACATCACGCCGAATCAGTTCATGGTCACGGACTACGGTGAGGGCATCCGCCGTGTACTCCGTCGAGATTCCCGGCTCGATGAGGTGTACGATTTCCGTGATTCCGGCGTATTCGAGGACGCAACTAATTACCCGGCTATCATCATCGCAGAGGACGCGCCGGACAAAGATTCCCGGGATAAGAATGAGATACGGTGCGTCCGTGTGAAGGCGAACGTCGACGATGATTCTGGACGGGCCTTAGACGAGGCAATCATTACAGCAGTCCGTGACCACCGTGGAGAACCGGGTTACTCTGACGACTACATCGACGTGTTCGACTTCCCACAGAGCGAGTTGGGCGATGGATACTGGTCGATGATGCCGCCGGAGGAGTTGGATGTGTTCCGGAAACTCGAAAGCAAAGGTGACGACCGCATTGAGTCGGTTACTGATGCAGTGTTTCAGGGGATTCGGACGAGTGCGAACAAAATCTACATTGTGGACGTACTCGATGCCGACAGGATAGAGTCAGACGATACAGGAGAGAAAGTCACTATCGTACCAATCGGTGAATCGAAAGAGTACGAAATCGAGTCTGACTTGCTACGGCCATTCCTTCAGGGCGATGAGGTGAAACGATGGCGTGGAGATTGGTCTGGATTACACGTTGTCCACCCCTACTACACAGAACAGACTGATGATGGCGAATTTGACTCAGGCCTATACTCAGAACAATACCTCCGAGATAACCTTCCGCTCACTTGGCAGTTCTTCATCAGTCATAAAGAAGCTCTTGAAGCACGAGAGAGCGGTCGAATGGAAGGACAAGAGGACTGGTATGGGTACATCTACCCGAAGAACCTCGACAAATTTGAAATCCCGAAAATCATCCAAGCCCATATCTCTGAAGATGCCACGTTCATGATCGACGAGCCGGGAACGTGGTACTTTACTACTGCTTATGGTGTCCTCCTCACCCCGAAATTCAGAAAATTAACACAGGAAATTGCCTGTGAACTGAACTCGAACGCACTCGACTTCTACTTCAAACACATCACGACGGTCAAAGCCGGTGGCTACTACGAATATCGTTCCCAGTACGTCGAGAAACTTCCCTGTATTACTGCTGAACGAGATGGAGAGTTTGATACACTCCGAAAGAAGGCTGGTGAGATCACAGACACCATCGACTTGGAGAGTCGAACTGAGCGCTTCCCCGAAGCCTACCTCGGAGACTTCGATGGCGAACTCGGGTACATCGACTACGAGTGGCAGACTCGACGCTACCCGGTGAACGCAAGCATCGAAGAACTCGAAGATGGTCGTTTCGCAGTGACCGCCGGACGCTCCGACGAAATCACCGCACCACAGATGGACAAGGGCGACCGCGACGACCGGAAACTCAGAGCGAAGTACGTCCACGCCGCTGTCGACGGACGGAACATGAAGAAGGGAGAGGAACAGACGATTCCCATCCCGAAGCGTACGGAAGACGTGGAACAACTCATCGAGGCACTGGAAGCCGACAGGCAGACCGTCGAGGAGACGAGCATCGAAGACCTCGAAGCCGAGATCGACGACGTGGTGTACGACCTGTTCGACTTGACCGACAACGAACGGCAGGTTATCGAGGACTACCTCGAAGTGTTCTAACTACCTCAGAACGCTGTTTTCTGCGTATTTCGGGTATTTAGAGTAGACAATATCAATGAGTTCAGGAAGACGAATATCACCGTATTCTCGCACGATTCGCTCTGCTTCTTGCACGACGCTCTCCAGTTCACTATCGGCAATCTGCTTTTCGACGAATTCTCGCCCTTCAGGTCTTAACCGATATTCGTACTTCACAATCTCCTCGTCCTCATCGATCTCCTCAACCGAATCTTCGATTAACCCTTGCTCAATGTGGTCATCTAAATCGTCGTAGAGGGTGCTTGAGAATGGGCCGTAATCGTACGGTTCAAATCGGTAGGTATCTGTGGGCGTTAGCCCATCCAGATTACCTTCCATCTGCATCAGGAAGATGAGTTTCTGGAAGCGAGTTCGCCCGTCGATGTGATGCTCCTCACCTGCATACAGGAGCGCGAGCGGGAGCATTTTTCTGATGTTCATTCTTGGGCGTCTCCTTCGTACGTATACGTTTGAAAGTCATCCCTCATAATTCCTGCAATGTCTGAGTCCACAAATGAGATTGTTGCATCCTGTGTTCCGATATTCAACAGAACTCTTTCTTCGTCTATGACGTAGTACGATGAACGGTTGATTTCGTCGGTTTTGTCTGTCGAAACTCCCTTCTGTTCTAAACGCTCTAGGCTCTCCTCGGAATGGGGTGTTCCAACGAGGTGAACATCAACGCCACGTTCAACGGCGTTCTCGGTCGATTCGATGACCTCTCTCGTGGCCCACACTAGTCGCGTATCGAACCCGAAGATCGAGTGTTCTGCATTTTCGATTGCGTCTCTCAGTTCGGTATTCATCCCGTCTCGGCCAGAGAGAACCCATGCAGAATCACCAGAATCCGGCCCACGCTCGATCTGGACTTCCCATGCTGTTTCTAGCGATTCCAAAATCTCGTCAGACTCCGACTCAAACCGCTCCTGTTCCTTTTCGATTACGTAGCGCGGGTTCTGGGCGACGTACCGTTTTGGGTTTTCTCCCCGCACCTTGACGTATCCTCTATCTTGGAGGCTGTTGAGGGGTTGGTACACTTTGGCCGGTTGAGAGTCAATTCGAGCCGCAACTTGACTCGCTTTCATTTCTCCGAACTTCACCAACGCGTGGTAGCACGCTGATTCGTACTTTTTCCACCCGAGGTTGGTTAGTTCATCGCCCAATTGTTCCATCTTACTACTAATATCACAAAACAACACTACATCAATCCTGTGGTGATAGGTACTACTACTCAGAAGTAGTGTGCATCTACTACTCAAAAATAAATATCACGGAAATTGTTAAGTCGCTATCGCTTGAACGCAGAAACGATGCAAGAAGCATACTCGTGGAACAGCGCGTTCCGCAAGGCTCGGCAGGAGTACAACACGAAAATCAAGATTCCGAAGGCGTTCGCAGGCGGCGTTCCCTCGCAGTTCACGGAATCTCCCATGTCGCTTCCGCTGGGCGCGAATGAGGTGTACCGCGACCAGCGACCAACCAGCAGTCTGCAGATTCGGGAGTACGACGACCACTACACGGTCGAGATGGACAAGCACAACCCCGACGAAGGGAGCGCGGTCAAGCACGCGCTTACGGACGCTCTCCCGTACACGGCGCTTGCAGTTGGACTCGGCTTCGCAGTCTTCGGAGGTAGTCAGGGGTAATTACCGATGGCGAAACCGTTCGGATACGAAATTGGTGCGGTGAAATACATCGTCATGTCCGTGTTCTTCAACACGATTCCGATGTACATCTTCGGAGGCGGGGTTATGTCCTTCTTCGAAGCGGTGACGCACACTATCGGTGACGGCTTTGTCTCCGGGATGGCCTACTACTTCCTCACGAAGTACCTGCCACCCACGTCGGTTAGTCAGGTCGTCGTCCAGATCGTGATGGGCGCAATAGTCGCTGGAATACTCTGGTACGTCAAAACCCCGCGCCAGACTTCCCGGGGAACCTCTTGGTAAAGAGTCCGTATCTCTCGGCTGATTTCAACGCGACCGTTCGAGATTTGTGATCTATCGCATCGAGCGGTGTCGAAAGTAATCGTTACTAGTTATTGTGAGAAGTCGCTGAATGAAGGAACCGTGTCGTTAGTCCTGACTCATTGGAGACGATCGAGCAGAAAGAGTGCGGTTTGGTCTTCGTAACCTACAGCGTTCCAGCGAAGTGAATTACAGCATCGAGGCGCTTTCAATCTCATTCCGGTTCACCATGTGACCTAGTCTCGTTGTGTTCCGACGGCTCGATGAAGCGAACTGCCTGCGTTGACGGTTGGTTGTTTCACGGGAAGCACCGCCACCCACAATAATACAAGATACCGTAAGTACCCCCTCCCCCTCTTTAAGTCAGTCTCCGTCGCCCTGTAGATGTTCACGAAGGCGGGACAACACCATTTGGTAGCAGGATTCTACTTGTTCGTCGCTGAAACCCATCTGCTCAGCAACCCGTTCGATAACGCGGTGGCTGTCTCCTTCGTCTCCCATCTTCTGGGCGCGGTAGCGAGCGTGAGGACACCAATAGCGCTTCGACTTGCATGGATAGTTCTCCTTCGTTGGGTAGTAACTCCACTTGTCACACCGTTCTGGCAGGTTTTCGTTGAACAGCAGTGCGCCGATACAGAACGCAACGAGGTACTGCTTGTACTGTCGTGGTATCCCACCCTCACCGTCTCCTCGCTTCGCATCGAACTTCTTGAACCACCGCATATCCATCCGCTTGAACAGTCGCCAGACTGCTTTCCGTTGCCAATCGAGGAGTCCCATCTGGCTAGTGAGCGCATCACAGAACAGGTAGTCGTCGTTGTCGCGTTTCGCGGATTCGTCGACCGTCCATTTGAGGTTGTGTGTTCCTCTGTTGTACAGTTCCAGTCTTGCGTATCGGTTGATTTGTGCATCAGTCGCATGACTCAGGAACTGCTTCCTGTCTGTCGGGTTACTGGGGTTCATGCCGAGATAGGTGCTGTTCTGCGCGTTCACGCTGACGGCGTGCTTTCCAACTCGTGTATCGAGATACTCATCGCTTCGAGCGAAAGGATGGTTCTCGGTTACGTGCTTGGCTCGATAATCGAATTCAGATGGTTGTGACTGTGTGGTAGACATGATGACAATTGCGCCGCAAAGTGAGCCTGCTACGAAAAGTCGACACTCAGATGCGGAGTTAACGGCGAGAAGATGCCTTCACTCAGATAGACGGGATACTACCGCTTAATTCTACCGTGAGAATAATATGACATGGACTCTACGGGGCCGGTCTTTGATTTCGGTTTTCGACAACCTCAAACAGAACGATTCAACGAAATGCACCGGTATGTTCGGCACGTCCACTCTAGGGTTGGAGGCTCAACCTTTGCTCACAAGTGACCCTGAACTTCCATCAGATACTCTCGTTGCATTTCGTTCAGGCCCTCAACGGTTCCTGTCGAGGAATCGTGTCCTCGGAGGAGTCCCTTGTCGTCGAATGCTCCTCGTGACTCGAATGCTCGAAGTCGGAAGTATCGACCCATCGAGCGATCATAACTCTCGAAGCGTTTTGCTGATTCGATGTGGTCGGTGTATGCGGCGTAGGGCCGTGGTCGGAGGGCGAAATCAGCAACGTCAACAGAACCGTCACACACGGCGTTAATCTCCCGCTCGATGAGTTCAAGCAGGTTTCCGTCCTCCGTATCGCTGTGGAACTTCAGAAGTGCCGCGAGCAGTCCCGTTCCAGTCGGGAAGCCTTTCTCTTTAGGTGCGTCTTCAGGATAGACCGCACCGATTGTCTTTTGGCGGATTTCCATCTGGATGATTTCACGCTCAGCGGCTGAATCCGCTGTGCCGTATTCTGCGAGCAAATTTTCAACGCCATCCACTTCGTGTTTTGTCAGCAGAGATATATCATCGCTCGGAGTGGCGCTGTTGGGGAAACCGGTGGGCTGGTACACGTCCATACCAATAGTACGCGCCTTCGGGCCTTAATACTTATCAATTTTCTGACTAAAGACTTAGAGTTAGAGGCTTAACTCTTTGACTTCGGCTCAGTCAACACCCCTCGATGCAGTGAACCACCAGAAAATAGTGGGGAATTCCTACGCTATCCCATCCGCTCCAGCGCGTCTCGTCGGTGTTCGACCGGGGCGTTGTCGTACTTCATCGTCGTCTGTTCGCTCTTGTGTCGCAACTGTGCCTTCGCCGCCGCAAGATCGCGCTCGTGGGTCATCGCCGTCCCCGTGGAGTGGCGAAGTGCGTACCAACTCATCCGCCGGTTCTCGGTCGCAATCCCCGCTATCCCGCAGAGTTTCTTCAGCAGTCGTCGAAGGCTCTGTGTTTGATACGGGTTCCCTTCGCGGGTCAACCAGAGTGCGTCAGTGTCATCGTACTTCTCGTACCGTTCCCGTTCGTCTATCCATCGTCCGAGGGCGTCGGCAGTACGGTCGGAGAGAGCCACGACCCAGTTCCCCTCGTTCTTCGCGGAGTCTTCCTTCGGGATACGAAGCACGCTGTTCTCCACATCGACCCACGACACTTTTGCCCGCTCCACCTCGATGGGTCGAAGCCCACAATCGAGACTCGCCCACGTCATCGAGGTGAACTTCCAACTGTTCGCCCGGTTCCAGTCCTCGGCTGTAACCTCCGACTTGGGCTTCCCGAAGCGTTGTGCGAGATGAGCCTTCCAACTGTCTCGTTCGGTGACGGGAATGCTGTTGTACGACGGGATGGAACCGTACTCCAAGGCGGCTTCTCGGATTCGTTTGCGCTCCTCGATGGTGAGGAACTCTCGGGGGCCAGCGTCGTTGTTGGTGTTGCTGAAGGTGCGCTCCGGTTCCCACTCCTTGTCACCTTTCTCGTGGGTGCGCCACTTGAACAGCCGCTTGAGAGCCTTCTGTGTGTTCGCCTTGTGCGTGGCAGAGTTGTCCGAGTAGAGGAGTTCAGTCATGTACGCGTCTGCGTGCGCGTGGGTGAATGCAACCGTGTAGCCGCCCTCCTGTTCCGTCCAGACCTGACGGGCGAACTGGTCTGTCCGGTAGGCCGTTGCTCGAATAGTGTCTCGTCCGTAGCCCTCTGCGAGTTCGGGATTCTTTCCGAGATGGATGAGCCAACGCACGAACTCGATGCGGTGAGCCTCGTAGTCGACCACTTGCTTCTCGTTCAGCAATTCCTGGCTCTTGTCGGTCACAAGTGGGAAATCTTCGGGTTCGAGGCTCATCGGGAAACCCCCAGTTTGTGAATTGAGCCTGACAGAAACGCTAATCGCTGTACAGCGTCGGGGTCGTCGATACGACGAATCGAATTGGCCTGTGGGGTGAACATAGTTTTGTCACTCCACGGCTGAAAACAGGCGGTAGAAGCCTTGAGATGCTCGGTAGGGGATTTGAACTTCACTCGCAGCACGCTGCTCGCTAGTTCAAATCCCTACGCTCCGCTTTCTCTTCGTCACGTTGTTCCTCAGAGAAATGCTCGGTAGGGGATTTGAACCCCTGTCCTCGGCTCGAAAGGCCAAGATGATTGGAACCAGTATATCAACCTGCGAATCCAATCAATAACGGTCCTGAAGCGCCTGTTCCGCAGTCTGGTTACGACTAAGTTAGTAGACTGTAATAAACATGGTGGTGGTTTGGCCCATTGCCAATAATCATTCTACTAACTGCCCTTTATAAGTATCAAGTACAGTAGATTATATATGTAGGGGGCTACCCTTACCGTAATCATTGTCCTTTTCTACTGTTTCAGCAATTTGAGTGTTTTGCTGAGATTCACGTCTAATTGTTCACACATACTGAGTAGTATCTTATTTCCATTAGAATCTTCCCAGTTTTGTATTCGATAGGACATTATCTGTTCTAAATCAGCATCACCGCTAAGTGCTTGTTCACGGTACTTGCCTTCCCACCACCTATTTTGTGCAAGTACTATTGAACCTAAACAAATTGCCTCCAATCCGCCTACTTTGTTAAACCGTCTCCCATCAGCATCTAACGCAATAGCCACCGCAGATTCTTGTATTTTTTCTGATGTTTCTAATTGTTGGGAGAAGTTTTCAACAAGCCTTCTTTTATCACGTTCCCCACGGTTGTCAGAACCCTCAAATACGTTATCTTCCCCACGAATTACATCAAGTTCGACGTGATAGCGCCATAGACGGTCGAATAGTTCTTCATTGAACCCATGCTCATCAGCATCGCTAGCATAGAATGTGGTCCGTTTGCCACCACTATTCCGCCAATTGTACTGTTCTGTGTTTTCGTCTTTGATTGTATCACCAGACGGCAAAGAACCGTCACCACCCTCACGGGCAAGTGGCTGTCTGTCGTCTGTGTGGTCCATCATTGTCGTAATCATTGTCATTGTGTGTCAATTAGTTTTCTGGATATGCCGCACAGCAAATAGTAAAGTTG
Source organism: Haloferax larsenii (assembly GCF_024730625.1). Taxonomy (NCBI): domain Archaea; kingdom Methanobacteriati; phylum Methanobacteriota; class Halobacteria; order Halobacteriales; family Haloferacaceae; genus Haloferax; species Haloferax larsenii. Next base: position 2,797,597 of record NZ_CP078063.1, read on the forward strand.
AACCTGATTTTCCCCGCCCTCGAAGCCGCACAGCAAAAGAAAAGAAATGCTTGAAGGTTGTTAGACCCTATACCATGTTGTAATCCGACAGAGGGCTATACACCTCATTATACGGAACATCAAGCACAGAGGCCATTTCATCTACAGACAACCCAAGTACTACGTATAGGTGATATGCAGTAGGCCAATCAGGGGCTTCTTTGGTGATGCTCAGCGTACCACCCTCCCCGTCAGGAACTTGAATGGTAGAATCTTCCTTAACATGGTCGGGGACGCTGGCAGGGAGGCTTATTCCATGCAAATCCACCGCCGATTGAAGCGTCGTAGCACCAGCACCCTCCTTATAAACCAGCATATCAAGTTCTTCGCCAAGGTCGATAAGGTCGTGAACAGCATCAGAGTCAGCAATAGACTGTAGGAGGCTTCCCGTTTGAGGCTGGTAAAATTCCTCAGGCTCAGCGGGGTAGGCGTTATACGAATCGACATTTCCAAGGGGTTCACCCTGCTGATAACCGAGCGTTTCTGTTTCTTCAAGGAGGGTTGCTACAGCATCTGGTCGCTGTTCTGAAGCCTCCCCGCCCCGCTTATGGGCTTCCTCAAGGTCAAACAACTCCTTCACGCTTATTCACCCCCCGTTCCATATGCAGACTTTGGTACACCATACCATACGAAACTAACATTCGCTTTGGAAGGATTTTGTTCAATCCCAAACACCACGGAATTAGATGGGAAACTGACATCATTATCAGCATGGTTCACCACCTTCCGTAGCACTACGTACGTTTCAAGGCTACCAGATTCACAAACAGCATGAATACGTGCTGTTTGGAAATCAGTTGTAAGCTTTTTCGTCTTATATTTTCCAAATTCAATAGTATTTCCTTCTACAAGTGGCTGATTAACAATTTCCATTAGAAATTCACCTCGTTTACATCAGAATTTTGATAATCCTTAATTGCAAGCTCAATGATGTACCCTTTAGATACCTCACCGTCGTAGCGGTATTCGTTAATTTCTTCAATCAATTCATCAGTCTCTTCGGAAATTCTGACTCGAATGTTTCGACGTGCCATAGTTATGAATGAAAAATGGACAGAGATGGGGAACAAGAAACAATGTCTGAACGAACGTTGCTGGTTCGTTCCCTCTCTGTCACCCTAAGAGTAGTTGAGGTAAATTCTAGAGTCTTAGAGCATCTATCTACATATCCGAAATATGACCTACAATGCCTATCCGAAAAGCATCCTTATCCCCGCCATTTACGATGATTCCTCTATGAACGGTCATGTCTTGTACAAGAATATGCATAGAATATACGAATCTACGAGTCGATAGGATTGATTTATGCACATTTCTGAACATTTCCCAAAATTCGGATTAGGGGGCAAAATATGGGATAGGGTGGTATCTGTGAATGAGACGGTGGTACGAGTCGTCATTTAAATACCCCATCACCGTTAACTGAGTTTCGTAATTCAGTGAGTAGGGGCGTGGTTTTCTACGCGCGATTATTATTACAGTATACTATATTATATTATACGGACCTTGTTTAATTAGGAACGTTATCTGTTGTACTATATGTTCGTTGAAGTTAACTTACGTCCCTTACCCGACAGGGGCACCCCAATAGCGCGACCGCGAGAAATGGGCTGAGGCGAATCTGACGGACGTTCTAAGCGATTCCATGAACACACCATTTGTCCGCTACCTCAATCCGACTGTGAGGCGACTGAGAGCGATTGAGAGCGTACTGTATCGCTTCGAGTAGTGGGTGATACGATACTCATTATGTACGAATCAATTCTAAGACACCTCAAGTTAGTTCTAAGCGGATTCTATTTCTATACGACCGAAACCATTCACCTGCAACAAGAAATGGATTTTGACGGTACTCAGGACGTTTTGGGTATGGTTGTATCCTATCTGTCCTGCAAATAACAGATTCACGGATTGCAAACTATCTGGTTTCCATTGTTGTTGCTAAACCTCGTTGTCCAAGACAGACAACCAAACTTAGTAAAACAATCGCAAGACAGCGGAGTATTGGTACACTATGGCACGCCCCTTCCCTCCCCGCACCAAGACTACACAGTATTTAAACCCCCCTATTCAGCCTACCGTTGGTCCATCAAATCCCGCTACGTCTCTATTAATTGCGAAGGACAGTTGAACCTTATTGAAGCCGCACTCGGGGCAGCAACAGCCACTACCTCCCCACACCAAGAATCATGATATATAGTGCGAAGGTAGGTTCACTAGTCTAACAAATTTAATAATGCCCAAATATTAACAATATCACGGTTATGCTGGTAGAAATCGCAGTTGTTTGGTTCGTACTCGCAGTCATTGTTGCGCGTGACGCCGATTTACGTGGTAGGAGAGTTGCTGGTTGGTTCATATCTACTATTCTGTTCGGGGTTTTTGCCTTGTTTGTGTATTGGGCAACAATGGATTCAAGTCACAAACGAAAGGACCGCAGCTCGGACCCTTTGCAAATCTCGTCAAGTAATACCTACGTAGCTATTTTCTTGACAGTATTAGCTATCGCTATCCTGTTTATACTGGCTTTGTTATAAGCACAGACTCTATCAAGATTGCTAGAATTTCCAATATCGCTGGACAGCAAAATCGGCTCATAAACCCCACCCCACCCGAGGGCGGTCACAATTTCACCTATCAGATACGTTGTGATTTGTACTGTGCTGTTTGCGGTAACGGTTCAACGTGAGGACGAGAAATGCTGAAAGTATTTCGAGGACGAACCGTTGAACCATATCCATCACAATCTCAATCTCCAAGGAAGCTTTCTGCATTAACATCTACTGTACTTGGTCCTTATAAAAGAAAAAGAGTGAGGACTATCCGATTCTGTCTAATGCGTCTCGTCTGTCGTCAGTCGATACAGAATCATACTTCATGGTCGTTGTCCGTGACTGGTGACGCAATTGTACTCTTGCGGCTTCTAAGTCACGTTCGTTAGTCAGGAGTGTACCGACACTATGCCGAATTGAGTACCAACTTAGGTCCCTGTGTGTGGTATCAATTTCAGCTTGCTCACACAGTTTTTCTAAGAGTCGATTCAGGGAGGTAGAACCGTATGGATTTGACTCTCTGGTTAGCCACAATCTGTCTGTTCCACTATACTTGTCATAGCACCCCCGTTCACCAATCCACCGTTGTAGTGCTTGTGACGTTTGTGGTCGGATTGCGACCGTCCAAGCGTCATTGCTCTTTGTAGCGTCCTCGGGTGGAATACGGAGGACGTTATTGTCCGTATCTACCCACGACACTCTTGCCCGACCAACTTCCTTCGGTCGAAGTCCACCGTCTAACGTAGCTTGTACCAAGGACGGTATTTTCCAGCCATTTGCCCGTTCGAACGTATCCGCATTGACGCCTTCAACGGGGATACCGAACCGTTGGGCCAAGTGTCGTTTCCATGTCTGACGTTTATCAGCACTAAGGCTGTTGTAGTGTGGAACAGTACCGTATTCTAAGGCGGCTTCTCGTAATGCTGTTCGTTCATCCTTTTCAAAGAAATCCTTAGGCTGTCGTGAGGGTGGTGCGCCTGTGAGGGTTATCGTAGGTTCCCACTTGTCACCCCCACGTTGGTATTGACGCCACTTGAATAGGGATTTGAGGGCTTTCTGTGTGTTTGCACGGTGGTTATCCGAGTAGTCACCTGCAAGTAACTCACGACAGTAGGCATCAGCATGGTCCGTCGTCAGGGTGGTTGTGTAGGCCCCTTCAAATTCCCAAACCCATCGGTAGAACGCATCGATGCGATAAGCACGGTTGTAGACTGTATCTGATGCATAGCCCTTCCCCCGTGACGGGTTCTTTCCTATGTCTCGAAGCCACGTTAACAATGACTGCCTTTCTTCTTTGTAGTCTACAATCTGTCTTTGATTCAGCTGTTTTCGGGCAGGTTCAGTCACAAGGGGTGCTTTACAGACTTTGGCTGTCTCACCGTCTGTATCCTCCTTGGCCCCTTCATTAGATTTAGACGGCATCTACTGTCGCCTCCAAACCCCTGTTGTGGCAACAGACGACCGTCTACAAGGGGGAACAACGGTGCTACGGGAACGGTACGACAAACGTGTTTGGCCTAAATGGACCATTTGCTGTTTCTCCTAGACCACGGAAAAACAGACGGTAGAAGCCTTAAGATGCTCGGTAGGGGATTTGAACCCCTGTCCTCGGCTCGAAAGGCCAAGATGATTGGCCGGACTACACCAACCGAGCCAACTGCATTCACGAGTGGTAGTTGGATTATTTTAAGGGTTGCGTTCCGAGTCGAGTGAGTGAGAGGTACCCACCCACGCCGTGCGATTACTCGCCGGTGAACTCGGGGTCGCGGTCGCTGGTGAACGCCGCGATACCTTCCATCAGGTCAGACGTGGTGAACAGCAGGCCGAAGCCCTGTGACTCGACTTCGAGACCAGCGTCGGTGTTCTCCCAGCCGTTGTGCATGGCGCGCTTGGTGTAGCGCTGTGCAATCGGCGGCCCCTGTGCGAACTTCTGGGCGTACTCGAACGCCTGCGTCTCGAAGTCCTCGTTGTCCACGACTTCGTTGACGAAGCCGTAATCGGCCATCGTCTCGGCCTCGTAGCGCTCGGCGGAGAAGATAATCTCCTTCGCGCGACCGGTGCCGACGATGCGCTGGAGGCGGACGGTGCCGCCCCAGCCGGGGATGAGACCGAGGTCGTGCTCGGGCTGGCCGAACTGCGAGCGCTCCGTGGCGATTCGGAGGTCGGCGCACATCGAGAGTTCCATCCCACCGCCGAGACAGAAGCCGTCGATACCGGCGACGACCGGCTTGTCCATCTCTTCGAGCTTGCCGAAGGTCTGCTGGCCCTTACGGGAGAGTTCGACGCCCGAGACGGCGTCGCCGCCGCCCGCGGCGATACTCGTCACGTCGGCACCGGCAGAGAACGCGCGGTCGCCAGCACCGGTCAGGAGAATCGCGCGCACCTCGTCGTCGGCTTCGAGCGTGTCGAGTGCGTCCGAGAGGTCGTCCATCAGTTCCGTGCTGATGGTGTTGAGACGGTGCGGGCGGTCGAGCGTGATGTGGCCGACGCCCTCGCGGATTTCGACGGCGATGTTGTCGAACTGGAGGCTGTCGTCCGCCTCGTCGCTCCCGTCGTCGTAGAAGCCTGCGCCGGACTCCGCGAGTTCGCGGAGGTACTCGACGGCTTCGTAGCGCTCTTCGCCGGTCTCTTCGTGGAGTTCGTCGAGCGTCTCGACGAGCGTCTCGATACCGGCGTCGTCGGCCATCTTCGCGGGGCCGTCGGGGAAGCGCCCGCCGAGCTTGACGGCGCGGTCGATTTCGCCCGCGGGGGCAACGTCGTTGCCGACGAGGCCCGCGACTTCGTTCGCCATGAGCGCGAGGAGTCGCTTCTGTACGTCTTCGCTCCCCTCGCCGTGGGGGACCTCTGCGCCCTCGCCGTCTTCGTAGTCGTAGAAGCCCTTGCCGCTCTTCTGGCCGAGGTCGCCGTCTTCGACCTTCTCAGAGAGGAGTGGGCACGGTTCGTAGGCGTCGCCGAGCACGTCGTGCATGTAGTCGAGGACGTGGTAGCCGACGTCGATACCGACGTAGTCGGCGAGTTCGAAGCTCCCCATCGGGAGACCGATGTCGTACTTCGTCGTGGAGTCGACTTCCGCCATCGTCGCGTCGCCCGAGTGGACAATCCACGCCGCCTCGTTCATCAGGGGGACGAGGATGCGGTTCACGATGAACCCGGGGCTGTCCTTGCGGACGCGGACGGGCGTCTTGCCCATCTCTTCGGCGAGGTCCTCGATGACGTCGAGCGTCTCGTCGTCGGTGTGCGCGCCGGAGATGACTTCGACGAGGTCCATCCGGACCGGCGGGTTGAAAAAGTGCATCCCGCAGAAGTGCTCGGGGCGCTCTGTCACTTCGGAGAGGTCCGTGATGGAGAGGCTGGACGTGTTGGTCGCGAAGATGGTGTGTTCGGGTGCGTATTCTTCGAGTTCCGTGTACACCTCCTTCTTGATGGACATCTTCTCGGGGACGGCCTCGATGACCACGTCGGCGTCGGCGACCGACTCTTCGAGGTCGACGACGGGTGTGACGCGGTCGAGTGCGGCGTCGGCGTCGTCTTGCGAGATGCGGTCGTTCTCCGCAAGCTTGTCGAGCGACCACTCGATTTGGTCGTAGCCCTTCTGGACGAATTCGTCTTTGATGTCGCGAAGGACAACGTCGTACCCAGCGAGGGCTGCCACTTCCGCGATGCCGTGGCCCATATTGCCCGCGCCAAGAACAGTGATGCTGTTGATATCGTCTACCTTCATGGACGAACGTTACAGTGTCCATTGGTTTCAACGTTTCCCTCGCGCAAAAAGTAAACGCAATAGCTGTTTACTCCGCCACTCGCTGTCCAATGCGACGACGGCGCGGGTGTCATCGACACGCGGGAGTCAAATCACGCTGTCACCCGGTGGCACCGACTGTCGAATCCGGGCCACGTCGCGACTCGCTCAGTCGTCAACGACTCGCCAGAGATAGAGGCTGGCGTAACTTCGGTACGGGGCCCACGACTCGGCGCGTTCGACCATCTCAGCGCGCGGGAGCGCGTCAGCTTCCACGTCGAAGACGTGTTCCATGCCGCGTCGAATCCCGAGGTCCTCCACCGGGAATACGTCCTCGCGCGCGAGCACGAAGATGAGAAACATCTTCGCCGTCCAGACGCCGACACCGCGAATCTCGGTCAGGGCGTCTATAACCTCGTCGTCGTCCATCGTGCGCAGCGAGTCGGCCGATAGCCCGTTTTGGAACGCTTCGGCGACGTTGCGCACGTAGCCGACTTTCTGCCCCGAGAGCCCGCAGTCGCGGAGGACGGACTCCTCGGCCGCGAGGAGTCCAGCAGGCGTCACCTCCACGCGGTCGAACAGCCGGTCTCGAATCGTCGCTGCCGCGGTCGTCGAGAGTTGTTGGTTGACGATGGAGACGACTAACCGCTCGAACGGGTCGGCTGCCGGGTCGAGCGAAAGTGGGCCGTGAGTTTCGACTACGTCGCCGAGGTGCGTGTCTGCCCGGAGTTCGCGGTAGGCGTCGTCGCTCATCGAGTCTCGATTACGCGCGCGAAAAGAAAAGCTCAGTTGTCGCGGAAGGGTGCGGTCGTCGCAGATGAGTTCGGATGTCGCGGAAGGCGGGTCCGTCCCCGAACTGCGTTACTCTTCGAGGAGTTCTTCTTCTTCGTCGTCGCTGCCCGTCCGGTCGGCGTCGACACGGCGGCGAACGTCGACGCGGTAGTGTTCGAGGATGTCGCGGCCGAGAAGCAGCGGGTAATCCATGTGCGAGCGGTCTTCGACGCTCGCGGTGACCGTGTGCTGTGCGCCGCCGATACCGATGACGAGGTCGACGACCGGACGCGCTTTCCCGCCCTTGACGCTGCCGGACTTGACGCGCGTCATGCTCTTGATGGGACCGGCACCGATTTCGGCGGCGAGGCTCGTGTCGATGCTCGTCCGCGTCGCGCCGGTGTCAGACTTTGCGAGCGCCTGCTGGGACCCGCTTGTGCCGTTGACGACGACTTCCTCGATGTATCCGATGATGGGTGCTTCGCCGTCGACGATGGGCGATTGGTTCGGCATACAGGACGGGACGGAGTCGTCGAGGGTCGCCGCGAGGTCGCGCACGCGGTCAGCATCGACCTCGCCGCCAGCCCGCTCGATAGCAAGCTTGGCGATGTACGGCGCGGGGCTCTTGCCCGTCGCCTGATAGAGTCCTTTGAACCCGGCGGTCGGGTTAGCTTCCAGGACGAACCAGCCGTCTTCGCCCTCGACGAGGTCCACACCGACGTAGTCCATATCCATCACGTCGGCTGTGTAGAGTGCCGTCTCCTTGGCTTCCTCGGGCATCTCGTCGGTTGCGTCGAGCACGTCGCCGCCGAGGGCGACGTTCGTTCGCCAGTCGCCTTCCGGCGCGTAGCGGTACATCGCGCCGATGATTTCGCCGTCGACGATGTAGACGCGCAGGTCGCGGTGGCGCTCGTCGTCGCGGTCGATGAGCTTCTGGAGAAACGCCTGCCGGTTGCCGACCTTCGGATTCACCGGCTCTGTGAGGTCGACCTTCCACGTCCCGCCGCCGTGAGTACCGATAGCCGACTTGTAGACGCCGACGTCGCCGAAGCGCTCGCGGCCCTTGTTCAGGCGGTCGTTCGAGAGCGCGAGCAGCGCGTCTGGCACTTTGATGTTCCAGTTTGCGAGTGTCGCGGCTGTGGCGAACTTGTGAATGGCTGCGAGGACCGCATCCGGTTCGTTGAGCATCGGTCGGATACGGTTGAAGGTGGTCGCGAGGCCGAGCAGTTCGGCCGGTTCTTCGGTGTTAGAGAGTAAGAGTCGATTCGCGATGATGTCCACCTCTGGTTCGACTGTCACCTCTCCGTCTTTGATGTTGACCGCCGCGTTCTCGCGGCGAAGCCAAACTGGTTCGTGACCGAGGTCCTCGACAGCGTTCAGGATTGCCTTCGTCTCCTTGCTGTTGTGAAGCGAAAGCACCCCGACGCGAACGGCATCTTCGTTAGTGGTGGACATACTCATTCCATGCAAGTCAGCTTTCAAAGGTATGACGGTCGCAGTATCCACTCCCACAGTACTGTCGCCGTTCGTTACCACGGGGCGCGACGGCGCGACGGTTTATAACCCCGGCCACCGCATCGACTGGCATGGTCGACAACGAGGCCTTCACCTACAACGGAGGGAAGGTCGAACCCGGGGAGACACAGAACATCCGGTACGGTATCTCGGAGACGTACCTGGGTGACCCGGTCCGCATCCCCGTCACGATTATCAACGGGGAGCGACCGGGTCCGACGGTCTTCCTCTCTGCTGCCGCCCACGGAGACGAACTGAACGGTATCGAAGTCGTCCGCGAGGTCGCCTACGAGTGGGACCTCTCGGACCTCGCCGGGACGCTCGTCTGTATGCCCGTGGTGAACGTCCCCGCATTCATCGCCCAACAGCGGTATCTCCCCATCTACGACCGCGACCTGAATCGTTCGTTCCCCGGGTCGGAGACGTCCACGGGAGCAAAACGGATGGCCTACCGAATCTACCAGAACTTCATCGCGCCGTGTGACCTCGGCATCGACTTCCACACGTCGACGCGCGGGCGAACGAACATGCTCCACGTCCGCGCCGACATGTCGGACCCCGACGTGGCCCGCCTCGCGAACGCCTTCGGGTCGCACGTCATCATCGACAGTTCGGGCAGCGACGGCATGCTCCGAACCGAGGCCGCCGCTCGCGGGACTCCGGCCATCACCGTCGAGATGGGCGAAGCCCACCGATTCCAGCGCGAACTCATCGACGAGGCGCTCGCTGGCGTCGAGAGCGTCTTCGCCGAGTACGGTCTCCGCGAAACCTCGACCGTCAACTGGCCCGGCTGGCGAACCGTCATCTCGGACGAGAACGAAAAGACGTGGCTCCGCGCCGACGCGGGCGGCATCGTCGACATGCACCACGACCGCGGCGCGCTCGTCCACGAGGGAGACCGCATCTGTACCATCACGAATCCGTTCAAAGACGACAACGTCACCGTCGAAGCGCCCTTCACCGGCCTGCTCGTCGGCGTCCTGGAGAACCCCGTCGTCTACCCCGGAAACCCGCTGTGTCATCTGGTCGAACTCAAAGACGACGTGCGGCGAGTCGTCGAGCGAGAACAGTCGGCGGCGTCAGAGATGTCCTTGTGACATAGTGACACTGTAACGTGAAACCTTCGTGGACAGCGAGTATTGCGAACCTGCACGATACATCATACACGTAAGTTCTATACCCTCCCCTTCCCGACACTCACAAGAGCATGAGTCAGTCTTACAATCGGGGCCTCATCGAGGACTTCGGCCGATGGCGGGAGTTCTCGGCTGGCATGTGGGCCTGGATATTCCACAAGTTCACCGGCTGGGTGCTTGTGGGATATCTCTTCACTCACATTGCCGTGTTGTCGACGGCCCTCACAAGCGAGGCAGCGTACACGACTACGATTCAGGCGCTGGAAAGTCTGCTCGTCGTACGCATTCTCGAAGTTGGACTGCTCGCTGTGGCGGTGTTCCACATCCTCAACGGACTTCGACTGCTGTTCGTTGACCTGGGCGTCGGGCTGGAAGCACAGGACAAGAGCTTCTACGCGTCGCTTATCCTCACGGGTGTCATCGTCGTCGCGAGCGTGCCGACGTTCCTCGCAGGGGTGAGCATCTAATGGCAGAACGATACACGTCCTTCGAACCCGGTGGAACCCGATGGCTTTGGCAGCGCCTCACAGCTGCGTTCCTCGTCATCGTGTTGGCGTTCCACTTCTTCCTGCTTCACTTCGTCAACCACGCCGACGAAGTCACCTTCGCCATGTCGGAGGCTCGGATGACGCAGTTGACGTACTTCTCGCTGATGATTCTGTTCCTCGTCACGGCGACGTTCCACGGGGTCAACGGCGTCTACAACGCCCTCGTCAATCAGGGCCTGTCCGGGTCTCGCAAGACCGCAGTGAAGGCGATTCTCGGCATCGCGAGCCTCGTCCTCATCGTGCAGGGCGTCCGCACCGCAATCGCGTGGGCCGGAGGTGTCCCCATCTAACCATGAGTACGCAAGTTCCCGAGCAAGTCGAAGACGAATCGTCCGCCGAGTCGGTGTCGCCCGGCAAGCAGAAGCGCGACGCGAAAAAGCGCGAACGCGCCGAGCGTCTCCAAGAGCAGCGCGAGGCCGAAGCGGCCGAAAAAGCGCGCACCGCCGACGACACCTACCACCTCAAGGTCTTCCGATACGACCCCGAGGTGGAGGGCAAACAGGAACCCCGCTTCGACGACTTCTACGTCCCCTACAAGCAGGGGATGACCGTCCTCGACGCGCTGATGTGGGCACGGGACCACTACGACTCGTCGCTTACCTTCCGGCACTCCTGTCGGCAGGCTATCTGCGGGTCCGACGCGCTGTTCGTCAACGGCTCGCAGCGACTCGGCTGTAAGACGCAGCTTTCGGACCTCTCCGAACCGGTTCGCGTCGAACCGCTCCCGCACGCCGACGTGGTCAAGGACCTCGTCGTCGACATGGAGCACTTCTACGACCAGATGGAGGCGGTCGAGCCGTACTTCCAGACCAACTCGCTTCCCGACGAAGACGAAGAACAGCGGCAGACTCGCGAGAACCGCGAGAAGGTGAAGATGTCCACCCGCTGTATCTGGTGCAGCGCGTGTATGTCCTCGTGTAACATCGCGGCCGGCGACAACGAGTATCTCGGCCCGGCGGCCATCAACAAGGCCTACCGCTTCGCGATGGACGAACGCGAGGGCGAGGAGATGAAACAACGCCGCCTCGAAATCCTCGAACAGGAACACGGCGTCTGGCGCTGCCAGACCCAGTTCTCCTGTACCGAAGTGTGTCCGAAGGACATCCCCCTCACGGAGCACATTCAGGAACTCAAGCGCGAGGCTATCAAGAACAACCTGAAGTTCTGGTGAACTTCTCGGTGAAACCCTCAAGTTCGACTACCCCTACGACACTCTCAAACACACCATGTACGAACACGACGTTATCGTAGTCGGCGCGGGCGGCGCAGGCCTGCGCGCGGCGATTGCGGCACACGAAGAAGGAGCCGACGTTGCTATCGTGTCGAAGCTCCACCCGGTCCGAAGTCACACGGGCGCGGCGGAAGGTGGCATCAACGCCGCCCTCCGCGAAGGCGACTCGTGGGAGGACCACGCGTACGACACGATGAAGGGCTCCGACTATCTCGGCGACGCGCCGGCAGTCGAGACGCTCTGTAAGGACAGCCCGAAAGAGACCATCCAACTCGAACACTGGGGGATGGCATTCTCCCGTGACGACGACGGACGCGTCAGTCAGCGCCCGTTCGGTGGCCTCTCGTTCCCGCGGACGACCTACGCCGGTGCAGAGACCGGCCACCAGCTGCTCCACACGATGTACGAGCAGCTCGTCAAGCGCGGCATCAAGGTCTACGACGAGTGGCACGTCACGCGACTCGCCGTCTCCGACGAGGACGACCCCGAGGACCGCACTTGTCACGGCATCGTCGCCTACGACGTGCAGACCGGGAAGATAGAAGGCTTCCGCGCCCGCAACGGCGTCATCCTCGCAACCGGTGGACTCGGGCAGGTCTACGACCACACGACGAACGCAGTCGCCAACACCGGCGACGGCGTCGCCATGGCCTACCGCGCCGGTGCGCCAATCGAGGACATGGAGTTCATCCAGTTCCACCCCACGACGCTCCCCTCGACGGGTGTCCTCATCACCGAGGGTGTCCGCGGTGAGGGTGGTATCCTCTACAACAAACACGGCGAGCGCTTTATGTTCGAGTACGGCTACGCGAACAACCTCGGCGAACTCGCCTCCCGCGACGTCGTCTCCCGCGCCGAACTGACGGAAGTCAACGAAGGCCGCGGTATCGAAGACGAGTACGTCCACCTCGACATGCGCCACCTCGGCGAAGAGCGTATCGTCGACCGTCTGGAGAACATCATCCACCTCTCGGAGGACTTCGAGGGCGTCAACCCGCTCGAAGCGCCGATGCCGGTCAAGCCCGGCCAGCACTACGCGATGGGTGGCGTCGAGACCGACGAGAACGGTGAGACGTGCATCACCGGCCTGTACGCGGCTGGTGAGTGTGCGTGTGCCTCCGTCCACGGTGGCAACCGCCTCGGCGGCAACGCACTGCCCGAACTCATCGTCTTCGGCAAGCGCGCCGGTCACCACGCCGCGGGCAAGGACATGAAGACGGCCGAAATCACGACCGGGAAGGTCGGCGACTACGAACCTGCCGACGTCGAAAGCCCCGTCCAACTCGGTGAGGCCGGACTCGGTGGCGACGCCGTCGCAGACGGCGGTGAGCGAACCGACGGCGGTGCGACCGCCGACCTCTCGGGCGACGAAGTCGTCCAGCGCGCCCTCGACGACGAGCGCGAGACCATCGAGCATCTGTTGGAGAAAGAAGACGGTATCCAACACGCCGAAATCCGCGAGCGCGTCCAGAAGTCGATGACGCAGCACGTCAACGTCTTCCGCGAGGAAGAAGCCCTCAAGGACGCTCTTCGCGACATCCGCGAGGCGCGCGAACTGTATCAGGACGTGTACGTGGCAGACAAGTCGCGGACGTTCAACACGGACCTGCTGCAGACGCTGGAGACCCGGAACATCCTCGATATCGCCGAAGCCATCACGGTCGGCGCGCTCGCGCGCAACGAGTTCCGCGGCGCACACTGGCGCAAGGAGTACCAGGAACGCCGCGACGAGGAGTGGCTCAAGCACACGATGCTCTCGTGGAACGACGGCGAGCCAGAACTCTGGTACAAGCCGGTCATCCTCGAAGGCGAGAACAAGACGTACGAGCCGAAGATTCGGAGCTACTGAGCGGCGTCGTCCCGCTTTCCCGGCTCAGTCCGTCTGTGACGCATCCAAACGACGACGACTCTTCTTTCGACGCCTCGACCGAGAAGCGGCCGCACTGGGTACGACTCCGCGCGCTGTTCGAGATGGCCCGCCCGGAGCAAGTGCTGTTGATGGCGCTCGTGTACGCACTCGGTGTCGCGGCCGCAGTCGCTCGCGGTGCGACACCCGACCTCGACCACCTCGGAGTCGCGTTCGCGGCCTTCGTCCCAGTCGCGCTCACCATCCACTACGCGAACGAGTACGCGGACTACGAGACTGACCTGCTGGCCGACCGCACGCCGTTTTCGGGCGGGAGCGGAGCGCTTGCCCGAACGGGGCTGCCGCGGTCACTCGCGCGCCGGGCGACACTCGCTTCGGGATTGCTCTCGGTAGTTGTCGTCCCTGGCGGATTCCTCGGCGGACTGCTCTCGACCGCCGAAGTCGCGCTGCTCCTCGCTATCGGCGTCCTCGGCGTCGAGTACTCGCTCCCGCCGCTGGCGCTCGCGTGGCGGGGTGTTGGCGCAGTCGACAACGCCATCCTCGGCGGACTGCTTCTCCCGGCGTACGGCGTCCTCGCCGCGAGCGGGAGCCTCGGTGTCGGTGATTTCGTCCCGTTCGTCCCGTTCGCACTGCTAGTGTTCGTCAACCTGCTGGCGACGACGTGGCCCGACCGCGACCCGGATGCGGCCGTCGGGAAGCGGACGCTCGTGACGCGACTGTCCGCGCGAACGCTTCGAGGTCTCCACATCGGTGGGGTCGTCGCCGCGTACGGGTCGCTTCTGGTGGCGACTGGGACCGTGATTCCAGCCCCAGTGACGTTCGCAACGCTCCTCGCGCTCCCGTTTTCGGTCTGGGGCGCAGTCCGATACACGCGCGTCAGGTCGCCGTTTCCCGCTGTTGTAGCGATGGTCGTCGCGGCCGCGGCGCAGTTTTTGGCGTGGACTGTGTTCGTTGCCTGACTGCCCGGTGTTCGGTGTCCATGCTCCTTCGCCTGCTGATTCCCGGCCTTCGACTGTCGTCGAAAGCACCCCCCGTCGATAGCCGTCTTTTCTACAATGTACGTTCGTTATGAACACAACGATTCGCTCGAATTCGAGTACCTCGACGCCTCATTCGCGTCCGCGAATATTCGACAATTGTTGTAGAGGTGTTTTATTATCGTCGAAGACAAGCACAGCACAACCACCATGCAACAGACGGTTCCGACCATCGAAGTTCCGGGTGAGCTCAATTCTCCCGCGGCAAAGCTCGTGTACCTCTATCTCACGACACACGACGGTGCGTCTATCACCGACCTGCAGGATGGACTCGAAATGAAGAAAATCTCACTCTACAGCATCCTCGGGACGCTCTCCAAGCGTGGTTTCGTTCGACAGGACGAAGAGCGCTACCACATCGCCAACTAAGTTCGTCGCGAGCGGGCTTCTCGGACTTGCGCGCCGTCACGGACCATATCTTCGCAGTTCGGACACACCCGTGGGTGCTCTGTTCCATCGGGCGCGAATACGCGAGCGTAGGCGGGCGTCACGAACGAGCCGCAGTTCTGACATTCCGGCATGATATCTAGTATCCTTCAGGAATGTTGCATAAGTTTTCTCCCTAGAGCAACGCGAGCAACGCGCCGAAGAAGATGAGGGCGAACAGAAGAATCGTCACTGCCAGCATGAACCTGTCTGTACCTTCCATACCCAGATGACGTTCTCCGTGAAAATAAAACACTGTGGCGACGTGGTACTTCCTCCGAGAACTGGGGTATAGAGGGAAACGCCCTGTACAGTCTGCCGGTGTTCGGCCTCCGACACCCAATTTTCTCCCACGATAACGAGGGGGGTAGAACTAAATTCCCACATACCGTTCACCCCGTAACGCGCCTAATGGAATTCGTGTACCCGCTGGCAGGATTGCTCGCCGGTCTCTTTCTCGGAGCCGTCGCAGTCATGACTGCACTCTCGTACACGCCGTACGGCCCCTCCACGTTCGACACCGCAATCACCGCGCTGATTGGCATCACTCTGCAACTCGGCAATCTCCTTTCTATTTCGGCGCTCGCCGCGTTCGCCTTCGAGGGACTCCATTCGGTCGGTATTCACTACCCTCTCATCGTCCCGGCGACGTTCGCGTACGTCCTGACGCACGTCACCGTCTACTACTCGTGTCTCAGAATCACCGAACTCCAGCGCCAACCGCTCGACCCGGACGTTATCATCAACCATAATCCGTTTCGGGCGCTCATCCTCGGCGTCCCGGGGTCGTTGCTCCTCGTTCGCGTTCGGCCACCGTCCGGTCGTAACTGACTGGTTCGGGCCGACTGTTAGCTTGTCGTCGTCGACGACCGACAGACGTGGCCGTGGCTCGGCACGTGAGTTCGGACGTCGCCCGTTTGAGCCGACGAACGTGGTGTGAACTTGGACCGTAGTTGCGTCAGTACCACGGTGCGACGACTGCGACGACGTCCTTATTGACAGATAATTCACAACTAGATAAGAATAATGGTTCGTTTACTGTCTGGTCTCGGAGACCGAACGAAGAACTGTGCCGCAACTGCAGAAGGCGCCGGGAAGCAACCATGGCAGGCATGCATCGGACGACGCCTCCGGGACGGATGTCCCGATTCGAAATAGGTTTCCGGCCGATTATAAATCGTCGGACACGACAGTGGGGGCCGTCAAATCAGTACTGTCTGCGAAGAACGAGACGGAGAACAGAGCCAGGAGTGGGATTCGAACCCACGAAGTCTCGATTACAAGTCGAGTGCATGAACCGCCCATGCTCTCCTGGCGCGTCAGGTGATTATCGGTCCTCCTTTGAGTGTGTATCGTTTCGCATCGATTTCTCCAGTTGAATCCGATGTGGCTGATAGCCGTGCCGTCGGTAGAATTTTCGGGCGTTTTCGTTGTCAGCCATCACGTCTAGCGCGACGACGTCGGCACCCCACTCGCGGAGTTCGTCTTCGGCGGCGGCGAGCAGTTCGCTTCCGACTCCGTCGCCCCGGCGACCCGGGACGACAAACAGGTTGCTGATGGTCCCGCGAGTCACGTCCTGTTCGTACGACCCGGATTCGATGTCGAACATCGCGAAGCCAAGGATGGTGGTCGAGTTGGTGGTGCGGTCCTCCCGGTTGCCCCGTCTTGCGACCCGCTCCTCTTCGTCGCGTGTCCCTACAGCGTCAGCTTCGGCCTCCGAACCCGCGCGTGCGACCAACACGCCGCCGATAGTGAGGTGCCGCGCGAGAGACTCCCGAACTACCGACCTGTTCGCGTCAGCATGGAGGTGAGAGCCGAATTCCTGCTGTCCAGCCGCGAGCTCGACCCACATGTCTGTGAGGGTGTCGAGGTCAGTCAGCGAGGCTGGTGTGACGCGCATGTGTCTTTTTCGAATCCAAACACCAATTAATTGTCGCTGAAATTGACGCGAATCTCCAACTTGGCCCGGGATGCCCTGATTGTGACGGCACTTGCTCGCCACTCGCGTGAAGAAAGATTTATGTTCGTTAATCGTCCGCACATAGCATGAGGATAGTTATCAATGGGTATCGCCGAAACATACTCCCGGGGCAGGGAGTTCGCAATCGAGCGTCCGTTCGCGCTCGTGCTCGGAGTCATCGCAGCGTACCTGCTGGGTGACCTCCTGCTCGGGCTCGTAACTGGGCAGACGCAGTTCGCCGACATCGGCTCGCTCGTCTGGGACGGACTGATGCGCGGGCTCGTAATTGGGCTCGCGGGCATCGGCCTGTCAATGACGTACAGCATCCTGAACTTCGCAAACTTCTCGCACGGTGACTACATCACCGCCGGCGCGTTCTCCGGGTGGTCGACCACGTACCTCCTCGCAGGACTCGGCCGCGCCGACATCGGCGCGCTGGTGTTAGTCGGTGCCGGAGGCTCCGTCTACGGCGGCACGCTCGGCATCGGAATGCTGTCGACGCCGCTCGCGGTCATCGCGGGCATCGTCGTCGCCGGAGGATTCACCATCCTCCTCTCGCTGGCGGTCGACCGCACCATTTTCAAGCCGATTCGTGACGAGGGGGGCATCACGCTTCTCATCACGAGTATCGGTGTCGCGTTCGCGCTCCGGTACCTGATGCAGTTCGTCTTCGGGTCTGACGTGCGTGGCACGACTGCACAGCCGCCGTCTGTCGGCCTGTACCTCGTCGACGGGACGGTATTCATCGACGCGCACGACATCACGCTCCTCGTCATCGCGTCGGGACTGATGCTGGGCGTTCACTTGCTGCTCCAGCGGACGAAACTCGGCAAGGCGATGCGCGCGATGGCCGACAACGAAGACTTGGCTCGCATCACCGGCATCCCGACCGAACGGGTCGTCCGTTCCACGTGGATTATCGGTGGCGGTCTCACGGGTATCGCAGGATACATGTTCATCCTCTGGAAGGGGACTCTCGGCTTCAACGACGGGTGGCTGCTGTTGCTGCTCATCTTCGCAGCCGTCATCCTCGGCGGTATCGGGTCCATCTACGGGGCAATCACTGGCGGCCTCGTCATCGGCCTGACCGCGTCGATGTCGGTCCTCTGGATTCCGTCGGCGTTCGCACGCGCCGCGGCGTTCGTCGTGATGATCGTCATCTTGCTCGTGAAACCGTCCGGTCTCTTTAGTGGGAGGTCGACAGCATGAGCGTCCGCGACGACATCGCCGCCCGCATGCCGGGTGGCGACGCGGGACTTATCGTCGCCACGCTCGCGACGGCGTACATCCTGTACGTGCTCGCGGGCGTCGTGCTCGGCTACGACCTTCGCGGACAACTGAACTCCCTCGCGACGCTGACGTTCTACATCGGCGTGTTCGCCATGCTGTCGCTCGCGCTCAACCTCCACTGGGGGTACACGGGGCTGTTCAACATCGGCATCGTCGGCTTCATGGCCGTCGGTGTGTACGTGATGGCACTCGTCTCGAAACCGCTCTACGTCGCTGGTGGTGCCGCACAGGTCGGGGGTCTCGGACTCCCGCTCATCGTCGGCATCATCGCCGGGATGGTCGCGGCCGCACTCCTCGGATTCGTGGTCGCGCTTCCGGCGCTCCGGTTGCGGGCGGACTACCTCGCAATCGTGACAATCGCGATGTCAGAAATCGTTCGATTCAGTTTCCTCTCCGGCGAACTCCAGCAGTTCCAACTGCTCGGAACGCGCGTCGGCTTCGGTGGCGGGTCGGGGCTCATCCTCGACTTCGTCCCGCCGCTCGAAGCACTGTTCCGCTCTGTGGGCTTGTGGGGCGTCTACCTCGGCTTCGTGGACGCGACGAAGGTTATCGTTCCGACGAATCCCAAGCCGGTCGTCGACGGCCTCATCTACGGCCTGCTCTTGCTCGCAGGCGTCACGGTGTTCTTCTGGCTGCTCAAGCGCACTGGTGAGTCTCCCTTCGGCCGCGTGCTGAAGGCCATCCGCGAGGACGAAGACGTCGCCAACGCGCTCGGCAAGGACACCGACCGCTTCAAGATTAAGTCGTTCATGCTCGGATGTGCGCTCATGGGCCTCGCAGGCATCCTCTGGCTGATGCCGCAGGGCGCTGTGACGCCGAACTTCTTCCGTCCGCGCGTGACGTTCTTCATCTGGATCGCACTCATCATCGGCGGTGCCGGGTCGAACACCGGTAGCGTGCTCGGTGGTGCGGCGTTCGCAGCTCTCCTCTACCAGGGGCCGCGGTACTTCCAGAACCTCGTGACGACGGTGCTTCCCAACCTCGACTCCCCGCCGGGATTCGGGCAAGCGGTCGGACCGCTCATCTCGCAACTCGACCCCGTGCCGTTCCTGCTGTACACCATCGACAGTATCCGCCAACTCCAGTTGGTGGTGATGGGCCTCGTCCTCATCTGGCTGATGCACAACCGGCCGGAGGGACTGCTCGGCCACCGCAAGGAGACGGCGTCGGTCATCTCGCTGTCGCGTCCGAAAGCGGCGGCTGCCGCCACCGACGGCGGCTCGGCGGATGGTGACGTCCAGACTGACGGCGGCGTCGACGTCGCCGACAGCAACGGAGGTGTCGACGATGAGTGATGCCAGCCAACCCGTCGACGAGGTCGCAACCAAGGTCGACGAAGGCGCACTGGGCTCTTTCGCGTCCGGCGTCCAGACCACCGAAGAGTACCCCCTGCGTGTCGAGGGACTCCGCAAGTCGTTCGGCGGTATCACCGCCGTCGACGGCGCGACCTTCCAGGTCGAATCCGGGTCGCTTACTGGACTTATCGGCCCCAACGGTGCCGGGAAGTCCACGACGTTCAACCTCATCACCGGGATGATAAAGCCCGACGCGGGTACTGTCACGTTCAACGGCGAGGATATCACCGGTCGCGACCCACACGAGGTCGCAAACCGCGGGATGGTTCGGACGTTCCAAATCGCTCGCGAACTGAGCGAGATGACTGTCCTCGAAAACATGATGCTCGCCCCGCAACGCCAGCGCGGCGAAGAACTCTGGCGCTCGGTCCTTCCGGGCGTCCGCAACGACGTGCGCGAGCAAGAAGAAGAACTGCTCGAACGCGTCTGGGAAGTCCTCGACTTCTTCGACATCGGCCACATTGCCGAAGAGTACGCCGGAAACCTCTCCGGTGGCCAGCGGAAACTACTGGAGATGGCGCGGGCGCTCCTCACGGACCCGGACATGCTGCTCCTCGACGAACCGTTCGCCGGCGTCAACCCGACGCTGGAGAAGAAACTCCTCAAACACATCCACGAACTCCGTGAACAGGGCTACACCTTCCTGCTCGTCGAACACGACATGGACCTCATCATGAACAACTGTGAACACGTTATCGTCCTTCACCAAGGACGGGTGCTCACCGAAGGCACTCCCGACGACATTCGGAGCAACGAAGAGGTCATCGAAGCGTACCTCGGAGGGAACGTATGAGCGTCGACGCGAACCGCAGCGCCACGAGCGGCGCTGGCATCGAAGACCGAAGCGACGTGCTCCTGCGCGTCCGTGGTCTCGACGCCGGATACGGCGACCTGCAAATCCTCACCGACGTCGACATGGACGTCTTCGACGGGGAGTACGTGACCATCGTCGGGCCGAACGGGGCCGGAAAATCGACGACGATGAAGTCCGTCTTCGGGCTGACTGCCCTCATGGGCGGCGACATTCAGTTCAAAGACAAAGACATCACCGGTCGCAAACCGGAAAATATCATCCACGTCGGCGTCGGCTACGTCCCGCAGAACGACAACATCTTCTCGGCTCTGACGGTCGAAGAGAACCTCGAAATGGGCGCGTACATCCTCGACGACGTTCCGCAAGACGCGATTCGAGCGGTGTACGACCGCTTCCCCATCCTCGAAGAGCGCAAGCATCAGAAGGCCGGCACCATGTCCGGCGGGCAACAGCAGATGCTCGCGATGGGTCGTGCACTCATGCTCGACCCCGACTTGCTCCTCCTCGACGAGCCATCGGCGGGTCTCGCACCCGACCTCGTCGACGAGATGTTCGACAAAATCGACGAAATCAACGAGGCGGGGACGGCCATCCTGATGGTCGAACAGAACGCCAAAGAGGCGCTGCGCCGCTGTGACCGTGGCTACGTCCTCGCGAACGGACAGAACCGCTACATGGACACGGGGTCGGCACTCCTCGAAGACGAACAGGTCAGACAGGACTTCCTCGGCGGATAACTCATCCTCCCGAACACGAACTCATTTTTCCGACGCTACCTGTCAGCGGTTGTGCTACTCGCTCACCCACGACAGTGGCAGAATAATTCGACCGCTGTTGGACTCCAGAACAGCAGCTGTTTCTCTCGCCCCCTCTCGGCCCCATAGCCAGTCTTGAGGGTCAGAGCCTCTTCCACCCCGCTTGACGCATCCGGACCTCACTCAGCGCCTTGTGGCGGCGCTGTGTGGGGAGTCAATTTCTGACTACCAATGCGAACGAGCCGTTGCGGTCGCTCACGGCGGAGCGTCGAAAGAAAAGTCGGGTCTGTGTGTTCGCTTAGTTGTCCGGGCCGGACAGCGCCGTCTCGATGACCGAGGAGTACGACGACTCGCCGATGTTGAACGCGACTTGGTGGTAGACCTCTCCGTCGAACTGGTCGCTGAAGACGTTCGAGAAGCGCTCGGAGAGCTGCTGACCGTAGTCGTTGTTGACGAACAGCGTCGAGACGGTACTGACTTCGAGGCGCTCGGCCATGACCTGCGCCATGACGCGCCCCTGCAAGAAGTCCGAGGGTGCCGTCCGGAAGATGAAGTCGTTGTCTTCGAGGTTCGAGACGGACAGCGCCGTCGAGGACGGCGAGCAACCGACGACCTCGTTCGGGATGAACGCCTGCTGTGAGACAGGGACGTTCACACCGGATGACGCCGACCCACACACCGAGGGGACGCCCGCGGAGACGAGCGACTGCGCGGCGGAGACACCAGCGTCCGGCGACGTCTGCGTGTCTTCGATTTGCGCGTTGACCGAGATTCCTGCCGGGTTGGCCTCGTTGACCTGCTTGACCGGAATCTGTGCCGCCTGAATCATCGGCTGACCGACTGCTGCGAGGTCACCGGTCTCCGGAAGGAGAATCCCGACCGAAATCTCACGGTCGGAGCCGCCGGGGCCGCTGTCGGCCATCGGACCGGCGCCATCGGGGTTCTCGCCTGCGAAGCTCTGCTTGTCGACGTCGCTCGTCGCGTTGTTCTCGGCGTCGAACTCCCAGATGGAGTAGGCTGCCTCTGCTGGGTCACCCTTCTCGTCGAAGTTGACAGAGGAGGACGCGCCCTCGTAGCTGATGTCTTCGCCGTTTGCGGCCGCTTCCATCCCCTCGATGAGGTTGTCTGGGCCGACTGTCATTCCGCCGGGATTGGCCATCCGACGCATCTGTTCTTTGACCGCCGGACCGGAGTTCTCACCGGCCGCGGCGTTCGCCAGTAGTTGCACTGCGACGGAGTCGTAACACTGCGACGTGAAGACACCCGGTGCTGCTCCGTACTCGTCTTGGAACAACTGGTTGAACGTCTCTTGGTTCGGACCGCCTGCCGCCGGTGCCGTCCCGGTCACGTTCTCCATGTCGTTACCGACCTGCCCGGGCATCGAACCCGAGCGCAGACCGTCAGGAACGAGAATCTCTTCGCTCCCGTCGGAGGCGCTGTAGTAGTCGCGGAACAGTTGGATACCACTCTCGGGGTAGCCGATGACGACGAGCCCCTCTGGGCCGCCGCCTCCGCCGCCGCCACCGATACATCCGGATAAACCTGTCAAGCCTGCCGCTCCCGCGGCTCCCACTCCCTTGAGGAAGTCGCGGCGTACGATATCACGTACCATGTGAATTGCCATGGTGAGAGCGGTTTATAAATTTAACTCTCAGCAGTTCGTAACCCGCTCCAATTGCGGGATACGGCGGTACGAGAATTGTATGTTAGGTACAGACAAACACCGCGTTTTATATACTAACGCGAGAGACGCTGAGAATCGCTGCGTTCAAACCCATTCGCGGGTGTTTTTCGTTCGATGACCATCCCGTCGTTCGTCATCGGTATCGCCGGGGGCAGCGGTGCCGGTAAGACGACTGTGGCCCGACTCATCACGGAGAACGTCGGTGAGTCAGTCACCCGAATCCCGATTGATAACTACTACAAAGACCAGAGCCACCTCGAGATGGCCGAACGCGAGCAGGTCAACTACGACCACCCTTCGGCGTTCGAGTGGGACCTCCTTCGCGAGCAACTGGCGGAACTGCTGGAAGGCAGGGCCGTCGAGATGCCGCAGTACGATTTCGAGATTCACAACCGAAAGCCCGAGCGCGTGACGGTCGAACCGACCGACGTCATCATCCTCGAAGGGATTCTCGCACTCTACGACGAGCAGGTCAACGAGATGCTCGACCTTCGGCTCTACGTCGAGACCGACGCCGACGTTCGTATCCTTCGGCGCATCCAGCGCGACGCTATCGACCGCGGCCGCGACTTACAGGGCGTCATCGACCAGTATCTCTCGACGGTCAAACCGATGCACGAGCAGTTCATCGAACCGACGAAGAAGCACGCCGACCTCATCATCCCCGAAGGGGCAAACAGCGTCGCGGTCACGCTCCTTGAAGAGAAGGTGCAAGCCGAGGTCGAAGGCGGCACCACGCGCACGTGGGAGCGCGAAGCTATCGAGCAGGAAGTCAAAGAACGCACTTCGTTCGACTGAGTCGGCGGTGCCGCTCTGCTCGCGTTTTGCCGAGCGTTCGTCGAACCGAGAGAAGAGACGGGAAATTACGCGGTCGAGTTATTGACGAACTGTTCTGCGCCTTCGTAGAACCAGAAGTCGTTTTCGCGCATCGCTTTGCCGACCGCTTTGTGGAATTCGACGAAGCCGCCGAACTCCTCACCTTCGACGTGCTCGAAGATTTCCGACAGCGAGACGACGCGCTCGTGGTCGAGTCGGATGGGCTCGTCACCGAATTCGTCGACGAACTCCGCCTTGCTCAGCGGGAAGTCCTCTTCTTCGTCGACTTTCTTCGCGATAATCGCCTGGCCGTACTTCCGTCCGCCTTCGCTTCCTTCCTCACCGTCGGGGTCGTGTGGCCAATCCATATCCGAGTGTTGGCAGGCCGATTCAAAGCCGTTACGCATTTGTTGGTATCTGTCATGCGAGATTCACCGAGCGGAGAGACGTTTCCAGCGCGGCTAGTGATTTTTTGCGCCGCTCATACAGCTACGAGTATGACAACGCCTACCCTCCTCGCCGTCAACCTCGTCGCAATCGCACTGTTGCTGCTGTGTAGCGCGTTCTTTTCCAGTTCTGAGACGGCCATCTTCTCACTGCCTCGGGAGTGGATTCGACAGCAAGCGGAAGCAACCGGTGACTCCCGAGCGACCACACTCGCCGAACTCTCCGACGACCCGCACCGACTGCTCGTGACGCTCCTCGTCGGAAACAACGTCGTGAACATCGCGATTTCCAGTATCGTGACGGTGCTGGTCGTCAGCTACCTCCCGCCCGGCCCCGCGGTCGTCGCAACGACGCTCATCACTAGCTTCGTCATCCTCGTGTTCGGAGAAATCGTTCCCAAGTCGTTCGGTCTCGGAAACGCCGAGAGGTGGGCGATGGTCGTCGCCCCGGTCATCCGCGTCGTCGAAATTCTGCTCTTTCCACTTATCATCATCTTCGACGGGATTACGCGCCGCATGAACACGCTCATCAACGGCGAAAGCACGATTGAGGCCCCGTATCTGGAGTGACCCGAGCAGTTCGCCCGCCCCTCGTCTGTCTGCCCGTCTGTTCGCCCGTCCGCCCGCCTGTTCACTCGCCTGCAAACTCACCCACTCGCCCGCAGCGGTATCCGAAGCTTGCTATATGATGGCATTGAACAAGAAATATACGGATGGCCCCCTATCTTCAGGGGAGTATGCGAGCGACCGAGCACCCAACGTTCGAATCAGAGGCCAGCAAGCGGATTTACGAGTACGTCGAGCGCCACGGGACCGCAAAGCGGAACGTGCTCCTCGATATCGCACCCGTCTCGTCCGACGAGTTCGGGGCCGAACTCGACCGGCTAAAAACGCGCGGATATCTGGAGGAGGACGGCGGGACACTCCAGTTAGCGCTCGACGTGGGTGCAATCGAAGAACACCAGACCGACGTGGGCGTAGTCACCATCCGGCCGGGTCGCCAGCAGGATTTCGAGGGGCTCATCGACGCGATTCGGGACGTCACCTCGGAGAAGACCTACGTCATCGCCGAGGGTATCGCCGAGCAACTGCTCTACGAGGAGGCTGTCACGCGCCACAACCGAGTGGCCTCCCGGGTGTTCTTCGTCGCAACTGTCGACGGCGAGGTCGTCGGGTGGACGCATCTCGACCTCCCACATGTCGAGAAAGTCCGGGAGACCGCCCAGCAGACCGTCGGCGTCAAAGAAGACTTCCGTGGCTCGGGTATCGGGAGTCTGCTCCTCCAGCGCGGCCTCGATTGGGCGGAAGCAAACGGCTTCCGCAAGGTCTACAACAGCATTCCCATGACGAACGACCGCGCCATGGAGTTCCTCGGCGACCACGGGTGGGACACCGAGGCGATTCGCAGAGAACACTACACTATCGACGACGAGTTCGTCGACGAAGTGATGATGGCGTATCGGTTTTGAGGAACGGAGTGGGCTTTTCTGAGAATGCGGTGGGACTGGGATTTGAACCCACTCGCAACGCTTCGCGTTGCTCGCTGCTCAAATCCCAGCTATCACCACAGCACACGTTCACCGGAGACGCGCAGATGAAACTGCGCGTCTCGGTTCTCTGAGAATGCGGTGGGACTGGGATTTGAACCCAGGATTCCGTGAGGAAACCTGCTTTCAAGGCAGGCGCGTTAGGCCACTCCGCCATCCCACCTTCGCCCGATACTTTCAGACGGGGTACCTAAGAGTTGTCGCTCTCGGTCAGTCGACGACGAGTTCGAGAACGCCATCCGTCTCCTCGACGCGGAGTCCACGTTCGAAAACGAATGTCGTCGTGTGCTCGGGAACGACACGCTCCGAGGCGACGCGTGAGCGGAGCATCGGAACCAACGTCGCGAGGTCCGCTCCGGTCTCGACGACCGGAAGCATTGGGATGTAGTCGAGACCCAAGTCCGCCTCGTCGGCGCGCTCGGCGAGCGTCTGAACTTCCGGGGTGTCGTAGGCGTCGGTGAAGTCGATAGGGTCGCGGAAGCCCGCGAAGTGAACCCGGCCTTCGGTCGATGGACCGAGGACGACCGGCGTGCTGCGGAGTTTCATCGCCGCGCTGTCGATGTGGGTGCGGCCGAGTTGCGGGACGACGGGGCGAACCACGGCGGCGGAGTGGACCGCCTCCTCTTCGAGTAGGTGCGTGACGGTGTTGCCGGCGCGGGCCGCGAACGTCGACCCGACCTGCGGTTCGAATCGCACGTCTTCGGTTCCGCCGAGGGCGTCGGCAACGAGGGCGCGAATCTCGGCCTCCGCGCTGGTGTCGCCCACGAGCTCTTCGGGGAGTTCGTCGTCGGGGAGGTAGTTCACGAGGAGGTCGCCACCCGAGCGCTCGACGGCGACGCAGATGTCCTTGAGCATCGCGGCGTACAGGTCCGCGGCCGCCGCTTCTGAGAGCGGACTCGTCGCTGCGAGGTCAGACAGCACCAATCCCGGCCGCGGTGGCTCCGCGAGTACGGCGATGACGGTCATGTACGTCTCTCTGCCCGGCGAACCCTTCAACCCGCCGCTTGCGGTTGCCGAGTCAGCGACTCCGGCGTCCCTTCGTCTGTCGGTAGTCGCGGTCGAACACTTCCTCGATGACGTGCGTGACGAACGCTTCGGTGTCCGCGTCGGTTTGCCGGGTGGGGGCTTTCATCGGAACGAGTTCGAACCCGCGGCCGCGAATCGTGGTGGCGTGTTCCGCGTCGATATCGAAACTGTCCCGCGAGCGAGTCGTGTAATCGAACGCGAGCGCCTCCAGTGCGGCCTGTCCCACGGGGACGATGATGTGCGGATTTATCATCCGAATCTCGGCGTTCAAAAACGGCTCGCAGGTCGTGATTTCGTTCTCGGTCGGCCCACGCTCGGGGTGCCGACACCGGGTCAAGTAGGTGAGATAGACGTTCTGGAGGTCCGGTTCGTCCGCGTCCGGGTCGGACCGGGAAAAGCCCAGTTCTCCGAGGATACGCTGGACTCGCTGCCCCGCGTCGTCGCCGGTGAAGGGGACGCCGGTTCGTTCTGCCCCCGCACTCGGCGACTCGCCGACGAACAGAAATTCCGCGCCTACGTCGCCGTAGCCGTGGACGACCTGCTCGCGCACCTCACAGAGCGCATCGCAGTTGGTGCACTCGGCGTCCATCGAGAAGGGGTTCCGAAACTGGCGTTGATTGGCGTCCACACGCGTGCTTGCGCCTCCGGAACCAAAACCGGCGCGGTCGAGTCAGAACGTGTTCAACGCTGTGTTTCCTCCTCTGATACTGTCTCTAACGCGCCGACAGAGAACGTCATAGAGTAAGACCCACGGGTGCAGAGTGAAAGTAAAAACACACGACACGACACCTTGCGTCCTTGGTGGTGACGTATTCGTACGAATCATCTCCCTCCCGCGGGTGAAAGTAAAAGCCGAACAACGCGGGGTATGGGGTCTCAAAAATCAGCCAGTGATAGGGGGGTTGGCTGCGACCGCGACTTAGCGGTCGAGTCCGCCCTGCGCCTTGATATCCATGATGTGGCGGACGTTGAGGTAGATTTCTTCGGGCGACGTATCGCCTTCGGGGTCGTAGAGGTCGCTCACGCGGTAGAGGATGGCCGACACCTGTCGGCTCTCGGAGGACTCGCCGTAGATGTCCTCGGCGATTTCGCGGATGAACTCGACCTTCTCGGGGTCGTTCGGGAACTCGGCGTCCGAGTCGGGGGCCATCTCCCAGTCCACGTCGTCTGCGGGCGTCTCGTCGCCTGCGTCCGTCCCATTTTCTGCAGGTGTTTCCTCACTCATTGCTTGCTAATCGGACGGCGCTGTACCACGCCGACCATGTCGGCGACGTTCTCGGTCATCACGCGGAAGGCGTCGGCCGTCTCGTTCTCGTCTTCGAGGACGATTGGTCGGCCGCCGTCGCCGCCCTCACGAACCGCGGGGTCGAGCGGGAGCGCACCGAGGAACGGCAGGTCGTTCGAAGCGGCGAAGTCGCGGCCGCCGCCCGCGCCGAAGATGTCGTGGCTGTTGCCACAGTCCGGACAGCGGAACGTGCTCATGTTCTCGACGATGCCGAGGACGTTCGTGTCGTGCTTGCCGAACATTCGAAGTCCTTTGTTCGCGTCGTCGAGCGCGACGTCCTGCGGGGTCGTGACGACGACTGCACCGGTAAGCGGGAGCGTCTGGAGAATCGTCAGTTGCGTGTCGCCCGTTCCCGGCGGAAGGTCGAGCACGAGGTAGTCGAGACTGCCCCACTCTACGTCCTCGACGAGTTGCGTGAGGAGTTGGTGGACCATCGGACCGCGCCAGATGACGGGGTCGTCCTCGCCGACGAGGAACGCCATCGACATGAGCTTCATCCCGTAGCGTTCCGGCGGGACGATAGTCTGGTCTTGCGTCGCCTGCGGGGCTTCCTCGGCGGCGACCATCCGCGGGACGTTCGGGCCGTAGATGTCGGCGTCGAACAGACCGACGCGCGCGCCGAGTTTCGACAGTCCGGCCGCGAGGTTGACCGCGACGGTCGATTTGCCGACGCCGCCCTTTCCGGACGCGACGGCGATGATGTTCTTGACGCCCGGAAGGACTTCCTCGTCGGGGTCGCGGTCGGTCGGAATCTTGGCGGTGAGGTCGGCCTCCAACCCTTCGTCCGAAAGCACTTCGCGGATGCGACGACCGATTTTCGTCTCCGACGGGGAGTACGGTGCCCCGAGCGCGAGCGAGATGCGGGCGGTGTCGCCATCGACTTCGACGGCGTTCACCAGTCCGAGCGAGACGATGTCGTCTCCGAGGTCAGGGTCCTCGACCGCACGCAGGAGGTCGCGTACGTCGGCTTCGTCCATGCCCGTTCATCCGGCGGTGTGGCCGATAAGGGTTTTGTAAGCCGGTGTCGGAGAGTGCCCGTGATTCCCTGCTGCTGTCACCGCTTCCGAAGGAGAAAGAATTTGAGATAGTGTTGAAATAATAACATTAATGCCCTCCTCGAACGCTGACGGTTCTGGCCCCGATAGTTCTCGGCGGAAATTCCTCACCACGGTTGGTGCGGTCTCACTCGCCGGGATAGCCGGCTGTTCGGAAACGAATCGGTTCACGACAATCACTGGGTCGTGGCCGACCCGCGGTTACGACGCTGCCCGCACGGGTGCGCCCGAAGACGTATCTGGTCCGAAACCACCGCTCGACCGACGGTGGAAAGCGGCTTTCCCCGGCGACTGGAACAAGACGTCCCCGGTGGTCGTCGGTGACACGGTGTATCTCGGGACGATGGTCGGGGGGCTAAGCGGCGAGGTAGCTGAGACGTTTCTCAGCGCCTACGACGCCAGTACCGGCGAGAAGCACTGGTCCCGGTCGATAGAGCGCTACACGCCCGAACAAAACCGTCGGTACGGTGATTCGCTCACGGCGACGGAGGATGCGCTCTATCTCCAAACGTTCCGTGGCCTCCGGGCACTCGATTTCGACGGACGCGAACAGTGGGTCTTCGAAAACACAGGTCCTGACTTCGGAGGGACCTGCCACCCCGCAGTCGTCGATGGTGTGGCGTACACCGGTGCCTATGGGTCTACTACCAGCGACGACGAAGGTGAATCCGCTGGCTCGGCAGGAGTCTTTGCAGTCGATACCGAGGACGGAAGCTCAGTGTGGCGGTTTACACCGGAGGCGTACGCTCCCGGCGAGACGTTTAGTCCGACAGCAGCAGATGGGACGGTCTTCGTCTCGTTTTGGCAGAGCACAGTCGTCGCTCTCGATGCCACTGACGGGTCGGTGCTGTGGAAACGGGAGATACCCGCAGACACACCGGTGACGGTACGGAATGGGGTCGCCTTTGTCGCCACCGATGCTGAATCGGACGACTACCGGCTGTACGCGCTCGACGCCACGACGGGCGAAACGGTGTGGAATCGGGCGATTGGAGGGGCGTGGCCCAGCCGTGGTATCTCTCACGACGGTGACGAACTCTATCTCTCCAGTGACTGGTATCTCCTTTCTATCGATGCTGAAACCGGCGACGAGCGGTGGCGCGCATTCAGAGATGCAAGCGATGGGGCGTCGAAAATCGACTGGGTTGACGACGAACAGGGCTTGATTGCCGGATGGGGTGTCCCTGTTGTGGTCGGCGATATCGTCTACACCAGTGACGGAGGGTACGGGACGCTCGTCGCACTCGACAGAGAGACGGGAACACTGCTTGATGCAGCACCCAAACGTCGGCTAGGGGCGATTGGGTCCAGATGCTCGCCTGCAGTCGCCGATGGAGTCGTTTACTATACGACCCCTCACTGGCTGCACGCGGTGGACGCGAACACCGTGGAGTTCTGGCGAAGGTAACTACAAGCGATTACATCCGGCGCACGACCGACAGCGAATTTATCAACGTACACTCCCAGTGTTCGACACATGGTCCTGGCAGACGACTTCGGGAGAGAGGTAACCGGTGTTCGTGTCTCACTGACAGACCGGTGTAACTTCGACTGCGTCTACTGCCACAACGAGGGGTTAGGCGACACGCGCGGGCCGATGGACCCCTCGGATTCGGAGATGAGTGCCGACGACGTGGTTCGGTTTCTCGAAGTCGTCGAGGAGTACGGCGTCGAGAAGGTGAAGTTCACCGGCGGCGAGCCGATGCTCCGCGCCGACCTCGAAGAGATACTCCGCCGGACGCCCGACTCCATGGAGACGTCGCTGACGACCAACGGGACGTTTCTCCCCGGTCGCGCCGAAGACCTCGTCGACGCCGGTCTCTCTCGGGTGAACGTCTCGCAGGACGCTCTCGACCCCGAGGCGTTCGCCGAGATTACGAAATCCGGCGCGTACGACAAGGTGATGGACGGCGTGCGAGCGGCCGTCGATGCTGGGCTCACGCCGGTCAAACTCAACATGGTCGTGTTCACTCACACCGCCGGATACGTCGAGGAGATGGTCGAGTACGTCGCCGAAAACGATGGCCTCCAACTCCAACTCATCCAGTACATGCCCGAACTCACCGGGCGACCCGAGTGGAATATCGACATCGAGCGCGTCCACGGGTGGCTCGACGACATCGCCGACGAGACTGAGCGCCGGGACATGCACCATCGCCGGCGGTACCACGTCGGAGAGGGGATGGTCGAAATCGTCGACCCCGTCGAGAATCCCGAATTCTGCGCGAACTGCCATCGCGTGCGCGTCACGCACGAAGGATACCTTAAGGGGTGTCTGAACCGGAACGACGACCTGCGCTCGATGGGCGAGATGACCCGCGAGGAGATTCGCACGACCTTCGAAGCAGTCGTCGCTAACAGGGTGCCGTACTACGGCGAGTACCTCGTCCGCGACGACGACGGCGACTGGGTCGTCAACGAAGAGTACATCGGAGCCTGACCGACGAGCGTTCGCGACCCTCGTTAATTCGCGTTCTCAAGGTTGCTATCCACAGTCTGTGTGCACCTGTGTCGTCGTTACCTCGAAGGAATAAATCCTGAATAGATTTTTTGAAGTTTCGTTCAATTTATATGACCCCAGTCCACAGTATCCGATGTTGATTGTACGTTCAGTCAACTGGGTCGATGACCCAGTTCGAGCGTGTATCAACGCCCCCCGAATCCCCCCTCAACCACCATACATTCCCGTTGAACGCTACGAACCTCCCCACACCTCTCAGTCCCACACCCCATGAAATTTTCACGAACACTCGTTGTCTTGCTGGTCGTCCTGGTCGCGATTCCGAGTCCAGCGATGGCCGGTATCGTCGGCGAACCGAATCTCCAAGGATACGCTCCAAGTAACAAGCTCGTCCCCGGCCAGGAGACGTCACTCGACGTCGTCGTCACGAACTATGGCGGCGACACCGAGTACCGAAAGTTCTCCTCGTCAGAGAGTTCTGCCTCGCTGAGCGACCAACAACGCAATAAACTCGAAGCGAAGGTTCGTTCCGCGCGCAACGTCAGGCTCACTCTCGAAGACGGTGAGGCACCGCTCGAAGTGAACACGGCGACGCTCCCCGTCGGCGACATCCCGCACGCGACCCAGCGTGACGCGACGTTCTCCGTCTCAGTCAACGAGAACGCGACGCCCGGGACCTACGAGATGACGATGGTCGCCGAGTACGAGTACGACGAATCAGTCCGTGACAACGGCGACGTGAAGAACGAAGAGGAGACGACGACCAAGATTCCGGTCACTGTCGTCATCGAGGAAGCGCCTCGGTTCGAAGTCGTCTCCGTGAATACCACCGCGCAGGTCGGTGGCAGCGGAACGACCACCGTCACCATGCGCAACGTCGGTAGCCAGACGGCCTTCGATTCGTCTGTGTCGCTGACCTCGCAGAACGCCGAAGTCACCTTCGGGCAGGCGTCCACCGCCAGCCGGTACGCCGGTGAATGGGCCGTCAACGAGACGCGCAGCCTCGAATTCGAGACCGGCGTCGCCCCATCTGCGGCAGTCCAGCAGTACTCGCTTTCGGCGGTCGTCAACTACGAGAACGAAGAGGGTATCCCGAAGAAATCGAAGAACCTCGCGACCGGTGTAACCCCGCTGGCCGAGCAGTCGTTCTCGCTCGAAGCGACCGATTCGACCCTTCGTGTCGGCCGCGAAACCACCGTCTCCGGGACCATCACCAACGACGGTCCGCAGACGGCCAGTGACGCGGTCGTCGTCGTTTCCTCGAAGTCTCCGAACACGAACATCAAAGAGACCGAGTACGCCCTCGGCACGCTCGAAGCGGGCGAGTCGAGCGACTTCTCGTTCTCTATCGAAGTGACTGACTCGGCAGACGCCGGGCAGCGTCAACTGAGTTACACCGTCGAGTACCGCAACGTCGACGGCGACACCCAGCGCTCCGACGCGCTCTTGATGAACGCCGAGGTGAAGCCCAAGCAGGACCTCTTCGACGTCTCCGTCAAGAACGGCTCGCTCGAAGCGGGTAACTCGGAGACGGTGACGCTCGTCGTGACCAACAACGGCGACGAGACGTTCCGCAACATCGACGCCAAGGCGTTCGCCGACAGTCCGCTGTCGCTTACGGACGAGACAGCCTTCATCGAAGAACTCGGCCCCGGCGACTCCACGGAGATTACGCTCGGACTGAGCGCCAGTTCGTCTGCGAACCCGAAGACCTACTCGTTCGACATCGACTTCGAGTACGAAAACGAAGACGGTGAGCGCAAACTCTCCGACTCGTACCCTGTGGCCATGACGGTCACTGAATCGACGCGCGGCGGCGGTCTTTCGATGCCGCTCGTCGGTGGTCTCGTCGTCGTCGGCCTCGGCGTCGTTGGCTTCCTCTGGTACCGGCGGTAATCGACCCTCCACTCCCCCACCATGATTGATTACGAAGTGTACGTCGACCGCCTCGGCGAGTACATCGTCACGAACCCCGGCAGGGTTGTCGCCCTGTTCCTCGTGGCGACGCTCATCTTCGGGGCCGGCCTCGGGAACATCTCGACCGACGCCGGGACCTCGCAGTTCACCGACAACTCGCCCGCACAGGAGGCACTCGACGACGTCGACCGCGAGTTCTCGCCCCCGTTCGAAACCAGCAGCGGGAGTACACAGCTCATCCAACAGGACTCGAACGTCCTCTCGAAGCCGGCGATGCTCGACATGTTGCGCTTACAAGAGCGCATCATGGACCGGTCACATCTCCGTGCTACCTCGGCGTCGAGCGTCGCCTCGACGGTCGCACAGACGCTCGACCCCTCCGCGAAGACGCTCGACCAGCAGATAGACGCGCTCGAATCGGCGTCACCGTCTGAGGTTCGCGCCGCAGCGAAGAAAGCGACGGCGAACCCGCAGGTCGCGTCGCTCCTGAGCGACGACTTCAACCGCGAGTCGGTCCGTGCCTCGTCGACTATCGGCGTCGTCAGCCACGAGGTCCCCGGTATCTCGTCGAGTGCAGGAACGTCCGGGACGAGTCCGATGACCGGGATTCAGACCGAGATTCAGTCGATGACTACGACTGCCGACAGCGATATCCGCGTGTTCGGTAGCGGTATCATCTCCAGCGAACTGAGCAACGTCATCTCCGACTCGCTGTTGCTCGTCGTTCCGGCGGCGGTGCTTCTCATCTTCGGCTTCCTCGTCGTCGCCTACCGCGACCCTATCGACCTACTCTTGGGCGTCGTCTCGCTCGTGATGGCTGTCATCTGGACGTTCGGGTTCATGGGTCTCGCAGACATCCCGTTCAGCCAGATGCTCATCGCGGTGCCGCCGCTCCTCTTGGCGGTCGGTATCGACTTCGGCCTCCACGCGGTGAATCGCTACCGCGAAGAGCGGGTGAAAGACGTCGAGCCGGTGCCGTCGATGGCGACGACCGTCCGACAGCTCTCAGTCGCGTTCTTCATCGTCACCGGGACGACAGTGCTCGGGTTCCTCGCGAACGTCACGAGCGACCTCGCACCCATCCGCGACTTCGGTCTCGTCGCGGCGGTCGGTATCCTGTTTACGTTCTTCGTCTTCGGTGTGTTCCTCCCCGCGGCCAAGCTCTACGTCGACCAACTCCGCACCACGTACGGCGTTCCGTCGTTCGGGTCTACACCACTCGGCAGTGAGGGCGGTGCCCTCGCTCGCGTGCTCTCGGTCGGTGTCACTATCGGCCGGACCGCACCGCGTGCCTTCCTCGTTGTCGTGCTCCTCTCGACTGTCGCTGCCGGTGCGTACGGGACCGGCGTCGACACGTCGTTCTCACAGGAGGACTTCCTCCCACCCGAAGAACAAGCAGACTACCTGCAGCAACTTCCTGAACCGTTCAAGCCCGGCGTGTACACGGTCACGCGCGACATCAACTACCTCGAAGACAACTTCGAGAGTACGCAAGGTGACAGCGTCACACTGTACGTCGAAGGGCAACTCAGGGAAGACTCGTCGCTGGAGATGATTCATCGCGCGGGCGAGGACCCGCCTGAGACCTTCGTCGAGGAGGACCGCCGCGCCGAGACGACGAGTATCGTCACGGTCATTCAGGACTACGCGGCTCAGGACCCTGAGTTCGCGGCCCTGGTCGACCGGAACGACGCCGACGGAAACGGCGTTCCAGACGACAATCTCGAAACGATATACGACGAGCTGATGGCCTCTCCCGTCTCGGGACAGGCATCGTCGTACCTCACCGAGGACTACCGCGCGACGCGCATCGTCTACACTGTCGAAGGTGACGCAGAGCAGAAGGCAATCGTCGCAGACGGGAAAGTCGTCGCCGACCGACTCCGCATGGACGCGACGGCGACGGGGAACACGGTCGTGTTCAAGGCTGTCTCGGACACCATCTTCATGTCCGCTATCGAGAGCCTCACGGTCGCCCTCATCGCGACGGCAGTCTTCCTCGTGTTCATCTACCAAGTCCTCGAAGGCCAGTGGACCCTCGGTGTGGTCAACCTCGTCCCAATCGGGGTGTCACTCGGGTTCCTCGCGGGGTCGATGCGGTACCTCGGTATCCCGCTGAACGCCCTGACAGCGACCATCCTGTCTATCGCTATCGGGTTGGGTATCGACTACTCTGCCCACGTCGTCCACCGATTCGCCGACGAGTACAACACCGGACAGGACCTCGACGAGGCGCTTCGGCTGACCGTCAGCGGGACTGGTGGCGCACTCACCGGGAGTATGCTCACCACCACGACCGGACTGGGTGTGTTGGCTATCGCTATCACGCCCGTTCTCGGTCAGTTCGGTGTCGTGACCGCGATGAGTATCTTCTACTCGTACCTCGCGGCGCTGGTCGTCACTCCCCCGACAATCGTCGTCTGGGAGCAACTCACCAGTCCAGAATCGACCGCCTCGGCGGCCACCGCAGACTAATGCCCACCGACCGAATCGCCATCCGAACAGCCCACGTTCGCCGCGTCGTACCGACTCGGCGAACACCCCACGCATGCCGCCCTGTCTCACAGGTCGGTTGCCCCCTGCCCTGCCCCCCACGCACGAATCGCACGCTAACCAGCCCACCACACAGACACTCCCCGATGCACGAACGGAACGCTCATGACCCAGAACCAACCGAATGCAACCATGTCTGAACTGACGAAGGTTCGCCCGTGGCTCGCCGCGATACTCGGTCTCGCGATTACTGGCCTCGGCCATCTCTATCTGCGGCGTTGGCGACGTGCCCTGCTTTGGGTCGCGCTGTCGTTTGCCGTCTTGATGCTGTTCGTCCCGACAGAATCGGTCACTGCCCTGTCGAACGCGGCGAACGGAAGCGGCACGCTCCCTCCGCTAACCGACATCCTTCCCGTGCTCTCGGTGAGCCTGATGAGCGTCGTCGACGCGTTTTTCCTCGGCCTGAAGCAGGTCTCCGAGCCGTCCGGCGTGCTGACCGACGACGATGCCGAATCGGTGGCGTGCCCGCAGTGCGGCCGCGAGGTCGACGCCGACCTCGACTTCTGTCACTGGTGTACGACTCGCCTCGACGAACCGACTGACGACTGAACATACAGGATTCACACTATGCACGAAGACCGAATCGACACTGGACGAAGCGAGACGGAGCAGGCGATTATGGACGCCACGCTCAACGCGCTCGCCAAACACGGCTACGCCGACCTCTCGATACAGAACATCGGTACGGAGTTCGACAAGAGTACGTCACTTCTGTACTACCACTACGAGAACAAGGACGAACTGCTCTTGGCGTTTCTCGACTACGTTATCGACCTCAACATCGCCACGATAGACCCGGACGCCGACGACCCCGACGCAGAGATACGGAAGTTCGTCGGCTACGTACTTCCGCCGAAGGACCAGCCCTGTGAGCATTCGACCCCACCCGGACTCGACGAACTGGATCTCTTCCAGCGAGTCATCTTCGAACTCAGAACGCAGGCCCTCCACAACGAGGACTACCGCGAGAAGTTCGGTGAGATGGAGTCGTACATGATAGAAACCGTCTCGACTCTCATCGAACGGGAGATGGAGGCTGGAAACTACCGCGAGATGGACGCAGACATGATGGCCGAGAATCTGATGGCGTTTCTGCTTCGCACGCTCGACATGCGCGTCACGCAGACGCGCCCCGAGTCCGTAGAGGCCATGCGGAAGTCGGTGTACTTCCTGCTCGACCACGTGATGCCCATCGACGGCCAACCCGGTGACGTGGCGACCTCGAACGT
Organism: Haloferax larsenii; assembly: GCF_024730625.1. Taxonomy (NCBI): domain Archaea; kingdom Methanobacteriati; phylum Methanobacteriota; class Halobacteria; order Halobacteriales; family Haloferacaceae; genus Haloferax; species Haloferax larsenii. The sequence continues at coordinate 2,834,651 of NZ_CP078063.1, forward strand.
CGACCTCGACCTCTAAGGCGTTCTCTTCTCACGCGCTTCCTATTCTGCGTCGCTTTCGACGAAGTCGATGATTGCTTGCGCACCCTGGAATCCGTCGTCGAGTCGCCCGACTAACTCGCCGTCGTCGAAGCGCAGGAGCGTCGGAACACTCCGAATCGTGTAGCGCTCAGCAATCGTCATGTCGGTCTGCGGGTTTATCATCGCGACCACCACGTCGGTCGCTTTGGCGACCGTTCCGAGCACCGGTTCGATACTCTGACAGAGCGTACACCCCTTGGTGTAGATGTCGAGCAGCACACGGTCGTGGTCGGCGACGAGCGCGTCCAACTCGTCGGCGGTCTCGATGCGGATGGGCTTCGTCGGCGTGGCAGTCGAATCTGAGGAACTCATTGCATCGAATACGTAATCAGTTGTGTTATGATTTTGGTGAGCAATCATAGCACACCGCAAAACGGGCGCGAGCGGGGCGGTCTCCGGCAGTCCCACGACAGCTCCCTTTCGTGATGTTTAAGTAATGCCCACGTCTCGTATCGCATGCAATCGCTGTAGGGGCGTCGGCCCCGAGTCCGAATGGGCGAAAATAACACGAACGCAGTGTTGCGGTAGCCAAGCCTGGCCCAAGGCGCTGGGTTGCTAACTCAGTGGCGTCAAGCCCCCGGGGTTCGAATCCCCGCCGCAACGCTCACAACACGACTTTCCAAGTCATGAGTGCAGAAGAACCACAGGATAGCTCTCCGGAGGAGGGTGAGGACCTCCGTTACTTCATCCGAATTGGTCAGACCGACCTTGACGGGACGAAGACGGTAGAGCGAAGCCTGACAGACATGAAGGGTATCGGCAAGCGCACAGCGCGCATTATCGCCGACGCCGCGGATGTTGACCGAACGGCACTGTTCGGTAAACTTCCCGAAGACGAGATCGACTCCGTCGTCGATGTCGTCCAGAACTTCGAGGACCACGTCCCAGAGTGGATGGTCAACCGACAGCGTGACTTCTACTCCGGCGAGACGGCCCACATCACCGGGTCGGACCTCGAAGAAAAGCGGCGTCACGACATCAACCGCATGAAGATGGTCAGCTCCTACAAGGGCGTTCGACACCAGCGCGGCCAGAAGGTTCGCGGCCAGCGGACGAAGTCCACTGGACGTACCGAAGGCACCATCGGTGTCAACGTCGAGGAGATCAAGGAGGCGCAGGCTGAAGAATGACGACCGGTAACAACACTAAGTTCTACGAGACGCCCAACCATCCGTTCCAGGGCGAGCGTATCGCTCAGGAGGCCGACCTCCTGTCTCGATACGGTCTCTCGACCAAGGAAGAGCTCTGGCGTGCGCAGTCCGAACTGCGTAACATCCGCCGTGAGGCACGTCGCCTCCTCGGTGAGGCCCAGGGTGACGTCGAAGAGGCAGAGGCGCTCGGTGACGAGTTCATCACGCGCCTGCGCCGCTACGGCATCCTGTCTGCGGAAGACGACATTTCCCAGACGCTGCGTCTCGACGTGACGGACATTCTCGAACGCCGCTTCCAGACGGTCGCCTACCGCAAGGGTCTCGCACAGACCCCGCAGCAGGCCCGTCAGTTCATCGTTCACGGACACGTGACGATTGACGGCGCTCGTATCACCGTCCCGTCCCGCAAGGTCGAAGTCGACGAAGAAGACGCCGTGAGCTTCGACGAGACGTCGCCGCTCTCGGACGAACTGCACCCTGAGCGCGCGGAGGCCCAAGAATGAGCGAAGCAGAATCCGGTGACAAGTGGGGCATCGCCCACGTACACGCATCGTTCAACAACACGCTCATCACGGTCACTGACATCACGGGCGCCGAGACGATTGTCAAGTCGTCCGGTGGCTCCGTCGTCAAGCAGAACCGTGACGAGGCATCCCCGTACGCGGCCATGCAGATGGCCGAGAGCGTCGCCGACCAGATCAAGGCGGCCGGCATCTCGGGCCTGCACGTTCGCGTCCGTGGTCCCGGTGGCAACCGAAACAAGAGCCCCGGCCCCGGCGCACAGGCAACGATTCGCGCCCTCGCCCGTGCCGGTCTCGAAATCGGTCGCATCGAGGACGTGACGCCGATCCCGCACGACGGGACTCGCGCGCCGAAAAACAGCCGACTCTAACACACAATGGCAGACGACTTCGAGGTCGAGTTCATCGAACGCGAAGACCGACGCGCCCGCTTCGTCGCGCGCGGTCTGACCCCGGCGCTAGCCAACGGTATCCGTCGGGCGATGATCGCCGACGTGCCGACGTTCTCCATCGAGACCGTTCGGTTCGTGGAGAACACGTCGGTGATGTTCGACGAGATGATCGGGCTTCGCCTCGGTCTGGTTCCGCTGACCACGCCCCTCGACGAGTTCGAGCCTGGTGACTCTGTCACCGTCGCGCTCGAAGTCGACGGGCCCGCGACCGCGTACTCCGGAGACATCGAGTCTGCGGACGACATGGTCGTCCCGGCGGACGAAAACGTCCCAATCATCGAGCTGAAGGAAGGCCAGCGCCTCGAATTCGAGGCTGACGCAGTCCTCGGCTACGGGAAGGACCACGCCCGAAACCAGGGCGGGGTCTCCGTCGGCTACCGACACCTCCAACGCGTGGAGGTCGTCGGCGACGCTGGCGAGTTCGATGAGCAGGAACCGAACATCCTTCGCGGCGTCATCGAAGAGGCCGCGGCGGAACACGCAGCCGACGAGGACGCCGAAGACGGTGACCTCGTCGTCACCGATGAGTTCGGGAACGACCTGACGAAGCGGTACCCCGGCAAAGACGTCGAAGTGCACGACGTGCCGGGTGCTTTCGTCTTCAGCGTGGAGACGGACGGTTCCTTCACCGTTGACGAGCTGGTTACGCGCGCCGTCGCCTCGATTGGCGACCGCGCTGCCGAGCTCGAAGAGAAGGTCGCACTATAAGAATGAATACTGCCCCGTACACACACCGACGTTCGCCCCGCCCGGGAGCGGCCGCACTCGCCACACACACGGCGTGCGACCGCACCACGGCACCGGGTCGGACCGAAGGTGTTTTTACGGGGCATGAAGTAGAGCGGAATGCGTGCAGGGATAGCCAAGTCTGGCCAACGGCGCAGCGTTCAGGGCGCTGTCTCATAGGAGTCCGCAGGTTCAAATCCTGCTCCCTGCACTCCGCTTTCTCTCTGGAGGTAGACAATGAGTAAGACGAACCCGAGACTCAACAGTCTCATCGCCGAGCTGAAGGCGGTCTCGCGTGAGTCCGGTGCCAACGTCTGGCAGGATGTCGCGGACCGTCTCGAAAAGCCACGGCGCACCCACGCGGAAGTCAACCTTGGTCGTATCGAACGATACGCTCAGGAAGACGAAACCGTCGTCGTGCCCGGCAAAGTGCTGGGTAGCGGTGTGCTGCAAAAGAACGTCACAGTCGCGGCCGTGGACTTCTCGTCCACCGCTCGAAAGAAGATCGAGCAGGTCGGCGACACCGTGACACTGGAACAACTCGCTGAACAGAACCCCGAAGGGTCCAACGTACGGGTGATCCGATGAGCCTCGCAGAATTCGACGCCGACGTCGTCGTCGACGCACGAAACTGCATCATGGGCCGCGTCGCTTCCGAGGTTGCACAGCGCTCCCTCGCAGGCGAGAAGGTCGCCGTCATCAACGCGGAAGACGCCGTCATCACTGGGTCGGAAGACGACGTGATGGGCGTCTACCGCAAGCGGGCCGAAATCGGTTCGGACCAGGGTCCGTACTACCCGAAGCGTCCCGACCGCATCTTCAAGCGTGCCATCCGCGGGATGGTTCCGTACAAGAAGCCCCGCGGGCGCGAGGCGTTCTCGAACATCCGCGTCTACGTCGGCAATCCGTTCGACGAAGACGGCGAGATGCTCGACGACACCTCGCTGGACCGCCTGTCGAACATCAAGTTCATCTCTCTCGGAGAGGTCTCCGAGAAGCTGGGTGCTAACGTCACATGGTAACGAACACGTCAGGGAAGAAGAAGACCGCCATCGCCCGCGCCACCGTGCGCGAGGGCGAAGGTCGAGTCCGTATCAACTCCCAGCCGGTCGAGCTGGTCGAACCGGAGATGGCCCGCCTGAAGATGCTGGAACCGTTCCGCATCGCAGGTGAGGACCTCCGCTCGAAGGTCGACATCGACGTGCGTGTCAGCGGCGGCGGCGTGGCCGGTCAGGCCGACGCAGTCCGAACCGCGCTCGCGCGTGGGCTGGTGCAGCATCTCAACGACGCGGAGCTTCGCGACGCGTACATGGACTTCGACCGCTCGCTGCTGGTTAACGACGTCCGCCAGTCCGAACCCAAGAAGTGGGGCGGACCAGGCGCGCGCGCTCGCTACCAGAAGTCTTACCGCTGAGGTGATCAACCCATGATGATTCCCGTCCGGTGTTTCACCTGCGGCAAAGTGATCGGCGAACACTGGGACGAATTCAAGGCCCGTGCTCGCGAGGGCGACGAGGACCCCGCAGACGTCCTCGACGACCTTGGAGTCACTCGTGCCTGCTGCCGGCGGATGATGGTATCGCACAAGGACCTCGTCGACGTCGTGTCACCCTACCAATGATGCAACGGTACAACCGATACGAGAAGGCCCGAATCCTCGGTGCACGCGCGCTGCAGGTCTCCTACGGCGCGCCTGTGCTCGTCGAGAGCGAGCAGACCGAACCGATATTAATCGCGGCTGAGGAGTACGACGCAGGAGTCCTTCCGTTCACCGTAAAACGAGAGGGTCAGTAAGAACATGACTCGAATCACATCCGTATCCCTACGCCGTGTGCTCGATTCCCGTGGAAACCCGACCGTCGAAGCCGACGTGCTCACCGAATCCGGTGGGTTCGGTCGCGCTGCGGCACCGAGTGGGGCGTCCACCGGCGAGTACGAAGCGATCGAACTTCCCCCGACGGAAGCGATTGCGGCTGCACGCCGTCACGCCGTCCCCCGACTCGTAGACGAGGTCTACGCCGGGAACCAGCGTGAGGTCGACGCCGCACTTCGTGGTGCCGACGGAACCGAGAACTTCTCGGAAATCGGCGCCAACAGCGCCGTCGCGATTTCGATGGCTGCCGCAAAGGCCGGAGCCGACGTGCTCGGTGCGCCGTTGTACCAGCACCTCGGCGGTGCCTTCCGCGGTGAGAACTTCCCGACACCGCTCGGGAACGTCATCGGTGGCGGTGAACACGCGAAGGAAGCGACGAACATCCAGGAGTTCCTCGCCGCGCCGGTCGGCGCGCCGAGTGTCTCCGAGGCAGTCTTCGCCAACGCACAGGTTCACGCCCGTGCGTCCGAGATTCTCGACGAACGCGGCATTCCCGCCGCGAAGGGTGACGAAGGTGCATGGGCACCTGCCGTCTCCGACGAAGAGGCGTTCGAGATTATGGACGAAGCGGTCTCCGACGTCGAGGACGACCTCGGCTTCGAGATTCGCTTTGGACTCGACATCGCAGCCTCCGAGATGTTCGAAGATGGCGTCTACCACTACGGAGACGAGACGAAGACGCCGGACGAGCAAATCGACTACGTGGCCGAGATGGTCGACGAGTACGACCTCGTCTACGTCGAAGACCCCCTCGACGAGAACGACTACGAGGGCTTCGCGGAACTCACAGACCGTGTGGGCGACCGCACACTCATCTGTGGTGACGACCTCTTCGTAACCAACGTCGACCGCCTCTCCGAGGGAATCGACGTGGGCGCTGCGAACTCCATCCTCATCAAGCCGAATCAGATTGGGACGCTTTCGGACGCGTTCGACGCCGTCGAACTGGCGTCTCGAAACGGGATGGACGCCGTCATCTCGCACCGTTCTGGTGAGACCGAAGACACGACCATCGCACACCTCGCCGTTGCGACCGACGCTCCGTTCATCAAGACGGGGACGGTCCAGGGCGAGCGAACTGCAAAGCTGAACGAACTCATCCGCATCGCGGACGACGCAGCATGAGCGACAACGACAACGACGCGGTGGAGGTCGTCGACGAGGAAACCGAGACGGAGGCCGAAGAGGTCGCCGAGACGGTCACCGACGAGGCCGCCACCGAAGACGAGACAGCAGAGACCGCCGAGGCGGCCGACGAGGCTGCCGAGGCTGAAGAAGCAGCGCAGGAACCGGCCTTCGACGAGGACGTTATGCCCGACGAAGATGCCGACCTGCTCATCCCGGTCGAAGACTACCTGGCCGCCGGTGTCCACATCGGTACCCAGCAGAAGACCCAGGACATGGAGCGGTTCATCCACCGCGTCCGTGACGACGGTCTGTACGTCCTCGACGTGAGCCAGACGGACTCGCGAATCCGCACCGCCGCGGACTTCCTCGCGAACTACAGTCCCGAGCAGATTCTGGTCACGTCCTCCCGCCAGTACGGTCGGTTCCCGGCAGAGAAGTTCGCCGACGCAGTCGGCGCCCGTGCCCGCACGGGTCGCTTCATCCCCGGAACGCTGACGAACCCGGACTACGCCGGTTACATCGAACCCGACGTGGTCGTCGTCACCGACCCCATCGGAGACGCACAAGCGGTCAAGGAGGCCATCACGGTCGGCATCCCCGTCATCGCGATGTGTGACTCCAACAACCAGACCTCGAACGTTGACCTCGTCGTTCCGACGAACAACAAGGGTCGCCGCGCACTGTCGGTCGTCTACTGGCTTCTCGCCAACGAGACGCTCGACCGCCGCGGTACCGACACCGTCTACGCCCTCGAAGACTTCGAGGCCGAACTGTAAGACGGGTCGCCCGCTTCAGACCGAACTTTTCTGACCACTCACGCGCCGAGCGACGGCGTCGGCTCGCGATAGCGACCTTTCGGAGACCCGCCGCTGCAAACGGTTTTGAGTGCTGTTCACATACGTCAACCCATGGGAAAACTCCTCCATCAGCTCACGGTTCAGGAACTCGCGGCCGACCTCGACGCCGGGAAATCGTTCACCGTGGTCGACACCCGGCCGTCGGAGAGCTTCGATGCGTGGCACATCGAGGGAGCGGTAAACGTCCCCTATCACCCTATCGACGGGCTCGGCGACGGGTGGGACTGGGAGCAAGTCGAAGCACTCGCCGCCGAGGGTCCACTCGTCACTATCTGTGGGAAAGGGTTGTCCTCGACATCGTTGGGGTTCGAACTCAGTCGTCGCGGATACGACGATGTCTCGGTCGTCAAGGGCGGAATGGAAGACTGGAGCAAGCTCTACGAGGTGGTCGAAGTCAAGACAGACGACGACGAACTGTTCATTGCGCAGGTCCAGCGTCGCGCGAAGGGGTGTCTCGGATACGTCGTGGGGTCGCGGTCGGCTGGCGAGGCTGTCGTCGTAGACGCGACGCGACAGCACCACGAGTTCGAACTCGTCGCTGCGGACGAGCAACTGACCATCGCTGGCGTCCTCGACACGCACGTCCACGCGGACCACGTCTCTGGTGGGCGGGCGCTGGCCGACAGGCTCGGCGTCCCGTATTATCTCGGAAGCCACGCAGCAGACAGAGACGTCGCCTCCGACTTCGTCCCGCTCGACGAGGGCGACACGATTACACTCGGCGACGTGGACGTCGAGGCGCGATACGCGCCGGGACACACCTCGGATATGATGAACTACCTCGTGAATGGTCGCTACCTCTTGACTGGGGATACGCTCTTCGTCGAATCGGTCGGTCGAACCGAACTCCAGTTCGGGGACGTTGCCGAGACTCCTTCGGTAGGTCACCAGACACAGTCCGGTGACGCGGACGCGGCGACAGGGGCAGCACTCCTCTACGAGACGCTCCACGAGTCGATTCTCACCTTGTCCGACGACACGCGAATCCTCCCCGGTCACGTCTCGGTCGATTCCGAGGGTGTCTACGGCGTCGCCAGCCCGGGCGAACTCGTGAGTGCGACGCTCGGTGAACTCCGCCGCGACCTCGACGTACTGTCGATGGATGAAGAGACGTTCGTCCACCGAATCGTCGACGACACGCCGGAGAAACCGCCGAACTACGAGCGCGTCATCGACATCAACACCGGCCGAGAGACGGTGACGGGCGAGGAGGAAGCGACGGAACTCGAACTCGGACCGAACAATTGTGCAGCGTGACTAAAAGCGCACTCCAGCGGCGTTAGGCCAGTTCGACGACGCCCAACCGACCGTCGAACAACTCGTGGTCGAACCACGCCATCCGCCGGTCGCTGTAGCGTTGCTCGCCGCCGAGCGAGAGCGACTGGCGCGCTCTATCGAGGTCGGTGACGCCGACGAGGAACGCACACGGCCCCTCGCCGACCTCTTCGATTCGCTTGGCGAGGACGCCATCGCCGGGTTCGCAGAGGGCGACGGGCGACCCCGGAAGTACAGCGAAGTTCGAAAACGGGCCGTTAATCTCGACCGGCGAAGCGTATCGGTGTCGGCGGGCGAACAACTCCGCAGTCGCGTCGCGGTCGCGAGTTGCGACGATGACTGTCTGTAGCCCGCGAACCGGTGTGTTCGGTGCGGCGCTCGGAACGCGGTACTCCCGCGGTGTTCGGTCTCGAATGGTAAACGGAAGCCGCCAATCGTCGCCTTCGAAGCACATGTCCCACTCGACCAGCCGACCGTCCGGCCGTTCGCGGGCGGCTTCGTGCGGTCCGTCGACGGGAAGTCCGGCGTCGATAGCTGCCTTCGACGTTTCTCTCACGTCGTCGACGTCCACACACCACGCGGTCGGGCCGGCGGACGTAGCGAGGTGCGTCGGCCAGAAGTCTGCGTTCTCCGCGTCGGTACCGAGTGTGGGTGCGATGAGTTCGAGATACGAGCCATCCGGAAAGGGAACGACAGCCATGTGTGTCGTCCCAGTGCTGTGTTCGCCGCCGTAGGTCGGTGTGAGGCCCACGTCGTTGGCGGCGGTCCGAAGGTCGTAGAGTTCGAGACCACCGAACACACAGTGGTCGATGGTTCGGTCCATACAGACCTAACGCGAGAGAGCGTCTAATCTTTAGCGGGCACGCCGCGCCGTACGTTCGTCTCTTCTGACTGTTCTGTAGCTCGTCCGAAGCGTTTTGGCCGGTGGCGCCCACGTTCCCGTATGAACTTCTTCCGGAGCGTCAGAGCGGTTGCCGACGCCTCGGCGACTGGGACAGGCACCATCGACTGGGACGCCGTCGGAGAGGCCGCGAAAGCCTCAGTCGACCGGGGGTCGATAGACCTGTCGGGCGACGAGCGCGACGGTTACGCGACCGACGTTCGCGACGCCCGCGACAGACTCCGGCGCGTCGCCGCCGTCGACTTCGAGGTTCCCGCGGTCGTCGAGGTTCAGAACCGTCACCACTGGATCGACGCGAACGTCGAAACGTTCCGTCGAGTCATGGTTCCGTTCGAGGAACACGGTCCAGTGTTCCTGCCAGGGCTGACTCGCGCGGTCAACACTGGCACGTTCGCATTCGTTCTCTCGTTCCTCGGAAACAACGTCCTCGGGCAGTACGACCCGCTGCTTCTCGCCGACAACGACGACCACGGCCTCTACTTCGTCCACCCGAACATCCGCCGGGTCGCCGACTCACTCGACGTCGACTATCCGCGATTCCGTCGCTGGATTGCGTTCCACGAAGTCTCGCACGCCGCGGAGTTCGGCGCTGCGCCGTGGCTCTCGACTCACCTCGAATCGCGGATGGAACGCGGTATCGACGCGCTCGTCGAAGGTGACCTCGACCGAGAGGCGTTCCGGGAGCTCGATACGGCGATGACGGCTGTCGAAGGCTACGCGGAGCTTCTGATGGACCGCGCGTTCGACGACGAGTACGAAGACCTGCGCCGAAAGCTCGACGAACGCCGTCGCGGTGGCGGCCCCGTCGCAAAACTGGCCCGCAGATTCCTCGGGCTCGGACTCAAGCGACGACAGTACGAACGCGGCGCTCGATTCTTCGAGGCAGTCGCTGACGAGCGCGGCCTCGCGGCCGCCTCGCGTGTGTGGGACCATCCGGAGAACCTGCCGACAGACGCAGAATTGGACGCGCCCGAGCGATGGATCGCACGGGTGTCGCCCTGAGGAGACTGCAACTCCATCAGAAATGCGCACCCGAGGACCGAACGTCGTTCGGTTCGCGCACGCACCTTGGGTAGGGCCCCGTGTTGTTCCGGGAGCCCAATCCTGGAACCCCACGAGGCATCCGGTGTAAAACCAGGTCGTTGCCCCTGCCCTGGTTACCGGCGAAAAATTGTCCTCTTGGGAGTGATATATAGCCTGCGATTCTTTGGCACACGTTTTGTTTCGTTTACGATTCTGTGTATGAATTGCGCAATTGACATGATTTTTGAATGTCAAAACTGGGGAATCACCGACGACGATTGACGTCTGTGAACTCGCGCCCCCACTGCGCCATGTATCGCGTCAGGAGCCACCCGACGACGAGCCCGGCGATGGTGGCGAGGCCCGCTTGCACGAGTGTCGCATCTGCAGTCACGGCGATGAGGCCGGAAGAGACGCCAACGAGCGCGATGAGCCCCAGCTTGAGTCGATTGTTCGCGAGACGGGTCTCGTCGTCGCTCAGGCTCGGTCCGACCATTGGTCCTCCGGGTCGTCCAACGGGGAGTCCGACGGCGTGTCTGTGGACGAATCGTACATGTTGGAAACGTAGGCTCTCGGACGATTTGAAACCGCTGGCTCGCCGGAAAGAGTTGTCGCGAGGCGAACGCCGAATCGAGGTTCGTCAGTGGAACCCGCGGCCGACCTCGTCGGTCTCGATGAGGTCGTCGAGTTCAGACGAGAGCAGGTCGTCCGCGTCGGTGAATTCCGAAGAGAGGTCGTCGAGGCGGTCGGGTCGGTCGTCGAACTCGTAGTCCATCGGCCCGAACGCGGGGCTATCGAGCGCCTCCATCACGTCGGTGAAGAAGTCGTCTGGCGTCGTCGGTGCCTCCGCGTGCACCTTCACCGTCTCTTCGAGGCGGGTCGCCATCGACTTCGCCTGCGACTCGTCTTCCGGCGGGCGCTGGACACCGAACCGGCCGGCGTCCTCGTCACGCTCGCGGTGGGGGAACAGCGAGTCGAGGCCGTCGTCGATACGACGGGCGACGCGCGCTCCGACCCCGCGAACGTCGTAGGGATTCTTCGCGTAGGTCTTGAGGTGGTAGACACCGGCGCTCGGATGGCCGAGATAGAGGTCCTCGCCGATTCCGTCGCGTCGCTCTCCGGCCACGGCCCGCCAGTCGTCCGGGTCACGGCCGTCGTCGACGACGTCCGAAAGGATGTCTTGCCAATCTCTAACCCGCATATGTGGTCATATCGGTGCGGAGAGAAAGAACGTGACGGTTGCGGCGGTGTCGATTGACAGGTTGGCGGTGTCGAACGACAGGTCGGCAATGTCGAACGACAAATCGACAACGTCGAACGACAGGCCGTCGAGCGGGAAGCCAAACGACCGACGCCTATTTGCCCGCGCCTCACCGAGCAATTCGACGTGAACCTTCGCGGTCCGGTCGTCGAGGTCGGCGAGCCACGGGAGGTCGAAACGCGCTACGGAGAGCGGTCGCTGGCGGAAGTGACGCTCCGCCCCGAGCGCGGAACGGCCGACCCACTGACCGTCACGCTCTGGGGGAAGTGGACCCACGCCGCCGAGCACGCCGAACCGGGCATGGACATACTCGTCACGGACGTGGAGGAATCTGAGTATCAAGGCGAGACGACCTACGCCACCTCCGGCGACTCCTTCGTCGTCGTCGAACCCGACTTCCTCGTCGACGTGACCGACATTCGCTCGTGGGTGCAGTGCTCGCGGATGTACTACCTGAACAAACTCTCGGGCATCCCGCTGAACTACCCCGTCGTCAAAGGGACCATCGTCCACGAGGTGTTCGGTGACCTGCTCCGCGGCCGCGACCTCGACTCGTCTATCGACGAACGCATCGAAGAACGCGGGCTGGAACTCGGCCTCCTCGGCCGCGAGGTCGAGGAAGTCGCAGACGAAGTCCGGCGCAACGCCGCCGCTATCGAGGGGTGGCTCTCACAGGGCGTCCTCACGGACGAAGACGAGTGGCGCTCGGAGTACACCCTCATCTCGCCGACGTTCGGCATCAAAGGACGCGCTGACGCCCTCCGCCGCGGGGCACCTGTCGAACTCAAGACGGGCAAGAACCTCAACCGCGACCCGCGGTTTCAGGACAAGATTCAGGCGGCGGCGTACGCACTCATCCTCGAAGAACGGGGGGTCCCAGTCGATACGGGGACGCTCCTCTACACCAAGAACACGACGCTGGACCGGACCGAAGAATCGGGCGACCTCTCGCCCGCCAAGGACTTCTCTATCGGTCGCGGCCTCCTCGAATTCGTCGTCCGCACCCGCAACGAAATCGCGGCGATGGAACACGACGTGTCGGTGCCGACGGGCTACGAATCGAACTCGAAGTGCGAGTACTGCTTCGAGAAAGACACCTGCATGGTCGTCTCTGGCTGTCTCGGACAGGAGTCGAAAGCCGGGGCCGTCGGCACACCCGTCCCGGAGGACGAACGCGAGTACTTCGACCGCTTCTACCGCGCCATCGAAGAAGAGCGCCGGGCGGTCCACGACGAGTACCGCAAACTCTGGGAACAGTCCGCCGAGGAACGCGCCGACGACGACCGGGCGGTTATCGGTCTCGAACCCCTCGGCCGCGAGGAGCGCCCCGACGGGACGTGGGAACTCCGCGCGAAGAAGACGGACGATGCCGTCTCGAAACTCCGCGCGGGCGACGTTGCACTCGCCAGTGACGGCGACCCGGTTGAGGGCCACGCCGAACTCGCGCGCATCGTCGAACTCGGCGAGGAAGTTGTCGTCACCACCGACGAACCGGTCCCGCTGCGCCGTCTCGACGTGTACCCCTCGGAACTCACCGTCGACCGCCTCCTTACGGCACTCCACGACGCCGTTCTCAAGGGGTCGCCCGACCGCAAAGACGTGCTGTTCGGCCGCCGCGACCCCGAGTTTTCGGACCGCTCCCCGGACACGACCTACATCGACAACAACGAGAAGCAAGACGAGGCAGTCAGTCTCGCGGTCGACGCCGACGACGTGGCACTCATCCACGGGCCGCCGGGGACTGGTAAGACCTACACCATTGCCCGGACCATCCGCGCTCTCGTCGAAGACGGCAACCGCGTTCTCCTGTCGGCCTTCACGAACCGCGCCGTGGACAACGCGCTGGAAGCCCTGCGCGACCAAGGGTTCGAAGACATCGTCCGCGTCGGAACCGAGACGGGCGTCCGTGAGGACATGCAGGACGTTCGACTCTCTCGAAGCGGTGACCCGAACACCCTCGCAGGTTCCCTCCACGACGCCCCGGTCGTTGCCGCGACGACCGCCACCTGCGGGTCGCGCGTGATGCGCGAGCAGTCCTTCGACGTGGCGCTCGTAGACGAAGCGTCGCAACTGACCGAACCCGGCACGCTCGCCGCCGTAAACCTCGCAGACCGGTTCGTCCTCGTCGGCGACCACAAACAACTGCCGCCGGTCGTCCGCGCCGAAAACGACCTCCAGACCTCGCTGTTCCAGCGACTCATCGAGACCTACCCGGAGGCGTCGGTGATGCTGGACCGCCAGTACCGGATGTCCCAGCGCATTCAGGCGTTCGCCTCCGCGGAGTTCTACGACGGTGCACTCCGCCCAGCGACCGGCCCCGTCGCGGCCCAGCACCTCCGTGACCTCGACGTGGACGCCGCCGACCTGCCCGACGCTCTCGCCGACCCGGTCTCGTTCGTCGACCCCGGCGGGCGTCGCGTCGGCAACACGAACCCAACCGAAGCGGACCGCGTGGCAGAGATAGTCGCCGCCTACGAAGCCGCGGGCGTCGCGCCCGAGGACATCGGCGTCATCGCGCCCTTCCGCGCGCAGGTGGCCGAAATCTCCCGTCGAACCGATGTGACTGTCGATACGGTGGACCGCTTCCAAGGGTCGTCGAAGGAGGTCATCATCGTCTCGTTCGTCGCCACCGGCGACTTAGACGGGCCGCTGTTCGAGGACCACCGTCGCATCAACGTGGCGCTCACCCGGGCGAAGAAGGCGCTCTGTCTCGTCGGCGACGCGGACGCGCTCGAATCCGACCCGTTCTACGACCGGATGTTGCAGTGGGCGCGGCGATAGTTACTGCCCGCCACTTCCGGACATCGACTCGCCGACAGATTCACCTTTCCGCTGCCGAACTCCGAGGCATGGACCTCCCCCTCGGAGACGGGACCATCTCGCTTTCGCTCCCGTCGTGCGACGTGGACGTTGCTCGCCCGCCCGGTGGCGACCCGGTCGACCCCCGGACCGCCGCCGAGGCAGCGATGGAGACGACCCACGGCCCGCCGCTTGCCTCACTCGTCGATTCGACCGACGACGTGGCAATCGTCGTCACCGACGTAACCCGCGACACGCCCGACGACGTGCTCTTGGACGTCCTCTTCGACCACCTGCCGGTCCCACGCGAGAACGTCACGGTCGTCGTTGGCCTCGGACTCCATCGCCCGATGACCGACGAGGAACTCCGCGACGGACTCGGCGAGTACGCCGACCTCGCGGTGAACCACGACCCCGGTTCGGTAGTCACACTCGGCGCTGTCGATGGCTGTCCAGTCGCAGTGCACCCCGCCATCGCGTCAGCCGACATCGTTCTCTCGACCGGGATGGTCGAACCACACCAGTACGCGGGCTTCTCCGGTGGCGCGAAGACCGTCGTCATCGGTGCCGGGTCGGAGTCGATTATCCGCTATACTCACGGTCCGACGATGCTCTCCCGTGGCGGTGTCCGACTGGGTCGCGTCCGAGGCAACCCCTTCCGCGAGACGCTGGACCGGGCCGGACTCGTCGGCGGCCCGGACTTCTGTCTCAACGTGACGAAGGGACCGAGCGGGTTTCTCGGCGCGGCCGCGGGTGACCCAGTCTCGGTCGTCCGGTCCTTGGCTGAGGCCGCGCGCGAAGCACTGTCTGTCGCCATCGACGACGAGTACGACGCGGTCGTCTGCGGCGTCGGCGCGCCGAAAGACGCGAATCTCTATCAGGCGACTCGCGCCGCAACCTACGTCGCCCTCGGCGACCGAAACCCGCTTCGGGAGGGCGGGCGACTCGTCGTCCCCGCGGCACTTCCCGAGGGTGCGGGCGAGGGGACCGGCGAGCAGCGGTTTTACGACGCCCTCTCGACCGCAGCGGACGCAGCATCGCTCTACGAGTCGATGCGCGAGGGGTACGAACCGGGCGCGCAACGGGCCTTCGTCGTCGCGCGCGTCCTCCGCGACTACGACGTGTTCGTGACGAACTCGGCGTCGCCCGATGTCGTTGACGACTGTCTCATGCACGCCCGCGAGTCGGTCGCAGACGCAATCGAGGACGGGAGCCGTGTTCTCGTGGTTCCGGACGCGCTGAACACGCTTCTCGTGTGACGAGGGCGGTGGCGACGCTCGCAACCCCGCCGGTCAGGACACGTCGAGCTCGACGTCGTCTTCGCCGATTTCGTCGAGCACGCGGTCGTGGAACGCCCGGAGCGCCGCGCTCTCGTCTTCGGCGAGAACCACGTCACTCGCCATGAGCGTCGCGAGGCCGAACGCCCGGGGTGTCGGCGTCGAGACCTGCTTATCGACGACGTCCATCTCGCCCGCGGCGATGGCGGAGACAGCGTCCTCAATGGCCGCGAGATTGAGTTTGTCTTCGAGAATCTCGCGGTAGGTCTCTTCTATCACGGCGAAGTCGTCTAAGTCCTGTGCGAACGACAAGAGCATCTCCGAGGAGACCTGTTGCTGGGCGGCGGACTTCTCGTAGCCCTTGTAGCGTTTCAGAATCATCAGCGAGCGCGTGGCGTTGATGCGGAAGTAGCGCTTCAGGAGGTCGGTCCCGCCGAGTGCGGCCCGCAGGTCTTCGACCACGGTGTCGGGGTCGAGGTCGCGGAGGATGCCCGCGAGGTCGATTTTTCGGTTCAGCGGCATCGACAGCGAAAAGCCGTTGTCGGCGACGGCGACCTGCACGTTCGCGTTGGTTCGTCGGGCCGCGTGGTACGCGAGCAGGCGCGAGAGGCCGTCGTTGAACTGCCTGCCGAAAGTGCAATGGACGTAGAAGTGTCGGCGGTACGTCTCGCGGTCGAGTTCCGCTTCGACGACGAGACGGTCCGGTGTCGAGACGCTTTCTACCCCGGCGTAGCGGAGTTGCTCGTCGAACATGCGCGTGATGGCTCGGACGCTGTTTTCGTCGAGCGGGAAGTCCCGAAGCCACGCGCGAACCGCTGGCTGGCCGCCCGACTGGAGACGCGCCGCGATTTCGGCTTGGAACGACGCAATCTCTCTCCCGAGGTCGTACGAGAGGGGCAGACGCTCGGAGAACCACGAGGGGACGGTCGGCCGCTGGGCGGTCCTGTCCACGTACACCTTCGACCCGCGGCGGTATCGATAAGCGAAGTTGTCGCCGCCGAGGACGAACACGTCGCCTTTCTCCAGCGTGTCGAGGTAGCCCTCGTCGAGGGTGCCGACCCACTCGTTCGACCCGCGAGTGACCACGTCGCAGGTAAAGGAGTCGGGAATCGTCCCGATGTTGGTCATGTAGATGACGCGCGCCATTCGCCCGCGCTTGCCGACGAGGGGTTCGCCGACGGGGTACTCCGGGTAGTGGTGCTCGCCGTCCGGCGGGTCGTTGGTGTCTCGCCAGACTTTCGCGTAGACGTTCTTGTCTTCGAGGCCGTCGTAGTCGGCCGTCAGGTAGCGAAACAGGTGCTCGAAGTCCTCGTCGGAGAAGTTCCGATAAGGGTACGCGCGGCGGAGCGTCTCCCGAATCTCGGACTCCGGGCGAATCTCGTTGATGGCCATGCCGTAGACGTGCTGGGCGGCCACGTCGAAGGTGTTCTCGGGGACGAACACGCGGTCGACGAACCCCTCTTCGGCCTTCTTGAGCATCACAGCGCACTCGACGAGTTCGTCCCTGTCGAGGGCGATGACCCGACCTTCGACGGTCTGTCCGAGTTGGTGGCCGGCGCGGCCGACGCGCTGGAGGAGCGAGGCGACCGACTTCGGCGACCCGACCTGCACCACGAGGTCGATGTGCGGCATGTCGATGCCGAGTTCGAGGCTCGTCGAGGTGGTGACGACCTGCAACTCGCCGGCTTTCAGTTTCGACTCGATTTCCTGTCTGCGCTCTTTCGAGAGGCTGCCGTGGTGACACCCGGAATTCGTCTCGTCGATGTCGTCGAAGTCCTTGCGGAGGTTGTGGAGGACGCGCTCGGCCCCGGAGCGCGTGTTCGTGAACACGAGCGTGTTTGTATGTGTGGAGACGAGTTCGTGGAGGCGGTCGTAGAACCGCGATTGAACCTCGCTTCGCGGCGTTCGAATCAGGTCATCGGTCGGACATTCAAGTTCGAGGTCGAAGTCGCGGACGAAGCGCGTGTCCACGATTTCGTAGTCTCGCGGCTCGCCGCCGTCACAGCCGACGAGATACTCCGCGACGGTATCGAGGGGTTCGACGGTGGCAGAACACCCGATGCGCGTCGGCGACGACTCGGCGAGGTCTTCTAACCGCTCTAAGGAGACCGAGAGGTGCGTCCCGCGTTTGTTCTCGGCGAGGCTGTGAATCTCGTCGACGACGACGTACTCGACGGTTCGGAGTTTCTCTTTGAACTTCGGCGAGTTCAGCAGGATGGCGAGCGTCTCCGGCGTCGTATTCAGGATGTGCGGCGTCTCGTCGAGCATCTTCTGGCGGTCTGCCGACGAGGTGTCGCCGTGGCGGATGGCGTGGCGAATGTCGATTGTCTCGCCACGCTCGGCGGCGATGTCGGCGATTCCGTCCAGTGGTTCGGTCAGGTTGCGGTGGATGTCGTTGGCGAGTGATTTGAGAGGCGAGACGTACAGACAGTACACCGAGTTGTCGAGACCGTCGGGCGACTCGCGGTCCCGGTGGAACAACTCGTTGATGATGGCCGTAAACGAGGCGAGTGTCTTGCCGGACCCGGTCGGGGCACAGATGAGGGAATTTTCCCCCTCGTGGATGAGGGGAATCGCACCGCGTTGTGGCGGGGTGAAAAAGCCGCCGTTGCCGGGGACGAACTCGCCGAACTGGTCGACCCACCACTCCTGAACGGCGGGTTCCAAGAGGCCGAGTACGTCCTCGTCGGCGACAGCGACGGCTTCGGGGTCGAAGTCGTACTCGTCGGCCCGCGACGCGAGAAGGGACCGGCCGCGTTGGGTCATTGCGTGGGGGTTAGCCTGCGTAAGTATGAGGGTTGTGCCCTGCCAGCCGGTCGGTCGCGGGGCGGACAGTCACTCACGCGTCCGTGAGTAGTTAGCTACTCATCTTCGGGTCGAACACGTGCCGGAGCGCGTCACCGAGCACGCTGAAGGCGACGACCGTGATACAGAGGGCAACGACCGGGACGGCCGAAACCCACCACGCTCGCGGGAAGTAGTTCATTCCGGTTCGAATCGTCACACCCCACGACCCCGTGGTGACGACCGTCAGGTCCATGTAGGACAGCGCCGCCTCGACGAGGAGCAACATCGGAATCTGTCGCGTGACAGCGGTGACGATAGAGCCGGACAGCTTCGGGAGGATGTGGTTGCGAAGGATGTGCGGCGTTCCAGCGCCGACGACGACTGCGGCGGAGACGAACTCACTCGCGCGCAGGTGGACCGTCTCGTTGCGGACGATTCGTGCGACGCTTCCCCAACTCGTGAGGCCGAAGACGGCGACGAGGAGGAACTGGCTTTCGCCGTAGAGGAAGCTCGCAATCAGGTAGATGACGAACGCCGGGAGTGTCTGCTGCACGTCGACGACCCGCATCAGAACCTCGTCCGTCCAGCCGCCGATGTATCCGGCGAGGACGCCGACGAAGGTGGCGATGGGGACGAGCAGGGCGGCGACGATAGTCGCAAACGTGAGCGCCTCGCGCGTCCCGAAGATGGCGAGCGCCAGTACGTCACGACCGATACTCGTCGTTCCGAGGGGGTGTGCCAGCGTGCCAGAACAGCGCCCATTGGCGAGCGTCCCGAGACAGTCGTTCGAGAATGTACTCGGGATGGTCGTGAACGCTGGCGGCTGGTGAGTCGCGCTCAGGTCGAACGACCGCTCGATGAAAATCGGGGCGACCAGTCCGACGACGACGAATCCGACGACCCACAGGAGGCTGAACAACACCAGCGGTCGTCCTTTCGCGTAGTCCCAGACTGGCTTTGCCCGAGTCGGTTCGACCAGCAGTGGGATGACGCCGTAGACGGCAAACAGGAACAGCGCCGGAATGAACAGGAAGTCGATTCTGCGAAGCCCGTCGAGGTACGGAAGCGACTCGACGAAAAACGAGTACCACGCGAGCGCCGCGAAGCTGACGAGTCCGACGATGACGACAATCGGTCGCAGTCCGAGACCGTTCACCGAGTCGTTGTCGGTCCACCGGCTGGGAAGAAGGTCGCTCATGCGGCACCTCCGTCGTCACCGATTCGCGGGTCCAGAACCGTGTTTGCGACTTCCTGAAGGAAGTTCACACCGATGCCGGTGAGCGCGACTACCATCGTCATTCCCAACACGACCGGCATGTCGCGGTCGAGGATGGCCTGATAGGTGAGCAGGCCGATGCCGGGGATGTTGAAGACGAATTCGATGACGAAGATGTTGATGACGAGGATGGCGATGAGGTCCGCAAGCGACACCGCGAGTAACGGGACGGCGGCGACACGGAGGACGTACCACATGACGCGCCACCGGCTGATGCCGATTGCCTGGTGCTGTCGGACGAAGTCGGACTGGAAGTACTCACGACCCTTGGTGCGGGCGTACCTGAGCTGTCCAGCGAAGACGTTCGCCGCGACGATTATCGCGGGGGGAACGAGAAACAGCGCGGTCTGGGACGTAAATAGGCCGTCAGTTGGGAGAATATCCGGGAACCAAGATATCTCCGGGGCGATTGCGGTGAGGAACATAGCGGCGAGCCAGAAGCTTGGCACACCAAAGGCCACGTACGAAACGACCGACAGGCCACGTCGTGACCGCGACTGGTCGTCGAGTGACCCTGACAGTCCCGCCCAGATACCGCCGAGCGTCCCGAACAGGACGCCGGGGACGACGTACGAGAGCGTGTAAGAGAGACCACCACGCACCATCCCGAGCACGGGACGACCAGTTGCGAGCGAGCGACCCCAGTCGAACACTGTGATGTCAATCATCCACCGGATGTAGCGGATGGTGACTGGTTTGTCGAGGTTTCGGGCTGCTCGGTACGCCTGTAGTTTTGCTTCGATTTTGTCGCCCTGCCCCGTCCGAGCAAGCTGGTGGGCGATGAACGCCTCACCGGGGTCTGGAGTGAGCGCGACGATGAGGAATGCGAGCGATACCACTGCATAGACGCCGAGAACGGCGAAGACACCGTGGGAAAGTAGTGTGCGAATGCGAGACACAATCTCACTCACGAAAAGAAACTTGTGTAATATCAAATTTATCATTATTGTCCGTTGGTATGTTAGGACGCAAGTACTATCGCACGAAGCGTGGTATAACATCGTATGCGCGTCACGTTTCTCGGTACTGGCAGTGCGATGCCCGTCTCTGGACGGGGACAGACCGGGTTGTTGCTCGAATCTGAGACGAACGCGATTCTCGTCGACTGCGGGTCGGGCGTCCTCGAACGACTCGCCGAAACCACGGTCGGGTACGAAGGAATCTCGTCGGTTCTTCTCACGCATCACCACCTCGACCACGTCTCGGACCTCATGCCCCTCATCAAGGCCCGCTGGCTGGTCGGCGAAGACGACCTCGAAATCGTCGGCCCCGAGGGGACCGAGGCACTCGTCGAAGGGCTGCTCGATGTCCACGACTACATGCAGGGTAAACTCGACCTCCAGATTCGAGAGGTCGGCCCGCACGAGTTCGGTATCGCCGGATTCGACGTCATGGGCTACGAGGTTCGCCACTCGATGCCGACGCTCGCATACCGGTTTACGCACGAACGAGGAGAGAACGACTTCGTCTTCTCCGGCGACACCGAGGCGTTCGACGGCCTCGTGGAGTTCGCCGACGGCGCGAGCGTCCTCGTTCACGACTGCTCGTTCCCGGACGACATCGAGGTGTCGAACCACCCGACGCCGAGTGCACTCGGCGAAGTTCTCTCCGGGAGCGACATCGAATCGGTGTACCTCACGCACCTCTATCCGCACGCCGACCGCGTGACAGACGAACTCGTCGAGAGCGTCGAGAGTCACTTCGACGGCGACGTCGCGGTCGCAGAAGACGGGATGGTGCTGGAATTCTAGCTGAAGGCTGACGGCGACCCGAACACGTCGGTTCTGCGCCTACTCGCCGCGCACGACAGTCCCCGGCGACTCGCCAGCGACGAACGCAGACAGTCCGTCCGGACCGAAGATGTGCGCGGGCGCACCGAGTGCGAGCAACTTCTGTACCTTGGCGGCCATGCCGCCGGTCACGTCCGTCGAGTCCGACCCGCCGAGCGCGTCAGCCGCGTCCTCGAACGCCGTGATTTCGGGAATCACGTCACCGTCGGTGTCGAGCACGCCGGGGACAGTCGAACACAGGCCGACGCGGTCGGCGTCGAGTCCGCTTGCCAGCGACACCACGAGGTCGTCCCCGCTGACGATGGTCGCGCCCTTCTCGGCGTGAGCAATCACGTCGCCGTGGAGAACTGGAACGAACCCTTCGTCGAGCATCGCGTCGGTGGCCGAAAGCGACAGCGAGAGCGACCCGTCTTTCTCGCGGGCACCGGCCGAAAGCGGGTGAACCGGCAGCGCGGCCACGTCGCGGTCGGCGAGGGCGTCGAGGACGGCGTCGTTCAGGTCCTTCATCGCGTCGTGGATTGCGCGGATGCCGCGCGCGTCGTCGGTCCCGGACTCCGAAGAGACGCCGTGTTCGGTCGCGTGGTGGTGACCGAAGCTCCCGCCGCCGTGGACGACGACGACCTGTCCGGTCTCGGCGAGGGAAGCGACCGCGTCGGCAGCTGCCGCGAGACCAGCTTCGTCCACCGTCTCTGGCTCGTCTTTGTCGGTGACGACGCTCCCGCCGAGTTTGAGGACGACGAGACTCACGCCGAATCCTCCGTGAACGAGTCGTCGCTTCCCGCCGATTCGGCAGCTTCTGGCGGTTCTTCGACGCGCACGCCCTCGGTCGCAAGCTCGGCGCGGAAGGCGTCTTCGCATCCGGGTGTAAACCGGAGCGCCGTCATCGTCTCCGGGGTCGGGTCGATGGCGACGATACAGCCGCCGCCGCCCGCACCAGTCAACTTCGCCCCGTGTGCGCCCGCCTCACGGGCCGACCAGACCATCGAATCGAGCGAGCGCGAGGAGACGCCGAGCGCTTCCAAGAGACCGTGGTTGAAGTTCATGAAGCCGCCGAGTTCGGAGAGGAACTCGTCGGATGGGTCCTCGTCCGGGTCGGCATTGGCTAGTAGCGTCTCACCGCGGCGGACGATGTCGCCGATGGTCGAGACGGTGTCGGCGGCGAAGTCGTACTGCTCGCGGAGGTCGCGGACGCCGGCGACGAGCGCGCCGGTGTCGCCCGCGCCGCCGTCGAAGCCGATGACGAACGGAAGGGCGGGCGCGTCGATGGTTCGGCAGTCGTCGCCCTCGACGCGGACGGCACCGCCCATCGCGGAGCAGAACGTGTCCGCGCGCGAGGCCTGACCGTCTTGGACTTCGTACTCGGCCTGATAGGCGCGGTCAGCAATTTCGCGCGGCGAGAGTTCGACGCCGAGTTCGCGGGTCGCGGCGTCGATTCCGGCGACGACGACGGCCGCGGACGAACCGAGGCCAGCGCCGAGCGGGATGTCACTTTGGACCGTGATGTCGAAGCCAGCGTCGGGCGCGTCGGCGGCGTCTCGTGCCTGTTCGACGGCCGCGTCGATGTAGCCGACCGCCGCCTCGACGAGGGGGGCGGGAACATCGACGTCCGGACGGTCACTGGTCGAACCGCTGTACTCGACGGTAAAGCCGTTGAGACTCAGGTCTTCGGCACGGACGCGAACGTGGTCGTCGTCCCGGGCGGTCACGGAGACAGTCGCGCGTCGCTCTACAGCGCACGGAACGGCGGGTTCCCCGTAGACGACGGCGTGCTCCCCGAAGAGATACACCTTGCCGGGGGCGCTCGAAACGGTCATGTTCCGGGCTTTCTGTGGGACTCGCTTAAGCGTATCCGACCGGTGTCGCCACTGTGTTACGACATCGCCCGCCGAACAAAATGAGGGTGTACTGCGCGCTCAGGCACCAAGTTCGACTTCCTCGCGCTCGTCGAGGTCGGCGAGTTCGTCGAGGTCGTCGCCGCCACGGAGGTAGCGGACGCCGGCGGCGATGCCGATGAGCAGGACGAGACCGAACAGGAGGCCCATCTTGGACCCGCCTTTGGACGCCGATTCGTATTCGGCTTCGTAGTCGACTTCGGCGTCGTCTTCGAACTCCACGTCGTAGTCGTCATCTGATTCGTCTTGGGCGCCCATGAGTGGTGCGCGGTTGGTCGGGCTGAACTCGAATCCGTCGTGCAGGTGCACCTCGAAGAGGGTAAAATCGGCCATACTCATACTACGCTCACAAACGAGATAGTCGTTGCGGCGAACGCGTCGGTGCGGCACACTTTCGCTGTGTTCTTCACGGACGACCAATGAGGTCTCTCTATGGACGAAGACCGCCGTGCCTTCCTCGACGATTTGCTGACGACTCCCAGCCCGTCTGGTTACGAAATCGACGGCCAGCGCGTGTGGGTCGACTACGTTTCGCAGTTCGCCGACGACGTGACGGTCGACGCCTACGGAAACGCCGTCGCCGTCCACGAAGGGTCCGGGACCGGCCCCGAAATCGCCTTTACCGGCCACGCCGACCAGATTGGCTACATCGTCCGCGACATCGACGACAACGGATTCATCCGCATCGACGCGATTGGCGGCGCTGACCGCACCGTCTCGAAAGGCCAGCACGTCACGGTCCACACCGACGACGGCGACGTCTCCGGCGTCATCGGCCAGACCGCGATTCACCTCCGGGACACCGGCAGCGAAGAGTACGACGACCTCGAAGAGCAGTTCGTCGACATCGGCGCGACCACCAAGGGCGAGGCCAAAGACTACGTCGAAGTCGGCGACCCCGTG
Organism: Haloferax larsenii; assembly: GCF_024730625.1. Taxonomy (NCBI): domain Archaea; kingdom Methanobacteriati; phylum Methanobacteriota; class Halobacteria; order Halobacteriales; family Haloferacaceae; genus Haloferax; species Haloferax larsenii. The sequence goes on from NZ_CP078063.1 coordinate 2,858,621, forward strand.
ACGGTCGAAGCCCGAGTGCGCGACCTCGCGGGCGACCGCGTCGCGGCCAACGGAATGGACAATCGCGTCGGCACGTGGTCGGCCGCCGAAGGGCTTCGCGCCGCCGTCGAAAACGACGTGGACGCGACGGTCTACGCAGTCAGTACAGTCCAAGAAGAAGTCGGCGTACAGGGTGCGAAGATGGTCGGCTACGACCTCGACCCCGACGCGATGGTCGCGGTCGACGTGACCCACGCGACGGACAACCCGGACGTGCCGGGCAAGGCGAAAGGTCCAATCGAACTCGGTGAGGGACCGGTCGTCTCCCGCGGCAGCGCCAACCATCCGAACGTCGTCTCGCTCGCCCGCGACGCTGCGACCGAGGCAGACATCGACGTCCAACTGCAGGCTGCCGGGAGCTACACCGGCACCGATGCCGACGCCTTCTACACGAGTCGCTCCGGCATTCCGTCGCTCAACATCGGCATTCCGAACCGCTACATGCACACGCCCGTCGAAGTCGTCTCGACCGACGACCTCGACGACGTGGCGGCACTCCTCGGCGCGATGGCGGAACTCGCTGGCGACGTGGACTCCTTCGGCGTCGACCTGTAACCCCCCGGCGTCATCCTGTACCGCGAGCGGCCCCCGACCCGAGCCAGCTGGTGCATAGCCGACCAAATCGCGCGCGACGGGGTTGCTGCCGCCGCCGTGCGTAGTCTTCTCATACATCTCCGGGCGAAAGAAAACCGTTAAAAGTCGCCACACGGTGTTTCCACGTATGGCTGGAACTATCGAAGTACTCGTTCCCGGCGGGAAGGCGAACCCCGGCCCGCCGCTCGGCCCGGAACTCGGCCCGACCCCCGTCGACGTGCAGGACGTCGTCAACCAGATTAACGACCAGACGGCAGCGTTCGACGGCATGGAAGTGCCCGTTACCGTCGAGTACGAGGACGACGGCTCGTTCTCTATCGAAGTCGGTGTCCCACCGACGGCTGCACTCGTCAAGGACGAAGTCGGATTCGACACCGGCAGCGGCGAACCCCAGAAGGACTTCGTCGCCGACATGTCCATCGAACAGCTGAAGAAGGTCGCCGAGCAGAAGTCCTCTGACCTGCTCGCGTACGACCTCAAGAACGCCTCGAAGGAAGTCGCCGGGACGTGTGCGTCCCTCGGCGTCACCATCGAGGGCGAGGACGCTCGTGAATTCAAGGAGCGTATCGACGGCGGCGAGTTCGACGACCAGTTCGACGACGAATAATCGTCTCGACCGCGTCGAATCGCCCTTTCCGTCGGGTCGGTTCTCTCGACCCGTTTTCTCCTCTCCACCACGTCGCGGCCAGCGGCTGCGCAGTCCGCGTGTGGTCTCTTGCCACGCGAAACGCCCGAATTCGGGCGTTTCGACGCCCTTTCTTCGACGGACTTAAGTCGAGCCTACTCGTCCTGCCGGACGAGGCAGGCAGCAGCCTGTTTCACTGACCCGTAGGAGCAATCCTGCGTACTACGGAGGTGAATAATGGCAGATACAATAGTTGACGCAGTCTCTCGCGCACTCGACGAGGCACCCGGGCGGAACTTCCGCGAAACGGTTGACCTCGCCGTGAACCTGCGCGATTTGGATCTTAACGACCCGTCAAAGCGTGTTGACGAGAGCATCGTGCTCCCGTCTGGCACCGGCCAAGACACCCAGATTGTGGTGTTCGCGACCGGTGAGACCGCGCTCCAAGCTGAGAGTGTCGCCGACGAGGTTCTCGGGCCCGACGAGCTCGAAGACCTCGGTGACGACACCGATGCGGCGAAGGACCTTGCCGACGAGACCGACTTCTTCGTTGCCGAGGCAGCACTGATGCAGGACATCGGTCGCTACCTTGGTACCGTCCTCGGTCCCCGCGGTAAGATGCCGACCCCGCTTCAGCCTGATGACGACGTCGCCGAGACGGTGAATCGGATGAAGAACACGGTGCAACTCCGCTCCCGCGACCGACGCACGTTCCACACGCGTGTCGGCGCGGACGACATGGATCCTGACTCGATTGCGGAGAACATCGACGTCATCATCCGTCGTCTCGAGGCGACCCTCGAAAAGGGTCCCCTGAACATCGACTCGGTCTTCGTGAAGACCACGATGGGCCCATCCGTGGAGGTGCCCGCATGAGCGAGTCCGGTGTCCGACAGACGGAAGAGATCCCTCAGTGGAAGCGTGAAGAAGTCGACGAACTCGTCGACTTCATCGAAGGCTACGAATCCGTCGGCGTCGTGGGCGTCGCGGGCATCCCGAGCCGACAGCTCCAGGCCATGCGCCGCGAGCTGCACGGCTCGGCCCAGGTGCGCATGAGCCGTAACACGCTCGTGAACCGCGCGCTCGACGAAGTCGACGACGGATTCGAGGAACTCAAAGAGTACGTCGCCGGACAGGTGGCGCTCATCGGCACGAACGACAATCCGTTCGCGCTGTTCAAGGAGCTCGAAGCGTCGAAGACGCCCGCGCCCATCAACGCTGGTGAGGTCGCTCCGAACGACATCGTCATCCCCGAGGGTGACACGGGTGTGGACCCGGGTCCGTTCGTTGGCGAACTCCAGCAGGTCGGTGCGTCCGCGCGCATTATGGACGGCTCCATCAAGGTGACCGAAGACTCCCAGGTCCTCGACGAGGGCGAGGAAGTCTCCGAGGAACTCTCCAACGTTCTCGCCGAACTCGGTATCGAACCCAAGGAGGTCGGTCTCGACCTTCGTGGCGTCTTCTCCGAAGGCGTCCTGTTCGAACCCGACGAACTCGAAATCGACGTGGACGAGTACCGCGCCGACATCCAGTCGGCCGTCGCCGCCGCGACGAACCTCTCGGTCAACGCGGTCTACCCGACCGCCCAGACCGCGCCGACGCTCATCGCGAAGGCGACTGGCGAAGCCAAATCCGTCGGTCTGTTCGCGAACATCGAGAGTCCGGACTTCATGCCGGAACTCGTCTCGAAGGCAGACGCCCAGCTTCGGGCGCTCGCCGCACAGATCGACGACGAAGAGGCGCTTCCCGAGGAACTCCGCGGCGTCTCCGCGCCTAGCGCGCCCGCCGCAGAGGAAGAAGAATCGACTGACGAAGAACCCGCAGAGACCGAAGCGGACGCCGATGCTGACGAGGACGCCGACGATGACGACGGCGACGAAGACGCAGGCGACGCGCTCGGCTCTCTGTTCTAACAACACACTACGAGGAACACAACAATGGAATACGTCTACGCTGCTCTCATCCTGAACGAGACGGACGAAGAGATCAACGAAGAGAACATCACCGCAGTGCTCGACGCTGCCGGTGTCGATGTCGAAGAGTCCCGTGTCAAGGCGCTCGTCGCCGCGCTCGAGGACGTCGACATCGAAGAGGCCATCGAGACGGCCGCCGCTGCCCCCGCTCCCGCTGCGGGCGGCGCTGGTGGCGAAGTCGAGACGGCTGACGACGACGACGAAGCCGACGCAGCCGAAGACGAGGCTGCCGACGAAGACGAAGGCGACGACGAAGACGAAGAGGCAGACGGCGAAGGCCTCGGCGCGCTCTTCGGTTAAACGCCACGAGTCTTCCGCCGCACACGCGGCGTAACTCGTCGAACAACTCTGATTTCTTTCGACACTGCGCGCAGAGCGACAGTACTCGCTACAGTCTGTGCCGCCCCACTGCGTAGCTTCATATCCCAAGCCGGGGCCATCGCGGTCCGATGTGGGAGATGCTCGGTTCGGACGGACCCGTCTTCGCGGGCGTCGCCGTGGGTATCCTCCTCGGCACGTGTTCCGGGCTCGTGCCGGGGCTTCACGCGAACGCCTTCGCACTCCTCGTGGCGAGTGTCGCGGCTCGCGTTCCGGGCCCACCGACGGCCGTCGCAGCAGCAGTCCTCGCGGCCGCGACCGTCCACACGTTCCTCGACATCGTTCCGTCGCTCGCGCTCGGCGTCCCCGACGCAGGACTCGCAGCCGGGTCGCTGCCGGGACACCGGCTCGTCCTCGGCGGGCGCGGACGCGAAGCGCTCCGTCTCTCGGCTGTCGGAAGCGGCGTCGCGCTGTGTCTCGCCGTTCCGATTGCAGTCCCGTTCACAGCGGCGGCGACGCAGGTCTACCCGGTGGTTCGCGAGCACCTCTGGGCAGTCTTACTCGCAGTCGTGGTCGCGCTCGTGTGGACCGAAGCGTCGACGCGAGCGCGCGTGGCCGCAGTCGTCACCATCGTCGCCGCATCGGCACTGGGGCTTGCTGTCCTCGATTGGCCCACGAATGGGCCGCTTCCAGTCGGCGGACTGTTGAGCCCGCTGTTCGCCGGATTGTTCGGCGTTCCCGTCCTCCTCGACGCGAAAGACGGGGCGGGAGTGCCACCACAGGGGGATGCCGCGCTTGCGATATCCCCGGCCACGCTCGCGCGGAGCATCTTCGCCGGAAGCGGCGGCGGTGCGCTCGTCGGGTACCTGCCGGGTGTCTCCGCTGGCGTGGCGGGGACGCTCGCGTTGGCTGCACTGCCGAGTGCCGACCAAGATACAGCCGCGCGGTCGTACGTCGTGGCCACGAGCGCCGCGACGACAGCGACGTCAGTGTTCGCGCTCTTCGCGTTGGCCGGGTTGGGGACGCCGCGAACTGGTGCGCTCGTGGCGCTCGTGGCGGCCGACCTCCCGTCGCGACTCTCGATTGCACTCCCCGTCACCCTCGTCGCGGGCGTCTGCGGGGCGCTCCTCGTCCCAACGCTCGGCGACCGCGTGTTGGCACTCGTCGGACGACTCGACCAACGGCGACTCGTCGCGGTGGTCTGTGTCTTCCTCGTCGCCTTGTCGTGGGCGTTCGCGGGCGCCGTTGGCGTCGTGGTGCTCGTCGTCGCCGCCGCCGTCGGACACCTTCCACCGCGACTCGGATGTCGGCGCGTCCACCTGATGTGCGTGCTCGTGACACCGCTCGCACTCGGATGAGGACATCCCTGCCGGGAAGCGTGTGACCGCGACACACCATTTGGAACCCGGAAAGACAACGGTTAAAAGTCGCGCCTCGGTTAGTCATCGTATGAGCGAGGCAGAACAGCGACACGCTCACCAGTGCGTGTCCTGTGGCATCAACATTGCCGGCATGAGCGCCGCGACCTTCAAGTGTCCGGATTGTGGCAAGGAGATTTCGCGTTGTTCCAAGTGCCGCAAGCAGAGTAACCTCTACGAGTGCCCCGACTGCAGTTTCCTGGGTCCATAACGATGGGAAAAGTAGCTGCTAAAATCAAGGTCATGCCGAACAGCCCCGAGCTGGACCTCGACGACCTCGAGGACAAGCTCGAAGATTCCCTCCCCGAGGGAGCCAAGATCAAGGGCTTCGAGCGCGACGACGTCGCGTTCGGTCTCGTCGCCCTCCTGCCGACGGTCATCGTCCCCGACGATGCCGGTGGCACCGAAGCTGTCGAAGAGGCGTTCACCGAAGTCGACGGTGTCGAAAGCGTCTCTGTCGAAAACGTCGGCCGTATCTGAACTGACGTCCGACCTTTTCAAAAACTCCATGCCGCAGAGCGGCTGCGCCGGGCAGCTTTTCGTTCGACTCGATGCCCGTCGTGGGTCGCGACGGTCGGTCAGCGGCGCTCCATCATGTAGAGACCGAGCACGACGCCAAGCGAGAGCCCGAGCAGTATCGCTACCGGGAACGACCCGACGGCGACGCCACTGATGCCGCCGAGAAGGAACCCAATCGAGAGGCCGACGCCGAACTGTTCGGCCTTGTGACTCGACTCCGCGTGTTCGTCGGAGTCCACGTCGACGTGCTCGGTCGGCTCCGTAGACTGTTGACTCTGTAGTACCTCTCCACTCACGGACACGGACTCTTGAGACATAGCTAGTGATTGTCCGTCACACTCAATAACCCTTACTCGGGTTCCCACGACGCGAAAATAACCGAATACGAGACTTACAGGACTTCTAGACCGCGTCTAAACAATTCAAAAAGAGGGTCGTGTCCCTCAGAATGCGGCGTCGAACGCCTGTTCGAGGTCGGCTTTCATGTCATCGACGTGTTCGATACCGACAGAGACTCGGATGAGGCCGTCGGTCAGGCCGGCTTCGAGGCGCTCCTCACGGGGAATAGCCGCGTGCGTCATCGCAGCGGGCTGTTCGATGAGGCTCTCGACGCCACCGAGACTCTCGGCGAGGGTGAACACCTCCGTCTCCTCGACGACGGTGGACGCTTGGTCGAGCGTGCCGTCTAGTTCGAACGAGAGCATGCCGCCGAAGTCGTCCATCTGTTCGGCCGCGAGGTCGTGCTGCGGGTGCGAGTCGAGACCGGGGTAGAAGACTTCAGAGACGGCCTCGTGGTCGTCGAGCCACGCAGCGAGTTCGCGGGCGTTGTCGCAGTGACGGTCCATTCGAACGGGGAGCGTCTTCGTCCCGCGGAGAACGAGGAAGCAGTCGAACGGCGAGGGCGTCGCGCCGACCGAGTTCTGGTAGAACGCAATTTCCTCGTCGAGTTCCTCGTCGTCGGTGACGAGCGCGCCGCCGACGATGTCGGAGTGGCCGCCGAGGTACTTCGTCAGCGAGTGCGAGACGATGTCTGCGCCGTGTTCGAGGGGGCGCTGGAGGTACGGCGTCGCGAAGGTGTTGTCGACGGCGCAGAGCGCGTCGACCTCGTGGGCGATGTCCGCAAGCGCTTCGATGTCGTTGACGCGCATGAGGGGGTTCGTCGGCGTCTCGACCCACACGAGCTCGGTGTCGTCGCGCACTGCATCGCGGACGGCGTCGTGGTCGGTCGTCTCGACGAAGTCGAATTCGAGGTCGTACTTCTCGTAGACCTGCGTGAAGATGCGGTGGGTCCCGCCGTAGACGTCGTTGCCAGCGACGACGTGGTCGCCCGCTTCGAGCAGGTTGAGTACGGTGTTGATTGCGCCCATCCCCGAGGAGAAGGCGCGGCCGTACTCGCCGCCTTCGAGGGCTGCGAGATTCGATTCGAGGTCGGTCCGCGTCGGGTTGCCAGTGCGCGAGTACTCGTAGCCGCGGTGGTCGCCGGGGCCGTCCTGTGCGTACGTCGAGTTCGCGTAGATGGGCGTCATGAGCGCCCCTGTCTCCTCGTCCGGTTCCTGTCCGGCGTGGATAGCGCGCGTCTCGATGCGTCGCTCGTCTTCAGCCATACGCGAACGGCCGCACCGACTCGGGTTAAGTCCGTCCCTCTCACTGCGCCGTCGACCCGCCGACCCGCCGACTACGGCCTGCCGACCGCCGACTACGGTGTGACACGACCACGCGCCTCGCCCACACGCGCGGTTCGTAACGTGCAATTTATAACGGCGACGCAAGTACTCGTTCTCACGACTATGCCGAGCTCCAACGGTCCGATGAAGGGGACGCGAGGAAAGCTTTCGAACAAACCACGCGAACGCGGTACCTCCCCGCCGCAGCGCTCTATCGCCGAATTCGACGAGGGTCAGAAGGTCCACCTCAACCTCGACCCGAGCGTGCGCGAAGGTCGCTTCCACCCGCGCTTCAACGGTCTCACCGGTGAGGTCGTCGGTAAGCAGGGTCGCGCATTCAAGGTCCAGATCAACGATGGCGGCAAAGAAAAGACCGTCATCGTCCGGCCTGCCCACCTGCGCGCCCAACAGTAAGCGATGACCATCTTCAAAGAGAAGCTCGACGAGGAGTATCTGACCATCTCAGAGGTCAAAGAACTCCTCGCCGAGGTCGAGGCCGACCGCGCTGCCGACGAAGAGCGCGAAATGCGCTACGAGCTGGCGCGTGCAATCGAGCACGTCAACCGGTTTGCCCACCTCGACCCCGAGGAATCTCGTGAACTCGTCGAGGAGCTCGCCGAGTTAGAGAAGGTCGACGCACCGACGGCGATCAAAATCGCGGACCTCCTCCCGGAGAACCGCGACGAACTCCGTGCGGTCTACGCTCAGCAGCGCTACGCGCTATCGGGCGACGAACTCGACGAGATTCTCAACGTCGTCGCGAAGTACGTCTGACCGCGCGACGGCGCGGCCAACTATTTAAATATCGGCTCACCGTAGTTACTTGCATGACAGCTTCGGAGAGCGGTGACGCCGATGCGACGGTTGAGTACGCTGTCTTGCTGGACGTACTCAGACATGGGCGTCGAAACGACGACCGGCGATTCGATTCGGCTCCGATAGCGTACGCACTCGGTGAGACGAACTTCCGGCTCTTGGAGTTGACACTCGAAGAGGACGCCGACGTGAGCATCGGCGACCGCGTCGCCATCGCACCGACCGCAGACCGCGAGTTGGTGCAGCGCGTCGAGGAGTCGTCGTTCGGCGACCTTTCTAATACGGCCTCCTCCGAGGTGGAGTACGTCGTCGAGGACATCGTCGACGCCGACGAGAAGCGGTTCGTCGACTTCTACAACGACGCCCAACCTATCACGCTCCGACTCCACCAGTTGAATCTCCTCCCCGGAATCGGGAAGAAGCTCCGAGACAAGATTCTCGAAGAGCGCAAGCGCTACGGCCCGTTCGAGTCGTTCGAAGACCTCGAAGAGCGTGTCTCTGGACTCCACCACCCGAAAGAAGTCATCGTCGAACGGATTATCGACGAACTCCACGACGACGACGTGAAGTACAAGACGTTCGTGCGAAACGACCAATAACCGGAACGGGACTTTTACCCGCGCCCGCCTGTTACTGCTGGCAATGACGAGCGACGGACGTGGCCAGACCCACGGAGACGCCGCGCGCGACCCGGACGCGCTCATCCGACGTGCAGGGGCCAGCGGTGACCCCGACCGCGACCAGCACTTTCTCGTCGACGACCGCGTCGTCGACCGAATCCCGACGTACCTCCCCGAGGACACAGACCTGTCTCACGTCCTCGAAATCGGAGGCGGGCCGGGCGTCCTCACGGACCGTCTGCTCGACGTGGCAGACCGCGTCACCGTCGTCGAACAGGACCGAACGTTCGCCGACCACCTGCGCCGTGAGTTCGCCGAGGAAGTCGAGGCCGGACGTCTCACAGTGCTCGAAGGCGACGCCCTCGAAATCGACCTCCCCGACTTTTCGGCGTGCGTCTCGAACCTCCCGTACGGTATCTCCTCGGAGATTTCGTTCCGCCTCCTTCCGGAGGGTAAGCCGCTCGTACTCATGTTCCAGAAGGAGTTCGGCGAACGGATGGCCGCCGAGTCCGGCACCTCGGAGTACGGCCGCCTCTCGGTGAGCGCACAGCACTACGGCGACGTCGACGTCTGCGAAATCGTGCCGCGCGAGGCGTTCGACCCGCAACCCGCTGTGCAGAGCGCTATCGTACGTATCGAACCGCGCGCGCCCGACTACGAGGTCGACGACGAGGAGTTCTTCCTCGACTTCGTGAAGGCGCTGTTTACCCAGCGTCGGAAGACCATCCGAAACGGGATTCGAAACACGCCACACATCTCCGGACTCTCGGACCCGGACGCGGTCGTCGAGGCCGCGGACGAGGACGTCCTTCGAAAGCGCGCCGGAAACATGGCGCCCGCGGAGTTCGCCGAACTCGCGCAACTCGCCGCCGACGTCGGCCTGTAGGTTATGTTCACTTCCTTGTTCGCCGCCTGGTCCACCGTGTTCGTATCGTCGCTCCTCCAAGGCGAGGCACCTCTCTCCACCATTCTCTCGTCGTTCGAAGCCAGAGCCGCTGCTAGCGTCGTTCTCACCATCACTGTGGCGGTTATCTGGCGACTCCTCGCGCGCCTCCACGACCGCGACATCGACGCGATTTCGTCGCCGGTGTGGCACCTCGGAGTCACGCTCTTACGACTCGTCGTGGCTATCGGTGGCGGCAGCCTTCTTGTCGTCATCTGGCCAACGAGCGCCGAGTTCAGTGCGATATCCGAGCAGTACGGCCTCGGCACGGAGACGCTCGCTCGGTTGGCGCTCTCGATGATACTCGCCGTCGGCGCGTACGTGTTGACGACGGTCATCGGCCGGTTCATCAGGGAGATTGCGAGTACTCGCCCGGAGATATCTGACCACCAGCGGGAGATTATCTATCGACTGACGCAGGTCACGACGTATCTCGTCGCACTCGTCGGTATCCTCGGCGTCTGGAATGCGAACCTCGGTGGCATCCTCGTCGGTGCCGGATTCCTCGGCATCGTGGTCGGGATGGCTGCCCGACAGACGCTCGGTGCCCTGCTCGCGGGCTTCGTCCTCATGTTCTCGCGCCCGTTCGAAATCGGCGACTGGGTCGAAGTCGGAAACCACGAGGGTATCGTCACCGAAATCACGGTCGTGAACACTCGCATCCAGACGTTCGACGGCGAGTACGTCATGATTCCCAACGACGTGGTGAGTTCCGAGAGCCTCGTCAACCGGAGTCGAAAGGGGCGTCTCCGCCTCGACGTCGAGGTCGGCGTCGACTACGGCACCGACTTGGAACGGGCCGCGACGGTGGCACAGGAGGCAGTCGAAGACCTCGACGAAGTACTCTCGGTGCCGAAGCCACAGGTCGTCGCGAAGCGATTCGCCGACTCCGCAGTCGTTCTCGGGGTGCGCCCGTGGATAGACCGGCCGAGCGCACGCCGGAAGTGGCGCGCACAGACGGCGGTCATCAGCACGATTCACGAGGAGTTCCAATCGGAGGGTATCACGATACCGTTCCCGCAGCGCGAACTCTCGTCGCGTGAGCGGACCGGCCCAGTTCGGCTCACGGAACCGGCGGAGTCGCCCGCGGAGAGAAACGGCCAGCAGTCAGACGGTCAGAAAGCAGATGAGAGGAAAGCAGATGACCAGAAACCCGACACCAGTGCGGAGCAGGCCGATGCGAACCCGGAGGACAGCCGATGACTGACCTCGCAGACCGCCGCGGTGTGAACACCACCGTCTACCAGCCCGCGGAGGATTCTGGACTGCTCGCGAAGGCAGCGGTCAGTCGCGTGTCGGGACGCGTCCTCGAAGTCGGAACAGGGTCGGGATGGGTCTCGGAACAACTCGTCCGAAAGACCGACGCCGACGTCGTCGCGAGCGACCTGAACCCTCACGCGTGCCGACAGGCAGCAGAACGAGCCGCCGCGCTCCGACAAGAGGGCGAACGCGGCTTTCAGGTCGTTCGCGGGAACCTCGTCAGTCCATTCCGAGACGACTCGTTCGACGCCGTCGCGTTCAACCCGCCGTATCTCCCGGCGGACCCGGACGCCGAGCGCGACGACTGGATGGAGACGGCGCTCACCGGCGGCGAAGACGGACGCGCCGTCATCGACCCCTTCCTCGACGCGGTCGGACGCGTTCTTAAGCCGGACGGGGAGGCGCTGCTTCTCGTCAGTAGTCTTTCGGGCTACGACGACGTGCTGGACCGCGCCGAGGCAAACGGCTTTTCGCACGAAGTCGTCGTCCAGGAGTCGTACCCGTTCGAGACGCTGACCGTCCTCGCACTAAAATAACTCTGGCGCATTTGTTGATACAGGAAATATTATAGCCCGTCATTTCGAAACGAGGAGTGATGACCGAACTCGTCTCGACCACACCGGGACTGTATCCGCTCCCGGATTGGGCGAAACAGGAGCTCTCCGACCTGAAAGGCCACCAGAAACACGACCTTATCTCCGGCAACGAAGGGTCCGATATCGTCGCGGCGTACGACCGCGCTCGCGAGGAAGTCGTCTCCGAGCAAGTCGACGCGGGTCTCGACCGCGTCGTCGAGGGGCAACTTCGCTGGGACGACATGCTCGCGCACCCGCTGACGGTCCACGAGAACGTCGATACCGGCGGTATCGTTCGCTACTACGACAACAACAACTTCTACCGCGACCCGCAGGTCCGCGGCGAACTCACTTTCTCGGGCGACGTCGCGGCCGAACTGGACGCCACCGCCGACCTCCTCGGCGACGACGACTCGCTGCAGGCCGTCCTCCCCGGCCCGTACACGCTGGCCGAACTCGCGACCGACGAGTACTACGGCGACGAAGCCGAGTTCCTCGACGCCGTCGGCGACTTCCTCGCCGACGAGGTGGACGCGTTCCCCACCCACGAGACGCTGTTCCTCCTCGAACCGTCCTTGGTGTTCTCGCCACCGGGTGAGGACGTCGACGCGCAGGTCCCGGAGGCCATCTCCGCCATCTCCGACGCGACCGACGCGGACGTGGTCGTCCACACGTACTGGGGCGCACTCGAAGAGAAAGTGTACGCCCACCTGATGGACGCCGACGTGGACGCACTCGGCTTCGACTTCGTCGCCGGCGACCGCAACCAGACGCTCTACAACATCAACGAGTACGGTACGAAAGACGACATCGCGCTCGGCCTCGTCGATGGACAGAACACGCTCGTCGAGAGCCCCGAGACGGTTCGCGAGCGCGTCGATTGGACCCTCGACCAGGTGCAGAGCCAGACGTTCGACACCGCCTACGTGACTTCCAACACCGAACTGTTCTACCTGCCGGAGAACCGCGCGACCGAGAAACTCAGTGCGCTCGCCGCTGTCGCCGACGCGGAAGTGGAGGTGGAAGCATGAGCCGCGACGTCGAAAACCGCGAGCAGTTCCGCCCCGAGAACCACGACAACGAGCACTTCCTGCTCACGACCGTCGTCGGGTCGTACCCGAAGCCCAAGTGGCTCAACCGCGCGACCGACCTCGCGGAGGACCCCGACTCGAAGTTCACCGAAGAACACCTCCACGAGGCGCACGACGACGCCTGTCGCGTCATCACGCACGAACACGAACGCGCCGGCCTCGACACCGTCGTCGACGGCGAGATGCGCCGCAACGAGATGGTCGAGTTCTTCGCCCATCGGATTCCGGGCTACGAGTTCAACGGCCCGGTGAAAGTCTGGGGCCACAACTACTTCGACAAGCCCTCGGTAATCGACAAAGTCGAGTACGACGAACCGTGGCTCGTCGACGAGTTCGAATTCACCAGCGACGTGGCATCTAAGCCCGTCAAGGTGCCCATCACGGGACCGTACACCCTCGCGAGCTGGTCGTTCAACGAACACTACGACAGCGAGGAAGAACTCGCGTACGCGCTTGCTGACCTCGTCAACGAGGAAATCGAGCAACTCGTCGAGGCGGGCGCACGCTACATCCAAATCGACGAACCCGCGCTGGCGACGACGCCCGACGACCACGCTATCGTCGGTGAGTGTCTCGAACGCATCGTCTCGGGCGTCCCGGACGAGGTGCGCGTCGGTCTCCACGTCTGTTACGGCGACTACTCGCGCATCTACCCCGAACTCAACGACTACCCCATCGACGAGTTCGACGTCGAACTGTGCAACGGCGGCTACGAGCAAATCGACGTGTTCACCGAACCCGAGTTCGAACCGGACCTCGCGCTCGGCGTCGTCGACGTCCACACCGCCGACGTCGAGACCGTCGAGGAAATCAAGGAGAACATCAAGCAAGGGCTGAAGGTCGTCCCACCGGAAAAACTCACCATCTCGCCCGACTGCGGTGTGAAACTGCTTCCCCGTGAAGTGGCGTACCAGAAGATGGAGAACATGGTCACGGCCGCCCGCGAAGTCGAAGCCGAACTCGACGCGGGAGAAATCGACCTCGCTGCGCCCGTCCCGCAGGCTGACTAACTGTCGGAACCAGCCGGCCGGTTGACTGATTTTTTGAACGGTGCCAACTCGCGCAGCGCGGTACTCTCGTTTCACAGAATATTTGTGAATTGTTAACACGAAACACTGCATATTGGGTGCTATGGCATCCGAATCAGTCGCGCCGACCACCGAAAACGTCGAACTCTGTCGTCGGTACGTAGAGGACTTCATCAACACCGGAGACCGCGCAGTCGCCGCGGACACGCTTCACACAGACGTGGTTTCACACCAGTTAGGCGTCGACGTGGTCCGAGAGGGACGCGACCCGCTCGTCGACCAGTTACTCGCCTTCCGCGATGCGGTACCGAACTGGCACCTGACGATAGACGACACCATCGCACAGGACGACCGCGTCATGTTTCGGATAACCGCTCGCGGAACGCCGCAGAAGGCGTGGGGGAACCTCGTGCCGACGGGGAAGTCGTTCGAGCAACCGGCGTTCTTCCTCTTCCGCGTCGAGGACGGCCGCATCGTCGAGCAGTGGAACATGGTGAATCTGATGGGTGTTGCTCGCGACCTCGGGATGATGCCACCGGGCCCACGCGTCATCGCGAAGATAGTTGCCCATCGAATTCGCTCGCGACTCGGCACAACGTAGGTGAGGCTCAATCGACCCAGTTACCCGTATTTTTCTGGGTATCATATTTGTGAATATCAGAGAAACATTCATTCTCATTGATGGAATTATTAAGCTGACATGACTAGAGATGGCTCTTCACCGACCGCTCTTCGACACCTCGTCGATGGCAAAGCGTTGCTCGCGGCGCTCGACGTCGACAGAGACGAAATAGAGTGGCGGAAGTCGTTTACGGGGTTCAGTGCAACTGACCAACGGCGACTTTCGTCACTTGACCCGACATTGAAGGCGGTCAGTCCCGACCTCGTCGAAGAGTTCTACGACCACTTACACCAGTATCCCGAGACGCGTGCCATCCTTGGACGGTCGACTCGAACCGTCGACCAACTGAAAACGACACAGACCGAGTATCTCTTGTCGCTTTCAAACGGACACTACGGGCCGTCGTACTTCCAAGAGCGCGCCCGTATCGGGAAGATTCACGACATGCTCGACCTCGGTCCGAAGGTGTACCTCGGAGCGTTCACCATCTACTACGAGGGGTTAATTCGCGCACTCGCCGACGACTCGCTCGAATCGAACCCCAACGACGCCTCGGCGGCCGTCGAAACGCTCTGTGAGAACCTCTTGTCGGTGTTTCGACTACTCAGCCTCGACCAGCAAATTGCGATGGATACGTACATCCACTCGTACGCCGAGCAGACCGAGCAGGCACTCGACAGACAACTCGAACTCACGACGCGCATGGAAGTCGACGTCGGACAGTCTCTCGATACACTCGAACAGTCGTCTCGGTCGGTCGCCAACGATGCGAGTAACATCGAGTCCATCGCGACCCAGCAAACCAAGGACATGGACACGATTACGACGGAGATGTCGAACCTTTCGGCGACTATCGAAGAGATTGCGGCGACGACCGACGAGGTGTGTTCGACCTCGCGCGAAGCGGCGACACTGGCAGACGACGGACAGGCGTCGGCGGAGACTGCACTCGACGCCATGTCGGATATGAGCGTCGCAGCCGAGGAACTGGCGTCTGATATGGAGTCCCTTCGCGACCAAACCGAACGCATCACCTCGCTCGTCGAGATTATCGACTCTATCGCCGACCGAACCAACCTCCTTTCTCTGAACGCCTCTATCGAAGCCGCCCGCGCCGGTGACGCAGGTCGGGGATTCGCTGTCGTCGCAGACGAAGTCAAGCACTTGGCTAGTTCGGCGAAAGAGCAGGCCGAAGAAATCGACGCACTCGTCGAGGATATCACCGACAACAGCGACGCGATGGCCGAGAGCTTCGACCACACGACGACGCAGATGACCCACACGTCGGCCGAGGTCGAGTCCGCGATGACGACACTCGACAAGATTTCGACCGCCGTTCGTGACATCGACGCCTCCTTGGCAGAGGTAAACGACGCGACCGATTCGCAGGCCACGTCGAGTGAGGAAGTCACCAGTATGGTCTCGGAACTCGCCGACCAAGCCGCGGAAGTCGCAGACCGTATCAGTGACGTCGCATCGGAGTGCGACGACCAGAACGAACAGGTTCGCTCGATTCGAGCGGCGGTTGACGCTCTGACTCAACTCACCGACGAGACGGTTCACGAGCGGGACTCTCCGCCGTTCGCAACCGGTCACTCCCCTGAGACGCCCGTGAATTCAGACGTGACGTACGTCGACGAGCCCTTCTCGCTCGATTCGCGCCCGCCCCACTCCGGGACCGACGAGTCCAGTTCCTGACGGGGGTATCGATTCGGCTGCGTCTACTGTGGCCAATTCACACACTTCGACGGAGTGTCGCCAATAGGTGATCGAGAGCGCGGACGAGAGGATGCCGTACAGACGTGGCGGCCGCTCCTCTCGGGGAAAGAAAATCGAAAAACCGCGACCCGACTTACTCGTAGAGCCAGGTTTCGTCGATGCGCTCGTAGTCGACCAGTTCGTCGTCGTCGAAGAACAGGTCGATTTCGCGCTCGTTCGCGCCCTCGTCCTCGTGGTCGGAGCCGTGGATGACGTTCCGACCGAGGTCGAGACCGTAGTCACCGCGGATGGTACCGGGAGCGGACTCGGCGGGGTCGGTCTCGCCCATCATGCGGCGGACCTGTCGCGTCGCGTCCTGACCTTCCCAGACCATCGCGAAGACGGGACCGGAGGTGATGAAGTCGACGAGACCCTCGAAGAACGGCTTGCCCTCGTGCTCGCCGTAGTGTTCGTGGGCGAGTTCCTCGTCGATTTGCATGAACTTGCCGGCGACCATCTTCAGACCGCGGTCTTCGAAGCGAGAGACGATGTCGCCGATGAGACCGCGCTGGACGCCGTCAGGCTTGACCATCACGAAGGTGCGCTCTGCGTCGGACATTTAGTTGTCCTCCCCTCGTGCGCGCTGACCGGCTTCCGTCCACTCCAGGTCACGGGCCTCGCGACCGAGGAAGTAGTTCTTCTCGGCCTTCGAGTCCTTGAAGTGGAGGATGGTACCGTCGTTCTTGACGTACATCGTGCCCGTGCCGGGCTCGATGTCTTCACCACTGTAGTCGCAGGTTCGCTTCTCAACCATGTTCACTGACCTCCGATGGAGTCGGCGTCACGCTGGGTCTCGCGCAGCTGGAGAATGTCGCCCTCACGGACGGGACCCAGCACGTTTCGCGTGATGATGCGCCCTTTGTTGGAGCCCTCTTGGATGCGGCACTTGACCTGCATGGCCTCGCCGTGCATCCCTGTCTTTCCAACGACTTCGATGACTTCAGCAGAGGTCGAGTCGCTGGCTTGTTCGTCCGCGCTCATGGTCAGTTATCGAAGGTCCTCGACCTTGGTCGCGATGTCCTCGACATCGTCCGACGCCTCACCGGCGTCGACGATTGCCGCGGCCGCACTGCCGACTTCGAGGCCGGCGGCGTGGCCGATGTCGTCTTGCGTCTCGACGAAGAGGAACGGGATGCCCTTCTCGTCTGCGAGTTCGGGCAGGTGCATGACGATTTCCTCGGGGGAGACGTCTTCGGCGATGAGGACGAGCTGAGCGTTGCCACGCTCGATTGCCTTGGTCGTTTCGTTGGTTCCTTTCTTCACGATACCAGTATCTCGGGCGACCTCGAGCGCCTCGACGGCGCTGTCAGCGAGGTCGGCCGGTACGTCGAATTCTACGTAGACAGCCATTGTTGTTCACCTATATCCTGCTCGCGGGCTCGACTCCCTCGCCGGCGCACCGGTCGGTCGAAACTGACCGGCAGGCACAATCCCTACGGCGAGGAGGTTCATCAACCCCGGACAGGCTGTACACATCCCTTGCTTTGGCCCCCATAAAAGCGCTTTCAAAATCTCGACGGCGTGCGACGGGTCCGCACGCGCTGAGAACTCCGACTCGTGTCGCACCCACATAATCTGACAACGCATCATCCCGTGACCGACTTGTGTCACCCCCGTAACCGACTCACGTCACCCCCGTGACCGACGGTGGACGCGTCGTGACCGACGAAAGGAGAGACACCATGGTTCGACCGAAGGAAGTGAATACGTTCGTGGACTATCCATTCGTATGACTCGTTCCGGCGACCCGTCCGTCTCCGACTCGCCCGCCGGTACACCCGACATCGAGAGGCTCGCCGCCGCCCGGCGCGACGAGGCGCTGGCGACCAACCAGCGCCGGTTGGTCGTCCTCTCGGGCGACCGCGACAGCGGCATCGACGCCGCCTTCGACGTGGTTCGCGGTGCCGACGTGCCGGACGACGAGGTGACGTTCGTCACGACCCGCGAGGGGTTCCGGTTCGAACGCATCGAGCCGCGACACGCAGCAAACCTCCTCGGGACCACCCGA
This sequence comes from Haloferax larsenii, assembly GCF_024730625.1. Classification (NCBI taxonomy): domain Archaea; kingdom Methanobacteriati; phylum Methanobacteriota; class Halobacteria; order Halobacteriales; family Haloferacaceae; genus Haloferax; species Haloferax larsenii. Next base: position 2,876,492 of record NZ_CP078063.1, read on the forward strand.
ACCGTCGTCGTCCTCGACGCCCACGACGACTTCGCTCCGAACGCGCTCGGTCGTGTCGCGGGCGCTATCGACGGCGGCGGTCTGCTCGTACTTCTCACGCCCTCGCTCGACGAGTGGGCGAGTGACCGAAACTCGTTCGACGAGCGACTCGCTGTCCCGCCAGCGACCGTCGAAGACGTGTCGGGGCGCTTCCGCACGCGACTCGTCTCGACACTCCGCGACCACCCGGGTGTCGCGCTCGTGAACCTCGACACCGGTACTGTCGAGCGAGACGGCGCGTACGAACAGGGAATCACGTTCGACATCCCGCTGCCGCCGGTTCCGCGCGACCGGCTCTTCCCGCGACGCGCCTACGAGGACTGCCTCACAGCCGACCAGTCCGACGCGCTCGCGGCCCTCGAAGTCCTCCACGGAGACGACGCCGCAGTCGTCGTCGAAGCGGACCGCGGCCGTGGCAAGTCCAGTGCTGCCGGGCTCGCCGCCGGCTCTCTCGCGGCCGAGGGACGGGACGTCGTCGTAACCGCCCCCGGAAAACGGAACGCTGCCGAAGTGTTCGTCCGGGCCGAGCGACTGCTGGACGACCTCGGCGCACTGTCCAGCGGAAGCGCCGACGCGTTCGACCTCTCGGCACGCGGCAGCGGTCGAGTCCGGTACGTCCCGCCGACGGAGGCTGGAGCCGAAGCGGGCCACGAGACCGTCCTCATCGTCGACGAAGCCGCTGCACTCCCCGTCAGACTCCTCTCGTCGTATCTCGACGCGCCCGCAGTCGCGTTCTGTACGACTGTCAGGGGCTACGAAGGCGCAGGGCGCGGCTTTTCCGTCCGGTTCCGCGACCGACTCGACGAGTCGTCACACGAGGTGACTGACGTGCGTCTCGACCACCCGATTCGATACGCTGTCGGCGACCCCGTGGAGTCGTGGACCTTCCGCGCGCTCCTCTTAGATGCGCGGCCGCCGGTCGAGGAGTTAATCGAGGACGCGGCCCACAGCACCGTCGCGTACCGCCGACTCACGCCAGACGACCTGCTCGCCGACGAGCACCTGCTTCGGGAAGCGTTCGGCCTGCTCGTGCTCGCGCATTACCGAACCGAGCCCGACGACCTCGCGCGCCTCCTCGACGCGCCGAATCTGACGCTCCGGGCGCTCACCTTCGACGACCGAGTTGTCTCGGTTGCGCTCCTCGCGCGAGAAGGCGGCTTGGACGCCGAGACGCGCCAGCACATGTACGAAGGCGGTCGCATCCGCGGGAACATGCTTCCCGACGTGTTCACGAGTCAACTCCGAGACGAGCAGGCCGGTGTCCCCGTGGGTTATCGCGTAATGCGCATCGCCACCCACCACGCGGTTCGCTCGCGCGGGCTCGGGTCGCACCTGCTCTCGTCCATCCGAAACGAGTTCGAAGACGACGCGGACTATCTCGGGGTTGGCTTCGGTGCGACACCCGAACTGCTCTCGTTTTGGCGCGACAACGGGTATCGAACCGTCCACCTCTCGACGACCCGCAACGACACCAGTGGCGAGTACTCCGCGCTGATGATGCACCCGCTGTCAGAAGCCGGTGAGACGCTCCACGACCGGCACGCACGCTGGTTCCTCGGCCGCATCGGCGACGTGCTGACTGACGCGCTCTCAGACCTCGACCCCGACGTCGCGCGGGCGGCGCTCGCTGCGGTCGACCCCGAGTTCGCACCGTCGCTGTCTCCCTACGAATGGCGAGTCGTCGTCGGAGCCTCGTACGGCCCGGGGCAGTACACGTCTGCACCGGGGGCGTTTCGAGAACTCGCGCTCGCCCACCTCACGGCACCAAAAAACGTCTCGCTCACGAAGCTGGAAGAACGACTCCTCGTCAGGAAGGTGTTGCAGGCGCGGCCGTGGACACCTGTCGCCGATGAACTCGGCTTCCATTCGACCGCGCAGTGCATGCGCGCCCTCGGCGACGCGTTCGAACCGCTCGTGGACTACTACGGCAGCGACGTTGCAGTCGCCGAACGGGGGCGATACGAGTAATCATGTCCGAATGCACCGAACCCGACTGCGACAACGTCGCGGCGGTCAGACTCCACATTCCGTGGGCTGCCGATAGAGACGTCTGTCCGGGACATGCTCGGGCGCTCGCGCAGCAGGATGGCGTCGTCGCGATTCCGCTCGACGATGCAGAAGAAAACTGGTCGTAGGGGTGGCTGGCTTCACCGGAGGCTGAAGGCCATCATCACTTCGTCGACGTACTCACCGTTTATCTTGTAGTGGTTCTCGCGGACCGCCTCGGTCTCCCACCCGTGTTCTTCGAGGAACGTGATTGCGCCCTCGTTGGTGGCGGGAACGCTGTTGTACAGTTTTTCGAAGCCGTGTTCGCGCGCCCAGCGGACGCCGCGGTCGAGGAGCTTACTCCCGATGCCGTGGCCGCGGAACTTAGAGCGCGTTCCGACTGTCAGAACGGCCGTGTGGCTCAGTTTCTCGGCTTCCGGCAGGTCGAGGTGGACCCACCCGGCGAGGTGGTCGTCGGTCGTCGCGACGAACACCATGCGAGAACTGAGTTCGTTGTGTCGCAGGACGACCTCCTCGTGGTCGATGATGTCCGCGACCGTCTCGGCTTCGATGTAGGTCCCCTCGTCGGCGACTTCGTGGATGGCGTCGACGAGACTTTCGAGGTCCACGTCTTGGGCCATCCGAATGGTCACGTCGAGGTCGTCGAGCATGTGTACCTCCTCTTCGCCGGGCGCGTAGGCGACCTGGACGTGGTTGCCGACCTTTCGGATGTAGCCGTCTCGTCGCAGAATCGTCAGATGTGTCCCCAGCGCCGCCGGGTCGAAGTTGAGCGCACGGCGTACCTCGTCCTCGCGGACGGTCCCGTGGCGCTCGATGTACTCGTAGATGTCCTTGCGGTCCTTGTGGTCGAAGTTGAGACTGTCTGTGACTTCCATGGTACACAATAACACCCATGGTTAATAATTGTTGTTCGTGATAGTTACCACGTAGGAATCGGTTTCGGTGTCGGACTCAGGAGAGCTTTTCCGCCGACGCGTTCACCGCCGCGTCGGAACACACGTCAACAGTTGTGCCGTGTCGCGGACGTTGTGCGTCTTGAGCAGTATCTCCGCGGCCTCGCGGATGGTGAAGTCGGCATCGAGTTCGACGCCGTAACACCGGGCATACAGCGAGAGCCAATCGTTGAGGGCGCGGTGGAGGAGCCGAAACTCGTCTTCTGTGAACCGGACCATGGTGCCACCGGTTCGTGCCTCGATGTAGAGAGACACGGCCGGACCGACGCCCTCGCGGGCGTACGATATCGCCCGCTCGTCTGCGCGTTCGTCGTCCGGCGGCTCGAACGACTCGCGAGCCTCACGCGCCTCGGCAGCGAGGTCGCGGGCGCGCTGGCCGAACCGGACGTGTTCCGGGTCCCGGTCAGTGTCGACATCGGTCGGTGGGCGCGGCGTGGTGTCTCCCGGCATCGACTCACCCCTGATTGAACTCGACGCCTTTCCCGCCGCGCGGGTGGGTCCACTCCGTGTCGGCGACGACGGCGCAGGTGCCGCACTCGACACAGGGCTGTGTGTCGAGGCTGACGACACGCTCTTCGGACCCGTTGGTTCGGACGAACTCCTCGCGGTAGCAGCCGCCGCCGAAGTCGACCGCACTCACGGGGCAGGCCGACACAGCAGCCCCACTCGCCTCGAAGGAGTTGTCGAGAACCGTGATGTGGGGGTTTCCGATGTCGGTGTCGTAGGTGAGGTTCTCGATGCGGGCTTCGAGGTCCGGCGGTGACACGTCGTTCGTCTCCCGAATTTTCGTGCCGAGTTCCTCGGCGATGACCGTCGGGAGCGTGACGTACGGCGTCCGCGTGTCGGGAATCATCGACGAGAGCGCAGGCGTGTTGTAGAGGCGTTCGAGTTGCCCCGAGAGCGCCCGAATCCCAAACCGGCCGACAGACGAGGTGAGGACGCCGTCGACGAGGTCAGTGACCGAGTCGCGCTCGGTGATGCCGCGCATCAGCTCGTATCCCTGCGGGCGGAGTTTCTGCATCACGCCTTCGCGCTTGAGCTTTTTCGCGTAGAGTGTCCCGGCGTCTTCCGGGCTGTTTCGGGACTTCGCCTGCGCGTACGCCTCTGCTGCGAGCGCCCCCGCGCTGACAGCGTGGTTCATCCCCTTGATGATGGGGCCTTGCGCCTGCATCTGCCCGGCCGCGTCGCCGACGACCATGAGCCGACCGAAGTGCGGTTCGCGGAGTGCGACCTTCTTCGAGTCGGGGACGAGTTTGGCGCTGTACTCGACTTCGACGTAGTCTTCGTCTAACCACTGCCCGAGAAGCGGGTGGGTCAGCATGGCGTCGAGCAGTTCGTGTGGTTCGGCCCGTTCCGCGACGAGACTGTCGAGGTGGAAGACGGTGCCCAGCGACAGCGACTCGCGGTTCGTGTAGAGGAACCCGCCGCCGCGGACGCCCGAAAACAGGTCGCCAGAGAAGAGGTGGGCCGCGCCCTCGTCTTCGCCCACGTCGAACCGGTCGGCGATGACGTCGGCGGGCATATTGACGACGGCTTTGACGCCCTGGAACCACTCTTCGGGTTCGTCCCAGTCCATCAGCCCCGCGTCGCGGGCGAGTTCCGAGTTCACCCCGTCGGCGGCGACGATGACATCCGCCGTAATCGGGTCGAGTTCGTCCGTCGTGACGCCGACTATCTTCCCGTCTTCGCGGAGGAGGCCGTTCACGTGAACGTCGGTCAAGAGGCCGCCGCCGGTCTCGCGCGTTCGCTCGTGGACGCGCTCGGCCAGCCACGAGTCCATCTTCCGGCGGAGGACGGCGTCGGACCACTCGGTGTCGTGTTCGTGTAGTCGCGTCAGGTCGAACGACTCCACCTTCGAACCCGCGATGTTGTGGATTCGGTAGGTGGTGATTGGTCGCTCTGCCGCCTCCTCCCGAAAGCCGGGAAAGAGGTCGTCGATGGTGTACGGGGCCGACTCCTCGGCGTAGATGAGTCCGCCGGAGACGTTCTTCGACCCCGCTTCGACCCCGCGTTCGAGGACGAGCGTCTCGATTCCGTAGTTGGCGAACGTCGCTGCTGCCGCGGCACCGCCGGGGCCTGCCCCGACGACGAGTGCTTCGTAGTGTTCGTATTCAGTCATCGCGTGTCACCTCCCTCAGCCGCCGTGTCTCCCCCGTCGCTGGCGATTGCCTCCCCTAACTGCCCTTCTTTCAGCGCCTCGGTCAGACGCGGGAGCACCTCGAAGAGGTCGCCCTCGATGAAGTAATCGGAGAAGTCCCTGATTCGGGCGTTCGGGTCGGTGTTGATAGAGACGATAGTGTCCGACTCGTCCATGCCGACCTTGTGCTGGACGGCACCCGAGATGCCCGCCGCGATGTACAGTTTGGGCGCGACTATCTGGCCCGTCTCACCGATTTGTCTGTCTTCGTGGGTGTACTGCTCGACGTGGCCGTCGAATTGGTACGAGCCAGTGACGATACCGCGTGTGACGCCGATTTCGGCGTCGTCGAACTGCCCCGCGAGTTCTTGGGCGAGTTCGATGCCGCGCGTCGGGTCGTCGCCGATACCACGGCCGACCGCGACGATAACGTCGTGGCCGGTCAGGTCGATTCCCTCGTCTAACTGGTCGAAGTCGGTAACTGTGACGGGGAACCAGTCGTCGTCGAGCGGCGCGTCGTGTTCGACGACGAGTCCCTCACGCGCGGGGTCGGGGTCCGGAACGTCGAAACTTCCGGGGATGACCGACGCACCCTGCGGGTGGAATTCTCTGGTCGGGTTGTCGATACAGAGAATCGTCGAGTACTCGAACCCGGAGAAGTCCGGGCGCTTCATGTGGAGGATGCGCTCGAACTCCTTTTTCTCCCCGGCGACGCCGGTCTTGACGGGGTTCGAGATGACTTCTTCTGTGATGTAGAGCCCGGAGCAGTCGCTCGCGAGACCCGAGTCGAGTTCGCCCTGCACGAGCGCCGAGAGGTCGCGGCCGTTGTTCGTCGCCGGGAAGAGGACGTATCGTGGCTTGTCGTAGTCGCGCCAGTCTTCGTCGCGGCCACCGGTCACCTCGCCGCCGTCGTGGCTCGCGCCGGCCCGCGCCATGTCGCAGAATATCTCCGTGTAGGCCTTGTGTTGGAACCGGCCGAGTCGGTCGTCCTCGCGGACGACGACCACGTCTGCGCCGTACGCGACGACGTCCTCGACGTGTTTCGACACGTCGTCGCCGATGAGGACCGCGACGACTCGTTCCTGTTCGTCGTAGTCGTCGTTGTACTGGTCCATCAGTTGGCGGGCCTTGCCGAGCATCTCCTTGGACACGTCGATGAGTTCGCCCGCCTGCGTCTCGCAGTAGACCCACATGTCGCGGTAGACACCGCCGCGAAGCGCCCGAACGTGGCGTTTGTCCCGCGTCGGGTGGTCGAGGTCCGGGTGTCGCTCCTCGGGCGGGCGCTCGTCGATTTCGGCCTCCGCGGCCTCCTCGTCGCTTCCCTGTACCGAGTCGATACGGTTCTGAATGAGACGCTTGACCGACCCGCGGTCCTCACCCGACTCCTCGCGTTCGAGGAGTGATTCGAGGTCCGAGATGTCGTCGATGCCTTGGAGCGCGTTTCCGACGTCGGCCGCGCTCATCTCCGAGAGGTCGAGACCGTCGGCGTCGGCCGGTTCCTCGTCGTCCTCGGAGAACTTCTCGATACGACTCTCGATGAGTGCGATGGCTCCGGCGCGGTTCTCGCCGCGGTGTTCCTTCTGGAGAATCTCCTCTAACTCGGCGACGTTATCGATGTCCTTGATAGCTGGCCCGAGCTCTGCAATCTCGTGGTCTCCCGGGTCGAAGTCGGTCACGGTCAGTCACCTCCTGCGGCGGCCGCGTCACCGGCAAGTGCAGACTGCATCGCCTCCAGCACGTCGTCCATAGCCTCCGAGTCGTCGGGGTCGACCATCGTCGCCTCGCGCTCGGCAGGTGCCTTCGGTATCGGGTCCACGGAGGAGACGATAGTCGGCGACCCATCGAGACCGATGTAGTCCGGGTCGAGGTTGACGTCGGTGTGGTCCCAGACCGTCAGGTGGTCTTCGTAGTGTTCGGCGCGTTCTTTCGTCTCTTCGCGGAGGTCCTTCAGTGTGAGTCGGTGGCCCGCCGAGCGATACGACGGGACGAACTCCGGGTCGGTGACGACGAACGCCGGAAGCGACGTCTCGACCGTCTCTATCTCTTCGATATCGCCCTCGACGAGACGTTTCGCTCGCAGGATACCCTCCTCTTCGTCGACATCCAGCGAGATGACGTGGGTGACAAGCGGCATGTCGAGACACCAATTTGCCTGTGGTCCGGTGTGGCCTGTCTCCCCGTCAGCCGTCTTGAATCCAGCAAATACGATGTCGGGTTCGCCGAGTTTCTCGATGCCCGCGCTGAGTGTAATCGCCGTCGCCCACGTGTCGGCAGCGGCCATCTCACGGTCGGAGACGAGAAAGAGGTCGTCGGCGTACACCGATGCCATCGCCTCCTGTAGCACCTCCTTGTATCCCGGCGGTCCCATGCTCATCACGCTGACCCGACCCCCGTGTCGAACCCGTGTTTGCAGCGCGGCCTCCAGAGCGAACTGGTCGTTCGGGTTCATCACTGTGGGCGTCTTCCCCCGTTCGAGGTGCCCATCCTCGTCGAACGATACCTGGCCTTCCCGGAAGTCAGGAACGCCTTTCGTGAGTACGACTGTGTGCATTGAGAACTTCCCTCACATTAGTGTGACCTCAGATTCATAATAATCTTTTGTGCAACTCGTGCGGAAATTCAGCGAAGGCAGCGGCTCAACGGCCGCGAAACATCGAAATAGTGGGCGTACCGTGTCAGGACAGCGCGCTCAGATGCGCCCTGCGCGCCCCGGGTCGACGTCGATAGCGTCCACCGGACAGACGTCGACACAGAGCATACAGTCGATACACTGGTCTTCGTGTGTCGGTTCGGCCTTCAACTCTGACTCGGGATGTCCCGGGGTATCGACCCAGGTAAACACGTCGACGGGGCAGTCTTCGAGACAGGCACCGTCGGCGAGACAGATGTCGAAGTCGACGGCGACGTGTGTTCCGTGGATGCCGAGTTTCTCCGGCGGGTCGACCGGTCCCCACACGGCGACGCCGTTCTCTTCGCCGACCTTCTCTCGGTTCTGCTCGAAGTTAGGGTCGATAGCCATGTTAGTAAGTACCATTCATCGACGAGACAATAAATCATACCCCGAATAACCGTCGGTACCCCAGGAAGTGTGTTCGTTCACCACCGGTCGAATACGTGATTACCCTCCCGCTCGAACTGACCCGACATGGACCTGTTCTTCTGGATTGCTATCGCCCTCCTCGTCCTCGGAATCGTCGGGAGTGTGCTCCCGTTGCTCCCGGGTGCGCTCTTCTCGGTCGTCGCCGTCCTCCTCTACTGGTGGTCGACCGGCTTCAGCGACCCCAGTCTGCTCGGCGTCGTCGGCCTCTTGTTGGTCGGTGTCGTGGCTCTCGCGGCCGATTACGGGGCTGGCTTCGTCGCGGCCCGCGTCGGCGGTGCGTCGAACCGAACCTCGCTGCTCGCGGCGGTCGTCGGGTTCGTCCTCATGTTCGTCCTCGGCCCGCTCGGCATCTTCGTCGGCGTCGCCGGGACCGTCTTCGTCGTCGAGTATCTCGAACACGAAGACGCCGAACAGAGCGGTCTTCGGGCACTCTACGCGACCGTGGGCGTCCTCGCCTCGTCGGCAGTGCAGGTGTTCCTGACCTTCTCGATGCTGGTCGGGTTCGTCCTCGCTGTCGTGTTCTGACTCGCACTTCACCCTGCCCCCGACTCACACTTCCGCGACGACTCGCGCAGGCGCTCCGTCGGCGTCGACCCGAAGCGGCATCACGAAGAGGTCGAACTCGCGGTCCACTGGAAGCGCCTCCAACCCACATAGATTCTCGACGATGAGCAGTTCTGCCCCCAAGACCGCGTGATGAACTGGAACGCCGTCGCCACCGGTCGGGTCGGGACTGAGCGCGTCGATACCGACCGAAACTCCGTGGTCCGCGCACCACTGCCCGGTCTCGGGTGCCAGTGCCGGATGGTCGGTCATTCGCTCGGTTCCCCACTCGCGTTCCCAGCCAGTTCGGAAGACGAGGAAGTCCACGTCGTCGACCGCCCCATCGGGAACCGCGTCGCGTCCGACGAGTTCTCCCGCGCCGACGCCACGGCAGTCGACTACTCGCGCGGTAAAGCGCAGGTCTTCGACCGCGTAGGTGTCGAGTGTTCGCCCGTCCGGTTCGGTGTGAGATGGTGCATCGACGTGCGTCCCGGCGTGTGTTCCGAGTTCGAGATGCGATACACGATAGCCGTCGGTGTCGAAGTCGGCGTGCGATTCGACGGCGACTGGCGGGTCGCCGGGATAGGTCGGCATCCCGGATTCGACGAGGCGGGTGAGGTCAACGAGCGTCACGAGTGGTGGTATGATGGCGTCGGCGGTAAAACGAGTGTTCGCTATCTGTGTTTGCCCCAGTAAGTGGACGCGAAGTAATTGCCCACGGTGAATGCTCGGGCGTTGATGTCTTCAGAAGCTTTCAGCAGTCGAACTAGCCAATCGGTCCCCGAGATACCGGAGGATAAATTCGCCGAGGGTCAGGCCTTGGTTTGTACGGTTTTGTTAGCGGGCTCGTGTTCGTAGGCACCTTCGGGTGTGTTCTCTACGTACCACGTGTCAATCTCGGCGTTGGGGTCGAAGTATTCATCGTAGATGTCGTAGCTGGCGTATAGCCCCGTAGCCTCGTGGCGACCGTGGCCGAGAATACGGAACTGCTCGGGTGGCGCGATTCCCATCGTGAGATAGCAATCCCGAATCTGGCACAGCAGGTGTCTGGCGACTTGGGCCTGCAGTTCGGTAATCGAGTCCGGCTCGAAGGGGAAGATTTCGATGCGGGCGGCCGGGTCACGATTAAGGTCGGGTTGGTCTCCCCATTGGGTATGGTACTCTCCCGGCGGGTCATCCCAGTGTACGTGAATGCCCGAGGTAGCTTCCAGTAGGAGTCCCTCGCTGAGACTTGGGAGTGAGTCAGGGTCTCGGTCGGATGCCTCTGCGATTAGCTCTTTGAAGGTCGGAACGAACTCTGCTCCGACCGGAGTTTCTCCGCCAACACCGACGGACTTGCTGACCAGTTCCATCAGTTTGGGGTCAGCAAGGATATCGGCCGCGATTGTCCCCAGAGTCTCATCTTCGAGACCAACGTAGATGTCTTTCTGGTAGACTGTTCCACCACCCTGTTCGGGGACGCCCTCGGGCATCTCGATGGGCGAATCAACAGTTCCATTGATACTCTGGAAGTGCTGATAATAGTCTCCCAAATGCGCCTCCGCAACTTCGGGTGCCAGCGGTGTCAGAGCAATTGCGGCTGCTGTGATGCGATCCGGATTCTCCGTTGGAGGAACCGTGTCGTATCCCCGCTTGCGGTACACCCAGTACTTCGCAAAGCGGCGAGCCTGATTGACGTGGATGTTTTCGGCTCTTGTCCGCTCACTCGGGTCGTCCGGGTAGCCGTCTTGCTGATGTCCTGTTATTTGCCCATCCCTCTTTCTTACGTCAAGGATGTGTTCAGCACCAGCATTATCTCGCAGGTTGACGCCAACTAATTTGTCATTCTCTCCAGTAATTACGGCTTTCATTTCTAGACATTTCCTCCTTCACCGAGCACAGTTTCCGACCCAGTCCCATCAGACACCTCTTGGGCAACTCGTCTGGCTTCGTCGAGCCATGTTTCTGGTGGGTCCATCTCACCGAGTTGCTTCATCCACGATTCCGGGAAGCTGGCCTCGGCGAGCCGGTCTTGGAAGCTGATATCTTTTAACTGCTGTTGCGCGTTGTTTTTCGCGGCGCGCACGCCTTTGACGCCCGGGATGATGTTTGCGTAAGCCGCCATTTGAGCTTTGAATCCTTCATAGGCAACTTCGTGGCCGTCGATATCATCCCAGTTTTCCTTGATCTCCTGCAACTGCTCGCCTTCCTCCAGCATCTTCGGAATCATCATCTGACTGGCCACCAGTGCAGTTGCACCGCCAAGAACGGTTTCTGCGCCAGTCATCCGCTGAACGTGGACATCGGACTGCTGCATCCGATGAACGCCGATTTTACCGCCACGCATCACACGCTGAGCGGTTTCTTCGGCTTCGCGCTCCAGACGTTCGTCCGGGTCAATCTCTAACTCACCCTTCTGCGGCAGCATCGACACCGCGCCCCCGGTCTGCTGGCGAACGTGCGCTAACTCGTGCGCGAGGACGTGCTGTCCCTCCGCCGAACTCGGGTCGTACTCGCCGTGGTTGAACGCGATGTGATTGCCGACGGTAAAGGCACGAGCGTTGATGTCCTCACAGGCTTTCGCAGCACTCGGGCCGGTGTGAATCCGAACGTCACCCAGATTGTCACCCATGCGCTCTTCCATCGCGCGCTGGATGCTCGTATCGAGTTGCTGGCCGGGCGAGGAAATCACGTCTCGAACCGAGTCGGGAACCTGCGCGTCACCGGCTTTCGACGCTTCGTGATGCGCGCCGCGACTGCGCTGAACCGACTTCGCGTTCCGGCGCTCGATATCCTTCGGAACCTCAGCAGGGCGTTCCTGCTGACGCTCGCGGAACTGTCGCATGTCCCGCGGTTTGCCCATCGTGTCCACGGTCATGCCTTCGTCGGCCCACTGTCTCACTTGGCTTGCGCCGTGGCTCTGGACGAGGCGTTGCACCTGGACCTCCATTCCGGGGCGATACATCTCCAAGCCGAACTGAGCTGTGGAGTCCTGTGCCGTCGGCGACCCACCACCGCGCTGACTACGGTCAGACCTACCTGTCAACTCCTGAATCGACGGGACGACCGAGGACTGTTGGCCCTCGCTCGTCTTCTCACTCGCAGAGCGAAATCCCATCTTGCCATTGACTTGATAGCCATCCTATATATTGTTTGTTGCTTGAATGAAACCTTAAAATATATCCCAGTGGGTAACTGGTTCTGGGGTTCTGCGGCGCTCGAAAGAACTGCTGCGGGAAGGTAGGTAGAAACACCCGGTCGAGGCTCTGCACCTGACCCGAGTGAGGCCGCGTTACTTGTGCGCGAAGTAGACGACAGTCTCGTCGTCACCGCGGTCGTCCACGCGGACGAAGCCGACGCGCTCGAACTGGACGAGTTCGTCGACAGGGACGTCGGCGAAGTCGGGTTCCGCGACGCCCGTCACGTCACCATCCATCGTGCGCATCCGAACCGAGACACCGTCGGCGGGTGCCCAGTGAATCACGTCGACGTCGCCCTCGCGGACCACGTCGAGGTCGTCGCCAGTAGCGACGAGCGTGTCGTCTTCGCGGCGGACGGCACCGAAGCCCTTGAGCCAGACGCGGTCGCCTTCGGCGGGTACGTCGCCCGATTCGAGGAGGACGCTGTCGCCGACGGGGATGTCGCGGGTACCGCGGTCTTCGAAACTCGGGTGGAGTGGCGGGTGGGCCGTGTCGGGGCCGCCCTCGACGGCGAATTCTTCCCCGTCCCGGACGAGGAAGTAGCGGTCCGTCTCGTCGTCCACGAGGTCGCGGTTGTTCGAGTAGATGGAACTCATCGAGAGGTCCACGTTCGAGGTGGACGTGCCGAGCGCGACCATCGCATCGACGATGGCCTGTCCGCGGATGCCGCGGCGGCGGAGGCTCTTGAGCGTCGGCGCGCGCGGGTCGTCCCAGCCGTCGAGTTCGCCGTCGTCGATGAGTTGCTTGAGCGTCGAGGTGGACATCTTCACGCCGTAGGCGTCCACCTGCACGTGGCCCCAGTGGATGACCTCGGGGTACTCCCAGTCGAAGTAGTCGTAGACGAACTGCTGGCGCTTGGCGGAGTCCTGCAGGTCGATGCCGCGGATGATGTGGGTGACGCCCGTGAGGTGGTCGTCGACGCCGGACTGGAAGTCGAGCATCGGCCACGCGCGGTAGTCTGCGGCTTCCTCGCGTGGGTGCGGCGTGTCAATCATGCGGAAGGCGACCCAGTCGCGAAGCGCGGGGTTCTTGTGCTCGATGTCGGTCTTGACGCGGAGAACCATCTCGCCAGACGCGTACTCGCCTGCGACCATGTCCTCGAACTCGTCGCGGGTCGTCTCGGCGTCCTTGTCGCGGTGTGGACACGGCTTCCCGTCGTTTTTGAGGTTCGAGAAGTCCTCACCCGAGCACGAACACGTGTACGCGCCGCCCATCTCGATGAGTTCGCGGGCGTGGTCGTAGTAGGTCTCGACACGGTCCGACGCGCGAATCACGTCGTCGGGTTCGAAGCCGAGGAAGTCGATGTCGTCGAGGATGGCGTCGTAGGCGTCGAGGTCGGGGCGCTTCGTCTCCGGGTCGGTGTCGTCGAACCGGACGATGAAGGAGCCGTCGTACATCTCCTTGTAGGTCCCGATGACGGCCGGCATGCGGGCGTGACCGATGTGCCACGGGCCGTTGGGGTTCGGCGCGGCGCGCATGCGAACCTCGTCGTACTCGTCGGCGTTCGGCAGGTCCGGAAGCAGCGAGTCGTCTTCTTCGTCTTCCGCTTCCATCTCGGCGAGTTCCTCGGGCGCGAGGTCTTCCAGTCGGTCGCGCTTTTCGGTGTTCGAGAGGCTGTTGACCTCCGAGACGACCGGGCCGATGACGCCCGGAATCTCACCGCCGTGCTGACGGAAGTCGGGGTTCTCGCCCATCAGTGGGCCCATGATGGCACCCACGTCGGCGTCGCTGTCGTGTTTGACCGCGTTGAGGAGGGCGTGTTTCTCCGCTTCTCGCTCTACGCGCTCTCGAAGCTCGTCGTCCATTATCGTCCGATTCCGCGGCGCGCGTAAAAACAGGCCCGGATTGCGGGAAGGGTAATTCTCGCGCGGGCAGGGGTACGGCACATGTTAGCATTTGTGAATAGATATGTGTTGCGACGACAGCGTTACAACTCGTTTTCAGTTACTGCACGAGTCGCGTGGTAGCAACTGCACGGCTCACTTGGCACGTTCAAGAGAGAAACGGCGAGTGCGACGCTTCCCACCGAGCCGGACTCGGTGGTCGCCGCGGGCTGCGTCCTCAGTAGCCGCGCGTGATGAGGTAGTCCGCGATATCGCGGAGCAGGTCACGGGCCTCGTTGTCCGGGAGGACGTCGAGGTGGGCCTTGGCCTGGTCGGTCAGGTCTTGGGCCATGTCGCGCGCGAAGTCGATGCTACCGGCCGCTTCGAGGTCGGTGACGGCGGATTCGACCTCGCTTTCGGTGAGTTCTTCGGCCGTCTCGGCCTCGACGAGGTCGTCCACGTCGACGCCCTGCTGGCGCGCGTGGAGGGAGATGATGGTCTCCTTGCTTTCGACGAGGTCAGAACCGCGCTGCTTGCCGAGTTTCTCCGACGGGACCGTCAAGTCGAGCACGTCGTCCTGAATCTGGAACGCGCTGCCCGACTTGAGACCGTACTGGTAGAGTGCCTCGACCACGTCGTCGTCGGCACCCATGAGGACCGCCGGGATGGCGGCCGCAGTGCCGTAGAGCACTGCCGTCTTGAGTTCGACCATCTGGAGGTACTCGTCGGGGAGCACCTCGGTCCGGCGTTCGAACTCGATGTCGAGCGCTTGCCCTTCGCAGATTTGCGTACACGTGGTCGCGAGTCGACGAACGGCTTCGAGGCCGTCTGCCGGGTCCGACCCAGTCTTCGTCAGCAGTTCGAAGGCTTTCGCGTACAGCGTGTCACCCGCGAGGATGGCGGTCTCGGTGTCGTACTCCTTGTGGACCGCCGGAACGCCGCGACGAAGGGCGTCGTCGTCCATGATGTCGTCGTGAATGAGCGTGAACGACTGGATGACTTCGATGCCGACGGCGGCGACCATCACGTCGATGGCGTCGCCCGAGAGCGTCGGGAACGCGCGGTAGTCTTCCGACATCGGTTCGACGTCGGCGAGGGACTCGGCCGTCAAGAGCGAGACTGTCGGGCGAAGGCGCTTGCCGCCAGCCTTCAGGAGGTACCGAGAGGCTTCGTAGAGCCGCTCCGGCTCCGCCATCGGCACGTCCTCGTCGAGTGCCTC
Source organism: Haloferax larsenii (assembly GCF_024730625.1). Lineage (NCBI taxonomy): Archaea > Methanobacteriati > Methanobacteriota > Halobacteria > Halobacteriales > Haloferacaceae > Haloferax > Haloferax larsenii. The sequence goes on from NZ_CP078063.1 coordinate 2,891,492, forward strand.
GTTCACGAGTTCGCGTCGCTCGCGAATCGCTTCGAGCACTCGCTGTTCCGTCGCGTCAGGGCTCATCAGTCCACCAGTTGAATCATGTTGCCGTTCCGCGTCACGTGGAGGTCGCGGCCGAGGGCGTAGCCCTGACTCTCCGCGAGGTCCACGTACGGAGCGAAGCCTTTCAGGTTCTGGTGAGCCGGGATGAGGTGTTTGGGCTGGAGTGCCTGCAGCATCTCGTAGTGGCCTTCCTCACGAAGGTGGCCAGAGACGTGGATGTCGTCGTAGATGCGAGCTCCCTGCATGCGCAGGAGGCGCTCGGACTGGTAGCGCTGGCCCTCGTTGGTCGGCTCCGGGATGACCCGTGCCGAGAAGATGACCTTGTCGCCGTCTTCAATCTCGTACGGCGTCTCGCCGCGGCCCATACGGGTGAGCATCGCGCGCGGCTCGCCCTGGTGGCCCGTGACGATTGGCAGGAAGTTCTCCTTGCCTTCCTTCATGATTCGCTTGAAGGTGCGGTCGACGGACTTCCGGTGACCGTACATGCCGAGGTCGTCCGGCAGGTCGACGAAGCCGAGGCGCTCGGCCGTGCCGGAGTACTTCTCCATCGAGCGGCCGAGGAGGACCGGCTGACGACCGATGTCCTTGGCGAACTCGACGAGCGAGGAGACACGCGAGATGTGCGACGAGAACGTCGTCGCGACGATACCGCCGTCGTAGTCCTCGACGGAGGTCATGACGTCCTTGAGGTGGCGACGAGCGACGGACTCAGAGGGCGTGCGGCCCTTTCGACCGGCGTTCGTACAGTCCTCGATGTAGGCGAGGACGCCGTTGCCCTCGCGGCCGATTTCGCGGAAGCGCTTCATGTCGATTGGGTCTTCGAGGACCGGCGAGTGGTCCATCCGCTTGTCGAGACCGTAGACGACGGCACCCTCCGGCGTGTGGAGGACCGGGTTGATGGCGTCGATGATGGAGTGGGTGACGTGGACGAACTCGAGTTCGACCTGTCCGGAGTCGCCGATGGACATCATCTCGCCCGCTTCCATCTTGACGAGGTCGTTGTTGACGTTGAACTTGTTCTCGCCCTCGATTTGCTGTTTCACCAGTTCGATGGTGAACGGTGTCGCGACGATGGGCGCATCGTAGCGGTGTGCCAGCTTGGAGATGGCACCGATGTGGTCGAGGTGGCCGTGCGTCGGCACGATTGCCTGCACGTCTCCTTCGAGGTCGCTCATGACACGGTCGTCCGGGATGGCGCCCATGTCGATGAGGTCGAGGCTGTGCATCTTTTCGGTCTCAACGTTGTCGTGGATCAGAACCTGCGACAGGTTGAGGCCCATGTCGAAGACGACGACGTCGTCGCCCGCACGGACTGCCGTCATCTGACGGCCAACTTCTTCGTATCCGCCTATGGTTGCAATTTCAATTTCCATGGTTTATCTCTCGATATTCCGAGCATCGAAAGCCACGATGTGGCGAAGGTGCTCACGGAAAGACGGGTGTCTGGGGGCCACCGGCCCCGGCGTCTTGCAGCTCGTCGGTCGAATGACCCCGCGTGCGAGGCGGCCCGCATCTGGTTCGAATCGGGCACACCCGCACTTACCCGCGGGTTTGTGGTACTCCCAACTACTCACGGGGGTACTAAAAACTACGTGGGTTCACTGCGCCCGCCTGCTCGCCCGACGACGCCGGAATATGTTCGTGAATTGGTGTGAACTGCTGCTGGACGATAATGTAGTCCCACCCGGACACATGATTGTGAATCGCAAGCAACGTTGTCTCGAACTAAGTTTTCAAGCAACACATCGAGAGGCCGATACGGACAAACTGCGAGACGGAGGTCGTCACTAACTGGGATTATCACCTACCAAATGGGCGTGAACGTGGGGTGACGTGACCTTCGGTCCGGCACCTTTAAGATAACCACGAGACGGAGTTCAAACATGAGCGGTCGACCTCTCGACGTCCTCGAAGAGTCACTGGACGAACCGGTGACCGTTACTCTCAAGGACGGCAGCGCATACTACGGCGTCCTCGCTGGCTACGACCAGCACATGAACGTCGTTCTCGAAGAGTCACTCGACGACACCATGCCCGGGGATATCGAACTCGAGCAAGTCGAAGACACAACCATTATACGCGGCGATAACGTCGTGACCATCAAAGCATGACGGGTGCAGGAACCCCTAGCCAAGGAAAGAAGAACAAGACGACGCACGTCAAGTGCCGTCGCTGTGGCGAGAAGTCCTACCACGTGAAGAAGAAGGTCTGCTCGTCCTGTGGCTTCGGCAAGTCGAAGAAGCGTCGTAGCTACGCCTGGCAGTCGAAGTCCGGCGACAACTAACGAACACACTGACGGTCGATTCGACCGTTTCTGTCTTTTGTCTCGCCGCTTTCGGCGGGCACCGACAGCAACTTTCCTGACACCCGGTTCGTTCTGCAACTGTGTTACCAGTTACCACTAGCCGGGCTACTACCTCTCCTTCGGGAAGCGTCGCACACCTGTTCCAACGGAACGTCCTCTCGACGCGGCAATTTTGCCACGTGTTTTTGTCACTTGGATAGCACGCAGGCCGTCGAGGGAGTGCTCCGTCCGGGAAATGTTCGCCGCACAGATTTGTCGCTCCCGAGCAATAATATACAAGAACTTGGATAATTCAGGGTTAGAAAACCCGTGGTTACTGCATAAGGACGGGTTTTTTACCCCATGGATTCCCTACCATCTGGTATGGCAACTGGGCGGGACGACTCCCACCACATCGGCGGACTGACTGAGAAGTGTGGCGTCGTCGGCGTCGCACTCGACAGTCGAGACGCCGCACGACCCCTGTACTACTCCCTATACGCCCTCCAACATCGGGGACAGGAGTCGGCAGGCATCGTCACCCACGACGGGTTTCAACAGCACAGCCACGTCCAGATGGGCCTCGTCGGCGACGCGTTCGGTCCTGACGACCTCGACGGGCTGAAGGGGACGACTGGCATCGGTCATGTTCGGTACCCAACCGCCGGCGACGTGACGAAGTCCTGTGCGCAGCCGTTCGCCGTCTCGTTCAAGTCCGGGTCGCTCGGGCTCGCACACAACGGGAACCTCGTCAACGCGGACGAACTGCGCGACGAGTTGGAGAATCACGGGCACGCGTTCACGTCGACGGGCGACACCGAAGTCATCGCTCACGACCTCGCGCGCAACCTCCTCGAAGAAGACCTCGTCCGTGCTGTCAAGCGAACGATGGAGCGTATCCACGGCTCCTACGCGCTGACCATCATGCACGACGAGACAGTCCTCGGCGTGCGCGACCCCGAGGGTAATCGCCCGCTCTGTATTGGCAAAGTCGACGACGGCTACATTCTCGCCTCCGAATCTGCGGCCATCGACACACTCGATGGAGAACTCGTCCGCGACGTTCGACCGGGCGAACTCGTCGTTCTGTCTCCCGACGGCTCCGGATTCGACTCGTATCAACTCGTCGAACGCGAGAACACGGCCCACTGCTTCTTCGAACACGTCTACTTCGCGCGCCCCGACTCCGTGATGAACGACACGCTGGTCTACGAAGTCCGTCGCGGACTCGGTCGCAAACTCTGGGAGGAAGCGGGTGTAGATTCAGACGTCGTCATGCCCGTCCCCGACTCCGGGCGGGCGTTCGCCTCCGGTTACGCCGACGCTGCACAGGAAGACGGTGCAGGCGTCGAGTTCGCCGAGGGCCTGATGAAAAACCGCTACGTCGGCCGGACGTTCATCATGCCGACACAGGACGAACGCGAGCGTGCCGTGCGCCTGAAGCTCAACCCCATCAAGAGCACCGTCAAAGGAAAGTCGGTCACGCTCATCGACGACAGCATCGTCCGCGGGACGACTTCGACCCAACTCGTCGAACTTCTCTACGAGGCGGGTGCAGAGGAAGTTCACATGCGTATCGGTGCCCCGCCTATCGTCGCGCCGTGCTACATGGGTATCAACATGGCCACCCGCGAAGAGCTCATCGCCTCGGACAAGTCCGTCGAGGACGTCCGCGACACCATCGCCGCCGACAGCCTCAGTTATCTCTCTATCGACGCCATCTCCGAGGTGCTCGGGAAGTCCCGCGCAGACCTGTGTCTCGGCTGTGTCACCGGCGAGTACCCGTACGACATCGACGGCGAAACGACCGACCGCGACGTTACCCGCCCTGCTGTCGGTGTCGACGTACCGGTCAGCGACTGACGCGATTCACGGGCCCGAGTCGCTCCCGCTACGACATTCTATCACCCATCGAGACGGTCACGAATTCGACGATAGCATAGTCAACGCGGCGTTTCTTCACCCATGCGTCCGTCTGTGGAATCGTACTTCAGCCCATCCAGACCGGGTTTTGGGATGGAGTACGGAGTGCGACACCGACGAGGCGCTCGTCTCTCTTACGTTTGTTCGAGCGCCTTCGTCTTAGTGACCTGCCGGTCGCGTCCACGTACCACTCCCGCCTGCTCACCGCGCGCGGTGACGGACACTCCACCAGCGCCACGGTGCAGACGGGACTCTCCCTACACGCAGGCTAGTAGAGTACGTAGAGGAGGAGGTAGACGACGTTGCCGAGGACGAACGACACGAGCCACAGCGACGCCGCCAGACGTCCAAACCGAGCGTGGTTCGTTCCGAACACTTCGGAGATGGGGCGCGTCATCGCCAAGAGCAGGGCGTAGTAGACGACGGGGACACAGACGATTGCGAGAAGCATGTGAATCGCCAGCGTCGGGAGGTAGACGAATTGGTAGACTGTCTCTGGCCCGGGGAACTCCGTCGTCCCCTGGACGACGACCTTGTAGAGATAGAGGACGAGAAACGTCGCAAACAGGGCGAACGAAGCGAGCATCATCTGGCGGTGGCGCGCTATCTCGCCGCGTCGGACGAACCGAATCCCGGCGAGAATCGTCACGATAGCGGTGGTGCTGATGACGGCGTTCACGTGCGGAATCGCGCGCAGCACCTCATCGGATGCGTGCGGGATGGCTGCGCGTGGAATCGCCCCGAGAACTGCACCGAAGACGAGCGCGAGCGAGACGACCGAAAGCGCGGCAGTCAGGCCGCCGACGTGGTTGCGGGCACGGAACTCCATACCCGTACTGGAGGCCTGCGTACGCAAAATCGTTCTGTCCGAACGCAGTCCCACGGCGTCTGCAAACGCCCGACATTGCCGCGTCGAAAGGAAAGTCATTTAAATTACCGCGGGGTAACGAAGAGTGCAGCAAGACACAGCGAGCGTGGGTAGCCAAGCCAGGCCAACGGCGCAGCGTTGAGGGCGCTGTCCTGTAGAGGTCCGCCGGTTCAAATCCGGTCCCACGCATCGCATGTGCGGACTGAAAGTCCGCAATGAGGCGGCGTAGCCGCCGAATGATGCAGGTGATTTCCTACATGGACATCACCCACGCACAATCCTTCCGAACACTACGCCCCTGAGAGACGCCTCTCGGTGGGCCTTTCTGTAATTCACCAGTAGCGTTGAGGGCGCTGTCCTGTAGCGGTCCGCCGGTGAGCAGTCGGTATACCGACTGCGAACGTCGAGACGAGTGAAACGAGTCTCGGAAGTTCAAATCCGGTCCCACGCATCGCATGTGCGGACTGAAAGTCCGCAATGAGGCGGCGTAGCCGCCGAATGATGCAGGTGACGTCCCTACACGGACATCACCCACGCACAATCCTTCCGATCACTACGCCCCTGAGAGACACCTCTCTGTGGGTTCTTCTCCGTCACAAGTTTCTGGTGAATCGCCATACTGTGGTTGATTTTGTCACGAAATCACAGTACTGTATCACGAGTACCGGCGAGTGAGGTCGGTGGCGAACGAGCCATGACCGGCGCGGGTGCCGCTGCCCTTCCGGCGTCGCAATCGGTGCCGACAGCTCAGGAGAAGGCGACGACCGAAACCGCGGTGGCCGCCGCCGCCAACGCGAGATAGACGCCGTAGGTGAGCGCCCGACCCCGAAGGGAACGGCGGATCGCGTCGACGCCGCCGTCGGAGAGGAAAAGCGGCGTCTTCTCGCTCCCCCGAATGGTCGGCGTCCCCGCGTCGACGGACAGTTCGCCGTGAACCGTCAGTTGGGTCCCCTCGGGGACAGCCTTCGACAGGAAGTAGTCGTTCTTCAGATCGATGTCCGGGTCGTCGTCGATGACGCCTCGGAGCCGTTCGAGCGGCAGTTCAGTCGAGTGGTCGGCCAGCTGGACGTACGGCGAATTCCAGAGGTAGACGTGCCACGTCCGGCTCGGGAGGAAGCCAACCGGCCGTACCTCCGCCAGCTGGTCGGCGTCGTGGGTGTCTCGCAGCCACTCCGGGTCGACCCGGAGCTCCCCGTTCTCGGTCGCGACGGTGAACGATCCGAACTCGACGCCGGAGGCGAACGTCGCTCTCGCCTGTCTTGTTGTCCTGTTCTCGAAGTCGATCACCTTCTGTCCGCTCCGCGGGAACGCTGCCTGCCAGACGTACATCCCGACCGGGGCGGACAACCCGTCGGTCGCGCGGTCGCTCGCAGGGGCCTCCTCGTCGACCGTGACGTCTCCTTCGACCGTCACCCGCTCGCCGTCGACGATGGTGGGCGACTCATCAGGGATGACCCCGGACAGGGAGCGGTACAGCCGCATGGCGTTCGTCAACCGGTATGCGTAGTACAGACACAGCAGTGTGAGTGCACCACCAACCACAGCGGCCGCTACGGAGACCACTGTTTCTGAGTGTCTGCCGAATATCATTAAGCGTGACGGAGGGGCACGGACTCGGAGAGAATCCGTCGCTTCGTCTCGTGGAAATACAGTGCAGTCAGAGTATCACTTCGGCCACGGTGTCGCGTCTCAGAGTTCGGGCGGCGTGACGTTCCCGCTCATGTTTGCCGAGAACGGCAAGCAGTACGAACACGTGAAGCCAGGACACGGGTCCGCACAGGCTCGGAGCGTCAGCCCGGCGGTGACCTCAACACTGTCGCTGGCCCCGTCTGCGAGCGAGAAGTCGCCACAAATTTCGGTTCTGGTGAATCGCCATACTGCGGTTGATTTGGCTATGTTGCGGCACGATTGATATCGTGAACGACATATTTCAAAACAAGTTCACGAAATTCTCTGCACTTTTGCGCACGCACGGAATATCTCCGTGCGCGAACTTGATCGACGAGAAGATGGTTTCACACACCTAGCGGTAGCGAGGTCCATCGACTCGCGCGTTGTTCGCGCGGTCGATGTGCCTGGTGATAGACGTTTAATCACCGGTTTCAAGCCATCTTCCCGTAGTTTTTTGCGTAACTGCATCCTGTCGTAGCCTCTGTTCGCGGCGAGGCTGTGCAGGTCGCCTGCGTTGCAGGAGGCGACCTGTCGGCCGAGTTGTGTGTCGTGAGCTTTCTCGGTCGTTCAATGAACGTCAGAACAGCTTGGGTCTGATTATCGACGAGAGCCGTCGCTTTGAGCATCTGAACGCGATAATCCGTGCGGCGGCAGTAGTGATTACTATTGTTTTCGCGGTCAAAAATGTGGCATCAGTGGCGGCGTTATCCGAGAGGTCGTGCAGTTTCGACTCTCGTTGGAGCAGCACTCACCAAACCTTCACTGAAACCCATCAAATGTCTTGTCCAACGCCGAGTGATCAGGGAGATTGACCTCTTCGAGACCGATCTCCCCACAAATAGCGGTATCTCGCTCGGCAGGTCGAGAGCATTGCGGTACGACCCATCAAAGTGTATTTACAGACTGTGCAGCGATACAAGAGCGTAGTCAGCGAAGCCACCATCCCCTTCGAGGGCGGCGACTTCGCCTCAGTCTCCAACTTGGCTGCTTTGATCGTGAAGCCGGAGGTTTTGGACATAGTCATTGACAGTCCCCCGTGTCAACTCCTTTGAATTAATGAATGACCCGCCGCCGTCCAGTGATTCATCAGAGACCAACACAATACCACGGCAAAAGACAGTGACGACGCTGTTCTGTCGCCACCTACTGATGAGTAGTCAGAGTGCCAAGTGCTCACAGTGGTCGATCACCTGCCCCGTCCGGGGCCGCGAGTTTAAAAGGGTCGAACGAGTAACACGCCCCATGGCGAAGTACTCGACGAATCGGGGTGGAGGCGGCTCCGACGGCGATAGTTGCGAACTCTGCGGCCGAACGACGGGGAAACTCCGGCGCGCGAACGTCGCTGGTGCCGACTTACTCGTCTGTTCTGACTGCGCACCGCACGGCGACAACCGCCACGCTGAGAAGAAGCGCGAGAAGTCGTCGTCCTCCCGCGACTACTCCGAGCAGAACCGTCGCAAACGCGCCGCCCAACGGACCGCAAAGATGTACGACAGCGCCAAGGGCGACTCGAAACACTGGGAAGAAGAAGGGACGAACTACGAGAAAGACCGGCTTCCGTACCTCGTCTCCGGCTACGGCGGCGTAGTCGAATCCGCGCGGCAGGATGCCGGCCTCCAACTCGCCGAACTCGCCGACGAACTCGAACTCGACGAGAAGCAACTGCTCGCAATCGAACAGGGACGGGCGACGCGAGCGAACGTCGGTGGGTCGGTTATTCGCGCGCTCGAAGAACGCCTCGACGTGTCACTCGTCGACGAGTAGCACGACTTTTCTTTCTCGGGCGTCTCGACGCTCCCATGCCACTCTCTCTCGCACCGTCGAACCCGGAGGTCCGGGCATTCGAGGCAACGGTCACGAGCGTCGACGAGCGGTCTGTCGTCCTCGACGAGACGTACTTCTATCCCGAAGGCGGCGGACAACCCGCCGACCGGGGTGTCCTCGGCGGTGTCGAACTCGCCCACGTCTACGCGGAAGACGGCGTTGTGGTCCACGAACTCGCGGAGACTCCCACCTTCGATGTTGGGGACGACGTCACTGGCGTCGTCGACGACGACTACCGAACCTACTGCATGCGGGCGCACACCGCGAGTCACGTCCTCTATGGCGCGGCGCGGCACATCTTCGACGACCTCGGATACGGTGGCTTCGACATCACCGAGGAGAAAGTCCGCGTCGACTTCGAGACGAGTACGGACGTCGACGACGCAGCACTGGTCGAACTGGAGCGACTGGTCAACCGCGCAGTCTGGGACTCTCGCAAGGTGTCGTGGGAGGAGATTCCGGTCGCGGAAGCGCGAGAGCGCGAGGAAATCGCGTTCAACGTGAAGACCGAAGAAGGAGTCTTCGCCGACGCCGACGAGGTTCGAGTCGTCACCGTCGAGGGATGGGACTGGGGTGCCTGCGGCGGAACTCACGTCTCGAACACTATCGAAATCGGTCCCGTGGAGGTCCTCGGTCGCTCGAACCCCGGCGAAGGACTCACGCGCGTCGAACTCGCCGTCGGCCCGTCGGCCATCGACCACCGCGCGGAACTCCAGACGGCCGCCTACGACGCGGCGCGGGCGCTCGGTACGAACCTCGAAGCCCTTGGCGACGTCGCTGCCGAGACAGTCGAGTCGCGCGCCGCGCTCGAAGACGAACTTGCCGATTTGAAAGCAGAGACACTCGGGACGCGCCTCGCGAACTTCGAGACGCTCGAACGCGACGACGGAATGTGGAAAGTCGGGTCGGTCGCAGGATTCGAAGCGAACGATGTCGGCGAGGCCGCGAAGGACGCCCGCGGCGAGGCAGACGTCCTCGTCGCCGTCGGTGGCTCGAACGCCCCATTCGTCGTCGTCGCCAGCGCGGGTGACGTTTCGGCGGGCGATATCGTCGACGACGTGACAGACGAGTTCGGTGGCGGCGGTGGTGGCGGCCCGACGTTCGCACAGGGCGGTGGGCTCGGCGCGACCGCCGACGAGGTACTCGCGTTCCTCCACGAGTACTGATAGCGCCCATCACTGTCGGATTTTGAACCCGTCGCGGGACAATTCACTCATCTTTTTCAATTATGGTTCGTAGAAGAGACCATGGTAACAGTAGGGTCCGACATCGCGCTGACCGACGAGCAGCGGGCCATCCGCGACCTCGTCCGCGAGTTTGCGGTCGAGGAGATTCGCCCGACCGCCAGCGAGGCGGACGAGACGGAGACGTTCCCCGAAGAGGTGTGGGACGGTCTCGCCGAACTCGACCTGACCGGACTGACTGTCCCCGAGGAGTACGGTGGATTCGGTGCCGACCGAATGACGTACTCCGTCGTCAACGAGGAGGTCGCCTACGGCCAACTCGCCGTCGCGACCGCTCTCTCGGTCCACTGTCTCGCGACCGAGTGTATCGCCGAGTTCGCGACTGACGAGCAGAAAGAAGAGTGGCTCCCGAAGATGGCCGACGGCCGCCCAGTCGGGATGTTTGCACTCTCGGAACCCGAAGCAGGGTCGAATCCGGCGGAGATGTCCACTGTCGCGCGCCGCGAGGGTGACGAGTTCGTCATCAACGGCAAGAAACAGTGGATTACGAACGGCCAGCGCGGTGGCGTCTGTATCCTCTTCGCGAAGACGGACCCGGAGGACCCCGGCTCCGTCACGCAGTTCCTCGTCCCCGAGGACGCCGGCTACGAAGTCGGCAAGAAAGAAGAGAAGATGGGGCTTCGCGCCTCCGACACGACGGCGCTTCTCTTCGACGACGTGCGCATCCCGGCGGAAAATCAGCTCACCGAGGAAGGTCGCGGTCTCTCTGCCGCGTTCCACATCCTCACCGGTGGCCGCATCGGTATCGCTTCGCAGGCGACCGGTCTCGCGCAGGCCGCGCTCGACGAGGCGGTCGAGTACGCGAACGAACGCGAGCAGTTCGACAAGCCGATTTCGAAGATTCAGGCCATCCGCCACAAGATTGCGGAGATGGGAACGCAGGTCCACACCGCGCGGACGCTGGTCCGTGAGGCCGCCCGCGTCGCTGACGCTGGCGAGGACCCGCGCACGCCCGCCGCGATGGCGAAGTACTACGCGAGCGAGGCCGCTGTCGACGTGACCAACGAGGCCGTGCAGGTCCACGGTGGCTACGGTTACACGACCGACTTCGACGTGGAACGCTACTACCGCGACGCCAAGATTACGACCATCTACGAGGGCACGAGCGAGATTCAAAAGGAGATTATCGCGCGGTCGCTCCTGGACTGAGTCGACGACTCGCCCGAAGCGCCTTTTTTCTCCGCTGTCTTAGACCGGGCAATGACGCTCCCGGACCTCTCCGGTTTCGACGCCGTCGTCTACGACCTCGACGGTACGCTCGTCAATCTCCGTGTCGATTGGGACGAGGCGGCCCGAGACGCCGCGCTCGTTCTCCGCGAGGTTGGCGTCGAGGCAGACGCGATGGACCTCTGGGGCATGCTCGACGTGGCCGACGAGGAGGGCGTTCGCGACGACCTCGAACGCGAACTCGCAGCACACGAACGACAGGGCGCGTGGACATCAGACCGCCTGCCGCTTGCGGACCACCTCCCCGAAGACGGTGTTCCCTCTGGCGTCTGCTCGCTCAACGCAGAGGATGCTTGCCGTGTCGCGCTCGACGTGCACGAACTCGAACCCCACGTCGATGCCGTCGTCGGCCGCGACTCCGTGGCAACCGAGAAACCGGACCCTGAACCGCTGCTCGCTACGCTGGAGGAGATGGGTGTTAGCCCCGACTCGGCGGTGTTCGTCGGTGATTCCGCTCGCGACGAGGTGACTGCCGAACGCGCCGGTGTCGCGTTCAGGTACGTCGGCGACGGCCCGTCTGGTGTCTGAATCGACGTCTCTGCAGGTGGCATCGAGGGCGAACAGGCGGCACGACTGCTCCGCGAAGCGGTGTGCCGCACACCCGCAGTCCGCCCCGCGGCGATGGTCAACGCACGAGGTGGCTGGCCGCGGACTCGAATATAAACCTCAGGAGAATTGGGATTCGACCCGCCGTGTGGGTTAAGCCCGCTGCCTCCTACCACCCGAATATGGGATATCCGGTCTCGTACTACTGCCCGCACTGCGGCGCGGTGGTCGAAGTCGAACGCGACGGCTACCTCGCAGACAAGTCGGTGACGCCGTATCCGCTGGCCGGGTGGGCGTACGTCGACCCGGACGACGACTTCGAGGCGGACGACGCCGACGGCGTCCACTTCGTCTGCGGCGAGAGCGATGCGCCCGGTCTGACGTGGACAGACGTAGTCAGCGAGGCCGACGACGTGGAGAATCCCGGGTTGGCGTCGCCGTGCGGTCGCGACTTCTATCTCTCGTTCGTACGGTACGAAAACGGGCGGGAGGTGGAGTCAGTTCCCGAGAGCGACTACGTCGTCATCGGCGGGCAGGGTCCGACAGGACCACGGGGGCCGGATACTGGGCCGCGCGGCCCCGGCGGATTCTCCCCGAGATAGCGACTGTCACTGGTAATTCAAGACGTCACGTAGCGATAGTCTGGTATGTTCCCACTTCAGACCGCCTCCGGTATCGGTGACGCGCTGTTCTTCGCACCGTTCGTCCTCCTCGGAATCGCAATCCTCGGATTCGGCGCTGTGGCCGTCTACCTCGACCACAAAAAGGAGATGGCGCTCATCGAGAGCGGCCAGTACGCCGACGCCGACCGCGACTCGCGGGCGTGGATTCTCGGCGGCGGACTGCTGTTGCTCGCACTCGGTCTCGGGAGCGTCGTCTCGTCGTTCCTCTCCGGCGGTAGCGGTGCCGTCGGCGAGGGCGTCACTGCCGTCTTCGTCGGCCTCGCGGCGCTCGCGTACTACTTTTACAAGCGCCGGGCGGCGGCCGCGACGGCGGCGGTCTGAGAACCGCCGAACCGGGGGCGTTCGAACTCAGCCCTTGATGTTGCAGACGGGGAAGGTCCGAACGACCTTGTCACCGATGCCTAACTCGTCGGAGACCCGGACGACTTCGTCGACGTCCTTGTAGACGCCGGGTGCCTCTTCGGCCACCGTCGCGCCCGACTGCGCCTTGACGTAGATTTTCTGTTGCTCGCGGAGTTCCTCTTGTACCGTCTCGCCCCAGTACTCCTGTTTCGCCTTGGTTCGGCTCATCAGCCGACCCGCGCCGTGGGCCGTCGAACCGAACGTGAGGTCGAGCGAGGAGTCGCCGCCGCGGAGGACGTAGCTTCCGGCACCCATGCTGCCGGGGATGATGACAGGCTGGCCGACGTCAGCGTACGCTGGTGGAAGTTCGGGTCGCCCCGCGGGGAACGCTCTGGTCGCACCTTTGCGGTGGACGTAGAGTTCTCGGTCCTCGCCGTCAACCTCGTGGACTTCCTTCTTCGCGATGTTGTGCGCCACGTCGTAGAGGAGACGCATGTCCATCTCGCGCCAGTCGCGGTCGAACACGTCGGCGAACACCTCGCGCGTGCGGTGCATGATGAGCTGTCGGTTCACCCACGCGAAGTTGATGGCGGCGCACATCGCGCCGTAGTACTCTTCCGCGAGTTCCGACCCGGCGGGCGCGGCGGCGAGTTCCTTGTCCGGCAGGTCGTCGAACAGGTCGGCGTGTTCCTTCTCGATGCGCCGGAGGTAGTCCGTACAGGTCTGGTGGCCGAGGCCGCGAGAGCCACAGTGGATGAGGACGACGATTTGGTCGGCTTCGAGCCCGAACGACTCGGCAACGTCCTCGCGGTACACGTCGGTGACGCGCTGGACTTCGAGGAAGTGGTTGCCGGAGCCGAGACTGCCAATCTGATTGCGCCCGCGGTCTTTGGCCTTCTGCGAGACGAACTCGGGGCGCGCGTCGTCGCGGAAGCCTTCGTCTTCGCAGTGTGCGAGGTCGTCTTCGGTGGCGTAGCCCGCATCGACCGCCCACTCCATCCCGCGCGCGAGAATGTCGTCGATAGTCTCCGCGTCGCCGGTCACGACACCGCCGCCGCCGAGACCGCTCGGGATGGCATCGAACAGCGCCTCGACGAGTTCCGCTTCCTTCCCTTGGAGGTCCTCGTAGGTGAGGTTCGTCGTCATCATGCGGACGCCGCAGTTGATGTCGTAGCCGACCGCGCCCGGCGAGATACACCCGTCTGTCGTGTCCGTCGCACCGACGCCGCCGACGGGGAAGCCGTACCCCTGATGGCCGTCGGGCATGCAGATGGCGTGGTTCGTGATGCCCGGCAGGTGCGTCGCGTTTCGCAACTGTTCGAGCGTCTTGTCCTGGCCAATCTGTTCGAGCAGCGCCTCGGAGGCAAGCACCCGCGCCGGGGCGTTCATCTCGCCCTCCTGCGGAATCTCCCAGACGTGCTCGCGAACTCGTCGCAGTTCGATGTCTCCGAACTCGCGTGTGGTCATATCCGAACGTTCGAGATGGCGATTCAATAGGATTCCGTCACGAGTCGGGTGGGTCGAGGGCCAGAAAACAAGCGGGTTGCGGGCGGACCGTACTCACACGTCGAAGACGACGTACGCGTCCCACCCGTCGTCGCCTTCTTCCAGTCGCATCTCGGAGTACGTGACGGCTTTCACGTCGCGGGCGGTCACGTCTGCGAACGGGACGCCGCGCGCCGAGGCGTCGACGACCCACTCGGCTCCCTCTTGTCGGACCGTCGCGTCGTGGTCGGCGGGGAGGACGCCGCGCACGTCGCGCTCGTAGATGAGTTCGTCGAGGTAGTCGAACAGCGCCGCTTCTCTGCTCTCGGCGCGGACGGAAAGCGAGAATCGGTCGCCGGTGGCCGCAACCTCGTCGCACATCGCGGCCGTGAGACCGTTTGCGACTGCGGCGAAGACGTCGCCGAGGCTGTCCCCCGCCGCCTCGACGGCCACGTCGGCAGTGTGTTCCCGGAGTGTGAAGCTCATACCGACTCGTCGGTGACAGGCACCCCTCGTCTTTTCGGTCGGCGGGAGGCAGCGTAAACAGACATCGTGTGCGCCGTTCACACGGACGGTGGAGTTATATTCTCCCTCCGGCTACCTCGATTTGTGAGCGTCAACGTGAAGATACGGGTCGACGGGCCCGGCGAGACAGCGTACGCCGAGGAGGCGTGGGACCTCAAGGAGGTCATCCGGGTCGACGAGGGACTCCTAAAACAACGCCGCGGGTTCTTTATGGACGCCTATCGCCGCTCGACCACGTATCTTCTCTTCGAAAACGACACGCTCGTCGCGTTCGCCTCCACACGACGCGACGGCTACATTCTCTTTCTCGCCGTCTCTCCCGAGGCACGAGGCGAAGGCCACGGGAAACGACTCGTCGCCAAAGTCGCCAACAATCATCCGGTCGTCACCTGCCACGCCCGCACGACGAACACGAACGCGCTCGAATTCTACAAAAATCTCGGCTTTACCGTCCGTCGACGCATCGACGGCTACTACGAAGACGGCGGCGCGGCGTACTATCTCCGACTCGGTGAAGAGGCTGGGCTCCGGGAACGCCTCTCGGAGTTCCTCCGACGCTAGAAACGAGAGACCGTACCCGACGCGCCACGCTCTCGGAGTGCAGCACCGACTTTGCTCGTATCCTTAATTTTTATTCGCTTCGTAGTAGTATGTCTGTGTATGTACATCGGAGTGCTCACTGTCCCGCTCGGGAACGAATCCCTCGACGACGCGCTCGACTACCTGTCGAGTATCGGCGTCGAAGGTGTCGAACTCGGTGTCGGTGGCTGGCCCGGCGAAGACCACGTCGACCGCACAGCAGTCCTCGGCGACGAAGACGCACAGGCCGACCTGCTCGCGGCCGTCGAAGGCCGAGACATGCAGATTAGCGCGCTGGCAACCCACAACAACCCGCTTCACCCGGACGAGGAGACGGCGGCCGAGGCGGACACGGAACTCCGCGAGGCTATCGAACTCGCCGACGCGCTCGACGTGAACACCGTCACCTGTTTCTCCGGCCTGCCCGCGGGCGGCCCGAACGACGAAGTCCCGAACTGGATTACGGCCCCGTGGCCGACCGAGCACGCCGACGCCCACGAGTACCAGTGGGACGTCGCCATCGACTACTGGTCCGACCTCGCCGAATACGCCGACGACCACGGCGTCGACATGGCAATCGAGATGCACCCCAACATGCTCGTTTACGAGCCGACGGGGATGCTGAAACTCCGCGAGGCGACAAACGAGCGCATCGGCGCGAACTTCGACCCCTCGCACCTCTACTGGCAGGATATCTCCATCACCGACGCGATTCGATTCCTCGGCGAACACGACGCCATCCACCACTTCCACGCGAAGGACACGAAGGTGTACGAGTCCGAATCGCGCGTCAAGGGCGTCCTCGATACCACTTCCTACGCCGACACCGCCGACCGCTCGTGGCTCTTCCGGTCTATCGGCTACGGCCACGGCGAAGAACACTGGAAAGACGTCGTCTCGACGCTCCGGATGGTCGGCTACGAGGGTGCGCTCTCTATCGAACACGAAGACGCGCTCACGTCCTCGAACGAGGGGCTGGAAAAGGCCGTCGACGTGCTCGACCGCGCCGTCTTCGAGACGCAACCCGGCGATGCCTACTGGGCGGAGTGATTCTGCATGTCTGAACCCCTCACAGTCGGCGTCTTAGGCTACCGCTTTATGGGCAAAGCGCACTCCAACGCGCTCGCTCGCCTCCCGATGTTCTTCCCCGACGCGCCGGACGTCGAACGCTCGGTCATCATCGGCCGCGACGAGGAGGCGCTCGCCGACGCCGCCGACCGATTCGGCTTCGAATCGACGGCGACCGACTGGCGCGACGTCGTCGACGACGTGGACGTGTTCTACAACCTCGGGCCGAACCACCTCCACGCCGAACCCTCGATTGCGGCGCTCGAAGCAGGGGCGCACGTCTTCTGCGAGAAACCCCTCGCGCCGACGCTGGATGAAGCCGAAGCGATGCGCGACGCCGCCCGCGACGCCGACGGCGTGGCCGGATGCGCGTTCAACTATCGCTTCGTCCCGGCTATCCAGTACGCGAAAGACCTCATCGAAGACGGCGAACTCGGCGACATTCACCACGTTCGCGGCCGCTACCTGCAAGACTGGCTGGTCGACCCCGAGGCACCGTGGGCGTGGCGCATGGAGAAGGAGTACGCCGGGTCCGGGGCGCTCGGCGACCTCGGCGCGCACACCGTGGACCTCGTGCGCTTCCTCGTCGGCGAGGTTGCGGGCGATATCGAACGCGTCTCTGGACACCTCCAGACGTTCGTCGACGAGCGCCCGGTTCCCGGCACGGACGAGTACAAGCCCGTCACCGTCGACGACGCCTACACCGCGCAGGCAGAGTTCGAAAACGACGCGGTCGGGTCGTTCGAGGCCTCGCGCTTCGCCAACGGCCACAAGAACGACCACACCATCGAGATTCAGGGCTCGGACGGGAGTCTGAAGTTCTCGCTCGAACGCCTCAACGAACTGGAGGTCATGACGGGTGATTCACGCGGATACGAAACCGTGCTCGTCACCGACGAAACCGACCCCTACGTGGACCACTGGTGGCCGCCGGGCCACGTCATCGGCTGGGAGCACACTTTCGTCCACGAGAACTACGAGTTCCTGTCGGCGGCCGCCGAGGGAAGTGAGTTCTCTCCCTCGTTCGAGGAAGCCTACGAAGTACAGGAGATTCTCGACGCAATCGAGCGCTCCGACGACAGCGGCGAGTGGGTCAGTCTGGACTAGGTGAGAAACAACGCGTCGCCAGCAGTATCTGTTCCCGCGCCGCCAACGCGCGATGGGATTCCTCTGTCTACCGATTTTTCAGGAGAGGCTGTTGCCCTCGTCGAGAAGTTGCTGGACATCACCGGCGTCGAGCGCTTTGTTCGATGTTAGATACTCCTCTATCCGCTGTAGCGACGATATAACGGTCGCTTGCTTGAGTGCTCTCTCCGCCAACTCGTCGAACCGCACGAGGTCTCGTTGGCGGTACTTGTGCTTGTCTACGTAAAACAGATGTAAGATGTTGTACTCCTTGTTGTCCTTGGGCACGCCGAGAACGAGTTTGCCGTAGATTCGGAGGATGTTCCCTTCGCGAAAAATCTCTAGCGTGTCACACCCGGTCGGAATTTCGTAGACGTGTCGAGATGGGGTATCGCTCTCCAACACACGACGGATTTTCTTGAGTACGCGTCGCTGTTCCGTTGCATCGAGACCACCAAGTGATTTCGTGAACTGGTCTGCGAATATCGCGACCGTCTCTTCACTATTGAGGGGAACGGAACTCACTCAACACGTGCCGACGATAACAAATTAAAAAATACTCCCGAATTCAGAATTTCAGGACACTGGCAATGTCTTCTTTCGAGGACACGCGTCCCTCTACGAAGTCTTCGATCCCGTCGAGAACCTCCTGAGGGACGAACTCTTCGTGACCCTCATCGTCGTGGTTCTCTTTCCGGGGTTTGTGTGCCATCGTATCTGAATAAGATACGCCGAGGCATTTAGTTGTTCACCAATTGCTTCACGGGAACCACGCCAGGTTTCAACGGAAGCTACCCACCTGTGAAGTCAACTTCAGGGGTAACTGGTTGCTACCAGAGACTCCTGAAAAACAGACCCCGAATGGCGACCTCGGTTAGTACTCCACGACGCCTTCGTCGGTGATGACCTCGTCGATGAGGTCGACAGGCGTAGCGTCGTAGGCGGGGTTCTCTAACTCGATGCCCTCGACGGGTTCGAGCATGACCTCGCTGGGCGACCGAATCTCGTTTTCGAAGCGGAAGCCGCCATCGACGAGCTTTGCGCTCGACCCGACGACAGTCACGGGCACGCCAACTTCGTTCGCGGCGGCGACGAGCGGGAAGGTACCGACGCGATTGTAGAGCGTCTCGTCGACGATACAGTCCATGCCGATGACGACGCGGTCGCACTTCGGGAGGAAGAGTCCCGAGGCACCGTCGACCATCAGGTGTGGCTCGACGCCGTCGATGGCGGCGAGTTCGCGGGCGAATTTCCGGCCGAGGAAGCGCGGCCGCGCCTCGGTGACGTACGCGTGTAAGTCAGCCCCGTCTTCGACGGCGAGTTCGACGGCCTCCATGACCGTCGAGGAGTAGTCGTGCGTGAGGAACGTCGTGCCGTCTTCGAACGTCTCGGCGGCGTTCTTCGCAGCGCGGTGTTTGCCCGTCTCGACTTTTTCGACGACGCGGTCGATAGTCGAAAGCGTTCGTTCGCGCGCCTCGTCGATGTCGTCGGCCTCGCCCTGCACGTCGTTGAGGACTTCCTGTAAGGCGTTGTAGAGAGAGGCGTGCGATGGGTTCGCACGCTTGAGTGCGCTGACGTTCCGTTCGAGGTCGCGTTCGAACTCCTCGACGGTGACGTAGTCGCGCTCGGTTAACTCCGCGAGCGACTGCGCTGCCTTGACGGCGACGACCGAGGAGCTGTGCGTCTGCATCTCGCGAATCTCCTCGATGGTCTCGTCTATCATACGCGAACGTCGCCGTATCGTGTGAAAGAGTTTCCGGGAGTCGCCAGCCGATGGGAGAGAACAGCCTCGGGAAGCGGGTCGCCTTGACGTACCGTCAGGCGTCCGCCTTCGCGTCCGATTCGGACTCGCTGGTGGTCGGGGTACTGTCCGGATTACTGGCCTTCTCTGGGTTGATGTCGTCGTCCGGCTTGGTGCCGCCGTCGCCTGCATCGGTTCGCTTCGCGTAGACGTACACGGCGATTGCGGTAAGGAACCAGATGACAGCACCGACACGGATGGCGAACTCGGCTTTGTCGCCCCACGTCGGGAGCGTCGCGTTCAACGAGAGGAGGGCGACGATTGGGGAGCCGACGAGAATCGTCGTGACGAAGGTCGTCTGCATGACCCAGCCGTAGTCGACACCGTCGGGATTCGAGCGCTCGACAGGTTGCACGGGTAGTGGTATCACGGTGGGGGCTAATGCGTGCCGATTCCCGTCGCTCGGAGCGCGTCGAGTTCAACAGTTGCTGCTGGTCGATGTCGGGTCGGACGGAATCTCGTAGTCGACGAGTATCTGTGACGAGCCGTCTTCGTACTCGATGATGACACGGTAGTGCTGTCCAGCGGTGCAGATTGGATTCAGCACACTGTCTGACCCCTCGCCATCGATGTGGGCGTACTCTCCAGCCGGCCCGACCTGTGGGCCGCCGGTCCAGACGTCCTCCCACGCGAGTCGGTTGCCGCTGTCGTCGACGACGAACACGCTATCGCCGTCTTCGAAACTGCCGCGGTCGTGGGAGATATTGATGTACGCCCCATTTCCGCTGTTTCCCTCCCCGTCAGGATGGTACGCCACGTCGAACGCGACGTGCGGTCGTGGTTCGCGAAGCGTGTCGCCGAATCCTGTGACCATGATACCGACGGTAGCCGCGAGGAGGACGACGACGACCAGCATGAGTGCGACGCCGATGACTGGAGAGACCCCACGGCGCGCAGGTGTTAGGGAGGGCATACGTGCCTCAATGGAGTGGCTGCAATCGGTATAATCCTATCTTACTCGTCTACCCCAAGTTTGCACGCTTCGGCTCTCTCACCACAGTTTGCGTGCTTCGGTCCCACTACTGCCCGGCGTCGCGTCGACAAAGGGGGACGCTCATAACCCGGACGGATGAATGGCAACTATGGCCACGGTACGTTCCCTTCGGGCGAAGGCTGGAGACGAGCCAATCACAATGCTCACGGCGTACGACGCGCCGACAGCACGCATCGTCGACGAGGCCGGAATCGACATCATCCTCGTCGGCGACAGCATGGGCAACGCATCGCTCGGCTACGACTCGACACTGCCAGTCACGGTCGAAGAGATGCACAGCCGGACCGCGGCAGTCGCCCGCGCGACCGACGACGCGCTCGTCGTCGCCGATATGCCGTTTCTCTCGTTCGGCGTAGACGAGGCTGCGAGCATCGAGAACTGCGGCCGCATGCTCAAGGAGGCGGACGCCGACGCGGTCAAATTAGAGAGCGGCCCCCACACCGTCGAACTGACCGAGCGCCTCGTCCAACTCGGTATCCCGGTGATGGCGCATCTCGGTCTCACGCCGCAGCGCGTGAAGGAACTCGGACTCAGCAGACAGGGAACCGACCGCGACGACGCCCGCGAAATCATGGACCTCGCGAAGGCACACGCCGAGGCCGGCGCGTTCTCGCTCGTCCTCGAACACGTCCCCGCGAACCTCGCACGGCAGGTCACGGAGGCAATCGACATCCCGACAATCGGTATCGGTGCCGGACCCGACTGCGACGGGCAGGTGCTCGTCATCAACGACGTCGTCGGCATGGGCGACAGTGTCCCGCCGTTCGCGGCGCAGTTCGGCGACGTGAAATCGGAGATGGAGTCCGCAGTCGATTCCTACCGCGACGCCGTCGAGTCCGGCGACTTCCCAGCCGAAGAACACAGCCACGTCGAAGACGACCTCGACGAGTTGTACTGAGGGAATCGTCGAAATCGAGCGTCGAGAGCGCGTTCAGACTCGCCGGTCGAGGAAGTCCTGTACGGCCGCGTTGAACGCGCGGGGCTGTTCGAGCATCGCGAGGTGCGCAGCGTCTTCTATCGTCGCGAGTTCGCAGTCCGGCATCTCGTCGGCGAGGTACTGGTGATAGCTCAGTGGCGTCAACTTATCGTGTTCTCCGACGAGCGCGAGCGTCGGCACGTCGATACGGTCGATTTCGTCGCGGATATCGAAGGTGTGGCACGACCGGAAGTCGCGACTGGTGACTGCTTGTCCCGCGTCGTACATCGCCTGCTTCGAGCCTTCGATGAACCGCTCGTCGGTCGTGTGAAACAGGTGGTCGTCGCCGTGGAGGAACTCGACCGCCCTGTCGAAGTCGTCGTCGAGCCATTCGAGCAGGTCTTGGAGGACCGAAAGCTTCGCCCCGGTTCCTGCGAGGACGAGCGCGTCGAGGTCGATGTCGCGTTCCAGAGCGAACGTCATCGCGACGGCACCGCCGAGTGAGTTTCCGACGAGGACGCTCGCACCCGTCTCCTCGACGACGGCGACCACGTCGTCGACGTAGGCCGAAAGCGCTTCGTACCCCGCATCGGCGTCCACGTCGTCGCTCTCTCCGTGGCCGCTGAGGTCGAGTGCGGCGACAGGGTAATCGCTCGCCAGTCGGAACTGTCCGCGCCACGCGCCCAATGCGCCGCCGCTGCCGTGGATACACAGAATCGTCGGGTCGTCGCCGCCCGCGTCACGGATGCGATAGTTCGTCGTCCGTCCGTGGTGGTCAACCGTCGCAGTCTCCATATGTATGAACGTGTGGCCGCTGTGTGAATAAACCCCTACGACGTGGTGAGTTCCCCCCACCAATCGGGCGATACGGTGAGTTGTGTCCTCGTTCGACTGGGAGTGTGCGCTTCTGGGATTGTGGTCGTCTTTCTCGGCGCTGTGCGCTCTCGCCGCGGACCTGTCTATGTCGAGCCACTAGTTTGACATGACCCCATCACGAACTACGAATTGAGGTGAATCTGGTGTGAACCGCAATACAACTGAAATTAGGGATTCCCCACCCCGTCACCCGATTCATCGGCGAAAGATATTAATACCATAAACACTAACCTTGGGTTAGAGATATTATGAGCATGCAACAGTTCGCCGGCGGCAACGAGCGGTTCCTTCGCCGGTACGAATACGACGACAGTTGGGTCATCGCCGCCGACGTCGGTCTCTCGGAGGACGAGGTCGATGTCGATATCGTCGGCTCGACGGCCATCGTCGTCGCCGACACCGGAGCCCGCGTGACCGAGACGGAGTTCGAACTCCCCGCCGGCGACGCCGAGGTCGGCGTGCAAAACGGCGTGCTCACCATCACCATCCAGAAATAAATGAAACTCATCGTCAAACCCCTGAAGCAGAAGGACGCCGGTCGTGGACTCGCTGCTATCGACCGGGCCGCCGCGAATAAGCTCGACCTCGAAGGCGGAGATTTCATCCGCATCGAAGGCCCCGACGGCGGTACCGCCATCGCGCGTGTCTGGCCGGGCTACCCCGAAGACCAGAACACGGGCGTCATCCGTATCGACGGTCGGCTCCGGCAAGAGGCCGGCGTCGGCATCGACGACCGCGTCGACGTGGCGAAAGCCGACGTCAAGCCCGCACAGAAGGTGACGATTGCGCTCCCGCAGAACCTCCGTATCGGCGGGAACGTCGGCACCTACATCCGCGACAAACTCTCCGGACAGCCCGTCACGAAGGGCCAGAACGTCCAGCTTCCGCTCGGATTCGGCTTCATGAGCGCGTCGAACCAGTCGGTGCCAATCAAAATCGCCTCGACGCAACCGTCCGGAACGGTCGTCGTCAACGACAACACCGAGTTCCAAGTCAGCCAGAAGCCGGCCGAGCAAATCGCCGACACCTCCTCCGGTACGAGTGACGGTCCCTCCGTGACCTACGAGGACATCGGCGGTCTCGACAAGGAGCTCGAACAGGTCCGCGAGATGATCGAACTGCCGATGCGTCACCCGGAACTGTTCAAGCGCCTCGGCATCGAACCGCCGAAAGGCGTCCTCCTGCACGGCCCGCCGGGGACCGGAAAGACGCTCATCGCCAAGGCCGTCGCCAACGAAATCGACGCCTCCTTCCACACGATTTCCGGCCCGGAAATCATGTCGAAGTACTACGGCGAGTCCGAAGAGCAACTCCGTGAAATCTTCGAGGAGGCCACGGAGAACTCGCCGGCTATCGTCTTCATCGACGAAATCGACTCCATCGCGCCCAAGCGCGGCGAGGCCGGCGGTGACGTCGAACGCCGCGTCGTCGCACAACTGCTGTCGCTGATGGACGGCCTCGACGAGCGCGGCGAAGTCGTCGTCATCGGCGCGACCAACCGTGTCGACGCCATCGACACCGCACTCCGGCGGGGCGGTCGCTTCGACCGCGAAATCGAAATCGGCGTCCCGGACCGCGAGGGCCGCAAGGAGATTCTGCAGGTCCACACGCGGAACATGCCGCTGACCGACGAGGTCGACCTCGACTCCTACGCCGACAACACCCACGGGTTCGTCGGTGCCGACCTCGAATCGCTGGCGAAGGAGTCGGCGATGCACGCGCTGCGTCGCATCCGCCCGGAACTCGACCTCGAAGCCGAGGAAATCGACGCCGAAGTCCTCGAAAGTCTGCGCGTCACTGAAGACGACTTCAAGGAGGCGCTCAAGAGCACCGAACCCTCCGCGCTCCGCGAAGTGTTCGTCGAAGTGCCGGACGTTACCTGGGAGGACGTCGGCGGCCTCGGAGACACCAAAGAACGCCTCCGTGAGACCATCCAGTGGCCCCTCGAATACCCCGAGGTCTTCGAGAAGATGGACATGGCCGCCGCCAAAGGCGTCCTGATGTACGGCCCACCGGGGACGGGGAAGACCCTCCTCGCCAAGGCCGTCGCCAACGAGGCGGAGTCGAACTTCATCTCTATCAAGGGCCCCGAACTGCTCAACAAGTTCGTCGGCGAGTCCGAGAAGGGCGTCCGCGAAGTGTTCAAGAAAGCCCGCGAAAACGCCCCGACTGTGGTGTTCTTCGACGAAATCGACTCCATCGCCGCAGAACGCGGGAGCGACTCCACGAGTTCCGGCGTCACAGAGCGCGTCGTCTCGCAACTCTTGACCGAGTTGGACGGCCTCGAATCGCTCGAAGACGTGGTCGTCATCGCGACCACGAACCGCCCGGACCTCATCGACGCGGCGCTCTTGCGCCCCGGTCGCCTCGACCGCCACGTTCACGTTCCCGTGCCGGACGAGGACGCTCGCCGCGCCATCCTCGACGTCCACACGGAGCACAAGCCGCTGGCCGACGACGTCGACCTCGACAAAATCGCGTCGAGAACCGACGGCTACGTCGGTGCCGACATCGAAGCGCTCTGCCGCGAGGCGTCGATGAACGCCAGCCGTGAGTTCATCACGAGCGTAGAGAAAGACGAAATCGACGAGAGCATCGGCAACGTGCGCGTCACGATGGACCACTTCGTCGACGCGCTCGACGAGGTCGGACCGAGCGTCACCGACGAGGTCCGCCGCCGCTACGACGAAATCGAAGAGCGCTTCCACCAGAGCGAAGTCCAACACGAAGACGAAGCGGGCCGGACCTTCTACTAGGTCCACTTCCGTTCGGCGAGTCGGCTGTCGCCCCGGGCTGAATCGGGGGGACTCCGGCGGACCGACATGTTCTTATTACTCCTGTCTGCTATGTAGTGGTACCCACTGCTAGGGATACTAAATTTTCAACGAGCTTCGCGTTTGTTTCACCGGAAATGAGGTGTGTCTCACTGCGATTGTAAAGAAGGTACTCGAAGCAGAGTTGCAACGGGAGTGTCGGTCGCCGTCGGAGACTGAGAGGGGTAGTTAGTCGTCGAGGTCGGCGAGAATTTCTTCGGCGTGGCCGTCGGGTGAGACGCCTTCGTAGACTTGCTCTATCGTTCCGTCCGGTCCGACGAGATACGTGTTCCTGAACACGCCGTCGAAGGTCTTTCCGAACATGTTCTTTTCGCCGTAGGAGTCGTACGCGCTTGAGACGCTGCCGTCTTCGTCGGACAGAAGCGAGAACGGCAGGTCGTACTTGTCGGCGAAGGAGTCGAGGTCCGAGACTGGGTCGTCGCTGATGCCGAGGACCGCCACGTCGCGCTCGCCGAACTCGTCCCACGAATCGCGGAAACCGCACGCCTCTGTGGTACACCCCGGCGTGTCCGCTCGGGGATAGAAGTACACCACGACGCGCTGGCCGCGGTACTCGGACAGCGAAACGGTGTCGCCGTGCTGGTCTGGAAGTTCGAAATCGGGTGCTGCGTCACCTACTGAGAGCATGGCTGTGTCTTCACACGGACCGGAGAAGGGTCTTTCTCACTCGAGTTTCTCGGCCGCACCGCGCTCGACGAGTGGGTCGGCGTTCGCCGCAGGAAGCGTCACCACGTCCTCGCGAGCGAGGTCGTACTCCCGGTCGTCGATACCGAGAATCGTCCCCACGTCGGCGGTGATTCGAACCGTCTCGCGGTCGTCGACGAGTCCCGCGAGTGGGTCGTCGTCAGCCTCCGCCTTCGGGGGTGTGGTCGGGTCAGCGTCCGAGTCCCCGTCTGCCACGTTTGCCCCGTCGTCGCCGAGGACCGCGTCGGCCTCGCTCGGGGGACGGGGAGCGTCGTCGTCTGCCGCGGGCGACTCGGAGGCGGCTGTTGTCGGCGACTCGGAATTGGCCGCCATTGTCGGCGACTCGGAAGCACCCTCCATCGACTCGTCAGCATCGTCGCCGTCGCCCATCGCGTTGGCGAGTACGTCGCCAGCACTCTCAGATGGCGTGTCGAACGTGGGCGCAGAATCAGCGGTCTCGGGGTCCGGTTCGTCCGGTGGAATCGTGGGGTCAGACGCAGGTGCCTCGGCTGTGTCGGGGTCGGCGGCCACGTCGTGGGACGCGCCCGTTCCGTGGTCGCCTGCTAGCCCGTGGCTCCCTGCCGACTCGTGGCCGCCCGCCGGTGCGTCGGCGGCCGCGACGTCTTCGAGCGACGAGAGGACCGTCGACCTGTTTTCTTCGATTCGGGAGACGAGGTCCTCGAAGAGACGCTTTTCTTCGGTCGTCAGCCCCTCGGTCGTACTGGACATCCCGGCGGCCGAGAAACTCGCAGCCTTGACGACCTTGCCGACACGGCGTTCGTAAATCGACGTGACGACCTCTTCTGCGGTCTCGATTTCGTCGGTAATCTGTCGAATATCGGGCGAGTAGTGGGTGCCGAGCTCCTCCGCTTTCTGTTCTCTCGTCGCCTTTCGCTCGGCGATGTAGTCGGAGACGTCTTCGTAGAACGACTCGCGTAGCTGCTGCAGGCTGTCTTTCTGCCGTTCGGTCCGCAGCACACTCCTGAGTTCGTCTACGTTCATTGTTGCACCTTCTCGGCTCGCCCGCGGGTCATGAGGAAAATCCCGAGACTCTCGCGTACTGATTGGACGCCAGACTGGAGTGTAAATGTATCGCCATCGAACGTCACCGGTCCGGCGTCGGTGACTTTCACTGTCGTCTCTTCGTCGCGGAAGCGGTCGGGAACGGCGTCGGCGAGCGGGTCGAAGTCGTCGATTTCGTCGCGGTCGAGCGGTTGGACGACGAGCCCCGACCCGCCGTGGAGACTCTTCGGGAGTCGAATCAGGCGCTTCGTGTCGGTCGTCACCGGTTCGTCGATGGGCGACGTTTCGTCCTCGACCGTCTCGTTCGCGAGTGCTTCGACGAGCGTTCGGACGCCCGGGCCGCCCGCTTCGACGTTTCCGTCACGGATTGCCTCGGGGTTGTTGCGGAACGTCCCGAGGATGGTCTCCGCGCGACCCTCGCCGATACCGTCGAGTTCCATCAGTCGTTCGAGCGCGGCGTCTTCTTCCATCTCCATCAGGCCGTCGGCGAAATCGAGGAGGCGCTGGTGCGTCCGGCGGCCCCACCCGCCTTCGGTTCGAAGGACGCGCCGTGTCGTCGTTCCGTACTGGCGCGTCTCGATGAGTCCCTCCACGTCGAGGTCGATAGCGCGGATGTAATCGACGATTTCGCGTCGCGCGTCGCTGTCGAGTTGTCGGACGGAGTCGTCTCTGACGTGGACGTGGTAGCCGCGGCCGCCGGAGAAGACGACCTGCATCTCGTCGAAGTCGAAGTCGCGTTCGAGGAGGTCGACGAGGTCCAACAGCGCCTCTTTTCCGAATTCGAGCATGTCCGCGTAGTTCGTCTCGTCGGGGTCGACGCCCGGGAGGTGGTCGGCGTCGATGTCGAAGACGAGGTCCGCGCCGCGCCAGCCCTTCTCGTCCATGGAGGACGCACCGGGGTCCGAAAAGCGGGCCGACGAAAAGTAGACGTGTCTGGGCGCGCTGCGCGTGAGGTAGTCGTCGAGGTCACCGAGGTCCAAAAGCGACTGGTGACGGTGCATCCGTGTGCCGCCCGCAGACCAGGGGATGACGCCCCACTCTCGCTCGCCCGGCGCGGGCGGGAGAGGGACGGCGGCGCTTCGGTAGTAGTCACCGAAGCGCCCTTCGAGGTACTCGCGTGTGCGCCCGTCCATACACTCCGGATTCCCGAGGGGTGGGTAAAGCGATTACGTCTCAGGGCGTCGCTCGTGATTCACCTCACCGTACGCACATTTTTCTCCGCGGTATGTGTATGTGTCACTATGACAGAGATGAAGTACACGTATCTGGGGAACACCGGTCTGGAAGTCTCGCGCTTCTGTCTCGGGTGTATGAACTTCGGGTCCGGTGCGGAGTGGATGATGAACGACAGAGAGGCGAGCCTCGAACTCCTCGACCACGCGCTCGACGCCGGCATCAACTTCCTCGACACGGCCAACGCCTACTCTCGCGGTGAATCGGAGCGAATCGTCGGCGACGCAATCGCCGGGCGCGACCGCGACGAACTGGTCGTCGCGACGAAGGTGTTCTTCCCGATGGGTGACGGGCCAAACAAATCCGGACTCTCGCGCAAGCACATTCTCGACCAAGCGCAGGCGAGTCTCGACAGACTCGGCACCGATTACATCGACCTCTATCAGATTCACCGGTGGGACGAGCAGGTCCCAATCGAAGAGACGCTTTCGGCGCTCGACCACCTCGTCGAGGAGGGTCTCGTCCGGTACATCGGCGCGAGTACGATGTCGGCGTACAAGTTCACCAAAGCGCTGTACACCGCGGACGTCGAGAACGTCGAACGCTTCGCGTGTATGCAACCCGAGTACAACGCGGTCGATAGACACGAGGAAGCGAATCTCCTCCCCGTCTGTGAGGGAGAAGGTGTCGGTGTCATCCCGTGGTCACCGCTCGCCGGCGGCTTTCTCACCGGAAAGTACGAACGAGATAGCGAGGTCCCCGCGGACACGCGCGCGGACACGGACGACTACACGTCCGACCGATTTACGGACGAAAACTGGGCCGTCCTCGACGAGATTCGTGCCATCGCTGATGAAAAGGATGCGTCGCCTGCACAGGTGTCACTTTCGTGGTTATTACACAAACCAGTCGTCGACGCGCCAATCATCGGGCCACGCCGACTCGACCACCTCGACGAGAATATCGGTGCTCTCGACGTCGACCTATCGAGTGCGGATATCGAGCGCATTGAGGCCCCAAAGACGCCTCGATGGCCTGCTCCGGGAAAAGACTAAGCTGTGACAACCCGTATCTAGGTATCGATTCTCACAAATATCGAATAGATTGGAATTCGGACTGCAGTGAATATTGACAAGTAGTTTACTACAACAGCGGTAGTAACTCCCACCAAAAGTATAAATAATCACTAAACTTAGAGTACAAACTGTAATGGTTGATACTGACTCACACAGGGGCAAGCGCAATGGCGTCTCTCGACGCAGTTTCGTGAAGGCTGCCGGCGCATCGGGCGCTGCAGTCGGACTCGCGGGCTGCATTAGTACAGGGGGCGGAGACGGCAACGGTGGTGGCAACGGTGGCGGTGGTGGCAACGGAGACGACGACACACCGATTAACACCGAAGAACCAACCGAGGAGATTACCGTCAAGTGGGCGGCGGACACCCGCGTCGCCGACAACGAAGACGCGATTTTCGAGGCACTTCGGAACGCTGGATTGCCAGACAATATCACGGTGGAAATCGTCGCCGGGTCGCAGGTGACTGACAACCGTCAAGCGCAGTACCAGCAGTGGCTCAGTGGTGGTCGGCAAGAACCGACACTGCTGATGATGGACAGCGGGTGGACGATTCCGTTCATCGCGCGGAACCAACTGCAGAACCTATCGAAGTCGCTGCCGAGCGAGATGACATCGGCCATCGAAGACGAGTACTTCGATGCCAGCGTCTCGACGGCGAAGGGAACAGACGGTGACCTATACGGACAGCCGCTTTTCCCCGACTTCCCGACGATGCAGTACCGAAAAGACCTGCTTCGAAACGCGGGCTATACCGACGACGACTTCGACACGTGGGCGACCGAGTCCATGTCCTGGGAGGAGTTCTCGAAAGTCACGAAAGAGGCCATGGAAGCCAACTCCGACGTCCAGTACGGGTACACCTTCCAAGCGAACGTCTACGAAGGCCTGTCGTGCTGTGACTTCAACGAGTTCATGACCTCGTACGGTGGCGCGTACTTCGGTGGTCGAGACAACCTCTTCGGTCCAGTCGGTGACCGCCCGGTCACAGTCGACGAAGAGCCTGTTCTCGACTCCATCCGAATGGTTCGTACCCTCATTCACGGCGAGGACGACGAACACTCGCTGGAGGGTATCACGGGCAAGATTGCGCCCGAGGCCGTTCTCCAGTGGACCGAAGAACCGTCTCGCAAGCCGTTCACCGGCGGCGACGCCATCATGCACCGCAACTGGCCGTACTCCATCGTCATCAACGGTGCCGAGCCGACCGAAGACAACGACCAGACCGGCTTCGGCGAAGACCTCGGTGTCATGCCGATTCCGTACGGTGTCACGCCCGACGAAGCGAAGTACGAGGGAACTGGTGGTCCCGTCGCCGCGCTCGGTGGGTGGCACCTGACGATGAACCCGAACGCGACGGACGCCAAAAAGCAGGCGGCCGTGCAGGTCTTCAAGGCCATGCAAGACGAGCAGTTCCAGCTCGATATGTTCGAAATCATCGGCTGGATTCCGCCACGCCCGTCGCTGCTCGACTCCGAGCGTGCACAGCAGGTGCCCGTCATCGGTCGCTACCTCGACGCGCTGAAGGTCGCTGGCAACAACGCCATCCCCCGTCCGGTCACTGTCGTGTGGCCACAGCAGTCCGGGAAAATCTCCCAAGAAGTCAACAACGCGATGGCACGGGAGAAGACCCCGGAGAAGGCGATGTCCGACCTCAAGTCGCAACTCGAACAGATCGAGCAGAGCGCCGCATAAACTCCGTCACGGGATAAGACGTAACTTATCCCACACAAACGTTATCAATTGTCATGGCTACAGAACAACAATCGGGGGAGGCAGTTTCTGATTCCCGGCGCACCGGCCCGTACGCGTCGGCCGTAAACTGGATGGAAACGCTCACGGAGACGCAGTTCGCGTACCTGCTTCTCGCACCCGCACTCATCCTTTTGGGGGTAATCGCGGTCTACCCACTGGTCCAGACGTTCAGCATGTCGCTGTTCGCCGACCAGCTAACGGGGTCCGCACGCCTGGGTGAGTTCGTCGGGTTGCAGAACTACATCGACCTGTTCACCGGAGCACGAGACTTCGCACTTCCGTCCGCGTTCCTCCCGACGTTCACGACACAGTTCCCGTTCGTAACGGACATTTACTCGAGCGCGCTGATGGTGACGCTCATCTTCACCCTGTTCAGCGTGCTCTTCGAAACGCTCATCGGCTTCGGTCAGGCGCTCATCCTCGACCAGGACTTCCGTGGTCGGCGGTGGGTCCGCGTCGCTATCATCATCCCGTGGGCCGTGCCCATCGTCATTCAGGGGATGATTTTCTTCCTGATGTTCCAGCCGAACATCGGCTTCCTCATCGGGACGAGCGACAATCCGGCGCTGTTGAACCAACTCGGACTCATCGGAACGACGCCGCTGCGTGACACCGCAGACGCGTTGTTCCTCATCATCGTGGCCGACGTGTGGAAGACGTCAGCGTTCATGGCGCTTCTCATCCTCGCCGGGATGCAGAGCATCGACCGGTCGCTGTACGACGTGGCGAAGGTGGCCGGCGCGTCGCGCTGGCAGCAGTTCAAGCTGATTACCTTCCCGCTCATCCTGCCGACGGTGCTGGTCGCGATGCTGTTCCGCACCATCGACGCGATGCGGGTCTACGGTATCATCGAGACGATGGCCGGGTGCCAGACGGTCCCGTCCCTCTCGTGTCTCGTCGTCACCACGTTCAACGCACCGCTGTACGGAACCTCGGCGACGGTGGCGTTCGTCACCGCGGGCATCATCGCCGTCGTGGTCTCCGTATACATCGTCAACTTCGCCAGCGAGGGTATCTAACATGTCCAGCGAAACGTCCGGTGTCGGTGTCGGAGCCGACGACGCAGAGATGAAACGCGGTCCGCTCGGCCGGTGGGTGGACAAAGCAATCAAGAACCCGGACAGAGTCTACCGCGCGATGTTCTACGTCGCGACGGTGTTCTTCCTGGTCACGACGCTGTTCCCGTTCTACTGGCTGTTGGTGCTGGCGCTCACGCCGAACCGCCTCATCACCAACATGGGACTGCTGCCGAAGGGCTTCCAGCCCGAGGTGTTCATCACGATGTTCGAACGGGTGCCGTTCCACCTGTTCATGTTCAACAGCTTCGTGCTCGGTATCACGACGACTGTCATCGTGTTGCTCATCGCGAGCCTCGCGGGGTACGTCTTCGGGCGACTTCGGTTCCCCGGAAAGGGCATCCTGATGCTCGGTATCCTCGCCATCTCGTACTTCCCACCGGCAGCGTTCCTCATCCCGCTGTTCGAACTGTTCACCGGGAACACCGCGCTGAGCATCGGCGCTGTCACCATCTCGTCGCCGGACCTGTTCAACACGCCGGCACCGATGGTGCTGCCCTTTAGCGCACTGTTCCTTCCCCTGTCTATCTTCATCCTCACGACCTTCTACGGACAGATTCCGGACGGGTTGGAGGATGCAGCACGGGTCGAAGGAACCACGCGTCTCGGGGCGCTGTTCCGCGTCATCGTGCCGCTTTCGGCACCCGGCGTGGCGACAGCGGGTGTCCTCACGTTCATCGCAGTGTACAACGAGTTCTTCTTCTCGTTCCTGATGAACAACGGTGAGGCCTCCTCGTGGGCACCCATCGTCGCCGGCATCCTGAAATACCAGGGCCAGTTCGACACGCCGTTTAACCTGATGGCCGCCGCTTCCATCGTGGGAGTCTTACCTGTGGCGGTCCTTGTTATCATAGCACAAGAGCGTATCGTCAGTGGACTGACTGCAGGAGCACTGAAGGAGTAACCATGGGAGACGTTAAACTCGAACACGTAAGCAAGCACTACGACGACGTAACGGCGGTCGACGACATGAATCTCGAAATCAACGACGGCGAATTTATCTGCCTCGTCGGTCCATCGGGATGCGGCAAGTCGACGACCATGGAGATGATTGCGGGGCTGACCATCCCCTCGGAAGGGAAGGTCTTCATCGGCGACCGCGAGGTCACGAACCTTCCACCGAAGGACCGCGGGGTGGCGATGGTGTTCCAGAACATCGCGCTGTTCCCGCACATGGACGTGTACGACAACATCTCGTTCGGTCTCCGCCTCCGCAACTACGACAAGGAGGAAATCGACCGTCGCGTCGAGCGCGCCTCCGAGATTGTGCAACTCGGCGGGATGCTCGAACGCATGCCCGACGAGATGTCCGGTGGGCAGCGACAGCGCGTCGCCATCGCCCGTGCAATCGTCCGCAACCCCGGCGTGTTCCTGATGGACGAGCCGCTTGCGAACCTCGACGCGAAGCTCCGCGTCCACATGCGCACGGAACTCCAGCGTCTGCACAAAGAGCTGGATACGACTATCGTCTACGTCACCCACGACCAGGCGGAGGCGATGACGATGTCCGACCGCATCGCGGTCATCGACTCCGGCCAACTCCAGCAAATCGACCCGCCGCTCGTCTGCTACAACGAGCCTGCGAACCTCTTCGTCGCCGGGTTCATCGGGTCGCCCTCGATGAACTTCCTCGACGGGGAGATTACCGAAAACGGGTTCGTCTCGACCAACATCGACGTCGAGTTCGACCCTGCCGACGTCGGCATCGAGACGGGCAGAGACGTGACGATGGGCATCCGGCCCGAGGACGTCTACCTCGTCCAGAACGAGCGACAGGTGGCGAACCCGACCCACCGCATCGAGGCGACGACGGACGTGTTGGAGCCGATGGGCGACGAGATATTCGTCTACCTGAAGCTCGCCGAAGAAGCACACGCGGACCTCGAAGAGGCGTCGGTCGCCGCCAACGACCAACTCCTGATGAGCGTCTCGCCGGACTCCGACATCGAAGAAGACAGAGACGTCGAAGTCGTCCTCGACCGAACCAGAGTCCACCTCTTCGACACGGAGACGGGTATCGCACTCAGTCACGGCATCGAAAGCACCATCACGGCCAGCGGGCCTGCTGATGCGGAGGCCGAAAGCGACGACTGAGTCGTCACACCCACACAACGCTTATCCACAACACACGGTATCACGTACCCATGGTCAACGAACTCGGAATACTCTACCTCGGCGGGATGACTGTCCTGTTCTTCTTTTGGGCGTACGGCATCGTCTCGTTCGTCCTCGACGTGAAGAACAAATTCATCCCGAAGGGTCGACAGTACCTTCGAGGCCGTCGAAAACTCAAGGAAAAAGAACGCCGCGAAGAAGAGCGCAAGGAGCGCGAGGAACAACTCTACTGACGCCCAGTCGAGTCACCCCGCGACCGGCGCGCTTGCAGGCGTCTGACGCCGATTCTGGCAATACAGACCACAGAACGTGAAACTTAACACCAGTAGTAGTTAATAATTGAATCATGAATACAGTGTCATCAGTCCGGGTCGGTATCGTCGGACTTGGAAACATCGGGCACCACCACGCAGACCGATTGGTCGACCTCGGTGCCGACCTCGTCGGCGGCCTCGATATCCAGGCTGACGCCCGACGACGGTTCGCAGAGAAGTACGACGTAAACACCTACGAAGAGAAAGCAGAGCTGTTCGCAGAGGTCGATGCCGTCGTCATCACGACCCCGAACCGCTTCCACGAGGAGTACGCCGTCGCGGCCCTCGACGCCGGGCTCGACGTGCTTCTCGAAAAGCCGCTCGCGCACTCGCTCGAATCCGCCGAGCGCATCGCCGACGCGGCGAAACAGGCCGATGGCTTCTGTATGGTCGGTTTCAACAACCGCTTTGCGAACCCGGTCGAGGTCGTTCGCCACTACTACGAAGACGGCCGGTTCGGCGACATGTCTCACATCGAAGCCAACTACGTGCGCCGACGCGGCATCCCCGGCCGCGGTTCGTGGTTCACCTCGAAGGACATCTCCGGCGGTGGCTCGCTTATCGACATCGGCGTTCACGCTATCGACCTCGCACTCTACTTCCTCGACTTCCCCGAGGTCGTCGAAGTCTCGGGCGTCACTCGCTCGCAGTTCGGCGACAAAGACGACTACACGTTCGTCGAGATGTGGGGCGACGACGTCGGTCCCGAAGGGTTCGACGTCGACGACTCCGCGAGTGCGTTCATCCGAACCGCCGAGGGGACGACCATCTCGCTCGAAGTCGCGTGGGCGACGAACCGCCCGACCAACGACGAGTTCTTCCTCCGCGGCACCGAGGGTGGCGCTCGCTTCGACCGCGCCAGCCACGAACTCGAAGTGTACGAGGGCGGCACCGGCGGCGGCAACCACCTCAGCACGGCCAACATCGAGACCCAGCCCAACGACACCCACAAGTCCGAACAGAAGCTCTTCCTCGAAGCAGTCGCGGCGGGCGAACACCCCGGCCGCAACACGGTCGAACAGGGCCTCGCGGTCCAGCGCGTCATCGACGCCATCTATCGCTCGTCCGAAGAAGGCCGCTCGGTCCGCCTCGACCCCGTCGAAGCCCCACCAGTGAACTGAACAGACTCCGATAGCAAGACGCGCACACTCCTTCCGCCTCGTATCATGACACTCCTCGACGCACTCAAACGACCAGAATACACCGGTGAGAACCGCTGTCTCCCCTGTACCGTCGTCAACGCCGTCGTCGTCGCGGCCGCGGCACTCGCGCTCGGATTCCTCTGGATTCCGGCCGGGGTCGTCGCCCTCGCACTCGGCGCGCTCGCCGTCTACTTCCGAGGCTACATCGTCCCCGGCACGCCGTCGTTCGCACCGCGACTCGTCGCGGCCGTCGGTCTCGCTGGCGTCTTCGGCCACGACGAAGACGAACCGCGGAAGTCCGAATCGCTCGACGCCAACGTCGACCCCGAGGTCATGCTCTCGACGCTCCTCGACGCTGGCGTGCTGGTCGAAGAACCGGACGGCCTGTTCCTCGCCGACGACGCCCGAGCAGCGTGGGAAGACACGATGGCGACGCTCCGAAAAGGAAGTGACGACGAACTGGCCGACGCGGTCGAGACCGCCGTCCCGTTCGAAGCCGAGGCGTCACCCGAGTACGACGGCATCGGACTTCACGGCCCCGACCTGTCAGTCTGGCTCTCGCGCACGCAGGCTATCGCCGACGTTGCGACCCTCTACACGGTTATCGAACGCGGTGTCGACCCGATGGTCGCTCTCGCGGCGACAGAGCCGCTTCGCATGTTCGCGGAGGTCTGTCCGTCCTGCGGCGGCGCGCTCGAAGAGACGACGACGCGCGACTGCTGCGGTGGCACGGCGAGCATCTACGACTCGCCGGAACAGGACGTCCTCGCCTGCGAGGACTGTGGGTCGGTCGTCTACGAGTTCGACGAGGAGTGAAAACGCGGAAACCGCTGCGGTGTCAGTTCAGGCGAACTGGTCGCGGTCCGGCACTTCGTCGCGGCCGAGCAGAATCTCTTGTCCTTCGACGTCTTCGAGCGCGGCGACGAGACCGCCGACTTCGACGATTCCTTCGTCGGTCTCGATGTGGAGCGACGCGACTTCCTCGGTGTCTTCGAAGGCCGTCTCGATGACGCGCCCCTCGACGACGATGGCGTCGCCCGTCTCGATGTCGCGGCCGGAGACGGAAGCGTAGAAGTCGCCTTCGATTTCGCGGATATCCTTGACTGCGCGGCGGATAGAGGCGTAACGGCGCGGGAAGGGTCGCTTCTTGCCGTCGGCGACGATGGTCTCGGCGGTGCTCCAGAGGACGGTCCCGAAGAACCCGCTCACGAGGAAGCCGAGCGCGGAGCGGTTGAAAATGACGCCGTAGCGGTCGCGGTCGTCGCGCAAGGCGTCCTGCGTGGCGTAGATGGAGTACTCGCCGTCGGCGACTGCGAGGACCGGCGTGGTGATACCGCGGCGCGCGCGGGCGATGGTCGCCACGTCGAGGTAGTTGAACTCGCTCGGGTCGGGAGCGCGAGAGGCAGGCGTGATGAGCAGGTCGATGCTCACGCCGCTGTCGATGGCGGCGGCGAGGTCGTCGCGGAAGCGACGCAGCAGGTCGGGCGTCAGCGAGAGGACGAGTTCGTACTCTGCGGCCTCGATAATCTCTTCGACGTAGCGTAGGATGGTCGACCGCGACTTCACGAGCGAGACGGCCTCGGTGTCGCGGGCGGGTGCGGTGTACCGCGCTTCGAGTTCCTCGATGAGTTCTTCGAGCGAGGTCTTGACGTTCGAGAAGGCGTCGTCGGGGTCGACGGCGACGATTTTCATCGGCCGCGACTCTCTGAGTTCGACCAGACCGCGGTCCGAGAGGCTTCGGACCGTGTCGTACACCCGCGGTTGCGGGATGCTCGTTCGGTCGGCGATTTCGCTCGCCGTCAGTTGTCCGTGTTCGAGAACAGCGAGATACGCGTCGATTTCGTATTCGCCGAGATTGAACCGCTCGCCAACGCGCTCCATCGTGAGGCGCAGTTCGTCAGCCATGGTCGTTTCCTCTACGGCATCACGTAAACCATTTACTAAAGTTCGAGTAGCACCCCGTTCCGTAACTGGGTGTATAACGAGGTACCGATTCCTCACATATACATCCTCTCATCGGGCAGGTCAGGTTCGCTTTCGCGGCACTGTTCTCCCAACTCTCACACGCATCCACGACAGTGACAACCCTTTTTTCGTCGCTCCCCGTTGCGATTGCTATGCGCGGAGTCGAGCGGAACGCCGGCGATGTGGGTCGATTAGCGGGTGGGTCGCGGTGACAGCCGCGAATCCCGCCCTCGTCGCGCTCCAGACGGGTGGCGTAACTCCGCCGGATTTCATCCCCGAATCGCTGATTTTCCCGGGATGGAACATCGTCACCGCGGTCCTCGTCGTCGCGCTCAGCATCGTCGTCTCGAAGTACGTCGTTCGCCTGATTGGTCGCCCTGTCGCTCGCCAGTTCCACCGCCAGAGCGTCGCACAGACCATCCTCCGCATCGTCCGCCTGTCGATTGTCTTGACCGGGGCCGCGGCCGCCGCGAGTCTAATCGGCCTTCGGCTCGGCGACATCGTCCTCTCGGTGACGGTGTTCTCGGCCGTCCTCGGTATTGTGCTCGCGCCCATCGTCGGGAGCATCATCAACGGGGTGTTCATCCTCGCCGACCAGCCCTACGAAATCGGCGACATGATAGAACTCGACGACGGCACGCGCGGCTTCGTCGACGAGATAAACCTCCGCTACACGAAGGTGTTCACCCTCGACAACACCTTCCTCGTGATGCCGAACTCGACCATCCGCGAGCGCGACGTCATCAACTACTCTGCCGAGGACGAGCGCACGCGCCTGTCGCTCGACATCCTCGTCACCTACGAGTCGGACCTCGACGCCGCCCGCAACCTCATCGAACGCGCCGCCCGCGACTGTGACCAAGTCATCGAAGGCGGGCCGGACATCCGCATCGGGAGCGCCCGCTACCCGGCGAAACCGACCGCGTACATCCAGTCGTACGCCGACAACGGCGTCCTCTTTCGCCTCCGGTACTGGTCGCTCAAACCGTACAAACTGCTCCGAATTCAGTCGGAGGTCCAGACGCGCCTCTGGGACCTCCTCGAAGAGTCCGACGCCAACATCGAGTTCGCGTACCCGCACACTCACCTCGTCTTCGACGAGACGAGCGGTGCGGTCCGCGTCACTGGCGACAGCGCAAACGGCGCGACACAGGTCGCCGGAAACGCCGCCGAATCGGACGCTCGGCACGTGGTTGCGTCACCGCCGCCGGATGCTGAGTCGGTGGCTGACGCGCGACTCGACGTGGAAAACGGTAGCGACGAGAAGGGCGACGACGACGAGAAAGGTGGTAGCGACGAGAAGGGCGACGACGACAGCGCCGCCGAAGCGTGACAGTTCGGTCGGTGGTTA
This sequence comes from Haloferax larsenii, assembly GCF_024730625.1. NCBI lineage: Archaea > Methanobacteriati > Methanobacteriota > Halobacteria > Halobacteriales > Haloferacaceae > Haloferax > Haloferax larsenii. The sequence continues at coordinate 2,930,024 of NZ_CP078063.1, forward strand.
GCTGTCTGCGCGGACCGTAATCACCGTACAATCCAGTTTCTCTCGGAGGTACATGTCGATGTCAGGGTCGTCGAGGAAGCGCCGGAGCATCCGCCGCCAGCGACTCGCCTGTTTCGACCCGATGACGACGATGTCGGCTTCCTCGGCGGCCACCTCTTCGAGAATCGTCTCCTCGACGAGGAAGCCGCGACGGACGACGTAGCGGGCGCGAACGAGGGGGCCGAACTCGCGTTCGACCGCCCGTTTGAGTTCGGTTCGCGTCACCCCGCGGTTCGACTGGTAGAGGTCGACGTGGAGGACTGTCAACTCGGCGTCGCGCTCGCGGGCGATTCGGACGGCCTCTTCGAGCGTCGCCCGCGAGTGTTTCGAAAGCGGGTACCGAACCGGGACCACGACGCGTGTCATACTCGGAACCCACTTGCCGGGCGTGCCTGAACCTTTCCCTCGCGGACGGACTCGCCGACGAGGGCGCGGGCTGTCACCACGGGTCAGTCCTCTGCCGGGCGTGCGGACCGGCGTTCGATGCGTCCTTCGACCGCCGCGTCGAAGCCGACCTCGCGGGCGTACTCGGCCAGCACCTCGTGTTGGATACCGTACTCGCCAACGCGGTGGGACTGCGTGACCGCCGGAAACTCCTGTGTCGTGTGGAGGATGTAGTCGCTCGTTGCGAGCGTGTAGTACGCGTCGGGGTCGATTGCCTCGCCATCGACCGTCGCCTCGATGACCTCGTTTTGCTCGTCGTCCCAGACGGTTCGCGCACCGCTAATCTGGGCGTGCCACCAGTCGGGTTCGCCGAACCCCATCGTCGCGCCACGGGCGGCGTTGAACACCGCGAGGAGTTCCGTCCCCGTCACTTCGGCGACCACGAGCTGTTCTTCGAACGGGACCAGACTCACGAGGTCGGCGTGGGTCACGTCGGGACCGATTGGCGGGCCGGACCGGACGCCGCCGCTGTTTTGCAGTCCCACGTCGGCACCAGTCGCCCACCGGTAGGCGTCGGCGATGGCGTTGCCGACGCGGCACTCGCCCGCGGCGACCGTCTCCTCTGAGCGGTCCATCGGGCGGTCGATTCGACACAGCACCTCGTCGAGTCCCGCGGCATCGACGCGACCGTTGAGCGCCCTGACGAACGCTTCGTCGGGTCGGTACTCGCCGGTCTTGTGCCGAACCGTCTCCACGCGGTCGTCGTCGATGCGAACCTCCCAGACGACGTGGCCGTTCGCGCCGGGGCGGACGATGGGCACGCCCTCGACCACGTCGTCGCGTTCGGCGTGGACGTGACCGCCGAGGATGAGGTCAACGTCGCAGCGGCGGGCGAGTTCGTCGTCGCCGCTGCCGAGATGTGAGAGGGCGACGACGTAGTCGGCTCCGTCGTCTCGAAGGGCTGTCGCGGCCGCTGTCGCTTCGACGTAGGGGTCGTCGAACGTCACGTCGACTGCTTCGGGATTGATAGAGCCGGTCGCAGGGTCGGTGACGCCGAAGAAGCCCAGTGTGACGCCGTCGACGTCCCGGGTCGTCCACGGGACGGTTCCTTCGTCGGCGGCGAACCGTTCGCCGTCCTCGTCGCGGGTGTTACACGAGACCCACGTCGGGCGGCTCTCGGAGACGAGTTCCCGGAGTCGAACCGGGCCGTAGTCGAAATCGTGGTTGCCGAACGTCTCCAAGTCGGCGTCGACGGCGCGGTAGAAGTCGAGGACTTGCCCGCCGCGTTCGACCAGCGAGAGGACGCCCGGCGCGCTGTTGTCGCCCGTGCCGACGACGAGCGTGTCGTCGCCGTTGAGCGCCGTGACGCACCCGGCGAGGCGGCCGGCGCGCTCGGGGTCGTCGTAGACGTTTTCGAGGTCGGAGTAGTGGAGGAGCCGTGGCATTCGCTTCTCGTCAGTGACGTTTCGGGTGAACAAGAAGCCGTCGGGACGACGTGGTCGGCGAGGCCGACCGGGAGCGCTCCAAGTTCGGGACCGGGTCGTCCCGATGGTCGTCGGACAGTTCGACGCGTCAGTGCGGCGGTGCTACTGCTCGCCTTGTTGCAGTTCGAAGGCGACGGTGACTTCTGCTTGGTACTCTCGCGTGTCGACAGACGCGATTTCGACGCCGAGCTCGTCTACCTCGACCCAGTGGACGCCCGCGAGCGTCTCTTCTGCGCGGTCGATGGCATCGTCCACGGCAGCGTCGAAACTCTCGTTACTCCGACCGATGAGGGTGATTTTCTTGAACACCATCTCTCGTGACTCTTCGTTTTACTATCACAAATAATCATTCCCGACTACTGTTCATCGCGGGGTCTGTTCGAACCGCGTCTGAATCGCCCCAACGACATCCGAGAGATGCGCCGTGCCCCAGAGCGCGACGATGAGGCCGCCGATGGCGTCGAAGACGAGGTCCAAGAGCGTGTCGTCGAGTCCGTACTGGGTCAGCACCGACCCGGTGCCCGCGAGCGCGGCGACCCCGGAGACGGCGAACTCGATGACCTCCCAGAAGACGCCGAACGCGAGGACGAAAAGCAGGATGAAGACGAACATGAACCGCGGCGGGAGGTAGATGGCGTCGGTGTGTTCGTCGAGCGCGCGAACGGTCGCGTAGCCCGCGGCCGCGACGACCGACGACGACAAGGCGTGCGTGAGGTGGTCCCACCACCAGATACCGGCGTAGAAGTTCGTCTCTGACCCGGGGAGTCCGACGGTCCCGAGGGCGTGGAGAAACGCCGCCGAGGAAATCCAGAGGGTCAGTCCGGCGTCCATCGGAATCCGGTAGTCGCGTTCGAGAATCGCGGGGAGGTACGTCACGCCGAGACCGACCGAGGCGTTGACGACGATGCCGATGTCACCTCTGTCGAGACCGATGAAGACGAGACCGATGAGGGTGACCTGCATCGCTCGCGAGAGTTGTTGCTGACGACGTGGGCTGATGTGGAGGTGTTCGCGGATTTTCATCGCGTCTCACCCCCGTCGCGGCCGACACGACCGCTCGCGTCAGGGGCGTTGCTCCCGGCAGCAGCGTCGCTCGACTCGCCCACGTCGGCGAGGTCGGTCGGAAGTCGCTCTTTCGACCCCGACCGGCGGCGGAAGTAGTACTCGAAGAGCAACCCTGCGAAGAGTCCGGCGACGGTCGCGGCGACGAAGTCCCACATCATCGCCTCCTCGATGACCGGGTCTGGGCGACCGTTCAATAGCAGTTGCGTGCCGAGATAGAGGTCCGAGAGCCACTGGACGACAGCCCAGACGCCCGCGGCGGCCATCGTCGCGATGACGACGAAGAAGACGGCGAACGTGCGGTTCATCCGAACCGGCGTGAACACGTCCAACTCGACGGCGACGATGAGCGCGACTGCTGCGACCGCGAGATACGTCGAGAGTCGGCCGGTGAAGGCGAAGCCGCCGATAGTCTGCCCGCTGACGAGGACGCGAGACACGAGCGGGAGCGACGCGAGCGCGACCACCTCCCACGGGAGCATCGCGCTCGGTTCCCGGAAGGAGACGGCCGGAACGACCACGAGCACGGCGACGGCCGCAGCGAATCCGCCCCAGACGAGGCTGCCGCCGGTCACGACACTGCCGATAGCGACTGCGACGAGGAAGCCTGCGAACAGCCACGCCAGTACTGCGTTGAGGCGTCGACTACGAACGAATCGACGGAGCCCGGTCTGCGCGGGTTGCGACATATCGACACTATGTATTGGGCTGAGAAAACGTTTCGGCGGAAACGGCGCTATGCGTTCACACCGTGGACGACTTGGTAGTCGTCTCCCCCCATGTTCGATACCCCGATAATGGCCCACTCGTACGGGAGGTCCACGCCACGGAGACGTTTTCGCAACGTCTCAGCGTGGTCGCTCCACGTCACGAAACAGCGAAGGCGATACTCTGTCTCCTCGCCTCCGTCCGGAAGTGCCGGTCGGCACTGAGACGCTTCACGCGAACCCATTGCGGTCACCTGGACCGTACGCCACTTGCGTTCGGCAAGCATATCGGGGCCATCGCCTTTGATGGTGTACCCCAGCTTGCCGAATATCGACCGAGCCTCCTGAACAGGAGGCATCGAAGCCTGGGCCATGCACGTCATCGTACCACGCCACGTGACATAAAGATTGTCACGGTATACCATACCAAAAGTTGAGAGGTGGCTGTTCCCCTCGCCACTTTTGTCCTATTCGAAACCTCACAACTCTCGCTCACCGTCGTTGAGGGTGACCAGTGTGACGAGAGAGATGAGCGTAACCAGAGAAAGACAAAAAGCCAGTTTGTCGGGTTCGAGTCGCGGTCGTCAGTCACTCATTCGTGGGCAGCGTCCCACTCTTCGGGCTTTCGGACGTTACTGCAGACGTTACACTCGACGCGGCCCATGGTGTCCATCGCCGTGTCGAACGACTCGCAGTTCCCGCATCGGTATCCCCAGCGACGTTCGGCTTCTTCCGTCGAGTAGACGATGAAAAACGGCCCTTTCGCCCCGCGTTCGACCTCGTCGCGGGCGACGAAGACAGTCTTCCCACTGGATACCGTATGCGCTTCGAGTTCGGCCATGAACCCCGGTTTGTCCTCGGGTGGCTTAAGGAGTCGGGGCCTACGTTCGGAAGGATTCACCGCACCCGCAACTGCTCGTCGCGTTGGGGTTCTCGACGTGGAAGCCCGCACCCTGCAGGCCGCCTTCGTAGTCCAGCGTCGCACCGCTGACGTAGTTGAGACTCGCGGGGTCGACGAAGACGCGCAGGCCGTGTCGTTCCACCACGGTGTCGTCGTCCTCGGGTTCGTTGTCGAACCGCATCCCGTACGAGAGTCCGGCACAGCCGCCCTGTTGGACGAACAAGCGAAGCCCAGCGACGTCTGTGTCCATCGACTCACCTTCGAGGAGGGAAATCGCCTCCTCCGCCGCGTCGGGCGTGACCACGACAGCCTTGTCCTCTGTTCCGGTCGTGGATTCCGTGCTCATACATCCCGTTATACTGTGGGAACGGTTAACTGTGGCGCCGGTCCAACACGACTCGCCTTCTGGTGTCTCGCTTCACTCCTGTCGCAACTCGCGTTCGAGCGCGTCGGCCGCTTTCAGCGACAGTGCGGCGATGGTGAGCGTCGGATTGGCGGCCCCGCCGGTGGTAAAGGCCGCGCTCGACGCCACGAACAGATTGTCCACGTCGTGAGTTCGCAACTCCGCATCGACGACGCTCGTCTCGGGGTCGTCGCCCATCCGTGCGGTTCCCATGTGGTGCGCGCCGAGGCCGAACGTGTTACTCGACGAGATGTCTGCGGTCGGAACCGGTAGCGCCCGCAGTATCTCCCGTTGCTTTTCCGTGGCGAACTCGCCGGTGGTCCGGGCGTGGGCGTCCGGCGAGAGACGAACGTTCGGCACGGGGTCGCCGAAGGCGTCGGTCGTGCTTCTGTCGAGCGTGATGCGATTGTCGGGGTCCGGCAGCATCTCGACGGCACCGTAAATAGCGAGTTCACCCGGCGTACTGCTGATGCGTGACTGGAGTGAGTCGAGCAGTTCGTCGCCCCACCGATTGCCCATGATAGTGTCGTCGAGATCCTCACGAAGCACGGCGTCGCCGCCGCGGAGCGCGACTTCGATAGGCTTCACCGACTGGATGTTTCCGAAGGTGAGCATGACGCTCCCCGGCGTCGGGTCGTCGTGGTCGTAGAACTCCTGTGACTGACTCGTGACGTAGCCGATTGGCTCCTGTTGAAGCGGTTCGGTGAGCGTCGCAAACGAGTTCACGTAGAGGTGGTCCATGAAGTTCCGACCGACCGCACCGGACGAGTTTGCGAGTCCGTCTGGATGGGCGTCGGACGCCGAGAGCAACAGGAGGCGAGCGGTCTCGACACCCCCCGCGGCGAGGACGAACGAGCGCGCTTCTTGGCGATACTGCGACCCATCGGGCGTCGCGTACACCGCCGCTTCGAGCGTCTTCCCGTCAGCGCCGTGTTCGAGGCGTCGAACGGTCGCCCTGTCGATGACCCGTGCTCCCGCTTTCTCGGCCTTGCGGATGTGGACGAAGCCAGTGTACTTCGCCCCTGAGGGACAGACCGGCGTACACGTACTGTAGCCGACACACGGGCTTCTGCCGTCGTACGGCTCAGAGCAGATTGCCTTCGGCAACGAGTGGAACGCGATTCCCAGCTCCTCGCAGGCGTCCCTGAACAGCGTGTCCGTGTAGCTCGGCGGGAACGCTGGCATCTGGAAGGGTGAACTACGCTCGACGAACGGGTTGTCGTCGTCTCCGGCGACACCGAGTTCCGCCTCGGCGCGGGCGTAGTACGGTTCGAGGTCGTCGTAGGAGATGGGCCAATCGCTCGCGAGACCGTACCGAGACTGCATCTCGAAGTCTTTCTCGTGGAGTCGAGGCGTGTATCCACCCCACGCGAGCGTCGTCCCGCCGACGCCCTTGACTCGCAGGTCGTTGAGCGGGTAGGCCACTTCACCAGCAGTCGTGTACCGGTCGCGAGGGCCGCCCATCTCCCAGACGTCGCCGAGCGAGTGAACCGGTCGAAGTCCCGTCTCCATGCGGGCGAGGTCGTCGCTGCGGTCGAATCGGGGGCCTGCGTCGAGGACGACGACGTCGAAGCCCGCGGTTGCGAGTTGGGCGGCGACGAGGCCGCCAGCGACACCAGCGCCGACGATACACACGTCGGCGCGGGGGCTGGGCGTCCGGTCTGCGGTCGTGTCTGTTGTGCGGTTGGGGATGGGCATTACTCGGGGCTCCGTTGGTAGTCGTCGTATCCGCCGGGGTATCCGGAAGGGTTCTCGATGCCGAGAAGCGTCGAGCCTTTCGGCGAACTGTACAGCGCGTAGAGAAGCGCGTCGACGATGTAGTAGCGAAGTCGCGCGGCGGTGTCACCGGTCGGGTCCGACGGGACACGGTCGACAGCGAGGTCTTTCAGGTACTCGTCTCGGGTCTCCACCGAGAGGTCGGCGAAGTGCCGACCGAACTCGCGTCGCGACTCGCGGTCGAGTTCGGCGAGCGCCCGCTTGAGTTCTCGCGCTCGGTCCTCGCCCGTTCGGCTGAAATAGGTCGTGACGAACCCAGTTTCGACCGTGACGACCGACGGCAGAACGACTTCGGCGACGGCCAACATCGTCTGCACGTCACGGTCTGCGAGCGTCTCCGAGTCGTTGGGTTGCAGTGGTCGTTGCGCGCCCACGACGCCGACGGCGACGGCACCGGCGGCCGCGAAGGTGATGAGCGCGTCGCGCCGGGTGAGGACGATAGCCTCCTGGCGCGAGTCCGGGCGGTGGCGCTCGGCGACCAGAATCGCGGCGAGAACCGAGAGCGCGGCGACGCCGAGGGCGATTTGAAGATGTCGCGCGCCGGGTCCGAAAAGCGGCGTGTCGAGTTGCAGCAGGAAGCCGAGGCCGCGGTCGGTGAACTGTTTCGGACTGCTGGTCGCGACGATTTCGAACGTCCGATAGCCGATGCTGCCGACGACGCCGAGACCGAACCAGGCGAGGACGGTGACGGTGAGCACAGTGCCGCCGTAGGTCCCTCGAAGCGGGAGTATCGGCGATGCGCGTTTTGCGACGTCGAGGTCGATGCCGCGGCGCGTTCCGATGCCGAACACGAATGCGACGGCCACGAGCGGGCCGACGACCTGCGGGAAGAACAGCCGCGGCGCGACGAGAAACGGGACGGTCCCGAGCAGTTCGCCACCCCACGCGAGGGTCGCGACGCCGCCGAGAACGCCGACTACGACGGCAAATTCGAGGGCAACGAAGTCACGAAGTGAGGAGAGTCGAACGTCGTCGCCGACCGCGAGGCGACGGAGTGCGAAGGGAACAATCGCAGTCACGCACGCCGAAAGGGCCCGAATCGGCGTCTCCCACCCGAGCGTCCCGCGAGAGATGTCGATGAACACGGCGCCGACTGCCGACCCGAGTGCACCCGGCGCACCCCCGAGGAGACCCGCGACGACCCACACGCTCGTCGCGACGTCGACTGTGCTGCCGACGATGCCCGCGACGAGAGAGAGCACCACCCCGATGAGGGACGTCGCAATCACGACGGCCGTCACCTCACTTCTGGTCATCAGTCTCTAGTCGTCGTCTGACAAGATAAAAAGACGGGGCGACAGTATTTCACTAATATCCGAATTTCGGGGGTTATAGGCCATCTAACCTCGTTTGAAAGGTCGTAACTAAGTGTCAGGAAATAAACCGAACGGTTCCGACTCGCCGAAAGCGGTCGGCAGTTACAGTTACTCGCCGAGACGCTCGCGGACGCTCTCTGCGTGCGCGTCGAGGCCCTCTGCCTCTGCGAGCGTCGTAATCGTCTCCGAGAGGTCTGCTAACGCGGCCTCGTCGAGTCGCTGGACGGTCGTCGAGCGAACGAAGTGGTCTACGGAGAGACCGCCCTGTCGCTTTGCGCCCGCACCGGTCGGGAGGACGTGGTTCGTCCCGGAAGCGTAGTCACCCGCCGCGACGGGGGTGTACGGCCCGAGGAAGACGCTTCCCGCCGAGTCGATGCGGTCCAAGAGGGCTTCGTCGTCGTCGGCCTGAATCGACAGGTGCTCGGCGGCGTACTCCTCGGCGAAGAGCACTGCTTCCGACATCGACCGCGCGAGGAGGACGCCAGAGGCGTCGTTCTCCAAGGCGGCCTCGATGGTCTCGGTCCGGTCTCTCTCGGCGGCTTGGGTCTCGACTTCCGCGACGATGGCGTCTGCAACCTCCTCGTCGTCGGTGACGGCGACGACCGAGGCGTTGGGGTCGTGTTCGGCCTGCGCGACGAGGTCGGACGCGACGAACCGCGGGTCTGCGGTCTCGTCGGCGACGACGAGAATCTCGGATGGGCCGGCGAGGAAGTCGATGTCCACGTCGCCCCGGACTTCGGCCTTGGCGGCGGTGACCCACTTGTTACCCGGCCCGACAACTTTCTGGACCGCGTTCACCGTCTCGGTCCCGTATGCGAGCGCGGCGATGCCCTGCGCCCCACCGACCGAGTAGACGGCATCGACATCCGCGACGTGCATCGCGGCCAGCGTGACCGGGTTCATCGTCTCGGCCGGGGGGGTTGCGACAGCCACGTGTTCGACGCCAGCGACTTTCGCCGGGATGACCCCCATCAGGACGCTCGACGGGTACGCGGCGGTCCCGCCGGGGGCGTAGACGCCGACGCGTTCGAGCGGGCGGTAGCGCCGACCCAATTCGCGTGTCCCAGAGTCGTCACCACTGAAGTCCTCGCGCCAGTCCTCGGGGACCTGTCGCTCGTGGAACTCGCGGATGTTCGCCGCGGCCGTCTCGATAGCCTCGCGCACGTCGTCGTCGATTTCGTCGTAGGCGCGTTCTGCGGCGTCCGTCACGTCGATGTTTCCCACTTCGACGTCGTCGAACTCGCGGGAAAAGTCGCGGAGTGCGACGTCGCCTTCGGTTCTGACGCGCTCGACGATGTCGCGGACGTCCGCCCGGACTTCGGCGACACCGGCGTCTCGCTCGAAGAAGGCGCGGCGAGCGTCGGGGCCGAGACCGGCCAGTTCGCGAACCTCGATGTTCATACCCGGCGTTGGCAGGCGGCGCGAAAAGTCGTTGCGGAACCGATGGGGGTTGACGGAGCGATGTGCGCCCGACACCCGCGGGGCGGTTCAGACGACGTCCCGACGCTCAGTGTAGGTCAGCGTCTGCTCGTCGCTTTGAATCGTCGTCTGGATGGTTATCCACCCGTCGGCTTGCTGGAACGCGAACGCCTCCGTGAACGAAAGTTCGACGCGACGCGTCGCGGTGTAGGACTCGCCGCTTTCGAGGCCGCCAATCGCCTCTTTTCCTTGCCAGACGACGTCGTCCTCGGCGGTGCTGTTGCCGACGTAGATGCGACTGTAGACCGTGACGCCGGTCGCGGAGTCGTCTTGTTGGTTCGTCACGGTGCTCGTCACGTCGCGGCACGTCTGGCCACACTCCTCGATGTTTTCGATGACGAACGTAAACGGCGGCGTCGAGGTCTCGTCAGACGAGGAGCCGTCGGAGTCGCCGCCGCTACTGTCACCGCCGTCGCCACTGCCGGACGAGTCGTCTCCGGAGCTTGGTGTCGCCGTCTGTGTCGGGAACTCACCGTCTAGCTCGTCGTCGTCGCTGGCGAACGGGCCGACACCGGTCACAAACGCGGTCGCAACACCGCCGCCGACGAGTGCGACGAGTGCGAGGACAACCAGTGTAGATTGCTTCATTTCGGGCTAGGTAGTTTGCTCGGGCTAGTTCGGGATGTATGCTTGGGCCGATGCGTATCACGCATCGCCGGTCTCTGAGACGGTGTCTTCGGTCGCGTCACTGACTACGGGGCCGAGCGCACCGTCAAGCATGCCGTTGAGGAAGTCGGTAATCGCGCTGTGGATGTCAGAGACGAAGTCCGGAACCGGTCCCGGCAACTCACTCGGCGGTCCCTGTGCGCCAGCGACACCGGACTCGTCGGCGTTCGGTTCTACGGGGGCGTTTCCGGGGGTTGCGGCGGCGACACCCGCAGTCGAGAGGAGGACTGCGAGCACGACGCCGATGATAGCGTGTCGGTTCATGTTCGGCGATGACAACTGCGGGGTCAACCACCATGAAGGGGTGAAACTGCCCCGGCCGATTTACTCTGGTTCGCCTGACTGTCACCGCGAATCAACGCCGATTATCGCCGAGCTGACGCCACTTTCGCGGTCGAAGAGCAGGATTGGGTGGATACCCACCTAGTGCAGTCGCTCGCGCATCGCCGCGAATCCGGCGTCCACGTCAACGTCTGCATCCTGCGCCTCCAGCGCCTCGCCCAGTGCAGTCATGAGGAACGCGACGTTCTCGGACTGTGCAGAGTAGCCCATACACCCGATACGGAAGATGTCGCCCGCGAGCGCGCCGAGGCCGCCCGCGATTTCGAGGTCGTAGTGGTCGAGGACGTAGTCGATTGCCGCGCCAGCATCGACGCCGTCGGGGACGAGCACCGCGTTGAGGCTCGGCAGCCAGTAGTCGTCTTCGGGGTTGAGGCCGAGACCCATCGCTTCGACACCGGCTTTGAGCGCGCCAGCGACGCGGCGGTGGCGCTCCCACCTATCTTCGATGCCTTCCTCGGCGACGAGGCGGAGCGCCTCCCGAATCGCGTAGACGTTGGTGATAGGTGCGGTGTGGTGGTACGAGCGGTCATCGCCCCAGTAGCCTTCGAGAAGCGAGAGGTCGAGATACCACGACCGGGGTGCTTCCTCACGTGAGAGCACCTTGTCCATCGCGCGGTCGTTGAGCGTCAGCGGACTCGCACCCGGCGGACAGGAGAGGCACTTCTGCGGCCCGGAGTAGGCCACGTCGATGCCCCAGTCGTCGACTTCGAGTTCGACGCCGCCCAGAGAGGTCACGCAGTCGGCGACGACGTAGGCGTCGTGGTCGTGGGCGATGCTCGTCAGTTCGGGGACGTTCGGTTGCTTCACGCCGGTCGAAGTCTCGGCGTGGACGAAGCCGAACACGTCCGGTTGGTGTTCGTCGAACGCGTCCTGTACGTCGGCGGGGTCGAGCGGCTTGCCCCACGGGGCGTCGACGTGGACGACGCTCCCACCGGCGCGTTCGGCCATCGACTCCATGCGACCGCCGAAATAGCCGTTCGTCGGCACGAGGACGGTGTCACCCGGTTCGACGAGGTTGCCGATGGCCGCCTCCATCGACGCCGACCCGGTTCCCGAGACGGGTATCGTCCACTGGTTGTCGGTCCGGAACGTGTAGCGCATGAGCTCCTGCACGTCGTCCATAATCTCGATGAACGAGGGGTCGAGGTGCCCGACGAGCGGTGTTGACATCGCGCGGAGGACTCGCGGGTGAACGTCGCTCGGACCCGGCCCCATCAGCGTTCGATTCGGCGGAGTGAGTTCGCCGACATCGGGTGCATCTGACATGGTGTGTGCTGTGATGCCCCACCGTAGTGTAAAAGGTGTGTTTGCGGAACCGGCACCCGGCTTCGGTGTCGAGTCGCTGAACGCCCCTGACTGTACCGCCCAGCCCGGTCGTAGCTCACTCCCGAAGCAACTCGGCGACCTTCTCAATCGGGTGCGGTGGCCGGTGTGCGGCCTCGTTTCGGTCTGTGAGTTGCGTCCGACACGACGCCCCCGGCGCGACCACGGTGTCTCCGCTGCTCTCGTCCACCTGCTCGAACAGAATTCGGCCGATGGCTTTCGAGAGGTCGTAGTGTTCGGACTCGTAGCCGAAGCTCCCGGCCATCCCGCAGCACCCCGAATCGAGTGGGTCCACGTCGTAGCCGACGCGCCGGAGCACGCCGACTGCGTGGTGGTCCTTGTTGAGCGCCTTCTGGTTGCAGTGGCCGTGGTATGTCAGTGACTCGGGTGAGTTGCGGCCGCCGTCTGCCGCGGCTTGCGGGGCCGCGGCCGAACTTCCCTCTCGTCCTCGAACGTCGAGTTGTTCGTCGAGTCGGAACACGTCGACGAACTCCATGATGCCGTAGGCGGCCGCGCCGACGTCCAGTGCGGCCTGTCCGTCGAGCAGGTCGGCGTACTCGTCTTGGAACATCACCGCGTCGGACGGCTCGGTGAACACGACCGACCAGCCGTCTTCGACGAATGGCCGCAATCGCCGGACGTTGTGATGTGCCCGCTGGCGAGCCACGTCGAGGAAGCCGCCGGAGAAGGCTGCTCGACCGCTCGGAGCGACGTTTTCGGCGAGTGTGACGTGGACGCCCGCCGCTTCGAGGGTTCGAACTGCGGCCTTCCCGACTTCGGGAGACACGTAGTTCGTGTACGTATCTGGGAACAGGAGCACCCGGTGAGTCGCCTCGGACGGAGAGACTGCGGACCGTCGGCCGTTCATCCAGCGTTCGAGCGTGTTCCGGGTGAACGTCGGAAGACTCCTGTCGGCAGCGATGCCGAAATAGCGGTCCATCACGGTCCGCGCTCCGGGAATCGCTGTGAGCCAGTTCGAGACCGGTGCGAGTTTGCTCCCCAACTTCGCCGCGGCGTCGATTTGCGCGAAGAGTCGCTCTCTGACCGACGACCCCTCTTCGGCGTGGTACTGGTGTTTGACCTCGGCTTTCAACTTGGCGAGGTCCACGCCGGTCGGACAGTCGTTTTTGCAGCCCTTACACCCGATACAGAGGTCGAGAACCTCTTTTTGGAATCGCTCGGCGTACAGCTCCGACTCTGGCAGGTCGCCGCTGATGGCCGCACGAAGCATGTTCGCCCGGCCGCGGGTCGTCTCCATCTCGTCCCGCGAAGCGCGGTAGGTTGGACACATCGTCTCGGACCCAGTCTGTCGGCAGGTCCCACACCCGTTGCACAGTTCGACGAGGTGCGAAAATCCGCCTTCGTCGTCGAAGTCGAGTGCCGTGGTGGGTTCGAGCGACGAGTACTCCGGGCCGTACCGAAGGTGCTCGCGCATATCGGTCGGGTCGTCGTCGCGGTAGACGACCTTTCCCGGATTCATTCGCCACTCGGGGTCGAACACGGACTTGAGGTCCTTGAACGCCTCCCAGAGGTCCGGGCCGTACATCTTCGGGTTCCACTCGGTTCGCGCGAGTCCGTCGCCGTGCTCGCCCGAGAACGCGCCGTGGTGTTCCAATACGAGGTCGGTCACGTCGTCGGTAATCGAGTGCATCGTCTCGATGCCGTCGGCGTCTTTCAGGTTCAGGATGGGTCGAATGTGGAGCGTGCCGACCCCAGCGTGGGCGAAGTAGGCGGCCGACGTGTCGTGGTCGGCCAGCACCGCCTCGAACGACTGGACGTACTCGGCGAGTTCCTCGGGCGGCACGCTCGCGTCCTCGATGAACGGGTAGGGCTTCGGGTCGCCCGGAAGCGACATGAGAAGCGGAATCGCCGCCTTTCGGAGCTTCCAGATGTCGCCCTGCGCCTCGTCGGAGTAGGCTTCGATGGCATCGAAGGCGGTGCCGCCGCCGTCCCCGTCGGCGTGGGCGTCCCCCGATTCGAGGAAGTGCTCGTTCGCCCGCCGAATCGTCGCCTCGAAGTCGTCGTGCAACTCGGAGTCGAACTCCAGCATCAGCGTCGCGGCGGTCCCGTCCGGAATCTGCTCGACGTACTGCGCGTACTCGCTGGATTCGCGGGCCATCCGAAACACCTCGTCGTCCATGAGTTCGACCGCGCTGGCGTCGAAGTCGAGGGCGTCGGGAACCGCGGCCATCGCATCGACGAGGTCGTCGTAGGCGTAGAGGACGAGCGCGGTGTCTTCGGGGACGGTCACAAGCGAGACGGTCGCTTCGACGACGACGCCGAGTGTCCCCTCGGCACCGACGAACAGCTTCGAGAGGTTGATGACGCGCTCGCCGTCGTCGTTCTCGAAGACGACTTTGTGGAGGTTGTAGCCCGACACGCAGCGTTTGAGTTCGGGATACCGGCGCTCGATTTCGGCTTCGTTGTCTTCGACCAGCGCCCGGACAGTCCGGTAAATCTCGGCCTCGCGGTCGTCTTTCGAGACGATGTCGTCCCATTCGTCGCTGTCGAGGACGACGTCGCGGGTGTGAATCTCCGACCCGTCGGCGAGGACGACGCGCAACTCCTCGGTGTAGGCGTCGGTGATGCCGTACCGAACCGAGTGCGCGCCGGTCGAGTTGTTGCCGATGCCGCCGCCGAGTGTCGCCCGATTCGACGACGCCGGGTCGGGCGCGAACTGGAGGCCGAACTGCGCGAGGTGGTCGTCGAGGTCGTCTTGCACCACGCCGGGTTGGACCGTCGCCCGGCGGTTCTCGGGGTCGACCACGACGATGTCGTCCATATACTTCGAGAAGTCGAGGACGACACACCCGGGACCGACAGACTGCCCGGCGAGCGACGACCCGGCACCGCGCGGAAGAATCGGCACGTCGTGCTCGGCGGCCGTTTCGACCGCTGCACGAACGTCCGCGACAGTCTTCGGGATGACGACGCCCGCCGGTCGCGCCCCGTAAATCGACCCGTCGGTCGCGTACAACACCTGCGTGTACTCGTCGAATCGGACCTCACCAGCGACGACCTCACGCAGGGCTGCTGCCAGCGCGGCGTACTCGGCCACGTCCGCTACGTCGTAGGCCTGCGACTCCTGAAACGCCTGCAAGTCACTCAGGTCGCGGCCGTCTGTCGTCGCGGGTGGTCGAGTCGCCCGCGTCTGGTCGTCGTCAGCCATTATCATGTATAATCATGTAAAAGTGAAAAGTGTGTGTGCAGGCCGTCACATTTGCCGGACTCGGCGACTGTCACGGTTGCTGGAACGTGATGCAGTGGTTGAGGTAATACGGTGGTCGAGAGGACTCACTGTGGCGGATTTCGGGGATAGTTCCCGACACCAGTCTCGGCGGCCCCCTCGACGACGACCCATCCGCGCTGGTCGGCCGGCAGGTCGTAGACGTACACGCGGTCGGTGTACTCGTTGTAGTTCCATCCGCCGACCCACCACGAGTTGGTGCCGCGGAGTTCGACGGTCACGGACAGTTCGGTCGTCTCCGGGCCGTCGTACGAGACGAATATCCGCGTGTCGTAGCTGTAACACCGCACGTCGTCGTCCTCGTGGGGCCACTCACAGGGAACTGCGGTCACGTTCGACCGCGGTTCGAACAGCGGTTCCGTCCCTTCGGGGGCCCGCGTTTCGATGGAGCGGTTCACCGTCCGGTCGGCGGTCAACTCGATTGCATCGTGGTCGATTCTGACGACGTCGGTGTCGTTTCGGTCGTACTCGTCGGCCGAGACTCGCTCCCACCGGACGAGTCGGTCGTTTTCGATGACCGGGCGGTGATACGTCGGGTCGGCCGGGAGTTCGTCGGCTTGGAGTCTGAGCATCGGACCGTACTCCGTTTCGACCACGTCGTACGACCACGTCTCGGGGAGCAGGTACTCCCGCGTCTCGATGACGCCCGCGACGGGCGAGTCGCCGTCGACGACCGGCAACGGGGCGAAGATGGTCACGTTCGAAATCGGCTCGTTCGCCGAGACGCGGACTTCGTAGTAGTACTCGCTCCCGTAGGAGTCGAGAAACGAGAGTCGGCCGAGCGCCCAGAGTCCGCCACCGACTGCTGCGACCACGACGAGCACGGCGACGACCAAAATACCGAGCGTGCGGGTCTTCATGCTTTACACGGACGTTTCTTCGGGCTCGCCACCAGCCGCCACGTCGTCGTTGACCGCCACGTCACCCGCCTCGACGAGGGCGGCGAAGTCGGCGGCGAACGTCTCGACTTCGTCCCAGTCGGTGTACTCGTAGTCCCGGGAGGTGTCCGTCTCGCCGATGGTCTCCCGCGTGATGCGCTTCATCATCATCATCCGCGTGAAGAACCCGTATTTCGAGTAGCGGAGCGCACCCCCGAAGGCCCCGATTCGGTCGGGTTCCCACCCAGTGTTCTCGACGAACTCCTCGATGTACTCGGCGACGTGCGCGTCGCTCTCCTCGCTCGGGAACGCCGACGACAGCGACACTTGGAAGAACGCGTTCGGCCGCGTCTCGAGTGCCTCGCGGTGTTCCCTGACGAAGCGGTGTATCTTCGTTCCGTGCTTTCCCATGTGGATGGACGACCCGACGAGCACCGCGTCGAAGTCGGCGACCGACAGGTCCGCCGGAACGTCGGCGACTGAGACCGCAGTTGCTTCGTGGCCCCGGCCGTCGAGTACTGCGACGATTCGCTCGGCTATCTTCTCGGTCTGTCCCTCTTTGGTTCCGTATGCGACGAGGAATGACATCATCACCACTCACCACGTGTCGATTCGCTGTCCACCGAGATAATCCCGATAGCACCCTCTCAGTCGCCGAGAACCGGCCGCTTCGGAAATTCGCCGAATGGTAACGACTTTGCCGCCACAGTCGACTACCAACAGATACAACCAATGAATATCTCCATGGACACGTATCTCGTCACCCAGTCGGACCTGTCGGGCGACAGGTCGACGACCGAGGTCGTCGAGGCCGCGGTCGACGGCGGCGTGGACTTCGTGCAACTTCGCGAGAAGCACGCGACTGCCCGCGAGCGCTACGTTCTCGCCAGCGACGTGCGCGAACTGACGGCCGAGGCAGGCGTCCCGTTCGTCGTCAACGACCGCGTCGATATCGCCGCGGCAGTCGGTGCCGACGGCGTCCACCTCGGCGACGACGACCTCCCGATAGCGGCCGCCCGCGACCAGTTGGGTCGAGACGCCATCGTCGGCCGGTCGGTTTCGACGGTCGAGGCTGCACGGGCCGCCGAAGACGCCGGTGCCGACTACCTCGGCGTCGGTGCCGTCTTCGCCACCGACTCGAAAGACATCGACGACGACGAGTACGAAATCGGCATCGAGCGCGTCGCGGCCGTCGCGGACGCCGTCTCGATTCCCATCGTCGGCATCGGGGGTATCACTGCCTCGAACGCGGCTGACGTGGTCGCCGCCGGAGCCGACGGCGTCGCGGTCATCACCGAAATCACCGGCGCTGACGACCCCGAAGCTGCGACGCGCCAGCTCGCGACCGCGGTCGAAGACGGGAGGGACCGCCGATGACGCACTCGTCGGGCGGTCTCGACTGCGACTTCGACCTCCAGCGCGCGCTCTCGGCCGTCACGTCGGCCGAACCCCTCGTCAACTCGGTCACTAACGACGTGACCGTCAACGACGTGGCGAACATCACGCTCCACTGGGGCGGCCTGCCGGTCATGTCCGACGACGAGCGCGAGGTCGGCGACATGGTCTCCATCGCGAGCGGCTGTCTCCTGAACATGGGGACAGTCAGCGAGACGGGCGAAGAGACGATGCTGACCGCGGGCCGCGCCGCGAGCGAGAACGACGTGCCGCTCGTCGTCGACCCCGTCGGCGTCGGTGCGACTCCGACTCGCTCTCGCGTCGCCGACAGACTCGTCACGGAACTCGACGTGGACGTACTCAACGGCAACTACGGTGAAATCTCCGCGCTCGCCGGTGCCGACGCGGAAGTTCGCGGTGTCGAATCGGTCGGCGAGTACGCCGAAATCGCGGCGACGGCGGTCGCGTGCGCCCGCGAAACGGGGTCTGTCGTCGTCGCATCCGGCGAGACGGACATCGTCGCGACCGACGAAGTCGCCTACGAGGTCCACGCGGGCCACGAGATGATGGGCACCGTCGTCGGAACCGGGTGTATGCTCGGCGTGACGCTGGCGACGTTCGCCGCCGCCATCGACGACCCGCTCGAAGCCGCGTTGGCGGGGACGATGGCCTACGGGCTGGCTGGCGAACTGGCCGCAAACGGCGTCTTCGGCGAGTATCACGGCCCGGCGAGTTACCGCGTCGCGTTCCTCGATGCGGTTGCCGGCCTCGCAAACGGAACGGCCGAAGAGCGGTCCGACGACCCCCTTCCCGACCTCGCGGACCGCGCCGAGCGAATCGAAATCGAGGTGCACCCATGAGCGACGGCACGCTCTCGCCCACGCCTGAAACCCCGCCGTACGCGCTCACTATCGCCTCCACCGACTCCGGCGGTGGTGCGGGAATTCAGGCCGACCTGAAGACCATGACGCGTCTCGGCGTCTACGGTGGCTCAGTCATCGTCGGTGTGACCTCGCAGAACACCCGCGGCGTCGCCGACACCCACGTCCTCCCGACGGAAACCGTGCGAACTCAGTTCGACGCCGTCGCCGACGACTTCGACATCGGCGCGATAAAACTCGGGATGCTCGCCACGGCCGAGGCAGTCGAGACGGTCGCGGAGTGCCTCTCCGAATACGACGCTCCCACCGTCGTGGACCCCGTGATGGTCGCGACCTCGGGTGACCGATTGCTCGACGACGACGCCATCGACGCCTACGACGACATCTTCGCGCAGGCGACGCTCGTGACGCCGAACGCAGACGAGGCCGCAGAACTCACCGGCCACGTGCCGGACAGTCCCGAAGCAATCCGCGAGGTCGCCGACTGGTTCTTCGAGCGCGGTGCCGACGCGGTCCTCCTGAAGGGTGGCCACGTCGAAACCGGCGACGGAACGGTCGTCGACACGCTCGTCACCCGCGAGGAGACGACGACCTTCACCAACCCGCGAGTCGATACCGACCGGACGCACGGCTCCGGATGCACGCTGTCGAGCGCAATCGCGGCCGGTCTCGCCCGCGGCGACGACCTCGAAACCGCCGTCGAGCGCGGCATCGAGTTCACGCAGTCGGCGCTCGCCGCACCCGCAGACGTCGGGCAGGGCGCGGGAAGCGTGAACCACCTCGCCGACTTCGGCGACGACTAAGCCCGAAATCGCTACCGGGTGGCTCTACGCGACCGGCGACTCGTCCGCCTCGGTTCGGTAGTCGATGCCGAACTCGCCTTCGAGGAGGTCGTCCCACTCCGCCGCACCAATCTCGCGCTCGCTCGACTCGCTTCCCACGTACCGCGTCAGCGACTCGGGAGTGAGTTTTCGATGCCCGTCCTCGGTCGGCCGGATGACGACGGGGTCGCCGGTAAACGACGACTCGGGGGCGCTCTGGAGGTAGTCGCACGTCGCTTCGAAGTACGTCAGCATGCGCGGGGTGTCCGAAAACAGGTAGCGGTCTTGCCACTCGCCGTCGGGTTCGTAGCGGTACTGCGTCAGATGCGTCTCGTCCGGGCGGTCGCTCTCGACGACGCGCCACGAGACGCCCGCCTCGTCGGTTCTGACCTCGCCGTCGAGCGGAGTCGGCCGTCGCATCGAGGGGACGCCCATGCCGACGTCGACGACGTATCTCTGGTCGAGTTCGACGACGTTCGAGTGGTGGTTTGCCGGTGGGCGACCGACGCCGTCGTCGTCGAGGACGCGTGCAGCCACTCTGTCGGCGTCGAATCCGAGGTCGGAGAGCAGCCAGTTGGACAGGCCGTTGAGTTCGAAACAGAAGCCGCCGCGCTCGCGCTCGACGACTTTCTCGAAGAGGTGCGGCAGTTCGAGGCGGACGCCCTCGCCGTCGTCTGCCTCGTCGAAGGGGTGGCCAGTGACGGCGAGCGTCTCGAAGGGAATCGTCGTCACGTGGGCGTGCTGGAGGCGACGGAGGGACGAAAGCGACGGCTCGCCGAGTGAGTCGGGGTCGATACCGATTCGGGAGAGATACGTGTCGGAGTTCATAGGAGACTGGAAGC
This sequence comes from Haloferax larsenii, assembly GCF_024730625.1. Lineage (NCBI taxonomy): Archaea > Methanobacteriati > Methanobacteriota > Halobacteria > Halobacteriales > Haloferacaceae > Haloferax > Haloferax larsenii. The sequence goes on from NZ_CP078063.1 coordinate 2,949,970, forward strand.
CGTCCGAGTCAGTTCACTGGCGTCTCGACGGCGGAGGGCCGAGTGGGGGATACCTACCTCACTGCATCTACACGTACTCGCTCGTCCCTCAAAGGCGCTCCCTGAAGGAGAATTTAGTAAGGAATCCGAGTGGTCTGGTCGCGCCGACGCTCACCGACTCCACTGTCCCAGCGAGTGGTCCATCCACGCGCCGATATCGGACGCTGCGACCTGCTCGTACATGCGCTGGAATCGCTCGGCTCGCTCCGTCTTCGGGGCGTCCAGCGCGGCTTCGATTTGCGCCGCGAACCCGGCGGTGTCGTGCGGGTTGATGGTGAACGCGTCGTCGCCGATGAGCGTGTGGACGCCCGCGAACTTGCTGAGGACGAGTGCCCCCGAAGCCGACTGGTTCGCGGCGACGTACTCCTGTGCGACGAGGTTGTAGCCGTCTGCGAGCGGGCTCACGATGCACACGTCGGCGTTCCGATAGAGACTGCTGATTTCGGCGCGCGTGTAGCGACCGTCGAGATAGACGACCGGCTGCCACTCCTCGGTTCCGAACCGGTCGTTGAGGTGGCGTATCTTCTCGAATATATCCCGCTGATAGCGCTCGTACTCCGGAATCTGCTCGCGCGTCGGCGACCCTTTCTGGAGCAGTCGAAACGACCCGCGCAGGGAGTCGTCGCGTTCGAGCAGGTGTTCCACGGCGTCGAGTCGCTGGAGGATGCCTTTCGTGTAATCCAGTCGGTCCACGCTGACGGCGATTCGCTCGTCGGGGGCGATTCCCTCTCGTTCGCTGAGGTCGCGCCAGAACCGTTCGGCTTCGGGACTCTCTGCGAGGTCATCGACCGTCTGGGTGTCGATGCCGACGGGTGCGACGTACACTTCGACGGTTCGGCCGTCGTGAGTCACCTGAAGCGCGTCGGAGTCGACCTCGGCATCTGGAAGCGTTCGCTCGACTGTCGCGAGGAACTCCTGTGCGTAGCCGTGGGTGTGGAACCCGATGCGGTCGTTGCCGAGCAATCCGGTCAACAGAGCCGCCGCGTGGGGACTCCGGTCGAACAACTGCGCAGGCGGCCACGGAATGTGCCAGAAGTGCTGAATCGTCACGTCGCCGTCGGTCTGACGGCGGACGAGTTCGGGGACCAACGCGAGGTGGTAGTCGTGAACCCACAGCAGTGTCGACTCGGCTGTCTGCCGGGCGAGTGCGTCGAGAGCGGCACTGGCGAACTGCTCGTTCACCGCGGTGTAGGCGGTCCAATCGTCCGGCGAGGCCCGAATCCGGTCGACGTGTTCGTGACAGAGCGGCCAGAGAACCTGGTTGCTGTAGCCGTAGTAGTAGCCCTCGTAGGGCTGGTCGGGGATGTCGAGTCGCTTGAGCGAGTACTGCCCGGCCTCCGGCGGGACGGTGACGTACCCATCGGTATCTGTCACGTCGAAGTCGGCGCGGCCGTGGCCGTGTGCGACCCACGTGCCGCCGACCTCGCGCATCACGTCGTCCATCGCGGCGGTCAGTCCCCCGACCGGTTTGGTCACGTCGTTCGGCGCGTCGTGGACGTACGGCTCGCGGTTGGTGAGCACGACGAGTCCGGCGTCGGTGTCGTTTTCTGTCACAGCTCTGGGGTGGGTGGTCTCGACTCCATCTCGATTGGTGTCCTCCCGCGCTCGCCACGTCGCTCGGCACGGTGCTGACAACTCATGTGGGTGTACGGTTGCTCGCGTAAAACAGTCTCTATCGCCCCGGCCGTTCTCCGCACTTTCCGTGTTGACTACGTGCTGTCTTCCAGAGCATCGACGAGTTCGTCGACGAACGCCTCGACAGTCTCGTAGGGGTAGCCATCGGGCGAAACCGCGAGTTGGAGGTCGGCGGGCGTCAACTCGGAGTCCGCAATCTCGAAGCTCGTGTTGTCTCCCGACCGGAACGCCGCTGAGAGGTCGTGCGGTCCGGTTATCGGGAGGTTCACCTCCGAAAACGCCTGTTCGAGCTGTGTTCGAACTTCGTCGGAGTCGGCGTCAGTCATCGCTCCCACCTCGGACAACAGCGACTTAAGTCTGTCTCAGAGTCCCCGCCTCAGCGGTTGATAGACCGCGTGAGCGTGAACACGAACAGCGCGATGAGGAACGCGCCGAGGAACGCCTCGACCTGACTGAGGAAGTTAATCAGCGGTATCGACACTTTCGACGCTTGTCCGAGCAGGAGCGTCACGAACGAGCCGATGCTCAGTATCCCGTAGTTCAGCGGATTCTCGTAGAGACCGGGCGCGAGAACGTAGTAGAGCACCGAAAACAGGGCGACCGCAAGCATCGACGTGCCGACGACGTTCGACGGGCGCTCACCGTAGCCGGTCACCCAGTCGAGAACGAGGTTGCTCGCCCAGCGACGCCGGTAGCTAACCCACTCGATTCGCGAATCGGCGTCCCCCGCCAACTCGGCGTAGCGGTCCCGCCGGTGGCTCATTTCGAGGCGGAAGAACTCGGCCGCCGATTGGTTGTCGTTGATTTTGCTCGCGCCGTTCTTCGCGTAGAGGTAGGTCGATTCGAGTCCCTCTGCGTCCGGCTCGTCCCAGAGCGCCCCGTCGTGATAGCGGTCTGGGTCGCGGGCGAGTCTCTCGGCCGCCCGGTCTCGCAACTCCCCGTACCCACCCGATTCGAATACGTGCCCGAATTCAGACTCTTCGTCGCGGCGCGCCTGCGTGAGCGCAAGCCCGTAACTCGCCAGCGACGACGCCCGTTCACCGAGGTCGTCGGGGTTGCGGTGTATCTCGAACTGGTTCGCCGCGAGGTCGATGTCGTCGTCGCGGTAGTCGAACGCGTCGAATCGCGTCCGGTAGAACCGGATTCGAGAGAGCACGTCTACGTCGTCGGGCGCGGCGAACTCGACGGTGCCGAGTGTCGCGCCCGCAACGTCGTAAATCACGGTCCCGTCCGTGGGTTGTTCGAGACAGCCACCGGCAATCGTGCTCCCCTGAAGACAGACGTACGAGTCGTTCGGGGCGCGAGTCACGTCCGGTCGCACCCGGAGGCGACGCTCGACAGTCGTCTCTTTGAGGTTCAACGCGCCCGCCGGGTCGACCCCGCGGAAGTCCGCCTCCTCGAAGGTCGCGCCTCGGAACACGGCTTGTTCGAGGACCGACCCCGAAAAATCGGCGGCGTCGAACGTGCAATCCTGAAAACTGGCCCAGCCGAGGTGGGTGTCCGAGAAGTCCGCTTCGAACTCGAAGGTAGACTCGTAGAACGAGACTTCGCCCAGTGACGCGCCGGAGAAGTGCGCCCGCGAGATACTGGTGTGGATGAAGTTCGCGAGCGCGAACGACACGTCGTTGAAGTACGCGCCGTCGAACGTCGTGTCTTTGAACACCGCCCGGTCTATCGTCGCACCGCGGAAGTCCGCCTCCTCGAACGACGCGAAGTAGAAGTTTCCGACACCGAACGTCACGTCGTCGAAGTCGCACAGTCGGATGTCGGCGAAGGAAAACCGAGCCGTGTCGATAGTCGCCTCGTCGAAGGACGCGCGCCGAATCGAGGCACGGTCGAACGCCACGCGCTCGGCGTCAACGTCGCGTAAATCGACGCGTTCGACGGTCGCGTCCTCGAACGAGACTGTGCCGCAGTCGGCCGACGCGAACACGGCGTCGTCCAGTCTCGACACGTCGAGTGTGAGGTCGTCGACCGTCGTTCCGAAACACCGAACCGACTCGAACGTCCCGTGAAGTCGACTCTCCCCGCCGACGGTTGCCCCGCTCAAATCCAGTTCGTGAGTGACCGTCGCGTTCGTACAGTCGAGCGAGCCGATAGTCGCGTGTCGAAGGTCGATTGGGTAGTTGTCGTCGGCGTCTATCACGACCGAATCGAGACGGAGCGTGTCGAACGCCGCGCCGACGAACTGCTTTTTCCGGCGGCGCTCAGTCCGGTCGTCGCACTCGGCGACTTCCTTCAGGACGCGCAGGAATTCCTCGCTCTGGTCGATGCCGTCAGGGCGCTCTGCGGGCGGGAGGTGCGGTAAGTGAAACGGACAGTGGTCGAACCCGGAGACCGGGTCGTGCGGGCACTCCCACTTGCCGTCGTCCGTCAGGGAGTCGTCGCCGCGGAGCGGACTCTCCAATTCGCGGTCGGTCTCCCATCCATCCGGGTCGAAGACGAACTTACAGGTGGGCTGTTCAGTCGCCACGTCGTTCACCCGGTCTCTCGACGCAACTGTATCTCCCCTCACTCGTCGCCTCACTCGTCGCCTCACTCGTCGCCTCGCTCGCACCAGTCGATTCGGTCATTCGAGGTGTCAGCCAGCCCGACACACCACACCCACATCAACATTTGGTTGGCCGGCCTCGTCGGGGAGTCGTCGGCCAGTTTCGCTGCAATCCGTCCCCACTCGACCGATGTGCTTTTTGTTCGGCAACCGTCCTACGCACATATGAGAACGGTCGAACTCGGCGACTTCACCGTCGGTGACGGGTACCGCCCGCGAATCATGGGTGTGCTGAACATGAGCCCAAGTTCGGGGTGGAAACCGAGTATGCACGCCGAAGTCGAAGACGCCGCGCGGTTCGCCGAAGACGAACTCATCGGCGAGGGTGCCGACATCGTCGATATCGGTCTCCAGTCGGCGAACATCAAGTACGACGTCCTCCCGGCCGAGAAGGAACTCGAACGGTTGGACAAGGCCGTCGCCGTCATCGACGAAATCGGCGACGACGCCGTCTTCTCTATCGAAACCCGGTACGCAGACGTCGCCGAAGAGGCACTCACCCGCGGGTTCGACATCGTCAACGACGTGGCTGGCTTCGCCGACCCGCGGATGCGCGAGGTCTGTGAGGACTACGACGTGCCGAACATCAAGATGGCAAGCCCGCCGGACCCCCAGAATCCCGGTGCGGTCATCTCGATGGAAGAGACCTTCGCCGCGCTCGAACGCGGCGGCTTCACCGACAAGACGATTCTCGACCCCTCCTTCGGGAAGTGGACGCCCGAAAAGACGTTCGCTGACGACCGCGAGCGATTCCGCCGACTCCGTGAGTTCCGCGCGTTCAACCGCCCGATTCTGACGGCGACGAATCGTGAGGACTTCCTCGGCGACATCGCCGGGCGGATGGAGAACGAAGACCAACTACCGGTCAGCCTCGCCGCGGCGACGATGGAAGTCGAACGCGGCGCGCACATCATCAGAACCCACGACGTGGCCGAGACGCGCGACGTGGCGCTCGTCGCTCACGCCCTCGGCAGTGACCGACTCGTCGACGACGACACCGTCCGAGTCGTCGAATACACCGATATCTCGCGCCGCGAGGCGGAGAAACAACTGGCCATGCGCGGCGGTGACGACGCGAGCGCCGCGAGCGGCGTGTCGCTCTCGTTCGTCGCCGAAGGCCTCGAACAGCGCGACATCGACGCCCTCGAATCGGTCTGTGTGGAGTACGACGTGCCACTCGCCCCGAGCGAGAGCGCGGGCGTGTTCCTGAGTGGAAGCGTCGCGGTCCTCACACAGGTCGCAGACGAGATTTCCGGGACGAGCGACAACCTGACCGAACTGGCCGGGAGCATCCGCCGAGCGGCCACGAAGTACGCGGACCGATAATTCGGTCACGCCGCTTCGAAGCGTCCGGACTCGCGCTTCGAACTGCCAAACCGAACGCGCCCCGAACTGTCAAAACCAAAATACCTATTTTCGCACCGCGTACTGGTGTCGGTCGTGACACGATACGACGCGGTGCTGTTCGACAGCGACGGAATTCTCGTCGAACCACCGGCACCGGAGACACAACGCGAGGCGACTCGTGAGGCGTTCCGCGCTGTCGGTGTCGAGGACATCCGACCGGAGCACCTCGACGCCGTCGTGGGCGGGAAGAGCGCTGACGCCCTCTTCGAGGTGTGTTCGGTGTACGACCTCGACGTGAGCGAGTTCTGGGACGCCTTCGAACACCACGACGAGCAGTCGCAGTTCGACGCCTTCGAGGCAGGCGCTCGGGAACGCTACGACGACGTCTCCGCCATCGCCGACCTCTCGGTCGCCCGCGGTATCGTGAGCAACAACCACCACAGCACTATCGAGTACAAACTGGACTTCTTCGAGATGCGCTCGCTGTTCGACACCTACTACGGCCGCGAGAAGACACTGGAGAGCCTCACGCTCAAGAAACCGAACACGCACTACATCGACCGAGCGATGGCCGACCTCGGCGCGGAGTCGGCGCTCTACGTCGGCGACAGCAACAGCGACGTGGTCGCAGCGGAGCGTGCCGGACTCGACTCCGTGTTCGTCCGACGCGCGCACACCCGAGATATCGACCTCTCGGTCGCGCCGACCTACGAGGTGGAGTCACTCCACGATGTCGTCCCGCTAGCCGAGTAGGAACGGACCCCCGACTACCACGTTCGCGTCGGCAGCAAGTCGATTGCATCGACGACCCGATTGTCGCCGTCGATGGGGACGATAACCCGCATCGCGTCGTTGTAGTCGGCGAGCAGTTCGCGGCAGGGGCCACACGGCGGGACGACTCGGACCTCAGTCGCGTCGTGGCTGTCCATCGGATACGCGACCGCGACGCAGGTCTGTATCTCGTCGTGGGTGTACCCGTCGGCGATAGCCGAACCGACGGCGACGGGTTCGGCGCACATCGAGGCGCGGCCGATACTCGCCGGGAGGCTCACGCCCTCGTATATCTCGCCGTCGGCCATCCGAATTCCTGCCGTAACGATGTGTGCGCCGTCGAAGAAACCGGGTTCGAAGGTGTCCAGATTCGTCTCGGTGACGGTGTCGATGAGGGCCGTGTCTTCGTCAGTCAGCGGAGCCGACTCCATGCAGGTCGGTGAGTCTTCGGACTGTTATCAGTTCTGACGGGCACTTGGAATCGGTGGTTGCATTGTGCTAACCCGACGCGAACACTTTACCCACTTCCACTCGACCGTGTTCGTATCATGACGACTTCCCAACGTCTCGGCATCGTCACCGGGACCGACGCCCCGGAGTTGACCGCCGACGGGAAGGCGCTCCGTGAGGCGCTTCGCAGTCGGGGCTTCGACGCCGAGGGAGTTCGCTGGATGGACTCGTCGGTGGACTGGTCCGACTTCGACGTCGCCCTCCTTCGGTCCTGCTGGACGTACTACACGCGACCGGACGACTTCCGCGACTGGATTTCGACCGTCGAAGACGCGGGTGTGACGCTTCTCAACCCGCCGGACGTGGTTCGGTGGAACGTGAACAAATCCTATCTGAGCGCTCTCGACGCCGCGGGCGTTCCCGTCATCCCGACCGCGTGGGTCGAACCCGGAGAGCGACCGAACCTGGAGACGATACTCCGAGAGCGTGGCTGGGAGGAAGCGGTCGTCAAACCGGCAATCGGGACGAGTTCGGCAGGCGCGTGGAAAACGTCGCTCGAAACGGCGGCGCGGGACCAACCGCGATTCGAAGAGCCGTTTTCGGCGGCACGGCAAACAGGGTCGACCGCGGGCGGCGGAGCGGACCGTGAGACGCTCTCGTCGCGCGGCGCGCTCGTACAGGAGTTCGCCCCCGAGATAGCCGATGGCGAGCGCTCGCTCGTGTTCTTCTGCGGAGCGTACAGCTACGCGTGGCAGAGTTTCCGCGCGCCAGACGAGTTCGGTGTCGAACCGAATTTCGAGACAGAAAATCGGACGTACGAACCGGACGAGGAAATCGTCGTGCAGGCGACTGAGGCCTTGGAGACAGCGGCCGAACTCGTCGGCGTCGACGCGGAACACCTCCCCTACGCCCGCGTCGATGGAATCGAGCGCGACGGCGAGTTTCGACTCATGGAACTCGAACTCATCGAGCCGTATCTCGACCTCGGTGGCCACGACGCAGTCGCCGACCTCACGGATGCTGTCGTCTCGGTACTCGATTGACTGCCGAACCCCTTAGTCGGTCGAACTGTTGTCTGTCACGACTGATTTCGGGACCGACTAGATTTTATATCGAGGTCCCGCACCCGACACTCGTACAGCATGGATGGTGACGACGGTTTCGACGACCCCATCGCGTCGGCGCTGCTGGGACAGTCTGCCTACGAACGGGTTCGAGTGCGCCGACGCAGTCTCTTCAAGCAGCACCTCGAATACAAACTCGCGTTACAGAGTGCAATCTTCGGCGCACTCGCGTTGGTGTTGCCACTGGCGATGACGCTCCCGGCGTCGACACAGCGCCTCTTTCCCGGCGGTGACCCGCTGTCGTCCGCCCCGAAAATCCTCGTCCTTGGGGCGTACGCGGGTGCCATCGAGGCGGTTGCAGCGCTCGGGTTGGTGTACGTCGGCTATCAGCGCGTCCAGCGCGGCGACGTGATGAGCGAAGGCGAGGCCGCACACCTGTTGAACGTCGAAGATGCTGCGACGATGATTAGCCTCGTTACCGGTGCGGCGGCCGTCGTCACCCTCGATGGATTCTTCCTCCTCGGTCACGCCGGACAAGAGTTGTTGGCGGGCTATCTCGCCGCCGGGGGCGGAAATCCCTTCGCTGGCACGGAGATTCCCGTGAGCGTCCCTGCGGTCGCCATCCCGGCCGCCGTTCTCGCGGTGGTGTTGTTCGCTCTGAGCCGGTTCTTCCGGCGTGAATTATAGGCCAGAACTGCGCGCCTGGACTGCAGGCCAGAACTGCGCGCCTGAACGCAGGCCTGAATAGAGCGAGAGGTTTTTCTTCGACTACTCGCCAGTTCTGCCAATGAACCTTCCTGACGATTGGGAAACAGATTCTATCCACGTCGACGGCGTCTCGTTGCAGTACTACCGAACCGGCGAGGGACCACCGCTGGTGATGGCACACGGCTTTACCGACAACGGGCGGTGCTGGGAACCACTCGTCGAGGACCTCGCAGCCGACTACGACGTCGTGACCTACGACGCCCGCGCTCACGGCCTTTCGGACGCGCCCGAAACCGGGTACGGACCCCGCGACAGAGTCGCCGACCTCGTGGGGTTGCTCGACGCCCTCGACCTCTCGAACCCAATTTTGCTCGGCCACTCGATGGGTGGGTCGACTGTCGCGTTGGCCGCCGCGATGCACCCTGACCTCCCGCGTGCAGTCGTGCTCGAAGACCCCGCTTGCATGCTCGATATCCCGGAGAGTGGCCCCGACGAGCGGGCGAATGAGGTCCGAAACGCGGTTCGAGAGTGGTCCGAGAAGGGTGTGGACACCATCGCCGACGAGTATCGAGACGAGCGACCGGACCTCGCCCGACGCCTCGCCGTCGCCCGAACTGAGTGTCGTCCGGCGATTGCGGAGATTACGCGGGCAGGGTTCGGGGCCGCGGCCGAGATATTTCCCGACATCACCGCCCCGGCGCTCGTGTTGAAAGCCGACGCCGACCCGGAGACGAGAGCGGACCACCTCGACACGGCTTCGACGTTAGCCGATGGCCGACTCGTCCACGTCCCCGGCGCGGGCCACTGCATCTTCCGCGACCAGTACGATGCCGGACTCGCGGAGTTGCGGGCGTTCCTTCGGCGGGTATAGACGACTCTATCGGGCAGAACACGGCTACGACGAGGGGGCCACGTTCTGGTTCATCCGGAACAGGTTCGTCGGGTCGTACTCGTCTTTCAGCGCGACCAGTCGCTCGTAGGTCGGGCCGAACGTGGTCTGCATCATGTCGTCGCCCTCCTCCAGAAAACCGGGGAAGTTGAGGTAGACCGACCCGTCGGAGAACTGCCGCATGTCGTCGAGGCAGTCGCGGGCCCACGCGACGTTCTCGTCGTCCGTTTCGGGGGCTTCCCAGTTGGCTTCGACGCCGAGGAGATACGGCGCGTGTCGTCCGGCGAACGCGTTCTCGTCGTCGTCCACGTCGCTTATCGCCCCACCCAGATGCCAGACGTCTACCGTCGAAAGCGGAGATGGCGCGGCGTCGACCCAGTACGCCAGTCGGTCGAGAACGCTATCCGAGAGCCCATCGAGGTACAGCGACTTCCAGTAGTAGCGCATTCCGTCGGGGTAGTCTTCGTCGAGGAGTTGCTGGAGTTCGACGTAGGGCAGCACGCCGCTGAAGTCGGCCACCGGCTCGGCGAGCGTTCGAAGCGGTTCGAGCGCGGCCGCGCCCTCCGCCGGAGGTCCGGCGTAGCACCCGAGCACCCCGATTTTCTGCTCGTCGAGCGCGTCATCCGAGAAGAGTTCTTCGTCGGGCATCACGCCCGAGAACGTCAGGGAACTCACTTTGTCGGGGGCTGACGCGCAGTATTCGCGGTAGGAACCCATCGTCGATTCGAACTCGTCTGCCGAGTAGAAGACGAGGCACATCGCGACGTCCGGGCCGACGGGGAAGAGGTCGAATTCGAACGCCGTGACGACGCCGAAGTTGCCGCCTCCGCCTCGGATACCCCAGAACAACTCGGCGTGTTGGTCCTCGCTCGCGGTCACGAACTCGCCGGCTGCGGTGACGAGTTCGACCGACCGCAGCGCGTCACAACTGAGTCCGTACTTCCGGCGGAGGTGGCCGATACCGCCGCCGAGAGTCAGCCCCGCGACGCCGGTGTCCGAGACGACGCCGCCGGGTGCTGCGAGGCCGAACGCCTGCGTCTCGTGGTCCACGTCGGCCCACGTCGCACCGGCTTCGACCCACGCGGTTCGCGCGTCCGGGTCGACGCGGACGCTCGTCATCTCCGAGAGGTCGATGACGAGTCCGTCGTCGCAGACGGCGCTTCCCGCGACGTTGTGGCCACCGCCTCTAACCGAGACGAGGAGGTCGTTCTCGCGGCCGAAGGTCACCGCACTGACAACGTCCGCGACGCCCGCACACCGGGCGATGAGGCCCGGCTGCCTGTCTATCATCCCGTTCCACACCGCCCGTGCGTCGTCGTACTCGTCGGCGTCGGGGCGAATTACGCTCCCGTGGAAGCCCTCGATAAACTCCTCTCGCGCCGTGTCGTCGATGTCGGTTATAGACATGTGCTAACATACGATTCTTTCTCGGTTAGCCTCACTCGCTGCCCCGCGTTTCAGGGACTGAACCGTGTTTCACGCGACGAAACGCCGGGAATCGGAGTTCGAGGAACGACTGGCTGAGTTGCGGTTCGAAGTGCACTCACTGAGTCGAGACTCGAAGCGCACTCACGGAGTTTGAACGAGGTAACGTTACTATCGTCCCTCTCGTCTGTTGCTAGCAAGGGTCATGGCTTCGGACGAGCACAGTCGAGATACGAGTCACGATACCAGCCGCGATACGAGCTACGACACCAGTCGTGAGGGCTCTCCGGAACCGGGAACACCGCTCTTAGAGGCCATCTTAGAGAACGCGCGCAACCGCCGGTATCTCGGCCGGAGACTCGAACGGGCGAACGAGCGCATCGAGACGGACGTGCTCGGCGACATCGTCCGTCACGGGCCGGTCCTCGAAGCGCTGCTCGACGGCCCGCTCGACAGGAGAGAAATCGAATCTCGCCTCGACGTGTCGAAGGCGACGAGCCACCGGTTCACCCAGTGGCTCGACCAGCAGGGATTCGTCGAGAAAGTCGACGGTCGCTTCCGACTGACCGGACTCGGTCAGATTATCGCAGAGGAAGTGCTTCGATTCGAGGCCAACGTCGGAACTGCACGGCGACTCACACCGCTCTTGGAAGCCGTCTGCGAGGACCACCAGGAGTTCGTCGTCGAACCGTTCGTCGACGCGACAGTCACTGTCGCAGAGCCTGACGACCCCTACCGCCCGGTCGAGCGCTTTATTTCGCTCGTCCGCTCCTCCGAGACGTTCCGGGGGTTCAATACGACGCACATGGCCCCGCTCGCCCTCGGCGGGTTCCACCAACACGTCTTCGAGACCACCGAGACGGAGATTATCTACCTCCCGCACATCGCGGACAAACTCTTCGAGACGTACCCCGAGCAGGCGCGGGAAGCAGTCGAAAGCGGCCACCTGACACTGCGGACGCGCGACGACCTGCCGTACGGCCTCGCCCTCTTCGACGAGCGAGTCGGCATCGGTGGCTACGACGAGACGACCGGACTCATGCGAGTGTTCGTCGATACCGAGTCACCTGTCGCCCGCGAGTGGGCCGAACGCGTCTACGAATCTGTCAGGGCGGATTCCGAACTACTTGCAGACGGGTGACTCCTTGTCCGAACTCGTATCGAGAGACATCGTTTTCTCCACAGTGAGCGTATCTCTCGCATGATTCGTGGTGAGGGTGGGGAATCAACGACCGGCGGGCCGTCGGCCGGAGACGACACGACAACCGACACGGTCCGGACCGGAGATATCGAGACGTACTACGAACGGCGCGGCGACGGCCCGCCAATCGTGTTCATCCACGGGATGTTCATGAGCACGACCGAGTGGGGGCCGCAGGTGGATGCGCTCAGTGACGAATTCACGACCATCACCTACGACGTGCGCGGTCACGGACACACCGGCGGTTCCGACCGCGACCCGTACTCGATGGACCTGTACGCCGCAGACCTCGACGCCCTCCTGTCGGCACTGGACGTCGAAAACCCGATTCTCTGCGGGCTTTCGATGGGGGGCTGTATCGCGCAGGTGTACGCGGCCGCCCATCCCGACGAAGTCGCCGGGCTCGTCCTCTCAGACACGTTCACCGCCGCCCCGCTTCCACTGTCCGGGCGGCTCATCTTCTCGAACCTGCGGTTCTTCGCCCTGCTCGACCGCGTGATTCGGTATCCGACGCTGAACAAAATCCAACTCCGGGTCGGCAACCTCCTCTCGCCGGGTGTTGCGACCGACGCCGACACGATTCAGCGACTCGTCGAAGACGCGCCGCGGATTTCACACGCCGAATTCGCCAAGATTGCCAGGGCGATGGCGCGATTCCCAGAGAGCGACTTCGACGGGTCTGAAATCGACGTGCCGGTGTTGCTGCTGTACGGCGAACACGCGCCGAAGGCATTTCGGACCATGCACACGCGTCTCGCCGAGTCACTCACGAACGCCGACGTGGAGGTGACTGTCGTCCCCGACGCGGGCCACGCTTCGAACATCGACAACCCGGCGTTCTTCACCGCGGCGGTGCGGGAGTTCGCGCACGAGGTGAAGGGCGCGACGGGAGATGCAACCGCGGCGGGAGACACAACTGCGACGGGAGAATCTCACTGACGCGAGGAATACGATGCCAGTCAATCCAAACTTCCTCGAACGATTGCTGTTGCTCCGGCTCGACAAGGGGCCTGCACCCATCTTGGACCTCTTCGGTGCGTCGACGTTCGAAGCAGTAGTGCTCGCACTCGATATCGGCCTCTTCGAAAAACTCGCGTCAGCTGGGGAGCCACTGTCTGCGACCGAACTCGCCGACCGGCTCGATGCGGACGCAAACGCCATCGAGGTGCTATCGACGTTCCTCGACGCGCAGGGGTACGTCACCACGGACGGCGGTCGGTACCGGAACACGCGAATGACGACGAAGTGGCTGCTCGCGGAGTCGGAGACCAACATGGCCCCGTGGCTCACGTTCTGGGACGAACTCGTCTTCCCGTTTTGGGAGGACAACTTCGAGACGGTCGTCCGCGAGGGCCATCCACCGCAGACGATTTACGAGTGGTTCGACGAAGAGCCGACGCGCTGGGAGACTGCGCAAAAGGGGTTCCGCGCGGCAGCGAGCGTCGTCGTCGACGAGGTTGCCGACGCCGTCGGCGTTCCTGACGGTGCGACACGCGTCCTCGACGTTGGCGGCGGGCACGGCCTGTACGCGATTGAACTGTGTCGGAGGCACCCGAACCTCTCCGCCGTCGTCTTCGACTACCCCGAAGCGCTGGACGTCGCCCGAGAAGAGATTGCAGCGGCGGGCCTCGAAGCCCGCGTCGAGGTCACCGGCGGCGACTACTGGGAAGACGACCTCGGCGCTGAACACGACGTTGCGCTCGTGTTCAACGTCATCCACGCCCACGACGATGCGGACAACAGGCGGCTGTTCGAACGCGTCGCCGAGTGGCTTCGTCCCGGTGGCCAACTCGTCGTGCTCGACCAACTGGCGGACACCGCACGAATGCCGGTCGGAAAGACGGGTCAGGGGTTCGTCGGGTTGACGTATCTGGTCACGCTGGACGCGACGATCCACCCGTACGAAGCGGTCCGCGAGTGGCTCCGCGACGCAGGCTTCGAAGACGTACGCCGAACAGCAATTCGGCGTGCTGGACCTGGGCAGACGGTCGTCCAGGCGACGAAACGGTAGCTTGCTGAGACAGTATCGCTGACAGCAGGAATTTGTATGTCGTATGGTATCATTTATCAATTGGTGAATTTCCGTGAAGCGAAGACTGGAGGTAAGGGTGCACCGCATGTGTCACTTTCCCGACTCGGGTGAGAGGGTCCGATGACATCGCTGAACATCCCGGGCATCAGTTCCGAAATCGAACAGCAAGTCTCAGATATCGACGCCGAGACGCTGACTCCGATAGTGAGGGCGGTGCTCGGTGACGACACTGCGACCGTCGACGAGTGGGAGTACTCGCCGATGCGCGTCGGGGCCGGAGGGGGCTATTTTGGGACAGCCCTCTTCCGGTTCGAAGGAACGGCAACGGTGTCGGCGACGACGACGACGTGGTCGGTCGTTCTCAAGGTTCTCGCAAAACGCCCCGGTGAGGACCCATCGGGCCACCCCTACTGGAAGCGAGAGGCGGAAGCGTACCGCTCGAACATCGCCGACCAGACGTCCGTTGGGTTGGTTCCAGCGACCACGTACCGCATCGACGAGTATCCCGGTGAAGCGGTCTGGTTGTGGCTCGAAGACCTCTCGGACGACTATGGTGGGTCAGAGTCGTGGACCCTCGACCAGTACCGACAGGTCGCCCGCCACCTCGGGCAGTTCAACGGTGCGTTCCTCACGGGCAGTGATATCCCGTCCGGGGAATGGGTCATAGAGCGGACGTTCGACTTTCACAGGACCGCCAGCGTCGTGGCTCTCGTCGATACGCTTCCACAGGAACCCATCGTTCGCCGTCACTTCCCGACCGAGGAGAGTCGAAACCGACTCTTTTCGGCGTGGCAGAACCGCGACCGGTTCGTTGCCGCCCGCGACGACCTGCCGAAGACGTTCTGCCACTTCGACGCCTTCGGTCGCAACCTCTTTGCGACCACGACCGAGGACGGAACGCCTCAAACAGTTGCCATCGACTGGGACCAGTGCGGTATCGCCAGACTCGGAGACGACGCTGGGGCGTTGGTGATTCTCACGCTGATGTTCCTCGATTGGCCCGTCTCCCGTGCGGCGGACCTCGAACGGGCAGTGCTCGATGGCTATCGCGAGGGACTGAGGTCGGTCGGTTGGGATGGCCCCGACGAACTCGTCGAGCGCGGCTACCGACTGCACGTCGCCGCCCGCTGGTTGGAGTGGGTCGGCATCGCGGTCAAATTGACGCTCGACGAGCGGAACCACGAGTGGATTGCCGAGATGGTCGGAGACCCTATCGAGGATGTCTTCGACGGTAACTGCGAACTACATCAGTTCGCCCTCGACACCATCGGCGAACTCGACGTGTCGCAGTCGGCCGTTGGCGACACCACCGACGAGTCGAATCTCGGGAAAGCGTGAGTCGGCGGTTCGGTGGAGACTAAGTGACATCCTCGCCCGACCCGTCACGAGAGCGCCGGTCTCGGAGCGTCGCCACCCGATACTACCTGTATCGCTCGCTCGACCCGCGCGGATTCGCCTTTCCGATATTCGTGTTGTTCCTGCTCTCGCGGGAGCTGTCGTTCACGGAAATCGTCTCGCTGAGCGCACTTCAGGCCGTGTTGACGGTCGCCGGAGAGATTCCGACTGGCTACGTCGGCGACCGAATCGGCCGGCGAAACAGTATCATCGTGAGTCGCGCGCTCGCGTTCGTCCACTTACTCGGGATGGTCGTCGCACAGAGCTATCCCGAGTTTCTGGCTGTGTGGTCGCTCTGGGCGCTCTCGTTGGCCTTCGCGTCGGGAAGTGAAGACGCATGGCTGTACGACGCACTGGGTGGGACGCTCGCCGCCGAGCGATTCACGGGTATCAGCGGCCGGGGCACCGCAATCGGACAGTGGTCGATGGCTCTGACGATGGTCGTCGGTGCCGGGTTGTACATCCTCGACCCACGATACCCGTTTCTCGCGAGCGCGGTCTTCGCGCTGGTCGGCATCGTCGTGGTCGCGTCGCTCCCCGGTCCGCGGGTCGCCGAGGAGACGACACCCGAGATCAGGGTCGTCCTACAGGTCGTTAGAGACGCATTCGCCGGTCGGTCGCTCCGCTCCTTTGTCATCTACGCCGGATTCTTTTTGGGCGTCACCAGTGCGATGGAGGAGTTCATCCAACCGGTCGCAGTCGACGCGTTCGAAGCCAGCCTCACGACACTGCCCTTCAGACTGCCCCCGGAAATCGGGTTGGGAGTGCTCTACGCCACGTTCGCGGGCGTGGGTGCGTTCGGGAGTTTCTACGCGGGCGACCTCGTAGACCGATTCGGACTCGGGCGAACGGTGTTCGTCATTCCGATTCTGACGGGGGTGGTGCTAGCTGCGCCTGCAGTCGTCGCGGTCATCGCGGTCCCGTCGTTCTTCGTGATGAAGGGAACGCGCGCGGCGATGAAACCAATCATCAGCGGCTACCTCAACGACCACATCCCGTCCGCCGGACGGGCCACCGTCCTGAGCGCGGCCGCGATGGTATTTGCGTTGCTTCGGACGCCACTGCATCTGTTCGGCGGCGTGGTGGCTGACGCGTGGAGTCCACTCACCGCGGTTATCGGGTTCGGTGTGCTCTTCCTCCTTGTTTCGGGCGTGCTCTACCTTACCGACCCACCCGTCTCAGGCAGTTCCCAAACGAGCGCTGCCCAGAAAGCAGAGAGTCCGAAGTAGTCGAGTGAGAACCAGGGTGATCAGTCGCCCCGGAGTAGCGTCGCCTCGACGTTCCGAAGATGCTCGTGGAGCGTTGTCTTCGAGATACCGAGTTCGTGGGTGAGGTCGCTACCGGACACCGCCCGCGGCACGGAGTAATCCCCGCGTTCGTAGACGAGAACCCCGCTGTCACCCAGTAACCCTCACGTCAGCAGAGACTCAAGTCGCTTCGGCCCCTACTCTGGACGATGACAGACACCACCCCAAGTCCCGGTATTCACCACGTGACGTGCATCGCGGGCGACCCACAGCAGAACCTCGACTTCTGGGTCGAGACCCTCGGCCTCCGACTCGCCAAGCGCTCTATCAACCAGGACGACCCCAGCGCGTACCACTTCTTCTTCACGGACGCCGAGGGGACGCCCGGAACGAGTATGACGTTCTTCCCGTGGGCAGACCTCCCACGTGGGACGGTCGGCACCGGACAGGTCTCGCGGACCGCGTTCCGCGTCCCCGACGGAAGTCTCGACTACTGGGAAGACCGATTCGACGACTACGGCGTCGAGTACGACGACCGAATCGAGCGATTCGGCGAGACCGTCCTTCCCTTCCGCGACCCTGACGGCCTCCCGGTCGAACTCGTCGAAGTCGAGATTCCCGACGACGACCCGACCGTTCCGTGGACCGAATTCGTCCCCGAGGAATCGGCGATTCGTGGATTCCACTCGGTGACGCTCTGGGAAGCGGACCCCGAGCCGACCACGAACCTGCTCGAAACGATGGGCTTCGAGGAAGTGGCCAGCGAGCAGTCGGAAGGCGATGCCTCGGGCGACGAGCGACGGAGATTCGCCGCGCAGGGGCCGGTCGGGAAGTACGTCGACGTGCTGCCGACCATCGAGAGCAGTCGGCAGGGCCGCGGAACCGTTCACCACGTCGCGTTCCAGACGCCGACGGACGAGGACCAAGCAGCGATGCGGAACGCCGTGCAGTCGATGGGACTGCGACCGACCACTCAGATAAACCGCCACTGGTTCCGTTCGGTCTACTTCCGTGAGTTCGGCGGTGTGCTGTTCGAACTCGCCACGAACGGACCGGGATACGCGAGCGACGAACCGCTGGACGACCTCGGCGGGCGACTCGTCCTTCCCGGCGAGTTCGAAGACCGGCGCGACGAAATCGAGGCCGGTCTCCCGGACGTGACGATACCGCGAGCAGAGTCGGCGGAGGCCGACGACTGAGACGGCGTCGAGTACGAGTCCACCTCCGAACGCGAATACAAATACCGCCGGATGAGTCCGGCACCAGTCACTCCCTTCGGCGACGAGAACTCTCAGTGAATGGTGACACGGATTCCGGAGTCGGTTCGGGAGCGAACGAATCGGGACGACTCGCACGTCGAAACCGTCTCAGTCGGTGACGACCGGCAGGTGGCCTACACCGAATACGGGTGCTCTGAGGGCACCCCGGTCGTGTTCTTCCACGGGACTCCCGGTTCGCGATTGGTAGCTGCGCTGTTCGACACCGCCGCGACGGAACACGGCGTGCGACTACTCGCGTTCGAGCGCCCCGGATACGGGAACTCGACGCCGTGGGACTGCTCGATACGAGACGCCGGAGCCCTCGTTCGTGCCGTCCTCGACGACGCTGGCGTCGAATCCGCCGGCCTCGTCGCCTTCTCCGGCGGTGCGCCGTACGCGCTTTCGACCGCAGCGACGCACCCCGAACGAGTCTCTCGCGTCGATGTCGTCGCCGGAGCGACGCCCCCTGAAGTCGGCTCGGAGACGCCCGCCCCGCTGCGAGTGCTCAGGGGACTGGCGACGACTGCACCGTCGATTCTTCGCGGCCTCTTTCGCGGACAGGCGTGGCTTGCAGACCGACTCGACCCGTCGTTCGTCGTCTCGCAGTACACCACGAGTGAGACTGCTGAGACGGCAGGCCCGATTTCGGATGCTGTCGCGGCGGTCGTCAAGGAAGATTTCGTAGAGGCGTTCCGCGCCTCCAGACGCGGTGCTGTCACCGAGTTCCGAGCGACTGCGACAGACTGGGATATCGACTTCGACGACATCGAGACCGAGGTGTGCTTCTGGCACGGTGACGACGATGCGAACGTCCCGATAGCGGGGGTTCGAGAATTCCGCGAGCGCGTGCCGACTGCGCAGTTGACGGTCGTCGACGACGCCGACCACTTGCGAACGCTCCTCCAGAGTGTGCCGGAAGTCCTCGCTACCTACGGAGACGGAGGCGGAGACGGAGAATCCGACCGACGCCGCTCCGAGGCGAGCGTACATCGGACCGATTGATACCATGGGAGACAGAACGATGTCCACCCTCGGTATGAAACACATCCAGTTTTCGGTCACGTATCCCGAGCGATTCGTCCACCCGCTGCACGACCAACTGATGGACGTGACGGGAGCCTCTCGGGCTGAACTCCTGATGTGGAGCCCGACGGCGGACGCGACGACGTTGTTCTGGTGCGACGGCGACCGGGCCGCAACCGAGCGAACCGTCGCCAGTATTGACTCGCTCCGTTCGAGTCACTTCGTCGAGGACGTCGACGGGACGTACGTGTTCCTCCAACAGGACGGCTACGAGTTTGCTCCGGCCCTGCTGGAGACAATCGCGGAGTCGCACGTCATCTTCCTCCCGCCGGTCGTCTTCCGTGCGGACGGGACGGTCCGGTTCGAAGCGGTCGGCGAAGCCACGGCTCTCAGTGCATTCCACGACGACCTTTCCGAACTCGGCGACGTGACTATCGAACGCGTCCACGAGTTCGCGCGTCGAACGTCGCCCTCACAGCTCACCCCTCGGCAGCGAGAGGCCCTCGAAGTCGCGGTCGCTGTCGGCTATTACGAACGCCCCCGAGACGGGTCAGTTGCAGACGTCGCGGACGCTCTCGACTGTTCGACGAGTACGGCGGGAGAACTGATACGGAAAGCCGAGGCCGCTGTTCTCAAATCCTACGTCGAGACTTTGTGACGGGCGTCGCGTGAGTCGGCAGACGGCTCGCTTTCAAGCTCGGCGAACGTCTCGTCGGACGCCCACGTCTCGACGACTTTGCGACCGACGCGTGACTCCTCCTGGGAAACGGCTCCAAGAGGGTTAGCCCCCCTTCGCCGCCGACGGCGTGAACTTGAGCACGTAGATGCCAGTCTGCATGTCGCTGACGACCGTGAAGTCACGCTTGTCGGCGTAATCGACACCCCACGCCATCGGGGCCGGGCCGACGAATCCGGCACCGTTCGCCTGGTCGTCCATGTCGTCAGTTCGGTACTGGTCAGTCGGCGTCGGGTTGGTCGGGTCAGTCACGTCGTAGACGACCGCCCCTTCGTGGTAGTCGCCACTGACGAGCATCGTCGTCCGGCCTTTCGGGATGATGTCGAAGTTGTGGCCGGTCCAGTCGAACAGTTCGAACGCTTCGTCCATGAGTTCGGCGTTCGGCGACGTGGTGTACCCGATTGGTTTCGGGTTCTCGATGGAGCCGTCACCCCATCCGATGTCGAAGACGTGCTTGCCGCCGGGCTTTCCGAAGCCGATTTCGTCGCCGACGTACGCGAGTTCTCTGTTGGGGTCGAAGTTCGCGTAGTGGCAGTTCTGGAATCCCTCCTCGCCGACGGCGACGTCGTCGTACGATGGCTGTCCTTCGTAGCTGAACTCCCCGACTACGTCCGGTTCCATCGGGTCGCTGATGTCCATGATGACGTAGCCGTCGAACCCCCCGCCAATGAACGCGCAATGGAGGAGGTCACGTTCGGCGTCGACGATCATGTCGTGGAGGTCGGCGTCCGGACCGAACACCTCCCCGCCAGTGACGTCCGTGGGGTCGCTCGTGTCCCAGACACCGACGCCGTCGTGTTCCGTCGTGTAGAGCACGTCCGCTTCCGGGTGGGCGCGGACGTTGTGTGTCCCTCCAGCCGGGATGCGGGAGGCCTTGACGGGTTCTTCGGGCGTTCCGTCGCTCCAGCCATAGTCGATAACGTCCACACCGTTCGGTGGCTCGAACGTCGTGGGGTCGTCGTCACCACCTTCGCGCGACCGATAATAGAGTCCGTCGCGCCGGTCGAACTTCACGTCTGCGTGCCGAACTCCATTCGTGGGCGTCGGGAACTCGTGTACTTCTGTCGGGTTCGTCGGATTGCTGATATCGACGAGGAAGCTTCCGCCGGGGCCGGTGAAGCTCCCGAGGATAGCGTACTGCCCATCCGGGCGGATGTCCTCTTCTGCGTACCCGCCTGCTGGGTCCGACAGCAGAGAGTGACCCATCTTTCTGATTGCACCTTTGTCCTTCTTCCCACCAGGGTCCGCCGCGGCTGTTGTTGTGCCAATACTGCCCAGCGTCGTTGCGCCGATGAGCCTTAGCGCGGTTCGTCGTGTGTAGGTCATGAGTGACCTCCATCAGATAAAACAACATCAAAAATAATTATGTTTTTTACACTATGTGTTAATTTCTCTGCGATAAAACTGTATAGGATATCGAACTATATCTGCGAGAACAATTGGCGGACATGCGAGGTGAAACGAGCTCTCGCTTCGCTATGGCTCTCCCCGGCAGCCCCCGGCAACCGCCTACTCGACGTATCGAGAATCGGGCCGAACACGAAATCCGAGTCGTCCCGTATATGGTCGGAATCAAAACTACCATGCCACCCCGCTACACAGTACTCGGTACTTAGGTGGTTCATGTGACCGAGAAACGCGAGTACACGGGCGACTATCCCGAAAAGAAGCTGTATATCCCGGGTCCGACAGGGGTGCGCGACGACGTCATCGAGGCGATGTCCGAACCGATGTTCGGCCACCGAATGGACCGGATGACGGACCTCTATACGACTATCGTCGAGGACACGAAGGAGTTCCTCGGCACCGACAACGACGTCATCATCCTCACCGGCTCTGGGACGGAATTCTGGGAGGCTTCGACGCTCAACCTCGTCGACGAGAACATCCTCGTCCCGACGTGTGGGAGTTTCAGCGAGCGCCACGCCAACGTGGCCGAGCGACTGGGCAAGAACGTCGACCGTCTCGAATACGAGTGGGGACAGGCAATCAAACCCGAAGACATCCGCGAGACACTGGAGTCGAGCGACAAGCACTACGACGTGGTCGCGACGGTGATGAACGAGAGTTCGACCGGCGTCCGCAACCCCGTCGAGGAAATCGGTGACGTCGTCGCGGAGTACCCGGACACGTACTTCGTCGTCGACGCCGTCTCCTCGCTCGGTGGCGACTACGTCGACATCGACGAGCACAACATCGACGTGCTCTTCGCGTCGTCGCAGAAGGCGTTCGCGATGCCGCCGGGACTGGCGATTTGTACCGTCAGCGAGGACGCCTACGAGCGCGAAGTCGAGAAGGATTCGGCGTCGTGGTACGGCGGCTTCCAGCGCTGCATCGACTACTACGACCGGAAGGGCCAGACGCACTCCACGCCGGCGATTCCCATCATGCTGGCCTACCGGAAGCAGATGAAATACATGCTCGAAGAGGGCCACGAGGGGCGCAGCGAACGCCACCGGGAGATGGCCGAGTACACCCGCGACTGGGCGTACGAACACTTCGACATGTTCCCCGAGGAGGGCTACGAGTCCCAGACGGTGGCCTGCATCGAGAACACGCAGGGCATCGACGTGGCTGGCACCATCGAAGAAGTCTCCGAGAAGTACGACATGGTCTTCTCGAACGGCTACGGTTCGACGCTCGGCGAGAAGACGTTCCGCATCGGTCACATGGGCGAACACACCGTCGAGTCCATCAAGGAACTCACCGACGCTATCGAAGACGTCGCGGACCTGTAGCTGACCGTTCGGACACCCTTCGGGAAGCGACGAAGTACCGGGGAGATTCGGTCGTCAACCTACTGCTGCTGCCACTCGTCGCGAAGTAAACCGTAACAAAGCACGTCGTGATACTCACCGCGGTACCACGCCGCCTGCCGTAACGTCCCCTCGTGCTCGAACCCGAGTGACTCCAGGAGGGCGGCCGAGGCTTCGTTGAAGCTCCCGATTTGGGCGTACACTCGTCGCAGATTTCGGTCTTCGAACGCGTACTGCACCATCTGCCGGGCGGCATCCGACCCGTATCCCCGCCCGTGGTGTTCGGGTGCGAGCCAGTACGCCAGTTCGATAGACCGCGCTCGACTCGTCTCGTCGGGTCCGTACTGCGACTCGGTCAGCGAGACGACGCCGACTGGCTCCTCGTCGGCGCACACGAGACAGTGTACTCCGTCAGTGCCAGAGAGTACGTTGTCGTAGAACTCCTCGATTTGTGCGTCGTTCGTGGGGTCGATATCCAACGCCGGTCGCCAGACCGCGGGGTCGTTCATCACGCGCTGGATAAATTCGAGGTCGTCACGTTCGATTGGTCTGAGCGTTACGACCTCACCTCGTAAAAAGACGGGACCGGGCATGAGGAACCGTACAGAACCACGCTGCAAGTGTCTTCTGTCTAACCGAAATGGGGAGTCTATGCGGGTTAATCGCCCGGAAACGGCGGTTCTATTCTCAGAATCGAATATCGGGGGCGAGAGGTTATAATGGAGAACCCGACACACCATATCTATGTCGCGCGACGACTCGCTCTCTATTCTCATCGTCGATGACAGTGCCTTCTTCGTCTCTCTTCTCGCCGACAAACTGGAGTCGAATTACGGGATGACGACAACGATGGCGACGAACGCTGGCGAGGCGATGTTGGAGTTGAATCGTAAACCGGTCGATTGTATTGTGAGCGATTTCCGGATGCCCGAGACGGACGGGTTAGAGCTCTACGAGATGGTCGACGAGCAGTACGACATCCCGTTTATCCTCCTTACCGGGGAAGGCGGCGAGGAGATTGCGAGTCGCGCCATCAGGATGGGTATCGACGAGTACCTGATGAAACAGGCCGTGCGGGAGGACGAACCGCTCGAACTCCTCGTCAATCGCATCCGAAACGTCGTCGAGCAACGCCGGACGCAACGAAAGTACGAACGATTGGTCGACAACTCCCCGGACGAAATCGGCCAAATTAGCGTCACGGGTGAGATTCTCGCTGCAAACGAGACGATGGCGACGGCCTTCGGTGTCTCTCAAGACGAACTCGTCGGCAAGCAGTTGTCGGAGTTCATCCCAGACGACGTTGCGGCCACGAGGCTCAAACAAAGCAAGCGTGCGATTACCGCCGGGAGTGCAGTCACCTTTCAGGATAGCATCGGCGTACGACACTTCCACAACATCGCGGTTCCACTCTCGACGGCGGGTGAGGTCGATTCGGTACAGCTCGTGACCCGGGAGATAACGCTCCAAAAACGCAACGAGCAGGAGTTAGAGCAGAAGACCGAGAAGCTCACGATGATTAATCGAATCGTCCGCCACGACATCAACAACGACGTCCAGTTACTGATGGGGTGGGCCGACATCATCAGAGACCACGTCGACGAGGCGGGGATGGCGACTGTGGACCGCATCGACGACACGAGTAGCCACATCGCCGAACTCACGGCTATCGCCCGCGACTTCGTCGAGTCGCTGGAAGACGACACCGAAATCGACCTCGAATTCGTCAACCTCGGTCGGACCATCAAATCCGAGGTAGACAAGAAACGGACGGCGTACGAAGACGCGACCTTCGTCGTCGACGAACTTCCGGTGATGCGGGTCCGAGCCAACGAGTTGTTGACGTCCGTGTTCGGCAACATCCTGAGCAACGCAATCCGGCACAACGACTCGGCGGAGCCCGAGGTTCACGTCGATTTCCACGAAACTGAGTCGGACGTCGTCGTAGAGGTCGCAGACAACGGCCCGGGTGTTCCTGACGACCGCAAAGAAGAAATCTTCGGGAAGGGACGGATGGGCCCGAAAAGCCCCGGGACAGGGGTCGGACTCCACCTCGTCTACACGCTGGTCGACCAGTACGGCGGGGACGTATGGGTCGAAGACAACGAACCACGCGGTTCCATTTTCGTGGTCAAGCTTCCGAAGCCGGCCAATTAGTCCAGCAGTCCCAAATCCCTAGCCAGGACGCTTTCTCACGACCGTTTCGTCTGTTGTCGCCGCCATACCGCACAGTTCGGTCGGTGCCGCTGTTTGGGAGAAGTCAGTCTACCGGGCATCTATAAGTGTTCACAAGTAGCATACTATGTACATGAGCACGCAAAAGAACGTTCGTCAAGAAGCGGGCACAGTCGGGGAGAACCCGCTTCGTCTCGAAGAGGAGAAGGCCGAGCAGATTATCGACGCGCTGAACACGGACCTCGCGGACGCGTACGTCCTCTACCACCAGTTACACAAGCACCACTGGAACGTCGAGGGGGCGGAACACCTCGGTATCCATCGCTTCCTCCAAGAGGCGTACGAGGAAGTCGAGGAGGCGGCCGACGAAATCGCCGAGCGCGTGCAAGCACTCGGGGGTGTTCCGAACGCCAGCATGGCCACGCTGTCGGACGTCGCGACCGTCGAGCCCGAAGACGAAGACGTGAACGACATCCGGACGTCGCTCTCGAACGACCTCGATATATACGGCGACATCATCGAGAGCTACCGCGACCACATCGAACTCGCGGAGGGGCTCGGTGACCACGGGACCGCGCACATGCTCCGCGAGCAAATCATCGAAGTCGAAGAACACGCGCACGTCATCGACCACTACCTCGAAGACGACACGCTCGTCCTCGACTCGGCGACGAAGTAACGAGAGCCTACCGACAGGCTATCGAACGTCCGGTCCTTTTTCGTCGGTTCGTCCCGGTAGCTCCAGTTCGATTTCGAGTTCGGGGTCGCCGACGCCGTCGAAGTCGATTTCGAGTTCGATTGGTTCACCGAACGCGAACGGCAGTTCCCACTTTTCGTCCACGATACGGAGTTCGTCGTCGTCGCGGAGTTGTTCGCCCAATCGAATCAGGAACTCCCCCGCCTCGGTCGCATCGAGCCGATACTCTTGTTCGAACTCACGGCCGCTTCTGATGATGGTTCGTTCGGTCTCTTCCGCTTCTTCGGTGGTGTCTTGATTGTCTGTCATTGTACGGTAATTATTCTCGAACGTCGACGGTCACGTCACTCGAAATCCATCCATCGGTGTTCCCCGATTCGAGAAACACCGTCTTTCCAGGGCTGCTTTCACAAGTCGCTATCTCCGGCCGCTGGGTGGGTTCTGTCTCGGCTGGTTGCCCGCGGCGCGACTGCGTACCAGTGCTCATTGGAATGCTTTAGGCAAACCTAAAAAATAAAGGAAACGGTTTCTGTGGGCGCGTCTGGCTTTGTATCGTTCGATTTGAACTATCTAGTCTCCGATGAGAACCGTGGAATATCACCGCCGTCCGGCCATCCAAACATGTCAATCTATTTGTCACCCAGGAGACAATCGCTATTCGAACGATGGTCTCCACGAGCACCGCCGAGGAGATGGCACGTCAGTTCTCGACAGCGTTTCTCGACGAATCGTTCGTCGATGCGGCCGACCTGTTGACCGAAACGGGTCGGAGCGCAGTTATCGACTCGTTTCCCGACGCGTTCGGCGACGCGACGATGGATTCCGAAGAGGTCTTCGAGACGTACTGGTGGGGACTCTACAGCCAGTACGGGACGCCAGCGGGTGTCGGTGAACTACGTCTCGATGACAACGACGTCGCCGTCGTACTCGAATTCGAGGACGGAACCGAGACGGCGAGACTCGATATCGGAACGGAAGGCGTCGAAAACGTCCAGTTTTCTCCCGAGTACGAGCCTCCGGCGTACGCAGACGAGAGCGCCTTCAACGAGCGCGACGTGACTATCGACGCCGGAGACGTAGACCTCGACGGCGTCCTCGCGGTCCCGGAAGGAGACGGCCCGTTCCCAGCCGTCGTCCTCGTCCACGGTGCTGGTATCCACGACCCGGACGGAACCGCAGGCGCATCGAAGATTCTCAAAGACCTCGCGTGGGGGCTCGCCAGCCGAGGTATCGCCACGCTCCGGTACGAGAAACGACTCGCCGACCACGAGGTCGCCGACGGGAACTACACGCTCGACACGGTCGTCGTCGACGACGCGGTCGCGGCAGTAGACACGCTCGCCGCTGTCGATGAGGTCGACGAGCGTGCTGTGTTCCTCGCAGGGCACAGCCAAGGCGGGATGTGCGGCCCGCGAATCGCTGACCGACACGGTGATGTGGCGGGCGTCGCCGCACTCGACGCGCGTGCCGACTCGACGCAGGACCCGGACGACCTCACGTTCCTGCGCTACGAATTCGAACTCGATGGTGACCTCAGCGAGGACCAAGTGGCGGAACTCGAACGCGAGCGTGAGACGGTCCGCCGCCTCGCCGAGGGCGACTACGGCGACGACGAGGTTCTCTGGGGCCGACCCGGGACGTGGCACCGTAGCATGAGAAACTACAACCCTGCCGGGACTGCGAGCGCTGTCGATATTCCGACGTTCGTGTTGAAGACCTGCCGGGCCGACGAAGAGGTTCAGGCTGACCTTGCGGCGTGGTTCCGAGACGAATTCGAGAAGTGGCAGGCTGTGGCCCTCGCCGACGGGAGTCGCGTCGAACTCTACGACGGCCTCGACCATTTCTTCCAAGATGGGTTCGCACCTACCCATCCAGTAAGTCTCTTTTTCGGCGGCAACGTCGCCGAACGCGTCGTCTCGGACCTCGCCGAATGGGTCTCCGAGGTCGCTGCCAACACACCGAACTCGGCGTCCTGAACGTCTGATTCGAGAGAATCACGTCCGATATTCTCGGCTGAACCCACCCCTGATTGGGGATTCCACACTCGGAACCCATTTGGGTATCCTGATTTTAGGCTCACCTAAATGAGCAGGCATACGGAACAACTTGTCGGCGCACTCTTCAACGTCCTCAAGACAGAGGGTCACACGGAGGCGCAACAGCGCTTTATCGAGTCGTACCAGTCTCATGCACCCGCGCAACGCGAGGAGTTAGTTGCGACTCTCGTTTCTGATTTTGTCTCTATCATGCAGGAGTATTTGACGCCCCAAGAGCGGGCGGACGTCTTCACCGCGACAGTCGAGTATCTTCGAGAGCAGTTTCTCTCCGTCATCGAAGTCGCGCCCGTCGCAATCATCGTCGTCGCCGAAGACGGGTCCGTTCAGTTGTGGAACACCGGTGCCGAACGCATATTTGGGTGGACAGAATCCGAGTTTCTGACCGAGTCGTACGCTCGACTGCTCGCCGAACTTCCCGACACGTTCGAAACGTACTTCTCGCAACTCCAGCGTGGAGAGCGGCTAACCGGCATCGAAACTCGCCACCGGCACAAGAACGGTTCGACCCTCGACGTTCGACTGTGGGCTGCCCCAGTGTACACGACCGGTGACACGCCCACCGGTGCGACGTTCGTAATCAGCGACATCACCGCACAGAAACAGCGCGAGCAGCGTCTCACCATTCTCAATCGCGTGCTTCGCCACAACATTCGAAACGATATCACCGTGCTTCGCGGGCATCTCGACCTGCTCGCCGACCAGGTTTCGGACGGAAACAAACACGTCGAGGCGATGGAAAAACGGCTGGTGAACATCGAGAGTCTGAGCGAGAGCGCTCGGCACATCGAACAGCTTCAGGCGAGAGACGACGAAGAGAGCCTCACGACGTTCGAACTCGGGGCGGAGCTACAGAACCACCTCGACCGCCTCGAGTTAGATTGGCCAGCGGCCGAGATACAGTCGAATATCCGAGCGGGGACGACCATCGAGGCCCACGAACTGTTTCCGTATGCACTCGACAACCTCATCGAAAACGCCGTCGAGCACAACGATTCGGAGACACCTCGGGTGTTCGTCGGGACGCCCTTGGAATCCGAATCGTCTCAGTACGTCGACCTCGTCATCGAAGACGACGGTCCCGGCCTGCCGAAAGTCGAACGGGAGGTACTGACACGAGAGACAGAGACGGACTTGATGCACAGCGCCGGGATGGGCCTGTGGCTCACTCGGTGGATTATTCGCAGTTCTGGCGGGGAACTCGTCGTCGAACCCAGCCAGTGGGGCGGCACGCGAGTCGTACTCAAATTACGCACGGCGCGTCCGTCGCCGGACGATGAGTGAGT
Organism: Haloferax larsenii; assembly: GCF_024730625.1. Lineage (NCBI taxonomy): Archaea > Methanobacteriati > Methanobacteriota > Halobacteria > Halobacteriales > Haloferacaceae > Haloferax > Haloferax larsenii. The sequence goes on from NZ_CP078063.1 coordinate 2,978,710, forward strand.
CGCGGGAATCAGTCGGAGACAGCGCGCTGGTCGAGCGGGTCTTCGAGTTCGCCCATCACCGCTTCGAGCGCGTCGGTCGCGGTGAGGAGTCCAACCACGTTGCCGTCTTCGATGACGAGCGCCAACTCTTGGTCTTCTGCTTGGAACTGGTCGAACGCGTCGCTGACGTTCGTCTCTGCCGCCAGCGTCATCGTCGGCGCTGCAATCTCGGCGAACGAGAGCGTCCCGTCCTGTAACTCTTCGTAGTTGTCGATAATCGACGGCGCATACACGACGCCACGGAAGTCAGTCAACTCCTCGCCAACGAGTGGGAACCGAGTGTGTGGCGTGTTGCGAATCTCATCGAAGTTCTCTTCCGGAGTGGCCGTCGTCGAGACGGCGATGATATCGTCGGCCGGAACCATGATTTCACTGACCGCGAGTTCGTCTACGTCGAGCGCACGGAGAACTTCTTCCCGGCGTTCCTCTGGCAGTTCGCCTTCTTCGAGGAGGGAGTGGAGTCGGTTCCGAAGCTGTGCCCGAGATTCGAGCACCTCTTCTTCGGTTTCGAGCCACGCACCCGTCATCTCGATGCCGAACAGCTTGAGCGTCGCCTTGGCAATCCAGTCACCGAGCGTGATGAGCGGAGAGATGAGCCAGTTGAACCAGTACAGCGGGGTCGCACCGTATCGACAGACCATCCGCGAGCGTTCGACACCGAGGTACGTCGGCGTCTGCTCACCGTGGGTGAGGTGCAGGAGGTTGATGATACCGAACGCGATGAGTGCGCCTGCGCCGACCGACGCGAGTGGCGTGTTGGCGAAGTACGGTCTGAACAGCGCGGCCAACGCCGGTTCTGCGACGATACCGACTGCAATGCTCGATGCCGTGATGCCGACCTGACAGGTCGTCAAGTAAATCTCTAGGTTCTGCGTCATCTCCCACGCTCGCTCCAGCGTGGGCGTGTCGCCGATGAACTCTTGTTTGCTGAACTGACGAGCCCGCGTCAACGCGAACTCGATAGCGACGAAAAAGCCGTTTGTCAAGATGAGGGCGAGACCCGCCACTAAGCGGAGGGTAATCTCAAGTGGAGGTATCTGGCTCGGCGTACTCATTTGGGTGGGATATTGCACTGTGGACTGAAATAAGCAGGGAAGACGGTATCTGGCGGTGTACGCGACTCTCGCGGCCTCTCACGGAGACTATCGCCCGAAACGCGACCGCCACCGAGGGTGATAACTCACCCTGTCGACTACGGCGACTCAGCTAGCCAAGTCAGTCGGAGAGACGTCGAACCGCTTGAGGAACTTCTGTACAGCTTCGTCGCGTCCGACGATCGTAAGCCGTTCGTCGCCAGTGAATCGCCGCTGTGGGTCGATATCTACAGTCTGTCCGTCGGCGTCTTGAATAGCGATGACGCGACAGCCAGTCTGCTCGTAAATACGGGAGTTTGCGAGTGTCTTCCCGGCGAACTCAGCGGCTGGTACTCGGACGAGGCGAATCTGGCTCGCCGGGGCGAGGATGTCTTCGCCCCGAAGCTCTTTTGCGACCATCCTCGCGCTCACCCTCGGGACCGACAGGACGTAATCTGCACCGGCGGTAAACGCCTTCTGTGTCGTCTCTGCGTCCCCCACACGGACGAGTATCTCTATCTCGGGGGAGAGAGACTGCGCCATCGCTGTCGTCAAGAGCGCAACCGAGTCGTCAGGGACGCCGACGACGATGGCTCCTGCGGTCTCGACACCTGCTTCGAGCAAGGCCTCTCGGGACCCGCCATCGCCGACGACGTCGACCCCGTCTCGCTCTTCGAGGTCGATTCCCACGACATCACCACCAGCCTCCTGAATAACCGACTTGGCGGCCTGTCCGACTTCACCCAACCCGAGGAGAACGAAGCGCTCGTGTTCGGTGAACGACCGGGGTGGCCGAGTGAACTCGTTTAGCTCTTCGAGCGCAGCCTCCTCACCAGACACCAGAAGGACGGTATTTGGACTGACGACGGCGTCCGGGCTGGGTGGCAACTGCAACTCGCCGTCGAACCAGGCACCGACGATGGTGGCCCCGGTTCGCTCCCTGACCTTCGTGTCCCGGATTTTGCGACCGACCAGTTCGCTCGACTCGGACACGGGGAGTTCCATCAACTTCGTCGTCCCGCCGATTTCGATGGTGTCTCGCAACTCAGAACTGAACGAGGCGACAGCCTTCTCTGCGAGGCGGTGTCCCAAGACCGCGTGCGGAGACAACACGGTGTCCGCGCCGACGGTGCGCAGTACCCCTTCCATGTCGCTGTCGTCGGTCAGCGCGATGACGTCGATGTCTGAACGGAGCGTCCGCACGGTGAGTATCGTATTGACGTTCGCGTTGCCGGCGTCGGTAATCACCGCGCGCGCGGTGCGGATGCTAGCCCGTTCGAACGTGGCTGCCGACTGCGGAGAGCCGTGAATAGCGGCGTAGCCACGGTTCGAGAGCGACTCGGCGTCTTCCCGTGAAGACGAAATAAGCACGTAATCGATGCCAAGTTGCTTGAGTTCGTCCAGCAGAATCACGGAGTCTCGGCGATACTCACAGATGATGACGTGGTCGGACTTCGGGCTGAGTCGGTCGTCGAGGTTGACCTGAGCGCTCGTAAACAGCGGAATGATGATGAGACGGAGGGTGAAAAATCCGATTGCGATACCGGATATCTGAATCGAGGCGACGAACAGGAACATCAGCGGGTGGCTCCAGATATCCGAGTCCTGACCGTATCCCGTGGTGGTCATCGTCTGGATGACGAATTCGAACGAGGCGAAAATCGACTGGTTGACGCCTTCGAGTCGCGCCAGCGCGTAGTTGTACGCCACCGCGTAGAAGACCACGAGTGACACGAGCCCGATGATGTAGTAGATGACGTGTCGGATTCGGCGGCTCGGGCCGAACCGCCGAATCGACTCGGGGAGTGAGGTCATTGGGACATGTATGTTAGTACGGAAACAGACAAAACAGTGTGTGCTCACATCGAGATTTCACTCTTCGGTGTGTGAGATGTCGCCCAGAACACTAACGGCCGGTATCATCCCGAGGCGGCGTGCCGCGTCAACCGGGAAACCCTCGTGCCAGGCGGTCCGTCTTTCGGGCGCGGACGTTCCGAAGTACACCGGCGTTTGCCGGTCAGTAGAGCAGCGTACACGCTGCGTTTGATGTCGCGTACCTGGGTTCGCCGTTCTGTCATCGCTCCCGAAGTGGGACCACTCGGACGGGGACTTGTGGTACGCACCCGCTCTAGTTCGGCAGGGGTAAAACGAGTTACGACCGAACCCGCTCGTCGCCCTCGAAGAAGACGGCGCGGACGCGGACGACCTGTCCATCGATTCGAACGTAGTACAGGCGGTCGTTCGGCCCGCCGGCTTCGGGCAGTCGTTCGAGATTGTTTCGAAGCGACTCGTAGTCGGTGAGACAGTCGGAGATACTCGACTCGCGGGGGTGCCCGCTGGCGGCCCCTTCGACGACCTGCTTAATCCACGGACTCTCCGCGATTCGTGGGTCTTCTGCGCTCACGACGGTGGCGTTCGGCGGTGCATTCCCGACCAACTCCGCGCGCAGGAATATCTCGTCGTTCGAACACCCGCGAAAGGACGAACACCCCGCGAGCGATGCCACCACGCCGGCACTCGCGACTGCGAGACCGATACGAAGGAGGCGGCGGCGTGACGGCGGTGCTCTCATCGTACGTCAAATTATCTGAATCTGAAATAAAACTTCTGTCGCCTACAGCGTGTACTCAGATTCCGTCAACTGGACGTACTTGCCGTTCCGGAACTTGACCTTCGTCCGTTTGTACTTCGTCGCGAGCTTTGCGGCACTGAACCCGGCGGTAAGCTTCGCTCGGTCGAACGCCTTGTACCCCTTATCAGAGTCGAGAAGCTTCCGGGCGGCCTTGAACGTCCGGTCCCAGTCGCTCGGTCCGTAGTCGTGGACGATGTCGGCCATCGCGACGTTCCGGAGAATCTCGTCGCCGATAGCGTCTTTCCAGCGAGTGTTGTACTCGCTCAGGTCGCCTTCGGCGGCGAGTTCGCCCGCGATAGCACCGGTTCTGACCGCAACGTGGTCGCCGCCCTCGTGGAAGGCGGAGGTCGAACCCATCGCACCGCCGGTGACGGCGATACCGGCTTTCGTCGGCGAGTCGATGGGGCGGGTCGAGGAGATGGAGTAGGTCTCGGTCCCCTTGTTCTTCCCGCGGTCTTCGACGAGCGGGAAGTCCTCGTCGACGTCGTACTCGTCGCCGTACTCCTGTTCGAGAAGTCGGCGGACGTACTCGCGACCTTGCGGGATTTTCTCGTCGTCCTCGCGAAGAAGTGTGTAGCCCTCGCGGTCGTCCACCTCGTCGATGTCGAGTCCGATGGGCATCGTCAGTCCGACGCGGCAGACGTTGTTGTCGTTCGGGAAGACCCACGGATACGCCGTGTGGCCGGGCATGTAGCCCCACCAGAACTTGATGCCTCCATCGACTTCCTCGAACAACTCGGGCGGGAACTCCCGGTGTTCTTGGTAGGCGATGTGGTTCACCTTCGGCGAGGCGAGGCGCTCTGTGATGTCGAACGGGAGGAAGTCGTCGAGCACCTTGTTCGTGACCGTCCGCTGGGGTCCGTCGGCGAGGATGAGGAAGTCCGCACCAACGTTTTCGCCGTTGGCCAGTCGGACGACGTGTCGCGGGTCGTCCTCGCCGCCAGTCGCGTCGAGGTCGGTTTCCACGTCGCGGACGGAGGCTTTCAGGCGATACTCGGCACCCGCCTCTTCGGCGCGGCTTCGCATCCAGTCGTCGAACTTCGCGCGGTGGAAGGTGTATCCGAACTCGTCGTACGACGAGTCGATGCCGGTACTTCGAAGCGTCACGGTCTCGTTCGGGCCGATGAACTCGGCTCGGTCGAGAATGTCGAGGACGACGTCGTCCGGCATCTCGTCGGGGTGGATGTCCATGATGTCCACCCAGTAGTCGAGAATCCCGGCCGCATCCGTCGAATCCGGGCCGAGACCCTGTCGGTCGGCGCGGGGGACGCCCTTCTCCAGGACTACGGCAGAAGCACCGGCTGATGCGGCGGCGTGTGCCGCCGAGGTTCCAGCCGGGCCGCCACCGACGATAGCGACGTCTACGCGTTCCATACCGCTACAGGTCTTGGCCTCGTGTATTAAACCCCTTGAACCGACTCGGTGGGGCCTCGCCGGCTGTCGGTCGTGGGGTGAGTTAGCCTTCGGCAATTCCTAGATACCGACTCTGATAACTAGGGACGGAGATTTATCACTCCTGTCATTGGAGTTCACAGATGATGAGCGGAGACGAGGCAAGATGTGACCGTACGCCCGTGGTCTTTCGAGATGAAAGGGGCGACCTCGTCTTCGTAGACGGGGGCCCTGCTCCCCAGGGATATGCACCAGTCGCATGGAAACTCGGCGAAGATGGGTCTCGGTACGTGGTCGACCCGACCGTAGACGCCGTCGCCGTCACACGAACGATTTCGAAACGCCGCCGAAGCACTCGCAGTCAACTCGGCTGATTCTCGCGTCGACTTGTCCGAATCGAACAGATTCATCACCATCTCCGAGAATCATCGTCCATGCGCGACCCAGACATCGCCGTCCTTCGCCAGAAGATTCACGGACTGTCCGCCGAGGAGTACGCCGAGACGCTGCGCGAGCGACTCCCCGACCGAGAGGTCGCCCTCGCACGAACGCCCGAAGAGGAACGTGACCTCCTCTCTCGCGTCCAGGTCGCGACTGGCTTCTCCATCGACGAATCGGTCCTCGAAGACGCCGAGAATCTCGACCTCTTCGCGTGCGTCTTCGCCGGAACTGGCCACCTCCCTATCGAGGCACTCGCCGACCACGACGTCGCCGTGACGAACGCGTCGGGTGTCCACGGCCCCAATATCGCCGAGCAGGTCCTCGGGAGCATCCTCTATTTCACTCGGCGGTTCCACGTCGCCGAGACCCAGAAGCGAGACGGCGTCTGGCAGTCGTATCCGACGTTCGAGCTTCAAGGGTCGACAGTCACCATCGTCGGACTGGGCGCAATCGGACGCACCGTCGTCAACCGTCTCGAACCGTTCGGCGTCGAGACTATCGGCGTCCGCTACTCCCCGGAGAAAGGCGGCCCGACCGACGAAGTCGTCGGCTTCGACGACGTGCAGGGTCTCCACGACGCCTACGCTCGCTCCGACTACGTCGTCATCGCGTGCCCTCTGACGGAGACGACGCGCGGGCTCATCGACGCGAACGCGTTCAAATCGATGGCCCCCGAGACCGTCCTCGTGAACATCGGCCGCGGGCCGGTCGTCGATACCGACGCCCTGCTGGACGCGATTCGGAGCAACGGCATCCGGGGTGCCGCGCTCGACGTGACCGACCCCGAACCGCTCCCGTCGGACCACGACCTCTGGCAGTTCGACAACGTCCTCATCACGCCCCACAACGCGGGACACACGCCGAAGTACTGGGAGCGAATGTCCGACATCATCGCCGCGAACCTCTCGAAGTTAGACGAGGGTGATGACGACCTGGAGAATCGCGTGGTCTGAAAACAGAATCGAAGCGTCTCAGCGAACAGTCGCTTACTCGTCGCGCTTGACGGCCGGGTTCGTCACGGCACCGTTCGCCGCAGAACCGAAGTCACGCGCGTACTTCGCCAGCACGCCGGAGGTGTAGGCAGGCTGCTTCGGTTCCCAGTCTTCCTTTCGGGCCGCGAACTCCTCGTCCGAGAGGTCGACCGAGAGTTCGCGGTTCGGGATGTCCACGGTCACTTCGTCGCCGTCTTCGAGGAGCGCGATAGGACCGCCTTCGACCGCCTCGGGTGCGACGTGGCCGACCATCGGACCGCGGGTCGCGCCGGAGAACCGCCCGTCGGTGAGCAGCGCCACGTCGTCTTCGTGACCCTGTCCGACGACGGCGGCGGTGACGCCGAGCATCTCGCGCATGCCGGGGCCGCCGCGGGGACCCTCGTTGCGGATGGCGATAACGTCGCCCGATTCGATGTGTCCCTCCTGCACGTAGCGCATGGCGTCTTCTTCGTTCTCGAAGATGCGTGCCGGGCCTGTGTGGTGGAATTTGTCGTCCCCGGTGACCTTGAGGACCGCGCCGTCGGGTGCGAGGTTGCCGGTGAGAATCTTGATGGCCCCTTCGTCCTGATACGGCTCGTCGACGGTGTAGAGGAAGTCCTCGTCGATGGCCTCGTCGTCCGGCAGGTCGAGTTGGGCGAGTTCCTCCTCGATGGTGCGGCCAGTGACGGTCATCGCGTCGCCGTGGAACAGGCCAGCTTCGAGAAGGCGGCGGATGACGACCGGAACGCCGCCGACTTCGTGCAGGTCGTTCATGACGCGAGTGCCACCGGGTTGGAGGTTGGCAATCTTCGGCGTGCGGTCGGAAATCGTGTTGAACTCCTCGATGTCGAGGTCGACGCCGGCCTCGGCGGCGAGCGCGAGGAGGTGCAGGACCGCGTTGGTCGAGCCACCGATAGCGACCTGCAGCGCGATGGCGTTCTCGAAGGACTTCTTCGAGAGGACGTCGGAGGGGCGGAGGTCGTTTTCGACGCACTGGAGGACGGCCTCGCCAGCGCGGCGGGCGACCTCGTAGCGCGCTTCGGACTCGGCGGGCGCGGAGGCAGAGCCGAGCGGGGCCATGCCGAGCGCTTCGGAGATGGAGGCCATCGTGTTGGCGGTGAACATCCCACCGCACGACCCAGCGCCGGGACAGGCGTTCCGTTCGAGGTCGTCGAGTTCGTCGGCGCTCATGTCGCCTTCCGCGTAAGTGCCGACGCCCTCGAAGACGTTCTGGACCGTCACTTCGCGCCCCTCGTGCTGGCCGGGCATGATAGACCCACCGTAGAGGAAGACAGACGGGAGGTCGGTTCGGATGGAGGCCATCATCATTCCGGGGAGGTTCTTGTCGCACCCGGCGACGGTGACGAGGGCGTCCATGCGCTCGCCGAAGGAGACGAGTTCGACGGAGTCGGCGATTATCTCGCGGGAGATGAGCGAGGCTTTCATCCCCTCTGTCCCCATCGAGATGGCGTCGGAGATGGTGATGGTGCCGAATTCGATGGGCATCCCACCGGCCTCGTCGACACCCTCGATGGCGGCGTCGGCGACGTCGTCGAGGTGGACGTTACAGGGAGTGATGTCCGCCGCAGGGTTGGCGACGCCGACCATCGGCGAACCGAGGTCTTCGTCGTCGAACCCCATCGCTCGGAACATCGCGCGGTGGGGGGCTTTGTCCGGCCCCTCTGTGACCTCCGAACTTCGGAGGTTCGGGTCCTTGCCGCTGGAGAACGTGTCGTCGTCCTCCTCGCGTGCAGGCTGTTGGCTCATACCTGAGCGGACCCGTCGAGCAAACTTAAATGGCAGCGACTGGGCAGACGTTGCAGTCTGGTCGCGGGAAACGCGAACAGGTTCGGGTGAACGCTACTCGGTGTCGCGTCGAGCGAGTCCAGTGAGGTGCGGCATCTCGGGGACGAGTATCTCTTCGGCCCCGAGTCGAGCGGCGTTCTCGCTGCCCGGCAGGCAGAACGTCGGCATGTCGTCGACGGTGCCAGCAGTCGCTCGCGTGCCGACGACGCGCGTTCCAATCTCGTCGTAGGAGAGTCGGCGGAACAGTTCGCCGAACCCCGGAAGTGTCTTTCCGAACAGTTGCTGGACGGCTTCGACCGTCTCGTCGTCGGGTGTAACGCCCGTCCCGCCAGTGGTGATGGTCACGTCCACGTCGCCGCGGTCGGCCATCCGAGCGACGACGCCCTGAATCTCGTCGTAGTCGTCGTCGACGACGCGCCGAACAGCGATAGTGTGGCCGGCGTCGTGAAGCGCCGACTCGATGGCGTCGCCCGCCGGGTCCTCTTCGACGGTTCGCGTCGAGGAGATGGTGAGAACGGCGACTGCGAGTTCTTCGATGTCGTGGTGGTGATGGTCGTGGTCGTGGCTGTTGCTATGGTCGTGGTGGTCGTCGTGATTGTGGCCGTCGCTGTGGTCGTGGTAGTCGCCGTCGCCGTGGTGGTTGCCGTCGCTGTGACCGTGGTGGTCATGGCTGTGTTCGTCGCTGTGGTGGTGGTCGCTCACGATGCTGACCTTCGATTGCGTGTGTAAAAGAGCCAACGTCCACTCGTCTCCGACATGTACTCGCCTGCGACTCGTCGGTCACTCTGCGTCGTCGGGTGTGAGTTCCCCGAGCGACGAGAGCGTTACCTCAGTCGCGTCCGCACGGAGCGACTCGAATAGGTCTGTCGCCCATGCGAGCGCCCCTTCGTGGTCGTTGCGGGCGATGCCACCGACACCCGTGTCGGTGTAGACGACGATACCTGCATCGCGTTCTGTCACCCAGAGTCCGAATCCAAACGGAACGGGTGTCCGATAGATGTCCACCGCGTCGTTTTCCAGTTGCTCGGCGATGACCGCTCGCGAGTCCGGTGTCGCGAGCAGTCGGTCGAACAGTTCGGTGTCGATTACCATCTCGACCGTGGTTCCCCCGGCGGTCGCTGCCTCGTAGTACGGGCGGAGTTGCCCGGCGAGCGCGACCGGAGCGACACCACAGAGATGGCCGGCGTTCTCGATGCTCTCGAAGAGTCGCTGCAGGACGCTGTCCGGCAGTTCGGGGGTCGAGGTGTACACGTCCGCACCGCTCAGAAACACCGGGTCGAGGGGTGCGTCGGCCGGGAGCATCGCGAGCAGGTCGTGTGCGTCCTCGACGCCCCGAGTGGCTCGTTCGAACCGGTCGAACACCTCCAGCGCACACTGTCCCGTGAGAGTCAGTTCGTAGACACCACCATCCTGCTCGACGATACCCGCGTTTACGCATTCGCGGACGACGCGGTCGACCGTCGACCGAGAGGTGTCGAGGTCGGCAGCCAGGGTGCGTTTGTCACGAGGCTGGGCCGCGAGCGCTCTGATGAACGTCTCACGGCGCACGAGCAACTGAGAAAGCGAGTTTCCGTTGGGGTGTCCCGTCATCTTGCGGTAGCGAGGAAACCCCGTCGTTTAGGACGGGGAGGAATCGCGTTCGTACACAGTACCCCTTGACCTACAGTGGCCCTTCGGTGTCTAGTGCTTTCGCACCCTGAATGACGAGTCCTCGCCATGTCAGGCCGTGTGCTTCCTTTACTTCGCTCAGTTTCTCGTATTCTTCGTCGCTCACTTCGATGTTCAGGTTCGGCATCTATGCTACAACTTAGTGATTCGTTAGTTTTAACTTTCATGATTTCGAGTGTTCTACTGTGACCGCTACTGCCACCAAGACGTTGCAGGCCACGCTCGCGCCCCCAACGGCGCACAAAGAGCGTCGGCTTCAACGAACTGTGGCTACCTACCGTCGCGCCCTTTCCGAATCGTTCGAGAGTGGTGCGACGACACAGACAGCGGTCAATGATGTTGTGACGCCGTACACGCTCACGTCCTACGCGAAAGATGCTCTCAAGAACTATGTCCCGAAACTGCGGGACACGTACAACGCTTCGGAGTTGAAAGACGACCATCCCGTTCGGTTCACGAACCCTGGCTGGCGTCTCGACCATTCCGACGAGCGACGACACGAGTTCTGCTGGCGCGTCCCACAGGCAGGACGTGGCAACGCCTTCTGGATTCCGCTCCGTATCAATCCCGCACAGCGAGAGTTGTGGGGCGACCTCCTCGACGGCGACCTCCTCGACGGCGACGTGACAGTCGGCGAGTTTCGACTCCAAGAACACCGCACCAACTGGGTGCTTCACGTCACTGTCGAGTACGAGGTCGCGGAGCCAACTGAACCGGACGGGCCGATGTACATCGGCTTCGATATTGGCGAATCCAAACTCCTGACGGGCTGTGCCCTTCGGGACGGTACTCCAACCCAACCGTACATCTATGACGGCGGTCGTGCCCGACACCTCCGCAAGGAGATGTTCACGACGCTCCGTCGTCTCCAAGAGCGAGACGCCGAGTGGCGTATTCAAGAACGATTCGACCACTACCAAAACGCCCTCACGGATATTGTCGAGAAGGCGTCTCGTGAAGCTGTCGAGTACGCTCAACAGTTCGAGAACCCCGTTATCGTTCTCGAAGACCTGTCGTACATCCGTGAACATCTGGACTACGGCAAGTGGATGAACCGCCGTCTCCACAACTGGGCGTTCGCACGACTCACTGGTCGAATCGAGGACAAGGCCCGTGACGCGGGCATCTGTGTCCGATTCGTGAATCCTTCGTACACGAGTCAGACGTGCCATGAGTGTGGACACATCGGTTCTCGTAGTTCTCAAGCCATGTTCCGCTGTACGAACGACGAGTGTTGGGTGACGGAGTACCAAGCAGACATTAACGCGAGTGTGAACATCGCACGTCGCGTCAACCCGTGGGGAGAGAGGTGCGCGTTGAAACCGTACACCGATGACTCGCCACAGGATGGGAGTGCTTGTGACAGCACCACAGGACACTGCGAGCAGAGTCGGCAATCCCGACAGACGACGCTCGGAGACTTCAGTTCTGAAACCTCCGACGACGAGGCTTCCCTTGTAGGAAGCCCCGCCCTTTAGGGCGGGCGAGGATGTCACATAGCGAAATATTGGGGGCGAGTCGTCGAACGGAGAGTATAATTGGAGGAACACTAGAGAACGACGATTGTCGAACAAGAAGAAAGACAATCGGCGTAAACTTAGACTTTTATTTCTTCCCTTCGTCGGTCGGACCGAGATGAAAGCGGTCCAATTTAGCGAACACGGCGACCGAGACGTCCTCGAATACGGCGACTTCCCCGACCCAGAAGCTGGTCCCGAAGAAGTCCTCGTCGACGTGAAAGCAGCGTCACTCAACCATCTGGACGTCTGGACGCGACGCGGTCTCCCGGGCGTCGAACTGGAGATGCCACACATTCCCGGCAGCGACATGGCCGGTGTCGTGACCGAGGTTGGCGAGCGCGTGACGCGATTCGAAGAAGGCGACCACGTCGCACTCCTCGCGGGTGTTTCAGACGGCGGCGACGAATTCTCCCGGAAGGGCGACCCGACGCTCGCACCCGACTATCGGATCATCGGCGAGCACATGCGCGGCGTCCACGCGGAGTACGCAGCAGTTCCCGAGGAGAACCTCGTTCCCGTCCCCGAGGATGTTCCGTGGGAAGTCGCGGGGTCGGCGTCGCTCGTCTTCCAGACGGCGTGGCGGATGCTCATCCACCGCGGCGAACTCCGCCCCGGTGAGAGCGTGCTCGTCCTCGGTGCGTCCGGCGGTGTCGGCCACGCGGCAGTCCAAATCGCCGACCACGCGGGTGCCGAGGTGTACGCGACGGCCTCGACCGAAGAGAAACTGGAGTACGCCCGCGACTGCGGCGCAGACCACGTCATCAACTACGAAGACGAAGACTTCTCGCGGAAAATCTACGAGATGACCGACGGCCGCGGCGTCGACATGGTCGTCGACCACATCGGCGAGTCGACGTACAAGCAGTCGCTCAAGAGCCTCACCAAGGGCGGACGGGTCGTCACCTGCGGCGCGACCACCGGCCCCGACCCGGGTGCGGGTCTCAACTACATCTTCTGGAACCAACTGTCGGTCATCGGCTCGACGATGGCGACGCCCGGAGAGGCCGACGAAGCCCTCGACCTCGTCTGGGACGGCACCTTCGAACCGCGCATCAGAGAGACGCTGCCGATGAGCGAAATCGAACGTGCGCACGAACTCCTCGAAGAGCGACAGGGCTTTGGTAAGGTGGTCGTTATCCCAGATAGTGAGCTCTGACACCACGACTCGGGACGATACCTACGTCCACCGACCGGGTGAGTCCGACACCGGCGATACCGCCGGAACCGGGGGCTCCGACCGCGACATCACTGTCGGAGCCAACGAACCTGAGCCGGAGGGCTTCGGACGCCGTGGATGGATTCTCGTCGGCGTCGTCGGCCTCTGTTTCCTCGTGATTCCGGGTGCAGTGTACCTCGTCCCGTCGCTTCCGGCGATGGCAGGCCTCCCGTACATCGCCGCCATGCTGGCGCTGCCGATGCTACCCGCGCTCCTGCTCGGCCTCGTCGCCGTCTGGTCGATGACGGCGGCGACTCGCGGCGATTCGTAAGTCTCCGACCCTCTTTTGACACGGCCGTTTGCCGCCCGACGAAACGCAGTTGGAATCGCTGAGTTTGCGCTTCGATATAAAAAGTATCGACAAGGCTTATCTACCACCGTGGTTGAGATTCACTTGCACAGATGTTCGAACGATTCTCCAGCGGATACTACCTCGGCCGACTGTACGTCGAGCCGTACGACGGAGCCGAGGCTGCGATACAGCGGACAGACCACGAGCGACTGAACGAGCACGTCTACACCACGGGTCGCGGGGTCGAGCGAATCGACCACCCGCTCGTGATGAAGCTCGACAGTACACACTTCCCCGTCGTGGCCGACGACGGTGTTCCCGCGGGGACACTCGCCCTCCCACGTCAGACCGTCGATTCGGCGGCACTCCCGGACGACAGGCCGGTTCTCCTCGCCGACGCGAACCGGGCGGAAGAACTCCTTCGCTACGCGGGCTACGACATCAACTCGGTCTCGACACGCCAGGACCTCTCTGCCTGATACCACACCCCACGATTTTCGCCGGACGACCGAAACCTCAAGTGGTCGGCCCGCACGCTTCCGCGTATGCTGGACGAGTTGTTGGGGCGAGCCGAACTCAAAGCGCGAATCGCCGAGTTAGAAGACGAGCGCGACGCGCTGGAGGGTCGGCTCTCCGGTGAGTCAGACCGCCGAAAAGAAGCAGTCCGGGCGAGACAAGAGGCCGAAGCCGAGGTCAACCGACTCGAAGACCGCATCGAAGAGTTAGAAGACCGCGTCGAGCGCCTCTCCGGCGACGACGACGCCCTCGACTACCGCGGCACGGAAGACCTCCGCGGGGACCGCCTCCACGAGATTCTCTACCGACTGGACTCTGTTTCGACCGGGGCAGAAGGCGCACTCACGGCCGTCGTTCCCGACGACCGGTCGCTCCCAGCCGCGGTCGAAGACGCCTTCGACGAGCGCGCCCCGCTCGTCCGCCGGGCCGCACCGTGTCTCGCGCTCACCGACGATGCCGGTCTCGTGAGCGTCGCGCTCTCCCCGCCGCGTCTCCCCGACGCCTTCGACGACTGGGGCGAAAGCTTCTCGCTCGACGAAACGTGGTTCGCGCCGACCGCCGAGACTGTGGTCGCGCTCGTCCGGGCAGACCTCTTCGCTCTCGGCCGCTACGACGACGGCGAGCTGGTCTACGAGACAGGATTCGAAAGCGACGTGAAATCCGCCCACTCGAAGGGCGGGTTCTCGCAGTCGCGCTTCGAGCGCATCCGCGAGGGACAAATCGACGACCACCTCGACGAGTGCCACGAGACGCTGGACGAGTACGTCGCGGGCGACGCCGAAGGTGCGAGCGACCTCGTCGTCCTCGGTGAGCGGGCAGTCCTCGGCGAGTTCCGCGAGCGAGCGTCGCAGACGGCCACAGTCGACGCCACGGGCGACCCCGAAGCGGCGCTTCGAACGGCCTCACGAGAGTTCTGGATGACGCGACTGTATCGCCTCTGAGTTCGGCTCGAACCCCCCGACCCGCTCTCCATTCTTTCCGAAGTGGTCGTCCTTTTAGGTTGCCACGCCGTGGCATTCAGTATGAGCGACCCACAGCGAGTCGTCGTCCTCGCACACGAGAAGTTCCCGGACCGCGCGAAGACAGCCACCGGCGTGCTGAAGTACGCCGATTACGACGTGGTCGCCGTCCTCGACCGCGACAACCCCGGGACGTCCGCGAGCGACCACCGCCGCGACCTCCCCGACGTACCCATCGTCTCCTCGATGGCCGACGCGCCCGACGCAGACGCGCTCCTCGTCGGCATCGCCCCCATCGGCGGCGGCTTCGACGAGACGTGGCGCGACGACGTTCGCACCGCACTCGAACGCGGCTGTGACATCATCGCGGGACTCCACTACTTCCTCAACGACGACGAGGAGTTCGCCGCCCTCGCTGACGAGTACGGCTGTGACATCAACGACGTGCGCAAGCCCCACGACGACATCGGGGTCGCACAGGGCACCGCTGCCGACGTCGACGCCGAAGTCGTCCTCACCGTCGGCACCGACTGCTCGGTCGGCAAGATGACCGCGACGCTCGAACTCGTCGAGGCCGCCCGCGAGCGGGGTATCGACGCGGGGTTCATCCCGACCGGCCAGACCGGCATCATGATTGCTGGCTGGGGCAACCCGGTCGACCGCGTCGTCAGCGACTTCACCGCCGGGTCGGTCGAGGAGATGATTCTCGAAAAGGGCGACGAGTACGACGTGCTCTTCGTCGAGGGACAGGGCAGCATCACACACCCCGCGTACTCCGCGGTCACCTGCGGTATTCTCCACGGCGCGATGGCCGACAAACTGATTCTCTGTCACGAGTCCTCCCGTGACGCGATTCACGGCTACGAGGACTTCGCGCTCCCCGAACTCTCGGAGTACGTCTCCCTCTACGAGAACCTCGCAGCCCCGGTCCACGAGACCGACGTCGTCGGTGGCGCGCTCAACACCTCGAAAATCGACGACGACGACGAGGCCGCTGCCGCAGTCGAAGCGTTCGCAGACGAACTCGGCGCGCCCGCCGTCGACCCGGTTCGGTTCGACACGGGGGCGTTTATCGACGAGGTGTTCTGAATGCTCTCGACCGAGTTCGAGCGCATCTCGATGTCGCTCGCCGATCCGTTCGGCATCTCCCGCGGGACTCAGACCGAAGCCGAGAACGTCGTCGTCAGAATCGAGGACGAAGGCGGCATGACGGGCGTCGGCGCGGCCGCCCCGTCGTCTCACTACGGCGAGACCGCAGACACCGTCGAAGCGGTGCTTCCGGACCTCCTCGCGGTCGTCGAAGAGGTCGGCGACCCCCACGCTATCGACCGCATCGAACGCCGGATGAAAGAGACGGTCCGCCACAACCCCGCGGCGCGAACCGCCGTCAGCATCGCGCTGCACGACCTCGCGGCCAAGCGCCTCGGTATCCCACTGTACCGGCTGTGGGGTCTCGACCCCGACCGCACGCCGTCGTCGTCGTTCACCATCGGTCTCGACGACCTCCAGACGATGCGCGAGAAGACGGCAGACGCCTACGAGTCTGGGTACGACGTCCTCAAAGTCAAACTCGGCACCGACCGCGACAAGGCCATCGTCGAGGCCGTCCGCGACGAAGCACCCGGCGTGACCATCCGAGTCGATGCCAACGAGGCGTGGACGCCCCGCGAAGCGGTCGAGATGTCCGAGTTCCTCGCCGACTACGGCGTCGAGTTTATCGAGCAACCGGTCCCGGCAGAGGACCACGAGGGCCTGAAGTTCGTCTACGAGAACGCCGCGCTCCCCATCGCCGCCGACGAGTCCTGCGTCACCGTCGACGACATCCCGAAGATTGCCGACCGCGTCGACATCGCGAACCTGAAACTGATGAAGTGCGGCGGTCTCACCGAGGCGAAGCGCATGATTCACACCGCGCGCGCTCACGGTCTCGAAGTCATGCTCGGATGCATGATTGAGACGAACGCCGCTATCGCCGCCGGCTGTCACCTCGCGCCGCTTCTCGACTACGCCGACCTCGACGGGTCGCTCCTGCTCGCCGACGACCCCTACGAGGGCGTGCCGATGCCGCACGGAGCAATCGACCTCGAATCGCTCGACCGCTCTGGAACCGGCGCACACCCCCTGTAACCGGCGTCAGGACTCCCAGTCGAGATTTTCGTCTCGCGTCTCCGACCGCAACACGAACGGACCGATAGAGAGTGTTCGCTTGGCGACCGTGGCGATACGGAGCACGTACGCCGCGAGGACGGTAAACGGCGACAACGAGACGGCGGTGACGAACGCGACCACGAGAAGCAGGTTCGAGACGCCGAACGTTGCACCCGCGACGCTTTCGGGATTGTCGAGAAACAGTATCGCAGCGATACTCGCCACGAGCGCGGGCACCGCCGTGTAGAACATCGCCCGCGAGAGGTCCACGAGTTCCCACCGGAAGTAGAGCGTCTTGACGTGTTCGCGTGCCGGTCCGAACAGTTCGAGCGCGTCTTCGAGGTCGGCGAGCGCCGTCTCCGTCTCCGACGAGAGGTCGTCAGCGGTTCGTCGCAGACGCGTCGCCTGATAAATCTTCCACGAGTAGTTGAGGTCCAGCGCCGCCGACAACACCTCGAACGTCCCGAACTGCTTGCCGTCGAGTCGGGCAGCGACATCGTCGGCGTTCTCCGACACCTCGGTCGCGAACTCGTGGACGCGTGCGCTCACCTCGTCCGTCGAGGGCTGTCCGTCGGCGTCGACGTCGCGGTCGGGTGAGACCGTCTCGTCGACCGCCCGCGCTCGCGCTGCGATACTCTCGGCTAACGCCCGCATGAACGCCGAGGGTTCGGGCGGGGCGACGGGGACGTCGAGGAGGTCGGCGACGTCGTCACGGAACTGTATCGACCCCTCCATTCGCTCGCGCTGGTCGCCGAGCGGGCCGAGTTCGCGCGACAACACGAGTTGGTTGATGCTGACGACCAGCGTGACACCCGTGACGATAGCGGTCAAAAGCCCCTGTGCGAGCGTCTCGACTGGGTCCGAGGAGGCGACGGCGTCTCGAAGTGGCGTCGGGGCGAGAACACCGATGGCGACGATGGCGACGAAGATGACGACGAGCGGGGCCGCGGCGACGATTCGGCGGTCGGTCCGGAGGTAGACGCCGAGTTTCGCCCGACTCGTCGTACCGCGTTCACGCATTCTGTCGCCCGGTTCGCCGGACGACGACCCGTCGCTGTTCGACATACGCTACGGTCTCCGGGCAGGCAGAAAGGAATAGTGGCGGTCGGTCGGAAAAAACGGCTCCCTCAGCGTGTGCGGCCAGTCGAGTTACGACGAATCGTCGTCGTTCTTGAGTTCCTCCAGTTCGGCTTCGACTTCCTCGTTTGCGACGCTCTCGTCGAGGTCGACGTCGGCGTCCGCCTCGGACTCTTCTGCCGGAGCGGACGACTTGCCCATCTCGGCTTTTAGCGTCTCTAATTCGGTGTCGACTTCCGCGTTCGACCGACCCGCTTCGAGTTCACGCTCGATGGCGTCTTTGTCCGAAAGCTGGTCTTCGAACGCACCCGAATCCATGAGTTCGTCCATCGCGGCCGACCGCGCTTCCATCTCGTCGGTCTGCTCTTCGGCGCGTTCGAGCGCGCGACCCACGTCGGCCATCTCGTCGCCGACGCCGGACATGGCCTCGGAGACGCGACTCGACGCTTCGGCGGCCTCGTAGCGAGCCTTCATCGTCTCCTTCTTCGTGCGGAACTCTTCGATGCGGTTCTGCAGGTCGTTTTTCTTCTCGACGAGGTTGTCCTGTGTGTCCTGTAGACCCGCAATCTGCGCGTCGAGTTCCTCGATTTGGTTCATCTTGGCCTGCTTCTTTTCGAGGGCCTTCCGCGCCAGGTCTTCGCG
The DNA here is from genome assembly GCF_024730625.1 of Haloferax larsenii. Classification (NCBI taxonomy): domain Archaea; kingdom Methanobacteriati; phylum Methanobacteriota; class Halobacteria; order Halobacteriales; family Haloferacaceae; genus Haloferax; species Haloferax larsenii. Next base: position 2,997,102 of record NZ_CP078063.1, read on the forward strand.
GTCCTGTTGGACGGCCTCGCGGGCCTGCTCGTTGTGCTTTTCGACGTTCTCTTCGAGGCGTCGCTTCTGAATCTCCAGTCGCTTTTTCTGCGTCGTCAGGTCGGCGATACCCTGTTTGACCTGCTGGAGTTCGTCACGCATCTTCTCGTACGAGTAGTCGAGCGTCTCGGTCGGGTCCTCCGCACGGTTGAGGAGGGCGTTTATCTTCGACCGAATGACGTACGACGTGCGAGAGAGGATTCCCATACCCACTATCTTAGTGACGCTCGGCTTAAAACCTCACCAGAGCAAGATGTCCTCATGAGCGACCCACTCCTCGTCCCCGGCGGCAGAGACGTTCGGGCGACACTCGACCGCGCGGGTGACACCGCGGCAGACGCAATCGTCGTCGCGTGCCCCCCGCATCCGCAACACAGTGGCAACCGAAGCGACGCACGTCTCACGGCCGTCAGCGACGCGCTCTCCGCCCACGGCATCGACTGCCTGCGGTTCGATTACGGCGAGTGGGACCACGGATACGGAGAACAGGCCGACACTCGCCACGCCGTCGAGTGGGCACGCGAGCGCTACGACCGCGTCGGCCTCTTCGGATTCAGTTTCGGCGGGGCGATGGCGCTTCTTTCGACCGCCGAGGGAGCGGACGTAGACGCCGTCTCGGCACTCGCTCCCGCGCCGCGTCTCGAATCCGACCTCGACGTGGTCGCGGTGTTCGACCAGATTCACGTCCCGGTGCAAATCATCTACGGCACGCGAGACACTATCGTGGACGCGACACCCATCGTGGACTGCGCACGCGAGTATCACCAGTCGGTCGTCGAACTCGCCGCCGACCACTTCTTCGTCGGGCAGACCGGAAAAGTCGCGGACGCGGTCGCCGACTTCCTCGTTCCGGCGCTCCAACCGGACGAGTCGTGAGAACCGCTTCGACGACCGCTCGAAATCGGTTAGGGTGACGACTCACGATACCCGGCGTAGAACTGCGCGATAACCGCGAGTGCGGCGGCCGAGACGGCAAACGACCAGAACGCTGCCCACGCTGCTGCGCCGACCGACGCGTCGTAGACGTACGTCACGGCACCAGTCGTGATGCCGATTGTGAACGGGGCGAGAAACGGCCCGTCGGTCCACCTTCCCCCCGCGTTAGCGTACTCGACGATGTACGCCCACACGCTACCGACGGTGAACTGGAAGACGATAGCGCCGAGCAACCCGCCCGTGACGGCGATGAGAATCGACGACAGTCCGAGTGGCTGCCCGCGGAGGGACCATGCGGTCCCGGCCACGAAGACCGCGAAGACGAGCGCGTACCACGGACGGAACCACTCCCGAAGTCGGTGCTGGAGGGACATACGCCAAATGTCGTCTCCCGCTGACAAAAACGCCGTGGTGGTGTCGTCTCTGCCGACGCGGACGAATTCGACCACGATGGAGTTGGCGCGCTCTCGGCAGACGACCTGCAAACGGGGTAGCAGATGGCCCCGATTAGGTGTCACTCGTCGCAGCGACGGTGAGGGGCGTGACGGTGAACTGAATCCCCCAGATGTCGAACGAAACCTGGACTGTCGCCGCTCTGGTGTCGCCGACGAGTGCGTGCAGTGAGTCCACGTCCAGTACGTCTTGCAGGCGCGTGGATTCTTGCGTCGGGTCGACGCCGAGTTCGGTCGCCACAGTGACCAGTGCCTCCGTCAGTGAGTCCGTTTCGTCTATCCACCGAACCTCAAGGTCCGGTTTAGGGGGGGTCAGGTGGTGGTGTCATGGATGCCCAGGGTGAGAGTGCAGTTGCTCTCTTGGTGAACTAAGTTACGCAGCAACGTGGCGTGCGCGATGACTCTCGAACACAGGGAATGGTACGATGGCATAAGATGGGGTCGCTACGCTGCTCACGTCTCTTCTCGCCGTCGGTGCCACACCACCTCGACGAGTATCGTGGCGATTGCAATCTCGAGTGCCTTCGTGAGGACGCCGCCAACCCAGCCAAATGCGGGCACCAGCAGGGGCACCAGCCACTCTGCGGTCGAATACGCGACGGGGAGGTATACCCAAACGAGAGGATACCGGGTAGAGAGCCAGAAAAGCGCGAATACGACCCGGAGTTTGGGAAGCTTTTTACATGCGGCGTCCAGCCAGCTTCGACCGCGTTCCCTGCTCAGGGACGCCCATGCCGGGGATGTTCATCACACCCGACATGGGACGCTCTCGAACGACTCGTGGCTGGAACTGTTTGCACTAGTCTATACGGACAGCGCAACGACAATAATAGCTCGGGCTATGTCGCTTCTGACCACTCTTGTCTCGTTTGGTCATGTCGAAACTTCGGGGTCGCGTGCTCGCGTTAGTTGTACTCCCGCCATCTGTATCCGCATTCTTGGCACTTGAAAAACCGCGTCGGCGGTTCGTCCGCGGACGCCGTCTGCTTGATGGTGTACCACGCTTCGGTGTGGCCACACTCGTCGCAGACGACGTCCTTCGCAGTGGGTTTGCCCTCGAAGTCCGCGCCCTCTTCGGTCTCGATGAGTTCGTCGCCGGACTGCACCTCGGTCGAGACGAACTGTTCTGCGAGGTCCTCGTCCCGGTCGGCGGTCCCCTCGCACTCGTCGTTCGTACACGTCATCGTGCCGTCCTGTGAGACCATCATCGAACCGCACTCGTCGCAAAACTGCATACCAAAACTAGCCGGTTGCGACACTAAGAATCTGTCACTTCCGTAGTCGACGCGCGCCGTCTCACTCGTCGTCGACCATCGGACAGTTTCGCACGCAGAAGTGGTCGCTGTCGGGCATCTCGACGATTGTCGTCCCCTCGTGGGTACACGCGAGTTCCGGCGGGTCGGAGAAGTACTCACAGCGCTGGCAGAACTCGTTTTTCGGGATGACGTGCTCGGGGTCAGACACGTCGCCGTGGTCGTCGACCGGTTCTGCGGAGGCACCGACGCCGACACCGACAGCGACCTCCTCGTCGTCGTCGCCATCGACCAACGAGGTCCACACGTCCTCGTCGTCGAGGTCGCCGACGCTCATGGATTCGAACAACTCGTCTTCGCTGTCGTCTCTGACGCTCGCTTGGGCGCGGCGTTCGGCGACTCGACTCGCGATATCCGAAAGCGGCTCAGAGCGGTCACTGTCGCCGTCGGAAACGACGTCTGCGCCGTCTTCGGTGGTGGTTTCGTGGTCGGCGTCGTGTCCCTGTCGGGCGTCGCCTCCGAGGAAGTCGTCTACCGTCTCGGTCGTATCGCCCCCGTCGTCACTGGACTCGTGGGCGTCGTCGGAATCAGTCATCGCTGTGTTCGCCGCTGGCGGTCACCTCGGTGTTGCCTGTGTCCTCTACGGGGTCCGGCCGCTCGACATCTGCGTCTGTCTCAGTCGCTTCGTCGAGGATGTCTTCCACGCCGCCTGTCGTCTCCTCGCCGTCGGTCTCTGCCGCTTCGAGTTCGGGCGGGGTTCCGGTGTGGAGCGTTGCAGACCCGAAGAAGCCACGCGATGCCGATAATTCCTGGAACGGGGATTGACACGCGGGGCACCGCGGCTCGGTGAGTAAGTCCAGATGGACCGTCTCGCGACACGCCTCGCACTTCGCTTTGCGCTCGTTCGCGTCGTTGGCGACGCGGAGCAAGTCGGCGAGTGCCTTTCGTTCGAGTTCCGCAGCCTGGATGTCCGCAGTTCGGGCGCGAACGTTCAACAGCGCCTGGACGACCGACCGAAGCTTTCCATCGAGGTCGGCGGTCGTCTCGTCGAGATACGAGAGCACGTCTTCGAAGTTGTCGAAGCCGGTGTCGACGCGGTCGTCCAGTTCGTCGAGACGGTCGCGAACGGCCTCGACACCTGCGGTCGCGCGGTCGATACCGACCTGAAGGTCGGGGTGGTCGTGGTCTCTCGGCGCTTTCCCGTCGGTCTCGCGTTTGACCTGCACGACGCGCATCCGCACGTCGTCTATCTTCTCGTCGACGTCGTCTTCGAGGCCCCCAACGTCGTCTTCGAGGGTATCGACGTCGTCTCCGAGACTATCGAGTTGCCCTTCGAGGTCGTCGAGTCGCTCTGGAAGTGACTCCAAGGCGTCGACGGACTCGCCCGAGTCGGTGACAGCAAGTCGGTAGACGCTGAGTGCCCGTGTGAGTATCGTCGACCGGTCGACGCCCTCTGCTTCGGCGCGTTCGTCGACCCAGTCGCGGAGGTCTTCCGGGAGCGAACCTCCGTCGTCCCCTGCCATGCTGGTAGCAATTCGGCTGCTCCACCTTAAGAACTGGCTCCGCGCTACGTTGCGTGAGAATTGGATGACACGACAGTGTTTCGAGCCGAAATCGCCGGTCTCTCAGCGAATCTTTCTGACGTCGCTCACGTCGAGCCCGCTTTCGTTTATCTCGGTCTCGAACTGGACGATGTTCTCGCTTTCGAGCTGCGAGAGGACGCCTCTGAACTCCTGGACGACCATCGTCCGCGCTCGTTTCGACCCCCCGGACTCCCACGAGAACTGGAGCGTCCCGTCGGCTGCGCCCTTGAGGAGGCCGAGTTGTGTGTCTGTCAGCGCCTCGGTGCTCACGAGAACGAGAATGAGGCCACCCCACCGGTGGGAGGCCGTCGCGAGACCCTTCATCACCATCGCGATGTCGGACCACGTCATCTCGTCGGAGATACCAGCGAGAAGGTCGGTTACGGAGTCGATGACGACGAGGTTCCCGGGTGCGTGTTCGCTCAGTGTCGTTCCGAGCGCGTTCAACACGGATTCGCGGTTGTGACGGCTTCCGAGGTCGTCGAGCGTCGTCGTCTGCCCGAGGTACCACTCGCGGGGAATCGCGCTGAGTTGGAAGTACTCAGACGAGAGGTCGTGGAACTCGATGTGTTCGGTGGCGGCGTCGACGATTTCGTCGTCCATCGTATACCCCATCTCGCGGTGGAGATACGACCCACCGGAAGTGAACGAGACGTAGTGAATCTCCGGCGGCGGGCTGGCGGACTCGTCGAGGGTGCCGTAGTGAAGGTCGAATAGCTCTTCGTCGGCGTGTGCGAGACCGTTCATCGTGACGCTCGTGTAGAGGAACTCACGTGCGCCGGCACCGGACTCACCCGCGAGGAGGACGACGTTTCCCGGCGGTGCGCCCCCGCCGATGATGCCGTCGAGTCGGGGGACCCCGAAGGGGATGTACTCCATGTCGCCACCGACTCGGTCAGGTCGGTTAGTCGTTTCGGGGCGGTCGACGCCGCCTTCGAGCGCAGTGTCGCCCCCTCACTCGACTCGCGCGCCGCGGTTCCGGCCACGGCAGAGCGAGACGCTTCCCGCGACGCCGGCGTCGTCGAGCGCGGCCCGTCCTGCTGCGACTGCTTCGTCGGCGTGCTCGGCATCGGTCACGCCGTACACCGACGGTCCCCACGAGGATTGTCCGGCACCGAACACCGCCGGCGACTCGTCGAGCGAGGAGACGATAGCGCCGACCGGCGGCCGGTAGACGCCACCCTGTTCGTCGGCGTACCACGTGCCGTTGAGTCGGCCGAGCGACTCGACCGCGTCGCCGAAGCGTTCTGCCGACCCCTCTGCGAGCGCCGGAAGAAGCCGTCTGGCGGCGATACCGGCGATTCGGTCGCTCGTCGTCGGGTCGGCGCGCTCGACGACCGTGCGCATGCTCGCCTCCTCCGCCGCGCCGTTTCTTCCGGGGTCGACGTCCGGCGTGACCAGCAGGAAGCGCCAGTCGTCAGGAACCGAGTGCCGGGCGACCACCGGCGGGACGGTCCACTCGCCGTCGTCGGGTCTGTCGGTAGTAAAGCGCGCTGTCGGGTGGCCCGCGTCGATGACGGCACCGCCCGCTTCGAACGTCGCCACGCCGACACCGGAGCGCCCGCCGCGACCCATCTCGGGTGCGAGGTTCCGAACGTCGGCGTCAGTGTTCGTCGCCTCGGCGACCGCCCGGAGGACTGCGAGCGCGAGTTGCGTCCCGCTTCCGAGACCTGTGTGTCGGGGAAGCGACCGCTCGATTACCACGTCGACGCCGCCGATGTCGAGGAGGTCTGCGGCCCGCTGGACGTATTCGGTTGCGACGGGGTGGCGACACCGGACTTCTGCGGCGGGTTCGGCGGAGACGACTACCCGTGGCTCGTCGAGTGCCACGCCCAACCCGCCGTAGAGGCGGTCGCGCGCGAGGCTCAAGTTGAGAAAGCCGAAGTGGATTCGCGCGCCGACCGAGACCCGTGCCATGTACCCGTCTGTCAGGATCCACTGATAAAGGGAGTTGCGACCATGGCAACGCGGGCCGCCATTACCCGACGCTGTCTGTCGATTAGGGAGTTCGATAGACGGGGAACAGACGGGAACTAGGCGGGTACTAAGAGGAGGGCCGAAGGGAGACCACGTCATCGGAGACCTGTGAGAGAGTCGTGAGAGAGTGGGTCGGTGTTGACGAGCGAGAGTGAGATGAAGTCTATTCGCTCGTCGTCGTGTTCGTGGCCGTGGTCGTCTCGTCGGACTCGTAGACGACCGTCACCTCGTCAGCGACGGGCTGAAGGACGTATTTTCCGGAGTTCCCGGCTTTCACAGGCGTGAAATCCGCCGTGAAGGTCGTCGTCTGGTCGGCGCGTATCTCGAACGACGTGTCGAATTTCAGCGGGGCGGAGCCGGGGACTTCGACAGTCGCCTCGGAGCCATCGGTGAGGGTGGCGTCGGTTTCGCCGACGTCGACCTGAAGATACTCGTAGGTCCCCGTCTCGACTTCGAAGTCGTCGACGAGCGCGGAGGCATCGCCCTGTAGTTCGACTAAGTCGACTTCGGTATCGCCCGCGTCCATGGACTTCTCGTCGCCATCTGTCGGCTGTACGCGAATCGTCGAGATGGTGACGAAGCAGGATTCGAAGTCCGAGATGTCGCCGGGGTTGTCGCTCACGCGCGTCGAGAGCGTTCCGGTCGTCGCGGACGCGGTACCCATGCAGCCGGCGAGACCGGCGGTACTTGCAGCGGCGATTCCAACGGCGCTCGTGACGAATGTTCGTCGGTTGAGTGTCATCGTGTCATGTGTGCTATCGGTGTGTCTGTCGAACTGTACTGTGAAGGTCACCCGGGCAGGTGACCGAAGTGCTCATGAAGCGGCCACACGCTGGCCGAATCTCTTCACGCGCCGTGCCTACAGACCGGGCGAGGTGCAGGCGGCGTCCGGCGCGATTCCGCATCCTCGGCTGTGGCCCGGTCGGTATTGAAGGGTGGAAATCGCTGTACCGGGTTGCGGTCGTTCGACGAAAATTACGGACGGTTGGGCCCGGTTTTCGCCGAGTTTGGCTGAAAAACAGGCGACGACGGCTGTCGATTTCGCCGACTGTGTTCTGGTCGGGTGGATCACCCGGATGCAATGCTGACGCGCCACCCGAACGCGACACTGGTGCGCCACCGAACGCGACACGAGACACGCGCGTCGCGACTCACTGAGTAGCCGTGCGTCGGTACGTAGCGAAAAATACGAACCGCAAAGCTCGGTCAGCGTGACCGACGGGCAGCGTTCAGAGCAGTTCTTCGGCGACCACGTCGGCCGCGAGGAGGTCGGGGTCGACCGCGAGGTCGGCCTGTCCCTTCGCGAACTCGGGGAGCGAGTCTCGCGAGTAGGTCACGACGCGAACGTCGGGGTTCAGTTCCTTGGCCACCGAGATGGCCGTCGCGTCGTCCATGTCGGTGAGGACGAGGAGGTCAGCCTCCTCGATACCGGCCTCGCCGAGCGATTCTGCCGAGGCAATGCCGGTGATACGGACGATGGTTGCGCCTTCCGATTCGAGCGCTTCGCCGAGCCCTTCCGGGTCGGTTCCGGCGACGAGTGCAGTCGTCATTCGTATTCGATGGTCGCGGGTGGTTTGTGGGTCACGTCGTAGACGACGCGGGCGACGTTTTCGTTCGTGCCGGTGATACGCGATTGGATGCGCTGGAGGGTGTCCCACGGGAGTTCCTGTGCGCGGGCGGTCATGCCGTCGCGGGACTCCACGGAGCGAACCGAGACAATCCAGCCGTGGACGCGGTTGTCACCCTTGACACCGGTCCCCTTGCCGATGACGGCGGCGAACGCCTGCCACGGGTCGTGCTTTTCGGTCTCGTCTTCGACGATGTGACACGCGTCGCGCGCGACGTCGACCTTTTCGGGCGTCACTTCGCCGAGGACGCGGACCGCGAGGCCCGGGCCCGGGAAGGGCATACGCTCTGCGATGATGGATTCGAGACCGAGGGCGCGAGCGACTTCGCGAACTTCGTCCTTGTAGAGGTCGCGGACGGGTTCGACGATGCCCTCGAAGTCGACGACGTCCGGCAGGCCGCCGACGTTGTGGTGGGACTTGATGTTGCCTTCGGACTCGATGCGGTCGGGGTAGATGGTCCCCTGGACGAGATACTGCGCGTCGGTCTCTTTCGCCTCGCGCTCGAACTCGCGGATGAACTGCTCGCCGATGACCTTGCGCTTTTCCTCGGGGTCGACGACGCCTTCGAGGGCGTCGAAGAACCGCTCTTCGGCGTCGACGACGCGGAGGCTCTCCATGAAGGAGAAGGTGTCCGCAATCTGTTCGGTCTCGCCTTTGCGCATCAGGCCGGTGTCGACGTAGACAGGGGTGAGCTGCTCGCCGACGGCCTCGTACGCGAGGGTCGCTGCGACGGAGGAGTCCACACCGCCCGAGAGGGCGATGATGGCGTGTTCGTCGCCGATTTGGTCGCGAATCGATGCTGTTGCGTCTTCGATGAATTCGTCTACGTTTACCATTATGCTGTCACCTCTTCGTTGTCGAGTTCACGCGCGTCGAGTTCGCCGAGGACGCCACGGAGGAAGCCGAGGAACGGCGGACTCGCGCGGTCGGGTCGGGAACGGAATTCGGGGTGGAACTGCGTCCCGAAGAAGAACGGGTGGTCGTCCAGTTCCAGAATCTCCATGCGGTTCTCTGCGCGGCCGGAGAACCGCAGGTCTTCGGATTCGAGTTCGTCGATGAGTTCGGGGTTCACCTCGTAGCGGTGGCGGTGGCGCTCCGTACAGGACGTGCCGCCGTAGACCACTTCTGCGAGGGTGCCTTGGTCGATGTCCGTCTCGTGGGCACCGAGACGCATCGTGCCGCCCATCTCGTCGACTTCGTACTGCTCGGGGAGCAGGTCGATGACCGGGTACGACGTGTCTTCGTCGAGTTCGGTCGAGTGCGCGTCTTCGTAGCCGAGGACGTTGCGCGCTTGCTCGACGACGGCCATCTGGAAGCCGAGACAGAGACCGAGGAACGGAACGTCGTTCTCACGGGCGTATCGGATGGCCTCGATTTTGCCGTCCGTCCCGCGGGAGCCGAATCCGCCGGGAACGACGACGCCGTCTGCGCCCTTCAGGCGCTCTTCGTGCTTGTCGTGCATCTCGTCGGCGTCGACCCACAGGATGTTCACGTCGACGCCGCACTCGATACCGGCGTGCTTGAGCGCCTCGTGGATGGACATGTAGGCGTCTTCGAGCGCGTACTTGCCGACGAGCGCGATGTCGACGGAACCGGTGCGCTCGGCCGTGACGAGTTCGCGCCAGCGGTTGTCGCGGTCGGCCTTCGGGAGCGCCTCGTCGTCGATTTCGAGGCGTTCCATCACGTACTCGTCGAGCCCTTCTTCTTCGACCATCAGGGGGACGTGGTAGATGTCCGGAACGTCGGGGTTCGAGAAGACGGCGGCGTCCGGCACGTCACAGAACTGCGCAATCTTGGTCTTCGTCTCCGGTTCGAGTTTGTCGTCCGCGCGCCCGACGAGGATGTCGGGCTGGAGACCGATACTCCGGAGTTCCTTGACGGAGTGCTGTGTGGGCTTGGTCTTCTGCTCGCCGTTCTTCGAGTAGGGGACGAGCGTGACGTGGGTAAAGAGCACGTCGCCGTCTTCCTCCTCGGAGGCGAACTGGCGGAGGGCTTCGAGGAACGGCATCGACTCGATGTCGCCCACCGTGCCACCGACTTCGACGATACACACGTCGGTCCCCTCGGCCGCCTCGCGGATGCGGCGCTTGATGTCTTCTGTGACGTGCGGGATAATCTGGACCGTCTTCCCGAGGTAGTCGCCAGCGCGCTCCTTCTGAATGACGTGCTGGTAGGTCTTGCCCGTCGTGATGTTGTGGTCGGCGGTCATGTCGATGCCCAGGAACCGTTCGTAGTTCCCGAGGTCGAGGTCGACTTCCGCGCCGTCTTTCAGCACGTACACTTCGCCGTGCTCGTAGGGGTTCATGGTCCCCGCGTCGACGTTCAGATACGGGTCGATTTTGACCGCGGTGACGTCGAACCCGGCGTTCTTCAGGAGTCGGCCTGTGCTGGCGGCCGTGATACCCTTCCCGAGGCCGGACATGACACCCCCGGTTACGAAAATGAACTTGCGCCCCATATCGGGGTCGTATTCGTCCGTCGGCATACTGACCGTGTGCGAGCGTACTTCAAAACGATTTCGGAGCCAACACTGTGTGCCAGACGCCCGCACATGCCCGAAAACTGAAGAATCCGCAGACGGCGAACACCCAGTCAGTTACTCCAGTTCTTTGACGACGCGGGCCGGATTCCCACCGACAACCACCGAGTCCGGCACGTCTTCCGTCACGACGGCCCCGGAAGCGACCACCACGTCGTCGCCGATGGTGACGCCGGGGTTGATGACCGCGCGCCCGCCGAGCCACGCGTTGTCTCCAATCGTCACCGGGTCGCCCGACTCGGGGCCCTTGATGCGCTCGGCCGCGTCGAGTGGGTGGGTCGCGGTGTAGATGTGGACGCCCGGTGCGATTTGGCAGTTGTCGCCGATGGTGATGGGACACACGTCGAGAAAGACGCAGTCGAAGTTGGCGAAGAAGTTCTCGCCGACGCGGATGTTGTACCCGTAGTCACACCGGAACGGGGGTTCGATTTCGAACGATTCGCTGACCGCACCAAAGAGGTCGCGGACGAGTTCCTCGCGGCGCTCCGTCTCGGTTTCGTCGGTGTCGTTGAACAGTCGCGTGAGTCGGCGCGCGCGCTTTCGCTCCGCGACGAGCTCCGGGTCGCTCGCGTCGTACAACTCACCCGCGAGCATCTTTTCTTTCTCGGAGGGCATGCTGGTGCATTCACGAGGGGATGTGTTGTATGTGTCCCCGAATCGGCGGCGAAAGGCGAGGCGAGAGCGTTACTCTTCGTTCTCAGCCGACACTGTCACCCCGAATGCCTCGGGAGTGGCGTCGGCGACTGCGGGAAGCCGTCGGAGTCGCGGACGCGCGAGAAGGTACAATCCCGTAAACCCGAAGCCGAACGCGGCGACTGCCATGGTCGTGGTGGTGCCGAGTCCTTCCGCGACGACACCGCCGATAAGCGACCCGAGCGGGAGCGTCGCGCCGGATGCAGTGCCCTTGATAGTGGACAGCCGTCCGAGGAGGTCCTTCGGGAACACGGTCTGGTTCAGGGTCGACGAGAGCACCCCGGAGATACCAATCGGAACCCACGCGAGGCCGAATAGGACGACCGTAAGTGCTGCCGTCGGCACGTAGACGGAGACAAACCAGCAGCAGGCACCGACCGCGTTGCCGACGAATAGCAGTCGGCCGTACGACACGTGTTCGAGGCGGGGAGCGACGAGCGACCCGAGGAGCCGACCGATACCGAGCGCACCGAGCAACAGGCCGTAGACAGCAGGCCCGCCGAGGCTGTCGCCGAACGCCGGAAGGATTGCGAGCGTCACGCCGGTTGCGAGGTTGGCCACCGCCGTCGTGAACATGAACTCGACGAAGACGGTCCCGCGGAGCGTCGAGACACCCACGCGGAGGTCTGAGACGTACGACTCGAATATCGAGTCACTATCCGTCTCGTCGGACTCCGTCGTCGTCGAGTCAGTGGCCTGCTCGGGTTCGCTGGGACCACTCGTGTTCGACAGCGAAATCCCAGCGAACAGCAGCCCCGCGAGAGCGAATGTGACCGAGTCGAACAGGAACAGCGCCGTCGCACCGAAGACGGCGATGAACGCGCCGCCGAGTGCATCGAACACCATGTCCAGCCCGAGCGTGACGGTTGCGAGGGCGGAGTTCGCTTTGGATAACCGCTCGTCGCTCACGAGACGCGGGACGAGAGCGGCCTCCATCGGCGTCATCAGCAGTGCGGCGAGCATCAACACGGGGACGACAGCGAGCAGAAGTTCGACGCTCAGATGACCCGTCGCCGCGGCCAGTGGGAGCACGAGGACGACGACACCCTGAGCGACCTGCGAGCCGACGAGGACGAGCCTGAACGGGAGTCGGTCGACGATTGGCCCGGCGAATATCTGCAAGAGCCACGGGAGGAGGAGTATCGAATTTGCGATGCCCGTGAGGATGGTCGAGCCGCTGAGGTCGAAGACGAGCCACAGCACGGCGACGGTGTAGAGGCTGTCTCCGGCGTTCGTCACGAACTGTCCGGCGAAGAACCGCCGGAAATCACGGTTCCGCCACAGCGACGAGTGGCCAGTGGGAGAACCAGCTGTTTCGGCTATCTCGGCCCCAGTCATGGGCGACCACCTCCGGCAGTCGGCGCGAGGTGGTCACTCGGCCTGCACGAGTGCGAGCGAGACGGCTGGTGTTTGGAAGGCGAACGACTATCGAACGAGCCCCGGCTCTCCGCCGGTGGCTCAGCGAATATCTGCATTGACGTGTGTGTTCGGTCAGTGTACTTCGGCTACAGAACGTAGCGGCGCGAACCCGAGTGCTGCGGCTATCGGGTCCCTCACGCGGCAGTGCGCGTGAGTGGGTCGTACACTGAGCGAATCGCACGCCAGCAGGTCATAGAACGGTTCAGGCGCACAATCTGCGAACTCCCACTTAGTGGTTTTGGTGGGTTGACACGTCCTCCCGACTCAGCGACGAACCGCCAGCCTCTCCCTCCTAAGTTCGTCGCCAGCGACGCTGCGTGGATTCCAGCAGAGCGGCGGAGACCTGTTCCGCAATCGCAGGCTTTGAAGCGTCCCATCGAGTGTACTCGCGTATGAAGGAATTCCCGCAACTCGGCTTCGGGACGTACAAACTCGAAGACAGAGACGAGTGCATCGAGGCCGTCACGACAGCCCTCGACGTGGGCTATCGCCACATCGACACGGCCCAGATGTACGACAACGAGGAGTTCGTCGGCGAGGCCCTCGCGGAATCTGACGTCGATATCGACGATATCTTCGTGGCAACGAAACTGGACACCGACAACCTCGGCTTCGACGACGTGCTGAAGACGGCCCGCGAATCGGCCGAGAAGCTCGGCGTCGAGACTATCGACCTCTTGTACGTCCACTGGCCGCTGGACTCCTACGACCCCGACGAGACGCTCGCGGCGCTCGACGAACTCGTCGAGGAGGGCATCGTCGCCAACGTCGGCCTCAGTAACTTCCGACCCGACCAACTCGAAGAGGCACTGGACCGACTCGAAACGCCGCTTTTCGCCCATCAGGTCGAGATGCACCCGCTGCTTCAGCAGGAGGAACTGCTCGGGATGGCCGAGGAAGACGGCCACCATCTGGTCGCGTACTCGCCAATTGCACGCAACGAAGTCGCCGACAACGACACGCTCGTCGACATCGCCGAGAAGCACGAGGCCTCGCCCGCACAGGTGTCGCTGGCGTGGCTCGTCGAGAAGGGTGCCACTCCGATTCCGAAGGCTGCCTCGCCCGAACACATCCGTGACAACCTCGCCGCGCTCGATATCGAACTCTCCGACGACGATATCGCTGCTATCGACGCGCTCGACGAACACCACCGCATCGTCGACTTCGACGAAGCGCCGTGGAATCAGAGCTAACGCTCAGGCGAGATTCTTTCAGAATGTGGGGGGCTGGGCGAATCGTTCACCCCCTTATGCGAGCCTTTCGCAATCCAGGTTAACGTATATGAGAGATACTCTCGTAGGGTCTCGTATGGCGACAGTGGTGGTGGCCTGTCCGCACTGTGGACAGCACGTCGAACCGAGTTACGAGGGTGACGCCGATTTCGATGGAGTCAGACAGGGCGTCAAACCAGAGTATCGCCTCACGCGCGAAACGTGCCCTGTCTGTTCGAATCCGTACGACCTCCGGCGCGCCTGACCTGACGCGGTTGAAGACTAGCAGCCGAGGTGGTGATTCCGGTGGGTGGCCGGAATCTCACTGCGGCCCGTGAGCGACTGCCGAAGGCGGCCGAGTCGCTGGCGCGGCCTTATCCTGTGTTCTTCATCCCGGCGGCGATGCCTTTGACGGTGAGCCGCAGGGTTCGTTCTTCTTCGTCGGTGCGGTGGTTCTGGGCGAGTAAGTGCGTCTGCAAGAGGTTCAGCGGGTCGACGTAGGGGTTGCGACGCTGAAGGCTGTCTTCGAGCCACTCCCGCTTCAGCAGTCCGTCGCGGCCGATGATATCGAGCATGAGTCCCTCTGCGGACTCGTACTCGGCTTGGAGACGCGGGAAGAACGTCTCTCGAAGCTCTTCGTCGGCGAGGTCCGCGTAGTCCGACGCGATTTCGAGGTCGGTGCGGGCGATAGCCATCGCGGCGTTGTCGAGCGTGCTTCGGAAGAACGGCCACTCGTCGTACATCTCGCGGAGGGTGTCGAGGTCGCCGCCGTCGTCGAGATAGGCTTCGACACCCGCGGCAAGCGAGTACCACCCGGGGAGGATACACCGCGACTGCGTCCACGAGAACACCCACGGGATGGCGCGGAGGTCTTCGACACTGCGTTCGTCCGACCGCGAGGCCGGGCGCGACCCGAGGTTGAGTTCCTCGATGACGGTGATGGGCGTCGCCTGCTCGAAGTAGGAGACGAAGCCCTCGGATTCGAGGAGGTCACGGTACTCCGCGCGGGCGGTCGTGGCCATCGTGTCCATGGCGTCGACCCACTCTTCCGGGACGTGCTCTTCGGGTTGGCGAATCGCGTTCAGGCGCGCCCGAATCTGCGCGTTGAGCATCTGTTCGAGGTTGCGCTCGGCGATTCGCGGGTTGGCGTACTTCTCGGCGATAGCCTCGCCCTGTTCGGTGAACTTGATTTGGCCGGTGATGGTCTCGTTCGGGAGCGCCAGCATGGCCTCGTTCATCGGGCCGCCGCCGCGCGAGATGGACCCGCCGCGACCGTGGAACAACCGCATCGTGACGTCGAAGTCGTCGCAGATGTCGGCGAGGCGGCGCTGGTTCTTGTAGAGGTCCCAGTTGGCCGCGAGGAAGCCGTTTTCCTTGTTCGAGTCGGAGTACCCGAGCATAATCTCCTGGACGTTGTTCCGGGCGGCCAGCGCCTTCCCGTAGGCCTCGTTTTCGAACAGCGTTCCCATGATGCGCCGCGCGCCGTTCAGCGCCGATTCGGTTTCGAGGAGGGGAACCACGTCGAGACCGCAGTGGTCCGGCAGGGAGACGACGCCCGCTTGGTCCGCGAGGAAGAGGACTTCGAGCACGTGCGACGGCTCTTCGGTCATCGAGATACAGTAGGTGTCGATGGCGCTGACGCCGTACTCGCGCTGCCACTCGCCGAGTTTCCGGAAGCGGCGGAGGACGCGCTGTGCCGTCTCGGATACGTCGCCCGGTTCGTCGAGGTCGACGATGGGCTCTTCTTGGAGCATCGCGTCGGTGAGGAGTTCGACGCGCTCTTCTTCGGGACGACTCTGATAGTCGATTCCCTCGTGAGCCAGTGCCTCGTGGACCGCCTCGGTGTGGTTCTCCTGGTGGTCGCGAAGGTCGAGGCTGGCGAGCGTGAAGCCGAACGTATCGACCTGTCGCATCAGGGGTTCGACGTACACGTCCGCGACCTGTTCGGCTCCGGTTCCGCGGAGGCTGGCGTCGATGACCGCGAGGTCGTCCATCAGTTCCTGCGGCTCGCGGTAGCCGTTCGGGCGAACGTCCTCGATGCGGCGCAGGCGCTCGCGCATCAACTTCAGCTTCTGGCGGTACGGCTCGTCGGGGTACCGTTCGTCGACTTCGTCGGCGACGACCGGGAGCAGTTCGCGGTCGGCTTTCAGCGACCGCTCCAGTTCGGGACCGAGGTCGATTCGTGTGGCGTCCTGACTGAGCACACCAGAGAGTCGTTTCAGGGCGTCACTGTATTTCTCTAAGACGACGCTTCGCTGCCGTTCGAGCGTCTCTTCTGTCACTTCGGGCGTGACGAAGGGGTTGCCGTCGCGGTCGGACCCGGCCCACGAGCGGAACTCGAAGAGCTTCGGGACGTCGAGGTCGGGGTACTCGTCGTGGAACTCCTCTTCGAGTTCCTCGTACACTTCGCCGACCACGTCGAACAGGATGTTCTCCAGATACCACTGGACGTTCCGCGCCTCGTCGGTCGGCTCGGGGCGGCGATTGCGGACCTGCGAGGTCTGCCAGAGACTCGTTACTTCGGCGATGATGTGTCGCCACTCTTGGTCGTGTTCGAGGTCCGTGAGGCGTCGTTCGTCGATGCCTTCCAGTCGGTTGGCGATGGAGCGAAGCTTTGCTTTCACCGTCTTGCGACGTGCCTCGGTCGGGTGTGCGGTGAACGTCGGCTCGATGAGCACGTCTTCGAGCACGCGCCCGAGGAGGTCCTCGTCGACACCTTCGTCGCGGAGGGCGTCGAGTGTATCTAAGATGCCGTCTTCGAGCGTTCCTTCCTGCGAGGCCTCTCGGATGACGCGCACGCGCTCGCGCTCCTCAGCGAGGTTGATGAGTTCGAAGTAGGTCGTAAAGGCGCGGGCGACGACGCCTTCGGTCTCCGGGTCGAGGTCGGCGACGACGTCGTAGAGTGCTTCGCGTGACCCCGCCTCGCCTTTTCGATAGGCGATGGCGGACTGTCGAAGTTCTTCTACCGTCTCGAACGACGCCGTGGAGGTTTGGGCTTCCAGAACGTCCCCGAGCAGCGCCCCCAGCTCGCGAACGTCCTGTCTGACGTCTCTGGTGTGCAGTTGCATCTCGTACTCAAATACGAGTACCACATTGTAAAAGGGCAGGCGTAGCGCCGAAAAATTGCCCGAAATGCCCATCCAAACAAACGTTAGTAAACGACTGGTGGATTCCACCAAAATCCGAGAATCATAGTATTTAGTGGCCCAAAGTATTGAGGACGGCGGTTTCGTGCGTCCCACTCACACGGGGGATTCGTCACGCTTTTACTGGACGGGGCGAAGTTCCTGATATGAGCGATAGCGACAAGTACCCCGACGACTCGGGTCGCCGTCGGTTCGTCAAAGGCGTCGTTGGGGGAGCGGCGCTCGCGGGCGTGGGAACGACTGGTGCGGCCGCCATCAATTCCGCCACTACCTCCCCAGGTGCGGGTGGCGGTCCGACGCAGGCGTACGCCATCGAGAACACCGCAGGACCCGCCCCGCGCGGGATGCCCCAGATTCCCATCGAAATCGACAGCGATGGGTTCATCAAGGGTGTCTGGCCGGAAGTCAAGA
The DNA here is from genome assembly GCF_024730625.1 of Haloferax larsenii. Lineage (NCBI taxonomy): Archaea > Methanobacteriati > Methanobacteriota > Halobacteria > Halobacteriales > Haloferacaceae > Haloferax > Haloferax larsenii. The sequence continues at coordinate 3,014,389 of NZ_CP078063.1, forward strand.
CGGTTACACAGAACGGTATCGACGTTAAAATCGCCGAGACTGACGACTACAAAGGGTCCGGCGTCACCTACTCCTCGGCGTGGTTCCAGTACTGCGGTGTGCAGTCCTACGGCGGTCTCGCACCGGACTACGAGTCTGACAACTACTTCCGCGCCGACTCCGGCGGATACGATTGGCAGAAGGACGCCTACAGCGCCGGCGACAAGCTGAACATCGAAGACTTCGGCGACTACAAAGAGTGGGGCAACGGTATCGGACGAGACGGCCTCGGGAAGCCCGCCACCGGAACGTGGCGCTCGCAGGACGCCGAAGACACGATGCCGATTCAGATCCTCCGCTCTGAGCGCATCGAAGAGGCGGCCCAGGACAACGACTGGCTCGCCGCCTCGACCGACCAAGGCGTCATCGCGTGGCTCAACAAGTGTACGCACTTCTGCTGTGTCCCCGGTTACAAGCAGGCTGCCGACGCCGCCAAGTTCAACGCAGAAGACGGCGTTTACTGTCAGTGCCACCAGTCCGTCTACGACCCGTTCTCTATCGTCCAGACCCTCTTTACCGCACTGCCGCGGCCCGAGTAGTAAGGCCCGAAATCAGCCCTCCGTTCTCTGTTTCGTCCCACGCTGGTTAGTAGCCTCGCGCCCAATGGGGGATGTATGGTCGACGCCCCTTCCTCCCCGGTCGCCCGCGAGCGGTTCGACGCGCTCGCAGGTCTCGCTGCATCCCCGACTAACCGCGACTCGCTCCCAGTTCGCGCACCGTACGACGACAGCGTCGTCGGCGACGTCCCCCTATCGACGCCCGACGACGTTCGAACGGCCGTCGAAGACGCCCGAGCGGCCGCAGACGAGTGGGCGTCGTGGCCGGTCGAAGACCGCGTCGCCGTGATTCGCCGGTTCCACGACGCACTGCTCGACCGCCGCGAGTCGATTCTCGACATCATCCAGACCGAAACTGGAAAGGCTCGCGTGGACGCGCTCGAAGAAGTTCTCGACGCCGCGAGCGCTGCACGGTATTACGGAAACCACGCCGGACAGGTGCTCACTCCCACCCGTCGCGGCGGTGCGATTCCGCTCTTGACCAAGACCGTCGAACACCACCACCCCGTCGGCGTCGTCGGCATCATCTCACCGTGGAACTACCCGCTGTCGCTGTCTCTCTCCGAAGCGATTCCCGCGCTGCTCGCCGGAAACAGCGTCGTCATCAAGCCAGACGAGGGAACGCCGTTTACGCCGCTGTGGGGACTCGAACTCCTCCACGAGTGCGGTCTTCCGGAAGGCGTCCTGCAAGTCGTCACCGGCGAGGGGCCGACACTCGGCGACCCGCTCGTCGAGGCGGTCGACCACGTGAGTTTCACCGGCAGCACCGAAGTCGGTCGCATCGTCGCCGAGGCGGCGGGCCGTCACCTCACGGAGTGTTCGCTCGAACTCGGCGGAAAGAACGCGCTTCTCGTCCTCGACGACGCTGACGTGGAAAAAGCGGCTCGCGGCGCTGTCAAAGGCTGTTTCGCTAACGCCGGACAGCTCTGTATCTCCATCGAGCGAATCTACGTCCACGAGTCCGTCGCCGACGACTTCCGCGACGCCTTCCTCCGCGAGACACGCGCGCTCGCGCTCGACGCGGGCTACGACTACGACCACGACGTGGGCTCATTGCTCGACGGTGAGTTGCTCGCGAAGGTCGAAGCCCACGTCGAAGACGCGGTCGAGCAGGGTGCGACAGTTCTCACGGGCGGGCGCGCTCGACCCGACCTCGGGCCATACTTCTACGAACCGACGGTTCTCACCGACGTGACGCCCGAGATGACACTCGCCGACGAGGAGACGTTCGGCCCGGTCGTTTCGCTGTACGAAGTCGAGAGCGTCTCGGAAGCCATCGAGCGAACGAACGACTCGGCCTACGGGTTGAACGCGAGCGTCTGGACGGAGAACAAAGACAGAGGCGAGCAAGTCGCGACGCGACTGGAAGCCGGGACCGTCAACGTCAACGACGCCTATATCGCGGCGTGGGGGTCGTTCGACGCCCCGATGGGCGGAATGAAAGACTCGGGAATCGGTCGCCGTCACGGCCGGCGTGGCATGCGAAAGTACACGGAGTCACAGACAGTCGCGACCCAGCGAGTCGTGTCGCTCTCGCCGCCCAAGCGCGGAAAGCGACTCTGGGCGGAGGCAGCGACAGTCGGCGCTCGACTCTGGAAACACGTCTCGGAGTTGGGGCCGTGAGCGTCTTCCTCACCGGCTTCCCGGGGTTCCTCGGGAGCGCGCTGGTCGGCCGACTCGACGACCGAACCGACGAACTCGTCTGTCTCGTACAGCCACAGTACTACGACGATGCCGTGTCGCGGGCGACGGACATCTTCGGGTCGGACTGGCGTGAGTCGCTCACGCTCGTCGAAGGCGACATCACCGACCCGGAACTCGGCCTCGACGCCGAGACGTACTCGACGCTCGAATCACAGACTACGGCGGTGTACCACCTCGCGGCCGTCTACGACCTGGGCGTCGCCCCCGAAGTCGGGCAGGCGGTCAACGTCGATGGAACGCGCCACGTCCTCGACTTCGCCGAGTCGGCCGGCGTCGACAGACTGCACTACGTCAGCACCTGTTACGTCAGCGGTCGCTACGACGGCGTCTTCACCGAGTCCGACCTCGACGTCGGACAGACGTTCAACAACCACTACGAGGAGACGAAGTTCCGCGCGGAAGTGCTGGTCCGCGAGCGAATGGACGCGGTTCCTGCGACGGTGTACCGGCCGGCAATCGTCGTCGGCGACAGCAGAACCGGCGAGACCCAGAAGTACGACGGGCCGTACTACCTCGTTCGCTGGCTCCTTCGGCAACCGTCAATCGCGGTCGTCCCGCGACTCGGCGACCCGGACGCGACCGAGTTGAACGTCGTCCCGCGGGACTACGTCGTCGAGGCTATCGACCACCTCTCTCGACTCGACCGCGCCGAGAACACTACCTACCAGTTGTGCGACCCGAATCCACCGACGATTCGCCAGTTCGTGTCGACGCTCCTCGACGCGGCGGACAGGGCCGGTCTCGTGCTCCCACTCCCCCGTCGCGTCGCGCAGTCCGCACTCGAACGGTGGGACACTCTCGAATCGCTCGTCGGTATCGAACCGGAGACGCTCGCGTACTTCACGCACCCGACGCAGTACGTCGGTGCGAACGCCCGAGCACACTTGGCGGGGTCCGGTATCGCCCCGCCAGCGTTCGAGTCCTACGCCGACCAACTGGTTCAGTTCGTCCGTGAGAACCCGAACCTTCGGTCTGACGCGATGACCTGAAGCCCGCGACTAGCCACCGCTGACCGGCGGGAAGAGGGCGAGTTCGTCGCCGACTTCGACTGCCGCGTCGAGCGGCGCGGGCTCGCCGTTTCGAAGGACGTTGATGTGCTCGTAGAGCCCGCCGTCGTCGGCGAACACGCGGGATTCGAGCGGCGGGTGGCTCCCGACGAGCGCGTCGAGGGCGTCGCCGACGGTCGCGTCGCGTTCGACCTCGACTTCGACCGTCCGGGACCCGGCGACCTCCGCGAGGTCGGCGAATAACTTCCACTCCATACCCCCGTCTCCACGCTCGGGGCTCATGAGGGTTGCGCCGACGGGTCTGTGTCGTCCCCGGCTGCCGACTCGTCCGACGTGTCACTGGTATCTCCGTCATCTCCCCCATCAGTCTCCGCATCCCCGTCGCCTCCACCGTCTGTCTCCGCACCCTCGTCGCCTCCACCGTCTGTCTCCGTCCCCTCAGTTGCCTGTCGTTCGACCTGTCGCAGGAGTTCCGGTCTCCCCACGACGTACAGCATCTCGCCGGAAGCGACCTCACGGCCGCGGGCAGGGATAGCCTCGACCGGTCTGTTCGGGGTGCGAATCGCGACGACGGTCGTCTCGACGTCGGCGACCGTCGCTCCATCGAGTGCCGAGTCCTCGCTGACCGTGACGACGGCCATCGTCTCGTCTGCGGTCCGAAGCAGCGACGCGAACTCACGGTCGACGTGGGGACTCGCCGGGAGCGTGACGAGGTGGTACGAGTCGGCCCCAGAGAGCCGTTCGGCGTCGACCTCGTCGAGCGCGACCGTCGAAACACCGTCTGTAACACCGCGGAGTTCGCCGAACGCGACGCGATTCGGTCCTGCGGGTTCGGCATCGGCAGTCTCCGAGTCGGCCGAGGCGGACACAGCAGGTGACTCACCAGCGCCGTCGGTGGCACTCTCCGCCTCAGTCACCGCTTCGTCGTCGTCCGAATCGGGGACTGCCCACACTTGAACTGGGTCGCCAGCGGCCGCACCTGGACCGGGGTCGCCACGGATTGCAATCGCGACGGTTCCGGGACCGAGTGTCGGCCCGAGTCCAGCGGCTCGACTGCCGAGCGCGAGGTACGAGACTGTCCCGTCGTCTGCGATTTCCACGTCCACGTGGCCGACGCCGTGGTCGTCTTTGATTCGGCTGACGAGTCGGTCCCGGAGTTCGGGGACCGAGAGCCGACGCGGGAACAAGAGCGTCTTCTCGCGCAGTTGCGCTTTGACCGTCTCGGGGACGGGGTCGTACGCCTCGATGTCGTCGATATCTTCGGGGAGCGTGACGGTCGTCACGCGGCCGACCGTTCGAACCAACCGGCTCACGTCGGCGTCGAGTTCCTTCGCCCCGGCCACGGCGAACACGTCCGTGGCGATTCTGTCGCCGACGATGCGGCCGACCGGGGAGACGAGCGCGCCCCCGGCCAGCGCGCCGCCGTTGTACAGCACCGTCTCCGGTTCGAAGACGGCCGGGTTGGTTCCGGCGGCGAACTCTCCGAACAGGCCGATAGTGTTGAGATAGAGCGCGACGAGCGCCGCTCCGAAGAGCACCGCGAGCGAGCGCGGGATGACCTCGCGGGTGTACCACCGATAGAGGATGGCGGCGACGCTGGAGGCGACGAACGCACCCACGACGAGGCCGACGAACCGGAGGGCCGACCGCACGAGCGGGTCGCCAGCGGACGGAATCGAGACCTGCCCGACGAACAGGAACAGTTCGCTCATGCGACCGCCTCCTCGAACGCGGTGAGGTCAGAGCGAGCGCCGACAGCGAACACCGTATCCCCCGCGCTCACCAGTTGGTCGCCCCGCGGGGCCATCGTCCACGCCCCACCGTGGCGAACGGCGAGGACGGCGACGTTGTAGGTGTCGCGGACGGCAGCATCACTGAGTGTCACCCCATCGAGAGGCGCATCCGCGCCGACCGAGAGCCGAGAGAATCGCTTGCCTGCGCGCCGAAGCAACGACACGAGTTCGAACTCTCGCCGAACACCGCGCGAGAGCACGACGAGTCGGTCGGGGGTCGTTCCGACGAGCGTATCGACGGCTTGCCGAGAGACGGCGAGCGTCACGCTTCCGTCGCCACCCGCAGCCGTGGGAGCGCGCGGCGCTGGTTTCGTCGCGTCCGACTCGTCGTCCTCGTCGCTCTCGACGATGGGTGCCTCGACCGGGTTGTCGATGCCGACGACCGTCGCGGGGACCGTCTCGTTGCCAGCGACGACCGAGACTTCGTCGCCCACCGCGAGGCCAGTCGGGACCAGCGCGTCGATGGAAACGGCGCGTTTTCCGGGTGGGAGGCGCTTCGAGAGCCCGCCAAAGGGTGCGGCAGCGGCGACAGTCGCCCGAGCGCGCTCGTCGAGCGTCACCTCGACCGCCGCGAGGTCGAATTCGGTCTGGAGGCGGTCGGCGAACCGAGATTCGAGTTCGATGAGCGGGATGTCGGCCGGAAACGTCCACTCCCCGTCGCGGATGGCCGCCCGAATGTCGTGTGGCACCGGCGGGTAGCCTTCTACGTCAGCGACGTCCCCAGAGACGGAGATACTGACCTGTCCGCGTCCGCCGACGAGTTCGACCACGTCGGTCGAGAGCGTTCGCTCGGTCAACTTCCGAAGCGACACCTTCCGTGGAATCTCGTTGGCGAAGGCGTCGCCGCGGTTGTGGGCGTACAGCGACGCCATCAACACGACCAGGAGCGCGACCGTGAGCCGAACCTGATTGTCCGACTGCGTAATCGTCGGGTCGGCGAGGGCCATGAGGCCCCCACTCGCTCCGGCGATGGCGACGCCGAGGACGACGACGGCGAGTCCGGGAACCGTCACGCCGGTGAGATACCGAAATCCGAAGCCCAAGAGCCAGGCGACGGCGGCGGGGACGAGACCCGTCAAGATGCCGAAGTAGAGTCCGTAGACGACTTCGACGGGGAGTGAAGCCATAGCCCAGTCAAGTCGCCGGCGAAATAAATGCGTGCCGGGGGGACACCGCCGCCATCGACCGGGAAATACCCAATTCCTTATCTACGATTGGGCCACAGTTTCGGGAGACATGGTGTCGGTACGCGACTGGTTCGGTGCTCGGACGACGATAGCCGTGGTGTTCGTCGTCGCCGTCCTCTCGGCCGTGACCGGGTTGGTCAACATCAGCCTGCCAGCGACCGGGGGACTGCTCGGGCCGTACATTCCGGACACCGTCCGAACCGCTGCCGGATTCACCGGCACGTTGACCGGCTTTCTGCTCCTCGCGAGCGCCTTCGGTCTCCGTCGCCGCCTTCGCGCCGCGTGGTACACGACGATAATTTTGCTCCCGGTGTCCGCCGCGCAGGGACTCGTCCAGTCGCCCGACCGAATCGAGCCACTCGTCGCGCTCACGCTCCTCGTCAGCCTCTCGGTCGTCGGCCTCGGACTCCTCTTGTTCAATCGTCGGGCGTTCGACCGCGACCTCGACCTGACGGTGACGCAACTCTCGGCACTCCTCGCCATCGCCGGCGCACAGACCTACGCGACCGCCGGCGCGTACGCGCTCAGAGAAGATTTCAACGGCGTCGAGACGCTGTTCGACGCGTTCTACTTCGCGCTCGTCACCGGCAGCACCGTCGGGTACGGCGACATCACGCCGCGGACGCCCGTCGCCAAACTGTTCGGGATGTCGGCGCTGCTCGTGACCGTCGCGAGTTTCGCGGTGGCGCTCGGTGTCCTGCTCACGCCCGCAATCGAAGCACGACTCACCAAAGCACTCGGACGCATGACCGAATCACAACTCGACATTCTGGAGAACCACGTCCTCGTCCTCGGCCACGGGGAACTGACCGAACCGATACTCGAAGAACTCGACGGGCGGGCAGACGTGCTCATCATCACGCCCAACGCGGAGCGCGCCCAGCGCCTCACGGAACGTGGCTACGACGTGCTCACGGCCGACCCGAGCGACGAAGAATCACTCGAACGCGGCCGCGTCGACACGGCGCGGTCTGTCGTCGTCGCCACCAGCAACGACGCCGAAGACGCACTCGCCATCCTCACCGCCCGGCAACTCAACCCCGACGTGCACATCGTCGCCTCGGCGAGCCAGCGCGAGAACGAACGAAAACTGCGGCGTGCCGGGGCGAATACGGTCATCAGCCCCGCCGCGCTCGGCGGCCACTTCCTCGCCGAGTCCGCCATCGGTGGCGGCGGACTGGAGTCTATCGAAGACCGGCTTCTCGACGAAGAGCCGGACGCTCCGCCAGCGGAGAGCGATGACGGTGTGGACGGTAGCGATGGTGAGGCCGAGAGCAACAGCAGCGACTAGCTCCACACGGCCGACTGCGACTCACGTCATTCATCTGACCGCGAGTCACGTCGTTTAGCCGACCGCGACTCACAGCCTGCAGCGAACCGCAACTCACAGCCCGCGGTCGAAGACAGCCACGTCGCAGTCGATTTCTCTGATTCGTTCGAACGTCGGCGGCGAGATGAATCGCGACGCTGCCGACCGGTCGCCACTCGACCCGAGGACGACGAGGTCGTAGCTCGCCGCGTTGGCGTCGATAAACGCCGTCACATCGGATTTCGACACTCGTGTCTCGACGTTTCCATCGACCGTCTCGACGAGGTTCGCGAGCTTCGTCTCTGCCGGTCGGCGTTCGACCTCCGTCGAGATGCAGGTCGTCACGCTCACGCTGCCGGTTTCGCCAGCGAGTCGGCTGGCGAAGTCTATCATCGCGTGTGCGGAATCTCCGGGCCGAGCCACGAGCACGAGGACGCGACGCCAGCAGTACTCGGTCCCGACCGACCGAAACGCGACGGTGTCGTACTCGCCGCCGAAGAGCCCGCGAACGTAGTCCGAGAGGAAGCCGCGGTCTTCCTCGTACGGCGTCACGATGAGGTCGGAGTTGGTGTTCGCGGCCGCCTCCGTGGTCGCCGGGAGAGAGTCCCCGCTGGCGACGACGACTTCGACCGGGATGCCAACGTGGGTTCGAAGCTGATGGGCGGTGGATTCGAGACGTTCGACCGCCGCGTCGGCTGCCGGATTTCCGGTCGTCTCCGAAACGGGGAGGTTCGGTGTCGAGTCGGAGGGTGCGTTTTCAGCCTCGCTATCGACCACTTCGTCAGGCGGCAAGACGTCGAGGAGGACGACTTTTCCGGCGGCGTGCGCGGCAGCGAGGCGGGCGGCGAAGAACGCGGTTCGCGTCGCCATCTTGTCGTCGCCCCGCATCGGGACGAGAACGTGGTCGTCGCCGCGAACCGTCTCGTAGAGATATTCGGCGCGGCGCTCGTAGAACTCCTCGCGCCAGAGCGTGAACACCCCGGCGATGACGAGACTCGCGGCGAAGATGCTCACGACGTATTCGACGGGTTCTACGTCGCCAGTGACGAGCGTCAAGAGCGCCGTCGAAAACGCGGACGGGGCTTCCACGTCGAGTGCCCACGTCGCCCCGCCAGCCAGAAAGATAGCCAGCGCTGCCGACGAGGGATGGACGATTGCCATGTCGGTCGGGCCGTGCACCCACGCCGTGAAGCCGTAGGCGACGAGGCCGCAGAGGGCACCCACCGTGAGTGCGAGGATGAATCGATACGGCGAGGCGTAGCGTCCTTCCGGGTCCGAAAAAAGCGTGTACGTCCCCGACGCGAGCGGCGGAAACAGGAGGAACGAGAGTGCGTCGATGGCGTTGGAGACGAACGTCACCGCCCCGATGAGAACCGGAATGAGAAGCAGGACGGTGAGATGCAGCAGATTACTCGTGTTCTCTATCCAGCGTCGGAATGCGACCATCTCGCGCCGCTCTCTGCGCCGAATCCGTCCCCAGAGCGTCCGGGTGCGTACGACCAACCTGGCCGCGAAACGACGGAGGCGCATGCGAGTGCCTTACGCCAGTTCGGTGACGGCGTCGAGAGTGATGGAGATAGCGCGTTCGACGTTGTTCTTGGCCTTCTCCGGGAGTTCGTCGTCGGAGTCGGCACCCTTCTGAGTTCCGGCGACGAGGTTGCCGTCGACCGTACAGATTGCACCGGCGCGGAGGCCCTTGCGGCGGGCGAGCGAGAACACCGTCGCCGCCTCCATCTCGATAGCCAGCAGGCCAGCGTCGTTCCAGTCGTGGACGTACTCGTCGGACTCGTTGTAGAACGCGTCGTCGGAGACGATGGGGCCGACGTGGACGTCTTCGTCGTTGGCCTCTGCGGCGTCGACGAGAGACGAGAGGACGTCGTAATCGGGGACGGCCGGGTAGACTTCAGATTCGTAGCGTTTGGAGGTTCCTTCTTCCTTGGCGGCACCGGTCGCGACAATCATGTCGCCGATTTCGATGTCTTCCTGCAGCGCGCCGATGGTGCCGACGCGGATGAACGTCTCGACGCCGACGCGCGACAGTTCCTCGATAGCGATTGCGGCCGACGGGCAGCCGATACCGGTCGAGGAGATGGTCAGCGGGACGCCCTCGTACTCCGCGTTGACGACCTTGTACTCTCGGTTCTGTGCGACCTCCTCGACGTTCTCACACTGCTTGGCGATACGGTCGACGCGACCGGGGTCGCCGGGGATGAGTGCGATATCGTTCACGTCGCCTTCTTCGACGAGGAGATGAGGCTGTTTCGCCATATCCGAACGTCTCGTGTCGTGGTGAAAAACGACGCGGTTCGCCGGATTCGACCGCTCGATGAGAGGGTGGCCGTGGCCGTTGTGACCGCTTCACAAAATAATCTGGAATTTTGAACATTCTTTCGAAGATGGACGTTAATGTGTATCTTCCCGCTTTTTGGCGGCCTAACTGGAATGTCACGGATGAGTAACTAACCGATTTACTCCCGTCTCTCTTGGCAATGGCAACTCGGCCGGGCTCGCACCTGTTTACGACCTCCTCGTCCACCACGCACGACGCACCGACCGAGACGTGGCGTTTTTGGGCCGGTACCGCAGCGACGAACCCACGGGTTCTCACGTTTGCCACGCTCGCTGTCGTGAGTCTGGGGCTCCTCCCGTTGTACGAGTCAATCTGGTGGTGGGACATCGCCATGCACGCCGCCTGTAGCGCCGCGCTCGTGGTGTGGTTGTACCGTATCGGGGTCAGCCCTGTCGCGGCGCTGGTGTTCCTCTTCAGTATCGGCATCGCTTGGGAGGTACTCGAAGCGGCGACACCGCACTTCGTCCTCATGGCGGGTGGATGGGAGGATACGGTCGGTGACGTCGTCTCCAATACGTCGGGGTGGGTGGTTGCTACTGTCGCCCAGCGCTGGATTAGTCGGTTTGACGACACGCTGGATTAGTCGGTTTGACGTATGAACTGAGAGAGTAGATTCGACGCACTAGCCCCCACGAACGCTTTTCACTGAATGCCAGCGAACAGTGCGGGTCCGAGAACGAGCAGCGTCACTCCGAAGACGAGCGCCGAGCGGAGCCACTGCCCGCGGACGGCGGTCGCCCGTTCTTCGTAGATTGCTCGCCCGGCCCGCGGGAGGACGAAGTACGAAAACAGCGCGTAGATACTGGGCACGACGACGACGACGGCGACGACGTGCGGGAAGATGTCGAGCCCGAAGATGGGCACGTCGGGAACGACGACGTCGACGGCGAGGTGGACGAGCGCGTAGAGGACGCCGGCCAACGCGCCGGCGACGTGGTGGACGACGTTCGCGTCGATGAACGAAACCTCGTTCGGACTGGCCCGCCGGAGCACAGACGCGGCGACGTACGCGGGCGTGTAACCCTCCTCTTGTCGCCACATCGGGATGTCCATCACGACTGCCGCCGCGAGTCCGGCGAACGCCCCGAGTAGCAGCCGCCCGGAGAGGGGGCCGATACCCGTGGCCGCACCGACGGCGGCAACCACGGACAACACGTGCTGTAACATCGTCCCGAGCGATGCAAGGGAGGGATAAAATTGATTGGGTCGTCGACTGCGACCAGTTGCGTGGTTTACACCATGCGTTACAGTAGAGACTCAAATCGCCTCGACCAAATCGTCGAGTCGCCGCCACGATAGCTGTGTCCGCGCCCCCGGTTCGGCGGCCGTGAGCGCACCGCAGGCGTTGGCGATAGCCAAGGCGCGCTCGTACGTCTCGCCGTCGATTCGAGACGCGATGAATCCGGCCGCGAACGCGTCTCCCGCACCGGTCGTGTCGATGGCGTCGACCGGGTAGCCCGGATGGACGTGTGTGTCGTCGCCGTCCCGAACTTCTGCGCCCTTCGGCCCGTGTTTGAGGACGAGCGTCGCGTTGTCGAGGGCGTCGCCGACGGACCCACCGTTTCCAGAGTCACCCAGTGCCGTCGCCGCCTCGCGGTCGTTGAGAAAGACGAAATCGACCTGCCGAAGCGCCTCGGTGTAGCCGCGGTCGCCGATTCTCCGGCCGGGGTCGAAGCTGACTGTCGTTCCGACGGCGGAGGCTCGACGGGCGAGTTCGGCGGCTGTCGCCGGTGCTTGGCTCGTAAGGTGGAGATGGTCGGCCTCGGCGAGGGCAGATTTCGGGAGGGCTGACGCCTCGAACACTTCGTTCACGCCCGGAGAGCCGAGGACGAACACTTCGCCCTTCGCGTCGACGACGACGTACTTGACCGTCGTCGGGCCGTCGTCAGTGCTGACGACATGTCGGCAATCAACCCCTTTCGAGGCGAGTTCCGCGATAGCCGCGTGGCCGTGTTCGTCGTCGCCGACGCTTCCGAGGAGTGTCGCGGGGACATCCAATCCGACGAGACCGCTGGCCACGTTGGCGGCGCTACCGCCGCCCGCGCCGACGCGGGACTCGACGGTCGCCTCGCCGTCGGGGTCGGGGAGAGAATCGACCCGGAGTGTGACGTCCCAGTTGACGTGACCGGCGCAGATAACTCGGGACATACGTCCCCAAGACTCGGTCCGCCGATTAGATAACTCTCCCGGATATCCCATTCTTCTGAAAAATCAGACAGTTTGTGCGGTTCGAGTTAGTCGCCGGCTGGGTCGGCCACGCCCGCAGATGAGTTTCGGTCGCCGACCGGTCAGACGCCCGAGACGGCGAACAGCAGCAGATTGTGGACGCCCGGCCCGAGACCGACGGCCGCGACGAGACCCAAGAGCAGCGCCCCCTCGGTCGGTTCCTCACGGACGTAGTCTGCGAGGAGCGTCACGACGAATCCGGCGACGACGAGTTTGACGAGGACGAACAACCAGCCGACGCCGATAACCTCGGCGGTCGGGAGCGCGGCAGCGGCTTCGAGAATGACCTTCGAGAGCGGCGTCCGCTCGCCGAACCCGAGCACGTCGATACCGACGGCAGTCGAGATGGCGTCGAGCGCGTGGCCGAAGATGGTGAGCGCGCCTAATCGTCCCGCATCGGCCGCCTCCGGGGCGATGCGGGTGACGGCGACCCACGCGACCGGACCGACGAGAAGCGAGAGGACGAGCGCGATACCGGGCCACAGCGGGGCGAGCGTCCCGCCAGCGAGGCCGACGAAGAGCGCGAACCCGACGAGCAGGCCCGCGAGGGCGAGGCCCGGCACCGCAAGATTCCGCGGTGTGTCAACGTCGCCGACGTGGAGACCGAGCCACGTCGCGCCCGCGAGCACAGCCACCGTCGCGTAGACGGCGGGCGTCCCGGCGAGGGGGCGGAGCGCCGGGGGAAGAAAGTCGAGGACGTAGAAGACGTGTAGCGCAGACCCGGACACCATCCACGGAACGAGGGCGAGGATATGGCCCTCCGAGACCGGTGGCCGGGTTCGAACGAGTCCGACACCCACACCGACGAGTCCCGCGACGAGGACGGCGAGGTACGGCAGTGGGGGCAGCGCGAATCCTTCGGGGAGGATGGCCATGCAAGAAGCCCGACGGGGCGGCGTGAAAGCCTTACGTTCTTTAGGTCCCCGTCGCCACCTCGGGGTATGAACCGAGACGACCTCGCCGCCCGAATCGACCACACGGTACTCGGACCCGAGACGACGCTGGCCGACGTGAAATCCATCCTCGACGACGCCGACGAGTGGGGGATGAACGCCTGTATTCCGCCGTGCTACGTCGCCGAAGCCAGCGAGTACGCGCCCGACGTGCTCCTCGCGACGGTCGTCGGCTTCCCGCACGGCCAGAACACGACTGTCGCCAAGCGCGAAGAGGCAGTCGACGCGTGGCAGGCCGGTGCCGACGAACTGGACATGGTCATCAACGTCGGTCGCCTCAAGGCCGGTGACGACGAGGCCGTCACCGAAGACATCTCGGAAGTCGTCGCCGCCGTCCCCATCCCGGTGAAGGTCATCATCGAGACGGCACTTCTCACTGACGACGAGAAGCACCGGGCCTGCGAGGCGGCCGCCGAGGCAGACGCCGCGTTCGTCAAGACCTCGACTGGCTTCGCCGATGGCGGTGCCACGGTCGAAGACGTCGAACTCATGGCCGAGTACCTGCCCGTCAAAGCATCCGGCGGCGTCGGCTCGTACGAAGAGGCGCTGGCGATGTTCGAAGCCGGTGCAGAGCGTATCGGTGCCTCTTCCGGCGTCGAAATCGTCTCCGGCGCACCCGAAACGTAGTTTTCTCTCGTCGGGTTCCTTCTCACTCGGCTCGCAACGCGACTAGCCTCGCGGAACCACTCTCGCCGCCCGACTCGACGACGAACACCGAGTCGTGGGCCGGAGTCGGCCCCGTCACCGCGCCGCCTGTGAGTGAGTACGTCCAGCGCCGATTTCCGAATCGAACGTCGCCGACGCCAATGCCACCCGAGCGGTCGTAGGCGACGACACCACCATCCTCGCTCGTATCGGACGCGAAGACGGTGTTTCCGGCACCTGCTGGCGGCGCGAAGAAGTCGCCATTGGACTCCCACAACCGCGTCCCTTCTCGTTCGTCGTAGGCGTGGATGCCACTGCCGTCGGTCGAAAAGACACGGTCGGGACCGACGACGAGAGAGCGGTGCGGCGACGAGTCCGGGCGGTGCCAGTCGGTTTTTCCGGCTCGCAGGCTGCCACGGAGACGGGCGACGCCGCCGCCGAACATCCCGACGAAGACATCGTCGTTGGCGGTCGCGAGCGCCTGTATCCCGCCGGGAACCTTCGTCCGCCACAGTCCGGTTGGTTCGTGTCCGGCCCCGTTGTCCAGGAACACGACGACTTCGCCCCCTTCGGTTCCGACGACGGGCTTGTCGAACTGGGTGGCCAGCGCCCTGACGGGGCCGAACACCGTCGTCCGCCACTCGACGGTCCCGTCGTCGGTTCGGATTCGGAAGACGTAGCCGTCGGTATCGGCAGCGTAGACGTAGTCAGGGTTCTGCTCCGGTGCGACGATTGGCGCGCGGACACTCGATTCGGTCGGCGCGTGCCACGCCTCCTCGCCGTCGTGAGTGAACGCGAGAACACCTGTTCTTGTCCCTGTCTTCCCGACGTACACGTGGTTCGAATCGACCGTCACCGACGACCTGAAGCCGCTTTTGGGTTCGACTTCGACCGACCACCGTTCGGTACCGTCCTCGATGGCGAACGCCCGCAGTCGCTCGCCCGTCGCGTAGTAGACGGTGTCTTCGAAGACGACGGGGCGACCAAGAGCCAGTCCGCCGACTTCGACGCCCCACGCCTCGTTTGGCTTCGACTCGGGACCGGTCGCGCGGGGGTTGTAACTCGTTCCTTGGGGGGAGAAGTGCGGCTGCGGCCAGTCAGAGCGACCCTCGCCAGTCGAGCCGGTATCGTTGCCGAGGCATCCGGCGAGACTTGCAATCCCGATTGCGGAGCCTGCCCCTGCCGATTTCAGTACGTCGCGCCGCGTCAGTTTCACGCGTCACCACCACCTGCTGCCGCCGTCGTCCCCGATACGTTGGGGCCAGCAATCGACTCGTCGGCGACGACGGTCAGACTCATCAGGCCATCCTCGCGAGTCACGGGGCAGAACACGCGCTTGTCGGTGGCAGCGAGCGAGTGGCCGACGTAGTCGCCGAGCGGGACAGCCCAACGCTCTCGGCCTTCGAGCGGGGCGGTCCCACCGCGATTCAGTGCGACCAACTCGCCTTCGTCGGTGCCGACGTAGACGGTGTCACCGGCGACAGTCGGGGCCGAGTTGGCTGGCGAATAGGACCACTGCTCTTCGCCGGTGGCTGTGTCGAGCGCGCGAAGGTCTCCTTTCGAGCAGTACAATCGCTCGCCGTCGAAGGCGAGTCGTTCGTGGACGCCGCGGTCGTCTTCCCAGACGGCGCTGCCGTTTCGTTTCTCCAGCGCGGCGATGCGGTCCCACCCGGCGACGTAGACGCGTTCGTCGCCGACGACGGGTGCGACGGGGTTGGCTGTTTTGAGCGACACCTGCCAGTAGCCGCTGCCGTCAGTCCCGAGGCAGTAGAGTCGCTGTCCTTCCGTGACGACGAAGACGAGGCCGAGGTTGACCGCGAGCGGGTTACGAACCGCACCGAAGAGGTCGCGAGTCCACCTCACTTCGCCGGAATCGAGGTCGACTGCGCAGATGCGTTCGTCCGTGAGGCCGACGAACATCGTCCGGCGCTGGTTGGAGAAGGCGGGGGCTGTGGTAGGGGAATCGGGAAGTTCGATACTTCGAACCTCGCTGCCACTGTCGGCATCGTAGACCAGCATCTCAGTGGGGCGCTGGACCGTTTGAGTGGGCGTATATAGACTCCCATCGAGGACGGCCGGAGTCACCCAACTGTCGCCCAGGGTCTCCGCAACGACTTCACCACCGGCGACATCGACGATTTGGAGTGGGTCGTTAGTCGTGTAAGCCTGCGCTCCGATTGCTGCGGGTTCGGCCAGTGGCATCCCGAAGTCGGCTTCGTACTCGACGATGGGGTCCGAGACGGCTTCCCCCTCACGAAGGAAGGCGGTGTTGGCGTCGTCGTGGGCGTAGGTCGGCCAGTCGGTGTCGAATTGGACGCCTTCGGGGAAGTCGTCAGTGGCTGGTGAGTCGTCGCCGAGACAGCCAGCAGTACCGACTGTCGACAGCGCCGCGAGAGTCGTCCCGGCAGTCCCAGAGAGGAACTGCCGCCGAGTCGAACGCGGAGAGTCAGACGACGACCGGGGAGACATATGCTGGTTGTTCAATATAATCTGTCAAGGTTCTTGTGGGCAGTACCGGCTGAGACCGCGTCTCTTTTGCCCGCGGACCCAATATGTGGGATAACCGAATGGCCCGATACCACATCGAGACGTACGGCTGTACCTCGAACCGCGGCGAGAGCCGCGCCATCGAGTCAGCGCTCCGCGACGCCGGTCACTACCGCGTCGATGGTCCCGAGGAAGCCGACGTCGCCATCATGAACACCTGTACGGTCGTGGAGAAGACGGAGCGGAACATGCTCCGTCGGGCCAAAGAACTCGAACAGGAGACCGCCGACCTCATCGTCACCGGCTGTATGGCGCTCGCACAGGGCGACGACTTCCGCGACGAGGGCGTCGACGCCCAGATTCTCCACTGGGACGACGTGCCGACCGCCGTCACCAACGGCGAGTGCCCGACGCCCGGCCCCGGTGTCGAGCCTGTCTTAGACGGCATCGTCGGTATTCTCCCCATCGCCCGTGGGTGCATGTCGAACTGCTCGTACTGCATCACGAAGTTCGCGACCGGCCGCGTGGACTCACCGTCGGTCCAAGAGAACGTCGAGAAAGCCCGCGCGCTCGTCCACGCCGGGGCGAAGGAACTCAGAATCACCGGCCAAGACACCGGCGTCTACGGCTGGGACAAAGGCGACCGAAAGCTCCCCGAACTGCTCGACCGCATCTGCTCGGAAATCGAGGGCGACTTCCGCGTCCGCGTCGGCATGGCCAACCCCGGCGGCGTCCACGGTATCCGCCAGGAACTCGCCGACGTGTTCGCGAAGCACGACAAGCTCTACAACTTCATCCACGCGCCCGTTCAATCTGGCTCGGACGAAGTGCTCGAACACATGCGCCGACAGCACCGCGTGGACAAGTTCCGCGATATCGTCGAGACGTTCGACGAGACGCTCGACTACTGGACGCTCTCGACGGACTTCATCGTCGGCTATCCGACCGAGACCGACGAGGACCACGAGCGGTCGATGGCCCTGCTCCGCGAGATTCGCCCGGAGAAGGTCAACGTCACGCGCTTCTCGAAGCGCCCCGGAACCGACGCGGCAGACCTGAAGGGACTCGGCGGGACCATCAAGAAGGAGCGCTCCAAGGAGATGTCCGAAGCGAAGATGGACATCGTCGCCGAGGCCTACGAGGAGATGGTCGGCACCGAACAGGAGGTGCTCGTCGTCCAAGAGGGGACCGGCGACTCCGTGAAGTGCCGCGACGCGGCGTACCGCCAGATTATCGTCCAGAACGCCTCCGAACACGGGCTCGAACCCGGCGACTTCACTCGCGTCGAGGTCACTGCACACCAGACGGTGTACGCCTTCGGCGAACCCGTCGAGAAGCGCGCCGAGCCGAAAGCCGCCTGAGCCGCGACTCTCTTAGGGCATTATCGACCAGACGAGTTCGTCTTCGACCGATTGGACCGGCTCGCCGTCGAGGTTCGTGAGTCGCCACGACGACGCGCCGACGAGTCGCAACAGGAGTTCGAACTCGCGTTTCGTAATCGACGCGACGCGGTAGGTCTCTGAGACGACCACATCGTCGTGCTGGTCGAACAGGACTTTCTCGCCTTTGACGATGCCCTCGACTTCGTCCACGAAGTCGGCGCGGTGGAGCACTCGATAGCTCTCGTCGCCGATTTCGACCTGCTCGGTCTCTTCGATGCCGTAGTTCTCGACGATGAACTCGCAGTCGTGGGCGTAGAAGTTCACCACCAACTCTCCGTCGTCGGCAGTGGCGGCGAGAAGCGACTGGAGTGCAGCCAGTTGGTCGTCGATGGTCAGATTGTGGAGGAACGCCCGAAACGGGACGATAACGAGGTCGTAGGGGTCTTCGACGGTGAACTCACGCATGTCCGCACGACGGACGTCGGGGTCGAGTCCCTCGGCGTACGCTTTCGTCTTGAGTCGGTCGAGCATCCCCGAGGAGAGGTCGATACCGGATGCGTCGATGCCCTCCCGCAGGAGGTCGAGATAGATGCGACCGGTCCCACAGCCGACCTCTAACACCCGCCCGTCGACGTCGCGGGCGCGGTCGAGATAGTACTGGACGTCGTCAGTCGGCGTCTGCTCCGCATCGTACACGGTGGCCCACGTGTCGTAGAACCCAGCGACGCCATCCGAATCCATAGACGTTTTGCGTCTGATTCGGGCATAAATCTTCGCTCGGTGTCACGAGGGGTTTGAAAACAGCGTGGATGGTGGAGTGGGTAGACATCGCGACAGCACCCGAATATTCGTCGCGGTGAGGACAGTCCGTCACTCGTCGCGGCCGGACACGCCATCACCACCGACTCGGAGGAACATCCCTTTCGATGCCGGGGCGGTCGGTTCGAACCCCCACCGGTCGTAAAACCCGTCTACGTCGGCGAGGAGATTGACGAAGGCAGACGGCGGAGCCTCCCGGTCGAGATAATCGACGAGGGCGTCCATGATGCGAGTCCCGAGTCCCTGCCCCTGATGGTCGGGGTGAACCGCCACGTCGACGACCTGGTAGACTGTGCCGCCGTCGCCGACGAGTCGGCCCATGCCGACAATATCTCTGTCCCCGACCGCTGACGGTGTTTCTTTTCCCCCAGCGACGACGCTCACACCAAACGTCGTGTTCGGGAGGCCACGCTTCGCTGCGTCCAGCGACCGAGGTGCCATATCGGCGGCATCGCGGAGGGCGACGTACGTTTCGGGGTCGGGAAATTCGGCGACGATATCGTACGAGAGAGCCACACGGGTACTGACACAACAGTCGGTCGTAACCGTTCTGTCCCTAAAATCAACAAACTATTGTCATTTGTCCCCGTCTATTCGCTGTGTCCTCCGACAGCCCGTCACTCTGGCGCATCTTCGCCGGGGACGTCTTCCAGACGCTCGCTGCAGTCGCTCTCGTCGCGTTCCTCCTCTTTGCCGTCACCGGTGTCTGGCCACCGATGGTCGCGATAGAAAGTCCGAGCATGGAACCACATCTCGAACGCGGGGACCTCGTCATCGTCTCCGAAGAGGGGCGATACGCCGGACCTGCGGCAGACGAACATGGAGTCGTCACGGCCAACGAGAGCAATGGATACGGTCGAATCGGAGAGGCGGGAGACGTGATTATCTTCTCGCAACCGACGAGAGAAGAGTCCCCGATTATTCACCGAGCCGTCTTCTTCGTCGAGAAAGGTGAAAACTGGTACGACGACGCGAACCGCTCGTACGTCGAGGGTGCCGACTCCTGTGCGGAGTTGTGGCACTGTCCCGCGCCGCATTCGGGGTACATCACCCGCGGCGACAACAACGAATACTACGACCAGGCGACGGATATCGCACCGCCTGTTCGCCCGCAGTGGGTACAGTCGAAAGCGCAGTTCCACGTGCCATATCTCGGGTCGCTCCGACTCGAACTCAGTCAGGCTATCTGACCGTCGTCGGTGGCGAGACGAGGGCCGAACGAGCTACCGCTTGTCGCCGCCGTCCGGGGAGAATGCAGTAAAGCGCTCCGTGTCAGTGTCGTCTTCTTTCCACTCGCCGAGTTCTCTTGGGTCGACGTGGACGAACACGTCGTCGACCTCGTCGATTTCTTGAATCGCGCCGACGACCCACGACTCGATGTCGTGGGCCTCGGCAAGCGTCATGTCGCCTTCGACTTCGATGTGGAGGCTCACGTCGATTTCCGGGCCGACGTAGTGGGCGACGACGTCGTGTGCCCCGTAGACGTCAGGGTGCGAGAGCGCCGTCTGCACGATGAGCGCGCGGAGGTACTCCGGCGGCGCGGCACCGACGAGGTAGTTCACGTTGTCGCGGACGATTTCGAATCCCGTGTAGATGACACCGAGAGAGACGACCATCGCGGCGAGCGGGTCGAGGACGGGATAGCCCGCCTGACTGCCGAGAACGCCGACGAGCGCGGCGGCGGCGGTGAGGATGTCGTTTCGGTTGTCGAGGCCGGCGGCGACGAGGGCCGGCGAGTTCCGTTCGCGGCCGACACGGTCACAGTAGCGATAGAGACCGTATTTGAACACCGCGGCAGCGACGAGAACCAAGACTCCGAGTGTCCCTGCGGAGCCGCCGTAGGTGTCGTTGAGGATGCTCGTCGTACTCTGCCAGAGAATCGCGCCCCCCGCCGCGAAGACACCCACGGCGACGAAAAGCGAGACGAACGGTTCGATTCGCTCGTGGCCGTGCGGGTGTTCGAAGTCCGGCGGCTTCGTCGTGAGATACAGCCCGGCGAGGATAATCGTACTGTAGACGGTGTCTGCAAGGCTGTTCACCGCCTCGGACCCGACCGCCAAGCTCCCCGTCGACCACCACACTGCCCCCTTTCCGAGGACGAGCAGCAGGTTCGCCACGAGGACGACGACACCGACCCGACGGATGGCCCGTTTCCGCTCCATTACCGTGGCTTTCGAACGGGGGGTTAAAATCAGCTTCGGGCTATTGAGGCCTTTTAGACGCGCTTCACGAGAGTTTTAGACTCAATCTAAATTAAGGAAGACAGCTTCGTCGTCGTCGCGGACGACTGCCTCGTCGAGGTCGGCGAAGGCGTCGTGGAGTTGGTCGTAGGAGTCGTCTAGCGCCTGCACGAGCACCTTCGTGTCCGAGATGACCGGCATGAAGTTTGTATCACCGTTCCAGCGCGGGACGACGTGGGTGTGGAGGTGGTCGTCGATAGACCCGCCCGCCGCGGACCCGCCGAGGTTCTCGCCAGTGTTGAATCCGTGGGGGTCGAACGCCGCGTCGAGCGCGGCGAGCGTGCGGGACTTGAGTCGGGCGTGGTCGAGGAGTTGTTCGTCGGAGAGGTCCGCGAAGTCGCCGGTGTGGTGGTACGGGATGACCATCACGTGACCGGGTGCGTAGGGGTAGTTGTTGAGGAGAACGAACGAGTGTTCCGAGCGGGCGACGATTTTGCTCTCGGCGTCGTCGTCGCGCTCGGGGAGTGCACAGAAGGGACAGTGGTCCTCGTCCGCAGCTTCGGCGTCTTGGTCGCCGTCACGCGTCACCCACTCGATGCGCCACGGTGCGAACAGTTGGTCCATGAGGGGGTGAAGGGACGGGGGGATGCAAGCGGTTTCGGTCTCCGAACGCGACTACGCCGTGATGTTCTCGTAGCCGTCTTCGGTGACGATAACGGTGTGTTCGGCCTGCCCGACCAGCGCGCCGTCTTCTTCCTTCAGGACGGGGTAGCCGCGGAAGACGCCCTGCTGTTCGAGACGGCGAATCGCCATCTCGGAGCGGCCGCCGTCGAACCAGCGGGCCGCGAAGGGCAGCAGTTTGTAGTCCTCGCGAACTTCGTCGAGGAGTTTGCGCGACATTCGGTCGCGGACCGAACGGTCGTTGACGAGGCTGTAAATCTCGTTTTTCGAGCCTTCGGTGACTTTGCCGGAACCGTCGGTGGCGAACGGCTCGATTGCGATAACGTCGCCGACTTCGAGTTCCGTGCCGCGTTCTGCGCCGCGGTTCGGGATGGTCGGGTCGGTGTGGGCGTCCCATCGCTCGACACCGTGTCCGGAGAGGTTGAGAACCGGCGTGTAGCCGTAGCCGCGGATGACGTCCTCGATTTCGGCACCGATGTGGGCCGTGTCTGCGCCAGCTTCGACCATGTCGAGGGCGGCGTCGAGCGCCTCTTCGGCTGCCTCGGGGATTTCCGGGTTTCCGGAGAGGTCGATGGTCACTGCCGCGTCGGCGATGTAGCCGTCGATGTGGACGCCGAGGTCGAGACAGACCATGTCCTCGCCGAAGACGGTGTCGTCGTCCCGGCCGGGGCTCGCGTGCGACGCCTCTTCGTTGACGCTGATGTTGGCGGGGAACGCACAGCCGTCTGCGAGTTCGCGGATGCGCCCTTCGGCGTACTCCGCGACTTCGAGGTGGGTGACCCCGGGTTCGACCATCTCGGCCGACTCGTCCATCACCGTGCGGAGTACCTCCCCCGCTTCCTGATACTTTTCGACCGTCTCGTCGTCGAGGGGTCCGATACTCATGCCCGCGACTTCGGGACGCCGTGGGAAAGCGATTGCGGGACGAAATCAGTGGGTGTCACACAGTGACGCATGACTATATAGCTCAAATTTCCACAACTAGCAAGCCTTTCTTAACCACAGAGCATCCGTATCGGAAGACAGACCGATATGAGCGCACTTTCCTTCCATCCCGACGTCGCCGAGCAGCACCTTCGAGTCGATATCGACGACTGGGACGACGTGTACGTCGTCGGCGACGTTCACGGGTGCCTGCCCGCGCTTGAACGCCTCGTCGACCGCCTTGACCCCTCCGACGACGACCTCGTCGTCTTCGTCGGCGACCTCGTTCGGAAAGGTCCCGACAGCAAGGGCGTCGTCGACTACGTTCGCGAGCGCGACAACTTCCTCACCGTCCGCGGGAACAACGAAGAGAAACTCATCCGCGGAACGAAGGAAATCGACGCGCTCACCGACGAAGACCTCGACTGGATAGAGTCACTGCCGGTCGCAATTTCGTGGGAAGACACGCTCGTCGTCCACGGCGGCGTCCACCCCGAGGTCCCGCTGGAGGAACACGACGTAGACAAGCTACAGAACACGCGGGCGATGAACCCCGGCGACAGCTACGACGGCCCGTTCTGGTTCGAACACTACGACGGCCCCGAGCGCGTCTTCTTCGGCCACACCGTCATGGCTCACCCGGCAGTCTTCCAGCACGCGATGGGTCTCGACACCGGCGCGGTCTACGGCGGCACGCTCACCGCCTACGACTTCCACGCCGACGACCTCGTCAGCATCGACGTGGACGTGACTCACGAGTCGCGCAAGGACTCGAAGATTCTCGAACCCCGGCAGCCCGCGCTGGTCTGAGGACGCTCCAACAACGTGGCAAAAGAATAGTGCCGCCGAATCGAATAGTGCCGCCGAGTCAGGGCTGGCCTCCCCGACTCCCCCTCACGCGCTCGGTCGAATCCGAGCGAGCACGTCGCCGCGGTCGAAGTCGACACCTTCGCCGACGACGATTTCGGTGACGGTGCCCGACACGGGCGCGGTCACGTCGATACTCACTTTCTCGACTTGCATCTCACAGAGCGTCTCGCCTTGGTCGACCGCCGAGCCCTCGCGGACGAACCAGTTGGCGAGGTACGCCTCGGTGACGTCGTCCGCGTCTTCGGGCCAGACCGTCGCCGAGTCCACGTCGACCGTCTCAGCCATGGGCGGCCCCCACTCGTCGGTCGCGCTGGCTCATTCGTGGAGTTCGCGGATTGTCTCGGCGATGCCTTCGGTGCCGGGGATGACTTCGTCTTCCAACGGCCGGGCGTAGGGAATCGGCACGTCCGGGATTGCGAGGCGCTTGACCGCCGAGAGGTCGTCGAGCGCGCCTTCTGCGGCCCGCGCGATAATCTCGCCCGTCACGCCGAACGACTGGTAGTCCTCGTCGACGACGAGGAGTTTCCCCGTCTTGCGCACCGAGTCGAGGATGGTGTCGGTGTCGAGCGGGACGAGGGTTCGCAGGTCCACGACTTCGGCGTCGACGCCGTCGTCTTCGAGCCTGCTCGCGGCGTCGAGTGCCCGGTGGACGTGCAGGCCGAGCGTGACGACCGTCACGTCGTCGCCGGGGCGTTTGATGTCCGCTTCACCGAACGGAATCGTGTAGTCCTCTTTCGGGACAGCCGTCTTCGGGCCGGACGGTGACGGCATCCAGCCGAGACCCATCAGGCGCTTGTGGAACATGTACACCACGGGGTCGTCGTCGCGGATGGCGCTGTGCATCAGCCCTTTGGCGTCGTAGGCGGTGCTCGGAACGACGACTTTCATCCCCGGCAGGTGGGCGAAGGTTCCGTAGAGCGTCTGGGAGTGTTGCCCCGCGTCGTTGTAGGTGCCGCCGACTGCCGTGGTCAGCACCATCGGGACGGAGAAAGACCCCCCGCTCATGTAGGTGTTCTTCGCCATGTTGTTGTAGATTTGGTCCATGGCGACGCCGAAGAAGTCGACGAACATGAGTTCGGCAATCGGGCGCATTCCGGCCTGTGCCGCGCCGACGGCCGCGCCGAGATACGCCGTCTCGCTGATGGGTACGTCCATCACGCGGTCCCGGCCGAACTCGTCGAGAAGGCCGGTCGTACTGGAGAAGATACCGCCGTAGTCGGCGACGTCCTCGCCCATGAGGAACACGTCCTCGTCGTTTCGCATCTCCCACGCGATGGCTTCGACCATCGCCCTGCTCATCGTCAGTTCCCGCTCTGTCTCGGTCGCTTCGGTAACGTCTCGTGATTCAGTCGCCATGCTCAGTCACCTCCCTCGTTGCCGCCGTCGGTCGCCGCCGTCGCCGGCGGGTTGGTAAACACGTTCTCGTACGCCTCTTCTGGAGACGGCTCCGGCTGTTCTTTTGCCCACGAGATTGCGTCGTCGACGCGCTCGTGTGCGCGCTCGCGAATCTCGTCGAGTTCGTCGTCCTCGACGCCGTGGGAGCGCAGGTCGTCCGCGATGCGCTCGATGGAATCGAGTTGTTTCGCCCGCTCGATGTCGGCTTCGGGGCGGTAGGCCTCCGCGTCGCCCATGAAGTGCCCCATCCGGCGGTGGACCTGTACTTCGAGGAGCGTCGGGCCGTTCCCGTCGCGGGCGCGAGCGATTGCCTTCCCGGCTGCCTCGGCGACGGCGACGGCGTCGTCCGAATCGACTCGCTCGCCGGGCAGGTCGAAGCCCCACGCGCGCCGAGAGCCGTCTTCGACGTCGGTCACGCGGTCTTTCGGCATGCTAATCGCCCAGTCGTTGTCCTCGATGACGAACACGACCGGCAGGTCGTGGACGCTCGCGAGGTTGAGCGATTCGAGGAATCCACCCTGGTCGATGGCCCCGTCACCGAGGAACGCGACGGCGACCGAGTCCGTGTTTCGTTTCTTTGCGGCCATCGCCGCGCCGACAGCGGGCGGACAGCCCTGCGCGATGATGCCCGAACACGCGAAGTTTACGTCCGGGTCGAACAGGTGCATGTGACCGCCTTTCCCGCGGCACAGCCCCGTCTTTCGGCCGAAAATCTCGGCTGTCATCTTCTTCAGGTCGACGCCTTTCGCGATAGCGACGTGGTGCGGTCGGTGCGGCGCTGTGACCGTGTCGTCGTCGCGAAGGTGGAGACACACGCCCGCCCCGGATGCTTCGTGGCCGGCAGCGAGGTGTAACTCGCCCGGAATCGGCCCCGCCGAGATGTCGAACGCGGGTTGCTTGCCGACGAGATACTCTTCCTGTAGCTGTTCTTCGTAGTACCGAGCAGTCACCATCTGCTCGTACATCGTTCGAAGTTCGTTGACACTCACCATACCTAGTCAGTATACATTCGAAAATCTATTAACATTAATTATGTAAAAACAGACCGTCAGGCTCCGTGAACTTCGAAATCCACACAGAAACCGACTGAGTGCGTGCATTACTAACCCCGACGGCGACAATCCATGTGTATGAGTGGCACGAAACCGACCCCGGTGACGATACCCGCCGACGGCGTCGAACTCGAAGGAGACCTCGCGGTCCCACCGGGTGCGTCAGGTCTCGTCGTCTTCGCGCACGGAAGCGGCAGCAGTCGCAAGAGTCCTCGAAACAACTTCGTCGCGGACGTCATCCGCGAGCGCGGTCTCGGAACGCTGCTTTTCGACCTCTTGACCGAGGAAGAAGACCGAACTTACGAGACGCGCTTCGACATCTCGCTTCTGACACAGCGCCTCCTCGCGGCGACCGAGTGGCTCCGCAACCGAGACGACACCGCCGACCTCGATATCGGCTACTTCGGGTCGAGTACGGGAGCCGCAGCAGCCCTCCGCGGAGCCGCTGAACTATACGACCAGACCGGTGCGGTGGTCTCCCGCGGCGGCCGCGTCGACCTCGCGGAAGAACGCCTCGACGAAGTGGGTGCCCCGACGCTGTTCATCGTCGGCGGCGCGGACGACACTGTCCTCGAACTCAACCGCGACGCGTTCACCGAACTCAACTGCGAGAAATCACTCGAAGTCGTCGAGGGCGCGGGCCACCTGTTCGAAGGCCCCGGCGAGCTGGAGGAAGTCGCCGACCTCGCGGCCGACTGGTTCGAGACGCATCTCGGATAGAAGTCCGAAGCGCACCTAAAGAGATATGTATACGGTTGGACACAAACACGGATATACGTCTTTCAACACAGTCTCGTGGCTGAACGTAAGTGGATACTCCGAACGCTGTTTGTCGTCTCGATAGCGGTATCGGCATTTATTTCGATATATTATCCACTCGTCAAAGAGACACACATCGTCGTTGCGCTCGTTTCGATAGGTGTCGTCGTCCTCTTAACCGAGCGATTTCTGCCGGAGGACTGAACTCTGGCCAATCGAGTGTTCTCACTATATTTCATTGACGCTTCTCGCATCCAACCATTTTTGTAATCAAGTTCAAAACAAATACTATGACCAACGACGAAGCCGGTCGAATCACCATCTACTCCGACTACGTCTGTCCGTTTTGCTATCTCGGTCGCCAGTCGCTCTCACAGTATCAAGCGACCCGAGACGAGGACCTCGACATCGACTGGCACCCCTTCGACTTGCGAAGCCACAAGCGACGCCCGGATGGCAGCATCGACTCGTCAGTCGAGGACGGGAAAGACGACGAGTACTACGAGCAGGCCAAAGAGAGCGTTCGCCGCCTCCAAGAGAAGTACGGTGTCGAAATGACGCTCGACATCTCGATGGATATCGACTCGCTTCCAGCCCAAGTGGTCTCGTACTATCTGAAGGAGCAGTACGACTACGAGACGTGGCTTGCCTTCGACGAATCCGTTTTCGAGGCGCTCTGGCAGGACGGCAAGGACATCGGCGACGAAACACTGCTCGTCGACCTCGCCGAATCTGTCGGTGTCGATGGCGACGAAGTCGAGTCGGCACTGGACGACAAGGCGCTTCGGGCTGAGGTACGAGAGAAGTTCACCGAAGCGCAGCGCCACGGGGTGACGGGCGTGCCGACGTTCGCGTACGATGGGTACGCTGCTCGGGGTGCGGTTCCGCCGGAGCAGTTAGAACGACTCGTCGAGGGCGTCGAGTAGTTGGCTCCGCATCGCTACGAACCACTACCTAGACTGCCGTTCAGAACCGACTGGACGTCCAGTTGAGCACGATAGTCGTACCGGGGTCGACGCGCTCGGTCGGCGTCACCTGAATCACTCGTGCCCACGTCCCGCCACGGGGTGCCGTGTAGGTCATTCCGCCGCAGTAGCAGTCGACTTTCACCGCGGGGTTGTCTTCGTTGTGGCCGTCGTACGGGTAGCCGGTTCGCGACCAAGCACTCCAGTCCAGCGGTTCGCTGTCGTGGCGTGCCACGAGTGTAACAGGGAGAGGCTCACCGACAGTGGTCGTTGCATAGTGAATGTCCTCTCGGTCGGTTTCGACGGTGTCGAGCGCTTCCGGTGTCTCTGGAACGAGGTCCACGTTCGAGAGGTCCTGTGTCTCGTAGGTCTTCGTGGCTTGGACCTCGGCGTCGTCCGGTGCTCGATACACTTCGGTGGTAAACGGAAGCGACGAATCTTCGAGTCGAAAGCCGATGAGAACCTCGTCCGAAGCGACTGTCGTCTCCTCGACGAGTGTCGGATGAACCGCTTCGGGATTTTCGACGAACTTGACAGACTCCGGTGCCTCGGCAGCACCATTTTTTGTCGGCGGAATATGCAGTGCGCCAGTCGAATTACAACCAGCGAGACCAGCGATGCCGACGCCACAAATCGACTGAAGTACTCTTCGTCGGGTTCGATTTGGTTCCTCGCTCACAGCCGAACGTGTCAGTTCGGCCTCTTATATTCCCGCGACTGTTCACACGGGAAAAGCGGCTTATCACCTGTCTAAATGTCCTTATTTCGCCGCACTCGGGGTTTTGACTCGGCGGATTCGGTTTCCACACACTTACTCCGTCTCTAAGGCAGTCTCTCGGCGCTCCCATCCGTCTGAAGGTGCCGAACGTCGCTTGACGGCCACAAGAGTAATACAACCGAACAGGTCTCCGAAGTCACCGACAGAGGACGCGCGAGTGATTCACCGAGGTGCAGCACTCCCTCCTGTCTGTGCTATCAAGTGCCGCACTATTGTTTCCCGGAAAGAAACTTCACATATAGTAACATATATACCAAAATGAGTTTTGTATAAGGTCTATGCCCTTCAAAACTAGTTGTCTCTCCGGTTGCGGTGCGACCATCACGGCAGGTTCGCCGGAAGAAGTCGGCGTGCTGTTGATGGAACACATGGACGACCACCACAACACTCCTGTCGACCCGACCGAAGTGAGTAAATTCGCGATTCAAACGAGGGGCGAAGTCCTCGTGGCCGGGCCGTCGTCGTAGCTAGGCTACTCTGACGAGGAATAGACGACCCTATCGGTCGTCGTGTTCCGGATCGACACCGAGTGGTTCGTTCTATCTTCATGCTTGTCCGCAGTCCACTGTGCGAAGTCGTCACCAATCATCACTTTCTCGAAGTCACAGTCGTGGCACTCGACGAGATACGACGAAGACATGTTATCCTATTCACAATAGATTGTAATAGTGTTAATTGATTGATTGGAATGGTGACGACCCAGAGAGAGACGTGGTGGTCTCTCGGAACGTCGCGGAGAGTTATGCCTTCCAGCCAGATTCGAGTATTCGGCCGAGAGCAACTTCCATCTCTTCGAATTCACTCAGTTCGAGTTCGTCGGTCGTGACGATGACGCCGTGGTCGCCGACGACGACGCGGCCGATGAAGCCCTCCGAGAACACGCGGAGCGTGAACTCGTACTCACCGAATTCGGGGGTCGATTCTCCGTGGGTCTCTCGTCCGTACGCTTCTTGGGGGCCGAAACCCGTTCGTTCGCTTTCGACGAGTCCAGCCTTCACTGCACGAGCCTTCTCTTCGTCACCACCGTAGAGGTCCTGTCGAACGTAGAGCAGGTCGAAGTCTTCCCGCGTGAAGTAGATGACACTCCGGAGTGCGTCTCCGAGCGTGGGTCGGCAGGTCGAGACGATGCTGTCGGCGAACGAGACGGACGAGTCACTGGGCGTTTGTGTCATGACCCCCTATAGCACTCGCTAGTATATCTCTATCTCGGCGGGAGCGCTTCTATCCCCGCCGAATGCGGCGTATTCGGAATCGGTACGCCGCTATCGAGAGGCCGTACTCGTCTGCATGTCTTCGGAGTTGAACGCGGAGCCGACCCCCTCGTCGTCGAGGAGGATGACGCCCGCAGACGACCCGGTGAGTTCGCCGAACTCTTCGATGGCGAGGTCGGCAGCCGTCTGCGCGTCGCAGCCGCGTTCGAGATGCCCGACTGCTCGCCGAGCGAGCGTCACGCGGGCGATGTCCTCTCCAGCGCCAGTGGTCGACGCACCGCCTGCGGGAGACGCGTAGAACCCGGAGCCGAGTTGTGGAACGTCGCCGACGCGCCCGGCGAGGGCGAACCACCGGCCACCTGTCGAGGTCGCGGACGCGAACGTCTCACCGTCGGTTGCGACTGCGCCGACCGTGTCGTGTCCTGGGAGGTCGGCGTTGCTGGCGGCGAGTTGACCGTCGCTCACCTGTGCGGTCGGGTCGCTCGTACTCCCACCGAAGCGTTCGGTGAGCCACGTGAGGTGCTCCGACGGCGACCCCTCGGGTGCATCAGCCGCTTCCCAGCGCTCGCGTGTTTCCTCGGTAAATAAGTCGACACCCGTCTCGACACCGATGTCTGCCGCGAAGTCGACCGCCGGGTCGCCAGCGAGACAGATGTGTGGCGTCTCTTCGAGAATCCCTCGGGCGACTGAGACGGCGTGTTCGACGCCTTCCATTCCGGTCGCTGCGCCAGCACGGCGGTCGCTCAGCATCACGCCGGCGTCGGTTCGGACGACGCCATCAGACTGCACCGCGCCACCGACACCAGCGTTGAATCGGCGGTCCGATTCGAGGATTCGAACTGCCGTCTCGACCGCCGAAAGCGGGTCTGACTCCGCGACTCCTTCTGCAGCCGCTTCGTCGAGAACTTCCTGCCGTGGTTCTGGTTCGTCGGGAGCGTCACCTGCACCGCCGTGAAGGACGATTCGCATATCAGAGTGCAGTTGGAGGGGTCCGGTAAACGTATCGACAGCGACCGACTTGCGGAGATATTTACGAATACACGGGGAGAACGGCAGGACTTTTACAACGCACTCAAAACCCCTGATTGTTCATGAGTTACGACCAGATTGAGGTTCCTGCAGACGGCGAGAAGATCACGGTCGACGAGGAGACGGGCGAACTCTCTGTTCCCGACAACCCGATTATCCCGATTATCCACGGCGACGGTATCGGAACCGACGTCGGTCCTGCCGCACAGAAGGTTCTCGACGCAGCCGCAGAGGCGACAGGGCGCTCTGTATCTTGGATGCGCGTCTACGCCGGTGCATCCGCCCGCGACAAATACGACGAGAACCTCCCCGTCGACACCGTCAGCGCCATTCGTGACCACCGCGTCGCCATCAAAGGTCCGCTCACGACGCCTGTCGGTGCCGGCTTCCGCTCGCTGAACGTCGCGCTCCGCAAGAAGCTCGACCTCTACGCGAACGTCCGCCCGACCTACCACCTCGACGGTGTCCCGTCGCCCGTCAAGAACCCCGCGGCGATGGACATGGTCACGTTCCGTGAGAACACCGAAGACGTCTACGCCGGTATCGAGTGGGAAGCCGGTACCGACGAAGTCCAGAAGGTCAAGGAGTTCGTCGAAGCGGAGATGGGTCACGACGACGTCATCCACGACGGCCCCGTCGGCATCGGCATCAAGCCCATCACCGAGTTCGGTACGAAGCGTCTCGTCCGCGAGGCAATCGAATACGCCATCGAGAACGACCGCGACTCCGTCACCCTCGTCCACAAGGGTAACATCATGAAGTTCACCGAGGGTGCCTTCCGTGACTGGGGCTACGAACTCGCAGAAGAGGAGTTCGGCGACGTCACCATCACCGAGGACGAACTCTGGGAAGAATACGACGGCGAGAAGCCCGAGGACAAGATTGTCGTCAAGGACCGCATCGCCGACAACATGCTCCAGCAGCTTCTCACCCGCACCGCCGACTACGACGTCATCGCCACGATGAACCTCAACGGCGACTACATGTCCGACGCCGCCGGCGCACAGATTGGCGGTCTCGGCATCGCACCCGGTGCGAACTTCGGTGAAGGTCTCTGTCTCGCAGAGCCGGTCCACGGCTCCGCGCCCAAGTACGCAGGCGAGGACAAGGTCAACCCGACCGCGATGATTCTCTCCGGCCGTCTCATGTTCGAGTACATGGGCTGGAAGGACGCCGGCAAGCTCATCCGCGACGCCGTCGAGAAGACCATCTCCGAGGGCGACGTCACGTACGACCTCCACCGCCAGATCGAAGGCGGAAACAAGCTCGCCACCAGCGAGTACGCCGAGAAGGTCGTCGAGAACATCGAGAAACTGTCTTAAGGACAGTTTTTCGAGCGCTCGGAAATCCCTGATTTCCGAGAACATCGAGAAACTCTCGTAGAGAGTTTCTCTAACTCGCGCGGTGTAACCGCGCGAATATCAAAGAGTTGGCTTAAGCCAACTCTTCGAGCAGCCAGAAATCTTCGATTTCTGGATACATTCACGAACTCGCGTAAGCGAACCTCTCAAACGCCTTTTATCGATACCGCCTCCACGAGCCGTGTGGCCGTCGCGAGAGGCTGAGAAATTAGGACCGTATTACAGTCGGTTGGGGTCCCGTCGCAACGTCGAAACTCGGTCCCACAGCGGCCGCACGATACCGAAGACGACCGCCCCGGCGGTGTCGGCGACGATATCGACGGCCGTGTCTTCCAGATAGTACGCGAGCGACCAGTTGACCCAGAAGTCCGTGAAGAGTCGCTCGTACACCTCGAACCACGTGCCGATAGCAGCGACGGCCATCGGGAGGACGAGGAACAACGCGACGGGCGAACGCAACAGCCGCGGCTTGAGGACGAAGAGTATCGCGGCGACGCCGAATCCGGAGGCTGCGTGGACGAAGATGTCCCACCACCAGATGCGCGAGTAGAGAAACAGCGCCATACTGGTGAAGTGTGTCACGGTGACGGCTGCTCCCCAGACTCCGACGGCCGCCATCTCGCCCGGGCGCTCTTCCCACCGAGGGAGCACCAGTTGCTGCCACGCTCGTTTCAGCATTCGTAGCGTGAGTGACGCGCTGCGTCGAAGGATTCGGACGGCTGACGTGGTGCGTCGATGGGTGTGTCTCTCGGCTGTTCGAAAAGCGGGTGTCCCCGTGGTCGCATGGGGGATACAATGGGAATCGGCGATATGTACGTTTTCCCGACGGCGTGACACCTCCCGAGTTAATTTAACTGGATTTAGGCGCTATGTCCCCTTCCTCAAGGAGCAACGCAGGGAGCGGAGCGACCGAGTAGCGCAGTAGGGAGGGGATACAGCGTTCACGAGAGCAAAGCCCTCGTGCGCAAACGAGACGCGAGGCGTCTCGTCAACGCCGCACGATTCTCAAACACGTTCACCACCCGGCCCACAGGCCCACTGCCACCTTTATATCTATACATAGTATATACATCGGTGATGGATAGGTTTGAAATCGAAGGTGAAGAAGTCCTTGACGGAACGGCAAAGCCGTCGGGGAACAGTGCCCACGTCATCGTTCCCAAACGCTGGCGTGGAGCCGACGTGAAAGTCGTTCGTGTCTCCGAACCCGACTCAGACGAATAGATGCACTACAACTACAAGTATCGACTCAACCCGACAGAAGCCCTCACAGAGACGCTTCTGCACCACGTCGATACTTGTAGGCAACTGTACAATCACGTCCTCTACAAACTCAACGAGGAAGACGGCATTCCTGCTCGCTACGAGGTTCAGGGGAAACTTCCCGACCTCAAAACGTGGTGGGACGACCTCGGAGACGTTCACTCGAAAGTTCTCCAAATGGTCGTCAAGCGCGTCTACGACAATCTCTCCACGCTCAAAGCGCAGAAGGAGAATGGGCACGCCGTGGGAATGCTCAAGTGGAAACCGCCCCGGGAGTATCGGTCGCTCACCTACAACCAGTCCGGCTTCAAACTCAAGAATACGAGTGGTCGGCCTGTCTTGTGGTTGAGTAAAATCGGTGAGATTTCCATTCACCTTCACCGAGACATTCCCGAGAACGCGACCATCAAACAGGTCACGGTCAAACAAGAACCCACGGGCGAGTGGTACGCCACGTTCGGTATCGACGTGGACGAAGCCACGCCGGAAAAACCTGAGAAGCCAGAGCAAGTCGTTGGTATCGACGTGGGGATTCTCAAGTACGCCCACGATACTGACGGGTACGCCATCGAAAGCCCCGACTTCAGCGAGGAACGTGGGCGACTCGAACGCGCACAACGCGACCTTTCGCGGAAGGAACACGGCTCTGCGAATTGGGAAAAACAACGTCGGGTTGTTGCCGAATACCACGCCGACCTGAAGCGCAAGCGGCGAGACTTCTTGCACAAGTTGTCGAACTACTACGCGACCGAGTACGACTTGGTGGCCGTTGAGGATTTGGACGCGAAGGGATTGGTCGAACTCCCGGGCAACTCTCGTAATCGAGCGGGAGCGGCGTGGGGGACGTTCCTGCGGATGCTCGAATACAAGTGCGAACGCGAAGGCACGCACTTCGTCGCGGTTGACCCGAAAGATACGACGAAAGAGTGCGCGGCCTGTGGAGCCAAAACGGATAAGCCGCTGTGGGTGCGCGAACATTCCTGTCCCTCGTGTGGGTTCGAGGCGGACAGGGACGCGAACTCGGCGTGGAACATTCTTTCTCGCGGTCTCGAAGATGTAGGAGTGGGATACTCCGAATCAACGTCCTCAGAATCGCTCTGCGATTCTGATGTGCGAACGAGAGATTTGCTCTCGTTAACGCCTGTGGAGACTGCGCTCCCTGTGGACACCGTTGTGTCTGCAAAGCGCGTCGTGGAAACAGGAAGCCCCACCCTCAAGGAGCGAACCGCGTCAGCGGTGAGCGAGTAGGGTGGGGTAGTTCACTGGCTGCTTACTGGGTGTGAGATGGGGGTTACTGTGACGTTTCGTCACGAGATGAACCGGAGGACTGTCCGGCGTCGGCCGGTCTGCGGTTGTCATCGGCGGACGTCCGGTCGCCACCGTCTGAGCGGAGGGTCGCAGGGTGCTGCCGGTGGTCAGTTCCCGAGGAGGACGTCGTGGAAGGCGGTCCACGCCGACTCAGCACGTTCACGAGGGCGACGAACCCGAGCGCACCGACCACGTCGACGACGAGGTCGACGATTGTGTCTTCGACGTAGTAGGCCGTCGACCACCCGTACCAGAAG